>NZ_JAGYXY010000010.1 GCF_018362775.1 Alistipes montrealensis
TTTTAAAATAAAAATCTAGCATCCCAAAATTTGCATATTAAGCCTCTGTATATATGATAATTGCAGGAAATAAGCCCGATTTTTCCTAAAAAAACATAATAGTTTGGTACTAAGCGTGTAAGATGAATAGGCGTTACCTCCGCGTATCCGGGTTCTGTAACCAGATAGTTACTGTCAAAAAGGGGTTAACTTAGCCAAAATAAGACATTTGGTCCAATTAGTATACCATTCGGCAGTAACTTTATCATTACCTTTATCGCGGTTAACTTATTGTTTCAATAAAGGTTAGAAGGGAATGAGAAACACGTTCAAAGTACTGTTTTACATCAAGAAGAATGCGCCTTTACGCAATGGGAACACACCGATAATGGGACGCATTACGATCAACGGACAGCGGACGCAGCTGTCGACGCAACTATCTGTGAATCCGAATTTGTGGAGTGTGAGTATGGGACGAGTGGCAGGACGCAGCGCGGTTGCCGTACGTACAAACGAACAACTCGCTCAGATTCGCTTCCACATCGAACGATGTTATAATACGTTATTCTACGAGCATTCGCTGGTCACCCCGGGAATGGTCAAGGAGATGTATTTCGGTAACGACCAGCGCAATGAAACGCTGCTTGCTTTTTTCAAGCATCACAACGAAGAATTCAGCCGGATGGTCGGAATCAGCCGCAGCAAAACGACCTATTATAAATATAGGTGTGTTTACAACCATCTCGAAAGCTATGTCAACGACCGGTTCAACCGCAAGGATTTGCTGTTCAAAGAGCTTGACAAGGAGTTCCTGACGGGGTTTCACCAGTACATCGCACAGGAGTGCGGACACAAGAAAAACACGACTTGGATCTACATGATCGCACTCAAGCACGTGCTTATGCTGGCTCGTAGTAAGGGCTACATGTCCAAGGACCTCTTCTCCAATTACAAACTGCACAGCGAATTTGTCACTCGAAACTATCTATCCATGGCCGAGATACGTAAACTAATCCGCCTGGAGCTCGACGACGCTACTTTGCAGTTGGTGCGGGATGCGTTTTTGTTCAGTTGCTTCACGGGGCTCTCCTATATCGACCTCAGCCTGCTTACATCCCAGCACATTCAACAGGATGGTAAACAGTTGTGGATCAGCACGACACGTCGCAAAACCGGAGCTACCGTCAATGTGCGGATTTTCGCCGTTCCGTATGCCATCCTGCTGAAATATAAGCCCAGACAGCGTAACGCGCAGATATTCAACCTTCCAAGCAACGGCTGGTGCAACATCTGCCTCGAACGCATCATGTCCCTGGCAGGCATTCCGCGGCACATTACGTTCCACTCGGCCCGCCATACCTTTGCCACGACGATCACCCTTTCGCAGGGAATGGCAATCGAGACTATCAGTAAGTTGCTGGGGCATAAGAATATCCGCACTACGCAAATTTATGCCACCATCACACACTCGAAACTCGACGGCGACATGGAACGCCTCTCGAAACGGCTCGATACATTGTATCCGGATTCAGACCTGGATCGGGTTCAAGAGCGTTTCTGAGGCCGGATTTGTGTATACACAGAAGGTCACACATCAGACATATTCGGCCGGAATACCCGAAAACGCCTAAAAACGACGATTACAATCTGTAACCGTCGTAGAATCATATTGTCCGAATCGTAACCGTTAACAGCCGATCCTCTGCGGATATGTTATATTGGTAAATTTTTTTAATAATTTATTTGTAAACGATGCAGCATTTTCATATCTTTGCTTGTGAACTTTTTATTTTAAAA
>NZ_JAGYXY010000011.1 GCF_018362775.1 Alistipes montrealensis
ACCAATTTGTCGATCAGCACCAGCGCCGGGGCTTCGCGCATGTCGTCCGTTTCGGGTTTGAATGCCAGTCCCCACAGAGCAATCGTTTTGCCCTTCAGATTCCCATCATAGTGTTTCTGCAACTTCTCGAAGAGAATCGACTTCTGTTTCTCGTTGACCTCTTCGACCGCTTTCAGCACCTTCATTTCATAGCCGTTCTGCTCCGCAGTCCTGATCAGCGCTTTCACATCTTTGGGGAAGCACGAACCGCCGTATCCACAGCCTGCATAGAGGAATTTCCGGCCGATGCGCGTGTCCGAACCGATCCCCTTGCGGACCATGTTCACATCGGCGCCGACCTTCTCGCACAGGTTGGCGATATCGTTCATAAACGAGATGCGCGTCGCCAGCATCGAGTTGGCGGCATACTTGATCATTTCCGCCGAAGGAATATCCGTGAAGATCATCCGCTCGCCGCTCAACATGAAGGGTTTGTACAGGCGCGACATGATTTTGCGCGCACGGGCGCTCTCCGTACCCACAACAACCCGATCCGGAGACATAAAATCCTTGACGGCTGCGCCCTCCTTCAGAAACTCCGGATTCGAGGCTACATCGAAATCAATCTTTTCACCACGCTTGGCGAGCTCTTCCTGGATGGCCGTCTTGACCTTCTGCGCCGTACCTACCGGAACCGTCGATTTCGTGACCAGGATCGTATACTTTTTGATATGCTGCCCGAAAGTCCGGGCCACGGCCAGCACATATTTCAGGTCTGCCGAACCGTCTTCGTCGGGAGGCGTACCCACAGCCGAGAAGACGACCTCGACCTTGTCCAGGCACGTCGCCAAGTCCGTCGTGAAATGCAGGCGTCCCGCGTCTACATTGCGTCGCACCATATCCTCCAGGCCCGGTTCATAGATCGGAATCTCACCGTTCTGCAACCGGTCGATCTTCTGCCGGTCGATATCGACACACGTCACGTCAATGCCCATTTCGGCAAAGCAGGTTCCGGAAACAAGGCCTACGTAACCCGTTCCTACTATCGCTATGTTCATATATCAAGTGTTTATTTATTTTTCTGGATCTCCCGATCGTATACCTCGAACTTCGAGTTTTTGGAAATGAACTCGGGCACTGTCTGTTTCATCAGCCTTACCATCTGCGGGATGTCGACCGAGCGGGAGAGCGTCTCCAGTTCTTCGGCGACGC
>NZ_JAGYXY010000012.1 GCF_018362775.1 Alistipes montrealensis
GCAGCATCGAATACCTCCGTGACCGTTACGACATCGACGGCGTTCTTTTCGCCACGAACGACGACGCCCAGTCGGAACAGGAACGCCTGATCCGGTATTGTACGGAAAAGTCCGTTAAGATCCTGATCGCGCCTCCTATCGACGAGGTTATCGACGGTAAGATCATGAAGCAGTCGATCCGAGAGATCAAGATCGAGGACCTGCTGGGTCGTCCCGAGATCCGCATCTCGATGGATGAGATCATCGCCAATTTCAAAGACAAGACGGTCCTGGTTACAGGCGCCGCAGGTTCGATCGGCTCGGAGCTTTGCCGGCAGCTGGCTACGTTCGGCATCCACCGTCTGATCCTTTTCGACAACGGGGAGACCCCGATGCACAACCTGCGCCTGGAGCTGGAAGAACGCTATCCGGATTTGAAATTCATCCCGGTTATCGGTGACGTTCGAATCTNCTGCCCGGCTGGACTACGTGTTCCGGACCTACCATCCGCAGGTGGTGTTCCATGCCGCGGCTTACAAACACGTCCCGCTGATGGAGGAGAATCCGTGCGAGGCGGTCCTGGTGAACGTCGCGGGCACGCGCAACGTGGCCGACAAGTGTATCGAATACGAGGTGGAGAAGATGGTTATGATCTCGACGGACAAGGCTGTGAACCCGACGAACGTGATGGGCTGCACCAAGCGCCTTGCGGAGATCTACGTGCAGTCGCTGGGGCTGTCGATCGAACAGGGTCAGACGCCGGGCAGGACCAAATTCGTGACGACGCGCTTCGGGAACGTGCTGGGTTCGAACGGCTCGGTCATCCCGCGTTTTAGGGAGCAGATCGCCAAAGGCGGTCCTGTGACGGTTACGCACCCGGACATTACGCGATTCTTCATGACGATCCCCGAGGCTTGCCGCCTGGTTATGGAGGCTGCCACGATGTCTACGGGCAACCAGATCTTCGTGTTCGACATGGGCGAGTCGGTTAAGATCGCACACCTGGCCCAACGGATGATCTCGCTGGCGGGATTCGAGCCGGACAAGGATATCAGGATCGAATACACGGGCCTGCGTCCGGGAGAAAAGCTGTACGAGGAGGTTCTGTCGAACAAGGAGAACACGCTGCCCACGTCGCACGACAGGATACGTATCGCCAA
>NZ_JAGYXY010000013.1 GCF_018362775.1 Alistipes montrealensis
GTCGTAACAAGGTAGCCGTACCGGAAGGTGCGGCTGGAACACCTCCTTTCTGGAGCCTTGTTTCAAAGGTAAATTTTAGCTGCTCACTTCAAAGAAACGTTACAACAGCACCGCTTGAGGCGTAGGTTCGAACCGAGTGCTGTTCACCGCGAAGAAATTCGCAACGTACTTTGACATATTTAAGGAGATGAGATAAAGTTCTCACACGGGACAATA
>NZ_JAGYXY010000001.1 GCF_018362775.1 Alistipes montrealensis
TTATCAGTCATATTATGCGTTGAATCCTCGTTGATTTTTCGCTGCCCGTAGCGAATAGGGTTATGTCTCGATTCTATAGCCGGTTTTCCATTCGATTTTTCAACGCAGTTTCGTCACCATCTCATTGACCTTGTCCACCGTACGACTGTCCAGCTGGGCCAGATAGAAACGTGTCGTCTGCTCCGAAGTGTGGCCCAAACCTTCGCTGATATGCGGCATGGGAACGCCCATGCTCCGGGCTTCGGTCGCCCAAGTATGGCGGGCCACATTGAAGGTCAGCTTCCTGCATCCCAGCCTTTTGGAGATTTCTTGGAGCAGAAGCAGATAATATTGCAGGGCCATGCAGTAGAATTTGTACTGCACGGCAGGGGAGAGGGCATTATCCGGATTCTCGTCCGAATAAGTGGAGAACAGCCGTCCGCGTTTCATGCAGGGCAGAACCCAAGGCGAATCAGCCGTGTCGTACCTGTCGATGATCTCACGCAACTGCGGAGTGATGGCCACATTGAAAGTCTGGTGGGTCTTGTGTCGCCGGTAGTGCAGGGCGCCGTCCCATATTTTGTCCTTTTCGAGGTAGGCCATATCCACGAACGACATTCCCCGCGCGTAGAAACTGAACAGGAACATGTCGCGAGCTTCGTTCAGCAGCGCATCTTCGAAATCCGTACCCGCCAACGTATTCAGCAACTCTCGCGTCACGGCCAGTTTCGGGGTTTTGGCCGGTTTAAACGACACTTCGCGGAATGGATTGCTGCCCTCCGGAGCATAGCCATACTTGCGGGCGCGGTTGTATAACGCCCGCAGGGTCCGCAGGTAGAAACTTACCGTGTTCCGCTGGTTTCCGTGCTGTTCCAGATAATCGCCGAAGGCAGCGATCGTCCGGGAATCGAGCTGCGAGAAGCGGTATCGGGTATTCGGTGCGAATTTTCCCCATGCCCTCATCAGCGACCGGTAGGTGCGTGCCGTACCGAAACGCCCCGTGGTTTCGAGGTCGGCGATCAGTTTCTCCGCGAATGTCGTCAGGTAATGGTAATCGCTGTTGCATTTATAGAGGTCGGTAATACTTTGCGCCGTATAGGGAGCGCCCGTCTTTTTCAGCTTGTCGGCGAGGAGGCTCAGTGCCGAAAGGTAAGTTGCGATACTCTCGTTCGCTTCGCGGATCATGTTGCGGTGAGCCTTGGTGCGGTTTGTGGGAATGGCCCGACACTTTTTCCGGTCGAACTCATCCGGATAGAGACGATAGGGAGTGGTCAGGATGCTGCGGCGACGGTCGTGGATCACTTGGATAATCAAAGCGTAACGGCCTTCGCTGTCGGCGCAGTAGTTGAGCCTCGGGGCGATGGATGTTTTCATTTCGTTGTGCTTTAAAGGTTTATAAACTATTCGGATAAACACCCGGTAAAGCACACGTGAAATACGACTCCTTCCTTGCTACGAACCGTCGGACGGACGTATAAGGGGCGTTGCATTATGGTATATATGATCGAGAATCTCCATGTTCGTATTTTCGCTTGTATGCCTCCTCGTGTTTACCTGTCAGCCGGTAAATATACTGCTATTTCCCCGTAACAGAATAAATGGAGCAAAATACGGGCCGTGTTACTTTCCCCCTCTTCATACAACTAATACCAACAATAAATACATTTCTTAGATTAGTTTTATTAATAAATGTGTATATTTACCTAAATTATATTTGTAGAATGAGATTTATGAGCAAAAATCAGAGTTAGAATGATGAAGTCGTGTCTTGAATTAGGGAGACTGTAAAAATGGAATGCAAATTATTGTGGAAGTGGCGGCAAGCAGAGTCAGACAGCGCTACTAAATAATTTGAGAGAGTGATCTTTATAGGTTTTCTAATAAATTGACTTTTAGGTATTAGCATAATTTTATTAAATTTGTATTTAATAAAAGAAAGGAAGTATGTCTTTTAGATCAGAAGAGGTTTTGATGAATAATATTTCAGAGTCCCAACTTAAGACTTTTTACATTGGATTTGATCTGGGAGTTTGTAGAACAACGGAATTTGCGGACATATTAATGGATGCGGTTGTAGACTTTGCATTTGGCTATCACACAGGAATTCTGAAAACCTATGATAGGAGGAAACTAATTGAAGCAGCTAAATCAATATATAAAATTGATTCATTCAATGATGTCAAATGGACCTATTTGGACAAAGACTCAGTAATTGATGATACCGACTTAAAGGCGGAGGATAAAATAAAAAAGAGAGGCGAGTTTGGAGAACTTATCCTCCATGTTCTCTTGCGAGATTATTTTAATTCAGTTCCTCTGGTGTCGAAAATATATTTTAAAGATACAGATGGGTTTACTGTGCATGGATTTGATTCGGTACATATAGGACCTAATCTTACAGATCACAAAGTTCCATCTCTTTATCTGGGTGAATCCAAAATTTACTACAGGAAGGATGGTACAGCAGGGAAGAGTGGCATAGAGGATTTGTTAGAGGATATTAAAACACACTTCAAATGTGATTTTTTAAAACGAGAGTTTGCACTACTTGCAAAAAAGAAATACTCTTTTCTACCTATCGAAGAATATCCTGATGAAAATACAAAAACACAGTATGAAACCTTTCTCAGCCAAAAGCAATATTGGTTTGACACTTTTCACAAAGTAAGTCAAGGCAGGTATAAATTGGAGGATATTCTTAAATCTGTCACTATACCAATCATTTGCACCTATCAATCACAAATATTTGAAAAATGCGCTCACGACATGCATCCTGATTTTTCAAAAGAATTTGAAACAGAAATAAGATTACTTGATGCTGAATTTAACAAATTAATAGGAGAAATAAAAACAGGAGAGCCGGTTGTCACTAATCTCAATGTTATATTAATCCTCTTTCCTATTCCATCTAAAAAAGAGCTAATTAAAGTATTACACCAGAAACTTTACAATCAGCAAAATGCATAATATCGAGACTATTATATCAATGCTTGAGGAGTCTCAAGAAATTTCATTTGATGATAGCTTTAAGTATGCTCAAGTCTGTCATGCGCTTATAGATGAGCAAAATCCTGATGGTTACAAGTTGGCCATTAATGTTTTAAATAATTGGGGAAAGTTACATATATCTAGTAAGGATCTTTGGACTAATGTAATTGAAATAGCGGGATTCTATCCCTATCTACAAAAGGAGCATCTTAAACTTAACAATACCGCCGCCGAAATAAGAAAAGAGCTACATGGCTCAGAAAACATTCCGGACAAATACTTTCATGATGAACAAAAAAATTTATTAGATCTCCTACATTCAAATAAAAATGTTATAGTAAGCGCTCCTACAAGTTTTGGCAAGAGTTTATTGATAGAGGAAATTGTCGCGTCAAGACAATATAGGAATATCATAATCATTCAGCCAACACTTGCATTATTAGATGAAACTAGAAAAAAACTTTTAAAATATAATGATAATTATAAGTTAATAGTAAGGACTACACAAAAACCTTCAGAGGACAAAGGCAATATATTTTTATTTACAGCAGAACGAGTAAATGAATATACTCTTTTTGCCAATATAGATTTTCTTGTAATTGATGAATTTTATAAATTAAGCGGACAACGTGATGACGAAAGGTCATCCTCTCTGAACAATGCTTTCTATTATCTTTTACAAAAGTTCGCTCCGAAGTTCTATTTACTTGGGCCAAATATTGATGGCATTAGTGCTGGTTTTGCAGAAACTTACAATGCTATCTTTTACAGAAGTAACTATTCTCTAGTTGATTCACGTGAAATAAATATTTATCAAAAGTATTTGGGGAAATTTGGCATTAGTGGAGAGAGAAAAGAATTTAAAGAGAATATTCTTTTTGAGTTATTAGAAACCTTATCTGAAGAGCAAACTATTATCTATTGCTCGTCTCCAACAAGAGTAAGATTTCTTTCTAAAAAATTTGCTTCTTATCTAGAGGCTAAAGGTAAATCTGTCAGTTCCAATACATATCCTTTGACAGACTGGATTCGTGAATTTATCTCAGATGATTGGTCTCTTTTGAATACGCTAAAATATGATATTGGCATTCATGACGGCGCTCTGCAAAAACACATAACTACTTCAATAATCAATTATTTCAATAATGGCGCCATCAAATACTTATTTTGCACTTCCACTATCATCGAAGGAGTGAATACGAGTGCCAAAAATATAGTCTATTTTGACGCAAAGAAAGGTTCCAATCAAGTAGACTATTTTGATTATTCAAACATTAAGGGGCGAGCAGGTAGAATGATGGTTCACTATATAGGGAAAATATATAATTTCAATCCTCCACCAGAGAAATCCAATATCATTATTGATATTCCATTTTTCCAGCAAAATCCCATAAAAGACGAGGTGCTTATACAGTTAGATGATAGTGATATTCGAGACAAAAATACTAAACAGTATCAGTCTATTTTGCAAATCCCTACTAAAGAAAGAGAAGTCATAAAACGAAATGGATTAAGTGTTCATGGGCAAAAACAGATTATAGATATATTATGGGATCAAATATATTCTCAATATGACCTCATATATTGGAATAGTTATCCCAAATATGAGCAGCTCCGGTTTGTTTTAGGACTTGCATGGGATAAACTTAAAACGCCTGGTGAGAGTATTGCTCCTATGAGTAAAGAACAACTGATTAAAATAACTTTCGATTATGGCATCAATAAAAACATCTTTTACTTGGTAAATAATCAGTTTAATTACCGTAGAAAACTTGAGACAAATAAAGACAAATTAAGTACTGACTTACGAGATGAGGCAATCCAGTTTGTATTTCAAGCCATGAAACATTGGTTTCAATACAAGATTCCTAAATGGTTGTCTGTAATGAATGAATTGCAACGTTTTGTGTGTGCAGAAAAACGTATTAGAGCCGGCAATTATACTTATTATGCAAACTTAATAGAAAATGATTTTATTCGAGAAAATCTAGCAATTCTTCTTGAATATGGCGTGCCTTCTAGTGCCATTCGAAAACTAGAAAGCTATATTCCTGAGAATATTAATCAAGACGATATCTTAACCTATATAAAAACAAATCGCTTAAATAGTCACAAATGTCTTATCCAATATGAAAAAGATAAAATAACGGAGAATATATAATCTCCGTTATTTTATCTCTCGTTTCGCCCTACAACTATTTATTATTTATATATCCCATATTATCCTTTAGCTACATATTCTCTAACGACAATCCTTGCAACTCGATTTCATATTTAGCCAATTCTTTAACTGAATGAACTTTTGATTGAAGAATATTCATGTCTATCTTATTGGAATTGCGTTTGACTTCGGCAGCTATGGCCGTTTTGTCCAAATCGTTTATGGCGATAACGTCGATCTCGTTTTCTCCCTTGTTATCCCAATAACTGCCGATACCGGTTATCCGTTTTTCTTCGGCGATTTTGGCCCGGAAGTATTTCTCCAGAATTAAGCCGCTGTATTGTTCGTAGCCCCGGTCGATAACTTCCCGCAGCATATCGTATTTCCCCATCTCTATCAACGATTGATTCGGGAAGATAAACCGAAACCAGAACCGAAGGTAATTGTCGTTCAAGCTCCAGCGGTTTTTCCGACTCTCCGGCTTAGAAAACATGGGTCTGTTTTTGGTAATCAACGAATATTCCCGCTCCAGATTAGCCAGATAGGCCCCGGTATTTTTACCGATAACAGAGTCTATTTCGCTTTGCGTGTTTTTTCCGGAAGCAATCAGTTGGAGTATCGAAAAATAGGTTCCATATTCTTTTCCGAATTCCGATACGAGGAGGTCTTTCCCTTCACCGATAAACGGTGAGTCAGGACTCGTAACCATATCCAGCATCTTGTTTTTCTTTGTAGCCCCCGCCTCCATTAACAAGGCTATGTACTTAGGAACTCCTCCCGTGAGCATATATAGACAAAGCAGGTCTTCGGAAGTGTATTTAGGATTGTAGTCGTTCAGGATTTCCTTGATGACTCTGACAGCAAAAGGCTGAAGCGTAATTTTGGATGTAAGACGACCGAACAGAGGCTCTTTCCGGTTCTCGAAAATTTTCATCATCATCGAGTAGATGGAGCCGGAAGCAATGAAATTTATCTTCACTCTACCTTTATACTGATCCCACAAATTCTGAATCTCACTGAATATGGACGAGTTTACGTTGGCGAACTCTTGGAATTCGTCGATGATAAGCGTATAATGTTCTTTCGTGCCGAAAATCAATAATTGCTCGAATAAATCCCTAAATCGGGTAATCGTGCCGAAGATCTGTATACCCAATGCTTGTGCTGCATCCTTTTGGAATTGTTCGCATAGAAGCGGCTCGCTGGTCCGAGATACGAACAAATAGAGATATTTCGTCCCCTTTACGGATTCCAGCAACAACGAGGTCTTCCCGATGCGGCGACGGCCGACCATTACTGTAAAGCACGCACTTTGTTTAGATTGCTCCCAAGTGCGTCCAAGTATTTCTAATTCCTGTATTCGGTTATAAAACTTCATGCTTTTTTAATGCCCGTTAATTTAATAAACATTACAAATATAGAACAAAAAATCGGTTTTATGCTATCTGCCTCCATTTTATTTAATGGCTATTAAGATAATTGGCATGACATATATTCTTGTAATTTCCAAATCTTCGTTTTACGGTATCTGCATCCGACACTGGACAAAACGAGCGGTCAATATGACATTGACGTATCAGAATAGGGGATGAAGGCGTAAATACGGTATTGTCAAAAGGATTTTTATAGGGTTCCGGCAATTTGGAAATATCAATTATCGTACTGCATTTGTTCGGCATATGGTCATGTAGATACAACCAAATATTAAAAAAATTGAACGTTTTTTGCTTGATTTATTTGCAGTTAAATGTAAAAGTATTATCTTTGCAATACCGTTCTGAATAAGATTTTGAGAGTGCAAATGATTTGTGGACAGAATGTATCACAGGACATTCAACCCTGACGATTTTAAGTGGAATTTGTTAAAAATCAATATAGAACGGAAAACACGGTCAGATTCCCGTTTTCCGCTCACGAAGCCTTGAGAAAGAGGCTGAAATAAAGAGCAAAAACCTTATGTATCAATGATATGTAAGGTTTTTTCGTTTTCAGACCGAAGCTGAAAAAAGCAACGAAAAGCAGGTTTTTAATCCTTATTCGTGACCTAATTTTCAAGTCTTTAAAATAGGTCACGATAGGATAATATCCGGGACATGTTTTTCAATCAGCGCAGGTTCCCGGCTGTTTCGGCCGTGCCCTCATCGGCGTCGCCGAGGCTGAACTCCTTGTCGGCAAAGAGTTCGGCAAGGCCCGTGATCTGTTTGAGGCGCAGCAGTTCGTCGCGGTCCATGCCGATATGACGCATGATCCACTGGTCGGACATCCGCGCGCGGGTCAGTTCGGCAACGATTTCGCTCATCAGTTCGACGTTGTGCGTCCCGCGCGCCCGGTTGTGGCGAATGGTCGAGGCCATGCGGTTCGAAAGGTCCTTTTCGATCACGGCAACGGGCAACAGTCCCCGTTCACGTTCGTAGATACGTTTCGAGGTTTTGAGCACCAGATAGCGATGGTAGCCGTCCACCAGTTCGTAGCGGTCTTTTTCGGCGTCGTAATAGCAGACGCACGGCATCGTGTAGCCGTCTTCCCAGATCGAGAGTTCCAGCAGTTTCATTTCGGGCGGCGCGACGACGTTAGGATTGTAACTGTTCGCCACGACCTTCTCCACCGGCACGGCACGAACGTTATAGACAGGGCTCCGGTAGGTGTTCTTCGTTTGAGATTCGTAGTAACGATTCATATTTTTCCATGATTTTCTTGCGGCGCTGCGTTTCGCTCCTGCTGGGCGAAAATCCCATGTATTTACAGGCGTGGTCGTTCTTCAGAATGCAGATACAGATACGTTTGAATGTGGGCAGCTGGCTGAATTCCGGAAGGTCTATGTCGTCGAGATACTCCATGCGTACCGGCCGCTTGTCGGTGCGGTAGGCGGTGCGGCCGCCGACTTCGATCCGGACGCCGGCCTTTTGCAGTTTCCCGATGGTAGCCTCGGAGAGACATCCGCCTTTTTCGCGCCAGAAACGGATGCTTACGGAGAGTTTTTCCAGGTAGTTGCGCCGCGTCGGCTCGGGCAGGGTAGAGAGCAGGAAATACATGTAGCGCTCCCAGGTCATCCCTTTCGGCAGGCGCACCGCCTGCCAGCCGACAGCCGTCGTCCGGCCGTACAGCGCCGCGAAATTGGCCCCGTTGACCCGACCGACCATGCGTCCCCACGTGTCCGGGTCGATGGCTTTGTAGAGGTGCAGACTGGCGATGGCCGGCGAGATAAACGGACTGGCCACACGCTGGCTGTCGAGCGGCACGCCGGCCCGGTAGAAAAGGTCGTACAGCCGATTGTAGGGCCAGCCGAAGCGTCCGTTGGCCGTCCATATATCGGTCGTCAGCCAGTCGTAGAGCGGATAGGCGTTGCAGATGCCGCCGCCGACCCATTGGCGTATCCACCGTTTGCCGGAAAACCGGTGGTGGTTACGGTCGCTGTAAATCGTACGCCAGCGGTTGAAGCTCTCCTGCGTGCGGATGCCGATCAGACAGCACGTGCGCGCCGCGCCGCTGCGCTCGTGGAGCCATTCGGCGAAGCGGTTCTGGAACTCGTAATCCCACATTTCTTCGGTGAAGAACGGAAAGTCGCGTTGCGTGAGGCTCCCCGCAGGTATTTCCCGGACCCAAAGCTCCCGTTTCGACTCCTCCCAAGGCCGCCAGTATCGCTGGAACATCGAGGTACAGGTCTGAACCTTGAACGGGACGCAGACCCGGTAGATGTCGAGAATATCGGCGTTCGCGGCCAGCGTCCGGTCGACGTAGTCGATCGTGTCGCGGTACTGGATTTCATAATCCATGTGAAACACCCCGATCCGGCGCCGCAATCCGTGCCGCCGGATGTAGTCGATGCAGAGGTTGAGCAGCACACCGCTGTCCTTGCCGCCGGAAAAAGAGACGTAGATGTTGTCGAAAAGGTCGAAAACCGTTTTCAGCCGCTGCTGTGTCCGCTCGTAGACGTTCATGGCTGCCGGTTTTTCCCGTACTGCATCGCCACGTACTCTTTCCATTCCCGGACCTGCGCGAATCCTTCGGTCCGAAATATCTCCGCATGGCGGATCAGCGTCACGGAACGTATCGTATAGTCGCGGTGGTAATATTGGATTATTTCGCGCAGGAAGCGCGACAACAACTGCGGATCATCGCCCGAAACGTAGTAGTTGTTGATCTTGGCCACGCCACTGTCGGTGATCTCCACCGGCATGAATCCGAAAACGGTCTCACCTTCCCACGCCACGAACCACGTATGCGAACGCGAGGTCCAGAACGGGTAGTTGTTGTTCTGACGCAACACGCTGCGCCGCATGACCAGCGGTGCGACGAGCGTGTAAAGTCGGGGCGAAGTTCCGTCCAGTTTCTCGATTGTCATATCCGAAAGGCTACAAAACGACCGAATGTTATATACCAGAGACCGAATGTATTAAAAACACATTCAATCCTTACAAATATAAAAAATATCGGCTATTTTCTCAAATTTTCCGGCAAAGATAACCGAGGTTCACGCTCGTCAGTCGAGCCGACGCCAGACCGGAGTTGTCGGCCGACAGTCCAAAACCAGTAATCGGGGTAAGAATATCCGTAATCCGCATACTGTCCCGGTGCTTTCGGGATCGTAATTTTGCAGTGTGAAAAATCTCAAACACGATCGGATTATGAAAACGAAAATGAATTTCGACATGTGGATTCCGACCCGGATACTTTTCGGGGCCGGTGAATTGCAGAACCTGCACAGGCAGGCGATGCCCGGCAGCAAGGCGCTGCTGGTAATCTCGAACGGGAAGTCGACCCGTGCAAACGGCTATCTGGCTGCGACGGAAGAGCAACTCCGGATGGCCGGGATCGAGACGGTCGTCTTCGACCGGATCGAAGCGAATCCCCTGAAATCGACCGTCATGGCCGGAGCCGCCGCGGCTCGCGGAAACGGATGCGATCTGGTTGTCGCACTCGGCGGCGGCAGTGTGATGGATGCAGCCAAGGCCATTGCCCTGATGGCGGTCAACGACGGCGACCTGTGGGACTACGTTTCCGGCGGAACGGGCAAAGGCATGAAGCCTGCACACGAACCGCTGCCGCTCGTGGCTATTTCGACGACGGCCGGAACCGGCTCCGAGGCCGATGCCTGGGGCGTTGTCACCAACTCCGAAACACACGAAAAGATCGGCGTCAAAGGTGCGTTTCCCGTGCTGTCGGTCGTCGATCCCCGACTGATGCTCACCGTGCCGCCTGCGTTCACGGCCTATCAGGGTTTCGATGCGCTGTTCCACAGCGTCGAGAGTTATATCTCGAAATTCGCAAACCTCGTAAGCGACATGTATGCCCTGACGGCTATCGAAAACGTCGCCCGCAACCTGCCTCGTGCCGTCGCCGACGGAAATGACCTGGAAGCCCGTACCCGCGTAGCGTTCGGCAACACCCTTTCGGGCGTGGTGATGTGCCTGAGCGCGACCACCAGCCAGCACTCGATGGAGCACGCCATGTCGGCCTACCATCAGGCGTTGCCCCACGGTGCGGGGTTGATCATGCTTTCGAAAGCCTACTTCTCGTTCTTCGTCGAAAAACATGTTTGTGACGACCGGTTCGTGCGGATGGCCCGTGCGATGGGCATGGAGGATGCCGCGAACCCCGGGGATTTCATCACGGCGCTCACCCGCCTGCAGGAGGCCTGCGGGGTGTCCGATCTGAAAATGTCCGATTTCGGCATCACGCCCGACGAATTGCGGCAAATGACGTTCAACGCTTTCGATACGATGCCTGCCCTGTTCGAATCGGACCGGCATCGGCTGAGTATCGACGAATGCCTGGGAATCTACAAGGCGGCTTACCGGTAAACCGATTAAAAAACAACGAATATGAAGCGAATACTTATTTTAACAACAATCCTTTTTATGATACACGGTATTTCTTCCGCACAAACCGATGCGGACAACTTTTATAAGAGCGATAAGGTGAATGTGGAAAAAGTCTCGTTCCCGAACCTGTATAAGATGAAGGTGGGTGCAAACCTCTTCCTGCCCCGGGATATGAAGCCGGGCGAGAAGCGTTCTGCGGTCATCGTGGGTCATCCGATGGGAGCCGTCAAGGAGCAGAGCGCCGATCTGTATGCCACGAAGCTGGCCGAACAGGGTTTCGTGACGCTGTCCATCGACCTCTCGTTCTGGGGCGACAGCGACGGGGAACCGCGCAACGCTGTCCTGCCGGACGTTTATGCGGAGGATTTCAGTGCAGCGGTCGATTTCCTCGGAACGCGGGAGTTCGTCGACCGGGAACGCATCGGTGCGATAGGCATCTGCGGCAGCGGCAGTTTTGCCATCAGTGCGGCGAAGATCGATCCGCGGCTGAAGGCGATAGCTACCGTAAGCATGTACGACATGGGAACGGCCAAACGCAACGGACTGAAGAATGCGGTGACACCCGAACAGCGGAAACAGGCCCTCATTGAAGCCGCCGAACAGCGTTACGTCGAATTTTTGGGCGGCGAAACCCGCTACACCGGCGGCACGGTACACGAACTGACTGAACAATCGACGCCGATCGAGCGGGAGTTCTACGAATTTTACCGCACGCCCCGCGGCGAATATACACCCCGGGGAGCAACGCCCCGGACTACGACGCATCCGACGCTGACGAGCGAAGTGAAGTTTATGAACTTCTATCCGTTCGACGATATCGAAACCATTTCGCCGCGCGCCCTGCTCTTCATTGCCGGGGAGAATGCCCATTCGCGCGAATTCAGCGAGGATGCCTGCCGGCGGGCAGCCGAACCGAAGGAGCTTTACATCGTACCGGGCGCAGGCCATGTCGACCTTTACGACCGAACCGACGTGATTCCTTTCGGCAAACTGACGGCATTCTTCCAGGAACGGCTGTAAGCGATGAAAAGGTTATCCGCACATAGGCCGGGATTGCTGGTCCTGATCCTGACGTTCGGGGTTTTCGGCATCATCAACACCGAGATGGGGGTGGTGGGAATTATTCCCCGGATTGCGGAAACGTTCGGAGTTACGGTTCCCGAAGCGGGCTGGACGGTAAGTGTATTCGCACTTATCGTCGCCCTCTCGGCCCCGGTGATGCCGCTGCTGTTTTCGGGCGTCAACCGCCGGACGGCGATGCTGCTGGCGCTGGGGCTTTTTACGGTCGGCAACATCGTTTCCGCGCTGACCGACGACTTCGCCGTGCTGCTCGTCGCCCGTGCTGTGCCCGCATTCCTTCACCCGGTCTATGTGTCGATGGCCTTTTCGGTCGCTGCGGCATCCGTACCCCAGGAGATGGCCCCGAAAGCGGTTTCGAAAGTATTCGTCGGCGTTTCGGCCGGCATGGTGCTGGGCGTTCCGGTCACCGGTTTTATCGCCGGACATACCTCCGTTTCCGTGGCGATGGCGTTTTTTGCGATCGTGAACGCATCGGTACTGATCGCAACGATCTTCTGCATACCGTCGCTGCCTGTTCAGCGAAAACTCTCCTACGGCGCACAGTTGGGGGTCCTGAGGAAAGCCGTAACGTGGCACTCCGTCATCGCCTTTACGTTTATAAACGGCGCGATGTTCGGTTTCTTCAGCTATATGTCCGATTTCCTGGATACGGTCACGGAACTGCCTTTCGATGCGGTCAGCGTCCTGCTGCTGGTTTACGGCGGGGCGAACATCGTCGGCAACGTCGTTGCCGGGCGGCTGCTCTTCAGGAACGCCCGTCGCTGCATGATCGTCGTGCCGTTCCTGCTGTCGGCGGCCTACCTGCTGCTCTTCGCGACCGGCTCGCAAACCATCCCGGCGAGTGTGCTTATTTTGGTATTGGGTATTTTGGCGGGCATAGCCAGCAATACCGGGCAATACATGATCTCCGACGCCGCACCCGAGGCTCCCGATTTTGCCAACGGCCTGTTCCTCACCTCGGCCAACCTGGGCACGACGGTCGGCACGGCTGTCTGCGGGGTGTTTATCACAGGATTCGGCTCCCGGTATTCGCTGATGGGAGCCCTGCTGTTCCTGGCGGCAGGCATCGGGTTTGTCCTTGTACGGAACCACATTGTCAAACTTAAAAAAGTCCCGTTATGAAACGTATTCTCACAATAGCGATGGCTTTCATCGTTATGGCCGTATCGCCGGCATTCACGGCATGCAGCCCGGATGACACGGCCCCTGTTCCCGGCAATCAAACGCCCGGGCCGACACCTGATCCCGGGCCCGGCCCGTCGGCAGGCAACCGTTTGCGGATTGCCGTCGGGACGGTATCCTTTACGGCTACCTTGTCCGACAATGCCGCCTCCCGGGCATTCAGGGCGATGCTGCCGATGACCGTCCGGATGGGCGAACTGAACGGCAATGAAAAATACTATTATTTGCCGGACCGTTTGCAGACATCGGCGTCCAATCCCGGCACGATCCATACCGGCGATTTGATGCTTTACGGGTCCGACTGCCTGGTGTTGTTTTACAAAACGTTTGCGACCTCTTACAGTTACACCCACCTCGGGCGTCTGGACGATACTTCCGGCCTTGAAGCCGCCCTCGGACGGAGTGAGGTGACGGTTTCATTCGAGCCGGCCGAATAATCCGCTCCCGGTTTTCCGTATGCCGCCGGGAAAGTGCGTTCATCCCGCGGTCCGGCTTGTTTATTCCGGTTAAATAGTCTACTTTTGCACGGATTTTAGCGGTCGATGCCTATGAATACCACTCCTGCCTCCGCGCAGCCACTTCGGATTACGGCAAGCCGGACGGTCTATCCGATCCTTTTGATGGTGTGCGCCACCCACCTGCTCAACGACATGATGCAGTCGGTCATCCCGGCGGTCTATCCGCTCCTCAAGGAGAAATTCGGGTTTACGTTCGCCCAGATCGGTATCATCACGCTGGTCTTCCAGATGACTTCGTCGCTCCTGCAACCCGTTGCCGGGATGATGGCAGACCGCCATCCGCGGCCTTATTCGCTGGCCGTGGGCATGTGCTTCACGCTGGCCGGGCTGCTTGCTCTCTCCATTGCTCCGGGCTTTTCCCTCATTCTGGTGTCGGTGGGCCTGATCGGCTGCGGATCGTCGGTCTTCCATCCCGAGTCTTCGCGTGTGGCGCAGCTCGCTTCGGGAGGCCGCAAAGGGCTGGCGCAGTCGATCTTCCAGGTCGGAGGCAATGCCGGAAGTGCCATGGGGCCCCTGCTGGCCGCCTTGATCGTGATTCCCTTCGGACAGGCTTCGATCGGCTGGTTTGCATTGACCGCCCTGCTCGCCATTTTCATACTCATAAGAATCGGAAACTGGTATAAACGGCAACTGGCCGCCGCGGCCCGTAAATCCGCCGTAACGACGACGGTTTCTGCACACGGCCTCCCGAAACGGAAAGTCCGGGCGGCGCTCGTCATCCTGGGTGTGCTGGTATTCTCGAAATACTTCTACATCGCCTCCATGACCAACTATTTCACATTCTTTCTGATGGATAAGTTTTCGATGTCGGTGCAGGGGGCGCAATACTGTCTTTTTGCATTCCTGGCCGCTTCGGCGGCGGGGACGCTTATCGGCGGGCCGCTGGGCGACCGTATCGGACGCAAGTACGTCATCTGGGGATCGATTCTCGGCGCGGCGCCTTTCACGCTGCTGCTGCCCTATGCCGGGCTGAGCGCGACCATTGTGCTGGCGGTGATTATCGGCCTCGTCATTTCGTCGGCCTTCTCGGCCATCCTGGTCTATGCGACCGACCTGATGCCCGGAAAAGTCGGAATGATCGCCGGGGTATTCTTCGGACTGATGTTCGGACTGGGCGGCCTCGGCTCGGCCTTTTTCGGCTGGCTGGCCGACCGGACGAGTATCGAGTTTATTTTCCAGATCAGCACCCTGCTGCCTCTGTTGGGAATAATCACGGGCTTTTTGCCCAATATAGAGACCCGGTTATAACTTTTGTTTGGGCAAAAGGCGCTTCGTCAAGAAACGGCGCACCGGCTCGTCGTACAATTTCAGGCACAGATAAGCCAGGATCACCGATCCCGCGACGAGGGCCGCAGCGCCGGGCAGCGACTGCTCGAAGGTGAGGTTTTCGTTTTTAACCCAGGCATAGTAGAGATAAATGAAAGGATAATGCACCATGTACAGCGGATAGGATATATCGCCCAGGAATTTACAAACCCGGGTGGTTATTTTATCCGTCGTCTTTCCCGATGCCCCGAGGTATACGAGCAGAGGAAAGAAGACAACGGCGCAGACCGTATCGTATAAACCGTTCATCCACAGATGTTCGCTCCCACCGATGCGGGGAACCGACAACAGCGCGACGACGGCCAGGCTGCAAATCCAGAACGCGCCTTTTATATGAATCGGCTTGAACACGCGGGACAGCAGCAGTCCCGCCGAGAAAGCGAACAGCAGGCGCAGGGAACCGCCCGTCATGTTGACGCCGTCCATGGCGAATCCGACGCAGATATCGCCCAGAGGGCCCCAAATGGCGAATGCGGCCAATCCGCAGCCGGCAAGCAATACCAATACGGAAAGGGCCCTGGTCGGAAGTTTCCGGATAAAGAATGCATAGAGGATATTACCGATATACTCGAAAAACAGCGACCAGCTCGGACCGTTGAGCGGATACATCTCACCGAGGCCCCGGATTTCGGAACCGGGCGCAGCCGGGATCAGCAGCGCATTGAGCAGCGTCGCTACCAGCAGCATGGACATGGATACCGTCGAAACGTCCCAGACCGAACAACCCTGGAAGTAGAACATGACGGCTCCGATGACAGCCCCCATGACGACCATGGGATGCAGGCGGATAAAACGGCGCTTGAGAAATTCCGCTACCGTCATCTTTTTCCACCGGTCGTCGTAAGCATAACCGACGACGAAGCCGGAAAGGATAAAGAAAAAATCGACCGCCAGATAGCCGTGATTAATCCGCTGGTCGAGATGGCTGGTTGCGAAGGCTTCGAACAGGTGGAAACATACGACCGTAAGAGCGGCTATTCCCCGCAATCCGTCGAGAATGTTGTAATGGGGTTTGGTATCTGCAAATGCGGTCGCTGAGATATTCGACATCGGCCAGTAAGGTTGGGTTCTTAAAATACAGGTTGAAACAAATGCTTATCGGACAAAGATAACAAAATATCCTGTTTTTTGCGTTTCACACCATGCAGGAATCAGGGATTCACCTGCATCACCTGCTTCCAGTTCAGTTTCGCGGGATAGCCCCAGTCGGGTTTTTCGGGATCGCAGAAATCGCCTGCGGCCTTCATCCGGGCATAGAGCAGCCCGGTCAGTTCCTCGCGTTTCTCACGGTAGGCAGGGTCGTCGTAGCGGTTTTTTAGCTCCATCGGATCGGCCTTGAGGTCGAAAAGCTGCGGATGACGCTGCCCGTCGACATTGTAGAGGATGAGTTTGAAACCGTCCTTCTTGATGGCGCGCTGGAGGTTGATATACGTCAGCAGGATGTCTTCGCGTTTTTTCACCCCGGGATCATGCAGGGTCTCTTCCAGCGAGATGCCCTTCACGGTAGCCGGAACCCCGATGCCCGCAAGGTCGCAAAGCGTGGGGTAGAGGTCGTAGAGGTAACAATAGGCGTCGCGCACCGTATTCTGCGGAATGCCGGGCCCGCAGATCACCATCGGAACCCTCACCGCCGCCTCGTAGAGATTCTGCTTGCCCAGCAGGCCGTGCTCGCCGACGCATAAGCCGTTGTCCGACGTGAAAACGATAATCGTGTTATCGGCTTTGCCGCTCTTCTCCAGCGCATCGAGAAGCCGTCCGATCTGGAAATCGACTTCGCTGACCATCCCGTAGTAATTGGCTCTTTCGGCCAGCACCTGCTCCGGGACTCGCGGCGTGGGAAGCAGTTTCTCGTCGCGCTCGTTCAGGTCGCCGTTATCAAAGGGATGCTGTGCGACGAAGTTCGCAGGCATCTGCAACCCGGCGCCGTCGTACTTGCGGCCGTAGCCCGGCAGCACGTTGCGCGGATCGTGCGGCGAGGTGAATGCAACGTACATCAGAAACGGCGCGTCGTCCGAGGACGCAGTTTCCAGGAACCCGATGGCGGCATCGGCGTAAAGCTCCGACGAGAAGGTGTCGAGCGAAGCATCCACCCACACGCCGTTGGTATTGTCGTAGCGTCCCGCAGGATCGTATTGGTGGAGACAGGGACGCCTGTGGCCCAATTCGTTATTCCGCCCGTAGGGGTGCATTCCCCCGAAAAAGATGTTCGCACCCGTGGAGAACGAACGGTTGAACGAGGCGTTGTCGCTATGCCATTTCCCGGTCGCAAAGGTCGTATAACCGTTCTCGCGGAACAGTTCCGGGAAGGTTTTTTCCGTCTCGGGAATGAGGCCGCCGTTGCGGTGTACATCCATCAGGCCGCGGCCCGTGAGGAGCATCGCGCGGCTGGGCTGCGAAATGGCGCCGTTGAAACCGCCCATCACATGGGTCTGGGTGAACGACACGCCCCGCCGCACGAGCCGGTCCATGTTCGGGGTGTGAATATCGCTGTTGCCCCATGCCCGAATCGTACTGAACGTCTGGTCGTCGGTCAGCAGGAAGAGTACATTGGGGCGCCCGGCCGTCCCGTTACCGTCTCTTTCCGGAGTCTCTTTCCCCGAAGCGTGAGCCCCGAACGACGGCGCGCCCAGAATCGCCGGAAGGCAGCACAATAAGGTTTTATTATTCATATTGCATTCATTTAAGTTGATGCAAATAACGCAATTCCGACCCGGAATCCGGGGCGACAACTATTCAAAAAACAACAGAAAATGGTCATGCCGTGCCGACGCAGCCTGAATTTGTCTTACCTTTGCCCGAAAAGAAAGAGTCTGAGAACTACATGGCGAAAATTCTGATTATCGACGACGAAGAACAGTTGCGCCGGCTGCTGGCGCGGATCATCGGACTGGAGGGTTACGACGTAGCCGAGGCTTCGGACTGCATTTCGGGACTAAAAAAACTCCGTCAGTACAATCCCGACGTAGTGCTGTGCGATGTCAAACTCCCCGACGGCAACGGCGTCGAGATGGTAGGCCGGATCAAGGAAGCCGCGCCCGCCGCCGAGGTGATTCTGCTGACAGCCTACGGCAATATTCCCGACGGGGTGCAGGCCATCAAGAACGGTGCGTTCGACTACATCACCAAAGGCGACGACAACAACAAGATACTGCCCCTGCTGAGCCGGGCGGCCGAAAAAGCCGAAATGCAGCGGCGGCTGGCCCGCATCGAAAACCAGCTCTCCGAGGAACACTCCTTCGACCGGATCGCCGGGGAATCGGCCCCCTTGCGCCGAGCCGTCGACCTGGCGCGCAAAGTCGCGGTCACGGACACCTCGGTATTACTCACGGGGGAAACGGGAACCGGAAAGGAGGTATTCGCACAGGCCATCCACCACGCCAGCCGCCGGGCAAAAGGGGTTTTCGTAGCGATCAACTGCTCGGCATTCTCGCGCGAACTGCTCGAAAGCGAACTGTTCGGCCACCGCGCCGGCAGTTTCACGGGAGCCGCCAAGGACAAGAAAGGACTTTTCGAGGAGGCCGACAAAGGCACGCTGTTCCTCGACGAGATCGGAGAGATGCCCGTCGAGCTGCAAGCCAAACTGCTCCGCGTGCTCGAAAGCGGCGAATTTATCAAAATCGGCGAAACGCGCCCCACACGGGTGGATCTGCGTCTGATCGCCGCCACCAACCGTGACCTCGAAAAAGAGATCGCCGCGGGAAACTTCCGCGAGGACCTCTATTTCCGCCTCTCGGTGTTCCACATCCACCTTCCCGCACTGCGCGAACGGCCCGGCGACATTGCCGGGTATATCCGCTTCTTCGCGGCGCAGTTCGCCGATAAAATGGGGCGCCGTATCGACTCCGTCGACGATGCTTATATCGCCGCCCTCGAACGCCACACGTGGCACGGCAACGTCCGCGAACTGCGCAATGTCGTGGAACGCAGCATGATCATGGCCGATGGCAACCGGCTCACGGTCGACTGTCTTTCGCCCGAATTCCATACGGCGGGCGACTGCGCCGGTTCCGATTCGCTGGCGCTCGACGAACTCGAACGCCGCCACATCCTCAAAGTCCTCGAACACACGAAAGGCAACAAGGCCGAAGCCGCCCGCCTGCTGGGCATCGGCATCGCTACGCTTTACCGCAAACTGGAGAGTTACGGGGTAAAATAACCTCCGCACCGTCTCATTCCGAGAGGGCCGCCTTATCATTTTGATAGGGCGGCCCTCTTTTCCGGCACGCATACCAAACCTATAAACAACACTTTATCAGCGAATTAAACCCGAAAACGACTTTCTGGCATCCCCTTCGTATGCTTATCGGCAACAAAACCCGACGGCAAAATGGCAATCGTTATCCTGATACTGATTTTCTGCGGCGCAATGCTGCTGTTAGACCTGATGCTGTGCGGGTTCGTAAAAAAAATGTCTAATTCAAAAAAGCGAAGAGATGAATGAAATCATGCTGTTCCTGCTGCTCTGCACGCTCGGCGTGCTGTGCTACGGATTTTATTTTAAATGTGTGGACTGGTTCGAAAAAATTTAACGCCTTATGTTTACAAGCCTCCTTATCCTGAGCATCCTCGGATTCGTCTATCTGATGTACGTGCTCATCAAACCCGAGAAATTCTGATTGTCTGACTCATTAACCCCGCAATAAATGAATACGGAACTATACGGTGTAATCCTGCAATGGACCCTTCTGGTGGCGCTGAGCTACCCGCTGGGGCGTTATATTGCCAAAGTATACCGGGGCGAACGCACCTGGCTCGACTTCATGGCCCCCGTCGAACGGGCCCTCTACCGTTTCTGCGGCATCGACCCCGCCGCAGAGATGAACTGGAAACAATTCCTCAAGGCGCTGCTGACAGTCAACCTCTTCTGGTTCTTCTGGGGGATGCTGCTGCTGGTCCTCCAGGGCTGGCTGCCGCTCAACCCCGACGCCAACCCCGGACAGTCGCCCGACCTGGCGTTCAACAGTTGCATCTCGTTTATGGTCAACTGCAACCTCCAGCATTACAGCGGTGAAACGGGCCTGAGCTACTTCACGCAACTGTTCGTCATCATGCTCTTCCAGTTCGTCACTGCCGCCTGCGGCATGGCGGCCATGGCCGGAATGATGAAGGCGCTGGCCGGCAAAACCACCAAAACCATCGGCAACTTCTGGGTGCTGCTCACCCGCAGCGTGACGCGCATTCTGATGCCGCTGTCGCTCGTCGTCGGCGTCCTGCTCATCGTCAACGGCACACCGATGTCTTTCGACGGCAAACAGTCGCTCACGACGCTCGAAGGCGCCGAACAAGTCATCTCGCAAGGTCCTACGGCGGCCATCGTACCCATCAAGCAACTGGGAACCAACGGCGGCGGCTACTTTGGCACGAACTCGGCGCACCCGCTCGAAAACCCCAATGCCTTCACCAACATCCTCGAATGCTGGTCGATCCTGATCCTGCCCATGGCGATGGTTTTCGCCTTCGGGTTCTTCGTCCGCCGCCGCAAACTCGCAGCCTGGATCTTCGGGGTGATGCTCTTCGCCTATACCGCGGGCGTGGTCTTCTCCGTCTGGCAGGAGACAAGCGGCAGCATGCAGATCGACAAGATGGGTATTGCACAGGAAACAGGCTCGATGGAAGGCAAGGAGATCCGCATCGGCTCTGCCGCCTCGGCCATGTGGGGGATGACGACGACCGTCACGTCGAACGGTTCGGTCAACTCGATGCACGACTCGCAGACCCCCTTGAGCGGCATGATACAGATGCTCAACATGCAGATCAACTGCTGGTTCGGCGGCGTCGGAGTAGGGTGGATGAACTATTTCGCATTCCTCATCATCGCAGTCTTCATCAGCGGCCTGATGGTCGGCCGTACGCCCGAATTCCTCGGCCGGAAGGTCGAGGCCCGGGAAATGAAAATCGCCACGCTGGTCGTGCTGATGCATCCCTTCCTGATCCTCGTCGGCACGGGCATTTCGGCAGCCGTCGCCGCCGCCAATCCCGAAATAGGGTGGCTCAACAACCCTTCGTTCCACGGCCTGAGCGAAATGCTCTACGAATACACCTCTTCGGCAGCCAACAACGGCTCGGGCTTCGAAGGGCTCGCCGACAACACGCCGTTCTGGAACATCTCGACGGGCATCGCACTGATCATGGGCCGCTATTTCCCGATCGTGGGGCAAATCGCCATCGCAGGACTCCTCGCCTCGAAGAAGTATATCCCCCAGAGCGCCGGAACACTCAAGACCGACACGGGAACCTTCTCGCTGATGACCTTCGCCGTCATCATCATCGTCGCGGCCCTTTCGTTCTTCCCCGCGCTGGCGCTGGGACCCATCGCCGATTACCTGACTTTCTAAATCGTTATTTCCATGAAACAAAATCGCAATAATTCACTGTTCGACCGCACGTTACTGCGTCAGAGCCTGCGTGCTTCGTTCACGAAACTCGACCCGCGCACGATGGTCAAAAACCCGATCATGTTCACCGTCGAAGCCGTCACCTTCGCCATGCTGCTGCTGATCGTCTGGATCGCCGTGACGGGCAACACGTCACAGGGTTCGCTGCTCTACAACCTCGTGATTTTCGCCGTGCTCCTGCTCACGGTGCTGTTCGCCAACTTCGCCGAAGCCATCGCCGAAGCGCGCGGCAAGGCACAGGCCGACAGCCTGCGCAAAACCCGCGAAGAGACCCCCGCCAAACGCATCGATCCCGACGGACAGTCGCACATCGTGAGCAGTTCGGCGCTCCGCCAGGGCGATGTTTTCGAATGCGTCGCCGGCGACACAGTAGCTGCCGACGGCGAAATCGTCGAGGGACTGGCTTCGATAGACGAAAGCGCCATCACGGGCGAATCCGCCCCGGTGATCCGCGAAGCGGGCGGCGACAAAAGTTCTGTCACAGGCGGCACGAAGGTGCTTTCCGACCGTATCCTGGTGAAAGTCACGGCCAAACCCGGCGAGAGTTTCCTCGACAGGATGATCGCCCTCGTCGAAGGCTCCTCGCGCCAGAAAACGCCGAATGAAATCGCCCTGACAATCCTGCTGGCCGGGTTCACGCTCGTTTTCGTCATCGTCTGCGCCTCGCTCAAACCCTTCGCCGACTACGTCGGTGCGAACATCACCGTCGCGGCGTTCATCTCGTTGTTCGTCTGCCTGATCCCGACGACCATCGGCGGCCTTTTGTCGGCCATCGGCATCGCCGGCATGGACCGTGCGCTGCGGGCCAACGTCATCACCAAGTCGGGCAAGGCCGTCGAAACCGCGGGCGACATCGACACGCTGCTGCTCGACAAGACGGGCACGATCACTATCGGCAACCGTAAAGCCACGCGCTTTTACCCGGCCGAAGGCGTCGACCCCAAGGCTTTCGTCCGCATGTGCGTACTCTCGTCGGTCGCCGACCCGACGCCCGAAGGCAAGTCTGTCGTCGAACTGGGCGCGGCCGAAGGCATCCGCGTCGACCCGATGACGATGGTCGGCGTACGAATGGTGAAATTCACCGCCGAGACCAAATGTTCGGGTGTCGACATGCCCGACGGCCGCCGCATCCGCAAGGGAGCCGCCGAGGCGATTCTCCGCATTGCCGCCGAACATGAAAACCCCTGCCCGGCCGGCATCGAAGCCTCGGCCCGTACGATTTCCGAGAACGGCGGCACGCCGCTCGTAGTCTGCGAAAACGAGTGCATCACAGGTGTCATCGAGTTACAGGACATCATCAAAACCGGTATCCGCGAACGCTTCGAGCGCCTGCGCCGGATGGGCGTCAAAACCGTGATGGTCACGGGCGACAATCCGCTGACGGCGAAATATATCGCCGAAAAGGCCGGTGTCGACGACTTCATCGCCGAAGCCCGGCCCGAGGACAAACTCGAATACATCCGCCGCGAACAGCAGGCCGGCAAACTGGTGGCCATGATGGGCGACGGCACGAACGACGCCCCGGCGCTGGCGCAGGCCGACGTAGGCGTCGCAATGAACAGCGGCACACAGGCCGCCAAGGAGGCGGGCAACATGGTCGACCTGGATAACGACCCCACCAAACTGATCGAGATCGTCGAGATCGGCAAGCAGCTCCTGATGACGCGCGGCACGCTCACGACCTTCTCCATCGCCAACGACGTAGCCAAGTATTTCGCCATCGTCCCGGCGCTGTTCATCGCTTCGATTCCGTCGTTGCAAGCCCTGAACGTCATGCACCTGCATTCGCCCGAAAGCGCCATCCTCTCGGCGGTGATCTTCAACGCCCTGATCATC
Source organism: Alistipes montrealensis (assembly GCF_018362775.1). Taxonomy (GTDB): domain Bacteria; phylum Bacteroidota; class Bacteroidia; order Bacteroidales; family Rikenellaceae; genus Alistipes; species Alistipes montrealensis. Next base: position 23,288 of record NZ_JAGYXY010000001.1, read on the forward strand.
CCGCTGCTTATTCCGCTGGCCCTGCGCGGCGTGACGTACAAACCGATCGGAGCTTCGGCGCTGCTGCGCCGCAACCTCTTTATCTACGGCCTGGGCGGCATGATCGTACCGTTCATAGGCATCAAACTGATAGACATGTTAATAAGTATATTCTTCTAAAGCATTGCTTCAACTATGAAAAACCTCTGGATTTCACTCAAAATAACGCTGGCCATGTGCCTGCTGCTCGGCGTGGGCTATGTGCTCGTATTGCGCGGCGTATCGGCCGTCGCAGGCCCCAACGGCGGCGAGGCCGAAACAGTCATGCTCGACGGACGAATCGTCGGCGCGGCGAACGTCGGGCAGGCATTCGCCGACAACACCCATTTCTGGAGCCGTCCTTCGGCCGTCGACTACAACGGCGGCGGCTCGGGCGGCAGCAACAAGGCTACCACCAACCCCGAATACCTTGCCCAAGTCGAACAGCGCGTACAGGATTTCCTCGCTGCGCATCCTTACCTCACCCGTGCCGAGGTTCCCGCAGAGATGGTAACGGCAAGCGGGTCGGGACTCGATCCCGACATCTCGCCCCGCGGTGCACAGGTACAGGTGCAGCGCGTGGCCCGGGCCCGCGGACTGGACGCCGCAACCGTACAGCGCCTGGTCGACTCGCTGACCCGAAAACCGTGGCTGGGGCTCTTCGGCACGGAGAAAGTCAATGTGCTCCGCCTGAACGTCGCATTGGAAGAACTGAACAAAAACAAACTGTAAACCATGAAATTAGATAAAACGATGAAACGCTGGCTATTTATTTTGACGGCTGCCCTGGCGGTCTTCCTGACAACCGACCTCTGCGCCCAGGAGCGCGGCGTACGCTTCTCGGGCGGCACGGACGTAGTGAGCGCCTACATCTGGCGCGGGGTCTGGGAAAGCGGTTCCGCCTTACAGCCCACGCTGACGATGACCGCCGGAAACTTCTCGGCGACGGCCTGGGGTTCGGTAGACTTCGCCGCAACCTCCTACAAAGAGATGGACCTCACACTGGCCTACACGCTCGGTCCCGTAACCTTCTCGCTGGCCGACCTTTACTGGGAAGGCGGAGCCGCCGACCGCGGCACGGTCAGCCGCAACTACTTTCGCTTCGGAAACGATTCGCCCCACCGCGTCGAGGCGGGCATCGCATGGCGTATCGACGAGAAAATCCCCGTCACGCTGGCCTGGAATACCGTACTGTTCGGTCCCGCCGACGTGAATGCAACCGGGGAGCGGGCCTACGCCACCTACGCCGAAGTTTCGTATCCCTTCGCTGTCAAGGACGTGGAGATGAAGGCCGGGGTGGGCATCGTGCCGTGGAACGCCCTCGGAACCTACGGCATCGACCGCGATTTCTACGTGCAGAACGTCTTTCTGAATGCCGGAAAGAGCTGGACCGTGTTCCAATCGCTGCAACTGGGCGTCTTCACCTCGCTGAGCTGGAATCCCGCAGCGGAAGATGTCAATTTCACAGGCGGATTCTCATTGAGGATGTAACGATGGAAAAAGAAGACAGCGTCCAGCGGTTCCTGGAACTGATCCGGCGTTCGCACCGCGGGAAGTTCAAGGTCTACATCGGCATGAGCGCCGGCGTAGGCAAGACCTACCGCATGCTGCAGGAGGCCCGTCAACTGCACGATGCAGGCGTCGATGTCTGCATCGGCTACGTCGAAACGCACGGCCGCACCGAAACGGAAGCCCTCGTCGAAGGACTTCCGCTCGTGCCGCGCCGCAGGCTCTTCTACAAGGGCAAGGAACTGGAGGAGATGGACACGCAGGCCATCGTCAACCTGCACCCCGAGATCGTCGTCGTGGACGAACTGGCCCACACCAACATCGAAGGCAGCGGCAACCCCAAGCGCTGGCAGGACGTGATGCAGATTCTCAACGCGGGAATCAGCGTCATCTCCGCCGTCAACATCCAGCACATCGAGGGACTGAACGAGTCCGTCGAGGAGATCACGGGCGTCGAGATCCGCGAGCGGGTTCCCGACAGCGTGCTGGCCATGGCCGACGAGGTGGTGAATATCGACCTCACGGCCGACGAACTGATCGAACGCCTGAAAGCCGGAAAAATCTACCGTCCCGACAAGATCGCCGCGGCGCTCGGCAACTTCTTCACGCAGGACAACCTGCTGCAACTGCGCGAACTGGCACTCAAGGAGGTAGCGCTGCGCGTGGAAAAGAAGGTAGACAGTGAAGTGACCGGTTCCGAGGTGTTCCGGCGCGACAAACTGCTGGCGGTGATCGACTCCTCCGAAAAGCGCGCCCGCCGCATCATCCGCAAGACAGCACGCATGGCCACGCATCTGAACGCCGCATTCACGGTACTCTACGTGCAGGGCGACCACGAAGCCGACGACCGTATTCCGCTCGCCCGGCAGCGTTACCTGATCAACAACCTGAACCTCGCCACGGAACTCGGCGGCGAGGCGCGCCGGATACGCTCCAATTCCCCGGTGGAGAGCATCGTAGGATTGTGCCGGGAACAAAAAATAAACATCGTCTGCGTCGGGCGTCCCGAATTTTCATTACTTTCGCTGCTGAAAAGTACAATCTACCTGCGGCGGCTGACCGGACTGCTGTCGCGCATGAACATCGACCTTTTTATCTTTTCATAAGCCATGAGAATACAAAGGAGAATCACCCTGGGCATCGGTATCCTCTTCGCCATGATCCTGCTGCTGGGCATCCAGTCGGTCAGTTACGTCCGCCAGCTCTCGCGGGCAACCGGAACCATCCTCGCCGACAACTACAATTCGCTGCAATACGCCGGGGACATGCTGCGGTCGCTCAACGACATCGGCGCCGACTCCGTGTCGCGGCACGCCCTGCGCCAGAGCCTCGCGCTCCAGCAGGAGAACATCACCGAAATCAGCGAGAAAGAGACCACTGCGGCGCTCGAACGGCATGTCGCCTCGCTGAGCGACCCCGTCACCGAGGCCGAAATACGTACCGTGCGCCAGGACCTGTTCCGGATTATGGAACTGAACATGGCGGCCATCCGCGCCAAAAGCGCCGGGGTAGAGCAGCGCGCCGATTACGTAATGTGGTGGCTGATCGTCGCCGCAGCTCTTTGCGCCCTGATCGCCGGGGGCTTTCTGGTCTGGTTTCCGCAACTGGTGCTGCGTCCGATCGACGCCCTGAAAAAGGGTATCACCGAGATTGCCAACCACAACTACCGGCAGCGGCTCGATTTCTCGGGCAACCGCGAATTCGAATCGGTAGCCGAGTCGTTCAACAACATGGCCGCCAAACTCGACGAATACCGCCGCAGTTCGCTCGACGACCTGATGACGGCAAAAAAACGCATCGAAGCGATCGTGGATACCCTCCACGAGCCGATCGTAGGGCTGGGTCCCGACCGTAAAATCCTCTTCATGAACCGCGAGGCGCTCTCGGTGCTGAACCTCCGGGAAGACGCCATCGGGCGCAACGCTACCGAAGTAGCACTCTCGAACGACCTGCTGCGGCGACTGATCCGCGGACTTTACGACGAGGCGAAGAAAGCCGACGACGAGCCGCTGAAAATCTATGCCGACAACAAGGAGAGCTATTTCCAGGTGGAAAACACGCCGCTCTACATCACGCCCGTGGGCGGGCGCGATCAGCAGTTCGTCGGCAACCTGATCATCCTGAACAACATCACCAAATTCAAGGAACTGGATTCGGCCAAGACCAACTTCATTTCGACGGTTTCGCATGAAATGAAAACCCCGATCTCGTCGATCCTGATGAGCCTGCAACTGCTCGGCGACAACCGCCTGGGAGAACTTAACGGCGAACAGAAGCAACTCGTCACCAGCATCAAAGAGAGCAGCGACCGCCTGCTTTCGATCACGGGCGAACTGCTGAACATGACCCAGATCGAAACCGGCAAACTTAAACTGATACCTAAAGTAACCAAGCCTATCGAGCTGATAGACTATGCAGTAAAGGCCACGCAGGTACTCGCCGAACGGTTCTGCTGTTTCGTCGAAGTCGATTATCCCGAGAAAATTGCAAAACTATTCGTCGACAACGAAAAGATCGCCTGGGTCATCACCAACCTGCTGTCGAACGCCATCCACCATTCGCCCGAACGGTCGCGCATCATCATCGGGGCCGTACAACGCGAAAAGGCCGTCGAAATCTACGTCCAGGACTTCGGCCGCGGCATCGACCCGCGCTACCACAAGAGCATTTTCGAACGCTATTTCCGTGTTCCGGGAACCAAGGTGCAGGGCAGCGGGTTAGGATTGGCCATCTCGAAGGAGTTCGTCGAAGCGCATGGAGGTTCGATCTCGGTCGAAAGCGAAATCGGCCGCGGCAGCCGCTTCTCGATCCTGCTGCCGGCATAAAGCCGTTTCCCGGACAAAGAATACAGCCAGTCGTTTCCGGCTTCCTGGCCCGGCGTTCGCCAATGCCCAAAGGCGCGCGGCCGGGCTTGGCGGTCCTCCCCGGAAAGAGCGGCTATTCGTCCTCCGCAAAGGTTTCTTTCAGTTGTCGCAGGCGCTGCATCTCCAGCCAGCCCTTTTCGGTCGAGGAGCCGCGCAGGAACATGAACAGCGCCTTGCCGGCGGCGTCCCGGTCCCGGCCGGCTGTCATTCCCGGCCAGAACAACTCCCCGAACATGTCGAAATACTCCGTTCCGAGCAGATACCCCTGCCGTACGCCGTCGTCGAAAAGGTCGCGCAGCCGCTCCTGCAACGTGTGCCGTTCGTAGCCGATCACGTCGACCACCGCCGGATAATATTCCGCATCGTCGATAAACAGGTCACTCACCTTTCCGAAGGTGTCGTAGATTCCCGCCGCCAGGCGGACGAACGCCTCGAGGGGCGTCGTCGCCGTACGGCAGGCCGCATCCATCCGTTCGTTCAACAGCGACAGCGCCCGCTCGACACTCTGTGTCACGAGGTCCTGCTTGTTTGCGAAACATGCGTCCAGCTCCTGCTTCGTGATTCCGATCTTCCCGGCAAGCGTACGCATGCGCAAATCCTGAATGCCTTCGCGGATAAAAATCCGGTAGGCAGCGTCCAACATCTGATTCCGTTCCATAGTCTTTATGCTTGTTTTTTGTAACTCAATGCCGCCCAACTGTTGAACAGGAGGGCAAAAACAGCCAACGACGCATAGTTGACCCACAATTCGCCGATCGTCGAGCCTTTGAGGTAAACCGAACGCATCACCTCGACGAAATAGCTCGGCGGCAGCATGCGGGTGATCCACTGCGCCCACACGGGCATCGACTCGACCGGAGTGACCAGGCCGCTCATCAGCACGAAAATCATCACGAAGAAAAACATCACGAACATCGTCTGCTGCATGTTCGAAGAGCCGTTGGCGATCCCGACGCCGAGGCCCGACATCGTGAGAATGAAGAGTCCGGCCGCAAGGAACAGCGCCCCGATGCTGCCGGCCGGGATCAGCCCGTAAACGATCCAGGCCACCAGCATCACCGCCGCCAGCACAGCCAGGCCGATGATCCAGAACGGGATCAACTTGGCGAGCGTGAAGGTCAGTGCGCTGACGGGCGTAACGTTGATCTGCTCGATGGTTCCCGTCTCCTTCTCGCCCACGAGGTTCAGGGCCGGAAGAAATCCGCAGAGCATCACCAGCAGCATGATCATCAGTGCAGGAATCATGTAATGACGGTATTCGAGCGTAGGGTTGTAGCGGTTCTGCACCGTAATCAGATCCGGCGACGCCGGCGCGCCCCGCTCGCCGCTCAGCTCGGCGACGGTCTGCGTCACCACGGCCATAAGATACTGCCCGCCGAGACTGCCTTTGACGGCATTCACGCCGTTCGCCGCGATGGCGACCCGCTCGGGACGCCCGAGGGTAAGTCCGCGCTCGAAATCGCGGGGAATCTCCAGGATAACGTCCGAAGCCCCCGCGTCGAGGTTTTCGAGCGACGCAACATAATCGGCCGTAATCTCCTGCAGAGAGAAGTAATCCGAAGCGGCGATCTTCTGCACGATCCGCCGCGAAGCGTCCGAACGGTCGTGGTCGACCACTGCGACATTGATATGGCGCACGTCCATCGTCGTCACCCACGGCATCACGAACATGATCATCAGGGGAAATATCACGACCATTCGCGGCAGGAACGGGTTCCGGAAAAACTGCCGGAACTCCTTATCGAGCAAAACTAACAGCGTACGCATCGTTATTCGAGTTTATCGTTGAACTTTTTAAGCGCCACAACGACCAGCGCAGCCGTCATGACCAGCAGGATCGAGAATTCTTTCAGGACAGCCCCGAACGGCAGGCCTTCGATCATCAGCTTACGCACGGCTTCGATATACCACCGGGCCGGGATAATGCACGAGATACCCCGCAGGATGCCGGGCATGTTCTCGACCGGGAATGCCATGCCCGAAAGCATGATGATCGGCAGGAGCATCAGCATTCCCGAAATAATCAGCGCCGTGGACTGCTTGTCGGAAACCGTGGAGATAAAGAGCCCCAGCGCCAGCGCCAGCACGAGGTAGAGCAGCGACAGCCCCACCAGCCCCGCGAGACTGCCCGACATCGGTACATCCAGCACGTAGCGGGCCAGCAACAGGATCGTAACCAGGTTGAAACACGACAGCAGGAAATAGGGGATCATCTTGGCAAAGACGATCCACACGGGCCGCACGGGCGACACCAGCAACACCTCCATCGTCCCGGTTTCCTTTTCGCGGACGATCGAGACAGAGGTCATGATGGCGCAGATCAGAATGAAAATCAGCCCCATGATGCCCGGCACGAAGTTGTAAGCGCTCTTCATCTGCGGATTGTACAACAACCGCATCTCGGGCATCGGAGCCGAAGCCTGCCCGTCGGACAGCAGTATCTGCTGCAAATAACCCATCCCGGCGGACGCCGTGTTGGGATTCGAAGCGTCGAAAATCAACTGCACGGCGCTTTGCGCGGGTTCCCCATGCGCCGCGGCAAGCATCTGCCGGTCGAAATCGGCAGCGAACACGACCACCACGTCGGCGTCTCCCGCACGCAGCGTACGGTCGATTTCCGGCTGGGTGACGTAGCCTCTGAAGGTAAAATATTCGTTGGCCCCGACGGTCTCCACCGCGTGGCGCACCGCCTCGGTCGGATGCGGCGCCACGACGGCGAAGTCGATGTTCCGGATTTCGGTCGATATGGCGAATCCGAACAACAGCATCTGCACGACGGGCATCCCCAGCACGATGAGCATCGTGCGGGAATCGCGCAGGATATGCAGCGCCTCTTTTTTGACGAATGACAGAAAACTTCCCATCTCTATTCGGTTCGTTTAGCTTCGCGGGCCAGCCGGCGGAACACCTCGTCCATCGAGTCGGCGGCGAATTGTTTTTTGAGGTCGGCAGGCCTTCCCAGCGCGCTGATCCGGCCGTCGACCATGATCGACACGCGCGAGCAGTACTCCGCCTCGTCCATGTAGTGCGTCGTCACGAAGACCGTCGTGCCTCCGGCTGCCGCCTCGTAAATCAGTTCCCAGAACTGGCGGCGCGTCACGGGATCGACGCCTCCGGTCGGCTCGTCGAGAAACACCACCTCGGGACGGTGCAGCGTCGCCACCGAGAAAGCCAGCTTCTGTTTCCAGCCCAGCGGCAGCGATCCCACCAGCGTATCGATCTCCGACCGGAAATCCAGCCGCCGGAGTATCTCGACCGTACGGCGGAGTATCTGCATCCGCCCCAGGCCGTAGATACCGCCGTAAAGGCGGATGTTTTCCATCACCGTCAGGTCGTCGTAAAGCGAGAACCGCTGGCTCATGTAGCCAATGCGGCGTTTGATCCGCTCGCCGTCGCGCATCACGTCGAAGCCCGCGACCGTGCCGCTGCCCGAAGTGGGGTAGCTCAGCCCGCAGAGCATGCGCATCGCCGTGGTTTTCCCGGCTCCGTTGGCCCCGAGGAAACCGAATATCTCGCCGCGCGCTACCTCGAACGTAATGCCGTCGACAGCCGTAAAGCCGCCGAAACGTTTGGTCAGGCCCCTGACCGATATGATCGCATCATTCATGGCGCATCCGTTTTATAAATACGTCTTCAATCCCCGGCTCGGCCCGCCGTACCCCGACGCCGCGAAAACCCGCATCCGCCAGTTTGCGGGCAAACGCACCGGCATCGAACCCCTCGCGGACGATCAGGTGGTGCTCCGCTCCGAAAGGGTAGCTTTCGGCCACCTCCGCCGAGTTGCGGGCCGCTTTCAGCAGGCCGTACATGTCTTCGCCCGAAAGGGCATACAGCGGTTCCCCGAACGAAGAGACCACCCCTTCGGGCGTGTCGATACTCAGCAACCGGCCTTTATCGCAGAGGGCGATGCGGTCGCATCGCCGCGCTTCGTCCATGTAGGGCGTCGATACGAGCATCGAAATGCCCTCGCGTTTGAGTTCGGAAAGCATGTCCCAGAACTCGCTGCGCGAAACGGGGTCGACGCCCGTCGTCGGCTCGTCGAGCAACAGCACCGAGGGACGGTGGATCAACGCACAGCACAGGGCCAGTTTCTGCTTCATGCCGCCCGAGAGTTTCCCGGCGCGACGCGTGCGGAACGGCTCTATCTGACGGTAGATCGGGGCGATCAGGTCGTAGTTGTCCCGCACCCCGACACCGAACAGAGCCGCGAAGAACGCGAGGTTCTCCTCGACCGACAGGTCGGGGTAGAGCGAGAAACGCCCCGGCATGTAGCCCACCCGCGAACGGATCGTCCGGTAGTCCGACCCGATGTCGCAGCCGTCGACCGACGCACGCCCCGAATCGGGATTCAGCAGCGTCGCCAGCAGGCGGAACAGCGTGGTCTTGCCTGCACCGTCGGGGCCGATCAGCCCGAACAGTTCGCCTCGGGCTACCGAGAACGACACCCCGTCCAGCGCCGTCAATGCGCCGTACCGCTTGGTCAGTTTATCGACTTCGATGGCATTCATAATTTCACTTCGCCGTACATGCCGATTTTCAGCCGTCCATCGTTCTCGACGGCAATCTTCGCAGCATAAACCAGGTTGGCGCGCGTGTCGCGGGTCTGGATCGTCTTGGGCGTAAATTCGCTTTCGGAAGCGACCCACGTCACCCGTCCCGGATATTCGAACCGTTCGCCGCCTCCGAAATCGGCCGTAACGGTCACCTGCCGGCCGAGCGTCAGTTCCGCCAACTGGTCCGAGGTGAAATAGGCCCGCAGGTAGATCCGTCCCAGGTCGGCGACCTTCATCAGCGGACGCCCCACGGAGGCCAGTTCGCCAGCCTCGGCATATTTGGCCAGCACGGTCCCCGCTATGGGTGACGCGAGGCGGCATTTTGCAAGCCGATCCTCGACCTGCGCGATCTGCAACTCGATGGCCGACGAGTTTTCGTCGATCGACACCGCATTGTTGCCCAGCGTCGAAAGCTGGGCGTCCAACTGCTGCTGGAGCACCTTCAACTGCGAGTCGATGTCGTCCAGCTGCTTGGTCGCGGCGGCTCCGTCCCTGAGCAGGTTTTCGACACGGCGGCGTTCGGTCTGCTGTTTGGCGATCTGCTCGCGCAGCGACGACACCTGTTTGGCGATGTCGGGGCGCGACGAGCGCACCGAAGCCTGCTGGCGCTCCAACTGCAACTTCTGCAAATAGAGCTGCACGGTGTCGATGGCCCCGATTTGCTTCCCGGCAGCCAGATCGTCGCCCTCCTCGATGTCGAAAGAAAGAATCCGCCCGGCAGCTTCGGCTGAAACCGTCACCTCCGTGGCTTCGAAGGTTCCCGTAGCGTCGAAATCCCCGCCGCGGCCGCACGCTACGGCCGACAGGGCCGTAACACCATAAATAACAATCCGTTTCATTGGTTTATCGTGTGTTTTAATTCGTAAATCGCTTTCAGCAGTTCGATCTCCCGGGCACTGCGGGCCGCGGCGGCGGCATCTTCCTCGGTAATCTTACCCAACAGGTCGTTGGTGTCGATCACACCGTTGCGGAGCCGCGATTCGGCGGCTTCCCGCACACGGCGGCGCAGGGCGACGATCCGGTCGTCGTCCGCAAGGGCTTTGCGCAGGCGGGCGATCTCCCCGTTATCCTCCGTCGTTTCCAACCGATTGTTGAACAAGAAAATATCCCGCTGTACTTCAACCTGTTCTTTAGCCGTACGCAGTTGGTTCAGCGAATTCTTCCGCGTGTAATAGCCGCCGAAATTCCACGACATCTTCACGCCGACCATCGTGTTCCACGACCAGTCGGAAGAGGTCATACTCCGAAAATAGTCGAGTCCCGGATAACCGTAATACCCCTGCGCAAAAAGCCCGAAGCGGGGCCGCGTCGACGACTTCACCAGCCGCTCCTGCGCCGAGAGTTTGTCGATACGGGCGTCGAACAGTGCCAGCTCGGGGCGCGCAGGCTCCGCGGCGGCCGGCGACACCATGTCGGGCTTCACCAACCGCTCGCCTTCCGGATCGCGGCCGATGAAAACGCCGAGCATCCGGCGGTAACTGTCGCGCATCGATTCGGACTGGGTCAACTGTTGGTTCACGGCGAGCAGTTCGGCCTCCACGGCATCGGCATCGGACTGCATCGCAACGCCGTTGCGAAGGTACGAACGGACCTTTTCGAGATTGCTTTGCAGCAGGCCGATCGTCAGTCGCGTCTGCGCGATACGCTCGTCGAGCAGCAGAATCCCGAAATACAAGCCGTCGACACGTCCTTCGAGCGCATAAAGGTCGACATCCGCAGAGCGTTGCTGTTCGGCCGACTCAGCTTCGGCAATTCGTTTGTCGGCGCTCGTCTTACCTCCGTCCCAGATGGTCTGACTGAGTTCAAGCATCACTTTATATTGATCCTTGTTCATCCCTGGAATCGAGACTTTTTGCTGGGAGAGCATACCTGTAAGCGCATCGGGAAATTCCGGCACGGCCGTCTGCCACGCAGCCTGCGCCGAGAAAGAGAGTTGGGGCAGGTAGGAGCGTGCGGCATTCGAAAGGGTATAGGCCTCGGTCCGGCGGATCAGGTCGTACTGCCTGATTTCGGGGTAGTGCTCCCGTGCCAGCGCCCGGCACTCGCCGAGCGTCAGTTGCGCCTGCGCCGAAAAGCCCGCCAGCAGGCATCCGCACAAAAGAAGGATTCGTTTCATGGTTTATTGTTTTTTCAGTCGTCGCATGATGGTTTCGATGTTCTCCTGCTTGCGCAGTTCGAAAAACCGCTCCCGATCGGCCGTCAGGTCGCCGAGGATCGGTTCGATAATGGGGTAGGCGATGAATATGAAGACATTGAGCGAAATGATGTCGAGCATCAGCATCCGCGCATCCATCGGTTCGGTCTCGCCCCGGGCCGCCGATTCGTCCAGTTGGCTTTGCATGCCGCTCAACAGGTCGTCCATGATTTTCCGGAGACGCTGCCGCATGACTTCGTGGCGTTCCGGCCGGGCAAAAACCTCATTGACGATAAAGCGCGGCAAATCGGGATTGACGACGATAAAATCGAAGTGCCGTGCGATGCCGTCCCGCAATCGCTCCAACAGGGGCAGTCCCGGACGGCCGAAGGTCGTCATCACCAATTCGCCCATCAGGCGCATTTTCTCGTCGAGGATGCGCTCAAAGATATTCTCCTTCGTACGGAAATAGTAGTGGAGCATGGCATGCGTCACACCCGCAGCCCGGGCTATCGAAATCGTGCGCGCCCCGTCGAACCCCTTGGCGAGAAACTCCCGTTCGGCCGCTTCAAGGATCGCTTGTTCCTTATTCTGAGTCTGTTCCGTCATCATTCCTTTGTTTTAACAAACTTATTTAACAATCTTGTTAATGCAAATATACACAGAGAATCGAATTGTCCAACAATTTTGTTAATAAAAATTTCGCACATAAAAAATGCTACCAACAGAGTTGGTAGCAAAATCAAGTTCCGGGAACAAAAGCCTTAGTTCGGCCGCGCCGGCGAACCGCTCGTCAGCCGGGGAGCGGTTTTTGCCGCATCGGGCAGGCGGCAGGGGACAGCGCTGTCCGCCTCGGAAGTAATGATCACGACCGGCATGCCGACATAGACATATTTTTTAACGAGTTCGAGCAGATCGCTGTTATTCAAACGGATGCATCCTTCGGTAGCACGCGTGCCGATCGAAGCGGGATCGTGCGTACCGTGAATGCCGATACCACGGTGGCCCGGCGTCTTCAGACGGATGAAATGCGAACCGTAAGCCCCTTTGATCTCTCCCTTGCCGTCACCGAAATCATGCGTCCACGCACGTGCATCCTGCACCTGCTGGACGGAAAAAAGGCCCTCGGGGGTCTTCATGTCGCCCGGCTTCTCCTTGTTGCCCAGCGCCCGGCCGCAGGCTATGGGATAGGCGGCCAGCAGGCGGCTGTTGAAATCGTAGACCGCAAGGGTCATCGACTCTTTGGAAATGGCGATAAGGGCCGCACCGGAAGGCGGGACCTGCTGGGCCAGTGCGTCGTTGCTGAAAAACAGCGCAGAGAGGATAAGAATATGCAGAATTGTTTTCATAGGCACAAATATACGATTTTCCCGGGCAAAATCCGCAGCACTGACCGAAAAAGCCGCCCTGCATTTTCCGAAAAGTCGTCAATAGCCTCCGACCAAACAAAAATAGACATTGCGGCATCATATTCGTCTAACTTCTGTCGTTAGGATAATATGTTGGCAAAAAATTCATAATTTTACGCCGAAAAACCGGACGACACAGGCAAACAATCCGGAACCTTAGTTAGAAAGACAACATGAAACTATCACGCGAGAAAATCATGCAGCAGGCGACCCATGCCGGCCGCCGCACCTTGCAATTCGGAGAAAATGCAGGTAACAAAATACGCGGTCTGTCGAAACGCTCCTGGCTGATCCTGGCCGCAATAGCCCTACTGATCGCCGGAGGACTCTGGTGGTGGCTGCGCCCCGAGCCCCAGCAGCCCATACTGCCCGTGGTCCAGGTCGACCCGGTACAGACCGACGACATCGAAATCTACGGCGAATACGTGGGCCGCATCCGCGCCCAGCAGTTCGTCGAAATCCGCGCCCGGGTGGAGGGCTTCCTTGAAAAAATGCTTTTCGAAGAGGGAACCTACGTCAAAAAAGGGCAGCCGCTGTTCATCATCGACCCCCTGCTCTACGAGGCCCGTGTAAATAAAGCAAAGGCTCAGCTGAACAAGGATAAGGCCATGGCCCTCAAAGCTGACCGCGACCTGAAACGAATCCGCCCGCTCTACGAGCAGAACGCCGCGAGCCAGTTGGACCTCGACAACGCCATCGCCTCCTACGAAAGCGCTACGGCTGCCGTGGCGATGAGCGAAGCCGACCTCACGCAGGCTGAAACCGCCTTGAGCTATACCACCGTCAGTTCGCCGCTGTCGGGCTACATCTCCGAACGCAGCGTCGACATCGGCACGATCGTCAGCCCCAACGGCAAGTCGCTGCTGGCAACGGTCGTCAAGAGCGACACCGTGCGCGTGGACTTCAGCATGACGGGCCTCGACTACCTGAAAAGCAAGGCCCGCAACGTCAACCTGGGACAAAAGGACTCCACCCGCAAGTGGGACCCTTATATTACCATCACACTGGCCGACAACACACAGTATCCGCTACGCGGACTGGTCGACTTCGCCGACCCGCAGGTAGACCCCGAAACAGGAACCTTTTCCGTGCGCGCCGAAATGGCCAATCCCGACCGCATCCTGCTGCCGGGACAGTTCACCAAAGTGCGCCTGCTGCTCGACGTACGAGAGAAAGCCACGGTCGTTCCGACCAAATCGGTCATTATCGAGAAGGGCGGCGCCTATGTCTTCGTCATACGGCGCGACAGCATCGCCGAACGCCGCCTGGTCGAACTCGGTCCCGAAGTCAACAACCGGGTAATCGTCGAGCGCGGCGTCGTTCCGGGCGAAATGATCGTCGTGGAGGGCTTCCACAAGCTGACGCACGGCGACAAGGTCGACCCCGTACGCGCCCCGGAGAAAAACCATAACACCGAGGCGGAAACGTCCGAAAAATAGCGAGTTATGAAGTTGGATTTCTTTATTGACCGGCCCATATTCTCGACCGTCCTGTCCGTAATCATCGTGATCGTCGGACTGCTGGGACTGGTGATGCTCCCCGTGGACCAGTATCCGCGCATCGTGCCCCCGGTAGTCAAAATCTCGGCCTCGTATCCCGGCGCCAGCGCCCAGACGGTGACACAGGCCGTGGCAACGCCCATCGAGCAGGAACTGAACGGAACGCCCGGCATGCTCTATATGGAGTCGACGAGCAGCAACTCGGGCGGATTCTCCGCTACCGTAACCTTCGACATCGACACGGACGCCGACCTGGCGGCCGTCGAGATTCAGAACCGCGTGAAGCAGGCCGAGGCGCGCCTCCCGGCCGAGGTCATACAGAACGGCATTTCGGTCCAGAAGCAGGCGTCGAGCCGCCTGATGACCATCACGCTCCTGTCGACCGACCCCAAGTTCGACGAAATTTATCTTTCGAACTACGCTACGCTCAACGTGCTGGACATGCTGCGCCGCGTGAAGGGCGTCGGCAGCGTTTCGAACGTCGGCAGCCGTTACTACGCCATGCAGATCTGGGTACAGCCCGACCGGCTGGCCAACCTCGGACTGACGGTGCAGGACCTGCAAAAGGCCCTCAAGGACCAGAACCGCGAATCGGCGGCAGGCGTGCTGGGCCAGCAGCCCATCACAGACCTCGACGTTACGATTCCGATCACCGCCCGCGGGCGTCTTTCGTCGGTGGGCGAATTCGAGGAAATCGTCATCCGGGCCAATCCCGACGGATCGCTCATCCGCCTGCGCGACGTGGCACGCGTATCGCTCGAAGCCTCGTCGTACAGCACCGAAAGCGGCATCAACGGCGGCAACGCGGCCGTTATGAACATCAACATGCTGCCGGGCGCAAACGCCATGGAGGTGGCACGCGCCGTCCGGGAGACGATGGACGAAATCAGCCGCAACTTCCCGGAGGGAATCTCCTACAAGATTCCGTTCGACATGACCTCCTACATCTCGCAGTCGATCAAGGAGGTTTACCACACGTTGTTCGAAGCGCTGCTGCTCGTGATCCTCGTCGTTTTCCTTTCGTTGCAGAACTGGCGTGCGACGCTGATCCCGACCATCGCCGTGCCGATCTCGCTGATCGGAACCTTCGGCGTGATGCTCGCATTCGGATTCTCGCTCAACATGATGACCCTGCTGGGACTTATTCTCGCGATCGGTATCGTCGTGGACGACGCGATCGTGGTCGTGGAGGCCGTGGAACGCACGATGGACGAAGAGGGGCTTTCGCCCTACGAGGCGACCAAGAAAGCCATGGGCGGACTGGGAAGCGCCATTATCGCCACGTCGCTGGTGCTGTGCGCCGTATTCGTTCCGGTGAGTTTCCTCTCGGGCATCACGGGACAACTCTACCGGCAGTTTACCATCACGATCGCCGTGTCGGTGCTGATCTCGACCTTCGTGGCCCTGACGCTTTCGCCGGCATTGTGCGCCCTGATCCTGCGCCCCGAATCGGGCAAAAAGAAAAACCGGCTGTTCCGCCGCATCAACCTCTGGCTGGCAGGCGGCAACAAGTTTTACGAAAAGATGATCCGCGGCGGCGTGCGCCATTCGAAACGTATGCTCACGCTCTTCGGGCTGACTCTCGTGGCATTGTGGCTGCTCAATAAAGTCGTCCCCCAGAGCTTCATGCCGCAGGAGGACCAGGGATATTTCACCGTCGAACTGGAGTTGCCCGAAGGGGCCACGCTCGAACGCACGCGCCGCGTGACGGAGCGCGCCATGGAATTCCTGATGTCGTGCGAGGATGTGGAATATGTGCTCAACGTTACGGGATCGAGTCCGCGTGTGGGAACCAACCAGTCGCGCAGCCAACTGACCGTCATCCTCAAACCGTGGGACGAACGCAAAACCTCGGATATCCGCAAACTGATGGGCCGCGTGCGCGAAGAGATGCGGCGCTATCCCGAAAGCAAGGTCTACCTCTCGACACCGCCCGTCATCCCGGGACTGGGAGCCTCGGGCGGCTTCGAGTTGGTGCTCGAAGCGCGCGGAAACGCCTCTTACAGCGACCTGCAACACGCCGTCGACACACTGCTGCACTATGCAGCGCAGCGTAAGGAACTGACGGGGCTTTCGTCGTCGATGCAGAAAGACATTCCCCAGCTCTATTTCGACGTGGACCGCGACAAAGCCCAGATGCTGGGCGTGCCGATGGCCGACATTTTCTCGACGGTCAAAACCTTCACGGGATCGGTTTACGTCAACGACTTCAACCTGTTCAACCGTATCTACCGCGTCTACATCCAGGCCGAAGCGCCGTACCGCGCCCACCAGGAAAACCTCGGGCTCTTCTTCGTCCGGAGCGCCGATAAAGCGATGATCCCCATCACGGCGCTCGGCACGACTTCATACACCACGGGCCCCGGCACGATCCGCCGTTTCAACATGTTCAATGCGGCGACCATCTCAGGCGAGGCGGCGCAGGGGTACAGTTCGGGACAGGCGATGGCCATCCTCGAACAGATCGCACGCCGCCACCTGCCGCCGACGATCGGCGTCGAGTGGAGCGGCCTTTCCTACCAGGAAAAACACGTCAGCGGACAAGCCGGGTATGTGCTGGCGCTGGCTTTCCTCTTCGTCTTCCTGTTCCTCGCAGCGCAGTACGAAAGCTGGTTGATTCCCGTGGCAGTGATTCTCTCGCTGCCGATCGCCGGCATCGGGGCCTACCTGGGCAACTGGGTATGCGGACTGGAAAACAACATCTATTTCCAAATCGGACTGGTGATGCTGGTGGGCCTCGTGGCCAAGAACGCCATCCTGATCGTCGAATTCGCCAAAGACGAGGTCGAAAAGGGGCACGACACGCTGACGGCCGTCATCATGGCCGCACACCTGCGCTTCCGGCCCATCGTCATGACCTCGCTGGCCTTCATCCTCGGCATGCTGCCGCTGGTCTTCGCCAGCGGACCCGGATCGGCCAGCCGCCAGGGCATCGGCACGGGCGTATTCTTCGGCATGTTAGTGGCGATCACCGTCGGTATCGTCTTCGTACCGCTCTTCTTCGTCTGGGTTTACAAAGTGAAAGAAAAATGGTCAAAACGATGAAACGAAGCACAACCTATATTTTCGGCGCGCTCCTGCTGCTGGCGGCAGGCAGCTGCTCCGTGCAGAAGAAGTGCAAGGCTCCGGAGCTCGACATGCCGGCCGAGATCGTCGCCGGGCAAAGCGACTCGCTGACGCTGAGCGACCGGAAGTGGTGGGAGGTTTACACCGACACGACGCTCTGTTCGCTGATCGGCCGCACACTTGACCGCAACCGCAACATGCAGTCGGCCGAAGCACGCATCCGCCAGTTGGAAGAACTCTACCGCGTAAGCAAAGCCGCACGCCTGCCGTCGCTCAGCGGACTGGTCCTCGCCGACAACGAAACCAACGATTACTACGGCGAAGCGCACAAGAGCGACGCCGAATTCAGCGTCAAAGCCACCCTGAGCTGGGAAGCCGACCTGTGGGGCAGCCTGCGCTGGGCCAAACGCAAAGGCGCGGCCGAATATCTCGCCTCGGTCGAGGCGGCGCGCGCCGTACAGATGACGCTCATCGCCGAAGTCGCCACGGCCTATTTCGAACTGACGGCCCTGGACCATGAACTGGGCGTCGTACGCCGCACGGTGGAGACCCGAGAGGAGAGCGTGCGCCAGGCAAAACTGCGTTTCGAAGGCGGTCTGACCTCCGAGACGGCTTACCAGCAGGCGAAGGTCGAACTGGCGAGCGCCGCGGCGCTGATCCCCGACCTCGAACTGCGCATCGCCCAGAAGGAGAACCAGATTTCGGTGCTCGCAGGCAACTATCCTTCACGCGTGGCGCGCAGTGAGATGAACATGAACGTCAGGATGCCCGACTCGCTGCCTGTCGGCCTGCCCTCGACACTGTTGCAGCGCCGTCCCGACGTACGGCAGTCGGAACAGCAGTTACGCGCGGCAATGGCCGCTGCGGGCATGGCCTATGCCGACCGTTTCCCGCGGCTGACAATCTCACTGACAGGAGGACTGGAAAACGACGCGCTCAAAGGACTGATCAATTCGCCCTTCTCCTACGCCGTCGGCAGCCTCACCGCTCCGCTGTTCGCCTTCGGGTCGAAACGTGCGAAATACCGGGCGTCGCTGGCGGCCTACGACCAGGCGCGGCTGGCGTACGAACAGAAGGTGCTGGAGGTTTTCCGCGAGGTGAACGACGCCGTGGTCGCCTACCGCAACATGCGCAAGACGGCCGAACTGAAATTCAACCTCAAGGAGGCGGCCCGGCAGTATGTCGTACTGGCCAAATTGCAGTATATCAACGGTGTAATCCGCTACATAGACGTGCTCGACGCCCAGCGTAAGTTCTTCGACGCACAAGTCGAGGAGGGTAAGGCGGTGCGCAACGAGCACCTTGCGCTGGTCGGGCTTTACAAAGCCCTCGGCGGCGGGTGGCAACCGTCGGACATCGAAAAAAAGGGTTGACCGCACGGTCAACCCTTTTTCTTTCCCAGTTTTGCCCGGATGCGGCTCAGCGACTGCGGCGTAATCCAAAGGTAGGAGGCGATGTGCTTCAGCGGCACGTATTGCAACAACTCGGGACTCTCCGCCATCAATGTCCGGTAACGCTCTTCGGCCCGCGGGGCGCCGCCCGAAAGTATCCAGTTTTCAAGGCCGAGGAACTGCTGTTCGAAAAGCCTCCGCCCGAAGTTGGCCGCCTCGACCGATTCGGCAAAAAAAGCCTCCAGGTCGGCTTTGGAGATGCGGTAAAGTTCGGCGTCGCACATCGCTTCGATCGAAATCCGCGAAATTTCGTTTTCGACATATCCCCACGTCGAAAAGAGCGCTTCGCCTTCGGCAGCGAACCAGACCGAGACATCCACGCCGTCGTCGAAATAGTGGCCCAGCCAGATGCCGCGGCTCACGATGTAGAAATCGGGATTCCGCTCGCCCTGGCGAACGACGCATTCCCCTTTGCGGAACGTGCATCGCACCATCCGGCCGATCAGCCGTCCGCAGTCCGCCGCCGGCAGGTTGTATTTCCTGCTGAATTTCTCGATAAATGCCTCCATGCCTTACAAGTTTGAGAAGGCAAAGATAGTGAAATTATCGAGTCGGGACGAGATGCCGCCCGCGCCAGTAAATCGCGCCAACGACCGCAAAGGTAAGCACCTCGGCCAGCGGCACGGCCAGCCAGATACCTTCCACGCCGAACAACAGGGGCAGTCCGAAGAAACAGAGGATCATGAAAACGAATCCCCGCAGGAGGGTCACCGCCATTGCCGGACGCGGCCGCTCGACGCTCTGGAAATAACCGATCGAAACGATATTAACCGCGAAAAAGACGAATCCCGAAGCAAAGAGCGGAAGACCCTTGACGGCAATGGCATACGCCGGGTAGGAACTGTCGATGAACATCGCCACAATCCAGTGGCTGAACAGCGCCGTGACGCCGAAGAACGCCAGCCCCGTCACCACGGCCGTCACCAGCGACAACCGGAAGGCCTTTCGCACCCGCACACCGTTACCGGCGCCGAAATTGTAGCTCAGGATCGGCTGGGCCGACTGCCCGATGGCGTTGTAGACCATGAAGATGATCGGGAAGAAGTAGCAGGCGATGCTGAATGCCGCCACGCCGTCCTCACCCAGATAGCGGATAAAGACGTAATTCCCGGCGAACATCATCGTGGCGATAGCCCCCTCGCAAAGGAAGGTCGAAAGCCCCAGCCGGCACATATAACCCACGTTGCGGAGGGTCAGGCGCATGCTTTTGCGGCTCGTCTTCACCCGGCAGAAACGCACGACGTTGCGGCGGCGGCCCAGGTAGCCGAGGATCATGGCCGCACCCACGATATAGCCCAGGCTCGTAGCCAGCGCCGCACCCATCATGCCCCAGCCGAAGATGAAAATGAAAACGTAGTCCAGTACGATGTTGATGACGGCGGGAACCGCATTGCAGAGCATCGCATAGTTGGGCGACCCGTCGAGCCGGATGAAGAACATGCCCGAACTCAGCAGTGCGCTGAACGGCAGGAACGGCGCGAACCAGTGCATATATTCCACCGCCAGTGGGAGGAGCCGCTCGGAACTGCCCAGCAGCAGCGCTACTTCGCGGGCGTAAAAGGTGATCAGGAAACTGTACACCGCCAGCAGGAGCGACGACACCACGACGGCCTGCGTGACGTTGATACGCGCCGCCTTGACCTTCCCCTGCGAGAGGTGGATCGACGCCACGACCGAAGCCCCGACACCGAACATCAGCCCGACGCCCGTGCTGATCAGGAACAGCGGCGCGGCGATGTTGACCGCCGCCAGCGCATCGCTGCCGATGCCGCGCCCCACGAAAATCCCGTCCGTGATTACGAAAACGGCCGAGAAAACCATCCCCAGGACGGTGGGGATCAGCAGTTTCCGAAATAACTTCGGAATCTCCATGCTGCCGAAATCGATACAGTCTTTCATTGCATTCATTTTTTGGGTGTGCAAAGATACGCGCTTCCCGACGGACAAAAGTTACCATTTGGTAAAAAGTGCCCTAAAAAAGCCCCTCCGGAACGAAGGGGCTTTACACGGCGGGAATCAGAGCGTTTCCTGCTTGAGTTGTTCGACGAAATGGTCGATGCGGCGCAGTTGCTGCGGAATTTTGATCGACTGCGGGCAATGCGACACACACTGGTCGCAGCCGATGCAATGGCTTGCCTGCCGAAGTTTGGGAACCGAACGGTCATACCCGACGAGGAACGCCCGCCGGGATGCCCGGTAAGCGGGGTCCTGCCGGTCCTTGGGAACGTTGCCCTCGTTCACGCAGCGGTTGTAGTGGGCGAAGATCGCCGGAATGTCGAGCCCATAGGGACAGGGCATGCAGTACTGACATTCGGTGCAGGGCACGGTGGGGTATTTGAGCATCAGCTGCGCCGTATCCTCCAACAGTTCGAACTCCGCAGGGGTCAGGGGTTCCAGCGGCGAATAGGTGCGGATATTGTCCTGCAGGTGCTCCATGTAGGTCATACCGCTCAGCACGGTCAGCACCCCGGGATAGGACCCTGCATAACGGAATGCCCACGAAGCGGTGCTCAGCGTCGGGCGGCGCTCCTTGAGCCGCTCGACCAGGTGGTCGTTCAGCCGCGACAGACGGCCGCCGAGCAGGGGTTCCATGATGACGGCCGGAATGCCGCGCTTCTCCAACTCGCCGTAGAGGTACTCGGCATTGACGTTGCGGCCCGAAGCGTGCTTCCAGTCGACATAGTTCATCTGGATCTGCACGAAATCCCACTTGATATCCATCGCCAGCAGGTGATCGAAAACCTTCTGGTCGCCGTGAAACGACCACCCGAGGTTGCGGATACGCCCGGCCTCACGCTCACGCAGGAGGAAATCGAGGACACCGCTGTCGACAAAGCGTTCGTTGAAGGTCTCGACACCCTTATCGCCGCCCACCGAGTGAAGCAGGTAGTAATCCAGGTAGTCCGTCTGCAAATCGCGGAGCGAACGCCGGTACATCTCCTTCGAATCCTTTAATATCTGAGCGGGAGACATTCCGCGCCCCGCCATGCGGTGATTGGACATCTTGGTGGCGATGAACACCTTGTCGCGCGGATGGCGTTTGAGGGCGATACCCGTCGATTTCTCGGAAAAACCCTGGATGTAGACGGGCGCCGTATCGAAATAGTTGACTCCGTGGGCGATGGCGTAGTCGACGAGGTCGTTGACGGCCTCCTGGTCGATCGGGTTACCGTCGGCGGCAGGGGTTTCCAGCAGCGGCCAGCGCATACACCCATAGCCCAGCAGCGATACCCGGTCGCCCGTCGAGGGGCATTCCCGGTAAGTCATCGCACCGGTCGGAACTTCGCCGACAGCGGCAGTCTTTTCCGACGCACCTTTCGTTTTGCAGCCGTAAAGCCCGGCAGTCGCGGCGGCGGCGCCGACACCGAACGTTTTCAGGAATACCCGGCGGTCTATCTTTTTCTTTTCCATGGATTGACGTTTTTAAACAGTTCTGTGGCGCTCGTGGCCTTCGACGTAAATGGCGCTGAACGGTCGCGCCGGACAGAGGTTTTCGCAGGCTCCGCAGCCGATGCAGCGCTCCTCGTTCACAGCGGGAATGCGCGGCGATTTCGGGTCGTCGGGGTCCCTGTGCACCATTTTGATCGCTCCGGCGGGACAATGCCGCGCGCAGTTGTTGCAGGTTACACCGTCGGTATTGACCACACAATTGGCCGCAATCCATACGGCGTGGCCGATCTGGATCGACGATTTTTCGGCCAGGTCGGTCAGGCGGATGGCATCCGTAGGGCATACTTCGGCACACTTGGCGCACTCCGGGCGGCAATAACCGCGCTCGAACGACATCTCGGGCTGCATCAGGGTCATCAGCTTACCCGACGGGCGCAGCACCTGGTTGGGACACACCGAGACGCAGAGCTGACAGCCCGTGCAATGGGCGTTGAAGTGGCGCAGGCTCCGCGCGCCCGGCGGCACGATGGGAGTAGCGCGGTTCGGAACCTTCTTGTCGACGATCACGGCCAGTCCGCCGTCGACCTTCTTCTCCTGCGCTCGGAGCGCGGAGTAGGCGAGTACGCCCGCCAGCCCCAGGAACTTACGGCGTGCGGCGTCGGTCTCCGGCTTCGGGGCCTCGGGAACTACGGGGGACTCCGATCGCCGCAGCGTATAGGTAATAGCCCCCTGGCGGCAGTTTTCGAGACAGTCCATGCAGGCCACGCAACGACTGTAATCGATCTTATGCGCCGCCGGGTCGATACACGACGCCTTGCAGTTGCGGGCGCAGAGTTTGCAGCCGTTACACTTCGACGTATCGAAACGCGGCTTGAACAGCGAGTAGCGGGAGAGGAATCCCAGCACCGTACCCACGGGACAGATCGTATTGCAGTAAGTACGCCCGCTGCGCCAGGCAAGGATAAAGAGCACGACGAACGTTACGACGGCAACGAGGAACGTAGAGAGGCCCTTCATCCACACATCGACCGAATAGAAAGCATAGCTGTCCATGCGTTCGGCGATGTATGCCAGCAGGTTGTTGCCCCACGCGTAGACCGGGGCCAGCAGGTTCGAAGCGATGCGTCCATAGGCGCTGTAAGGCGCGAGCAGCGAACCGACGCCCGCGAGCATCGCTGCGATGAACACCACGAGCATCGCCCGGCGCAGCCAGGTGAGCGCCGGGGAGTAGCTGAAGCGGTTGCGATGCTTTTTGCGTTTCCCGGAGGCCCACGAAACGATGTCCTGCATCACGCCCAGCGGGCAGATGACCGAACAATAGATACGGCCGAAGAGAAGCGTCAGGATCACGAGGAAGGCCACGACGCCGACGTTGAGGGCCAGCAGGGCAGGCAGGAACTGGATTTTGGCCATCCAGCCGAACCACGCATGGAGCGTCCCGGTAAAATCGAGGAACAGCAGCGTGATCAGCACGAAGAATAGGGCCGCAGCCGCAATTCGGATTTTTCGTAACATAGATTAAGTCTGGTAGTTTATTATTGTCGTTCCGGATTCAACGCCGTTTGCCCATTCCGGCGCCGTTGATAAATCCGCCCCTCGCGGGGCTTTATTCATCCGGCAGCCGGCGTTTTCGCCGACCGCCGGATACTGGTTCCGTTATGCGTTACGCCCGCAGGCCCAGTTCGTAAGCCTCCTGCATCGCAGGCGAGGATTTGATCTCGCCCGCGTGCCAGGCTCCGACACCGTAGATAACGCCTTTCTCCTCAGGCCCTTCGAGGCAGTCGAGGAAGCCGCGGAAGCACTCCACCGTGCGCTGCATCATGTCGATGCTCTCTTCGGCAGCCGTCAGGATGAAGTAAAACTCCTTGTCGTTCATCTCGGTATAGCGGGCGCAGGCGCGGTCGATCAGGGTCTTCATCTGCCCGCACACGGTGTAAAAATAGACCGGCGAGGCCATCACGATCACATCCGCTTCGACCATTTTTCCGACGACCTCAGCGGCATCGTCACGCTGCGGGCAGGGATGCTCGCCGTTATAACAGCGGTTGCAGCCCATACAATAGTTAATCGTCTTGTCTTTCAGGAATATCTTCTCGACCTCGAGGCCCGCCTCGCGGGCGCCCTCCATAAAGCGGTCGCACAGCAGGTCGGAATTTCCGCCGCGGCGCGGGCTGGAGGAGAGAATCAAAACTTTCTTTGCCATATTATCCTAATGTAAATTACTCAGCCATTCAACAATTTCAGGATCACGGTGATCGAGGAAGCTGCTCTCGGGACGGTCCAGCGTGGCGATCACGGCCATGTCTTCGGCGTCGAGTTCGAAGCCGAACACATCGAAATTCTCCGCAATACGCTCCGCATTCACCGATTTGGGAATGCAGACCACCTCGCGCTGGATCAGCCAGCGCAGCACCACCTGCGCCACCGTTTTCCGATACCGGGCGGCGATCGCCAGCAGCAATTCGTTCGTAAACAATCCGTTCCTGCCCTCGGCGAACGGCGCCCACGACTCGATCTGCACGCCTTTCGAACGCATGAACTCCGCAGGGACGGTCTGCTGGTGGAAGGGATGGGTCTCGACCTGGTTGACGGCCGGCACGACCTCGTTGTGAAGGATCAGGTCCGCAAGGCGGTCGGGATAGAAGTTCGAAACGCCGATGGCCCGGATGCGGCCCTCCCGATACAACTCCTCCATGGCACGCCACGAGCCGTAAACGTCGCCGTAAGGCTGGTGGATCAGGTAAAGGTCAAGATAGTCCAGGCCCAGTTTCGACATCGACTCTTCGAACGCCTTCTTCGCCGGTTCATAACCCGCGCCGCTGATCCACAGTTTCGTGGTGATGAAAAGTTCCTCGCGGGGAATGCCGCTGCGGCGGATCGCACGGCCCACGGCCTCCTCGTTGTCATAGGCCGCGGCAGTGTCGATCGAGCGGTAGCCGACCTTCAGGGCATCGCCGACAGCCTGCTCGCAAACGGCAGGGTCCGGAATCTGATAAACGCCGAAACCGAGGATCGGCATTTCGACGCCGTTATTCAATTTTACGTATTTCATTTTTTTACTTTTTCATTATTCGGGTATAACTTCGTTCAGGCATGCAATGCCGTTCAGCGTGCGCGGATAGCCGATGTAGGGCAGCAATTGGGTCACAACGGCCAGCAGGGTAGCCTTGTCGTTGCCGACGTTCACGTTTCCGGCGATATGCCCCCTGACCTGCGGCTCGCAGCCCCCGAGCGACACGAGCATCGAGAACGTCAGCAGTTCGCGCATCTTCACGTCCAGGCCCCGGCGGGTCAGAAAATCGCCGAAGCAGTTATCCGACAGGTAACGCTGGATGTGCTTCTGGTTCTCCGGAGCCGTCCGGTGCATCCCTTCGATACGCCCCGCGCCGAAAATCGACTTCTGCACGGCCAGCCCCTTTTCGAAACGGTCCGCAGGCGTCGTCGTCGACTGTCCTTCGAGCGGCAGCGTCACGCCGTGCGCCGCCAATACCTCGTTGGTCAGGCCGATAAAATCGGCCACACGGGCCATACCGACGTAAGGAACAGCCTGATAAAGCACCTCTTTCACCTCGACCGGCGTAACGCCTGCCTGCAACGCACCTTCGAGCATCGTCCGATAGGCGGCCCGCCCCTGTGAGGCAATATTCGAGGCCAGGATGCACAGCAGACGCGTCCGGGTGTCGAGGTTCCCGTAATCCGGGACTTCGCCGAGCGCAAAGTTACCAAAAATTTCAAATAATTCGGGGTCCGCATCCCCAAGTTCCGGTATTCCGCCCCGAAACAATTCGGCCAAGCGGCGCCGGGCGTCTTCACCCAGGCGGGACGCCGGGGCCGGGGCGGAAGCCGTCGCTGCCGCATACTGCGCGTCGTCGACCGGTTCGAGCCATGTGTTCTCGTTGGTCTGCGGATTGCATTCGACGGCCAGATGCGAAAACCAACTGTCGGGAGCCGCACCGTGCCAGTGCACCGCGTCGGGCGCGATCTCCACAACGTCGCCCGGCAGCAGGACCCGGGCCGGCTCTCCCCGCTCCTGGTAATAACCCCGGCCGCCGACGGCAATCAGGAGCTGGCCGCCCGTATGGCTGTGCCAGTTGTTGCGGCATCCGGGCGAGAACGTGACGTTCGACACGGGAACGTTCAGCGCCCTGTCGGTCGTCAGCGGAGCCAGCCAGGCCTGCCCGGTAAAATACTTCGAAAACCGTTCGGGGAGTTTCTCCCCCACGGGAAAAGGACTGACTTTTTTTGCTTCTTCCATATTCTGTGCATTTAAGGATTGCAGAATTCCGCCCGAAAACAGGGCAGCGGCGGCCACGGCCGCAATGAGGATTCGTTTCATCGGTTCAAAGGGATGGTTTCACGATGCAAAAATAGAACGTCTCCCGCAACAAATCCGTACCCGGATTACGGTTCCGCTTACCATTATTACGCATTATGGGCCGGTTCTACGCACGACAGCGTAAAACCGGCCCAAGGACAGATCATCGAATCGGGCAGGGAGCAGGTATCCGGCCCGAAAGAAAAAGAGCCGCGCCTGCCTATGAAACGGGGCTTTTAGCCCCGCGGCCCTGATTGGCGACAGCCTCCATCAGTTTGGCGATTTCGGCCGGATCGCCCAGAAAATAATCTTTGACATAACCCAGTCCTTCGTCGAACTCGAAAACATAGGGCACGGCGGTCGGAAGGTTGAACTCCGAGATGGCCTCGTCCGAGATGCCTTTCAGTTTCTTGATGATGCCCCGCAGGCTGTTGCCGTGGGCTACGACCAGCAGTTCGTCGTGCCGGAAGAGCGCAGGGAGTATTTCGCACTCCCAGTAGGGCATCGTACGGGCCACGGTATCCTGCAAAGATTCGGTACGGGGCAGCGCCGCATCGGGAATCCCGGCGTAACGGGGATCGAGGCGCGGATTGCGGGGATCATCCTCGGCCAAAGGCGCAGGGGCCACGTCGTAACTGCGACGCCAGATGTGGACCTGCTCGTCACCGTATTTTTCGGCCGTTTCGCGTTTGTTCAATCCTTGCAGCATCCCGTAATGCTTTTCGTTCAGCCGCCAGTTTTTCGTCACCGGAATCCAATCCTGATCCATTTTGTCGAGCACGACATCGAGGGTCTTTACAGCCCGTTTTAAATAGGAAGTATAGGCGTGCCCGAAGCGAAAACCCTCCTTCCGGAGCGTCTCGCCGGCCTTGACGGCTTCGGCAACACCCTTTTCGCTCAGGTCCACGTCGGTCCAGCCCGTAAACCGGTTTTCCTTGTTCCAAACGCTCTCGCCGTGGCGGAGCAAAACAATCTTTTTCATAGTCATGCAGGTGTATTTTCCGGTTCGGCACGCACTTCGTTCTCCAGGTGGCGATGCTCGGCGAAATCTTTGATATTCTGCATCGTAGTGCGTGCTATATTATCCAATGCTTCACGTGTGAAGAATCCCTGGTGCGAAGTCACGATCACGTTGTTGAACGACAAGAGGCGAGCCAGCACGTCGTCGTCCATGATGCGGTCCGAAGTGTCCTCGTAGAAATACCCGGCCTCCTCCTCGTAAACGTCGAGCCCCGCGGCCCCGATCTTCTTCTCCTTCAGGCCGTCGATCAGCGCTTCGGTGTGGATCAACTGGCCGCGGCCCGTGTTGATGATGACCACACCCGGCTTCATGTGCGAAATAGCCACGTCGCCGATCATGTAGCGCGTCTGATCGGTCAGCGGACAGTGGAGCGAAATGATATCCGAACGGGCGTAAAGCTCGTCGAGCGGCACATAGGTGATTCCGGCCTGCGCGGCATATGCCTGATCGGGGAAAAGGTCGTTGGCCAGCACCTCCATCCCGAACCCTTTGAGGATGCGGATCAGTTCGCGGGCGATCTTACCCGTACCGACGATACCCGCGGTCTTGCCGTACATGTCGAATCCCATCAGCCCGTGCAGCGAGAAGTTGCCGTCGCGCGTGCGCCAGTAGGCGCGGTGTATCTTGCGGTTGAGCGCCAGCATCAGCGCCACGGCGTGTTCCGCGACGGCATGCGGCGAATAGGCCGGAACCCGCACCACGGGAATGCCGTAACGGGCCGCAGCAGGCAGGTCGACGTTGTTGAAGCCCGCACAGCGCAGCGCGATCAGTTTCACGCCCATGCCGGCCAGTTGGCGGATGGTCTCGGCGTCGGCCGTGTCGTTGACGAAGATGCAGACCGCGTCGGAGCCTTGCGCAAGGGCCACGTTGTTGGCATTCAGATGGCTGCGATGGTAGCAGATGTCGAACCCGTAGGCGTCGCGGATGCGGTCGAACGACTCCCGGTCGTAGGGTTGCGTACCGAATAACGTTATTTTCATAATTGCACTTTTTACCTTATACAGAAACGTTTCCAGACCTTCGGATATTATGCGATCGTCACTTCGTCGTCGAGGTAAACGTCCTGGATGGCGTGCAGCAACGCAATACCGTCCTTCATCGGGCGCTGGAAGGCTTTACGGCCGCTGATCAGGCCCATGCCTCCGGCGCGTTTGTTGATCACGGCCGTCGTGACGGCCTCCTGCAGGTCCGAAGCGCCGCGCGACTCGCCGCCCGAGTTGATCAGTCCCACGCGGCCCATATAACCGTTGGCCACCTGATAGCGGCAAAGGTCGATAGGGTGGTCGGAGGTCAGTTCCGAGTAAACTTTGTCGCTGGTCTTGGCAAAGCCGATCGCCCTGAAACCGCCGTTGTTGGTCGGAAGTTTCTGCTTCACGATGTCGGCTTTGATCGTCACGCCCAGGTGATCGGCCTGTCCCGTAAGGTCGGCCGAGGCATGGTAGTCCACACCGTCCTTCCTGAAGCCCTCGTTGCGCAGGTAGCACCACAGGATCGTCGCCATGCCCAGTTCGTGCGCCAAATCGAATGCCTGCGCAATCTCGACCAACTGGCGGCGGCTCTCCGCCGAACCGAAATAGATCGTGGCCCCAACGGCCTGCGCACCCATGTTCCAGGCGTCGCGCACCGTGCCGAACAACACCTGGTCGTAAGTGTTGGGGTAGGACAACAGTTCGTTATGGTTGATCTTGACGATAAACGGAATCTTATGCGCATATTTGCGCGCCACGGCGCCCAGCACGCCGAAGGTCGAAGCGACAGCGTTGCAGCCGCCTTCGATGGCGAGTTTCACGATGTTCTCGGGATCGAAATAGGCCGGATTGGGTGCAAACGAAGCTCCCGCAGTGTGCTCGATACCCTGGTCTACGGGCAGGATCGAGACATAACCCGTACCACCCAGCCGCCCGTTGGCCAGAATCCATTGCAGGCTGCCCAGCGTACGGATATTGCGGTCGGACGCGGTCCAGATGCGGTCCACAGTATCGGGTCCCGGCAGGTACAACGACTTCTTGTCGATGGTGCGACATACATGCGAGAGGTAATAGCCGGCCTCGCTCCCTAAAATTTCAACTGTCTTGCTCATATTATAATAGTTTCAATTTGTACCAACGTTCTTTTTGAATAGTATTATCACGACAACTTATCCAAAAGCCGGGCCAAATAGCTCTCGGCCTGAGCAAGATCCCCTTTGTAAATGATATTCCTTTGTTTGTCGAGAATAAAAACCATAGGGAACCGTAAAATGCCCCATTCTTCTATAATTTCATCGTTGTTATCAAGTGACAAAGAAGGGAATTCATATGATCTCGTAGATAAAATTACGTAACCGATATTATATTTTTCATATTCAGTCCTGCAATGTACGGCATATATCCCAACACGATCTTCATCTTTGTATTTCTCATACATCTCCTGTAATTTGGGAAACTGTTCATAACATACGCGGCATGACGTATACCACATATCAAGAAGTAAGTACGCCTTGTCCAGCTCATTTAACGAAATATATTCCCCAGAATAATTTTGCATTTTAATTTCGCTTTTACATTCCTGATAGACATGCCCATTGATGGTCCCGTAATTCAATTTATGTGTCCACATACCGTAACCGGATGTACTAATCCAAAGCGCACAGATTAGAGATAGTCCGACAAATATTATTTTATGCGTTATTTTGCGAACTTTAAAAAAGAAATAACCGACACCTATTCCCAACCACCATATTAACAAATTAAGGAATGAAATCATCGCATCCCCGAAATGTATAATCCGAAATGGGAGCTCCAATATTGAAGCTCCCAACCATACCAACAAAACAATATATCCGGAGAATGTTGTATTTCTATATTTTTCTAATGCCAAGGTCGTTATTAAACCATAAACAATAAAACCAATAAATGACGAAAGAGGAAGTCCCGTAAGAGTCAATATTGAAATATATCCTCCTCGCAGCCAAGCAAGAAAAAGCGACCAAACAAAAGAAATCAAAAAAACTATACCCAACTTTTTCATTTTTTCAATTCTATTAAATACGGTTCAACCTTATTCCCTATCTCAACATATATTTGATATACTGTTCCTACTTCTTGCCGTTCCGATACTCCGTCGGCGATTCCCCCGTGTGCTTCTTGAAAAAACGCCCGAGATAGGACTGGTCGGGGAATTTGAGCCGGTAGGCGATCTCCTGAACCGACAGGTCGGTCGACTGGAGCATCATCTTGATTTCGAGGACCACCGAACGGTCGATGAACTCCTTGGCCGAACTGCGTGCCACGGAGCGCACGATGGTAGAAAGGTAGCGGGTCGAGATGCAGAGTTTATCGGCGTAAAAGGCCACTTCGCGCTCCTGCGAGCTGTGGGCCTGAACAAGCGTTACGAAACGATGGAACAATTCGGTTTGCCGCGTGGTCGTCTCCGGCCCGCGGTGCTGCCGGGCGGCAAAGCGCTGCATCTTGTCGAAACTCTCCAGCAAGAGGTTCTGCAGACGGTTTTTGATGATCGTATTGCGGAACACGTTGCCGCGGTCACGGTAGGTATAGGCCGCCATCTCGAACCAGATCGCAGCCCCCTCGACGACGCGGTGGGGCGGATAGGAGATCGGACGCTCACGCAACGCATGGAAAAACGAAGGTTCGAGACGAAAGGCCGCTTCGGCGAAAAGGTCCCGCGAAAAGGCACAGAAAGTCATCTGAAAATCTTCCGTCCGGTCGGTGAGCATCAGGATCGAGCCGGGCAGCAGCAACACCATCGTATTGCGGCGCACATGCCCTCGGTATTGGTTGACCGTAGCATCCGCACTGCCGCTGCGGCAAAAAAGGATCGCACCTCCATCGGTACGGCAGGCGTAATTGCTGAAAAAGGCGAAATCGGATTCGCCGACGACAAATTGCTCTTCGGAAGTAGTAATTATCGGATTAACCGGCGTCATATATTTCTTTTTTCGAACAAAAATAATGATTATTTCGATAATAACAGAACCTTTGTGCCGAAAAGTACCAATACTGTTCGCAATATAATGGCACAAATGGACCTAATTTAGAATACTTTTGCACCTGAAAAAGTTTTTTAGTATAAAATTCAAATGGAAGTTATGAAGCAAACATTTGTGAAAGCTGCCGCTTTGGCATGCTGCATGGCAGCCGTCGGATGCAAACAGGCTCCGATGACAATGGGTCCCGGCGAATACGCCGTAATGACCATCGCCACCACCGACCGCGAAATTCCGAGCAACTACTCGGCAACGATCCGCGGCCGTCAGGACATCGACATCTATCCGCAGGTTTCGGGAACGATCTCGCAACTCTGTGTCAACGAAGGCCAGAACGTAACGAAGGGACAGACCCTTTTCATCATCGACCAGGTTCCCTACCAGGCAGCCCTCCAGACCGCCGAAGCCAACGTCGAGGCAGCCAAAGCCGGGGTAGCCACCGCACAGCTCACCTACGACAGCAAAAAGGAACTTTTCGCCCGGAACGTCGTTTCGCAGTACGACCTCTCGACGGCCAACAACACCCTGCTGACCGCCAAGGCACAGCTTGCCCAGGCCGAGGCCCAGCGTGTAAACGCAGCCAACAACCTCTCCTACACGGTCGTAAAGGCTCCGGCCAACGGTGTCGTAGGTACGCTGCCGTACCGCGTGGGCGCACTGGTGAGTGCATCGCTCCCGCAGCCGCTGACCACCGTGTCGGACAACTCGGAGAT
Source organism: Alistipes montrealensis (assembly GCF_018362775.1). Lineage (GTDB taxonomy): Bacteria > Bacteroidota > Bacteroidia > Bacteroidales > Rikenellaceae > Alistipes > Alistipes montrealensis. The sequence goes on from NZ_JAGYXY010000001.1 coordinate 55,215, forward strand.
GTACGTCTATTTTTCGATGACCGAGAACCAGTTCCTGGGCCTGACGCGCCAGTACGGCTCGATCGCCGAAACGCTCAAGAGCATGCCCGACGTACAGTTGCAGCTCAGCGACGGTTCGATCTACGACCAGCCGGGCCGCGTCGAGTCGATCAGCGGCGTCATCGACCTCTCGACGGGCAGCGTGTCGCTCCGCGCGGCGTTCCCCAACAAGGGAGGACTGCTGCACAGCGGCGGCGCAGGCAACGTCATCCTGCCGAGCATCTACAAGGATTGCATCGCCGTTCCGCAGGCCGCAACGTTCGAACTCCAGGACAAAGTATACGTATATAAAGTAGTGGACGGCAAGGCCGCTTCGACGATGATCGAGGTCGAGAAAATCTCGAACGGCCAGGAATACATCGCCCGCAAGGGCCTCGTACCGGGCGACGTGATCGTAGCCGAGGGCGTAGGTCTGCTGCGCGAAGGTACGCCCATCCGCATAAAGGGTCAGGCCGCGGCCGAAACTGCCGCTCCTGCAACCGATGAGGCTGCCGCTCAGTCCCAAACCGAAAAAGAAGAGTAATCCATGACACTGAAACATTTTATCGAACGACCCGTACTGGCGTCGGTCGTATCAATCGTAATCGTAATCGCCGGTATCATCGGTCTCGCGACGCTGCCCGTCGAGCAGTATCCCGACATCGCTCCCCCGACGGTTATGGTGCGCGCCTCGTATCCGGGCGCCAGCGCCGAGACCATTCAGAAGTCGGTCATCGCACCGCTCGAACAGGCCATCAACGGTGTGGAGGACATGACTTACATGACTTCCAGCGCCGCTGTCGGCAGTGCTTCCGTAACGATCTATTTCCGGCAGGGAATCAACGCCGACATGGCAGCCGTGAACGTGCAGAACAAAGTATCGCGCGCTACCGGTCAGCTGCCTTCGGAAGTTACGCAAATCGGCGTTACGACCATGAAGCGTCAGACCTCCATGGTGAAAATCTTCTCGCTTTACAGCCCCGACGACTCCTACGACGAGACGTTCCTGTCGAACTACTCGAAAATCAATATCGAGCCCCGTATCCAGCGTATCCACGGCGTCGGCGAGGTATTCACCCTCGGCGCCGACTACTCGATGCGCGTCTGGCTGAAACCCGACGTAATGGCCCAGTACAAACTCATCCCGTCGGACGTTACGGCGGCACTGGCCGAGCAGAACATCGAGTCGGCGACCGGTACGCTGGGCGAGAACTCGCAGAACACGTTCCAGTACACGATGAAATACCGCGGACGCCACCAGACGCCCGAAGAGTTCGGAGAGATCGTGCTCCTTTCGAAGCCCGACGGAACGCTCCTGCGGCTGAAAGACATCGCCGACATCGAACTGGGCAGCGAGTCCTATGCCTATAAAGGCTACACCAACGGCCACCCGGGCGTCAGCACCATGATCTTCCAGACCGCCGGCTCGAATGCCACGCAGGTCGTGAACGATGTCAACGCCCTGCTCGACGAAGTGCAGGCCGAACTGCCGAAAGGTATCGCCGTCGCCCACCTGCAAAGTGTGAACGACTTCCTCTACGCCTCGATGAAGGAGGTAATGAAGACCCTGTTCGAGGCTATCCTCCTCGTGATCCTGGTGGTATACGTCTTCCTGCAGGACATCCGCTCGACGCTCATCCCGACGGCCTCGATCCTCGTCTCATTGGTCGGTACGTTCGGTTTCCTCGCCCTGGCCGGATTCTCGATCAACCTGCTGACCCTCTTCGCGCTGGTTCTTGCCATCGGTACGGTCGTCGACGACGCCATTATCGTGGTGGAGGCCGTCCAGGCGCGTTTCGACGTGGGATATAAGTCCTCCTATATGGCTACCGTCGATGCCATGTCAGGCATTACGTCGGCTATCGTAACCTCGACGCTGGTCTTCATGGCCGTGTTCATCCCCGTCTCCATGATGGGCGGAACGTCGGGTGTGTTCTACACCCAGTTCGGTATCACGATGGCCGTAGCCGTGGGTATTTCGGCCGTCAACGCACTTACGCTGTCGCCGGCCCTCTGTGCCATCATCCTCAAACCGTACCTCGACGAGAACGGCGAGATGCGCGACAACTTCGCCGCCCGCTTCCGCAAGGCCTTCAACACGGCGTTCAGCGCCTTGGTCAACAAGTACAAGCACGGCGTGCTGCTCTTCATCAAACACAAGTGGCTGATGTGGTCGACGCTCGGACTCGCCATTGCTGCGCTGGTCCTGCTGATGAACACCACCAAGACGGGTCTGGTTCCCGACGAGGACCAGGGTACGATCATGGTCAACGTTACCACGGCTCCGGGCTCCTCGCTCGCCGAGACCCACAAGGTCATGCAGCGGGTTTCGGAGCGTATCCAGGGTATCCCCCAGATCCGGGATTTCATGGAGGTAGCCGGTTACGGTATGATCGCCGGACAGGGACCGTCGTACGGTATGGCCATCATCAAACTGAAAGACTGGGAGGAGCGCCCGAACAAGGAGGATGCCGTGAATGCCGTCATCGGTCAGATCTACGGCCGCACCGCCGACATCAAGGACGCGCAGATTTTCGCCGTGGCTCCGCCGATGATCTCGGGCTACGGAACCTCGACCGGTTTCTCGATGAACCTGCAGGACAAGGCAGGCGGCGAGCTGAAAGACTTCTACAACATCTACCTGCAATTCATCGGAGCGCTGAACCAGCGTCCGGAGATTGCCCAGGCCTACTCGACCTTCAACATCAACTTCCCGCAGTACATGGTGGACATCGATGCAGCGAAGGCCAAGCGTGCCGGCGTATCGCCCAACGCGATCCTCTCGACCCTGGCAGGTTACTACGGCGGCCAGTACGTCTCGAACATCAACCGTTTCTCGAAAATGTACTACGTAACGTTGCAGGCCGACCCGAAATACCGTCTCGACACCGAATCGCTCAACAACGTCTACGTGCGTTCGAACAACGGCGAGATGGCTCCCCTGGGCCAGTTCGTGAACCTGACGAGGGTTTACAGTTCCGAGGTGCTCAGCCGCTTCAACATGTACAGTTCGATCGCCGTGAACGGCACGGCCGCCGCAGGCTATTCGTCGGGTGACGCCATCAAGGCCATCCAGGAGGTCGCCGCACAGGTGCTCCCGAAAGGCTACGGCTACGAATTCGACGGCATCACGCGCGAGGAGGCACAGACCGGCAGCAACACCGCCATCATCTTCGGTATCTGCATCCTGCTGATCTACCTTATCCTGAGCGCCCTGTACGAGAGTTTCCTCATTCCGTTCGCCGTCATCCTGTCGGTTCCGTGCGGTCTGATGGGTTCGTTCCTGCTGGCCAAGATGATGGGCATGGAGAACAACATCTACCTCCAGACGGGTATCATCATGCTGATCGGTCTGCTGTCGAAGACGGCCATTCTGATCACCGAGTACGCCGCCGACCGCCGCGCCGCAGGCATGAGCCTCTCGCAGGCCGCCGTATCGGCCGCCAAAGCCCGTCTGCGTCCTATCCTGATGACCGTCCTTACCTGCGTGTTCGGTATGATCCCGCTGGTGCTCTCGCACGGCGTAGGCGCTAACGGCAACTCGACCCTCGGCGCGGGTGTCATCGGCGGTATGATCGTCGGAACGCTGGCTCTGCTGTTCCTCGTCCCGACGCTGTTCATCGTCTTCCAGACGTTGCAGGAGAAGATCAAACCGCTGGAGTTCGATCCCGATCCGCAGTGGGCCGTACGCGCCGAGCTGGAAGAATGTAAAAATGAGAAAGAGGAGGAGTAACACATGAAAAAGATCCTGATTATATGCGCTGCGGCGGCGCTGACCGGCTGCGGCATCTACAAACCCTATACCCGTCCCGAGGTAACGACCGCAGGGCTGTACGGTACGGCGGAGACCGCCGACACGACGACCCTGGGCGACATCAGTTGGCAGGAAATGTTCACCGATCCCCAGTTGCAGGCGCTTATCGCGCTGGCACTGGAGAACAACACCGACCTGCAATCGGCAGGCTGGCGCGTCAAGGAGGCCGAAGCTACGCTCAAATCGGCACGCCTGGCTTACCTGCCGTCGTTCAACTTCGCACCGCAGGGCAGCCTGAGCAGTTTCGACGGCTCGCCGACGGCGAAAGCCTATTCGATCCCCGTAACGGCAAGCTGGCAGATCGACATCTTCAACGGCCTTACCAACGCCAAACGCAAAGCCAAGGCGCTCCATGCCCAGAGCAAGGAGTACGAGCAGGCGGTGAAGACCCAGCTCATTTCGAGCGTGGCCAATCTCTACTACACGCTGCTGATGCTCGACAGTCAGTATGAGGTGACGGAGCAAACGGCCGTGAAGTGGCGCGAGAGCGTCCGCACGATGCGCGCCATGAAGGAGGCCGGCATGGCCAATGAGGCCGGCGTGGCCCAGTACGAAGGCAACACGCTGGCGATCGAGGCATCGCTGCACGACCTGGCCTACCAGCGTACGCAGGTGGAAAACAGCCTCTGCTCGATGCTGGCCCAGGCTCCGCATACGATCGTCCGCGGCCGTCTCGAAGGCCAGCAGTTGCCCGACGACCTGACGGTCGGCGTACCTCTGCAAATGCTGGCGAACCGTCCCGACGTACGTTCGGCCGAGTATTCGCTCATGCAGTCGTACTACGCCACGGCCGAGGCCCGTTCGGCCCTCTATCCCTCGATCACGCTGAGCGGAACGCTGGGATGGACCAACAACGGCAGTGGAAGGATCGCCGATCCCGGCAAGCTGCTCTGGAACGCCGCGGCATCGCTCCTGCAGCCGATCTTCAACGCCAACGCCAACCGCGCCCGGGTGAAGATCGCCAAGGCACAGCAGGAGGAGACCCGGCTGGCATTCCAGCAGGCGCTGCTCAACGCCGGCGCCGAGGTCAACAACGCCCTCACACAGTGCCAGTCGTCGCGCGCCAAAGCCGACCTTCGCGTACGGCAGATTTCGGCCCTGGAGCGCGCAGTGGAGTCGACCGAACTGCTGATGCAGCACGGTTCTACCACTTACCTCGAAGTCCTGACCGCACAGCAGTCGCTGCTTTCGGCACAACTGTCGCAGATCGCAGACCGTTTCGACGAAATCCAGGGAACCGTGAACCTCTACCAGGCTCTCGGCGGCGGACGTGACATTACGGAGGAAAAATAATGAAACGGGGAGTGACCAAAGAAGAGGTTATCCACGCTACGCAGGAGCTTATCGCCCGGAACGGCATTCGTGCCGTCCGGGTCGATGAGATCGCGCAGACGCTGGGAATCTCGAAACGCACCCTGTACGAAATGTTCGCCGACAAAAACGACCTCGTCGGCGCATGCCTCGACGCCATGAGCCAGCAGCAGCAGCAGCGCATCGTCGCCTGCCGCAAGCGGCGCGGCGGCAATCCGTTGCAGAAGGTGCTCCGGCTGACAAACGAATATATCGAAAACCTCTATACGGTAGACCACTGTTTCCTGTCGGACATCCGCCGCAAGATCACCTTTGCGGAACATTACGACGAACACAGGGAGTTCTGGCGCAAAGAGTTGACCGATTACCTCGAAACCTGCCGTGAGGAACAACTCCTGCTGCCCGAAATCGATGCCCCGGCATTTGCCGAGCAGTTGATGAGCACAATGACCGACCTGCGCCTGAACGGCACGATCCGCGAAGAGCTCAGCCTCTTCTGCCGGACGATTCTCCGCGGGGCGGCGACCCGCCAGGGCATCGAACTGATCGACCGCAAAGGATAAGATCACACACTACGCATGAAAAGCTCCGCAGATTGTCTCTGCGGAGCTTTTTTTACACCGGAAGGCCCCCGATCGGACATAACCGAATCCGTTTCACGCCCGCCGGCAGGAGGTACGGACCGAGGAAGAGAGCTACAAAAAAGGCCGCTTCTTTCGAAGCAGCCTTTTTACAGAATACAGGTTCTTTAATAAATCTTGTCAGCGTCGGCGCTCTCCTGATACCACTCCGGATGCTGCGTGCCGTTGGACGAAGCCCACGTCATGAAGTGCTCGTAGACGCCGCGGATGTCGTTGTTCTCGGCAGGGTAGCGGAACTCGCCCGGAATCACCAGCGCCCACATCATGTAGTTGTTCTTGACCTGGTCGCCGTCCGTTACATAGAATTTGTAAGGCTCCGAAGGCTGGAACGAACCCTTGCCGATGAGACCCGAAGCAGTCACGGCATAGCCCGGCATGTGAATCTCGTTCGTGCGCTGTTTCGGCGTGATAAAGAAGTTCATCTCCGAATCCAGGACCGCAGCGATGTCCACCGGCTGCGAGAAAGTCACCGTCGTCGTGTGCTTTTGCGTAGCGGAAGCAGGGTGTCCCTTCCACGTATTCGAAGTGCTCAGTAACTCTTTCGTGTTGTTGAAGAACGGAATCACGGCATACCGACTGTCGGATTCGAGGCCCTGCGATGCGAACATGCCGCTGCCGAAGCCCTTGTGCGAAGACTCGACGTTCGCCACGTCCGAAGCCTGCACCTTGTCCATCTGCACGGCTCCGGCAATGTCGTAGGTCGTTCCCGCAGCCCGCAGTTCCCAGTTGATCGTAAGCGCCGAAACCTTGCTGCCGTCCTTCGAAACCATGCGGTCGATGCGGCTCTCGATAACCACGTCGTTCATGTCGTAATCGCCCAGCCACGGCCAGTTATCCTCGAAGCAGTAGGTGTAGACCTGTCCGGGAACGTTCGTATATGCGTCGGGCTCCGGTTCCGGATCGGGCGTAATCTGGCCCTTACCGCCGTTGCACTCGCTCTTCGGGATGTTCGTCAACTGCTCAGCCGTCAGGAAAGCGCCGTTGCTGAAACACTTGGCCACATAGAACTTGTTTTCGGCTTCGGCCTGCGGGTCTACGACCTCCATCGGACCGCTGAAAGTCGTACGGGCCGCACTCCAATACTGGTTACCCTCTGAGTAGAACGCCGACTGTTCGAAACGAACGACCGGAATCACAGTTCCTGCTGCGGCAGTAAAGGTGTTATTGCCGCCCTTATTCTTATTGTACTGCTGCGCAATGAAGAGCGAACCGGTTGCCATCTCGACCTTCGCATTGTTGAAATCGGCCTCGCCGGTCTCCAGGCACGCATCCGCCGCAATGTAAAGTTTGGCGCCCTCCAGGCCGAGGTCATCGACATAGGTATAGCAGTTCACATAAAATTCACCGCGGCAGGTCATTTCGCCGATCTCAGCAACGCCCTTCTGGTAGAATTTGGTCGTCGTATTCGCCATTATCATCTCTTCGACCTTCAGGTCGCCGTTCTCGCAGTTCTCAAACGCCGCCGTCGAGTTGAATTCCAATTCGTCGGCCGAAATCGCACCGTCGTTGAAAAGGCCTCCCGTGTTGGAGTACTTGAAAGTGGCCGACGTAAGCACGGCGCCCGCACCGTTGTAGAATTTCAGGTCGTTGTTCAGGTCGAGTTTGCCCGAAACATTTACGGTTCCGAGGTTCACGGCGACTTTGCCGGAGAAGTTGACCTCGGCCGCCGTGAGCTTGCCGCCCGGGAAAACATACAGCGCAGGAAGGTCCTTGGCGACATTCTGGGCTGTGAGTTTGCCCGAAACCGTCACTTCGCCGCCCGGCAGGACAGCCAGCGTCGCATAACCGATATTGGGCGACGAAAGCACGAGTTTGCCCGCGACGTACAGCACCGGCTGCTTGTTGGGTGCATAATTGCCGTTGAGATTGATATTGCCCTCGATCACGGCTCCGGCCGGAATATAATATGCCGCCGCCGCATACTGCGACTCCTGTGCGCCGAGGTTGAAGTTCTTCGACGGCGTCGTGGCTATCACGGCCTGCGGATCGAACGAACCGGCATCGGGGGCGGTCATCGTCGGGAATGCAGGCATCGAACTGGCGCTTCGCGTAATCGCCGCAGCGCGAACCTTCGGCATTGCCGCAGTCGTCACCGATGCACCGGCCACATCGACCGAACTGCGGACCTCGGCCGTCTTCACCGATTTCGTGCCGTCGGGCAGGGTAGTTACTACATAGAGGGTTTCAACTCCGGCAGGCAAGGTGAATGCCGACCGGAACGGAGTTGCCGATTTAGTAGCACCCCCGGTCACCAAATTTTCCGCCGAAAGGATCGGCGAAGAGTAAACATTGATTACGGCATAGGCGGGTGCTGCGCCGTTTACAGTGGGAGCCGCGACCGAAACGTTTACGTCGCGAGTCGTTTTCCAACTGAAATCAGCCGGGATTGCACCCGGAACATCCGGCGTGTCGGGGCTTCCCCCCGTGTCTTTCTGACAGGAGGAAGCGACCAGTGCCACCGCCATCAAAGCCGTGTAAAGTCTTTTCATACCATGAATTTCTTAAAATGTGTTTGTATTGCGTCGTCTTCGCAACAAATATAGGTATTATTTTCACAATTACCAAATCCGTGTTTTTTATTTAACAAAAAAGTCCACTTTTATCAAAACACAAAATTCCGACCGAAAAAAGGGTTTTCCAAAAAAAATTCCTATATTTGCACCGTAAGAGCAACAGAAGCGAATGACCAAGCCTGCAACATACGACTGTCAGCGCCGCGAAGACCATCGCGGCACGATGATGATGTCCATGTGCATGTGCAACCGTTTTCGCCGGGTGTAGCTCCTTCATGCACTGAAACGACACAATCCGGCTTCACTGAGGTCGGATTTTTTTGTGAACGAATTAACGATAAGATATATGAATCCGAAAAATTACCGCTTCGAAACCCTGCAGGTACATGCAGGCCAGCAGCCCGATCCCGTGACCGGTTCACGTGCGCTGCCCATCTACCAGACGACTTCCTATGTCTTCGAGAGCGCCGAACAGGGCGCCGCACGCTTCGCGCTCAAGGAACCCGGCAACATCTACACCCGTCTGGGCAACCCCACGACCGATGTTTTCGAACAGCGCATCGCAGCCCTCGAAGGCGGTACGGCAGCCGTAGCGGCAGCCTCGGGCATGGCGGCACAGTTCCTGGCCATCGGCAACATCGCCTCCCTGGGCGACAATATCGTCAGCACCTCGTTCCTCTACGGAGGCACGTTCAGCCAGTTCAAGCACACGCTTTCGCGCATGGGCATAGAGGTGCGCTTCGCCGACGGCGACGACATCGCGAGCATCGCCTCGCTGATCGACGCGCGCACGAAGGCGATCTACATCGAAACCATCGGCAACCCCGAATTCAACGTTCCCGATTTCGAGCCCATCGTCTCCCTGGCCCGCAAGCACGGCATCGCCGTGGTGACGGACAACACGTTCGGAGCCGGAGGCTATCTCTGCCGCCCGATCGAATGGGGTGTCAACGTGGTGACGCACTCGGCGACCAAGTGGATCGGCGGCCACGGCACGAGTCTGGGCGGGGTAGTGGTCGACGGCGGTAATTTCGACTGGGGCAACGGTAAATACCCGGCCCTGAGCGAACCCTCGGAGGGTTACCACGGATTCAATTTCTGGAAGGAGTGCGGTCCGACGGCCTTCGCAACCCGTACCCGCTGCGAAGGTCTGCGCGACATCGGTTCGTGCATCAGCCCGTTCAATTCGTTCCTGCTGGCGCTGGGTCTCGAAACCCTCTCGCTGCGCGTGCAGCGGAGCGTGGACAACGCCCTCGAAATCGCGGAATGGCTCGAAAAGCACCCCAAGATCGAGCATGTCAGCTACCCGGGCCTCAAAAACAGCAAATACCACACGCTGGCGAAGAAATACCTCCGCAACGGATTCGGCGGCGTACTGACGTTCCGTGTGAAGGGCAGTGCCGCGCAGGCTTCGAAGATCGTGGATAACCTCGGGCTGATCAGTCACCTGGCCAACGTCGGCGACGCCAAAACACTGTTGATCCACCCGGCTTCGACGACCCACGCCCAGCTCAACGAGCAGGAGCTCGTTGCCTCGGGCGTTTATCCCAACCTGCTGCGGCTCTCGCTGGGAATCGAACATGTCGAGGATATCAAGGAGGACCTGAACGAAGCACTGAAAACGCTGTAATGGAACCACAGATTTACATAGCCCCCGGGCCGTTCGAACTCGAAACGGGACATACGCTGCCTGAACTGCGCATCGCCTACCACACCTACGGCAAGCTGAACGCCGCGAAAGACAACGTGGCGTGGGTTTGCCACGCGCTGACGGCCAATTCGGACGTGGCGGACTGGTGGCCCCATACGGTCGAAACGGGGCGGTTCCTCGACCCGGCGTGCCACTACGTCGTCTGCGCCAACATCATCGGATCGCATTACGGCTCGACAGGGCCTCTGCACGTAAATCCCGCCACGGGAAAACCCTGGTACAAGGATTTCCCGCCCTTTACGATCCGCGACATCGTGCGGGCGCACCGTCTGCTGGCCGATGCACTCGGCATCGGCCGCATCGGAACGCTGGTGGGCAGTTCGGTAGGAGGGTTTCAGGCCGTGGAATGGGCCGTCACGGAACCGGAACGGATCGAACGGCTGGTGCTGATCGCCACCGCTGCCAAGGCTTCGCCCTGGGCTATCGCCATCGACGAGACGCAGCGCATGGCCATCGAGGCCGACGCCACTTTCGGCGAGCCGCGCGACGACGCCGGGATGAAGGGGCTCGCAGCGGCACGGGCCATCGGCCTGCTGAGCTACCGCGGTCCCGAAGGTTACAACCTCACCCAGCAGGAGCGCGAGGAGTGTCCCGCAGTGCATCGCGCATGCACTTACCAGCAGTACCAGGGCGAGAAACTCCGCCGCCGCTACAACGCCTACTCCTATTATGCGATACTCAACGCCTTCGACACCCACGATACGGGCCGCGGGCGGGGCGGGGTAGCACAGGCACTGGCCGCGATAACAGCCCGGACGCTGGTAGTCGGCATCACGACCGACATCATCTTCACCCCCGCCGAAATGCGCTGCCTGCATGCGATGATCCCCGCCAGCAGCTACCACGAAATCGACTCGCCGTTCGGCCACGACGGATTCCTCGTAGAATACGAACAGTTGAACGGCATTCTCCTACCTTTCATGAACAATTAAAAAACGGATACCTCCATGAGCAAAATCAAAATCGGACTGTTCGGATTCGGCGTCGTCGGACAGGGCATCTACGAAGTGGTGCGCAAATCGAAAAACGCCCACGCCGAAATCGTGAAAATCTGCGTCCGCGACCCCAAAAAGCCGCGCAAAATCGAAGTCGACCCGTCGCTTTTCACGACCTCGGTGGACGATATTCTCGACAACCAGAACATCAACCTGGTCGTGGAGGTTATCGACGACGCAAACGCTGCCTACAACATCGTAAAACGAGCCCTGCTGCGGGGTATTCCGGTCGTTTCGGGCAGTAAAACGATGCTGGCCCACCATCTCCCGGAGTTGATCGAGATTCAGAAAACCCGCAACGTGGCGTTGCTGTACGACGCCTCGTCGTGCGGCTCGATCCCCGTGATCCGCAACCTCGAAGAGTATTACGACAACGACCTGCTGCTGGAGGTAAAGGGCATTCTGAACGGTTCGTCGAACTACATCCTTTCTCGGGTTTTCGATCACAAGGACACCTATGCCAACGGACTCGCACAGGCACAGGCGCTGGGTTTCGCCGAGAGCGACCCCTCGTTCGACATCGAGGGCTACGATTCGCTGTTCAAACTGGTAATCATCACCGTGCACGCGCTGGGAACCTACGTCGCCCCGGAACGCATCTTCACCTACGGCATCTCGACAATACACGACTCGGACATCCAGTATGCACGCGAAAAGAACGTGAAAATCAAACTGGTAGCACAGGTGGTCAAAGTGAGCGACGCGCATTTTACGATGTTCGTCATGCCGGAGTTCGTGACCCCCGCCAAGTACATTTACAGCGTCGACGACGAGTATAACGGCGTAGTGATCCGCGGCGAATGCTACGACCGGCAGTTCATGTTCGGCAAGGGCGCGGGCAGCCTGCCCACGGCGTCGTCGATCCTGAGCGACATCATGGCGCGGCTGAACAACTACCGCTACGAGTACAAGAAGATGAACTACATCGAGAAACCCGACTACACGACGGACATCACACTCAAAATCTACGCACGCTACAAGGACACGGACGTGCAGGGCATCCTGAACTTCTCGAAAATCCACGAACAGTTCACCAGCGACGAGAGCAACTACGTCATCGGCGAGATCAAGCTGAGCGAACTGCTCGCAAAAAGGCCGCAACTGTCGGGCAAAGACGTTTTCCTGGCCAATATCCCGATCTTCTTCCTGAACCGCGACTAAACACGAAAAAAGGTCCCGCAAATGCGGGACCTTTTCAATTCTCTCCGGGCGGCCTAATCCTTTACACATCGGACCGAAACACCGTATGCTACCGGCACCTGATCCGTTACCGGAGCGGTCGTCGTCGTATAGGACAGGCAGTCGTTCCGCTCGCCCGTAACCTCGCTGCTCAGCAGATAACCTTTGTCCGCATTTCCGTATTTGTCGATCGTGCCCGTCATAATCCAAAAGCCGGCACAATTGAAAAATCCGGCCGCAGGCCCGGCCGCAACGAGCGCTTCGAGTTCGGCGAGTGCAGGAATATGCCATCCCTCGGGGCAGATACCCCGCAACGAAGCGTTCGCCCGGGCTGAAACTCCGCCCGTCGCTGTCGCATAATTATACAGCAGACCCTTTTCCGCCACAGTGGAAAGGTCGCTTCCGGGATACCACACCCCGTTCCCGACCGTTGCTCCGGCAGGCATATAGCGCAGGTTCTCAGCCATCCAGACCCGGTCACCGACCGTCACCGTGCGATAGGTCTCGCCCCCGTATTCCAGTTCGGCAGCCCCTCCGCCTCCATCCTCGCCGCCGCTGCTGCCGCCTTCGCCGAGCGAACCGCCGTCGCCCCAGTCGCTGACATCGCCGCTCAGCGTCAATTCAATATCGACGTTGGTCACAAGAACCGCCATGTCGTATTTCTTGCCGCTCTCGAGTGTTGCGGAAGAGAGGGTTTTACTTCGGCTCTTGCCGTCGCGCGTCGAGACCGTAACGGTCAGCGCACCTTGCTGCGGCACGAGTATCACGCGGTAGGAGGTGTTCGCCGTCACTTCCCGGGCTTTGATTTCCGCCGTCGCAGCGCCGGTTTTCGCCGTTGCCGCAGGAACGGTGAGGTCTACCGAGGCCGTCGGGACAAATCCGCTCACGACAACCCCCGAAACAGCTGCATCGGAATTATTGGTAATGACGATGGTAAGCTGCGACATAAGGTGGTAAAACAACATCCCGACGGCTGCGTTCCCGGGCGTAACGTCCTTTTTTACGGCTCCCAGCAGGTCCGAAGAGGCGTTGCCTCCGGTCTGGTCATTGGCCACGGAGAATTCGGCAGGGACACCCGAAGCCGAATAGGGATAATAGGCCGTAAGCGTCGACTTTTCGTTCAGGTCGTTGTACCACAGCAGGCCGGAACCCGTGAATACCGAACCGTCAAAAGTCATCGGTTGGTTGTGAACGTAGTCTTCACCTCCCTTCGTAACAGTCAGACCGATGCAGTCGCCCGTGTCGAAATGGAGTTCCGTGACACGGGTTTTGATCGCAGGCGTAATCGTAATACCGGAAACCGCATCCTGTTTTTCGGCACAACCGGGTGCAACGGAGAGGCTTGCCGCCAAAGCGGCAGAAAGGAGGAGTTGTTTTTTCATCGATCAGTTTACTTTCGAGTGACTTAATACTACAAAAATAAACCTTTTTATGTTATTGCCAAGTAATTCCGTCAGTTTTTATAATACGACTCGTCGAGTCCGAGCGTGAAATTGCCGCGCCTAAACCAGGTAACGACGGCCAGCACGAACACCAGTGCGGCATTGAAGAAAAACGGAAACCGGTCGCTATGGGTGTGAAACAGGTGGCGGAACATATCCATGATAAAGGGACAAACCATCACGGCAAGGTAATTCATCGACATGACGAACGACAGCGCGAGCGTCGCCGAACGGGGCGGGGCGATGGTTGCAGCCTTATCGTAGATAACAGGCTGAATTATCCCGTAACCGAGGCCCGAAAGCAGGGCCCCGACGGCCAGCATCGTTTTGTCACGGAAGATGCCGACACACAACAGCCCCAAACAAATCAGTCCCAGCGATGCGAAGTTGACGTTCTGTTTCAAGGTGCGGATAATCCGGTCGATAAACAATCCCGGCAGCATGATCGCCAGGAAGAAGAGCGAAATCAGCACCCCGGAAAACGAACTGCGGATTTTGTAGTCGTCGACCAGGAACGAGGCGTAGAAGGCGATGGCCAGTACGGCGTATGTCGCGAAGAAGTAAAAAAGCATCAGGCCGATGAGCTTGCCCCGGTCGATCTGTTTGTGCCGCAACTGAATGCTTTGTTCGGGCTCAGGGACCGAACGGCTGCGCCGGAGGAAGAACGACAGCACAAGCGAGATGCCCGGCAGGGTATAGACCAGGAAGGGAAGATGCCAGTTGACCTCAGCCAGGTAACCCGTTACGGCAGTCGCTATGACGAGCGTCAGGTTGTTGATCGCCGAGCTGTAACCCAGTTGCCGGACGCGGTAGTCGCCCGTGAAATAATCGACGATCAGGCCCGTCGAGAGGGGAATGACCATACCGGCCCCGATACCCAAAATGCAACTGATAACGATCAGCCACGCCATGCTCCGGGCGAAGATGCAGGCCACGCCGCTCAGGAAAAAGATCGAAAGCCCGGTGATCAGGATTTTGAGTTTGTCCTTACCCACCGACAGTTTTCCGGAGAGCAGCACGAAGGGAATGATCAGCAGCGACGGCAGCGACGTAAGCATCTGGATTTCGAGGTCCGTGACCTTGGGGAACACCTTGTTCAGGTCGCCCAGAATAGGGGAGATAGCCAGTCCGGGCAGCGACGCAATGGCCGACACAGACCAGATAGCCAACAGCACGACGAGCGTAATGGAGCCTTTTCCTGTTTTGATTTTCATTGTCGGGGTTTTTATTAACCCCGATTCCCGCAACTGTTATACCAAACGAAACGGGCCGGCAATATGCCGGCCCGTAATTCGTATATAGGTGTGGATTACCTGTTCCGGACTTTCACGCAGCGTACCGACATGCCGTTGGCACGGGCATATGCCACGCCGTTTTCGAGGCCGCCGGTGGTGGTTTTCTTCTCGAACCAGAAGTGGAAAGCCGAAGACTTCGTGCCCGACTGCGTGCCCGTGGTCCAGTAAAGACCCTCCCAGGGCTGTGCCTCCTCGGCCACACTGCGCACGGTGACGGGGTTGTAAACGTTCAGGATCGAACTGTTGTCGTAGCGGCGGCGGCCTGCTGCGATGAACAGCGACTCGGCGCCGTCACGGCCCAGGGTCCAGCCGTATTTGTCATAATCGCCCTCCGAAGGGGTTCCGACGATCGACAAGCCGTCGAAGGCTGCCGAAGGAGCTACGCACCAGCCATAGGGGCAGGGATCGTTGACCGTCTTGGAGCCGACATTGTTGTCGGGCGACCACAAATCGTCGGAATGTGCGCTCCACAGCCAATCGTTCTCCGAAGCGGAAACGCCCGTGATAAACGTCAGCGGATGCTGCACGGCGTAGCCCATCGTACCGGTCTCGGCACTCGAAGCGACCGTCTGCAGGTAAACCCGGCTGCCACCGCCGTCGTACATGGATGCCGACGAACCGTTGCTGGCCTGATAGGTGCTCGGACCGATGAACGGGTCCTTGCGGCCCCACTGATAATAGAGTCCGTAGGAAGCGAGGATTTTCGCCGTCGTCGAATTGTCGTCGGCCAGAGCCCCCAGGCTGCGGGTCATCATCGTATAACCGTTGAAATCGACCGAGCCGCCTGCGGCCTCGGGATCGTAGTCCGCAGCCCAGATGTGCCAGCTCCAGATCAGCGTCCCGCCGGCGTCGTAAGCGCCGATCACGGCATTGCCTTCCTTGATCTTATCCCCGTCGTCGCTGTCGGCGGCTACATAGAACGACACCTTGCCGTCCTTCAGCTCCACATATTGAATCAGGTTCGTCTGGCTCTGCCAGATCACGCCGACCGAAGTCGTCGCCAGTGCGGTCAGGTCGCCCTTGTACATGGCGTCCAGCAGGTAGTTCGTCTCTTTTTCGTTGACCAGGTAACTGTTGGCCGGCTTATCGCTCAGGTCTACGGTGTTGACCACGCCCACGAAAAGCGTCGCCGAAACCGTCGATCCGCCATGGACCTTTCCGGTCATGATCACCGAACCCGACTTGACGACATCGTCGTCGAACGTCACGGGTGAAACGATCGTAATGGTGTGATTCGCCTCGTCGATGATCGGATCGTTCCAACCCGTCGGTTTGCTGGTTACGGAGAAACTTTCGATGTTGGAAGCCGTAAATCCCAACGTCACTTCACTGCCCGCCTGGAGGAAAACAGCCGGAGAATTGAACGTCAAACTCCCCGATTCCTTGTCCTTGCTGCACGAAGCGATGAGAACAACCGCGGCCATAACTGCACAGACCAACCCTGCGAATCTTTTCATATAGCTCAAATTTACCTTGTTTCAGTTTAAAAATCAGTTGCAAAGATACCAAAAAGCGGGATAATTCCTACAAGCCCCTCCCAAATAATTGCATTCGGGAACAATTATTGCCGCTTATTCCCTAACGAATCAGAAACGTATATAGTATGTCGAAATTGAAAATTGAGACGGGAAGTTCTCCCGCCGAAGCGCGCTTCAGCATCACGGTAACCGAAAAGGGTCCTTTTCTGGTCTACGGACGCCCGTCGCTGGCCGAGCAGTTCATCATGCCCAACGAGCGAAACGAAAGCTGGTATTTCCAGGAAGGGAGGCACTTTTCGACCGAAGCGGAACCTACGGCGCTCTGCCGCTGCGGAGCTTCGAAGCGCAAACCCTATTGCGACGGAACCCATGAAACAGCCGCCTGGAATCCCGAGCTCACAGCACCCGACGAATCGCTGCTCGATGCCGCCGAGACCATCGAGGGAGAAGCCCTGACGATGACCGACAACCCGAAATACTGCGTTTTTGCGAGGTTCTGCCATCCGCAGGGCGACGCATGGACGCTGACCGAGCAGTCAGAGGACCCCGAAGCCCGCCAACTGGCCATCCGCGAAGCGTCGATGTGCCCCAGCGGCCGCCTGATGGCGTGGAACCGGGAGACCATGCAGCCCTATGAATTCCGGTTCAAACCGAGCCTCGGGCTGATCGAGGATGTTACCATCGGCAGCAGCGGGGGACTGTGGATCCGCGGCGGAATTCCCCTGCGGCGCGAGGACGGCCGCACCTACGAAATCCGCAACCGCGTAGTCGCATGCCGCTGCGGCCAGTCGGCCAACAAGCCCTATTGCGACGGCACGCATGCGGCGATCAAATGGCGCGACAACCTCGAAGGCGAGCCTGTCGGCGAAACGCTGCCCGAGAAGGTCTATTAAATGCACTAAACGAAAAGAGAGCCCCGCAAGGCTCTCTTTTCGTTATTCCATCGCTCCGCTGCGGGCTGCGGCCCCGATCCAGCTGTCGGCCATCAGGCGCTGCCCGGCAGGCGTGGGGTGGATGCCGTCCCACACCCAGTAGGTCTCGTCACCGTTCGGCAGCCGCGATTCGAGCCCGGCGATAAGCCGGTGGAACGGAACCAGCGTCGCGCCGTAGTCCCGGGCGATTTCCGCTACGATCGCGCAGCATTGCGCCAGCATCTGCTGACGCAGGGGATAGTACGCCCCCAGCGCCCCTTCGACGATCTTCCCGCAGGGTGCGGCGAACGGCGTGCAAAGCACGATCCGCAGCGCCGGGTTGGCCTGCCGGGCTTCGTCGAGCAGGCGGCGGTAGGTCTTCTCCCAGCCGGCGAAGTCGAAATCGGAAACAGCCTGCGAATCGTCGGCGCGCAACAGTTTGCGCAGGTGGCGTTCCACGTCGTTCGTCCCGATCAGCACCGACAGCACGTCGGGCCGCAGGTCGAGGACATCCTCCTGCCAGCGGGCCGCAAGGTCGCCCAACGCATTACCTCCCGTGCCGCGGTTGAAGAACAGGTAGTCGCGGTCAGGGAAATAACCCTGGTAATAGGTGGCGCACAGGTACATGTACCCGCTGCCGAAAAGGTGGTTGCGGTCCCAGAGGTTCCGCTGCGACGAAGGTTTTCCGTCGGCCTTGCCCCAGTTTCCGTCGGTAATCGAATCGCCCGTGAAGACCACGCGCAGCCCCTTGGCGGCAGCAGCGGCCTGCGGCGCATTTTGTGCGAACCAGCGCTGGAAGAAAAGCATCTGGTAGGGAAGCGAAGTCGACCAATAAGCCGCGGTATGCCCCCCGGGACGCACCAGGAAATCGTGGCCCACCCCCTGCCGCATCAACTGTTCGTGCAGGTTCGTGTTGACCTGAAAGAAGAAATCCTCGTAACCGCAGTCGAAGATGAGCGCCAGTTCGCCGTCCCGGAGCGACGCGGCCTGGTTGATCACCGTATGCGCGTCCCAGCGCTCCGGGTTGTCTTTCAGTTCGCCCAGTTGGGCCTTCATCTCCCACGAATCGGGGAAGGGACGTATATCCACGCCGCCCGAGGTCGAACCTGCGGCCCCGAAACGGTCTTTGTGCCGCAATGCGACCCAAAGGGCGCCGTGACCGCCCATGCTGAGGCCCGTAATAGCGCGCCCCTCGCGTGAGGGAATCGTCAGGTAGCGGGCGTCGATCCAGTCGGGAAGTTCCTGCGCCACGAAAGTTTCGAATTGCGAGGCCGGGTCGAGCGGACTGTCCCAATACCAACTGTTCCTACCGTCGGGACAGACGACGATCATCCCGCAGGCATCGGCCAGCGGACGCAGGTCGGTGATCCGGGACCACGACAGGTAGTCCCCGCCGTAGCCGTGGAGCAGGTAGAGCACGGGCATACGCTGCCCGACGCCCGCATCGGGAACCACGACCAGCGCCGGAATCTCGCGCTGCATCTTCGCGCTGAAAACCGCCACGGTGTCGATCTGCGCGGCAAAGGTTCCCGTCGCCGCAAAGAGGAAAAGCAGAGTCAGAAGGTGTTTTTTCATAGCTGTCGGAATATTTCACGAAAAAGGGCGCGCACGATGCGCACCCCCTGATAACAAATCCGTTAAAATTATTTTTTCTCCGGTTTGGCGATGGTCTCACGCATCTGCGTATCGGCCATGATGTTCTTCATCTTGTAGTAATCCATAATACCCAGGTTTCCGCTGCGGAACGCTTCGGCCATAGCCAGAGGCACTTCGGCTTCGGCGAGGATCACCTTGGCGCGGGCGTCCTGCGCCTTGGCCTTGTTCTCCTGTTCGAGGGCCACGGCCATCGCACGCCGCTCCTCGGCCTTCGCCTGGGCGATATTTTTGTCGGCCTGGGCCTGATCCATCTGCAACTGGGCGCCGATGTTCTTACCAACATCGATGTCGGCGATGTCGATCGACAGAATTTCGAAAGCCGTCCCGGCGTCGAGGCCCTTTTCGAGCACTACACGCGAAATCGAGTCGGGATTTTCGAGTACGATCTTATGCGATCCGGCCGAGCCGATCGACGAGACGATACCTTCGCCGACACGGGCCAGTACGGTCTCCTCGCCGGCGCCGCCGACCAACTGTTTGATGTTGGCGCGCACCGTGACGCGGGCTTTGGCGATCAACTGGATACCGTCCTTAGCCACAGCGGCTACGGGAGGGGTGTTGATTACCTTGGGATTCACCGACATCTGCACGGCCTCGAACACGTCGCGGCCCGCCAGGTCGATGGCTGTGGCCATTTTGAAATCCAGCATGATGTTGGCCTTCTGTGCCGAAACCAGTGCGTGGACTACGCTCGTGACATTACCGCCTGCAAGATAGTGGGCTTCCAGTTCGTTGGGATTGAGCGACAGACCGGCTTTCGTGCTCTCGATCATCGAAGAAACGATGGTCGAAGGCGGAACCTTGCGCCAGCGCATCAGGACCAGTTGCAGCAAGCTGATGCGCACGCCCGACACCAACGCCGAGAACCACAGTCCCACCGGAATAAAATAGAAGAGGAGCCAAATCGCAAAAAGGCTCACGAAGACGATCAGTACGATCATTCCACCCTGAAAATCCATAATTGAAGTTTATTTGATAGTTTTTACAATGACGCTGAAATTCTCGAAACCCACGACCTCGACATCGCGCTGCGGATCGACATAAGCCCCGAGCGATTTGGCTTCGTAAATACGGCCGCCGATCTCGACCTTACCCATCGGGGAGAGGCGCGAGACGGTCACGCCCCGGTCGCCGACCTGCAACTCCTCGGCGGGAGTGACCGGCATCGACGACGAGCGGATTTCCTGTTTGAGCGAAAAACGCTGCCAGGTTTTGGCCCGCAGGGAAATGACGGTAGCTATTATCGACAGGACAAGGATGACAATGACAACAACGGCGCCCGTCAGCGGGCCGAAATCGCGGAATGCGAGATAAATGGAACTGCCGTAGCAGACCAGCGCCAGTACGCCTCCGATCGACACGCCGGGCAGCAGGACCAATTCAGCCACCAGGAACAGCAGGCCGAAGACAACGAGCAATACAATATAGAACATCTCCATAGGGCTTTGTAGAATATTGCACTAAAGATAGGTAAAAAAATCGAATCCGGATGAATTTGCCGATAAATTTCATCCGGATTCCGATTTATTCTGCTATTTCGGCGACTTTTAGTTCCAGCGCCGAGTCCGCCAGCCGTATCGCTTCGGCCAAACGGTCGGCGACGGCTTTGTCGACGAAGGTCCCTACAACAAAAAGCTGATTGCCCACGCGCGAAAGTTCGTAGCCTTCGGCCGTGGCGGCGATCACCTGCTTCACGTCGTCCGACAAAGCGTCGGTCCCGGTGATTTCGACACGGTAGACGATTTTCGGGGCCTCGGAGCCGAGCGAAAGATTGCGCGCGACGCCATCGGTCCACACCACGATCTCAGGCCGCACGAATCCGTGTTTCTTCAGCATCGCCTGCGCCGCCTCGGCTTCGGCCAGTGTGGCGAAACCGCCCGTATAATAACACCACTTGCCGTCGTCATTGATCTGATAGCAAAGCGGATAAGCCCCCCGGAAAGTCGCGGCGGCGCGCTTGGTATTGAACGTTCCGAGCAGGATGCGGTAGATCGTACCGTTCGCATAGACCTTGCACTCGGGAATAGGTTTCTGGTAGGAGTACATCTGTTTCGACAGGATGGCCACACTGTCGTAATCGAGGAAATAACGCTCCGCGACCTCGATCCTCGGCATGCGGAAGTCGATGGATTCGAGCTGCGCCGCAACGCCGCGCAGCGAATCGCGCGCGGCATCCAGCGCCAGGACTCCGGCCACGGCGGCTTCATAGTCGACGATGACGCGTTTGCGCAGGAAATAATCCGCCACGGCGTCCGAAGCCGTCTCGCCCTGCAATGCCGTCAGTTGCCGCGCAGCCTCCGAGAGTGCCTCCTCCTCACGGGCCAGCACCTCCTCCTTGCCCATCTTGTCGAGCAGGTAACCGTAGGCGTAACTCTTGTTGTCGAAGATATCGTTCCACACCGCAGCGAGCGAGTCGGCCAGCGCGCGGTTCAGGCCCTGCAGGGCGTTGTAACGTTCGAAAACCTCGATCGCTTCGGGTTCGGTCTGTACCGCGGCGTAAGTTTCGGCCAACTGGGCAAGCGTGCTGTGGTTGGCGAAATAGCGGTCGACGTAATCCACCGCCTGCAACTCCTGCTTCTGGGCCTCCCGCAGGGCGGCGTAATCCTCCGCAGGGAGGTGCTCGCGGAAATAGAGGTTGTCCACCAGGTTGCGGACCTTCAGCGAGTCGGGAACCGCCGCCGGGCTCGTTTCAACCGGCCCCGCAGGCTGCTGCGCCGCACCGTTCAGGTTGGCGAGCACCCACTCCTGCTCGATGGTGTTGATGCGGTCGATCAGACGCCCTTTGGCATTGCGGATTTCGAAGATTTTACTTTCGAGCTGCAAAATATCCTGCGAATACTGCTGGCGTTTGGCAGGGTCCTCACGCAACTGCCGGCGCATCTGCTCCACAGCGTTGACGATCGAATCCTCGCGAATCTGCAACTGCGCATCCTGGTTCAGCAGCGACATATATTCGGCGTTGCCTTCCAATCCTGCAATACGGGCCTCGACTTTGGGCTGCTGCGCCTGCAACACGCCGACGGTCAGGAAAATCGCGCCCAGCGCGTATATGTAAATCTTGCGAAACATAGCTTGGTTTATCTCCACCATTTAATAAAAAAGATCTGTATGAGTCCGAAAATCTCCAGACGCCCCAGCAACATCAGCAGCGAATTGGAAATCTTGAACCCCACGGGCATCGCCGAAAAGTTATCCATCGAACCGACCTGCCCGAAACCGGGCCCCACATTGCCCATCGAGGCTACCGCCCCGGTAAAACTGGTCGTCAGGTCGACGCCGAGCATCGTACCGAAGACCGTGCCGGCAAGTATGAACATCAGGTAGGTGACGATGAAAATCATCACCGCGTGCAAGGCTTCGTTCTCCTGAATGACGCCGTCGAGACGGATGCGGATGATGGCGTTGGGATGCTGCTGCTGGCGCAGGCGCGTGCGCATCATCTTTCCGGCCAGCACCAGGCGGTTGACCTTGATACCGCCCGCCGTGGAACCCGCACAGGCACAGACTATAGAACCGAAAATCAGCAGGATGACGGCGAACGAAGTCCACGTATTGGAATCGGCCGTGGCAAATCCCGTCGTCGTCACGAGGGATACGAACTGGAACATCGCATAACGGAACGAAGCGGTCAGCGTAGGGTAGAGGTCCGCGGCGAAAAGGCTTACGGCGATCAGCACGCCGCCCGCGAGCAGCATCCCGAAATACCAGCGCGTCACCTCCGAACGGAAAATATTGTTGCGCTTGCCGGTCACCGTGGCGTAGATCAGCCCGAAGTGAACGCCCGCGGTCGCCATCGTGAAAATCAGGATCGTGTCGATCATCGGGCTGTTGAAGTAAGCGATGCTGGCGTTTTTGGTCGAGAATCCGCTCGTGGCGCACGCCGACATGGCGTGGCACAGGGCGTCGAACCAGTTCATGCCCGCCATTTTGAGCAGCACGGTGGAGAGCACGGTAAGCCCGACATAGACCACCAGCAGAATCTGCACGATGATCTGCGCCCGGTAGCGGTAATTGTCCTTGGCCATCGTCGAAAGTTCGACGTTGGAAAGCATCATCTTGCTGCGCCCCATCGACGGCAGGACCACCAGCGCGAACATCACCACGCCCATACCGCCGATCCACGTCGACGCCATGCGCCAGAACTGCAGCCCGCGCGGCAGGGCTTCCACATCGTTCAGGATCGTCGATCCGGTGGTCGTAAGCCCCGAAACGCTCTCGAACCAGGCATTTACCAGGCTGAACTCGCCACCCCAGATCAGGTAAGGGAACATCGACACGACGCAGGCCACGAGCCACGCCCCGACGACGATGCAGAAACCCTCCTTGTTGGTGATCTGCTCACGCTTGCTGACGAAGATCAGCGGAAACGCCCCCAGCAGGGCCGTGAGCAGCGACGAAAGCAGCAGGGGATAAAACGCCGAATCCATGCCGCTCAGGTAGGAGATTCCCGCCGAAAGCAGCATGAACATCGCAATGAAGAGCATCACGACTCCGACATATCGTAAAACCACGTCTACCCGCATCGCCGCATCAGGATTTGGTCTGTTTGGAAAGGTTGATCAGCGCCTCGATCTTCTCCTTGAGTTCCAGCACCTCGTCCTTGAGGTCGCCCTTCACGGCGAAAGGCACGCGGAACGAAAGGTAATCGCCGAGTCCCTTGTTCATCCGCTCGATGGGCGTCACGCAGTAGATCGACATGAAATAGAAGAGCATCAGCACGATGGCGATCATCACGACCAGCGAAATAAGCACGGGCGTCACAGCACGGTAGGCGTTCTTCTTCATCTGCTCGGCACGCGGGACCAGCGAACTCTGCGTCGAGGTCATATAACTCTTGATAGCCGCGGTGAGACGGCCGTAAATAGCTTCGTATTCATCGTTATACCACTTGCCGCCCACCGAATCGACGCGCCCCGCAGCCGCGGCAAGCGAATCGGGCCGCCCGGAGGCTCCAAAGGCGAGGAAGTTATCCGTCAGCAGGCGCAATTCCGTCGTAGCAAAGGCCAGCGAATCGAGGAACGACTTTTCGAGCGCTTCGTTCTGGGCCACGAGCAATGCGCTTTCGAGCCGCTCCAAACTGGAGCGGCAAAGACTGTCGCACGACTTGTCGCCGAAGACCGAAAGGTGGATGAGCGCGATGTTCTGCTCATGCGCGGCGTCGAGCATCTCCTTGGCCAGCTCGATGTTCCGTTTGTTGGCCTTGAGAATTTCGCCCGTATCGCGGCTCAGGTGGCTCAGTTCGAGGAACGAGACCATGCCCGAAAAAAACAGCAGGCAGACGATGCTCAGAAACCCGACCGTCACCCGTTTGCGCAAACCCGTCATAGTGTTTTTAAATTTCTTATCCGCAAATATAATGATTAATCCAGAATTTCCCCCAACAAATCGTGAGATTCATCCATCGCACCGAGTTTCACGCGGCAGATCGTGTTGACTTTCGACCGGTCGTAGGGGACTTTCACACGGCGGTAACTGCCCGTAAAGCCGAACATCATACCGTCGCGGCGCGTGCTTTCGAACAACACCGTATCCTCCGTGCCCGCCGCCCGGACGCAGAACGCGCCGTGCAGCCGGTCGCAGAGGACCTCCAGTTCGGCGACGCGCTGCGTAGCCACCGACGACTGCACCTTTCCGGGCAGGTCGACGGCCGGGGTCCCGGGGCGTTCCGAGAAGGGGAAAATATGCAGGAATGCGGGTTCGAGACCCGCCAGGAAATCGTACGTAGTCCGGAAATCGGCGTCCGTCTCGCCCGGAAAACCGACGATCACGTCGATACCGATAAAAGCGTCGGGCATCAGCCGCCTCACCGCCGCGATCCGCTCGGCGAAGCGGGCCGTGGTATAGCGGCGGCGCATCAGGCCCAGAATCCGGTCCGAACCGCTCTGCAACGGAATATGGAAGTGATGCTGGAATTTAGGCGACGCGGCGCAAAAGGCTATTATTTCGTCGGTCAGGAGATTCGGCTCGATCGACGAAATACGGTAGCGTTCGATCCCGTCCACTTCGTCGAGCGCCCGCAGCAGGTCGATGAACTTTTCGCCTGTCGTACGGCCGAAATCCCCCGTATTGATACCCGTGATAACGATCTCTTTCTGCCCCCCGGCAGCGATCTGCCGCGCTTCGGCGACCAGGTCGGCAATGGGCTGGTTGCGACTGCCGCCGCGGGCGTAGTGGATCGTGCAGTAGGAACAGCAGTAGTCGCACCCGTCCTGCACCTTGAGGAAAGCACGCGTACGGTCGCCGCTCGAAAAAGCCGCAAAGAACGACGTGAGCGACGCGGTATCGCAACTGTACACCTGCGCCCGGCCTTTGCCCGAGAGTTCAATCACCCGTTTAAATAACGCGCCCTTATCATTGTTGCTCAACACGATATCCACACCTTCGATCCCGGCTATCTCCTGCGGTTTGAGCTGGGCATAACATCCCGTCACGGCAATGATCGCAGCGGGGTTGCGGCGGTGGAGTTTGCGGATCAGATTGCGGCATTTTTTATCGGCATGCTCCGTGACGGAACAACTGTTGATGACGCAAATGTCGGCTTCGGCCGTAGGGGCCACGCGCACGAAACCGCCGCGCTCGAATTCACGGGCGAGGGTCGACGACTCCGAAAAATTGAGCTTACAGCCCAAGGTATGAAAATTGACTCTGCGAGGTTGCATAGATTCGTGTTTTTCCGGCACGAAATTACGAAAACTGTACGAAAGGAGGAGGGTTTTCCGATAAAAAAGCGTAAATTTGCGCGCAATTGTTAAGAAGTGACATGGGATTTTTCAGTGACCTGATTCAATACGGCTACCTGGCCAATGCGCTCACGGCGTGCGTCCTTTCGGGCATAACGTGCGGAGTGATAGGAACCTATGTCGTCTGCCGCCGCATGGTATTCCTCGCGGGCGGTATTACGCACGCTTCATTCGGCGGGCTGGGCATCGCCTTTTACCTGGGAATCAACCCGATCGCCGGAGCAATGCTTTTCGCCGTGATGTCGGCGCTGGGCATCGAATGGGCCGGCAGCCGGGGGCGCATCCGCGAGGATTCGGCCATCGGCATCATCTGGTCGGTGGGCATGGCCGTCGGCGCACTCTTCATGAGCCTGCGCCCGGGCTACACCTCGGGCGACCTGTCTGCCTACCTGTTCGGAAGCATCGTGACGGTCACCGACAGCGATGTCGCGGCGCTCGCCGCGCTGACGCTGCTGATCATCGCGGGAACGTTGCTGTGGCTGCGTCCGGTGATGTACGTGGCCTTCGACCGCGATTTTGCCCGCAGCCGGGGTATCCCGACGCGCGTGATCTCCTACCTGATGGCCGCGCTCGTGGCGGTGACGATCGTCCTTTCGATCCGCATTATGGGGATCGTACTGCTGATTTCGCTCGTGACGATGCCCGTGGTGATCGTCAACACGCTCTCGCGTTCGTACCGCACCATCGCCTTCACAGCGCCGCTGGTCGCCGTCGCCGCCAACGTCGCAGGGCTGGTTGCCAGCTACAATTTCGAAGTTCCGCCCGGCGCCGCCATAATATTTACGCTCACTCTTACGCTTATAATAGTAAAACTGTTATCTTTGCGTAGCAAAAAATTGCGACCCGCCGCATGAAAACCATTCACAGACTCGTTCTGAAGTCCTACCTGGGGCCTATGGTCCTCACGTTCTTCATCGTCATGTTCGTGCTGATGATGAACATCGTATGGCGTTATATCGACGAGCTGGTGGGCAAGGGTCTGAGCGCCGGCATCATCATCGAGCTGATGACCTACTTCATGGCCAACATGATCCCGATGGGGCTGCCGCTTTCGATGCTGCTGGCGGCGATCATGACCATGGGCAACCTGGGCGAGAACTACGAACTGCTGGCCATGAAATCGGCAGGCATGTCGCTGGTACAGATCACCAAGCCGCTGATCATCCTGGTGAGCCTCGTTTCGATCGGCAGCTTCTTCATCGGCAACAACCTCGTCCCGAACGCCAACAAAAAGCTCTTCAGCACACTCTACGACATCCGGCAGCAGAAACAGGCTCTCGAATTCCAGGACGGACTCTTTTTCAACGGCATCGACAACATGTCGATTCGCGTGAGCCACCAGGAGCCCGACACCCACCTGCTGCGCGACGTGCTGATCTACGACAACCGCGCCACCAACGGCAACATGAACACCATCGTGGCCGACTCGGGCTACATCCGCCTTTCGGACGACAAACGGTTCCTGCTGGTCACGCTTTTCCACGGCGAGACCTACGAGCAGACCCGCAACAGCCAGTGGTTCACGAAAAGCGCCCTGCGCCACCATACATTCGACCTGCAAAAACAGGTCATCCCCATGTCGGGATTCGCCATGGGGCGCACCGACGCCGATATGTTCTCAAGCAGCCAGACCAAGAATATCAGTGAATTGCAACACGACATCGACTCGCTCGAAATCAAGGTCAACGCCGCCACGACAAGTTCCTACGAACCGTTGCTGAAGGAGCAGATTTTCGCACGCGACAACTCCGTACTGCCGCTGCCCGACAGCCTGAAGGTGGATAAACGCCATTTCGGCAACCTGCTGGCAACGGATTCGGTCTCCACGCTGCCCATACGCGACAAGGAACGGGTATGGAACCAGGCGCGCACGCTGGCCAAGAACTCCCGCAACATGTTCGCATTCGACGAATCGACGGCCAAGGAGGCGCTCAACCAATTATACCGGTCGAAGGTCGAATGGCACAAAAAGATGTCGCTCCCGGTATCGATCCTGATCTTCTTCCTGATCGGCGCGCCGCTGGGCGCGATCATCCGCAAGGGCGGCCTGGGCCTTCCCGTAGTGGTGTCGGTGATCTTCTTCGTCATCTACTACATGATCAGCCTTTCGGGCGAAAAACTGGCCAAGGAGGGCAACTGGGAAGCCGTCTACGGCATGTGGCTGTCGACCTTCATCCTCACGCCGATAGCCATCTACCTCACCTACAAGGCCACCAACGACTCGGCGCTGCTCGACACGGACTGGTACGTCGGAAAGTTCAAGGCGCTGCGCGATAAACTGGTCCCGAAATTAAAAAATCTGACGAAAGCAATAAAACTCAAACGAAATGGCAAAAGAGACTGTGCTCAATAGTGTAGAGGAGGTCATCGAAGACTTCCGCATCGGCAAACCCGTTATCGTCGTGGACGACGAGGACCGAGAGAACGAAGGCGACTTCATCGTCGCCGCGGAGAAGATTACCCCCGAAATCGTAAACTTCATGCTCAAAGAGGGCCGCGGCGTGCTGTGCGCACCCTTGTCGGAGAAACGCTGCGCCGAACTGGGTCTCAATATGATGGAGGAAAACAACACCTCGCTGCTCGGCACGCCCTTCACCGTAACGGTCGACCTGCTGGGCAACGACTGCACTACGGGCGTCTCGATCCACGACCGCGCCGCGACCATCCGTGCGCTGGCCGACCCTGCGACGAAGGCGACCGACCTGGGCCGTCCGGGACATATCAATCCCCTGCGCGCGCGGGACAAAGGCGTGCTGCGCCGTCCGGGACACACCGAGGCCGCTATCGACCTGGCCCGTCTGGCCGGATTGCAGCCCGCAGGCGCGTTGATCGAAATCATGAACGAGGACGGCACGATGGCCCGTCTGCCGCAGCTTCAGGAGATTGCCAAAAAATTCGACCTGAAAATCATCTCGATCGCTTCACTGATCGCTTACCGCCTCCAGCAGGAGTCGATCATCGAGAAGGGCGTGACGGTTCCCCTGCCCACGGAGTGGGGCGATTTCCGGATCACTCCGTTCCGCCAGAAATCGAACGGCGTAGAGCATGTCGCCCTCACCAAAGGCGAGTGGACCGAGGATGAACCCGTACTGGTGCGCGTACACTCGTCGTGCGCCACGGGCGATATTTTCGGGTCGTACCGCTGCGACTGCGGCGAACAGTTGCACAAGGCAATGGAGATGATCGACAAAGAGGGCAAAGGCGCCGTCATCTACCTCAATCAGGAGGGCCGCGGCATCGGCCTCTGCAACAAGATCCACGCCTACAAATTACAGGACGAGGGACTCGACACGGTAGACGCCAACCTCAAGCTGGGCTTCAAGGCCGACGAACGCGACTACGGCGTGGGCGCAAGCATCATCCGCGAACTGGGCATTCGCCACATGCGCCTGATGACCAACAACCCGCTCAAACGGGCCGGACTGGAGGGTTACGGTCTTTGCATCGACGAGATCGTACCCATCGTGATCGCCCCAAACCCCTTCAACGCACATTATCTGGAGACCAAGCAGGAACGCATGCACCATACGCTGGGGCTGGAGAAGAAATAATTCCGGTCCGGTCTAAAACGAAATTCGATGAATAAAGCCAAGGACCTTCGTATCGTCTTTATGGGCACGCCCGAATTTGCCGTGCCGTCGCTGCGGGCGCTCATCGCCGGCGGCTACAACGTCGTGGGCGTGGTCACATCGCCCGACAAACCCGCCGGACGCGGGCAGAAGCTCCACCAGAGCGAGGTCAAAATCGCCGCTCTGGAACTGGGAATCCCGGTATTGCAGCCCGAAAAGCTCAAAGCCCCGGAGTTCGTCGAGGCCATGCAGGCGCTGCAACCCGACCTGGGTATCGTGATCGCATTCCGCATGCTGCCCGAGGTGATCTGGGCCATGCCGCGGCTGGGAACCTTCAACCTCCACGCCTCGCTGCTGCCGCAGTACCGCGGAGCCGCGCCGATCAACTGGGCGATTATCAACGGCGAGACCGAAACGGGTGTCACGACGTTTCTGCTGAACCACGAAATCGACAAGGGCGGTATCATCGGACAAATCCGGGTTCCGATCCTTCCCGAAGACAATATCGGCACACTCTACGACAAACTGATGACAACAGGCACGTCGCTGGTGACCGAGACCGTCGACCGCATTGCGGCGGGAGACATCCGACCCATCGAACAACAGCATATCGACGAAGCGACATTGCGCCCGGCGCCGAAAATCTTCAAGGAGGATTGCCGGATAGACTGGGAAAAACCGGGCCGCGACATCGTGAATTTCGTCCGCGGGCTGTCGCCCTATCCGGCGGCATGGACCGAAATGTACCGGGAGGGCAGCGACGAGGCGTCGAGCGCCAAAATCTTCTCGGCGGCGTTCGAAGCCGCGGCTCACGGCGAAACGTGCGGCACGCTCCAGAGCGACGGGAGGACCTTTGTCCGCGTGGCGTGCGCCGACGGATGGATTGTCCCCGGCGAGTTGCAGATCGCGGGCAAGAAACGGCTTGCGGTGCGCGAGCTGCTCCTGGGATGGCGCGACGTTCTCCAATACCGTTTTCGCAAATAGCATGGGGCCGCAGCCTTTGCGGGACCATCCCGAATTGCAGGAGAAAGCAGCCCGGTGGTTCAGCGACAAATGGGGTATCCCCGCAGCGGCTTATCACGCAAGCATCGGGGAGTGCATTGCCCGGAAAACCGGGATTCCGCAATGGTACGCGGTATTGGACGAACGACGGGAGATCGTCGCCGGAGCCGGAGTTATCGAAAACGACTTCCACGACCGGAAGGATTTGACGCCCAATCTGTGCGCGCTCTTCGTCGAAGAGACCTGCCGGGGCAGGGGACTCGCCCGGAAGTTGCTCGATTTCATTCGGGAAGAGATGCGGGAACAGGGATTCCCGGCGCTCTACCTGGTGACCGACCTCACGGATTTTTACGAGAAATGTGGCTGGCGGTTCCTGACGACCGCAACCGGAGACGACGGCAATCCGATACGGATTTACGTTACAGAATAAAAACAGAGGCTTCCTTCGGGAAGCCTCTGCTGCTTTACAATCGAAGGGATTTAAACCTTCTCGCCGAGTTTTTGTTTGATCTCCTCCTTCGGCAGCGGTTTGGTGCAGAAGAACCAGTCGTAGCACTTGGCTCCGGCAGGAACCTGCTCCTCGTCGTCGCCCTTCATCGGTACGATCACCTCGTCGCCCGGATGCCAGTCGGCTGGGAGCGCAATGCCGAAAGCATCGATGGTCTGCAAACCGACCAGCACACGCTTGATTTCGTCGAAATTGCGGCCCAGGGCCAGCGGATAGTAGATCATCGCCCGCAGGACGCCCTTCGGGTCGACAAAGAAAACGGCACGCACGGCGGCGGTCTGGCTCTCGCCCGGCTGGATCATGCCGTAGAGCGACGCAACCTTCATCGAAACGTCGTCGATAATCGGGAAAGCGACCTTTACGCCCTTCATGCCTTTGTATTCGATCTTTTCACGGATGGTCTTCAACCATGCGATATGGCTGTTGCGGCTGTCTACCGAAAGGCCGACCAACTCGCAGTTCAGTGCCCGGAACTCCTCGGTGCGGGCTCCGAACGTAAGTATTTCGGTCGTACAAATCGGTGTAAAGTCGGCAGGATGGCTGAAAAGAATCACCCATTTGCCTTTGTAATCGGCCGGGAAACTGATCTTCCCGCGCGTCGTCATCGCTTCGAATGCCGGAACCGGCTCGCCCAGCCGCGGCATCTGCTGTTCGTTCTTTTCCATAAATCAGAGTTTAAAAAGTTTAATATCCGGACTCGCAAAGTTGATGCCCCGAATATTCCATTTTCCAAGATACGACATTTATCGGTACGTTGTCCCCTGTTTTTCCCTTCTGACCCGAAAGCGTATACATAAACGGCGGATTTGATAACGTTCTGCCAGAGACCGTTACAACGTTCAGGCCATCCGATAAAACGAAAAGGCGTCCTTCGCAGGACGCCTTTCGGTTTCAGGTATATCGCTAAAATTACCGTTTGCGGATAATCTCGCCGCCGTGGCGGATGGCTTCTTCGTTGGCCGGAAGCATCTTCCAGGCACGTTCGGGAAGCGACTTTTTCAGGCCTACCATCACGTTCTCCATCCCGACCACCGGGCGCACCTTGAGGTATCCGCCCAGAATCATCGTGTTGAACAGCTTGGCCTGGCCCATCCTGGCACATTCGGCCGTAGCGTCGATCGCGTAGACCTCGATGTCCTTGCGGACCGGATGCCGCGTGATGCCGTTCGTATCGTAAATCAGAATCCCGCCGGGCTTGACCATCGGCTCGAATTTCTCCATCGACTGCTGGTTCAGAATGATCGCCGTGTCGAACTCGTGGGCGATGGGCGACGAAATCTTCCGGTCGGAGAGGATCACCGTCACGTTGGCCGTGCCGCCGCGCATTTCGGGGCCGTAGGAGGGCATCCACGTCACCTCGAAATCCTGCATCACGCCCGAGTAAGCCAGTATTTTTCCCATCGAGAGGACGCCCTGTCCTCCGAATCCTGCAATTATCAACGTCTCTTTCATAGCCTTACTCTTTTTTTACGTCCTTGATATCGCCCAGCGGATAGTAGGGCAGCATGTTCTCGGCAAGCCAGTCGTTCGAAGCCACGGGCGAAAGTTTCCAGCCGCTGTTGCAGGTCGAGACGACCTCCACGAGCGAGAAACCGTTTCCGGCCATCGAATTTTCGAACGCCTTGCGGATCGCCTTCTTGCATTTGCGTACGTTGGCCGCCGTATGCACGCTCTGGCGTGTGATGTAAGTCGTACCGTCGAGGTGGGCCATCATTTCGGCGATCTTGTAGGGATAGCCGTTCAGGCGCGGGTCGCGGCCATAAGGGGTCGTCGCGGTCTTCATGCCCACGAGCGTCGTCGGGGCCATCTGCCCGCCGGTCATGCCGTAGATCGCATTGTTGATATAGATAGCCACGACATTCTCGCCGCGCGCCGCCGCATGGATCGACTCCGCCGTGCCGATGGCCGACAGGTCGCCGTCGCCCTGGTAGGTGAATACCAGGTTATTCGGCCACAAGCGCTTCACGGCCGTAGCCACGGCCAGCGCACGGCCGTGCGCCGCCTCGATCCAGTCGATGTCGATATAGTTGTAGGCGAATACCGAGCAGCCCACGGGCGAAACGCCCACGGTCTTCTCTTCGAGGCCCATCTCCTCGACGATCTCGGCGATGAGTTTATGCACCGTGCCATGGCTGCAACCGGGGCAATAGTGCATGACATTATCGGTAATGAGTTTCGGTTTTGCGTAAACCAGATTCTCCTTCTTCATTTCAACCTCTGCCATCGTCTTCTACTTTTTAATCAGTTTTTCCTTGAGCGCTTCGAGGACTTCATCCGGGTTGAACAGCATGCCGCCCTGACGGCCGTAATGCTCGACGGGAGCCTTGCCGTTCACGGCCAGACGCACATCCTCGACCATCTGCCCGGCATTGAGCTCGGCCGAGAGGAATCCCTTCACCCCGCGGGCTGCCAGTTCGGCCAATTTCTTCTTGGGGAAAGGGTAGAGCGTGATCGGGCGCAGCAGGCCGACCTTCAGGCCCTCGGCGCGGGCCATTTCGACCGTCGCCGAGCAGATGCGGGCCGACGAACCGAACGCCACGATGACGTAATCGGCATCGTCG
The DNA here is from genome assembly GCF_018362775.1 of Alistipes montrealensis. Lineage (GTDB taxonomy): Bacteria > Bacteroidota > Bacteroidia > Bacteroidales > Rikenellaceae > Alistipes > Alistipes montrealensis. The sequence goes on from NZ_JAGYXY010000001.1 coordinate 88,559, forward strand.
CACTCGATGGCTTCGTAACGCACCTCGTTCTCTTCGAGCGCCTTGTATTTGTCCTGAAGGCGTTTGTTGATGACCTCCATCTTCTCGGACTGCAATTCGAGCGAGGTCACGATGTTGCGCGGACGGCCGGCAGGTTTGCCCTGCGTAGCCCACGAACCGCACTCGGCCTTCAACTCTTCGTCGGTCTTGCGCGGACGCTGGGGTGCGAGCACCACCTTCTCCATCATCTGTCCGATGGCGCCGTCGGCGAGGATCAGCGCCGGATTGCGGTATTTGAATGCGAGGTCGAAAGCCTCGAACACATGGTCGTGCATCTCCTGCACCGAATTGGGAGCCAATACGATCAGGTGGAAGTCGCCGTGGCCGCCGCCCTTGCAGGCCTGGAAATAGTCGCCCTGCGAAGGCTGGATCGTACCCAGACCCGGGCCGCCGCGCTGCACGTTGACGATCAGGCAGGGCAGTTCGGCGCCGGCCAAATAGCTCAGCCCCTCCGACATCAGGCTGATGCCGGGGCTGGACGACGAGGTCATCACCCGTTTTCCGCTCGAAGCGCCGCCGTAGACCATGTTGATCGAAGAGATCTCCGATTCGGCCTGCAGCACGACCATACCCGTCGTCTCCCACGGTTTGAGTTCCATCAATGTCTCCATCACCTCCGACTGCGGGGTAATGGGGTAGCCGAAATATCCGTCGCAACCGTAGCGAATCGCCGCATGGGCGATCACTTCGTTGCCTTTCATCAGTTTCACTTCCTTCTCTGCCATAGCTTACTCGAATTTTTGACGATAAACCGTAATGCAGCTATCCGGACAAATCACCGCGCAGGAGGCACAGCCCGTACACGCATCGGGATTGGCCATCCACGAAACGGGATAGCCCTTGCTGTTCACCTCGGCCGACAGTGCAAGCACGTCGCACGGACACACGGATACACAGACCCCGCACCCCTTGCAGCGCTCCTTGTCGACAACGATTGTTCCTTTGATTTTTGCCATAACGTCCTAATATTGATAAGTTGCTTACAAATATACGAAATAATCGGATAAAACCCGTCCGGATTGCAACATTTCTTTCGGCAGAAACGACAAACAAGAAGCAGGGTATCCGCATCCGGGCCTGCGAACTCCCTGCATACAAAACCGTTCGGCCGTCACTCGGCCTTCGGGTCGGGACCGTATTTATTTTCGCCCTGCATGCCGGGCGTACAGAACCAAACGAGAAAGACGATGCCCCAAACCAGAAATACCAGGCCGCCGCCACACAGCAGCACCAGCAATCCGACGGGCAGCGAACTGCCCCCGCTGTTCAGAACACTCAGCACACTCGAAAATCCCATAAAGAACAGGGCCATAAACCAAACGAAGCCCAACGCATAATACCATACCACAACGGCGCCGCCGCGACCGATATCGTGCAAACGGCGCACCATTACGGATAGCTGGGGAACGAGCATATACAGTGATAAAAGCCATTTTATCGGGGTGAAAGTCGGACTGAAAAGCAACATGTCCAGAATATTCGCAACCACCAGTAAAATAAAGGAAAAGAGTATGAAATACCAATACTCCTTCCGGCGGGCGCGCCCTTCGAAATTCGCATAATCGGGGCCGAGGCATTTGAGGAACCATTTCATGACGGGATAAATTAAGGGGGAGGGTTAATTTATGTATAAAGATATATAAAAAAACGCATCCCGACGCATCCGGAAGCCTGAATTTTGCATAACGTCCGGCTTTTCGGCGCGGAAAAGTTATTGTAAGCCGAAAATCCCCAAGAGTAGACCCGCCAAACACACGGCAGCATGTATTGTTCAAACTGCGGCAAAGAGATTGCGGACAATGCTTTCATGCCCCCCGCCTGCGGGGCACGTATGTAAAAAAGGTGGTAAAAACAATCGGGGAACTCTGAGGTTCCCCGATTTGTTTTTTCATTTCCGGGCCATACGCCCCTCGCACCGCATGAAAATAAGCGCGAGAATGCCCCTATAAGATTAAAAACGATGGATCACGACACCGGAGCGCAGCTTCGGCTCGAACCACGTAGTCTTCGGCGGCATGATGTTGCCCGTGTCGGCGATGTTGATCAGTTGCTGCATCGAGACAGGGTAGAGGGCGAACGCCGCCTTCATCTCCCCGCTGTCCACACGGCGCTTCAACTCGCCGAGACCCCGGATTCCGCCCACGAAGTCGATTCGTTTCGAGGTGCGCAGGTCCTTGATGTCCAGAACTTTGTCGAGGACCAGATTCGACAGCACCGTAACGTCCAGCACGCCGATCGGGTCGTCGTCGTCGTACGTCCCCGGCTTGGCTGTCAGACTGTACCAGCGGCCTTCGAGGTACATCGAGAAATTGTGCAGGGTCACAGGGCGGTACTCCTCCGTGCCTTTATCCTCGACTGTGAACGACTCTTTCAGCTTTTCGAGAAGTTCGGCGGGCGTCAGGCCGTTCAGGTCCTTCACCACGCGGTTATAGTCGATGATGCGGAGCTGGTTGGCCGGGAAGGTCACCGCGAGGAAATAACAATACTCCTCACAACCCGTATGCCCCGGATTATTGGCGCGGCACTCCTGTCCCACACGCGCAGCGGCGGCCGTGCGGTGATGTCCGTCGGCAACATAGAGCGCCGGAATGCCCGCAAAAATCTCCGTAATGCGGTCGTTGGTCTTCTTGTCGCGGATCACCCACAACTGGTGTCCGAAGCCGTCGTCGGCCGTGAAATCGTACTCCGGAGCGTTGTTTTTCACCACGTCGGCGACAATGGCGTCGATCTCGGCATCGTCGGGATAAGCGAAGAACACCGGTTCGATATTGGCTTTCTGGTTGCGCACGTGGATCATGCGGTCCTCCTCCTTGTCGGGACGCGTCAGTTCGTGCTTCTTGATGGCGCCCGAAAGGTAATCCTCGAAATGGCAGCACATCGCAAGGCCGTACTGCGTGCGGCCGTCCATCGTCTGCGCGTATATATAATAGTACTCTTCGGGGTCCTGGCGAAGCCAGCCTTCGGACTGCCATTTGCGGAAATTCTCAACCGCTTTGTCGTAAACGGGCTGCGAATGCTCGTCGGCGATAGGCTCGAAGTCGATCTCGGGTTTGATGATGTGCAGCAGCGAACGCTCCGTGGCCTCGGATTTCGCCTCGGCGGAGTTAAGCACATCGTAAGGGCGCGAAGCCACCTCAGGAGCGTGCTCCTTCGGGGGACGGACTGCGCGGAAAGGTTTGATACGTACCATATAGTTATCGTTTTAAGTAAAAAAGGCGGGCGTTTCCGCACCCGCCTTCTTTCATAGATTATCGACTATTTGTTGACCTGGAAACGGGTGTTGCCGTTTTTCAGGAAATCCACGATCTGGCTGGCTGCCGCAAGACCCGCGTTGATATTGGCCTCGGCGGTCTCGGCGCCCATCTTCTTCGCCGTAGCGAAAACCCGCTTGCCGAACTTCTCGTCCAGCTCGGCCTGATTGCCGGCGGCGATGTCGGTGATGTATTTCAGGTCCTCGCGTTCGGTCATGGCACGCACTACACCCGCTTCGTCGATCACCTCCTTACGGGCAGTATTCACCAGCGTCGCACCCTTGGGCATCGACATCAGCAGATCGTACCCGATCGAGCCTTTGGTCTCGGCCGTGGCGGGAATGTGCAGCGAAAGAAAGTCGGAAACCTTGTACAGTTCCTCGACCGTCGCCACCTTCTTCACGCCGTCGGCTTCGAAAACCGCATCGTCGGTGATGAACGGATCGAAAGCGACAACATTCATGCCGAGCGCCTTTCCCTTGCGGCCTACCAGCTTGCCGACATTGCCGTAGGCGTGGATGCCGAGGGTCTTGCCCTGGATTTCGGAACCCGTACCCGGGGTAAAGCGGTTGCGCGACATGTAGACCATCATGGCCAGCGCCAGCTCAGCGACAGCGTTGGAGTTCTGTCCCGGGGTGTTCATCACCACGATGCCCCGCGCCGAAGCGGCTGCGAGGTCCACGTTGTCATACCCCGCACCGGCACGTACCACGATCTTGAGGTTTTTAGCCGCTGCAATGACCTCGGCAGTCACCTTGTCGCTGCGGATAATCAGCGCGTCCACATCGGCTACGGCTTCGAGCAGTTGGCTCTTGTCGGTATATTTTTCGAGCAGCGCCAGTTCGTATCCGGCGTCCTCCACGATCTTACGGATTCCGTCCACGGCCTTTTTGGCGAAGGGTTTCTCCGTTGCAACCAGTATTTTCATAGTTTCGATCAATGACGTGAAATAAATATCCTGTTCTTTTTTTGTCTCCCGCATAAACGGGACGATCGTCGGACACATAAATTATTTCTTATGCGTCTGGGCGAACTCCTGCATGCAGGCCACCAACGCCTCGACGCTCTCCTTCGGGAGGGCGTTGTAGCACGAAGCGCGGAAACCGCCTACCAGACGGTGGCCCTTGATGCCGACCATGCCGCGGCCCTTGGCAAAAGCCATGAACTCGTCGGCCAGGCCTTCGTAACCCTCGGCCATCACGAAGCAGATGTTCATCAGCGAGCGGTCCTCCTTCACGGCCGTACCGCGGAACAACGGGTTGCGGTCGATTTCGTCGTAAAGCAGGGCGGCCTTCTCCTTGTTGCGGCGGTAAATTTCCGGAACGCCGCCGATCGACTTGAGCCACTTGAGGGTCTCCTTGAGCACGAAGATCGGGAACACGGGAGGCGTATTGAACATCGAGTCGTTGTCGACATGGGTACGGAACGACATCATCGTCGGCAGGTCGCGCACGATCTTGTCGAGCATGTCCTCGCGGATGATGGCGAACGCCACGCCGGCAGGAGCCAGGTTCTTCTGCGCGCCGCCGTAGATCATGGCGTATTTCGAAACGTCGAGCGGACGCGAAAGGATGTCGGACGACATGTCGGCGATCAGGGGTACGGGCGACGAGAGGTCCTCGTGGTACTCCGTACCGTAGATCGTATTATTAGAGGTAATATGCAGATAATCCAGATCGGCCGGAATCGCGAAACCCTTGGGAATATAGGTAAAGTTCTTATCCTCGGACGAAGCCAGCACTTCAACTTCGCCGTAACGTTTCGCCTCCTTGATGGCCTTCTTCGCCCAGACACCCGTATTCACATAACCGGCCTTCTTACCCAGGAAGTTAGCGGGAATCTCAAAGAAATAGGTACTAGCACCGCCGCCCAGATAGATGATCTTGTAGTTGTCGGGAATGTGGAGCAACTCGCGGAAAAGGGCGTCGGCCTCGGCCATCACGTCCTCGAAATCCTTCGTCCGGTGCGAGATCGAAAGCAGCGAAAGACCCGATCCGTTGAAATCGAGAATTGCCTTGGCTGCATTTTCGATGACCTCGTCCGCCAGAATGGAAGGTCCCGCATTGAAATTGTGCTTTTTCATAATAATTTCGTATGTGATTTGAATGATCTAACTCCTAACTGTTAGTTTACTAACACAAATATAATTAAAAAAATTTTATAATTACAAAGATAGCCAAATAAATTTCACTCGCCGCCAATAATACGTCTATTTTTGGATAGTTTTTATTAATTTTGCCGGGAATAAACCCCGGCCCGGGCAGCCAGCGCTACCTTTGCCGAAACTTAAGATCATCGTCTATGGTAAAATCCATGACCGGCTTCGGCAAAAGCGAAGCCACACTCCAGAATAAGAAAATTTCGGTCGAAATCCGCTCCCTGAACTCCAAGCAGCTGGATCTCGGGCTGCGGCTCCCGGCCGTTTACCGCCAGTCGGAATACGAAATCCGCAACGTCATTGCCCGCACGATCCAGCGGGGCAAGGTCGACGTTTTCGTCAACGTCGAGTCCCAGGCCGTCGAAACGTCGGCCCGCATCAACCGCGAAGTATTCCGCGAATACCTCCGCCAGATGACCGACACGCTGGCGTTCTCGGGCATCGACGCCGACTACGACGCCATCGTTCCGGTGATCATGCGCCTTCCGGACGTGGTGGCCACCGAAGCCGAGGCCATTCCCGAAGAGGAGCATGCCGCGCTGATTGCAGCCGTGGAGGCCGCCGCAGCCCAGCTGGATGCTTTCCGCGCGCAGGAGGGCGCCATCCTGATCGCCGACCTGCTGCGCCGCGTGGAACTGATCGAGCAATACAAGGAAGAGGTCGTACCGTTCGAGAAGGCCCGTACCGAAACGGTCAAGGCCCGTATTCTGGACAACCTTTCGAAACTGGCCGTCGACGTGGACCGCAACCGGCTGGAGCAGGAGATGATTTTCTACCTCGAAAAACTCGACATCACCGAGGAGAAAGTACGCCTCACCAACCACTGCAACTACTTCCGCGAAGTCGCCTCCGCCGAGGAGGGCGCCGGCCGCAAACTGGGTTTCATCGCCCAGGAAATGGGCCGCGAAATCAACACCATGGGATCGAAGGCCAACGAACCGAACATCCAGATCCTCGTCGTCAAGATGAAGGACGAGCTGGAGAAGATCAAGGAACAGGTACTGAACATATTATAAAGCATATAACCGTTCGCATCGAAAAGCAGCCCGGCCGGCCGTACTCACGGCTTTCAGCCGTGTATGCAAGTCTGACCCTCCCCTAAATCCCCTCCTCGGAGGGGACTTAATGCCGCTTTGCGGCAAGCCGGGAGACCTGGCGCCGATGCGGAACAACACATTCGCAATGGGTAAGGTAATCATATTTTCAGCCCCGAGCGGGTCGGGCAAGACCACTATCGTCCGCCAGTTGCTGGAACGCTATCCGCAGCTCGAATTTTCCATTTCGGCGACCAGCCGCGCACCCCGCGGCCAGGAACGCGACGGAGTGGATTACTACTTCTTTTCGCACGAAGAGTTCATGAAGGCCGTGGCCGAAAATCGCTTCGTAGAGTGGGAGGAGGTTTACAAGGGAACCTGTTACGGAACGCTGCGCAGCGAAGTGGAACGCATCTGGTCCAAGGGCCACGTGATCGTCTTCGATGTCGACGTGATCGGCGGCATCAACCTCAAGCGTATTTTCGGCGACGACGCCTGCTCGATGTTCATCATGCCGCCCTCGGTCGAGGAACTGCGCCGCAGGCTCGTTGCCCGCGGCACGGACGCCCCGGAGGTGATCGACCGCCGCGTGGCCAAAGCCGAGTTCGAACTGACGAAGGCCCCGGAATTCGACCACGTGATCGTCAACGACTGCCTTGACGACGCCGTATGCGGCACATGCAACGTCCTCGACCAATTCATTATGCGGTAGGATGAAACGCGTCATGCTTTACTTCGGGTCGTTCAACCCCGTGCACAAAGGCCACATCGCGCTGGCGGAATATGCCGTCACGCAGGAGCTTTGCGACGAGGTCGTGCTTGTCGTTTCACCCCGGAGTCCCTACAAGGAGGCCGCGGAACTGGCTCCCGAAATGGACCGTTTCGAGATGGCCGAGATCGCCTGTGCAGCCTCGGAATACCCGGACAAAATCAAACCTTCGGCCATAGAGTTTCTGCTCCCGAAGCCCTCATACACAATAGATACCCTGCGTTACCTCCAGCAAAACTTCGGGTCGGAGATGCAATTTTCGATCCTGATGGGCAGCGACCAGATCGCACGGCTCGACGGCTGGAAAGAGTATGAAAAAATCCTCGAATATCCCGTTTACGTCTACCCGCGCCGCGGCGAGCCCGCCGCCGGGTTCGAAGGCCGTATCACGGTGCTCGAAAACGCTCCGTTGCAGGATTTTTCTTCGACCGACGTTCGCGAACGGATCGGGCGGGGCGAAGACATCGGCGGAATGCTCGACGAAGGCGTCGCCGCCTATATCCGCCGCAAAGGGCTATGGAGCCCCGCGGTGCGCATTATGACCCTCACGGCACAACTCGCAGCCGATCCGGAGAACACGGCGCTCTACATCGAGCGCGGAAAACTCCATTACCGGATGGGGGAGTGGGGCCCGGCCCTCAACGACTTCAACAGCGTGCTGCGTATCGATGCAGAACACGTCGAAGCGCAGCAGTTCGCCCAAATGGTGCAGGAGATACTCGAATTCCGATACAAAGACATCTACAATCCCTGAAATAGAACAGAATGACACGCCTGAAGATAGCCCTCCTGGCGGGCGGAGACTCGCCCGAACGGGAAATAGCCCTCCAGAGCGCCGCCCAGATCGAAGCGGCTCTCGACCACACGAAATACGACATCACGGTCATCGACCTCCATCACCGCGACTGGCATTATACGGCGCCCGACGGCCGCATGTGGCAGGTAGACAAGAACGACTTTTCGATTACGATAGACGGCGCACACAAGGTGTTCGACTATGCGCTGATCATCATCCACGGCACGCCCGGCGAGGACGGCAAGTTACAAGGATACCTCGACATGATGGGCGTTCCCTATTCGTCGTGCTCGATGACCTCGTCGGTCATCACGTTCGACAAGATCACCACCAAACGGACGCTCGCAGGGCGCGTCAACCTCGCCCGCGAGGTGTTCCTGCGGCGCGGCGAAGCATTCGATACGGAAAAGATCGTCGCAGAACTGGGCATGCCCCTGTTCGTGAAACCCAATGCCAACGGCTCGTCGTTCGGCGTGACGAAAGTGCACGCCCCGGAGGAGTTCACCGCGGCCGTCGACGCGGCATTCGCGCAGGGCGATGAAATCCTCGTCGAAGAGTGCATCACGGGGCGCGAAATGGGTTGCGGCATGCTGATCGCCGGAGGAAAGGAGTATGTTTTCCCGATCACGGAAATCGTTTCCAAGAAAGACTTTTTCGATTACCAGGCCAAGTATACCGCCGGATATTCCGACGAAATCACCCCTGCGGACATCACGCCCGAAGTAAAGGCCGAACTGAACCGCATGACACGCGAAGCCTACCGGACCTGCCGCTGCTCGGGAGTCGTAAGGGTCGATTTCATCGTAACCCCTTCGGGAAAGCCCTATTTCATCGAGTTGAACTCGATTCCCGGCATGAGCGGGGGCAGCATCGTCCCCAAGCAGGCCCGCGAAATGGGTATGTCGCTCGGGGAATTGTATGACATCATCATCGCTGACACGTGCCGCAAATGATTGAGATCGACGATAAAATCGTAAGCGCCGACCTGCTGCGCGAGTGTTTCGCCTGCGACATCGCGCAATGCAAAGGAATCTGTTGCGTCGAAGGCAACGCCGGGGCGCCGCTCGAAGCCGAAGAGGTCGAGATACTCGAACGCGAATATCCGGCTTACAAGCCCTACATGACGCCCGAAGGCATCGAGGCCGTCGAACGGCAGGGATTCATGGTTATCGACGAAGACGGCGATTTGACAACACCGCTCGTCGGCGACGCCGAATGCGCCTACACCTACGAAGAGAACGGAATAACGCTCTGCGCCGTCGAGAAGGCGTGGATGGAGGGTAAGACCGCCTTCCGCAAACCGATTTCGTGCCACCTCTATCCCATACGCGTGATGCGTTTTTCGAACGGTACGGTGGGGCTTAACTACCACCGCTGGTCGGTGTGCGCACCCGCCCGGAAATGCGGCGCCAAGCTGGGCATCCCGGTCTACAAAGCCCTCCGGGAGCCGATTATCCGCCGCTTCGGCGAGGAGTTTTACAAAGCGCTGGAGACCGCCGAAGATTTACTGCGCAAACAATAACGTTGGCGAGGCGGCCAACAGGGCCGGCGGCGGCGACAACGTCACGGCGGTCGTCATCCGCAGAAACAACTGATCAGACAACAACAAGAGACTATGAAAAAATACATCCTTACAGGCATCGCCCTCTCGCTGGTTTTTACCGCGATGGCCCGCAAACCGAAAAACACGCGGACGCAACCCGCCGCGACACCCAGCGAAATCGCTGCGGCCGACTCGCTCCGCTCGGTTGCGTCCCGCCAGGCTGCACTGATCGACTCGCTGCAAAGCATCCTCTACATCGCCGATCAAAGCGCCGGGAAAACCGAAGCCGCAGAACCCGTTCCCGCCGCAGTCGTCGACCCGGAGCAGGCCGCAGCGGATTCCGTCGCAGCCCTGCGCCTGCGTTTACAGCCCAAGGAGATCGAATCCATCTTCGATACCAACGGGCTCACGGTGATCGACACCCTCTCGACCGAGAACGACGCCGTGCAGGTGATCCTTTACAGCAACAACTCCTGGAAATATGTCCTCAACCGCGAGGTGGCCAAGGACAGCACGATCTTCGAAAAATACTGGGACACGACGACGCTCTTCCCGTACAAGGATGTCGACATGTCGGGCATGCCCAAATCGGTGGTCATCGACCTCGTGGATTCGCTGACCAGCTACCACTGCCCCTATCAGGGCTCGGTGCATCCGCGCGGCAAATACGGTCCGCGCCGCAGGCGCCAGCACCAGGGCGTCGACCTGCCGCTCAAGATGGGCGATCCGGTTTACGCCACTTTCTGCGGCCGTGTGCGCATCTCGGAATACAACAAGGGCGGTTACGGCAACCTGGTGATCATCCGCCACGACAACGGGCTGGAAACCTACTACGGCCACCTGTCGGAACGCATGGTCGAACCCGACCAATGGGTCGAGGCGGGACAGATCATCGGCCTGGGCGGTTCGACGGGACGTTCGACGGGTCCGCATCTCCACTTCGAAACCCGCTATTACGGGCAGTCGTTCGACCCCGAACGCCTGATCGACTTCAAGAACGGAACGCTGAGCCGCGAAACGTTCCTGCTCAAAAAATCGTTCTTCAGCATCTACTCCAACGCCGGACAGGACTTCGACGACGAGATCGCCAACGAGGAGCTGGACAAGAAGGAGGCCGCCGAAAAAGCCGCCATGCAGTACCACCGCATCAAGTCGGGCGACACGCTGGGCGCCATTGCCCGCCGTTACGGCACGACAGTGACGAACATCTGCCGCCTGAACGGAATCAAGTCGACCACGATCCTGCGGCTGGGCAAAAGCCTGCGGGTACGATAGGACGAATCCTCGGCCTCAACAGAAAGCGCCGGACTTTTCGAAAAGTCCGGCGCTTTCTGATAACACCCGGGGACGAAGTAGCCGGAGAACGGCCAAACCTGCGCCCCTGTTATTTTTTGTTCTGAATGGCGTCGACAGCGTCGATCACCGCACCACGGAAGCCCTTGCGTTCCAGTTCGGCAACACCCACGATCGTCGTACCGCCGGGCGAGCAGACCGCGTCCTTCATCGCCCCGGGATGCAGTCCCGTTGCAAGCTGAAGTTTTCCGGTCCCGACGATCATCTGGCTTGCCATGCGGTAAGCGTCGGCGCGGGGAATGCCGTGTTTGACGCCTGCATCCCCGAGCGCCTCGATGAACATGGCGACAAACGCCGGGCCACAGCCGCAGACGGCACTCGAAATGTTGAGCAGGGCGGTATCCATTTGCAGCACGAGACCGATTTTCGACAACAACGCCTTCACCTCCTGCCACTCCGCATCCGAAAGCGAATGGCGGCGTTCGCAGACGACGATGCCTTCGCAGACCGAAACCGGCGTATTGGGAATCGTACTCAGATGGCGTGTGCCGGGAGCGAGTACACGTTCGTAGTCGTCGAAAGTAACGCCGGCGGCTACCGAAACAACGATTTTTCCGGCCAGCAAATCCTTAACGGGCGCAAGCACCGCTTCGACCTGGTAGGGCTTTACGGCGACGATCACCACGTCGGCAAACCCGGCGACCGCCGCAGCATCGTCGAAAGCACGGAAACCCTGCGGTTCCGTATTACGCTGCAATTTCGCACGGTCGCGCGCGCATGCGCCGATATCCCCGGGCTGCACAGCCCCCGAGCGGACAAATCCGCCGGCCATGGCCTGCGCCATATTTCCGAATCCGATAAAACCGATATGCATATCTGTAAGATTTAGTTTATTTTTCAGAGTTTCTCCGTTCCTGCCGGTCACTGGCCGCCTTCGGCGCCGTTTACAAGGCCGGCCTTCTCCTAAATCCCCTCCGGGGAGGGGGCTTGCCGCATCGCAACCGGGCATCTGGCCAAATACCTATTTCGAATAATCCCGATCGCCGAAAATCAGCGAGCCGACACGCACCATCGTCGAACCGCACTCGACGGCCAGCGGGTAGTCGTGCGACATGCCCATCGAGAGGGTGTTGAACCGGGGCCCGAAGTAGGGTTGCAGCAGGTCGAAACAGCGCTTCAACTCCTTGAAATCGCGGCTTATCGCTTCGCCGTCATCGGTATTGGTGGCGATGCCCATCACACCGCGCACGCAGATATCGGGCATCTGCGCAAACGGCGCCGTACGGACGTACTGCATCAGTTCGGCCATGTCCCAACCCGTTTTGGTCTCCTCCTCGGCGACATGGATTTCCAAAAGGATTTCGAGCGTCCGCCCACACTTGGCCGCCTCCCGCTGGATGGCTTCAGCCAGCCGCGCGCTGTCGACCGAATGGATCAGTGCAACGAACGGTGCGATGTATTTGATCTTGTTGGTCTGCAGGTGGCCGATCATATGCCACTCGATATCCTTGGGCAGGGCTTCGTATTTTTCGCGCAGTTCCTGCGGACGGCTTTCGCCGAAAATGCGGTGACCGGCATCGTAGGCCTCGCGGATCATCTCCGCGGGATGGGTTTTCGACACGGCGACCAGCGTGACATCTTCAGGCAGCGTTTGCCGCACGAACGACAGTTGACAAGCTATTGACGACATAAGTTTCTCTGTTTTCCCGGTAAAAATACGCAAAATTCGTACAACACGAAACAGGCCCGGGAAAAATCGCTATTTCGCCAGGACGATTTCCGAGCAGCCGAACGCTCCGGGAAGCGTCCGCTGCGTCTTCTTCAGCGCATCGTAAACATGAATCCGCCGCTGGCCGCCTGTCTCGCAAAGCAGGTAAATCTCCAGTGTATTTTCATCGGGAGCGTACTCCGTTACCGAAAGCACCGTACCCGGGACTTCGGCCAGCGTTTCACCGAAAAGGCCGTCCCCGGCGGTATCGAACAGCCGCAACTGCGTTTTACCCTCCGCCGAAACGGCATAGCCCCCGACCTGGACCAATTTCTCCGGTTCGGCCGCCGAAGCAGCCACCGTCCAGAAAGGAATCATCGCATCGGCCTCGACGGCCTCGCCCGCCCCCGCTCCGCCGTAAACCGCCAACACCAGCGGAGCGCAGGTCCCGTCGGCATTGCGTAGCGCCAGCAGCAACCTGGATTCGACCCGGACAAACGGCCGCCCGACGATCGTACGCACGACCTCTTCGGGCAGCGTCCATAGAACCGGCGAAGGGGAATAGCTGCGCGTCGCGGTCTGCATGGTCAGCATCAGGCGTTCTCCGTCGTAGCCCAGGAAACCGAGGGCGGAGTCGGATACCTGCCCGGCAAACAGGCAATCCCCGAACCCGAAATCGTTCCAATAGCGCATCGTGAGGTCGACGCCGACCATCGAACCGGAGTAAACGCCGAAAATCCAACCCGAGCCGGGAATGCCCACCGTGCAGGCGAGCCCCTGCCCGACGCCGAGCGTTTTGACCCGCGTTTGCACACCCGTCGCCGGGTCAATGCGGTCGATCAGGGTTTCGTCGGTATCGACTGCCGAAATACCATAGAGCGCCGCGGCCTTCGGGAGTCCGTCGGCAACACGGATTTTACCCAACGCCATCATCCGGCCTCCGCGGAACAACAGCACCCGGACCGTCGAAGCAGGGTAGTGCCCCGGGGCCAGGAACGTGATGCTCGCAGCCGTGCGCGAAGTTATAACGCCCCACACGCCTCTGGCTGAACCGTTCGGGGCGAACGATTCGGCTCCCTCCTCCCAGTAAACCTCGAACATGATCCGGTCGTCGGCCTCGAACCCCCGGGCCGAGACAGTCACTTCGTCCCCCGGTGTAAAGACCTGCGATTGGGACGGCATGACGATGTCGGTCACGAAGACGAGGCGCTCGTTCTTGTCGGCGCAGGCGCACAGAATCGTCCCGAAAAGCAGCAACAGCAAAGATTTCTTCATACGAATAGTCTGATAAACAATTTCTTACCTCCACACCGGGGGGGGGTAAATCCGGGATACGAGACCTTCGTATCCAATTACAAATATAGCGTTTTTTTACTGTTTCCGAATAGGTTCCGATCTTTGACGCCGTAACGACGCTTTTAGCAGCCGGAAAGGTTTTGCCCGGCCGTATGCAATTCGGGTTTGCACCCATCCGACTTTTTTATTATCTTTGGTGTCAAAACCTGAAAAACAATGAAAAAACTCCGATTGATTCTTGCAGCGACTGGCGTACTGGCATACGGCGCGGCATCGGCCTGCACCAATTTCATCGTCACCAAAGGAGCTTCGACCGACGGTTCGGTGATGGTCACCTACGCGGCGGATTCCCACGCGCTCTACGGCGCACTTTACCACACTCCCGCCGGCAAATACAAGGCCGGAACGATGCTTCCCGTTTACGAATGGGACACGGGCCGCTACCTCACGGACATCCCGCAGGTGAAGGAGACCTATTCGACCATCGGCAATATGAACGAGCATTCGCTCATCATCGGCGAAACGACCTACGGAGGACGCCGTGAACTGGAGGATTCGACAGGCCGCATGGACTACGGATCGCTGATCTACATCACGCTCCAGCGAGCCAAAACAGCCCGCGAGGCCATCGGCGTGATCGCCGAACTGGCCAACACCTACGGCTATGCTTCGAGCGGCGAATCGTTCTCGATCGCCGACCCCGACGAAGCGTGGATCATGGAGCTCATCGGCAAAGGCTGCAAACTCGACGCCAAGGGTGAAAACACCCGCAAGGGCATTGTCTGGGTGGCACGCCGTATTCCCGACGGCTATGTTTCGGCACACGCCAACCAGGCCCGCATCACCACCTTCCCGAAGGACGATCCCGAAAACTGCCTCTACTCCCCGGACGTGGTTTCGTTCGCCCGTGAGATGGGCTACTACGACGGCCCGGACGCCGATTTCAGCTTCTGCGACGCCTACGCACCGCTCGATTTCGGCGCACTGCGCGCCTGCGAAGCCCGCGTGTGGGCCTTCTTCCGCACGGTGGCCGACGACATGGATCAATATGTCGACTATGCGATGGGCCACAACAAGGAAAACCGCATGCCGCTGTGGGTGAAACCCCGCGCAAAAGTATCGCCTAAAACGGTCTTCGACTGCATGCGCGACCACTACGAGGGAACCCCGATGGACATGACCACCGACATCGGCGCGGGAGGCCACAACTGCCCCTACCGCTGGCGGCCGATGGAGTTCGAGGTGGACGGCGTGAAATATGTCAACGAGCGGGCTACGGCCACCCAGCAGACCGGATTCTGGTTCGTGGCGCAGGCCCGGCCCGGTGTAACGGACGACATGGGCATCCTCTGGTTCGGCGTGGACGACGCGGCGACCTCGTGCCTGACGCCGATCTTCTGCTCGGCGCAGGAGGTTCCCGAGTGTTTCCGCGAGGGCAACGGCTCGATGCTGGAATATTCGCCTACGTCGGCGTTCTGGCTCTTCAACCGCACGACCAACTTCGCCTACATGCGCTACGACATGATCGCGGCCGACATCCGCAAAGTCGTGGACAAATGGGAAAACGAGATGCTGGAGAACGTACAGCAGGTCAACGCCCGGGTGGGCCGGATGTCGCCCGCGGCGCGGCGCAACTACCTCACGCAGCTGAGCGTGGAGACGGCACAGCAGCTTTTCGACCGCTGGCAGAAACTCAACGGCTACCTGCTGGTGAAATACGTCGACGGCAACGTGAAGAGCGAACACGGCGACGTGCTGTCGTTCCTCGACGGCGAAGGCGGTCCGGCGCACTTCGTGGACAACGGCAACGGCAAGCAGATTCCCGATAAAATCCAGTTCCCGGGTTACAACGAGAAGTGGAAGCGCGCCGTGGCGGCCGACAACGGCGAGACCCTGCGTGTAATCAAGGAATAAAGGTTTGTTGCGCGACATATAGACAATTCGTTATGAAATACGACATCATCATCGTGGGCAGCGGCCCGGGCGGTTATGTAGCGGCGATACGCGCTGCGCAGTTAGGTAAAAAGGTGGCGCTCGTGGAGCGTTCGGAACCGGGAGGCGTCTGCCTCAACTGGGGCTGCATCCCGACCAAAGCCCTGCTCAAAAGCGCACAGGTATACGGCTACTGCAAAAACGCAGAGCACTACGGGCTGAAATTTGCAGGCGAAGTGAAACCCGACCTCGAAGCCATCGTGGCACGTTCGCGCGGTGTGGCCGAAACCATGTCGAAAGGCGTGCTGTTCCTGCTGAAAAAGAACGAAATCGACCTGATCGCCGGATTCGGACGCCTCACGGCCCCGGGGAAACTCGACGTGGACGGAACGGAATACGAGGCCGACCACATCATCCTCGCCACAGGGGCGCGTCCCCGCGAAATGCCGTTCATGCCCATCGACGGAGCGCGCGTGATCTCCTCGCGGCAGGCGCTGACGCTCAGCCGGCTGCCCGAATCGATGATCGTAGTGGGTTCGGGAGCCATCGGCAGCGAGTTCGCCTGGTTCTATGCCGCACTGGGTGTCAAAGTCACCGTCATCGAATACATGTCCCGCATGATGCCGCTCGAGGACGAGGAGGTGTCGAAGACCATGGAACGCGCGTTCCGCAAGCTGCGTGCGCAGGTACTCACATCGACCACTGTAAAAGCCGTGAAAATCAATGCCGAAGGAATCTGCGAAGTAGAGACGGAAGGCAAGAAAGGCACGGAAACGCTCAAGGCGGAAATCGTGTTGTCGGCCGTGGGCATCAAATCCAACATCGAAAACATCGGGCTCGAAGCAGCGGGCGTCGCCGTCGAACGCGACAAAGTCCTCGTGGACCGGTTCTACCGCACCAACGTCCCGGGCGTCTACGCCATCGGCGACATCGTGCCGGGTCCGGCGCTGGCCCACGTAGCCTCGGCCGAAGCCATTTGCTGCGTGGAAAACATCTGCGGTCTCAACCCAGCCCCAGTGGACTATTCGACCATCCCGTCGTGCATCTTCACGCAGCCCGAAGTGGCGTCGGTCGGCATGACCGAGCAACAGGCGCAGGAGCGCGGCATCGCCTACAAAGCAGGGCGTTTCCCCTTCACCGCATCGGGCAAGGCGACGGCCGCCGGCGACCGCGACGGATTCGTCAAACTGCTCTTCGACGAAGAGGACCGTCTGCTGGGTGCACACATGGTCGGCGCATCGGTTACCGAAATGCTGGCCGAACCGACGCTGGCCCGCGCCTTAGGCGCTACGGCCCACCAGCTAGCCCGCACGATCCACGCCCATCCGACGATGAACGAAGGCGTCATGGAGGCTGCCGAAGCCGCCCTGGGAGCTGCAATCCATCTATAAAAACAAGTTTCCCACCGTTAAAGGAGAATTTCTGCCGAAATTCTCCTTTTTTTTGTTTTGCTGCCGAAAAGCAGTATATTTACAAGCAATTTAGGCTACTGCGAACAAAATGCGTCACATCCTTCTGCCGGCGATTTTTTTACTGGCTCTGCTTCAAAACTGTTTTGCCGGGGGAACTCCTCTACAAGAAGGGCGGCGGCCTGGGACTTTACCTGAGTAAAATCATTATCCGCAGGCTCTCGGGGTCTATTTTCATCGACCCGGACTACACCGGCGGAACCCGGATGATAGTCATCCTGCCCCTGAAATAAAAAAGAGGTCCCGGAATATTCCGGGACCTCTTCATTTATATGGTTCCTTTTACACGGCCAGTACCACAACGAAGCGGGCTCCCCGGGTATAAGAGGTGTCGAGACGTATTTTCCCGCCCGACTTTTCGGCGATCAGCCGGCAGAGGCTCAGTCCCAGTCCGAGACCCTGCGCGAAAGGATCGGCTTTGTAGAAGCGTTCGAAGACCTTTTCTGCATCAGCCGCGCCGATACCGCAGCCGGTATCGGTCACCGAGATAGCCAGCATGCCGTTTTCGACGCGGCTGCACGCGATTGTCACCGATCCCGCCGGGGTAAATTTCACGGCGTTTTTGAGCAGTTCACGGATCAGTTCCGTCACATAACCGCGGTGGAGCGGAACGACAATCTCCGGTTCTGCGAAATCCGTCCGGTATTCGACGCCTTCCTTCTGGGGAAGGCGTTCGACTTCGGTGCGGATAATCTGGCAAATATCCATCGGAGTCCGGGGCAACTCCTCCAGGGTATTATCCAACTGCGAGACTTCGAGCATGTCGTTGATCAGCGCGGTGAACAGTTGGGTATTGTCGCGGATGATCTGCGCGAACTCGGAGCTCTCCTCCTTCGAAAGGCCGCCCTCGGCGATCAGTTCGGCAAAGCCGTTGATGGCGTTCAGCGGCGTGCGTATTTCGTGGCTCATCGAGCCCATAAAGTCGCGTTTGAGGCGGTCGCTCTCCAGCGCACGGTGCGACTCGATGCGGAGTTTGTTCTGCAAATGTTTGATATGGGATAGGTTACGCCACAGGTAAACGACGGCTATGATGGCGAATACAAGAATGACGGCAATGAACCACAGCATGTTACGGCGTTTCTGGGCCAGCAGCAGCGCCCGGTCGCGCTCGGCCTTGTCCAGCCCGTACCGGACCTCGAGTTCGCCGACACGCTGGGCATATTGCTGTGAAGAGAGGGAGTCGCGCACGCCGATCACATCGCTGTATGCCCGGCATGCCTCCTCGTAGTGCCCCATGCGCTCGTAAAACTGCGCCCGCCGGACATACATATCCGCCAACTGGGCCGACAGGCCGTTGGGACGCGAAATCAGGATCAGCGAGTCGTTGTAACTCATCGCCTTGTCGTAATCGCCCCAATGTTCGTAGTAGGAAACACTGATCAGGTAGAACCAGTATTTGTCGAGCAGCATATTGTCCTCCGACTGCGAATCCTCCACGAAACGGCGGTAACGGTCGTAATAGACCTGCGCCTGCCGGCGTTCGATCAGCGGCGAAGTACACATCGCATAGTAGCATGTCAGGTAGGACATCTCCTTGGGAATGTAAGGACGGCGCCGCGCGACCTCCGGATCGAGGTAATAACTGTCGAGCATCGCCAGGTAATCGTCGGCAGTACGCACCAGTGCGTCACGGTCCCCCTTCGAACCATAAACCGAAATCAGACAGGTAATGAGGTTGGCATGGAAATTCCGGCGCGCCGTGGGCTTCATCTTCGGCAGCAGAGCCATTTCGTCGACCCAGTAGGGGAGTCCGCGCTCCATGTGCATCTTACCCTCGGCCGAGCCCAGTTTATAGGCGGCGATACCTTTCAGGAAAAGCTGCGAAGCCTCCTCATAGATCGTCCGCGGCGGACAAGAACGGATCGAATCGACGTAATTCTGGCTGAGCCGCACGGCCTCCTCCGTTCCGGCGACCTGAATCCGGCGTGCGACATCCACCATGCGGTAATAGGCCGGAAGTCCCTCCATACTGCTGCCTTCCAGCAGCGGCTCCACCTCCCGGAGCACGATTTCGAGCGAATCGGCCGCCTCGGGGCGGGCAATGTAGTAGGAGGCCAGCGAACCGAGCGAGGCTCCGGCGGCGAAAGGATCGCCAACAGCACGAGACTCCGAAAACAACCTGCGCGTATAGAACATTTCATCCCCGGAGGAATCGGTAAGATCTTTGAGATTCAGCAGGATATCCACTCGTTTTCGGGCATCGTCCTCAACGGCATATGCACCTTCGAGCGAGTCGATCAACCGGTCTTTGGGAAACGCGGATGCCGAGGCAGTACAGCCGACGCAAAGCAGCACCCACAGCAATTTATTCATAAGCAGGGAATTGGTTTTCAAAAGTAGGCAAAAAAAGAGAGGTTCACAAATCTGAACCCCTCTTTTTGCTACTTGAACCACTCCTGCAAGTGGTCGCGGCCGTAGAAGTAGTAGACCGCAAGTCCCAGCCAACTGGTAAGCAGCACCACGATAGACGTGATGACCTTACCGGCCGTGGAGATGTTCTTTTTGAAAATGTCGAGCACGCACCAGATGGCGCACACGAGGCCGATCAGCCAAATAATCGTTCCTATCATAACAATTTGTATTTAGAAAAACATTGAGGTTCGAATATGTCCGCCGGGTAGACCACGTCGCTCAGGAACAATCCCTGCGGCGGGGCTCCGCCACTCGACCGCGACAAGTCGCGGCTCTCGACGATCGCACGGAACTCATCGGGCGTATAACGTCCGCGGCCCACGTCGACCAGCGTACCGACCAGCGACCGTACCATATTGCGCAAAAACCGGTCCGCACGGATCGTAAAACAGAGGACGCCCTGTTTATCAACCGTCCACGCGGCCTGCTTCACATGGCAGATATTGGTCTTGTTGTTGGAGTTGAGCTTGGCGAAGGAGGTGAAATCGTCGAATCCGGGCAGCATGGCCGCTGCTTCGTTCATACGCACTATATCGAGCGGCACGTAGTATTGCCAGGTCGTACCGCGCGTAAAGGGATTCTTACTCGGTTCGATGTAGTAGCGGTACTCGCGTTCACGGGCGCTGAAACGCGCATGGGCTTCGTCCGCGACAGGTGTCACCGAGCCGACGGCGATACTCCCCGGAAGCAGGAAGTTAAGTTTGTAAACCGTCTGTACGGGGTCCGCAACGGGTTTTACGGTATCGAAATGCGCCACATAATAAGATGCGTTGACGCCCGTATCGGTGCGCCCGGCTCCCACGACCTCGATCGGTTCGCGCAGCAGGGTAGCGAGCGCCCGTTCGAGCGTCTGCTGCACCGAAGGCTGATCGGGCTGCCGCTGCCAGCCGCAATAGGCTGCACCGTCGTATCTCAGTTCGAGGAAATAGCGCATGTGGTAATGGTTTCTGCTCACAAATATACAAAAAATTTCCTCCGGTATAACTTCCCGGCATCTTTCCGGATTCGGGTATACTATAATACCTGCCGCCGCGTTTAGATTTCAAATAAATTCGTATCTTTGCGGAACGCTCAAAACAAGACAACCATGAAAGCAGCAATCATAGGATACGGCAAGATGGGCCGTGAAATCGAACGAATCCTCAAGGAAAGAGGGCACGAAGTGGCTCTGATTATCGACACGGACAACGCGCACGAACTCAACGCCGCACATCTGGCGGATATCGACGTGGCGCTGGAGTTCACGATGCCCGAGACGGCATACGGCAACATCCGCACCTGCATCGAATGCGGCACGGCGGTGGTGAGCGGCACGACGGGCTGGACCGAGCGCCTCAAAGAATTGCAGAAGTTGTGCAGCGAACGGGGCGGAGCGCTGTTTTACGCTTCGAACTACTGCCTGGGGGTCAACCTGATGTTCCGCCTCAACCGGCAACTGGCGGCGATGATCGACCGCGTGGGCGGTTACGACGTACGCATCGAGGAGGTGCACCACACCCAGAAGAAGGACGCTCCGAGCGGCACGGCCATCACGCTGGCCGAAGGCATCGTCGAAAACCTCGGCCGCAAGCAGGGCTGGGTCAACCTGGCTCCGGGCATCGAGCATGCCACAAACCGCATCGAACGCAGCGGGGAAGCCCCTGCCGACCGGATCGAAATCCGTTCCGTGCGCGAAGGCGCGGTTCCGGGTATTCATACCGTGACCTACGAATCGGAGGACGACGTGCTGGAACTGAAACATACGATCAAGAACCGCCGCACGCTGGCGATGGGGGCCGTCGTAGCTGCCGAATTCCTCTGCGGCAAACAAGGAGTCTACTCGATGGACGACCTGCTGAAATAATTGAAATAACCGATATAAAATGGGCAAGATCAAAGATTTACTTCATAACAAATGGGTCGGCTTTTCGCTGGCAGCATTGCTTTATACGCTCTGGTTCGTAGTCTGGACGGGAAACCTCTGGATGCTGCTGGGACTGCCGGTCATCTTCGACCTCTACATCACGAAGTTCTTCTACCGCTACGTGTGGAGCCACAACGCGAAGATGTGCCAGCGCAGCAAAACCTATAAAACGGTATACGAGTGGGTCAACGCCATCATTTTCGCGACGGTCGTGGCGACGCTGGTGCATATTTTCGTCTTCCAGATGTACGTTATCCCCACCTCGTCGATGGAACGGACGCTGCTGATCGGCGACTACCTCTACGTGAGCAAGGTGACTTACGGACCGCAGATGCCCAACACGCCGCTGTCGTTCCCCTTCGTGCACCACACGATGCCTTTCTCGCAGACAAAAAAATCGTTCTCCGAAGCGATCAAATGGCCTTACCACCGCCTCAAGGGCCTCAAGCCGATCCGCCGCAACGACGTGGTGGTCTTCAACTTTCCGGCGGGCGACACGGTGCTGCTCGAAAACCAGAATGTGACCTATTACGACACGCTGCGCAGTTTCGAGGAGTCGTTCGGCAAGACGGAAGGGCGCAAACGCCTCAACGAAAAATACACGGTAATCAGCCGTCCTGTGGATAAGCGCGAGAACTACATCAAACGTTGCGTGGGGATTCCGGGCGATTCGCTCGAAGTCCGCAACGGACAGGTGTGGGTCAACGGAGAACCGCAGGAACCGATCCCCGGCATACAGTTCAACTACGTCGTGCAGACCTCGGCGCCCTTCACGCAATATGCCATCGACAACCTCGGCATCCGGGATTACAGCGGTTACGGTTCGGGCTACTACATGAACCTCACGAATGAACTCGCCGAGAAGGTCAAGGGCCTCAGCAACGTCATTTCGGTCAACCGCTACATCTATACCCCCAACGACGAAGTGTTCCCGCATTGGGGCGCTCCCCGCTGGAGCCAGGACAATTACGGTCCGATCTGGATTCCGAAAAAGGGCGATACGGTACAGCTCACCGCAGAAAACCTGCCGCTCTACCGTCGTATTATCGAAGCGTATGAAAACCACACGCTCGAAGAGCGCGACGGCGTAATCTTGATCGACGGCAAAGAGGCCACGGAGTATACCTTCGGCATGAACTATTATTGGATGATGGGTGACAACCGCCACAACTCGGCCGACTCGCGTTTCTGGGGCTTCGTCCCCGAGGACCACATCGTGGGCAAGGCCTCGTTCGTCTGGCTGTCGCTCGACGCGAACAAGAGTTTCCCCTCGAATATCCGCTGGGAGCGGCTCTTCAGAAAGGTACGATAGGCGTGGCCGGCGACAGTTACCGAACCGTCGCGGCTCCTGCCGAAGCCGCCTGCAGGGAGCGGAGCAGCAAGTTCCTCTCCTGGATTTACCCTGTGCAGACGGAGGAGGAGATTCGCGAGCGACTCGACGCGCTGCGTAAAAAATATTACGACGCCACACACCACTGTTACGCCTGGCGGCTCGGCCCCCGCGGCGAAGCGTTCCGCTCCAACGACGACGGGGAACCGTCGGGGACAGCCGGCAAGCCGATCCTGGGACAGATGCTCTCGAACGACATCACGGACTGCCTCGTGGTCGTGGTCCGCTACTTCGGCGGCACGAAGCTGGGGGTTCCGGGACTGATCGCAGCCTACAAGGAGTCGGCGGCCGAGGCCATCGCAGCGGCCGAAATCGTAGAAATGACGGTAGACCGCACGGTCCGGGTGGATTTCCCCTATGTGGCGATGAACGACATCATGCGGGTCGTCAAGGAGGAGCAGCCGCGCATCGCGGAGCAGACCTTCGACAACCTCTGCACCATGCGCCTCACGATCCGCGAAAGCCGCGCGGCGGCACTCATTGAAAAATTAACGAAAGCAGGCGGCAGCATAGGCAATGAAAATTGAGCTGCACCTGCGTGCAAACCGGTCCAGCAAGCATAGAAAATGGAAGAACACAAAAACTCCATATATATAAAAGGAGCACGGGTCCACAATCTCCGCAACATCGAGGTTGAAATTCCGCATAACAAACTCATCGTCATAACGGGCCTCTCGGGTTCGGGCAAATCGACGCTGGCCTTCGACACGATTTTCGCCGAAGGACAACGCCGCTACGTCGAGAGCCTCTCGGCCTACGCCCGCCAGTTCCTCGGGAAGATCAACAAGCCCGACGTGGACATCATCACGGGCATCGCACCGGCCATCGCCATCGAGCAGAAGGTCAACACGCGCAATCCCCGTTCGACCGTGGGGACGACGACCGAAATTTACGATTACCTCAAACTGCTGTTCGCCCGCACGGGACACACCTTTTCGCCCGTCTCGGGACAGGAGGTGCGCTGTTTCAGCGTGGACGACGTGGCGGCCTACGTCCTCGGCCACGACGGAGAACGGGTGGCGATCGGGGCTCCGCTGGTGCTCGGTCAAGGGCAGGGTATCATCGAAAAACTGACATTGCTGCTCTCGGAGGGTCTGATGAGGGTCTACACGAACGGCGAAGTGCGGCTGATCGAGGACGTACTGCCCGGAATCGGCCCCGACACCAAGGCCGACGAGATCCGGATCATAGTCGACCGCATGCGCGTCGCCGCGGACGACGACTCGCAGACCCGCATCCGCGACTCGGTGGCCCGCGCCTTTTCCTACGGCGACGGCATCTGCGAGATCGTGACCGACGAGGGCGTAAGGGAGTTCTCGTCGCGCTTCGAGGCCGACGGCATCGAGTTCGAACACCCCTCGGAACACCTCTTCAGCTTCAACAACCCACTGGGAGCCTGTCCCCGGTGCGAGGGTTACGGCAAAGTGATCGGCATCGACGAAGACCTGGTGATTCCCGACAAGAGCAAGACCATCTACGAGGACGCCATAGCCTGCTGGCGCGGCGAGACGATGCGCAAATGGAAGCAAAAACTCGTCGAAAACGCCTATAAATTCGACTTTCCGATCCACACACCGTTCCACGAACTGACGCAGGAGCAGAAACGCCTGCTGTGGCGCGGCAACGAATATTTCCACGGACTCGACGAGTTCTTCGCCTACATCGACTCGGAGCGGCGCAAGATTCAGTTCCGCGTGATGAAGGCCCGCTACACGGGCAAGACCACCTGCCCCGAGTGCGGCGGCTCGCGCCTCAGGAAAGAGGCACAGTATGTACGTGTCGGCGGCAAGACGATCGCCGACCTGGTGACGATGCCCGTGGACGAGCTGATCGTTTTCTTCAATGCCATCGAACTGGACGAACACGACACGAAGACCGCATCGCGCATCCTCGTGGAGATTCGCAACCGCCTGCAATACCTCGCCGACGTGGGGCTGGGTTACCTGACGCTCGACCGGTTGTCGTCGACCCTCTCGGGCGGCGAAAGTCAGCGCATCAACCTCTCGACCTCGCTGGGCAGCAACCTCACCGGTTCGCTCTACATCCTCGACGAGCCATCCATAGGCCTGCATCCGCGCGACACGAACCGCCTGATCGGCGTACTGAAACAGTTGCGCGACCTGGGCAACACGGTGATCGTCGTGGAGCACGAAGAGGAGGTGATCCGCGCCGCGGACTGGATTGTCGACATCGGCCCCAAGGCGGGTTACAACGGCGGCGAAGTGGTCTTCAGCGGGACGTTGCCCCAACTGCTGAAAAACAAGAAAAGCCTCACGGCCGATTACCTCACGGGCCGGCGCGAAATAGCCGTCCCCACGACTGCCCGCGGGTGGAGCAACTCGATAACCGTCAAAGGCGCACGCGAGAACAACCTCCGCAACATCGACGTACGGATTCCGCTGGCGGTGATGACCTGCATCACGGGCGTCAGCGGCTCGGGAAAATCGTCGCTGGCAAAAGGAATTCTCTACCCGGCGCTGCGGCGCCTGCTCTACGACACAGGCGTAAAACCCGGCGACTTCGACGGTCTGACGGGCGATGTCCAGATGCTGAAATCGGTCGAGATGGTCGACCAGAACCCCATCGGCAAGTCGTCGCGGTCAAATCCGGTGACTTACATAAAAGCATACGACGAAATTAGAAAACTCTACGCCGACCAGCCCTATGCGCAGCATACGGGCGTGGGAGCTTCGGCCTTCTCGTTCAACATTGCCGGAGGGCGCTGCGAGGAGTGCCAGGGCGAAGGCGTGATCAAAGTGTCGATGCAGTTCATGGCCGATGTCGAACTGGTTTGCGAGGCGTGCGGCGGGCGGCGTTTCCGCGATGAAATACTGGAAGTGAAATACCGCGACAAGTCGATCTACGACGTGCTGGAGATGACCGTGGACGACGCCATCGCCTTTTTCGGCGAAGACAGCAAGAAAAACGCCACCTGCCGACGGATCGTCGAACGGCTGCAACCGTTGCAGGACGTGGGGCTGGGCTACATCAAACTGGGACAGTCGTCGTCGACGCTTTCGGGCGGCGAGAGCCAGCGTGTGAAACTCGCCTCGTTCCTCACGAAGGACTCGGCGCAGGGCGGTGTCATGTTCATTTTCGACGAACCGACGACGGGACTGCATTTCCACGACATTTCGAAACTGCTGGCAGCGTTCAACGCCCTGATCAAACGCGGCCACACGATCGTGATCGTCGAGCACAACATGGACATCATCAAATGCGCCGACTGGGTCGTGGACCTCGGACCCGAAGCGGGTACGGCGGGCGGACAGGTCGTATTCGAAGGCACGCCGCGCGGACTGGAACAGTGCCCCGAAAGCCATACGGGGCAATTTTTGGAGCTGCGCTCCAAACTAATTAAGAATGAAAACTGAAAAATTAAGAACTGCCGTACACATGCGCAAGAATAGCCGCGCGGCCCAATTTTTCATTTTTAATCTTTAATTTTAATTGAATGGAATTCCAAACCTATACTCTTCCCAACGGCATCCGCGGTATCCACCGCCAGGTGCGCAACACCGTAGCGCACTGCGCGCTGGTGATCGACGCCGGAAGCCGCGACGAACACCCCGACCAGTACGGGCTGGCGCATTTCGCAGAGCATGCCTTCTTCAAGGGCACAGAGCGCCGGAAAGCGTGGCAGGTGAACTGCCGGCTGGAAAACCTCGGCGGGGAGCTCAACGCATTCACGACCAAGGAAGATACGACGATCCACGCCACAACGCTGAAAGGCGATTTTGCGAAAGCCGCGGAGCTGATCGCCGACATCGCCTTCCGCTCGACCTTCCCCGACCGGGAACTGGAACGCGAAAAGGAGGTGATCGTCGACGAGATAAACACCTACAAGGATTCGCCCGCCGACCTGATTTACGACACGTTCGAGGACATGCTGTTCGACGGTTCGGAGTTGGGACACAACATCCTGGGCCGCAAAGCGGCGCTGATGCGCTACGACGGCGATGCAATCCGCGCCTTCACGGCCCGCACGCACACCACGGACAGGATGGTTTTCTCGTCGATCGGCAACTTTTCGGCCAAGACTGCGGAGGCAATCGCCACACGCTATTTTGCCGGTCAGCCCGCTTCGCAGCGCCGTTTCGAAAGGGCAGCGCCCGCACCGTACACGGCTTTCGAAAAGACGGTCACGAAGCATACCCACCAGACCCACTGCATCATTGGCAACCGGGCCTTCGGCATCGGCGAGGAGCGGCGGCTGCCGCTGGCACTCGTGGTAAACATCCTCGGGGGACCGTGCGCCAACTCGCTGCTGAACGTCGTGGTGCGCGAGAAAAACGGGCTTTCGTACAACATCGAGGCTTCCTATACGCCCTATGGCGACACAGGCGTCGTAGCTATCTATTTCAGCTCGGACCACAGCAATGCAGAACAGTGCATCTCGCTGATCGAAGAGCAGTTGCGCAAACTGCGGACGACGCCGCTGACGGCACGCCAACTGTCGATGGCCAAGAAGCAGTTCATCGCCCAACTGGCCATATCGAGCGAAAGCAACGAAAGTTACATGCTCGGGGCAGGCAAAAGCCTGCTGACCCACGACGGCATCGACACGATGGAGCAGGTTTACGCCAAGGTCCGCGCCCTGACGGCAACACAGTTGACGGAAGTGGCGGAGGAGGTCTTTGCAAATATGTCACGGCTGATATACAAATGATATGAAAAAGGTACTGTTCGTTTTACTCGACGATTTCGCAGACTGGGAAGGAGCATTCCTCGCATCGGCCCTCCGGGCAGGCGTCATGCCGGGGCGCCCGGGAAGCTACGAGGTCGAATACGCCGCTCCCGGGGGCCGCGAGGTCCGCTCGATCGGCGGCATGACGGTGACGCCCGACCGCGGCACGGCAGAACTGCCGGCAGCGTGTGCGGCCCTGGTCCTCATCGGCGGCATGAGTTGGAATACGCCCCAGGCCGAAACGATTGTCCCGCTGGTGCGGGAAGCACTCTCGCGGGGAATCCTCGTGGGGGCCATCTGCAACGCTTCGGCATTTTTGGCGGCGCACGGGTTCCTGAACAACGTGAAACACACCGGGAACACGCTCGAACTGCTCCGGGAATGGGGCGGCGCGAAGTACACAGGCGGAGACCTCTACGAGGAGCGGCAGGCGGTACGCGACGGGAATATCGTGACGGCCAACGGCACGGGCTACCTCGAGTTTACACGCGAGTGCCTGCTGTGGCTCGAAGCCGACACCCCGGAGGCGGTCACCGCGTCGTACGAATTCAACAAACACGGATTTTACAGGGAATAATGGACCCGCTCGAACGATATATTCACGATCTCTCGGAACCCGAGGAAGCGCTGCTCCACGAACTCGACCGCGAGACCAACCTGCGGGCCATTGCACCGCGGATGATCTCGGGGCACATCCAGGGCCGCCTGCTGGAGATGCTCGTGCGAATGCTCCGGCCGCGGCGGGTGCTCGAAATCGGGACTTTCACGGGCTACTCGGCACTTTCGATGGCCGCAGGACTGGAGGACGGAGCCGAACTGCACACCGTCGAGGTGGACGACGAGCTGGAAGAGTTTATCCGGTCGTATTTCGACCGCAGTGAACACGGACATAAAATCCGCCTGCACATCGGTTCTGCGCTGGAAATCGCCCCAAAGCTGGGCGGGGAGTTCGACCTCGTGTTCATCGACGGCGACAAGCGCGAATACCCGGCTTACTACCGGATGCTGATGGGTGACGACAACGGCAAGCCGTTGGTTCACAGCGGCTCGGTACTGATCGCCGACAACATCCTCTGGTCGGGAAAGGTCGTGCAGCCCGTGGCGCACAACGACCGCCACACACAGGCGCTTATCGAATTCAACCGCCTGGTAACCGACGATCCGCGCGTCGTGAACGTCATCCTCCCGCTGCGCGACGGACTTAACCTAATCCGCATCCGATAGTATGGAAATCAAAGAATTACAGGAACGCGTAGACGCCTGGATCAAGGAGTACGGCGTACGCTATTTCTCGGAACTGACCAACATGGCCGTATTGACCGAAGAGGTGGGGGAGTTAGCCCGCGTGATGGCCCGCAAATACGGCGACCAGTCGTTCAAGGCAGGCGAGAAGGAGAATCTCGCCGACGAAATGGCCGACGTGCTGTGGGTATTGGTGTGCCTCGCCAACCAGACGGGCGTCGACCTGACGGCAGCCCTCGAAGCCAACTTCGCCAAGAAAACAGCCCGCGACAAGGAACGCCACCACAGCAATCCGAAGCTGTAACCGCAAGGAGAAGGGCCGCAATAAACGAAATATCCCGGAACTAAAAGTTCCGGGATATTTCTCATTAACAGGGTAGCGGGGGAGTCTACTCCAGTTTGAGGTCTCTCTTGATGCCTTCGATCTTGGCGTCGAGCTCGGCGAGAACTTCGTCGAAGTCGGCAACCGAAGCCAGCGGCTCCTTGACGCCGAAGTAGAACTTGATCTTGGGCTCCGTGCCCGACGGACGCACCGAAACCGTCGTGCCGTCCTCGGTGAACCATTGCAGCACGTTGCTGCTGTCCTGTTCGATCGCGGTCTTCGCACCGGTTTTCACATCGAGCGTTTCGAGCGACTGGAAGTCGTTGATCTTCACCACAGGCGATCCCAGGATCGTCTTGGGCGGGTTCTGGCGGAAATCGACCATCATCTTTTGGATCAGTTCAGCGCCCTCCTTGCCCTTACGGACCACCGAAACCAGGCCTTCGCGGTAGAAACCGTACTTCACGTAGAGTTCCTGCAACCACTCGTAGAGCGTCAGGCCCATCGTATCCATAGCCCATGCGGCAGCCTCGGCAGCCAGCGAGCAGGCCGACACGGCATCCTTGTCGCGCACGTAGTCGCCGGCAAGGTAGCCGAACGACTCTTCGCCGCCGCCGATATATTTAGCTTTGCCTTCGTTCTCGCGGATGATCTTGGCGATATACTTGAAGCCCGTGAGGCAGTCGTAGCACTTCACCTTGAAGTAGTCGGCCACGGCATTGGCCATCTGCGACGTTACGATGGTTTTCACGACATACTGGTTACCGTCCAGCTCGCCGCGCTCGGCCCAGCGGGTCAACTGGTAGCTCAGCAGCAGCACGAGCGTCTGGTTACCGTTGAGCAGCACGTACTCGCCCTTCTTGTTGCGCAGCGCAACGCCGATACGGTCCGAGTCGGGGTCCGTAGCCAGCACCAGGTCGGCCCCCTCCTTCGCGGCGAGGTCGATGGCCATCGACATGGTCTTGCGCTCCTCGGGATTGGGAGACTCGACGGTGGGGAAGTTGCCGTCGATGACAGCCTGCTCCTTCACCATGATCACGTTCGTAAAGCCGAATTTCTTCAGCGACTCCGGAACTAGGCGGACGCCTGCGCCGTGCATCGGCGAATAGACGATCTTCATGTCGTGGTGCTTCTTCACGCTTTCGGGCGAAAGCGAGAGTTCGTGCACCTTATTTAAATAAATTTCGTCGAACTTCTCGTCCAGGATGGTGATGTTTTCCGGATTCTTCCCCGTGAGGATCATGTTCACGTCGGTAATCTTCGCAACTTCGGCGATGATATTCTTGTCGTGGGGCTCGGTAACCTGCGAACCGTCGGTCCAGTAGGCCTTGTAACCGTTGTACTCCTTGGGGTTGTGCGAGGCCGTAACGACCACGCCCGAATGGCATTTCAACTCGCGGATCGCGAAGCTCAGTTCAGGCGTCGGACGCAGTGTGTCGAAGAGGAAAACGGTGAAGCCGTTCGAGGCGAAAATGTCGGCCACGCGCTCGGCAAACATGCGTGAATTATTGCGGCTGTCGTGGGCCACGGCCACACGCACCTGTTCGCCTGCGAAGTTCTTCTTGAGGTAGTTCGAAAGCCCCTGCGTAGCAGCACCCACGGTGTAGACGTTCATACGGTTGGAACCCACGCCCATGATGCCGCGCAGGCCGCCCGTACCGAATTCGAGATCTTTGTAGAAACTCTCCACAAGCTCTTTCATATCGTTATCCATCAGGTATTTAACCTGCTTTTTCGTCGCTTCGTCATAGTGGCCGTCCAGCCAGCTCTGCGCTTTCTTGAGAACCAATTGTTCCAGTTCGTTTGCCATAAGTTTTATTAGTTTTATTTATAGTTTGACTTCGGGTGTCCCAAAAATTTTATATGCAAATGTACGAAATAAAAATCGATTATTCACTATCAAGGAGTTAAAATTGAGACATCGGAAACCGTTGTTTTTCTATATATAAAAAAAGGATATTTGCAACATAAAAACCAAAATCTTTTTGCAAAATTATTCACAACTTTGTCACATCAAAAATAGTGCAACCCTTATCATGTTAAACAACACACGGACATATAGCGATATGTGGCAAAACTGCTTGGACCAGATCAAGGCCCGGACCTCCGCCGAGGAGTTCGAGAAGTGGTTTCAGCCCATCGTTCCGCTCGAATTCGACGGCACGACGCTTCGTCTGAGGGTTCCCAACGAAAGTTACGTCCGCCAGATCGAGAAGAACTACATCCCGTTCCTCAAGCCGATCATTTCGCAGCTCTACGGACAGCAAACCCGTCTCCACTACGCCGTGCCCCGCACGACGGCTCCGGCGGCGGTCCCCGTGGCGGCCGATTCGGACACGACGGCCATCTCGCGCTTCAATACGCAGACCAACACTGCAAATATAAAGAATCCCTTCGTAATTCCGGGGCTCAAGAAGATAATTATCGACCCGCAGCTGAATCCGAACCTCACGTTCGCGACCTTCATCGAGGGCGAGTGCAACCGACTGGCCCGCTCGGCGGGTATGTCCGTCGCGGTAAATCCGGGCAACAACCCCTTCAATCCCCTGTATATATATGGAGATTCGGGGCTGGGCAAAACCCACATCGTGCAGTCGATCGGCCACGAGGTGCGCCAGCGCCATCCGGAGTTGCAGGTGCTCTACGTCTCGATGAACAAGTTCCAGGCGCAGTTCCAGACAGCCTACAAGAACGGCGAGATTCCCGACTTCATCCATTTCTACCAGATGATCGACGTGCTGATTATCGACGACATCCAGGAGTTGACCGGAAAGACGGGCACGCAGAACGCCTTCTTCAATATCTTCAACCACCTGCAGCTCGCAGGCAAGCAGTTGATCCTCACGTCGGACAAACCGCCCGTGGAGTTGAAGGACATCGAGCAGCGGCTGCTGACCCGCTTCAAGTGGGGGTTGTCGGCCCAGCTCAACACACCGGACTACGACACGAAGCTCAAGATCATCCGCGCCAAGGCGCAGAAACTCGGAGCGCAGATCACGGACGACGTGGTGGCGTACCTCGCGGACAACATCTCGGCGAACGTACGTGAAATCGAAGGAGCGCTCTCGTCGCTGGTGGCGAACGCCTCGTTCCTCGGACGCAAGATCACCACGTCGCTGGCCAAGGAGATCCTGAAGGTATACGTGAAACTCTACCAGAAGGAGATCACCATCGACCACATCATCGAGGTCGTATGCGAATACCTCAATCTGGACTTCGCACGCTTCAACTCTACGGAGCGTACGCGCGAAATCGCCCAGGCCCGGCAGATCGCCATGTATCTGGCCAAGCAGCACACCAAAGCGCCGCTCACGACGATCGGATCGGCGATCGGCGGCCGCAACCACGCCACGGTGCTCCACTCGTGCAAGGCCGTGTCGAACCTCATCGAGACCGACAAGGCATTCCGCCGCCAGGTCGAGGAGATCGAAAAGAAAGTGCTCGCCCAATAGGGTACACATACCGCCGATGCAAACAGAGGGTCGTGACAGATTTTGTCACGACTTTTTTGTATATCCGGTATCGTAACACACTTTTGGAAACCGGTTCGTTATCCGGAGCCGGCTGCAATCCGGTTTTGCTCCGTACCCGGTTTTTCGTATCTTTGTAAGGCCGGCGCCGGTCGTTCCGGCCCCCAAAACAGGAATCGAATGGATTTTCACGCAAAAATGATCGCCCCGTGCGGCCTCGATTGCAGCGTTTGCATCGGGGCGCTGCGCGAAGAGAACCCCTGCACCGGATGCTGGGGTCCCGACGACACGAAACCGGAATTTTGTTCCTCGCGATGCAGGATCGCGACCTGCGCAGTCCGCAAAACGCTGCCCGGCGGCTTCTGCGACGAGTGTCCGCAATATCCCTGCACCGAAACGACGGAGCGGGAAAACCGCTATATGAACGATTATCCGCTGAGCGAATCGCCGATGGATAACCTGGCGTTCATCCGCAAAGAGGGAATGGCCGCATTCCTGGAGCGCGAACGGGCAAAATGGAGCTGCCCCTCGTGCGGCGGCACGATCTGCGTCCACACGGGATGCTGCGCCGCCTGCGGAACGGCCCATGCGCACCGGAAATCCCGGCCGGAACAGCCTTGAAATCACTGAACATAAGATACATGGACCAACCCAAACTCGAACGCCTGCTGCGGCTGATGAAACTGCTGACGGCAAACACCACCTACAACGTCGACCAACTGGCCGAACGGCTCGACATGTCGCGCCGAACGGTGTACCGGTATATCGACACCTTCCGCGAAGCGGGGTTCGTCATCAAGAAATCGGGCGACTGCATTCGTCTCGACAAGGAGTCGCCGCACTTCCGCGACATCTCGCAGTTGGTACACTTCACCGAGGAGGAGGCCGTGATCCTGAAAAACGCCATCGAGAACATCGACGACACCAACATGCTCAAACAGAACCTCAAGCGCAAACTCTACTCGGTCTACGACAACAAGACGCTGGCCGACACGGTCGTGCGGGGCAAGAATGCCCCGAACATCCGGCGGTTGATCGAAGCCATCGAAGAGCGGCGCCAGGCGGTACTGCACGGCTATCAGTCGGCGCACGGCGGGGAGGTCCGCGACCGTATCGTAGAGCCTTTCGCCTTCACGACCAACTATGTACAGGTATGGTGCTACGACCTGGAGGATTGCAGCAACAAACTCTTCAAAACCTCGCGCATCGGGTCCGTAGAACTGGCCGGAACAGCGTGGGAGCACGACGGGGAGCATCGCGAGGGATTCATCGACGCCTTCCGCATGCACGGCGGGGCGCGCCATCGTGTGCGGCTGGAGCTGGGAATACTGGCTTACAACTTGCTGTGCGAGGAGTATCCGCTGGCCGAACGGGACCTCAAACCGTTGGGCCGGGGACGCTGGTCGCTCGACACGGAGGTAGCCGGGATGGCCGGGGTAGGACGCTTCGTCATGGGACTGCTGGACGACATCCGCATCGTCGATTCCCCGGAACTGAAGAACTACATCCGCGAATATATTGCGGTAAACACCCCGAAAGCGTAAATTTTTTACTATATTTAGACACACACAACAATTAAATGCAAGCGATATGAAACAAAACCACTTACTGACCGCCGGCGTACTGTGCCTGACATTCGCGGCCGCATCCTGCTGCCGGCAGGCGCCTGCGCCACCTGAAAAAACCGCATCCGAACCCGTCTCCCTGAAAGATTACGGAGCCGAGCCCACGGTGCTGAATATCGAGACTTACACGCTCTCGAACGAAAATTTCCGGACTGCGCTGTGGACGGGCGGCAACCTGCAGGTAACGCTGATGTCAATTCCCGCGGGCGGCGACGTAGGCCTGGAGCAGCACCACGACATCGACCAGTTCCTGCGCGTGGAGGAAGGCACGGGCCAGGTGATGATGGGCGACAGCGAGGACAACCTCGACTTCGTGCGGGAAGTATCGGACGATTTCGCTATCATGGTTCCGGCCGGAAAGTGGCACAACATTGTCAACAAAGGCGACAAACCGCTGAAAATCTATTCGATATACGCTCCGGCGGAACATCCCCACGGCACGGTCCACAAAACCCAGCAGGAGGCCATGGAGGCCGAACACCATCATTAAACAGCCGATGGAATTAAAATCCCTGGCCGGTATCGGCTTCGAAACGCTATACGACGCTTTCGCGAAAGCTTTTGCCGACTACGAAGTCCGGATCGACGGGCCGCAACTCCAGAAAATGCTGCGGCGGCGCGGTTTTGTGCCGGAACTGTCGTTCGCGGCGTTCGAAGGGGAGCAGATCACAGCCTTCACGCTGAACGGCATCGGAAATTACGACGGTGTTCCGACGGCTTACGACACGGGAACCGGGACACTCGAAGCCTACCGGGGGCAGGGTCTCGCTACGCGGATTTTCGAACACTCGATCCCTTATCTGAAGAAGGCAGGTATCGGCCGATACCTGCTGGAGGTTCTCCAGCACAACGCAAAAGCCGTTTCGGTCTACCGGAAACTCGGATTCGAGGTCACGCGCGAATTCAATTATTTTTCACAGGAAACGGCCCGAATCGACCTTCCGGCAAAGGTTTCGGATTTCCCGTACTCCGTCCGCCGGATCGACATCGCCGAACACGACACGATTCCCGGATTCTGGGATTTCCGGCCCTCGTGGCAAAACAGCCCCGAATCCGTCGAAAGGGCATCGGGCGACCTAGTCAGCCTCGGAGTATTCGACGGGGATACGCTGGCAGGGTACTGCGTTTTCGAACCCGGCTCGGGGGATGTTACCCAGATCGGAGTAGACAGAAGGCGGAGAAGACAGGGTATCGGATCGGCCCTGCTCCGGGAAATGGCCGGACTGAGCCGAAACGGTATCCTGAAGGTTGTCAATACGGATACCGGCTGCGAGGCGATCACCCGCTTGCTCGAAAACCGGAACATTCCCGTCCGGGGAAAACAGTTCGAAATGATCAAAACACTCTGAAAAATCCGATCCCTGCCGTCTTGCCGATGGCAGGGATTGTTCCCCAAAAACGACTACAACCCAAAAACCTTCGGTCCATTCGGGCAAGGCGATGCGTTCAGATTGTCGATTTCACACATTTTTTTAACTGTGTCACAAGTTGACACAAATAAGCCGTTCCTTTGTAACGTGAACCAAAAACAAAACGACAATGGGAACAGCTTACAAAATCAAGTGCAAGCACTGCGGAGCGCAGTTCGAGCACTCCATGCAGCCGGGGTACGGCCTGCTGCCGATGTGCGTCGGATGCGGCGAATACGTCGAGACCGAGACAGCCATCCGGTGTCCGGCCTGCCTGCACCGGCTCAACACCACACAGGAGGAATTCAACGCGCAGATCGAAGTGACCTACCAGTGGGATTAGGCCGCAAAAAAGTCGCCGCGAAAGCGTGGAAATCGCCGGAAATTTCATATCTTTGAAAAATAATTCCTTTTCCCGAAAACGCTATGACACAGTTACAGGTGGGGGAGATGGCCCCCGATTTCAAGTCCACGACCCAAGACGGTGAAGCACTGACGCTTGCCGACCTTCGCGGACAGCGTACGATACTTTACTTCTACCCAAAGGACAACACTTCGGGTTGTACGCTCGAAGCCAAAAGCCTGCGCGACGGCAAGGCCGAGCTGGCGCAGATGGGATTCAGGATCATCGGCGTAAGCCCCGACAGCGAGAAGTCGCACCGCAGCTTCTGCGACAAACACGAGCTGAATTTCACGCTGCTCTCCGACACCGACCACTCGGTTTGTGAGGCATACGGCGTGTGGGCCGAGAAGTCGATGTACGGACGTAAATACATGGGCGTGCTGCGCACGACGTTCGTGATCGACGCCGAAGGCCGCATCGAGAAGATTTTCACCAAGGTGGACACCAAGAACCACTACCAGCAAATTATCGATTCCTATAAATAGCAAACAACAAAACGCAATATGGCAGAAAAAGCACAGGTAAATGCGGACAAACTCAAAGTCTTGGACGCAGTAATGCAGAAAATAGAGAAGGACTTCGGCAAAGGCTCGATCATGCGCATGAACAGCACCGAGGTGAACGACATCCCGGTCATTCCGACGGGTTCGATCACGCTCGACATGGCGCTCGGGGTAGGCGGCTACCCCAAAGGCCGCGTCGTGGAGATTTACGGCCCCGAGTCGTCGGGTAAGACCACGCTGGCAATCCACGCCATCGCCGAAGCACAGAAGGCCGGCGGCATCGCGGCTTTCATCGACGCCGAGCACGCTTTCGACAGTTTCTACGCCCAAAAACTCGGCGTAGATGTCGACAACCTGCTGATTTCGCAGCCCGACAACGGCGAGCAGGCGCTCGAAATCGCCGATTCGCTGATCCGCTCGAGCGCCATCGACATCATCGTCATCGACTCCGTAGCGGCGCTGACGCCGAAGGCCGAGATCGAAGGCGAGATGGGCGACTCGAAAATGGGCCTCCAGGCGCGACTGATGTCGCAGGCGCTGCGTAAACTCACGTCGAGCATTTCGAAGACCAAGACCGTCTGCATCTTCATCAACCAGCTGCGCGACAAGATCGGCGTCGTTTACGGTAATCCCGAGACCACGACGGGCGGTAACGCACTGAAATTCTACGCCTCGGTGCGTATCGATATCCGCCGCATGTCGGTCATCAAGGACGGCGAGGACCAGCTGGGAACCCGCACCAAGGTTAAAGTGGTGAAGAACAAGGTGGCGCCCCCGTTCAAACGCGCGGAGTTCGACATCATGTTCGGCGAAGGCATTTCGAAGATCGGCGAAATCGTCGACCTGGGCGTCGACTACGGCGTTGTCAAGAAGGCCGGTTCGTGGTTCTCCTACGGCGACCGCAAGATCGGACAGGGCCGCGACGCGGTCAAGGAGCTGCTGAAAACCGACGAGGAACTGCGCAACGAGATCGAAGCGAAGGTCCGCGAGGCCATGAAGAACAAAAAGGAGTAACGTATGGGGTATACTGCCGAGGATGAAGTACTTATAAAGGAAAAATGGGAGGACCTCCTGCTGTCGTGCACCAAGATTTGCAAGAACGACGAGGACTGGAACTTTATCAAACGCGCATTTTTCCTGGCCAAGGAGGCACATGAGGGGGTAAGGCGCCGCTCCGGCGAGCCATACCTCCTGCATCCTATTGCAGTAGCCAAGATCGTCATCGAGGAGATCGGACTGGGCGTGAAATCGGTCGTAGCAGCGCTGCTGCACGACGTTGTGGAGGATACAGAGTATTCCGTGGAGGACATGGAACGCATCTTCGGCCCCAAAATCGCCTCGATGGTCGACGGACTGACGAAGATGTCGGGCGTATTCAACGCCGACACCTCCGAGCAGGCCGAATATTTCCGCAAGGTACTCCTCACGCTCTCCGACGACGTGCGGGTTATCCTGATAAAGATCGCCGACCGACTGCACAACATGCGCACGCTGGGGGCGATGCCCATGAACAAGCAGATCAAGATCACAGGCGAGACAATCTACCTCTTCGCACCGCTGGCTTACCGGCTGGGCCTCTACTCGATCAAAAGCGAACTGGAGGACCTCTGTATGAAGTACCGTTTTCCGCAGCAGTACGCCGAAATCACGCAGAAACTGCGCGAAAGCGAGGCTTCACGCCGGGAGTTCATCGACAAATTCAATGCCCCGATCATCGCGGCGCTCAACCGCGACAATATTAATTACGAGATTTCGGGACGCGTGAAAAGCGTCTACTCGATCTGGAGCAAGATGCAGCGCAAACAGATTACCTTCGAGGAAATTTACGACCTGTTCGCCATCCGCATTGTTTTCAAGTCGCTGCCTTTTCCCTCGGAAAAGACCCAATGCTGGCAGATTTACTCCACGATCACC
Organism: Alistipes montrealensis; assembly: GCF_018362775.1. Lineage (GTDB taxonomy): Bacteria > Bacteroidota > Bacteroidia > Bacteroidales > Rikenellaceae > Alistipes > Alistipes montrealensis. Next base: position 127,127 of record NZ_JAGYXY010000001.1, read on the forward strand.
GATATTTACACCCCCAAGCCCGACCGGTTGCGGGATTGGATTTCGATGCCCAAGGCCAATGGCTACGAGGCGCTGCATTCGACCGTAATGGGTCCCGACGGGGTATGGGTCGAGGTGCAGATTCGCACGCAGCGCATGGAGGACATCGCCGAACGCGGATTCGCCGCCCACTGGAAATACAAGCATGCGACCATTTCGCAGGACGAAGACGAATTCGACAAGTGGCTGAAACAAATCCGCGCGGCGCTGAACAGCCCGACGGAGAATGCCGTGGACTTCCTGGACAACTTTAAGTTATCGCTGTATACATCGGAAATAGTGGTGTTTACACCGAAGGGCGAAGCCCGGAAAATGCCGTTCGGAGCCACCGCCCTCGACTTTGCATACGACATCCACTCGAAGATCGGCAACAGCGCCATCAGCGCTAAGATCAACCACAAACTCGAACCGATCACCACACAGATCAACAGCGGCGACCAAATCGAGATCATCACGGCCGACAACGCCCGGCCCAAGCCCGAATGGCTCGAAATAGCGACCACGGCGAAGGCCAAGCAGTCGATCAAGAGTTTTCTGAAACGCGAGCGGCAGAATAACATCGAGCGGGGTATGCAGATGCTGGACGAGAAGATGAAGTCGCTGAATGTCAAGCTCAGCGGCCGCGTTCTGCGCAAGATCACCCCTATTTACGACAGCAAAAACAAGGAGGAGTTATACAGCAAAATCGGCGCGGGAATCGTCTCGCTCGACAACCTGGACAAAGCCCTCAAAGTCAACTCCAAGAGCAAGATACTCAAGTTCTGGACCCTCTTCATTCCCAAAAAGGAGGAGGAAGAGGCGGACGACATGCCCATTCCGGGCGAAATCGCCCCGGCGGAAGAGGCTCCGGCCGCAGATCCTCAATTCGAGATCGCAGAGTGCTGCAAACCCATTCCGGGCGATAAAGTGGTAGGGTATCGCGACCCTGCAAGCGGGAACATCATCGTCCACAAGGCAACGTGCGACGAACTCAACCGCCTTGCAACACAGTTCGGCCGCAACATTGTCAAGGAGGAGATCAAATGGTCGCAGCACAAGGCGATGTCCTACCTGGTAACCATGGAGTTGCGCGGCATCGACCGGCAGGGTATCCTGTTGGACCTGGCAAAGCTCGTAAGCGCCGATTTCAACATCAACATCCGCGAAGTGAACATCCACAGCCACGACGGCATCTTCGAAGGCAGCATAAGTCTCTACGTAAAAGACGCCGAAGGCCTGCATGCCGTAATGGACAAGGTACGCAAAATAAAGGGTATAGAGAGTGTCAAACGAACATTAAGCTAAACGGTTATGGAGGATTTTGCATCTGTCATATGGATCGTAATCATCGTAGGCGCGATGATATTCAACGTCGTATCGCAATCGCGCAAAGCCCGCGGAAAGGGCGGTCACGCCCCCCAGCACGGCGAAGCCTGGCCTTCGTCCGCGACCCAGACGCCCGAATCGGCTCCGAGACCGGCGCTCCGCCCGGAATTGCAGCCCGTTACGCCCGCTTTTCCGGACGAATGCCAAAGCCTGGAGGAGATTCCCGCCCAGGAGTATATACCCGAATATACAGAGCTGAAAGCCGCCGATTCCAAGCATTTCCGGCATCAGGCCACCGATCTGTCCAAGCACAACGCAGAAACGGACGAAATTGCAGCCCATTCCCTGACGAACAACGCGCCGGAAACGGCGGCAACAGGCCTGGTCGAAGAATTCAACCTCCGGCAGGCAGTGATTTACTCGGAGATACTGAAGCCCAAGTTCGAGGAACATCTTTAATATGCAGCCATGACACCCGAGGAATTACGCTGGCGGGCAAGTGCTTATGATCCGGACAAGGCGAAACGCAATCTGAAACTGCAATACATCCTGCTCGGATGCGCTATCGCCGCAAGTATCGGATGGGGAATTTACTTATTCTGTACCGATGTCATCTCCCGAGCGGACTGGTTTGGAGCGCTGGGGATCGCCCTCTCCCTCATCAGCATCCTTCTCGGCATTGTCAATAACAGGCGCATCCTCTCGAAAAAAAAGCCGTGGGGCGACATTTAGCAGCCACACACTCTTTCCATAGCAGAAAAATCTCAATAAACAGCAACGATATGACACCCCAAGAAGAGAAATGGCTGGAGGAATACCGACGGCGGAAAGCCGTAGAAACGGCCAAGATGCAATACCGGGTACTTTGGATCTGTGGAGTGCTGTTCGCGGTATGGGCGATTATCCTGCTTTTTTCGGAACCGGGCAGCAAGTTTACATTTTCGGACAGCCTGCTTCTGATGATGATCGTCATCAACGCGGGCATGGCCATACGGGAACTTATCCGCAGTAAACGAATCGCCGCAGGCAAAAAAAACGCCGAAACGACGGGCTACGACACGGAAGAATCACGATAACTTTAAAATCAAGTAATATGGCAACTATTTTTTCACGTATCATTGCGGGGGAGATCCCGTCGTACAAAGTAGCCGAAAATGAGGACTACTACGCATTTCTCGACATCAATCCGCTCACGAAAGGCCACACGCTGGTCGTCCCCAAAAAAGAGGTAGACTACATTTTCGACCTCGACGATCGGACATTGGCGGGCATGATGGTCTTCGCCAAAGAGGTTGCAGGTAAAATCAAGCGGGAAATAGCGTGCGCAAGGGTCGCAGTGGTCGTTTTAGGGCTCGAAGTACCCCACGCACACATCCATTTAATCCCCATTCAAAGCGAAAATGACGTGGATTTCCACCGCGAAAAGCTTAAATTAACGCCGGAAGAGTTCCGCGAAATCGCCGATAAACTCTCGAAATAAGAGATTGTTAACAAATATATAACAGTCTGAATTTAAGCCGGATAGTGAGTTATAAACACTATCCGGCTCTTTTTTATTTAACATAATATATCCGAAATCCTTAGATGTTAATAATTTGTTAGATAAGGATTCGGAAATACTCCAAAAATACCTCAAATTTTACAGAATAGGGTAGCGTATTTACAAATGTAAATGACACTTCCCTGCTCAAATCTCTGCATTGATTACATTTGTAAATCATATGATCGTACAACATCTGTTAATAGTTACATTTGGAAGAAGTCTGCAAAACTCTTGTAAACCTTCCTAAAAGGGATATATCGTACGGGTTAAAACATTAAACATAGTGCGATATATATATTAATTACCAGTTATTTATATAGTTTAATTAAAGCTACGCAACACCTAACAGCAAGGTTATGGATCGTTAGTGCGTATATACCGTAATTTGGCATCATATCACATAATAAACAAAGAAAAACCAGCTACTTAAGTATTATTATATAAAATAATACTTCAATAGATTGATTAGGGTCATATTTAACCATATTGTTTTATTTACACTTGTAAACTTTATCCACACTTATTAACATTTTACAAATGTAGATTCTGCTTGTTTTACAAAAGAAAAAACTTTATATTTGTAAAAAATTACGTCGATGAAGGAAAAAATGCTCGATTTGATGAAAAGTGAAGGTTTGAAGCCCAGCCAACTCGCCGAGCTGCTCGGAATCAAACCGGCGGGAATCTCTCATATTCTCGCCGAACGAAACAAACCGAGCTTCGACATGCTACAAAAGATTCTCCGGAGGTTTCCCCGGCTCAATCCCGACTGGCTGCTGCTCGACTCAGATAAAATGTATCGTGACGACACAGACGGTACTCCCAGGCAACCTGCGCCAACTGCGGCTGCCGGCCCGGCGATCACTGACGGATTATTCGGAGCATCCGGAAGTTCGCCGACCAAGGCTCCGCATAAGGAGGCAACCTCGGCGATACCCGAAAATTCGGTTCCGACAACTGCTGTTCCGTTTCCCGGGACCCGGACGGATGTGGCTGTCCGGCGGATCGTGGTATTATACGACGACATGACCTTCGAGAGTTTTACCCCGACAAAGCGCTAAAATTCCTCGCCGAGAAAAAATTCCCGAATATCGCACGTACAGGAAGATAAAATTAATGATAATACAAGGCCGAAGCCCACAACGAAACCGTTGTTGTCCGCGCGGAATTTTCAGATCCGTCCGGACTTGAGTTTGCATCCGTAAACGCGGAACCTGAGCGTAAGCGTAAGTGGATCACTCCGGAAACAAACAAACCGTCCGCCAGCCTCAAACAATATGAAATAAGACTAAAAAAGCACCCCAAAAACGGAGTGCTTTTTTGTTTGCGAACATCTCGGCACACAACGTGCTGGGATCAGATTTGAATTAATATTACTATTATGTTAAATAATAGTTCAGAGCTTTAATAAGTGGTTCATAATCGGAACATTGATACATTTGTTAAATTCATTAATAGTAACATTATGTACAATGGAAAAATTTAAAGCATTATTGAAGTCTAAAAAATTCTGGACTTTGGTTGCGGCTATTGTTGCCGCTTTTACGGCGTTTTTCACTACGTCGTGTTCTGCCTCCGCTCGTGTTCAGCGTTCTGGTATTCACATTGACACTGTTCGTGTCGATTATATTATTCGTTCTCGTAACGTTCAAACCGCTTCCGTATGTCCAACAGATCTATTCAACCCGATTCGTCCGCTTTCGACCCCGACGTTTGGCCAGTTTATACCTGCGTCTGGAACCTTTACCACCATTGCGATCACTATGAATTCTCTGGTGATACCGTTTGTTGGGTCTTCCTTCTCAAGGAGAAACCTTACGCCGATCTTCTGCGGATTTATGAATCCTTCAAGTTTTATGAAGTTAATTTCTGTTCCCGTGTCGAACAGGAATTGTTCGATGGTCCCGAGTGGCCTATCGGTCGCGTCCTTATCTCCTGTTCTATCCTGCATCTCTGGGGAAAAATGTTTGATTGCCTTCGTACCGATTGCCTTCGTGAAAAGGTCTCGCCGTCGCGGCGGCCGTCGCGGAAAGCCTCGTCCTTCAACAAAAACAGTTACTCTCGGCGGTAGTCATCTTTAGGTATCTGTTCTATGTGTAGTAGTCAGATTACCATTATAAACCCCCGTTATCGCAAGGATGCCGAAATTTTGAAGGTTAATGTCCGTCATTTTAATGATCGTGAAGATTATCGCCTTCGTGTTCCTTGTGGTCATTGTGATGAATGCTTAAAAAAGCGCCAGCAACAGTGGTTTTCTCGTGCTAATCATATTATGAAGCGTTTGCACTTAAAGCCCGAACAATGTCTTTTTTGTACGTTCACCCTTAAACCGGAGGTTTATGAAAAGGCTAAAGAGAAACCTTATTTAGAGGTTCGTCGTTTTATTGATCGTCTCCGTAAGCACCCCCGCTTTCGCTATAAGGACCCGGTTACTAAACGTTACCGTTATCGTAAGGTTAAATTCCCTTACTTTTTCGTTGTTGAGTTTGCTGATGGTAAAACTGCCGCTAAGCGTGGCCGTTGTTCTACACATCGCATGCACTACCATGCTATATTGTTTAACTGTCCTCTTTATTGGTGGCAGGTTCGTGATCTTTGGCAGGGTGATGTTGTTGATGAATCTTGTGGCTGGTATACTGGCCTCGGTAAGGCTGAGGTATCGCCTCTTGAATCTGAAGCAGGTGTTCGTTATGTGCTTAAATATATGACTAAGGATTGCAAGGCACATCAATTCCTTTCAGATATCGACGCTCGCAAAAATGGTAAATTGATTGTTTCACATGGTTTTGGCCGTCTCTCGAAGGAGGATATAAAAGTTATGCGTGAGAGTATGATGAAAAATTCCTCTTCGTGGTTCTGTCACTTTATTAATAACTACCGCTATTCGATTCCTCGGTATTGGAAGGTTGCCTGTTTTTCGAAGGAGGAGATTAAGTGTCGTAACGATTCGCTAGTTCCGTCGATTCTTTGGCAAATGGTTCAACATAAGTACCGAGATTTTTCTTATCATCATAAACGTGCAATTTATAATATACTGTTATGGCCTTAATGTTTCTTTCTCGGCGTCGTAATAAGTTGAGTAATGTGAATCTTTCGCATACCAACCCTACTACCCTTGCGCCGGGTAATCTTATTCCGATTTCGTTTACTCGTATTGTGAGTGATCGCAAATATCGTTTTCAGCCTTCCGCCTTTGTGCAGGCCTTCCCGATGAATGCACCGCTTGTTAATGGTTTCAAGCTTTGCCTGGAATATTTTTTTATTCCTGATCGTCTTTATAACGCCGATCTTCTTCTTGATTTTACGGGTGTTACTTCGGAGCCTGATAATGTCAAATATCCTTCTTTGAAACCCACTACCTTAAATTCTGTTCTTTCTTTTGATGATAAGGCTGGTGTTTCTTTGGATGCTCAGAACATTGTTTCGCCCGGTTCTTTGGCTGATTATATGAATTTTCCCGTTGGTTTTGCTCCTATTGCCACTGACTCTGCTCAATGGACTCGGCGTTATAATATGTTGAAAGCGGTTGGTTATTTGGATGTAGTTTATAATTATTACATTAATCAGCAAATTCCCGGTATCCCTACTGCTTCATATAATTATAATGAACTTGGAGCAGTTAATTTCTTTTTTCTTGTTCAGACTATCGGGGATTTTCTTCGTACGCTTAAAACTTCTTCCGATCCGGCGCAGGCTATTGATAAGTGGCTTGCTGATACGAAGCCTTCTTTTGATAAGGATTATGACCAGCAACTTATGTCTTGGGCATGGCTTTGCTCGCGTAAATCTATTTTTCAGCGTTGTCTTCCGCCCTACTATCTTGAATCTTGGCTCGCTACCTCTGGATATCAGGATGCTGAAATTAAGGTCGATCTTGATGCTGACGGTCAAACGATTTCTATGCGCAACATTTCATCCATGTCGCACATTCAACGCTGGCTTGATCTCGCTATGGCTGGCGGTTCTCGGTATTCCGACTATACGAATGCCGAATTTGATGTTTCGCGTGTTAAGAACGCTTCTACCCCTGTTTTCCTTGGTGCTGATCGTCAGTATCTTGGTTCGAATGTTATTTATCAGACTACTGGTGCTGGTGATTCTTCGAGCCCGCTGGGTGCTTTTGCTGGTCAGTCCTCTGGTGGTGAGAAGTTCCGTACTCGTACTTTTTCGTTCGGTGAGCCCGGTTATTTCATGGTGATGGCTTCGCTTGTTCCGGATGTGATTTATTCCCGTGGTCTTGACCCGTTCCTTGAAGAACTTACGCTTGGTGATTCTTACGCTCCTGCTCTTGATAATATTGCTATGGAGCCTCTTATGATTCGGGAACTTAATTCTGTGCCTATTTATACCTCTGTTGAATCCGATAATATTACTTTGCAACCTTATAATATTACCGAGAATACTGCGGTTGGTTATGTTCCCGCTTGGTCGAAGCTTATGCAGGTTGTTAGCCGTTCGCATGGTCGCTTAACTACGGAACTTGCGTATTGGCTTCTTGATCGTTCCTATGGGTATATTCGGGATGCTGATCTTGCTAACTTCAAATCTATTCGTGATTTTATCGAGGCTGGTTTGAACGAAGGTTCTATTACCTATGAACGTGCTGAAGCAGTTCTCGCTCTTTTAGAGCGTACTTGTTCTGATGTTGGCCTTTCGTATTCGCCGTATATCCTTCCGAATGCTTATAATAATGTTTTTGCGGATATTTCGAATGAGGCCCAGAATTTTGTTGTTACCTTCTCTGCTTCGGCTTCTGCGCTTCGTGAGAAGTCTAAAGTTAATGTTCCTACAACTCTTTAATTATGAAAAAAGAATTTAATTTTGCAGATATCCCCGCGACTATGTCGCGTTGTTGTCGTAGTCGTGTTCGTGGTTGTTTTCCGTCTACTTCTGAGGATGATTTGCTTTGCGGTGTTCGTCCGCTTTCGGATCAGATTCGTTCGTTTCGCGCTGGTGGCCTTCCCCTTGGTACTCGTGAACTTGGAGATGGTAATTATGACGAGGATGATTCTATTGAAGTTGATCCTTCTGTTGATCCCGGTCTTGATCGTTTTGAGAGGTCTGAGGCTATTGCCGGTATGATTTCTTCCCGTATGGCGAGGAAGCATAAGGAAAAGTTAGAACAGGCTAAAACCGAATAGCTATGCCTTTTTTATCAACTGCTTTAGGAATTGGCGCCCTTTTAGGGGGCGCCAGTTCTGCCGGTTCTGCTATTGCTTCCGGTTCTATGAATCGTAAAAATCGTAAATGGCAGGAAAAGATGTATAAGCAGCAGGTCGCTGATCAGCGTGAAAATGCCCAGTGGCAGTGGGATAAATCCCGTGAGTATGCTGAATGGTCGTATAAGAATTTTGAATCTCCTAACGCTCAGCGTGCCGCCAATAAGGCCGCAGGTATTAATCCGTTTTTTGATGGCTCTGCTATACAATCTATGGGTGCTACTCAAGGTGCTGGTTCTGCTCCGGAATCCGGTTCCGTTCCTTCTCATGGTCCGTACCAGAATAATCCGATGTCTAATATTCAGGCTGGTGCTTCTTCTCTTCGTGAGGCTGCTATGCAGAATGTTCAGGCACAGAATATTCAGGCACAGACCGAGTATACTAACGCTCAGCGTTTGAAGACTATGGCCGAGACTAAAGGTCTTGAGAATGCTAATAGCCTCTTTGATATTGTTAAGGCTACTGCGGAATCTGATCTTGTTTCGAAGCGTTTCCGTAATGTTCTTGATGAAGTTCAAGCCCGCTTGGCTGAAGCTAATGCTATTGCCGATCTTGATCAGAAGCGTGCTAAAGTCGCTGAAATTTGGTCTCAGTATGAAAGTAATCTTGCTTCTGCGGCTAAGACTGATGCGGATCGCATGACTGTTGAACTTCTTCGTGATGGCCAGAAACGTGCACAGGAAGCAGGTATTTCGCTTATTGAGGCTCAGACCCAGACCGAAGGTGCTAAGCAAGCTAATCTTGCTTCTGATACCGATCTTAAGCGTGCTCAGTCTGAAACTGAAAATGCTTTGCGTGATGGCCGTGTACGTCTTACTTCTGAGCAGGCTAATAAAGTTGTTCGTGATGTGTTTGGTGCTGAAATTTCTAATCAGAGGGAAGCCGCTGAATTGGCTCGTGTTCTTTCCGGTACTGAGAAGTCTTCTTCTATGTGGTCTCTTTTTGATAAGATTCTTGATACTAAACTCCGTGGTATTACTGGTCCTCGTGCTTCTGAACTTCGTGATGAATATTATCGTCGATTTATTTCCACGGTTGCAGGTGATTATGTATCTTTATCCGGTAAATAGTTAAGATATGGATGTGTATTCAGTAATTCTTGCAATGTTTTTTGTAGTATTTGTCCTTATTTGTGCGTTATTGGTGTCTGTTATTCGACATCTTTGGCGTAAGTCTAAGTAGTATTAACCCCGGCCTTTATGACCGGGGTTTTTGTTGCGTTAAACTCACCAGCGTTAGCTGGTAAATACTCCGATAATATGCCGCTTATCTCCTACTGCTATGCTATTGCAGATTTGCACTGGTAGCACATTGATTACTGATGTCCGCTACTGGCATATTATCAGTACTCGCCGCCGAAGTACCGTCTTCGGCGTGCGCAATATTGGTTGCAAAAGGCATTTCCCTTGTCAATATATGCCAGATGTGGAAACGGTATCTCAACCGAGGTTCCATATCGGTTTTGCTATATAGTAAAAATATATAAATGCGTCGCAGACACCTTTAGGAGGGAGAGCCCGAGAGGGAACCGATACGAATTGTTATTCAGGTCTGTCAGCTATCTGCGCGCGTGCGCGTTTCGCGTACGTGTGTGTGATTGCTGGTCATGTCTGAATAATCGGATGGGTCCCCTCTCGGCTTATCTCAACGTGTTTAATGACGTTGAACTATAAAACATCTGAAAAAAAATATCTGCCCTCAGATCGTCTCTAAGCACCGTTTTCGGTGGACCGCTCGTGCAGCGTTGCAAGAAAAATTTGCAAATGTAAAATCTTTTACATATGTTTGCTCTCGCAATCCTATTTCGTTCTTTGGCTCCCCTACTGTCGATTTCTTCGATGGTAAACACTCTACCCTCTTGTTCCGGTTTTGAGTTTTCAATACTTACTATTATGTTAAATTATATGGTTGATAAATGATTATCAACTGATTATACCTTTTATAACTACTTATTAGCGTACCAGTAGATGCCTCCGACGAAGGCTGCACCGCCGACAATATTACCCAAGGTGGCAGGAATGAGATTGGCAAAGACAAAATCCGCCAAAGTGACTGAGGCTCCATGCATCATACCCAGCGGAATGAAAAACATATTGGCGACGCTGTGTTCATAACCGATTGCTACAAAGCACATTACAGGAAAAAACAGGCCCAATATCCGGCCAGCTACATCGTTGGCACTCAGCCCCATCCACACAGCAAGGCACACCAGCCAGTTGGCGCCGACACCACGCAGAAACACCATCAGCCACGGCATCGAAACCTTCGCTTCGGCAACCCCGACAGCCGCAGAATACCACGACTCGGCAGAGAGCATCCCGGGAAGTTTCACGAAAAAATAGGCAAAGAACAGGGAGCCGATAAAATTGCCGATATATACCAACGTCCAATTTTTCAATACCTTACACCATCCATAGCGTCGTCCTAACGCTCCGGGGACCAATACGGCATTGTTGCCTGTGAAGAGTTCCGCTCCCGCGAAAACGACCAGCATAAGACCCAGCGGGAAAACAAGGCCCGAAAGCAGCCGCTGCAAGCCCGGCTCTGAGGCCATTGCCGGGAAGCCATACCCTATCACAATGGAAAACAAGCCTCCCATAGCGATATAAGCTCCGGCAAGGAATGCAAGAATCAGGACTTTACGAACAGGTAACGAAATTTTATCGGAGGCGGATTTTTCCACCAGGGCGAGGACCTCTTTCGGGTTATTGATCGGCATACAGGGATTTTAATCGGGGGCCAAAGATAAACATTTCAGCCGAAACGACAAAAAAATGGCTCTCGGGAATGGTCCAAATATCGGCCGGAGCGATGTCAAAGACTCGCAATATATCGGACAATACAATGCGATGCGAGTCTACGGAGCATTCTGACCACACGAACATAAAGACAATGCTTCCCGGAAATATGCCGGGAAGCATTGTTCGGTTATCGGTACATCCGGCCGTTGCGAATACAGTCCGAAGCCCGTCCGGGAACGATGAGAAAACCGTAGTTATACACCTTTTCACACAGCCGGTACGGCATTTCCGGGCGCGCCTTGATACTCCAGGAATCGGTTCCGCCGACCCCGGCCTGCACGAGGTCGATATTCACAGTCAGCCTATCGGGTGAACACTCCGCTTCGGAGATATGCTCGGCCCTTTCGAGCGCCTCCGGCGAACAGCGGCGGACGGCGACGCTGAGCGGCTGGCGGCCAATAAACTGCACGCCGCGTCCGGCTGCGTTCCGCAAACTGAGCCAACGGACACCGGTCCGGTTGCCGTTCTCCTGCGGGCGGACATAGTCGTAGCAGAAATCGTCGACCCGGCCGTCATAGACCGAAACAAAGGCCGAAAGGCAACGGTCGGAATAGTTTTCATGCGGTCCCCGTCCATAGAACGTCATCCGATCATAATCGGCACTGCACTGCATCTGCATGCCGACGCGGAGCATCTCGGGCAACTGCGGGTTCAGATGCCGGAGGGCATAGCCGACCTCGACAACTCCCCCGCCGCCGATAGTATAGGTCAGCGTCAGGGACAAGGTGTCGGGAATCGACTTCTCGACGGTCACAACTACCCTATCCGATCCTTTTGAAATTGCTAAATCTCTGACTGTCATTCGATTTTCGGCCTGTTTCCAAAAATCCAGAAGAACGTCGGTTTTCCAACCGCGGCGGTCGTTGTCGGTCGCCGCACGCCAGAAATCGGGTTTCAACGGGCCGCAGATCACCGGGCGCCCGTCGAGGGAACAGGAAGTCAGATAACCGCTCGAACGGCTAATTACGATTTTGGCTGCTCCGGATGTAAATAACAGACTGTCAGCATATTCCAGCATCACTACCCTACCCTGCGGCAGATCACGCTGCAAAGAGTTCAACGCGCTGATTTTCAACTGCTCGGCGGCAACTTCCCAACCGGCTTCGGCGTAAGGACGCGCCTGCGCCTCGTGAGCCGAAAGCCGGAGCCAGTACTCCGCGCCGGGAATTTGGCGGAAAGGCTTGCAAGGTACTGAAATCTCGACGCTCTCACCTGCCGCCGTCGGCGGAACGGTCAACGTACCACATTGAAGTACACGGCTTTCGTCGCGAAGTTCCCACTTATAGTCGTAAACGTCGGTCGAAGAGAAAAAATTCCGGTTGACGACACGGATTCGCCCCTGTGCCGGGTCTACCGGTTCGAAGGCAATCGGCTGGAAGACATACTTACACTCATACATCGCGGGTTTCACCGTACGGTCGGGCGCAAGGAGGCCGTTGATGCAGAAATTACCGTCATGAACCTCTCCCGCCGGTTCGAAATCACCGCCGTAAGCCCAGCAAATGCGGCCCGAGGCGTCGCGCCGTTCGATCCCCTGGTCGATCCAATCCCAGATATGCCCGCCCAGCAGGCGTTTGTGGCGGCGGATAAGCGTCCAATAGTCGTTCAGTCCGCCTGTGGAGTTGCCCATCGAGTGAGCGTATTCGCACAACAGCACGGGCCGCGAGATGTAGGGCCATTCGGCCAGGAATTCCAGTTCTTCGAGCGTCGGGTACATACGGCTCAGGATGTCGACATAAGCCGGGTCGTCGGGGTTGGCCATCTCGGCAAAACGCGCGGCCGCCTCTCCGGCGGCTACGACTTCACTGGTGGCCACAGCGGCCTGTGAACGGCTTATGGGACGGTAAAGCGGGTGTTCGGGCACGCCCTGCGCTCCTTCGTAATGGATAAAACGGGTCGGATCTGCATCTTTGGTCCAGGCGGAAACCGCCGCAAAAGCAGGTCCGCAGCCCGATTCGTTGCCCATCGACCAACCGATGACCGACGGATGGTTCCGGTCGCGGACGACCATGCGCGTGACGCGTTCCAGAAAAGGCGTGATCCAGTCGGGATCGTTGGCCAGCAATCCCCGCACGCCGTGCGACTCGACGTTCGCCTCGTCGATGACGTACAGGCCGTAAGCATCGCAGAGATCGTAGAGATAGGGATCGTTGGGATAGTGGCTCGTGCGCACGGAGTTGAAGTTATATTGCTTCATCAGGCGGATGTCGGCCTCGATGTCGGCACGGGAGACCGTTTTGCCCGTGCGGGCGTTGTGGTCGTGGCGGTTGACGCCGTAGAGTTTCACCGGAACGCCGTTAATAAGGAGTTCTTCGCCACGGACCTCGACTTCGCGAAAACCCACACGGACGCTCCGGGACTCGACGACCGCGCCCTGCGCGTCGCGGAGCGTCAGCACGAGCGTATAGAGGTACGGCGTTTCGGCCGTCCAGCGGTGCGGGGCGTGAACCAGCCGCTCCATCAGCGGATAGTAGACGTTGTCGCGCTGGGGATAAACTTCCGTCACAATCTCCGCGGCAGGGAGATTCCACGGCGCATCGAGGCAGGATTTGCCTGCCGCATCGAAGAGTTCGGCCCCGAGCGTCCAGCCCGTGAGGTCGCGCCCGGCGTCGTTGCGCAGCGACGGCCTAATTTGCAGCCGGGCGTCGGTGTAGTCGTTGATCATTCGCGTGCGGACCCCGAAATCGCGGATGCAGACCCGAGGCGCGGCCGTCAGGAAAACTTCGCGGTAGATGCCCGCCATGCGCCAATGGTCGGCATCTTCGAGGTAACTGCCGTCGGCCCATTTGCAGACCTGCACGGCGACGCTGTTACGCCCTTCGCGCAGGAACGGAGTCGCGTCGAACTCGGATGGCAGCGCCGAATCCTCGGCGTAACCGACATATTCACCGTTGACCCAGACATAATAAGCCGAATAGACGCCCCCGAAATGCAGCGTGACATCCCGGTCGCGCCACGCCGCAGGGAGGTCGAATTCGCGGTAGTAACTACCCACGGGATTGTTGCGGCAAATGCGGGGCGGATCGACAGGAAAGGGATAACGGACGTTGGTATAGTTGGGAAAGCCGTAGCCGTGCATCTCCCAGCAGGAAGGCACAGGAATCGTATCCCAGCCTTCGATGCGGTCGCCGCCGCGGAAAAAGTCGCAGGGACGCTCCCGTACATCCGGATCGAAACGGAAACGCCACGCCCCGTCGAGGAAAAGGATCGCCGAAGCGCTGCGGTCGCCGCGGAGCGCCTGCTGCGGGGAGTCGTAGGAATAGGAGGTAGCACGCATCGGCAGGCGGTTGACGGCGTTGACATGGGGATTCTCCCATTCGGCGGGAGGTGCGGCGGAAGCCGTACCGCAAAGCAGCAGGACCGGGACCAGGAGGTTACGCAAGGATTTAAGCATAGGTTTGATCGTTAAAACAGGGCGGTCCTTCCGAGAACCGCCCTGCGCTTGGTTGTTTCAGAAAAAACGTCGGTTACCGGCGGATAATTTCGATCGTCATCCGGTTGAAATCGAGGCGAAGCAGGTAGACGCCCTCGGTGAAGGCCGGACCCGTCGCAAAGTCGCCCGTCTTATGGCCGTCGCTCGGCTCGATGCCGTCGACAAGGATATTTTCGGGCGACTTGGTGAAGTTATAGGACTGGAATTCGCTGCCCCAGCCGCACTGCTGGAAAATCTTGAGGTTGATGCTGCGCGAAATGTAGAGCAGGGCTTCGAACACCCCGTCGCCGGTCTTCTTGCAGAACGAACGCTGGTGAACGTCGACCGTCCAGTTCCAGCCGTTGCCCGACCAGTCGACATCGAGCGAATAGGGAGGCTGCGGGAAGCCGAGGCCCATGCCCGATATCCACAACGCAGCGGGATAGGTCGCACCGCGCTGCTCGATATAAAGGCGTGATTTGGAGAGGTTGTAGTAAAGCGTATACGCTCCGTCGAGGCCCACGAATTTCACCTCCGAATCGGAAACGGATTCGAAGAAATTGGGGTCGACTGCCGTAGCGAGGCCGCCGATGCCCGTGACGGTATAAGTTTGTCCGGAGGCGAGCGAAAGCGTAGCTTCCTGGTAGCCGTTGTAGGACGACGGTTGCAGCTCGGCGCCGCCGAAGACTACGGCCAGGTCGAGCACCGTGCGGAAGCTAACGGCGTCGAAATTCATCTTCTTGATGATCGCCGCCGGATTGACATCGGAAGGAATCCCCGCCGCGGAAGCGTCGGTGACGACAGCGACCTGGCCGTCGACGAGTCCCCAGACAATCGAAGAGTAGTCGATCTTACGGTCGGCGGTGAGTTTCGCAGCGATCTTGTAGGATTCGAAATAAGGCGCCTTGACCTCCGCCGAATAGCGGTTGTCGGCGCTGCGGGGCAGTTCGTAGACATCGCCGCCGCTGGTCACGAGGTAGACCTCGCCGCCCAGGACAGGGCGTTTGACCAGCACGTTCTGCGCTTCGGAGAGCGTCACCGAAGCGGTTTTGTGGAGGGAGTTGACTACGTCGAGCGTCACCGCGGGATAAACGTCGCCGTCCATGCCCGAGACGAACGGAACGGTGAACGTATGTTCGACATCGGCATCGCCGCCCGTAAGACGGAACTGTTCGGAGACGATCTCGTTGCCGCCCACCGTCACGGTCAGCGTCGCACGGCGCACTTCGTTGTCGGAATCGGTGATGTGCGCCCGAAAACGCACGCTGCTCCCGGCAACGATCTCCGCGCCGGAACCGGCGGCGGGTTTGAGCGTCGCCGTGACGACCTCCGGAGCCGATACGACGGGCCACTCGGGCCACGCCACATCGGGAACATCGTCGTCCTTACAGGAGGTCATGGTGCAAAACGCCACGAGCACAACGGAAAACGCCATGCGTATATTCCTCAGTTTTCGTTTCATAATTCAGTCAATAGTTAAAAATTAAACGGTTTTTTCGAAACCTTTTAAAAACTCCATCCATCTATAAGACGAACCAGCGGCAAAACCCCACATAATTTTTTATTTTCGTAAAAAATGCGTAGTATTGTATTCAAATCGGGGCGGCCGACAGGCAATACGGCCACTCGTGCAGACACGAAACAAACTCAGAAAATGGCGGATATCAACGAGGACGGGCTGTTATTGTGCAACATGGGCAACGACAGCGACGAGGCGTTTGCCACCCTGTTCCGGAAATACTACAAAGACCTGGTGCTGTTTGCGGGGACAATCCTCCGCGAACAGGAGGTTTGCGAGGACATCGTGCAGACCATCTTTCTCAGGCTGTGGGACAATCGCAGCCGGCTCCGGATCGAGACTTCGCTGAAATCCTACCTCCTGAGCGCCGTACGCAACAGTTGCATCGAGGAGATCCGCCACCGGAAGATTGTCTCGGTCCACCAGCAGGAAACCCTCAGCGGCAGCGTGTTAGGCGACCACGATACGGCCCGCTACATTCTCTACTCCGACCTGAACGACCACTTGCAGGAAGCGCTCGGCAAACTGCCCGAAAAGTTGCGTGAATGCTTCGAAATGAACCGTTTCCAGAACCTCAAATACCGGGAAATCGCAGAACGGCTGAACGTCTCGGTGCGGACGGTCGAAGTGCGCATCGGCGACGCGCTGAATCTGCTCAAAACTTACCTGGGCGAATTTTACACCGCAATATGCATTATTTTGCTTTCGGACGTGTGGTAAAACCCCGCCGAACCGTCATATATATGAGTATAGTGTATTTTCAAGACAACAAGGACGCATGGACGAACAACAAAATATACGGATAGCCAGATACCTCGCAGGCGACGCCACGGAACAGGAACGCGAAGAACTGCGAACCGAACTGGCGCAGTCGGAAACACTACGCGAAGAGTTCTTCCGGCTGAAAAACCTGTGGGAAGCGGCCCATCCGGCGTTCGACCCCAAGCGGATCGACACCGACGCCGCATTGCGTAAAGTGCTGGCACAGCGCGCACAACCGCCCCAGGCAGTTGCGCCCCAGCCGACACTGGCCGACCGGTTCCGGCACATTGCCGCCGTGCTGTTCATCCCCTTGCTGGCCGCCTCGCTGTTCTTCGCGTGGAAGGCGGCGGACCGCACCGGGGAGACCATTGCCTTCAACGAAGTGACGGCGCCCTACGGAACCATGACAAGGATCGTGCTGCCCGACAGTTCACGCGTATGGATCAACACGGGCAGTTCGCTCGAATACCCCTCCCGCTTCCGGGCCGGCGAGCGACGCACGGTGCGTATGACCGGAGAGGCCTATTTCGAGGTTCACGCCGATGAAAAACGGCCGTTCGTCGTCGAAGTCGGCGACCTGAGCGTCACGGCCAAAGGCACGGCATTCAACATCAACGCCTACGACATGCTCCGCGAAACCGTCGTGACACTGGTCAGCGGCAAGGTGGACGTTGCGGCGTGCGGCGTGGAGAACAGACTCCTGCCCGAACAGCAGTTGAGCTACTATGCCGACGGCACGATGCGGATAACCGACGCGGACACGTTCCGGGGAACTTCGTGGAAAGACGGCATTCTCGCCTTCCGCGACGATGCGCTGAGCGACGTTTTCAACCGCCTGGGCCAGATATACCGGGTGCAGTTCGAGATCATGGACCCGGAACTCGGCGACTACGTCTACCGCGCGACCTTCCGGGGCGAGACGTTCGACCAGATACTGCGCCTGCTGGAGATCAGTGCGCCGATCCGTTTCGAGGAACAGCCCCGCCACCAGGAATCGGACAGCGGATTCTCGGAGAAAATTATCCGCGTATACAAAAATCAATGACCGTTCGGAAACCAATGAAAACGGGCCAATCGACCGGATGGCCCGTTTTTTCGGTTGTATAACTCCCGCGATCCGGGGAGAATGTGAAAAAAGATGTGGGGTTTTGCACGTGGTTCGTCTTATTTATAGCCGCGGTCCTGAAGCCGCGGCCGAAAAACCAAACTAACCCCTTTTTTATTGCAGAAAACCTTTTACCTCCTCCATCCTCCCAAAAACCAAATCAATCGAAACAAAACTACAACGTCAATCATGAAACAAATCCTATTTACGTGCTTCACGTGCATGTGTCTTCTTTGGGTCTGTTCCGCACACGCCCAAAGCAAAACCGTCACGCTGAATAAATCGAACGTACCGCTGACGGCCATACTGGACGAAATAGAGAGCCAAAGCGGATATTTGTTCCTCTATAACAAGCAGGTGGTCGGGGTCGACAGGGCGGCGTCGCTCAACGTCACGAAAGCCCCGCTGACCGATGCGCTGGAAAAACTTTTCGCCGGAACCGACATCGCCTACACGATCAAAGGACAGCAGATCGTGCTGACCAAACGCGAAGCCGCAGCGAAAGAGAGCCGCAAAGCCGACGGCGTACAGGGCCGTGTGCTGGACCGGAAAACCAAGGAACCGATCGTCGGTGCGACGGTGATCGTCGAAGGGACCACCAAGGGAACCACGACCGATTCGCAGGGCCGGTTCCGGATCGAAGGCAACAAAAACCTCGTACTCAGCATCTCCTACATCGGCTACACGACACAGACCGTACGCGCTGCGGCGGAGACCGAAATCGAGGTATACCTAACCGAAGATGTCAAGCTGGTCGACGAAGTGGTCGTCGTGGGCTACGGCACGGTGTCACGCCGCAACCTGACCACGGCCATCGCGCAGGTGAAGCCCGACGACGTGCCGAAAGCCGCGAACAGCAACATCTCGCAGATGCTGCTGGGACGCGCCGCAGGTCTCCAGGCCACGGTCAACAGTTCGCAGCCCGACGGTAAGGTGAACATCTCGATCCGCGGTGCGGGCAACCCGATTTACGTCGTCGACGGCATCGTCATGCCTTCGAACACCATCGGGCTGGGCAGCGCAACGGGGCTTCCGAGCAACGTCAACCGCGCCGGCCTGGCGGGTCTCAACCCCGCGGACATCGAGTCGGTCGAAGTGCTGAAAGACGCTTCGGCGGCCATCTACGGCATCGGGGCCGCCGACGGCGTGATCCTCATCACGACGAAAAAAGGCTCCGAGGGCGCTCCCCGAATCAGCTATGAAGGCAGCTATACCTTCACGCGCAATTACAAGTACCTCGACGTGCTCGACGCACAGGAGTACATGAACATCGCAAACGTATACAGCAAAGAGAATTACCTCTACAACAACAAGCAGTACCCCTACGGCGGCCTGGCCTACGACGGACGCTGGACACCCGTATTCTCGCCCGAAGAGATCGCCGGGGCCACGACGACCGACTGGACCGACTACGTGCTGCGCAGCGGCTACTCGACCAATCACAACCTGACGGTAAGCGGCGGCACGAAGCACGTCACCTACTACATGGGAGGCAGCTACTTCGACCAGAAAGGAACCGTGTCGAACTCGGGGATGACCAAATATACGTTCCGCGGCAACTTAGGCGTGCAGTTGTTTCCGTTCCTCAAACTCTCGTCGGCCTTCAACGCCAACCAGAACCACTACACCAACGGCATGGTGGGCGACGACGTGGGCAACCGCGGCAACACGGCCGGAGGTTCGCTCAGTTCGGCGCTCCTCTACCCTTCCTACCTCTCGCTCCGGCAGGCGGACGGTTCGTACACCATTTTCAACAGCGTTCCCAACCCCGCATCGTACGACGATATTCAGGACAAGACCAAGCAGAACGACTACATGCTCAACTTCACGGCCGACCTGAATATCTGGAAGAACATCATCACCCTGAAAGGCGTGTACGGTATCAACCAGGAAAACATGCGCCGTTCGACCTATGTGCCGTCGTCGATCTACTTCGACCGCATGTACAAATCGCGCGGAAACATCGGCTCCGAACGCCGCCGCAACCAGACGATGGAGGCCATGCTCCAGTTCTCGAAGAAATTCGCCGACATCATCCAGGTCGACGCCCTGGTCGGAATGGGTAAGTACCTCGAAGATTACGAAGGCTATTCGATCTCGTACGAGGATACCAACGACCTGATCAACGAGCACAACATCTCCTCGGCCGCCGGAAAAATCACACCGGCCTCCTACACGGGTAAGAACCAGAAACGTTCGCAGTTCGCAAAACTGAGCGTCGACCTGCTCGACCGCTACGTGGTCGCCGCAACGCTCCGCCGCGACGGTACGGACAAGTTTTTCCCCAACAAGAAATACGCGTTGTTTCCCTCGGTGTCGGCGGCCTGGAAAATATCCAACGAATCGTTCCTGCGCGATGTCGAATGGGTAAGCCTGCTGAAAATCCGCGCCAGTTGGGGCAAATCCGGACAGGACAACCTCGGAAGCTCGCTCTACGGCGTCTACAAACCCAGCGATTTCAAGGTGACATTCAACAACAACTCCACGTTCTACATCCCCTACCTGCTGATGAGCGCCGACTACCCCGACGTAAGCTGGCAGAAGACCACGATGAAAAACATCGGCGTCGATTTCTACCTCTTCGACGACCGCCTGTCGGGAAGTTTCGACCTCTACCGCAACGACGTGACCGACCTGCTGGGCAACGCCTCGACTTCGCCGCTGGCCATCTTCTCGTCGCGTCCGATCAACGGTGCGCATTTCTACCGCCGCGGCTGGGAGATCACGCTCAATTCGGTCAACCTCAAGGGTAAATTCGAATGGAGGACCAACCTGACCCTCTCGCGCGTACAGCAGTTCTGGAAAGAGCGGATGCCCAACTACGACTACCAGGCCTACCAGCAGCGCGACAACGAACCGCTGGCCGCGATGTACTACTACAAGATAGACGGCTACATCAACATGGACCGCAGCAACATGCCCGAATCGCAGAAATCGCTGCAGGCGACAGCCCAGATGCCCGGATGCCCGATCATCGACGACAAGAACGGCGACGGCGTCATCGACATCAACGACATCCACATGCGCAACACCACGCCCGACCTCTACATGGGCTTCGGCAACACGTTCGTATACAAGAATTTCGACCTCGACATCTTCATGTACGGCCAGTTCGGCGCCTACAAGTATAACATGGCCCTGAGCGCGGCACAGGCCGGACCGCTGGTCAACACCCCCGCGCCCAATACCAACAAGTACGCTTACCGGCTGTGGAACTCGCAGATCAACCCCAACGGAACCCGTCCGGGCATCGCGTACAGCAAGATGGGAGCGCTTCCCGGCGGCTGCGGCGTGAATGCCGACATGGAGAACGCCTCGTTCATGCGCATCCGCAACATCACGCTGGGGTACACCATCCAGGGCAAACTGTTCGGCCCGGTCCAGAAGTACATCAAGAGCATCCGTGTCTATTTCGACGTTCAGAACCCCTTCGTAATCACCAAGTACACGGGTTTCGACCCCGAAATCTACACGGGCCAGAACGAAGCCCGCGGACAGTTCCCGCAGGTGCGCTCGTTCTCGCTCGGCGCCAAAATCAACTTCTAAACACAACCTAAAACGACACATCGAAAATGAAACGTCTGAAAATATTCGCCTGGACGGCTGCGGCGCTCATCACGCTGAGCGGCTGCGAAAGCAATTTCGACCCCGAAATCTACGGCAGCCTCTTTCCGGGAAACTTTCCTTCGACCGAGGCCGAGTACGAAACCTACGCCATGACCTGCTACCTGCCGTTTACCAACACCTGGACCTATTATATCGGCGACAGCGGCACACAGCACAGTTTCTACATTCCCGAAGGCGGCGTCATCCGCATGTTCGACTCGCCGTCGGACGCCATGGCGCCGTGGCTGGTCGGCGGATTCGGCGAGTGGGCCGAACTCTCGAAGGCCAACTTCAACAATACCTACTACTACCAACGCGGCTGGGTGGGTGAGAACAACCCCTGCCACATCGGCAAACTCTCGCAGATTACCCGCTTTACGGAGATCATCGGCCGGCTGGAGAAGGCCAGCGCCGATATTCTGTCGGACAGCAAGCGCAAGCAACTGCTCGGCGAAGTGCACATCTGCCGCGGCCTGATGATGTACTACCTGCTCCACATCTACGGACCGGTTCCGGCGGTGCTGAATCCCGACGACGTGATCAACGACGCAGTGCTGGAGAACCTCGTGCGCCCGACGCTCGACGAAATGTGCGGATGGATTGCCGCGGATTTCGAAGAGGCGATCAGGAAACTGCCCGAGACCGTCTCGGAACAGGGCCGCTACACGGCCGACTACGCCCGTTTCTGCCTGATGAAGCACTGCCTGAACGAAGGTTCGCACATGACGGACTACTACAAACGCGCCCTGGAGATGTACGACGAACTCAACACGGGTAAATATTCGCTTTTCAAGCAGGGCGCCAACCCGTTCAAAGAGATGTTCTATGCGAAGAACGACTTCTCGTGCGAGATTATCATGGCGCTGAGCTGCGCCCCGGGCGCCGACGGCGGCAGCCAGAACGGCAACTTTTTCCCGCTCATGATGCTCGCCACGCCGAGCGACGCGTCGAAAAAGAACGGCGACGGATCGCCCAGCCCCTTTGCCAACCAGGGCGGCGGCTGGATGCGGACGCCTTTCAATGTGGCTCCGACGCTTTACGACAGCTACGACGGAAAAGACCAGCGCCGGGAGGTAATCCTCTCCGAATACTGGATCAAGGCCGATCCGAGCGACAGCGGAACCCCGACCCAGAAGCGCGGAAAAGAGGATATCGGGATTTCGTGGGACGGATATATCATCAACAAATTCCCGATCGAGAATCCCGACGGATTCCAGGCCAACGACGTGCCGCTGGCCCGCTGGGCCGATGTGCTGCTGATGATGGCCGAAGCGGAAGTGCGCCAAAGCAACGCAGTGCCTTCGACGGCTGCCGTGCAGGCGGTGAACGACGTGCGCAGCCGTGCCGGACTGGGCGGACTGAGCGCCGAGCAGACCGCATCGAAAGACGCTTTCCTCGATGCAATCCTCGAAGAACGGGCCAAGGAATTCCTCTACGAAGGCATGCGCAAGATCGACCTGATTCGCTTCAACAAGTATGCGCAGGCGTGCTACAAGGCCAAAAAGATCAGGCCTACGCACCAATACATGCCCCTGCCGAACTACATCGTCGAACAGGCCAAGAACTACGGCAAGACGCTCGAACAGACCTACACCCGTCCGGGCTGGGAGGCAGACCTCAGCGCCGCAAGATAATTCCAGAACCCTAAACCGAAAACAAAGCAATGAAAAACATATTATATATCGCTACGGTACTGCTGCTCAACCTGATCGGATGCTGCGGATGCGACAGCGACACAAAAAACACCCCTACCCCCGACACGCCCGCCGAAGGAGGTTACCTTTTCGCCCACATGAAAGACTCGGACTACGGCGGGATATACTACTACATCAGCAAGGACGCCAAACAATGGACCGTCCTGAACGACGACAAGACGATCGAACCCCGTTACAGCGGCCATCCCGACATCATCAAGGGCGCCGACGGACGCTACCTCATGATCGGCGTGACGCGCACGCTGCCCAAATCGCTCGTACTGTGGGTTTCCACGGACCTGGTGACGTGGCAGACCGACGGAGCGATTCCCGATGCGGCCATCATGGACACGCCGGGATACCATCCCGATGGCTGGTACAGCGCCCCGAAACTCTTCTACGACGCGGATTCGGGCAAATACCTGATCACGTGGCACGCTTCGCGCAATGAGGTGGCAGAGGGTTCGGACCAGTGGTGGAGCGAGATGCGCACGTTCTACATGACGACGGCCGATTTCAAGACGTACAGCAAACCCGCGCGGCTGTTCGACTTCAAGAGCGAAGAGTTCAGGGACGCAGCGACGATCGACGCCATCATCCGCAAGATCGGCGGCTCGTACTACGCCGTTTTCAAGGACGAGCGTTCGAACGACATCGCTCCCACGGGTAAAACCGTACTGATCAGCAAATCGGCGGCCCTGACGGGACCTTACAGCGAACCGATCAGCGTCGTGACCCCGAAAACCGAAGCCGGAAAAACCGACAACTGGCACGAGGCGCCGACCATCGTCGAGCAGCCCGACGGCAAAGGGTGGTACATCTTCGCGGAGCGCTACCCGACCGAATACGTCCGGTTCGAAGCTCCGGACATCGAGTCAGCAACGTGGCGCCAGTACGTCATCGGCATCCCGAACGCCCGCCACGGCGTGATGGTTCGCATCACCGACGAGCAATATGCCGCAATCGCAGCGAAATACGGCTTCTGACACTGATTCCGACGGCCTGTGATTCAACGCTCACAGGCCGTTTTTTCAACCCAAAAAAATTCTTAATCCATGAAACTGACAGGACATCTGCTTACCTTGGCCCTGTGCCTTCTGACGGCCCTGGGCACAGCGGCCGCACCCCGGAAATTCACCCTTCAGTCGCCCTCCGGAACGCTTCGCGTCGAGGTGGCGGCCACAGACAGCATCACCTACCACCTCTACCACGGGGACGATCTGATGCTCGGCGATTCGCCGCTGTCGCTGACGCTCGGCGACGGCCGCGTGCTGGGCGCCGGAGACCGTCTTTCGGGCACGTCGCGGCGCAGTACGGATGAAGTGATCGCCACGCCCATCTACCGCAAGCAGTCGATCGAAGACAAATACAACGAACTGACCCTCCGGTTCAAAGGGTACAACGTCATTTTCCGCGCCTACGACTCGGGCATGGCCTACCGGTTCGAAACGACCGGGCGCAAACCATTTACCGTGGTCGGCGAACGGGCCGCCTTCCGGTTTCCGGCCGACCACAAGGCCTACATCCCCTATGTGCGGGGCGAGCGCGGCACAGCGACCACCGAAATCCAGTTCTGGAACTCGTTCGAAAACAAATACGTGTATTCGGAGTTATCGGCCTGGCGCGACGGCGTGCTGGCCTTCCTGCCCATACTGATCGAAGGCGAAGGCGGCAAGAAGCTCTGCATCACGGAGGCCGACCTGCTCGACTATCCCGGCATGTACCTCTCGCCCGAAGGTCCGGGCATGTCGCTCCGGGGCGTATTCGCACCCTACCCCGCCAAAGTCGTCCCGGGAGGGCATAACGGGCTGGAGGGCGTCGTCGAGGGGCGCGAGCCCTACATCGCCCGGTTCGACGGTCCGGCGCGCTTCCCGTGGCGCGTGGTCATCGTGGCCGCAGAAGACGCGGAACTGGCCGACAACGACCTGGTATACGCGCTCGCCACGCCCGCAGAAGGCGACTTTTCGTGGGTAAAGCCCGGCAAAGTGGCCTGGGACTGGTGGAACGACTGGAACCTCTACGGCGTCGATTTCAAGACCGGCGTAAACAACGACACCTATAAATATTACATCGACTTCGCCGCCGAACGCGGCATCGAATACGTGATCCTCGACGAAGGCTGGACGAAACTCTACACGGCGGACCTGATGCAGGTCGTACCGGAGATCGACATGCCGATGCTCGTGGACTATGCCGCTTCGAAAAACGTCGGTATCATACTCTGGGCCGGGTACAACGCCCTGAACCGCGACATCGAAGGCGTGTGCAGGCACTACGCCGCGATGGGCGTCAAGGGTTTCAAGGTCGACTTCATGAACCGCGACGACCAGCAGATGGTCGATTTTCACCACCGTGCCGCACAAATCGCCGCCCGCTACGGACTGATGCTCGATTTCCACGGAACCTGCAAGCCCGCAGGATTGCAGCGCACCTACCCCAACGTTATCAACTTCGAGGCCGTGGACGGATTGGAGCAACTCAAATGGGCCAACGAGATCGACCAGGTGACCTACGACGTACAGCTTCCCTTCATCCGCCAGGTCGCAGGCCCGATGGACTACACGCAGGGAGCCATGCGCAACGCCTCGAAATCATCGTACCGCGCAGTCTACTCCGAGCCGATGAGCCAGGGCACGCGCTGCCGCCAACTGGCGCAGTACGTGGTTTTCGAATCGCCGCTCAACATGCTCTGCGACAGCCCCTCGAACTACCGCAGCGAACCGGAATGCCTCGCGTTCATGACCGCGATCCCCACCGTCTGGGACGAAACCCGCATCCTCACGGGCCGCGTCGGCGAATACATCGCAACGGCACGCCGCAGCGGAGAGACCTGGTACGTGGGTGCGATGACCGACTGGAACGCCCGCGAACTGATGCTGGACCTCGCATTCCTGGGCGACGGCAATTTCGAGGCGGAGTGCTACGCCGACGGACCGAACGCCGACCGCGCGGCCCGCGACTACCGAAAGCATACGGAGACTGTTCCGGCCGACCGGAAAATCACCGTCCGAATGGCCCCGGGCGGCGGATTTGCGGCCAAAATCACCCCGGTGCGATGAAGGCGGCAAAACAATGGCGTCTTACCGCCGTGCTGGCGGCCGTAACGTTCGGCGGATGCACCGGTCCGGTCGGATATGACGACACCGACCGCAAAGTGGATTCGCTCCTGAAACAGATGACGCTCGACGAAAAGATCGGCCAGATGTCGCAGTTCTCCTGCAACTGGGACGTTACGGGGGCCATCATGCCCGACGATTACCGGAAATACCTCCGCAAAGGCATGGTCGGTTCGATCCTGAACGGGTACACCGTGGCAGGAATCCGCCGGCTGCAAAGCGAGGCACTCGAACATTCGCGGCTGAAAATCCCCGTACTGTTCGGCTACGACGTTGTACACGGCTACCGCACGATTTTCCCGATTCCGCTCGGCGAAAGCTGCACGTGGGACCCGGAACTGATGCGCCAGAGCGCGGCCATCGCGGCCGAGGAGGCCGCCGCCGGAGGCATTAACTGGACGTTCGCCCCGATGGTGGACATCACGCGCGATCCCCGCTGGGGCCGCGTGATGGAGGGTGCGGGCGAGGACCCCTACCTGGGGTCGCTGATCGCCCGGGCGCGCGTCGAAGGGTTTCAGGGCGGCGACCTCGGCAGTACCAAAACCGTGCTGGCCTGCACAAAGCATTTCGCGGCGTACGGAGCCGCGGAGGCGGGCCGCGACTATAACACCACGGACATGTCGGAGCACACGCTGCGCGAAGTCTACCTGCCGCCGTTCCGGGCGACGGTCGAAGCTGGCGTCGGCTCGCTGATGGCCTCGTTCAACGAGATCGGAGGCATCCCGGCGACGGCGAACCGTCATCTGATGACCGACATCCTGCGCGGTGAATGGGGATTCGGAGGGGTCCTCGTATCGGACTACACGGGCATCAACGAACTGGTTCCGCACGGCATTGCCGCAGATGAAAAGGAGGCCGGGGAGAAGGCTCTGAACGCCGGGATCGACATGGACATGACGGGGGCGGTCTACCTGAAATACCTCCGACGCTCGCTCGACGAAGGGAGGGTGAGCCTCCGGCAGATCGACGACGCCGTACGCCGCATCCTGCGCCAGAAGTTTCTGCTGGGGCTGTTCGACGACCCCTACCGTTATCTGGACAGCCTGCGGGAACGCGAAACGCTCGGCAAGCCCGAATTCCGCGCCAAGGCCCGGGAGATTGCGGTGCGGTCGATCGTGCTGCTCAAAAACGACGGAGGCGTGCTGCCGCTCGACCCCAGCAGCCGGATGACCGTGGCGCTGGTGGGTCCGATGGTTAGCGAACGCGCCAGCCTGAACGGCGCATGGGCCGGAAGCGGCGTACGCGAAGAGAGCGTGACGCTGTTGGAAGGCCTGACTAAACGCTATGCAGGGACCGCCGTCCGCTTTATCACGGCTGCGGGATGCGACCTGACGACCGACGACCGGAGCGGCTTCGCCGAGGCCGTGACGGCTGCGCGGCGGGCCGACATCGTGGTGGCGGCCATGGGGGAACACTACGACTGGTCGGGCGAAACGGCATCGCGCAGCGACATCACCCTGCCGGGCGCGCAGCGCGACCTGCTCCGGGCCCTGGAGGCCACGGGCAAGCCGGTGGTCCTCGTGGTGCTGAGCGGCAGGCCGTTAGACCTGAGCTGGGAGCATGCGCACCTCAAAGCGATCGTCGAAGCGTGGTATCCGGGAACGACGGCGGGCGACGCCATTACCGACGTGCTGTCGGGCGACTACAACCCTTCGGGCAAGCTGACGATGAGCTTCCCGCGCAGCGCGGGGCAGATTCCGGTCTACTACAACCACAAAAACACGGGGCGCCCCGCGGCCCCGGGCCAGACCGGACGGTGCTACCGTTCGAATTACCTCGACATCGTGAACGAACCGCTCTACGCCTTCGGACACGGACTGAGTTACACGACATTCGAAATTTCGGAACCGACGCTCGACCGCGACACATTTTCGGCAGGAGGCCGGATCACGGCCTCGGCCCGGGTGAGCAACACGGGCGGGCGCGACGGCGAGGTGGTCATACAGCTCTACATCCGCGACGTGGCGGCCAGCGTCACGCGCCCGGTCAAAGAGCTGAAGGGATTCCGGAAAATCGCCCTCCGCAAGGGTGAGGTGCAAACCGTAACGTTCGAGGTCTCCGAGCGGGAGATCGCCTTCCTGAACGCCGACTTCGTACGGCGGCCCGAGGCAGGCGAATTCCGCCTGTGGATCGCCCAGAGTTCGGACGACGACGGTCGCCCGGCGACATTCCACTACGAATAGCCGGCCTGTTCCCGTGCAACGCACCCTGCAAACCTCCCGTTTGCAGGGTGCACTTTTTAGCGGGCCATCCGTTTTTCCTGAAAAAAACACTACCTTTGCACTATTAATTCAGGTATCTATCCATGAGGCATTCGATCATCATTCTCACGGCCTTTGCGCTTTTCTTCGCCGTGTGGTATTTCAACCTCGGCGGATGGCCGTTCCGGGCGTTTACAGAGGGTTCGCAGGCTGCACATTACTTTGTAAACTATGTCGTTGCGGGTTTGATCCCGGCGGCCGCGCTGTTGTTGCTGCACCGCCCGAACGAAATCGCGTCGTCGATGGGGTTATCCCGCGGATTCGGATCCGGGGCGCTTTTCGGGGTGCTCGCTACCCTGCCGATGCTGATTGGATACGCCTGCATGGGAACCTTCGACCGGGAGGTTTCCGCGGATCACCTGCTGACCCGTGTCGTGATCGCCGGATTCTTCGAGGAACTCGTTTTCCGGGGATTCGTTTTCGGACAACTTTTCCGCTACGCCCGCTGGGGATTCCTGCCCGCGGCGTTGCTGACGGCCGTGGCATTCGGTTCGCTGCACCTCTACCAAGGGCACGACCTACAATCGGCGCTGGGCGCATTCGGGGTAACGGCGGCCGGAAGCGTTTTCTTCAGTTGGATTTACGCCGAATGGAATTTCAATCTCTGGTGCGTTGTCTGGCTCCACACGCTGATGAACCTGCCGTGGATCGTCTTCAGCGTCAGTGCGAGCGGCGCCGTCGGCGGAATCGGCGCCAACATCCTGCGATTCGGAACGATCGCCATCGCCATCGGCCTGACCATTGCATATAAAAAGCAAAAGAGGCTACCCTACTGCATTAATTACAAACAACTGATTATAAACCATGTATAAATCCGCGACATACCTATTGGCAGCCCTGCTGTTCGCAGCCTGCACCCCGAAGCAGCCCGCCGGGGAAAATACGTTTTACGTTTCGATACTCCCGCTGCGCAACATCGTAGAGGAAATCGTAGGCGACGATTTCGAAATCGAAGTGCTCGTACCTCCCGGGGCAAGCCCCGAGACGTTCGAACCGACTCCCCGGCAGTTCGTGGGGCTGAACAGAGCGCAACTCGTTTTCAACGTGGGACTTATCGACTTCGAAACGGCGCTGCTGGGCAAAGTCGAAGACCAGGCGAAAGTCGTGGACCTGAGCCGCGGCATCGACCTGATTGCAGGGTCCTGTTCGCACGGCAGTCACGGCCACGCACATGCCCACGGCGTCGATCCCCACGTCTGGACCTCGCCGAAAGCCCTGCAAAAGATGGCGGCAAACGCCTATGAAGCGATTCGCAAAGCCTATCCCGACTCGGTGAAATACGAAGCCGGCTACAACCGGCTGCAGGAGAAACTGCAAGCCCTCGACACACGTACGGCAGAGAAGATCGCCCAAAGCGGCGTAGAGTACTTCATCGTCTACCACCCTGCACTCACCTACTATGCACGCGATTACGGGCTGCGGCAGGTGGCTATTGAGGCCGACGGCAAAGAGCCATCGGCCAAACAGTTGACAGCGATCATCCGACAGGCCCGCGAGGACGGCGTACGGCGGATTTTCTACCAGAATCAGTTTCCCGCATCGACCGTGGAGATCATCGCCCGCGACATCGACGCCGAATATGTGGAAATCGACCCGCTGGGCGAAGACGCAATCGCCAACATCGACGCAATGACCGACTTAATCACGGCACAATGAATCTGGTAACGCTGCGCGACGTGAGTGTCGCATACGACGGTTACGAGGCCCTTCAGCACGTCGACCTGGAGATTGCGGACAACGATTTCCTGGGTGTTATCGGTCCCAACGGAGGCGGAAAAACAACGCTCGTGAAAGCGATTCTGGGAACCGTACCCCACACGGGCGAACTGAAACTCGCCCCGGAACTGTTCCGGGGAAAGGAACGCCTGATCGGCTACATGCCGCAGATCTCGGATTTCGACCGCGCATTCCCGATTTCGGTGCTCGAAGTCGTATTATCCGGATTGCAGGGCCGCCGCGGATTCCGCACCCGCTACACGAAGGAGGACCGCACCAAGGCGATGGAACTGCTGACGGCCTCGGGAATCGCCGGAACAGCCCGCAGCCCCATCGGCGAGGTATCGGGCGGTCAAATGCAGCGGGCGCTGCTGGCGAGGGCCGTGATCTCGGACCCGAAGCTGCTGATCCTGGACGAACCGGCGAATTTCGTGGACAACAAATTCGAAAAGGAACTTTACCGCACGCTGCACGAGCTGAACAAACGCATGGCGATCGTCATGGTTTCGCACGACATCGGAACGATTACCAGCGTCGTGAAAGAGATCGTCTGCGTCAACCGCCATGTACATCGTCACCGTTCTAACGTGCTGACCGAAGAGCAGTTGCGCAACTACGACTGTCCGATTCAACTGGTATCGCACGGACATATTCCCCACACCGTGCTGGAACACCATCCCGGCGATTGCTGCTGCGACCACGAATAAACCGGCAAAAAACATTGATCATGGATGTGACCCGACTACCGTTCAACGAGTTCATCGGCCTGAAATACGCCGACAGGCAGGACTACCTGCTGATGCTCGACGACAAAACCGAGTATCTCAATCACCTGAATAGCGTTCATGCCGGCGCCCTGTTCACACTGGCGGAGGCGACGAGCGGCCATTTCCTGCTCGGGCAGTTCGACAAGCTGCCTGATATCGTCCCGGTCGTCCGGAAAGTAGCGGTAAAATACCGGAAACCGGCCTTCGGAACCGTCTATTCGAATGCTGCATTCCTGAATACAGGGAAAAACGAGATTCTCGAAGCCCTGGACCAAAAAGGACGCGCCTTGCTGGAAGTAGAGGTTTGCCTGTACGACCATAGCGGCACACTCGTCATGCAGGCCGTTTTCGAATGGTTTGTCACCAAACAGTAACCGGCGCCGGTTTCCGATCATCGCAAAACAGGTTTCCCTAAAACACAGTCCGCCCCGGACGGGGTTACCGTTCGGGGCGGACAAGACTGGGCGAAAATGCCCGGGAGAACCGGAAATTACTTGGTCTCGTTAATTTTGCTCAGCTTCTCGAAGAGTTTGCCGAAAACATCCTCCATCTCGGCGCGCAGGGCAGCATAGTGCTTGCGAACGAGCGACGGATTGTGCGGCTCGGCGGGATTCATTGCTTTGGCGAACAAGTCGTTGCGAACGCCGACAGCCTCCTGCATCACCTCGAAAATCTCCTTCTCTTTCGAAGGCTGGAAACAAATAGCCATATCGCAGTCGAAAACAACCTCCTCAAGGCGGTAGTCAATCTCCTTCTTCAGGTTACGTAAATTTGCCATATTCAGTCGATTTTAAAATTTTTGCTTCGACAAAGGTAGTAAAACGTTTCGGATTATCAAACATTTTCAGGCTGCGGCCCCGGGAAATAATTGCGGGACACGGGCGGACAAAAAAAAGATTCCGGGAATCCGGAATCTTTTTCTGATTACATTTTCTGAAGGTCCTTGTAGGTCTTTTTGGCGGCCTTCTCGGCTTTCTTGGCGGCTTTAGCCTCCTTTTTGGCGATCTTCTTGGCAGCCTTCTCCTGCTGGCGGACTATCTTCTCGGCTTCGCGGGCCTCCTTTTTGGCGAGTTTTTCGGCGGCACGGGCCTCCTTCTTCATCTCCCTGGACTCCTCGCGCATCTCCTTCTTGGCTTCGCGGTCGTTCGGCATCTCGACGATAATACCGTTGACCTGCTCATCGACGACTACGTAAGGTTCCTGGGCGGCCTGGGGCTGCGGAGCCGGTTTGGGCTTCGGAATCATCGTGCGCTGCTCGACGACGTTGCCGGCGCCGTAGTTGATCGTCAGTTCGACACGGCGCAGTTTCGGCAGGATATCCTTTTTCAGGTAGTCCCACGCGGCGGGCATCTTTTTGAGCGCGATCTCTTTCTGGTCGGGCGACTGCTTGCCGTCGACAATATTCAGCACGGACTGTTTGTCGGGCATCGACGACTGTGCGACCAGCGCACGGCAGGTCTCCCAATCCTCGGCGACGGAATTGACCGTCACCTTGTACTTCTTCGAGAAATCGTACTTTTTGTCGACGTAGGTCTTGAAATCGTTGGCTCGCTTGGCGGCCAGCGCTTCGTTGAATTTCACCGGGCCGTCAGGCGACGAATAACCCGTAATCGTCACGGACTGAACCTGTTTCAGGGTATCCTTCATCAGGTTGCCCACAAAACCGTTGAGCTGGTCCAGTTCCTGCGGATTGCCGTTGAGCGTGGCGTTGAGCGTCGCCAGGTTGATCTGGTAGCGGATCGAATAGTCGGCGTCACCACGGCTTTTGACCATAAACCTGCGTACGATGTAGTCTCCGTCGGTAGTCTCCGACAGTAATACGGTATCGGCCGCAGGCACCGGGACCGCACTCTTGGTTTGGGCCGTCGCTCCGGCAGCGGCACACAACGCGAGAGAAAGAGCGAATGTTGATACAAATGTTTTCACGCTAAATTAGTGTTAGTTAACATGCCCTCACCTCTCGCAAGATTCGTACCACTGTTTAGAATCCGTATTTTCACTCTTTCAACAGCACGATTTCCAATAATATTTTCGTAACTTCGAAGAAAATATATGTAGCATGACTTATGGCAAGAAAATAACCCTGTTTCTAATGGATGGCTCCGCAGAGGGGCGGATCAGTTGCGAATTGTCCAACTGGAATGGAAAAGCATACCGTCTCCCGAGAGCCTACGTCCGACAATGCGCGGATCGAAACGATATGGATAACGCCGGTGTTTACATCCTATTCGGCAAGTCCGACAATACCGATAAAGAAGGTCTGGCGTATATCGGCGAAGCCGACGGCATCCTGAAACGATTGACACAACACCTCTCTCAAAAGGATTTCTGGAACGATGTCATCGTGTTTATCAGCAAAGACAATAACCTGAATAAGGCCCATATCAAATACATAGAAAACAGGTTATACGAAGACGCCGATAAAGTTGGCCGCTACAAACTGGAAAATTCAAACACCCCTACCCGATCAACCATTTCCGAACCTGACGAGGCCGAGATGGAGGAATTTATCGCAAATATCAAATTACTGATAGGCACACTGGGATTCAAGATCTTCGATCCACTGCTCTCAGAATCGAATACGAAAAAAAACACCAGAATGCTTTTTTTACACGGAGCCCGCGGAGCAAATGCCCAAGGAATCAGCACCACGGAAGGATTCGTCGTCATGAAAGACTCATTAATGGCAGGTTCCGTAACACTCTCTTATACCGAAAATTACCAGCATTTACGCGAAAAACTGCTCGCCGACAAAATAGTAGTGGCAGAAGAAGGAGGCGTATTCCGGTTTACCAAGGATACATTATTTTCCAGTCCCTCTACGGCCGCAAGCATCATTATGGGCCGTTGTGCAAATGGCCTGCTGGAATGGAAAACCGACGACGGCCGCATTCTTAAAATGCTGGAAACGGAGTGATCCCCTTCTTCACATAAAAAATCAGGCCGAATGTAACATTCGGCCTGATCCTTTTTCAAAATCTTACATCCGTTCGGGAACGTCGATGCCCAGCAGTTTCATGCCCTCCTTGATGACGCGGGCGACCTGCTGCGCCAGCCTAAGGCGCATCTTGCGCACCTCGGCGTTCTCTTCCTTGAGGATCGAATGATCGTGGTAGTAGCCGTTGAACTGCTTGGCAAGTTCGTAGACATAGGCTCCGACGACCGACGGCGCGAAGTTCTCGCCGGCGGCCTTCACCACGGCGGGGTATTCCGTCAATGCTTTCACCAGGTCGATCTCCTCGGGCAGGTAATCGGCGGCAGCGGCTCCTTCGAAGTCGATTCCGGCCTCAGCGGCTTTGCGCAGCACCGAACGGATACGCGCGTGGGTATACTGGATGAAGGGACCCGTATTGCCGTTGAAGTCGATCGACTCGCGGGGATCGAACAACATCGTCTTTCGGGGGTCGACCTTTAATATAAAGTACTTGAGCGCTCCCAGTCCGACCATCGTCGAAACGGCAGAAGCCTCTTCCTCCGAGCATCCGTCGAGTTTGCCCAGTTCGGCCGACATTTCGCGGGCCGTGGCGACCATGCCTTCGATCAGGTCGTCGGCATCGACCACCGTGCCTTCGCGCGACTTCATCTTGCCCTCGGGAAGCTCCACCATGCCGTAGGACAGGTGGGTGATATGGTCGCTCCAGTCGGCATAGCCCAGTTTCTTGAGCACGAGTTTCAGGACCTGGAAATGGTAGTTCTGCTCGTTGCCCACGACGTAGATCATGTC
Source organism: Alistipes montrealensis (assembly GCF_018362775.1). Lineage (GTDB taxonomy): Bacteria > Bacteroidota > Bacteroidia > Bacteroidales > Rikenellaceae > Alistipes > Alistipes montrealensis. Next base: position 161,716 of record NZ_JAGYXY010000001.1, read on the forward strand.
GTCGAGTTTATTATCCTCGAAGCGGCGGAAGGCCGTGCCGAGGTCCTGCGTCATGTAGACCGACGTACCGTCGCCGCGCAGCAGCAGTTTTTCGTCGAGTCCGTCGGCCGTGAGGTCGATCCACACCGAATTGTCCTCGCGGCGGTAGAAAACGCCCTTTTTGAGCCCCTCCTCGACGAGCGACTTGCCCAGCAGGTAGGTCTGCGACTCGTAATAGATTTTGTCGAAATCGACACCCAGCGCTTTGTAGGTCACATCGAAGCCTTCGTAGACCCAGCCGTTCATCGTCTCCCAAAGCCCGTAGACTTCCGGGTCTTTGGCCTCCCACTTACGCAGCATCTCCTGCGCTTCGAGCATGACCGGGGCGTTCTTCTTGGCCTCGTCTTCCGACCGTCCCTGCGCCATGAGCTCCTTGACCTGGGCTTTATAGTGTTTGTCGAACTCCACGTAATACTTGCCTACAAGGTGGTCGCCCTTCATACCCGACGATGCAGGCGTCTCGCCGTTCCCGTAGAGTTTCCAGGCCAGCATCGACTTGCAGATGTGGATGCCTCGGTCGTTCACCAGGTTGGCCTTGATGACCGTGTGGCCGTTGGCCTTGAGGATCTGCGCCACGGAGTAACCCAGCAGGTTGTTGCGGATATGCCCCAGGTGGAGCGGCTTGTTGGTGTTGGGCGAGGAGTACTCGACCATCACGGTGCGGCCCGTTGCGGGAGCCTGCCCGAACTGCGCGTCGGCAGCGACCTCGGCGAAGCGGGCCGCCCAGAACGCACTGTCGAGCGAAAGATTCAGGAAACCTTTGATCACGTTGAACGACGCGATCTCGGGAACATTAGCCGTCATATATTCGCCGATCTCGGCAGCGGTAGCCTCGGGCGACTTGCGGCTTCGTCGGAGCAGCGGGAACGTCACGAGGGTATAGTCGCCCTCGAACTCCTTGCGGGTCTTCTGAATCTGCAACTGCTCGTCGCCGAGCTCACCGTAAAGCGCCTCCACCGACCGGCGGACCGCATCCGAAATAAAGGTTTCGATATTCATATCCAATAGATTTTGCCTGCAAATTTAGCGTTTTTCGGCGAATAACCAATCCCGAGCCGCGATATTCTTTGGTTTTGCCCCGGCTTGTACTATCTTTGCAACACAAAACCGACAAGACATTCCATGGAAATTCTCGTCATTCTACTGCTGATCCTGCTCAACGGACTGTTCGCCATGTCCGAGATCGCACTCATATCGGCCCGCCGGTCGAATCTGGAGATGCAGGCCCGGCAAGGCAGCGCAGGGGCGCGCCAAGCCCTGAAGCTGGCCAAAGACCCCGACCGGTTTCTTTCGACAGTACAGATCGGCATCACCCTGATCGGCATTCTCACGGGTATTTACTCCGGCGACACGCTGGCAACGAAATTCGGCAGCGACCTGGCCCGGCTGGGTATTCCGCTGCGCACGGCGACCATCACGGCACAGGTCACGATCATCATCGTAGTCACCTACCTCACGATCATCTTCGGCGAACTGGTCCCCAAACGCATCGGCATGAACGCCGCCGAACGGGCTGCAAAGATCGTCGCACGCCCGATGCGGTGGCTTTCGATCGTAGCGTCGCCCTTCGTCTGGCTGCTCTCCAAAAGCACATCGGGGATCACCCGGCTGCTGGGGATGCAACGGGCCGAAAGCAAAGTCACCGAGGCGGAAATCCGCTCGATTATCCAGGAAGGCGCCGAGGACGGCGAAGTGCAGAAAGTCGAACAGCAAATCATGGGACGCGTCTTCTCGCTGGGCGACCGCACGGTGGAGTCGATCATGACCCACCGCAGCGACATGGTGTGGATCGATGCTGCGATGGATGCCGCGCAAATTCGCGAACTGGTGGCCCGGGCCCCGCACAACCGCTACCCCGTCGCCGAAGGAAGCCTCGACAAACTGCTGGGCGTGGTCTACCTCAAAGACCTGTTCCTCCACCTGGGCGACGACGGGTTCGACCTGCGCGCACAGGTTGTCCCGGCAAAATTCTTTCACGAAGGATTCGAGGTATACAACGCCCTCGAACAGTTGCGCAGCGAGCAGTTGGGCTACGGCATCATCTGCGACGAGTTCGGCGTGACGCGGGGCATTATTACCCTGCGCGACATCTTCGAAGCCCTCGTCGGCGAACTTCCCGATTCGCGCGAAGAGCCCGACATCATACAGCGCGAAGACGGCAGCTGCCTGGTCGACGGGCAATGCCCGTTCTACGATTTCCTTGCCTGGTTCGGCATGGAAAACGTCCTCCCCCACAACGCCTACAACACCGTCAGCGGCCTGATCCTCGACCACCTGGCCCACATTCCCGCCACGGGCGAGAAGCTGGAATGGAACGGTTTCACGTTTGAAATCGTGGACATGGACGGGGCGCGTATCGACAAAATCCTCGTCAGCCAGAAACAACAATTATGAGAATAGCAGACATCGAACTGGGCGAACGCCCCCTGCTGCTCGCGCCGATGGAGGACGTGACCGATCCGTCGTTCCGCTACATGTGCAAACGCTTCGGCGCCGACATGGTCTACACGGAGTTCATCTCGTCGGACGGCCTGATCCGCGACGCGGCGAAATCGCTCAAGAAGCTCGAAATCGACGACACGGAACGCCCCGTAGGCATTCAGATATACGGACACCTGATCGAACCGATGGTCGAAGCGGCGCGCATGGCCGAAGCGGCCGATCCCGATGTCATCGACATCAATTTCGGATGCCCGGTGAAGAAGATCGCCGGACGCGGAGCCGGTTCGGGTATGATGCGCGACGTGCCGCTGATGGTCGAAATGACACGGCAGATCGTGGCGGCAGTCAGAAAGCCCGTAACCGTGAAAACCCGCCTCGGATGGGACGAGGAATCGAAAAATATCGAAGAAATAGCCCTGCGGTTACAGGATACGGGCATTGCGGCCCTCACGATCCATGGCCGCACACGGGCGCAGATGTACCGCGGCGAAGCCGACTGGACGCTGATCGGGAAGGTAAAGAACAATCCGCAGATACACATTCCGATCATCGGCAACGGCGATGTCGATTCGGGTCCCAAAGCCAAAGAGATGTTCGACCGCTACGGTGTGGACGGCGTGATGATCGGCCGTGCGACCTACGGCCGGCCGTGGATATTCCGCGAAGTGAAACACTTCCTCGCGACGGGCGAAGTACTGCCGCAGCCATCGGTCGTCGAACGGGTGGCCATCGCAAAAGAGCACCTGCAGAAATCGCTCGAAATCAAAGGCGACCACGTCGGCATCCTCGAAATGCGGCGCCACATGACCAACTACTTCAAGGGGCTGCCCGACTTCAAGCCCACGCGGCTGAAACTCGTAACGTCGCTCGACATCGCGGAATTGTTCGCAACGCTCGACCAAATCGCCGAACGCTGGGGCGGTTACGACCTGAGCGGAGCGGTTCCCGCACCGCTGTCGCACAACCTCTGAAAACAGAAAATGCCGGAGTCTGGGACTCCGGCATTTATTTTCTGTGTTTCGGCCTTTACTGAACCGTGATGCTGTTCAGCAGATCCGTCTTGCCCTCATTCACCAGCTTCAGGATCAGCTCCCCGAACAGCGTGTTCTGCCACGCGAACCACGAACGCGTAAACTTCGCTGGATCGTCCTTGTGGAAAGATTCGTGCATGAAGCCCGTGCCGGCGTCCGTCGTCAGCAGCATCTCAATGCAGCGTTTGATCTCGGCGTCGTCCGTAGACGTGAAGGCCTTCATCATGATACTCATCGGCCAGATCATGTCGTAACCGATATGGGGACCTCCGATACCTTCGCCCGCCGAGCCTTTGAAAAAGTAAGGGTTCGATTCGCTCCAGACGAAACGGCGCGTATTCCGGTAAACAGGGTCCTTCACATCCATATCACCCAGGTAGGGCATAGCAAGAAGGCTCGGGACGTTTGCGTCGTCCATCAAAAAGCGGTTCCCGTAGCCGTCGACCTCGAAGGCGTAGATCTTCCCGAATTCCGGGTGATCGCAGGTCGCGTATTTCCGGAGAGCCGTCTCCACCTCGTCGGCCAAAGCACGGCACTCCGAAGCCAGCGACTTCTCCTTGTTCACCTTCGTCAGGATTTCAGAAGCTTTGCGAAGCGACGTAACAGCGAAGAAGTTCGAGGGAACCAGGAACAGGAACGTCGTGGCGTCGTCCGAGGGACGGAACACCGAGGCGATAAGGCCCACCGGGTTGACAGGGTTGCCCTTGCCGTCGTTGCAGACCGTATCCAACTGGCGTTCCGTGCGACGCTGGAACGTATAGGGACCCACACCATCCTTGCGCTGTTGTTCGCGGAACGTACGGAGGATATTCTTTACCGCGGCAAGCCAGTGTTCGTCGAAGACCGAAGCGTCGCCCGTGATCTTCCAGTACTCGTAGGCCAGGCGAAGCGGGTAGCACAGCGAGTCGATCTCCCATTTGCGTTCGTGGAGTTCAGGGCGCATCTGCGTCTTGTCCTTCATCCACTGGTGGTCCGGGTTCGGATCGTAGGGGTCCAGGAACGCGTTCGCGTAAGGGTCCAGTTCGATGCACTTCATCTGCCGACGGATCACACCGGCGAGCATCCGACGAAGGTGTTCGTCCTTATGGGCCAGTTGCAGGTAGGGCCACACCTGGGCCCCGGAGTCCCGGAGCCACATCGCATGGATGTCGCCCGTATAGACCACCGTATCGTCCTTGCCGTTATCGTCCGTGCGGTAGCGAACGGTCGTGTCCAGCGTATTGGGAAAGCAGTTCTCGAACATCCAAGCCAGTTTCCGGTTCGTAAGGACAACTTTGATTCGTGCGATCTCAGATTCGACGGCCGACGATTGGAACAACCGCTCCGATGCCGACGGACGCTTCGTTTGAGTGTAGTCGGGAACTACGGCAGAAACGCGTGTCGCATCCGAGACAATAAGCTGGGCGGCGGACGCCCCCGAGCATACGACGACGCTAAACAAAGCGGCGAGGGCGAAAATTTGGATTTTTGTGTTTTTCTTCATCTTTTTCAATATGATTTTAAAGTTCGGTTAGTCGGTTACGTCTGCCATCCGGGCAAACATCTCGGCCAGCGCAGCCTGTGAAAGCAACCACTTGCGCCCCTCGCGGCCCCGGCCGCTCCAGTCGGCGAGAAAACCCCGGCTGTCGCGGGCATGCGTCCACGCATGGTCGAGTGTCTCGCGGAAAGCATCCAGATACACCTCACGGCCGTCTTCACGGTAAAGTTCGATAAATCCGCGCAGCATCACGGCATCGAACCAGATTTTGTCACGCCGCAGGATTCGGACGGAACCGCCGCCGGGCTTGTGGAGGGGCCGGAAAAAATGGGACAGGCAGGACGCTGCCGTCTCGCGCGCTTCGGCAAGGTAGCGTTTCTTGCCGGTGATGCGGTAAAGCAGGGCGCCCGCCTGGATCATCTGGCCGCTGTTGTAGGAAAACTTGGTCTTGTTGAGCGTTCCCTTCAGCGAGATATTGTCGAAATAGAGGTTGTCGGAGGGGTCGAGAAGCCGTTTGCGCGTCCACTCGTAAAGGATGCGGCCCTGTTCGAGGTAGTGCTCTTTGCCGGTCGCCAGGTAGAGTTTCAGGGCAAAGACAGCCCCGGGGGCATTCGAGCAGGTGTTCTTCGAACCTTTTTTCTGCTCGCACCAATAGATGCCGCCTCCGAGTTTGTCGTCGGTTCCGCTGGCGATAAAAAGCCAGATACGCTCCGCCTCGTTGAGAAAACGCTGCTGACGGGTTGCGGTGTAAAGGTCGGTAAAGTCGATACCGAGCCAGATATTGTCGTCGTAGAAACGGTCCGAAGCCGGCGCCGAAGCAATATAGGAGGCATAGGCGAAAGGCCGGCGGCGCACATCGCCGTATTCCCGCAGCCCGGGCAGCACCACCGAGTCGAGCAGAGGGCCGTAGGTCTCCCACCCCTGCGTTTCGACCAGCACGGCGACAGCCGAGAGCGTTCCCGAGAAGGGCCACAGGTAGGAAAACTGATTGGCGGCGGATTCCCCGGCAAGGTAGGTGGCTTTATAGGAAGCGTCGTCGGGATAGTTTTCCCGGAGTAACCGAGTCCCCGGAACCGAATAATAGGTATAGAGCGAATCGAGCGTCGCCGTGGCGCGCCGGGCATATTCGCCGCCCCGGTCCGCGGCTGCGAAGCCCGAGGCGAAAACGACGCAGAAAACGAAGGCAAGGGCCGGGCTTTTGAAGAGTGGCATAAATAAAAAACGCTTTTTTGATTTGCATACAAATTTAGACAGATTCGCCGGTCCGGAACACCAATATTTGACCAATCGACGACATATTTCCGTCAATGAAGCACCTCCAGGCCTATTTTGACTAAATCCTGCTTTTTTCTGATCAAAATATAGCGGGTAAAGAATTATTATTTCCGAAATTTGTATTCGGAAACAAGACCTTAAAACCGACCCAACTATGAAAATCCCCGTAAATACTGCGTCGCTATGCCGGACTGCGGGCCTGATCATTCCGAGTCTGCTGTTCGCCCTGTTCACCTCGTGCGCAGGAAAAGAGACGGCCGACGACGACCTCTTCGAAAATCCCATCATCCTCAAATACGAAAATACGTCGATCTTTTTCCACGAAGGATTGTACTATTACATTACCAATTCGAACGGCAACCTGGGACTCTATGCCGACGCGGACCCGACACGGCTCGAACAGTCCGAGCCCTGCGTCGTGTGCCGGGCCAAACAGGAATACGGGCTGCTCCACATCTGGCATCCCCAGCTTGTGAATATCCGCGGAAAGTGGTATATCTACCTCAGCGCCGACGACGGCAACACGGACAACCACCAGATATACGTGTTGGAAAATCAGGAAAAGGATCCCCGCACAGGGACGTTTACGATGCGCGGACGGATCAAAACCGATCCGGACGACAATTGGGCCATCCACGCCCATGCTTTCGAATACGACGGGGAACTCTACATGATCTGGTCGGGATGGGAGTCGCGCCGTGTTTACGCCGAGACGCAGGGCATCTACATCGCCAAGCTGGAAAACCCCTGGACGCAAAGCACCTCCCGGGTACGGATTTCGGTCCCCGAATACGAATGGGAACGGCAATGGGTAAACCCCAACGGGTATAAAACCGCATACCCGGTCTATGTCAACGAGGCTCCGTTCTTCTTCGGGAACGACCGCACGGACCGGCTCTACATCTACTATTCGGCCAGCGCCATGTGGACCCCCTACTACGCAATCGGCGAACTGTCGGCAGCGAAAGGCAGCGACCTGCTCAACGCCGCGTCGTGGAAAAAGAAGAGCAAGCCCGTCTTCTCGATGAACGACCCTTCGTGGAAAAAAGCAGCGGAAAACCAGACTCCGGCCGCGGCGGGCGTCTATGCCCCGGGGTCCCCCTTCATCATCCCTTCGCCCGACGGAACCGAGTATTTCCTGGTTTACATGGCCCGCGATATCGTAGGAGACCCCTACCGGCCCTATTCGCGCACGGTACGCATGCAGAAAATCGGATTTTCGGCAGAGGGAACCCCGGAGTTAGGAAAACCCGAACCGATCGGCAAAGCGCTGAAAAAGCCATCAGGCGTAAAATCTACATCTAAAAAGCTTAACACAACGAACGATGAATCCAAGTAAACTAATTCTTCCGGTTTCGCTCCTGACCGCAGCGGCCGCCGAGAGTGAGCAATGTGCGGCCAAACCCAAAAAGGACGCGCGGCCCAATGTGATCGTGATCCTGGCCGACGACCTGGGTTTTTCGGACATCGGCTGCTACGGAGGTGAAATCCACACCCCGAACCTCGACCGGCTGGCATCCGAAGGCCTGCGTTTCAACAATTTCTACAATACGAGCCGCAGCTGCCCGACCCGCGCGTCGCTGCTCACGGGGCTTTACCAGCATCAGGCCGGAATCGGCCGGATGACCTTCGACGACCACCTGCCGGGATACCGCGGCACGCTGTCGAAGAACGCCGTGACCATCGCCGAGGCGCTCCGCGAAGCGGGTTATCACACGGGCATGGTCGGAAAGTGGCACATCGCCGAGACGCCCCTGCGCCCCGACCAGCGCGAATGGCTGGCCCACCATGTTTACCACGAGGAGTTCGCCGACAAAATCAACTACCCTACCCACCGCGGATTCGAAAAGTTCTACGGCACGATTTACGGCGTGGTGAACTATTTCGACCCGTTCAGCCTCGTAGAAGGCGAAGAGCCCGTACGCGAAGTCCCCGAAGGGTATTACGTAACGGACGACCTTTCGCAGAAGGCCGTCAGCTATGTGAACGAATATGCGAAGGACGACAAGCCCTTCTTCCTCTACCTCTCCTACACGGCGCCCCACTGGCCGCTGCATGCCCTGCCGGAGGACATCGAGAAGTATAAGGACACCTACAAAGTCGGCTGGGAGGCCATCCGCAACCAGCGGTACGAGCGGATCAAACAACTGGGCATCTTCCCCGGACAGGAGGATTTCCTTTCGCAGCGCCAGTTCAACGACAAATGGGAAGACAATCCCACGGCCGAATGGGACGCCCGCGCGATGGCCGTACATGCCGCGATGGTAGACCGCATGGACCAGGGCATCGGCCGGGTGCTGGAAGCGCTGGAAAAGAACGGACAGATGGACAACACGCTGATCATCTTCCTCTCCGACAACGGATGCAGCAGCGAGCAGTGCCAGAACTACTCGCCCGGTGAGAACGACCGTCCCGACATGACGCGCGACGGACGCGCCATCGTCTACCCGAAAAAGAAAGAGGTGATGCCCGGTCCCGAGACCTCCTATGCATCGCTCGGCGCCAAATGGGCCAACGTGGCCAACACGCCGTTCCGCTTCTGGAAAGCCAAGTCGTTCAACGGCGGCATCTGCACCCCCGTGATCGCCCACTGGCCCAAAGGCCTCAAGAAGAGCCTGCAAGGGAAGGTGACCGACCAGATGGGGCACGTGATGGACATCATGGCCACCTGCCTCGACCTCTCGGGCGCCGACTACCCCACTTCATACGACGGCAACGAGATCATTCCGCTGGAAGGCAAGAGCCTCGTACCCGTGCTGCGCAAAGGCCGGCGCGAAGGACACGACTACCTGGGCTTCGAGCACTTCAACGAACGCGCGTTCATCTCGAAAGACGGCTGGAAGATCGTCCGCCAGGGCAACAAACGCCCCTGGGAGCTTTACAACCTCAGCGACGACCGCTCGGAGCAGCACAACCTCGCAGCAGAGAACCCCGCCAAGCTCCAGGAACTGGAAGCGGCCTACGAAACCTGGGCGAAGCGCTGCATGGTGGAACCTTACCCCGGACAGTTCAAAAAGAAGAAGAACCAATAAATCCATAACCCAATTCTTTTATTAATTCGTAATGAAAAAAACGATTCTGACAACCGTGGCGGCACTGAGCGTGCTGTGCACCTTTGCCCAGTGGAAACCCGCGGGCGACAAAATCAAGACGCCGTGGGCCGAAAAAATCGACCCCGCCAACGTGCTTCCCGAATACCCGCGTCCCCAGATGGTACGTTCCCGGTGGATGAACCTCAATGGCCTGTGGGATTACGCCATCAAGCCGATCGGCGCCATGGAACCTAAAAAAATGGACGGAAAGATTCTCGTACCCTTCGCCGTCGAATCGTCGCTGTCGGGTGTACAGAAAACCGTCACCGACAAGGACGAACTGTGGTACCGTCGTACGTTCAGCGTGCCCGCCGCCTGGAAAGGCAGCAACGTGCTGCTGAACTTCGGCGCCGTGGACTGGAAAGCCGACGTATTCGTAAACGACATCCTCGTAGGCTCCCACACGGGCGGTTTCACGCCGTTCTCGCTCGACATTACGCCCTACCTGAACGCCAAGGGCGACCAGAAGCTGGTCATACGCGTATTCGACGGAACGGACGCAGGTTACCAGCCCCGCGGCAAGCAGGTGCAGAATCCCAACGGAATCTGGTACACGCCGGTAAGCGGCATCTGGCAGACCGTGTGGATCGAGCCCGTGGCTAAGAGCCATATTTCGGGTATCAAAGCCATTCCCAACCTGGACCAGAAGAACATCGCCGTAACCGTAGCAGCCGAAAACTGCGCGACGGGTGACCTGGTGGAGGTGAAGATTCTCGACAAAGGTACGGTCGTAGCTTCGGCGACGGGATTCCCCGGCAGCCCGCTGCGCCTGGGTATCGCCGAGCCGAAACTCTGGAGCCCCGACTCGCCGTTCCTCTACGACATGGAGGTATCGCTCAAACAGGGCGGAAAAACCGTCGACAAAGTCGATTCGTACACCGCCATGCGTAAGATCGGAATCCTGCGCGACAAGGGCGGGATCGCACGCATGACGCTCAACGACAAGCCGTTGTTCCACTTCGGACCGCTCGATCAGGGCTGGTGGCCGGACGGACTTTTCACCGCACCTACGGACGAAGCGCTGCTGTTCGACATCGTGAAAACCAAAGAGTTGGGTTACAACATGATCCGCAAGCACGTGAAGGTAGAGCCGGCACGCTGGTACTACCACTGCGACCGCGAAGGTATTCTCGTATGGCAGGACATGCCCTCGGGAGACATGGGTAACAAGTGGGAAATGTACACCTACAACGGCGGCACGGACAAGGACCGTACGCAGGAGTCGAAGGACAACTTCAGCAAGGAGTGGAAAGAGATCATGGATTTCTGCATGTCCTCCCCGAGCGTCGTGGTATGGGTTCCGTTCAACGAGGCATGGGGTCAGTTCGACACCGAGCGCATCGTAAACTGGACCATGGAGTACGATCCTTCGCGCCTGGTCAACCCCGCCAGCGGCGGTAACCACCGTCCCTGCGGCCACATGCTCGACCTGCACAACTACCCGGGTCCCGCCATGAAACTCTTCGACCCGCAGCGCGTGAACGTGCTGGGCGAGTACGGCGGTATCGGCATGGCCCTCGAAGGACACCTCTGGTGGAACAAACGCAACTGGGGCTACGTGCAGTTCAAGAACTCGGACCAGGTGACGGCCGAGTATGAGAAATACGCCAAAAACCTCATCAAATACGTGCGTCTCGGCTTCTCGGGTGCGGTTTACACCCAAACGACCGACGTGGAAGGCGAAGTGAACGGCCTGTTCACCTACGACCGAAAGGTGATGAAGGTGAACCCCGAGCGAATCAAGGCTGCCAACGAAGCGGTGATCAAATCCATGCCGCTGGACATGGAGTAACCGCTCCCGGATCCTACCAAAAAAAGACATCCTCTTTCCAGAGGATGTCTTTTTTTGCGTCTTACCGGAGCTATTCCTTGGTGCGGACCGGTTCGATCGGAGGCAGCGGACCGAACTCGCCGTGCGCAGCGGCCTTGATGCTGAATCCCTTGTACATCCAGTTATCGCGATACCAGGTACACGGTTTGAACTCGTCGTTCAGGGTCTCCATTTTGGCAGCCATCGCATCCCGGAGCGCAGCGAGCACCTTCGCGTATTTCTTGTCGCCGGCAACATTATGGATCATATACGGGTCTTTCTTCCGGTCGAAAAGCAGTTCCGAACCGTCGCGCAGATAGCGGGCATAGGTATAGCGTTTATCCCGCACGGCACGCCATTCGAAGCCGTTGCGCCAAAGGTGGGTATGTCCCATTCCCTGCATAAAGGCGAAAGACGGCTCCTGCCCCTTCCCGCCGCGCACGGCGAAACTCAGGTCGTCGCCCTCCATCTCAGCCGGGATACTGTCGGAAAGTCCGACCAGGCCGAGCAGCGTGGGCGCGATGTCCGGCGTATTGAGGCAAACGTCCGTCTTGCCCGTTTTCGCCCCGGGACAGCGCATGAGGAAGGGAATGCGGCACGACTCGTCGTAGAAGATCATCTTGAACATGCGGCCCTGCGAAGTCATCATCTCGCCGTGGTCCGACGTAAAAACCACGATCGTATTGTCGGCGATGCCCAGGCTGTCGAGAAGCCCCACTACGCGTCCGAACTGCTCGTCGATGGAGTTCGCCATCGCATAGTAACAGCGCATGGCCTCGTTATACCCTTCTCCCTTGACGAAATCGTCGCGCCAACTGGCCTTGCCGTTGAAATACTCGGAGAAAAAACGGTCCATATAGGGATCGGGATTCTCGTTGAAGTTCTCCGGAAGCTTGAATTTTACGTCTTTGAATTTTTCATAGCAATGTTCGGGAACGTTCTTGCGGACCCAGGGATCGTGCGTGGGACTCCACGAGAGCATCAGCGTAAAAGGCTGTTCGTCGGCGGCATGTTCGCGGATGTAGTCGAGTGCAAGCCCGGTGAAAACATCGGGACCATACTGTCCCTTGAGGCTGACATGCACGGATTCGCCGCCGGGACCGTCCGTATCGTAGAACGCGTTGTAATTGATGTGGTTGAACGAATAGGCCGCCCAGTATCCGTCGAATCCCATGCGCTCGGGACCGGGCTTGTAGGGCCGGCGGTGGGCGTCGTTCCAATGGACCTTGCCCACATAACCGGTCTGGTAACCCGCATCGGTAAGCACGTGCGCCAGGGTCCGGTGGTTGGGATTGAGGTTCAGTTCGTTGATGACCATGCCCGTCGACGAAGTGTATTTGCCCGTTATGAGGCTGGCGCGGTAAGCGGCGCTCACGGGACTGACCGACACGGCGTTGGTAAAATCGAGCGACTGGCGTGCGAACCGGTCGATGTTGGGCGTCACGGCCAGTTCGTCGCCGGCATAACCCAGCACGTCGGCGCGCAACTGGTCCGCCATCATGTAGATGATGTTGGGACGCTGCTGCGCCCCGGCAGACCCTGCAAGGCCTGTCAGCGTACCTGCCCCGAGCAGGTACAGCAATCGTTTGTTCTTCATTACTTGGATTTTGAGTTTTGATCCTTATATTGCTTGGGCGTCATGCCGAACTCCTCGCGGAAGCAGGCCGAGAAGTAGCTCGAAGTCTTGAAGCCCACCTGCTCGTAGATCTCCTTGATCAGGAAGTCGCCGCTGCGGATCATCTCGGCGGCCTTGCGCAGGCGGTAGGTTTTCATATAATCGTTGGGCGATATGCCGAACAGGCTCTTGACCTTGCGGTAAAAGTTCGAACGGCTCATAAACATCTTCTCGGCCAACTGCTCGATGTAGAAAGTCTCCTCGCAGAGGTGCTCCTCGATATGGGTGTTCAGCTTTTCGATAAACTCCGCGTCGCGCTTGCTGATACCCAGCGATGCCGTGTCGGCATGGCCCGTATCGGCGAGCAGCGCACGGCGGATGCGTTCGCGGTTCCGGATCAGGCTGTCGATCTGGGCCATGAGGTGCTCCGAGGAGAAGGGCTTCTCGATATAGGCGTCGGCGCCGTACTCCAGTCCGCGGACCTTGTCCTCGACCGAGGTTTTCGCCGTAAGCTGGATGATGGGGATATGGCTGTACCGGAGTTCCGACTTGACGTATTCGCACAGCTCGTAGCCATCCATTTCGGGCATCATGATGTCGCTGACGATCAGGTCGCAGTTGTTGTCGGCGAGTACTTCGAGCGCTATTTTGCCGTTGGCGGCGGTCAGCACGTCGTAACGGGCGCCGATGATCTCGGCAATCACGCTGCGCAGGTCGTCGTTATCCTCGACAACCAGTATCTTACAGGTTCCATTGTCCTCTGCGGGGGGGGGTATTTCCGCACCCGGACTGCTCTCCGGACCCGGTTCGGACGACACCCCGGACTCTGCGGCCGCGGGATTGAGCGGAATCTCCACGGTAAACACCGCACCTCTCTGTTCGCAGTTGGAGCACACGACGCTTCCGCCGTGCTTGATGGCCAGCAGGCGCGCCAGGGGCAGTCCGATGCCGGTTCCGCCCTTGCTGTTGCCCGACTGGTAGAAGGTGTTGAAGATGCGCTCCATGTCCTCGGGAACGATACCCTGCCCGTCGTCGGAGATCGTGATGCGGAAAAGTTTGCCTTCCGAGGCGAGGGTTACGCAACAGTTGCTCCGGGCATATTTCAACGCATTGGATAACAAGTTATTCACGATTTTGGAAATCGCGTCGCGGTCGACCCGGGCCACCACGCCGGGTTCGATGGACCGTTCGATGCTGATTCCGCCGACCTCCGCAGCCGGACCGAAACGCGCGCACAGGTCGTCGACCAACTCCGAGACATCGCACGTCTGCATCGACGGCGTATAGTCCGTATCTTCGGTTTTGCGCAGGTCGAGCAGTTGGTTGACCATCTCCAGCAGGTTGCTCGTATTCTTCTCCATGACATGGAGGTAGTCCCTCACTTTGGGCGGAAAATGTTCGTCTTCCTTCAGGATCGATTCCAGGGGAACCTTGATAAGCGAAAGCGGCGTCCGGATTTCGTGGGCGACGTTGGTAAAGAAGTCGATCTTCGACTGGTAGTTGATCTTCTCCTGCTGCAAGGCAAATTCGGCGAGTTTCAGGCGGTGTTTCCGGCGGACATACCAGGTTCCGTACCAGGCCAGCAGCCCCAGCAGCAGCAGGTAACCGACGACAGCCACCGTCGAGCGGTAGAACGGCGGCTGGATCACGAAGGCGACGGTAGCCGTATTCTCGCTCCATACGCCGTCGTCGTTCGAACCGCGGACCTCGAAGGTGTATTTACCCGGCGAAAGGTTGGTGAAATGGGCTTCGTTGCGATCGGAATAGACCCACTCCTTGTCCTGCCCCGCAAGCCGGTAGGCATAGCGGTTCTTGGGCGAAGACTGGTAGCTCAGCGCCGCAAAGGTGAAACCGACCGAGTTCTGGTTATATTTCAGCCGGAGCTCCTTGTTCAGGTGCAACGGGCGTTTGAGCGGCGAAGAGTCCTTGCCGCCGCGGTCGATCTCCACCCACCGGTCGTTGAGCAAAAGTCCTGTCACGCAGACCGACGGAACGAATCCGTTGCGCTGCAAAGTCTCGGGCCGGAAGGCCGAATAACCGTTGATACCGCTGAAATAGAGCCGCCCGTCGCGGGCGCGCAACGAGGCGCGGTCGTTGAACTGGTTGCCGGTAAGGCCGTCGCGCACGGTCAGGTGGTAACGCACCTCCTGCGTCTCGGCATCGAGGCTGAAGATACCGTTGTTGCTCCCGATCCAGAGCGTTCCGTCGTCGCCTTCTTCCAGCGTTGCGACCGCCAACCCTTTCAGGATGCCGTCGGCAGCGTTGAACGGCACGAAATGGCGCGTCTCCCGGTTCAGCAGGAACAGCCCTGTCTCCGTTCCCAGCCACGTATTGTCGCGGCCGTCGGTCAGGATGCAGACGCTGTTGGGCGTACCGCTCCGGGCGAACATGTAGTGTTTGAAGTCCCCGGTCGAAGTGTCGTACAGGAATCCGCCCTTATTACGCGCCAGCACCCAGATCAGGCCCGGCCCGGCCTGAGCGAAGTCACAGACGGAGAGGTCGTTGCCGCCTTTGTTCACCCGCACGAAGTCGTCCAGACGCCGGTCGTACCGGGCAAATCCCCACGGTGTTCCGGCATAGACCGTTCCGGCATCGTCGCTAAAAAGCGTCTCCACGTCGTCGTCGCAAAGCGATGTTTTCACCCCCGGATCGTTCCGGTAGTTACGCACCGCCCCCGTTTTCAGGTCGCAGGCGTAAACACCCCCGGACATGGTTCCCAGCCACAGGCGGCCTCCGGCGACAAGCATCGCCCGGACGTTCTTCGTCTCGCGGCGGAACGATTCGGACCCGCCGCGGAAAGGAGCCTCATCGACACGGCCCGCGGCATCGACTTTCAGGACGCCCCGCTTGTCGATCGCAACCCACAGGCTGCTGTCGTCGTCCTCGGCAAAGGCCGTGGCGAGCGTTTTACCCCTCTCCGCGATCCGGAGCGACATGTGCTCGATGGGTTTGAGCCGGCGGGGAAGATAGGTAATACCGTTATACTGCGTAGCGACCCAGATTCCGCCCTCACGGTCGCGGTAAAGGGCATTGACCGTATGGGTGTAGTTTTCTCCGCGGGCGGTCATGTCCGTCACGGAATCGACCTGCCCCGAACCCGTATAGTAAACGAACAGTCCGTCGTCGGAGCCGATCATCAGTTCTCCGCGTGAAAGCGGCAGCAGCACCTGCGCCGAAAGGTCCCGGCGGTGCGTCCACTTCGCCGCGCTGTCGCCCGACCACGTCATTTTCGCAAGTCCGTCGGTTTCGAAACAGCCCCACAGTTCGTCGTTACTGTAACAAAGCGACCGGATAGAGGGCACATGGCCGCCCTGCTCCTTCGAATAGACGGCCAGGCGCTGTTTTCCTTCGCTGTCGAACTCCGCGACCGTCCCGTTGCGGGCGCTCACGAAAACATTCCAGTCCGGACCGCCGACCATATCGGTCACGGCATCGGCCAGGCGGCTGTTCTGTTCGAGTTCGCCGTCCTCGGGATGGTAGATGAAAAAGCCCTGGGCCTCCGTACCGATCCAGATTTTGCCGTCGCCGTTCTCAAATATACGGGTGATGCGTCCTGTGATAACCACACCGTACTGGGTACGCACGCTGAAAGGGAAAAATACATCTTTACGCTCATCGTACAGATAAACGCCCTGCTCGGTTCCGACCCACAGGCGGTTCTTCCGGTCGGCACACAACGCATGGACCGACGTGTTCAGAAGCCCGTGCCGGAGATTTTCGGAATTATAAGCGCGGAATGCAATTCCGTCGAAACGGTTCAGGCCGTCCGCCGTGCCGATCCACATGAATCCCCGCTGATCCTGGGCAATGCAGCGGACCGTGTTGTGCGAAAGGCCGTTATCGGCGTTGTAGCTGACCAATGCATAGTTCCTGGCCGCGGCGAAGCCCGCGCATCCGATCAGGAAAAAGAGCGATATGATGAATTTTTTCATACGGAGTACCACAGTAAAGGTAAAAATTTGTTTCTGAACGGACAAATTTAAAGTTTTCGTATATCCTTCCAGGCGTTTGCGGCCCGGAAGCCTCCTGCAAATACGAGCCGCGGCGACCCCGCGGCTCGTATTCACCGGCCCAAAACCGGCACAACACGGGGACGGCATCCAACCATCCCGGGCTGCGAAAGCTATTTGTTCAGTTTCTTCGGGTATACCTCGTGCGTGTCGGCCCACACCTTCCATTTGGCCACGAGTTCGCTGAGAATCTCGGGATACTCCGCGGCGACGTTGCGGCGCTCGGTGCGGTCGGCGGGAATGTTGAACAGCTCCCACTCCTTCGATTTCTCGTCCTTGACGGCCTTCCAGTCGCCGTGGCGCACGTAGCAGTTGTCGAAATGCTCGCCGAACAGGTAGTCGTGAAGCACGGTCTTCGGTTTGCGGATTGTCGGCACGAGACTCTTGCCCTCCAGCGGGTGGATGTCGTTTCCGTTGTAAGAGGCAGGATATGTCGCTCCCGAAACGTCCACGAAGGTCGCCATCAGGTCGGGCAGGAAGCTCACATTGTTGCGAATCTGGCCGTCGAAGCGCGAGAAGCGCCCGGGCCACGAAACGATCAGCGGAACGGCAAGTCCGCCCTCGTAGGCACGCACTTTATACTTGCGCAGCGGCGTATTGCTGACCTGCGCCCACGGCAGTCCGTAGGACGGAGCCACCCAACTGTTGGGGTCGTTGATATCGGCCACCGTACCGAAACCGGTCTCGGTGTGCGGTTCGGCGCAGGCGCCGTTGTCCGAGAGGAAGACAATCAGCGTATTCTCCTTTTCGCCGCTCTTCTCCACCCAGTCGAGCACGCGGCCCACATTGTAGTCCATGCAATGAACCTGTGCGGCATAGACCGACATACGCAGGGCGGAGTTTTTCCGCTCGGTCTCCGTCAAGTCCTCCCAATGGCGCGATTCCCACTCGGCGAGTTCCCACGTGTCGTCCACGAGGCCCAGTTCGGCCATGCGGCGGAAACGCGCTTCGCGGGTCTTCTCCCAGCCCGCATCGTACTTGCCGAGGAACTTGTCGATATCCTCCTGCTTGGCGTGAAGCGGCCAGTGGGGTGCGTTATAGGCAAGGTAGAGGAAATAAGGCTTTCCGTCGCCCTTGTTGCTGTCGAGGAATTCGATGGCATAATCGGTGAAAGCGTCCGTGGTGTAATACGGAGTTTCCGGGGGCGGCAGCTTGGTGTTGTCGAGCGTGAGCCCGCGTCCGCCGTGCGGCCGGAGGTAGCTGCTCGCTCCGGCCAGGATGCCGTAGAAACGGTCGAAACCGCGCTGCAAGGGCCATTTCTCCTGCCCATGCATGCCCAAATGCCATTTGCCCGACATGTAGGTATGGTAGCCCGCACTTTTCAGCACCTCGGCCATCGTCACACAGTTCCGGTTGAGGTAGCCCTGGTAGGCGGCGGGCTTTTTAGGACGCGGATCGCCCGGTTTGCGTCCGGGAACAGGGTCTTCCGACATTCCGCCGATACCGGCCTGGTGCGCATAGAGTCCCGTCATCAGGCTGGCGCGCGTGGGACACGAGCGGGCCGTGGAATAGAACTGCGTATAGCGTACGCCGCTCTGCGCAAGGCGGTCGATGTTGGGCGTGGGAATCTCGCCGCCATAACATCCGACATCGGAGTAACCCATGTCGTCGACCATAATCAGGATAATGTTGGGTTGTTTCGCCGCCGTTGCGCTGCCTGCGGCGAGCGCCGCGGCCGAAGCTCCCAATGCAAAAAGGGTTTTGTTCATGATCTATAAATTTCTTTTGCCTGTTATTCTGTCTTCTCCTCGACCAGTCCGAAGCTCATCTCGCACATCTGCGTAATGGAATACCCCGAAGTACCCGGCGTAATGGGCTGCAACTTGAACTGTATCTTGGTCGTCGTGTACTCCTGCTCGAAATAATAAAACTCCCAGTTGGAATTGTACAGCAGCTTGAATTCGCTGGGGACGGTGGGTTTCCAGACGCCGTCAGCATCGTCGTAGTATTGGATGTCGTAGATGTAGCTCGTGAAATAGTAGTTGGCGACGTTCCAGAGTGCAAACGTATTGAACGTGACCGGCTCCTGCGAATATTCGAAGTCGTCGTCCTCGGGAGTATCTTCGCCCGGACCCGTGAAGTTCAGAATGTAGAACGGGATATGGGCCCACATCGAACCGGTCTCCGGCTGCATGTGGCCGAGAAGTCCGTTCATGTTGCTGGTGTTGCCGTCGAACACGTTTTTCCAGGCCGGGTTGGCGATCGAGTTGCCGATGAACTTCGTCCCGTCTTTCTTGACGACCGTGTCGCACCGGGGATTGACCGGATCGTTATAAGCATTGTAATCCCAGGCTACGCCCCGCAGATACCAGTTGAGTTTGTCGTCGGCATCTTCCATGTCGAATTTCAGTCGGCAGGAGGGTCGCGTGATGGTCTTGTTCGGAGTCCGTGTCTCGAACGAAGGTTCCGTAGAGCCGTCGTAGCTGGTCCAGAACTGCTCGTTCTCGCCCAGTTCACGGAACTGTTTCATGTACCGGATGGCGATGGTCGAGCAGGGGAAATGCCAGCGGCGGAAGAACGGCAGCAGGTTGCGGTCGGCGTATTCGCAGGCGCTCATCACGAAGAAGTCGCAGGCAGCCTGCCCTTCGAGCAGTTCGTCGGGCTCGTATTTGAAACCGAGCTCACGGGCACGCTGGGAAACATAGGGAAAAAGACCCCAGCCCAGGTAATCGGCCAGTTGCTTCTGCATCGTCGTGCGGACATTGTCGTTGGCATGGCCGTACATGATGCCGTTGTCGCGGTTGTTGGTCGTGCGGTCGAATTCCTTGTTGAGTTTATCGACGTTGTCGGCAAAGTTGATCACCTGTCCGGGCCACATGCCGAGCGTACGCGCGTAGTGGTAGTAGCCGATGTTCAGCGTGGGCTGCAACAGTTTGCTGCTCTCCTGCCACGGACTTTTCACCGCTTCCCCGAAGCCGAAGAAGACGTTGAACCAATTGGTCGATCCGTCGGTCTGAGCCTGCAACAGATTCAGGTTGATCAGCTTCTTCTCGTCCACGAACACCGAGGTAGACTCTCCGCGCAGAAACCCGATGGGATAGCCGCCGTACTGCTGGACAACGGGCGTCGGGAAAAGGGCCGTCTGCCCGGCATCCGGAAGCTGGATGTCGGAATAAACACGCATGGGAGGCTGGTTTGCAGGATCGTAGCCTCCGAAACGGTAATAGGCGTCAGCGATCTTTCCGTAGTAATCCAGAACGCCGTCGGGGTCGGTCATCGCGCTCATTTCGGAGACGCCTGCCGTGAGGATTACCTTGTCGGAAACCAGTTCCGTCCAGTTGAGGAACGCCATGGAATCGGGATCCTCGCTGGGTGCAGCCAACAGCGCAGCACGTTCGATCATGGTATTGATCCAGTCACCGAACCGGGTTTCGCCCTGCACATAGTCGTCGGAGGCAACCGCGTTGCTGACCGTAACGGTTATATCCCCTGCCGGAACCTTATCGGCCGGGTAGCAGAAATAGAGGAAACCGCCGAAATGGCTCGAAATGGTATTCTTTCCGGAGTGAAGCGCACCCCGCGTTACGACATTCCCGTAACGCTGACGGAGCTGTCCGGAAAGCAGCTCGTGGCCGATGCCGATCTGGTATTGCAGGTCGGAGGTTCCCTCGGGGACCTCGACTTCGACCTGATCGCCCGAAGCGACGTAGAGGCCCGAGCGTTGAAGCACGGCCGAATCGGGGGCGAAAGCGAGCGGTTGGTAGCCGCCCTTCACCGGAACCTGCACATCGAACGCGCGTTCGATGCTTGCGGAAACGATACCCGGGAACTTATCGGCCCAGTCCCAGTAGGGATTACCCGCCGAGCCGCCCTCGTCCGAGCCGCCCATGTCGATCAGCGGAGTCTCCTCGGTCAGGTCCTTCGAACACGAAAAGGCTCCTATTGCGATTACTGCCGACAGCAGTATGATCAAAAACTTCTTCATAGCTTTATCTTCGTAATGATTCGAATTCTCTTATTTGTCCAGTTCCAGGTCGTAATCGATGAACCAGGCAGCAGGGTCCTGCAATTTCGCCTCATAAGCAGGACGTTCTGCGACCGGGAACTTACGGGTAACCATCCGGGCAAGCATCGCCGGATCGTTGTTGTTGCGGGCAATACGCATCATCGCAAACCAGCGTTTTCCCTCGCCGGCCAGCTCGCGGCCGGTCTCCTCGATAATCAGGCTGTCGAGTACCTGGCGCCTGCGTTCGGTGTACTCCGGGCTATTGGACGCTATATCCCCCATAAACCGTTCGTCGGTCGAACGAACAGCCGGAATGTTGAGCCTTCCGCGAACGCCGAGGCCTCCTTTCAGTTTCTCATAAGCATAGATCGGCGCATCGAACGGCGGATTGTAGCGGTTACCCGCAACCCAGTAAGGCTTGAATCCGTCGTTGATAATGGCATCGGCGGCATCGTAGTTGCCCAAGGCTGTGAGCGCCTCGGCGATCATCAAGTGGATTTCCGCCGCCCGGTAAATATAGATCGGGGCATCCTGGCTCTGGATAGAACGGATATAATTGTATTTATTGACCACGCTCTCCCCCATGCTTGTCGTATAAGTTACCGGATTGTTGCGCGGATCGGCGGCAACCTGAGAACCCGACAACTGGTAATCGGCGCGGGTCGAAAAACGGGAGGTCATCACCGAAGTCGGCTTCATGTAATATTCACATGCCGGCTCGGAGGAAAAGAGCGAATAGAGCGGATTGATCTGGCGCTGCGAATAATCGTAGAGCACCATCGTAAGGCCCTCGTTGGTCTGGGGGTTGGCCGGAGAATCGGAGAAGAGCGTACTCCACATCTTCGTCTTGCCGAACTGCTCCGAAAGGGTGAATTTATTGACATCTCCGGCAGGCGTCAGGGCCTGTCCCGTAATCAGGTTGATCCCCTTCTTGGCAGCGGATTCGTAATCCTTGTTCCAAAGGTAAAGTTCGCACAGCAAGGCGTCGGGAGAGATGGTGATACTGTTCCAGATACCCGTTGTGCCGAACATCGTGTTGATGTCCACGCGGCGGAGGCCGTTGACGTTATCCACGCCGGTATTCATAAAGTAGATCAGCTCGGGAATCAACTCGTCGAACGTCAGCACGGGAAGTTTGCTCAGGTCCGTCTCGCCGGTCATCGCATAGTCGTAATAGACCGCCTTGCCGTAAAGTTTGCCGATATTAAGGTAAACCCAGGAACGCAGCGTAACCGTACCGGCAATCATCTGGCGGTAAGTGGTGGTCGGAATAACGCCCGGATAGTTTTTGTTATACTCGATCGTATTGCGCAGAAAGTCGTTACAGTTCATTACAATGCGGTACAGCGGCGTAGGATCGGCTACCGAATTATCCGGCTGAACGTCGTAGCGGAATACCTCCCAGTAGCTGTCGGGAGCCTGGTCCGTAGGAGTTATCAGATCGCCCCACAGCTCGCTTGTTACCACGAGTTTGGGAGCTACATCCTGCAAGGTTCCGAACAGACCCATGAAGGAAGCGTATATATTCGAACGTTCGGTATAGTTATCGTCCGCGTCGAGCATATTATCCGGCGTCTGCTCGAAGAAATCCGAACAGGACGCCAGCGAAGCAGCGCTCAGGACAAGCATTATCTTTTTGAAAAGTTTCATAACTCGTATCGTTTTCACCGTTAAAAATTCAGGATAAGACCGATTTTCACATATTTCGGTACGGGAACCTTCGCAACGTCCAGTCCTACCATGGCCATATCGTAGGAGTAGGCGAATTCAGGGTCGGAACCCTTGTAATCCGTAAAGCAGAGCAGGTTTTCACCCGTGATGAAGACCTTGAATCCGGTCATGAAAAGCAGTTTCTTCTTGGTCTCCCACGAAATGGTCAGCTCCTTGAGTTTCAGGTAGGAACCATCTTCGATCCAACGTGAAGAGAAACGGTTGTTACCGGCGGGATCGCCATAAACCACACGCGGAATGTCGGTTTTCTGGCCCTCGGCCACCCAACGGCGCCCCATACTGGCCGCCTGGTTGGTAAAGCCCTTGCCCAGCTCGTTGTAACGACGGGTTCCGTTGTAAACCTCGCCGCCGTAGCTGTAAGCGAAATTAGCGAAAAGCGAAAAGCCCTTCCAGGTCATCCGGGTATAGAAACCGCCGAAGAAATCGGGGTCGGCGCATCCGAGTACCTCCCGGTCGCCGTCCGTGATGAGTTTGTCGCCGTCGAGGCTGCGGAAACGCATATCGCCGCCCGTATAAGCATAACCGCTCAAGGTCGTCAGGCCTTCGTCAGCGGCCTGCTCCGAAGTGGCATAAACACCGTCGGCACGGTGGCCGTAATAGGAAAAAGGAGCTTCGCCGACCTTGTTGATGAGCGTAACGCCGTCGCCGAGATCGATAATCTGCTGATCCTGGCCGCCGAGGCTCATGATACGGGTCTTATAGTAAGCGATGTTACCGCCGACGCGCCAACGGAATTTACCGCCGGTCAGCAGAACACTGGCGCTGAGTTCCACGCCGCGCGAACGCATCGAACCGCTGTTCTTATAGATGACACCCGATCCGTAAACAGGCGAAGCCTTGGTGTCAACAATCATGTTACGGGTGTATTCCTGGAATATGTCGGCACTCACCGTGAACTTATCGCCCAGCAGCGAGAAATCCACGCCAAGGTCGAGGTTCGTTACACGCTCGGGACCTATCTTCTGGTTGGGAACGCCGGCGCGTACCAGGCCGCTCACGTCGCGCAGCAGTTGCAGCATGTAGTAATAGCTGCCATAGGCGCTGCTGTAACGGCTGTTGGGATTGACGCTGTATTCGGCCCGCAGCATCAGGTTGGAGACAGCATTGCTGTTCCGCAGGAACGGAGCGTTGCTGATTTTCCAGCCGGCCTTGACGCCGGGGAAAACATACCAGCGGTCGCTGTATTTGCCGTAGGTCGAAGAAGCGTCCACGATCCCGATCGCCGAAAGGTACAGCTGGTTCCGGTAATTATAATCGGCCTTCAGGTAGGCGTTCATCCAGTTCAGGACCTCGGCATAACCGCCCGAAGAACGGCCCACGGAGGAGACGTTGGAGAGCGTGCGGTAACGGTCGGTCGTGGTGTTGATACCCGAGCCGCTGCTGGCCTGCGTACGCGAGGAGATCATCTGCCACCCCGCTTTCAGATCGAGGTTGTGACTGCCGGTCGAGAAATTGTAGGATACGCCGACCTTGCCGAAATAGTCCCTCGACTCGGAAGAGCCGCTGCGAACCGTATTGAGGGCGAGGCCGCCCATCAGCGGAGCAATGGTCCCCGAACTCAGGCCGCCGATGAAAATATCGTCCTTGACATAGCGGTAGTAGATACCGAACGTCATATCGGCCGTCAGGTTTTTGAGGATTTTATAATTCAGGCCCGTGTTGACAAGGAAATCGTAGATTTTGTTCTTGCCCTCGATGCCGGTCAGCATAGCCACAGGATTGGAAACGTTCATCACCGGGTCGATCCGGGCATATTCGGTCAGGATAGCTCCGCTGTTATCGACCTCGTAGATTCCGGTCAGCGGAGAGTGTGAATAGGCCGCCAACAGCGGATTGGTTTCAGGCGAAAGCCCCTGTTCCTGAAGTTTCATCTCCAGAAAGTCGAACGAGATCGACGCAAAGGCGCTCAGTTTATCGCTGAAGTTGATGTTGGTGTTACCGTTGGTGTAGAACTTATCCCGCGAGGTTCCGTCGACCACGCCGTTTCCTTTCTGGTAGCCGGCCGTAACGAGGTACTGGACCACAGCGTCGCCGCCCCGTACCTTGAGCATGTTATCCGACACGAAGGCGGGCGAATAAATCTCTTTCTGCCAATCGGTGTTAAAACCGTAACGCACTTTTTCGCCGGGTGTCATATTGCCGCTCAGGAAGGGGAATGCTTTGCCGATCTCCTCGGAATTAGCGTAGTAGCTGCCGGCAATGTCGGCGATGTAACGGCTGAAGTCGAGTCCCGAGAGCAGGGGCAGCCTCTTGTTGATAAAGCCCACGCCCTCGACGCTCTGCAATTCGACCAGCGTCCGGCTGACCTTACCGCGTTCGGTCTTGATCATCAGCACGCCGTTGCTGCCGAGCGAGCCGTAAGACATCGCATCGGCTCCTTTCAGGAAGGTAATCTGCTCGATGTTACCCAGGCTGACCGGTTCGAGCAGGTCGCCCGAAAAACCGTTGATAATGTTCGACGTATTCTGGTCCGACAGGAAAGGAACCCCGTCGACAACCAGCAGCGGTGTATTCTGGCCCAGCAGGGTACGGTTACCGCGCAGGTTGAAGAAGGAACCTTCCCCCACCATGCCGCTCTTGTTGCTCACGCGCAAACCCGCAAAACGGCCCGTGAGGGCGTCGCTCGCCGTAAAATAACCGCGGTTGATGTCTTTGATGCCCACCGATCCGGCCGATCCGATGCGGTCGGACATCGGAACCTCACCGTCGGGCGAAGAATAGTGGTCGGTCGCCAGGGTTTTGTCCGCCTGCATCAGATAGACCACCACGCTGTCGCGGCCGAGCAGGTTCACGCGGGCTGTGAAATAGCCATCCTTCGCGACGTTGATAGTAGCCCGGTCGGAGAAAATCTTAGCCCGGAAAACACCTTTCGGGCCGCTGACCACCGAACGCGCCAGTTCGCCGGAACTGACCTGCGCCGCTTCGAGCGGCTTCCGGGTATCGGCATCCAGCACGAGACCCACGATCTGACGGCTTTCCGACGGATCACGGTACTGCTGCGCCGTCGTTCGCCCCCCTGCAAAGAGCACGAACAGGAACAAAATGTATTTGATAGAATTACGCATTTTACACTCTTTTAAGGGGTTAATAATTATCGGTCGGGGTCAGAACGATCCGGCCCACACAGATGCGGCGCTTCTCACCCACGGTAAACTTGCCGGGAATGACGATCCGCAGTTCGAGCGGCTGGTATTTACCGGTGACTTCATATTCATTGGTCAGCAGACCGATCGTACTGTTACCGGTAGCCTGTCCGTCGTCGAACGCATTGGCCACGATACCCTCGGCCCGTCCGATCAGGGTCATGTCGTTTTCGCCGTGAACCTGGTAAACATCGAGAATATCGGTCTGGTTGGCATTGCCGTATTTATAGCTGACCAGATGGCAGCGGACCCGGTACTTACCCGGCATAATGCTGAGCGGAATGTTCGTCAACTGCTCCTCATCGTACGTACAACTCTTGAATTGGTAATAGTTGTCCTGGAAATTGGTCGTATACTGGAAGAAAGCCGCCAGTTTATCGGGAACCAACCGGCTGTTAAAGTTATTAATCGTGCTTTTGTAGGAGTCGTAGGGTCCGGGATTTACTTGCGAAAAGCCTTTCCCACCGTCGACAATCTCCTTGCGCAAATAGTAAGGATTGAATTCGAGCGACTCGAAATAAACGCTGCGCGGAACATAGCATTTGCTCATGGGATAAATGCGGCCGTTGCTCATCTCGACGGGATCGAGCACCGTCTGGTAATTGGTGCGAACATCCTTTCCGAGCACCGATTTCAGGGAACTATTCGGCTGGAAATCGACCAGTCCGCTGTGAAGCGCCGCCTGCATCATCCAGTTCACCCACTTGAGGGTATCATCCTGCGTTACTTCACGTTCGACGCTTTCCAGATACTCCGTCTTCTCGCGGAACATCGCTTCGAAAGCCGCATTGTCCGGAGCGAGAAGCGTATAACGCACGCTCTCGTCGTTCAGGTCGAGGTCGTTCAGCAGGTCGTTCTTCACGATCCACACCGAATCGTAGATAATCCGGCCATTCTCGTCGACGCCTATGATCGGACTGTTCTCCTTGTCGAATACCCGCAGGTTATGGGCAAAAAGCGTATCGCGGAAACGCGAGTACTCATCGCCGACCTCTTCGAGCCACTGGTAGAGGTTTTTGCGGGGCGTAAGCCACTCGGAAGCCCGGTGGACAACGCCGTTCTCGAATACCCGGTCGAGTTCGGAGAGCGCTACGCCGTCGATGGAATAAACACCCGAAGTATGCTCCACGCTCAGGTATTTGCCCGCCATGGTCCCCACGGTCGAAAGACGGTCGAGATTACGGCTGAAAACCGTCGTAATCGAAATATGGTTGCGCGCGAGACGCAGTTTCTCGGAGGGACTCATTGAAGCGACCTCCGCGGGCATCCGGGAATTGACCGGGGCCCAGACCGTTACGAGATCCGAACCCGACAGGATTCCGGTCAGGCCGGTCTCCCCGACGAGTTTCACGAAATCGGAATAGTCGGGATTACTCTCCAGGTATTCGAGGACGGTTCCCTCTCCGGTAGCAGTCTCACCGCCCGTGTAGTAGTCGTCCACGGCATTGGTACAAGCCGAGACGGCCAAAACAGCAAGGCCGCACAACGCTTTTATAATCTTATTTTCAGAAATATACATATTCTTCATTTTTTAGATTCAGGCATAAAGAACTACTATTCCACAGGAACGAAGGTAATGCGGTCGAATCCGCAGGTTCCGCCGACTGAACCGACCGTAAACCGTACCGTGTGTGTCTCCTCGCTGGTCAGCGTACGGTTGCCCCAGTTGCCTACGGCATCGCCGTTGACGAAGTTACGGTCGTTGCCCATAGCAACGTCATCCCACAGGATGTTGCACTTACCGCCGTAGTCGGCGTCGTTCGATTTCTCGATCGTAAACGTGTAGGTTCCGGCAGGCAGCACAGGAATGTCCACTTCGAGCCAGCCGATGTCACCCATATCCCAATAAAGGGCGTCGCTGTTAAGATAGCGTCCGTTGTCCACATATGCGCTGTGATACCATACCTGCGCCTTGGTTGCGGGAATCGACTCCCAGCGGATTCCGGGAATTTCAAGGTCGTTTGCTATCAGGTCGAATTTCTGAACCTCGCTGCCCGAGGTCTTCTCAGCACGGTAGAACGGAATAGCCTGGAACTCGACTTTATCGGTAGGTTCCCACACCACGACGTAATGGGCCATAGTCTGCGGAAGCAGGCCCAGGTTGTTGATTTCGTGGACATAGCCGTTTTTGGCAGGAATATCGCGCCGTCCATCGACAATGCGGAAACTCTCCTCGCCGGCCTGAGGGTTGAAATCGATGGCACTGCCCGTGTCAAGCACCGAAATACCTTTGATCTCGGAGCAGGAATAGATCGTCATGGACTTGTAGCCCGCGGGGAAGGTGGTCAGTTCGGCATATCCGTTCAGCTTATCCATCAGATGATAGCGCACATACTGATAGAAGTCCGATTCGGAATCTGCGGGATCACCGCCGCCGAAGTAGGCTTTCAGGTCATCCAGGCTGTTGATGCCGCGGCTGCGGAACACCTCGTCCGACACGACCAACACGGTTTTATTCTCCCGGATGGTGGTCTCGTTGATCGTCCGATAAGTATTGTCGAGCCAGGTATCGAAACCGCAGGCCTGAAGCGCACCCGCGAAAATCGAATAATTGGCATTTCCGGAGATAATCCCCCAAACGCTCACGGTCAGGGGCTCCAGCAGTTTATCCAGCGTGTGGATCACGCCGTTGGAAACGTCAATATCCTTGCGGACGAGGAACGAAAGTTCCTTGCCCTCACCGTTGTCGATATAACGCTGCTGCGTCTCGACGTTGGCCCCGGCCGTGAGGTAATCGCCGGTAAGAGTCGGCAGCGAGAGTTTCAGCATCAGGTTCGCACTGGCCATCTTGGCCCCGTTGACGATGTGATAACGCACCAGGAAATCGACTTCGTCGAAAGGCATTTCGGCGATCGACCGGTAGCTCGTCTTCTCCCGCAGATAAGTCTGCACGGCATCGTTGTCAGCCACGAAGCAGGTGAACCGGCTGGAGCCGAGGTTCATGGCGTTGTAGAGATTGACTTTGCGGAGCATCTCGACCCACATCGAGAATTCGGGCTGTTCGGAAAGCCATTCGCCGACAGGTTTTTCGTCGTAAGCGCGGAACACCTGATCCTTGAACGGGTCGTCGCAACTGCCCAGCAGCAGCAAGCCCGCTATGATTGCTATAATTTTACGCATAAGGTCCTTTTTTTGTCGGTTAGGTTACAAGTAATAAGGATTTTGCACGAGGACGCCGCCGCTGGCTGACATATCGTCCTCATTAATCGGCAGGAAGTAGCTGTAGGTATTCTGCAGTTTGGCTTCGTAAAGCGGACGGTCCTTGGCGGCTACGTTCTGGAGCAGCAGCTTGATCAGCTTGCTCTTATACTCGCCGTTGTTGCGGGTAGCCACCCGTACCAGGTCGAACCAGCGTTTGCCCTCGAAACTGAGCTCCCGCAGACGCTCGTCCAACACCAGGTCGATCATTTCAGACTGGCTGGAAGGCATGTCCGGGTGCATCGTATATAAGGAACGTTCCCGTATCTGCTTGACGATTGCATAAGCAGCGGCCATGTCGCCTTCGCCTTCCCGCATGACGAGCGCCTCGGCACGCATCAGCAGCACGTCGGCCAGCCGGTAGAAAATCCAGTTGGCATCGCGCTGCGAAGATTCCCGCAGGTTCTCGACACCGCGCGCCGTTCCGGCATATTTCCAGATTTTACCGCTCGCCTCGATGTAGCTGGCCCCGGATCCGCGCAGGTCCGGTTCGTCGGGAAACTCGTTGAACTTGGCAATGGCGGCATCCGAAATGGCGTAGTTATTCGCATTGGCGCTCTCATTGTAGAACCACGCGAAAAGGCTATTATTCTGGAGCTGTGCACCGTCCCACTGCAACTCGATAATGCTCTCGGAGGAATTACCCGGATAATAAATGCTGTACCAGTCTTCTGCGGAAAGCAGTGTATAGAGGCCCGACTTTTCGATATTGTCGCACATGGCGATCGCTTCGTCGTACTCTCCGAGCCACAGGTAGATGTCGGCGGCAAGAGCGTAAAGCGCCCACACCGTAGCGCGGCCCTTATTCTCCCACGAACCGGGATCGTAAGCCACCGGAATCAACTGCTCGCACGCGCGAAGGTCCCGGACCACGGTTTTCAGGATGTCCATTCCGTCACTCTTGGGAATCCGGAACTCCTGGCTGTCGTTCAGATAGGCTTCGGTAATATAGGGAACGTCGCGGAAGGTCCGGACCAGGTAGAAATAGCAGAGCGCACGCACCCACTTCGCTTCGGCTATATAGGCTTCGCAGGCTTTCTCGGTAAACGTTTTATCGCGCGGCAGCACATCGGCCGCATACTGGATAACCGCATTGCAACGACCGATCGCATTGTAGAACGGCTGCCATTTGCAAATCGGGTTGTCGGACTTTATATCGAGTCCCTTGACGGCCAGCATATTCTCGTTAGAACTCAGGCCCGGGCCGAGTTCCATCACATCCCCGCGCAACTCGCCCCACCTCACCAGGTACTCGAGGCTGCTACGAAGCTGCTGGTAAGCGCCCATCATAACAGCGTCGACCTCTTCCTTGTTATTCCAGAATTCGTCGACCGGCTGTTCGTTCTCGGGTCTCACATCGAGCCAGTTATTACATCCCGAAGCTCCGGAAACCAGCAGGAGCAGCAGGAATGTTTTCAGACTATCGAAAAAATATCTCTTATTCATAACTCGCATAATTTAGAAGCTAAACGAAAGGTTGAAAGCGATTTTACGAGCAGGCGGCGTACGACTGCTGTCTATCGCCAGGCCGTATGCTCCCGATCCGACGCCCACTTCGGGGTCCTGCCCCGAATAGTTCGTAAAGGTGAACAGGTTATAAGCCGTAGCGGAAATGACCATGTTCATCAGCCCCATCCTCCGGCAGAACTGCTGGGGAACACGGTAAGTCAGCGTAATGTCCTTAAATTTCAGGAACGATCCGTCCTCGACGAATTTACTGCTGCCCATCGAGTTGTAGTTCGTGCCCCACAATGCACGGGGGATATCGGTGTCGTCGCCCTCGTAACGCCAGCGGCGAAGTACGTTCTTCGACTGGTTGTTACCGGAATTCATATTCTCAAGTTCGTGGCGCGTTTTGTTGATGATGCTGTGTCCGAGACGGAAATGCAGCGAAGTACGCAACTGCCAGCCTTTGTATTTCAGCACCAGGCTTCCGCCTCCGGTGAGCGTCGGGAACGAAGAGCCGAGGTAAACGATGTCCTGCTCGTCGATCACGCCATCGTGGTTCAGGTCCCTGTACTTGGCGTCGCCGGGGCGCATGCGAGTGGTTCCGCCCACACGGATGGGAACCGTATTGCCGTTGACATCGCGGATAAGTTCGCCCTGGGCGTCGCGGGCCAGCGTCTCGTCGTAATTCTGGTAGACGCCGTCGAAAATATAGCCGTAGATGGAGCCGATCGGATTGCCCTCCATGATCTTACGGGGGTAATTGCCGTTTCCGATCGTGTATTTCTCGGCGATCATGCTTTCGGGCAGCGAAGTGATTTCATTGACGTTGCGCGCTAGGTTGATGTTGGACAGGCTCAAACTGAATTTACCTATTTTCAAGATGTCGTTCAGGCTCACCGACAACTCCCAACCGCGGTTGCGGATATCACCGCCGTTATACCGGCGCACGGAGTTGTAACCGGTCGTCGACTGGATATTCATATCCTTCATAATCAGGTCCGAGGTTTCGTTGTTGTAATAGTCGAAACTGAACCGGATCATATTTCTCTTGAACGAACCTTCCAGACCCACATTGTACGAGGTTACGATCTCGGGCCTGAGGTTGTCGAGCTGCATCTGGTTGGGCTTGATCGAAGGACGGTCCATATAGGCATCCTCGTAGGCGAACGTACCCGTCACGAAACTTGCCGCCGGGACCCGTTCGCTCTGCCCCCAACTGGCTTTCGCACGCAGTTCGTCGATCCATTTCGCCTCCTTCATGAATTTTTCGTTGTTGATTCGCCAAACGGCGGAAAGCGAAGGACGAATAGACGACCAGCGGTTGTTGCGGCCGGTATTGGAATTGGCGTTTATACGGCCTGCGATGTTCAGGGCGTAACGCTCGTCGTAGACATAGTTCAGACTGCCCACCAATCCGATCGTGCGCCGCTTGGCCCAGGCCGAATTCATCTTGATGATCTTACCCTCGGACGACGGGGAGCTGACCGCTTCGGCGCCGCTGCCGGTAGTGGTGATGCTGTAACTGTTGTTGTTGGTGGCTTCGATCTGTTCCCGAAGCGTTGCCTGAATGCTATGTCTGTTGATATTCACCCCGTAGTTGATATTGACATCGGCATAGGTTACGGCCTTATTGGACTGCGCCTCGAGACCCTGGTTGTAGTTCTGGTTGGACCACTTCACATTCATCACCGACGAGGGTAAAAAACCGTTGGTGCGGACTGCCGTGAGGCGGTAAGAAATATTGGCCTTGATGTTCAGACCCTGGATCGGAGTATAATCGACACCGAAATTAGCGCCTACGGTACGCGCCTTGGTTCGCTGGGTCGATTCGAGCACGTGGGCAAGCGGATTCGGGAAGGTCTTCTGGATGGAGCCTTCGGGAGTGCTGAAATACTCGCTGGTCGGATTTCCGTACTGGTCCAGCACCCAAGGGCTCACGTTGGGCATTTTGATCATGGCCGTATTGCGGACAGGCTTTTTCAACTGTTCGTTGATCGCATAGCCCGAATTCGCCTCATTGGTCGCATCCTCCGTCGCACCGATGGCCAGGTCCTTGGAAGTGGAACCGTAAGGCTGGTTACGCGTCGACTCGGTATAGTCGAATTTGGAAGATACGCGGAATTTCCGGGAGAATTTGATCGTCAGGTTCAGTCGTGAGGTGATACGCGAAAAATCGGTCGCCTTGGTCGTACCGTCCTGATCGAGGTAGTTCAGCGAAAACCGGTAATTGGCAACCTCGCCGCCGCCGTCCATCGCAAAGTCGGTCGTGGAGGTGAGCGCATTCCGGGAAATCAGGTCGAGCCAGTCGGTATTGCAGTTGAACTCGTTGAAATACTCGTAGGAACGGTCGTAAAGAATATCCTTCTGGTTGTTCAGCGTCCTCACGCGCTGCTGGTCGTAATCGCCGTCCTTGATCCAGTTCCACATGGCATCCTGCATCAGCGTTACATACTCAGGACCGTTGAGCAGCGGAATCGGCTTAGGATCGAACGAGTAGTCGATTTTCTGGCTAAAGGAGAAGACGGGTTTGTGCACACCGCCCTGCTTGGTCGTGATCAGCAGCACGCCGCTGGCGGCACGGGGACCCCAGAGTGCGGTAGCGGCTGCATCCTTGAGAATCTCGATCGACTGGATATCGTTCGGCGAGATGTTGAGCAGGGAACCGAAGTCCTCCACGTTGGCATCGCCGAAGTTGAAATCCTCGTCGATGTCGTTATCCTGCGGGATACCGTCGATTACGATCAGGGGCTCGTTGCTGGAGTTCAGCGACGCCGAGCCGCGAATACGGATCGTAGAGACCGTACCGGGGTCGCCCGAGGCCGCCACAATGTCGAGGTTGGCCATTCGGCCCTGGATCATCTGGTCGATGGAGGTTACGCTCAGGTCCTCGAACTGCGTTACGTCGAGGTACTCGGTAGCCGTACCGAGGTTCTCACGCTTGACGCCCTGTTCGTTTTTACGCACGACCTTACCCTCGACGACGACGGACTGGATCGATTTGGCGTCCTCCTTCAGGCGCACGTCGTAAACCCGCTGCCCGGTATAGGGAACCTTCGAAGTGATATAACCCACGAAGCCCGTAACGATGGTCAGGTCCTTTGCATTGGCGGGCACGCTCAGGATATATTCGCCCTGGATACCCGTTACAGCTCCGACGATAATTCGCTGGTCTTTATTTTGCAGGTAGACCGTAGCGCCCGGCAGCACGCCCTGACTGTCCGACACGACACCGCGCATCGTATAAGTCTCCTTCTGGCTTTTGGCGCTTTTGGACTGTTGCTGCGCTTGCGCCAAAGAAAGGTCCGGCAACAGGCACACAGCAGCCATTATTAGTAGAAGTGAAAAATTTTTCATCATCCGCTGGTATGTAGTTTTGATTTTGGTTCAGGCTTAATTTCCGTACATCGTACGATAATCGAAGCAGGTATTGATGGAGTAAGTCGCACAGTTGGTACGCAGGTAGATCACCCCGGGATCCGTCGTAATGGAGTTACCTGCCATATCGGTAATGGTCAGCGACTCGGGATTCTCGGGATTCCACCCAATAGTCATCATCTTGGCATCGATCTCGTTCTGGTACTCCGACAGCGTGACGTAAGTACCCGAATAGGCCTCATCCGTCGCTCCCTCGGGGCCGAGGCCCGGCAGCAGATAGTAGTTGAGCTTGTTCTTCTTCAGCGGCACGAAATAATATTGGAGATACTTGCGCAGTTCCGTTACGTCGCCGTCGACCACCTCGGGAATCATCCCGGCGTCCTTCGCAGCGAGAATCGCCTCGTTGGTCGGGAAGAAGACCAGTCCGTCGGCGATCGGATTGACCAGACCGCCGCTGTTGTTGCCCAGGCCCGCCGTAATCATCAGGGCCTTGAACTGTGCATATTCCGGCATTTTACCGGTTTCAGAATAGGCTCCGACACGGGCGGGAATCACCCGGTCGGTCTGGTAGACCGTTCCGTTTTTGGTCTCGAACGTCTCCTTGACAGCCAGTTCCTTGCCCGAATAGTCGTAGAGCGCCTTGTCCTTCATATAAAAATAGGTCTTCTCGTCCTTGGCGATGAAATAGCGGAGGTCGTCGGCGTCCTCCAACGCAGGAACAGAGCCGTAGACGAACTGGGACATCACCAGGTTCGATACCGCATTGGCATTCATCGTACCCGACTTGCTGCGGAACGTGTAATCGCCGTTGGTCGTGGAACTTTCACTCGACGAATAACCGGCCGTAGCCAGGTCCTGGTCGTTCTGGATGAAGAGCGTGAACCGGTTATTGGGATCGACCGTCTGCTGGTACATATTCTTCGTGTTGAAAGCCTGCGCGTAGAACGAGAATTGCGGATAGCGGAACAAGGGGGCTGTCAGGTAGGTGAAGACAGCCGGTTCGAACACTTTGTCCATCCCGTAAATGACGCCGTTCGTGCAGTAAGACACGCTGTGGAGTTCCGACGAAGCGACGCGGAACTGTTCGCCATTCACACCGACCACCGGCCGCTGGTCCAGTTCCGAAGGCAGGATCAGGTCCTGGCCCCCGTAAACATGGGCCCTCAGGAAGTGGAAAATGGCGTTTTTGGGAATCAGGCTTAGGAAATTGTCCGAAGTCTGCGTGCCGTACTCGCTGAAAAAGGTCTTCAGGTACTCCTCCAACACCTCGTTGTCAGGCAGGAAGCAGTTGACGGAATAACGCAGCGGACGGTCGAAAACCACACCGCTCTCGTCGTGGTAGGTCCATTCGCTGGCGATCTCGGGAATCTCGGCCGTACGGTTGGGCTCCTTCCAGTGGTAGAAATAGAAAAGCGAGTCGCCCGACGAGGCAGCATAGTTCTTCGAAACGGCGGCGTCGTACTTATACAGACTCACCCGGTCGAAAAGTCCTTTGCAGAGCGAATAATCGGCGCCTGCGCCCGAATCGTCCGACAGTTCCTTATAGATGGTACGCGAAGGCTCCATCACCTTGTCGACGATATAAAGGTAACCGTTGTCGGTGGGAATGCCGCTTTCGATCACGGCTGCATTGCCTGCATAGAGGCGGTCGTTAGCCCCCTGCCAGTTTACGTCGGGGAAGAATTTGCGGTAGTCGCCCTCCGCATCGGAAATCCCCCGCTTGGCAAACATCCGCGTCGAAAAGACGGGCATGTACTTTTCGCGGGAAAAGAGCTTCACTTTCCGCCGGGTTACCGGATCGGTATAATCCTCGATAGCCGGACGCCCGTAAGTTTTGTACTTGTAGCAGGAACCGTCGCCCGTATCCGTTCCATCCTCCGAAGAGGTCATCGAGAAGGAAAGGAAATCTTCCGTGGTGTAGGCGAACTGGATCATGTGGCAGCCCACGAGCAGTGTAAGGTCCTCGACGGGGACCTGGTCCACGTCAGACGTACCATATTTGCTTTGGAGATAACTGCCGAATGCTTCGTCGTCCGGAGCAAAAACCGTTACGAGTCCGCCGCCGTCCACGAGTCTGCGGTAACCGCTGCGATCGAGCGCCTTAATGAAGCTGGTGAAATTGCCTCTGCTTTCGAGAATCCGGCAAGTCGTACCGAGGGAATATTTACCTCCGTCCTTCTCGTCCATCGATTCGCAGGCGACCAGAAAAAACATTGCCGCCGAAAGCATAAGCGACCATAGTCGAAATACCTTCATATAAATTAGTTTTAGGTTGGTAAGTTTTACTCGACAACAAAGAAAGGCTGTTTCCGAGAAAACAGCCTTAGACACTTATTCAAAAAATGTCAAATTTTGGTCAAACGGGCCAAAAGCCGCCTGCAAGCATGCACATAGTCTATTTAGCCCCATTCATAAACAGTGCGGTCTGCTTCCACTCGCCGTTCGTTTCATTGACCTGGACTGGGCCGGGCGTCGAGCGTCCGCGTTCGATATGCTCCTTCATCCGGGCGGTCAGCCGACACACGACATCGGGATGCTCGCCGATCACGTTCCGCGTTTCGCCGGGGTCGTTCTCCAGGTCGTAAAGCTGCATGGAAGGAAGCGCAGCAATGTACGCTTTGTCCTTGGGGAAAGTCGGGAAACTCCAACCGCCGGAGCCGGCCGTAAAGAGGATTTTCCAACGACCCTCGCGCAGCGAGAAACTGCCGTTGTTCGAATGGTGCACGGCGTCGGGGCGCAGATTCTTGCCCTGCCCCGTCAGTACGCCCCAGAGGCTGTAACTGTCTTCGCCTTCACCGGGCGTAAGCCGGTAGCCCGTCATTTCGGCGAACGTGGCGTATAAATCCGTGAGCGAGGTCAGTCCCTGCTCGATACGACCGCCGTTCCTGCCGCCGCACGAGATGACCAGCGGCACGCGATGCCCGCCGTCGAAAAGGTCGGATTTATAACCCCGGTAGATATAACTGGGATAGTGCCCGTCGGCCTCCATCTCCTTCACCCCGGCTCCGTGGAAACAGCCGTTGTCGGCAGCGAAGACAATAACCGTATTTTCATAAACTCCCTGCTCCTTCAGCCGGGCGACGACCTGCGCGACCACATCGTCGACCATCATCACGAAATCGCCGTAGGGCGAAAGTCCCGACTTGCCGCGGAACTCCTCCGAAGGCAGGATCGGCGTATGCGGGGCCGTCAGCGGCATGTAGAGGAAAAACGGTTTGTCCTTACCCTGCCGGGCGATGTATTCGAGCGATTTCTGCGTAATACGCTGCAAACACTCCCCGTGTTCGAAGTCGGCGCCCTGCGGGCCGCTGCGTTGCAGCAGGAGCCCCTTTCCGTCGGCGGAGGTGCGGTTCGGCTGCGCCGTTACGCGGTCGTTCTCTATATATACATAAGGTGGCATATCGAGCGACGCCGGGATGCCGAAGAAATAGTCGAATCCGCGGGTCACGGGGCCACCTTCGATCGGACCCGAAAAATCGACCTTGCCGTCACGCTTGGTCCAGTTCCAGCCCAGATGCCATTTGCCGATGCAGGCCGTCGAATAACCCTGCTCGGAGAGGTAGGTGGCGATCGTACGGCGATCGGGAGCGATCAGCGGCGGGGAGTAGCTGTTCGTAACGCCGCTCTTGAGGGTCGTGCGGAAGGCATAGCGGCCTGTCAGGATGCCGTAACGCGAAGGGGTGCTCACCGAAGAGCCCGAATGGGCGTCGGCAAAGGTCACGCCGCTGCGGCAGAGGGCGTCGATGGCCGGGGTCTGTATCCGCGACTTTTCATTCAGCGCAGACACGTCGCCGTAGCCCATATCGTCGGCCAGGATAAAGACGACATTGGGTTGTGCGGCGTAAGCCAGCGAAGAGGTCAGTGCGGCTGCCGAAGCGAGCATCGCACTTTTGTCGAATTTCATCATGTACGTTGGAATTAGGTTCGTAATTTTCAAGAAAGGTAAACGAAATTTCCGATCCCGTCAATGCCTCGTCCGGCCCGAACAGGGGTTTGGTCATTTTTTGGCCATATTTGAATAAAATGGCGCACCAAGTCTGTTCCGATCCGCCTAATTTTGTCTCATCCTCTTGCGATAAACAACCTAAACCGAATATCCGATGAATCCTGTGAAAATCTCGCTGAGCGCAACCGCGCTGCTGCCGCTGGTCATACCGACCGCAACGGCCCAGGAGACGGGAACACCCCGGAAGCCCAATTTCGTCTTCATCATGACGGACCAGCAGCGGGCCGACCTCTGCGGCAGGGAGGGTTATCCGCTCGACGTTACCCCTTTCGTGGACCGCATGGCCGCCGAAGGCATCTGGTTCGACCGTGCCTACACCCCCGCCCCGATCAGTGGCCCCGCCCGCGTGGCGTTTCTCACAGGTCGTTTCCCGAAGGCTACGCGCGTAAAATCGAACCACAACATCGAAGACGCCGTCTACAACGACGATATGTTCTCCTTCGCCCGCCGCAACGGCTACCGCACGGCGCTCGTAGGCAAGAACCACGCACACATCAAACCCCAGGACGCCGACTACTGGAGGCCCTACAACCATTTCGGGCAACAGGGAAAAATCGACGACAAAAGCAAGGCCTTTAACGCCTACCTCGGATCGACCGACATGTACGCCAGCTACGAACCGGCTCCGTACGGCGCTGAAATGCAGCAGCCCTGCCGCATGGTCGACGACGCCCTGCAATGGATCGGCGAAGGCGACAAGCCCTTCATGATGTGGCTCTCGTTCGCCGAGCCGCACAACCCCTACCAAGTCAGCGAACCCTATTATTCGATGTTCCCGCCCGAAAAACTGCCCCCGGTGCGGACCGGCCTCAAGGACCTCAGGGTGAAAGGCCCGGAATACGAGCTTCTCCACGAGATGATGTCACTGGGACATGCAGGCTATTACGAGCACCTGGGGCGTCTGCGCAGCAACTACCTCGGAATGATCCGCCTGATCGACGACCAGATCGCCCGCTTCGTGGAACAACTCCGCAAGGACGGCGCTTACGAAAACACGGTCTTCGTGGTGATGGCCGACCACGGCGATTTCGCCGGGGAGTACGGGCTGATGAAGAAAGGCGTAGGCCTCTCGGACATCGTGGCGCGCGTGCCGTTCGTCTGGTTCGGCGGCCCGGTTCCAGCGCAGGGACTGAGCCGGGCACACGTCTCGCTGGTCGATGTTTTCCCGACCTTCTGCGAGATGGCCGGGGGCGAGATTCCCGAAGGAGTACAGGGCCGCAGCCTCGTCGAGGTCGTCCGCGGCGGCGACTACCCCGAGGAGGAGTTCCGCAGCGTGATGAGTGAGGACGGTTACGGCGGCCAGTATTACACCAGGGAAGACGGGACCGACTACGCCAAAGAGGGTGCAACGCGCAAGAAACCCGGATTCTTCGACGAACTGAACACCTGGACGCAGAGCGGTGCGAGCCGCTGCGTGCGCATGGGCGACTGGAAACTGGAATTCGACATGCTGGGCAACGGCGGGATGTACAACGTCAAAAAAGACCCGTCGGAGATGAAGAACCTCTACGGCAACCGAAAATACGCCGCCAAACAGCAGTTCCTGCTGGCCGAACTGCTCAAGTGGGACATCGCTACGGACGATCCGCTGCCGCTGCCCCGCCAGCGTTACCGCTTCAAGCGCAACCCGCACAACTACCTGTTTTACACCGAATAACATGGAGATCAAAGCAACCCATATCGCCGTAGCGGCCGCTGCCCTCGCGGCGTTCCCGGCGGGCGCAGCAGCCAAACGGCCCAATATCGTACTGGTCATCTCGGACGACACGCNTGTTCGTAACGCCGCTCTTGAGGGTCGTGCGGAAGGCATAGCGGCCTGTCAGGATGCCGTAACGCGAAGGGGTGCTCACCGAAGAGCCCGAATGGGCGTCGGCAAAGGTCACGCCGCTGCGGCAGAGGGCGTCGATGGCCGGGGTCTGTATCCGCGACTTTTCATTCAGCGCAGACACGTCGCCGTAGCCCATATCGTCGGCCAGGATAAAGACGACATTGGGTTGTGCGGCGTAAGCCAGCGAAGAGGTCAGTGCGGCTGCCGAAGCGAGCATCGCACTTTTGTCGAATTTCATCATGTACGTTGGAATTAGGTTCGTAATTTTCAAGAAAGGTAAACGAAATTTCCGATCCCGTCAATGCCTCGTCCGGCCCGAACAGGGGTTTGGTCATTTTTTGGCCATATTTGAATAAAATGGCGCACCAAGTCTGTTCCGATCCGCCTAATTTTGTCT
Organism: Alistipes montrealensis; assembly: GCF_018362775.1. Taxonomy (GTDB): domain Bacteria; phylum Bacteroidota; class Bacteroidia; order Bacteroidales; family Rikenellaceae; genus Alistipes; species Alistipes montrealensis. Next base: position 201,580 of record NZ_JAGYXY010000001.1, read on the forward strand.
CATCCTCTTGCGATAAACAACCTAAACCGAATATCCGATGAATCCTGTGAAAATCTCGCTGAGCGCAACCGCGCTGCTGCCGCTGGTCATACCGACCGCAACGGCCCAGGAGACGGGAACACCCCGGAAGCCCAATTTCGTCTTCATCATGACGGACCAGCAGCGGGCCGACCTCTGCGGCAGGGAGGGTTATCCGCTCGACGTTACCCCTTTCGTGGACCGCATGGCCGCCGAAGGCATCTGGTTCGACCGTGCCTACACCCCCGCCCCGATCAGTGGCCCCGCCCGCGTGGCGTTTCTCACAGGTCGTTTCCCGAAGGCTACGCGCGTAAAATCGAACCACAACATCGAAGACGCCGTCTACAACGACGATATGTTCTCCTTCGCCCGCCGCAACGGCTACCGCACGGCGCTCGTAGGCAAGAACCACGCACACATCAAACCCCAGGACGCCGACTACTGGAGGCCCTACAACCATTTCGGGCAACAGGGAAAAATCGACGACAAAAGCAAGGCCTTTAACGCCTACCTCGGATCGACCGACATGTACGCCAGCTACGAACCGGCTCCGTACGGCGCTGAAATGCAGCAGCCCTGCCGCATGGTCGACGACGCCCTGCAATGGATCGGCGAAGGCGACAAGCCCTTCATGATGTGGCTCTCGTTCGCCGAGCCGCACAACCCCTACCAAGTCAGCGAACCCTATTATTCGATGTTCCCGCCCGAAAAACTGCCCCCGGTGCGGACCGGCCTCAAGGACCTCAGGGTGAAAGGCCCGGAATACGAGCTTCTCCACGAGATGATGTCACTGGGACATGCAGGCTATTACGAGCACCTGGGGCGTCTGCGCAGCAACTACCTCGGAATGATCCGCCTGATCGACGACCAGATCGCCCGCTTCGTGGAACAACTCCGCAAGGACGGCGCTTACGAAAACACGGTCTTCGTGGTGATGGCCGACCACGGCGATTTCGCCGGGGAGTACGGGCTGATGAAGAAAGGCGTAGGCCTCTCGGACATCGTGGCGCGCGTGCCGTTCGTCTGGTTCGGCGGCCCGGTTCCAGCGCAGGGACTGAGCCGGGCACACGTCTCGCTGGTCGATGTTTTCCCGACCTTCTGCGAGATGGCCGGGGGCGAGATTCCCGAAGGAGTACAGGGCCGCAGCCTCGTCGAGGTCGTCCGCGGCGGCGACTACCCCGAGGAGGAGTTCCGCAGCGTGATGAGTGAGGACGGTTACGGCGGCCAGTATTACACCAGGGAAGACGGGACCGACTACGCCAAAGAGGGTGCAACGCGCAAGAAACCCGGATTCTTCGACGAACTGAACACCTGGACGCAGAGCGGTGCGAGCCGCTGCGTGCGCATGGGCGACTGGAAACTGGAATTCGACATGCTGGGCAACGGCGGGATGTACAACGTCAAAAAAGACCCGTCGGAGATGAAGAACCTCTACGGCAACCGAAAATACGCCGCCAAACAGCAGTTCCTGCTGGCCGAACTGCTCAAGTGGGACATCGCTACGGACGATCCGCTGCCGCTGCCCCGCCAGCGTTACCGCTTCAAGCGCAACCCGCACAACTACCTGTTTTACACCGAATAACATGGAGATCAAAGCAACCCATATCGCCGTAGCGGCCGCTGCCCTCGCGGCGTTCCCGGCGGGCGCAGCAGCCAAACGGCCCAATATCGTACTGGTCATCTCGGACGACACGCGCATGCTCGACTTCGGCTGCTACGGCAGTCCCGACGCCGTGACGCCCAACATCGACCGCCTGGCGTCGGAAGGCCTGCGCTTCACGCAGTTCTTCCAGGCGACGGCAATGAGTTCGCCCACGCGCCACTGCCTTTTGACGGGGCTCTACCCCGTACGTTCGGGGGCCTATCCCAACCACACTTACATCGACGACGGCGTAGAAACGCTGCCTAAATTCCTGAAAGACCGGGGTTACAGGGTGGCCATGCAGGGCAAGCGGCACATCGCGCCGATGAGTGCATTTCCCTTCGAGGAACTGGCCAAACCGAACGCTAACGTAAACCCCGCGCGGATCGAAGCGTTCCTGCGCGAAGCATCCGAGAGCGGCGAGCCGTTCTTCCTCTACGTGGCTTCGCACGACGCCCATGCTCCGTGGACGCGCGGCGACCGCTCGCTCTTCGATCCCGCCGAGCTGACCCTGCCCCCGACGCTCGTAGACACGCCCGAAGTCCGGGAACTGTATGTGAACTACTTGGCCGAGATCAACCAGCTCGACAAGGACATCGGAAGTATCGACGCCCTGCTGAAAAAATACGGGTTGGACGACGACACGGTTTTCATCTTCACCAGCGAGCAGGGACACCAGTTCCCGTTCGCCAAATGGACCTGTTACGACGCGGGACTCCAGACGGCCTTCATCGTGCGCTGGAAAGGCGTCACGCGGCCCGGTACGACCACCGACGCGCTGTGCGAATACGTTGACGTGACACCCACGCTCGTGGACATCGCGTCGGGTTCGGTTCCGAAGGGTCTCGACGGCAAAAGTTTCCGAAAGGTGATCGAAGGCAAAAAGTCGAAACACAAGCAGCGAGTCTTCGGCATCCAGACTTCACGGGGCATTCTCAACGGCCCCGACCACTACGGCATCCGCTCGGTCCGCGACGGGCGTTACTGTTACATCCGCAACCTGACCCCCGAAGCCATGTTCCAGTGCGTCGTAACCAAAGAGGAGTACTTCAAGGAGTGGCAGCAACGGGGCGCCGCCGGGGACACGTTCGCCCGGGAACGCGCCGAACTGTACCAGAAGCGGCCTGCCGAGGAGTTGTACGACATTGTGAAGGACCCCTACCAGATGCACAACCTGGCCGCAGACCCCGCCTATGCGAAAGTGCTCGCCCGGATGCGCCCGAAACTCGATGCCTGGATGAAAAGCCAGGGCGACCTGGGAGCCCAGACCGAACTGGATGCGACGCAGCACCTGCTCAACAACCGCAAAAAAGCCCAAAAAGCAAAACAATAAACTATCTTTGAAACCGACCCGAATGAAGAAAAACCTTTTTATAGCGATTCTGGCGGCCGCGTCGCTCTTTGCGACCGCACACGCGGCGGCTCCTGCGCAGCAGAATGCCCTGCGCGCCCCGGCCTACCCCCTGATAACCATCGACCCCTACACCAGTTGCTGGTCGGCGGGCGATTACCTCTACGACAACCACACGACCCACTGGACCGGCCAGCCGTTCCCGCTGGTGGGCGCCCTGCGCGTCGACGGCAGGACCTACCGGTTTATGGGCATCGATGCCCCGACGGGGGCCTTCGACGCGAATTTCGGCGGCGAGCGCTACCTCTCGACTCCCGCATTGCAGAAATCGGCCGACGTGCAGGCCATGCAGACCATTTACGAATTCGTCTGCGGCCCGGTAGGGCTGACGCTGACCTTCACGGCTCCGCTGTTCCTCGACGACCTCGAGCTGATCTCCCGTCCGGTGAACTACATCTCGTATGAAACCCGGTCGCTCGACGGAGCCGCGCACGACGTACAGATTTACTTCGAGGCGTCGCCCGCCTGCGCCGTCAACACCGCCGACCAGCAGAGCGTCGGCAGCGGTTACCGGAAGAACGGCCTGCTGTTCGTCCGCACGGGAAGCAAAGAACAGAATGTGCTCCAGCGCAAAGGCGACCAGATCAAAATCGACTGGGGATATTTCTACCTCAGCACGGGTGAAACCGGTTCGTCGCAGTCGGTAGGCAGCGCCATGGCAATGCGCAAGGCTTTCGCCACGGACGGCAAACTCGACGGCAGAGTCGCCGCCGCCGGCAATGCCAATATCGCCATCGCCCGCAGCCTGGGCCGCTCGGTCAAGGCCGAAGGCATGGTCATGGCCGGATTCGACGACATCTACTCGATCCAGTATTTCAAGACCAACCTGCGCCCCTACTGGAACCGCAGGGGCGACAATTCGATCGAACAGCAGTTTGCACTGGCAGCCAGGGACTATGCGGCCCTGAAGAAAAAGTGCGGGGAGTTCGACCGGGAACTGATGGAATCGGCAACCCGCAAGGGAGGCCGGAAATACGCCGAACTCTGCGCGCTGGCCTACCGGCAGGCTATCGCCGCCCACAAGCTCGTGGAGGCTCCCAACGGCGATTTGATGCTGTTTTCGAAGGAGAACGCCAGCAACGGCTCGATCGGAACCGTCGATATAACCTACCCTTCGGCCCCGCTGCTGCTCTACTACAACCCCGAACTGTGCAAGGCTTTGATGAACCACATCTTCTATTACAGCGAAAGCGGCAAATGGGAGAAACCCTTCCCGGCGCACGACGTGGGGACCTATCCCCAGGCCAACGGGCAGACCTACAAACACGACATGCCGGTCGAGGAGTCGGGCAACATGCTCGTGCTGACGGCAGCCGTCGCGGCATCGGAAGGCAATGCCGAATATGCCCGCAAACACTGGAAGGAGTTGACCCGCTGGGCCGAATACCTCGTCGAGAACGGACTCGACCCCGACAACCAGCTTTGCACCGACGACTTCGCGGGACACTTCGCCCACAACGCCAACCTTTCGATCAAGGCCATCATGGGCATCGCCTCTTACGGCTACTGCGCGCGGCTGCTCGGCATGGAAGAGGTTGCCGACACCTATTTTGCCAAGGCGAAGGAGATGGCCGGGGAATGGGTGAAAATGGCCGATGACGGCGACCACTATCGCCTGACCTTCGACAAGGCCGGGACGTGGAGCCAGAAATACAACCTCGTATGGGACAAACTGCTGGGATTCGGCATCTTTCCCGACAGTGTAGCCCGGAAGGAGATCGCCTATTACCTCGGCAGGCAGAATAAATACGGGCTTCCGCTCGACAGCCGCCGCCAATGGACCAAAGCCGACTGGATCATCTGGAGCGCCACGCTGGCCGAGGACCGGCAAACCTTCGAAACGCTCGTCACACCCATTTGGAACTTCATGAACGAAACGGTCCTGCGCGTGCCGATGTCCGACTGGTACAAAAGCGACGTGCCGGCCCATGTAATCTTCAAGGCCCGTGCAGTGGTCGGCGGCTACTGGATTAAAATGCTCGAAGGAAAATATACGGATAAAAAATAAGAAAACCCGAATCCGATGAATTACAAGATCGCAACCCTCGCCCTGGTGCTGTTATGCGGCAACTGCATCCCCATGCAGGCCCGCGGCGACCGCAAAAAGGCCGCCGTATCGTGGAGCGCGGCGGCAAATTATGCAACAGAAAAACTGGCCGACAACTTCTGGCGCGTGCCCGGCAACGGGTTCGTCGGCAAACAGCCGCCCTACCACTTCACCAACGGCGTGAAAGGCGCCGAGGATTTCTCGAACAACTACTGGCCGCAGGCCCACGGCATGGATGTCTTCATCGACGCCTACCTGCGTGCACGGCGCGAAGGCAACCGCGAGGCGGAAGCCTTCTACAAGGAGTGCTTCGACAAGGGTTACCGCGACCCGATCGGTACGGGCGAGGTCAAGAAACAGGTCGGCGTACTCTGGACCAGCTACGGCATGAAGCGTTACGCCGACATCTCGGCATGCTTCGGCAACCAGTTCGTCGACGATATGGAGTGGCATGCGCTGACCCTGATCCGGCTTTACGAAGCCACTGGGGAGGCCGTTTACCTGCGTGAGGCACAAAAACTCTACGCCCAGATATGGAAGGCCTGGGACCTCCCGGCAGCCCGCGACGTGGGCGGCAACGGCGGATTCATCTGGTGTTACGGAAAGGAGGACACTGCCCAGGGACTCTCGAAAAACGCCTGTTCGAACGCCCCCGGCTGCCTCACGGCCATCCGCCTGCATGAGGTAAAGCAGCGGACCCCGGCTGCGCGCTACAAAGCCGATTCACACCCCGACTACGTCGATTTCGACTACCTGAAAAACGCCGAAACGGTCTACGACTGGATGGCCCGCGAACTCTTCGACCGCGAAACGGGACAGGTTTACGGATCGTTCTCGCAGAAGAAGGGCAAGATGACGGCCTACTCGCTCACCTACGACCAGGGGACGTTCCTCGGGGCCGCTCACCTGCTCTACCGCTACACCGGGAAGAAACTCTACCGCGACGACGCCCTGAAGGCCGCCCTCTACACCATCACTCATCCGGGCATCACCAAAGGCGGCATGCTGCGCGACGAGGGCGCCGGAGGCGACAACTCCTTCTTCAAGGGAATCTTCATCCGTTACGCCGTCGAACTTGTAAACGACCGGCGCATCAAGCGCAAACCCCGTATCCAGCTTTACGACTTCATCTGCCACCAGGCCGAAACACTCTGGACGAAAGGCCTCGGCCGCGATGCCGCCGGGAACCCCGAAGGATTCTTCACGCCCGACTGGAGCCTCAATCAGGAACAGGCGGCCCGCAAAGGCCCCGAATACCAGAAACCGAGGCTGGGATGGCAAGTCAGCGGCGCCACGCTGCTCGAAGCCATGAACGTGATGAAAGACCCCCGTTAACGAAAAATCACTAATTTTACCGCTATGAATAAGCTGAACCTGAATTCTACGCTGCTCAAAGCCTCCGCACTCTCCGCGGCGGTCATGCCCGCAACAGGCATTGCAGCCGAAAAGAGCAAACCCCGGACCGACCGCCCCAACATCGTGGTGATCGTAGCCGACGACCTGCTGTCGTCCGAGCTGAGCTGCTACGGAGGGAAAAACATCGTGACCCCCAACATCGACCGGCTGGCCAACGAAGGGGTACGGTTCACGCACAACTACGCATCGATCGCCATGAGCGTGCCCATCCGCGCCTCGATGTACACCGGTCTCTACCCTGTTCGCCACGGCTCTTACCAGAACCACAAGGCGACCTTTAAGGGGACCAAGACCGTCAACGAATACATGCCCGAAGAGGGCTACCGCGTAGGCCGCGCCGGCAAGAACCACCCGATCACCCCGGCGGTTTACAAATTCGACAAAGTCCCCGGATTTACGGTAGGCTGCACGGCGCTCAAAGCCCCCTACACCGTCGACGGCATCCGCGAATTCATGACCCGCGACGACAATCCGTTCCTGCTCTACGTGTGCAGCATCAACCCGCATGCGCCGTGGACGTGGGGCGACCCGACGGAGTTCGACAAGGATAAACTCGTGATGCCCGAAAACTGTGTGGACAACCCCCGAATGCGGGAGATTTTCACCCATTACCTGGCCGAAGTACGCGCACTCGACAACGAGGTCGGCTCGGTGCTCGAAGTGCTGGAAGAGACGGGCAAACTCGACAATACGATCGTCATGTTCCTCGGCGAGCAGGGACCGCAGTTCCCCGGCGGCAAATGGACCTGCTGGTATCCCGGCGTCAACAGTGCTCTCGTGGCGCGTTACCCCGCGAAAATCGCCCCGGGACGCATATCCCACGCTATCGTGCAGTATGAGGACCTGCTGCCCACGTTCCTCGACATCGCAGGCGGCAAGCCGCGGAAGGAACTCGACGGCGTCAGCTTCCGAAAAGCGCTGTTCGGCCAGTCGGAGAAGGCCCGCAAATATGCCTACGGCATCCACAACAACATTCCGGAGGGCCGTCCCTACCCGATCCGCAGCATCCGCGACGAGAAATACGCCCTGATCTGGAACCTGACGTCCGAGAAAGACTACCACGAAAAGCACCTGATGAAAGAGCCCAAGAGCAACACGGGCGTATGGGAGGCGTGGAAATCCTCGGAAGCAACGGACCCCAAGGCAAAAATGCTGATCGACCGCTTTGTGCACCGTCCCGAGTTCGAGTTCTACGACGTAGAGAACGATCCGTGGGAGATGAACAACCTGGCCGACAAACCCGAGCACCAGAACCGGATTCGAAAAATGAAGGCGGAACTGGTGAAATGGATGGAACAGCAGGGAGACAAAGGCGCCGCAATGGACGTAAGTTTCCCGGGGCAACCCAAGTGATGAAAAAGGCAGCGGTCGTGAAATTCACGACCGCTGCCTTTTTAACCTGTTCCGCCTACTTCAGCACCCGCTCGACATAGGCCTTGTAATCCTTCACGACGGGCTCGTACTCGTCGTCCTCGTACAGCGGCGAGGAGATCAGGAAATCGGCCGACGAACGGTTGATGGCCGTCGGAACGTTGTAAAGCGTCGCCAGGCGCAGCAGCGCCTTCACGTCGACATCGTGCGGCTGGGCCGACATCGGGTCCCAGAAGAAAATCAGGGCATTGATCTTACCGTCGGCGATAAGCGATCCCAACTGCTGGTCGCCGCCCAGCGGGCCCGACTTGAGCAGCGTGATTTTCAGTTCGGGTTTCACCTCCTCTTCGTCCTCGTGTTCCTCCTTGTGGTCACGCAGGGTCTTTTCGACCATCTTGCCGGTCGTACCCGTGCATACCAGGTGGTGACGGCTCAGCTTGCGGCTGTTCCAGTCGACCCACTCCGCCAGGTCGCGTTTCATGTTATCGTGGGCAACCAGTGCCAGCACTTTCGTCTTCCTGTCCATATGAATATCTTTATCTTTGTGAAAACCTCCGGGGCTTTCGGGTTATTTTTACAGTTGCTTTACAAAGATAATACAATTTCCGACATGCGGAAAAAGCCCGTTGCGAACTTAACCGGATCGTCACAAACAAAATGTCCCGGCTCTCACCGGGACATTGTTCGTTACTCGCTTTCTGCCGGGAGTTTGAACTCCGTAAATCCGGCCTTGACCAGCGTGTTGTACCACGCGAAGCATTTCTTGATGTCCGAAACGTGCACCCGCTCGCGGTCGTACTCGGGAAGCACCTCGGCAAATGCGGCCTTCAGGTTCTCGGGCGACTCTTTGGGGCTGATCGCCTCCTTGCCGCCCGTGTGCGCATAGATTTTGGTGAAAACGTCGGCCAGTGCAATGTCCTCGCCTTCGGTGAACATCGAAATCTCCGTAAGGGCGCTCACCTTGGCGTTCGCCGAGGCATTCATGCGCCGTCCGTCGAGCAGCGACTCGACGATCACGCCGCGCGCAGACTGCGCCACGAATTTATAAAGTCCGGGCTGGCCCGAGATGGCCAGAATCTCTTTCAGTTCCATAAATTGTTATTTCTTTGTTAAAATGGGTTATTCGGGTTGCGTGCCGCCTTCCTCCTCTTCGTCCTCGGGAACCGTGTAGGAGCGAACCTGCGAATAGGCGGCCACGTTATAGAACGTAATGGCACGGACCTGGAAAGTCACCTTCCTGCCGCCTTTCTGTTTGGGAATCTTGCCGGAATAAGTGAACGAAGTGATTTCGGCCGAAGGAAATACCCGCGGCGAAGCGACCTTCACGTCCGAACTGTCGTCATCGAGCATATAAACGATGTCCACACGGCTGAATCCGTATTCGCTCGTAACGGGAACCTCCACCGTAACATCCGTATCGGACTTGATCACAGCGGGATAGAAGGAAACCGGCCCGAATTCCGCCGGGGTCGTATATTCGGGTCCCTGGCTCGAATTGCAGGCAAAGAGGCTCAATGCCGCAACGAAGGTGAAGAGGCGTGTTTTCATTTCTTATTCTTTTTTCACATGTACGTCCATCTGCGGGAACGGGAAACTGATGCCTGCTTTCGGCAGTTCCTTGTAGAATTGCTCGTTATGCTCGAAAAAGACGTTCCAGTAGTCGCCGTTCTTCACCCAGGCGCGGATGGAGAGATTCACCGAACTGTCGGCCAGCGCTGCGACCCACACCACCGGGGCAGGATCGGGCATGATGCGCGAATCGGCGGCCAGCATCGAAAGGATAGCCTTGCGGGCCGCATCCACGTCGTCGCCGTAAGAGATACCCACGGTCCAGTCCACACGGCGCAGTTCGGCAGTCGAATAGTTGTCGATGATGGCCGTGGCGATGGAGTTGTTGGGGATGTAAATCGTCTGATTGTCGGCCGTGGTGATCACCGTCGAGAAAAGTTTGATATCGCGGACCGTTCCCGACTGTCCCTGCGCCGAAATGTAGTCGCCGATGCGGTAAGGCTTCATCAGCAGGATCATCACCCCGCCGGCGAAGTTCTGGGCCGTACCGCTCAGGGCCATACCGATGGCCAGCGTAGCGGCCGACGCGACGGCGATGAGCGACGTTACGTTGACACCCAGCGTCGATACGACGATCAGGATGAGCAGCAGCGTGAAAACCGCGCTGATGGTATTGCGCGTGAACGAGCGCAGCGACGTGTCGACATTGCGGTGCTGCATGGCGACATCGACCACCCGGAGGATGCGGCGCACGATCCAGCGGCCTACGAAATAGATCGCCAGCGCGATAAGTACCTTAATCACGATCCAGACTGACTCGCGCAGCAGCGACCCGACGAGTTCGCTGACATCCAGATTTACGATTCGGTTGACAGCTTCGGCGAAATGAGCCTTCTGTACGCTGTCGGGTACTATCACCGGGGCCTCAGTTGCTAAAAATGTCCACATAATTCCATTTTTTAAGTTTATCATGCAAAAATAGCCAAAAAAAGGAGAACTTTATTAACTTTGTCTACGCTTTTTGCAGAAAGCGACGGAAAACATCACACACAACACGATGCAGAACAACGTTGAAATTATCCAGATAAACATTTCGGGCGAAGATAAACCGGGCATGACCTCGTCGCTCACCGAAATCCTTGCGCGTTACGACGCCTTCATCCTCGATATCGGACAGGCCAACATCCACCAGTCGCTGACACTCGGCATCCTGATAAAAACCACGGCCGACAAGTCGGGAAGCATTATGAAAGAGTTGTTGTTCAAAGCCTCGGAACTGGGAGTCATGATCCGCTTCACGCCGATTCCCGAAGACCGCTACAACGACTGGGTAAGCCGCCAGGGCAAGAACCGCTACATCATCACCCTGCTGGGCCGCACCGTCACGGCACGCCACATCGCCCAGGTGACGAAGGTCGTAGCCGAACACGGACTGAACATCGACGCCATCAAACGCCTTACGGGCCGCATGCCCCTCTGCGAGGACGACCGGGCCGCGAAGTCGTGCATCGAACTTTCGGTGCGCGGATCGCTCACCGACCAGGAGCGCAGCACGATGCAGGAGGGATTCATGAACCTCTCGGAGATCGGCCTCGACGTATCGTTCCAGCGGGACGACATCTACCGCCGGAGCCGCCGCCTGATCTGCTTCGACATGGATTCGACGCTGATCGAAACCGAAGTGATCGACGAACTGGCCGAGCGCGCCGGCGTGGGCGACAAGGTACGCGAGATCACGGCCAGCGCCATGCGCGGCGAAATCGACTTCCGGGAGAGTTTTGCACAAAGGGTCGCCCTGCTGAAGGGGCTCGATGTCTCCGTTATGGAGGAGATTGCCCGCAGTCTGCCGATCACCGAAGGGCTGGAGCGCATGATGACCATCCTCAAACGCGTGGGTTACAAAACAGCGATCCTCTCGGGCGGATTCACCTATTTCGGCAACTACCTCCGGCAGAAATACGGCTTCGACTACGTCTATGCCAACGAACTGGAGATCGAAGACGGGCGTCTCACGGGCCGCTACGTCGGCGAAGTGGTCGACGGACGCCGCAAGGCCGAATTGCTGCGGCTGCTGTGCCAGTTCGAGGAGATCAACATCGCACAGTCGGTCGCCGTCGGCGACGGCGCCAACGACCTGCCGATGCTTAACCTCGCGGGTCTCGGCATCGCCTTCCACGCCAAGCCCAAGGTGAAAGCCACGGCCCGGCAGTCGATCTCGACCATCGGACTGGACGGCATCCTCTACTTCCTGGGGCTGAAAGATTCGCGCATCGAGCAGTAATGCGACCGCTGACGACGATCTGCGCCGCCGCGCTCCTGCTGGCCGGATGCTACGACTCCCGCTTCGGGGAGCCGGACGGCGGCGGACGGGATCAGGTTGCGACGGAGACCATCGCCCAGTTGCGCGCCCGCTACGCGGGAACTCCCTTTACCATTACGAGCGGCATCGTCGTCACCGGAACGGTTACGAGCAACGACCTCGCGGAAAATTTCTACCGCACGCTCTGCATCGAAGATGCTGAAGCGGGACTTGAGGTGATGGCCGGTATCGACCACCTGCACAACGACTTCCCGACAGGTTGCCATGTAATTTTGTACCTGGAGGGGCTGACCCTTGCCGAAAGCCGCGGCGTATTGCAGGTCGGGCGGCCGCCCGCCGCAGGAAGCGGCTACGCGACGGATTACCTCGGCTCCCGGGCAGCCCTGTCGGCCGTATTGGTCCGCAATGGCGAAACACTGCTCGCCGCGACTCCCGCCCTGCTCACCCTGCCTGCGCTTTCGCAGGGACGGTGCGGCACGCTGGTGCGCATCGACGGCCTGCGCTACACGCCCGAAGACCTTTCGCCCGCAACATGGGCCGGATACAAACGGTTCACCGACACGAACGGAAACACCGTCTACACTTACGTTCGCCCATATGCCCGGTTCGCCGATGCGGAAGTACCTGCCGCGACACTCTCACTGACGGGAATCCTACAGTACGATGCGGCGGACGACGGGCGTTACATACTCAAACTCCGCGATGAAAACGACTGCCTGTATTAGCCTGCTGTTGCTGCTGCCGGGCGGATGCGACAAGGCGACCAAACCCGAATATGTGGTCTGTCCCCCGGAATCGGAGTACTCGATCTCCTATCTCAAATCGCTTTGCGACGGGAAAAGCAGCGTCGCAATCACGCAGGACATCACCGTCTACGGATTCGTCACGGCCAACGACCTTTACGGGGAATATGACCGGATGATCGTCGTCGAAGACAGTTCGGACGGCATTGCAATCGCCATCGACCACACGCCGCTGGCCGACCTGTTTCCGTTCGGATACATTGCGGCCGTACGCTGCAACGGGCTGACGCTATACGATTACGGCGGAAAAATACTGTTGGGAACCGCCCCCGGCGACGACGGCATAGGGCGCATTCCGCGCGACGAACTGGCGCGTTACATCCACGCCGACCCTCATGCCGGCGAAGCGCGTCCCGTGGAGCGCCTCACATTCGACGCCGTTTCGGCCCGGCACATCGACACCCGCGTCTGCTTCGAAGGGGTGCATTTCACCGAGGCGGGAAGTTGGTGCGACACCGATCCGGAAACCCACCGCACCGTCACCACCGAACGGCAGATCGCCGACGCACAGGGCCGCACCTTCACCGTGCGGACCGCCGGAACCTGTACCTACGCAAAAGAGCCCGTACCGCAGGGTACAGGCTCCTTGTATGGAATTATCGACTATTTCGCCGGAAAATACACGTTGCGCGTCACCAACCGCGAAGCATTTTTCGCTACCGCTGCAACGCCTCCCACAGCATGTCTTTGAGCTGCTGAATATTCAGCCCCGACACCGATGATATGAAGACCGACGGCACGCCCTCGGGCAGATGGCCGCGCATCTCGGCGATCAGCCCTTCGTCGAGCATGTCGCATTTGGTAATAGCCAGCAGGCGCTCCTTGTCCAACAATTCGGGATTGTACTGCGTCAGTTCGCCCAGCAGGATGTCGTAGTCGCGGCGGATGTCGTCGCTGTCGGCCGGAATCATGAACAGCAGTACCGAATTGCGCTCGATATGGCGCAGGAAACGGGTTCCGAGGCCGCGGCCTTCGTGCGCGCCCTCGATGATGCCCGGGATGTCGGCCATGACGAACGATTTATGGTCGCGGACCTCGACGATGCCGAGGTTGGGCTCCAGCGTCGTAAAGGCGTAGTTAGCGATCTTGGGCTTCGCGGCCGAAACGACCGAAAGAAGCGTCGACTTGCCCGCATTGGGGAAACCCACCAGCCCCACGTCGGCCAGCACCTTCAGTTCGAGGATGAACGTGCCTTCCTCGCCATCCTCGCCCGGCTGGGCGTAACGCGGCGTCTGGTTCGTGGCGCTCTTGAAATGCCAGTTGCCCAGACCGCCCCGGCCGCCCTTGAGCAGCACGAGTTGCTCGCCGTCGGCAGTCACCTCGCCTACGACTTCGGTCGTCGTCGTTCCATCCTCGTTTTCACAGATACGGTTAGCGACCGTACCCAGCGGAACGGGGATCACGATGTCTTTGGCATCCTTGCCCGACGAACGGGCTCCGGAACCGTGCTCGCCGTCTTCGGCGAACTGGTGACGCTGGTACTTGAGGTGGATGAGCGTCCAATACTGCTTGTCGCCCTGGAGAACAATACTGCCGCCCTTGCCGCCGTCACCGCCGTCGGGACCGCCGAACGCCACGAATTTCTCGCGGCGGAAATGCATCGAGCCGCCTCCGCCATGCCCCGAACGGGCAAATATTTTTACGTAATCTACGAAGTTCGATCCTGCCATATTTATTCATCGTTTTTGCGCTGCCGACTCTCCTTGTCGCCGCCTTCGGCGTCGTATACAAGTCTTAACCCTACCCCAAACGCCTCCCTCGGAAGGTACTTATCGCATGCGATGGGAATGCAGCACTGTAATTAGGACTGCAAAGATAGTACAAAAAAAGCAGACCGCGAAAAGCAGTCTGCAATAACCCGTTATTTCAGAGGACCGTTATACGTTCGCGGCGACATAGTCTCCCACCTCCGAGGTCGAACAGGCCTTTTCGCCCGACGCCACGAGGTCCTCGGTGACGACGCCTTCGGCCAACGCCTTGTCGACGGCACGCCGCACGGCCTTGCCTTCGGCATCGAGGCCCAGGTGTTCCAACAGCATCGCAGCCGAGAGGATCGTAGCCATCGGGTTGGCGATATTCTTCCCGGCGGCCTGCGGATAAGAGCCGTGGATCGGCTCGAAAAGGGCCACCTCGGCGCCGACGCTCGCCGAAGAGAGCATCCCCAGCGATCCGCTGATGACGCTGGCTTCATCGGTCAGGATGTCGCCGAACATGTTTTCGGTGACGATCACGTCGAAATAAGCCGGCTGGCGGATAATCTGCATGGCGGCGTTGTCCACAAACATGAAGTCCACCGCCACATCGGGGTATTCCCTGGCAATCCGCTGGGCCGTTTCACGCCACAGGCGCGAGGTTTCCAGCACGTTGGCCTTATCCACGACGGTCAGCTTCCGGCGGCGCGACACGGCCAGCCGGAACGCCACGTGCAGCACCCGTTCGATCTCCCCGACGGTATAGGTGCAGGTATCGAAGGCGCGTGTGCCCTCCTGGTCACGGCCTTGCGGGCGACCGAAATAGATGCCGCCCGTCAGTTCGCGCACGCAGATGAAATCCGTACCGCGGACCACCTCCGCCCTGAGCGGCGAACGGTCGGCCAGCGCGTCGAACAGCGCCACGGGGCGCAGGTTGGCAAACAGCCCCAGCGACTTGCGCATCCGGAGCAAACCCTGCTCGGGGCGCACCTTCGCAGTGGGATCGTTGTCATATTTGGGGTCGCCGATGGCTCCGAACAGCACGGCGTCCGCCGCAAGGCAGACGGCATGCGTCTCGTCGGGATAGGGGTCGCCCGTGGCGTCGATGGCCGCAGCGCCCACCAGCGCGGGCTGATACGTGATTTTATGTCCGAACCGGGCCGCCACACGGTCCAGGACCTTGGTAGCCTCGGCGATGATTTCGGGACCGATGCCGTCACCGGCTAAAAGAGCTATTTTAACATCCATTGTCGTTATAGTTTATTTCAATGATATTCAACATTTTGACAGTCGCCTTGATGGCGGCCTCCGTCTGGTCGGCGTCCAGTCCGCGGGTCTTGAATTCGCGCCCGTCCATCTCCCAGGTGATGATCGTCTGCACGAAGGCGTCGGTACGGCCTCCCGGCGGGATCGAAACGGTATAGTCGCGCAGCATCGGAAACTCGCGTTCGAGCTGATGCTTGTAGATTTGCCGTAGGGCCCGCATGAAGGCGTCGTACTGGCCGTCGCCCGCCGAGGTCTGCTCGTATTCCCGGCCGTGGATTTCGATCCGAAGCGTCGCGACGGGATGCAGTCCCTGCGCAAGCGAAAGGCTGTAATTGAGAATCCGAACCGGATTTTCGACCTGGTCGTAGCGCAGCACGTCGGCAATGATGTAGGGAAGATCCTCGGCTGTCACCTGCTCCTTCTTGTCGCTCAGTTCGACCACCCGCTCGGTCACCTTGCGCATGGCCGCCTCGTCGAGGTCGATGCCCAGGGCTTCGAGGTTCTTCAGGATATTGGCCTTGCCCGAAGTCTTGCCCAGGGCGTATTCGCGGACCCGACCGAAACGTTCGGGCAGCAATTCGTTGAAGTAGAGGTTATTCTTATTGTCGCCGTCGGCATGAATACCCGCGCACTGCGTGAAGACACTTGCGCCGACGATCGGGCGGTTTGCGGGAATACGGATGCCCGTATAAGTCTCGACCGTCCGGCTGGCGCGGTTGATCTTCGTCTCGTCGATGCCCGTCGTACGCCCCAGCCGGTCGTGCAGCACGGCCACGGTACTCGACAGCGGCGCATTGCCGGCACGCTCGCCCAGCCCGTTGACGGTGACGTGGACGCCGTGGAAGCCGGCCTTCACGGCGGCAGCCGTATTGGCCACAGCAAGGTCGTAGTCGTTGTGGGCATGGAAATCAAAATGCAACGCCGGATAGCGCTGCACCAAATCGCGGCAAAAACGTTCGGTGTCGTAGGGATCGAGGACGCCCAGCGTATCGGGGCACATGAAACGGCAGACCGGGGCGTCGGCCAGGCCGTCGAGCATCGCATAGACGTAACCGGGCGAATGACGCATGCCGTTCGACCAGTCTTCGAGGTAGAGGTTCACCTTCATCCCGCGTTCGACAGCCATGCCGATCGTGGCCCGTACGTCGTCGAGATGCTGCTGCGGGGTGCGGCGCAACTGGCCGAGGCAATGTTTCTCCGAACCTTTGGCCAGCAGGTTGACCACACGGCATCCGGCATCCCCGAGCCAATCGAGCGACAACCCGCCGTCGATGAACCCCAGCGCCTCCACGCGGTCGGTATAGCCCTTGTCAGCGGCCCAGTCGGCAATGGTGCGCACGGCCTGCTGTTCGCCCTGCGAGACCCGTGCCGAAGCGATTTCGATACGGCTGACGCGCAGTTCCTCCAGCAACAGCCGGGCGATGGAGAGTTTTTCACGGGCGTTGAAGGAAACGCCCGAGGTTTGCTCGCCGTCGCGCAGCGTGGTATCCATTATTTCAACCGGGAGAAGCATCGGCACAGCCTATTTGCGTGCGGCTTCGAAGGCCCCGATCTGGTCTGCGATGCTGCGCAGGTAGTCCACGTCGTCGTAACCGTTCTCGAGACAGCGCTTTTTGTAGGCGTCGATCTCGAACCCTTCGCTGCGACCGTTCGAAGCGATCGTCAGGATCTGGTTGTCCAGGTCGACGGTGAACTGCGCCGCCGGATTACGGCGGATTTCGTCGAAAACAGCCTTGAGAAACTCCTCGCTGACACGGATAGGCAGCAACCCGGTATTCAGGGCGTTGTTGCGGAAGATGTCGGCGAAGAAACTCGACACCACGACACGGAATCCGTAGTCGGCGATGGCCCAGGCAGCGTGCTCGCGCGAACTGCCGCAACCGAAATTGCGCCCTGCTACGAGGATTTTGCCTTCGTAGCGCGAATCGTTGAGCGGGAATGCGGCGATGGGCTGCCCCGCAGCGTCGTAACGCCAGTCGCGGAAGAGGTTGTCGCCGAATCCTTTGCGCTCGGTGGCTTTCAGGAAGCGCGCCGGAATGATCTGGTCGGTATCTATATTTTCCACCTCGACGGGAACGGCCCCCGAGGTAAAAGTTACAAATTTGGGAATTGCCATAGTCTTACTGGTTTAGAATCCGAATACTTCGCGCGGATCGGCGATTTCGCCCATTACCGCGGCGGCGGCCGCAACGGCCACACCCGACAACATCGTGCGGGCCCCGGGACCTTGGCGGCCCTCGAAATTGCGGTTCGAGGTCGAAACGCTGTATTTGCCGGCAGGGATCTTGTCGGCGTTCATCGCCAGGCACGCCGAACAGCCCGGCTGGCGCAGTTCGAATCCCGCAGCAGCGAGAATCCGATCCAACCCTTCGGCCTTGGCGGCGGCTTCGACGCCCTTCGAACCGGGAACGATCCACGCAATTACGTTATCGGCCTTGCGGCGGCCTTCGACCAATCTGGCGAAGCGGCGCAGGTCCTCGATGCGCCCGTTGGTGCAACTGCCGACGAACACGTAATCGACCTTTTTACCCAGCATCTTCTCTCCGGCCTTAAAGCCCATGTATTCCAGGGCCTTGGGATCGGCGTCGGCGGGAATCGCGGCATCGACGGCCATACCCATGCCGGGATTGGTCCCGTAGGTAATCATCGGAGCGATGTCTGCGGCATCGAAGCGGTATTCCTTATCGAAAACGGCGTCGGAATCGCTGTATAGTTTCCGCCAGCGGGCCACAGCCTCGTCGTAAGCGGCTCCCTGCGGCGCACGTTCGCGGCCGCGGAGGTATTCGAAGGTCTTTTCGTCGGGAGCGATCATGCCGCCGCGCGCACCGCATTCGATGCTCATGTTGCAGACCGTCATGCGGCCCTCCATCGAAAGCGAACGGATCGTGCTGCCGGCGAACTCGATAAAATAGCCCGTGCCGCCCGAAGCGGTGAGTTTCGAAATGATGTACAGGATAACGTCCTTGGCCTCGACGCCCGGGCGCAGCGCGCCGTCGACCACAATACGCATCGAGCGGGGTTTGGTCTGCAGGATACACTGGCTGGCGAAGACCATTTCGACCTCCGAAGTTCCCACGCCGAACGCCACGGCGCCCAAAGCCCCGTGGGTCGAAGTATGACTGTCACCGCAGACGATGGTCATCCCCGGCTGCGTAAAGCCCAGCTCCGGACCGATGATGTGCACGATGCCCTGCTGCGGGTTGCCCACGCCGAAGTGCTCGATACCGTGCCGGGCGCAGTTCTCGGCCAGAGCCTCGACCTGACGCCGCGATTCGGGCTCCTCGATGGGAAGGTGCTGGTCGACGGTCGGGATGTTATGGTCGGCCGTAGCCGTGATCTGCGACGGGCGCGCGACACCGATTCCGCGGCGTTCGATGCCTGCAAAGGCCACGGGCGAAGTCACCTCGTGGATATACTGCCGGTCGATGTAAAGCACGCAGCGGCCGCCGTCCTCGACACGCACTGTGTGCGCATCCCATATTTTGTCCAAAAGCGTTCGTCCCATATCAATTCTCCTCCTCGATCTTTTCGGTTACGTTGAGTGCGCGCAGTGCGTCGAGGAACGCCTCGATCGAAGCCCGCGTGGTATCGGTGTGCGCTCCAAATCCGTGAACCGTGCGGCTGCCGCACTCCACCTGCACATGCACGCGGCCCACGTCGTTCGAACCGCGCGTAATGGCCTGCATCAGGAACTCCGCGAGCACGACCTTCTCGTTAATCAGCTTCTTGATGGCCGAGACCGCCGCATCGACCGGGCCGTTGCCCGTGGCGGTGGACATGCGCTCGTGGTCACCGAATTTCAGCACCACGGTAGCCGTCGGGACCAGCGTTCCGGTGGTCACCTGCAGAAACTTCAGCGCAATGGACTGCTGTTTCATGCGGTCGATATCGCCCACGAGGTACAACAGGTCGTAGTCGTGAATCTCCTTCTTTTTATCGGCCAGGGCGAGGAATTTCTCGTACGTGGCGTCGATCTCCTCCTGCGTGAGGTCGTAGCCCAGCAGTTCGAGGCGGTGTACGAGGGCCGCACGGCCGCTGCGGGCCGTCAGGGCAATGATCGACTCGTTCAGGCCGATGTCCTGCGGGTCGATGATCTCGTAGGTCTGGCGCTGCTTCAGCACACCGTCCTGGTGGATGCCCGACGAATGGGCGAAGGCATTGCGGCCCACGATGGCCTTGTTGGGCTGCACGGGCATATTCATCAGGCTCGACACCAGGTGCGACGCCTTGGTGATCAGTCGCGAATTGATATTCGTGTCGACGGCCACGTCCTTGTGGCAGCGCAGGGTCATCACCACCTCTTCGAGCGAGGTGTTGCCGGCCCGTTCGCCGATGCCGTTGATCGTCACCTCGGCTTGCCGGGCTCCGTTCAGAATGCCGCTCAGCGTATTGGCCGTAGCCATGCCCAGGTCGTTGTGGCAGTGGGTGGAGATAATGGCCTTGTCGATGTTGGAAACGTTGTCCACGAGGTACTTGATTTTCGCACCGTATTCGTTCGGCAGGCAGTAGCCCGTAGTATCGGGGATATTGACCACCGTTGCACCGGCCTTGATGACCGCCTCGACCACGCGGGCGAGGTACTCGACATCGGCGCGTCCGGCGTCCTCGGCGTAAAACTCCACATCCTCGACGTAACGTTTGGCGTATTTCACCGCCTCGACAGCCGATTCGACGATCTTTTCGGGCGTGGAACGCAGCTTGTCATAGATGTGCTGCGGCGAAACGCCGATACCCGTGTGGATGCGTTTGTGCTTCGCCAGCCGCAGGGCGTCGGCAGCAACGTCGATATCCTTCTTCACGGCGCGGGTCAGCGCGCAGATCGTCGGAAGGGAAACAGCCTTGGAAATCTCCAGCACGGAGTTGAAATCACCGGGGCTGGAGATGGGAAATCCCGCCTCGATAACGTCTACGCCGAGGCTCTCAAGCAACTTGGCGACCTCAATTTTTTCGGTGGTGTTCAACTGACAACCGGGGACCTGCTCACCATCGCGCAGCGTGGTGTCGAAAATGTACAATCTCTCGCTCATACTAACCTCTTTATCGAATAAAACTCAATGACGCCGCCTCACGCTACCGTGCGGCGAACGCCACCCTAACTTCTCATATTGCTTACGATCCGTAACAAAAACAGTCGCCGCACTTAAAAATCCGGCGCATTTCAACTCTCTTTCCAATCGGACTGAAACCGGAACACCGAACGTAACTGCCTTGCTCTCTTGCAAATATATGAATTATTTAAGAATTTCAAAAACAAAACGGCTAAATTTTCGCCCGTTCGTACGCAAACCGTATGACATACCGACGGCCTCCCCGCCCCGAAAGGACCGGAAGGCCGTCAAAAAAACGAAACGCCGCTAAAGCGCCAACGGTTCGTAAGGCAGTCCCCAGGCCTCGGCGACGGGTTTATAGACCACCCTGCCGCCGACGATGTTCAGGCCCAGCGCCAGTTCGGGATTCTCCTGCGCGGCGCGCCGCCAGCCCTTGTCGGCAAGCTGGATGGCATAAGGCAGCGTCGCGTTGGTGAGCGCGAGGGTCGAGGTGCGGGGCACGGCGCCCGGAATGTTGGCCACGCAATAGTGCAGGATGCCGTCGACATAATACACAGGGTCCTCGTGCGTAGTGGGGCGCGAAGTCTCGAAACAACCGCCCTGGTCGATGGCAACGTCGACCATAACCGTTCCGGGTTCCATCTCCTTCAGCATATCGCGCGTAACGAGTTTCGGGGCCTTGGCTCCGGGAATCAGCACCGACCCGATCACCAGGTCGGCATGCTTCAGCTCCTCGCGGATGTTGTATTCGGAAGACATCAGCGTCTTGACGTTCTTGGGCATCACGTCGGCCAGGTAGGTCAGTCGCTGAAGCGAAATGTCGCAGATCGTCACGTCAGCGCCCGTTCCGGCAGCGGTCTTCGCAGCGGCCGTGCCGACGACTCCGGCTCCGATGACGAAGACTTTGGCGGGTTTCACGCCCGGCACGCCGCCCAGCAGCACGCCTTTGCCGCCGCGGGGCTTTTCGAGGAAATAACGGCCCTCCTGCGTCGACATGCGGCCTGCGACCTCCGACATCGGGATCAGCAGCGGCAATGAGCGGTCGGCGCGCTCGACGGTCTCGTAAGCACAGCAGACCGCCCCGCTGTCGATCATGGCACGGGTGAGGGGTTCGCTGCTGGCGAAGTGGAAAAAGGTAAAGACCAACTGGTCCTTGCGGATGAGTTTATATTCGGGAGCAATAGGTTCCTTGACCTTAATGATCATCTCCGCCCGGGCGTAAACCTCCTTGATCGTAGGGAGTATCTCCGCCCCGACGGCCGTATAGGCATCATCGGCAAACCCGCTGTTCACACCGGCCGCAGCCTGCACATAAACCTGATGGCCCCGCTTCACGAGCTCCTGCGCGCCCGAAGGGGTAAGAGCAATGCGGTTCTCATTGTTCTTGATCTCTTTTGGAATACCGATAATCATGGATTTGGATGTTTTTAAGGTTTTTAGCCTTTCCAAAATACGAATTTAACACGAAAATCCAAAAAATCAGGACGATTTTTTGCACAGGGATCAGAAGCGGTAAGAGATTGTAAGATAGAACGAACGGGGCCAGGCGTAGGTGTAGCGCGAAGCATGGGGCGCATAGAGGGTATCGTCGCCCGGACGGATACGGCGCACGCGCAGCGACTCGTAGCCGCCGTAGACCGTATCGGCGTTGCCCGTCAGGTTGCGCAGCATCAGCGACGCCGTCAGCCGCGAACGTTCGAAATAGAACGATTTGAAAAGCGAGGCGTCGAGCGTGATGGCGTCGGCAAGCCGCTCCTGCCGGGTAAAGGCGTCGAAAAACTCGCGCGTGATGCCGCCCTGTCCGGCGATCCGGTCGGTACGGCGCAGGGGCATCGGCTCGACGTAACGCCTCCCGGCATACCCCGCCGAGGCGCGGCATCCCCACCCTTTCGGGCCGAAATAAGCGATCCCGGCCAAAGCGGTAAGCTGAGGGGCGCCACCGACCTCGCATCCGCGCATGCGGCTCACGGCACGCATGTCGACGGCTGAGTTATCGACATCGGAAAGCGCCGTAATGCGCGGGTCGCGCACATATTTATAGCGTCCGGCCGAAGCCGCCAGCGACAACTGCCAGCGGTAGGACAGCCGGATGCCGGCGGCGGCCTCAACGCCATAGGACATGCGCCCGACGCCCGTTACGGCCATGTCGCAGTAGACCGAAGCCATGTCGTCGTAATAACGCCGCGTTTCGGAGCCGTCGAGTGTCGTCACGGCGAAGAGCGTCGCCTGGAAATCCACGACGGGACCCGTCAGGCGGTAGTTGAGTTCGGCGGCATAGATGCGTTCGGGCGCAGGATTGTCGACCGTGCGGTTGTTGTAAAGCGGCTGGTAAAACAGGTCTTCGGCCGCAGGAGTGCGAGCGGCAGCCATAGCGGCGATTTCGAGGTAATGCCGCGGGGAGAAAGCCCAGCCCGCAAGGGCCTTGAGCGTATAGGGCGTGAAACGCACGACCCGCGAACGGCCATAGGACTGCGCACCGGGAAAGAGCTGCTTTTCGTAATAGCCCCGGCGGCTGACGGCGTCGCTCCCCAGCATCACCGAAAGGTCGGCGCGAAAACGGTCGGAACGGTAATCGGCCTGCAGGCGGAAACCGGCTCCGCGCAGTGTCAGCGCATAGTCGTAGCCGAAACGGTCGCCCTCGCGGATCGTGCGGCCGGGATGCCGCAGGTCGTTCTGCAACTTGTTGCTGTACGTATCGTCGTCCACGAGAAAACGGTCGATGTCGGTGACGTACTCCGCACCCAGCAGGTCGCGCATCTGTTTATAGGAGCGTGTATGTTCGCGGCGCACGAAGACCCCGTAGCGGAGCGTCAGCCGGGCATCGGTTTCGGTGGTGAACAGCGCGTCGAAGGCAAGGTTGCAGAGCCGTTCGGCGCGGTCTTCCAATGCATAGACGGCGTGTCCGCCCGCCATGCGGTTCTGGCGGATCAGTTCGTCCCAGTCGACCTGGGTATAACGAGGGTCATTTGCGAGCCACGCCAGTTCGGTCTCCCGGTCGCCGGTATAACTGGGTAAACAGCGGTAATTGTCGGGCATCGGCGTACGGGCGTCATACCAGTCGAGCATGCTGTACTTCGCAACGCCCGCCTCGGCGGCCAGCACAGCAGCAAGCGAGGTCGAAGCGGACAATGGCACGCCATAGGTAAAAAGCGCCAGCGGAACCGTTTCGCGCCGCACGCGGGAGTTGCGCACCTTGCCGTCCTGCCAGCCCCAGGCCGGATTGTAAAGGCGGTCGCCCGTCAGCGTAAAAGCCTCTTCGGAAGAAGAAAGGCGCGTGCCCCGCACCGACGGCGGCACGATGCACAGCACGGAGAGTTCGTGCCCTTCGCCGAAGCGTTTGGCAAGGTGCAGGCCGGCTGTTACGGCATTGGTGAAAACCCCTTCGACGTGCATGTCGCGGCCCGTGCGGACATCGAGCGCAGCCGAAATGCGCCAACCGTTGCCGAACGACGACGCGGCGGCGACTTTTGCTCCGACGAGGTAGTTGCGGTCGGTAAAGCGGACCGAAGCCAGGAAGGGCTGCAACGGCTCCCCGTCCGGAAACCGGAATGTCCGGATGCCGCCCACCGTACCCGGCTCCCCGGGCGCCGCGGCAAGCCCTGCATAGCGCTGTTCTTCGGCCCCGAGCAGTCGCAGGGCCGCCAGGTAACGGTAGGAAACCTCAACGCCCGTCAGCGACGTGCGTTCCAGCCGGTAATCCAGTCCGCGGCGCCGGAGTGCGACCTGCGGCAGGTTAAAATCGGTGTGAAGGCCGTAGAGGTCCGAAGGGGACTGTACGGCACGGTAGAAAACAGCCGAATCGGTCGTAAGCAGTTCGCGCCGCTCCTCGCGTTCGGCATAAGGATAGTATTCGTCGCCGGGGTACTGGGCCGCCGCCGCACACGGAAGCAGAAAACACAACAGGGCACAGCACCTTTTCAGCATATTTTCGCAACTTTATGAAATACAAAGATAGCAAAATATGCGAATGCTGCGATAAAATCCGGGATTATGTTACGCTTCCGGATGCGGAAAGGCAACTATTCAGCGGGCGGGAAGACCGAGATGCGGAGCCGGGCGGCCCCCATCGGGACCAGCTTTATGTCGGACACCGTATCGCTGCGCTCCGCCCAGGGGCCGGGCAGCACGCCAGTAAGGCCGTACTGGTCGATCGTCCAGTCCGGAACCAGCCGCCCCTTGGCCGAGAACTCCAGCGGCACAGACTCCAGCGTGAAGGGGTTGTCGTCCGCAGGCCACTCCCGCCTTTGGAGCGTTATCGGCGCACCGGACACCAGGGCGTAGTTCCACGGCGACGCCGCATGTATCTCGTAGGAGGGCCATTGCGCCACGTCGGCGTCAGCCTGCCATTTCGAATCGCTGATAGCCGTCGCGCGGCTGTCCACGCGGCGGTATTCCTCGTCGATTTTCAGCGAGAGCGTCAGCGGACCATAATCGACCGTCACGCCGTTCTGGTTGACCTGCCACGTCCGCTGCGAAAGTTTCATCGGAAGGCTGAGCACGACTTCGTCGCCGTCCTGCCATTCGCGCACGATTTTCGCATACTTCCCCGGCGTACAGGTCCCCTTCGCCTCATGTCCGTTGACATACACGGAAGCCCCGTCGCACCATGTCGGAATGCGGAGATAGAGCGGAAACGAAACGCCGCCGTCGGTATTCACGGTGAATCGCACCTGCTCTTCGAACGGATAGTTTCCCGACTCGGTGATCGTAACCTGCCGCCCGTCCCCCACTTTCAGCGTCGCCGTACACGCGCTGTAAACGAGTGCGGCGGCTCCGTTGTCGGGCGTGGCCATCACGAGATGCTGGATGTAATAAGGCCATCCCATGCCGTGGTTGTGCTGGCAGCAACGGCTGCTGAACGGGTTCATGGCCAGAAACGGCCCGGAGTTGTCGACACCCGGATTGTGGTTGCGGGAGTCGCTAACGACATGGTTCGGGCAGGTGAGGTAGCGCAGCGCCTTGTAATCGGGCATCAGCGCCGCGGGATAGCTGTTGAAGGCTACGTCCTCGCAGTTCTCGGCCCACGCGGGATCACCCGTTACCTGCAACAGGATATTGTCGGAAAGCATCTGTTCGACAAACGAGCAGGTCTCCGAACCCTGGCGCGGGTCGAAGAAACCGATGCGGGCGTTTTCGTCGGCCCCGAACATGCCTCCGGGAACCTGTCCGAAGGCCCGGCGGATGAAACTGAAGACGTTATACGTCGCGTGAAGGGCCTTCCGGTCGCCCGAGAACATCCACCACTCGGCCGGTTCGCGAAACCCCTGCGCGATATTCACCACGTGCCAGTTGGGCAACTGGGTCGGTTTCGTCCAGTCCGCCGTATTGCGGTGTATCTTGCGGGCCAGTTCCGGCAGCGACTCGTCGCCCGTGCGGTTGTAAAGCCACGCCAGCGTCCACATCATGTCGCCGCCGCGGCTGTTGTCCCAGTATTGTTTCAGGAAAAGCTCATCGGGGCAGGCTGCAAGCCACTTGTAGTAACTCGTCAGGAACGCGATGACGCGCTCGTCGCCCGTATAGTCGTAGTAGTCCTGCATGATCCAGCATACGACCATGTTCGCCAGCAGGTCGCGGCTGCCGCGCTCGTTGGTAAGAACCGGGCCGAACCAGCCGTCGGGCCGCTGCGTCGAAAGGATCCCCTCGATCCACGAGCGGGCCTCGTCCGTCATCGCCCGGTCGCCGAGGATATAAGCCGTCGCGGCATATCCGCGCAGCCAGTAAGGAACCTCCTCCCAGCCGTTGCTGTCGCCGCGGCCCAGCCATGCGTTGCGGTCCTTCTCCAGCCACTGGCTGATACGCCCCAGGTTTCCGGCCAGTCCGTCGGCCTGGAGCCGGAGCTGGCGGGCGATCCACCCCGCAGGGCGCACGGCCCCGACAGGCAGTTTGATGAAATACTGGGGTTGCAGCGGAGCCCGGTTGCTCGCATAATATGCATTGCGCGAGGAGGTATCGGGGCGGTCGACGATGTCGAACCGTTCGGCCGAGCAGGCCGCAAATGCCGCCGAAAACAGCAAAATGACGAATCGGATCGGTTTCATGGGTTTCTTCGGATGACGGCAAACAAACGGTGCGTTGCGCAGCACCCTGCGACAACGCACCTTGAAATCGGAAATCAGAGCGTTTTCAAAACTTCGGCAAGCAGGCTCCAGAACTTGGGAACCGTGGCTATTTCGAGCCGCTCGTCGGGCGAATGCACGCCGCGCAGCGTCGGGCCGAAGGAAACCATCTCCAGGTCGGGGTACTTTTCGAGGAACAGGCCGCACTCCAGTCCGGCATGGATAGCGCGGACCTTGGGTTCGGTGTCGAACAGTCGTTTATAAGCATCGACGGTAACTTCCAGCAGTTTCGAATCGGGGTTGGGCGTCCAGCCCGGATAGCCGTCCGAATGGGCCACGTCGGCGCCCGCCAGCGCAAAGACCGACTCGACCATCTGCATCACATAAGTCTTGGCGCTCTCGACCGACGACCGCTGCGACGAGGTGACGACGATGCGGTTGCCCTCCTCGAACTTCACCGAAGCCAGGTTCGTCGAAGTCTCGACCAGTCCCGGAACGGCAAATGACATGGCGATAACCCCGTTGGGGACGCCCACGAGCGAGTAGACCAGCGCAAATTGGGTTTTGGCGTCGAGTACTTCGTCGACATGGGGCATCTCGTTGAGCGTAATCCGGAAGTTGGGTTCACGGAAGCGGAATTCGGCTTCGAGGTCAGCGGCAAAGAGGTTGTAACGCTTGACGAACTCGTCCTTGAACCGCGCGGGAACGCCGAAAATGGCATACGCTTCGCGGGGAATGGCATTGCGGAGATTGCCGCCGTTGAAATAACACAGTTTCAACTCGAACGACTGCATGCCGTCCCACAGCAGGCGCGCCACGGTCTTGTTCGAATTGACGCGGCCTTTGTCGATGTCGTCGCCCGAATGTCCGCCCTGCAGGTCCGACACGTCGACGCGGAAAAACGTGTAATTCTTCGGCGCGGGTTCCATCGTATAATGGAACGTCGCGAGGGTGTCGATACCGCCCGCACAGCCGATAAATATTTCGCCTTCGTCTTCCGAGTCGAGGTTGATGAGGTATTTGCCCGTGAGCATCCCCTCGCCCAGTTCGAAGGCGCCGGTCAGCCCGGTCTCTTCGTCGACGGTAAACAGCGCCTCGACAGGCCCGTGTTCCACCGACTCGTCGAGCAGCACGGCCAGCGCGGCGGCCATGCCGATACCGCAGTCGGCGCCCAGCGTCGTGCCTTCGGCTTTGACCCATTCGCCGTCGATACGCGTGCGGATGGCGTCGTGCTCGAAATCGAACTCCACGTCGGAATTCTTCTCGCAGACCATGTCCATGTGCGACTGGAGAATCACCGCGGCGCGGTCTTCGAAGCCCGGCGTGGCGGGCTTGCGCATCACGACGTTGCCAATGGCATCCTTTTTATACTCGATATGGTGTGTTTTGGCGAAATCGACCAGGAAGTCGATAATTTTGCCCTCCTTTTTCGAAGGACGCGGCACACGCGTAATGGCATCGAACTGCTCCCAGACAAGACGCGGTTCCAAAGAGGTAATTTCTGACATAATGCTGATTGTTTTCGCAAATATAAAAAATTTCGGTAACTTTGGCAATATAAAATACAGAAACAATGGATTTCAGGATAGGACACGGATACGACGTACACGCCCTGGCCGACGGCCTCAGGCTGGTTCTGGGAGGCGTGGAGATCGCCCATACGAAAGGGTGCGTCGCCCATTCGGACGGCGACGTGGTGATTCACGCCGTATGCGATGCCCTGCTGGGCGCCGCCGCGCTGGGCGACATCGGGCTGCATTTCCCCGACACGTCGGCCGACTTCAAAGGCATCGATTCGAAAATACTTTTACGGAAAGTCGCGGCACTGCTGCACGAAAAGGGATACGAGATCGGAAATGTGGACTGCACGATCCAGATGCAGCGTCCCAAGTTGCGGCCGCATATCGACGCCATGCGCGCCGCGATGGCCGACGCAATGGGCGTAGGCGATGACCGGGTGTCGGTCAAAGCTACGACCACAGAGCATCTGGGCTTCGAGGGCCGCGAAGAGGGTGTTTCCACTTCGGCCGTGGCATTGATATACAAGAAGTGAGCCATCGGCGGTTTTGCACGGGCGGAATCGGCCGGTTGCAACGAAAAAAGGCTGTCCTTGAGGACAGCCTTCTGTTTTTCAATCCAGTCTCCGGAATTTCGGATCGTTCACCCGCTTGTTCCACAGCCAGCCCACGTAACGCATCGTGACATCGGGCGTCAGGAGCGTCAGCACCGTTTCGCCCGTAGCGGTCGAGACGGCGAAATCGGCGTGGTAGAGCGCATCGCCGCCGGTGATATTGAAAGAGATAGACCACCCCCACTGCACGCGGGCAGCGCGGTAGTCGCGAACCGACATCGAATCGAAATTCAGCATTTCGACATACTGGGTAACTCCCCGTTCGGTGGGCAGGTGCACCTCGACATGGTCGACGAAAACCCCGAAAAAGAAGTAGTCCGCATAGATCGAGCGAATCATTCCGCCGGGTTGCTGCTGCATCGAATTGGGGAAGAACATGTAATCGCGCGACTGCACCAGCGAGTCGATCTTCGCGGCGTAGACCCTGGCCTTATAAGCCCGCCGCTCGGCACGGTCCATGCCCGCCGGCTCCTCATAGACGGTCGTGCGCTCCACGACCTGCACCGGAGGCTGCTGTACGGGAACGATCGTCGTCTGGGGTACGCTGTCCACAGCAGAGGTTTCGAGCGAATACTGCGGGGTTTGCGCCACGGCCGTGCAGGCCACGAGAAGCCCCGCAGCCGCAACGGACAGCCTGCGGACAAAAATCCCCGCCGAAGCGGGGGTTTTCGTGTCGATACGGTCGGCGGACGCGGCATGCCGCGAACCGCCGCCGGAAGAAGCGGAAGTCCGGCTCATACGCTGCGAACTAATAGAGTTGCGAAATCGATCCCGAATACTGTACGGGATTGTACCACGGGTTGGTGATCGTCAGCGTCGCACCGCCTGTGCGGGAGAAGATCTCGAAGGTGAAGGTGTAGGTCGACGCCGAGAACAGCGAAGTCGAGAAGGTCACCATCCAGCCCTCGTGTGTCTGCTCGGTGATATAGCCCTGCACATCGGGAACCGTGTAGTTGATGATCGTCACATAGTAAGGCGGCACGTAACCCTTGATGTAGGGCAGCGTAATGTCCACCGTGCCGTCCCAGACGCCGACGTTGAACGCGGGGTTCATGATCTGGCGCATAGGACCTGCGGGCTGGCGCTGGAAAGATGTCGGGTTGAACTGGAAGTTACGCGACAAAACGAGCGAGTCCATGAACTTCTCGTAATTGGCGATACGCTCCGCACGACGTTTCTCGCGCACCTCGCGGCGTTCTTCTTTGGGCGACAGCACTTTTTTCTGTCCGATCACGGTAACGGCCGCTGCGCAGAGCAACAGGCCCACAACGATAATGACTGTTTTTTTCATAGCACATAAGGTTTGTTACGGCTATGACAGCAAAATCGATGCCGAACTCGTTAAAGTCCAATTTTTTTCAGGAATTGCCCCGTGTAGCTCTGTTCGCACTGTGCGACCTCGTGCGGCGTACCCTCGGCGACGATCTTTCCTCCGGCAGCCCCGCCCTCGGGACCTATATCTATAATATGGTCGGCGACCTTGACGACATCGAGGTTGTGCTCGATGACGATAACCGTATTGCCGCGGTCGACAAGTTTATTCAGCACGTCGAGCAGCAAACGAATATCCTCGAAATGAAGCCCCGTCGTGGGTTCGTCCAGAATATACAGCGTACGGCCCGTATCGCGCTTCGAAAGTTCCGAGGAGAGTTTGATGCGCTGGCTCTCGCCGCCCGACAGCGTCGTGCAGGGCTGGCCGAGCGTCAGGTAGCCCAGTCCCACCTCCTGAATCGCTTTGAGTTTCTGGTATATATTAGGTATGTTCTCGAAAAACTCCACGGCCATGTTGACCGTCATGTTCAGCACGTCGTCGATATTCTTGCCCTTGTACTTCACTTCGAGCGTCTCGCGGTTGTAGCGATGGCCGCCGCATGCCTTGCAGCGCACGTAGACATCGGGCAGGAAGTTCATTTCGATAGTCTGCACGCCCGCCCCGCGGCACTCCTCGCAGCGGCCGCCTTTGACGTTGAACGAAAAACGCCCGGCCTTGAAGCCGCGAATCTGGGCGTCGGGGGTCATTTCGAACAGCTTGCGGATGTCGGAAAAGACATTCGAGTAGGTTGCGGGATTGGAACGCGGCGTACGCCCGATAGGCGACTGGTCGACGACGACCAGTTTGTCGATGTGTTCGATCCCTTCGACCTTGTCGTACTCCAGCGGCTGGTCGAAGGAGCGGTAAAGTTCCTTTGCAAGAATCGGCCGCAGCGTTTCGTTGACGAGCGTCGATTTGCCCGAACCGCTGACGCCCGTGATGCAGATGAATTTGCCCAGCGGGAACTCCGCAGTGACATTCTTGAGGTTGTTGCCCCGCGCGCCGCGGATCACGATACGCTCGCCCGTACCTTTGCGCAGCGTTTCGGGAATCCCGATCCGGCGGCGTCCCGTGAGGTAGTCGGCCGTGATGCTGTCCGATCGGAGGATGTCCTCGAACGTCCCGGCAGCCACGATGTTACCACCCTTGCGCCCCGCACGGGGACCCACGTCGACGATGAAGTCGGCGGCACGCATCATATCCTCGTCGTGCTCGACAACGATCACCGAGTTGCCCGCGTCGCGCAACTCTTCGAGGCTGCGGATCAGGCGCTGGTTATCGCGCTGATGAAGCCCGATCGAAGGCTCGTCGAGGATATAGAGTACGTTTACGAGTTTCGAACCGATCTGCGTGGCAAGACGGATACGCTGGCTCTCGCCGCCCGACAGCGAACGCGACGAGCGCGACAGCGACAGGTAGCCCAGCCCCACGTCCATCAGAAAACGCAGGCGTTCGCTAATTTCCTTGACGATCTCCTGAGCGATCTTCCGCTCCTTCTCCGACAACTGCGGTTCGATGGTGGGAACCCACTCCGAAAATTCGGAAATGGACAGCGCCGACACTTCGGCGATGTTCTTGCCGGCGACCCGGAACTGGAGCGACTCTTTCCTGAGGCGCGAACCGCCGCAGACCGAACATTTGCGGTAGACGAGGAACTGGTCGCGCCACTTCTGTCCGTGCTTCGAATCGTCGTCCTCGGTGCGGCCGATGTATTCGGCCACGCCCTCCCACGAAAGAAACTGGCGTCCGCCCGAAGAACTGAACTCCTGCAGGTCGACCGTCAGCGGCTCCGAATCGCCGTACAGCACGGCGTTGAGCCCCTCTTCCGAAAAGGTCTCGACAGGGTCGTCGAGCGTGAAATCGTAACGGCGGCCCAGCATTTCGAGGATGGCGAAGAGCATGTTGTTGCGGTATTTCCCCAGCGGCTCGACGGCCCCTTCGCGCAGTGAAAGCCGGGCGTCGGGGATGATCTTCCCGATGTCGAAGACAGCCTCTTCGCCCAGTCCGTTGCAATGGGGACAGGCGCCTTTGGGCGAATTGAACGAGAAGGTGTGCGGCGCAGGATCCTCGAAAGCCACACCCGTCGAGGGACACATCAGGTGGCGCGAATAGAAACGCTGCTGCTCGGTCCCGTAGTCGTAGACGGCCATCGTGCCCTTGCCCTGGCGCATCGACTCCTTGAGCGAAGTCATCAGCCGGTCACGGGCCTCTTCGTTCGCCACGAGACGGTCCACCACCAGGTCGATCGTATGGATTTTATAACGGTCGAGCCGCATTCCGGACGATATTTCGCGGATTTCGCCGTCGATACGCGCATAAATATACCCCTTCTTGGCCAGCGATTCGAACAGTTCGCGGTAGTGGCCCTTGCGACCCTTGACAATGGGGGCCATCAAGGCGATTTTTCGCCCTGCAAAACCCGTAAGGATCAGTTCGGCGATCTGGTCGTCGGTATAATGGACCATCTCCTCGCCCGTGACGGGCGAATAGGCCCGCGACGCCCGCGCGTAAAGCAGGCGCAGGAAGTCGTTGATCTCGGTCACGGTTCCGACCGTCGAGCGGGGATTCTTGTTGGTCGTTTTCTGCTCGATAGCCACCACGGGACTGAGTCCCGTGATCTTATCCACATCGGGACGCTCCATCGCCCCCACGAACTGACGGGCGTAGGTCGACAACGTCTCCATGTAGCGCCGCTGTCCTTCGGCGTAGATCGTGTCGAAGGCCAGCGACGATTTGCCCGACCCCGAGAGGCCGGTGACGACTACCAGTTTGCGGCGCGGAATTTCGAGGTCCACGTTCTTGAGGTTGTGAACCCGGGCGCCCAGTATTTTGATCGTATCTTCCATTTTCGTGAGAAAAACGCACCGGAAGCCCCTTTTATTGGATGCGGGAACTTTTCCGGAGCGAAAAGTGCGTAAAGATACGACTTTCGCGTCTGAAAAACAAGTCGCAAGAACGTGATTATATACTTTTATGCACCAACAACCGAGAGCACCGATTTTGCCGCTTTGCGGCACTAAGCCCCACCCTGAGGGAGGGGTTTGGGGCGGGGTCAGACTTGTATACGACGCCAAAAGCGGCGAAAACGACGGTCGGATATGGGCTGTCGTACAACAAACACCTAATTCCCGAAATCAGATTTGAATCCAGAAATCATCCGCATCCCTCCAGGCGGGGAATTTCTCACGGAATGCCTCCAGCGCCCCGTCGTCGAGCGCGCCGGTCAGGATTTGCTCCCCGTCGCCTGCTTCGGCCAGCGTGCGGCCCTTGAAGTCGACGAGGGCCGAATCCCCGGCATAATGCGCCGAAGGATCGTCCCCCACCCGGTTCACGCCCGCAACATAGCATTGGTTTTCGATGGCCCGGGCGCGCAGCAGGGTCCGCCACACCTCCCGGCGCGGCGCGGGCCACGAAGCGCAGCACAAAATGGCATCGTAATCGCACCGGCAACGGCTCCAGACCGGGAAACGCAGGTCGTAGCAGACCAGCAGCAGGAATCGGAAACCCTTGTATTCGACCACCGTACGGCAGTTGCCGGGCGTATAATTCCGGGCTTCGCCGCCGGGTGCGAACAGGTGGCGTTTGTCGTACCACGCACATTCGCCCGAAGGCTTCACGAAATACATCCTGTTGTAGAAACACCCGTCTTCAACGACGGCGACACTGCCCGCAACTGCCTTATTATACTGCACGGCCCAGCGGCGCAGGGCCTCGGCGACGGGGCCGCCCGGGCCTTCGGCCACGCCGGCAGGATCGAGCGTGAAGCCCGTGGCAAACAGCTCGGGCAGCAACACGACATCCGCTTCGGCGGCGGCAACCTGCGGTTCCAGCCGCGCAAGGTTCCGCGCAGGCTGTTCCCACTCGACGCCGCACTGGCAAAGGGCGATGCGGAGTGTCATCGGAATCAGAGTTTATAGACGGTAACCGACGAAGCGCGGTCGCGCTGGTGGAAGAGCGTCACCCGGCAGGGTACGAAGTCCGACGCGGCACAGCTCCACAGGTCGACGAACTGCTGGGGATTGCGCTCCGTGAGCGGGAACCACGAACTCTGCACCTGCACCATGATGCGGTGTCCGGCGCGGAAAGTGTGGGCGATGTCGGTCGTACGCAGCGGCACGGTCTCGGGCTTGCCCGGCACGAAGGCTTTCGGCCGTGCGAAACCGTCGCGGTAACGGCCGCGCGCCACGTCGCCGCGGACGAGCATCTGCATGCCCGCCTTTTCGCCCTCTTCGGGGAAAACATCGATCAGTTTCACGATAAAATCGGCGTCGGTGGTCGAAAGCGCCACTTCCAGCGCCGCCTCGACCGGACCGGCGAGGGTCATATCCTCCCTAAGCGGCTCGGTCACGAACGTCAGCACGTCGTTGCGCCCTTCGAGGAACCGCTGGTCGGCAATCATATACTCCTTGGGCCGCCGCGTACCGGGAGTCGCGATGTACGGCACGGGATCGGAAGGATCGGAGGTATAACTCGTCGACGAAGCTTTGGCCGTCGGTTTTTGCGTGGCTATACGGCCCCCTTCGGTCAGATAGAGAGTCAGTTTATCGGCCTGCGGAGGCGTCCACCGCTCGAACGTGCGCCAGCGGTTGTCGCCCGAGGAGAAAACCGCCACGGGCGGCAGGCGGTCGACCGTATCGCGCGCCCAGAGGTAACAGTCGAAGAAGGGAGCTTCGAAATGCTCCATGTAGTAAGCCCCGGAGGCCTCCTCGCCGAAGTTGAAATCGCCCAGCGAACGGCCGTCGCCGCGCCATGCCCCGTGCGCCCACGGCCCTACGACCAGGTGAAGCGGGGTCCGGGCGCTCTGCCGCAGCACGGCTTTATAAAGGCTCCAGGCCCCATAGCAATCCTCGGCGTCGTACGTACCGCCCACGACGAGCATCGCAGGACGGATGTTGTAGCAGGCCCGGCGGGTATCGCGTGCCCGCCACCACTCGTCGTAGTCGGGATGCCGGGCGATCTCGTCCCAGAAAGCGTTGGGAGCCAACAGCTTCGTCAGGTCGGCCAGCGTCGGATACTGTTCGAGAAAGAACGTACGGTCGTCGGGGGCAGTCGTCAGCGGGCGTTTCGGCATCTGGTCCGTCGGCGTATGTCCCGGAGGGGTGTTCATCGAATTGAGGAAACGCACGGCATCGCTCAGCATCAGCACGCCGTTGTGGTGTACGTCGTCGCCCATATACCAGTCGGTGACAGGAGCCTGCGGCGATACGGCCTTCACGGCAGGATGGCCGCTCAGTCCGCCCATCAGGGCGTAAAAACCCGGATAGGAGGCCCCGGCGAAACCCACGCGGCCATTGTTGCCGGGGATATGCTTCACCAGCCAGTCCACCGTGTCGAAGCTGTCCGTCGTCTCATCGACATCGCCGAAACCCGCAGGGCGGATGTGCATGAACTCGCCTTCGCTCATGTAGCGTCCCCGGACATCCTGCTGGACGATGATATAACCGCGGTCGACATAGCTGCGCATGTAACCCGTCTCGAACCCGCCGGGGAACCGGCCTTCGCCGTAAGGTCCTGTACCGTAAGGGGTACGAAAAATAATCATCGGGGCCTTGCCGGGAGCCTTGGGCGTGAAGACGGTGGTGTGCAGGTGCACGCTGTCGCGCATGGCGATGCGGTATTCGGCCTTGTCGTAAAGCGTACTGACGGGCTGGGCGCACACCGCGGCCGCAGCCAGCAATCCAACCCAGAGCAGGGCCAGGAATCGGCGGAAGTTCATCATTTCGAGCGAATTTTACGTTTTGTAAAGATAACGTTTTTCGGCCAATCCGCAAAACTTTCGTTCTGCAACCGGCCAAATGGACCACATCCTCCGCCGAAGCGGCCTGCGAAGTTTGGATTCGGAGGAAAATAAACGTACTTTTGCACCGTATTAATTCATCCAGGACGACAATGCTCAGAGCAGGACGCACACAAACCCTCACCGTAAGCCGCGTATCGGAATACGGACTATACCTCGCCGACGAGGAGCAGAACGAAGTTCTGCTTCCCAACCGCTACACCTCGCTGACGGACAAGGCCGGCGATGCGAAGGAGGTTTTCCTTTACCACGATTCGGAGGACCGCCTCGTGGCGACTACCGAAACGCCGCTGCTGCGCGAAGGCGAAGCGGGCTACCTGCGCGTAGTGGACAAGACGGCCCACGGGGCTTTCCTCGACTGGGGACTCCACGGCAAGGACCTCTTCCTTCCCAACCGTAACCAGCAGGGCGGCATCCTGCCCGGACACAGCTACATCGTCTACCTCTACGAGGACAACATCACGGGCCGCTGCGTAGCCACGACCAAACTCAAAAGTTTTATCAACAACGACCTGATTACGGTGAAACCCCGGCAGGAGGTATCGCTGCTGGTGGCTTCGGAGAGTGAAATCGGCTTCCGGGTGATTATCGAAAACCGTCACTGGGGCATGATCTACCGCAACCAGATTTTCCGCCCCGTAGCCGTCGGCGACCGCCTGAAGGGCTATGTAAGCCGCATCACCGAAGACAACCGCATCGATGTAAGCCTCCAGCAGACGGGATTCGCGCAGGTGAAGGACTCCGCGGAGGTATTGCTTCAACTGATCCGCGACAACGGCGGCTTCCTGCCCCTGAACGACGACAGCGCTCCCGAAGAGGTGACGCGCCTGACGGGAACCAGCAAGAAAGTATTCAAACGTTCGCTGGGCATGCTCCTCAAACGCGGAGAGGTCGAAATCGGCGAAAAAGGCATAAAAATCCGGGAACATGGCGAAGATTAACACCGCCGAACGCGTTTCGGCCGAAGCCTCGGACAATTTCGTATTCCAGCGTTCGCTGCTGGCCTACCACGCCGCCGCCGAACGCATCGCGGGCGAAGTGCTCGAAATCGGGACCGGAGCCGGCTACGGCATCGAAGTCGTGGCGCCCCAGGCCCGGCGGTTCGTCACCATCGACAAGCACGCTCCTGCCCCGGAATTGCTCGACCACGCCAACGTCGAGTTCCGTCGGGCCGTGGTTCCGCCGCTGGATTTTCCGGGCGAGAGTTTCGACTGCGTGATTTCATTCCAGGTAATCGAACATATCAAACGCGACGCATTTTTCGTGCGCGAAGTATACCGGGTGCTGCGTCCGGGCGGCCGCTTCATCGTGACGACCCCCAACGCCCCGATGTCGCTCACCCGCAACCCGTGGCACGTACGCGAGTACACGCCCGAGCAGTTGCGCAGGCTGCTCGCCACCCGGTTTTCGGAAGTCGAAACCCTCGGAGTCTTCGGCAATAAGAAAGTAATGGACTATTACGAAGAGAACCGCCGCAGCGTCGAACGTTTCACCCGTTTCGACATCCTCGACCTGCAGCACCGCCTGCCGCGCTGGATGCTGCAACTCCCCTACGACATCCTCAACCGGATGAACCGCCGCAAGCTCCTCGAAAAGAACACCGGCCTGACGACCTCGATCCGCATGGACGACTACGCCGTCGAGCCAGTCGGCGACAAGTGCTTCGACCTGTTTTACGTCGCAACGAAATAAAAAAGGGAGGTTTTCAAAAACCTTCCTTTTCGTTTATTTCAACTTCACCCCGAGGCTCTGCCCTGCGCGAATCGTCTTGCGGACGAGGATTTTACCTCCTTGCGTCACCGAGACATCCAGCCCCTTCGCCGCACGGCGGACTTCGATGTCGAACGCCGAACCGAACGCCCGAACGTTGCGCAGGTTCATGTGGTCCCATGCGGCGGGCAGGCGCGGCGTCATCGTGAACGACCGGAGGCCCGTCGGACGGATTCCGAACACCCCTTCGGTCAGGATGCGGCAGTAGAGTCCGCTCTCGGCCGACAGGTGGCGCTGGGCGCCTTCGGGCCACGCTTCGATAGCGTAGGGAACGTGGTCGCCCAACAGGCGCGCCCGGGAATAATAAGAAAGGTAATCGGTCGCCTTTTCGGTCGCGCCCGAGGCATAGACGCCGCGCAGTGCATAAAGCGTCGAACGGTCCCAGAACGTTTTGTCGCCCGACTGGGTCAGCAGGCCGTTATCGGTCCACAGTTTCGGGGAAAAGAGCGCTTCAATGGTCGCTTCCTTGCGCTCGTCGATACCAACGGTCAGCGGAATGCAGATCCACGCACGCAGCAGATCGTTGCCCGTATAATAACGGTAGGTGTCGAATCCTTCGACCATTCCGCCGAAATGGCGGTCGATATTCTTCCGCAGGGCAGCGGCTTCGCGTTTATACGCAGCCAGTTGTCCGGCAGGCTTATGCAGTTCACGCCCCAGCATCGAGGCCGAAAGCAACGCATCGTAATAGAGCGACGAGGTGCACAGATTGGCATCTCCGGCCGGGAAACGGCCTTCCAGTTCGTCCGCATCGGAGGCCACGACGCCGTCGCCGGTCAGTTGGCGGCGGCAGTATTCCAGACACCACTCCACAAGCGGCCATACCCGGGCCGCTTCGGCGGCGTCGCCGCGCGCCAGCGCATAACGGGCTGCACCGTAAGCGATCATGGCTGCATCGCCGCGGTCACCGGCGCCATTCCAGAAACTGTCCCCCTCGGCGACGATCGAACTGGGAATCGGACGGTAATCGGGGTTCATATAACGGGCAAAATGCTCGAACGAACAGAGCGCCGAGCGATCGCCCTTCTCGTAACCCAGGAAGGGAAAGAACGGATTGATATATTCGGCCTGGTCGTTGGCCCAGATCGCCGCATAGTAACGTTCTCCGCCGGGACCGTGCATCAGGCCGCCTTTGGTGTCGTAAATGCTTTCGGCAGCACGGATTTTCGCAAAGGCGAACATGGCGTCGATCACCGGATCGGGAGTTTTCAACACCAGGTTGCGCTGCCATTCCGCGACCAATGCACGGCGTTTGGCATGTTCGGCGTCAGCGCTTAGCGCCAAAGCCTGTTCAGCGGGCTTGCGGCCGCTGAAAAAGGCTTCGAAAGCCACCTCCGCCTGCGGGGCGAGCATCAGCGCCGTGTCGCCGCAAATCTCGGCAACCAGTTCATAGCTCCCCTCCACGCCCTTCGCAGGCTCCGTCCGGATTACCGAACGGGCTCGGGGAATTTCGACGTAAAGCGGGTTTTTACCCGTATTTTTCAGAATATATTTTTCGCAGAAAGCAGCGGCATCGACCGAGGGGAACAGGATACGCGTCAGCGAAAGCGTGCCCTTGGCGGCGGTCCAGTCGCTCTCGACGGTCATTGTGCCGTCGAGCACGATCCGGCGCACTCTCTCCTGCTGCAAAAGGGCCTCGTTGACCGTGATCATCCGGGGAATATCCCACCCGAAACGCCGCATCAGCGAACCGTGCGTATTGTTGGGAACAGTGCGCAGCATCGGCCACACGATACTGCGGTCGAGCCGGAAACTACCGTCGGCTTCGACTCCGTAGCGCAGGACGGCGGAAATCTTCAGGCCGCTCATTTCGATATGGTCCCGGTGCGAATCGCCCTCGCGGACGTTCCACACAATAGCCGTGCTGTCGGGAACAATCTCCCAGCGGGTTTGGGCCCCGGCAAGGGAGGGCGCCGCCAGGCAAAACAGAAGCGGCAGGAAAAAACGGTAAGTTCGGGTCATCGGGTTTCAGTTTTCGGGTTTCAGTTAAAGAACAATCAAGGTTTCGAATTGTAACAAAAGTACGATAAAAAAATAAGTCTGCAAAACAGCGCCGAACTATATCCGGCCGAACCGGGTCCATCAACCCCGGCAATGATACAATTCCACGAATACCTTTATTAAAAGGACTAAAACCTTTTGCGGCAATTTACCGCCGGGTTATTACATTCCATAATACAGTGATTACTAACGATGTAGCAATATATATACGATGTTTTGATGATTTTTCTTTGTTTTTCTCGTTTTTTTTATACTTTTGCAAACTAGTCATAACGGGCTAGCAACCCTTTGAGGCTACTAATCCGTTGATTATTGGGAACTTAAAAAATTGTGACTATGTATTGGACGCTTGAACTGGCATCGAAGCTCGAGGATGCTCCCTGGCCCGCGACAAAAGATGAATTAATTGACTATGCGGTACGTTCGGGTGCGCCGCTTGAAGTGCTCGAAAATCTGCAGGAGATAGAAGACGAAGGCGAAATCTACGAATCCATCGAAGATATCTGGCCCGACTACCCCTCCAAAGACGACTTCTTCTTCAACGAGGAAGAGTACTAAAAAGAATTTTGAGGATAATCGCCTCAGAATAATAAAGTTAAAAACGACGGCGGAACGATCTGAGAATCATTCCGCCGTCGTTTTAGCATTTCCCGGAGTCAGAAGTCAGGGAATCCACAATACTTCCTCCACGGCATAACGGGCCGTAAGCGAGCGTCCCAACAGGTAGAAATAATCCGAGAGGCGGTTGAGCCAGACCAGCACCGTGGGATCGACGCCATATTTGGCGTCGGCGCGGAGCGCAGCGCGTTCGGCGCGGCGGCAGACTGTGCGGCAGACGTGGCACATCGACACGACGGCGTTTCCGCCGGGAATCGTGAATTTGTCGATCGGTTTGAGACTCTCCTGCAGGGCGTCGATACGCTCTTCGAGCCACGAAATAGTCTCCGGAGCCAGCGGGGCGACCTTGTCGCTCCCCGACTCGCCCACTGCCAGCAGGGCCTCGACCGACATCAGCCGCGAAAGAATGCGGTTCAGGTCGTCGACATCGACCGTCAGCGCAGCATCGGCACGCATGTTGTCGGCCAGCAGCGCCGTGAAAGCCGCCAGTTCATCCACCGAGCCGTAGGCTTCGACCCGTTCGTCGGTTTTGAAGACCCGCTCACCGCCGATGAGCGAAGTCATCCCCTTGTCTCCCGTTTTCGTGTATACTTTCATATCCTGAAATGTTGTTTCGGCAAATGGTTGTTGAAAATCAGCAGATAACCGAGGTTGTCGACCGTCGTCGAAGAGTGTCCCGCGACGATCTGTCCGCACAACGCCTGGCGTTCGCAGCCGTCGTAAGGCGACATCAGCGCCACGGTATGTCCCGCTTCAGCCGCCGCACGCACCAGGGCGAGCGTTGCGGCCCGCGGCAGGTCGCGCGTTGCGATGCAGAGTTCCGCATCCGCACGATTCACGCCAAAGGTCGTGTAACCGCAATGAATCATCAGGTTTTGCAACTGCACGGCACGGCGGCGGGAAACGCCCGCAGCAAGCAGGGCTTCGTACAAAGCCCGGTCGCCGGGCAGCAGGCCGTCGCGCATGAATACGCGACGCACGATCTCGTAAACGAACGGCGAATGGACTCCGTGGCCGCGGAAATAGCGGGCGCGGGAGAGGCGGTTGCGCAGTTCGGAAACCCGTCCGGGCAGCCTGATGGAAATGGGATGTCCGCCGATCTTCATAACCGCTATTGTTTGAGCATTCCAGCCAGACGGCCCGTCGAGAAAGCAATCTGGAGGTTATAACCGCCCGTGTTGGCGTCGATGTCGAGCACCTCGCCGGCAAAATACAATCCTTTGATCTTCAGCGACTCCATCGTATAAGGATTCACCTCGTCGCAGCGCACGCCGCCGGCCGTCACCACGGCGTATTCGAACGGCGCATAATCCGTAATCGGGAAAGTCAGTCCCTTGAGCGTACGGACCAGCCGCATAATCTGCTCTTCGGTGAGTTTGCTGACGTAGCAATTCGCCCGGATGTCCAATTCCTGCGCCAACGGCATCAC
Organism: Alistipes montrealensis; assembly: GCF_018362775.1. Taxonomy (GTDB): domain Bacteria; phylum Bacteroidota; class Bacteroidia; order Bacteroidales; family Rikenellaceae; genus Alistipes; species Alistipes montrealensis. Next base: position 243,236 of record NZ_JAGYXY010000001.1, read on the forward strand.
CAGCGGCTTGGGAACCAATTTGCGCAACAGTTCCCCGAAGAAATCCGTGGGTTGCAGTTCGGCAATTTCACGGGCGATACGCTCGTGCAGCACCTCCTCGGTCAGCGCAGATTTGAGGTCGAGAACCAACTTCACGCGCTTCTCGTCGATCAGCGCGTCCACCGCATCGCGGCTCATGCGCAGCGCCACGGCCCCTTCGATGCCGCGCTCGGAAAATCCGATCTCGCCGAACTCCTCGCGCACAGGTTCGTTATCGACGTAAAGGATCGCCTTCACGTTGCGCAACAGCACTTTGTCGAGAGAACGACCCAGGGCGTGCGAGGTCACGAGCGGCGTCAGCGAAGGACGCAGCGGTTCGATCGTATGCCCCAAATCGGCGGCGAACGTATAGCCGTCGCCCGTCGATCCGGTCGCAGGATACGAAACACCGCCCGTCGAGACGATCACCTGCCCGCACTCCTCCTTGCGTTCGAAGCCCCGCCGGTTGATATATTTCACGCCGAAGACTTTGCTCCCGAGGGTCATGATCTCCGTAACACGCGTATTGTAGATGATTTTAACACCGTTATCGACGCAAAACTCCAACAGGGCATTGGCGATGTCCCAGGCTTTGCCGCTCTCGGGGAAAACCCGGTCGCCGCGCTCGATTTCGAGTTTCACGCCTGCGCGTTCGAAAAACTTGATCGCCGCCCGGTTGTTGAACTCCGAGAAGGCGACCTTGAAGAACTCGGCGTTCGCCCGCACCTGATCGGCAAACTCCTCGGCCGGCCGCGCGTTGGTGACGTTGCAGCGGCCCTTGCCGGTGATGCGGACCTTACGGCCCGATTTCTCCATTTTTTCGATCAGCAGCACGCGCTTGCCGTTGCGCGCCGCCGTGCCCGCGGCCATCATGCCCGCAGCGCCAGCCCCGATGACGATAACGTCGAAAGGCTGTTTTTCTTCCAATTCTTCCATACGGGTGCAAAATTAGGAATTAAAAATGAAGAATGAAGAATTAAAAATCAAAAACATCCAAAAACTCCCGCGAAATGGCCGACTACCCCGGATTGCTAATTTTTAATTTTTAATTTTTCATTTTTAATTTGCTTTTCACTACCTTTGCAGCCGTTAAAATCGTTCTAAAAGAAATGTTGAGCAGAAGATTACTCCGTATAAAGGTCGTCAAGGCGCTGTTCGCCCATCTCAAATCGGGTGCAGACAACATGATGGCGTCGGAAAAAACACTGATGGCATCCGTCGACAAGGCCTATGACCTCTATTTCCAGATACTGATTCTTCCCGTGGAGATCGCGCGTTACGCCGAGCAACGCCAGGAGCTGGCCAAACAGAAAAAACTGCCGACATTCGAAGACCTCAACCCCAACACCAAGTTCGTGGACAACGCCGTGATCCGCGTCATCGCCAACAGCGATGCCGTGAACGACCGTGTGGCGGCCCGCAAACTGGGCTGGGAAAGATATCCCGAACTCATCCGCACGCTCTACACGCAGCTCACCGAGAGCGAATACTACAAAGACTACATGGCGCGCGAAGAGCGCTCGTTCGACGAGGACAAGAAGCTGCTCGAAGATTTCTTCAAGGAGTTGCAGAGCTGCGAAGCGCTGGACGACATACTGGAAGAGATGTCGATCCTCTGGACCGACGACCTTCCCTATATCGTGATCATGATCCTGCGCACGCTTTCGAACCTGCGTCCTTCGCACACCGAACTGAAGGTTCCCGCGAAGTTCAAGAGCAGCGAAGACCCCGAGTTCGTCAAGACGCTGTTCGAAAAATCGCTGGTCAACTACTCCTCCTACCAGGACTACATCGAGAAATTCACTTCGAACTGGGACGTGGAGCGTATCGTCTTTATGGACAACCTGATCATCGGGACGGCGATGGCCGAACTGACTTCGTTCCCGTCGGTTCCGGTCAAGGTGACGCTCGACGAGTGGATCGAGATTTCGAAATACTACTCCACCCCGGGCAGCAGCACCTTCATCAACGGCGTACTGGACAAGATCGTCGAATCGCTGACGGCGGAAGGACGCATCAAGAAGGCCGGGCGCGGCCTGATCTAACCCCACGCCTGTCCATGACCCGCGCGCTCGTGATTCTCACCTTGGCGGCACTCACCGCGGCATGCGGCACACGCCCCCGCGCAGTCGAACGCAAAGGCCGGATTATCTCGCTAACGGATTCGATTCTCACTACGGGAGGTACGGACACCGTGCGTTTCGGACGCCTCGGCTCGGGTGAAATCGCCGTGCTGCGCCTGTGGCTGGCCAACGACGCGAGCCGCCCCGTAGCCGTCACCTCCTATCAACGCAACTGCGGATGCACGACGCTCGAATTTGATTCACAACCGATTGCACCGGGCGATGCCCGCCAGGTGGAACTCACCTTCGATTCGCGCGGCGAACGGGGCTGGCAGCTCAAGGTCCTGGACATCATGCTGGCGGGAGCTCAGCACCCCCTGCGGCTGCTCGTCGAAGCCGATGTAGAATAAATACTTGTTTATTCGGCAATAATTTGTATCTTTGCTTCGTTCACTGAAATAAACACTTAAAACAGAATAACAGTATGATTAATTTTCTTCAGGCAGCACCCATAGAGCCCCAGCCGGGATTCATGCAGCAGTACAGCTTCGTAATTATGATCGGCCTCATGGTGCTGGTTCTCTGGCTCTTCATGTGGCGTCCCGAGGCCAAGCGCCGCAAGCAGATGCAGTCGTTCCGCGAAGGGCTGAAAAAGGGCGACAAGATCATCACCGCCGGCGGTATCTACGGTGTGGTGAAGGAGATCAAGGAGACTACCCTGCTGATCGAGGTCGACGGCAACGTCACGCTGCGCATCGACAAGAACATGGTCGTAGCCGACAATTCGGACCTCCAGCGCCAGTAGAGGTAACCCACGTATAAAAAAGAGCTGCAAGGATTTGCAGCTCTTTTTTTGTGTCTATCCGAACAGTTTCAGCGCCCCGATGTCGATAATCCGCTGGTTGGAACTTCCCCGGAAGTCGAGCGACAGGTCGCGCAGCGCCTCGACATAACGTCCGTCGACCAGCGTGTCGATCCACCGCAGGCACTCCCGCCGGGCCGGGTCCGCAAGGCACTCTTCGAGCGTATAACCCGTGTAGCACCAGACGTTCTGCCCCGTGCGCTCCTTCACGAGCCGCAGGAAAGCAGCCATCGGTTCGGGCCGCAGCAGCGGATCGCCGCCGCTGAGCGTCACACCGTCGAGGATCGGATTCGCGGCGATCGCCGCACAGATATTTTCGGCCCACTCCACGGTCAGCGGCTCGCCTCGGCGGGGATCGTGGCTGTCGGGATTATGACAGCCGGGGCAATGGTGCGCACAACCCGCGAAATAGATCGCATAGCGCAGCCCGTAACCGTCGGAGATGGTTTCGGGGTAGGTGGCGATAATTCTTAATAAATCCATTGCGTTTTCATAACATGAATACAACTCCGTTGGTCTCGATTCACGGCGTCCCGCCGTGTTTACAAATCCGACCCACCCCTAAATCCCCGCCTTAGGCGGGGACTTATCGCACGCAACCGGAGATGGCGGCAAAAAAGAATCCTTCCGCCGGGTGAATTTTGATTTTAGGCGGGCGGATACGATCCTGCGAATTTTGATTCTCGCAGGCAGGTTTTGGGCTTCGTGAAGTGGGGCGAAGCAGGAGCATACAAACGTATGTAACTGTTTCGCCCCGCAAGGGAAGTGCAAAAGATGCCTGCGAGAATCGGAATTAATGGTGCTTGACCCGGTCACGTTCTTCGGCCTGCTTGGCCGAGTTCCACGATTCGAGGCTGCCGGTCAGGTAACCCGTGATGCGGCGCATGCGCAGGATGTCGTCCGAACCGCAGACGGGGCATTTCGAGTAAATCACGCCGCGATGGCCGCACTTGCGGCAGGTGTCGATCGGATGGTTGATCGAGCCGTAGCCGATCCCCTCGTCCTGCATGACCTTCACGATCTTGAGGATCGCCACGGGATTCTTCTTCGCCTCGCCGTCCAGTTCGACGTAGGTGATATGCCCGCCGCGCGTGATGGCGTGGAACGGCGCTTCGAGGCGGATTTTCTCGACGATGGAGACCGGTTCGCGTACGTCGATATGGAACGAGTTGACGTAGTAGTCGCGGTCGGTGACGCCCGGAATCTCGCCGTAACGTTTGCGGTCCATGCGCGTGAAGCGTCCGCTCAGGCCCTCGGCCGGAGTCGCCAGTACCGAATAGTTGAGTTCGTATTTGGCCTTGTACTCATCGACCACACGGTTCATCACCGCCACAGCGTCGTAAAGCGTCTGCCACGCCTCCTTCGAAGCGGCATGCCCCTCGCCGTAGATCGCCACCATCGCATTGTGGCCGCCGATAAAACCGATGCCCAGCGTGCCGTGCTTGAGCACGTCGCCCACCTCGTCGTTGGGCTGCAACTTGCCGCCGCCCTTCCAGACATCGTTCGACATCATGAACGGGAACTGCCGCGCCAGTGCCGTACGCTGGAACTGGTAGCGCTCATAGAGCTGCTCGGCCATCATCGTCGCGGTCTTGCGCACCGATTCGAGGAAAATTTCGCGCGCCTCCTTGCGGATTGCGTGTTTGTTGCCGTCGGGAATCATATCTTCGGCCTCGCGCATCGCCTCGATGGCCAGCCGCGGCAGGTTCATCGACGTAAATGAGAGGTTGCCGCGCCCCCACGACGATTTTTCACCGTGCAGGTCCTCGAAGACACGCGTACGGCATCCCATCGTCGCCACCTCGTAGCGGAAGCGGTCGGGATCGTCGATACGCCACTTTTCGTGGCGGTTGAACGGCGCGTCGAGGAACATGAAGTTGGGAAACAGCGCCACGGAAGTCGTACGGCACGCTTCGATCAGCAGGTCGAAGTTCGGAGTCTTGAACGCGATCTCCCCGGCCAGCGCCTTGTCGAAATCCTTAACGGCTGCGGCATAATCCTCCTCGGACCACGAAACACCCTCCTTGATCTTGAAAATCTGGATCGGGAAGACCGGAACTTCGCCGTGCCCCAGGCCTTCGATCGTGGCGGAGAGCAGTTCGCGGATGACCATGCGGCCTTCGGGCGAGAAGTCCGTACCGTAGTTCACCGAGCTGAACACCACCTGGTTACCGCCGCGCGAGTGCATCGTATTGAGGTTGTGGATAAATCCCTCCATCGCCTGGTGCGTCTCCTTACGCGTCGTGTCGTAGGCCTGTTTCCAGATGCGGCGGATGTCCTCGTCGGCGACCTCCACGCCCGATTCGCGCAAGGCGGCGAACAAGCGGCCCACTGCGGCTTCGCACGGTTCGATCGTCGGCACGTGTTCGGCGACAAGCGCCTTCAGCGCGGCACGTTCGGGCACGCACGCCCCGGTTACCTGGCACAGGAACAGCGTCATGTCGGTCAGGTGTTTGCGGAAGGTCTTCAGCACGCCCGGAGCCATGAAATGATCGAAAGCCGGGATCGACTGCCCGCCGTGCTGTTCGTTTTGGTTGGTCTGGAAGACGATCGTGGCCAGCGTGGCGTAGCTCTGGATCGACTGCGGCGTGCGCACCGAGCCGTTCTTGGTCGCAAAGCCCCGTTCGTAGATGTCGCCCAGATCGTACTGGATGCAGGTCGTGGTCTTGGTGGGATAGTAGTCCAGGTCGTGGATATGAATATCCCCGTCGCGGTGGGCGCGACCGTGGCGCACACCCACGAGGTATTTCAGGGCATAATCCTTAGTGATTTCCGACGCGAAGGTCATCATCTGCCCGGCAGGCGTATGCGACGACATGTTGGCATTCGAGAGGTTGATATCGTTTTTCTCGACGGTCACGATGCCGTCCATCACCCCTTTGATCGACGAACGGCGGTCGCGCTCGACGTTCCGCCACTCCCGGTAGATAATATAACGTTTGGCAATCGAAGGGTTGCGCTTCATCAGCCGCTCCTCGACCATGTCCTGAATCTCTTCGACCGAAATCTCGGCCTTCGTAATCGCAGCCGCCACATCGGAGGCGATTTGTGCGACAGCCTGCTCTTCATCCGTTATGCCGCCCGCACGAAAGGCCTTCGTAATGGCGCGGACGATTTTCTCCAAGGAGAAAGGCTCGGTTTTACCATCACGTTTAATGATGGAAATTTGCGTGTAATCCATTGTAATTGAGTATATACGTTTCACAATCGGCCCCGTTGCCCCGCGGGTCCGCATCGCATGCGCAAAGGCAGGTCTTCTGACTCGCACCGACCCTCAGGCAGCCTTCCCGTCCCCGACGGAACAGTGGCTCGACGATTTGCCTGCGGCATAAAGTGCATACAGCAGCGGGAACTGTCCGGGATTCGCACCCGATTCCCTCTTCTCCTCCGTCCCGCCGGGGCGGAGGACACCTTTGCGGATGACAAAAGTCCCCATTATTCCCCGACTTTCAAAATTCCGGAGACAGAAGTTTTCAACATTTTGTGAAAGGTTCCGAGTTTTGTATCTTTGCACTACCAAACTGAAAAACCGTAACTCCATGACACAGAAAATATCGCACGCCTGCCTGGGAACCTGCTCGCGGCAAATCGACATCGAGATCGAAGACGGCATCGTCCGCAACGTCGTATTTACGGGCGGCTGCCACGGCAACCAGCAGGGAATCGCAGCGCTCGTACGCGGGATGAAGGCCGCGGAAGCCGTCGCACGGCTCGAAGGCATCGACTGCCGCGGGCGCGGGACCTCGTGTCCCGATCAGTTGGCAAAAGCGCTGAAAAAGACTTTATAAAAGACGGCCGCCGAATCGGGTACGGATTTTGTGCTCGATCCAGCGTCCTAAATTGCAAAACTATGTATTTCTTATGGTATCTGCTGATCGGTCTGGCGGCCGGATGGATCGCCAACCTGATCGTCAAAGGCGGGGGCTCGGGGCTTTTCGTCAACCTGATCGTCGGACTCATCGGCGGCGTGCTGGGCGGCTGGCTCTTCTCGTTTTTCGGATGGGTTCCCGTCGGTACGCTGGCCAGCCTGGCGACAGCCGTCATCGGCTCGATCATCCTGTTATGGATCGCAGCACTCATCTCCCACCGCAAGATTCGTTAAACCAACAACCTATGAAAAACCAGAAAATCGACCAGGCGGCCGATCAGGCCAAAGAGACGATGGAGTTTTTCGGCGAAAAACTCGACGATGCGACACAGTGCGCGACGGAAGCCGAAGACAAACTGAAAGAAGGTGTGCTCCGCGCCGCGGACAAGGCCAAAGAAGCCGTTACGGCCGCTGCCGACCGGGTGCGCGAAAAGGTGCGCAACTAGTCCGGCGACACGTCCTATTCAACAAAAAAGGTGGTTATATAACCACCTTTTTTGTTGAGCTGCCGGGATTCGAACCCAGAACGACAGAACCAAAATCTGCTGTGTTACCATTACACCACAGCTCAAACATTCGCTCGAAAGCGAGTGCAAAGATAAACAAAAAATCGCAAAAACCAATCCGAGACACAAAAAATGCCCCATCCGACAGCCGCGATGCCCGGTAATTTATTAACTTTGCGGCTAACGGACTTTCTAAGAAATATATAAATATGATAGCTACAATGATTCTGCTCTTCGTGGTGGGTTATCTCTTCATCGCGTTGGAGCACAAAACCAGGATCGACAAATCGGCCATCGCCCTGTTGATGGCCGGAGCGATCTGGACGGTTTTCAGCCTGCTGGGCAACGATCCCAAAATCCAGTCCGAACTGGTGGAGCAGCTCGGCGACACCTGCGAAATCCTCGTTTTCCTGATCGGGGCCATGACCATCGTGGACCTGATAGACAGTTACGGCGGGTTCAACGTCATCACCGACCATATTACCACGCGCAACAAGCGCAAGCTGATGTGGCTGCTGGCGATCATCACCTTTTTCATGTCAGCCGCCCTGGACAACATGACCACCACGATCATCATGGTCATGCTGCTGCGACGGCTGATCGCCAACAAGAAGGAGCGGTGGATTTTCGCCAGCGTGATCGTCATCGCGGCCAACAGCGGCGGCGCATGGTCGCCCATCGGCGACGTGACGACCATCATGCTGTGGATGCGCGGCAACGTCTCGGCGGCAAATCTGGTCGCCAACCTCTTCCTGCCGTGTCTCGTGTCGGTCGTCATCCCCACGGCCATCGCCTGCCGCTACATCCACAACACGGAAGCCGCACCGGTCAGCTCCAAGGCCCTTGCGACGGGATGCCCCGAGTGCATCGGTCCGCGCCTGCGCAAATTCATGCTCGTCACGGGCGTGCTGAGCCTCTTGTTCGTCCCCGTATTCAAGAGCTTGACGGGCCTGCCGCCCTACATGGGCATGATGGTGTCGCTGGGATTCATGTGGGTGCTGTCCGAAATCATCTACGACCGCAAGCGCAGCATCCGCAACATGGAGGCGTCGATCCAGCCGCGTGTTTCCAAGACCCTGAAGCACATCGACATGCCGACGATCCTCTTCTTCCTCGGCATCCTGATGGCCGTAGCCGCCCTGCAAACGGGCGGCGTGTTGACCGACATGGCCGACTGGCTGGACAAGACCGTACACGAAGTCTTCACCATCGCGGGCGCCATCGGCCTGCTCTCGTCCGTGGTGGACAACGTGCCGCTGGTTGCGGCCTGCATGGGTATGTACCCGGTAGCGGACGCCGCTGCCGTGGCGGCGAGCGTCGATCCGGCATTCGCACAATATTTCGTGGAGGACGGCCTGTTCTGGCATCTGCTGACCTTCTGCGCCGGCGTGGGCGGCAGCCTGCTGATCATCGGCTCGGCGGCGGGCGTCGTGGCGATGGGACTCGAAAAGATCAATTTCGGCTGGTATTTCCGGAAAATAAGCCTCCTGGCCCTGGCAGGCTATGTGGCCGGCATCGCGGTCATCTGGCTCGAACACATGCTGATCGGCCTCTGATAAAAAAAGCTCCTCGTTGCGAGGAGCTTTTTTCTTATTCCAATTTGGCCATGAATTTTTCGCGGTCGACGATGTAGCGGATGTGAATGCCTTCGCCGATCATTCCCCCGGCATCACGGGCTCCCACGTTGAAGGTCAGCTTGCGCCCCTCGATCTCGGTCAGCACGGCCGTCGCCGTGATTTCGGCCCCCGGCCCCGAGGGTTTGATATGCGTGACGTTCATCTCGGCGCCGACGGTGGTCGACCCTTCGGGCAGCGCGGAAGCCACAGCCGTCATGGCGGCATTTTCCATCAGCGCCACCATCGCGGGAGTAGCGAAAACAGCAAGGTCGCCCGAACCCATCGCGGCGGCCGTATTACCGGCAGCGACGGTTGCGGCGCTGCGGGCGGAAAGTCCTTTTTCAAGCATAATATTATTCGTTTGCAATTCGTTTATTCGGTTGAATCGTTATCTTTGCCGCATAGGCTGTGCAAACCGGATGCAAAACCCCGCAGGGCCGCCCCGGACATAGTTGCAAAGGTAACAAAATTTCACAGACATTGAAAAAGTGGCTCTTCCTGCTCATCGTACTCGTCGCGGCGCTTCCCGAAGCGCAGGCGCAGGGCGGCCGTGGCTTCTGGCATCAGGAGTGGACGGTCGAGAAGGGCGATTCCATTCCGCTGGTCCACATACTGCCGGTATACGTTTTCAGCCGTCCGGTCGACCTGCGACGCTACCGCCGGCTGGTGGACGCCGTGAAGAAGGTCTACCCCATTGCCAAAATCGCCAAAGCCAAGATGGCGACGATGGAGGAGGAGCTGTGCCGCCTGCCGACCAAAAAGGCCCAGAAGGAGTATATCAAGCAAATCTACCAGGAGATCAAGGACGAATATACGCCTGTCCTGAAGCACATGACCCGCACGCAGGGCCGCGTGCTGCTGAAACTCATCGACCGCGAAACGGAATACACCGCCTACGAAGTGCTCCGGGAGTTCCGCGGCGGCTTCGTGGCGGGATTCTGGCAGGGAATTTCGAAAATTTTCGGCCAAAACCTCAAATCGGAATACGACAAGGACGGCGAAGACAGGATGATCGAGCAGATCATCATCTATTACGAGGCCGGACTGATCCGGTAAAAATCCCTAAAAATTGAACGACAGGCCCACGCCCAGTCCCATGTAGGAACGCGAAGGACGAAACTCCCCGGCGCGGAAATTGTCGGTCAGGTAGCAATGGTAGGTGAAGTCGCCGAAGAGGTTGAAACGCCAGATCGGAATAATCAGCCGCGCCCCTACGTCGAACGTACACGAGAAACGCTGCCGGACGGTATAGGGCCGCCACGAAGGATCGGTCGTCGAATAGCCTTCGGTCGTAAACGGCCCGCACATCAGTCCCGGGGTGAAACCCGCATGCACCTCGAATGCCGAAGGAAGAATCGAGAGCAACGCATTGAGGAAATAACTGCCGTCCGTCGACCTGTCGTCGGGGTAATATTCGTGGTTATAGTAATATCCCCGGTCTTCGAGCGCATATCCCGTCGCACGAAAGTGCCTGGTCCGCCAGGTGAATTGCAGCGGCACGGAGAAATAGTCGTTGGCGTCCTCGTCGATAAAGACGTTCAGCCCCGTCCTGAAACCGATGTTGTAAAAATTATAACGGGCATAGTCGATCGAAAAGGCCTGCAACTCGGGTCCCCGCCCGTCGCCCACATAGATTTGCGCCCCATAGCGCACGCCCAGTTCATTGTCGAACGTCTTCGGGGACGGCGGCATCTCGTGCTCGCCGGGATAGACGAGGGTTTGCGCTGCGGCTGTCCCGGTCGCGGCAGCCAGCAGCAGGAAGACAAGGAGTCTCTTCATTGCATGTAATTCGGTTAGGTCCGGCGTCAAAGGTATAAAAAAGCGCACAACGTCGACACATGGGGCAATTTTTAATTCACGAAGCTTTATTTTTTCATTCTGTTTGCCTATCTTTGCCGGGAATTAATCCCGGCTCAGACGGACGGCGCCCGGCAAGGTCAGAAAAACCGGCCGCAGCATCCCGGCCTGTACGGTCTCTGCGGGCAAAATTTCACAGTATATGTTTGAAAATTTAACAGATAAACTCGAACGGTCGTTTAAAATCCTCAAAGGCGAGGGCCGCATCACCGAAATCAACGTCGCGGAGACACTCAAGGAGATTCGCCGCGCACTGATCGACGCCGATGTCAACTACAAGGTAGCCAAGACTTTCACCGACGAGGTGAAGCAGAAGGCCCTGGGCCAGGACGTGCTGAAAGCCGTCAAACCGGGCCAGATGATGACCAAGATCGTACGCGACGCGCTGGCCGAACTGATGGGCGGCACGGCCACGGACATCCGGCTGGAGGGTACTCCGGCGGTAATCCTGATCGCGGGTCTCCAGGGTTCGGGTAAGACGACTTTCTCGGGCAAACTGGCCTCGCTGCTCAAGAGCAAGAAAGGCCGCCAGGTGCTGCTCGTAGCGGGCGACGTTTACCGTCCTGCGGCCATCGACCAGTTGAAGGTGCTCGGCGGGCAGATCGGCGTAGAAGTCTACACCGAAGAGGGGAACAAAAACCCCGTGCAGATCGCTGAAAACGGTATCAAATACGCCCGGCAGAAGAATTACAACGTAGTGATCGTCGACACCGCGGGCCGTCTGGCCGTGGACGAGACGATGATGCAGGAGATCACGGCGATCAAGGCCGCCGTGAAGCCTTCGGAGACGCTCTTCGTCGTGGACGCCATGACGGGCCAGGACGCCGTGAACACTGCCAAGGAGTTCAACGACCGCCTCGACTTCGACGGCGTGGTCCTCACCAAGCTCGACGGCGACACCCGCGGCGGTGCGGCCATTTCGATCCGTTCGGTAGTCAACAAACCGCTCAAGTTCATTTCAAGCGGCGAGAAGATGGACGCTTTGCAGGTGTTCCACCCCGAGCGTATGGCCGACCGAATCCTGGGCATGGGCGACGTGGTGTCGCTCGTGGAACGCGCCCAGGAGCAGTTCGACGAGGAAGAGGCCCGGAAGTTGAAGAAAAAATTGGTGAAGAACCAGTTCAATTTCAACGACTTCATTTCGCAGATTCAGCAGATCAAGAAGATGGGTAACCTCAAGGACCTCGCTTCGATGCTCCCGGGCATGGGCAAGATGCTCAAGAACGTGGATATTCCGGACGATGTCTTCAAGCAGACCGAGGCGATCATCTCGTCGATGACCCCTTCGGAGCGCGAACACCCCGAGATCATCAACGCCCGCCGCCGCGAACGCATCGCCAAGGGTTCGGGTACGACGATGGCCGACGTGAACCGACTGATGAAGCAGTTCGACGACACGCGCAAGATGATGAAAGCCGTGGCAGGCGGCGGCATGAAGATGCCCAAGATGCCGGGCGGCATGATGCGCCGGTAAACCCGATCACACAAAAATCCCCGGAACGGCGTTCCGGGGATTTTTTTACTCGGCCCAGCCGTTGCGGCGGACCTTTGCGGGGTCCCACTTCTGCTTGGGAGCGGGATTTTCGGCCGGATAACCGATCGGTATCACATTGAGCGGCACGACGTGGCGGGGAAGCCCCAGCACGTTGCGGACGGCACGCACGCGATCCTCGTAGGAATACACGCCCGTCCACACAGCCCCCAGCCCGACGGCATGAGCCGCCAGCAGCAGGTTCTCCGAAGCGGCCGCCGCATCCTGCACCCACCACCCGGCATTGGTCGCACCCTGCGACTCGGTCAGCACGCCGCACACCACGACCGCCATCGGAGCCGCAGCGGCGCTCTGCGCATAAGGCAGCGAGTCGGCCAGTTGCCGCAGCAAGTCCTTGTCATCCACCACGATAAAGGCCCACGGCTGGCGGTTGCGGGCCGAAGGGGCCGACATCGCGGCGCACAGCAACAGTTCGACCGTGTCGGCGCCCACCGGGCGGTCCTGGTAGGCGCGGATGCTGGTGCGCGCGGAAATGGCATCCAGCACCGCCTGTCCGGCATTGGAAGAGCTTCCGCCGCAGGAGACAATCAGCAGGATCGTCAGGACGATCCCGGAGACCATGTTGAAAATTTTCGGCATATTCATAAATTCGGTATTGCGGTTACGGCAAATATAACGGAAAAATTTCCGAAATGAAACCCCGGCGGTCCAAACGGCAAATTTACGGGGCAAATAATCGTTCCCGCGTTTGCAGGGGTCTGTTTTTATCGTTACCTTTGCACGTAATAGCTAAAAAACGCCCCTGACACAACATCAACTATGCATAAATCGGGCTTCGTAAATATCATCGGCAACCCCAACGTGGGTAAATCGACGCTGATGAACGCATTGGTCGGCGAAAAACTCTCGATCATCACCTCGAAGGCGCAGACCACGCGCCACCGCATCATGGGCATCGTCTCGGGCGAAGATTTCCAGATCGTCTATTCCGATACGCCCGGCATCCTGAAACCTTCGTACAAACTCCAGGAGTCGATGATGAAATTCGTGACGGGCGCCGTGACCGACGCCGACGTGATCCTCTACGTGACGGACACCGTCGAACGGAGCGAACGCTCGGCCGAAATCATCGAACGCATCAACCAAAGCGGCATCCCGACGATCGTGGTCATCAACAAGATCGACCTCACGACGCCCGAGGCCCTGGACGCACTGGTCGACAAATGGCAGGCCGAAATTCCCGGGGCACAGGTCGTTCCCACGTCGGCCAAGGAGAATTTCAACATCGAAGGGTTGTTCAAGACCATCCTCAGCCTGCTGCCCGAAGGCCCGGCGTTCTACCCCAAGGACACGCTCACGGACAAGACGCTGCGCTTCTTCGCTTCGGAGATCATCCGCGAGAAGATTCTCAAATTCTACGACAAGGAGATCCCCTACTGCTGTGAGATCGAGATCGAAAGCTACAAGGAAGAACCGACGATCGACCGTATCGCCGCGACGATTTACGTGGCCCGCGACTCACAGAAAGGCATCCTGATCGGCCATAAGGGCGAGAAACTGAAGAAGGTCGGCCAGACGGCGCGCGAAGACATGGAACAGTTCCTCGGCAAGAAGGTTTTCCTCCAGTTGTTCGTCAAGGTCAGCGACGACTGGCGCAACAACGAGCGCCAGTTACGCCGATTCGGATACGAACAGGAATAATAAATCGCACGAAAAGCCCGTTAAAAGAGCAAAAACAGTCAGCATGCGGAAACTCATCGCCGGAATCATATTGGGGGCCGCCCTGCTGTGCGGCACGAAAACCTATGCACAGTACAACCGGGAATATTTCTTCTGGGTCGGCCGGTCGTGCATGATGAACAACGACTACCAGGAGGCCATCCGCACGCTGAATACCCTGCTGCGTTTCGACGAAGACGCTTTCGAAGGCTACTTCCTGCGTGGTATCGCCAAATACAACCTCGACGACCTGCTGGGCGCCGAGGACGATTTTTCGACGGCCATCCGCCTGAATCCCGTCTACACGCAAGCCTACACCTACCGCGCTATTACGCGTTCGCGCCTGGGCAATTACGACGATGCTTTGCAGGATTTCCGCGAGGCGATCGAACTGCGCCCCGACCTGCCGGGTCCTTATTACAGCCGCGGCGTGACGCGTCTTTTGAACCAGCAGTTCAAAGAGGCCATCGACGACTTCGACAAATTCATCCGCCAGGAAAACAAGGTCGCCGACGCATTCATCTGCCGAGGCCTGAGTTACCTGCACCTGAAAGACACCACGCGGGCCTACGAGAATTTCAACACAGCGATACGCACCAACCGCGAAAATCCCAACGGCTACAACCGCCGCGGCGGACTGCACCTCCAACAGGAGCAGTACAAGGAAGCGGAAGCGGATTTCAACAAGGCCATCGAGTGCGACTCGGCTTACCTACTCTCCTATTTCAACCGCGCATTGGTCTACTCGTCGACCAACCGTCCGATGCAGGCCCTGGCCGATTTCGACAAGGTAATCCAGCTCGATTCGACCAACTCGCTGACCTATTTCAACCGCGCGATGCTGCGCACACAGATCGGCGACTACAACCGTGCGCTGGAGGACTACGACAAAGTGGCGCTCTATTCGCCCAACAACGTGCTGGTTTACTACAACCGTGCGGGCGTCTTTGCCCAACTGGGTGAGATCGAACGCGCCGTGGAGGACTACTCGTCGGCCATCAAACTCTACCCCGATTTCGCCAACGCCTACATTTACCGCAGCCGCCTGCGCGAGTTGCTGCGCGACCCGCAGGGAGCCAAGGAGGACCGCAATATCGCCCAGCGGAAAATCGCCGAATACAAGTCGCGCCTGAGCGACAGTACCTATTCGATCTACGCCGACACGACACAGCGTTTCGACCGCCTGCTGTCGTTCGACAGCAAGTTCGCCGGAGGCGGCTTCGACCGCATCACGGGCCACAACGGCGGCCACGAGGAGATGCGCCTGCTGCCGCTATTCAAGTTCACGCTGATGCGCGCCGACTCTGTTCCCGCCGTCAAGCCCTACCACCTCCAGCGTGTCGACGACTTCAAAAAACGCATCGACAACGAATACCTTACCCTGTCGTGCCGCGAAAGCAACATCGCGCCCGATACGCTCGTGATGCTCGACAAGCACTATGTGCAGGAACTCAAGACCAGCGAGCCTTCGTGGACCGTGCTCTTCGAACGCGCCGTCACACAGTCGCTCATCAAGCAGTACACCAACTCGGTGAGCACTTATTCGTCGGCCATCGAACTCAACCCGTCGAACCCGTTCCTCTACCTGAACCGTTCGACGACGCGCGCCGAGATGATCGACTTCATCTCGTCGATCGACAACTCCTACCAGCGGATCACGATCGACTCGGACCCTGCCAACCGATTGAACAACAATTCGAAACGCACGTACAGCTACGACGAGGCGGTGGCCGACCTGATCAAGGCCATCAAGCTCTTCCCCGACTTCGCCTATGCCTATTATAACCGAGGTAACCTGCTGGCCCTGTCGGGCAGCCTGCCCGAGGCATTCGAGGATTACTCGAAGGCCATCGAACTCAACCCCTCATTTGCCGAGGCCTACTACAACCGCGGCATCATCCAGATATTCATGAAGGACACCCGCAAGGGCTGTCTCGACATTTCGAAAGCCGGCGAACTCGGAATCACCGAAGCCTACGAGGTGCTGAAACGTTACGCATCACTGGATAACTAACTCAAACAAAAACAAATATGGTAGAAACTATCCAACGCAAACTGAACGATTCGCCTGCGGCCCGATGGACGGCATTGGTGCTCATCGCATCCACGATGTTCTTCGGCTACATGTTCGTCGACCTCATGTCGCCGCTCCAGAGCATGATCGAAGCACAGCGCGGATGGACTCCCGACGTGTTCGGCATGTACGGCAGTTCGGAGTTTATTCTCAACGTCTTCGGATTCCTGATTCTCGCGGGCATCATCCTCGATAAGATGGGCGTGCGGTTTACGGGTGAACTGTCGGCGTCGCTGATGTTTATCGGCGCCGCAATCAAATACTACGCCGTGAGCGACCTGTTCGCAGGTTCGGGCGTCGAAGCGTGGCTCAATTCGTGGTGGATTTCGTTCCCCGCTTCGGCCAAGCTGGCGTCGCTGGGCTTCATGATCTTCGGGTGCGGTATGGAAATGGCCGGCATCACCGTTTCGAAGGCTATCGCCAAGTGGTTCGAGGGTAAGGAGATGGCCCTGGCCATGGGACTCGAAATGGCCATCGCACGCGTCGGCGTCTTCGCCGTCTTTTCGCTTTCGCCCTGGCTGGCCAACATGGCTCCCGCCACGGTCGTGCGTCCCGTGGCGTTCTGCACCCTGCTGCTGCTGATCGGCCTGCTGACCTTCGTGATCTTCTCCTTCATGGACCGCAAACTGGACAAGCAACTCGGCCTCGACAGCCGGGGCGGCGGAGGCAGCGAAGAGGAATTCAAGGTCAGCGACCTGAAGTTTATCCTCAGCAGCAAAGTGTTCTGGATCATTGCCTTCCTCTGTGTGCTCTACTACTCGGCCATCTTCCCCTTCCAGCGTTTCGCCACGAACATGCTGGAGAGCAACCTCGGCGTATCGGCCCAGACTGCGGCCGACATTTTCCGCTGGTTCCCGATGGGTGCGGCGGCCATTACTCCGTTCCTGGGCCGTTATCTCGACCACAAGGGCAAAGGCGCCACGATGCTCATTCTCGGCGCAATGCTGATGATCGTATGCCACCTGACCTTTGCATTCGTGCTCCCGGAATTCCCGAGCAAACCCATCGCCTACGGTTCGATCGTCCTGCTCGGCATTTCGTTCTCGCTGGTTCCGGCAGCACTTTGGCCGTCGGTTCCCAAGATCGTGGAGACGCGCTACCTGGGTTCGGCCTATTCGCTGATCTTCTGGATTCAGAACATCGGACTGTGCCTGTTCCCGATGCTCTTCGGATTCGCGCTCAAATATTTCAACGAGGGGCGCGCCGAAGGTATGCCCTATGACTACACGCGGCCGATGCTGATCTTCGTCGCCTGCGGCGTGCTGGCGATGCTGCTGGGAATATGGCTCAAGGCCGAAGACCGGAAAAAGAAATACGGGCTGGAACTGCCCAATATCAAGAAGTAGCCCAAGCTACACCCAATAAATGAAGAAAGGGCCTGTCGTGCGATGCACGGCAGGCCCCTGTTTTTTCAGATTTTCAGGCGACCGCGCAGGGCGAAACGCACCAGGAAGAAATTGATGGGAAAAGCGACCGCAAATACACACAGCGGCGCATAGAGTTTCGGCACGCCTACCCACAGCCAGATTTCGAGCAGCACCAGTTCGTTGACCAGGTTAATCAGGTGAGCCGCCAGGAACTTCGCGGCACGCGCTACCGAAGGCTGCACGCGGAAAGTGAAATAACTCGACAGGATGAAATTACACACGATGCTGACACAGAAGGCGCAGACGTAGGCAAAGGCGGGCCTGAGGTCGTCGAAATGCCTTACCAGCACGACATAGGTCGCATAATTGACTCCCGTGGCAATGCCGCCTACGACGGCGAAACGCACGAAAGCGCTCTCGTAGAGCGTCCGGATCAGCATTCCTACCCTATTCATCGTATCCGAGGTATTCGCGGGTCGTCGTAAAACGGCATCCGCGGGATTTCAGCCACTCCAGCAGCCAGGTGAACTTATCTTGCAACGCTGGTCCCGAACAATGCGAAAGATAGCCCGGAACGCCGAATGCAGGGTCTTTCAACCGTCCGGAGAACTCCCACGGGTGGAAGTAGAGGTTCAAGTGCCCGTCGCGGTGCAGGGCACTGCGGCAAAGCTGTTTATAGAGCGGCAGCGGCATGACGTGCAGCGAAATCCAGAACAAAGGGACCCGGAAGGGCGCGGAGACCGAAACCGGATAAATTGCCAGTCCGTCACGGTGCGACACCGAACGCGGAGCGCGGAGGTTGTTGTAACGCGTCGGAATCCAGGTCGGGTTGATCGACGAATCGTATTTGTAACCCGCAGCGGCAAGCGTTGCGGCGGAGACCGCGGCCAGGCGCGGAGCACGGTAACCGGTCACGGTCTGCCCGGTCAGCTTTTCGAGCGCCTGTCTGCTCCCGGCAGGGTCGGCTCCGGCGGTCAATCCATGATAATAGTCGTGCGAGGCCACCTCGTGTCCTCCCGTGACGATGCGGCGGATGAGTTCGGGGCGGTGGAGCGCAAAATTGGCCGTCGTGTAGAACGTCGCCCGCAGGCCGAGCCGTGCAAGCAGTTGCAACAGGAATTCCAGCCCTTCGGTGCTCACCGCGAGCTGTGTATCGAAGTCGATTTTCCGTCCCCTTTCGAGCGGGAAATCGAACTCCTCGACATCGAAACCGAGTGTTACTGTCATAAGCGGATGGCTATGCGGAAAAAGTTTCTCAATTCACGGAAAAGCACACGCCCGGACATCTTCGACATGACGATCCCGTCGCGGAGCGAAGTTTCGACCTCCCCGATGCGCAGGCGTTTGTCGCGCGCCGCAAGGACGACGAATTCGGTGTCGAACAAAAAGTCGGAAATCCGCGTGCGCAGCATGACTGCCCGGGCTCGGGGCGACAGCCCTTTCAGGCCGCCCTGCGTATCGGTATGGCGGATGTTCAGGAAGATGCGGTTGAGCATCTTCGAACCGTAGGACATCAGTTTGCGTACGGGTGAAAGCTGCGAATGGTAGCTCCGGTTGCGGACGGCGATCACCACGTCCTCCCCGGCGAACACCCGGTCGACCACCTCGCGCATCGACTCGGCGGTATAGGGCATGTCGATGTCGGTATAGATGGTGTAAGGCGCCCGGGAGCATGCGATACCGGCGCGGATGGCCGCGCCCTTTCCCCCGTGGGGAATATCGACGATCTCGACTCCCGGAACGGCCTGCCGGAGAGCGGCACGCTGCTCGTCCCCGAAGTTGCGCGGCGAACCGTCGTTGACGACGATCAGGTGCAGTTGCTTGTCCGGATAGAATCCGCGCAACTCCTCAAGTCCGTGTGCCAGCGAACCGACGAATCCCGGTTGCGGGTTGTAGCAGGGGCAGACGATATCGAGCGTATCGCCGGGCTGTGCCGGACGGGGTTCTTCGAACGCGTCGTCCTGTGTCGGACGGGGTCCATATCCCAGAGCAAGGTCCGTCGCAGCGAAGTCCTCGCGCCACAGCCGCCAGATGCAATGGAGCCAGACGGCAGCGAACGGCAATGCACGCAGCGCATAGGCCATGAAAACGCCGCGGTAGAACTTCGTCGGCAGCAGGTTATAGGAGAAACTGGCGAAGAGGACTAAGGCCAGCAACAGCCATTCAAGCCAGCCGCGCCGGGGGGGGGAAAGTGTCACCCACCAGATGCCCGCGCCGAGCGAGGCGATCACATAGCCGCTGACTTCGCTGCCGCTGCTGAACAGCACGACGAACAGCAACAGCGAAGCCAGGATCGTCAGACGGTAGCCGAGGTATTTATATTGCCCGATGCGCAGGTACGAAACCAGGAACATCAGCATGGCGGGGACGATGATCAGCAGGTCGGAGTAGGCGGTCGATCCGCTGATTTTGCGTACGGCGCCCACCAGCGAGATATTCGTATAGGCGCAGAACATGTTCTCGGCATTCTTCTGCGCAATGTCGACGTACCACGCCTGGTACTGCGCCCAGAGGTATTCGGGGCTTACGAACAACAGCGGCAGCAGCAGGGCCACGGCGCTCCACAGCGCCATGTAGCCTATAAACCGCCATTTGCGCCGCACGAAGAAGAAGAAAGCCAGCCCGACGATGCCGTAGATTTTGACGAACGTACCGATGACGATGAACAGTGCGGCCCACCCTTCGCGGCGCTTCTCGATCATGACGAACGCCCCGACGACCAGCGCGGCAACCGCGATGTTGAACTGCTGCTTGAAACAGGCTCCGTAGAAGTCGTTGAGCGTCAGCCACAGGATGAGGGTCGTCAGGACGACGGGCAGCGGAAGCCGCCGCACCGCCCAGTAGAGCGACAGCGAAAGACACATACACCACAACGACAGGCCCAGCCACACCGGCAGCACGGCAAAAGGCGCGATGATAAACCCGAAGACCGGACCGTAATGGTTCAGGTCGCCGTATTCGAGCGGATAAGCTTCGTAAAGGGGCAGCGAGGAGAACAGGTGGTCGAAAACCCCGCGGAAAACCAGGAAATTATTGTAGCTGGCCGGAGCGGCCAACGATAGCGAGATGCAGATCTGGAGGGTGCAGAGCACCCACACGGCCAACACGACATACGGATTCAGCAATCTGCTTTTCAGATTGATCGATTGTGACGCCACTATTCGAGAGTAAGGTTAGGTCCGGCAAAGATAGGTCCATTTCGCCCAAATAGCAAACGAAATACCAAAAATGTAAGCCTTTGCCGGCCTGCACCCTATTTCGGGGCCACCATGCCGTAGAGTTCCGTGATGCGGCTGCACATCTCGGCCCACGAAAAACGCCGGCGCACATCGACGCAGTTTTCCCGGAAACGCGTCAGCGTATCGCCTTCGTACATCCGCCCGATAGCCGCGGCAACCCCGTCGGCCGTCGGGGGGCAAACATAACCCACACGCCCGTCGGGTACGATCTCGGGCAGTCCGCCGACCGCCGTCACGACCATCGGCACGCAGAACTGGTAAGCGATCTGCGTCACACCGCTCTGCGTGGCGGTCTTATAAGGCTGGACGACGAAATCCGCCGCCGAAAAGTAATATTTCACATCGTCGTCGGGAATGAAGCGGTCGTGAAGCAGAACTTCGTCCTGCAACCCGTTGTCGGCAATCTGTTTCAGGTACGGCTCTTTCGCCGTGTAAAACTCACCCGCGACGATCAGCCGGCGGCCTTCGGTGCGGCCCGCCCGTTTGAGCTGCGCCCAGGCGTCGAGCAGCAGATCCAATCCCTTGTAATCGCGGATCAGCCCGAAGAAAAGCACATAGCGGTTTGCAGGGTCCACGCCCAGGCGCACGCACGCCTCCGAACGCCCGACGCGTTCGCCGAAATTCTCAAACAGCGGATGCGGCGAGAACAGGGCCGGAGCTTCGCTGTATGGTTTGAGTTCGCTGTGGACCTGTTCGGACATGTAGACGAAACCGTCGACCGAACGCAGGTAATAGCGGTTGAACGATTTGTCGGTCAGGTGATGTTCGTGCGGTTCGACGTTGTCGATCTGGCACAGCACCTTCGTATGGCCGTTGCGGCGGGCGATGCGGGCGATGGTCCCGAAGCAGGGGGCCATGAAGGGCGTCCAATACTTCATCAGCACGAAATCGGGGCGTTCGCGCCGGATACGGCGGCCGACACGAATCCAGTTCAGCGGATTCATCGTATTGACGCACCGGCAGATACGAAGGTCCCCAGGAGGAGGAGTCGCGACGGTCTGGCTCTCGCCGGGAAACAGCAGCGAGGGGTATTGGAGCGTAAAAGTCTTGATATCGACCTCGTTGCCCCGCTGCTGAAACGTGCGGGCCATGATCTCCATGATCGACGCCAAGCCGCCGCGGTACGGGTGCGCAGGTCCCAAAATCGTAATTTTCATAGTATGCAAATCATCTTTCTGCAATGCAGGACTTCTCTTCACAAAGATACGAAAAAACGGGGCCCCGCAACCGGGGCCCCGAAGATTTTGTCCGAAGGGCGTGCTATTCGCCGCTGCCCGAATGTTTGAAACTCTTCGACGTATGCTTGCTGCCGGCGGCAGATTGCAGTGCAAGGTACTCCTCACCGTAGTCGATCACATTCTGCAACTCGGTGCGGAAAGTATCGAGATGCTCTTCCTCCTCGACGATGATGTCCTGGAACATCTTGTGCGTCACGGCGTCCTTGTTCTCCGAAGCGATGCGCGAAGCCTCGTTGTAGCTGTCGATCGTGCTCTGCTCGAGCTGCATTGCCATGCGCAGCATCTCCTTCACGTCGGTAATCTGCTTGGTGCGGAACGAAGCGTTCATGTCCACGTCGCCCTGCAGGAACAGGATGCGGTCGGAAAATTCCTCGATGTGGCGCATTTCGGCGATCGAAATCTCACGCATGATCTTCGAGAGATACTGGTAACGGTCATCCTCGAAATGGGTGTGGAAATACATGTATTGCAGCGAGGTGGCGATCTCCTTGCCTACGGCATCGTTCAGCAGGTCGATGCTTACCTGATACTTGTTTTTCGTTTGTGTTTTAGTTGCGCTTTCCATAATGAAAAAGGTTTTGCAGCCTTAGTTGCAAAACCCGTTCCATAAACACCTTCCGGAGCATTCCCCGAGGGCCTATTTCCATTCGATAGAGGCACGCACGGCGGCCGTCGTTTCGTCGCCCGAAATTTCGAACAACGCCGAGCGGTCACGCAACTCGCATCCCACCCGCAACGTCTGCCCGAAACGGCACTCCCGGAGGAAATGAATGTCCAGCCGTACGGAAGCCTCCTGCGTCAGTATTTCGACGGGCAGCATGTCGAGCATCATCTCGATATAACGCATCGTGTTGACATGGCGGTTAAAGTCGATGTCGCTGTAAACCACGCGATGTTCGACCGTTTCGGTCGGATTTACTTCACGGATTTTGCGCGGTTTGTCCGTCGGAGGCGCGGCATCGACAATAGCGTCGGCATGGGCGTCGCCCACCCACGAAAGGTCCATCGCCGAGCGGGTTTGCAGGTCGATCATGGCCCACTGCGTCACGGCACGGCCGAATTCACGGCCCGTGGCAAGGTCGGTCAGCGTGAAATTTCGCGTCGAAAGCACGCGGCCGTAATCGCTGATCCACGTAGCAACGGTATAGTCGGTATATTGGGTGGGCTGGTAATCGAATTCGACGGCCATACGCGAAAGCACCCACGAATGATTGTCGGCGTTCAGCGCATCGACGCCGAAACCCTTTCCGTGGGCGTCGATGCCTGCGGTATTGAGGATCGAACCGCCCAGCGAAGGAATCGTCGCCCGCAGCGTGAAGTCCACATCCTGGGGTTCGACCCGGTAATTATAGCATGATTTCTCGGCCATTTCGTTGAATTTTACGGTTATGCAGGCAAATATACGATTTTTTTCATATATTTGTGAAAGACGCTAATCCTTAAAAATTGTTAGTTATGGAAGTAAAAAAACTTGATTTCGGAGAAACCCTCAAAGATTCCGTCGCCATCGGCGTGAAGAATGCCCCGTCGGTCATTGCCGCCGTCGTGCTGTTTTTAATCACGATCTGGATCCCCTACATCAACATCGGAACCTTCATCGCCATCACACTGCTGCCGACGCAGCTTGCCAAAGGCGAGGTAATCAATCCGTTGGGAATCTTCGACAGCAAGTACCGCCGTTACATGGGTGAATTCCTGATCACCATGGGCCTGATGGTCATTCCCATCTACATCGCCATGATCTTCATGATCGTTCCGGGCATCGTGCTCTCGATCGCATGGTCGCTGGCCTACTATTTCCTGATCGAAAAAGGCAAGAACCCGATGCAGGCCATCAAGGCTTCGAACGACGCTACCTACGGCAGCAAATGGACGATGTTCTTCGTCATCCTCGTATTCGGAGTACTCGCCTCGATCGTCATGCTGGTTTTCAGCGCTATCTGCGGCCTGATCAACGTCGGCTTCATCACGTTCGTCGTCATGTTCGTGCTGATAGTCCTGTTTATGTCGATCGGCATGTCGATCAACGCTTCGTTCTGGAAGCAGATGAAAGACAACGTAGAGTAAATTTCACCCCGTAAAACAGAGAAGGCCGCATCCGATAGATGCGGCCTTCTTGTCTGTCTGTTCAATCACTTATTGTTGACCGGAATCTTCCCACCATCCTTCCATTCGCTGATCGTAGGGTCGGTAATCGAAGGAACGATACCTAACGTCGAATCCAAATTCAGCGTAATATCATAGGTATATGCATATCCGCTCAGCCAGGCCGTTGCAGGAACAGTCAAGGTAACCGTTTTATTTCCATTGAGATTGCTGTCGCCCATGTTCTCGACGGCTGCTACATCCAGCGTAATCACCATTGATTTATCCTGCGGATTCTGCGGAATCAGCATCAACACATCGTTGCTGGCATTAGTCATCTCCACCTCGGTTGCAGTCAAGACCTTATCGTAAGTAATAGAATAGCTGACAGGCGTTGTCAGCGAAGTCCAGGTACCGTCACTGAACTTCAGATTAGCTTTCGAATTGATTTCCTGAAGCTCAATCGTCTTCAGGGTTACGGTATAATAAGCCGAATAATCTTCTGTCGTCTTAGCCGTAAAGCGCACCTGTGCAAGGGCATGTTGGAATCCCAAACTTACGACAGCCGTTTCATCTGCCTTCGTAAAATCCTTGGAAGCAGAGGCATACAACAGGTCTTTCTGGTCGGCAAGAGTGGTGGATACGGTATAAGGCACAGCCTCGGGGGCTGTCATCGTAAGGGCTGTTTCCGTAGGCGAATAAGCAGAGAAAGAATACTTATAGCCTTTTTTGAAGTAGTAGGTATCCCCAAGGCTGCTCCAGGCACTCCCCGTCTTAGACAAGACGATACCATCCATCCACGAAGTTTGCATGGCGGCTCCCAATCCGCTCGTAGCCGTAACGCTGAATTTATCTCCGTCCTCAAAATTTTTCTTGATTGTCGGCGCCGTTCGCGTAACACTGGAAATTTCGGTCGAAAATTTAACCGCAAGGTCTTCGGGGCCGACCGGAGTATCTTCAGTCGCACAGCCGGTAAAGGCCAGTGCAGCAACAGCTGCAGTTAAGAGTAGGCTTTTCATAATTTTTGCTTTTTAAGGGTTAGTGACTTTTTTTAATATACATTTATCAGTTTGCGTTATATCCTCGTTCAAAGCTAAGACAAAGTTAACACGTCCATACTACCGTTGTCCTTCCATTTCCGACACATTCAGGGCCTCTGAGAGTACGAAAACGCCCGTGTATGGTCATCGGACGCTTTTGTTTCATTTTCACCCGGATCGCCGGACGAATCCCTGTCGAGTTCTGGATCTTGAAACTTCAAAACGCTAAAAAAATTATCGAAAAACGATAAATATTATTTGTTTTTCGAAAATTAATCCTATCTTTGCATCAGTTAAAACCAAAAGAGTAACACATGCAGAACAAAAAATCACTCCTGCAGCGCCTGCTGGTCATCTACATTACGTTTTTTATCGTACTCGTAGCCAGCATCGCCCATGGGGTCCTGCCCAACTTTTCACGGGGTGCGGCCGAAGGCATGGAACTCGGCCACGACATTGCCGAAAAATGGAAATCCGGCGTCCCGCGCATGATTTACATGCTGGGAGACATCCGCATCACAGGACAACCCGAAAACGTCGTCCAGGTCGCCGCAACCACAGGCAGCGAAATCAGCGCGAGCGTCCGGCAACTCGAACTGATCGTCGAACAGGACGCCCCCGAGGCGTCGCCACTCGGACTGGCCTTCCGTTCGGTAGGCGGCAGCGCATGGATTTATGCGCTGGTCATGCTTTGCCCGCTCCTCTACCTGGCCATCATCGTACTGATGTTCATGATCATACATTCGCTGCGCCGCTCGATCCGCGAAGAGCGCACGCTCGACAAGCGCAACGTCTGGTATCTGCGTGCGATCGGCATGCTGACGATCGTCACCGAACTGATCAGCGACGCTGTAAACTGGGTGATGAACAACCGCGCCGCCGAACTGCTTGCTGACAGCGGATACACCGTCGACACGGGTTTCCACATCTCCTATGCAATGATTATCATGGGTATCCTGATTCTTTTCGCCGCCGAGGTCTTTGCTATCGGCCAGAACCTGAGCGAGGAACAGAAATACACTATTTAAAATAACGCCGACATGAGAGAACTGAAACCAAAACAAGGAGAAGGGAGGGAATTATGGCGATAATCATAAATATAGACGTAATGATGGCCAAACGCAAAATGTCGCTCGGCGAACTGGCCGAACGGGTCGACATCACGCCCGCCAACCTCTCGATCCTCAAGAACGGAAAAGCCAAGGCGATCCGCTTCTCGACACTCGAAGCGATCTGCCGCGAACTGGACTGCCAGCCGGGGGACATCATCGAATACCGCCCCGAAGAGACGAAAGAATAACACCCTCATACCAAAGCCTATGAAAAAATTAATGATGCTGGCCGTAGCGGCGTTCGCCGCAGGCAGCGCCGTGGCACAGATGAACCAACCCATCCCCGTCGACCCGGAGGTACGCACGGGCAAGTTGGAAAACGGAATGACTTACTACATCCGCCACAACGAAAAGCCGAAAGGCCAGGCGGATTTCTACATCCTCCACGACGTGGGAGCCATCCAGGAGAACGATTCGCAGCAAGGACTCGCCCACTTCCTGGAACACATGGCCTTCAACGGAACCAAAAACCTCCCGGGCAAACAGCTCACGGAGTATCTGGAAACCGTAGGCGTGAAATTCGGCGCCAATCTCAATGCCGGAACCAGTTGGGACTATACGGTTTACAACATTTCGGACGTACCGACCTCACGCCAGGGGATTATCGACTCGGCGCTGCTGATCCTGCACGACTGGTCGCATTTCATCGCCCTGGAGCCCAAGGAGATCGACTCGGAGCGCGGCGTGATCATGGAAGAACTCCGCACGCGCGACGGCGCTTCGTGGCGTTCGTCGATGAAGATGCTGCAAGCTCTGGGCAAGGGCTCGAAATACGAGCACCGCAACCTGATCGGCTACCTCGACGGACTGAAGAGCTTCCAGCACAAGGAACTGGAGGATTTCTACAACCAGTGGTATCGTCCGGATTACCAGGCCGTAGTGATCGTCGGCGACATCGACGTAGACGCCGTGGAAGCCCAGATCAAGACGCTGATGGCCGACATTCCGGCTCCAGCGGCCAATGCTTCGCAGAAAGAGACCATCGTGGTTCCCGACAACGAGGAACCCATCGTGAGCATCTTCACCGACCCCGAAATGCAGGGCACGAAGGTGCAGGTCTTCATCAAGCGTCCGGCCCTTCCCAAGCAGATGGCCAATACAATGCTCGCCGAAGCGACCAACATAATCGAAGCCTACATGACCACCATGGAGAACGCCCGTCTGCAGGAGATCGCCATGCAGCCCGATGCGCCGTTCCTCGGAGCCGGCATGGGTACGGGCGATGTAATCGGCATCATCCCGACGCTCGACGCTACCGTATTCGTGGCCATGACGCAGGACGGCAAGCTGGCCCGCGGCTTCGAAACGCTCTACACCGAAATAGAAAAGGTGCGCCGCTACGGATTTACGCAGGGTGAGTTCGAACGCGCCCAGGAGAACCTGATGCGTCAGGTCGAACGTTCGTACGCCAACCGCAACGACCGCCGCAATGGCGAATTCGTACAGACCTACCTCGACGGCTTCCGGAAAAATCACCCGATGCCCGACGCCGAGACCGAATGGAAACTCGACAGCATGCTGATCAAGATGCTCAACGTCGATGCCGTCAACGCATTCGCACAGCAGACCATAACTCCGACGAACCAGGTGATCGTGGTCAATGCCCCCGAGAAAGAGGGCCTCGCGACACCGACCGCCGAGGAGATTCTGGCCATCCGCGACAAAGTCGCCGCAGCGGAAATCACGGCCTATGAGGACAACGTGGTGAAGGAGCCGCTGATCGCCGAAGGAACCGAGCTCAAAGGTTCGCCCGTGAAGAAGACGACCGAAGACAAGCTGCTCGGCACGACCGAATGGACGCTGGCCAACGGTGCGAAAATCGTCGTGAAACCCACGACTTACAAGGCCGACGAGGTGCGCATGAGCGCCGTAGCCAAAGGCGGACTGTCGCTGCTCTCGGACGAGGAGTTCTATATGGGCGAGATGATGCCCGCCGTGAACTCGATGTCGGGCGTCGGCAAGTTCTCCGCCACGGAGCTCAAGAAACAGCTTTCGGGCAAATCGGCTTCCGTACAGCCTTCGGTGGAGAATTACACGAGTGCCATGGGCGGCGTCTGCTCGCCCAAGGATATCGAGACGATGCTCCAATTGCTCTACCTCAATTTCACGCAGCCCCGCTTCGACCGGAACGATTATGACAACCTGATCAAGATGCTCCGCACACAGCTCGACAACGCAAAAACGAACCCCGATTATCTGATGCAGGAGAAAGTCATCGATGTCACCTACGGCAACAACCCCCGCCGTCAGATGATTTCGGTAGAAATCGTCGACAAGTTCGACTTCGAGCAACTGCCTGCCATCTACGAGAAGCTCTACCCCGGCGCCAACGGATTCGTCTTCACGTTCGTGGGTAACGTCGATCTTGCGACGCTCAAACCGCTCGTCGAAAAGTACATCGGCTCGATTCCCACGTCGAAGAAAGCGATAAACTACGTCGACGACAAGGTGGCTCCCGTCACGGGTGAAGTTACCGAGGAATTCACCGTTCCGATGCAGCAGCCCAAGGTTTCGGTCGTCTACCAATTCACCGGCAAGATGCCCTACACGCTCAAGGAGAAGATGGCCCTGACCTTCCTGACGCAGGCGCTCAACTCACGTTACCTGGTCTCGATCCGTGAGGAGAAGGGCGGAACCTACGGCGTGCGAGTCAAGGGAACGACGACGTATATTCCCCACCAGACATACGGCGTAACCATCGCATTCGACACCAACGAGGAGATGGCCGACGAACTGCGCGAGATCGTGATGAAAGAGATCGAAGAGATTGCCGAAAACGGTCCCAAGACCGAGGATATCGAGAAAACCCGCGAATTCATGCTCAAGAGCTGGAAAAACAGCCTCGAACAGAACGGCAGTTGGATGCAATACCTCCAGATCAAGGAGGAGTCGGGACTCAACTACGTCGCCGACCACGAGCAGGCAATCCGCGACCTGACCAATGCCGATGTGCAGGCCATTGCCAAGAAGATTCTTGCCGACGGCAACCTTATGAAGGTGATCATGCGTCCTTCGAAATAAGCACCGACAAGCAGATATTTCTGAAAAGGCAGCCTCGCTAAGGCTGCCTTTTCTTTATCCGGATAATCCCGTAAACCGTTCGCTCTGCAACCGGTTTACTCCGCCGAAGGGCTTTCGCCCGTTTATCGGCATACGCCGACGCACAGCGCGCGGCCGAGCCTCTTCCTATTGCAACGGAGATGCCCCGAAACCCACAACCAAAGTCGCTTCGAGCAATCCGGCACTCCTGCTGCCGCAAGCAATCTGCCTCCACAGCACAAAAAAACTGCGACCCCGAAGAGTCGCAGTTTTTTATTGCCCGAAAGCGGAATTACTCGCCGTCGTAGTCGTCGCCGGCGTTCTTCACGGGCGGATTCAGCGACTCAGAAGGCGTATTCGCCGTGATCCATTCATCGGAAAGCAGCGACTCTTTGGGGAAGTCGAGGTCTTCGATGCGGCTCACCGAGATCTGGTATTGCGCCCAGTCGTTCGAACCTCCGGTAAAAGTACTCTGCTTCGAGTAGATACCGAAGATGCCGAGCACCGTGCCCTCTGTCCCGTCCTTCGGGATGGGCTTCATGGCGAACTGGCTGTAACCGCTCGTACGAATGCTGTAAATGCCCGGATCCGAAGTATACTCCGCCTCGTCATTATAGCTCATCAGCACCGAACCGTACAGTCGGATGTTCTGCTCGCTGCTGTTGTAAGCCCAGCGATACCATGCGCCAAAGATCGGCGTTCCCCAGTCGGTTACGATCCAACTCGGATAGGGATTCGCATTTCCGCCGTTTTTGAGGCTCGGGGGAGTTACGCCGTCCTGATTCTTCACGCCCGCATAGCGGATCTTCACACCCTTGAAACGCACCAGACGGCCCAGGCTCTTCTCAATATTGGCAGGCGTACCCAGCACCTCTTTGTAGTTCGAAGAAGTTACCTCCAGAATATCGTTCGCTTCGAGCGTCGTATATTCGCCCGGGAAGACATTCAGGGCGGCAACCTTGGGATTGTCGAGGTTCGAATTGGCGTAGTACTTATGGTTGCCGGCCGTATTGATACCGTCCGAAGGAGCGCCTCCGATCGAAAGCATCATGCGGTAGTTACCCAGGTAGAGACCGTCGAGACGCACGTAAACCCACTGGCTCTTCATCGTCTCCAGATCGAGCAGATAGTCCACATACAGGCCCGGATAGAGTTTGAGTTCGATACCGGCCGTACCGTCGTAAATGAAGAGCGACTTGTAGATATTACCCTGGCGGTCGCTGCTGATCACCTTGCCCTTGATGTAATAGTTCGCAGCTTCGGGCCAGTCCGAAAGGCCGGGGAAACCGGCCTCGTCGGCCGTACGGGTTCCGAACTTGAGACTCCTGGTCGAAGCGAAGTCATCGTTGGTTCCGGTATTGGAAATAGGACCGAATTTTTCCTTCACCTTGGCAATGGAAATCGGCGTAAGCCCCATCAGCGTCATATCCTCGTTCGTATAGAGTTTCCGCGGAGCCGGGGTTTCGAAATCGTTGTAGCAGCTCACGGCCACGAGGCCGATGAGAACCGCTATTGCTATTTTAAGACTTTTCATAGATTATGCTTTGCTCGATTAGAAACGGAAATAGACATTCAGGTAATAGGTCGTGCCGAACAGGTAGAAATACTTCGAAGGGAAACGACCGTAGATCTGTTCGCCTCCCGCACCCCTAACCTTGCTCATACGCATCTGTTCGTAACCGCCCGTGCGGATGTCCTGGTCGTTGAGGATGTTCTTGACCTCGAGGCTGAAGCCCAGCATATAAACACGGTGGATATACCAGTTTTTGCCCACGTTGGCGCTCAGCGTATAAACGCCGTCGAACTTCTCCTGCGCACGAATCTTTTTGATCGACGCAATGGCGACCGCCTTCTGATCGTTCGTCGCCGTATTGGAAGTCAGCACGTTGGCATAATACTTCACAGCGGTAGCCGTACGGTACAACGGGTTCATCGAAAGATAGAGGTTGTCGTAGTAGTTGAAGTTCACACCGGCAAACCAGTTGCGCGGTCCGCGGTAGTCGAGGCCGATGTTGAAAGCCAACTGCGGCGAACTCTCCACATGATAACCGTCCCAGTTCACCTTGTCCTTCAGCACGATCCGGTCGACGTTGTCTACCGTCTGCACGAAGTTGGCATTCGAGGTATAGGTGTAATCGCCCCAGCTCAACGCACCGACGACCGAAAGGCCCTGCCATACGGGAACCGACAGGCCCAACTCGACGCCGTAGTGGCGCTTATCGATACCGCTCATCGCAAAGTTGGTGAACGATCTTTGGATATCGTCGTAGAACGAAATAACCTTCGACTGGTCCTCGATCGTCGTATAGTATCCCGAAAGGCGGGCCTTGACGTAAGGCAGATTGAGGTTATAGGTGAGGTCGGCAGCGAAAACCTTCTCGGCTTTCAGCCCCGGAGTGGTCGTATTGCGCGTACGGGGCGAAACGAATGCCGTCGAAAACTTGGGAGCCTGCTGCATGTAACCCACATTAGCTTCGATCGAGTGTGCGCCCGAGAACTTGTAGCCCAGCGACAGTTTCCCCTCGTAGGTCAGGTAGTCGAGTTTCTTCGAATCGCCCTTCGAATCGTTGGGGAACAGACCCTTGCGCCACATACCCTCGCGGTACATGTTCGAATAGCCGACCGATCCGGCAACGCCCAGCGAGAAACCGCCGATGCCCCATGTATAATTGGCCCAGGCGTTGGTTTCGAGCAGGTGAGCACGGTAGTAATAACCATACTTGTCGCCGCGGCGGGCAATACGGGCATGTCCCGTAGCCCAGTAGTAATCCAGATCGTTCTGGGCAGCCGTTGCACTGGCCATGTCGCGTTCGGCGAACTTGTCGATGTCGTACCAATAATCGCCGCCCATCAGGTCCTTGACCTGCGAATAGTAGTTCGTGCGGTTCACGCGCAGGTTCACACCGCCGACGATACGCATGTTGTTGCGCATGTTATGTTCGACATTGGCCGCGAAGTTGTAATCGAGCTGGTCGGTATGGCGCTCCTCGATCATGTAGTTCGAACGGTACTGGTTGCCCATCAACTTGGTCAACTCCGTGTCGATATAGTAGTTTCGGTTGTAGAGTTGGTCGTAATCGATCATGCCGTCCCATACGTTGGCTGCCGTAAGAGCATCCTGCATGTAGAAGTAAATCGTCTCATCGGTCGTGATACCCGGAACAACCTGCGTGAAATCCGACGTAGGCATAAAGCGGTAGTAATCGCCGCGGGGGTCGGAACCGCCGTTCCACGTCAGGGCCGAATAGCCGTTCTTGCCGAAACGCAGCGACGTGGCAGCGTTCAGGCGCGTATTGCCCGACATGTCCCACGTATAGTTCAGCATCACGATCGGCTCGTGGGTATTGCGCACGCGCGAGTTGCGGAGCTTACCGGCCTGGTAACCCACGTTGGGGTTGTAGTAGTTATTGCCGAAAAGGCGATAAGCCTCGTCGGTCGAAGCCTGCTGGGCGCCGCGCTCCGAGGGCGAAGCGAGCAGCGTCAGCGCAAGGCGGTGGTTCTGGCCGAAGAGCTTCTCGGCCGAAGCGAAATAGGAGTAGGAGTTGTAATAAACACCGTCCACATAGCCGTTACCGCCCTGGCGGGTTCCCACCGAGAAGGCATACGACCAACCGTTGTCGAGCTGTCCCGAGCCGTAGGAAACCATCGCGCGGAAGCGGTACATCTGGTTGCCGTTCGAAACGCTCACGCGGAAGCCCTTGCGCATCTGCGAAGCGCGGGCGTTGATGTTGGTCATGCCGCCGATGCCGCCGATGCCGAAATCCGAAGCCTGGAGGCCCGTGTAATTTTCCTGGTTACGCGTCGCGTCGTTCAGACCGCTCCACAGCGACCAGGGACCGTAGCCCGTCATGGCGTCGTTGAAACGGATGCCGTTCAGGTAGATGTCCGAGTACTGCGAATCATAGCCGCGGACGTTGAAACGCATCTCGCTGAAGCGGTACGAAGCGATGTTGTTGAAGAGGTCCTTCGACGACGAGAGCGACGAAGGCAGTGCCTGCGTATCCGACGACGACGAGTCGCTGTCGAATTCGGCGAAAACGGCGTCGTCCAGCACACTGCCCGGGCCCGACGGAACGATAATTACCGACTTGAGGTCCTGTACGTGCTGATTACCCACACGGACCATCAGGCTGAGGTCCTCGAATTCGGGTGTAGAGAAGAGCACCGTATAGCTGCCCGCGGGAAGATTCTCGAAGATGAAGTTGCCGTCCTTGTCCGTCGTTGCCGCCAGACCCAGCGATTCGATCTTCACCTGTACATTGCTCAGTGCCACGCGACCGTTGCGCGAAACCACCTTACCGCGGATGCCTCCGTCCTGCGCATAGGACGTGAAGGTCACGGCGGCGAGCATCAGAATAAGTAGAACTTTGAGTTTCATACAAATATTTTAGAGTGTTTATTTGGCGATGTAGATATAGACGGGGAAGTGGTCGCTGAAACCGCCCTGGAAATCGTTGCCCACGAACGTACGCAGCGGATAACCCTTATACTGGCCATCCTTCTGGATCATGTAGGGACGGCGGAAGATACCTCCGTAGAATTTCGAATTGCCCACAGGCTGGATTTTCAGTTCGCCCGTGGAGCCCGTAGCGAGGTTTTCCGAGACGATGATGTTATCGAACAGGTTCCATTCGTCGCGGTAAGCCAGCGTTCCGTAACCCGACTTCAGCAGGTTGATGAACGGGTTGAACATATCGCCCTTCTTAACCTCCTTGATCTTGCCTTTGGCGTTCAGTCCCTCGACGATGCTGGCATCCGTAGCATCGTCGTTCAGGTCACCCATAATGACCACCTTCGTAGCCGGATTGGCGGCAATCACCGAGTCGACGATGTGCTTCACCTGGTTGGCCGCAGCCAGACGCTTGGGCGCCGAAGCCTCCTTGCCGCCCAGGCGCGAAGGCCAGTGGCTCACGAGGAAAAAGAACGGCTCGCCCTCGATCGTACCCCACATCGTGACGAAATCACGCGTCTTGAAGTTGGGCAACTCGGGCATCTTAAACGGAATGGCGGCGCTGCCTTCCAGCTTGAAAACATCGGGCCGGTAGTAGAAACCGACATCGACACCGCGGGCATCGGGCGAATCGTAATGTACGATACGGTAGTTGCCGGGAACGAGTTTGGGCTGGGCGATCACATCTTCCATCACCGAACGGTTCTCGATCTCCGAAACGCCGATCACGACGGGATAATCCTTATCCTCGGCGGCAATGTCGAACAGCACGCGCTCCAGGTTCCCGATTTTCTTGGTGTACTTGGCCGTGTTCCACTTCTTGGGACCTTCGGGCGTAAACTCCTCGTCGAGCACACCGGGGTCGTGAATGGTGTCGAACAGGTTTTCGAAGTTGTAGAAGACTACCTTGTAGGGCTTCTGCGCGAAGCATGCCACCACAATCAGTGAGGCAAACAGTCCTGTCAAAAAGATTCTCTTCATAAACGTTTTGTGTTATTAAGGTTCTATCCGGTTTAATATTAATTCCAGTCGGAATAATTATAGTTGCTCTTCACCGCATCGGCGACCGCAGGGTCGAGATTGCGGAAGAACTCGAAGCCCGTCAGCTCCTCGATTTTCTTCACCGAGCAGGCGGCGTCCTGGAGTTCCGTGTCGGCACTCGACGATGTGTTGTCGAAGACAAAACCTATGGCTTTCAACTCATCGGCCCCAAACTCCGAAATCTGCTTGTTCTGATTGCCGCGCTGGCGCAACAAAACCTTCCAGCATTTATCCGGCACGGCTACACGGATCGTACCGCCCACATTCGTGTTCATCATGGTCCTGTACGAATCCGAAAAATACGTTCCCGTTACGACATAAAGCGTATCGTAATTACGGAGGCCTCCCCAACCGCGGACTTTGCCTTCGAGAGTGGCCCAACTCCCTCCGTTGAAATCACCGTTTTGCGGCATCATGTTCGTGGCGAAGAACGTCTGCGCATTGGTAGTCCAAGTGCTGTAACGCGATGCCGAAGGCAGCATGTGTCCACGCTGGTAACCCGAAAAATAATTGATCACATTCGCCTGATCGCGTTCAGAAATGGCAGGTTCGAAAATTTTCGTGCCCGTCTGCCGGTAATAAGGCTTCGACGAAACATATTCCGTCGTCCAGTCGTCGTAGGCCCACGCATCGGTGCGCCCCTGCGTGCCCGGACCGGTCTCATAGGTGCGGCTCGACGTATAATCGCGGTAAATCGGATAAGCCACCCAATGTGAAACATGTTTCGTACGGTCGTAGCAGATCGAATAATTCCGCACGTATTTCCCGTTGACAAGCGTCGTATAGTAGGTCTTATAGGTGTAATCTGCGTTTTCGGCATATTCCGGCTGTTCGCCCCAGGCCCGGTCGTAGTCGAACGTAGAGTTTGCCGCCTTCTGCGTCAGCGTCAGCGAGGTGGAATAGCCGTTGGTATAGGTTACAGCGATCGTAGCGACACGATCGTTGTCGGAATTGTTTTTCAGCAGGTAGAGGTACGCCGGGTCCCCGACATTTCCACTGGCGGAGGAGACTATCTTACCGTCGTCCCTGATTAAAGCAAACGAACACCAATCCGCATCCCCGGACTGTGAAACGATCAAAGCCTCGAAAGTGATGCCCGAAGGCCCCTGGGTCGAAATCTTGTTCGTTGTGGTTAAACTGCTCACGGTCTCTGCAACGAGCTCTGCGTGGGACTGCTTATCGTCCCCGTCGTCCTTGTCGCCGCATCCCGCAAACAGGACAAGCATCGCCGACATCGTCACGAGCAGCACGCTTATCTGTTTAATTTTCAACATCATTCAAAAAATATATAACATTTGGTCCGCAGACCTTTTTAGAAACCAAACTCTTGACGGGGTGTTATCCCCGCCAAGAGTGGTTTGGTTTAAAAAGTCAGTTTCCTTGACTGCTATTAATAAATCTGCAAGCCAATAACGCCGGCACGACTCTTATTAGTTGAATCTGCTCCTGCCTCAAAAGTTGCGGACGTAGAAATCGTAAGTGTGGACGTTGCCGTCAAACCTTTCAACTCAAACGTATAATAATCATTGTCTGACAACGTCATCGTATAAGTATTGGTGCTTCCCGCAAATCCACTATTAGCAGCAACATCTACAGAAGCCGGGGTCACACTGCCTCCATTATTTACACGCACATAAACCTTAGAGGGAACACCAGTCCAACCAACAGCATAAAACGAAAGTTTCTTATCACCCGTTACACCGAGAACCGGAGTTGTATATACACCGCTAGTCTTGCTTTTAGCCAGTTTCAAGAAAGTATACTCCGTTGTTTCTCCGTTCGGAACAACTTGAACGTTGAAATACCAATAATCCGTCTTCGAATCGAATGCGTCCTTCGTGTATAAATTCGGCATCCAGCTATAATTTCCCTTCGTATCTTCACCGCTCGACTTGGCCGCCTGCTTCAAATCTACCGAAGTCGTGGCAACAGCCGCTGCTCCTTCTGAAGCAGCTACATAGAGGGTCAGCGTAGCCGATTTGGCAGCACCGTCGTTAGCTTTTGCCGTAACGGGAACCGAATTCGCACCAACCGTACCGAGCGTAAACTGTGCGGCATCCGTACCTTCCGTTTTTGCAAACACCTTGTTCGAGCCGAGGTTACCTGCGGTGAATGCCACCTCGATCGTCTCGCCGTCGGCCTTGAAGGTTGCCGGAGCGGTCGCCGAGATATACGGTTCGGTCGAATTGACTGTAATCTCATGAGGGAAGATCTTGATTCGAGTGATATCGCCTGACTTCGAAGTACCTACGGCATAGCCCTTCACGACTACCGGGACATCAATATTCGCAGCGTCGGGCGTGTAGTACTGCACCGAGCCCTGCAAGGTAGCCTTATCGGCACCCTCGATCTCCAGGTTGAAATAGTTGCCGTCCTTGACGATAGTACCCTTGAGTGCGATCGGAATGCACTTGATGTTGGTTAGATAAGCCTGCACGTCAGCCACCGAGTAATCTGTAAAATTGTAGGTCCACGCATTGCCGGAGGAGACCTCGCTCACCGTAGCCGTCTTGCTGTCGAACTGCGGAATGCTGGTCGCGTTGTAAACGGTCACGTCGCCCGAGATGTTGATCTTGTCGCCCACCTTGACTTCGTTGCTGCCATAGACCATCATCGAACCCGTCGCATCGGCGATCACATAGGCGATGTCGCTACGCGTAACGACCGTCACGCCCTCAAGTTCAAAAGTTCCTGCACCCGTAATCTGGCCGATAGTTGTCTTCTCGGGATCGGGCTTCTCTTCCGGATCGAGTTCCGGACCGTTACCGCCTGCGAAAAGTTTGAAATCGTCGAGACGCAGGCCCTGGTGTCCTTCACCCGAAGAACCGGTAAAGATATAGGAATCGAAACGAACGGTGATCTTATCCGTCGAAACAGATGCCG
The DNA here is from genome assembly GCF_018362775.1 of Alistipes montrealensis. GTDB lineage: Bacteria > Bacteroidota > Bacteroidia > Bacteroidales > Rikenellaceae > Alistipes > Alistipes montrealensis. The sequence goes on from NZ_JAGYXY010000001.1 coordinate 280,805, forward strand.
GAATTTTGAAAGGAGCCGTGCAGAGATACCATGAACCCGCAGCTACCTTTTGGGTCGAGAAAACAACAGGCGCAAAGGTCTGGCCACCATCAGTACTTACCGAGAATTTGAGCGTGCCGCTGGTTACGTCGGTGAAAACCGGTCCATTGTCATAATTGCTCTGATCCAAAGCCGTGAAGGTAAACGTAAAGTTCTTGTCCGTACCGATGTTGATGTTATTTATATTGAAAACCTGCGTGGTGCTTCCGACATAAACAATGGGAGTACCCGAAACTTCGTCCTTTTCATCGTCAGTAGGAAGATAGCTACCCTTGATATCGCGAACCGATGCATCGCCGCTATACGTAACCCCTGCCTGGTCAAGCGAGCCACCGCGCTGCCAGCCGGTATAATCTCCAACTTTCGGCTTAGAGGACGCCAAAGTACCGTCCGTACCGCAATTCTCGCTGTAAAGAGCATTGCCGGTCGGCACATCGTTGTCGCTCTGCACAACCTTGATCGTAGCCGTCCGCGTCAGGGGAATACCCTCGAACGTGGAACGGGCAGTCAGCGTAAGTTCTGCAGTACGTTCCGCCGTAGCCTGACCGAGCGTAAAGGTCAGCGTCGTAGTGCCGGTTTTACCCGACATGGCGCTGGGCGTGCACCACTGCGAGTCGCCCGCGTTTTTGAACGTCAAATCCCAGTCGCCTTTCGAAACGACCTCTACAGACTGTTCGAGCTTGCCTCCCGCAAGTTTACCGGCGATGGTCACGACCTCGCCGCCGTTCACGGTAATTTCGGGCATTCCCGAATAACCGTTGTCGTCATCGTCCGAGCATGCAGTGAAGGCTGTAATTGCCAACACCGAGCAGAACAATGTTTTCCAGAAATTTACTACTTTCATAGAGTTGAGTGTTAGTTAAAAAATGTATTTTTTGTAGCCAAAATTATTCGAAATCATTACATAATAGTAATATTATGCCTCAAAGTTAAAATTATTTTCCGGACCATCAAAGGTTTGTAACACTCTTTTAATAATCAGATCGGTCCAATTTACAACCTTTTTTAACTCCTGCCGACAGTTCGCCGGTGAGGACAGAAGACCCGGAACATGCTCATCGGGCATACTCCGGGTCCAGTAGTATTCGGTTAATCAGCGTATTCTGTCGGCAGCGCGCACCAGCAATTCGTCGCGGAAAATCGCACGGGCCGCCAGATAGGCAAACAGCAAGCAGACCAACGGCAGCACAATGGCGGGTCGAAAGCCCTGGGTGTGGAACGTCAGGTCGGAAAAGACCCTCCAGCTCAGGAAGTAGTAGACGCCTTCCATGATCGCGGAGCCCAGCAACAGCACCATTTCCACCACGCAAAGGCGGAGTTGCAGCAAACGGCGGCGGAACAGGAAAATCGTAACCAGCGGCAGCGCGCAGGCCAGCGCCAGCAATACCCCCATATAAAGGGTGGACTGAACGACTGCGCCGTCGGTGGTTTTCAGCCCGAAGGCGTAGAGTCCGAATTCCCCGGCATCGCCCGCAAACCATGCCAGCCCCGCAAAAAGCGTCACGGCCATAAGTGCCGAAATGACAAGCAAATAAAGCGTTTGGATTCGTTGTATCATCATTTACAAAGTTTTGTCGATCAAATATTTGTTCCGCTCGGAGGATCCTCTGTTGATCAATTCGCCCAAAAATCCGGCCAAAAACAACTGAACGCCGAGAATTACGGCTAAAATCGCCAGATAAAACAGCGGCTGGTCCGCAACGGGCCTCAGCGGCAGGCCGTGGGACTGTTTCCAAAGTTTTTCGGCGATGATCCACACGGTCGTTCCGCCGCCGAGCAGGAACATCAGCGTCCCGAGGCTCCCGAAGAAGTACATCGGCGAACGCCCGAAATGAGTCATGAACAGCACCGTGATCAGGTCCAGATACCCTTTTACCGTACGTTCGAGGCCGAATTTCGAACAACCGTATTTGCGGGCATGATGGTCCACGACCTTTTCTCCGATACGGCCGAAGCCGGCCTTCTTGGCCAGGATCGGTATAAACCGGTGCATTTCGCCGTAGACCTCGATGGCCTTCACCACCTTGCGGCGATAGGCTTTGAGCCCGCAGTTGAAATCGTGCAGTTTGATGCCCGATACGGTCCGTGCCGTCCAGTTGAAGAACTTGCTGGGCCAGCGCTTGCCGATCGGGTCGTGGCGCTGTTTCTTCCACCCCGACACGAGGTCATAGCCCTCTTCGAGGACCATGCGCCGCAGTTCGGGAATTTCGTCGGGCGAATCCTGCAAATCGGCGTCCATCGTGATGACCACCTCGCCTTCCGCCGCTGCGAATCCACAGTAAAGAGCTGCGGATTTGCCGTAATTGCGGGCAAAACTGATGCCCCGGATTGCCGGATACTGCGCCTTGAGGCGTTCGACCTCCTCCCACGAGCCGTCCGACGAACCGTCGTCGATCAGAATAACCTCGTACGAGAACCCGTTTTCACGCATCACACGGTCGATCCATGCCACCAACTCGGGCAGGGACTCCGCTTCGTTGTAAAGCGGTACGACGACCGATATATCCAGTTTATTCATTCCTATTCGTTAGTGCCTTCCGAAAAGACATCGGGATCGCGCTTGGTAAAAGCCGCAATAAACAGACCGAAAAAGCCGCCCTTGATGACCGAGCCGAACATACCACTGAAAATCTGCACCAGCGGCGACCGCATCAGTTTCATCATCAGTTCGATCTGGTCGGCCGTATAGAAGCCCGTATTCTCCAGCATGGCGATCGACGGAGTTATCATCGCCTCGTACTTGGCCTCGAAAAACCAGTTGACGGCGACGCCCATGAAAGCGCCCTCAATAAACCCGGCGCAAAGCATCACGCAGACCATAAAGCCCAGGCACTGTCCATAGCTGTATCCCTTGGCTCCGTACTCGGCCACACGGCGTTTGGTGAAATAGCCCAGCAGCAGTACGAACACGACCAGCGACAAAAGCGACAACAGCCTGTTCTGCACATAAAAGCCCAGTACGTCGAAAAGGATGGCGACCAAGGCCATGATTACGCCATATCGCGCGGCCTCGTTCCAGAAATTGTTCTTCTTCATTTTGTATCGATCATTTTATCAATCTATTGCAGTTCTCCCTTGCCCTCGCGCAGGATTTCCGGCTCATTGTCCGTCAGGTCCACGATCGTCGTGGGAATATTGTCGCCGATACCGCCGTCGATGACCAGCGCCACTTCGCGGCCGTATCGTTCGTGGATCAGTTCGGGATCGGTCGTGTACTCCACCACCTCGTCGTCGTCCTTGACCGACGTTGTAATCATCGGACACCCCAACGCCCCGACCACAGCCCGTGCAATCGGGCTGGCGGGAATGCGGATACCGATCGTACGACGCCGCTCGAGGGCTTTATCCGGAATGCGCGCCGAAGCGGCCAGCACGAAGGTAAACGGCCCGGGCAGGTTGCGTTTCAGGATTTTGAAGACGGCATTGTCCACCCGGCAGTACTCCGCGACCTGGGCGATACTTTCGAAAACCACGGTAAATTCCCCGTTCCCCTTGCCTTTGATGCGGCGCAGCCGTTCGATGGCCTTCGGCGAACGCAGCGAACAGCCGAAAGCATAGACGCTGTCGGTGGGATAAATAATGATTTCATCCCGCTCCAGGGCGTCTACGACGCGCTGCAACTCCTTCTCCGAAGGATTCTGTTCGTATATCTTCGCAAGCATGGGATGACAAAGATACGAAAATTATTTAATCTTGCGCCGATTAAGTTCGTCGCTGTATGCCCGTGCGTTCTTATTGTGTTCACTCAGGGTTTTGGCGAAATTGTGGTAACCGTCGAACTCGGGCCGCGCACAGAAGAAGATATAGTCGTGTTTCTCGTAGTCGAGCACGGCGTCGATGGCGTTTTTCCCCGGCATGCAGATGGGCGAAGGCGGCAACCCCTTATTCACATAGGTATTATAGGGTGAATCGTATTTCAGGTGTCTGTAAAGGATGCGGCGCAGTCCGAAGTCCTGCATGGCATACTTTACCGTCGGGTCGGCCTGCAGCTTGATATCTTTGTTCAGGCGGTTGATGTAAACCCCCGCCACACGGGGCATCTCGTCGGTCTTGCGTGTCTCCTCGTAGACGATCGACGCCAGGGTCATCACCTCCAGCCGGCTCAGTCCGCTGCGCTTGCGTTTGTCGTCGCGCCCGGAGGTCCAGAAACGGTCGTATTCGCGCTTCATGCGCTTCACGAACTCTTCGGGCGTCACCGTCCAATACAATTCGTAGGTATCGGGAATAAACATTGAAAAGAGCGTCACGCTGTCGAACCCGACCTCTTCGGCCAGTTCTTTCGAGGTCAGCGCCTGCATGATAGCCGTGGAATCGGCGTCGATCTGCCGGGCGAGTTTCTGCGCCAACTGCGCCGGAATGCGCACGTTGTTGATCGCCACCCGCACAGGGGTCTGCAACCCCAACTTGAGCATACGCGCAATTTCGACGACGCTCATGCCGCGTTTGAGGACATAACGGCCGGGCTTGAAGGTTTCACCCAGGTTGATCCGGCGGGCATAGGCATCGAACGCCCGGTGGTGTTTGATCTGCGGCAGCAGCGAATCCACGACCTGCGCGTAGTCCGCACGGCTGCTCACATACAGGTCGCGTTCCGCAACTACCGCATTCCCATAGAATTGCTGCCGCGCGACGAAGGCCGCGACGACCGCCAGGACGAGCACTGCCAGCAGGCTCCGGAGCAATATTTTCTTACGCATTCGGCAATATTTTTTTGCGAAGGTAATAAAAAAATATACGATTTCATCGTCCCGGCGTCGTCCGGCCGGGAAACAACCGGGCGCGCAGCGCCGAATCACACCGTCCCGAAAAAAAATATTTTCACTGCTGCGAATTGTTTTTTCTTGATTCTTAGTTTTTTATCCATATATTTGCAGGGTAATAGCCACTGCATCATTCTGAATTCTGAAAATATGAAACACCAGTCTACCCTACTGTTTCTGGGGGCATGCGCTCTTCTGGCAGCAGGTTGCGTCAAAGAGCCGAATTCCAATCGCACCCCTTCGGGTCCCGACGACTACTTCGATTTCAAAATCGATCAGCAGGTCGCCTTGTCGGTCGATTACGGCTTCCCCAATAAAGACTACGCCGTCCTGTTCGAACTCTACGATCAGGACCCGATGACCGAAAACGCGGCAGGCGAAAGCGTCAAACGGGACATCGAACCCATCTACCGCGGAACCACCGACGGTTCGGGCAAATTCTCCGCCGACATCCAGGCGCTCTCCAGCCTCTCGAAAGTGTGGCTCTACTCGGATTATCCGGGAACGCTCTCCCCTGTCGAACTGGAAATCGAGGACAACCGAATCACGTACAGCCAAAAGGCTTATGTCGCGCAGCTCCGCACAAAAGGCACGCGGGCCGTCACGGGTAACAAACACACCTACCCCGACGGATGGCTTACGCTGGGCGACTGGGACCAGTACGGAACCCCCGACTACCTGGAGCCCGAGCGAACCATGCCGTCGGCCGGTACGCTGTACGACATCAACGAGGTGTTCGTCAAACGCAACGACATGCGCAAACTGAAAGAACGCTACCCCGAATTTTTCGCCGACGGGCTCAGTTCGGACCTCCGGATCGTCAAGCCGACGAAGGTCTATCTGGTATTCATCAACAGTACGGCAGCCTGGCGGAATACCGTGGGTTACTACACCTACCCCACCGGGCAGGAACCGCAGAGCGCAGCCGAACTCCAGCGGGTTCTGGTCTTTCCCGATGCGTCGCCGTTCGTAAAGAAAATCGGCGCCACAACGGCGCGCGGCGCACTGGCCGGCGGCGACCGGGTCCAACTCAAATACTGGGACGGTGAAAAGTTCAACGACGAGTTCCCCGCGGGAGTTTCGATCGGCTGGTGGCTCGAAGGAATGGGATTCAACGCCAACACCGGCAACATCGCCATCCAGAACAAAGGACAGTTCAGCAGGTTCTCCACCGACCACCTGAATACCGACGGCGAAAGGCGCACCATCGCGCTGCTCGATCCCCAGAGCCGGAAAATCGTGGCAATCGGCTTTGAGGACAACCTCGACCTGCGCTACAACGACGCGACCTTCTACCTCGAAGTCGAGGAAGACGGGGCCATCGACGGCAACATCCCCGAACTGCCCGACGACGGCAACGGCCCGTCCGACGAGGAAAACTATGTCAAAACCGACGGATTCCTGATGTTCGAAGACCTGTGGCCCTATGCCGGCGACTACGACATGAACGACGTGATGATCAAGTACAGCAGCAAGGTCTACAAGCACATCCTGAACAATTCGGTATACAGGATCGAAACCGAGTATACGCCCTGCCATAACGGCGGCAAGATTCAGTCGGGATTCGGCGTTCAACTGACGAACCTCGCTCCGGATGCCGTCCATAAAGTCACCGCCACAGGCGCCATTCCGTCGCAATATATGCAGGGGCAGCCGCTCGAACCGGGACAAAAACATCCGACGGTCCTCCTGTTCGACGACATTCAGCCTGTCCTCGACAACAAAATATCCGTGACATTCGAACTCAACGACGTGATCGAGTCCACCGTAACGCCGCCTTTCAATCCGTTCATTTTCGTCGAATCGGACAAGATTCGCGGCAAGGAGGTGCACCTGGTGAAGCACATGCCTACCGACAAGGCCGATCCGAGCCTTTTCGGCACGGGACACGACGGGTCGAAGCCAAGCCAAAACCTCTACTATGTGCTGGCGAAGAACGACACGCAATATCCGTTTGCGCTGAACATGCCTTTCCTGGAGAATATTCCGATCCCCGACGAAGGCGTGAAGATCGACGACTCCTACCCCAAATTCCGCAGTTGGGTGGAATCGGATGGCAAGACCAATAAAGACTGGTATCTCTATCCGGCCAAAAAATAGGATGGATTTGAATCTGAAAAAAGTCCCGGGCAGGCTTGCCCGGGACTTTTTATTTGCCATGACCTACCGAAACCACCCTGCGAAATACCCTGGCAAAGAAAGAAATACGATTCCGGCAAAGAAAATATTCCCGATGTGTTTGCGGGGATGATAAAATTTTCCTACTTTTGTCCCCGGGTGAGTCTTATACGACCAGCTCCTACAGAATCCCCCAGGCGAGGAATCGAGCAAGGGTATGTGGTCGTAGCGGTGCGATGTAAGTAGCTCACCCTTTTTCTATAACAGCGTTTGACTCGATGAGTTAAACGCTGTTTTTTGCAATGGACATGAAGGTCATAACCGTCGTATGAAAAGGCTTCATTTTCAACATACGAAAATTCCCCAACTCAGTACCGTATGCGCATAGAATTCAGCCTCACCCTGCACCACATCGGTCAGCTTGGGCTCTTGATCGACCGGATAAGCACGTTCGAAAACTCTTATGACGCTGCTGTTCAGTTGTAACCTATCATTGGCAATGTATTGGAAATATTTCTTTTCCTGCGGGCTGATCTGCACGTAAAAGACATTGCATCTTGGTAACAATACGTTTCGGTTTTTCCATAAAACATTTAGTGGAAAACTATTCCGATAAAGATCCGGATTTAAGAATCACATCACGCGGAAAAACAATCGTCCAATCGCCATCCACTGCCGTAGTAGTCGTAAGGTCAATATATCCGACATAGTCATCCGGCTTCAATAAGTACTGTTTGCCGCCAGCATTGTTGAATACATTGCTATCGATAAAATAGAACCGCAATTTATCCCACACCGCCGGTTTTCCACCGATCGGACCTGTAATTTTCTCAACAGCGCCAATTTCCTTATAAAAGTCCATTGTGGAAGCCAATAATACTATTTGCAGAAAACACAAATATCAACAATTACACAAATCTCGCCGAACGATATCCTCGCCGATCGGGAATCGATTATCTCCATAAACGAGGATATCATCGTTCATTTGGGTAAATCACAGAAATAATATAGGCCAATAACTCCTTTTAAATTTACTGCAAGCATCTAACAATAATTCTCTGTCAACAGCTTCTGCCCAACCAAAATGCTGATTCTGAAGGCCTGCAATATTTTTATCCAACACTATTCCCGACATAAATACGATCTTATTATTTTGTATCACATATATGGCACTTTGAACAGTTGCCATATCGCCCCCTGCCACTACACAATCAAAATTTGGCAAAATATCTTTCAGAATATTTTCATTATTGCATTTCAGGTATAGCCCCTTGAATAATTGGGGATCGAGATCTTGCCGGTCATTTTTATTAACGATAATATATACCGCCAGGTCCTCATTATCAAAACACAAATCATTTAATGGATTGATCGTATCCCCAACAATCCCTTTCATATGATGCATATCAATATTGGATGTTAAAATTACAATAGGACTTCCAATCACGAATAGCTCGAAAAGCCAGCAGGTGAGTATAATAAAGATAAAACCTGAAAAAAATTTAATGCCCGATTTCATATTTCTATTTATCTTCTCCTTTTACCATAAAAAATATTACTTATAATTCCTCGCAGGGAGGATACTTAAACACCTCTATATTAGAATACTCAGGGTTATTTGCCAATAATTTATAAATTATAGACAGTATGAATAGCCGAGGATAGACACACCTCGAAGATCTATCGTAATTAAAAATCCATAACCCTCACGCTATCCCGCACAGGCCAGGCCAGGTCAGCTCCGGATCGCCAATGACCTCTTTGTATCGGGCGATCAGTGAGTCTGCTTTCTCAAGGGTGAAAGAACATTTATTATCTTCATACCACTGTTTCCATATCTCCAAATCCTTATCTAAATCTTCACGATACGTACAGATAGCAGGAGGTTCTCCAAAAAGCTCGACATGACCTTCATAACCAGTAACAGCAATAAGACATTCAAAGGCGTGCATTCGGGTTCCTACATCGGAATAATAGCCTTTGTAATGAATCAAATCCACAATATCCAGACAATTCTTGAAATTGGTCTTAAAAATAGGGTCTTCTTTACATTCTGAACATGACAGACCGTTTAGACACAACACAATCAGAAACAATTTTTTAACGATTCCCATAAAGCGTAACGTTCAAGCCATCTATTATGACTACCTGATCACAGACCAAATATATGCACCATCTCGAATTTCATATAAAATATAATACTTATGCAGGTTTCCTTGTTTATGCAGAAATCTGCATTCTACAGCATCCTGATCTTTTTTATCATGAATTATAACATTAATACATATTATTGCATCGTGATATTCAAATGCATTTAATAAAAAAGCCCTTTTTATCGTCTTTTCATACAATTGAATCAGATAATCACTTGTTGGATATTCCTCTCCAATATCAGGCTTTAGAGAACTAATTACACCGTTTTTACCCATAACCATTGCAAATGGATAAAACTCACCCATCTCCTGCAGAAACTGTTCAATAAAAGGCAAAGCGGCATCTAACAAAGCTCTTTCATCTAAAGTCAAATCTGAAAAATTATTTTGAGTCGTTTTTTTCAAAAATATATGGGGTTATCAACGTATATAGTTGGATATCAAAACTAGATTTTTTAACGGTTCTGATAATTTGGCATCTTTATTTATTCGTAAAATAAGTCGGGGCCCATTTTTATTCGACATTTTTTGAATCTGGGCTTGATTCTTTTTAATTTTATCAAAATTACTGTTAGGTTTGGGACTTAATCCGGTTGGCAGATTAATTTTAGTTCCAGTTTCGAATATAGTTTCTATCATATCAGCACAATTATTCGTGAATACACGATAACTTTCTTTTCCTAAATCCAAATCTGCTTGAAGTTAGTTACCTAGCCTCTGATATGGTCATAAGTGTGACATTATTTTCTGAAGGAGAAAATAATAGATGTCGCTATCTATTGGTGTGGGCTTTACAAATACCGTAACCAGAGATTCGCCATATTTTTGATTGCTAGAATCACAAAAATAGAAATATACAGGATTACCGTCTGTCATCATATCATATTTTGAATGATCAATGAAACCTTCTTGATAGGAATTTTTGCTGAATAATTTACCAAAAATCTCTTTTTCCTTCTTTTTGATTTTATTCATATGGGATTTCAGAATGCCATTGGTAATATCTATGTAATATTCTTCATATTTCTTATTTCTTTTAACTAAGACAAGACAATGGCGGTCGGAAATGGCGAATAAAACATAATTCTCTCCTTGAATAATATCTGCAAGATATTTATCAATAACAGATGAGACTGCGTTAATATAGCAACTCTCCTGTTTAGACAGTTCTTGAGCATGCACACCAGCACAAAACAACAGAGTCAACAAAGATGATAAAATAAATTTCATATCGATAACATTTATGGCAAAACCCGTGGCAATACTCCAGGATCTGTAATTATCACATTCCCGTGTTGCATTATAGGAATAGACACTCCAATAAGCCTGCGAACCAGATTATCCACCTGAATCGCTCTCAGATTATTTCCTTCTCCAAATATTCCGTGAGCCGCAGCAACACCGTGACCAAGGACCTCATGGGCTGATATTAAAGCCCTTCCATGTTCGTGGATTGCCCCATTTCCGTCCATTATAATCGAATGAGAGCCATTCTTCACAGGAATATTTAATCCTCCTCCCGACATAGCATTAATTGTCGCTCCTGGTATTTGAGATTGAGGAAACATATTACCCAAACCGGCTTGTTCGCTATTTAAATGAGCTTTAAAAGCCTGACTACCTTGAACTGAGACATTACCGTCAACTGCTGCATATTCAACCGTGTGCTTATGCTCAGAGTTAATTGCTCCCACTAATTCATTAACAAATACTTGCTCGTCCTTCGATAACTCAACACCATTCAAAGCACTATTTAAAGCATCCGATCCTATAACATTAAATGTTGTCCCTTTTTTATCCAACATCACTAAAGCTCTGAAATTTTGAAATTTATCATCTTTCAAAATAAAACTCATGTCAGTCATGAACTTTTGAGCATCTTCTTTTGTTAAACCCACCATTTGCCGTCCATCCGGATCGACATATTTTATCGGATTTCCCGCACAATACGCATACGGTGAAATCGGATGGTAGCCGTAGCTCAAATTTACTGAAAATAAAGCGATAATGCAAATCGAGGCGATTAAAAGAGCCGCAAAAAACAAAACATTCGGAACCCATCAAACGCAAGAAATCACCAGATCACAAATCAGCCCGACGACATCATTACCGACGGTGGCCCGATAACACCCAAGACAAACGATGGAACACCGACCGAGCGACATTTGGAGAAGGATGTTGTAACCATCAATTCCTCGATCGATAGCGTGGAGAACTGGGGGGGGGTAATAATTCTTAAAAGAGGTATTATTTGCAGATAGTTAAAAGCCGAACAAATTGTCCGGCCTTTACGTATTTCCTACATATAGCTATTTATGAACTATTAATTTCAGCTCGTCATCATCATATCGGAAGATCCAAGTGCTGAAGCTATCGTTTTCTATACCGTCTAATAGTAAGGTTCCGCCCTTCAAGATTTGCGTTTGGTTTACAGCAAAATCGAAGGGAACTTTTTTCTCTGTAATATTCACCTTGTTGTTTTTCTTCCCATAGAAAATGAAAATATGTCCTTTATAGGTCATTACCCCGAATTCAATTCCGTTTTTCAGAACCCGGCGGCCAATAGCCTCAATTTGGATGCAGTCGTTACCATGTTGGTCTGAAAAGAAAGTAATACCATAATTGAAATCTTTTCTGTAATAACTCTCTTGGGCATCAGTTGTCAATACATTGTCGAGCATATTTTGAAATATACTATCAACCTGTATCTCGGGCAAATATTCCCGTTTTGTTTTGTTTGGATCAGGTTGTGACGATACATGCAGGCCAAACGAGATAAAGAATACGATAAATAGTAAGTATTTCATTGCAATTATGGTTTTTTACCCCAAATCGTTACTGAAGGCAGCCCGATTATTCTATATTCCGAATCTTTATTAAATGGCGAGTATTGGGATGGATTAGTAGTATATATTTTAGTTGTAGCATTAGGAAACGTTCCGTTTATCATTCCGGCAGTTGTTACATCACCCAGTGACGGTGTTGTTATTCCATTCGTATGACTGTGATTATTTGCCCGAACGGTATATCCTGTTTGAAATACATATTGCCCGACGGAAGTTTCTCCCTTTTGGTGCATATTACCCACAATATTTTTCTGGGATTTATCTGTTCCAACTTTTACGTGCGACCATTCAACATTTGTCGTTGTTCCGGGATTAGCCATAAATTCAAAAAGTTCTGTCGCTTTATCATCTCCATTGACCTGGAAAAGAGTTAGCCGCTCTTGTGTAATACTCCCGTCCTCCCGTACAACATTCACTTGGGGTTGGTTAACTCCAGTAATAGTACCGTATTCAAATGTTTTCGACTGCCCTTCTATGCGTTGCCGTTTCCCGTCAACCTGCTGTACAATATGAAAAGCATCCTGCGTTGTATCTTCGATGCGATTGACAATTTGTCCATTCTGATTAATTTCCCAAACATCTTTCCCATCCGGATCGACATATTTTATCGGATTTCCCGCACAATACGCATACGGCGAAATCGGATGGTAGCCGTAGCTCAAATTTACTGAAAATAAAGCGATAATGCAAATCGCGGCGGTCAAAAATTTGTTTTTCATAACAGTATAATTTTTAAGGTTATAGCATCGGCAATTCATTCGTGGTTGCCCCCTGCATTTTCTTTCCCTGTTCGTTGCCCTTTTCCAGTTTTTCATGCAGACCTTCACTCATCTGCTCCCAGCCCAGGGATTTCAGGCTTTCGTAAAGCGAGTGTGACCGCGCTTCGATCTGCCGGGTATATTCATCCTCCTTATACCCGTTTTGTTCCAAATGCGACATAAGGACCGCATCGAGCGATTTGCCCAGGATAATGCAGGCATTGGGATTTTGAGGATAGTATTCCAGCGATTTCTCACAACAGCGCCGTGTAAACCCGTCGTAACATTCGAATTTGCGCCAATACCCGAGGGCAAGGTCCGCAAGCTGTACGGCAACGGTTTCCCGATCCGTCAGCGGGGCAAGGTACACCTTGCTCTCAATGGCCTTGTCGCTGATCTCGAAATGCTCCTTATAGAAGAATTCCGGGTTTATCTGGTGGGTTGTCAGTTCCACGTTAACCCACGGCTCGGGATACATGTTATCCTCATTGCGGTAACGGATAAACACATGGGCCGGGGCGCGGGCAATATATGCTTCAGCCCCGAGGGATTCGGCCAGAACCTTGTAGTACATCGGCAGGGAACGGCATTGCCCGGTATGCGTCCGCATGACTTTGCATACGAACTGGTCGGTAAAATCGGATTTGTCCCCCGTATGGTCGAAATCGTAGGTGAACGGTTTATGTCCGTTCCCGGAATAAGGGCGGAAAAAATATTCCGTGAGCGCCAGGTTCTTCCCGGTCTTATACCGGCCGAGTCCGTTTGCTGCAATCAGCCGTTGCAGGAACGCAACTGCGGTATCTATGCCGTCGCAATACGCCTTGTAATCCAGGCCGCCGTCGAGGTAAGCCCATTCCGCAAGGAAGACGGCACGTTTTACACTCAAGGGGGCTTTGCCGTCGAGCATATCCGCAATTTCGAGATACGCCTGCCGGTAATGCCGGCTACGGGATTCGTCCGGCGTATGATTCAGCACCGGGCCGCCCTGCCGGCCGTTCGCCGGTTGAAGCGGGAATACACAACAAAACAGAAGCAGGCAGAGTACTCCTTTTACGATTAATTTTACATCCATAGATTTATCCATAAACAGGTAATTAAAATTAACGGATAAACCTCAAAACACCAAGCAATAACGGCCTTACATATACACACACAAACCAATAATAACCAATGAATTACAAAACAAAAACGCTTACATGGAGATAACAGGCCGAAAAGGCACTGAGATCATCGGATAACGAGGTCGGTTTTCAATCCGTCCTGGCGGACTGATTTAACCGGGAGAGGGCACGCCGGGCCTCCCCGGTTCGTTCACGACCAGGACGCTTCGGAAACATCTCCCCGGCCTCAGGCAGGAAACAATCCGACGCCGCCAGTTCCGGCTTTGGAAAAATAATTGTACCTTAACCTCGCAGAAAACCAAAAACAATGGAAAACAGAATCACAACGCTCTTCGGCATCCGCTACCCCGTCATCGCAGGCGGAATGGTGTGGTGCAGCGGCTGGCGGCTGGCCGCCGCCGTCAGCGAAGCCGGCGGGCTGGGACTGATCGGCTCCGGCTCGATGACGCCCGAACTACTGCGCGAACACATCCGCAAATGCCGCGCAGCCACGTCCCGGCCTTTCGGCGTCAACGTGCCGCTCGTCTATCGCTATACACCTGAATTAATGAATATTATCATAGAAGAGCGCGTGCCGGCTGTTTTCACATCGGCAGGTAACCCCGCGACTTGGACCGGACGTTTGCACGACGCCGGCTGCCGCGTGGCACACGTGGTGTCGAGCTCGAAATTTGCCCTCAAAAGCCGCGATGCAGGCGTAGACGCCGTCGTGGCCGAAGGGTTCGAAGCCGGAGGTCACAACGGCCGCGAGGAGACGACCACCATGGCCCTCATCCCGCAGGTCAGGCAGGCCGTCGATCTCCCGCTCATCGCCGCAGGAGGCATCGCCACGGGAGCCGGCATGCTGGCTGCCTTTGCCCTGGGAGCCGAAGGGTGTCAACTGGGAACCCGTTTCGCCCTGTCGCAGGAGAGTTCCGCCTGTGAAGCCTTCAAACAGTTGTGCATCGGATTGCAGGAAGGCGATACGATCCTGGCGCTCAAAAAGGTCGTTCCGACACGCCTCATCCGCAACGGTTTCTGCCGCACGGTGGAGGAAGCCGAAAGCCGGGGCGCCGATGCGGAAGAGTTGCTCGCGCTGGTGGGTCGCGGACGGCCGAAACGGGGCATTTTCGAGGGTGACCTCGACGAAGGAGAACTGGAGATCGGGCAGATCACAGCGCTTATCGACGACCTGCCGTCCGCAGGCGACATCCTCCGCCGGCTCATCGCCGAATACGAAACCGCCCGGAAAAAGCTCTGCCCGCTCTGACTTCTGCCGGAGACGACCCCGTACATCCTCCATTCCGATTTTCGCCTCCGCCGCCCGAAAACAGGTCCGGTTCGTTCTTCCGCATACCGTCACAAACGATATTTCCCGGTATTAAGATTCGGTTTCACGTTACAATGTGACAAAAAAATACTTATATTTGTAAACAGTTAAAATCAAAAACAAGAAACCGATGATACGACTCAATGTATTTATCCGCACGACGGAAAGCAACCGCGAAGAACTGGTACGCACGGCCAAGGAATTGGTAGCCGCCTCACTCAAAGACGAAGGATGCGTCGCCTACGACCTGTTCGACAGCGCCACGCGTAACGACGTACTGATGATCTGCGAAACCTGGAGCGACTCGAAGGCACTGGCTGCCCACGAGCAGGCGTCGCACTTCACGACCCTCGTGCCGCGCCTGGAACAACTGGGCGAACTGAAAATCGAGAAGTTTATCTTCTGATCGGCCCGTGCCGCCCTGCGGCAACCGGACACAAAAAACCTCCGCGTTCGACGCGGAGGTTTTTTCATTTACTCTTCGATTGCCTTGAAGTCGGTTTTGTACAGGCCGCAGATCGGGCAAGTCCAGTCGTCGGGAATCTCTTCGAAAGGCGTTCCCGGCGCGATTCCCGTCTCGGGATCGCCCTTTGCAGGGTCATAGACATAATCGCAGGCGGTACACTTGTAGCGCTTCGGAATGCAGCGGTCGGCGACCTTGCCCCAGTCGATCAACTCCCAGAATGCAGCCAGGAAATCAGGACGGCGGTTACGGTAGTCGATGTAGTAGGCATGCTCCCAAACATCGACGGTCATCACCGGGCGCAGGCCGTCGGTCATCGGATTGCCCGCATTCGATTTGGCGACGATCGACAGTTTTCCGCCCTTATCCATCGCCAGCCAGGCCCATCCGGAGCCGAAAAGCCCTACGGCAGCCTTGGTGAACTGCTCCTTGAAAGCCTCCACCGAACCGAACGCCTCGATAAGTTTCGCGGCCAGTTTCGCAGGAATCGGCTGCTGGGCGGGAGTCAGCATCTGGAAGAAGAAGGTATGGTTCCAGGCCTGGGCGGCATTGTTGAAAATACCCCCGTCGGCCTTCCGGACGATTTCGTCGAGCGGCATTTCCTCATAAGGCGTGCCCACAATCAGGTTGTTCAGGTTATTCACATAGGTCTGCAAATGCTTTCCGTAGTGGTAATCGAAGGTTTCCTTGCTCATCTTCGGAGCAAGCGCTTCCGGTGCGTAAGGAAGCTCAGGCATTGTATGTTTCATAGTCGTGTAAATTAAAGTTTGCCCTAATTTAGCGAAAATTCCGATCGGTTACTACATCGAACCGAAAATGATTATCAATTAAACGAATTATAGCCTTTTGCAGCAACAAAAAACGGGGACTTCCAAGTCCCCGTTATGCAAACCGTCCCCGGTAAAAAGGCTTAGAAATTCGCCTTGATGCCCACCGTGAAGTTGGCTCCCAGTTCGGGATACCACGGATATTCGTACAGGCGGCGGTTGATGAGGTTGCACCCCTCGGCAAAGAGCGTCACTCGGCCCGAAACCTTCCAGTCGAAATTGACCCGCAGGTCGACTGCAAAGGGGGCTTCGAAAGAGGGTCCGTGAGCCGGTTCTACGGTATCGGTCGTAGCCAAAAGATCGATTACCGTCCAGCGGCGGACGCTTTGTATCAGCGCCTTCACGCCGAACGAAACCTTGCGTCCTTCGTAAGCAACGCCCAGATTGCCCTCAAACGAAGGAGCGCCGTTTTTCAGATCCGTTTCGTCGTTGTAGAGATAACCGTGCACACCCAGGTCGAATTTCAGCACGCTGACAGGCCTAAACTCGATTTCGCCGTTGAACGAAGTGACGGTCTGCCGCGCCATTACAGGGACGAAGGCTCCTCCGAAAATTTCAAGGAACGCCGGATCATCCGACAAACTCCGGTAAGTAGTCCAGTAAAGATGGTTGTCCCGGATCGAAACCCCGGCGTAAACGCGGTAGTTGAAGCGGCTGCGCCACAGGCTGCCGCCCAGTCCGAGGCGGAAATTGTAGTCGACCGAACTCTTGTCGAGCCACATCGAAGAAGCGACATAGGGATTCTCCAGCGTCAGGGCCCGGAAATCGTTCGGTTTCACAGCTCCGTCGGCCTCGAAGAAGGGTTTCAGTCCCGGCGTTCCGAGGTTGAAATCGAGCCGGGCATAAGGGATGATATAGTTTTCGGATTTCACACGCGAATCGGGAACCTGGTCCCCGGACTCAAGGCGGTCGTGGTAATAGTCGGCTCCCACGTCGAGGCGCACCACGCCTCCGGCAAAACCGTAGCGCAGGGCAGCGTGGATCAACTGTTGGTTCCGCTCCGAAATGGATTTCTGCCCGGCCAGCCGTTCATAACCCGCTTCGAGCGAAAAATGGCTGCGGCCGAACCCGCGGGCGATTTTAGCCCGGGCTTCGAGCGTCGTTTGACGCGCCTTGTCGTTGTACTCCGGCCATTCGGAGTGGTCGAAGAAGAATCCTCCGCGCAAGGCGATTTCGAAGTTCGTGCGGCTCAGGTCCTGGAAATTATCCCCGAAGCGAACCGCAACGTTCGCATCGCCGTAGTCGTTCATTCCGCCCGGCTTGATCAACGATTCGAAAGTCTCGCCGGCATAGGCCCCGTAGCGGTGATACATCCGGTTGTCGTAATAAATATCGCCTTCGAGGATATGACGGCCGAAATACTTGCCCGCAGCGGCTCCGATACGGTTGAACATCCGCGTGGAATTATTCTTCACGCCGAAGTTGTTTTTGATCTTGGCATACTGCCCCTCGTGGTTGATATATCCCACGATGTAACCCGTCGAGGGATTCTGCGACGAAGCATAGAAATCCAGCACCGAGTTGAGCGGATAGCCCGCTCCGGCCTTCACGTAGAACGGCAGCGGACGGTTGAATTCCCAGTAAGTCACCGTCGCGGGACGGATCGGACGCGTCGAAAGCGTCGTCCGCAGCGACAGCGGCGTAATGGTGTAATCTATTTCAGGGCGCATGCGCGCCGTATCGGTCATGTCGGGCTCGACGGCCAGTTTCGAGGCGCTCTCCACCTTCGGAACATAGGCTTTGGTCACCTCGACCTGTTTTTCGACCTGCGCCGCAGCCAGTTGCGGCAGCACCGCCGCGAAGGCGGCCGCTATCAGAATCTTCTTCATCGTCAGTTGAGTTTTGCGATTCGCGCCTTCGCTTCGTCCACGATGCCGTCGTCGGCAGGCGAATATCCGTCGGCGACACTCTGCCACGTTGCCCGGGCTTGGAAATTATCCCCTTTCTTCACATACACGTCGCCCAGCAGGATAAAGGCTTTGGCCAGCCAGTAGGCCTGCGGTTCCCGCTCCGAGAAGGCGAAGACCTCCTTTTCGGTCTTGTTCATATCGCCGCCCTCGAACGTGGATTCGATCACGTAATAGGCAGCCTCGGAACCCTCTTTGGTCCGCACGTCCTTGGCCAGTTCCTTGTAGAGTTTCACCGCTTCGTCGCGACGGCCTTCTGCGCGCAACTGCCCGGCCCAGGCGTATTTCGCTTCACGGAGCGCCACGGCTCCCGCATCGGCATGGCCGCAGACATCGGCGGCCATTTCGGCGATTTTCGTCCCGTCGCCACCGGCCACCGTGGCACGCACATACCCCTTCATGGCATCTTCGCGGCCCGTGATGGTCGGCGCCGCGTCGTAAAGCCTGCGGTAAGCCGAAGCGGCCTCCTCCCAGCGTTTGTCGGCATAGGTCATTTCGGCGAGTTTCTCCAGCACGGCGACCGTGTACTGGGTCGTACCCTGGCCGGCCAGCGCCGTGAGCGCTTCGATAGCCTCCTCGCGCTCGCCCGAACGGAGGTAACAGTCGCTCAGGTAGTAGAGGGCATCGGTCATGTAATAGCCCTTCGGGTAGCTCTTCACATAGCTGCGCAGCGACTTCGCGGCGGCATCCCGATGTCCGTCGAGGTAAAGCTTCTGTGCCGCGGCGAACGACAGCGAGTCGCGTGAAAGGGCCGTCAGGTCGCTCTCCACGCCGGCTTTGGCGGCATAGTCGAAATAAGCGTCGGCATCGCCCTGCGAAACGTAAATCTCGCGGATCGACTGCATCGCCCCCTTGGCTTCGGAGGATTGGGGCGATACCCCGACCACCATATCGTAGTATTTGAGCGATTTTTGCTTGTCGCCGAGGTTCAGGTAAGCCAGTCCGAGGTCAGACAACGCCTGTGTGTAACGCGGCGAGGAGGGATAGGCCGCCACGAACTTTTCGAGCTGCGCGGCGCCTTCGGCATACTTCTCCTGTGCGATGAAACTGCGGCCCAGTTCATAGGAAGCTTCATCGGCATAATCGCCGCCCGAAGCGATGATCTGCCGCAGGGCCTGCTGTTTCTGGTCCGTACGGCCCAGGATACCGAGCGTCACGGCCCGCTTGTAACGGGCATACTGCTGTTCGGGGGTCCCCAGGGCGATCGCCTTGTCGTACTCCCCCACGGCCGCCTCGAAACGACGGTCGGAATAGGCCACGTCGCCCAACCGGTTGTAGGCGTCGGCCCGGTAGCGGTCGCGCGCAGGATACGCGGAGAGGAACTTGTCGAACGAACTTTGCGCCTGCCGGAGGTCGTTGCGGTCGAAAGCGCAGTAACCGAGGTTGTACCACGCCATCGCGTACTCCCGCTCGGTGCGGGGCGCACGCTTCAGGTAGGCGTTATATTTGGCGGCGGCCACCGGATAGTCGCCCTGTGCAAAGGCGATCTCACCCTGCCAGAAAGAATTCAGGGCCGTGTATTTGGGACTGACGTTCACCGCAGCGGATTCCGCGAGGTAACGCTGCGCAGACGGCATGTCGCCCGCCTTGTAAGCCTCCAGTCCACGGAAATAGGTAATCTTCTGCAATGCCGCGCGGATGTCGGCATCCCCCGTAGGCATCTGTTTGATGGCCCGGTAGGCAGCATCGTAGTCGCGGGAGTTGTAGTAGGCGGCAATCAGCAGCGTGCGGGCCTCCCCGACGCGCGGCGACGAGGGATAACGGTCGATGTAACGCATCAGCACGTTGATAGCCCCGTTGAAAGCGCCGCCGCCCAACTCGTATTGCAGTTTGGCGTAGTTGAACAACGCATCCTCGGCAATCGCCGCATCGAGCGACTCGTCCGAAGCCATTGCAAAAGCCTGCATCGCCGACTCCTTGTCCCCGGCGCGCAGGTAACAGTCGGCCAGGTGGTAGGAGGCGTTCTGCGTCAGCGCGTCTTCGGCGCCGCACGCCTTACGCAGCCACTCCGCAGCCTCGGGATAACGGGCCGTACGGTAGAGCGAGAAACCCATCAGGTAGCTCGCGTCGCGGTCCATTTCACCGCCGGCAGCCTTGAAGGCCGCCAGGTGGTCGAGGGTCTTGTTGTAATCTTCGAGGTGGAACCACGACTCGGCTATCACGCGTTCCAGTTCGGCGCGCCGTTCGGGAACGGCCCGGCGGGCCAGCGCTTCGCCGTTTTCGACCACATAGCGGTAGTTACCCTCGCGGAACTCGATCTGCAGGAGGTAATAAGGAACCACGTCGCGATAGGCGTCGCTGCGCGCGAGCGCCGTGAAGCCCTGCTTCGCACGGCCGTAACGCCCCTCGGCGTAATCGATATACGCTTTGTAGTAGCACGCATGGTCCGCATATTCGCTGCGGCTGCCAATGCGGTCGAAATAACCGTAAGCTTTCGGATAATCTTCCTCCGCAAACTCGACGTAACCCATGCGGATATCGTATTGTTCCCGGCGCGATGCGCTCAGCGCCTTGTATTCGGTCTTTTCGAAAGCCTCGCGGGCCTTCTTCATGTTCCCCGCAGCGCAGTAGAACGAGCCGAGAGCGAAACGCACGTCGTTGGCATAGACCGATTCGGGATAACGATCCGAGAATGTCCGCAGCGCCCCTTCGGCATCGGGGCTTCCCAATTCCACGGCGCAGGCGGCCAGGTAAAATTCGACCTCCTGGGCCAGCAGGCGGTCCGACGGGGTCAGCGCAGCCCTGACACGCAGGAATTCCTGCCGGGCGTCGCTCCAGCGGCCGTAATCGAACAGGTCACGGGCGCGGCCTGCGAGTGTCTCTATTTCAGGCCCGGCGGCCTGCGCCCCGAAAGCGCACGCCGCAAAGGCGAAGGTCAGCAATACAATCCGGAATTTTCGCATACGCACATATTCTCTAATAGACGGGCAAATATACGAATTTTTGCCCATAAAAAATATACCCTTTCGCCGATAATAGCAAATATGGCCCATTTTATATTTCATTTGAAAAATACAAAGACATAAACGCTGTATTCCGATATAAATCGCTAACTTAGCACGTCCAAACATGCGTCCAATGAATTTTCATTTCTTCCGACACCGAACCACAGCGTCTTCCGGGACGGACTGCGCCATGCCTTCCGGGAAAGATACCCTGAGTCTGCTGTCGATTGCGTCGGTCTCGGCGACTCCCGACGGCAAAATACTTGAAATTAACGACCGGGCCCGCAGGGACCTGTGTATCGGAGGGGGGGGGAAATCCCTCTAAGCATTTCCGGTCTGTTCTCGGTCTGCTACGGCAAACAGGACCTCATACCTGAGATTTTCGACCGGCTCCGGCGACATGACGATCCCGGCGACCTGCCCGAATGGACCACCCTCCGCCGCTGCGATTCCGACCTGAAATTCTACATCCAGGGCCGTTTCATCGGCCGATACGACGATCGCGGGCGGCTGCACCGCGTACAGTTCCTGTTCCGCAACATCGGAGAAGAGATAACCCGTCGGTTCGTGCTCGACATGGCACTGGCGCAGACCCGGATTTTTCCGTGGTTCTTCGACCCCGACGACAACAAAATGACCATCGACGCACGCTGGTTCAGGCATCTGGGAATCGCCGACACGGCCGACACGATAAGCGCCGAAACGTTTTTCGGATTCGTGCACCCCGATGACCGGGCAATGCTGCTGGATGCCTTCACCCGGCAGCTTTCGGGCGCCCTCGACGACAAGTGGTACAGCTACCGCCTGCGGCGCGGCGACGGAGAGTGGGAGTGGTTCGAAACCCAATCGGTCTACCTGGGCCGGAGCGACGACGGTTCGCCCTGCCGCGTGGTCGGAATCTGCCAAAGCATCCAGAGCCACAAAACCATCGAAAACACCCTGATCGAAGCACGCGACAGGGCGCGCGAAAGCGACCGGCTAAAAAGCATGTTCCTGGCCAACATGAGTCACGAAATCCGTACGCCGCTCAACGCCATCATCGGATTTGCCAACCTGCTGACCAACGAGGAATACCCGTCGGACGAAAATGAGAAAAAGGAGTACAGCCGCCTGATCACCACCAACGGCGAACAACTGCTGCGCCTGATTTCAGACATCCTCGACCTCTCGAAGATCGAATCCAACACCATGGAGTTCAACTTCGCCAACTTCTCGGTAACGGCGCTCCTGACCGACATCTACCAGGCCCAGAAGCTGAACATGAGGCCCGGCGTCGAACTGCGGCTCGAACTTCCCGATGAGGATATCCGCATCGACACCGACGCCGAGAGGCTCAAACAGGTGATCAACAACCTGATCAACAACGCCGTAAAATTCACCGACAAAGGCAGCATCACATTCGGCTGCCGTACCTGCGGGAACGGCACGACGGCCGAATTGTTCGTAAACGACACGGGCCGCGGGATCGAAGAAGAACACCTCGAACGGATTTTCGACCGGTTTTACAAGGCGGACAGTTTTGTAAAAGGCGTAGGACTGGGCCTTTCGATCTGCCGCACCATCGCCGAAAGCCTGGGCGGAAGCATCTCCGTAACCTCCCGGCCGGGCCAGGGAACGCGCTTCACGCTCCGCCACCCGTTACGCCAGCCACAGCCCGAAGCTGAAGCCGTATCCTGAACCGCTGTACGGAAAAAGGTACGGAATTTGCCTCTCATCTGTCGTTCAACAAAAATTCCGAGACTTATGATCGAAAAAGTAACTTTGCAAATGACCGTGGATGGAAAATTCCAGGTCGAAGGCGGCTCCGGGTGCGAGGCGATGAACCCCAAGAAGCTGCTGCTCTACGCCGCCGCCCAGTGTTCGGGCCAGACGGCGCTGATGATCATGCAGAAAGAGCGCATCACGCCCAAGCGCTTCGAAATCAGCTACTCGGGCGATTTATCTACCGAGAAGATTCAATCGGAAAGCGTATACCGCTCGTTCCATGTGGTTTACAACATCGAGTGCGATACCGAAGACAACCAGGCGAAGGTCAGCCGCGCAGCCGAACTGACGCATGAGAAATACTGCGGCATGGTGCAGATGCTGCGCAAAATTGCGCCCGTATCGCAGGAAATCGCCGTAGTCAGCACCGAACCTGCAAAAGCGTAAAAAGCACTGAAAAGCAATAAAAAGAGCCGGGATTGTTCCCGGCTCTTTTTTTACTGCGCCGTAATGCGCTGGTAATCCGACACGGCGACGGCGTAATTGTAGTGCGCCCGGATGGCGTTGGAGTACAACTGAATCCAACTCAACTGGGCCTGCAATACATCCAGGATGGTCGCCATGCCTTCACCGTAGGAGTAAGTGCTGATTTCGAGGTTCTCGCCCGCGATGCGGAGGCTCTGCTCCGAAGCATCGACCTGCGCACGGCTCTGTACGATGGCTGTCCAGCCGTTCATCTCCTGCCGTACGATGTCGTCGTGCATGAGCGCGGCGTTCCACTCCTGTTGCTGCTGCACGGCACGCGCAGCCCCCACGGCCCGGCGGCGTTCGCCCCAATGGAAAATCGGCACGGAGAGCTTCACGAAAGCCGATCCGTCGACATAAGTCGCACCCGTACTGTTGGGATAATAGGGCTGCCACATGCCGCCTACCCCGACGCTCAACTGGGGATTGAACGGCGCGCGGACAGCCTTGATCCCCGCCTCGGCCTGCGCCGAGCGCAGTTGCGCGGCGGCATAGTCGGGACGCCGTTCCAGCGCCTCGGCCGCCACCACCCGCCCGGGCATCGGCAGCGAATCGCGGATACCCTGGACGAGGCGTACGCCGAGCGCGGCATCGGTTCCGCGGAGAATGTTGAAATTGTGGAGCGCCACCTGGTAGTTCTGTTCGGCGCTCACGAGCGAATATTCGGCTTCGCTCAACCGGGCGTCGATCATCAGCACGTCGCCTTTGGCGATGTAACCTTCGGAGAAGCGGCGGTCTACGACCTCCTTGAGCGAACGGATGATCGCAACGTACTGACGCATCGAAGCGGCGTAGAGTTCCACGGCCGAGAGGTTCCAGTAGGCATAGTCGGCGGCGTAACGCACATCGAGGCGCGAAAATTCCTCGTCGCACAGCGCGATGTCGTAACCCAGTTCGGCCTGCTCGGCGGCAGCCCGCACCGCGCCGCCGCCGTAAACGGTCTGCACCAACTGCGGCAGCAGGCTGAACGTCCAGTGCTCGATGCCGTCGAAATGGCGCAGCGTAGCCGTAAAACTGCCGTCCATCGACAACCGCGGCAGATAACCCGTACGGGCCTGCCCCACTGTCTCTGCCGCTGCATCCCGCTTCGAGGCGGCGATCTTCAGTTGCCAACTGTAATCGGCGACGGCCGTGCGGTAGTCGGTAAGCGAAGTCTGTCCCAGCGCCGGCACACAGAGGCACAAAGCGAATATCGAAACGATTTTTCTCATGGTTTGCGAATATTATAAAACAGGGCATAGACCACCGGCAGGACGCAGACCGTCAGCAGCGTGGCCACCAGCAGTCCGCCCATGATCGTGGCGGCCATCGCCCCGAACATCGAGTCGAACAACAGCGGCAGCATGCCCAGGATAGTCGTTCCCGAGGCCATCGCCACGGGGACGATACGGCTGCGCGTGGCCGATGTCAGGGCTTCGTAGGGGTCCTTGCCCGCGGCACGCAGCACGCCGATCTGCTCGACGAGCACCACGGCGTTCTTGATGTTCATACCCACCAGTCCGAGCAGTCCCAGCAGGGAGAAGAAATTGAATATCTTGCCCGTCACGGCCAGTCCCAGCACCACGCCGATAAAGATCAGCGGAATCATCAGCAGGATCACGACCGGTTCACGGTAGTTGCGGAACAGCAGCAGCAGGACGATCAGGATGAGCACCAGCGTCAGCGGCATGTACTTGGCCAGCGCTTCGTTGGACTCCTGCTGGCTCTCCTGTTCGCCGAAAACCTTCATCGAGTAGCCTTCGGGCAGCACGACGGCGCGTTCCACCGAATCCCTCAGCGCAGCGAAAAGCTGCATCGTATTGACTCCGCGGCCCGGGTCGCACTGCGCCTTCATCACCCGCTGGCGATTGAACCGCTTGATCACCCCGGCCCGGAAATCGAACCGGAAGCCGTCGGTCGCCTGCTCGATCGAAAAGACCTTGCCCGAAGGGTTGAAAATCGGCAGGGCCTGCAAATTGGTCAGGTTGTAGGTTCCGATATTCTCGTCCTTCAGCAGAATCGGCATAAACTGGTCGCCCTCGCGGTATTCGCCCAGATTATAGCCCTGCGTGGCAATGGTAATGCCGCGGGCCATCTGGCTGCGGGTGATGCCGATGCGCTGGCCCTTCATCTGCGAATAGACCGGCTGCCACATCGGCACGCGGTTGCCCCAGCCGTTGCGTACGTTCACCGCCCCGGGCGTGCGCCACATCACCTGCTCGGCCCGCGCCGCCAGGCGGCGCAGCGTATCGGCGTTGTCGCCGATAAATCCGAACTCGATGGCCGCATCGGGCACGGGTGAAAGTTTGAAAAGCGACGAACGCAGCCACACGTCGGGGAAGTTCGCCGTAACATAGGCGTTGAAACGCTCCTCGACAGCCCCGGTGTGCCGCTTGTCGTGCAGTTCGACAAGGATATTCCCGAAATTGGGCCGCATCGAAATACTGCTGCTGGCCAGATAGTAACGCGGCGGCGTGGAACCGAGCGTCATCGAAACGGTCTTCACTTCGGGCTGCGCCCGAAGCCACTCTTCCATCACGACGAGGTTGCGCTCCGTGTCGCGGATATTGTACCCTTCGGGCAGCAACACGTCGGCCCGGAAATACGGTTTGTCGAGCGACGGGAAGAAATTCTGGGGCATCAGGCCCATAATGCCCAGCGACAAGGCGAACAGCCCTACGACCGTCGCCACAACAGCCCACCGCCACCGCAGCATCAAGGCCAGAAAATGATCGAAGGCCCGGTAGAAACGCGTGTCGTAAGGATCGCGGTCGATGGGTTTCACACGCAGCATGAAATCGCCGAACAGCGGCGTCTGCGTCAGGGCCAGCACCCAGCTCAGCAGCAGTGAGAGGGCCAGCACGACGAACAGCGGCTTGACCATCTCGGCCACCGACGAAGGGGCGAGGTACAGCGGCAGGAACGAGAATATGGCGATCAGCGTGGCCCCGAGCAGGCTCCACCGCGGGGCGTTGGCTCCGTCGACGACGGCGCTGCGGCGTGCCACGCCCCGCAGCATGGCCTGTTGTGCATTATCGGTGACGACGATGGCATTATCGACGAGCATGCCCATGGCGATGATAAATCCCGCGAGCGACGTGCGGTTCAGCCCTTCGCCCAGGAACTGCATCAGCAGCAGCGTGCCGCCGATCGAGAACAGGAGCGAACTGCCGATCAGCACCCCGGCGCGGAAGCCCATGACGAGCATGATGATCAGGATGACGATACCCACCGACTCGGCCAGGTTGAGGATAAACGTGGAGTTGGCCTCCTTGGCAATGCGGTTTTCGGGATATAGCACCGTCAGGTCCATGCCCACGGGCATCTGGCGCGTGAGCGACGCGAGCAGGGCGTCGATCTTCGCACCGGTCTTCACCACGTCGACACCGCCTTCGGTCGAGATGCCGATACCCACGGCGCGGCGGCCGTCGACGCGCATCATCGTCTGCGGCGGCTCGGCGTATCCCCGCTCCACGCGGGCGATGTCGCCCAACCGGTACTGTTTGCCCGACGAAGAGATCAGCAACTGGTTCGAAAGGTCGTCGAGGTTCTTATAGGTCCCGTCTTCGAGTATCTGTATCTGGAGTTTCCCGGCCTGTTTTTCACCGCTGTTGACGATGGTGTTCTGCTGGCTGATGGTCGCGACGATCGTCTCGGGCCGGATGGCGAAGTTGGCCAGCGTGGCCAGGCTGACGTAGACGTTCACCACGGGTGTCTGCTCGCCGTAGAGCGTCACCTTCTGCACGCCGTCGACCGTCACGAGTGCCGTTTTGAGCCGCTGGGCCCAGTCGCGCAGTTCCGACCAGGTGAACCCTTCGTCGATCGAAAGCCCGTAGTAGATACCGTAAACGTCGCCGAAATCGTCGGCGACGGTGACCGGGGAAGCCCCCGCCGGCAGGCGCGGCTGGACATTGAGCACCTTGCGGCGCAGCTCGTCCCACATCTGGGGAATTTCGGCAGCGGGAGTAGCCGGGTCCAGTTCGACCTGTATTTTCGAAAGTCCGTAGTAGGACTCCGAGGTGATTTTGTGTACGCGGCGCATCGACTGCACCTCGCGTTCAATCGGTTCGGTAATCAGTTCTTCGACCTCCTGCGGCGTAGCTCCCGGATAGGAACAGACGAGCGACGCGCTCTTGATGACGAAGACCGAATCCTCTTTCTTGCCCAGCGTGACGAAGCCCAGGGCCCCTCCCGCCAGCAACACGAAGAGAAAGAAATAGATTACCTTGGCGCTGCGCAATGAATATTCGGGTAGGTTCATGGCAACCTTATTTTATAATACGCACCTGTTCTCCCTCGCGCAACTGGTAGACGCCGGCCGTCACAACCCGTTCGCCGGGCGCAAGGCCGCTGTCGATAACCACCCTATTACTCCCGAATAACTCCCCGAGTTTTACTTCGCGGCGCATGACGCGATCGTCTTTTCCGACCACCCAGACGTAAGTCCCGCCCTCCGCCGGGGCATATACGGCCGAGACGGGCAGCGACACGGCGTCGGGAACCGGATCGGCGCTCTGCATGGTAATAGAACACGACATGCCGGGCGAAATGCGGTAACGGGCCGGATCAGGGTTTTCGAGGGTCAGCGACACGGGGAATCCCGAGGCGTCGGACGACGTTTCGACATACTCCTTCAGGCGGGCCGGAATCGCCGCGCCGCGGTAGTTGTCGAATTCGACGGTGAAACGAGTCGTACTGTCCCGCAACAGGTCCAACCCGGTCTCAGGCAGGGTAAACTGAACAGTCGTAGTGACGGGGTTGACCAGCCGGAGAATCGCCTGTCCGGCCTGCACCCGTTCGAAATTATCGACGAGTTTGCGTTCGATAACCCCGGAAAACGGCGCCAGCAGGCGCGTATCCTTCAACAGGTCGAGGGAGTTTTCATAGGTCGATTTGGCCTGCGCATAACGCGTTGCGGCCGCTTCGGCCTCCTGCCGCGATACGGCCTGGTGTTCCAGCAGGCGCTGCATGCGCTGCTGCTGCGAACGGGCCTCTTCGAAAGCCGAACGGGCCGCAGAGACCTGCAATTCGATGTCTCGGGGATCGAGTTCCGCAAGCAGAGTACCCTTCTTCACGCTCGCTCCCTGCGAAACGGGAACGTCGAGGACCTGCCCCGAAACTTTAAAAGCGAGGTTCACAGCATCGTCGGGTGTAGCCATACCGGCGAAATCCTTGTCGATAAGGCCCGCGCCTGCCGCCGTCGTAACCTTCACGGGGCGTACCACCGCGGGAGCAGGCGTTCTGCGGGAACATGCCCCGGCAAGCAGGGCAACGAATAGAATGAGGATTGTTCGCATACGAAAAAAGTTGAAATTCTTTCTTCTTTTTCTGCGCTCGCCAAACACCGCAACCGGATTGCGGCCCGGATCTGGCGAAACGAAAAAAGTTGACACTGAGAACTCAGCGTCAACTTTCATACCATCGAACCGCAGGAAGTCCCTACGGACGAATATCGCGACAATTCTTTTTAGACGAGATGACTCCTTCGTCCAGAACGACCAGTCCGTTATTCGCGCGAAGCATGGTTTTCATCGTCGAAGCGTCGATGTTGTAACACCGCACCTCCCCCGTACCGAAATCGTGCCACGTAACGCCATAGAGCGGATCGGGCGTCAGGCAGACCACATGTGCACCCTCTTCACGGGCACGCTCCACGAGCCGCGCCATGCGCCGGGCGCAGGGGCGCGACAGGCGGTCGAAAGCCGTGACACAGAGCATGTAAACCCGTCCCGGCATCGTGATCACCTCCTCCGTCGCATCGCCTTCGGCATCGCGCAGGGCGAATTCGCTTACGAGGGGCCTGACGGCCGGCGCTTCGCTCGTGGTGCGGGTATCGACCCACTCCCACTTTTCGGCATCCTGCCATTCGGTGTCTTCGAGCGAGAACTCCCGCTCCCTGCCCGTCTCCCGGTTGCGGTAGATCAGCACGGTTTCCGACTCGCCGGGTTCGACGACGGGAGCCTGCATCGCCTCGTGGATGTTGACCCCGACCTTATAGGGCAGGAAGTCGATCAGCGGCAGGTGGATGTAGCAGTAATAGCCGAGGTACATCGCCAGAAAAAAGAACGTGCAGGTCAGCACGATCTCCAGCGGCTTGAAAGCGAAAATCTTGTCGGGACGGTAGCGCCACCACACCACGAAAGCCATCGGCAGCAGTACGACGTTTTTGGCAAAAGTCTCCCACGGGGAGAGTTTCAGAGCCTCGCCGAAACAACCGCAGTCCTCGACCGGGATAAGCGTTGCGCTCAGCAGCGTCAGCAGTGTAAAGAAAAGCATCGACAACACGGCGAAGATCGAAATCAGGCGGATGCGGACCTTGAAGAGCAGCATGCAGCCCATCATCAGTTCCGCGCCGCACAGCCATATCGAGAAGGTCATCGCCGCAGGCTGCAGGTAATCGATCCCGTAGATCGAAAGGTATTCGTTGACTTTCAGCGCCGTGCCCCACGGGTCGATCACCTTCGTGAAGCCCGAAAGGATAAACGTGCACGCCAGGATCAGCCGGCAGATGTTGGCTATGATTTTAAATACCCGGGTCGTTCTCATCGCTTATCGAGTATCGGGGCCAGCGCCGCACGTATTTTATCGAAATTATGCTCGGGGGTATCCATTGCTCCCGACGGGTCGCTGCAATCGACCACACGCAGTGCAGCGTCCTTCGCAGCAGCCTGCAAATAGACTTCGCGCACACGCTGCTGCAGGTCGAGGGCCCCCTCGTGAATATCGTTCCCGCCCTGCAGGTAGTCGCGGTCGTCGCCCTCGCGCACCTCCGTGAGTTTACGCTCGGTAAAGGCGAACGGCACGTCGAGGAACAGCGACAGGTCGGGACGCGGCAGGTTGTTGTAACCGAATTCCAGGTCGAGGATCCACTGCGCGAGGCGGTCGCGCTGCTCCCCGGCCGGAAGTTTGGCGCACTGGAAACCTACGTTCGAATAGACGTAACGGTCAAGGATCACGGCTTTGCCTTCGGCGATCCAGGCGCGGATCTGCGGACCGGCAGCAGCACGGTCGCCCGCAAAGAGCAATGCCACCAGATAGGGATCGACCTCGTTTACGCCGCCGAACTCGCCGCGCAGGAAGCGGGCGACCAACTCGCCGTAGACCGGTGCGTCGAAACGCGGGAAATGAATATACTCGCTCTCCACGCCCCGCTCGGCGAACAACTGGCGCAACATACGGATTTGGGTCGATTTGCCCGCTCCGTCCAATCCTTCGAGTACGATGAACATAGGTAGTAGTGTATTAATTAAAAATTAAGAATGAAAAAATAAAAATTACATCTCATATCCAACATCGAGTAATGCAAATTTTCAATTATACATCCCTAATTTTTCATTTTTAATTTTTCATTTTTAATTACCTCAGCATCCGCACCGCACGTTCGACCCCGTCGGCCAGCGCATCGGCCTCGGAGAGCGTATTATACAGGGCAAACGAAGCCCGGCACATGCCGGTCGTAGCGTAGTGGTCCATCACGGGTTCGGCGCAGTGCTGGCCCGTACGGACCGCAATGCCCAGTTTGTCGAGGATCATTCCCATATCGTAGGGATGCACACCTTCGACGTTGAACGACACAATGGCGCATTTGCCGGGCGCGGTCCCGTAAATCCGGAGTCCGTCGACGGCTGTCAGCCGCTCCGTGGCGCGGCGCAGCAACGCTTCTTCGTGCGCCTCGATCTCTGCCGGGTCGAATCGCTGCATGAATTTTACCGCCTCGCCCAACCCGATCGCCCCGACGAAATTAGCCGTTCCAGCCTCGAATTTCAGCGGCACGGGGGCATAGGTGGTCTTGGCAAAGGTCACCGTATCGACCATATCGCCGCCGCCCATAAACGGCGGCATGGCTTCGAGCAAATCCCGCTTGCCGTAAAGAACGCCGATACCCGTCGGGCCGTAAAGTTTATGCCCCGAAAAGGCGTAAAAGTCACAGTCCATCTCCCGGACATCCACCCCGCCGTGCACCACGCCCTGACAGCCGTCGACCACGACGATCGCCCCGGCGGCATGCGCCGCTTCGACAACGGGCCGCAGGTCGGGCCGCGTGCCGAGCGTATTCGACGCCTGCGTCACGGCCACGATACGCGTACGCGCATCGATCAGCCCGGGCAGCAGGTCCATGCGCAGCGCTCCGGCATCGTCGAACGGAAGCACCCGGATTTCGGCGCCCTGGCGTTCGGCCAGCATCTGCCACGGAACGATGTTGGAGTGGTGCTCCATCTCGCTCACGACGATATTGTCCCCGGCCTTGACGAAGGCGCCGCCCCAGGAGTAAGCCACCGTATTGAGCGACGCCGTAGCGCCTGCCGTAAAGACGATCTCCTCCTTTTCGGCCGCACCGATAAACGAGGCGATCCGCGCCCGGGCGGCTTCGTACTGCTCCGTGGCCTCTTCCGAGAGGAGATGTACCCCACGGTGGATGTTGGCATTCAGGTCGCGGTGGAGGCAATCGACCGTATCGATCACCGACAACGGTTTCTGCGCCGTAGCCCCGCTGTCGAGGTAAACCAGCGGTTTGCCGTAAACCTCCCGGGAAAGGATCGGAAACTCCCCGCGTATTTTTTCGACATCGAACATCGCTATAATTTTTCCATTTTGGCCGACGCCAGTTCCAGGATCGCCCCACAAAGCGGCTCGATGCCGCAGCGGACGACCACGTCGCCGACGAACCCTTCGATTTGCAACCGCCGGGCCTGGGCCTCGCTCAGGCCGCGCTGGCGCATGTACAAGATAGCCTCCGCATCCATCTGCCCCACCGTCGCTCCGTGCGAACATTTCACGTCGTCGGCATAGATTTCCAACTGCGGCTGGGTCGTGATGCGGGCCGTTTCGCTCAGCAGGATGTTGCGGCTCTGCTGCCGGGCATCGGTGCGCTGGGCATCGGGAGCCACATAGACCATTCCGCAGAACTCGCCCACGGCACAGCCTCCGGCGACACCCTTGACATAGGAATTACTGCGGCAGTCGGCAACATTGTGCGCCGTGTGCAGTTTCAGCACACAGTGCTCCTCGCTTGCGGCAAGGAAGACGCCTCCCAGTTCGTTTTCGGCATCCGCACCGTCGAGATCGATCCTATACGACGCGTTGGCGCTAGACAACTGCACCGTCGTCAGGCGGCAGCGACTGTGCGCAGCCTGCGTCACGTACACCTCGGCAAATGCCTCTGCCGTGAATAATTCGGTCAGTTCCAGATGCGCTCCTTCGGCCAGTTCCACCCGGAGTTCCGACATTTCGGGTGCAGTGTGCAGCACGACGACCTGCGCCGAAGCGCCTGCCGCGGCTTCTACCCGCAGTTTCCGGGGATCGACCGCCACAAACGGTTCGGCCTCCACCCCGGCGATCCGGAGCACCTCGCCGTCTGCCGTACGAAACCGGCGGATTATGTCGAGAATCGTCTCCATTACTCCTTGTGTTCGTTGATCAGCCAGTCGTATCCGTCCTTTTCGAGCCGGAGCGCCAGCGATTTGTCGCCCGAATGAATGATGCGGCCCTTGTAGAGCACGTGCACCACGTCGGGCACGATATAATCCAGCAGACGCTGGTAGTGCGTGATGACCACCGTAGCGTTCTGGGGCGTGCGCAGTTTGGTCACTCCCGTAGCGACGATCCTGAGGGCGTCGATGTCGAGGCCCGAATCGGTCTCATCCAGGACCGCCAGTTTCGGGTCGAGCATCGCCATCTGGAAAATCTCGTTCTTCTTCTTCTCGCCGCCCGAGAACCCTTCGTTCACGGCCCGCGAAGTGAGTTTCGACGAGAGCTCCACCACGGCGCTCTTCTCGCGCATCAGCTTCAGGAACTCGGCAGCGGTCAGCGGTTCTTCGCCGCGGAACTTACGCTGCTCGTTGACGGCCAGCTTCATGAAATTGGCCATCGTGACACCCGGAATCTCGACCGGGTACTGGAAACCCAGGAACAGGCCCAGGCGCGCACGGTCCTCGATCGGCATCGACAGCAGGTCGTGACCCATGAATTCAGCCGAACCTTCCGTGACGGTAAATTTTTCATTGCCCGCCAGCACCGAAGCCAGCGTCGACTTGCCCGAGCCGTTGGGGCCCATGATGGCATGCACCTCGCCGGCCTTGACTTCGAGGTCGATGCCCCGGAGAATCTCCTTGCCGTCGACCGAAGCGTGTAAATTACGTACCTTTAACATATCTTTTTTCTTTTATTATCCTACACTTCCTTCCAACTGCAAGGCCAGCAGCTTCTGGGCCTCGACGGCAAACTCCATCGGCAGTTTCGACAACACCTCACGGGCATAACCGTTGACGATCAGCCCCACGGCATCTTCGGTCGAAAGGCCGCGCTGGTTGCAGTAGAAAAGCTGGTCGTCGGAGATTTTCGAAGTCGTAGCCTCGTGCTCCACCACGCCCGTACGGTTGCGGACATCGATCACGGGGAACGTATGCGCCCCGCACTTGTCGCCGATCAGCAGCGAATCGCACTGCGAATAGTTGCGGGCGTTCTCGGCCCCCTTCGCCACACGGACCATGCCGCGGTAGGAGTTCTGGCTCCGGCCTGCGGAGATACCCTTCGAAACGATGCGGCTGCGGGTGTTGCGGCCGATGTGGATCATCTTCGTACCCGTGTCGGCCTGCTGGAAATTGTTGGTCATAGCCACCGAATAGAATTCACCCACGGCATTGTCGCCTGCAAGTATGCAACTAGGGTATTTCCACGTGATCGCCGACCCGGTCTCGACCTGCGTCCACGACAGGCGGGCGTTCTCGCGGCAAAAACCGCGTTTGGTGACGAAGTTATAAATGCCTCCCCGACCCTGCTTGTCGCCGGGATACCAGTTTTGGACGGTGGAATACTTCACCTCCGCATCCTTCTCGACGACGATCTCGACCACGGCGGCATGCAACTGGTTTTCGTCGCGCTGCGGCGCGGTGCACCCTTCGAGATAACTCACGTAGGAACCCTCGTCGGCCACGATCAGCGTGCGTTCGAACTGCCCCGTACCGGCGGCGTTGATGCGGAAGTAGGTCGACAGCTCCATCGGGCAATGCACCCCTTTGGGGATGTAGCAGAACGAACCGTCGGAAAAAACCGCGGCGTTCAGCGCTGCATAGAAGTTGTCGGTATAGGGAACCACGCTGCCGAGGTACTTTTTCACCAGTTCGGGGAAGTCGCGCAGCGCCTCGGAGATCGAACAGAAGAGGATACCCTTTTCGGCCAGCACCTCCTTGAAGGTGGTCTTCACCGACACGGAGTCCATCACCGCATCGACGGCGACGCCCGCCAGCGCCATCTGCTCTTCGAGCGGAATGCCCAGCTTGTCGAAGGTGCGTTTCAGTTCGGGGTCCACCTCGTCCATCGAGTTCAGTTGTTTTTTGGACTTTGGGGCCGCATAGTAGATGATCTCCTGAAAGTCGATCGGGGGGATCGTCAGGTGGGCCCACGTCGGGGGCTCCAGCGTCAGCCAGTGGCGGTAAGCCGCCACGCGCCGCTCGGTCATCCACTCCGGCTCGCCCTTTTTGGCGGAGATCAGCCGCACGACATCTTCCGAGAGGCCCTTGCCGATGGTTTCGGTTTCGATGTCCGTCGTAAAGCCGTACTTGTACTCCTGCTCTCCGATATTTTCCAGTATGTCTTTTTCGTTTTCTGCCATTATATGCAAAATTTCAAACCTAAGATCGTGCAGCCCGAAGGCAGGGCGGTATCTTTAGCCATGCCATAGGAGCGCCTATCCAAGCCGAAGTCTATATTCGGCAAAGGTACAAAAATCCATTTACTTTTCACAATGCGACCCTGCAAATCTGGTTCCGGAACGGTCAAACGACAAAAAAGGGGCGCGGAATAATCCGCGCCCCTTTCCTGCAAAGCCTCCGGCTATTTGGTGTATTCGATCACGACCGAGCCGACTTCGATATTCGTGGCGGTGTCCGTAAAGTCGATCCGGAAATCGTCCGAGTCGATTCCTGCCGAAGCGAAATCGAAGGTGATTGTGGAGGAATTCGTTCCGGTCGGTTCCGTGGCGGCCAGAACCGTCGCAGAGGTTCCGTAGGTACACGTCAGCAATTCGGGCTTGCGGGCCGAATTCGGGTTGATCGTGATCTTACGGATTTTACCCAGTCCCGAAGCCGCGACATGCGTTTCCGCCTTGCCCTTGTTGAAATACCACACGATATTCTTCGTAGCACTGTTGCTGTAATAGATATTACCGGTGAAGGTAATCGTGCTGGCGCCCGTATCGTCGGTTGCCGTCCACGTGTTGTCTCCCCAACTGGCCGGCAGTCCCGAAATGTTGGACGAAAGGACACCTGCCGCAGCCGAGAGGGTCATCGTGTAGTCGGTTCCCGATCCGCCGGGAGTCGATCCGCCGCCATAGGTATATTCGATGCTGTAAAAACGCAGTCCGTTACCCGTAGGATAGATCGTGACGGTCGTTTCGTCCGTGATGTCGATATCGAACTCGCAGGTGGTCGGCGAGGTGCTGACCGAACCCGCGGGGAAATCCTGGGTTGCGCCGTTGACCAGTACCGTGACATTGCGCGTCATATCTTCGGTACTGCCCGTGTTCGAAGCCACGACGGTCAGTTTACCCGACGAAGGAGCCGAGAACGAGAAACAGCGGCTCGTAGCAGTGCCTTTGCCGCCGGCCTGAATATATCGGCCCACCGAAGAACTGCCGCCCTTGATCGAGCTGCCGCCTGCGGTGATCGTCAGTCCGTCCCAGGTTCCTACGTAGTCTTTGTTGTCCGTCGTGCCAATCGCGTCATAATAGCTGTCGAATGCCGCATCGGTGAAATTCCACGTATAGGTTCCCCCGCCCGGAGTCGAAGCGTCGGCGACGGTCAGTTTGGCCGTACCGGCATCGGAAGCCTGCGCCGAAGCGTCGGCGGGATTGGCGACCACCGAGATCGTATACTCGCCCACGGCAAGCGCAGCGACCGTTGCGGCGGAGATCGTGTAGGAGGCTGCATTCACCGTCTCGGAAGTGCCGCCATTGAAGGTGACGGCATACGAAGCCGCACCGTCGACTGCCGCCCACGAAGCCGTTACGGCAGACGAAGCGCCCACGGTAACCTTCGCGGGATCGAGCGTCACGACGGGAGTCGCCAGCTTGGTGTCGTTGACCGTCAGCGTGGCGCTGCCTGCCGGCGAGGGCTTGTAGAGGTAGTCGGAAACGGCGGCCGCAGTCACGGAAATCGTGTAGGTTCCGGGCTTGAGTTTGGCAACGGTGGCGGCCGGAACAGTCATCTCGGTCGTCGAAACGGTCTCCGAGAGGCGTACGACCTCCTCGGTCTCGCCGACAAGCGTCGTCAGCGCGAGACGATAGGTGTAGGCCGAAGCGTTGGGAACAGCGGCCCACGAGAAGGTCACGGGAGCGTTGTCGCCCTTGGTTACCTCGGCGGGATCGGCCGTCACCACGGGAGCATCGAGCGGCGTGGCGTTCTGCCCCGGAGCCTCGGTTCCCTCATACCAGCCGATGCTGTAAATATGGTTGATCGTCGCATCGGTCCAGATCGAAACCTTGGCCGCTGCCGGGATGCCCGGACAGGGAATGTAGACCTTGCCGCGGTTGTCGGCCGTGGGAGCCTCGAAGGGCCCGAAGCTCTTGCCCAGTGCATCGACATAGGCGTAGAAGTTACGTCCCGTGCCGTTGGCGTAGCAGTCGATGGCGATCACGCCTTCGCCCACGACGGAGAACTGCAAAGCGCGTTCGGTGGGAGCCTCGCCCGTCTTGACGGTCGACTTGCCGCGCAGGTCGAGGTAGTTGTAGCCGTAGTCGGCATCGGCGCTCACCTGGACGTTTTTACCCGAAGAAGTGGCCAGAATCGTGAGCCCGTCGATGGTCTGAACCGATTCCCAGTTCGCGACCGGCCACTTCGAGGCGTCGGTGAAGTCCCAGAAAGTGGACTGTCCCAGGGTCGTAACGACCAGGTTGCCCGACTCGACGCCGGCGATATAGACCGAAACCGCGTACTCGGTCTGCGCCTTGAGGCCTTCGAACGTATAGGTATGCGCGGCAATCTGGGCATCGGTCAGCGTGACGTTGCGTTCGTCGTCGCCGCCCTTCAGCACGAGGCTCGTAACCTGCTGCTCGGCGCCCCAGGCGAGGGTAACCGTCGTTGCGGTCTTGTCGACCACATCCACGTCGATCTTATCCGAAGCGACGAACGACACCGTACCGCGTACAGCCTCGTCGCGGAGCAGCTCGACCGTGTAGGAAGTACCCGTGACGAGATCGGTCAACTGGTACTCACCGGCGGCGATTTGGGCAGATGTCAGTTTGAGCAGGCCCACGTCGGGCGTGACGTTCAGGTGCGTGACGTTCGAACCGGCAACCCAGCGCAACAGGGCCGTCGTGGCCGTCACATCGTCGTCACCCATCTTGCCGTCGTTCAGGAAGAGATTCTCGACGCCCGTTGCGAACGTGCAGGTCGCGGCTTTCGAATCGGCGACACCCGCACGCTGCGACACGGCGACCAGTTCGGCGATCCACTCGCGGTTGCCGGGCAGTTCCCTGAACGAATATTCCATCGTCTTGACGGTGTTGCCGTCGCTGTCGAGCGGGGCGATCAGGTCGACCTGGTCGTAAACGCCGCCCTCGCCGTCGGTATAGGAGAGCGTCAGCGTATAATCGGCGATTCCGGTCATGACCGTCCATGAGAAGGTTACGTTGACATTGTTGGACAACGTATGGGTGAAATTCAGCGGGGAGAACTCGCGGCCGTAGGTGATGTCGTCGAGAATCCCGTCGGGGTCCGAACAACCGTGAAGCGCCGCCGATCCGGCGAAGAGCATCACGAGCAGAAGGAATTTATTGATGATCGTTTTCATGCGTTTTCTTGTTTGTTTCCAATTCGGGGCGCTATTGCATCGGATAACCATAGTCGTTGACCAGTTGTCCGTTGGTCGTGATCGACTGTTTGAACATCGGCCAGAACATGTGCACATCGGGATCGTACTGGTAGATCATGTCGATACGTGCCGTGGCGGTCGTGCCGCTCTTGATATACTCCTCCTCGGTCGTGCCGTCGGTCTTCTTCGAGGTGAAGAGCGTCCAGCCCGTGCCCTCGGGATCGCCGGCCTCGCCGACATCCAGTCCGTGAAGCTGGATCGTCTCGCCGTCGGCTGCATACTTGTAATAGACCTTTGAGCCGATAAGGTCGAATTCATAGGTTTTGCCCGTCAACTCCGACGTGTATGACATATGGTCGAGCATGGCCTTCATCTTAGCCTTCGTGTCGTCGAGCGACGCTTTGAGCAGCCCCCAGCGGATCAGGTCCTGCTTGCGAACCTGCTCGCAGTTGAATTCGAGCATGCGCTCCCTGTAGATGGCCTTGAACATCGCGTCCTTCGAACCGATCGAAGCGAGGTAGGTGTCGACCGCATCGTTGGATTTGAAAGCGCGGTAGCGGACCTTGCGCAACTGCACTTTGGCATAGTCGAGGTCGTTGAGTTCGTTGGCGGCTTCGGCGGCCATCAGCAGCACGTCGGCATAGCGCATGACGATCGGCTTGATGCCGCAGTCGTTGCCCGAGATGACCTCGTTCATCCATTCGTAGCGGTATTTGCCGCTGTACCATTTCTGAATGTTCTCCAACTCCTGCTTGCCGGAATTCCAGCGGTAGGGAACGCACGAGATGTCGCGGCGGCGGTCGTTCTTGTCGAACTCGTAGAAGAACGTCGGAACCGGGCCGATCGTACCGCCGGCATTGGCCTTGCCGCAGTATTTATCCGCCGTGTAGTGTTTCACGGCATAGTTGTTCATCCACTGGCCGCGGTTGTCGGCGAAGGGAATCACGAAAAGCGTCTCGCCTCCGGCAGCGACTTCGCGCTTCATCATGTCGCGCCATATCTCCTCGAAAGTACCTTCCAGCCCTACACAGGCATTCTCCTTGGCAATGACCTCCTTGCAGGCGCCGAGCGCCGTTTTGTAAAGGGCGTTGTCGCCCCACACCTGGCCGCTTTCGGTGAGTTTGCTGCGACGGTTCTGCCCGACATTGCCCGTGCCGATCTGCCCTTCGTCGGGGCGCTGCGAATACCCGGCGGCCGAGAGGCACACACGGGCCAGCAGACCGTAGGCGAAAGCCTTGTTAACGCGGGTCGTCAGGCCCGTCTTACCGGACTCGTTGGGCCAGTAAACATAGTTCACAGCCTCTTCCAGGTCGCCGATAATCTGCTGGTAGATCACGTCGCGGTCGCTCTTGGGCTTTACAACATCGCCCGTTTCGCCGATCGGCTGGAAACGCGCGGGAACGTCGCCCCAGGCCTTGATCAGGTCGTAGTAGAAGAGCGCGCGCAGCACCAATGCTTCACCCAGCAGGTAGCGCATCCCGGCATTGCTCTCGACGTTGCCGTACTTGCGCAGGCCCGCGATGGCGAGGTTCGCATTCTCGATAGCGGTGTAAGCCAGCGCAAACTGGCCGTTGCTCTCGTTGAGTTGGCTGTTCGCATCGTCGTACGAAGGGTTATAGGTATAAATCAGCGTCTTCGTATCGGTGGGTTTGTCAGGCGACGCACCGACGTACCACTCCGTATCGGTATTGACTCCGTAATAAACCAGCCAGCGGTTGCGATAGGACTTATCGACGCCGAACTGGCGGTAGATATTCATGATAGCCGCCTCGGCATAGGTCTCGTTCGAGAACATGGTCGCCGAATCGGACGAGGAAGACGAACGGGTATCCAGCAGGTCTTCGCCGCACGAGGCGGCCAGCAGGCCGGCGCAGGCAAGGATATAGATTAACTTTTTCATCGTTGAATTGTTTTCTGTCGGTTAAAGGTTAGAAGCTGATGTTCGCACCGAAAACCCACGAACGGCTCTTCGGATAGGCCGAGTAGTCGACGTTGGGGGTCATGGGCGTCGCGCGGCGCGTGTCGACCTCGGGATCGAAGCCGCTGTACGGCGTCCAGCAGAAGAGGTTGGTTCCGGTCGCATAGAGACGCACCTTGCTGATGCGTACCTTGCGCGTCCAGCTTGCGGGGAGCGTATAGCCCACCGTCAGCGACGAAAGGCGCAGGTAAGAAGCATCCTCCAGCAGCCAGCTGTGAACGACCGTCTGCGGCATGTAGGGCGACCACATGCTCGTCGCGGCATTGGCGGCAGCCAGCTCTTCGGGATCGGTGATCAGGGCGCCGGTCTCCCAGTTGACATTGGTCCAGCGCCTGCCCAGGGCCATCGCATCCGACAGGTTGCGGATCACGCCCTTGCCCGTGTATTTCTGCGACGAGGTGAACTCAACGTTGTTGGCATTGAAAACCTTGTTGCCGTAGGAATAGGTGAAGTTGGCAGCCACGTCGAAACCGTAAGCATAGGCCGAGAGCGAGAAACCGCCCGTGAACTTGGGCTGCACGTTACCGATCTTGCCCTGGATGGGATTGCCGTCGGCGTCGCAGAGCAGTTTGAGCGATCCGGGACGCATGTCGCCCACCACGCCGGCGCAGTTCGATCCGTCGAGGGTCTTCCATTTGCCCGTCTCGTTGTAGTAGTCGAGGTCGAAATCTTCGACCTCGTAGCGGCCCAGCGTCGTGTAGCCGCGGATGTCGCCGATGGCGCCGCCCAGGACGGCATAGTAGTCGGTCACGTTGTTGTTCCAGCCCGACGACTGCGAATAGGTCTCCAGTCCGGCCAGGTCCATGATGCGGCTGCGGTTGAACGCGATGTTGGCATTGAAATTCACCCCGTACTTCGCCTTTTCGACGATCACGGCGGCCACCGACACCTCCAGGCCGCGGTTGCGGATCGTTCCGGCGTTACGATACTGGAAGCTGTACCCCGAACCGGAAACCGGATAGCGCATCA
This sequence comes from Alistipes montrealensis, assembly GCF_018362775.1. Classification (GTDB taxonomy): domain Bacteria; phylum Bacteroidota; class Bacteroidia; order Bacteroidales; family Rikenellaceae; genus Alistipes; species Alistipes montrealensis. Next base: position 322,014 of record NZ_JAGYXY010000001.1, read on the forward strand.
GGATGTCCTCGGTGGTATTTTGGTAAACTTCGACCGATCCCGAGAGGCGGTTGCGCCAGAACCCGAAGTCGAGACCCAGGTTGTGCGAATAAGTCGTTTCCCACGTCAGGTTGGCATTGGCCATGTAGCTTTCGCTGGCGCCGTTGCCGTTGGGCGTCCAGTAAACCGGATCGCCGTAGATGAAGCTGCTGCCCGTGCCGACCTCGTAGAGCTGCGTCAGGCCGCCCATGCCGGTCGGGATGTTGTTGTTACCCGCCGTACCGAAGCTGTAACGCAGTTTGAGGTTGTCGAGCCACTTCTGGTCCTTCAGCCCCCACTCGTCGGAAATGCGCCACGAAGCGGCCACCGAGGGGAAATAACCCCACTTCTGGCCCTTCGAGAACTTCGACGAACCGTCGCCTCGCATCGTAGCCGAAAGCATGTACTTGCCCTTGAAGTCGTAGTTGAGGCGGCCGAAATAGGAAAGCAGAATGTCGTCGGCCGCATAGTTCATGTTCGACGAACTGGCGTTCGAAGCCGAGCCCATGAAGGTCCACGCCTGCTCGGCGGTGTAGAAATCGGGCAGTCCGTCGACCCATGTATTGAACGTCCGCTGCTCGGTGATGATGTATTCCTGGCCGAGCAGCACGTTGAGGTGGTGGTTGTCGTTGCTGATGAGTTTCTTGAAATCGTAGTTCAGCGTATTGGTGTTGCGTACGCGGCGGCGCGACACGTCGTTGTAGTTGGTCGAAGGGGTTCCCGGAACGGTCGAACCCGAACCGCCGACCTTCGAATAGTAGGTCGTCACGCCGTAGAACGAGTTGGTCTCCTGGCGGTAATCCTCCAGGCCGGCCTCTACTTTCAGGTTGAGGTTGTCGACGACCTCCCACGTAAAGCCCGCATTGGCGGTCCAGTTGGTGCGCTCGCGCTTGCGGTCCGAATCCGAAACGGCGACCGTCGGCATCACGGCATCGGAGGAGTTCTCCTCCAGGTCGTCGCCGCCCTCGATCTGGGCCTTCAGCGGAATGGGCGTATAGAGCATGGCGTTCTTCAGGCGGCCCGTAGTCTGCGACCCCGAGTCGTTGAGCGAGTTGGCGCCCGCGCCGCGAACCTTGATGCGCGAATAACGGATGTTGAAGTCGAGCGTAATGCGCTTGTTGGCCTTGAACTGCGTTTTCAGGCCGAGGTTGTCGCGGCTGTAATTCGAGCCGATCATGATCGCCTTGTCGTACAGACGCGCGTAAGTGGCGTTCCACTTGAATTTATCGCCTCCGCCCGAAACCGTCAGGTTGTGGTTAAACTGCTCACCCGTGCGGCCGAAGAGCTGGTCCATCCAGTTGTTGCCGGTGATTCCGTCGTAGAGGTCGATGTCGGAGAACGATCCGAAATAGGGTTCGTAGTTGTCCGAAACCTTGTTCTGCATGGCGGCAAGTTCATACTGCCACTTGGCGAACTGCGAGGGGTCGAGCGCCTGCACCTGGTTCTTGCGGGCGATATCCTTGAAACCCCAGTATACATTATAGTTTACGTTCACTTTACCCTTCTCGCCGCTTTTGGTGGTGATCAGCACAACGCCGTTGGCGCCGCGCGAACCGTAGATCGCCGTCGAGAAAGCGTCCTTCAGGATGTCGATCGACTGGATTTCCGACGAGGAGATGTCGCTGATGCTCTCCACGGGGAAGCCGTCGACGATGTAGAGCGGTGCGCCGTCCGACGAGAACGAACCGGCGCCGCGCACGCGGATACGGATTTCGGCGTCGGGGTCTCCCTCCGTCGCCGTCACCTGCACACCGGCCATGCGGCCCGTCATCGCCTCGGCGACCGAAGCCACGGGCATCTGCTGGAGCGTCTCGGCGTTGACCGAGGCGACCGAGCCCACGACATCGCGGCGTTTCACGGTGGCGTAACCTACGACCACCACGTCGTCCATCGCCGTCGACTCGTCTTCGAGCTTAACGTCGATCTGCGTCTTATTGCCGATGGGTATACGCTGGGTCTTCATCCCGATATAGGAGATCACCAGCGTCTTCTTCGAAGCATCGGGGACATTGAGCGACCATTGCCCGTCGACGCCCGAACTTGCTCCCAAGGTCGTACCGTCTACGATCACCGAAGCTCCGATAACCGGTTTGCCCGCCGAATCCTTGACGACTCCTCCGATTTTCTGAGCCGCGGCCGTGGAGGCCAGACCCACACCCAGCAAGAACAACAGGGCGAACTTTAGAGTAAAGCTTTTCATATAAAAGGTTTTGGTTAATAATTAGGTTTTCGCTTTTCCGTAAAAGGGGGGTATTTCCCTATACAAAAATAAATTGCCCCGGAGGATTCGATTGGTAATTTTTATCACTTCTCATGGATAATTTGTCAATCCGGCCCGAATGGCCCTCCAGGGCCCTGGGAAAGGAAAAGCGGGGCAAAAAATCCTCCCTTTCAGGAGGATTTTTCAGAAGACAATTTTCCGCAGAGCGCCCTGAATCCGGCTTCGCCAAGCCGCAGCGAATCAGTCTGCGGCTGTTCCCGACACCGGTTTTTTAAGCCGGTCGTATTCCATCGACGCCCAGATGAAGGGCCCCACGCCCTTGCAGTCGTTGTCGATCACCGGCTCGGAGATGTAATATTCGAACGTGCCGCTGCGCATCTGCTTGCCGCCCAGACCCGCCACGGCACAGCAGTCGGTCAGGGAGATCGTGCCGTCGGGATTCTCCTTCACGAAACGTTCGACGAATTTTTCGTAAAGCCGCCGTGCCTCCGGCTCCATCTCCGCAGGCAGGTAACCCAGCCGCACCCCTTTGAGCATGGCGTAAACGAACATCACCGACCCGGTCGATTCGAGGTAATTGCCCTCGCGGCCCGGCTGGTCGAGCACCTGATACCACATGCCGGTCGCAGGGTCGGCATATTTCGGCAGCACGGTGTAAATATGGTTCAGGATTTCGACCATCGGCTGCGTCGAATTGTCGACGCCGAGGTATTGCAGCGTCTCGACGATGGCCATGGCATACCACCCCATCGCACGTCCCCAGGCATGCGCCGACTGCCCCGTGGCCTTGTCGCACCAAAACATCTCGCGCGAATCGTCGTAGGCATGGCGGTAAAGCCCCGTGACAGGATCGTAGGTATGCGCGGCCACCACGACGAACTGGTTCACGATATCGTCGATAGCTTTTTCGTATTCGGCCCCGGAGAAGTTCCGGGCAGCATACTCGGCATAAAACGGCTCGGCCATGTAAAGCCCGTCGAGCCACATCTGACGGGGATAAACCGCTTTGTGCCAGAACCCGCCGTCGGGGTTGCGGGGCTGTCCCTGCAACTGGGCGTAAAGCGTGTCGAGCACCATTTTATAGCGCGCCTCGCCCGTCCGGTCGTAAAGTTCGAAAAGCGCGCGGCCGGGGCAGACGTGGTCGAGGTTGTATTTCGACCGCTTGTAGGTCAGCACACTTCCGTCGGGTTGCACGATGGTGTCGAAATAACGCGCAGCATAGGCCTGAAACTCGGGATGGTCGTACATCTCTCCGGCATCCGCGATCGCGAGCAGTTCGAGACCGGTCGTATAGTTCCACTTCACCTTTCCGGCGGGGATGCCGTCGAGGTTCGTCGGTGAAGGGTTGCGGGCGATTTCGCTCGCGGCCATGCGGACGGCGAGGGGTTTGCGGGAGTGCGGATTGCAGGCCACCGTGGCGGCGAGCGCACACAGCACAGCAGAAATCAGGAGTCTTTTCATGCGGTCTTGGTATCTTGGTCTTGTTTCAGGTTATGGGTCTTGAGGTATTCGGCGGGCGACATGTGGTACTGGTCGCGGAAACACCGGCTGAAATAGCCCGGATCGGAGAACCCCACCTTGTAAGCCACCTCCGACACGGAGAACTGGCCCGTGCGCAGCAGCAGTTTCGATTTGGTGATGCGGTACTCCTTGATCAGTTCGACGGGCGACTTGCCCGTGAGGCTCTTGAGTTTGTTGTACATCGTCGTACGCCCCAGCCCGAGGTGCGAAGCCAGTTGGTCGATCGTGAGTTCCGAATTTTCGATATTCTCGCCCAGCCACGCCATCACGTTCTTCATAAACTCCTCGTCGCGGTCCGTGACGACGACATCCTCGACCGCCAGTTCGACGACTTTGTTCCGGGCCGACTGCGAAGAGAACTTCTCGAAGAGTTTGCGCCGCTGGGTCAGCAGGTTGTCGATGCGCGCCAGCAGCAGTTCGATGCTGAACGGCTTGGTGATATACCCGTCGGCGCCGAACTCCATGGCCTTCACCCTGTCGTCGGGCGAGTGCCGTGCCGTCAGCATCACGATCGGAATATGGCTCATCGTGAAGTCGTGGCGCACCTTGTCGATCAGCTCGATGCCGTCCATGCGGGGCATCATCAGGTCGGTGATGACGATGTCGGGCATCTCGCTGCGGATCTTTTCGAGCGCCTCGACGCCATCGTCGGCCTCAACGACGTAATAAGTATCTATCAGGCTGTTGTACATGAAGATGCGCAGCTCGCGGTTATCCTCGACCAAGAGGATTTTCTGCGCATCCTTCGGCGGCAGGACATCGACGCGGCGCTGGCTGTCGACAGGCGTGAAGTCGCTGACCATATAGTCGTTGCGACGTTCGCCCTCCCGGGTTCCCGCCCCGGTGAAATCGATCTGCTCCATGCCGAAATGGGCGTTGCCGAGTTTAAGCCTCACGGTGAAGGCCGAGCCTTCGCCCGGGCGGCTGTCGACCACAATTTCGCCGTGGTGCAGGGCCACGATGTCGCGGCACAGCGAAAGTCCGATACCCGAGCCCTTCATATTGCTGTCCACGGCGCGCGAAGCCTGCGCGAAGCGTTCGAAAATAACCCCCTGTTTGTCCTTGGGGATGCCGATACCCGTGTCGCGGACCGTGAGCGTCACGCACTCCTCCTCTTCGCGCAGCGAAAGTATTACTTCAATTCGCCCGCCGTTGGGTGTGAATTTCAAGGCGTTGGATAACAAGTTATAAACCACGCTCTCCATGCGTTCGATATCGACCCACACCAGCACCGAGCGGCGCGAGACGGTGAACAGCAGTTCGATCCTGCGCTCGGAGGCCATTTCGCGGAAATCGTCGAGGGCGTCCTCGACCAGCGGTACGAGGTCCACGCGCGAGATTTTCAGCTCCATTTTGTTCTTCACGATCTTGCGGAAGTCCAGCAACTGGTTGATCAGCGTCAGCATGCGTTTGGCGTTGCGGTGGGCCAGCGTGAGGCTGTTTTCGCCGCGCGGCGTCAGGCAGTCGTGCTTCTTCACATCCTCGATGCCGCCGAGAATCAGCGTGAGCGGCGTACGCAGTTCGTGCGAAATATTGGTAAAGAAACGCAGTTTGAGGTCGGTCATGTTCTGCTCGACACTCGCTTCGCGGCGGATGCGCATGACCGAACCGGCAATGCGGAAAGCGACGACCGTCACAACCAGCGCCAGCAGGACGTAGAGGGTCTTAGCCCACCAGGTAAGCCAGGGGGGGGGTAACACCTCGACCCCGATCGTAATTCCCTCGTCGGCGGCATCGGCATTGCCGACGAACGCCTTGACATGGAACTTGTAATCGCCGATCGGCACGTTGGAGTAAGCCGCCCGGTTGGTCGTTCCCGAAATATTCCAGTCCTTGTCGTAGCCTTCGAGTTTGTACATATACCCCACTACGTGCTGGATCGCGAAATTCAGGGAGGCGAACTCCATGCGGAAATTCGAGAAATTATAAGGCAACACGATGCGGTCGGCCTCGGTCACCGACTCCGCGAGCGGCGAACGACGGCCTGCAACGACGGGAACGTTGCGCACGTCGAGGCCCGTAAAACGCAGGTCGTAGTCGATCTTCGCAGCGCGAACCTCGTCGGGATTGAAGCGGTAAAGCTGGCGGCCGCTGCCGAAAAACACATCGCCGCGGGGCGAGGTGAGCGCCGTAGCCTCGCTGAAAACCGCATTGCGCATGTTGTCGTAGAGGTAATAATTCGAGAATATCTCGCGGCGGGGATCGAACCGCGACACGGCATTGTGGGTCGAAACCCACAAATCGCCCTGCTTGTCCTCGGTCAGGGCCATGCAGATATTGCTGGCCAGCCCCGAGGATTTGTCATAGCACCGGAACCACGGCGCACCGTCGGCGTCGTAGCCTTCGATCCGGTTCAGGCCGCCGCCGAAAGTAGCCAGCCAGATGCGCCCTTCGGAGTCCTTGAGCATGTGGATGATATCGTTGTTGCCCAGCGACTTCGCATCGCCCGGAATCTTCTGCATCAGCCGGAAGTGCATCAGTTTGGCGCTGGCCCCCGGATCGAAAACCAGCAGTCCGTCGACCGTGGCGGCGAACATCCGGTCCGGACGGTCGTAAAGCAGCCACCGCACGCGCCCCGCCTCGTCGAGCGGATAGTGCGCCATCATGTTTCCGGCATGGATGAAGCGGCTTCCGGCAGGGTCTTCCAGCAGGTTGATGCCCCCGCCGTAGGTCGCCACCCAGATACGGCCCGCGCCATCCTCCTCGACACAGTAAATCTGGTCGTCGCTGAGCGAATAGGCGTCCGTGTCGGAGTGTGCGAAATGCGAGACTCGATAACCGCTGCCCTCGGGCGTCAGACGGTAAAGTCCTTCGCCCTTGGTCCCGACCCAGATATTGCCCGAAGAGTCCTCCTTCAGGGCGTAAATCATTCCGGTCCCACGCCGGCCCTGCGCCGGAAGCGTATAGACGGGTTTGTTCGCCCCGTCGAAAGCGATCAGGTCGCCGTCGCGCGTACCGACCCACATCCGCCCCCGGTTGTCGGTCATCAAGGCGCGGATTTCGCCCGAAAGCGGGTCCGGGGATTTCGAGTCGAGCGTGAACACCTCGGCGGGCTGGCGCAGCAACACCGCCTTGCGCAGGCCGCGCTCGTTGTAGGTCGAGAGCCACAGCACGTCGTCATGCACGTCGAAGCGCACGACGGCATTGGTCATCTGGCAGTTCGGCTGCTTGGGATCGTTGTAAAAGGGTTCCACCGTATCGCGCTCGCGGTCGTAATAACCGAAGCCCCAGTTATTCATCTTAACCCACAGCAGGCCGCCGCCTTCGGCGATCTTGGTGATCGTGTCGACGTTGTAGGAGACCGTGTAAGGCTCCTGCTCAAAATGCTTGTAGTCGTCCGTCGAGGGATTGTAACGCGTGATGCCCGTCTCGGCCGAGGTCACCCACACGATGCCGTGGGAGTCGGCCGCAAGATTGCGGATGCGGTGCGGGCGCGCCCCTTTGGGATCGAGCCGCGCGAGACGGTCGCCACTGACACGGAAGAGTTCGCCCGAACGGCTGCCGGCGTAGACCGTACGCCGCACCGTGTCGGCGACAAGGGCCGTCAGCGGAGCCGCACCGCCCGGCAGGCGGTCGACCCTGCCGTCCTGTTTCCCGACGCGGATCACCTCGCCGGGGGTGGCGCAGTAGACAGATTCGGCATCGGCCGTAAAGGCAAAGGCCGGGGCCGCGGTTTCGCAGAGCGTACGGGCCGCGGCAATCCCCGCGGCAATGTAGTTCAACTGCCCGTCATCAGCGCCGATCCAGACACCGTCGCGGTCGTCGACATACATCGCCGCAACGTCGCCGCCCAGCACCGGAGCGTCGAAAAAGGCATCGACGCGCACGGAGGAAGCATCGGCCGCATCGGTGAAGCGGGCTACGCCCAGCCCCGCGATGGCGACCCACGTACCGCCATTGCTGTCGTGCAGGCAGTGCGTCATGCGGTAATGCTTCGAATCGACGCCGTCGATGAGCGACACCACGTCTTCGAACTGCTCCGTATAGCGGTTCAGGCGGTAGACGTGGAGGTTGTAGGTCGTAAACCAGAGGTGGCCGTTCGAATCTTCGCTCACCGCGACGAAGCGGTGGTGCGAGAGGGGCGAAAAATCGCCCGGCGTGGTGCTGAAATTCTTGAAGGTATATCCGTCGAAACGACTGACGCCGTACCACGTGCAGACCCACACGAAACCGCGCGAATCGGTGTAGATGTCGGCGATACGGTCGTGCGTCATCCCGTCCAGCGTGGAGTAGGTCTGGAAAATACACTGCGGGGGCGACGTTCGGGAAAATCCCGGAACGGCGAGGGCGAGCAGCAATAGAGTCAGTAGCAGTCGTTTCATGGTTATTAACAATTCCGATCGCAGTAAATATACAAAAAAATCGGATTCCAAAGTCTATTTTTCAAAGGCCTCAAGCGCCTGCCGGGCTTCTTTTCCGGTCAGTTGCCGCGACCACCCGACACGGCTCCGGGGTGCGGCTCCGGGACCTTCGGAGTGATATTCAGCATAAAATGCAGTCCGCCGGGCCTGCGGTCTGGACCAGTCGTGCCACCCTTCGGGAACAATGTGCGCTCCCAAATAGCACTCAACAAAAACGGTCTGCGCATAATCGCGCCACGGACGGCCCAGCCAGCAGCGCGTAACTCCCTCGGCGGCGGTCAGGCGGCACTCCACGAAAATCAGCCCGCACGGCTGCCCGCGGCAGGTCGAGGCAGCCGTCACGTAGGAATCGGCCTTCGAGCGGATTTCGCAGCGGCGGAACAGGGCCGCGGCCGAACCGAAAATGAAGTCGGTCGTCCCCTCGACATAGCAGTCGTCGAAGCGGATATGCGCATTCTCCGTGACGGTCTGCCCGTCGCGGTTGCCCGCGCCGTAGAGGTAGAGCGTATCCTGGTTACCCAAAAAGCGGCAGCCGATGAAATGCAGGCCGGTCCCGAGGCACTGCACGGCAACGGCCTGCCCCACCGGTCCGGCGGCATTTTCGAACGTCAGGTTGCGCACCGTCCAGCCGTCGCCGCCAAAATAGACGGTCGAAGAGCCGGAAGTACCCAGCGGATGCCCGGTTGCGCCGACTCTCGCGGCGTAGTCGTCCCACGTGACCGTCACGTCGCCGCGCCCTTCCAGAACGACGTTGCGTTTGGACGCAGAGATGGAGATTTTCTCCCGGTAGACACCTCCGCAGACCGTAATACGGGTCGTATCGCGGCAGAAATCGGGAACGGCCGCCACAGCCTCGGCCAGCGTGAAAAAGTCGCCCGAACCGTCCTGCGCAACCACGAAGTCGGCGTCGACGAGGCGTCGGCCCAGTTCCGGAACCGCCTCCGGAAGCTGCCCGGCAATCATCCGCGCCACGGCGCGCGCTCCGCGCACATTGAGGTGGGTGTTATCCGTACGGCCGTCGGGCCAGCGTGGATTAGTCCCGGGGTCGACCCACATGTAATACGCCTTCGAGCGCTCGTCACCCAGCGACGAAACCCACGCGCGGGTCAACCGCCCGGCGTCAATCAGCGGCGCACGCTCCTCAGCGGCCACACGACGCACGGCGGCGGCGTAAAGTCCGTGGGTGTCGACGAGCACGCCGTCGGTAAAACGGCGCCGGACAATGGGCGTCAGCAACACCGGGATACCCCCCTTTTCACGCGTCTCGCACACATAGCGGCGCAGGTTTTCGGCATACTGCTCCGAAGAGGCGTAGCGGGTCGAATCGTTCTGCTTCTGGTCGTTGTGCCCGAACTGGATAAAGACGTAATCGCCCGGCTGCAATTTGTCATAAACGGCCGCCCAGCGCCCTTCGTCGCGGAACGATTTGGTCGAACGTCCGTTCGCAGCGTGGTTCTCCACCCCAACCGACGCGTCGAACAGCGGTTGGAACATGTGTCCCCAGCCCCGCTCGGGATTCTGCTTCGCAAGGTCCTTGGTGGCGCACGTCGAGTCGCCGACGAGGTAGACACGCAGAGTCTGCCCGCAAACAAATGCAGACGACAGTATACATAGTATCAACAGGAGAACTCTTTTCATCTCAAGCATCGGTTTAAACGACAGGGCGGGAGGCTGCGCAACCTCCCGCCGAATCGGGTCAACTTATTGCAAGGCAGTATAGGAACCGCCCTTCACCTGCGAGGCTGCGATCTCCTTGACCAAATAATGGAAGTAAACTTCGATATTGGAATAGACCTTCTGCGGGTCGAGCGTCGTAGCTGCGGCATCGGAAGCGTCTTTCGGATCGAGACCGAGCAGGGTCTCATAGTAGTCGGGAATGCCGTCGCCGTCGGTGTCGACCGAAGCGCGCGCGATCTGGTCGGAGGTCGCCTTGAGTTCGGGCCAGCCGCCCACGGCGCTCTGCGAGTCGATCAAACCGCCCGTCGAGCCGTTGCCGCCGTCCGGGAATGTCGCTTTGCCGCTGCGGGCGTCGGTCTCGGCCCGTTTGTCGACGGCATCGCGGCTGAGCGAGGCTCCGGCATAAGTCACCACCGACTCGAAAGCCTCGGCGGCCGTATGCGTCGTGGTATAGCAGACCGTCACGTCGCCCGCCTTGATCGGGAGCGGCGCGGAAAGACGCCCGGCCGTGGTCGAGGGATCGTTGCCCTGCGGATGGAAATAAACGCCCGCCCAGTTGTCAGCGTTGATTGCCGACGCATAGCTTCCGGCATGGTAGTTCCCGGACATATAGAGCCGGGGATAAGCCGAACCCACATTCGAATCGGAGTTATGCCAGTAAGCGTCGACGAAATACTTCTTCTCCTTCGAAGCCGGACCCGGTTTGTAATAGTTGTTCACGATATTGAACGAGCCGTCCTCGCCGCCGTAGGTCGAATTGCTGCCCCAGTTGTAGATCACGTTGTTCCGGTAATCGACATTGCCGCGATGCGTCGCGAGGTAGTTCCCGTAAATCCCCGGATGGTCGATGCGGGCGTTGCGGCTGTCGTGGTTGGCCAGCATGTTGTGATGGAACGAAGCGTTCTTGCCGCCCCAGATGCCGCCGTAGCCGTGCTCGCCCTTGCCGTGCGCCGACTTACGCAGGCTCTCGGTCAAGAGACACCACTGCATCGTGAAATTCTGATTGGCATAGAACGACGCACACTCGTCGATCGACCACGACATCGAGCAATGGTCGAGGATGATATTCGAATGGTAACGGCCCCAGATGGTGTCCGATCCGTCGGAAAGATTGCCGCCCTTGTTCAGGTCGCCCAGGCGGAAACGCACATAACGGACGATCACATTGTCGGCATCGATCACGACCGTTCCGCCGCTCACGCAGATGCCGTCGCCGGGAGCGGTCTGACCGGCAACGGTCAGGTTTCCGTTTTTGATGCGCAGGTCGCTGAGCAACTCGATCGTACCTGCCACGTCGAAGACGATGATGCGTTTGCCCGACGCTTCGGCGGCGGCACGGAACGAGCCCGCGCCCGAATTATTGAGGTTGGTCACGTGGTAAATCTTTCCGCCGCGGCCTCCGGTCGTATACATGCCGCCGCCCTCGGCGCCGGGGAAAGCACGCAGCACGCCGTCGTTCTCGTTAGCCAGGGGAAGCCCCAGGTCCACACCCGGATCGACGGGCGCACGGTCGGTCGTAAAGGCGACCGCTTCGGAATAGGACGAATCGTCGCCGTCCTCGCCAGCCACGGCCTTCACGCGGAAACGATAGGTGGTATTGGCCGAAAGTTCCGTAAGGGCGACGGTCGTCCGGGGCGTCTCGCCGCTCCGCAGTGCGGTTTCGGCATCCCCTTCGTAGAGTTCATACGCATAGTTCTCGGCTCCGACAACCGTCGTCCAGGAGAGCGTCGCAGCATTGTCCGATTTCTCGACGAGCCGCGCGGCAGGAGTTCCGAGCATGTCGCCCGAAAAAACCACGAAATCGGAAAATTCCGAGTCCTGCCACTCCACCGAACCGATAGGCGCGGTGGCATGAACGCGGAAACGATAGGCAACGCCCGACTCCATTTCGAAGCGCTGCGACCCGAGGCGCGTCGTAGCCGACTGCAAGGGCGCGGCAGCGTCGCCGGCATAAAGTTCGAAAGTGAAGCGCACGGCCTCGACGGCCTCGGAGATGCTCCAGCGTACGGTGGCCGTCTGGTTCGAAACCGCTACAACGACATCGGGCACGGGAAGGGTTTTCACGTCGGGAGCCGCCTCCGTAGAGTCATCGCCGCAAGCGACGACAAGGGCCAGGATCCCGAACAGCAAAAAGAAATTATTACGAATCATTATCATGGCTTGTTTATTTGATTGCGACATACCGGGAGGCGCCCTTCGATAACGAGGTGTTGGCCCCGGTGATCTGCGGCGAGGAGACCTCGATCGAGCGGTTGCGGCTTCCCGTTACGACAAATGCGCGCTCCAGACCCTCGGGACAAACGAAATCCTCGGCCGAAAGGTTCCGGACGTTGTTGAGCATCAGCGCAGGCCCCTGCTCAGGAATGATCTTCACGTTGCGCAGCACGACATCCGAAGACTCGTTGATCTGCGCACCCGTCGTGGCGTAAATCCGGGTATTTTCCACCGTGACACGCTCGACGTTCATCTCCGGAAGCCCGTTGAAATACATGGCGCGCCGTGCGCCGCGACACCACACGTTCTTAATATGAATATCCCGGAAAGCCGGCGTGGTTTCGTCGACGGGTTTCGGGGCGATGTCCGTAACTTCGGCATCCCCACCCTCGGCAAGCGCCTCGGAGGCCGATTTACCTCCGTAGAAAAGATCGAACAGCAGCGGTTCCTGCAGGATGTTGTTCATGGCGATGTCCTCGATCCAGATGTTTTCGACCACCCCGCCGCGTCCGCGCGCGGATTTGAAACGCAGTCCTACGTCGGTTCCCGAAAAGACGCAGTTCGAAACCTTGACGTTCCTGACCCCGCCCGACATCTCGCTGCCGACGACGAATCCGCCGTGGCCATGAAAAACGATGCAGTTGTCGACGAGGATATTCTCACACGGAATCCCGCGATCACGCCCCGCCTGGTCCTTACCGCTCTTGATACAGATGCCGTCGTCACCCACGTCGAAACGCGAATCGGTCAGCACGACATTACGGCACGACTCGATGTCGATGCCGTCGCTGTTCTGCGCATAATCGGGACAACGGACGGTTATATCGTTCACGATCAGATTGGTGCACATTGCCGGATGAATATTCCAACAGGGGGAATTCTGAAAAGTGACGCCCTCCAGCAATACATTTTCACAATGGTGGATGGCAACCATCACCGGCCGCAGGAAATCGTGCATGCGTTCGAAATCGGCACGCGTCTTCGCCCAGGTCGAAACGTTCTGGTCGGCTCCCGACGTGGCCCCGAACTTATAGCTTTCGGAAGGATACCATGTTTTTCCATCGTCGGAGAGGATACCGCCGCTCTTGACCAGGTCCTTCCACTGGCGGGGATTGACCTTGTCCTGCTTCACGGCGCGCCAGGCATCGCCGTTGCCGTCGATCACGCCACGGCCCGTAACGGCCACGTTCTTTACGCCCCGGGCCGAAAGCGGAGACTGGCAGCGCAGCGTATTGAGACCTTCGAAAGTGGTCTCCACGAGCGGGTAAAGCGATTTGTCGCTGCTGAAAACGATGACGGCATTCTGTTCGAGATGCAGCTCGATATTGTCTTTCAGCACGATGGGGCCGGTATACCAGACGCCTTCGGGAACGACCACGCGACCGCCGCCTTTCGCCGTCAGGGCGGCAATGGCATCGGCGAAAGCCGCCGTATTGAGCGTATAGCCGTCGCCCGTACCGCCGAAATCGGCGACGCTGACCGAGTGTGCAGGAATCGCAGGCCGCGCGACCTGCGGCATCTCGAAGGGGAGGTTGCAGGCCGGAGCAGAGGAGCCCGGGGCGTGTGCACGGCATCCTGCGGTCGTTGCCAGGACCGCCGCCACACAAATCGTCACTTGTCTGAGGTTCATAAGAGAGGTAATTTATTCGTATACGTAAAATTTTCAAAATTTCAGGTATACAAAAGTAAACTGCCTCAGCCTATCGGACAGGGATTTTTTGACGCAAACGATGTACTTTTTTTCAAATCTACTCCATCCGCGAAACAATGACCGGAGTCTGGGCCGAACGCACCGACTCCATCAGCCCCACGACGCGTTCGGTATCGCTGCGGTCTTTCAGCCATTCGCTCTTGCGCCAGATCATTTCAAACACGTAGTCGATCCGTCCGCGGGCATCGGGCGTAAGCTGGAAAAGATAACTGGTCTTGTCGTCGGTCTGCGAGGCGATCTGTTTCCGCGGCACGGCGACGGCCAGCCCGACGTTCTCGCGCTCCCATTTCACGGTGTCGTTCTCGGGAAAATCGCGCCCGAAGGCGGCAATCACATTGTCGTCCTTATACACTTTGTTCTCGGCCATCTTCATCACGCCGGTCGTGAAAACCAACCCCTTGAAATCACCCTCGATGCGGTTTTCGACCTGCACGTCGCCATGTCCGGCATAGAGGATGTAGCGCGAAGTCATCGTGATCTCCCGGCCGCCGTAGCGCCACCCTTCGACCCGCATTTCGACCACCGTGCGGATCGGTCCGTTGACCAGGATACGGGCCTCGCGGCGTTTGAAATCGGTGATATGGATCATTTTTTTCTTTTCGGCATCCCAGCCTTTGAGCGTACCCACGCCCACCGAACCGAAGACGCGCAGGTTATCGTGGCCGTAGCCCCGGGCCAACTGCTCGTCCGAAGGATACCACATCGTCTCGGCCAGTTCGAGCCGCGGACGCTTCTTGCCATAGGTATCGATGGTCTGCTTGTTGTCGAAATAGATGCGGTAAGCGGCGTATTCCGACTCGAAGGCCGGGCCGTGGTGGTGCAGTTTGTGGTACATGTCGTTTTTGTCCGAAGCGACACTGTCGACGGCACGCAGGGTTTTGTCGGGATTTTTAAGCCACATCTGGGCATGCACGCGGTCTTTGAAAACCCGTTTGTCCGGGTTCGAAGAGTAAGTTACCTGGAAATTCTGGCTGCCCGAGATCGTCGAGACAAAGACCAGTTCGCCCAGTTCCCTGTCCAGCTGCGAGGGAATCTGGTGAACGCCGCCGAGCGACACGACGGCGCTCTGGGCCCATTGGGGTACATCCCGGATTACGACCGGACATTCGGGACGGCTGCCTGTAACCGTAACGTGGTAAAGGCATTTCTGGGTTTTGGCGCTCAGGCTGCAAACCGCGCCGAGGGCCAGCATCAGCAAAAGAATCCGTTTCATGGCTATTTCAGTTTTTCGATGATTTGTTCCAGTTGTGTGCGGCTCCGGAGGGCCGTTGCAGGCAATTCGCCCGAAAAAGCCCGCAATGCCGCTTCGGGCAGGAGTTCGACACGGGCCTCATCGGCCTGTGAGGCGTCGAGGCCCAAAGTCTCGGCAAAAAAAGCATAGACCGCACGGCGTTTGTCCACGCCGTAATCATGCCGTCCATCCGGAAAGTGGACGTTACGGACCTGCCCGCCGGCATCATAAAAATCCCAGATTCGCCGCAGGAAAGGATATTCCAACACCGGATAGGTCGCCGTCCAGTCGCCGCCGTCGCTGACGGCCAACACAGGACGGGGAGCCATCGCCGCAGCCAGAATTTCCGGCATGCAACTGCCTCCGGCGGCCAGCGTCACCGGACGGCCGCTCTCGCAGGGGCATCCTCCGTCAAAATGCGATACCAGATGGACCACGGGCGCCAGAGCGGCGAACCGTCCGTCGGTCACAGCCAGCAGCAAAGCATGCGTAGCCCCGCCCGAACCGCCCGTCGCGGCCATGCGTGCGGTGTCGATGTCGCGGCGCGAAGCCACGATCCAGTCGGTTACGGCTTTCGCCCACAGCGCCTGCACCTGCATCGAATAAGCGGCCTCATGCGCCTCGCGCCCGACCTGTCGTTCCGATTCGCCCCAGCCGAAGATGTCCATATCGACCGCCACAGCCCCCATGCGGGCAAATGTAGCCATGCGCATCTGCTGGTCGGCGCGGTAGCGCCCGCCCGCCCAATGACCCGAAGGCGAAACGATCAGGGGACGGCGTACCGGAGCATGCGGCCTCCGGCCCCGGGAAATCATCCGCCCGCCCGGAAGCGGCGGCCCGAAGGGCGCATAGACCGTTCCGCAGACATAAAGCCCCGGAAGGGTTTCAAGAGCATAATTCCGGGTCGTATAGCCGTCATGATAAACCTCCGGGCCCAGCACGACATCCGGAACTGCCACCAGTCCCCGGAGGAACGGGCCGAGGTCCAAGGCCTCGCGCACACCTTCGAGCAGGGCCTTCCGACGCTGTTCCCACGCCGTACGGTCGGCATACTGTTCCAAAAGCCAGGCCAGCAGTTTTTCGCCGTCGGCAGGCGTACGGCGGTAATATTCGTAAGGCTGCACGGTGATCTTCCCTGCACCGCTCCATACCAGATCTAACGGATGCAGCAGGCCGTCCAAGGTCTCCGGAAGCGAATAGGGTCGCACCCGGAAATCGGCGTAAACGATCTGCATCGTATCGGGATCGAAGCGCTTACAGGCAATACGCACGCCGAAACGCTCCCCCACATCCCGCAGGACCTCGCCGAGCGGCCGCACAAAGCGGTTCCCCGGCGCGGGCTGCGCTACGGCGGATACGGCGGCAAAGCAGCACGCCATATATAATATGCAATGGATACGTTTCAAATCGAGGCCCACGGATTTATGCAAAAATACAAATTTTGACCGCATTTCTTTGTATTTCCCTAAAAAGATTCTATATTTGCACACCCTTTCGGAGTTAACAGCCGTAAGGAGTGCCCGGAGAGGTGGGTGAGTGGCTGAAACCACCGGTTTGCTAAACCGACGTACGGGGCAACCTGTACCACGAGTTCGAATCTCGTCCTCTCCGCAAAAGTCGACAGACAAAATACAGAACCCTGCAAATCAACCGTTTGCAGGGTTTATTTCATCCAACCCAGGAACTGCCTGAAACGAAAATACACACTTATGTCATTCTGGTCACGTCATTTCGGCCCGGACCACAAGCCCCGGATGGGCGGTCTGGAAATATTCAAATACATCGGCCCCGGACTGCTCGTAACGGTGGGATTCATCGACCCCGGCAACTGGGCTTCGAACCTCGCAGCGGGCGCCGAATACGGCTATTCGCTGCTGTGGATGGTGACGCTTTCGACCGTCATGCTGATCGTCCTGCAACACAACGTCGCCCATCTGGGCATCGCCACGGGACTCTGTCTCTCGGAAGCGGCGGCGGTCCACCTCAAACCCGCATGGTCGCGGCCGTTGCTGGGGTCGGCCGTCCTGGCGTCGATCTCCACCTCGCTGGCCGAAATCCTCGGCGGAGCCATCGCCCTGCAAATGCTGTTCGGGGTTCCGGTGCGCATCGGCGCACTGCTGGTCCTCGTGTTCGTCCTCATCATGCTCTTTACGAACAGTTACCGCCTGATCGAGAAATGGATCATCGCGTTCGTTTCGATCATCGGATTGTCGTTTATTTACGAACTGTCGCTCGTGACGATCGACTGGCCGGAGGCGGCCCGCGCCTGGGTGACGCCCTCGTTTCCGAACGGCTCGATGGTCATCATCATGAGCGTTCTGGGCGCGGTGGTCATGCCGCACAACCTGTTCCTCCATTCGGAAGTGATCCAGAGCCGCCAATGGAATCTGAGCGACGACGCGGTTATCCGCAAACAGTTGCGCTACGAATATGCCGACACGATCTTTTCGATGCTGGTCGGCTGGGCGATCAACAGCGCGATGATCCTGCTGGCCGCAGCAACCTTTTTCGCGTCGAAAACGCCTGTGGAAGAGTTGCAGCAGGCCGATTCGCTCCTGACGCCGCTCCTGGGTCCGAGTGCCACGAACATCTTCGCCATCGCCCTGCTGTTCGCGGGCATCTCGTCGACAATCACATCGGGCATGGCCGCAGGTTCGATCTTCGCGGGCATTTTCCGCGAACCCTACGACATCAAGGACAACCACTCGCGCACGGGCGTGATGATTTCGCTCGTCGCGGCGTTCCTCGTCATCCTCCTGATCAGCGACCCGTTCAAAGGACTGATCTACTCGCAGATGCTCCTCAGCATCCAGTTGCCTTTCACCGTATTCCTGCAAGTGCACCTGACCTCCTCGGAGCGCGTGATGGGCAAGTACAAAAACTCCCGTTTCACGAAGTACCTGCTTTATGGCATCGGCGCGGTGGTGACCGTCCTCAACGTGATGCTGCTCGTCAGCCTCTTCCGCTGATCCGGACCGCTGTTGTTGTTGACCCGAGACGCCCAAAGGGTTTGGAATAGTTATTGTTGACCTCTGTCGGCAATACAAAGTTCCGAACCCCGAGATGTTAAAAGAAGGATTTCTTTTCACGTTCATATCCGCTTTCATGGCGCTGTTCCCGGTCGCGAATCCGGTGGGAGCCGGTTTCCTGGTCAACGGACTGCTGTCGGGACTGAGCGACGCGGACCGGAAGTCGATCATCCGCAAAATCATCATCGACTACCTGCTCGTCGGGATAGGCAGCCTGGCCGTCGGGCATTTCGTGCTGATGCTCTTCGGGCTTTCGCTCCCAATCATCCAACTGGGCGGAGGAGTGCTCATCTGTCGCACAGCCCTGCAATGGCTCGGCGATTCGGACTCCGCGGTGAAACCCACCGAGGGCAAGGACATCAACCCGATGCACAAAACCGCCATCGAAGCACAAATCTTCTACCCGATCACCTTCCCGATCAGCATCGGGCCGGGCAGCGTCTCGGTCATCCTGACGCTGATGGCCTCGGTCAGCCTGAAAGATGGCTGGGCGCGGGGGCTGCTCTCCTATGCGATCATCGCACTGGTTATCGTGCTGATGTGCCTGATACTCTATCTGTTCCTATCGCAGGGAGAACGCATTATCCGTAAAATCGGCAACAGTGGCAGCATCGTCATCAACAAGATGGTCGCCTTCTTTACCTTCTGCGTAGGCGTTCAGATCGTCATGACGGGAATCGCCAAACTGTTCGACCTGCATATCTGATTTACAACCGTACTGTTTATGGATTCGCAAATTCTGAAAACGGCGTCATCTGCAAAAATATCCTCTGACACGCCTGCGGGTCACTCCATCTCGGTCAGGTGCTTCCAGTAACGGCGGGGCATCATGCGGCGCTGCTGGCGCTCGTTGATCCGCTGGGGAATGGCCAGCGCCCGGAAATAGTTTTTCCACAGGAGCTGGAACTGCCGTTCGTCTTCGGCGAGCCATTCGTCGGCGAGTTTGTCGGCGATCATTCCCCGGTCGTCCTCCAATGTGACGCGCCGCGCCGTACGGCCGTCGTAATAGTAGCCGTAGTCGCGCCGCCGGTCGTAGATAAGCCACCGCTGGTCGGCAAACCGGTCGGTAAAATAGTCCAGTCCCAGCGGCAGGGCGTTATGCTCGGGCGTGACGGCAGCGAAATAAGTGCCGTCGGCAGCTTTCTGGAGGCGGACGAACTGCTTGAGGCGCTCCCGCTCGTGGGAGACCTTGAGCGCCAGCTGATAGAGGGATTTCATAGCGGGGTCGGCCTGGTCGGCCATCACACCCCCGCCCTCGTCGAAAACACGGCGCAGGCAGCGCAGCAGCAACAGATCGCTCTGCGGCTGCTCCCCGTGCCAGGCATAGACGATCATCGAACGGGTGCGGGCGATCAGCCGGCGTTCCAGTCCGCGCCAGACGCGGGCGGCATGCGCCTCGTCGGTCACAACCTCGTGGACACGCTCCGTGAAGAGCGGCTCGGGCTCCCCGGGACCGATCAGCGCTTCGGGAAACGCCCGCAGCGAATAGGCGTCGAAGAGGGCCGACAGAAGCCCGTCGAAAGATTTATCGTATCGGAAAACCAGCATCGCCGTCAGAAAAGGGTTAGTTGCCCCTCGTTATTATCCGTCTTCCGCCGCTGCGGAGCGGTCAGCAGGCGGCGCACCTGCTCCGGACGGAGTTCATTCACGCCCTGCCCCATGGTCAGTTCACGGCAGCAGATGAAATACTGCGCCTTCTTCATCACCACGCCGATCTGCCGCAGCGACTGCTGCGTCAGCGCACGGTAACGGCGCGAGGTGACGATCAGACGAGCCGACTTGACCCCGATGCCCGGCACGCGCAGCAGGGCTTCGTACTCCGCACGGTTCACGTCGACCGGAAAAAACGCGGGATTCCGCAGGGCCCAGGCCAGTTTGGGGTCGATATCCAGGTCAAGGCGGGGTGTTTGCTCGTTGGCAATTTCGTCGGCCCGAAACCCGTAGAAACGCATCAGCCAGTCGGCCTGATAGAGTCGGTTCTCCCGCACGAGGGGCGCTTTATCGAGCGCCGGCAGCCGTTTGTCGTAGGGATTTACGGGGATGAAGCCCGAATAGTAAACCCGTTTCATCGTCGGCCGGTCATAAAGCGCCGACGAAAGTTGCAGGATGTCGCGGTCGGTTTCATCCGTAGCTCCCACGATCATCTGCGTGCTTTGCCCTGCCGGGGCGAAACGGGGTGCATGGCGGAACCGCGTGCGCTCCTCGGCGCTCTGGAGCACCCCCTGCTGGATGTAGCTCATCGGGCGGTAGATGCTTTCGTAATTCTTGTCGGGGGCGAGCAGTTGCAGGTTGCGTTCGGTCGGGATCTCGATGTTGACGCTCAGACGGTCGGCATAACGTCCGGCTTCGGCCACCAACTCGCGGCTGGCGCCGGGAATGCTCTTCAGGTGAATGTATCCGTTAAAGCGGTGGAGCGTACGCAGATCGCGTGCGACGCGAACCATGCGCTCCATCGTATAGTCGGGATCACGGACGACGCCCGACGAGAGAAACAGCCCTTCGATGTAGTTGCGGCGGTAGAACTCGATAGTCAGCTCGGTCAGTTCGCCGGGAGTGAAAGCCGCGCGCGGAATGTCGTTGCTGCGTCGGTTGATGCAATAGGCGCAGTCGTAAATGCAAACATTGGTGAGCATGATTTTCAGCAGCGAGACACAGCGTCCGTCGGCCGTGAAGGTGTGGCAGATGCCCCACCCCGCCGTGCTGCCCACGTCGCCCGCACGATGCTTGCGCGTCACACCGCTCGAAGCGCACGAAACATCGTATTTGGCCGACTCGGCCAGCACCTTGAGTTTTTCGAGCACCGTCTCCTTCATGGCGGCAAGTTATCGTTTTTTTCGGAAAAAACAGGTGTTCCGCAGGTAATTTTTCGCGCCGTTTCCCGATGTCGCTGGGCATGTGGGAAATAGACCGAAAAATTGTTTTCATTCCACTTTTTCACTATATTTATGCGATATATCACCTACCCTAATCTCCGGTCGCCATGAAACGAATCGTCACATTAGCCGTTCTCCTGTCCTCGACCTGCATTTCCGGATTCTGTCAGCAGAAAGAACCGGAATACGAAGCGTACAAAACCGAATACGCAACAGACAGCACCGGGAAATCAGTTCCCGTGGAGAATCCGGAATACTACCGCATACGGGCAAAGGACGGCTCGTCCTGGGGTTTTAAAAAAAAGACCGGGGAATTTGCGATCCCCCTCGGCAAATACAAATTCATGAATACCATCGACAATCGGGGAATGATTCTGGCCCATAAAAAAGGAGGCAAAAAGGGCTACATTGATATTACCGAAAAAGTGCTTATTCCGTTCGTCTATGATGAGATCGGGGTCTTTTCCAAATGCCAGGCGAAGGACCTGGCTCCGGTCATTATCGACAAGAAACAAGGATTCATCAACCGGAAAGGCGAAGTCATTATTCCCCTAGAATACGACGCCCAATCGCGCGTTGCATATTTTTACGAGCCCGGAGTGGCTATATTGACGAAGAACGGCAGGGCCGGAGCCATCGGTCCCGAAAACAATATTATCGTTCCATTCGAATACGACGAGGTCAAACGGTCTGACAACAGGGATTGTCTGATCGCTCGAAAAGGCGATAGCTGGATTATTTTTTCGACCGAAGGAAAACAGTTGTCCGATTACAGCAACCATACGATCGTCGAAGCTCCGTTCGGCTCCCTTCCGGCCGACAGCAAGGGACTTCCGATGCTGATTGCCGAAAACGGCTACGAGAAAATCCGGAACAGGCTACAAAGCAATATAGAATACATGAACGGCTCCCAACGGGTCAAAGACTCGTTAAAAATGCTTGCCAAGTTGAAATATGCTTATATCGACAGTACGGCCCGCGCAATCGTCCCCTTCGGCGTTTACGATTACGCCGAACCTTTCGGGTTGGGACGCAAGGCAATCGTCGTGAAGGATGGAAAATACGGGTTAATCGACGAATATGGCAAAACCGTCCTCCCCAATAGCTACGATTATCTGGAACGGCCAATGAAATATTCGCATTTCGCCGACATCTACGTAGCGACCCGGGGAAATGAGATCACGCTATTCGATAAGGATGCGAATGTGTTTCCCATAAAAGGAATTACATCCTACTCCAACATAGACGGTCTATTAATCGCAGCAGATACACAAAACAAAACAGGAATTATAAATTACCAGGGCAAACAGACGATTCCGTTCCTGTACGACACACTATACAGTTGCAAATATGGTGGATTCATTGCCAAAAAGGATGCCCTTTACGGATACATATCACCTAAAAACGAAATCATCCATTCTTTTGATTATCGGTATATTTACCGGCTGAAAGCGGGTATGGCCTACATCAACAGCGAAGGAAAGGTCGGGCTCTACGATCATAAAAACCGACTGATCATCCCGTTCGAATACGATATGATCTACGACACGTATTATGGCCAAAAGGGGAAAGACCGGTATATCGTCCAGAAAGAGGGGAAAGTAGGCACTGTTGACAGCGACAACGAAGTGGTTATTCCGATCCTATACGACGGACTGTCCGGATGGGTCGAGTATGGTCCCAAAGGACATTTCGTCAAAAAAGACGGCAAATACGGACTGATCTCACCCGAAGGTAAAACGATCGTACCAATCGAATACGACTATGTGGGGCTGCCCGTCAAGGGCGTCATCGTTGTCCGCAAAGCAGGAAAATACGGGGCCATATCTTGGAATAACAGGGTAATCCTGCCGTGCATCTACGACAAATTGATCGACGATATCAGTTTTTGGAGTTTTGATTTTGGAGAGAAGCACGAAGACAAACTGGTGGCCCTGAAAGATGGAATATGGAGTTATTTCGACCCGACAGGTAAACTTATCCGCACGAACGTGCCGAAAGAAGAAATCCAAAAATATTACCAATATATCTTCGACTGGGGCGAACCGTCCAACGAGAGTCCAGACTTCAACATGATACAGGCAGGCGGTCTTGTGTGGGAAGATATGCAATAAAAACGGGGCAGTAAAAACCGCCCCGCTCCGTATGGTATGGGGAGAAGACTCCCCCTGAGTCCGTTCTGAAATAATCCGGAGATTAGTACCGGTTGCGACCGTAGCCGCCGCCGTAGCCACCGCCACGGTTGCCGCCGCCGTAACCGCCTCCACGGTTGCCACCGCCGCGATTGCCGCCGAAGCTGCCCGAAGGACGCTCCTCACGGGGACGAGCCACGTTAACCGTGATCGTCTGACCCTCGAAGTTGGTTCCGTTGAGCTGGTCGATGGCCTTCTGACCCTCTTCCTCATTGGGCATCTCGACGAAGCCGAAACCGCGCGAACGGCCCGTCTCCCGGTCGGTAATAACGTTAGCCGACGCTACTTCGCCGAACTGCATGAATAAATTTCCTAAGCTCTCACTGCTCGTGCCCCAGCTCAGATGCGAAACATAAATGTTCATTCTCTTGATAAGTTAATTAAAAAAGTGTTATTTGTTAATGATAGCTATTCGTACTGCATTCATTCCCCGCGTACCGCGTTCGAGTTCGAACGTTACCTTGTCTCCCTCGGCAATACCTGCCGGGGCATTGGTAATATGGAAAAAGTATTTCTCGGAACCGGCGGCATCCTTGATAAAGCCGTAGCCTTTGGATGCGGTGAAATATTCCACCCGGCCGCTCATCGGCTCCTCTTCCTCGATTTCCGACTGTCTCGGTACGGAAACTTCGATCAGCGAAGCGTCGATCTCCTCCTTGGGTTTCACGTCCTGCGGGGTTGTGTGAAGAACGCCGTTTTCATCGACATACGCCAGCATGTCCTCGAAACTGCGGCTCCCGCCGCTCAGACGCTCCTCTTTTTTCTTCTGCTTGTCCTGACGTTTGGTCTGCTTTAATTTCTCTCTTTCTCTTTTTCCCGATGTAATTCGTTTGGCCATTTATCAATTTAATTTTTTGCATTACCGAAGCGCACGCAAACGTACTGCTCCCAACAAAAGAGCAAGCTAATGAGGTCGATTTTGAGAATGGGGGAAACCACGGTGGACTGCGGGATCAAACACCTACAAGAAAGATTCAGAACAAAACTCGATTGTTTGGCAGCAAAGATACATATATTATTCCAGATTTCCTATTTTTCTGATTTTTATCTCGATTACAATGTCATTTCACCGCCCGGAAGCCGCCTGACGGCCTGCATTTCAAATTCGTTTCAGATTTAGGCCCCAACTTTGCATCACCGTTTCCCGGACTCCGCATATTTTTTGTACTTTTGTACGGGACGTAACCGAAAGAGAATTAACAGACAGAAATGATGAGAAAATTAACGGTCCTGCTCCTGCTGACAACCTGCTGGTCGTTGGCCGCAGCCCAGGAGGCGACACAACCCCAGACGACGCAAAAGCGCAAACCCCGCACCGAAATCTTCGCCGCCGATTCGACCGGCGAGCTGTTGGCGCAACTACGCAACATGCCCAATATCGAGATCGGCAAGGGCATCACCTTCCGACCCAAAAACGACTGGTTCGAACTGACGATGCGTTTCCGCATGCAAAACCTGCTGGCGCTGTCGTTCGACGACGATTTCACGCTCACCAAGACCGAAGCCCGCGTGAAACGGCTCCGGCTGCGCTTCGACGGATATATCTACTCGCCCAAACTGGTCTACTCGGTCCAGTTGGGCTTCACCTCCTACGACACCGAACCGCTGCCCGACGGCAGCATGAACATCGTGCGCGACGCCATCGTCTACTATGTGCCCAACGCCACCTGGAATATCGGGTTCGGACAGACCAAGATCAAGGCCAACCGGGCGCGGATCAACTCGTCGAGCGCCTTACAGTTCGTCGACCGCAGTATCGTCAACAGCGAGTTCAACCTCGACCGCGATTTCGGATTCTTCGGTGAATACAACATGCGCCAGAGCGAAGGTTTCAACCTCTCGGCCAAAGGCTCCGTCACGCTGGGCGAAGGCCGCAACTGGGGCAGTTCCCCGAACGGTGGCCTGGCTTACACGGGACGCCTGGAACTCTATCCGCTGGGACGTTTCAAATCGAAGGGCGATGTCATCGAGGGCGATTACGAATACGAAGAGCGGCCTAAAATACTACTCGCCGGGGCCTACTCCTACAACCACAAAGCTTCGCGGCTGAAGGGCCAGCGGGGCGGCCTGATGCCCGACGACGCAACGCGCAACCTCGGCTCCTACTTCGTCGATTTCATCCTCGAATACCGGGGATTCGCCTTCTATACCGATTTCATGGGCCGCTCGTGCAGCGAACCGCTGTTCGATCCCGAAAGCAACGCCTTTGTATATAAGGGGCAAGGCCTCAACCTACAGGCCAGCTACCTGTTCAACCGCAAATGGGAAGTCGCCCTGCGCAACTCGACGCTCTTCCCCGACAGCGAGGTACAGCCGTTCGCGGGATATAAAAACTGGAACCAGACGACGCTGGGCGTCACGCGTTACATCATCGGCCACAGCCTCAAAGTGCAGGCCGACATGTCGTACAACAGCCGCAGCCAATCGCTGAACCCCAACTACAACCGCTGGGAAATGCGGTTCCAGTTGGAACTGGGGCTTTGATAAAAGAATCCCGGACTTTCGGTCCGGGATTTTTATTTTACAGGATTTTCAAGGCGATTTGCGCGCAGGCTTCGGCGTCGGCCAGGGCGTGGTGGTGGTTTTCGAGTTCGAAACCGCAGGCGGCGGAGACGGTATGCAACTGGTGGTTGGGCAGGCGGCTCCCGAAAGTGCGGCGCGAAGCGCGGCAGGTGCAGTAGAACGTATAACCGGGATATGGCATGCCGTAAAGATCGAACACGGCGCGCAGGCAGCCCTCGTCGAAAGGCGAGTTGTGGGCCACGAGCGGCAGCCCCGCGATACGGGGTTCGACCTCGTGCCACACCGACGCGAAATCGGGCGCTTCAACCGTATCTTCATAAGTCAGGCCGTGAATAGCCGTCGTAAAACGGCTGTAAAAATTGGGCCGGGGACGGATCAGGCGGTAAAACGTATCGACCACCTCGCCGCCGCGCACGACGACGACGCCCACCGAGCAGACGCTCGTGCGTTGACCGTTGGCCGTTTCGAAGTCTATGGCTGCAAAATCTTTCATCGTTTCAGTATATGCGTCCTGCAAATATACGCATTTCCGCGTCGGGACGTACATCCCGAACGAAAAAAAGCTCCGCCTATTGCAGACGGAGCCGGATGAAGTTCAGGATAGGATAGTCAGGTGGCGAGGTCAACCGCCATGGTTCACGCTGCAAAACTACCCCGCCGCCGTTTCACCCGTACGACGATCCCGTGACAATAAAACGAACGAACCGTTGCAAACGGGTTACAACGGTTCGTCCGGATCTTCAGGCAGGATCGCTACCAGTTCTCGCCGCCGACGGCTGCCCAGTCCTCGACCTGCGCCCGGGCGGCCCACGCCTCCCATTCGGCAGCCAGTTCCCGCACCAGTTCGGGATGCTGCGCCGCCAAATCGCGGGTCTCGGTGCGGTCCGTTTCAAGGTCGTAGAGTTCCCATGCGCCGCCCGACGGATAGGCGCGCAGCGTACGCCAACTGCCCGGATATTCGGCGACGAGTTTCCACCGTCCGCGCCGGACAGCCTTGTTGCCCTCGTGCTCCCAGAACATCGTGCGAGTCGTGTCGATACGGTTTTCGCGGAACGTCGCAGCGAAACTCCGCCCCTCGGCCGGAATGGTTTTCAGGCCCCGGATCGAATCGGGATATTCGCCGCCGGCCAGTTCGAGGAATGTGGGCATAAAATCGGCGATACCGAAAACGCCGTCGCGGAAAGCGCCTTTGTCGGTGATTTTTCCGCCCCATGAGACGATCATCGGAGCGCAGATGCCGCCTTCGTGAATCCAACTCTTGTAACGGCGGAACGGCGTGCCGCAGAGGTGCGCCCACTGGGGCCCGTAGCTGCCGTAGGTGTCGTCGGGACCGAGCGCCAGGCCCGGGATGTCGCCCGCGTGCACGGGGCGTCCGTCGCGCGTCCGGGCGGGAATCATCCGGTCGCCCCAATGTTTTCCGGTACGTTCGACCGTATTGTGCAAATGCCCTTCGTTCGAAGCGCCGTTATCCGACAGGAAGACGATCAGCGTGTTGTCGAGCAGGCCGCGGCGGCGCAGGTCGCCGACGATCTCGCCCACGCCGGCATCCATCTGTTCGACCATCGCGGCGTAGACCTCCATGCGCATCTGCTGCCACTCCTTCCCGGTCTCGTCGGCCCAGTCGTAGCATTGTTCGTCTTTTGAAGGCAGCACGGCGTCGGCAGGGAGGACGCCCATGCGCTTCATCCGCCCGAAACGCTGCATACGCAGCGAATCCCAGCCCGCAGCGAAACGTCCCTTGTATTTTTCGATGTATTCGGGACGGGCGTGCAGCGGATAATGGGGCGCGGTGTAGGCCACATAGAGGAAAAACGGATTGTCCTCCCCGGCCATCTCCCCGATAAACTGCCGGGCGCGGTCGGTGATGGCCTCCGTATAATAATAGTCGCCTTCGGCGCGGATCGGGGTGTTGCCGTCGAACAGGCACTTGGGGTCCCAGAAACTGCCGTGCCCGCTCAGCGTGCCGTAAAAGCGTTCGAAGCCGCGCTGCATGGGCCACTGCGAAGTGTCGCCCGCAGGATCGGTATTGTTCGTAACATGCCATTTGCCCGACATGGCCGTCTGGTAACCGCTCGCACGAAGTGCCTCGGCCAGCGTCACGGAGTTCGGAGCCAGCGTACCGCGGTAACCCGGATAGCCCCGGTCAGCGACCATGTGGCCGACGCCCGCAAGGTGGGGCGTAAGGCCCGTAAGCAGGCTCGCCCGCGAAGGACAACTGCGCGCCGTGTTGTAAAACTGGCGGTAACGAAGGCCGTTGGCGGCCAGCGAATCGAGGTTGGGAGTCGAAATCTCACCCCCGAAACAGCCCAGGTCGCTGAACCCCAGGTCGTCGGCAAGAATCAGCACGATGTTGGGCCGCTCGTCGGCAGGGGCCTTTTCAGCGCAGGCCGTGAGCGTCGCAACTCCCGTCACGGCGGCGCCTGCAAGGCAGAATTTTTCCAATGCGTTCGGTTTCATGTTGTAGATCGGTTAGTCCGGAAAGTGATATTGAATCCTGTATCCGGTCAATTAATCTTATTTGTCAGACAAATATAGATGTTTTTTCAGGAAAAACAAAAAAACAGACAGTTTATCAACATCTCATATAGTCGGGACAGACAATATAACCCGGCAGACAGGAGGCCGCAGGCCGGGGAAACCGCCGGCCGGAAGGGAATATCCGGCTGGCAGAAACGAAATGGCCTGCCGAAACGACACGGCCGGGAAAACGGGCGAATGCCGGGAATCAGCCCCTCGCCGGTTCGGCCGCACCGCCCCCAAGGCCGATCGACTGCACGCACTGTTCGAAATCACCCTCTGCGACGAGCGAGCGCAGCCGCGTGCGCGAACGGTAGCTGTACACCGTATTGACTGAACAATGCAGCAGTGCGGCAATCGTCGCCGTGTCGGTAATGCCCAGCCGGACCAGGGCAAAGATGCGCAGTTCCGTCGTGAGGCTTCCCGCACGGCGGACTTCGACACGGGCATCCTCCGCGAGCAGGCGGTTGAACTCCCCGATAAACGAAGGGAAAAGCCCCAGGAAGGTGGTGTCGAAATTGTGGTAGAATTCCTTCAGTTCGTCGCTTCGGACATCGGTTCCGGCATACTCGCGCCGCAGTTCGTCGGAACGTCCGTCGCGCAGCATTTTACCGACATAGCGATAGGTGTCGGCCAATTTGTAGATATATTCGGAGATCGTCTTCAGAAAGCCGCCGATATAGACCTCCTTGATACGGTTGGCGTCGGCGATGCGGATGTTCTGCCGGCTCAGGTCGGCATTGGTCTCGCGCAGACTGGCGGCCAGTTCGGCCAGTTTTACGTTCGACTCGCGCAGGGTTTGCTGCACGGCGTTGAGCCGCCGGTTCTGGCGCAGGACGAACAGCACGCCCCCGATTGCCGAAAGGGCGAAAAGGAAAGCGAAAAGGGTCAGCACGACATACATCGTGCGTACCCGGGCATTGCGCTCGCTGTACGCCTGTTCGATCTGCGGCAGGATCGCCATGTCGCGCCACGAACGGATGGGCGAATTGTAGGCCTGCGTATCGTTGATCGCAACGCGGATGCACCGCATCGCCCGCCCGGCATCGCCGCGGCGCAGCAACTCTTCGGCCACTGCGCCCAAAGCGCCGTAGTCGCGGACCGCACCCCGCACATCGGCCATGGCGGCACGTACGAGCCACTCGAAGCGCGCCGCCTCGTCGCCCCGGTACTTTTCGCTTTCCGATTTGTAAAATGCCGCGCGGGCATAGTCGTGCGACGCAGGCGGAACACATGCCAACGCACTGTCGCACGCCGCAACGGCACGGTCGTAATCGCCCTCGTCCACAGCGACGAGGTAAGCGAAGTAGAAACGTTTCGAAACAGCGTCGGTGGTCTCCAGCGCACGGCGGGCATAATAGTCCTCGCAGGCCCGGAACCGGTCGCGCTGGGGCCCCGGTTCGCTCTGGCTGCGGCACTCGCGGTTCTGGCGGTGCTGCGCGGCATAGTAGGCCGCCTGCGTCGCACGGCTCATATGCAGCGTATCGATGATGCCCGCAAGCACCCGGTCGGCTTCGAGGAAGCGGCCGTTCATGCTGTAACACATCGCCATGACGGACTTGGCACGGATCGTCAGGTCGGCATCCCCGGCCTTCTCGGCCAGCGCGATGCTGCGGCGAAGGTAACCGATCGTCGAATCGCTCTGGTAGGCGAAATAACGTTCGGCGATCTCCGCCGTGACGGCATAACGCTCCCGAAAGCCGAGCGCATCGTTCCGCAGCAGGAGTTTGAGCGAATCGAGGCGCGTCTCGTGCCGAAGCAGGAACTCCTCCCGGCGGTCGAGCAGGCCGTCCAGACGGCGAAGCAGCGTATGTATATCCGAAGGTTCCCCGGCACGGACACCGGACACAGTGAGAAAAACGACAAAAAGAGCAAGCAGTTTTTTCATTTCAAACGGCAGATTTGCGCAAATATAGCGATAAAAAGCGGGGGAAAGCAAATTTAACCGCCCCTATTATTTGTATAATCCGGAGGTCCGACAAATAACATATTATTGATTTACAAGAAAATAGCGCCAAATATCGTTTATATTTTTCCGAGCACCCGTCCCAGCGGGCTTTTCCTGCGCTAACTTTGCAGAAAATCGAACCGTAAACCAAGATCGAAAAAACAATGAAAACCTCCGTAAAACTTTTGCTCGCCCTCGTGACGGCAGCAGCGGCCATTGCGCCGGCCGGCGCCCAGCAGGTCGTCGGATGGGACGAGGCCTACCGACAGGCCGACGCCCGGATCGCACGACTGACCCTCGACGAGAAAATCTCGTTCATGCGCGGCTACTCCTCTTTCTTCTTCTACGGCGTGCCCGAAAAAGGCATGCCCTACATCTATCTCTCCGACGCCACGCAGGGCGTACACATGCGCGACAACCTGTCCGATCCCACGATGGTCCGGCAGTTGGAGCGTTCGACGGCCTTCCCGTGTCCGATAGCACTCGCGGCGACCTTCAATCCGTCGCTGGCCTATAAATATGCCGAAGCCGTAGGCGAAGAGTGCCGGGCAGGAGGTATCGAGGTATTGCTGGGTCCGGGTATGAACATCTACCGCAACTCGCAGAACGGACGCAACTTCGAATACATGGGCGAAGACCCGCTGCTCTCGTCGGCGATGGTCGCCGAATACGTGAAGGGCATGCAGTCGACGGGAACCGTCGCGTGTCTGAAACACTTCATCTGCAACGAAACGGAGTTCTACCGCCGCCGCTCCAATTCGATCGTCGACGAACGGGCGCTGCACGAGATCTACCTGCCGCCGTTCAAAGCCGGCATCGACGCGGGCGTAGGCTATGTGATGACCTCCTACAACCGCCTCAACGGAGAATGGGCCGGGCAGAACGCCGACCTGATCCAGCGTATCCTGCGCGGCGAACTGGGATTCCAGGGCTGCGTAATGAGCGACTGGACCTCGGTGAACGATACGGAAAAGGTGGTTAAAAGCGGCCAGAACGTCGAAATGCCGGGTCGCAAGGAGTTCTTCGGCGAGGTGCGCGAACTGCTCAAGACGGGCCGCATCACGGAGAAGGACATTGAAAAGATGATCCGCCCCAACATCGCCACGAGCATCGCATTCGGTCTTTACGACCGGGAAAAATACGTTCCCGAACTGTTGGAGAAATTCCCGGCACACAAACAGACCGGCTACGAGGTAGCCGCAGAGGGCATCGTACTGCTGCGTAACAACGGCATCCTGCCGCTGGCCCCGGGCCGCAAAATCCTGCTTACGGGACGCTTCACCGAAGCGATTCCGCGCACGGGAGGCAGCACGTCGTCCTCGGCCGAGGTACTGGGCTACGACAATGTGACCCTGACTGCGGCCCTCCGCAGCGTCTACGGCGACGCGGTCCGCGTCGTCGAAAAACCCACCCGCGAGGAGTTGGCGGCGGCCGACGTGGTCCTGCTGTCGACGGGAACGATCGACGTAGAGTCGTTCGAACGCCCCTTCGCACTGCCCAAGGAGGAGGAAGCCTTCGTCCGCACGGCGGTCGAGGCCAATCCCAATACCATCGTGCTGGTCAACTCGGGTTCGGGTATCCGCATGGGCGGCTGGAACGGCAAGGCCGCGGCGGTTATCTACGGCTGGTATCCGGGACAAAGCGGATTCACGGCGCTGGCCGACATCCTTTCGGGCAAACTGTCGCCCTCGGGCAAACTGCCGATGACCATCGAGAAGGAGTTCAACGATTCGCCGGCCAAAGGCACGATGCCCGCCGGTGCTGAGTTCTACAACAAAGCGCCCCGCGCCTACAACGAACGCCTGATCCAACTCTACGACATCGACTACAAGGAGTCGGTGCTGGTCGGCTACCGCTGGTACGAAACCAAGGGTGTCGAACCGCTCTACCCCTTCGGATTCGGGCTTTCGTACACGACCTTTGCACTGGAAAAACCGCGCGCCCCAAAAGTATTCCCCGCGGACAAACCGCTGAAGGTGAGCGTCACGCTGACCAACACGGGCGACCGCGAAGGCGCAGAGGTCGTACAACTCTACGTCTCGGAGAACAATCCGACGGTGCTCCGTCCGAAAAAGGAGTTGAAAGGCTTCCGGAAGGTAGCCGTAGCCCCCGGCAAAAGCACCGTCGTGGAGTTCGAACTCGACCGGCAGGCGCTGGCGTTCTGGGACACACAGTCGCGCGGCTGGAAAGTCAACCCGGGCGAATACACCCTTTCGCTGGGAACCTCGTCGGCCGACATCGCCGCTACGCTGCCCGTTACGGTAAAATAGACAAGAAACACCTGACAAAAGCGCCGCATCTGTAACAGATGCGGCGCTTTTCGTATCGGGAAATACCCTACTCCCACTCGATGGTTGCGGGCGGTTTCGAGGAGATGTCGTACACGACGCGGTTGACCCCCTTGACTTTGTTGATGATGTCGTTCGAAAGATCGGCCAGGAACTCGTAGGGCAAATGCACCCAGTCGGCCGTCATGCCGTCGGTCGAGGTCACGGCACGCAGGGCCACGCAGCTTTCGTAAGTACGCTCGTCGCCCATCACGCCGACGCTCTTCACCGGAAGCAGGATAGCTCCCGCCTGCCACACCTGGTCGTAAAGCCCGGCGGCACGCAGCGAGTCGATATAGATTTTATCCACGTTCTGGAGGATTTCGACCTTCTCGGGCGTGATGTCGCCCAGGATACGGATCGCAAGGCCCGGTCCCGGGAAGGGATGGCGGCCTATCAACTGCTCGGAAATACCCATCGAACGGCCCACGCGGCGCACTTCGTCCTTGAACAGCAGGCGCAGCGGCTCGACAATGCGAAGGTTCATCTTCTCGGGAAGTCCGCCGACGTTGTGGTGCGACTTGATCGTAGCCGAAGGGCCGTTGACCGAGCACGACTCGATCACGTCGGGGTAAATCGTACCTTGCGCCAGCCACTTGACATCCTTGATCTGGATGGCCTCTTCGTTGAAAACCTCCACGAAGTCGCGGCCGATGATCTTGCGTTTCGTTTCAGGGTCCGTAACGCCCGCCAGATCGCCGAGGAATTTGGCCGAGGCATTCACGCCCTTGACGTTCAGGCCCATGTGCTTATACGATTCGAGCACCTCCGCAAACTCGTTCTTGCGCAGCAGGCCCGAATCGACGAAAACGCAGTAGAGGTTCTTACCGATGGCCTTGTGCAGCAGCACGGCGGCTACCGACGAATCGACGCCGCCCGAAAGTGCCAGCACGACCTTGTCGTCGCCCAGCTTCTCGCGCAACTCGCGCACGGTCGACTCCACGAAACTCTCCGAGGTCCACGACTGTTCGCAGCCGCAGATGTCCACGACGAAGTTCTTGAGCAACTGCGTGCCGTCGGTCGAGTGGTAAACCTCCGGGTGGAACTGGATGCCCCAGGTCTGCTCGCCCTCGATGTGGAACGCGGCGACACGCACGTCTTCGGTGCTGGCGACCAGTTTATAGGTTTCGGGCACACGCGTAATGGTGTCGCCGTGCGACATCCACACCTGCGTGCGGGCAGGAAGTCCCTGCATCAGCGCATCCGACGAATCGCCCACGGTAAGCATCGCGCGGCCGTATTCGCGGCTGGGAGCGGGCTGCACCTCACCGCCGAAAGCCGAGGCAAGGTATTGAGCTCCGTAGCAGACGCCGAGCAGCGGCAGTTTGCCCTTGATGGCCGAAAGATCGGGGGTCGGGGCCTGGGCGTCCCGCACGGAGAAGGGGCTGCCCGAGAGAATCACGCCCCGAACCGACGCGTCGAGCGGC
Source organism: Alistipes montrealensis (assembly GCF_018362775.1). GTDB lineage: Bacteria > Bacteroidota > Bacteroidia > Bacteroidales > Rikenellaceae > Alistipes > Alistipes montrealensis. The sequence continues at coordinate 355,804 of NZ_JAGYXY010000001.1, forward strand.
GGAACTTTGTTGAAGGGGTGGATTTCGCAATAGACGCAGAGTTCGCGCACACGCCGTGCAATGAGCTGCGTGTACTGCGAACCGAAGTCGAGAATCAGGATTTTTTCCATCTATTTCAGATTTATTTTTTCTTTTGCAAAGAGCGGTAAGCAACGTAGCCGGCCACGACCGCCGTTGCTACGAGCGACAGGGAGGTGAGCGTCCGGTTGTCCGACAAAAGATAGGTCAGCAGTCCCAGTACGGCGACGATCGCTGCCATCCATTCGTACCAGGCCGGTTGTTTCGAATCACCCGCCATCGCAACTAACGCTCGCTCGAATAGTTAGGCGCTTCGCTCGTGATGGCCACGTCGTGCGGATGGCTCTCCAGCATACCCGAAGCCGTAATGCGGATGAAGCGGGCCTGCTTGAGCGCCCCGATGTCCTTTGCCCCGCAGTAGCCCATACCCGAACGGACTCCGCCGATGAGCTGGTAAACCGTCTCGGAGAGGGAGCCCTTGAACGGCACGCGCGCAGCGATGCCTTCGGGAACGAGTTTGCTGATGTTGCCCTCACAGCCCTTCTGGAAATAACGGTCGGCCGATCCGGCCTTCATGGCGTCGATCGACCCCATGCCGCGGTAACTCTTGAACTTACGGCCGTTGAAGATAATCGTTTCGCCCGGAGCCTCCTCCGTACCGGCGAACATCGAACCGATCATCACGCAGTCGCCGCCCGCAGCCAGCGCCTTCACCAGGTCGCCCGAATAGCGCAGGCCGCCGTCGGCAATCACCGGAACGCCGCTTTCACTAGCTACGGAAGCCACGTCGTAGATGGCCGTCAACTGGGGAACGCCCACACCCGCGATGATACGCGTCGTACAGATCGAACCCGGACCGATACCGACCTTCACGCCGTCGGCGCCGTTCTCGATCAGGTAGCGCGCCGCACCGCCCGTGGCGATGTTGCCCACCACAACGTCGAGCGAGGGATAAGTCTCCTTGATGCGTTTGAGCATCGAAACGATATTGGCCGAATGGCCGTGTGCGGAGTCGAGGACAACGGCGTCGACATCCTCGGCAACCAGCGCTTTCACGCGGTCCATAGCGTCGGGCGTAACGCCGACGCCGGCAGCCACGCGCAGACGCCCTTTCGCATCCTTGCAGGCATTGGGATGATCCTGAACCTTGGTGATGTCCTTATAAGTAATAAGCCCCACCAGATGGCCTTCGTCGTCCACCACGGGGAGCTTTTCGATCTTGCTGTTCAGCAGAATTTCCTGGGCATGGGCCAGTTCGGGATTGTGCGTCGTCACGAGGCGGTCGCCGGGAGTCATCACCTCTTCGATGCGGCGCGTCATGTCGCGCTGGAAACGCAGGTCGCGGTTGGTGACGATGCCGATGAGGATTTTATCCGAATCCACGACCGGAATGCCTCCGATCCGGTTCTCTTTCATCAGATTCAGCGCGTCGCCGACGGTGTGGTCCTTGGAAATGGTCACCGGATCGTAGATCATGCCGTTCTCGGCGCGTTTCACCTTGCGGACCTGGGCGGCCTGTTCGGCAATGGTCATATTCTTGTGGATCACGCCGATTCCGCCTTCGCGTGCCAAGGCGATCGCCAGCGGCGCTTCGGTAACCGTGTCCATAGCAGCGGACACAATGGGGATGTTGAGCTTGATATTTCGCGAGAAACGGGTCTGGACATTGACCTCTCGCGGCAACACTTCCGAATAGGCGGGTATAAGCAGCACATCGTCGAAGGTAAGTCCTTCGGGCTGAACCCTTTCATTGATAAAAGACATAATGAACGTGGATTTTTGTTGCTCGCAAATGTAGTGATTATTTTCGAAACGGCCTAATTTCCGGCCCGATCCGTCGATTTTTTTATCAACATTTTATTCAGGGACTCTCCACGAAAAGAGGTCCGGCTCACGAGCCGGACCTCTTTTTCTTGGGACACAATCGCTTAATACTGCTCCTTTTCGTTGGGGAAATCACAGTCCTTGACATCCTTGACATACTGCTCCACGGCCCCGGTCATCACCGAATGCAGATCGGCATAACGGCGCAGGAAACGCGGCGAGAAGCCTTTGTTGATGCCCAGCATGTCGTGGATCACGAGCACCTGGCCGTCGCAGCCCCCGCCTGCGCCGATACCGATCGTCGGCGCGGAAATCTCCTTCGTGACCCGGGCGGCCAATTCGGCCGGAATTTTTTCGAGCACGATGCCGAAACATCCCGCATCGCTCAGCAGGCGTGCATCACGCAACAGCTTCTCGGCCTCAGCCTCCTCCTTGGCGCGAACGGCGTAAGTGCCGAACTTGTGGATCGACTGGGGCGTCAGGCCGAGGTGTCCCATGATGGGAATGCCGGCCGACAGGATGCGCTGCACCGATTCGAGGATCTCCTCGCCGCCTTCCATCTTCACGGCATCGGCTTCGGTCTCCTTCATGATGCGGACAGCCGAGTCGAGGGCCACCTTCGAGTTGCCCTGGTAGGTTCCGAACGGCAGGTCGACAACGACCAGCGCACGCTCTACGGCGCGTACGACCGAGCGTGCATGGTAGATCATCATATCGAGGGTGATGGGAACCGTGGTCTCGTAGCCAGCCATCACATTGGCAGCCGAGTCGCCCACGAGGATCACGTCGATACCTGCGGCATCGACGATCTTCGCCATCGAATAATCGTAAGAGGTAAGCATGGCGATCTTTTCGCCCCGCTGCTTCATTTCCGTAAGGCGATAAGTCGTAACCGCACGAACTGTACTTTCAACAGACATTACTTCGGATTTTAGTTTTTAAATCGGGGCAAAGATAGCGCAAGCCGAGCGCAATGACAAATTTATTTTGAGCAGGACTGAACAGCGGCGGCAAAGTCAGTTTCCGGCCCTAAAAACAACCTTTCAGTTGGGCGAAGAAAGTCCACAAAACGACACCGCCCGAGACCGACACATTGATCGAATGTTTCACGCCCACCTGCGGAATCTCGACAGCTCCGTCGCACAGGTCGACGGCCTCCTGCCCTACGCCGTCGACTTCGTTGCCGAAGACGAGCGCATACTTCACGCCCGGCTGTGTGCGGAATTCGTCGAGCATCACGGCCCCTTCGACCTGCTCCACGGCGTAGATCGCATAGCCCTCTTCACGCAGCCGCGCGATACACTCCTCCGTCGTGCCGTAATAACTCCAGGGTACGGTCAGTTCGGCGCCCAGGGCCGTCTTGTGGATGTCGCGGCTGGGCGGCGTGGCGGTGATACCGCACAGGGCGATCCGCTCCACGGCGAAGGCGTCGCCCGTGCGAAAAAAGGCCCCGACGTTCTGCGACGAACGAACGTTGTCCAGGACTACCGCGACAGGCATCTTCGCCATTGCGGCGAACTCCGAAACCGAGGGCCGGCCGAGCTCTTCGTTGGTGATTTTGCGCATAATGGGTCGGAATGTATGATTTCGGGGGCAAAAGTAAATAAAATTAAAATCTTTTCCTTACTTTTGTCAGCTATATTCCGTTGATCCCTATGAAAAAACTCTTACTCTTGCTCGCCCTTTCCGGAAGCACCCTCGCAGGATACTCGCAGGAGATTCTGTTAGGAACCGATTTCAAAATGTATTTCGACAACAAGGAGTTCGGCAGCAATGAATTTGCCGTTCCGGGTTTGGACATCGAATCCGGTACGGATTTCGCGGCCCGGCTGACGCCCCGCGCGGGCATCCGGTGGGACGAGAAAAACACGCTCGTCATCGCCGCGGACATGATCAAAAATTTCGGTTCGGCGGAATCGGCCTATCTTTCGGAGATCAAGCCCGTCTTCTACTACCAGTTCCAGACGCCCAAAGTGACGGCCGTGGCCGGTATCTTCACACGCGACATGATGCACGACGACGACTATTCGACGGCGTTCTTCACCGAGTCGTACCGCTTCTACCACAACCGCATGAACGGTGTGCTGGCGCAGTACAACGGCAAACGGAACTCCTATGTCGAATTCGTCTGCGACTGGGAAGGCATGTATTCCACCCTCTCGCGCGAGAAATTCCGCATCCTGTTCGCCGGGCGCCACTACCTCGACACCTTCTACTACGGATTCAACTACTCGATGTTCCACTTCGCCGGCCAGAAAGACGCGGCCCTGGAGAACGTCGTCGACCTGCAGTTGCTGAACCCCTGCATCGGCGTGAAGTTCAACGCCTTCTTCGATTTCGACATCAAACTGGGAGCTTTGCTCACAGCTCAGCGCGACCGCAGTTTCGGACACAAATGGGAAAAGCCCTGCATGGGAGAATTCGCCTTCAAGATCAGCCGCTGGGGCTTCTCGCTCGACGAAAGGCTGTATGTAGGGGACAATATCCACCCCTTCTTCTACGGAAACGAGCTGGAGAACAACGACGGTACGACAACCCACATTCCCTACGGCCGCGAGCTCTACCCGGGTGAGAGTTTCTTCCGCACCGATCAAAAAGTATACAGCCGCACGGCGCTCTCCTACCGCCGCTCGTTCTTCGACGATACAGTCTCGGTCCGTGCCGAGTTCGCCGCCCATCACGACGGAACCGCCCTGGGAACCCAGCAGATGCTGGTCGTGGGCGTGAAACTGCTCAAAACGGTTTACAACAGCAAGAATCATAAAAAATAGCAATATCCAACCATATGGCAAGCGAAACAAACGAAACACGGGAGAAGTCGCTGAACTTCCTCGAAGAAATTATCGAAGAGTCGATCGCAAAGGGCGAAACGCGCGTACAGACCCGTTTCCCGCCCGAACCGAACGGCTACCTGCATATCGGCCATGCCAAGAGCATCTGCATCAACTTCGGCCTGGCCAAGAAATACGGCGGCAAATGCAACCTGCGTTTCGACGACACGAACCCCGTCAAGGAGGACGTGGAATACGTCGACTCGATCAAGCGCGACATCCAGTGGCTGGGATTCCAATGGGAGCTGGAACGCTATGCGTCGGACTATTTCGACCAACTCTACGAGTGGGCCGTCGTCCTGATCAAAAAGGGGCTGGCTTACGTCGACGACCAGACGCAGGAGCAGATTCGCGAGAACCGCGGCACGGTTTCGGTTCCGGGTACGCCCTCGCCCTGGCGCGACCGCTCGGTCGAGGAGAACCTCGACCTGTTCGTCCGCATGAAGAACGGTGAATTTCCCGACGGGGCGAAGGTGCTGCGCGCCAAAATCGACATGGCGCACCCGAACATGCTGTTCCGCGACCCGCTGATGTACCGCATCATCCACACCAGCCACCACCGCACGGGCGACAAATGGTGCATCTACCCGATGTACGACTACGCCCACGGCCAGAGCGACTCGATCGAGCAGATCACCCATTCGATCTGCACGCTCGAATTCGACGTACACCGCCCGCTCTACGACTGGTTCATCCAGGCGCTGGAGATATTCCCCTCGCACCAGTACGAATTCGCACGCCTGAACCTCACCTATACGATGATGTCGAAGCGCAAACTGCTCAAGCTCGTGCAGGAAGGCGCCGTGATGGGCTGGGACGATCCCCGCATGCCGACCATCTGCGCCCTGCGCCGCAAAGGTTATACACCCGCCTCGGTACGCAATTTCGCCGAAATGGTGGGCGTCGCCAAACGCGACAACGTGATCGATCTGGGCAAGCTGGAATACTGCGTGCGCGAAGACCTGAACAAGGTCGCTGAGCGACGCATGGCCGTGCTGAATCCGCTGAAGGTCGTGATCACGAACTACGACGATGCGAAGACCGAGCTCTTCACGGCGATCAACAACCCGGAGGACGAAGCCGCCGGAACGCGTCAGGTTCCCTTCTCGAAGGTAATCTACATCGAGCGCGACGATTTTATGGAGGAGCCGCCCAAAAAGTTCTTCCGCCTCTGCCCCGGCGGCGAAGTGCGCCTGCGCTACGCCTACCTGATCAAGTGCGAGGAGGTCGTGAAAGACGCCGAAGGCAATATCACCGAGCTGCGCTGCACTTACGACCCGATGTCGGGCGAAGGTTCGTCGAGCGACGGCCGCCGCGTAAAGGGCGTGATCCACTGGGTGTCGGCCAAGGATGCCGTAGAGGCTGAAGTCCGGTTGTTCAACCCGCTCTTCACCAAAGAAGATCCCGACGACGTAGCCGAAGGCCAGACCTGGGAGGACAACCTCAATCCGGAGTCGATGGTCAAGGTCACGGGTTATCTGGAGCCGTCGCTGCGCGATATCCCGGTAGGACAGGCCGTACAGTTCGAGCGCGTGGGCTACTTCTGCCCCGACACCGACTCGACGCCCGAGCACCTTGTATTCAACCGCACGGTGACGCTCAAGGACTCGTGGGCTAAAATCAATAAATAAGCAGTCAACATCTACCTCAAAAAGGCATCCGAATTATTTCGGATGCCTTTTTGAGGTATTTTTCGCCCGGTCTTTCCGTTTTTTGATTATCTTTGGGAAATTAACAAACGACGGGATCGGATGTATCTGTTATTATCGATAGGGATAGTCGTGTTGGCGGCAGCCTGTGTTTTTCTGGTCTGGCGCTGCTATTATCAATGCCGATATATAAAGATAAGCAAACGCGTCAACGACGAAGTACTGCGCAACGTAGCCGCTTATATCCTGCTGGTCGATCCGGATTTCGATGTCCTGCAAACCAACTATTACACCCTGACCGGCACGCCCCTGCCATCCCGGCCGCCCAAGGTCGGCAACCTGCTGCGCTGTAAAAACGGCGAGGATGCCGGGATCTGCGGGACACACGACCTATGCGCCGACTGTCCGGTCCGCGCGGCCATCGGCGAAGCGTTCCGGTCGAAAAAAGGGTTCTCCGGGCTGGAAGCCCCGATGGTGCTTTACACTTCCGACGACCACTCCGAAGCCATCGACTGCGACGTGAGCGTGTCGGGCAATTTCCTAACCATAGCCGGAGAATCCCGTGTCGTGCTGACCGTGAGCGATATCACAGCCCAGAAACGCACGCAGCGCGAATTGGACAAGGCACGCATTCATGCCGAAGAGTCCGACCGCATGAAGTCGTTCTTCCTGACAAACACGACCCACGAGTTGCGCACGCCGCTCAACGCCATCGTCGGTTTTTCGGAACTGCTCATGACCGATTCCGCCCCCGAAGATAAACAGGAGTACATGCGCATCATCCGCCTGAACAGCGAAGTATTGTTGCATCTGATAAACGACCTGCTCGACCTCTCGAAAATCGAAACCGGAACGCTCGACTACGAATATTCGGACGTAGAACTGAACGCCGTGATGGAAGAGTTGGAAGGTGGTTTCCGCATCCGCCAGCCGGAGAACAGCCCCGTGCGGATCACTTTTCACAGACAATATCCCGCAAGCTATCTCCATACGGACCGCAAGCGGCTGATCCAGGTGGTTGCAAACTTTTTGAGCAACGCCGTGAAATTCACGGCAAACGGCTCCATCGACTTCGGATTCGAAATCCGCGGCAGCGAACTCTACATCTATGTCACCGACACGGGAACAGGCATCTCGGAAGAGCACCAGCGGGAACTTTTCCAGCGGTTTACCAAAGCAGGATCGTTCAAGCAGGGCATCGGCATCGGGCTGGCGATCTCGAAGTCGATCGTCGAAACGCTGGGAGGAGACATCGGTGTCGAATCCCAAATCGGGAAAGGCTCGACCTTCTGGTTCACGCTGCCCTACGGGACGCAACAATAATCACGGACGCGGCATCCGCTCCGTCCGCGGTTTCCAGACCTCCCCGCCCCTGCGCAAGGGAATAAAGCAGGCCTGCTCCTTCCAGCTCCCTTCGACCCAGTAGGCATCCCAGCGCGTTACGGAACGGAAAGTTCGTACCGCTGCCTGCAAGCGCGGATCGGCGGAGTCGCTGACAATCTCTTTTTCCGGCATCAGCAACTGCGCCCGGGCAATCCGCACGACCCGGCCCGTGGAATCGGCGGCAAAAACCATGCAAAGCGTCAGCATATCGGGCAGTTCACCGACATACAGGCTGTCGAACGCCGCGGCGGCACGCCGTACATTATCCTCCAAATCCATACCCTTTTTATATAGGCGGTTTCGGTAGGCTTTCGTCTCCCTTACACGCCCCTCGGACACCTTGGCGATCCATTCCCGTTCGAGGTTCCGCATAAATCCGTCGTGCTGGTAATGGACCATGCCGCCCGTGCCATAGCGAATCTCCCCGCTGAACCAGCCGGCTCGGGCATGTGGACCTTCTGCAAATTCGGGAAGCAACTCCGCTCCGGAAATAACGAAGTCGCCGTCCTCGGTGTTCATGCGCTCAAGCCACAATATGCCCTCCCCGTCCAACCGCCAGACTCCGATACAGCGTCGCCAGCAAGCCGTGGAGCCGGAGGCGTTGAGCTCGTCCAGCCGTTTTTCGAGCCGGGCGAGCACAGCCGAATCTGCCGTCTCCAGCGGCAGGGCAAACAGGCACATCGTATCGCGCCCGACGATAAGCTGCTCGGCAGCCTGTCCGGTCGCCGAAACGCGGAAAGGCAGTAAGGCAGCAGCAACTAACAACAGGAGAAAGGCGCGTATCATAAGCAACGGGATTTTCTGAAAGATACGCAAATTCGCACGCATTTACAAATCCCCGCCACCATTTTCTGCACGGCAGGCCGTACCAAAACGCAACGGGGCCGGGAAGACAGTCTTCCCGGCCCCGTACGATCATAGCCGGACCGGTGCGGCAGCGGCTACGCCAGCGGAATGTAAATCTCGGTTTTCAGCTTTTCGGCCGGAACCCGGTCGGGACTGTTGATATACTTTTCGAAGCAGGGACTGTCGCGCAGTTCACACCCGCTTCCGGGCAGCCACTCGCCGCAAATCTTCTTATAAGCGGCTCCCAGTCCGGTGTAGGGACCCGTATGGAGGAATACGGCGTATTTGCCTCCGGCAATCTCCTTCACGCCGATATCGCCGTCGGCAACCGGCCCTGCGGGCAGCGCCAGACAGACATCGCAGCGAAGGTCGCCATCCTGCGAAATATCGGGGTCGTTGTGATAAATAACAATGTTCTCGACCCCGGCCGAAAAGAGTTTGTGCTCCTTGACATAGCTCCACAGGCGAAGGAAATACGAACAATAGTCGACCTGGCTGTAATTTCCCTGTGCGCGGATGTAAGCCACGGTTTTAACGGGAATCTCCCGGATTTTGGGTTTCGACAACCGGATTTCGGCGTCGGGGTGCATGTTGCTGTTCATCATCGGACGGTTTTTAGTGATTCGGTACGTTTTGGGCGAGATGCCGAAAAACCGCCGGAACGCCTTGCTCAGCGACGAGGGCGTGTCGTAGCCCACGCGGTAAGCCACCTCCGACACGGGAATGTCCGTATAGCGCAGCAGCCGTGCGGCAGTCTCGATCCGCGTACGGACGATGAATTCGCCGATAGGCTCGCCGAGCATCGCCGAAACGATGCGGTGGAAATGGTACGGGGAAAAAGCCGAAATTCCGGCCAGGGTGCGCAGGTCGATCTCCTCGTCGAGGTGCATCCGGATATACTCGACGACCAGGTTCAGGCGCCGTTGGTAATCGTTCGTTGTGGCAGGTTTGTTCTTCATCTCGCAGCAAAGGTAACGCATGCCGCACGAAGCGACTTTTCCAGTCTTGCGGATTTCACCCTCAGCGCATCATACTGCCGAAGGTACGCCGCCCGAAAAGATAGCGCAGCACCACCGAGCCGCGGTAGATGTTCTCCGACGCCGAACCTTTGCGGGTTTCGCGAATCGCACGGCGCTTGCGGGCCAAGGCCCCGTGCCAGCGGATGAAGTCGCGGTAAGCGCGAAATACGGCCCGGAAATTATCCCTGCGGCCCTGCACCAGGTACGACAGCGCAGCGAGCACATCGAGCACCGGGCGCGCAACGGCCACGAAAAGCCGCTGTGCGGGCGAGGTGCATTTATAGAGCATGGCGAGGTTGTTCCGGTGGTTGTAGAAAACCTTGGTCGGAGAATCGGTCTGGAGCGTACCCCCTCCCAGATGGTAAACCGTGCTCTGCGGCACGATCCGCACGCGGTAACCGGCCAGTTGCATCCGCCAGCAGAGGTCGATCTCCTCCATATGGGCAAAGAAATCGCCGTCGAAACCGCCCAGCGCCCGGAACACGTCGGCCCGGCAGCAGAAAGCCGCACCGCTCACCCAGAAAACGTCGCGCTGGTCGTCGTACTGCCCCCGGTCCTTCTCCACGCGGCGCAGGATGCGGCCCCGGCAGAAAGGATAGCCCAGGTAGTCGATAAAACCGCCCGAAGCCCCGGCGTATTCGAACTCCGTCCGGTCGGCATAGGAAATCAGTTTCGGAGCGACGACCGCCACGTCGGGATTGCGGTCCAGGCAGTCGAGGATAGGTTCGAGCCATCCCGCGGGAGTCTCGATATCGGAGTTGAGCAACAGGTAATAGTCGGCGTCGATCCCCTCCAGCGCCCGGTTGTAGCCCCCGGCAAAGCCGTAGTTGGCATCCATGCACAGGACCGAGACAGACGGAAATTCAGCAGCGAGCACCGCCACGGAATCGTCTGTCGAACCGTTGTCGGCAACGATAACCTCGACGCCTTCGGGCGCCGCAGCCACGACAGACGGCAGAAAACGGCGCAGGTGCTCTACGCCGTTCCAGTTAAGTATTACGATTTTAGCGACTGCCATGAATTCGTTTGTGTTTCCAGCGACGATGCGACCACATCCACAGTTCGGGACACTCGCAAATCATCTTCTCCAGTTTACGAACGTAACGTTCCGTGATTTCGTATTCGGCAACCTCTTCTTTACCGTCATAAATCAGTTCGAAGGACATCTGATAACGGCCCCGCCGGAGGCGTTCCATCTTCACGAAGTAGACCGGAAGGTTACAGCGCAAGGCCAGTTTTTCGCCGCCGTCGAAAAAGATCGTATCCTGATTGAGGAAGCGGAACCAATGGCTGTCGGGCCGCCGCGGAGGGTTCTGGTCGGCGATAAGCCCCATCACGAGGTTCTTGCCTTCGACGCCCTTCGCCCGGTTGCGCAGGTAGAAGCGCAGGCTCTCTTTCATCGAAACGGTCATCGAATTCTCGTAGTTGCGCAGCCGCTGGTAGAGTTCCTCCATCACTACGCTGCGCAGCGGATGGTAAACGGCGACCAGCATCTGCGAACGCTCGTACAAGCCCCAGTAGGAGCAGTACTCCCAGCACCCGAAATGGGCCGTCATGGCGATCCAGTCACGGCCGTGCACCGCCTCGACATGCTTCTCCACGTCTTTGACCGTAAGCACCGTCCGCCCTTTCTCCTCGTTCATGTAGGCCATGTTGATCGTATCGACGAAGATTTCGGACAGCGTGCGGTAGAACTTCCGGCGGATGACGGCCAACTCCTGGCGGCTCTTTTCGGGGAACGAGTTGCGAAGGTTGGTCTTCACGACCTTCATGCGGTAGCGCAGGCAGTAATAGAGCAGGCCGAAGAGCACGTTCTCGACGACGTAGTATTTAAACCAGTAAGGCATCACGGCGAACACGCGGGCCCCCAGCCAGAGAGTTTCCAGCCAGAGACGCTGCAAGAGGTTCAGCTCGGTTCGTTTCATGCCTCGATACCGTTAGGGTTCTACGAAAAGTTTGACGTTCTCGACCTTGGTGCGAATCTTCAGCCAGCGGGTCAGCGTCTCGCCGTCGACCGGCCGGGCAGGGTCTGCGGGCGTCACCACGCACACGAGCGTCGTATCGCCGGGCGTACCCTTGATGTCGAACGTGATGCCCTTGGTCAGCGAAATGGCCCTGATGTTGTCCATCATGGCGCCGACCTCGCGCGAAATATCGTTCACCTCGACGTTGGTCACCCGGTAGCGCGTCAGCAGCGAGGACATTTCGCCGATCCGGCGGTTCTTCTCCTCCAGCAGTTCCTGATAACTCTTTTGCAGCGAAGCCACGTCGATCTTATCTTCCGTATTGGCCTGCCTGACGACCAGTTCGGTTTTCTTCAGCCCGAAATTGCGCATCTGCGCACGGGCATTTTCGATCACCTCTTCACCCAGCGGCTCGCCTACGAGCAGCAACTCGATCTGCGACGGGTTCTTGCCCTGCGCATAATGCTTGTTACACTCGATGACACGGGTATGCGGGAAATTGAAGACCTGCGACACGTATTTGTCGGTCACGGCTTCGAACACCGAAACGCGGACCATGTGGAAACCGATGACGACGCTCGGGATGAAGGTCACCAGCGTAATGACCATCATCAGCCGTTTGACCGTGCGTTCACGTGCCTTGTCGATAAAGGCCTTCTTCTCGTATTGGAGGAAACGCACCATGGCATAAGTCGCCAGCGCGATGAACACCGAATTGATGAAGAAGAGATAGAACGCCCCGATAAAGAACTTTATCTGCCCGGTGGCCAGTCCGAAACCCGCAGTGCAGAGGGGCGGGATGAGGGCCGTGGCGATGGCCACGCCCGGGATCACGGTCGACGTGCGGTCCTGCCGCGTCTGGGCCACAACACCAGCCAAACCGCCGAACAGGGCGATCAGCACGTCGTAGGTCGTAGGCACGGTGCGCGCCAGCAACTCGCTGCTGTTCGACGAAAGCGGCGAGATGAAGAAATAGACCGTCGAGGTGATAATGGCGACGATGAACATCAGCGCCAGGTTGCGCAGCGATTTTTTGAGCAGTTCGAAATCGTTGATGCCCAGCGCAAGGCCGACGCCCATGATCGGGCCCATGATCGGCGAAATGAGCATCGCGCCGATGATTACGGCGGCCGAATTGACGTTCAGGCCCAGCGACGCAATCATCGTAGCGAAAATCAGTACCCAGAGGTTGACGCCGCGGAACTCGACGCCCTTCGAAATGGCGGCCACGACTTCGTCGCGCTGCGCCTTGTCCTCTTCGAGGCTGAAACGGCCCTTCATGAATTCGCGCAACTCCCCGAGCCACGCCGAAAACGAACGTTTCATGCCTTGCGTATCGTCTGTGCGATTATTTTCCATAGCTGTTTACAATTTGAATCACTGAGCCTCTTCCTCCCGGCTGCGACGGACCTTGGGTTTTCCGGCCACGACAATCACGAATTCGCCCTTGGGCTCGGTCGCACGAAAATGGTCCAGCACTTCGGCAACGGTTCCGCGAACGGTCTGCTCGAACTTTTTGGTGATCTCGCGCGACACCGAAACCCGGCGGTCTTCGCCGAAAACCCCGGCGAACTGTTCGAGGCACTTGACCACACGATAAGGCGACTCGTAGAAAATCATCGTGCGCTCCTCGTCGGCGAGGGCCTGCAACTGTTTCGTGCGGCCCTTCTTCTGGGGCAGGAAGCCCTCGAAGCAAAAACGGTCGCAGGGAAATCCGCTCTGCACCAGCGCCGGAATCAGCGCCGTGGCGCCCGGCAGTGTTTCGACCTCGATGCCCGCCTCAACGCACGTGCGCACGAGCAGGAACCCGGGGTCCGAAATACCGGGCGTCCCGGCATCCGACACGAGAGCCGCATTGCGTCCCGCAGCGATCGACCCGGCGACCATCTCGACCGTGGCGTGCTCGTTGAACTTGTGGTGCGAATGGAGTTTTTGCTCGATGCCGAGGTGTTTGAGCAGGAACGATGTCGTGCGCGTATCCTCGGCGAGGATGAAATCCACCTCGCGCAGGACGTTCACGGCGCGCAGCGTAATGTCGTCCAGATTCCCGATCGGCGTAGGTACGATATAGAGTTTGGCCATGCCGTTACGAGAATTTGCGTTCGAGCAGTTCCATCATGAACTTCGCGCCGTCCGAATTGGGATTCCAGGCGTAGTTCTCGGCGATATAAATCATACACTCGTCGAAATCGTCGAAAGCATTGAGCGTCCCGATAGCCTGCTCATAGGCTTCGCCGTCGCCGCCGAACAGGTCGCGGATCAGCAGGAATTTATCGTTGATGCCGATGGCCCGGCGAAGGTCCGCGACCGGCTCGCCGCGCCGCAGTTCCGAAGCGGCTCCGCGGTGCGGGGCAATCGTATCGGCCAGCGTCTGCACGTCGTGGTTGATCACATCGCCCAACACGGCTCCGGCCGGAGCCGCAATCCCGATCTCCTCGAATTCCGACTCCTCCTCCGGCTCCGGTTGCTGAACCGGGGCAACTGCCGCAACGACAGGCTCCGCAACGGGCCGGGATTCGTGGGATTCACGGATTTCAGGCTGCTGCCGCTCAAGTTCTGCGGGCGCAGGCTCGATTTTCGGTTCGGGCTCTGCGACAGGCTCGGGACGGGTTTCCGCCACCTCGGGCGCCGCGGGTTTTTCAGCGGGCGCCGGAGTATCGTAGAGCGACATGATGACGCGCTGTTTATGACGGTGACGGACTGTCTCCTCCTCCAATCCGAAGAGCGTGGGCGCAATGTATTGGGGCTTCTCCGCAGCGACGGGTTCCGGCACAGACTCCCCGGCAGCCTCCGCCGCAGGGACAGGGTCTGCCCCGGGCGTCAGCGCGGACGCCGGCTCTTCGACCGGCTCGTCCAGTTCTGCGATCGGTTCGGGTTCTTCGGCAACGAATACGGGAGCCGGTTCGGTCTCCGGTTCCGGTGCGGATTCAACCTCCGGTTCCGGTGCAGGGCCGGCCTCAAAAACGGGTTCCGGTTCCGGCACAGTCGTTTCCGGCATTTCCAGCATCTCCGACGGCTCCGGTTCAAGTTCCAACCCGGTTTCCGATTCAGGCTCCGATTCAGGCTCGGGCCCGGAAAACGCTTCGGCGGGCTCCGGCTCCGCTTCGAATGCCGATCCGGGCGCAGCATCGGAGTCGGATTCAAATCCGGCGCCATCCTCCGGGTCGAGCGAAAGCACCGCCCCGAGGTCGATGGCGACCGGAGCCGCAGCAGCGGGTTCCTCCGCCTCAACCGGGGCTTCCGCAACGGACGCCCCTTCCGCAAAGCGTACCGCGTCATAAAGTGTCCGCAGTTTTTCCAGTGCCAGATCGCGTTCGAGAGCCGGTATATGCCCGGAAGGGTCCCAGCCGTCGACAATCGCCGTCAGCTTGTGTAATTCGGTCCGTATCGTTTTCAAATCCATCATTGCGTACTGTTTTGACCTCCAAAGATAGCAAAAAATTATGAAAGCCCAGCGCATGCCCGGAACCTTTTGCCCGAAACGCCGCCGAACGGGATTTTTCGGGACATCGGCCCAACGCGGTACAACATAAAAAAACAGCGGCCGAAACCGCTGCTCCCCTATTGTCGTTTTCCGCACATTCAGCCGAAAGACGTTTTATTCGGTAATCCGGAAACTGCCGCCGAGCGTACAGTCGGAATCGTGCCCCGCCCAGACGTGGTAATCGCCCGGCTCCTGGCCCCATTTGTTGTCGAGGCGCCAGAACGACAGGTCGTCGGGCGTCAGCGTGAAAGTCACCTCGCGGCTCTCGCCGGCACGGAGCATCACCTTCTCAAAACCCTTCAGTTCGCGCACGGGACGCGTCACGCTGGCTATCAGGTCGCGCACGTAAAGCTGCACAACCTCCTCGCCGTCACGGCCGCCCGTATTGGTCACACGGACCGCGACGCGGACTTCGTCGCCGAGCTTCGCCGCAGGCGTCAGCACCCGCAGGTCCGAATAACCGAACGTCGTATAGCCCAGACCGTAACCGAAGCAGTACTGCGGCGAATTGGGCACGTCGATATAGCGTGAAGTGTATTTCTGGGGCTGGCCCGATACGGCGGCCGGCCGGCCCGTATTTTTCATGTCGTAGTGGATCGGGACCTGTCCCACCGTACGGGGAAAGGTCATCGGAAGGCGGCCCGACGGATTGTAATCGCCCGAAACGACATCGGCCAGTGCTTCGCCCGCCATCGTACCGGGATACCATGTCAGCAACAGGGCGTCGGCCAGTTCCGCCTCGCGGGCCAGCTCCATCGGGCGACCCGTAACCAACAGCACGACAATCGGTTTCCCGGTTTGCTTCAAGCATTCCAGCAACTGCCGCTGAACTTCGGGCAGGGCGATCGACGCAAGGCTCGCCGCCTCGCCGCTCTCCCCGGCCGTCAACCCGAGGGCGACCAGCACCACGTCCGATTTCGCGGCCGCGGCGACCGCTTCGGCAAGCCCTTCTTCGGTCCCCTTATGCGGATCGCATCCACGGACGCAGATCACCCGATCATCCCCAAAACGCCGACACAGCCCCTCGCGGAAAGTCGAAGTCCGGTCCGCCTCGGCGAAATGGACCCACGAGCCGATCATATCCCACCGGGAATCGGCAAAAGGCCCCACCAACGCGATCCGGCTTCCTTTTTTCAGAGGCAGCACATCGCCCCGATTCTCCAGCAGGACCATCGAACTGCGGGCCACGCGCCGTGCCGCATCGAGATGTTCCGGGGCATAGTAGCACTCCTCACGCTCCTTCACCTGGTAACGGAAAGGATCGTCGAAAAGTCCCAGCCGGAATTTCACGGCCAGCACCTCGCAGCAGAGGCTGTCGATCAGCGACTCCGCGATACGGCCCTGCCGCACCAGTTCGGCGGCGTGGAACAGGTAGGCCGCGCTCATCATATCCATATTGACCCCGGCACGCAGGGCCAGTTCGGCGGCCTGCGCATCGTCGGCCGCTACGCCGTGGGCCTTCAGTTCGCCGATCGTGCCGTAGTCGGTCACCACGAACCCGCCGAAGCCGAGTTCATCGCGCAGCAGGTCGCGCAGCAGCCACCGGTTCGCCGTAGCCGGAACGCCGTCCAGGTCGTTGAACGAGGTCATCACCGTCACAGCCCCGGCATCGAGCGCCGCACGGTACGGGGGCAGGTAACTGTCGCGGAAAACCCGCTCGGACATATCGACCGTATGGTATTCACGCCCGGCCTGCGGCGCTCCGTAGGCGGCGAAATGCTTCACGCAGGCAAGGATCGACGAAGGATCGGAAAGGTCGCCCTGATAGCCCCGCACCATCGCTTCGGCGACGCGCGAGCCCAGGTAGGGGTCCTCGCCCGCACCCTCGGAAACACGGCCCCAGCGGGGATCGCGCGAAACGTCGCACATCGGCGAAAAGGTCCATTGAATACCCATAGCCGAGGCTTCACGGGCCGCGACCCGGGCCAGCGACTCCGCAGCGGACGGATCCCACGAAGCGGCGACGGCAAGGTTGACCGGGAAGATCGTCCGGAAACCGTGGATCACGTCGGCTCCGATCAGCAGCGGAATGCCCAGGCGGCTCTCCTCGACAGCGATCTTTTGCAGGCGTTCGGTTTCCTCGAAAGAGTAGATGTTGAAAACGCTGCCGCAACGCCCTTCGCGGACGAGTTGTTCGACGGAAAGCTGCGTCTTGTCCGGGCCTGTCACGGCGCCTTTTCCGCGCTGCTGGACCAACTGCCCGACCTTTTCGTCGAGCGTCATGCGCCGCATAAGTTCCGCGGCGCGGCGGCGGTCCTGCGGGGTTACGGGTTGTGCCATGGCCGGAAGCAGCAACAGAGCCGCAAACACGGTAAGAAGGGTTGTTCTCATCGGATAAATAGTTGAAAAGATGCGCGAAGTTAACGAAAATATCACAAAAAAAGGCTTCGGGCCGGAATAAACCGTATCCGCCCCGAAACCTCGATTACCCTGCACAATGTCACTCCTTCACACAGCGCATGCCGTAGGCCGTGGTCATTTTCCGCTCGTAATAAGCTCCTTCCGCCGTAGCGTCGCCGGTTTTCCAGTCGAACATAGGAAGCGGTTTGCTCCCGGAAAGGGTCGATGTACAATAAGCCGCAGCACGCCCCGGGTAGTGGATACAACCGTTATCGCCCTTGCGGAACATCGTCGACGGGCCGATGAAGGTTCCGCCCGAATCGAGCACGTACCAACGGCTGTAAGTATCGCCCGAATCCTGGTTTTTGGCGGCGTTGCTGTCCACATAAGCGAGCAGCACCTGCCATTCGTCCGAAGTCGGGACCCTGTACCCCACCGGGCAGGGGTCGTTCAGGCCCTTGGCGGCTTCGGTCCAGCCGTCGGCCATCGCAGCGGACGGCCGGGTGTAGAAAGTCGTCGGATTTGCGTTTGCACCCGCAGCCGTTATCTCTTCGGCGCTGACATTCCAGCCGGCGGTACGGGCCGCATTGAAAACCACATCGCGCGTCATTGCGCCGAAAGCCGCGGGATAATCGGCATGACCCTCGTAATACTTGTTCTTCGAAAGTATCTTCGCTCCGACAAAAGGTTCTTTGCGTCCCCACTGATAGAACAGGCCATAAGAACGGAAATCCTGCACACAGGCCTTCGGGTCGGCCGTGTAATACTCGGCTCCGACATTCCGGTCCTGCCAGGCGATGCCGCTGACGGTCACGTCGGAAGGCGTTTTATCCACGACCCAGACCAGCCACGACCAGACGACCGCGCCGTCGGCATCGAACAGGGCCACCAATCCGCTGCCCTGCTTATTCCCGGCGGCGGTACAGGTGATTCCGTTCTGTGCGGCATCGTAGGCCAGATCCGAGACGAGTCCCGCTTCCGTGGCCCAGATCCAGTCGACAGCCGCGCCTTTCACATACGAACCGTCGGTGCGCCGCGCCGGGAACGTGCGGGTTTCACCGGCCCGGACCAGGACCGTGTTCGCACCCGTCGAACGCTGCACGACGGTCACCTGCTGGGGCTCGACACCCCCCATTTCGGAAGAGAAGGTCAGCGTCGCACTGCGCGGGCGCACGCCGTCGTCGCTGTCGGTCAGCAGGAGTTTCACAACCGTGCTTTTCGTTCCTTCGGACTGCGATACTCCGCACCAGCCGGTCGTGCCTTCGACTTTCCACGCCACGGACGCCCGCAGGTTTACGGTCAGCTCATTGTCCGCACCGTATGCGGTGACGCTGCCGCCGTTCTCCGCCAGCACGAGGATCGGTTCGAACTTCTCCTGCGTCACGGCAACGGTATGCTTCTCTTCGCCTGCGGCATAGAAATGCACCTCGGTCGTGCGTTCCCCGGGCAGGAAACTCTGGTCGACCGTCAGGACGATTTTCTTCGTATGCGAACCTTCGGTGACATTGGTGTGACACCACGTGTCGTCACAGGTAATCGTCCACGGCGAATCGGCCGTGATTTCGAGGACACGACTGCCGCCGAACATATCGAACGTTATTTTATCTTCGAGCAGGGAAAGGCCGGGTTCCGCGACCTCGGGATCGTCGCTGCACGCCGCACAGCAGGCGACTGCGGCGACAGTCAGAAAAAAGAAAAATCTTTTCATCGTTCAGGTTGTATTTTAAGGTTTTATTCTGATGCCGTACATTTTACCAGGACACCGACGATTCGTAGGTTTGTCCGAAGCAGTCGGTCACACGGACCTTGCCGCCCCGCTCGCCGCTGCCCGGATCGATCCGGAACATGTGCCACGTATTGGTCGGCGTGCCGCCGCGCACGCCCGTCGCCAGCACCTCCTCGTAATAGGGATCGGTCCGCTGCGTCCGCTCCATCGCCACGGCTTGTCCGCCCGAAGCCGGAATCCACTCCACGGCACTCCACCGGGCGTCGTATCCCCAAACATTGGCGTAGACATAGGCCGAATTGGTGCGTCCGGGCGCATAGAGGCGCATCTGCATGTCGCGCTTGCCGCCGACCGATTTGTAATACCACGTCAATTGGTCGCCGTCGACATCGACCACGACGTAGCCACGCGGCGTGCCGTCGCAGTTGACATCGCCGTTGATGAACAGGTCGCCCGGGGTACGGGCAACACAATGCATCACCTTTTGTCCGTCGTCGTAGCGGTAGATGTCATGGTAGTGTTTATGACCGCCGAAAGCATGCACTTTATAGGGACCTATCGCATCGAGGAAACGCTGGAAATTACGATGGTTGCGCGCCGTGGTATTTTTCGTATGGTAAAGGATCGGACAATGGGATGACACGACGAGCGTACTGCCTGCGGGGACATGGCTCAGGTCGGCTTCGAGCCATTGGCAAATTTCGTCGGTAAGACCCACTGTATACTCCTCTTCGGCAGTCGGCGCATGGTCGAAGAGGATGTTGTCGAGGAACACATAGTGAATTTTCCCGACATTGGCCGAATAGTTCGCAGGACCGAAATAGCGTTCATAGCTCTGCAGGGCGAGCGAGTCAGTCAACAACGCAGGGTCGTGATCGTGGTTGCCGGGCAGGTTGAAAGTGGTGAAGCCGAGTGTCTCCAACCCTTGGCGGTATTTCGGGAAGAGCGACATATCGTTCCACACCAGATCGCCGAGGCTGACACCGTAGACCTCCGTCGAAAGTCCTTGTACGGTTTTCAGCACATCGGGAACGACATAATCGAGGTAGGACGAGACCGACGTGTTGTCGGCGGCCAGTTGGATGTCGGCCATGACGATCAGCGAATGGCGGTCGGCAGGGGCTTTACGCCGCGTCAGCGTAAAATCTGCCCGGTTGACGGCCTGTTTGCGATCGACCTTGCGATAGAACCGCGGACAGCCCTGCGACGCTGGAATTTCGTAACCGGCAGGCACGGAGACGAAAATAAAATTACGCCGCGCCAGATCGGACTCCAGGTAATAAATCCCCCTGGCATCGGTTGCGGTCACCTCCAGTCCGTCGCTCACGACGACGCCGGCAATGCCCGCCCCCGCATCGTCCTTCACGATTCCCTTCACCGTCATGCCGGGTTTATCGGGAATCTGCACCGTTGCCGGACCTCCGCCGCCATCTTCGCTTCCCGAAGAGGAACAAGCAACGAAACCGAAGGCGAGCACACCGGCCAGCAAGATTCGTATGTAAAATTTTGACATGGATTTTTGCGTTAGGGATGCGGAGGAGGCGAACCTCCCCCGCACCGCGGTTATTTCATCACGACCTGGATGATTACACTGTTCTTCTCGGGACGCACTTTGCCCTGGTCGCCGGCCACGACGGCAAGCGGCAGCACATAGGACGAGTCGATACCGTCGGCGATCATCGCCCCGGCGTCGAAACGGATTTCGGTGAGGTTCATGATCTTATCCCCGGACAGTCTGACCTGGGGATCGAAGGTGAAATACTTGTCGGGCATCACCTTCAGCGCCAGGTTGTTCTCCACGTTGTAAACGTCGAGCACCGAAGGATCGACCACCAGTTCCACGGTGATTTCATCGTTGTTGTAACCGCCCTTATACAGATAGAGGCCGTAGACACAGGCATCGTCCGAAGCCGGGTCGTATTCGAGGACCTGAAAATCGTTTTTCGGGATGGAGACCATGGTATCCACCGTCTCGTAGACGATATAATCGTCGCCGCACCCCACGGCTCCCAGCAGGAGCAGGAGACATATCGCAAGATTTTTCATCGCAATCGGAATTTTAAGGTTAGTAACCGGGATTCTGGACGAGGTTGTAGTTGATATTGATTTCGCTCAGCGGAATGGCCATCCAGTAGGTTTTCGGGGATTCGAACGTACGTACGCCGCTCTCCTTCATCGTGGTAACCTTGTAGAAATCCGCCGCCGTCTTGCCGTCGAGATTCCAGGCCTTGGGACGCTTGGACATCACCTCGCCGGCCTCTTTCCAGCGGCGCAGGTCGTGGTAGCGCATTCCTTCCATCAGCAGTTCGATCGAACGCTCCTGGTGCAGGACCTTGCGCAGTTCGCTGCCCGAGGGTATTCCTCCGGCCATAGCCCACGAAACCTCGAAATCGGGAAGTCCCGAGCGGCTGCGGACTTTATTCAGGTAACCGAGGCTCACATCGCTGAGCGATCCGTTGTATTCGAAGTCGGCTTCGGCATAGCTCAGGTAGAGTTCCGCAAGGCGGATGTAGGGATAGGCATACTGGCGGTAAGTCCAGGTTTTGCTGTCGTAGTTGAAAGCCGACTGTTCGTGAATCCACTTCTTGAGGATGTAACCCGTGCAGCTCTGATACTCCTTCGAAGCGTCGAGCACGCTGCCCTGCAACTCACCGCCACGGCATTTGAGCGTGAATTTCTGGCCGTTGACGGCATATTCGCCGCGGTCGTAGCCAATCGACGCATAGAAACGCGGCTCCTTGTAAACGTGGAGGTTGGCGGTCTCCTTTTCGGCGTTGTAGGCATAGGGATCGATTGACATCGTCTCGGGGTCCTTGTCCCACGGCAGGCCGTTGTGCGTGTAGTACATCTCCACGCATTCGAACGTCGGGACGATGTTGATACAGAAACCGTCGGTACTGTACGGCAGTTTCAGGCGCGCTCCGCCATAGCGCTGGAACTGCTGGATACCGGTCTGGTCGCCCATCGCCCAAAGGTACTCGGCCGAATTCCAGAGCGGCTCGACGAAACAGTCGTGGTAATTGATCTCGCCGCGTTTGGCGTCGGTCTCCGCGGCAACCGAATTAGGGCTCTCGTAGAGTTTGTGCCCATTGTTCTCGGCCAGTGTAATCGCCTCTTGACAGGCGTCGAGCGCCCATTTCCACTTCTCGGGATTGTAGGTCTGGCTCATCAGCGGCGTCCCGTCGTTGTTGCGAAAACGCGCATAGAACTCCGTGTTGCCGTTGCAGAGCGGACTGGCGGCATAGAGCATCAGCCGGGCCTTCATCGCCTTGGCGGCAACCGAGGTAGCCCGTCCGAGGTCCGCATCGGGACGCGTCGGATATTCGTGCAGCAGTTCGGCCGCGCGGTCATAGGTCTCGGCAATGAAATTCACACACTCGTCGAACGGACTGCGGGCCACGTAAACCTGCTCTTCGGGAAGCCCCATGTCGAGTTGCCCCCTGACAAGGATAACCGGACCGTAGTGGGTCAGCAGGACCCAGTGGTAATAGGCGATCAGGAAATAGGCCTCGCCTTTGAATTCGTCGGCCACGGCCGATGAAATGCCCGGCACGGCATCGACGTTGTCGATCATGATGTAGCAGTAGCGGATACCCTTGTACATGTCGTAATTCGTCCGCCCCGACGGGGAAGAGGTCGTCGCGTCCCACAGTCCGTAATAGGTCTGGCTGGCGTTCTCCTCGTTGTAAAGCATGCTCTTGTAGGGGAAATAGCGGGTCTGGCCATTGGTGGCGGTGATAACGTCGTCGCCGGCGCAGAAATCGGGCATGTAACGGTAAGCCGCAATATTGGGGGCATAGGTGTAGAGCGTATTGAGGTATTTACGGGCCTCCTTGGAGGTCTTGAAAATGTCCTCCTGCGTCGCCTGCCCTTCGGGGACCACGTCGAGGAAATCGCACGAAGCGAGGACTCCGGCACACGCAAACAGGAATGTGTATATGATTTTTTTCATGTCGCTCGAATTTTAGAAGTTATACTGAAGGCCGAGTTTCACCACGCGCTGCAACGGGTATTTCAAGCCGTTGCCGCTGCCCATTTCGGGATCCCAGTATTTGAAGGGCGAGATGATGAACAGGTTCGTTCCGGCCAGGTAGGCGCGCAGGTTCTTGTAGGTAAAGCCCAGTTCGACGCTTTTCAGGCGCAGGTAGCTGCCGTTCTTGATCCAGAACGACGAGGTCTGCGTGTTGTTGGCGTTGTAACGGTAGTCCAGGCGCGGATAGGCGGCGCCGGGATTGGGGTCGGCTTCCGACCAGTGGTCGTCGGCGATGTACTGCGTCATGTTGAAACCCGAATACTGGTTGTCGCGAAACGGGTGCATGTCGTACATCCGCAGCGAGACGCGCGCCGTGCCCTGGAAGAAAAACGAAAAGTCCCAGCGTTTGTAGTTGACCGACGCGCCGAAGCCGTACATGATCTCGGGCACGGTGGGATAGCCCAGCGACGTACGGTCGTTGGCGTCGATTACGCCGTCGCCGTTCAGGTCGCGGTACTTGATGTCGCCCGGCAGGTAATCGGGCATGAAGGTCTGCCGCGGCGAATTGTCGATCTCCTCCTGCGAAGTGAAGAGTCCGTCGGCAACCAGTCCGTAGATCGAATTGACGGGTTTGCCCAGCACGGAATTGTAGGCGTTGGGCAGGTATTTCGCCTCGTCCCGGGCCCGCACCTCGTTATGGGCATAGGTGAAGGTTCCGCGCACGGAGATCAGCAGGTCCTTGTTGAAGGCCTTGTTGTACTCGAGCGAAACGTCGACACCCCGGTTCTCCACCTCGCCGAGATTGCCGTAGGGCGTAACGCCCGAAAGTCCCATTGTCGAGGGCAGCGAACGCCGCTGCATGAAAATGCCGGTGCGGTCCTCCTTGTAAACGTCGACATTCAGCGTGAGGGCATTGAAAAGGCCCAGTTCGAGGCCGACATTGAGTTTCGTACTCTCCTCCCAGGTGGCCGAAGGGTTGCCCACGGTCATGATTTCGTGGCCGGTCTGCTTGATGAAGTTGGGCGAGAACCACACGTAAAGGCCCTTGTTCATGTTGACCGTCGTGAGGTAGGGAAAACGAACGATATTATTACTGCTGTCGGCCAGGTAATCGTTACCCGAGAGACCATAGGAAACCCGGAATTTCAACAGGTTCACCTTGCTGCGGAGTTTCTCCCAGAACGGCTCGCTCGACACGACCCATGCGCCGGCGATCGAGGGAAAAAATCCGAAACGGTGTCCGGCAATAAAGTTTTCCGAACCGTTGTATCCGAAATTGAACTCCATCAGATAGCGGTTGTCGAAGCCGTAGGTAAAACGTCCCGCGAGCCCCTGCTCCCGGTAAGGGAGCACCTTGTATTCGTCGTTGGTCGGCTGGTTGTCAACCTTTTCCTTCTGATGGTAGACGAACAGGGCGTTGACATCGTGTTTGCCGAACGAGCGTGAATATTCGACCTGTCCCTGCAGCGAAATCTCCCGGTAACCGTTGCGGCCCGTAGAGGTTCCCAGGTAGGACGATCCGGCCGTACCGATATTTTGGAGGTTATAGTCGTAAGTGCCGTCGCCGTTGTCGGTGTAATCGGTCATCTCGTAGTAATAGGGCGAGAACGAACGGTAGATCGCCGCATAGGTCTTGTTGTAGAACGAAACCATACCGCGCAGTTTCAGGCCCTTCGTGATAAAGTCGAGGTCCTGATCCACCGAAAAAGTCGTCGTGATGTACTGCGTGTGGCGCTGCCCGTAACCGCGGCTCAGCAAGGCATAGGGGTTGATATCCGTGGCACTGCCGTCCCACGAAGGAGCGTTGCCGAATATGGGATCGTCGAGATCATCCACCGCCCCCCGGGGATAGGTAGCCGGAAAAGCGACCGGATTGGCGCGCATCGTATAGTAAAACAAGTCTTTCACCTCTTCGACGGGACGATGCCAGAAGAGCAACTGCGTATTCATCTTCAGGCTGACGCGGGTGGTCTTGGTGACCTGTGCACCGACGTTGGCCTGGAAAAGGTATTTCTGCGAATTGATATTGGTGTCGAATTTCGACTCCGAAGGTTTCTTCAGGATACCGTTCTCGTTGAAAATCGACGCATTGAGGAAGTAATCGACCACTTTGCCGCCGCCCCGCACATTGAGGTTCATGTTCTCGTTGACCGTAAAGTCTTTGAAAAGCATCGAATACCAATCGTTGTTGGGGTAGACGTAGGGATTGAGCCGGTTGCGCGTACCCGCGATTTTCTCGTCCGAAAAACGCGGCTGGTAGACCTCGCCTGTGGGGGTGCGCGTGCGCAGCGCCTCGTTGTAGTTCTCCATGTAGGTCACGCCGTCGGCGATGTCCTGGATGCGCGTAGGCATCGAAATGCCCGATTCGAGGCGGACATTGATCGACATTTTCTCCGACTGGCGGCCGTTTTTGGTGGTAATGATCATCACGCCGTTCGCGCCGCGCGAACCGTAAAGCGCCGTGGCGGTGGCATCGCGCAGGATCGAAAACGACTCGATCGCTTCGGGCGGAATATTGTTGAGCATCTCCGAGACGATCTCCACGCCGTCGAGGATCAGCAGCGGCGATTTGTTCGCACCGAAGGTCGAGATGCCGCGAATCCAGAAGTTCGCACCGTCGGCGCCGGGTTCGCCCGACGACTGGGTGGAGATGACGCCGGCGATCTTGCCTGCAAACGAGGTCGAAAGGTTACTCGATGTCACTTTCAGCGTACTGGGCCGCACGACCTGCACGGCCCCTACGAGGCTCTCCTTTTTCTGCGTACCGAAAGCCACGACCACCACGTCGTCCATGACGTTCGAAGCTTCGAACAGCGTTACGAGCTTGAAAAGTTCGATATCGGCCACGTCGATCTTCCGGGTATCGTAGCCCAGGAAGGCGAAGGTTACCTGTCTGGTTCCGGCAGGAATTTTGAGCGTATAGTTGCCATTGGCGTCGGAAGTGGCGCCGATCGCCGTTCCCTCGACATAAACCGAAACACCGGTGATAGGCTTGTTGTCGGCCGAGGAAATTACCGTACCCTGGAGAATAATCTCATCGCCCGGTTTCTTCACCTGGGGAGGGGCGGCGCCCCCGTTTTTCCGGACAGCGGTTTTCGAGATGATTACCTGGTTCTCGCGCACCCGTCCGCTCAGTTCGGTTCCCTTCAGAACGACGGACAGCAGTTCGTCGATGGTCACCGACCTGAGCGAGACCGACACCTTGCGGCCGAGCAGCGGCTGCACGTCGTCGGTGTAGATGAAGGCGTAACGGCTGGTCCGCTCGACCTCCGCGAAGACGCTCCGCAACGTCGCATCCTTCATCTTCACACTCAGCAGCGACCTGGAACCGGCATCCTGCCGGGAGGCCCGGGCGGGCTGGAGATTCACCGGAAGCAACAACATCGCCACTGCGAAAATACGCAGGATACGGCATGTCAAGCTACTCCTCACAAAGAAAAGATCCTTCATAAGTAAAATAATTTAGGTTAGTATTTGAGATAGGAAATTGGTCTCAGCGATATGCGGCGTCGGGAAAGTCGTCGGGAGCCGGTTTCACCACCACCGAACCGTCCGCCGCCCGGACATAGGTGATCCGGAAAATATCCGAGAGCACGTCGAGCGTACCGTCCAGGTCGTCGAACAGAATCAGCTTGCCGGTGCATTTTCGTCCCCCGATCTCCCCGGAACACGAAATCTCGATCTTGTAAAAAGCCGCCACCTTCTGCAACACTTCGAGCAGCGTGTTCGACGTGAAGAAAAGCAGCCCGTCCTTCCAACTGATGTATTTATAGGGATCGACTTCGTAGACCGAATAACTGCCGTCCTTCATCGAGAAACGTTCCGAAGGGTTCAGCGTCACCGACTCGCCGTTGGCCACGTCGATGGCCACGGAGCCTTCGACCAGCACCACGGCCGACGAACCGCCGGCCCGGGGCGCGGTCGTCACATCGAACGACGTACCCAAGACGCGGGTCGCAAAATGATCGGTATGCACGATGAAGGGACGGTTCGCATCCTTCGCCACTTCGAAATAAGCCTCGCCTTCGATGAAAACATCGCGCGTATCGCCGAATGTGGTCGGAAAACGAAGCACCGAAGCCGAATTGATCCACACCCGCGTGCCGTCGGAGAGTTGCAGATGGGCGCGTTTGCCTTTGGGGACCACCAGTTCGCTCGTATGTACGTGCACCTCCCGGCGGTTTTGGCCGCGGCCCGCCTTCTCCGTCTTGTTTTCCTTATTCTCCTTGCCGTCGATCAGGATTTTGCCTTTGGGCGTGAGGCTGATCCGGGCGATGTCGTCGTACACTTCGCGGCTGCCGTCGCGCGTCACGAGCGTGATGTTCTCATAGGCCTCGGCCGAAGGCAGTCCGGAATCCGCGAAATCCAGCGTCCAGAACAGGGCCGCCACGATGCCGGCGACCAACACGGCTGCTGCGGCAAAGAACGCCGTACGGTTGCGGCGTGGGGAAGGAACGGCGAAATGACGCCTGGCATAATAATCGGTCAGGATACGGTCCAGCAGAATCTGTTTCTCCCCGGACGGAAGCGCCGGATGGTTTTTACCCACGCGGCGCACCAGGCTTACGGCGCGCTCGAACTCGACCAGGTCCTGCGGATGGCGTTTGGTATAGTTGCTCCAATAGCTGTCCTGCGCCCGCTCGGGATCGAGACACCACAAAACGAAGTCCGGATCGGAGGTAAAGAACTCCGCCACGTGCTTCTGAATATCGTCCGGTTTTATCATCGATTCGAAAGTAATCTTCGTTTATTCTGCGGCTTGGGCCGCCCTGTGTTGTCTTTATGACGGGGAAAGCCCCGTTTTGTCCCCCTCGGCTGCAAAAAATCGGGCCTGCCGGTTCAGGTGGCTATCTTCATCGTCTTGCCGCACGCCCTGTTCTTCCGCAGTTTACCCAGCCCTTTGGACACGAATTTGCGCACGGCATGGGGTGTGGCGTCGAGGATCACGGCGATGTCGTTGTATTCCATTTCATAGACGAACCGCAGCAGCAAGGCTTCGCGCTGCTTGGGAGAAAGTTGGTTTAGCAGCGACTCGATCGTCTGCCGGATACGAAGCACGTGCTCCGATTCGATCATCGCATCGAGCGAGGTCAGCGACACCCTCAGGCCGGGCTCCCGGTCCGAAAGGTCGCATTTATCGATCCGCGAGCGATGCAGGTCGATCAGGCGGTTGTGAACGATCCGGAAAAGATAGGCTTTGATGTTGGCGATACGCCCCAGGTCGACCCGGCGGGTCATGAGGTCGAGGAAAATGTCGTGGATGACATCTTTGACCGTTTCGTTGTCGAAGCCGAACCCCATACCATAGGCATAGAGCGCATCCGCATAACTGTTATACAACATAACGTATACGTCGGTCTCTTCGGCATACTGCCGGTCAATTCGTCTGGAGTCGTGCTTGCCTAGCCGAAACATTCGGGTTTTATTTTGGTCGGTTATTCGTTATAACGGGAAACCGCCCAATTTGTCCCCCGATCAGGAGATAAAAATCGAATAAAAAAAGCAAAACTGCAAATTTTCGCCTTCCAAGGGGACAAAAATATTCGTATCGCGTCTATTATCCAAAACCGATTACACCTCAGAACAATGACAAAGAAAACACTCTTCAGCCTGCTTCTGTTCTGCGTACCGCTCCTCTCGCTGTGCAGTTCGAAAGACAGCGATCCGGAGCCCGAGCCTACGCCCGGCAAAAAGTGGCTCGCCCCGATCCGCGTCGCCACCTACAACATCCAGTACGACAACCCGGGCGACGAAAACGACAAGTGGGAAAACCGCCGGGAACTGCTTCGCCAGTTGCTCCAGAGCGAACAATTCGACATCTTCGGGGCGCAGGAGCCTTACCGGACCCAGATCGAAGACATCGAACCGCTCCTGCCCGGATACGCCTGGGTCGGAAACAACGTCATCGGCGACGAGACGGCGAGACGGCGTCACTACAATCCCGTTTTCTACCGCACGGACAAATTCGAGGTGCTGGACAAGGGATCGTTCTGGTACTCCGAAACACCTGCAACGCCGGGCTCCAAAGGCTGGGACTCCTATTCGCCCCGCATGTGCAACTGGGTTCATTTCCGCATCCGGGAAAACGGGCGGGAGTTCTACCACTTCAATTCGCATTTCGACCACATCGGAACCACGGCCCGTGCCGAAAGCGCCAAACTGCTGGTTGCCAAAGTGCGGGAAATCGCCGGCGACAAACCGGCCTTTTGCACGGGCGACTTCAATTCGAACCAGAACACCGAACCCTACAAGGCCATCGCCGGATCGGGCATCCTCGCCGACAGCTACACGCGCTGCCCGGCCAAAACCAACGCAAACTGGCCCACCTACAACGGCTACAAATACATCTCGGCGCCCCCGGCCAACGCATCGCGCATCGACCACATTTTCATCACGCCGAAAGACTCGAAAGTCGCCTCATGGCGCATCGTCAACAGCAGCTACAACCAGAAATACCCCTCAGACCATTTCCCGGTCGTGATCGAATGGTCGCTGGCCGAATAGACCGGGAACAGGCAAAAACGACCGGCCTCCCTGCCTGCGGGCGGGGAGGCTTTCCCGTGCCGGAGGAAGCGGCAGAGGCCCTGATTGGGGATTTTGCGGAATTTTGACTATTTTTGTCGGAGACCAACTACGCACTAACCCGATCGTATTATGAAAGAAAACAGTATCTGGCATACGCTGACCCTCATAGGCGGGGTGCTGAGCCTCCCCATAGCCCTGGTGACCATCGTCAACTGGATGCTGGATTTTTCCCTGGCCGTTTACCTGTGGACGCTGGCGGTACTGGTGATCGTCAGCCTGGGCGCCCTGATCCGCATCAACGGACTGAGGCCCTGGCATCCGAAATTCCGGCCTCCGTTTTTCCGCCTGGGGTCGCGGCGGCTCTCGCTGCGCCGGAAGATCAACATGCGGCTGCGCCGTCCGCTGTACGAAATCGACTACCTGGAACCCACCAAGCAGGCCGGAACGACCGAGATCGCCCCGGAGATCGCCGATTTCTTCGCCCGCAAAACCACCGTCATCATCGAGGACGACCCCGTGGGCTTCAACTGCGACGCCACCATCCCGGTCTACGCCATCGAGGACCAGATCACCGAACGCAAACTGCTCGCCTACTTCGAGGAGAACCGGGACGAAATCCTGGGCCACGGCATCTTCTTCATCGCCACGCCCAGCCGGCGGCTCGACGCCGAACATTCGCGGGTCATCAACCAGCAAATCTGCGCCGCGCTGGAGCAGTTTTTCCGCAAACACGGCCGGCCGTACCGGATCATCGGGAAAATCGACTCGTGCCTGCGGTCGAACTACGAATCGGAACACCGGGGAGCGGTGGGCGGAACGGGCGATTTCGACCTCGAAATCCTGGTTCCGGCCTATGTCGAGGAGGGCCGGATCACAGCATGGGGAACCCAGTATATCGTCTGTCCGAACCGTTTCGAGCCGATGCACCAATCGGAATACTGCTATTTCAACGGCCTGGAATACGGGAATTCGAACATCGCCCTGTGGCTGGAAAAGAAGACCGGCGGGCGCATCAGACGCAACCAGGTAGGGCTGGTCGATGTCGAAATGCTGCGATCGCTCCCGGCAAACGAAATCTGCGACCGCTACCTTGCGGCGGCGGACGGCATCAAGGCCCTGGTGTTCGACTCCGTGGCGGAGAACGATTCGGTCAGCGTGCTCAACGTGCTGGTGGACCTCGACGCACGGACGGAAAAGATATTCTACAAGCTCTCGGCCAGCATGATCAACGTGCTGATACGCACCTACGCGGCCATGAACCCCGCCGCCGAAAAGCCCGCGATCGCCCCGGCAGAGCGGGGCGTCATCGTGGTCGGGTCGCTCTCGACGATCACCAAAAAACAGGTCCAGTACATCCACAACGACATCGACATGTCGCTGTTCATGATGTACAACTCTGAGTTCGACAGCAAAGACTCCGACAAAATCGCCGAGAAGAAGAAAAACAAGATGGTGGCCGAATGCCGCAAAGGCTCGAACATCATCCTCACAACCGAATTCTGGGAGGACAAGAGCACCAAATACCCCTCGCTGGAGAAGCGCGACACCGCCCTGCGGTATTTCGCGCGGATCATCGAAAAAATCCGGAACAGCAACAACTGGTTCCTCTTCGTCGGGAGCGACACGGCCCTCTACTCGGTGCTTTACGGCCTCGGGATACGGCGTTTCTACTACTGCGGCCACCTGATCCCGGGGGTCATTCAATGCCGCTTCAGGTACGAAGGCGAAACCGAATACCGGACCTTTTACATCAACGGCGGCAACAACGGAAGCGAAGACCTTTTCCGGCGGCTGGTCGACAAACTCAGCCCCAGGTCCGGAGCGGCAGCCGTGTAGCCCGGCCAAAACGCAGGCCGGAAGCCGCAATTAAAAAAATCCGGTGTATTCTGAAAAGAAATTCGTATCTTTGCGCGTCTGTGTCCGGACATTGCATCGTCGGACGGCCGCCGGCGCCGATGCGTCGGCTGTCGGTCGTGCGGCAGTGCGGGAGGCAGGCTTTAGAACCGAATCATAACAGAACAACAATACAATATGGCGTTACAATGCGGCATCGTCGGCTTGCCGAACGTGGGTAAATCGACCCTTTTCAACTGCCTGTCCAATGCAAAGGCGCAGGCGGCAAACTTTCCTTTCTGCACCATCGAGCCCAATGTGGGCGTGATCACGGTCCCCGACCAGCGGTTGATCCGCCTGGCCGAGATCGACAACCCCAAGCGCGTGGTTCCGACGACGATCGAGATCGTGGACATCGCGGGTCTGGTGAAGGGCGCCTCGAAGGGCGAAGGCCTGGGCAACAAGTTCCTGGGCAACATCCGCAACACGAATGCAATCATCCACGTGCTGCGCTGCTTCGACAACGGCAACATCACCCACGTCGACGGCACAATCGACCCCGTGCGCGACAAAGGCATCATCGACACCGAGTTGCAGTTGAAGGACCTCGAAACCGTCGAAAACCGGCTGTCCAAGACCCAGAAGCAGGCCACCTCGGGCGGAGACAAGAACGCCAAACGCACCGTGGAACTGCTGCTGCAATACAAGGCGGCGCTGGAACAGGGTCTTTCGGCCCGCACGGTCGAACTCGAAAAGGAGGACCGCAAGCTGGTCGCCGACCTGAACCTGCTGACCGACAAGCCTGTGCTCTACGTCTGCAACGTCGACGAGAAGGGCGCCGCGACGGGCAACGCCTACACCGAAGCCGTGAAAGCAGCCATCGCGGACGAAAAGGCCGAGATGCTGATCATCGCGGCGGCGACGGAGGCCGACATCGCCGAACTGGAGAGTTACGAGGAGCGCCAGATGTTCCTCGAAGACCTCGGGCTGGAGGAGTCGGGCGTGGCGCGCCTGATCAAATCGGCCTACAAATTGCTGAACCTCGAAACGTTCTTCACCACCGGAGCCGACGAGACCCGTGCCTGGACCTACCTGCGCGGCATGAAGGCCCCGCAGACGGCGGGTGTCATCCACACCGACTTCGAGAAGGGATTCATCCGCGCCGAGGTCATCAAGTACGACGACTACACCACCCTCGGGTCGGAAAAAGCCTGCCGAGACGCGGGCAAACTGTCGATCGAAGGCAAGGAGTACAT
Source organism: Alistipes montrealensis (assembly GCF_018362775.1). Lineage (GTDB taxonomy): Bacteria > Bacteroidota > Bacteroidia > Bacteroidales > Rikenellaceae > Alistipes > Alistipes montrealensis. Next base: position 388,475 of record NZ_JAGYXY010000001.1, read on the forward strand.
CGTACAGGACGGCGACATCATGCACTTCCTGTTCAACGTCTGACGCCGCAAACCGGGATCGTAAAAAACAAAAGATAGAGCTATGGCAAGACCTGTTCGGGTGCGCTTCGCACCCAGCCCCACCGGACCGCTGCACATCGGCGGCGTCCGCACGGCACTGTACAACTACCTGTTCGCCCGCCAACACAAGGGCACGATGATCCTGCGCATCGAGGATACCGACTCGCAGCGGTTCGTCCCCGGCGCCGAGGATTACATCCTGGAATCGCTCAAATGGTGCGGCATCGAGATCGACGAAGGCGTCGGCGTCGGAGGCCCTCACGCCCCCTACCGCCAGAGCGAGCGGCGCGAAATCTACCTCAAATACGCCCTGCAACTCGTCGAGGCGGGCTGGGCCTACTACGCGTTCGACTCCGCCGAGGAACTGGACACCCTGCGCCGGGAGGCCGAAGGGCGCGGCGAGGCGTTCGCCTACAACTACGCCGTGCGCGAAAAACTGGCCACTTCGCTCGCGCTGCCGGCCGAAGAGGTGAAGGCGCGCATCGACCGCGGCGACCAGTGGGTCATCCGATTTAAAATGCCCGAAAACGAAGTGGTCGAGATGGACGACCTGATCCGCGGCCACGTGGAGGTCAACACCTCGACGCTGGACGACAAGGTGCTCTACAAATCGGCCGACGCACTGCCCACCTACCACCTCGCCAACATCGTCGACGACCGCCTGATGGAGGTCTCGCACGTCATCCGCGGCGAGGAGTGGCTGCCGTCGCTGCCCCTGCACTACCTCCTGTACAAAGCCTTCGGATGGAGCGAGCAGCAACCGCAGTTCGCCCACCTGCCGCTGCTCTTGAAACCCACGGGCGGCGGCAAGCTCTCGAAACGCGACGGCGACAAGATGGGCTTCCCCGTTTTCCCGCTCTTCTGGACTTCGCCGACCGGGGAGACCGCCCGCGGCTACCGCGAGGACGGCTATTTCCCCGAGGCGTTCATCAACATGCTGGCCCTGCTGGGCTGGAACCCGGGCACGGAGCAAGAGATTTTCTCGATGCAGGAGCTGATCGACAACTTCTCGCTCGAACGCGTCTCGAAATCGGGGGCGCGCTTCCAGCCCGACAAAGCCAAGTGGTTCAACGCCCAGTACATGCACCACAAGACGGACGCCGAACTGGCGGCGCTTTACCAGCCGATCCTGCGCGAACACGGCATCGAGGTCTCGGACGAGCGCGCCGGAAAGGCCGCAGGCATCATGAAGGAGCGCGCGACGTTCACGACCGACCTCTGGGACCTCACGTCGTTCTTCTTCGAGGCTCCCGCGGAGTACGAAGAAAAGCAGGTCAAAAAGTACTGGAAAGGCCAGAATCCGGCCATCCTCAGCTGCCTGCGCGGCGTACTGGAGGGTATCGACGACTTCTCGCTGGAGAACACCGAACGCATCGTCCACGCCTGGATCGAAGAGAAGGGTTACGGCATGGGGCAGGTGATGAACACCCTGCGCCTGGCCCTCGTGGGCGCCGGAAAGGGCCCGGGCATGTACGATGTCACGTCGTTCATCGGCAAGGAGGAGTGCCTGCGCCGCATCGACAACCTGCTGACCAACTTAAAACCCGCTGAATAATGGTATCTATCGAACAACACGTCTGGGGCATGACCCCGGAAGGCGAAGCGATTATCCGCTACACGCTGCGCAACGACAAAGGCGCCGAAGTGCAGCTTTCGAACTACGGCGCGGCGATCGTCGCCGTGACGATGCCCGACCGCGAGGGCCGCATGGCCGACGTGGTGCTGGGCTACAAACACCCCGAAGGCTACTTCTTCGACGGAGCCGCCTCGGGCAAGAGCGTGGGACGCTGCGCCAACCGCATCGCCTTCGGGCGCATGACGGTCGACGGCAAGGAGTATTCGCTGGAGGTCAACAACGGGCCCAACCACTTGCACGGAGGCACGAAAGGTTTTGCCAACCGCGTATGGGAGAGCCGCGTGGAGACCAACCGCGTGGTGATGTCGCTCCTATCGGAGGACGGCGACCAGGGCTACCCCGGCGAACTGTGCGTCGAGGCCGTTTTCGATTTCGACGACGACAACGCGCTGGAGATCACCTACCTGGCCCGGACCGACAAGATGACGGTCGTGAACCTCACCAACCACGTCTACTTCAACCTCGCGGGCGAAGGCAGCGGGTCGATCCTCGACCACGAACTGCGCCTGAACAGTTCGAAGATTCTGGAAATGAACGACAAACAGATCCCGACGGGCAAACTGCTCGACGCGGCGGGAACCCCGCAGGACTTTTCGGAGTTCCGGTCCTTCCGCGAAGGCATCTCGTCGGAGTTCAACCACATCCGCGATTTTAAGGGTTACGACCACCCCTTTGCCATCGACGGCTGGAAACCCAACATCCTGGGCGAGGTCGGAGAACTGCGCGAACCTCGGTCGGGGCGCAAGGTGACGGTGCTCTCGTCGCAGCCCAGCGTGATGATCTACACGGGCAACTGGCTCGCGGGCGGATGCCCCGAAACCAAGTCGGGAGGCCGTTATGCCGATTACGACGGCGTGGCGATGGAGTGCCAGAACTACCCCGACGCCGTGAACCACCCCGAGTTCCCCTCGCCGCTGCTCAATCCCGGCGAGACCTATTGCCAGAAGATCGTCTTCCGCTTCGGAACGTTCTGAAAACGCGGTTCTCGCACCTACAAGCCCCGTCCCCTGCGGACGGGGCTTTTTCGGATACAATCGGTAAAAATGGTTGGTTAATCCGTAATTCAGGCAACAATAGCGTACAACAAGCTCGCTATCTTTGCGACATCAAAACCGAATAAATCAAAAATATGAAAAAAATTGCATCCGTTTTTCTGTCGGCAGTGCTGGCAGTAGCCTGCACGACGGAACCGACATCTGAATCCACCGCATCCCGAACGATCGAAAAAACGACGAAACGAAATATCGGAAGCAAGCTGACACTATATCCCGTGCCTCTGGTCGTGGTGGGCGCCTGGGTGGACGACCGAGTAAACTGGATCACGGTCGGACATACGGGCATTATCGGCCACGACCGCATTCTGATCAGCATGAGCAAATCACACTATACCAACGCAGGCATTCGGAAAACGAAAATACTGTCGGTCAATATCGTCGACGAGGCATTGCTGCGCAAGGCCGACTACGCAGGGAGTGTAAGCGGTCGGGATGTGGATAAGTCCCGTCTGTTCGATTTCCATTCAGGCGACATCGGCGCTCCGGTAATCGACGCCTCGCCGCTGGTGATGGAATGCCGCGTAGAAGAGATTTACGAAACCGATAAATTCGACAACTTCATCTGTTCCGTGGCCAATACCTATGCCGACGAGCGAGTCCTCGACCCGGCGGGGAAAATCAATTACCGGGAACTGAAGCCCGTCCTGTTCGAATTCCCCACCTATTCCTATCTGAGAACGGGGGAAACGATCGGCAGGGGGCTGAACCTCGAAAAGGATACGACCCTCCCCTGCGTCAAACTGCCGCAGACCGACAAAAGCATAGTCCGTCTGTCAAAGGTGGTGGTTCGTCCCGAATATCTGGAGGAGTACAAAGCGGCGGCGGCCGAGGTGGGAACCATCTCGCTGCGCACGGAACCGGGCGTGCTGACCATGTATGCCGTCGCCGAAAAAAACAATCCCTGCCAGATCACGATTCTGGAAACCTACGCCGACACGGCAGCCTACCGTTCCCATATAGCATCGGCCCATTTCCGCAAGTATAAACAGGGCACGCTGAAAATGATCCGGTCGCTCGAACTGATCGACACCGATCCGCTCAATCCCGCCTTTCGGCTTCAAAGCGTTGCAAAATAACTACAGTCCAGAATTTTCGGGAATTTTTCTCTTTCCGCCCCGGCGAAACCCACTGCCAGAAGATCGTCTTCCGCTTCGTAATATTCTGACTGTCAACTGAAATAAGGAAAAAAGGCGGAAAGTCTGCGGACTTTCCGCCTTTTTTCCTTACCTTTGCCCCGATATTTCAAAGGGGTGCCTTACTGTCAGGCTGAGATTATACCCATTGAACCGGAGACGGGTAATGCCGAGACCGGGACGAAGCGTAATCAACAACACATACCCCTTTTCAGTCTATTAACTCAAAAAGTTTAACGATGAAAAGGATTTTTCTGATTCTTGCGGCTGCCGCGCTCTGCCCGGCCGCACAACTGAGGGCTGAACAGGCCGAAACCACACGCACGGAGGCGGCGCGCCCGACGGGCCGCACCGAAGCGGATTCGCTGCGCGTATACCGCTTGCAGGAGGTCGAAGTGACCGCCACGCGGGCCTCGAAAAACACGCCCGTAGCCTATTCCGACATCACGCGCAGCGAGATCGCCCGCAACAGTTACGGATTCGACATTCCGTCGGTGCTGGCCCTGGCGCCCTCGATGATCGCCACCAACGAGACCGGCATCGGCATCGGCGGAACCTCGATGCGCCTGCGCGGCACGGACGCCACGCGCCTCAACGTCACGATCAACGGCGTGCCGATGAACAACCCCGATTCGCACTCGATGTACTGGTACGATACGCCCGACCTGATTTCGGCCGTCGGGACCATCCAGGTACAGCGCGGCGCAGGCATCTCGACCAACGGCACGGGCGCCTTCGGCGGCGCGATCAACATGTCGACCGACGTGCTCCAGACCGAATTCGGAGGCGACGCGTCGCTCTCCTACGGTTCGTACAATACCTCGAAGCAGGCCGTGCACGTCAACTCGGGGCTGATGGGCGGCCACTGGCTCGTGGACGCCCGCCTGACGCATATCGGCTCGGACGGTTACATCGACCGCGGAGCCACGGACCTCAAATCCTACATGTTCCAGGGCGCCTACTACAACGGCAACACGATGCTCAAACTCGTCTCCTTCGGCGGCAAGGCCAAGACCGGCCTCACCTACACGGGCGCCACGAAAGAACAGATGCGCCTCAACGGCCGCCGGTTCCACACCGAAGGCATGTACTACACCTCCAGCGGGCCCCACTCCTACTACTACATGGACGACGGCAAGGTCGAGCGCGCGACGGTAGACTATTACGACGACCAGACGGACAACTACCTGCAAATCAACAACCAACTGGTGCTGAGCCACCGTTTCAACGAGAAGTGGACGCTCAACGCCACGGGCTTCTACACCTACGGTTACGGCTACTACAAGCAATACAAGGCCGGGCGCACGCTGGCCGAATACCTCAACCTCGAGACCGACATCGAGCAGGCCGACCTGATCCGCGAAAAGATCATGCGCAACCACCTGGGCGGCCTGAACGCCTCGGCGGCCTACTCCGTAAAGAACCTCGACCTCACGTTCGGAGGTTCGTGGAGCTACTACTCCTGCCCCCACTGGGGCGTGCTCGACTGGGTCGACGGACTGGACAAGAGCCAGATCGGGGGACGCTGGTACGACAACGACGTGGACAAGCAGGACGCCAACCTCTTCGCCCGCGCATCGTGGACCGTGGCCAAGGGACTGCGGCTCTTCGGCGACCTGCAATACCGCTACGTCAGCTACCAGACCTGGGGCGTCAACGACAACTTCGTCTCGGAGGAGGTGGGCATGCAGCCCATCGACGTGGACGAGACCTACCACTTCTTCAACCCCCGCGCCGGACTGAATTACACGCTCGGCGAGCGCAGCAACTTCTACTTCTCGTTCGCCGTCGCGCAGAAAGAACCCACGCGAAGCGACTTCACCGACCGGTACAAGTTCGCCGCCGACCAGACTGCGCCTTCGTCCGAAAAGCTCTACGACTACGAACTGGGCTACACCTACACCGCACCGCGCCTCTCGCTGGGCGTCAATTTCTACTACATGAAGTACAAGGACCAGCTCGTCCCGACGGGCATGGTCAACGACGGCGACGACGCCCTGAACGTCAACGTTCCGGACAGCTACCGCCGCGGCGTGGAACTTTCGGCGGCATGGAAAATCGCCGGGTGGTTCACGGCATCGGCCAACGCCACCTTCTCGCAGAACCGCATCGAGAACTACGTCGACGCGCTGAAAAACAGCCCCACCTACGACCAGAACCTGGGCGACATGACTATCGCCTACTCACCCTCGTCGATGGCCGGGCTGCTGCTCGACTTCCACCACAAAGGATTCGAAGCGGTACTGCACACCCAGTACGTCGGCAAACAGTATTTCACCAACAACGAAAACGACGCCCTGTCGCTCGACGCCTACTGTGTGACCAACCTCAACCTGGCCTACACGTTCCGCACCCGCTCGACCCGCAGCGTGCGGCTGGGCCTGCTGATCAACAACCTCTTCAGCACGGAGTACGAGAGCAACGGCTACGGCTATTCGTACATGGACACGTGGAGCGGCCCGACGCCCGCGCGTATCGACGAGGCCTTCTACTTCCCGCAGGCTCCGCTCAACGTGCTGGCGAACGTCACGGTACGGTTCTGACGGGGTTCTACCCACAGGGGTTTTATGTACTTTTGGTGGCAAAAGTACCAAAACCATCCGCATGTCGCTTTCGCGGGAGCGTCGCTCGACTGCGCTAAAACGGGCGCCTTCACGGGTTTGCAAGCAAACCGGCCCCGTTTTTTAACGCTCCGCCTTCGCGCCGTTCTTTTTCCGCTGCAAGCGATAATGCGGACCACTCACGCCGCGTTCCGCGGCGAATGATCCCGACTCGATGCCTGAGCCGTCAAACGGAGGCCCGGCTAAAAGTGGTAAGAAACGGGGCCGGGGCGCGTGCGCCCCCGCGAATAGGCGCCCGTTTCGAACGTTAGACGGGACGGAGTAGGCGAAGGCATCCGTCGGGGAGTTTTTGGTACTTTTTGCGGCCAAAAAGTACAGAAGGTTCTGCGGGCAAAGCCGCGGTTAATTGCCGACCAAAAAGCGGCAACACTTCGCGGCGAAGACACCTGTTTTGAGTACTTTTACCACCAAAAGTACAACAAATCCCCCGCGGTCGCCGTGGGAATAAAATGAAATGACGATGGATTGGAAACTCATACTGCAAATTGCCGGCGTGGTGCTCGGGCTCCTGTACCTGTGGCTCGAATACCGAGCCGACATCCGGCTGTGGATCGTGGGGCTCATCATGCCCCTCGTACACGGCGCGCTGTACTACAAGTCGGGGTTGTACGCCGACTGCTCGATGCAGGTCTACTACGTGCTGGCGGGACTGTACGGCTGGCTCGTGTGGCGCAACGCCCCGAAAAAGCAGTCGAAAGCGGTCGCAATCGGACACACGCCCCTGCGGCTGATTCCGGCCCTCGCGGGGGTTTACGCCGCGGCACACGCCGCGCTTTACCTGCTGCTGACCCATTTCACGAACAGCACCGTGCCTTTTTGGGACGCAATGACGACCGCCCTGTCGATCGTAGCCATGTGGATGCTCTCGCGCAAACTGGTCGAACAATGGCTCGTATGGCTGGTCGTAGACATAATCACCGTCGGCCTCTACCTCTATAAAGAGATTCCGCTGACAGCCGGGCTTTATGCCCTCTACTCGGCATTGGCCGTGGCGGGATACCTCCGCTGGCGCAAACAGGCGACAGTCTGACAAAACGAAAGGGGCCGTCTTTTGAAGACGGCCCCTTTCGTTTATCCGATAAAAACCGGCCTATTCGGGGTCGGTCAGATAGACATTGCGGAACTCGACGGGACCGCCCTCGCTCTGGAGCGCGATATAGCCGCTGCGGGCGGCTCCGGTACACTCGTTCTGCAATATGCCGTTGACGTAGACCGCGATGTAGTCGCCCACGCAGACAATCTCGGCCTTGTTCCATTCGCCCGCGGGCCGCTCGCACTCCCCGCCGCTGCGCTTCTTGATGAAAACACGCCCGTTGCTCTCCGCTCCGGCAATTTCGGCGCCGCCCAGCCCCAGCAGGTCGCCCGCATGCCCGGCCTGCAACTGGCATTCGACCGCTCCGGGCCAGAGTTTGTCACCCTCCTGCACACGCTGGAAAATGCCGCTGTTCGTCGCTTCGCCGACCCACCGCCACTCGACATGGAGCCGGTAATCTCCGTACGGCACGGCAGTGCGCATATACCCGAACGGAACGCCTGAGATGCAGATGCGGCCGTCGCTGACGGAGAAGGTATCCGCAGGGTCGGCATCGCTTGCCGGGTCCGTGACGCACACCCATCCGGTGAGGTCCCTGCCGTTGAACAATTCGGTTTTCGGATCGCCGCACGAACTCACCGTCACGGCCACAGCCAGCGCTGCAAAAAGAAATCGGGATTTCATTTTATCGTTTTTTAGGGTTATCGGGGTTATTGCGGCAGTCCGTGCTCCTCGATGTAGCGCAGAATCTCCTCGCGGCGGGCCTTGGGCGTAACGTTGCGCCGGACGACCAGCAGGTAGGAATTGCGGATCTGCTCGCGGATAAAAGCGTCGGGCAGGTCGCCCGTGGTGCGGATGCCGTTCCAATGGTCTTTGTTGAAATGGTATGCCGGACCCACGTCGTCGTACTGCTCGCGAAGCAGAATCGCCTCGCCGGGATCGCATTTCACGGCGACCCATTCGAAATCGGTCATATCGGCACAGGCGTACATCTTGCCGCCGATCTTGTAGACCAGCGTCGTTTCGTCGAACGGCGTCGACTCTTCGGTCAGGGGCAGCGACAGACAATAGTCGCGAAAGTTCAAAACATCCATAACGGGTTCTTTTCCCCAAAGATATGATTTTTTTGGCACACGTATTGCGTTCCGAAGGAAAGTAAAACCAAAATCAAGGTAAAAATGAAAAAAATTCTCCTCTGTGTACCTCTGCTGGCGATGTTCGCAGCAGGTTTTTTCGGCTGCTCGCAGCAACGGCAATGGAACCACGAACAGCGTAAGGCAATGCGCGAAGCGCTGCGCAGCTACCGCCAGATGGTTTACCTGGACGACCTGAACGACGCCGAGTTCGTGCTTTTCACCGATCAGGTGGCCGGAATGCTCGAAAATGCCTATCCCGTCTATGCGACCTTCGTCGAAATGCCGGGCGTAACCGATACGGTGGACATGGTCGTCGTGACGACGATCGTCGACGAACTCAACGCCGACGCCCGCAACATGCGCCACATCTATCCCTACAACTACCTCGTAGCGCAGGGCGTCCTGCCCGCAGGACTCGACCACGAGCAGCAGAAGGCATTTTACACCTGCTTCGCCGGCAAAGTGAATGCCGCTTACGTCACGATGGACCAGTTCTTCAACGCCATCCTGGCCGACACGAGCGACATGTCGCAGATCCGGCAGATGGAGAGCCAGTGTGCCAACGACCTTTTCAGTTGGGTCGTGACCGAAGTCGATGTGATCGAGACCGTCCCGGCTCCGGCAGCCCAGCAGGCCCCGGCAGCGACTCCGGCCGCTCCGGCGAAAAAGAAGTAGCCGCCGCCGGCGTAAGACGCCGGATTTAGAGGCGAAAGGGCTGTCGATCCGCTTTCCCACCAGTTCCGCGCCCGGCCCATTACGTGATTGACAAAACGGTGTACCCCGCAAGGAGTACACCGTTTGTTTTCATTTTCCACAAGGGGTTATTTGTCGGCGTAGAGCGACTTGGCGATACCCAACTCCAGCCCGCGCAACTCGGCGAGGCCGCGCAGGCGGCCCAGGCACGAATAGCCCGGATTGGTTTTCTTTTTCAAGTCATCGATCATCTGGTGGCCGTGGTCGGGACGCATCGGAATCGAGATGCGGCGGCGCTGCTGAATCTCCAGAAAGGCTTTCATCACCTCGTACATCGGCACGTCGCCTTCGAGGTGGTTGGCTTCGAAGAAATTGCCCTCGGCGTCGCGCTGCGTCGAACGCAGGTGGACGAAATTCACACGGTCGCCCAGGCGCAGCATCATGCCCGGCAGGTCGTTCTTCGCCGAGACACCGAACGATCCGGTGCAGAGACACAGGCCGTTTGAAGGGTTGGGAACCGCCTCGACCAATTTCTGAAAATCGGACTCGGTCGAGAGGATGCGCGGCAGGCCGAGGATCGGGAACGGGGGATCGTCGGGATGGATCGCCAGCACCGAGCCGACCTCGTCGGCCACGGGAGCCACTTCGCGCAGGAAAGCCACGAGATTGGCACGCAGCGTTTCGGCCGTAACGTCCTTATAGCGGTCCAGCTCCCGCTGGAACTGCTCCAGCGTGAAACTCTCCTCCGAGCCGGGCAGGCCCGCGATCATATTGCGGGTGACGAGCTCGATCTCGGCGGCATCCATCCGCTCGAAGCGGGCTTTGGCGGCGGCACGCTCGGCCTCCGAATAGTCCTTTTCCGCACCGGGACGCTTCAGGATATGAAGGTCGAAAGCCACGAACGCCGCACGCTCGAACCGGAGGGCCCGCGACCCGTCGGGCAGTTCATAAGCGAGATTCGTGCGCGTCCAGTCCAGCACCGGCATGAAGTTGTAGGTGATGACCCGGATACCGCATTCCGCGAGGTTACGAATCGACTGCTTGTAGTTCTCAATGTAACGCTGGAAATCGCCCGTACGGGTTTTGATGTGTTCGTGGACGGGAATGCTCTCGACCACCGACCACACAAGGCCTGCGTCGGCGATGGTCTGCCGGCGTTTTTTGATCTCTTCGACGGGCCACACCTCGCCGTTGGGAATATGGTGCAAGGCGTTCACGATGCCCGTAGCACCCGCCTGGCGAATATCCTGGAGGCTGACGGGATCGTTCGGCCCGTACCAACGCCATGTTTGTTCACACAAATACATAGAATACGTATTTTTATATTTCTCAAATTCAATACTATTTGTACTTTTTGGCCGCAAAAAGTACCAAAAACTCCCCGGCTGATATCTGCGCCTGCTTCGAACGGCCTAACGCTGGCTCCGGGCGACTATTCGCGGGGGCGCACGCGCCCCGTCCCCTCCGCTCGCGCTTTTAGTCCGTTCGTCGCCTTACGGCTCCGACATCGGGCCGGGTTCGGTTAAATCGAAAATGCGTCGAAACCGCCGTCGACGACGGCCAGCGCACCCGTCACGAACGACGAAGCGTCGCTGACAAGGTAGTGGATCGTACCCAGCAGCTCCTCCGGCTCGGCGAAGCGTCCGGCAGGCGTATGGGCGATGATCGTCCGCGCACGGTCGGTATACGAGCCGTCGGGGTTGGTAAGCAGCGCACGGTTCTGGTTGGTCAAGAGGAATCCCGGGACAATGGCGTTCACGCGCATTTCGGGGCTGAACTTCATGGCCAGTTCGGCTGCCATATACTTCGTGTAGTTGCCGATGGCGGCCTTGGCGGCCCCGTAGCCCACGACACGGGTCAGCGGACGCAGCGCCGACTCGGAGCAGAAATTGACGATGACGCCCTTTTTACGGGCCGTCATGGCCTCGCCAAAGACCGTCGTCGGCAGCACCGTGCCGAACAGATTGAGGTCTACGACCTTCTTGAAAGCGTCGATCTCCAGGTCGAGGAACGACTTGTCGGGAGCAATCGTCGCACCGCCCATATTGCCCCCCGCGGCATTGAGCAGGATGTCGATCGCACCGTACGCACTGAGGATGGCCTCGCGGTTGGCCACGAGCACCTCGCGGTCGAGTACGTCGGTAGCGAGGAACATCGCTTCGCCGCCCTCGGCGCGAATCTCCCCGACGAGCTCTTCGCCCGCCTTCTCGTCGCGGTCGAGAACCACGACGCGCGCGCCCTGCTCCGCGAGGTAAACGCAGATCGAGCGGCCTAGGATACCGGCTCCGCCCGTCACGACGACGACGCGGCCCCGGATGTCAAACAGATTTTTCATAGTTATTTCGAACAGATTGGTTGATACTATTTTGCATTGTATTACATAACTGCCTGCCGTTTTCGCCGCCTTTGGCGTCGTTTACAAGTCTGGCCCACCCCTAAATCCCCTCCTCGGAGGGGACTTTGTGCCGCTGCGCGGCAAATCCAAGTATTCGGCCGTATCGGGTCAATTTCCTTCATAATATCGAATATTCTCTTTCAGCAGGATGTCGATGGGCATGTTGCCGACCCTGGCGGGGGCGCGGCCTTCGACGAGCCATTCGCAGAGCGCCATCACGCCGCGGTAGCCCTGTGCCTCGGGGCGCTGTGCGACGAGCGCCGTCACCACGCCAGCGGAGAGCATCTCTTCGTTGCGGCGGATCACGTCGTAGCCCACCAGCCTCACGTCGGTACGCCGCCGCGCCGCGAGGTAGCCCGCAAGGATGTAGCACGTCGAATTGAAGGTCACGGCCCCGGCAATAGACGGACTGCGGCGGAACAATTCGTCCAACACGCAGCCGTTATAGTTTTCATCGTCGAGCCGCAATGCGGCGTAGTGCAATCTGCCGCGGAAAGCGTGCCTGTCGAGGTAACTGCGAAAACCCTCCTCGCGGTTGCGGCACTGATTCGACCCGGCGTCGCCCCGGTGGACGATGTTCCCCACGACGATGTCGGCCCCGGGATCGAGGCGGTCGAAAAGCAGCCGTGCGGCGACCACCCCGGCGTCGAACGACGACGTGCCGAAATAGGCGAGCCGGTTGCAGGCGGGAATGTCCGAATCGACAAAGACATAGGGCACGCCCCGCCCGTCGAGTTCGCGGGCGAACGGTTCGACCATCTCCGCGAAAAGCGTTGCGATCACCGCGCCGTCGAACTCCTCCCGGCGCAGCGCCGCCAGCAGGCTCTCGAACGACGACCGGTCGTACTGGTCGAAGCAGAAACGGCGCACCGCGACGTTATAGCGTCCGGCCTCGGCTTCGGCACGGGCGATCCCGGCTTCGAAATCGGCCCAGTATTCACCCTGCACGAACCGGGGCATGATCACACAGAGCGTATACCTCCGTCCCGAAGCCAGCGAACGGGCAATCAGGTTCGGACGGTAGTTGACCTGCCGCAGCACCTCGTTGATGCGCGCGAGGTTGGCCTCCGAGACCTTGCCGCGGTTGTGGATCACGCGGTCGACCGTCGCCACCGACACCCCCGCCATGCGAGCGATGTCGACGATGCGCACCGTGTTATTTTCGTTGTCGATCATGGGTTGTACGGTTATCCGGCATTACACGGCAAATCTATGCATAATTTTCGAAAATAACAAGTGTGTGCGCACACACTTAACATATTTACAAAAAAAAGAACCGGACCCTCTCGGAGCCCGGCGTCTTCTTTTCGGATCGACGGCAACGACTACCCCACTTGTGCGACCTGTTCCCCCGCACAGGCGCAGCGTTCGTAGAAATCGCGCGCCACGACGATACGGATGGCTTTATGGAGGATCGAAAATTCGAGCGGCGTATGGCCCAGCGGCTCGCCGTCGATTTCGACCGACACCTCGGGCGACGATTCGATGCGGATACGGCTGCCGCGCTCCTGGAGAATGTGGCGAATGCGGTAAATGCCGCCGTTGAACAGGTAATGGAAGCGGAACAGCAAGTGCCAGAAATGGACCGGGCGGATCAGCGACAGGTCCAGCATGCCGTCGTCGGCGACGGCCGCAGGCAACTGCTGAATGCCTCCGCCGTTGAACTTGCAGATGCCGATCGCGGCCGACAGCAGCAGGTTGTTGTAGACCAGCCGGTCGTCGACCCAGACCTTGATACCGGTAGATTTGTAGCGGAAGAAATTCTTCACCAGACACCATGTATAGCGCCAGCGGCTCCGGTGGCCCTTCTTTTTCAGGTGCGAAAGTTTGCGCACGACATGCGCGTCGAATCCCGCTCCGGCGACATTGGCCATGTAGCGGCTCTGGCGGTAGTGCGACTCCTCGTAGGAGACTACCCCCACATCCTGCAGGAAGGAATAACCCTCGCTGATGGCTTTCACGGCGTCCTGATAGCGGTTCGAGATGCCGAACGTACGGACCCAGTCGTTGCCTGTACCCACGGCCACCACGGCCACGAGGACTTCGTCGGGACACACCTCCTGCTGGATAAACAGGCCGTTCACGACCTCGTGCAGCGTCCCGTCGCCGCCCACGACGATAATGCGGCGGTAGCCTTCGCGCACAGCCGTGACGGTGAGTTCCGTGGCGTGGAACTTATGCTCCGTGAAGACCGGTTCGCAGAGGATATGGGCATCGCGCAGGTGTTTTGAAATCTGCGGAAAATGGTCGAGCCCGCGGCCGCCTCCGGCCACGGGATTGACGATGACGAACCACTTTCCAGGATCGGTGGCCACGCTGAGACTACTTTTCGGGAACGTTGCGCAGCGTGTCGACCAGGAAGTCGTAGAACTTCCCTACCGAAGCGATCTCCACCTTCTCGTCGGGCGAGTGGGGGTAGCAGATCGTCGGGCCGAACGAAATCATATCCAGCTTGGGATAGGTGCTGCCGATGATGCCGCATTCCAGTCCCGCATGGATGGCCGTCACGGCGGGCTTCTTACCGTAAAGAGCCTCGTAGGAAGCGGTCATGGCTTTCAGGATCGGCGACTCCATATTGGGGTTCCAGCCGTTGTAAGCGCCCGTGAGTTCGGTCTTGGCCCCGGCCAGCGCAAAGACGGCGGCGATGGCTTCGCCCAGCGCATCTTTCTCGGAATTGACCGAACTGCGCAGCAGGCATTGCAGTTTCACCGTTTTGCCGTCCGACACCACGCGAGCCAGGTTCGTCGAGGTCTGCACCAGTCCGGGCATGGCCATCGACATCTTCTGCACTCCGTCGGGGCAGGCAGCGACGGCCTTGATCAGGTTCGCCGAGACCTCTTTGGGCAGCGTTTCCGCCGGTTTATCGACCTCTTTGACCTTGATCGACACCGAATCCTCGATACCGGCATATTCGGCCTTGATCGTCTTTTCGTAGGCTTTCAGCGCTTTGGCGAAGGCCTCGTAATCCTTGGTTTTCACCAGCACGACCGCCTCGGCCTCGCGCGGAATGGCGTTCCTCAGGCCGCCGCCGTCCACCGACGCCAGCAGCACGTCGCACGGCGCTGCATTCAAAAAGCGGAACAGCACCTTGTTGGCATTGGCGCGCTGGCAGATGATCTGGATGCCCGAGTGGCCGCCCTTGAGCCCCTTGACATTGATCTTCGCCGCGGTGTAGTTGCGTGCGGGCGCCGGCTCGGCCTTGTAGCGGAAGGTGACGTTGGCGTCGAGTCCCCCGGCGCAGCCCACGTAGAGTTCGCCCTCCTCCTCGGAGTCGAGATTCAGGAGGATGTCGCCGTGCAGCAAGCCTTTTTTCAGTCCGTTGGCGCCGTCCATTCCGGTCTCCTCGGTTGCCGTAAACAACGCCTCTACCGGGCCGTGTTTCAGCGTCTTGTCCTCCAGCACCGCAAGTATCGCTGCAACTCCGATTCCGTTGTCGGCCCCAAGCGTCGTGCCGTCGGCCGTCACCCAGTCGCCGTCGACATATGCGTCGACGGGGTCCTTCGTGAAATCGAATTTCTTGTCGTTGTTCTTCTGCGGAACCATGTCGAGGTGGGCCTGCAGGATCACGCCCTTGCGGTTCTCCATCCCCTTCGAAGCGGGTTTCGAGACGTAGACGTTGTGCGCCGAATCCTCCTTGCATTCGAGGCCCTGCGAACGGGCGAAGTCGAGCACATATTTGCGGATTTTCTCCTCGTGGGACGAGGGGCGCGGAATGCGGACGATCTCCGCGAAATGCTTCCAGACGAGCGCCGGTTTCAGCGCAGCCAAATTACGATCCATAATATTGAAGTTTAATAGTTATATCTTTCAAATCCGGTTCTTTTACCGATATTCCATATCCGACCGCCGTTATCGCAGCCCCGGGACGCGTTTACATGCCTGCCCCATCCCGGCCCTCCCTCGGGGAGGGAGATGGCGTCCGCTCCGGACAGGCAGCCGATCAGCGGTCTCCGGCCTCGTCCTTTTCGACACTTTTGTCGAAGGCTTCGACGATGTGTTTCACGAGCGGGTGGCGGACGATGTCGCGTTTGTCGAACTCCACGATGCCGATGCCGCCGACATCCCGCAGAATCTCCATCGTGCGCACCAGGCCGCTGTCCGACTTGCGCGGCAGGTCGATCTGCGTCACGTCGCCCGTGACGATGAACTTCGCACTGCGCCCCATGCGCGTGAGGAACATCTTGATCTGCGACAGGGTGGTGTTCTGCGCCTCGTCGAGAATCACGAACGCATTGTCGAGCGTACGGCCGCGCATAAAGGCCAGCGGCGCGATCTGCACGGTTCCCTCTTCGAGGAACTTTTGCAGTTTCACGGGCGGGATCATGTCGTTCAGGGCGTCGTACAGCGGTTGCAGGTAAGGGTCGAGCTTCTCCTTCATGTCGCCGGGCAGGAAACCCAGTTTTTCGCCCGCCTCGACGGCCGGACGCGTGAGGATGATACGCCGCACCTGCTTTTCTTTCAGCGCCCGGACAGCCAGCGCAATGGCCGTATAGGTCTTACCCGAACCGGCAGGCCCCACGGCGAACAGCAGGTCGTTCTTGTCGTAGAGTTTGACGAGCCGCTGCTGGTTGACGGTCCGGGCGCGGACGATGTTGCCGTTGTTGCCATAGACGATCACGTCCTTGTCGACCGGGGCGTCGTCCTGGGCGATGCCGCCCGAAAAGCCCCCTGAGAAACACTGGTCGATGACCTGCGCCGAGATGTGTCCGTACTTGAGGTAATAGGCAGCAAGGCCCTCCATGCGCTTGGCGAAACGCACCGTGTCGGCCTCGGGACCGAGAACCTTGAGCGACTGTCCGCGCGCCACGATCTTCAGCGTGGGATACAGCGATTTGATCTGTTCGAGATAGGCGTTCTGCACCCCGTAAAGTTCGCGGGGATCGACGCCTTCGAGTGTGATTTCTTTTCCGACAGCTTCTGTCATAGGTTAAAACAAATATCCGAAGCTAAGCGCAACATTATAAGTACGAAGTTTGTCGAGCTGCCGTCCGTCGGGCAACAGCACGTCGTGTTTCGAGCGGAACTGGCCGTTGTAGCGCAGGTCGATCAGCAGGTGGCGGATCAATACGACCCCGGCGCCCACCGTGTAGGAAACCGAAGGACGCACGCGCCCGAAATCCAGCAGGTCGCCGCCCGACTTCTGCTTGCAGTCGTTCATCACCGTAAAGACCGGACCGGCATAAATACGCACGGGGTGCAGCAGGCGGAATGACGCCAGGACGGGTACGTCGATCGAGTTCGATTTGAGGTTGAGCTCCTTCTCGCCTTCGGGACGAATGCGGAGACCCTGGCGGACGTAAAGAATCTGCGGCTCGATGGCGAAAGCCCCGAGGTTGACGGCTGTGACGATACCGGCCTGCCAGCCCAGTTTGTTCTTTACGTCGGTGGCATCCATGTTGGTCGAGTAATCGGGGATGTTGATACCGCCGATCACGCCCCACTCCACCCGGGTGCGGGGACGCTGTGCGGCGGCACTCGCCGCCACGGCAACCAAAAGCAGGGTTAATAATACTTTGCGCATTACAGCAATTTTTAATTCTTAATTTTTAATTCTCAATCGGAAGGAGGCCCAGAGCATGTAACCGATGCACGCGGCAACGAACAGCATGCCCAGGTGCGGGTTGCCCGAAGCGCGGATAACCGCACCGCAGACAGGCCCCGAGACGGCTCCGGCGGAGATGGCCATGATCATCAGCCCGGCCACTCCGTTGGCATTCTCCGGAACGGCTTTGGTGGCGACGGCATAGAACGTAGCGAAGACGCACGCCATGGCGAACCCCAGCAGGCCCACGGCGGCATAGATGGCCGCTTCGTTGCGCACGAACAGCAGCGCGGCGCACAACGCCAGCGCCCCGGCCATGTTCCAGCTCAGGTACTTCACGTCGGAGACCTTCACCAGCACCCAGGCCCCGATAAGCGTACCGACGATGCGGCAGGCGTAGAACCCCGTGGTCGTGAGGATCGACGAAGGGTTGTCGATCAGCCGCACCGAGAGAAAACCGATACCCACATCGGCGGCGATGAACGCGGCCACGCCCAGCGTCGAGAGCAGCACGGCCCGGTTTTTCAGCAGGCGGAAGCAGTCGGCCAGCCCGGCGGCACGCTCCGGCTGCACAGGCTCGGGAACCGTCGTCAACTGCAACCAGACGCCCCCGACGACCGTAAGGCCCGCATAGATCGGCAGCAGAAGCCGCCACGACCCTGTCAAGGCCACCAGTCCCGTGACGATGGGCGCCAGCAGGAGCAGCGAAGTGTTGCGGAAAATCTGCCCCACGGTGAGGTAGCTGGTCATCCGCTCTCCGGGAACGATGGTCGCCAGCAGCGGGTTGACGGCCACCTGGATCGCCGTATTGCCGATACCCAGCAGCCCGAAGCCGGCGAAATACCAGCCCAGGGCGCAGTCCGCGCCTGCGGCATAGGGAACCATGAGGCCCGCGATCGTGAAGCCGTAGCCCAGGAGCGCCGTAGTCTTGCGCCCCCAACGGTTCATCAGCGCAGCGACCGGAGTCGAAAGCACCAGAAACCAGAGGAAAACCATCGTCGGCAGGAAGCTCACGGCAGCCTGCTGTCCGGGCGGGAACTCGGCGGCGATGCGGCCCGTGATCGGGGCCACCATGTCGCAGAATCCCATGATGAAAAAGCCCGCAAGCACGGGCCCGAGCAATCGTTTATCTACTTTGTCTACGCTCATCCGAGGCGAAATTTCCTGTTCCAAATTTTTCAAAGTTACATTTTTTTCCGCAAAAACCGAGTTTCGGACGGCTATTATTTCACATCTCCTGCTCCGCCGAACACAACAAATGCGACTCAATGAACAAAAAGCGTGCGAGATACGCAGGCCGCCGAAATATGGCGCAGCCCTGAAAAAGCGACCTTCGCACCGGCAGGCAGGCCGCGACGGCAACAAAACCCGGCGCACCGTTTGGATATAAACGCAGATTTCATTATATTTGTCTAAATACAACCGAATAATTCGATGCTTCTATTCTCGCACATAAACCTGACGCTGCCGCTCGAGGACCCGATCCTGAAGTTCCTGCTGATCCTGGTCATCATCCTCGCGGCTCCGCTCCTGCTGAACAAACTCAAAATCCCCTATTTGCTGGGGCTCATCATCGCCGGAGCGGTGATCGGTCCCCACGGCCTCAACCTCGTGCTGCGCGACAGCAGCATCATCCTATCGGGTACGGCCGGCCTCCTGTACATCATGTTCCTCTCGGGACTGGACATGGACATGTCCGATTTCCGCCACAACAGTTGGCGAAGCCTCATCTTCGGACTCTACACCTTCGGCGTACCGCTCACCTTCGGCATCCTGGCCGGCTACTACATCCTCGGGTTCTCGATCTATTCGTCGATCCTGCTCGCAGGACTGTTCGCTTCGCAGACACTCATCGCCTACCCCATCGTCAGCAAACTGGGCATCGCCCGCGACAAGGCCGTCACGATCGCCGTCGGCGGCACGGTCATCACCGACACGCTGGCCCTGCTGCTGCTCACCGTGATCGTCGGCATGGCCACGGGCAACGTCGACGACATGTTCTGGTGGCGGCTCGCGGGTTCCGTGACGCTCTGCATCGCCATCATCATCTTCCTGTTTCCGCTGCTGGCCCACTGGTTCTTCAAGCAGGTCAGCGACAACGTATCGCAGTACATTTTCGTGCTGGTGATGGTCTTCCTGGGCGCTTACCTCGCCCACCTCGCAGGGCTGGAGCCGATCATCGGCGCATTCCTCTCGGGACTGGCCCTCAACCGGCTGATCCCCCGCACATCGCCGCTGATGAACCGCATCGAGTTCGTCGGCAACGCCATCTTCATTCCCTTTTTCCTGATCGGCGTGGGCATGCTGATCGACTACCGGGCGTTCTTCCGCGACTGGGAGAGCCTCGAAGTGGCGGCGATCATGATCGTGCTGATCACAGCAGCGAAATTCATCGCCGCATGGCTCACGCAGAAGACCTTCCGCCTCTCGCCCGACCAGCGGACCGTCATCTTCGGCCTGAGTTCGGCCCACGTGGCCGCGACGCTCGCCGCCGTGATGGTCGGCTACAACATCATCCTGGGCCATACGCCCGACGGGGAGCCGATCCGCCTGCTGAACGAAAGCGTGCTCAACGGCACGATCCTGATGATCCTGGCGACCTGCACCGTGTCGACCTTCGCCACGCAGCGCGGCGCCCACAACATCGCCATCCGTAACACGCAGGACCACGAGGATAAAGCCCCCAGGCAGGAGGACCATATCCTGATCCCCGTGGCCGACGAACGTACGGCCAACGAACTGGTGTGGCTGAGTTCGATGCTCAAGCGCGCCAAGGAGCCCAACGGGCTTTACGCCCTGCACGCCATCGACAACAAGGCCGAAGACCCGAACCTCGAAAAACGCGCCCAGAAAGTCCTCGACGTAGCGGCTACGGCGGCGGCCTCGGGCGACATCTACCTGCAGGAGCTGATGCGCTACGACGTGAACATCTCCAACGCCATCGTCAGCGTCGTCCGCGAACGCAACATTACCGACATCGTGATGGGTATGCACCATGCATCACAGGCCGGGCCGACCCTGACGGGCATCCCCGGGACATCGGGCCCCGGCATCGGCAAGATGGCCGCCGACGTACTGGCGCAGAGCAACGTCACGACCTTCATGTACAACCCCATGCAGCCGCTGAACACCATCAAACGCCACCTGATCGTCGTGCCCGAGAAGGCCGAGCAGGAGGCGGGATTCCAGATGTGGCAGCGCCGCATCCGCCTCCTGGCCGAAAACTCGGGGGCCAAAATCGTCGTCTTCGCCCCGGAAGCGACGCTGGAATACCTGCGTCCCAAAGGGCGCAAACGCCCGGCGAACATCGACTTCGTACCCTTCGCGCAGTGGGACGACCTGCCGTCGCTCGAACACGACATGCGTGCCGACGACTGCCTGTGGTTCGTGATGAGCCGCCGCGACCGGGTTTCGTACAACCCCGTGATGAGCCGCATCCCGGCCTATCTCGAACACTTTTTCGCCGGGTACAGTTCCGTGCTGCTCTACCCCGTGCAGGCGGGCGACACCGAGAGCCGATATATCTGACGGACGGATGTAAAAAACGCGAAAAAATTTTTCTGCTCGCGGATTTGCGCTATCTTTGCAAATAATTCGCCCGGTCGGCATTGAGGCCGAAAACCCGGCTGCGATACGACAAGCCCCGTCCCCGGAGGAGGGCCAGGCAGGCAAACGCCCCAGAAACCGCAACTGCGGCGGGCGAAGCGGCCAAACAGAGCGAACAACAGAAAAATAAGAAAAAGATAAGATATGAGCCTTGTAGCAATCGTAGGCCGTCCGAACGTCGGCAAAAGCACCCTTTTCAACCGCCTCGTGGGCGAGCGGAAGGCCATCGTCGATGCGACGGCCGGAACCACCCGCGACCGCCATTACGGCAAGACCGACTGGAACGGCAAGGAGTTTTCGATCATCGACACGGGCGGTTACACTGTTAACTCGGAGGATATTTTCGAAGACGAAATCCGCCGCCAGGTGCTGCTGGCCATCGACGAAGCGGACGTGATCCTCTTCCTCGTGGAGGTAAGGACCGGTATCACCGACCTCGACATGCTGATGGCCGACATCCTGCGCCGCACCTCGAAGAAGGTGATTCTCGTCTGCAACAAGGTCGACAACAACGACCAGATTTACTCCTCGCACGAGTTCTACGCGCTGGGACTGGGCGATCCTTACTGCATCAGTTCGATGTCGGGAAGCGGCACGGGCGACCTGATGGACGCCATCCTGGCCGCGCTTCCCGTGGAGACGCTCGCCGAAGAGGACGAAGACCTGCCCCACATCACCATCGTAGGCCGCCCGAACGTCGGCAAGTCGTCGCTCACGAACGCCCTGCTGGGCGAAGAGCGCAACATCGTGACCTCGATCGCCGGGACCACCCGCGACTCGATCCACACGCGCTACAACAAATTCGGCATGGATTTCTACCTCGTGGACACGGCCGGCATGCGCAAGAAGGGCAAAACGATGGAAGACCTCGAATTCTACTCGGTGATGCGCTCAATCCGCGCCATCGAAAATTCGGACGTATGCATCCTGATGATCGACGCGCAGCAAGGCCTCGAATCGCAGGACCTGAACATCCACAACCTGATCGTCCGCAACCGCAAAGGATGCGTGATCGTGGTCAACAAATGGGACCTGATCGAAAAGGAGACCAATACGATGAAGGAGTGGACCGAGTTCCTCAAAAGAAAGCTCGCACCGTTCAACGACATTCCGATCATCTTCACCTCGGTGATGAACAAACAGCGCATCTTCGACGTACTGCAAACTGCCATCCGTGTCTACCAGTCGCGCAAGCGCCGCATTTCGACCTCGGAACTCAACGACTACATGCTGCCGCTGATCGAGAATTACCCGCCCCCCGCAACCAAGGGCAAATATATCAAGATCAAGTATGTGACCCAGTTACCGACGCCCACGCCGCAGTTTGCGTTCTTCGTCAACCTGCCGCAGTACATCAAGGAGCCTTACCGCCGCTTCCTCGAAAACAACATGCGCGACCACTGGGATTTTTCGGGTGTTCCGATGCAAATCTATTTCCGACAGAAGTAAGGTTTCGGACAGACGCACAACTCCCAACGGCTTGCAGACCCGAAAAATCCGGTACTGACAACCACCCCAAACCCCTCCTTGACAGGAGGGGCTTTTGTTACGGGTGTTCCGATGCAAATCTATTTCCGCAGAAGTAAGGTTTCAACCGATAGTCAAAGCATAGCCCATAGAAAAAGCCCCTCGGATTGAGGGGCTTTTTCTATGCCGTCCTGCGTCGTTCGAGCAGCCGCCGGGCCGTATCGGAGAGCAGGACCACGACGCCTGCCAGGATGGCCGTATCCTTGATTACGAGCCTGCCCGCGCCCGAAAGGAGCGGAAACCCGAACTCGCCGCTGCCCAGGTCGGGAACCCAGACTTCGGGGGTCGTCGCCAGGAACGAGAGGGTTCCGAGCGTCATCACGACAGCCAGCAGTTCGCCGACCAGTCCCACGCGCGCCGAGAAGAAGCCCAAAAAGGTCAAGATGCCGATCGACATGATCAGGATGCCCAGCCCGTGCGAGAATCCGTAGGTATTGTTCCGCTCGTGCCATTCGTGTTTGGCGGGATCGAAACTGCCTTCGGGCAGCTTGTACTGCTTGTACTCGGGAGCTTTACTGTCGTAGAAGAAACTCATAAAGGGGCTGTTGGCCACAAAGGGCACGATGCCTTCGGCTTCGTAGTTCCAGAATTTGAGTCCGCCGATCCAGACGAAGATCACCAGGACAGCAACCCGGATCATACCGAGTCCGAGCCGCTGCGAAGCAGCAGCGATTTTCAGAAAGCCGTAAAACAGGCCGGAGAGTTTTTGCATCATCGTTATTGAGTTTTTAGTGTTTCGATGGTGCAAAGTTCGGCATTTCAGGCCCGCAGTACGATAGCAGGACCGCCGGAAATATTGGCGATTATTCCCGTTGCGCCCGACGACGGAAATCGGTGATGCTTTCGCCGTTCATTTTGGCGAAAAAACGGCTGAACGCCGCCGTATCCTCGTAACCGAGCAGGTAGGCGACCTCCTTGGCGCTTTTGTCGGTATAAAGCAGCAGACGCCGCGCCTCGGCATTCACACGGTCGTGGATGACACTCAGCGGCGACGGGCGGCCGCAGGCGGCGAAGAGGTTGGAAAGGGTCTTGGGCGAGCGGTGCAGGA
Organism: Alistipes montrealensis; assembly: GCF_018362775.1. GTDB lineage: Bacteria > Bacteroidota > Bacteroidia > Bacteroidales > Rikenellaceae > Alistipes > Alistipes montrealensis. The sequence continues at coordinate 411,960 of NZ_JAGYXY010000001.1, forward strand.
GTTCGGCGTAATCCTGTACGCGGCGGCGGGTGCGGAAATGTTCGTCGACAAGCACATAGAAACGACGCACGATGTCGAACAACTGCTCCTGCGGACCGTCGACCCCGAGATGCTCGCGCGCGGCGCGCGTACATACGATAATAAAACGTTTCAACTGCATGCGAAGCATCTCTTCGCGCAGTCCGTCGTCCACTTCGTACTCGGCGCACAATTCGTCGACGATGCGTCCGAGGGCCTCCTGCCGTTCGGCGGAAAGCACCAGCCGCAGCGGTTCGGAAGAGCCGTTGAACAGCAGGCCGTTGCACGAAACTTCACCGTCGTGGCCGAAGATGCAGTAGAAATTGCTGTCGAAAAGCAGCGAAAGGCATTCGCCGTCGGAACGAACGTTGCCCAGGCGGTGGAGGGGCGTCAGCGATATGATCTCCCCCGCAGCGAGCCGCAGCGGGACATGGTCGACCTCCAACGACAGGCTGCCCTGCCGCACCCAGAGGAATTTGTAAAGGTCGGAGCGGTGGATCGGTTCCGCATCGCGAAGGTCCCGGCACAAAACGAGATTGCCCTTCAAAGGAGTGCTGAATGCTATATTCATATTCCAAAGATAACACCTGAAAGCGAAAACCCTGCACAAAAGCCGAAAAAACCGGGTTCCGGATTTCGATCTGCCCGGGCATGATTTTGGCTATTATCAGTTTTTGTTATGCTGCCATCAATATTATTAATTTGTTTATCAGTAAATTATATTATACATTTACAAGAAGAAATTCTGCTCTAACCAAATAAAAAAATTATGGACAAAAAGAAACTGACAGCCGAAAACGGCCGGCCGATCGCCGACAACCAGAACATTCAGACAGCAGGCGTCCGCGGCCCCGTGACGCTGCAGGATCCGTGGTTCCTCGAAAAACTCGCCCATTTCGACCGCGAGGTCATTCCCGAACGCCGCATGCACGCCAAAGGCTCCGGCGCATTCGGGACCTTCACGGTCACACAGGACATCACCCGATACACCCGTGCGTCGATCTTCGCCCAAGTAGGCAAGAAGACCGAGTGCTTCGTGCGGTTCTCGACCGTGGCCGGAGAGCGCGGCGCGGCAGACGCCGAGCGTGACATCCGCGGCTTCGCGATGAAGTTCTACACCGACGCAGGCAACTGGGACCTCGTGGGCAACAACACCCCCGTATTCTTCCTGCGCGACCCGCTGAAATTCCCCGACCTGAACCATGCCGTGAAACGCGATCCGCGCACCAACCTGCGCTCGGCCAACAACAACTGGGACTTCTGGACATTGCTACCCGAAGCACTCCACCAGGTGACGATCACCATGTCGCCGCGCGGCATTCCGGCCTCTTACCGCCACATGCACGGATTCGGAAGCCACACGTACAGCTTCTACGACAAGGACAACCGGCGCACGTGGGTGAAGTTCCACCTCACGACCCAGCAGGGCATCAAAAACCTGACGGATGCGGAGGCCGAAGCCCTCGTGGGCAAGGACCGCGAATCGCACCAGCGCGACCTCTACGACGCCATCGAGCGCGGCGATTTCCCGCGCTGGACGATGTACGTGCAACTGATGACCGAGGAGGAGGCCCGCAACTACAAGCTCAATCCGTTCGACCTGACGAAGGTGTGGTATCACAAGGATTTCCCGCTGCACGAGGTCGGCGTCCTGGAACTCAACCGCAATCCGGAGAACTACTATGCGGATGTCGAACAGTCGGCATTCAACCCGATGAACATCGTCGAGGGCATCGGCTTCTCGCCCGACAAGATGTTGCAGGGGCGTCTGTTCTCCTACGGCGACGCACAGCGTTACCGGCTGGGCGTAAACCACACGGAAATTCCCGTGAACAAACCCCGCTGTCCGTTCCACGCCTTCCACCGCGACGGGCAGATGCGCACCGACGGCAACTACGGTTCGGCCAAGGGTTACGAACCCAACAGTTACGGCGAATGGCAGGACAATCCCGCCCTCAAGGAGCCGCCCCTGGCCGTGAACGGCGACGTGTACAACTACGACGAGCGCGAACTCGACAGCGACTATTTCACCCAGCCCGGTCTGCTGTGGCGCGTAATGTCGCCCGAAGACCAGAAGGCGACCTGCGAGAATACAGGCCGCGCCATGGGCGACGCCGAGTTGTTCATCAAGCAGCGCCACGTGCGCCACTGCTACTACGCCGATCCGGCCTACGGCAAGGGCGTGGCCGAAGCCCTCGGGATTTCGCTCGAAGAAGCCCTCGAGGCCGAGGACCCTGCGCATCCCTCGTGGGACCCGCGCCGGCATTAAAAAGACCCACCCTGCCGGGAGGCCAGCCCTTCGGGCCGGGGCCGGCAAACAAAAATCCCCGAAACTGCACAGTTTCGGGGATTTTTTATCGGGCCGGAATTATCGTTTCGCCGTTTTCCGAAAGGCCCAACGCGCCCGGATCACCTCGAAAACAGCCGGCAGGACCGAGACGAAAACAATCGCCACGATGAGCAGTTCGAGATTGCGCTGTACGAACGGCAGGTCGCCGAAGAAATAACCCGCACAGCAGAAAAGCAGCACCCATGCCGCTCCGCCGGCAACATTGTAGGCCATGAAATAGGTGTAGTGCATTTTTCCCATTCCGGCCACGAACGGCGCAAACGTGCGGACGATGGGCACGAAGCGGGCGAGAATAATGGTTTTGCCGCCGTACTTCTTATAAAACTCATGCGTTTTGTCGAGGTAGCCCTGCCTGAATATCCGGGAATCGGGATTGCTGAAAAGCCGCGTTCCGAAGAAATGGCCGATCATATAGTTGCACGAATCCCCCAACACGGCGGCGACGAAAACGACGAGAATCAGCATCGGCAGGGTGATCGGTATGCCGGGCAGCGCCGCAATGGCCCCCGCGACGAACAACAACGAATCGCCCGGCAGGAAAGGCGTGACCACCAGTCCCGTTTCACAGAAAATGATCAGGAACAGGATGGCATACGTCCACATATGATATTCCTGTACGATACCGATCATATACTGGTCGATATGCAGGATAAAATCAATTACGAAATCCATCGCTGCCCAGTTTACAAACACCCCGCCCGATTCCGGCGCCCGGCACTACTTTTACCCCGCGAAATACGACCTCCGACATTCCGGCTACGCCTGCGGAGCCCCTCCGCCGTTCTGCGGCTCTCCGCCCTGCGGCTTATTGCCGCGGCCCCGGTTACGGCCCCCGCGGTGGCGACGGCGGTCACGCGTACCGCGGTTGCCTTCGCCGCGGCCCGAAGCATGGTCGCTGTCCGGCGAAGCGGGTTGTGCGGCGGCAGATTGTGCACCAGCCGGACGCTCGCTGCGGCGGTCGCGGTCATTGCGCCCCGAACGGTCGTTCCGTCCGCCGCGGCCCCGGCCGGAACCGCCTCCCGAACCGGGACGGCCCCTGCGGCCACGTCCGAAGCGGGCACGGTTCTCGTCGGGAGCATATTTCGGCCCTGCACCCACGCTTTCGGGCAGGTCGGCCTTGCGGATATCCCGTTCGATGAATTTTTCGATCTGGTGGAACTTGCCCTGTTCCTCTTCGTTGACGAAGGTCACAGCGCTGCCCGTAGCCGCCGCGCGGGCCGTACGGCCGATGCGGTGGATATAGTCTTCGGGATCGTGCGGCACGTCGTAGTTGAGCACCAGGCCGATGTCCTCGATATCGATGCCTCGGGCGACGATGTCCGTAGCCACGAGAATCTTGACCTTGTTATTCTTGAAATTGAGCATCACCTCCTCGCGCTGGGCCTGCTCCAGGTCGGAGTGCATGGCCGCAACGTCGAGCTGCATGCGCTTGAGCGTATGGGCCAGCTCCTTGACCTTGAGTTTCGACGACGAGAAAATGATCGTCTTCGAATCGGTCGGTTCGGCGAACAGCTCGCGGATAATACCCAGTTTCTGGCTCTCATAGCAGATGTAAGCCGACTGGTCGATGGCCTCGTTCGGCTTAGAGATGGCGATGTTGACCTCCGCAGGGTTGCGCAGGATGGTTTTAGCCAGTTCGCGGATTTTCGGGGGCAGCGTCGCCGAGAACATGATCGTCTGCCGATCGGAGGGCATGTACGAAATGATCTTCATGATGTCGTCGCTGAAACCCATGTCGAGCATACGGTCGGCCTCGTCGAGAATCAGGTACTCGACGTGCGAAAGGTCGACGCCGCTGTTCTGCAGGTGGGCGATCATGCGGCCCGGGGTTGCGATCACCACGTCGGAACCCTGCAACATGCCGTTTTTCTGGACATCCCATCCTTTGCCGTCGCCGCCGCCGTAAACCACGGTCGTCGAAAGGGGCGCATAATAGGAAAAACCCTGGAACTGCTGGTCGATCTGCTGCGCCAGCTCGCGCGTCGGCACGATGATCAGCGACTTGACAACATTGTCGGGGTTGCCGTCGAGTAAAAGTTTATTGAGCAGCGGCAGCGTATAGGCCGCCGTCTTTCCCGTGCCGGTCTGGGCGCAGCCGATAATGTCGCGGCCCTCCAGGATCACCGGAATCGTGTGCTCCTGCACGGGAGTCATCTCGTGGAAATTCATATCCTCAAGGCCGTCGAGGATTTCATCCTCCAGGTCGAGTTCGTCAAAACGCATAACTTTATACTTTATGTATTATCAATAAATCTCTTCTCCGAAAAGCGTTGCAGGCGTACAGCCCGTAATGCGGACCTTCACGTAGTCGCCGACGCGGTGTTCGCCGCGGTCGAACACGACGACCTTGTTCTGCGAAGTGCGGCCCGACAACTGGTTCTTGTCGCGCTTCGATTCGCCCTCGACCAGCACCTCGAACTCCCGGCCCACGTCGCGCAGGTTGCTCGCATGTCCCAGTTCGTTTTGCAGGGCGATGATCTCCGACAGGCGGCGCGACTTCACTTCCTCGGGAACATCGTCCCCCAGGTGTTTCTCGGCAAACGTCCCGGGACGCTCGGAGTACTTGAACATGTATGCAAATTCATACCCGACCTCGCGCATCAGCGAAAGGGTCTGCTCGTGCTCCTCCTCCGTTTCGCCCGAGAATCCGGCGATCAGGTCGGTCGTAATCGTACAGTCGGGCAGGTAGCGGCGGATGGCGGCGATGCGGTCGAGATACCACTCGCGCGAATACTTGCGGTTCATACGGTCGAGCATCGACGTGGCGCCCGACTGGGCCGGCAGGTGGATCGAGCGGCAGATATTGGGCATCGAAGCCATGACCTCCAGCAGGCGGTCGCTCATGTCCTTGGGATGCGAAGTGGCGAAACGCACGCGCAACAGCGGCGAAATCGACGCCACGCGGCGCATCAGTTCCGGGAAATCGACATCGCCCGTACGGTAGGAATTGACGTTCTGACCCAACAGCGTCACCTCGCGGTAACCGTTCTCGAACAGATTCCGGGCCTCGGCAACGATAGTCGCAGCGTCGCGGCTCCGCTCACGGCCCCGGGTATAAGGAACCACGCAGTAGGAGCAGAAATTGTTGCATCCGCGCATGATCGCCACGAAAGCGCTCACGCCGTTGCGGTCGAGGCGCACAGGGGCGATTTCGGCATAGGTCTCCTCGGTCGAAAGCAGGACGTTGATCCCCTTGCCGCCCGCTTCGGCGTCGCGCACCAGGCGCGGCAGGTCGCGGTAGGCATCCGGCCCGGCCACGACATCGACGCCGTGGGGTCCCTCGACCAGTTTTTCGCGCAGACGCTCGGCCATGCAGCCGATGATGCCCACGACGAGGCCCGGATTTGCACGCCGGTAGCGCTTCATGTCTGCCAGGCGTCCCCAGATACGCTGCTCGGCATTGTCGCGGATCGAGCAGGTGTTGATCAGGATGACATCGGCCTCGCCGATCTGCTCCGTATAGACGTAACCCTCCCGCTGCATGATGGAGACGACCGTCTCGGTGTCGCTGACGTTCATCTGGCAGCCGTAGGTCTCGATAAAAAGTTTGCGCCCCGCACCTTGGAGCGGCCTTAATGTATTGCTGTTAAAACCCATTTATTCCGCGTGTATCTCGTTTTTCTCGGGGAACTGCTTGAACCCTTCCCCGAATGTTTCGTAGGCGTCGGTCACCACGACGAAGGCCTTGGGGTCGATCTCCTTGATCTTGTGCTGCACGAGGCGCACCTCCTTGCGGCTTACCACCAAAAAAATCATGTCGCGCAGCGAATCGGTGTACATGCCCTTCGATTTGATATAAGTGGCGCTGCGGTCCAGGTCATCGATGATGAACCGTTTGAGCTCCTCGTGGTGGTCGCTGATGATGAACAGCAATTTGTCGTACGACGCACCGTCGAGCAGGTAAGCGATCACCCGCGAGGAGATGTAGATCGTGATGAGCGAATAAAGCGTCAGCATCCAGCCGTTGGCGGCCGCTTCGCCCGTGCCTATTCCGAAGCCTATCACCGCGAGCCCCGACATCACGACGAAACCGTCGGCCAGCAGGATGCCCGTCGAAAATTTGATCCCGGCGAATTTCTGCAACAGCATGCCCACGATGTCGGTCCCTCCCGTGGTCGCCTGCTGCCGCACGACGATGCCCTGCCCGACGCCGATCACCACGGCGCCGATGACACACGTCAGCAGCAGGTCGTTCGAAAGGTCCAGCCGCCCGCCCAGCAACAGCGAAGGGTCCAGCGACTGAACCGCCTCGGCATCGGGGTAAACCAGCCGCGTGAGTATGTTCATGAAACCCGGCGTAAAGAGCGCCGCCAGCACCGTGCGCGTGCCGAATCCGCCGCCGAAGACCAGCATGGCAGTCAGCATCAGCGGGATGTCGAACATGTAGCCGAACGTTCCGACCTGTATCGAAGGAAAGATGTTGTGCAGCACGATACCCATGCCATAAACCCCGCCCGGCACGAACTTGTAAGGATTGACGAAAAGCACGAATCCCGCGCCCATGATCGAGCAGCCGAGGAAAATCAGGAACCACGAGCGCCACCACGCCCACGAGCCCATCGGTTCGAGCAAAGCCTTTGTGTTCATACGTTAAAATCTATTAGGGTGCAGGGATAACGCAGGCCATGCACAGCGGCATTTCAGGGCCGTGCCGAGGCGTCGCTTATCCGAGCCGGGGTTAATTCCTCGCAAAGATACTAAATTCTCCGGAAATGCAGGACATGCGGTCTGTTTTTTCGGGAGCGGTTTTCACATCCGGATTTTTTGATTATATTTGCATTAACAAGTTAACGTGCAAAAGTGATGATTCTGACGATTTATACGGCTACCACCATGATTATCATCGCCTATCTGCTGGGCTCGATTCCGAGCGCCGTGTGGATCGGCAAGAAATATTACGGCATCGACATCCGCGAACACGGCTCGAAAAACGCCGGCACGACCAACATGCTCCGCGTGCTGGGCCGCCGGGCCGCCCTGCCGGTCTTCGCGCTCGATTTCCTGAAGGGTTTCGTGGCGGTAACGATCATCGAACTGATGCAGTACGACGACCTGATCGGCATGAACGACCTCATAAACCTCAAGATCGGCGCCGTATTCGCCGCCGTGCTGGGACATATCTTCCCGATCTTCGCCGGATTCCGCGGCGGCAAGGGCGTCGCAACGCTCGTCGGCGCAGTGACGGGTATCTATCCACCCGTGGCGTTGCTGTGCTTCGGCGTATGGCTGGTGATGCTGATGGTTTCACACTACGTATCGCTTGCCTCGATAATCGCCGGCTGCTGTTTCCCGGTCTTTACGCTTATCTCCCCGAAAGTCAACGGGTCGGTTCCCTTCGTCGTCTTCTCGTTCGTGATCGCCATCCTGCTGATTTACACCCATCGCAAGAATATCGAACGCCTGCGAACGGGGACCGAATCCAAAACCTTCATCTGGAAGCCGCGGCGCATAAAGATAGACGACGAAAAGCCGAAAAAAACAGAAAACGAGAACCGTCCCAAGTAGTATTCCACCACCCTTTTGGTAGAAATAATCCGCAAAAAAGGATAAATTTCGCGGCCGACATACGGCAAACTAAATTTTTGCGTTATCTTTGCGCCGCAATAAGGACCTAAAGCAAGTCTTATGTTACAGGAAAACCTGCTGAAAATATACGAAAAAAGTTTTCGCGAAAACCGTGAAATGTCGGCGTTGACCGACTATTTCAAGGACGAGACGTTTTCGTATTATGAAATGGCCAAGGAGATTGCAAAACTCCACCTGCTCTACAAGAAAGCCGGTATCAAGCAAGGCGACAAGATCGCGCTGATCGGTCGCAACAATCCCCGCTGGTGCATTACCTATATAGGAACCATCACGTACGGCGCAGTGATCGTACCGATCCTCCAGGATTTCACCCCGACGGACATCATCCACATCGTCAACCATTCGGAGAGCCGCCTGCTGTTTCTGGGCGACAACTTCTGGGACGTGATCGAGGAGGACCAGATCAAGCAGATCGAGGCGGTATTCTCGCTGACGGATTTCCACGTGATATACGAGCGCGACGGCAAGTCGCTCACCAAGTTTCAGCGCGACATCGTCAAGAACTACCGCGCAAAATATCCGCGCGGCTTCAGCATAAACGACATCAAGTACCCCGAAATCCCCAACGACAAAGTCATCCTGCTGAACTACACTTCGGGAACGACCGGCTATTCGAAGGGCGTGATGCTCACGGTGAACAACCTCACGGGCAACGTGGTGTTCGCGATGACGATGGTCAACACCCAGACCGGGCAGCACTATTTCCAGAAAGGCGGACGCACGCTGTCGTTCCTGCCGCTGGCGCACGCCTACGGCTGCGCTTTCGACTTCCTGGCGCCGCTGGCCGTCGGAGGGCACATCACCCTGCTGGGTAAGATTCCGGCAGCGAAGATCCTGCTCGAAGCGATGGCTGTCGTGAAGCCCACGATCATCTGCTGCGTACCGATGATTCTCGAAAAGGTCTACCGCAAGCAGGTGCTCCCGATGCTGGAGAAGGGCCCGATGTCGATCGCCATGAAGATTCCGCTGCTCAACTCGGCCATCTACTCGGTGATCCGCAAAAAACTGATGGACGCCTTCGGCGGCAACGTCGGCATTTTCATCGTCGGCGGCGCACCGATGAACCAGGAGACCGAATCGTTCCTGATGAAGATTCGCTTCCCGATCACGATCGGCTACGGCATGACCGAATGCGCTCCGCTGATCAGTTTTACGCCCGACAACGAGTTCAAAGCCGGCTCGTGCGGCCGTTACCTGAAGGGGCTGCTCGAAGTGAAGATCGATTCGTCCGACCCGCAACAGGTGGCCGGCGAAATTTTCGTCCGCGGCGAGCATGTCATGCGGGGCTATTACAAGAACGACAAAGACACCAAAAGGGTTCTCGACGAGGACGGGTGGCTCCACACGGGCGACATGGCCACGATGGACCCCGACGGTACGCTCTACATCCGCGGACGTTCGAAGACCATGATCCTTTCGGGCAACGGACAGAATATCTACCCGGAAGAGATCGAGGACAAACTCAACAACATGTACATGGTACTCGAATCGCTGGTGCTCGACGCCGGGAACGGCAAGATCAAGGCGCTGGTGGTTCCCGACTACGAACAGGCCGAGGCCGAAGGCCTCGACAAAGCCGAACTGCCGCAGATCATGCAGAACAACCTGCAGGAACTGAATGCGCAGTTGGCCTCCTACGAACGGGTCTCGGACATCACGATCTACCCCACCGAATTCGAAAAGACCCCGAAACGAAGCATCAAGCGTTATTTATACGAACCATCGCTCTTAAACAAATAAGGCACAGGCAGGTAACCAATTGGATTCTCTATCCCAAAATTCTTCATAGTCACTGAATCCATTCTAACACAATGAGGCGTCACTAATTAGTACGGTTACCTGCTTTCTTCACACCCCGGCTCTCGGAGAGCCGGGGTGTTGCGTTCGATAGAATGCGTCACGGCAAAGCCCGAACAAGTTTGGCTTTGCCCGCAACTTTCACTATATTTACAGAACATAGGAGGCGTCACGGCAAAGCCCAAACAAGTTTGGCTTTGCCCGCAACTTTCACTATATTTGGGGCATGAAAATCCAGAAAAAACAAGCCATAGGCGAAAACCTGCTCTACCTGATGGTCTGGGCGGCCATCATCCTGGTCCCCGTCCTCAACTCGCAGATGATGTCCGAGATGCATGTCAACCTGGAGAACGTGCTGATCGCCTGGCGGCAAATAGCCCCCTACCTGATCATTTTCATCATCCACAATGCGATCATCGCCCCGCGCTACATGCTCAGGCGCAAATACGGGAAATACCTGCTGAGCAACCTGGCGCTGATCATCAGCGTATTCTGGCTGGTGCAGATCTACGAAGACCACCTTTCGGACCATCTGCTCACGCAGGCCGACCCTGAAGCCCTCGACGCTTACCGCAAGGCGTCGTTCTCCAACCTGGAGATGTACTGGAGCGTGGTGCTGGGGTTCTTCATGACCGGAGCCAATACGGGAATCAAACTGATATACCAGTCGATGCGCGACGAGCAGCAGATGGAGACGCTCAAGCGGCAGAACCTGCAGGCCGAAATGGATTACCTGAAATACCAGATCAACCCGCACTTCTTCATGAACACGCTCAACAACATCCACGCACTGATCGACATCGACTCCGAGTCGGCCAAAAGCGCCGTGATCGAGCTTTCGAAGATGATGCGCTACGTACTCTACGAATCGGGCCGCGAAATCATCTCGTTGAACCGCGACATACAGTTTGTGAAAAACTACATCGAACTGATGCGCATCCGCTACACCGAGGACATGGACATTCGCGTGGAGTATCCCCACGACCTGCCCGAGCAGTTGTCGATCCCGCCACTGCTGCTGATCGTCTTCGTCGAAAACGCCTTCAAACACGGCGTCAGCTACAACCATCCGTCGTTCATCCGCCTCACGATCGAATACGCCGACGGGCGGGTAACCAGCACGCTCACCAACAGCCGCCACGCTGCACAGAGCGTCAAACACCCCGCAGGTATCGGGCTGGAAAACGTCCGCAAACGCCTCGAACTGATCTACGGCGAGAAAAACTATTCGCTCGAAATCCGTGAGGAAGAAAAAACCTATACCGTAAAACTCGTAATCCCGACGCTCCATGCTTAAATGTATCGCTATCGATGATGAGCCGCTGGCTCTGCGTCAACTTGCAAACTACATCTCGAAGATTCCCTACCTGGAACTCGTCGCGAAATACAACAACGCCCTGGAAGCGCAGCAGATGCTTGCAACAGAGAAGGTGGACCTGATTTTCGTAGACATCAACATGCCCGACCTGAACGGCGTGGATTTCGTCCGCACACTGATCGACCGGCCGATGATCATTTTCACCACGGCCTACTCGGAATACGCCGTCGAAGGGTTCAAGCTCGATGCGGTGGACTACCTGCTCAAGCCGTTCAGTTTCGCCGACTTCAATCGTTCGGCAGCCAAGGCCAACTCGCTCTACGAACTCCGCCACAACCAGCGTCCGCCGCAGGAAGGAGAATCCGAAGCGCTGCCCAAGGACAAGGAATATATCTCGGTAAAAGCCGATTACAAGGTCTCGCTGGTGAAAATCAGCGACATCGTCTATCTCGAAAGCGAAGGCGAATACGTACGCATGCACCTCGCCGACGGAACGACCATCACGACGCTGTTTCGGCTCAAGAACATGGAAACGGCGCTTCCGTCGGAGTTGTTCATGCGCGTACACCGTTCGTACATCGTCAACCTGCGCATGATCAGGGCCTACGTCAAAGGGCGCATCTTCCTGAACGACATGGAGTACGTGCCGATCGGAGAGAATTACAAAGAGACCTTTCAGGGATATATCGACAAGAACTTCAAAAACCTGTAAAGGACTGCCCGGGCCGCATCCGGGAGCTATTCGCCGGAGAAGTCGGGAAAACCGGTCAACTGGGCATATTCCCCGTCACGGTATTCGCAGCAATAATGCCTCAGGCCGTTGGTCAGGATGATGTAACGCGCCCCGAGCACCGAGTTATAACGTACGGCCTGCGCAAGTGTCTGGCTGTTGATCGGGATGCCCGGAGCCTTGCACTCGGCCAGGAGCACCGGTTCGGCCCGGTCGCCCACCACCACGACATCGGCCCGCTGGGGCTGGCCGTTGAGCGCCACGGCATATTCCTGGACAATACGTTTGGGCAGCACGCCGCAATGCTCCGCCAAGTAAGCGATCAAGTGCTGCCGGACCCACTCCTCGGGAGTCAGCACAAGGTAAATTCCCCGCAGCGAATCCCAGACTTCCACGCTGTCGCCTCGGCGGCGAGCACGCAGCCGGATGGCAGGAAAATTGAGTTTGGGAAGCCCGGACATCGTAGTATCGAAAAATTTCTGTATCTTTACGGAGGACAAATATACGAACTTATGCGGACTATCCTTTCGACCATAGCGCTTTTTTCCCTTTGCGGGCTTTGCGCACAGGAGTACACCCCGTCCTACGGGCGCGAACTGCCTCGCGGCGAAATCCTCGTCTATCCTTCGGCCGAAGCGGCCACGGCAGCCGACGGAGGCGACACCCGCTACTTCACGCGGCTGACGGAGTGGAACCTGAAGGACAACGTTTTCTCGACGCAGTTCACCGTACCGTTCGCATGGGCCAACCGGCAGGTACTGTTCCACCTGGGCTGGGCATCGGGCGACTACGAGGTGCGTATAAACGGACGCCCGGTAGCTTACAATGCCGACGGGAACGATCCGTCGGAGTTCAACATCACCAAACAGGCTAAAGAGGGCCGCAATACGCTCGAAGTTATTCTCACACAACCGTCGGCCGTAGCGCCGCTCGAAAGTTGGAAAGAAGCTCCTTCGCCCGCCATCGGCGGAGCCTGGCTGATGAGCCAGCCGACCCTGCACATACGAGACGTACTGACCAAGACCAAGATCGCCGAAGACGGCAACGCCACGGCCGAGATTGCGGTCGTCGTGAAAAGCGACGCCCTCAATGCGCGCAGTTCCCGCATTCATTACCAGTTGCTTACCCCCACGGGCGAAAACGCCGCAGCCGGCCATAAAGACGTTACCCTCGACATGCGCCGTGAGGACACGCTGCGGTTCCTGGCCCGCATCCCATCGAACCTGTTGTGGAGCGCCGAACTGCCGACCCAGTACATGCTGCGGCTCAGAACCCAGCATGAAGGCCGCTACGCCGAATACCTGGAACTCCGGCTCGGGTTCCGTTCGGTGGAGATGCAGGAGGGCCAAATGTTCCTGAATGCGCGTCCCGTAACGCTGCACGCACGCGAAGTTCCTCCTTCGATCACCGAGAATGAAATTGCAGCATTGCGCGAACAGGGCTTCAATGCGCTCAAGTTACTGCCGGGTCCCGTGCCCGAATCGTTGCTGAATTTCTGCGACATACAGGGGCTCTACGTAATCGCGCAAGCGCCTGTCGACACCCGCCGCAGCGGGGAGTCGCGCCGCAAGGGCGGCAACCCGTCCAACGATCCCATCTGGAAGCCGGCTTACCTCGAACGCGCGGAGAACAGCTACCATACGACCAAACGCCATCCGTCGGTAGTCGCCTTCTCGCTGGCTACACAGTCGGCGAACGGCATTAACCTCTATGAAAGTTATTTGAATATGAAGCGTTTCGGCGATTCCCGGCCCTTCATATATCCGGATTCCGGCGGCGAGTGGAACAGCGACAAACTGGCGCTGGAATAACCCCCAAGGCCGAAAAGAGATAATTTTTTCAAAAATTTTGCAGCATTTTTTTGGAGATATAAAAATTATAGCTACCTTTGCAACCGCAATCACAAAGATTGATGCCTCTTTAGCTCAGTTGGTAGAGCACGACACTCTTAATGTTGGGGTCCAGGGTTCGAGCCCCTGAGGGGGTACAGATGGGGTCAAAAGTTGATACAGAACGGCGTCAGCCAAGTGTCAAACAAAGACCAACTTTTTGTAAAACCCTTGTAGTAAGCGTACTACAAGGGTTTTTTCTTTGTTTGGTTACGACAGCAGGTAGTCAAAGTGCGACAAAACTGCATACCTAAATCGTAACCAGTTTTCCCAAAACCATTTTGGTTACGATTTTTCCCTGTTTTTGGTTACGATTTGTCTTAAATGCCCGTTAGTTGTCATTTGATTGTCAGGCGTTTATACCGTTTATTAAACTACATTCGTAACCAAAAAAACAGAACTATGAAAAACACATTCAGCATCCTTTTTTACCTCAAAATGCAGCAAAAAAGGAACGGGTTACTCCCGATTATGGGGCGGATAACGGTAAATAAGCAGGCTACGCAGTTCTACACGCAGTTAGCCATTGACCCGCTCACGATGGAGTGGGATCGTAAATCGCAGAAAGTCAAAGGAAAAGGTGTATCTAACATCAACAACCAACTGCACAACCTCGAAGCGAAGATCAGAACAACCTATTACGAATTGCTGCAAAACAGGACTTTCGTAACTGCCGAGCAGGTAAAAAACAGTTTCCTGGGATTGACAGATTCCACTAACACCATTTTAGGTGTCTTTGCGGAATATAAGCAGCGCCAAAAGGATATGGTCGGCGTCTGTCGTTCGCTCTCCACGTACAAAAGAATCACCCTCGTCTATGACCGGGTAGAAGCGTTCATCAAGGCCGAGTACCGCCGTTCGGATATGTGTGCCGTGGAAGTCGATACGCTGTTCGTCGATAGGTTTTCCGATTTCCTGTTTACGACATACAAAATATCGAACAATCAGGTGCAGAAAATCATGCAGGTTTTCAAGCACGTCACGAAAATCTGCATCAAAAAGGGGCTGCTGAAAGCGGACCCGTTCGCCGACCATAAAATCAAATTCGACCCTGTAAACCCGAATTTCCTTACGGTGGATGAACTTAAACTTATCCTTCAAAAGTCCTTTACCGAGAACCGGCTGATTACGACCAAAGACCTTTTCGTATTCAGTTGCTTCACCGGATTGGCGTTCGTCGATGCCATGAACCTCAAACGGAGTAATATCACCACGGGCGACGACGGGAAGATGTGGATTAAGATTATGCGTCAGAAAACGAACATCCTTTCGATTATTCCGGTAATGGACCTTGCCATGTCCATCATCAAGAAATATGAAACCCTGCCTGGCGAGTGGGTACTACCCCGCTCCACACAACAGCATATTAATACCTATTTGAAAGAGTTGGCCGAGCGCTGCGGAATCAACAAGCGGCTGACATTCCACATGGCAAGGCATACCTACGCGACTACTGCCATGTCGTTCGGCGTTCCGCTGCCCACCATCGCCAAAACGATGGGACACGCAAATATGCGTATGACCCAGCATTACGCCCATGTTCTTCCCGAAAAAATCATCAACGACATCAGTGCGCTCAATAACGCGACGAAGCAGATACAAACCCTTTACCAATAAACTACTATATTATGGATGCAGTTCAGACAGCAATTAAAGACAAAATCATCGTTGTTCAGGGGTGTCAGGTGATTCTCGACAGCGATGTAGCAGTCCTTTACGGCGTCGAAACGAAGCGCGTAAACGAAGCGATCAAAAACAACCCCGACAAATTCCCGGACGGGTACATCCTCCAGCTTACCCCGGCAGAGTGGGAAGATTTGCGGTCGAAAATTTCGACCACAAAATCCGCAAAGGTCCGCTATGCCCCTAAAGCCTTTACCGAAAAGGGACTTTATATGCTGGCGACGATCCTGAAATCGCCTGTTGCCACGCAGACGACAATCGGGATTATCGAAACCTTTGCAAAGGTGAAAGAACTGTCCCACACGATGTCGGCGTTGCAAGAACCTGCCGACCCGCATCTGCAAGAGCGGCTTGCCGAGAAAGGCAGCCGCATCATCAGCGATTTGCTGGACGATGCTTTTGAAACTACGCAATCCGAAACCACTATCGAATGCAATTTAATTATGCTGAAAGTTAAGCATACAATTACACGAAAGCCAAAATAGTATGCAATCAGACTTGCAGGGACAATACCGTTCTACCGTATGAACCGAGAACGTTTATCCAGAACGTTACACATAAATCGAAATGATTATTATCCATGTCAAAACTGTGTAATTATCTATTTTTCTATTCTATATCAAAAGAATAGAATATTTTTCGTATATTCATAGTCGCGGAAGTAACCTGATTAAATAATTTAACCCCCGATAACTATGAAAATAGATTTTGAAAATTGGCTGGATAAACAATCTTATATCAAAGACGATCATCGAAGAATTTTCGACGATGCGGTTTTATGCTATAAAAACGGAATAATTCGCCCTGCACTTATGTTGTCCTATATCGGCTTTTTAAATATTATAAAAGATCGTCTACAAAACGCCCAACCTCCAACTCCATTTCCTGCTGCTCAATGGACAAAGATGCAACAAGAATTAGTAAGTGATCGTGATTGGGAAGAAACTGTAATAAATGCCTTATTCTCGCAACAAAAGAAAGACACCAACAAAGTTATAACAAAAGAAGCAATCTTCAATATCAGCGACGATATACGGGAACAGATTAAATATTGGAGAGATCGGCGAAACGATTGCGCCCATTACAAAAGAAATGATATTACGGATTCTCACATTCTGGCTTTTTGGGCATTTCTGAAAAGTAACCTTCCACTTATTACAGTCGAAGGCGGTTATATGTCATTAGTTAATAAATTTACAAAATTTTTCGACCCGTCAGTCACCCCGCCAGGATCAGATATAAGACCGTTATTAGCAGAAATCCCGGATGTCGTAACCGATGATAAGTTTGAGGATTTCTTTAAAAATGCCATTACTCTTCATGCCAGCGATATATATAGTACAATACATACAATAATACATCAAGCTCCAGCAAGAGTGCAAGACTTAATGAAAGGCTTGCTTATGATAAAACCAACGCTTTTATACCGATACCTTGCCGAATATCCGGCTGAAGTGGGAAATCTACCTTGGCCAAGCAAAGAAAGAATCAGAAAATATTGGTATAAAGACATAATACTTCACAGACAAAATTCCCTTTCAATATATGCAGAAATGCTTAACGCAGGATTAATCCCAGCGAAAGAAATTGAGGAAGCTAATAAGCATCTTTTAAAGCATTGTTATAGTGAAGATGTAGGAATAAATGGCATTTTGAAAAATCAAGTTCGTATTTTAAAATCTTACGACTTTTATGACATATTTATATCAGAATATGTTACCGAATACCATTTCAAACAAAATTATATTGCCACAAATTCCCATGCAGGTTTTTATCAGACCATTATTTGGAACTTTGGATTAAATGAAAAATTAGTCGGATTGTTATGCGAATATTTTAAACCTGGAGTAAAACATCCGTATACCGTAGAAATATATTTGCATAATATATTCGAAAATGATGCGGCCCTAAAAACTCAATTTATAGAAATTGCAAATGCACATGGTTGGGAAATACCTGACAACTTATTAGTAAAATAAAACTAAAGCGAGAGATTAAGCCTCTCGCTTTTTTCTATCAGAATTGGAGTTGTCGGCGCCCCTCCTGTGCGGATATCTCACCACGCAGAACATAAAATCCCCTATCGCATTAACCGCAACCATCTTTTTCCCGCGTTATCCAGCCAATTAAACGACACTATCCGGATTAAGGCCGTTTAGATTAGAATTCAGACCGGAATATGGTAAGACGGAATTAATAGGATAATCCCAGCCGGGGATTTTCACCGTGTCTATCCCAACTCCGGGGCACGGTATTTCGTCGATGGTTTCGACTTCCGCCAGCTTGCAGCGGGTCAGACCGAATAGGGCCAGCAGCACGATTAAGATGCTTACGAATGTTTTTCTTTTCATAGTTTCTATTCTTTGTAGTTTTTGTAGTTTACGGTGTGAAACGTCGCTTTGTGATTGCACCAGCGGGCCAGTCGCCGCTGTTCGGGTGTCGGATGGATTTTGTTCTCAAAATCGCGGTATGGCTGCGCAAAGGGCTGGCAACCCAGCGCCGATAATTCCTCGATGCGGGCCAGCGCGTCGTCCACCTCCCGGACCAGCACATAGAAAAACATCTTTGAAGCCGAGACGCCGCATTTTTTCAGCCTTTCTATGGCCTTGCGCACATCGTCACGGACGGCGGTGCTGTCGTAAGCCATGCGAATATATTTCAACCATTTCACCCGCGATAGCAGTTCGGCGATTGGGGGATTCCGGGCGATCTGCCGGGCATCAAGTCCCTGATTGAAGTCTACGCGCACCCCTAACCGGATAATCTTCTCGATCTGCTCCAGTCCCCATCCGGATGCAAGTACGTTGTTGTCGAGCAGTACGGCGTTGCGGCGTCCGTCTAAAAATTCTTCTATGTCGGCATTTCCCCGCAATGCACCCTCTTTGCGGGGGACCACGCACCACGGACAGCGGTTCACGCATCCGCGGGTCAGAAAACCTACTGCCGCGGGATAGTCATACAGCCCGTAATCGGGGCAGGTGTGTTCGACCTCCGGGGGCAGCACGGTCGAGTAGTCCCGATACCCGGTTCCGCCCTTTACCACCTCGCAGGGGAATCCGTGCGGATAATCGGGTGTAAACGTAAATACTTTCGACATATACACCCGGTCATATCGGCCGAACATGGGGTCGGCAAACTCCACGCTGTCGCCCTGGGCTTTGTGTCATGCCGAAAGTTTCATCAGGGCGAGGTTCGGGAAGTGGTGGCCGTCTACGTCTATCAGTCCTATCTTCATGGCTTATTCCTTTAAAAGTTCGGTTATTTCGGGGTCGAGGTTCCCGCGGTACTGCATCCGCTCGTCCATGCCGCAGGCCGTCAGGAAATGTTCGCGGCCCTCTGCCTTGCGTCCGAGCCGGGAGCATGCCACGGCTTTGAGGTATTCGACGGTCGCGGACTGCTCCAGCCCGTCAAGCATTTCCAACGCCTGCGCATCATGGCCGAGCGAAAGGAGCGTTACGACGGTGTTGCGGTCGTGGTATTCAAGCAAGTTGTAAAGGGCTTTCGCATACCTGCGCTTTTGCAGCAGGTCCACACCCCGCATATAAGCCGTATCGACCTCGCGGGTGTGAATGGTGTCCTTTATCATTCCCTGACGGCGCAGGTCGTACCGCAATGTCACGGCCCGCAGCCACGGATAGACGCTTTCTTTAAGATAGCGATAATCCGCCGGGTATCGTTCGCGGATCACCCGCTCACGACGGTCGGGGTCTTTCTCGGCGGCGATCAACTCCAGTATTTCGACGCGGTGCGACAGGCTTTCATCGCCACGGATGCGGGCAGCCAGTTCGGGCCAATCTTCCGCCACCCACCGCACCCGAACGAGCGTATCGACTTGGGACCCGATGCGCTCCCGCAGGTAGCCTTTGAGGGCACGGGCGCGGCCTTGCGCCAGACTGCGGTTGCGGGCAAAACTGCCCTCCGGGGATGCCGAGGCCGTGAGCACGACGCTATCGACGAAAAATTCCTGCTGGCCGATCAACCCGGCCATGCGTGCGCCGATCTTGTCAAGCTCGGCGGTGTTCTTGCCGAGGGTGTCGAGGACGCGGGTGTCGTTCACGAGGAATTGAATGTAGTTGCGATCCTGCACGGTCGCGTACTTGCTTATGACCTTTATTTTGTAGCGCGTCGTGGTATCGACGAATGAGAGCATCGAGGAAACGTGATAGGTCAGCGTGTCGGACGGGGGCAGCGTATAGCTGCTGTCGTCGAGTGCCACGACGCGGCCCTGTAAGGTTATGAGCATCGTTTTCGACGTTTCGTCTGTCGGCACTTCCTGCGAATAGTAATATGAGATATGGCCGGGATGGGCCGCTACGCTATCGAGCCGCACGCCCTCCGGGTAGGGATATTTCACGAAGCGGGCAAAAGCGCGGGCTTCGGCTGCGCTGTCGGGCGCGAATACCCGGACATACTTGCCGAACTGCCAGTAGTCGCGCTGCTGCACCCGTGAGAACAGCCCGCCGCGGATGGTGATGTCCTGCAACGGGTGTGCTTCGCCGTACTTGTGCAGAAAGGGCGTAACTACGACACTCCGGCACGCGCCCTGCAACTGGCGCGGCATGTCAATCACGAAGTCGATTGTGACCTTTCCGAGCCGTTCGGGGAGTGTCCGGGCTGTGGCCCGGATTGTCACCTCCTGTATCTGCATCGCCATGATGCGTTCGCCGTTCTCCTGCACCTCTGTCGGCACGAGAAAGAAGCGGTTGCTGTCCCGCTCGATCTTCAATGCGGGCGGCTGGTAGGTCTGCTGCTCACGTTCGCGCTGTTCGCTGCTGACGTGCAGCACGTCGGCGCGGTACTGGCGGCGTTCCAGATGCTCCGTCATGGAACAACCGCAAGAAAGTATCAAAGGGTTTATGCTTCGTGCATGGAGCCTTTGTTTTGTTCATAGGATTATCGAACGAAAATAGCTTTCCTACACCTTTCGAAGTGTAGGAAATGACAAAACCGGGAACTTGCGTTCCCGGCTCCATTGTATTTCTGCTATTATTTCAATCTCCACACCCCCGAACGCGCGGCCCCGACCCGTTCAATGATTCCTTGTTCAGTCAGCCGCCGCAAGTGATACTTCACCGTGTCCGGGGATATGCCGATCAATGCGGCCAGCTTTTCGCGGGTTATCTTCGGGTTATTGCGAATCTTGTCAAGTATAATTTCTTGGGTAGTTTTTTGGGTAGGTTCTTGGGTAGTCAGCGTTTCCGCGATTACCCCCAAAACAAATTCCACGAACGGCGTACAACCATCCTTTCCGCCACTCACGGCAATAGCCCGGTAATACTCTTTCTGATACTTGTAAACGATATTCTCGATAGGCAGGTTTTTGAAGATAGCCCGCCACCTGGAGAGGATAAGCGTCTGCCATAACCGCCCCGTGCGACCGTTGCCGTCAGCGAACGGGTGGATAAATTCGAACTCGTAATGAAATACGCAACTTGCGATCAGCGGATGTTCCTCTGTCGTCCGGAGCCAGGCGAACAGGTCGGCAATCAGGTAGGGAACGCGCCCGGCATCCGGGGCATGATGTATCACCTGATCCCCGGACACAACACCCGCGCCGCCCTTGCGGAATTGCCCGGCTTGGTCGATCAACCCCGCTTCCATTGCGGCGTGCGCTTTCAGCAGATCATCGACCGAAAACGGGTCGAGTGTGTCGAGCAACTCGTATGCCTTTATCGCATTGCGAACCTCCTGTACTTCGTTCATCGGCGCGACAACGGGTTTCCCCTCCAGCACCGCCGTCACCTGCTCGGAGGAAAGCGAGTTGCCCTCGATGGCAAGCGTACCGTGAATCGTTTTGATACGGTTGATGCGGTGCAGACGCAAATTTTCGTGGGCGTAATATCCGCCGACGGCTTCGCTGATCTGCGCAACCAGATTCGTAATTTTCGGGGTGATGGTGTACGGTGGCGTATAGGACATGGTATCGGTGCTTTTCGCAAAGGTAGCAATTATTTCTAATTTGGGTAGTATTTGGGTAGTATCTTATCGAATTGGAATCAGAAAATAGTGAACTTACGACATCTACTTCACGGAAAATTGTATCTTTGTAGTATTCAGTTCCATTCTAACTATTTTGGGCATTATGGTAAGCGAAGGATTCTATTACATTCTCAGGGCTACGAGAGATACAATAATTGATAAAGGTCTATCTTCGATTTTTGAGTTAAAAGATAATACTATCACGTTTTACAAATTAGAGTGCGTCTATGGCAACTCTACTCTTGTTGATTCTTTTCTGACGGAAGATTCCTATTTCGAGGGCGACGCCCCTTGCCCGGAATCATTTCCTTATAAACCTGAATGGGATTTACAAGAAACCATTTTTCAGCGTCATTCGACATACAGAAAATTCGATCCAGATACTTTTTGGGAACAGTTCCAAATCGTAAAAGCACCATTGGGAGCCGGCGAATACTATCCTATGGTATTCCGTCCGATACTTAATAAAGATGGAATTAGCAACGTGTATATTGATAGTTTGAATGATGGGGAAAATTATCCTCTTTATGGACCAAACTATACCTATTATAGAAACAAATTACCTCAATTCGAATTATTGATAGACGAATTAACAAACGTCTTTAAAGTTATCGAGCCGATACCCGACAATAAAAACACATACGGACATCAGTTGCGCAATATCCTAATCCTTGCCTGTACCGAAGTAGAGAATCTTTTAAAAAGTTTTTTAAAAGTTCATGGTTATCCCAAAGACGGAAATTTGTCAATGACTGATTATTGGCTGGTAAATAATTATCTCCATTTAAGCAAAACTCATTCCTATTTCTTCCGTTACAACAGTTGGGGATTCGCCAGACCCTTTGTAGCATGGGAAGCCGCAGAATATACTCCGCTCCCGTGGTATGCGGCCTATAACCGCGTTAAACATGACCGAGAAAGTAATTTCAAGGAAGCAACACTCGAAAATGCCGTATTAAGCGTTGCTGCCGTGGGAATAATTTTAGTAATGATGTTCGGGAACGGCAATGCGTTTTGGAATGAAAAAGCCGGAAAGTTTTTAAGCGTTCAATATAGTTTATTCAAAATAGAAGAATACTATTTACCCTATATTTATCCTTGCGATCCACATAAAAAGTGGAATCCAAGAACGATTGATTTTAAATAGATTGTGCGAAAGTCAACCTATTATATATCTTGCCGCTGGGGCATATCGGAGTTATCAGACAGCTATCCGGCTTTCTGGCTGGAATAGTAGCCGATCTGCGCCGTGCAGACCCGTTCCACGATGTCGCGGAGGCGTTCGACTTTCGGAAGCAGGGCGTCAAGGTCCTCTTTCGTGATTTCGAAGTCGGGATTATAGCGGGATTCGACATAGGCCCGTTCCAGGAGTTTGAAAAGCCGTTCTTCCTCCGGCGTGTCGCGCGGGAACACTTTGAATATCTCCGGTGCGTATTCCTTGCAGGCTTTCATCAAGGCAGTAAGATTATGGTCCTTGTGGCCGTAAAGAATAAAGACCATAGGAATTACCCGCAAAAAGTTCTCCGTTGCTTGGTGTAGTTGGAATGAAGATAACTTATACCAAGTTTTATTATATTCAAATTTCGTTGTTTCAAGAAAACGGCAAGCTGTAACAAATTTATCATCGAAATATTTCTGCGCCCGTTCTTTGATTTCTTCGAAATCCAACTTACGGCGGCGGGCCAACTTGTATTCGCCCGAATCGTACAGGATAATTCCCTCGCGTTTTATCTCCGTTTCGAAATAGTGCGCTTTTGAGAGTGCATAGTTGAAATCATCTATTCCGTAATTGATAAACTGCGGGTGGGTGTGAAACGGACGGTTCTTGTGTTGAAAAAAAGCATCCGTAATTTTATCATACAGCGAATATTCAATCGCCCCGATCTCCTTGCGCGTCAGAATCAGAATATCGTAATCGCTCATGTAATAAGTCGGCACGCCGAACTCGATGCGCTGGTCGTAATCGACATATTTATTCTTCGCGTAACTCCCGTAAAGAATAATCATGCCGACGTTCTTCACGTTCTCGCGGATAAGGCCGACAAGTTGTTTCAGATCGGATTGTTTCTTTTCGGGTAAGAAGTTGACGCTCTTTTTCATAACTACAAAATTATGAAAAAAGTTGGTAAAGCGCGTTGCCTTGTTCATATTTTCCGTATATTTGCTTATCATTCCTGCAAATAGTCTGCAAAAGTTTCCGAAATGAGGTGGCAGGAGCCACTTAAAAGAAACCAAAACAGATCATTATGCGGAATTATCATAACTCGGCATAGCCGACGGACATAATAAAGAGCAGCAACTCTTTATACCTAAACAAGAAAATTAGGACGTTTTTGTATTAGAGGTATAAATGTTGCCAGCCCTTGTTTTGTTCCGTCCGTAAGGACGGGACTTGCAAGGGCGCGGTACATTCTCCGATACGGGTTTCCTAATACCTCTTGTTTGGAATGTTATCGCGTCCCTTGCTTTTTTTATGCCTATCCGGGGCGCATATTTCCAAAATCCCACGAATTTATGGAACCCCGTCGCGTCCTACTGCCATTGCGTACTATCGCCGCACCTGCGGATTGCACCCGTCCCCAGCTTGGGAACGGGCGGAATCGGTATGTTTCGGCGGTTCCGGCATGGAGCGGAACGCCGGGTCTTGCCGCGCAAAATAGTAAATCCCGCCTGAACGGTCGGCTCTTCAAAATCTGGTCTTGCTGTCCTGCTTCGTATGGATGCGGGCAGCATGTTTGCGCGGCATCTACGGGGCGGGTTCTCCAGCCTGCTCCGGGGGCGGCCGTTGTTACTATTATGGGGAAAATGCAAATTGTTGACGCGGCCGCCCCTTTTTTCGAGAAAAAGCCTATTTCCATATATGCCCGGTCTACTGGCCGGGAATCGTCAAACCGTCGGTCAAAACTGCATCAGCATAGGATTACAAAAGGGAGTAATTCGACGGACGGCGGAACAGCCGTAACAAACCCGGCCTGCAAGCCGGGCAACACGACATTGCGGCTGTTCCTTTCTTGGGACCTCTCCGTCTCCAGACCTACAAATAGACAAGTGCAGTCATGCCGGCAGATCACGATGAGGCAAAGTGAGGTAATACGTTTTGCCGGCTATACTGCCAGGGGCGCGTTGGCACATACTCCCGCGCCCCGTTCTTCGACCCACCGACCAAACCAACCATAATGAACCGCCCCGGCGCATGGGTAAAGCGACCGGGTTTAGGGTGCAGCGTCAATATATGATTTTTCATAACGGTTAGGCGCCTTTTTGACCTGCACCCCTTTTTACGACTGAATGAAAACTACATAGCGACAACAAACTGAAAATAATGGGATAATAGAATTTACATAACGGAATTTAGCTGCTGATCTCCAACAAAACGCCCACTTTGTAAAGCCAGATTGTCATGCGGATTTAATTTCGTGCTGCGGCACGGGGTTTAAGTCTGTATATCTGGTGGGTATGGGCGTACCTGTTTGGAGTAAACAGCACTTTCCCCGTGCTTTTTCTTCCCCGACCTTATATCATGGAAAAGAATCTGATTCTGGGTTTTATCGGCAAAAATTCGAAAGGTGTGCACCGTCTTTCGAATGAAGCGATTGCGCAGTTGATCCGTGAGAATTACCCGCTGGGCTACGCTACGGTACTGACAGGCATCGACGGGGCTTTCGAAATGAGTTGCGCGAATAGGGCGATACGGTTGCGCAGCGACGGGTTGGAAATAAGGCTGACCGTTGCCGTTACGCAAAGGAAATTCGAAGCGTTCACGCGCCGTGTCCGCGAAGGTCGGCCCCTTAACGACGGACAGCTTATCATCAGTCAGGCGGACGATTTGCAGATCATCGGGGGAGGCAGTGCGCTTGCCGCCGACATTCTACGGGACAGGTATATCATCGACAGCAGCGATTTGCTGTATTTCTATGCTCCTGCGGGTTGCGAAAGCTACCGGGGCAAATATATTTCCTATTACCTCTCGCAGCTTCCGCACAAGAACAGTTGCAACCTCTCGGAAAAGAGTGCGCGGGCTTTCGTGGCCCGGAAAGCCAGCCTGCGCTATATCCGGCTTCACGACCTTGTAATCATGTCGAACGACATAGATAAGGTTTATTTGCAGGACTGGCTTGCTCCAGATACCGGACAACTGAGAAAATACTTTAAGAACCCCGAAGCGACCGCGGCGCAACTGCTCCGCGAAACGGGTGTCTGCGACCCGAAGCTGCTGCCGCTGCGGGTGTTCTTCTATGCCTTTGCCAATTCGCTTTTGGTACGCATTACACGGCCTGAAACCTATTGGCCGAACAGCCGCGCCTACTTCGAAGATTTCCAGCATATTTTACGGATCATCCGCCTGGCGCGGGTAAATAATATCGAACTTCCGAATTTCAACATTTTCGACTTCTCGCACTACAAACAGATCTTGCGAGACATTTTGCAGTACCAGAAACCGTAATAGCAACCTCCAAAATAAACTACCATGTTACGACGATTACTATGTTTTCTGTTCGGCCCGTTCCCGTCGGCACAAGCAGCCTCTTTGCCGGAGTTTTTGAAGCTGCTGGACGAGAATTATAGCTATATCCGTGAACACGATTTCCGGATTCTTTCGACCGAAGTACCCGACGACAAACTGAGTACATGGCTCTTGCCGGAACCCGGCGGAGCCGCCGCCGAAGAGTATGTCCGGAATTTCGCCCGAAAACGAGGCGTTTTATCCGAGAAACAACTGCCTATGTTCGTGTTCGATTATATTATGCAAAACCGCTTCGGGCGTGACATAGCGTCCTTCGACGAAACAGAATTGGAGGCCGCCGCCGAGGATTTGAAAATGTATGTCCTGCTGCTGAATTACATTTCCGGAATGCGGAACGACGGGCAGACACCAGTAGAATTTGACATTTTCGACGTGGAGAACTTCGCGGCGATCATCGACCGGATCAAGGAGCAAGCGCCGGACAGATGGCCGAAAGAGGTCCGAGAGTTATCCCCCGACGAAGTGAAAGCAACGACCAACGCAATTTTCAGCGGCTTGATGGACGGCTATATCGACGAGATTATCGGGGTGCTGAAAGAATATATGACGATAGACATTTTCCGATGCGAAGAAGTACTTGTACGGGTGATGTTCCGGGATATGGCGCATTTCGACATGAATCCCGGACTGGATATGCGGGAAAACTCCTGCGATATGTTCGTCGATAAGATCGAATACAACGAGGACGAGCAAAGTTTTTCGCTGCATCTTACGGAAGCCAACTTCCATGTAGACGACCTATTGAAAAAACCGTTTAGGTGGTGGCGCAAAATCAAACGGACGAATGTAGGACATCAGATCGTTATCCGGCGGGGCGAGTGTATGACTGCGCCTTACATAACCCCCTCGACTTTCTTTCTGCTGAAAAACACGGTGAAGCGTTACGATGCGTGTGAACGGGGCAAGCGCAAAGAGGTTAAGGTGATGAACGGGCAGGAGCAGAAAGAGGAAGCGATAGGTTTCATAAACGATATTGAGCAGGCCGCAGACAAGCACGGCATCGACATCGTGCAATTCCTTAAAGCCCTTTAACGAAAAGGTAAACATTCAGGAGCTTTTACAGGTCGGGAATAGGCAGTAAGCCGGAGCAACGCTTCCGGCCTATTGTTCATTTTTCCTCAAATAAGGTTGCTAAATCATGGAATTATTGTTATTTTGTTTAATAATTCGTGCCATGAAATACATACTTACCCTCTTAACCCTCCTGGCCTTGTGTGGTTGCGGCAATAACAGCCAGATCGAGCAGGAGCTATACCAAGCCGGACAATTCATGCGCTCTGCTCCGGAGAGTGCATTATCTATCATCGAGGGAATCGACCCGGAGGATATTACCCGCCGCAGTACTCGGGCAAAGTATGCACTCCTGTATTCCCAAGCTCTCGATAAAAATTATTACGACATCGACGACGATTCTTTGATTCGTATTGCATACTGTTATTATGACAAACGGATGTGTTCGGATTCGGTGCGGTTCCTGCTGAACTATCACTACGGGCGAATCCACCAGAACGCGGAAGATTATCCGTCAGCAATACGCTACTATCTGACAGCAGAAAAATACGCCCTTGCCGGAAAGTCTAACTACTTTTTGGGATTGGTATATACCCGCATTGGCGATGTTTATTCCGAACAACTGAATTTTAACGGGATGCTGGAGTACTATATGAATGCTTATAAGAGTTTATCAAAACTCCATAATCGCGCTTTCCAAAACAATGCTTTGCTCAATATAGGCAATGCTTATTCAAGTCTGCAAGACAGCGCAAATGCCCTACATTATTATACGCTCGCATTGGACTTAGCCAAAGAGAGGCAGGATAGCGACATTATTTCGGCTTGTTTAAGTAATATCGGGATGATTTATACAGAAGAAGGCAATATCTCCAAAGCATTGCAGATGGTCGAAGATATTCAAAATATATCACCCGAAGCCGTAACAAATTTGGAATACATATTATTGGCAAAGGCATATTATCAGCGACATGATATTGACAGCGCACGTTATTATCTTAATATAGCCTCCAGATTGACAACAGATATAAGGGATGAAGCAGCGATCAAATATCAATCGTTCCAAATAGAAATGGCTGCCAAGAATTACGATGTTGCTGAAACGGCGATCAATGATTATATTCTTTTAAGCGATTCTATTTCACGGGTAGTCGTGGCTCAATCGGCTATTGCCGCCGAAAAGAAATTTTACAAAGAGCAAACGGCCTTTACCAGTTTCCGTTTAAAAACGCGAAAGCATTTTGAATATGCAACTGCGGCTTTTATTTTCATTCTGCTTGTATTTCTTATCTATTATTATAGGCAACGCATCCGGCAAAAGCAAGAACAGATTGAACGGTATATGTCACTCGTAGACAGTATTCGGTTGTCAAAAGATCTTATCGTCACAGAATTGAAACAAAAGACGGGCATGGAAGTCCGATTAAAAGAATTGGTATTGTCTCGTTTTGATATTCTCGATCAACTCGGGCGGGCATTCTATGAACGGGCCAACACCAAAGCGCAGCAGGAAGAAATCTTCAAACAAGTAAAAACCTTTATTACAAACCTGTCTACCGACAGTGTAACAAAAAAAGAAATGGAAGGAATCATAAATACCGTAAACGACAATATCATAATAAAGCTACGGGAACAATTCCCTAAAATCAAATCTTCTGATATTGATGTACTCAGTTATATCTATGCGGGATTTTCAGCACAAATTATCAGTGTCCTGATCGACGATTCAGTTCCAAATATCTATAATCGAAAGTCGAGATTGAAGGCGCGGATTGCTGCTTCGAATGCTCCAGACAAAGAGTTATTCTTAGAAAAATTAACATAATCAACTAACAGTCAAATATATACAAAGAAACAGAACACACAGGGGGGGGGTATTTAGCTGTTTATCAGCATATTACACGAACAAAATAAAGGCTGATGGATTTTGCCAAATTCATCAGCCTTTATTATATTGATAATCTGCATATTACACTTTTCAGATGATAGATTAAACACACCCATTTTTCGCCTATTTTCAAATCATCAACATTAATTTTGTATAACACCTAACCCCTTAATTTATTAAGTTATGAAAAAACTTGTATTCTTGATTCTGCTTTGCAGTTTCGCAGTTGGGCTTGGCCTCAGAGCGAATACCAAAAAAGGAAAGCACTCTACCCTAGTAACGGTCTACCTGGAAAGGAAAAGGACAAGTAAGGGTATACGAAGTATCGTTCGCCCGCTTATCGGGACAATCGACCCGACGTGTACCTGGATGGAACTCAATTCGCCCGAAGAATCGGGTATGGCCCTCGTTACCGTTATCGGCAATAACGGACAATCTCTTACCGATAGAATCGAATTTTCGGACCTGAAATCGGTATTGGACGTATCTGAACTCGACCTCGGGGTATATACTATTTCCGTGGAATTTGAAAACGGCGCTATATACATCGGCCAATTCGAATTTATATAGGATTTACGGTAAGTATTTAGTACATTTGTTGTATACGGGTTTATTGCATCTAACGGTAAAACAAGAAGCTGCAACTATAACTTGGATTGTATCACCATAACGCGCTATGGTTATGAAGCATTTAGGACTATTTCTTTTGACACTCGCATTTGTAGCCTGCCACGACGATACGCCGAAGCAGCCATATTACATAACAATTAATGAAAACAAGGTCGTAACCGACTATGCAGGTATTCAGAAACGCATAGAAGTTACGTCAAATTGCGATTGGTCAATCGGGGTTATTCCGAAATGGTGCATAATCGAAAAAGTCGCTGTGGACAATGCGAAATATCTGGATGTACAGGTGTTGCCAAACGATACGGAAACTCCGCGCGAGGCAACGATAACGCTGTCTTACTCGCACGACAGATACAAATTGACGGCAGCCGAACTGTTCATTTCCCAATCCGGACAGGAAAAGCCGGAATACGATCCTTTGCAGTGGCACACGTTCGCAGTTAATAAATTCAACGATAACAAATACGACCTTCTGCCGGATAATGTTATGCGCAAATACCGGATCTTGGCCGAACAGTCATTCATAAACCCGGCATTCAGGACGCAGGTTTTTCCGGGGCATTTGATTAACTGCCATACCAATAACCGTATATTAACAGTCTACGACCAATATACTTACAATCCTATCACGATTAGCGCCTTTGTCAATGGCGTGTTTTATAAAAAGGAATTGCTGCCCTCATTAGACGGTATGAATGAAATGGTGCAGCAAATAACTTCCGAATTGCCGACGCAAAGTCCGCAATTCTATTACGTCGGCCCGTTGCAATACTACTCACACAGGCATCTGCACCTGCTGGGAGTAGGCAACCTGGGCCTCAACCTCGATGAACTGATAAGCGGAGAACCCTATACTGAAAAAGAAATGGGGAAACGGACGGGTTTTTTCTATAACTATTCCTGGGAAATGTTTATGATCAGGATGGATAATCCTCTTAAACTAATTCAAGAAACAATTAGCGAGGAACAACTACCCGATATGTCCTATATTACCCACATGACCTTTGGCCGAATGTCTTTGCTTTTCGTTGAGACAGACCAGGAATATACGAAGGCAATAAGCGTTGTTGATAAAATCATTAAAAAGGAAGAGTTGAGTGCGGATGATATTCAGGTTAAGAATGATCTTCTCGCCTATTATATGTATTTCGATAAAAGCAACAACGTGCAAACGGTAAAAGGCGGCGACGAACTGATCGGAAGATTTATCAGCGACATAGGATCGCTGAATATCACACCTTTAGGGTTCAACACAAATAAACTATCAAACAGTCAGGTTGGAAATTTAGCAATAGAATTTACATTGCAGTAGACGTTCTGATCTACATTGTTCCACTAAATTTTTAACATTATGAAAACAAACTTTTCGAAGTTTGGAAGCATCGTATTGGTGCTTTCAATGGCAGTGTGTGCATACTCTTGCACGAAAGAGGAACCGGAAACCACCCCGGAAAAAGTGAAATCCTCCAAATATATTCCCGATCCTATCGTCCTGCCTACGGACCATCTGGAGTGGGACGAATCCTATCATCCATACGACAAGACCACCCGAGCCAACAACGAAAGCGACCAGATGGCCGTAACTTCCTCTAATGTTTTTTTAGGCGCTGTATATACGGGAAAATCTATTGAAAATTTGACTTATGACTGGATTCAAAAGCCTATTGAACCGATTTATGTTACATTCACATTTCCTCGTTATTATTTCGACGAAATTCAAAGACCCTCGGTATCAGGGATGTATCAGTCATTGCAGAAAGCAACCGATTCATCGGAGTTTAGCGGGGAGCAATCTCTTGGATTTGAATATGATATGCGCCAGTTTTTCAAATATAGTGAACTAAAATTAGCTTTCGGCGCCAATCTAAATATTGCCACCTTCTTTAAATTAGACGCCTCGGTAAACTATACGAATATTAAAAGTAAATCGGGATTATTTGTTCGTGTAGTTCAAAAAAACTTTTCGATGATTATGGACTATCCCTACGATGGTAATATCTTTTTGAATAATGATGATCTGAACGGCGTTTTGTCTAAATCTCCTGTTTATATAAATTCTATCATATTCGGACGCATGGCAATTATCGCCATAGAGAGCGATTATAGTTTCGATGAATTGAGGTCAGCAGTCAAGGCTTCGTTTTCCGCCGGAATCGTCGGTGGCGAGATAAACATTTCTGCTGAACAAAAGAAAATTCTGCAAGAATCGACGATGCGTTTATGCGTGACCGGCGGTAAAGGCAGTGACGTGGCTAAAATCGTCGAAGGCTATGACAAATTCAATGAGTTCATAGTAAACGGAGGTGAATTTACCAAAGAGGTTCCGGGTGCGCCGATCTTCTTCACAGCAAATTATGCCGAAGATAACTCCGTTTTCCGAACTTCGTTCGCCACTGAATAAGTTGTAAAACATCTCCTAATACTGCATTGTTATCCTTAGAAGAACAAAAAGATATTGATGTTCAGTGTCGTCAGGTCCCTCACAATCGGAGGGCTCCAACAAGGTCCTCCGTTCTTAGACACACTCGTCAATATGAAAATGGCAAGTATAGCCAGCTTAATCCCGTTGCACCATTATACTTGTACATATCACTATGTAAAGGATAGCTTTCCCTTTAGTATGTATATCGACTTAACAATCAATTATGCGAAAAAATAATATTTCTACCCTACTAATCCTAACCGTAATTTATGAAACGAATAATATATTTCGGGGCTATTGTATGCAGCATATTAATAGCATCCTGCACTAAGGTCGATGATAGTCCGAACGGAGCCGGAAAAGCCGAATCCACTAAAACGTCTGACATCGTTATCGACATCAATACGACACGAAGTGCCGGAAATATTCTTGGGGCTGTGGCCGAGAATGGGTCGGGGCCTGCAACCAGAGCCATGGGCGACGATCCCTTTACAGAGATTCGAAAAGTAGAATGCTTTGAATCTGTGGTATTGCCGGAATTGCATCCGCATATCTGGATAGGCAACATTATGACTAAAGGCTCCGTTGCAAACTGCGCCTATAAACCGCTGATCTATCCCAGAGAGCCGATAACCGTGTCGCTCACTCTGCCTGGAACTTCTCCGCAGGAGATTGAAAACCCTGCATACAGTAGATTTATGGCTTATATTCAAGAGCAAACTGGCAACGGTACATTTTTACAAAATGGCGAATTTAGCTTCTCAACGGAACAATTCTCATCCTACAATGAATTGAAAGTTGCCTTCGGAAGTAATACTAATATAAATAATATTTTTTGGGGTTCATCTTCAAGTTCTTCCAGCACGGAACATTTAATAAATAAGGCGACTGGATTGTATATAAAATTCTATCAGAGCAGCTATAAGGCGATTATGGACTACCCACAAGGACAGATTGCAAGCATTCCGGCAAATATGATTGATTCGACGGTGTATTTAAATTCCATCACCTTTGGTCGATTAGGCATTCTGGCGTTGGAAACAAATGAAACTGCATTCGATGCAAAAGTTCATATTGAGAATATATTTAGGACTATTTTTTATAGCAGTTCCTCGACTTTTACAAAAGAAGAACAATCGTTTTTGAGTGGTTGTGATTTTAAAGTATACCTGATTGGAGGCAATGGAAGCACCTCAGTTGAGTCTTTTTCGGGTCTCAATGGGTTTATTCAACACATCAAGAAAGGATCATTCAGCAGGGACCAACCTGGTGCGCCCATATTTTGCACCTTTAATAATGTAAAGGATAATTCTCCTTTAAGCATCAATTTCAAATTCAGCGTAAAAAAAGAACCGGTATATGTGGAATTAATACAAAGACCTGTAACGATACTTCCTCGCAACAAGCAATATGCAGGTATTATAAATAAGCCTGGGTATTTGGACAATCTTTCTAAAATAAGGGGGCATGGTGAGTTATTCATCAATTTTTATAGAGATCGGGCGAAAGTAAAAACCATAGCTGATCCCAGAATCGTTTTTAAGGTAATTGAGAAAAAAACAGAACGGCGTTTTCCGAAATCAGGTGCTACGAAAACTACTACTACAATAACTGAAACTGAGGTACAAAATGCCGGGAATGATACATTTGCCGGCGTCTCATGGAAATATATAAAAGGCTATGGTCGAGGTGGTAGCGTAACATACGACTATAATTCGATAATAAGTATGTATACATATCAACCACCCGGTTCAGGACGATACTCAACAACTGATGCTATTGAATGCGAGTATGAATATTCGATAGAAGATAACGATAACTTTGTTGTTATTGGGAAACCTTTGAATCAGAATAATACACCTCTCTCTCGCAGAGATGAGTAATGAGAGGTTGGGGGGGGGTATATGTCAAATTCTACCGGGATAGAGCCAAAGTATCCACGATTACACATGCTGCATTACCGATTAATGTTCTATTAAAGCATACGTGTATCACGCATTATCCGGATGGCAGAACAGAACAAGAGGTCACAACAAAAACAGTAGAAATAAAAAATGCCGGACAAGAAACATCGATGGATGTAGGATGGCCGTATACTTACTATGTGGGTGGTAGGAGAGACCCCGGCGCAGAAAAAATTGGATACGATCCTATAATTTGGATGTATGACTATGCGCCTGGAAAAAAAGATCGTCGTGGTCAAATGGGGCCTTCTACTGAGGATATTTACGAATATTCATTAGTCGGAAGTGAATACCATGTTATTCTCGGCAAACCTCTAAATCAAGATAATTGCCCTCTCTCCCGAAAAGATAAATAATAGCAAATCTGACGCTTTCAAAATTAATATTCGGTACTATGTATGAAGACAGGCCGGACGAAATTCTCGTCCGGCCTGTTTTGTTAGCGTGAAATACCCTGCTTCTTGCGGCGTTTGCGCTTGCGTGAAAGATTCTGCCGCAGGGCTTCGAACTCTTCCTGCGACATGGGGCCGTCCTCGGCGAGTTGTCCCAGCAGGTCGCTCGCGGCCCGGAACAGGCTTTCGCCGATACCGCGGGATGCGGGTTGCGCCGGGCGCGGCTGCGGAGATAATCCGCGCGGCTCCGTGTGGATCTTCTCCGTCTGCCGCGGTGGTGTCGGGGCGGGCTTCGGCGGCTGTTCTGCTGTCTGACCTGCAGGCGGCACGACGCGCGGCGGTACGGCTGTTTCGGAACGCTGCGGTTTGGGCTGTTCCGCCGCCTGCTGCCGGGGTGTCGCCGGAGCCGGGGCCATGAGCTTCGGAAGCAGCGACGCCCGGTCCGCATGGGGATTGTTGAACAACTCCTGAAAGACATTGGCCGAATAACTCTTACCCAGCCGGGAGCCGTTCAGCACGATTTTCGTCCGGTGGTTTACGAACGTTGCGCCCGTGATGCGTCCGTCTTTGTTCTCCCGCAATACGGCGTCGATGCCGTCGGCTTTGAGCAGGCGCACGAACTCGTCCTGCGTCCGGGCGCGGTGCATGGCGCGGGCCACGGTCGCACGAATGGGACCCTTTATCTGCTCGGATTTGATGTCGGCGTCGTTCCTGACGATCTGCTTTTGCAGAAACTTGTAGCCGCCTTTCGGGGTCAGGGACGAGGATTTGATCGGCGAGCCGACCCACGCGCCCTGTTCGTCGGTGGCGGTATAAACGATGCCGTTCCACCGCTTACCGTCGGCTTCGCCCTTGCGTTCCTCCAGATCGACATTATAGAGATTCAGCAGGGTTCGGTACTCAGTAATCGAGCCGAACCTATACTGCTCGGCTAACAGCGTAGGCAGATTGTTGTTAAACATGAACACGCACATTTCGATTTCAATGTCGAGTAGTTCGATCAATAAATCAGTCTGCGTTTGTGGTTTGGCAAGCGCAGTTTTTTTTGTATATTTTACATATACCTCGATTTGTTTTAGCCCCCGCAACTTGTCAATAGGATTAGAGGCGACTTCATTTAATTTGCAGATCAGTTTGCTAAAGCCCTCTGCAAAGACTTCCAGTTTATCTTCAAGTGCTTTACTTTGAAGATACCGCAAAAGCTGTTTCAGCGTTTTGCCATTCAGGTTTGCATCATTCATAAGCTATGGATTAGGAGTTATGTGTGTCAATACCTATCACGCATACATCCGTCACCCCATATTCTTCATAGTCAAGTTTCCGTTCTCAATAAATTTACATAATTTTTAGTACAACGACAAATTATTAATACAATATTTTACATTCAACCATTACTTATTGTCGTTTTTTTACTATTAAAGACTATGTCATTGGCAGGTTCATACCCCATTTTTCAATTTAACATTTTTCTAATCAGAATATTTGCATTTTTCAGTTACTTTTACTACCTTTACATACAGAAACAAGTCATTGGACGGCCAAACCCTAGACAATACTTGCCAACTAAGTTCTTTACCATAGGCCGTAACTAAAACGTAACCAAATGAGAAAAACGGTTTACTCCGTCTCTCTAATACGCGATTAGACAAGACCTTACAAAAAAGACAAGATAAGCCCCTGAGGGGGTACAAAGCAAAAGACTGATAATCAATGATTATCGGTCTTTTTGTTTTTGTGCGCCTGCCCTGTCGTCGGGCATTTTCGGACGGGAAAGAAGGTGTTTTCGGGGAAATGTTTAACACTTTGTTTAACACTAAATCGGTTGGTTAAACTTGTTTGCGCAACAATGCAAACAAATGAATATCAGCATTAACGCCGTCTTTCGCAAAGACAGAGTGAACACCAAAAAGTCGGAAGAAAAAATCTTCCAATCATGAATGACTTTAGGGTCGCCCTTATTATTTCTGCCCCTCCCCGAAAACTGAGCTAAATGATTTTTGTCCGGACTTACCGGGCTTCATGTTACAGATTAGGGGGTAATGATTTGCAAATTTTGCGGACACGAGTGTAAAAAAGACGGGTATCAAGCCAACGGCACTCAAAGGTATCAATGTAAACGCTGTCGCAAGAAACAATAAGAAGGATATACGTATAATGCTTATTCTCCCGGGTTGAACGAAAAGATCGTTCTTTACACCAAAGAAGGTACGGGAATTCGAAGCACGGCAAGAACCGTAGAACAGTATCAAGAACGAAAACACGAGCAACAAAGCCATGCCGCGAATCCTGTTTCGGCATTGTAGATACAGTATTGGACTTAGCCGATACGCAGGCCTATGAAGAACAGCAGAGACCAATTCAATGGTGGAGAAAACGAAGATTATGCAAATTATACAATACGTAATAATTGTTTTATTGAGTGAGATTCGTAATTATCGTATCAGGCTAATTGTAATATATTAAAACGAGGGGTTTGCGAATAATCGCTTAATGGGATTCGCTTTTTTGGTAAAATATACTTAATTTAGCCACATACTAACCGAATCATGACCAGCACATCTGATAAAGATATTCTCAAAAGGCTTTCCGACGGGGACGCATCAGCCTATGAATATATCTTCGACCGTTACTATACAAAGGTGTGCCGGTTCGTGAAATCGATTCTCTACGACACCAACGCCGTCGGCGACATCGCCCAAAATGTCTTTATGAAGATATGGATCAACCGTGCGGAGCTTCCCCGGGTAAATTCGCTGGACAATTATTTGTTCACCATTGCCCGCAACGAAGCCTTCGACTTCCTCCGGCGCCGGAGCAGCAGGTCCCGATACGAGCAGTACACCCTGCTCGACGGCATGGAACATTCCGACAGGCTGTCGCTTACCTATGACATGGAACAAATGGAGCGTATCGTCGAGAAGTGTGTCGAGGAGATGCCCCCACAACGCAAGCTCGTCTTCAGGTTGAGCCGGGAAGAAAAACTGACCAATCAAGAGGTCGCCGATCGGCTGCAACTGTCCAAGCGCACCGTCGATAGGCATATATCGCTGGCGCTTAGTGATATCCGGTTTGCACTGAAAGACATCGTGTCCCTGTTTATACTTTTTTTATTTTCCGATTGGGTATGAGGTCGGGAATGTGCGTCTACTTTATAAACGCACCCGATCATGGAGACACCCGCACCGGAAAAAATAAAAGCGTACCTGAACGAGGAACTTCCCCGGAAGGAGCGCGAAGCCATACGCCAATGGATCGCCGTCAACCGCGACCATCCCCTATTGACTGCAGCCCTGAAAGAGCACTGGAACAGGATTCCGGAACACATGCAGCCTGCCGAAAGCCGGAGTGCATTCCGCAATTTCGAACGGTCGGTCGGAGGATTCCCGCATCCATCCGGAAAACCGGCGTTCCGGGTCTTTTTCGGACGCATCCGCAACATCGCAGCCATACTGACTATCCCCCTGCTTATCTGCAGCATCTTCCTATGGAGCCGCTCTTCTGCCCCGGACCCTGACTACCTCGAATTCGCAGTTACCAACGGCCGGCAGGACTCCGTCCGTTTGCCGGACAACACGATGGTCTGGCTCAATTCGGGTTCTAAAATCATCTATCCCATGAAGTTCGGACGCCGGAGCCGCCAGGTCTTCATCTCCGGTGAAGCCTTCTTCGACGTGGAGAAGGATCGCAAACGCCCCTTCATCCTCAAGGCCAACGACATCAGCATAAAGGTCCTGGGCACCAGATTCAACTTCAATTCCTACGAAGATGCGAATGCCGTGACGGTAAGCCTGCTGGAGGGTTCGGTCCTTCTGTATACGGACCGGGCGCAAAAGGAAGGCAGCGTAGCCCTGTGTCCCGGAGATGTCGTCCGTTACGACAGGACCTCCGGAGATATCGAACGCACGCACATTTCGACGGACGCCTACTGCTCGTGGCGCAACGGTGGATTCTATTTCAACAACCAGAGCCTGTCGGAGATCGCAGCTCAATTCGAACGGGTATTCGACGTGAAGATCGTCGTCCTCGGCAAAAAACTGCAGGAGGCCCGCTACACGCTCGCATTCGTCAACGGGGAATCGCTCGGACAAATGCTCAGCGCCATCAACTACAATGGCAGCATGCAGATTGTCAAAGACGAGGAAACAGGTGTCATAACAATCAAATAAACGGGAGGAACTGCCTATGACATAATCCGATATAAAACAGAAAGCCGGAAAGTTCGCACACTCCCCGGCCTGAAATAAGCTATCAATCTGTCTCATAATAACCTAAATCACTACAAATGTATGAAAAAAAATCCTCATTTGAAAGTTAAGCCGGGGATTCCGTTCAGATGGCTCGTGGCCTCGCTCGCCGCAGTCCTGTTGCT
The DNA here is from genome assembly GCF_018362775.1 of Alistipes montrealensis. Taxonomy (GTDB): domain Bacteria; phylum Bacteroidota; class Bacteroidia; order Bacteroidales; family Rikenellaceae; genus Alistipes; species Alistipes montrealensis. The sequence goes on from NZ_JAGYXY010000001.1 coordinate 450,511, forward strand.
GTTCGGGCACGCATCCGCCCAACACGAAGAGCCCCGGATCTCGCTTTCGATGGAAAAAGCGACGGTCGAATCCGTCCTGGAACAACTGCGCAGCCGCTTCGGCTATTCGTTTATCTACCAGCCCCAGGACCTCGACATCCGTAAACCGGTGTCGATCCATGTCACCGACAAAAGCATCAGCGAGGTGCTGGACATCGTGCTGGCTTTACAGCCCGTAACCTACGAGGTCCGGGCCAAAATCATCCACATCTCCCCCAAGAAAAAGACCGAGACCGCCGCCGCGACCAAAAACAGGTCCATCGAAGGCAGGGTGACCGACGAAACGGGCGATCCCGTCATCGGGGCGGCCGTCGTGATCAAGGGCACGACCCGGGGTGTCAGTACGGGCAGCGAAGGGAACTTCCGGCTGGATGTCCCGAAGGATGCCGTGCTGCACATCACGGCTCTGGGGTACGTTTCCACGGATATCCCCGTAAACGGTCGATCGTACATCGCCGTGAAGATGCTTCAGGACACCAAGATCGTGGAAGAGGTAGTGGTGGTCGGATACGGCGTCCAGAAAAAGGCCAACCTCACGGGAGCCGTCTCGACGATCAACGTCTCGAAGGAGATCGCCTCTCGGCCGCTGACCAACCTTTCGACAGCCCTCGCCGGAATGAGCGCCGGACTGCAGGTCATGCAAAGTTCGGGTCAGCCCAACGGTGACGTGGCGAGTTTCAGAATCCGCGGCACGGGAACCCTCAACGCGTCGTCGCCGCTGATCCTGATCGACGGCATGGAGCAGACGTTCACTGATATTAACCCCAACGATATTGCTACGGTTTCCGTGTTGAAAGACGCAGCTTCCTGCGCCATCTACGGCAACCGGGGCGCCAACGGTGTCATCCTGATCACCACCAAAACGGGAACCAAGGGAAAAATCAATGTCAACTACTCCGGTGTCTTTTCATTCAACCAACCCTCCAATCTCATCGAGCTGGTCAGTAATTCGGCCGACTACATGGAATTGATGAACGAATCGAGCAACAACGTCGGACAGGGCGACATCTTCTCGGCCGAGACCATCGCCTTGTGGCGCAATGCGGAAAAGGACCCGAACGGCATCTCGTCCAAGGGCTATCCGAACCGGGTCGCCTACCCCAATACGGACTGGTACAAGGCAATTTTCAAGAACAAGATGATGATGGAGCACACCGTCTCGGTCGTGGGGGCCACCGAAAGGACAAATTTCAACTTCTCGGGCACATACCTCGACAACCCGGGACTGATCACCGGTTCGGGACTAAAAAAATACTACATCCGGTCGAACATATCGGTGAACATCGCCGACTGGCTGACCGTGGGTAACAGGACTTACGGCTACCAGAACGACGTAGAGCGCAACTCGACATCGGGAACGCTGACCGGACTGGGATTCAAGAAGATGGTCCCGAGCATCTACCCCTACTACGACGGCATGTACGGGGCTCCCGAACCGAAGGAGGAGGACCCGCAGTCGCACAACCCGCTGTGGGACATCGAATCCACCGGAGGGTCGTACACCTATTCGCAGATCAATACCTCGATGTTTGCCGACGTACGTTTCCTGAAGGATTTCGTCTACCACGCCAATTTCGACTGGACCCGCTACTGGCGCGAGGACCTGTACCATACGAAGAGCGTCGGAAAATACAGTTTCAGCCAGGGGCAGATGGCCATTGCACCGAAACCCTCCGAAGAGCTCTCATCCATGTTTTACACCCTGGGCAACAAACGGTGGCGGTTCGAACAGACGCTGACCTGGAACAAGACGCTGAACGACGTGCATGAAATCGGTGCGCTGGTCGGATACGAGGAGATGAAGGCTTCGACCTATACCGTGGATGCCCAGAAAACAGGACTGATCGACGAAACAATCACAGACCTGTCGACCGCCACTGAGATGAAGGCAATCTATGGCGGCAATTCCGAATATTCGTCGAGGTCCGTATTCGGGCGTGTGACCTATGCTTACGATTCCCGTTACCTGCTGGAGATGAATTTGCGCTGGGACGGCTCATCGCGGTTCGCACCGCAGAGTCGCTGGGGCTGGTTCCCCTCGTTCTCGGCCGGATGGCGGATTTCGCAGGAACGGTTCATGGAAAACGTTCCGCTGGACAACCTCAAGCTGCGCGCCTCGTGGGGTAAGCTGGGAAACAACAGTATCGGCAACTACGAGTGGCAGTCCACCTACGATGCGGCGAACTACCCGCTGGGGAACTCGCTCCATTCGGGGCTGGCGATGACTGCACTGGCCAACAGCTTCCTGCAGTGGGAATCGACCGCCATCACGAACATCGGCCTGGAGATCGGGGCGCTCCGAAACAGACTCATATTCGAGGCCGACATTTACCACAAGCTGACTGACGGTATCCTCTACCGCCCGGCCATCTATGCCGCCATGGGTAACAAGACCGCTCCCTACGAGAACATCGCCGAGGTGGTCAACCGGGGCGTCGAACTGTCGGCGGGCTGGAACGACCGGAAAGGCAATTTCACCTACGGCGTCAAAGCCAACTTCGCCTACAACCGTAACCGGGTCTCGAAATACAAAGGAGAACTGCAACGGGGCTGGACCACCGACAGCGAAGGAAACCGGGTCTACCAGACCAACATCGGAGATGTCTCGACCGGAACGACCAACCGGGTTATCGAAGGGAAGATGATCAACGAGTTCTATACGCTGGAGACCTACAAGGGTGACCAGACCTATTTCCATCCCGACGGATCGGTGAACATCAACGGCGGTCCGAGGGACGGCATGATCCGCACGCCGAAAGACATGCAGTGGCTCTCGGCGATGAAAGATGCCGGCTATTCGTTTTATCCCAATCAGTCGATCGGGGCCGCCAACATCTGGTATGGCGATTATATCTACGCCGACCTGAACGGAGACGGCGTCTACGGCAACGGCCACGACTACGATTTCCAGAACCTCTCGACACAGCCCAAATACAACTACGGCCTGCAGGCCTACGTCTCGTGGAAAGGCGTCGATCTCTCGATGAACTGGGCCGGGGCCGCCGGATTCGGTATCTACTGGTACGAGGTGGGCCAGAATTCGTCGGCAACGATCTTCGGCTACGCCATTCCCAAGGCCATTGCGGACGACCACTACTTTTACGATCCTGCCAACCCGAACGACCCGAGAACCAACCTGACCTCCAAAAACCCGCGCCTGAGCCGCAACAGCGGAGCTTCCCAGAACGGAGAGGTCAGCACGCTTCACCTCGAACGGGGCGACTACCTGAAACTGAAAAACCTGACCGTAGGCTATACTTTTCCGTCCGGCATTCTGCGTAAACTGCGCATGCAGAGCCTCCGGGTATACCTTTCGTGCGAGAACCTCTGGACGATCACCGGATTCAGCGGCATGGACCCCGAAATGCAGACGGGAGTGGGTTATGTTACAATGCGGCAGTTCGCCCTCGGTGTCAATGTCACTTTTTAAAACCACGGAAAATGAAGATCAAAAGATTATACGCCATACTGCTGACAGCCAGCATCTGCATCCTGCAGGGATGCCAGTCCGGGCTGTTGGACACCATTCCTACCGATGCCGTAAGTTCCGAGAACATCTGGAAAAAGGCCAACCTGGCGGAACAGGCCGTGGTCGGGGTGTACAACTGCCTGCGTGAAGACTACGCCTCGAACGGCAACAGTGCCTCCGGGCGCCACTATCCGGCGTGGGACGTCCGCTCCAGCGTCATGGATTACGACGCCAACTGGATCGGCAACCTCCCGATGCTGCGCGGCAACGCCACCCCGCGGAGCAACGACTACTTCGTCTACTGGAAACGATACTACGAACCGATCCACCGGGCCAACGACGTTATCGCCAACATCCACAAGGTTCCCGACATGAGCGATTCGAAAAAGGCCCAGTACATCGCCGAATGCAAATTCCTCCGGGCTTGGTACTACTACCGTATGAACATCCTGTGGCACGGCGTGCCCGTCTACCTCGAACCGGTGGAAGCCTCGCAGGCCAACCGGGGCCGCTCCTCGGAGGAGGCTGTCTGGGAGATCGTCCTCGCAGACCTCAAGGATTGCATCGACGAGCCCAACCTGCCGGACAAATACGCATCCAGCAGCAGCGACTACGGGCGCGTGACGAAAGCCGCAGCCTATGCTCTGCGGGGAAAGACTTACCTCTGGCTGGGAAAATACGAAGAGGCGGAGGACGATTTTCTGGAAATCACGAAAATGGGCTATTCGCTCTTCACCGCAGACAGCTACAAGATGCTGTTCAAGGAGGAAAACGAACGCTGTGACGAGATGATTTTCTCGGTGCAGTTCATCGAACAGAGCGGCTACGGATCGCCGTTCAGCTGGGCATTCGGCAGCCGCGGCGCCGCAGGTGCAGGTTGGAACAATTACCTGGCCAACCCGGCGTTCGTCGATTCGTATGAATGTGCCGACGGGAAACCGTTCAACTGGGACGATTTCCTGCCCGGATACAGCACCATGACCGCCAAACAGCGTTCGGTGTTTTTCCTCCGGGACAACATGACCGACAAGGAGATCGCCACGATGACCGCCTACGGAGCCGACATGAGCAAATACCTCCCCTCAGGCAACGAAGCGCGGATACGCAAGGCCTATGCCAACCGCGACCCGCGGCTGGGCATGAACGTCATCACGCCCTACTCGACCTTCCTGGGCGGCATTACGGGCTCGGCCGTCACTTATACCCTGCGCTGGCCGTACCGGGGTTCGGACAACGCAGCCCCGTATGACCTGCGCACCGATACCAACGCGAAGTTCTATTACCTGATCCGCAAATTCGTCTTCGAAGGCCGCGAGCACGTCTACCAGAACTACTCGCCGATCGACCTGCCGCTGATCCGCTACGCCGACGTGTTGCTGAATCTGGCTGAAGCGCTAAACGAACAGAACCGGACCTCCGAGGCGGTCGCCTATGTCAATGAGGTGCGCAAACGCGCCGGAGCGCAGCCGCTCAACACGAATGCCTACACGACCGTCTCCGGCAAGGACGACATGCGTGAACGCATTCGCAACGAGCGTTACTGGGAACTGCCGTTCGAAGAACACCTCTATTTCGACGAATTGCGGTGGAAGACCTGGCAGGAGAAAAAATTCCGCTCCGGGAACGGCTTGACCGAGATCTGGGGTACGACCACTTATACCTACAAATGGGTTGGCGACCAGAACTGGACATGGCCGATTCCCGCTGCCGAAAGGGAGAAGAACGGGAATCTGACTCAAAATGAAAATTGGATCGATTAATTCCGGGCATTCCGCCGGCAGTGGAAACCGGACCCAATTCAAACGGACAAAGTCATGAAAATAAACTATCATCAATTTTTGAAAATACCGGGAGTATTGCTCCTTACACTCCTCGTCCTGATGGCATGCGGAAAGGACGATCCCTTCCTGACCATCGAATCCGACGAGTCGTTCACCGTTCCCAACGACGGCGGCGACTTCGACATCGCCGTAAGCACCAACCTCGGCTACTACGAATTCCGGTTCGAAGAGGGCGACTGGCTGACCGGAAGGATCACCGACAAGGGTGTTACGCTCACGGCCGAAGCCAACTCCGGAATAACGGAACGCAAGGCGGTCTTCAAGATCGTATCGCTCGACCATCCCGAAGTAAACCGGAGTATCCGGATCATTCAGGAAGGGACCTACCTACGGATCGTGCCCGAACGTGTTCCCTACCTCAAACCGGGCGGCGAGAGCGTTTCGCTGACCGTGGAGACCAACCTGAAAACGGGCGAATGGAACGTCAGCGTCCCGGACGGGAACAATTGGCTCTCGGCGTCGGCCGAGACTCCCGGAACGATCAGCCTGACAGCAGGTCCCAACGCCGACACCTACCCCCGCATGGCCTCCCTGTCGATCGTTTCCAACCGTTTCGCGGCGCTGAACATCTCCATCCCCGTTATTCAGTCCGGCTCGGACGAAAGCATCGAATCGGTCATCTACACCGAAGATTTCAATTGGATGAAGGACAAGAACGGCACTCCGTTTTCGCCAGACATCTGGGATGACAAAGTTCAGCTCGAGTTTAAAGACTGGCCTCAGGGCCACGGCTGGGAGGCTTCGAACAACGGAAGCGGAAATTACACACGCCTCGGTTATGTGAAGATGGGACGCGCGGCGCTCACCTCGGACCTGATCACGCCGAAGATGTCGTCCATCGAGGAGTCCCGGAACATTCTGGTGGTGTTCAAATCCTTCACGTTCATGGACAAGAACGGTAAGGCCGACGACAACGCATTCTGCGTCTCGGTAGTAGGCGACGGCAAAATCACCGAAATCCGGAAGATCGGCGGTCAGTTAGCGACACCGTCCGGCAAACAGGCGAGTGCGGGCGAACTGACCCCGGAAGGGGCTCGGTTCTACATCGGCAACTACAACAACCCCGCTTCGGCCGACATGCCCAACTGGATCGACGCGCCTGATTACGACCATTTGGCTGCGGAGCTGGCCGAACGTAGTTTCGTCGTAACCGGCGCTACCCGGAACACGCAGATCCGGTTCCTTGCCGGCAATACGCTGGGAACGGTAAGTTCCCCCAACCGGATCGGCTTCGACAACGTCCTGATTGCCGTTCTGAAATAGTATTCCAAAACATCCCGACATGAAAACAAGCAAAAAAATATACGGAATGTGCCTCGCCCTCATGGCGTGCGCGGCAGTCCTTGTCGCCTGCGACGAGGAGTTCGACGCTTTTCTGGACATCGACCCACAGGAGACGATCGCCCTGCCGGCCTCAGGCGGTTCCACGACCGTGACACTGGAAACCAGCGTCAGCGACTGGACTTTCCGGTTCGAATACGGAGAGTGGCTCACCGCAAAAGTCGTCGACAACACGATCGTCATCGCCGCCGACCCCAATGACAACCTGAACAGCCGCGGCGCCATGCTGGCAGTCACCTCTTCGTCCCACCCGGAGGTGAACAAGCGCATCGGCATCCGGCAGAACGCCCTCTCTCTCACGCTTGAGCCCGGTCAGCTCGCAATGTTCCCGACCGAAGGCGAAACAGCGACCGTCACCGTGAATACGAATATCGGCATCGACGACTGGGGAATCGCCGGCGACCCCGCTGCCGACTGGATCACGGCTGAAAAGACCGCCGGCGGAATCGCAATCACCGTAAAGGAGAACCCCGAAATGCTGCCTCGTTCGGGGACGATAACGATCAGTTCCGAAAAGTTCCCGTCGCTGACGACGGTATTGCCCGTCAAGCAATTCGGGACCGACAAGACCATCCGGGAAGTTATCTTGTACGAAACATTCGACTGGCTGCTGGTTCCCGGAGCGGACAACATTTGGACCACCTCGGGCGAACAGCGCGTCGACAACTGGATTGCCAAATACGGCGACCGTGCGCAGGGATGGGGCTATACGATGGTGACCACCTCCAAGGGAAACAAGGAACCGCTGTCGTTCAGCCGCAACGGATTCGTGAAAATGGGCATTACGAACTACTCCGGAGACCTGATCACGCCGAAGTTGGAAGCAATCGAAGGTACGCAGACCGTCGAGGTGATGTTCAAGGCCTGCGGCTATGTGGAGAACGGCGGGAACACGTCGTACAGCGGTCGGAAAGACCCGATCCAGAACGGCAAGCACGTCGACGTGCCGAACGTGATGCGAATCGCCCTGATCGGCCCGGGAACGCTCAGCCACACCGAGTTCGAGATCGACAACTATCCCTACTCTTCCGGCACGACCGACCATGCTCCCGGTTACGTTTGGCAGAACGATACGCAGGCATCGCAGCGGAAATTCACGATTACGGGTGCGACTGCAGAAACCCGGGTGCAGTTTATCGCCGGGCCGCAGTTGGGCGCCTCACCGGAAAAAATCACCTACCGGCAGGGTTTGGACGACATCCTGATTGTCATCCGGGAAAAATAAACCAATCATTAACACAGACCCGGGAGCCGGCCGCGAGTACGGTCGGTTTCCGGGTCCACAAAGCAACCGAAAAATGAAAGCATTCAGAAATTATTGGATATTGGGTTCGCTTCTCCTGACAATGCCGTTGTCGCAGCGATGCAGTTCGGACGAGGGCGGCGACCGCGGGCCGGTGTCCACCGAATACAGCAACCCCGTCATCCGGGCCAACGTACCCGACCCGACGCTGATCGAGGAGGACGGCTATTTCTACCTCTACTGCACCGAAGGAAGCCCGAAGAACATCCCGATCTATCGTTCCGCAAACCTCGTGGACTGGGACCTCGTAAGCACAGCCTTTTCCGACGCCACACGGCCCTCGTTCTTCCCCGGCGGCACGCTCTGGGCCCCATGCATCAACCGGATCGGCGGTCAGTACGTCATGTACTACGCCTTGTCGGAATGGGGAGGCTACGAAACGTGCGGGATCGGATGTGCCGTTTCCGATTCGCCTATGGGACCGTTCACAGACCTGGGCGCTATGCTTCGGAGCAACATCATCGGGGTTCGGAACTCGATCGACCCCTGCTACGTCGAGGACGAGGGTCGGAAATACATGTTCTTCGGCAGTTTCTTCGGCATCTACGGCGTCGAGCTGACCGACGACGGACTGAAAATCAAGGAGGGCAGCCAGCCTAGGCAGATTGCAGGTACAGCCTATGAAGGAACTTACATTCTCAAGCGGAACGGCTATTTTTACCTGTTTGCATCCATCGGACGGTGCTGCGACGGTCTGAACAGCACCTACACGGCAGTCGTGGGACGCGCCGAGTCGCTCTGGGGTCCCTACCTGAACAAGACCGGAGAGCGAATGATGGACAACTGCCACGAAATCTTCATCGCCAAGAACGACACGTTCTTCGGTGTCGGCCACGATTCGGAAATCGTGCAGGACAAAGCCGGGAACGACTGGATTCTCTACCATGGTTACGAGGTGATGCAGCCCACGGGACGCCGGCTGCTGCTGGACCGGGTCGAATGGGAGGACGGTTGGCCCTTGGTAAGGACCGGAACACCTTCTATTTCGGCCGAACGTCCGGTATTCTGAAAAGACGGAATTTTAGCCTTATGAACCCGTATAAATAAATAGAGCCATGAAACATTCGAATTTGCTGTTACTGCTGCTCTGCTTGCTGCCGTTTTTCGCCGAGGCACAGCACCGGGCCGACCGGCAAACGTTGTCGGACGACAAATCCTTCTCGATGATTCTGCTGGGCGATCCGCAGGGATACGTCAAATATGCCGTCAATCAACCGATCCTCGAACTTTGCACCGCCTGGATCGCCGATAACGTCGACAACCTGCACATCCGGGCCGTGCTGTGCACGGGCGACCTGGTCGAGCAGAACGAGAACGCCGTTCCCGACAGCAGGATGCTCGACCAGACGAGCCGGGAGATGTGGCAGGCAAGTTCGAAGGCATTCGAGCGTCTCGACAACCGGGTTCCGTACATCGTTTCGTGCGGCAACCACGATTACGGGTACAAACGTTCGGAAAACGGCATCACGAACTTTCCCGACTACTTCCCGATCGAACGCAATTCCGCCTGGCGCGGATGCTGCGTCGCGACCTTCCCCAACCGGAACTGCCGGGCGTCGCTCGAAAATGCGGCGTTCGAGTTCAACGACCCCAACTGGGGCAAACTCCTCGTCGTCACGGCGGAGTTCCACCCCCGCGACGAGGTTCTCAGTTGGATCGGGAAGCTCATCGCCGGCAAAGCGTATGCCAATCACCGGGTTATCTTCATGACCCACGGTTACCTGACCAACGGTAAAGACGCCAAACACATCGCCAACGACCGCTACGACATCACCCCCGGAAATGCCGGAATCGAAATCTGGGAAAAACTCGTCAAGCCCTCGGCCAACATCGACCTGGTGATCTGCGGCCATACGGCCAACGGCAACGGTAAATTCGCCGACAACGTCTCCTACCGCATCGACCGCAACGATGCGGGAAAAGAGGTCCACCAGATGATGTTCAACGTCCAGACCCTCGGCGGAGGCTGGGAGGGCAACGGCGGCGACGGCTGGCTGCGCATCCTCGAATTCCTGCCCGACGGAAAAACCATCCGGGTAAGGACCTATTCCCCGCTGTTCGGCATCTCCCCGTCGACGAAACATCTGGCACACCATACGGAGCCGTTCGATCGGTTCGACATCGTGCTCGAATAACCAAACATTCAAACCAACGAAAACCATCCATGAAAAGAATAATTATCACCCTCTTTCTCCTGTTCCATGCGGCATGCCTGTTTTCCCAGGTCCCGCGCCCGGAATACCCCCGCCCGCAGTTCGAACGAACCGACTGGATCAACTTGAACGGCGAATGGACCTACACGTTCGATTTCGGCGCAAGCGGTCTGGAACGCGGGTACGCCGACTCGAAGGGATTCGACGGTAAAATCATCGTGCCGTTCGCCCCGGAAAGCACACTCTCGGGCGTCGGCCACACGGACTTCATCAACTGCATCTGGTACCAGCGAACCGTCGAGATTCCTGCCGCATGGTCCGCGCACCGGGTGATGCTCAACTTCGGGGCCGTATATTACACCTCCGAGGTGTACATCGACGGCCGTTTCGTCGGGCGTCATTTCGGAGGCAGTTCGTCGTTTTCCTACGACATCAGCGCGTTCGTGGAACCGGGCGGAAGCCACAACCTGGTCGTCCTCGCATCGAGCGACCTGCGCAGCGGCAAACAGACCGCCGGGAAACAGTCGCTGCAATACGCCTCGCATAGCTGCGACTACACCCGCACGACGGGCATCTGGCAGACGGTGTGGATGGAGGCTGTGGCTCCCGAAGCCCTCGCAAGCGTTCAGGTGACGACCGACATCGACCAGCAGCAACTGGTCGTCTTCCCGCAGTTCTTCCGGGAGAGCCCGGGCACGCTCCGGGTGACACTCCGGGACGGCAGCAAGGTCGTCGGTATGCAGCAGGTCCGCGCGTCGAACAGCAGCGTCGTCGTCATCCCGGTCAAAAAGGCCAAGCTCTGGAGTCCCGAAGACCCGTTCCTCTACGACCTGACCTATGAAGTGATCGCCCCCGACGGGAAGGTGCTCGACGCAGTGAAATCCTATGCCGGGATGCGCAAGGTCCACGTTGAAGGCAACAAGGTCTACCTGAATAACGAACCGTATTACCAGCGGCTGGTGCTCGACCAGGGATTTTACCCCGACGGCATCTGGACCGCACCGTCGGACGATGCCCTGCGCCGTGACATCGAACTGGGACTGGCTGCCGGATTCAACGGCGCTCGCCTGCACCAGAAGGTTTTCGAGGAGCGTTACTATTATTGGGCCGACAAACTCGGTTACATCACCTGGGGCGAAAGTCCCAGTTGGGGAATGGATGCCAACGATGTGGAGACGGCCCGTAACTTCCTCGCCGAATGGGCCGAGTGTGTAGTCCGCGACCGGAACCACCCCTCGCTGCTGACCTGGACCCCGATGAACGAAGAGTGGTGGCCCGACAACACGCAGTACCCGCGCTTCGCCGCCGATGTCTACGACCTGACCAAACGCCTCGATCCGACGCGTCCGGTCAACACCGCCAGCGGAGGCTCAGTCGTCAAGACCGACATCTGGGCCGTGCATAACTACGAACAGGACCCTGTCAAACTGAAAGAGAAAATCTACAATGAAGGATCGTTCTTCCATCCCCGTCTGCGGACTACCAAGGATCAGACACGCAACATCGGGTTCAACGATGTGAAAGCGACCGCAAATTACACTTGGCCGCAGTACGACGGTTCGTGCCCTTACCTGCTCGACGAATTCGGCGGCATCAAGTGGGTGAAGGATCAGGAGAAGCAGACCACCGACTCCCGGACCGAATCGTGGGGCTACGGACAGGCGCCCCGCACGCTCGAAGAGTTCTACACCCGGCTCGAAGGTCAGGTGGATGCGCTACTCTCGTTGTCTGAGCAGGTCTGGGGCTATTGCTACACCCAACTTACGGATGTGGAACAGGAGCAGAACGGTATCTATTTCTACGACCGTTCGGCCAAGTTCGACATGGACAGAATCAAGGCGATTTTCAGCAAACAGCCCGGGAATTCCGATAGATAAAATGACAACGATTCCTTTACTATAATCTACACCCCGGAACCAGCAAAAAGTTTCGGGGTGTATTCCAATTTAAAACAGGGATTTATCAGGGATTTGGAATACAATACATTTTGGGCTATAAATCAAGTTGTTGGTTTTGTTAAATCTGCATATGGCAACTTTGTATTACAACAGAAGGGGTTGCTTTTCTAATCTATTCCGTCCTGCCGAGACTCAATACCATACCGGAGCGCCGTCCTCATAAAGGAACACACGGTCCTGCTCTCCCCGGGAGAGTCCCTTTATATAATACAGGCCGCCAAGGGGAACCTGGTCGAAGTCGATGTAAATTCGTTCGGCCCTTTTACGCTCAAGCAGTTTCCAACCGCCATCCTGCCAATAATACAACCCATATTCGTCGCCGGGACAAATCGCATTGCCGTCGCCGCGCCTGATATAGGCAATCTTTTCCAGGGCAACCGGCTTCCTGAAATCAAAGCCTACCCATCTTGTCGAATCCTGTACCGCAAAATAGGTCAGCGGATCGTTATCGTTGATGTGCCCGGGGGTATCGTAATTCGGATTACGGATCGGCACAGAGGGAGAAAAGAGCGCACCGGTTATCCGTTGCCCGGTCTCTTTTTCGTAAAAATACAGTTCGGCAAAATCGGTCGATTTGTTCGAAGACGACATAAGCCGCCAATAACGGCGAGGCAACGTGTCGGACGGGGCTATTTCGCCCGAGAGGAGATTCCATTCGGGGAGTTCCGCGACCGTTTCAGCCCGCCTGAAACCGGGGTTATCAGCCGCCTGTATCCGCCCCTTCTGCAAATACCGTTTAATGGAATAGATGTGGGAAAACGCCGGAAACTTGCGATCCAGCCGAATGGTCCCCAACCGGGTCGTATCCGCATGCGGGAAAGCGATGTCGCCGCGCGAATCGACGATAAACGGTTCCGATATCGGGATAATCGTCCCGTCACGGAATCCGACGACCAGGTAGAGGATATCCCGCCCGACGCTGGTAAACGACGCCCGGTTGCGCCGGATTCGGCCGATATCGACAGGAACCCACTGGCTGTTGTCGAAGACGGCGAGGTAAGCATATTTCGTCCCGGCACGCTTGCCGGACAACGGAACGGAGATATCAACGGTCCGGCCGTATTCATCGGTAACATCTTTCATAAACAGGCGGGACAGCGACTTCGGGATGCTGCCTTCGCGTTCGAGCGCCTCCAGAAGAAGCGGATGCGGGGCGTATGTCTCGCGGAAGACCTTCGCCAGCCCGTTATCGGTATAATGATAACTCCCGGGATAGGATCGGAACGGTTCGTAATCGATATTCCGCCGTTTGGTAGCGAGGATATTGTTCCAGTAATGCCCGCCCGAACGGTCGGGCCAGTTCGGCGTGAAGTCGAACGCCACCGGAATCCCCTTGCTCCGGCAATTCAGCAGCCCGAAACGGGAACGGTCGAAGCAATCGCCATAGGGTTGTTTGGCCAGGGTGTTCAGACGCAGGACTTCGATAAGTTTTACGTCCTTCACCCGCTGCATTTTCACGCTATCTTCAAAATGCGCATTGACGGCCTCTGCGGCACGCCGCGCATTGAATTTGTAGTCCTTGATCTGGCCGATATAATCCAACTCTCCGCGTCCGAAATCGACCCAGTCCCGTTTCCAGGTGTCGAGCGGTTGTTTCTCCGCGCATTTATACGGCAGTATGTATTCGCAGAAATCCTCAAACCGGAGATGCCGCAGGTAATCCAACGTCTGCCACTGGGTAAACGAATAGTCGATGTTCCAGATCAGGTAATCGGCTTCGATTACCTGTATATCGAAGGACAGGTTGAGCAAAGGCTTGAACTCTGCGGCAATCGCGTTCGTTTTCGCCAGGAGTTCATCGCCGTCGGTATCGCTTGAAAACAGGGAATCCAACGCATCGCAATAGGCATAATAGGATTCCGCAGAATAGGATGTATGATAAGGCATGTGACGGATCAGGTATTCCGCGGCACGGTATTTCTGGCTGTCGGCCGGATTCTGCCGGTAATGGTCCAGTACTTTCTCCAGCTCCGCACGGTTATCGCCGGCGTAACGCAGTGCCTTGTCGACAGACGCACCGTAGCGACTGCAGGCGCAGACCGCCGCAACGGACAGGACGGCGAGGGTCCGCCGGAATGCTAATCTCAACATCTCGGTTTTTTTAATGCCAGTGTACACGGTCGTTTTCCCAGGTAAAAATCCGCTGCGAATAACCCCGGTCACCGCGGATAAAATAGAGGCCGTCGGCAGGCAGCCGGTCTGTTTCGAGCATCACATCGGCAGCCGTCTGCGTATCGGAAAGCACCCATTTGCGGTTATCCCAATAGTAAATGTCATACCTGTCGCCGACACAGATCGCATTGCCGTCCCCGCGGCGTATGTAGGAAATCCGGTCCAGGCCGACCGGCTCGCCGAAGTCGAATCCGACCCAGTAATCCGTCCCTTTCACCCGGCAATAGGTCTCCGGATCGTTATCGGCGATATGCTCCACCCGGTGCTCCCGGTCGAGCGATTTGCCGGAGTCGATCAGGCGTCCCTTTACGGGCTGTTCGTCCCCTTTCCTGTAAAAATAAATCTCGGCCATGTTGTATTCATCCTTGCCGACAGTCCTCAGCCGCCAGTAACGATAGGGACGGCAGGACAAGGATTCCGTTCCCGAGGTCATCTTCCAACGGGAAATCGAAGCCACGATGTCGGCATCGCGGAAATCCGGACGATCCGAGGCCTCGATCAATCCGTTGCCGAGGTATTCCGTTTTGTAGAATACATGCTGGTACATCGGGTTTTTCCGGTCCAGCACGACCCGCTGCCGGCGGGTCGTATCGGCCTCGATATATCGGGTTTCACCCAGGGCGCTGAGCGTAAAAGGCAGGCTGGCCGGTTCCAGGTTCTTGTTGCGGTACACCATAGCCATATACGTTATATCACGCCCCATGTTCCTGAACAAGGCATATCCCCGGCGAACTTCGCCCCAGTAGACCGGAACCCACTTATTGTTGTCGAAGGTGGCGATGTAGGCCAGTTTCTCATGCTTGTATTCCGGGAACAGGCGGATTTTCAGATCCGAAGTCCGCTCGTATTCGTGCGTTACATCCTCCGCACACAGGTGGATTACCGACTCGGGCATCTCGACGCCCTGCGACAGCAAACGATACAACTCCCCGTTGACTTTATACGTCTGGCGGAAAATTTTCGAATACCGGGCATAGACGTAATGCGGATAGTTCGGATTACTGGCGAACGGATTGAACATCAGGTTGATTCCGCGCGTCGTATGGACCGAGCACCAACCGTGCCCGTAAATCCGGTCGGGCCACTGGGGCGTGAAGTCGATAGCCACGGGCAGGCCCTTGCTGCGCATGAGCTGGATGGCCGAGGTCGCATAGTCCCAGCAGGTCCCGCCGCTCATCTTCATAAAGGTCGTAGGCCGGGTTATCGGCATGAATTTCAGGTCATGGAGCCAGATTTGCGGAGAAATGCCCGACTTCATCGTACCGTTCACCCGGGAAACGGGCGCAAGCGGATTGAACTCATAATCGTAATTCTGCTGTATCTGGTCGTAAGATTCCGACCGGCAGACGTTTTTCATCGCTTCGCGCCAATTGTCCAAAGGCTGCGTGTCGATACATTTGTAGGGCAGCAGGTATTCGCAGAACTGATCGAAGTTCAGGTGACCGGCCCATCCGGTATGCTTCCAGTCCTCGAAAGCCGCTTCGATATTGCGGATCAGATAATCGGCAGAGACCACCTGGATATCCCGCTGGGTGTAGACCTGCGGTTTGAGCGAGTCCGACACCCGTTCTATCTGTTTCATCACCCCCGTCCGGTCGGGAAGCGACAACAACGAATCCACTATATCATAATAGGCTTCGTACGCCCCGCCGACGGAGGTATGGAACGGCATGTAACGAATCAGGTATTCCGCCGCGCGGTATTTCTGGCTGTCGGCCGGATTCTGCCGGTAATGGTCCAATACTTTCTCCAGTTCCGCACGGTTCTCCCCGGCTTGCTGCAAAGCCTGGTCCAACGTCGGCGCATTATGCCGGCAGGAAACAGATAATAACAGGATCAGGCTGAAAAAACGGATAAATCTTGTCATACGCTTGAAATTTTATTTACTCTACCCTCTTCCACCAGCGGCCCGAGCGCCGATTGCGGGTATAGGGGTCCTCGGAATAGCTGATGCGGCGGACTACGCCGATGATAAATTCCTCAGGGACAAATCCCAGGTAGCGGCTGTCCTTCGAATCGGAGACGTTATCGCCGCAAAAGAAGTAATAGTTATTGCAGAACGTATACGCCGGAAGGGGCTGGCCGTCGAGCAACGCCCGGTCTTCGGTGTATTTCAACTGCCCGCCGGTTTCATATTCGATCACCGGTTTATAGAGTTTGCAGTTACGCCAATCGAGGTCGATACGGGTCCCTGCCTGCGGAACATACAGCGGACCGAAATTCTTGATCGTCCAGCCGAAACGACGGTCGTCGTAGGGCATCGCCCGGAGTACTTTGGGATGGATCAGCGAATCGGGCGTTTCAGCGAGACGGCGCTGCTGTTCGAGATTCCCGATCGGATGAGGATAACGGTTGTTGCAGAAATAGCTGTCCCGGACAGATACGGAGTCCCCCGGGGTCCCGATACACCGTTTGGAATAGACGTAATTGATCCGGAACTCGATCCGGTTACGGTCGTACCCGCGCGGAGCGTTGAACACGACCACATCGTTGACCCGGACCTCCCTGATCCCGGGTATCCGGAAGGAGCGGAGCGGAATATCCTTCCCGAATTCGAACTTTTTGTAGATGCGCGCCCCGGCGATCAGTTTGTCGACCAGGATGCGGTCCCCGACGATCAGCGTCGGCGTCATCGAATCGGAAGGGACGACGAACTGGTCGCAAACGAAAATCCGCAACAACAGCCAGCCTGCAAACAACAGACATCCCACACTGAGGGTCCAGAACAGGTATTTCAGAATTCGCTGCATATTAATCCTTTATTTCGGAAGAATCCGGACAATCCGACAACTCACGCAATTCGGCCTGCATCTCCCGCGTTTGAACGGACTCGACCTTGGGCTTATAAGCGGCCGCGCGGCAGGCGGTCACCCGGGCTTTCTCCGTTTGTCCGGTCGAGAAGTAGAGTTTTGCGAGGAGGTATAACGGATAGACACGATCCGGAATCATAGAATGGGCATGCAGATATGCTTGCTCCGCCGCCCCCTGGTTTCCCAGGACTTCGTAGTTCTTACCCGCTATATTCCAGAACATCGGATCGCTGCTGATCTGCATGCCGAGTCCGAGGATTTCGTTGCTCCGCCAGTAATCGCCCGCCTTGTGCAACGCATAGCCATAGTCGTAAAGAAACCGGAAATCCCACTGCATGGCGGTCAGGAAACGGGCTCCGTCCTCAACGATATAATCATACCGTCCGGAAGAGGCCCAGATGCGGACATCGCTCCATTGCCGGCTGGCATTCACCCGCAACTTGCTGCGGCCGTACAACCCCGGCCAGCAGGCAAAGCATCCCGCAAACAACAGCACGCCGAGTGCAAACAGCGCCCCTTTCCGGAAATGGAATACCGGCTTGCCGCCAACAGCTGCCAGCAGCAGAACGAAAAGCAGGCGCAGGGGCAGCACGCTCCACGGATAGGAGAAGCAGGCAAACAGCGCAGCCGTCAGCAGTCCGTAGCCGAGCGGATTCCCCTGCCGGATCAGGTTCAGAAAGGCCGTTAGCGTCAACAGGATCAGCAGAATAAACCCGCCGACTCCGGTCTCGGCCCCGAACTGGAGGTATTCATTGAATCCCGATTCGGGACATCCCGCAACCTGTATCTCTTTTTCAGAGCGTTCTTCTGCGGCAAAATAGGCGGCCTGTTCCTCACCGAACGCCCCGGCAAAGTTCCCGAGTCCGACGCCGCAAAGCGGATGGCGAAGCATAATACGGGTGTCGATCTTCCACATCAGCAGACGCCCGTCCGCCGAAGGGCGTTTCAGCAGGTATGCCCCCGTGGCGCCCCCTCCCAGCAGAAGCAGTCCGAGCCCCGAAAACAGGGCCACACGCAGCGGATTCGCCTGCCAGGCCCGGCGGAAACGGCCGATAAACCCGAGTTCGCAGAGGATCAGCGCCACACATCCGACCGCCGCGGCGATAAGTCCGGCCCGGCTCATCGTGGCCGGGAGCACGACCACTGCCAGAATCGCCGCTCCCCAACCCAGCAGGTAAGGGGCGACGCCCAGGATCAGGACGGCCGGACGCTGTCGGCGGAACCGGGCCCACGAACTGAATACGCGGGTTGCAAGACGTTGCCAACGGGCGACACAGGCGATACCGCAGACACCGGCGACAGCGACAAATCCGGCATAAGGACCCGGATTGAAGAACGTGCCGGTGATTTTGAACAGGCCGTGGTTCGAATAGGCAAAACCGTAAATCTGGCGTATGCCGATCCATGCCTCGTACATTCCGAAACCGCACAGCAACATCAGCAGCACGGTCATGGTCCGCCGCTCGGCCATATAAACGATGCGCAATGCAATGTAGAGCATCGCAAGCTGCAACAGGTCGTCGTACTTCACGGGGGCCGACAGCCCGGCACAGCAAAACCGGCTGATCGTGACCCCGGCAAAAAGGAGGGCGGCCAAAAGGTCCGTGCGGTTGAGCCGCAGGGCCGGGCGGAAAATCGGGCAGAAACAAACGGCCAGCACCAACAAAGCGAGCGTCGCATGGAGCGTCGAAAGCACATTGTCCTGCAAATCCTGGGTCGGCACGTCGATGGCCGCAGCCAGCAGACACCAACAGACGGCTCCGAAAAGGAACAGCGCCAAGTAACGGGGCAACCTATTTACATGCTTGATCATCGTGTTTTTCGGGTTTTATTCGTACGCATCGGAAGGAAAATCGGCAGGTAGACGACCAGCGCCACTATCGAAAACAGCGTTCCGCTGATGGCGGCGACGGCGAATGCGAACCAGAAAACTTCCTCGGGACCATCGTAAAGGAACGGAACCAGCCCCAACACGGTAGAAACGACGGTCAGCATAATGGGGACGATTTTGTGGTTGTAAGCTTTCAGGTAGAGCGGGATTCCCCGTTTCAGGGAGGTTTCGGCCCAGTTGTCTTCCTCGTTGATCAGGTAGATACCGGCATTGACGACAATGCCGCACAGCAGGACGAAGGCGGCGAATCCACCCTGATCGAACACGAAATCCGACCAGCCGAACGTCAGGAAAACCCCGATGAACGAGATCGGGATCATCAGAATGATGACGACCGGTTTGCGCAGCGATTCGAAGATGACGGCGCACATCGTATAGATGATGGCGATAACCAACAAGATCAGCCACACCTGCTGTTGTTTCTGCTTCTGCCCGAAGTTGTGCGAGGGAGAATCCGCGCGGAATCCGATCGGCAGCACCTCCTCGTTGAGTCGTTTCACCGTGCGTTCGATCAGGCGCTTCCCGAGTTCGTAAGAACCGATGAAGTCGAATCCGACAAGGATTTCGTAGGATTGTTTGTAACGGCGGATTGAAACGCCTGTACGTTGTTTCTCGATCGTCCCGACAGCCGAGAGCTTCGTGCGCAGCGAGTCGATCCGTACCTGCGCATTGGTTATGTGCCAGCGGTCGAAACGATCTCGGTCGCCCGATTCGAGCACGACCTGTTGCAGTTCGTGGCCGTCGTAAACCGGCGTCAGGCGCGATTTATAGAGCATCGTACTGAGAATGCGGTAATAATCGGTCACATCGAGCCCGGCCACGGCGATGCGTTCATCGTCATAGCGGATGTTAAACTCGTTGTGAGGCAGCGTCCAGGCATTGCCGTCCATGATCTCGGGCTCCGCGACACGGCGGTTGAGCGACAGGGAGTCAATCAACGCATCGGCATAGGCCGACAGTTGGTCGTAATTGTAACCCCGGAGCCGGATCTGGTTGGGACGGTAACTGCTTACGACGTTGTTGTTGAACGAATTATCGTCGATGCCCCAGACGCGCCACGTCGCACCGCCGAAATTGATCGCCGCCGCCGTGAGTTCCTGCTTGAGCATCAGGGGAAAAGACGTATAGACAAATTCGGGTTTAAACGTAATTTCTATCCGGGCGTTGTCGTACGAATAGACGCGCGTGCGAAACATCTCCACCTCGTCGAAACGGCTGATGTAATTTTCCATATGCCGCACGACTTCGTTGAGTTGCTGCACGGTGCACCCTTCGGCCATGCCGGCATTGACATACAACACCTTCTGTTCCGGTTCGCGGAAATTGTTGTAACGTCCCGTCGCGGTATTGAACAGGTGGAGCGACGAGCCGAAAACCTTGTCGATGGTCGAGCGATGGTCCGACACGAACCGGCTCTGCATGACGCTGTTATACCATTCGGAGCGTTTCGGGAGCGGTTTTCCGCCCTTCGCTTCGATCTTGTCGGGCAACAGGAAAACGGGGATGCCGAAGCCCCAGACCAGGATTACGATGAAAATCCAGCGGTGGCGGCGTCCCCAGGCGATAAAGCGTCCGTAGAGGTGCGAAAACCGCACGGCGAACCGTCTCCGGCGAACGGAGGAAACCGTCATGCTACGCCCCAGCGGGAATTTGTCGAGCAATGCGGGGATGAAGAGCAGCGCCACGAGCAGGGAAACGACAAGGTTGATAACGATCACCAGCGAGAAATCGGTCAGATTGGCCTGTTGTTTCTCGGGCAGCAGCCAGACGATTCCCAGCGCCCCGATCGTGGTAAGCAGGGCTCCGAGGATCGAGACGAAAACCCGCCGGTCGCGGTAGTAGCTGTAATGATCGACCATGATGATCGACGTATCGATGATGATGCCGAGCGATACGGTGATGCCTGCCAGCGTATAGATGTGAATGTCCAGCCGGAACAGGTTGTAGAAGACCACGGCCACGAGGATATTCACGACGAGCGTCGCCGTGATGATCAGCAGGTAGCGCAGATCGCGGCTGACAAGGTAAACGAACAACAGCAGGATGGCCACGCACAGCAGCGTACGGAGGTATATCTTCTGCAACTCCCCCGTTACATATTCGGAAGCGTCGTAGGTCAGCGTCGCCGAAAGTTCCGGCGGGAAAGCCGCCTGCAGGCGGTCCATCTCCTCCCTTACCGCCGCAGCGACGCGCAGCATGTTCGTATGGCCTTCGCAGGAGATGGCAAGGTTGATGGTGTTCAGTCCGTTGATCCGGAAATAACTCGTCGGCAAGGCTTCGCTCCAGCGCACCGACGCAAAATCGCGCAGGTAGTAAATCCGGTCGCTGCGGCGCAGGATGGGGATTTCCCCGAAATCGAGCGACGCGCGGTTACGCAGCTTCAGGACGATACTGTGATCGCTCCCGTCCTCCCCGGGAAGGGTCGTGAGGCCGACTACCTCGCTGCGGAAATAGTCCCTGAAAGCGGATGCGAGGTTCGAGGCCGTGATCCCGGTCGCCTCCATGGCCTTGGGATCGAAGGTTATCACCCATTCGAAGGGCGTAACTCCCGAAAGGGAGACCTTCCCGACCCCTTCGATCCGCGAAAGCGGTGCGGAAACATAATTGGAAACATACTCCTCGATGCGTTCGGACGGAAGGTCGGCCTTGATGGTGTAGATCAGGGTTTCGGACTCCCGACTGCCCGACGTAGCAAGCGAAATAGCGGGATAGCTGACCTCTTCGGGGAGCTTGGCGTAGAGGTTACGGATTGCCGAAGCCACCTCGAAACGAGCCGCCGACATATCCGTACCTTTGCGGAACCACACCGTGACGCTTCCCCGCCCTTTCGACGAACGCGACGAAACGCTTTCACAGCCGGCGACCGTCGAAAGCGTCCCCTCGATGCGCGAAGTGGCGCCCTGCTCGACCAGCCGCGCCGAGGCGTCGGGCCACGAGAACGAGACATCGATCTTCCGTTCGGAAACAGTCGGCGTGTACTGGATATTGAGCATAGGAAGCATCGCGACGCCGATAACCGTCAGCGCCGCCATGATCAGCAGCACCGAGAAGGCCGGAATTCCGCGGCGCGGGGAGGATATGTTCCGCGGGGCATTCATCGGCGGGGTCTGTAAATCTCGTAGTAAGCCAGCGGAATGAAGAAGACACTGACCAGCGTACCGACGATCATACCGCCGATAATGACCAGCGACATCGGGAATTGCAGGTCGGAGCCCATGTCTCCCCGGGAAAGGAAGGGCACTTCGGCCAAAATCGTCGTAAGCGATGTCATCACGATCGCCTTCAGACGCCGTTTACCGGCCTCCATGATGGCATGTTTGAGTTCCAACCCCTGCCGCCGCAGCGTATTGATCGTATCGATCTTGAGGATCGAGTCGTTGATGACGATACCCGACACCACGATAAGGCCAATCATCGACATCAGGTTGAGCGTCTGGCCGAACAGCCACAATATGACCAACGCCCCGAACAGGTCGATGATGATCTCCGAGAGGATGACCCACGGCTGCACCAGCGACTCGAACTGCGCTGCCAAAATAAAAAACAGCAACAGCAGGGCTACGACCAGCACGCCGACGAGTTGCCCGACCATGCCGCGGTTGGAGAAATAACTGCCGCTGAAACTCACTTCGAAATGCTCGTCCCCGGCAACGCACTGCCGGATTGCGGCGATGACGGCCGGCACATCCTTGGCCCGGGGCGCCAGATCCAACGGATAATAGTTGCCCTCAGCCCCTGCGACGACACTTTTCAGGTCACGGGTCATCGTCTGCCGCATCAGGATGCTCACCGGGATTTCAGCCTTGGAGGTATGGATAAAAGTGTTGCCGAGCAGGTCGTCGAGATTGCGCAGGTTGTTGCCGATCACGACCGGAAGCGACTCGTCGCCCGTCGTCACCGTGAAGAGCATATTCTCGTTCAGGGCGTTACGCAGCGTCGTGAGCAAATCCCCGAACGAAACCCCGTAAAGCGCCATCTGCTCGGGCTGTGCGACATAGAGAATGTCTTCCTGCATCGGAACGGGAGGTATCTCCAGGCCGGGCAATGCGTCCCGGATGCGGTCGATCAGCCGCTGCAACTGGTCCGGATCGGCGCTGCGGCCCGTCGTCGAGCGTAGCCGCGCCGTGAGGACAGCCTCCCTGTCGGCAAAGATCATGTCGAAGATATTACCCGACACCCCGAACGAACAGCGGGCTTCGGGCGCATGGGCCGCAAGGTAATCGCTCACCGACTGCTGCACGGGTTTCACATCGGCGGCATCGTGGCATTTCAGATAAATGGTAGCCTCGGCCACTCCGTTCTCCTCGGTGTGCGAAAGAATGAACTGCTGGATACCGGCCATGGTCGTGGATTGCAGAATCCGGTCGCCCAGCGACGCGACGAGCGCCTGTGTGCGCCGGCCGTTCTCCTCGGCCGAAATCCGGTCGTTCCAGTCGATGCGCACCAGCATATCGCTGTAAGTCATCTGCGGCAGGCGCTCCTTGTCGATGTCCCAGAAAAGGGCCGCCAGTCCCACGATGGAAACGGCGTAGATCGCCCACATCAGCCAGCGGCGGCGGAAGAACCATTTAAGCCCGGTCTCGTAATATCCGACGATCCGGTCGAACGAAAAACGCTGGAGCCACGGGGTAGGCCGGAATGTCTCCTGGCGGTTGTACCACCAGCGGTAATAGACCGGCAGCAAGGTGATGGCGACCCCGTAGGCCACGAAAAGCGTGATAGCGACGGCCATCGCCTGGTCGTAGAAAAGCGCCCCGGCCATACCGTTGATGAAAATCAGCGGAACAAACACCGCACAGGTCGTGAGTACGGACGAAAGCATCGGGGCGACGACCTCTTTCGTTCCCCGGGTAACGGCCCGGGTCAGCCCTTCGCCCCGCTGCCACCGGGCGGTAATATTGTCGATGACGACGATCGAGTTGTCGACCATCATACCGATTCCGAGGATGAGCCCCGAAAGTGAAACGATGTTGATCGAAATGCCCAGCAGGTAGAAGACCAGCAGCGAAACGATCAGCGTCACGGGGATGGTCAGCACCACGAGCGTCGGCGACTTGAGGTCGCACATGAAAAAAAAGATGATCAGACAGGCGAGCAGCGTTCCGAAGAGGATGTTGTTCACCAGGTTCGAGATCGAATAGTCGAGCAGTTCGGTCTGGTCGCGCGTAACCGTAAATTCGATATTCGGATAATCGCGGCGGAACTGCCTCAACTGCTTGTTCAACTCCTCCTTGAGCTTCGACATCCGGGCGTCGGCCTGTTTGATGACTGCCAGGGAAACCGCATCCCGGCCGTCGGAGAGGACCATCCCCTGCCGTTTGCGGGAATGTTCGACAACGTCGGCCAGTTCCTTGAGACGGAACAGGCGTCCGTTGATCTTCAGAAAGATGTTCTCAATGTCGCCGCGACCGCTCACTACCGAACGAAACTTCACGCTGTACTGGTACTCGCCGTCGCGGATCGTGAGGCTGCCCAGCGTCACGTCGGCCTTCTTAAGGGCGCTTTCGATCGTCCCCATCGTAATCCCCGCCTGCCGCAGTTTTGCTTCGTCGGGGATAATCAGCAGTTCGGGGGCCACCGTGCCGCTCAGGTCCACCATCGCCACTTCGGGCAGTTGCTCGATGCGCTTGGTGATCACCTGCGAGGCAAAACGGCTCAGGGCCGAAAATTCGTCCGACACCGGATGCAGTTCATCCCTCGCTCCGGCCGGACGCTCGCCCCGCACCGTCAGGTTGATATAGAAGGCCGGAATGTCCGTAACGCTGGCCTTGATCACCTTGGGGCGTTCCAGATCGCGCGGCAGGGAGGAGACCGAACGGTCGATCTTTTCGTTGACCTCGATAAACAGGTAGTCGATATCCGCCCCCTGCTCGAACGTGAGGCGGATGATGCCGCTGCCTTCGCGGGCCTCGCTGCGAAGATCGGTCAGTTGCGAGAGCTGGATCAACTGCTGGCGCAGCGGCGTGATGACCGTCTCGTCCAACTGCCGCGCCGGAGTACCCTGCGCCGGAATCTGGATCGTGATATAGGGCGCGTCGACATCCGGGACGAGGGAAACCGGCAGCAGACGGGTGCTCACGACGCCCAGGATGATCAGGACAACGGTGATCATCGTTACGGCAATGGGCCGGTCGAGAAGTTTGCGCAACATAAGCGTTCCCGTTTAGCGATTGCCGCCGAGCGTGACTTCCGAACCGTCGGCCAGATTCAGGTTTCCCGAAACGATCACCAGGTCGCCCGGATTGAGTTCGGCCCCGCGATCGGTATTTGCCTCGACGACGTATTCGCGGCTGTTGGCCAGCGAGGTGTGGACGTAGGTCCACTGCGCCTTACCGTCCTTATAGCGGAACAGGACTTCCAGGTTGTCGCGGATGACCACCGCGTTCTTCGGCACGACCAACCGGCCGGGAACGCGCTGCCGCACGGCGACACGCACGTTCATACCGTCGGCCAGCGTCCCGTCGTTGCCGACCTCGGCGTCGACCTGCACCTGTCCGTGTTCGTCGATCGAGGGATTGACGGCCAGAATGCGGCCCCGAACCTCTTTGCGCAGATCGGCGAACGGACTCACGGCGACCTCCATGCCCGGACGCAGCAATCCGTATTCGGATTCGAGTACCGTAAACCGAACGTTGAAACGACTGTCGTCGAGCAGGGTGCAGAACTCCCCTTTCGATTTTTCATAGACCTGCTGTTCCACGTCGGCTACTTTCCCCGCAAAAGGAGCCCGCAGCGAACACTGCTCCAGACTCCGGAGGGCGCTCCGGAGCGAAGCCGTAGCATCGGCGTAGCCCGAGCGGATACGCGCCAACTGTACGACTTCGGCCGGAGGAGTGATGGTGTCGCCGAGCGGATAGCCCTGCCCCACGAGCACGTCGAAAAATCCCAGCCGGGCTTTGTCCAGGGCCAGTTGCGCCTTGTGCAACTGAAGGGCGTATTCCGTCGTATCGAGCCGGGCGATCAAACTGCCCTGCCCCACCCGGGCGCCGTTTTTCGCATCGATAACGGCGATAACTCCCGAAACCGGAAACGACAGCGTACTGCGCCGCGAGGCGATCAGGCGACCGTTGCTGATCAACTCGCGCTGGAAATCGCGCCGCTGCAACGTGTCGACCGTCACCTGGTTGTATTCGATCCGGTGCTGCATCCGGTCGACCGAAGCATCCGTTTTCTCTTTTTTCGTCTTGCCGCAGCTCCCGAGGAGCGCGGCACAGAGCATCCACAGCGTGTATTGTTTCATAGCAGGGGTTATTCTTTGATGAGTTTGTCGAATTCAGCGTTGATGTCGGTATGCGACAGGAAGTCGTAGAGTGTCTTGCGTCGCAGCGAATAGTAGTAACTCCAGAAATCGGCCAGCGCCGAAACATAAGTCTGATTGGCCTGATCCTTCTCGGTCTGGGCCGTATTCATCTCCGTCACGGAAACCGTTCCCCGGCGGAAATTCTCCATCGCGATCGTATAGCGGCGTTCGGCAACCTCCCGGGCCCGGGCGGCCACAGCACACTGGTTGCGCTGGTTGTGGAATTGCTCGATCAGCGTATAAACCGTATGCCGGAAGTCGATTTCGTTCTGCTCGATCTGGTTGCGGACCATCTCGGCCTTGGCTTTGGCCATACGGACACGGCCTTTGCCCATACCCCAGTCGAAAATCGGGATCGAGAATTGCAGCCCGACGACCTCCTGGTCCAGCAGGTTCGAATAAGCCGTCCGGAACGTCTCCCCGGTCTGCGACAGGCCGAAGCGGGCGTTTATCGTCGCCGACGCACCCCGTTCGGCCTTGGCCTGGGCCACACCGGCCTCGGCATTGAGCGACTTGATCTCATTGCTGATATCGAACGATGAATTTTCGAGCGCCTTGTTCAGGACGAGGACGTAATCGATCTCGATAGCCGGAATCCGGTCGTCGAGCACAGGATCGACATCGACATTCTCGTTATAACGCAGGTAAGAGTTGAGTTTCATCTGCTGCTCGCGGACTGCCAGCGCCGTGTCGTTGATCGACAGGCTGTCGTTGAGCATGCGCAGTTGGAGTTGCAACAGCTCGTCCTGCGTAATGCTGCCCAACCGGAGCCGCTGTTCGGCAATCGCATGCAGCGCCGTGGTGTTGGCGTAGTTCTTAACGGCAATGGCGTGCTTGGTTTTGGTGAGCAGCAGGTTGAAATAATAGTTCACGGCCTGGGTCGTGACATCTTCCATCGACTCGATGTAAGTACGCTTCGCCAGTTCGTACTCCTTCGGGGCGATTTTCTTGTTCCATTTGAATTTGTTGTAGGCAAAAAGCGGCTGCGTATAGGAAAGCGTGATCGGTTGGGAATAGTAGGACTTGGTTTCTTTGGGGGCAAACTGGTCCAGCCGGTTCAGCGACGAATAGAGTTGCAGGGTTCCGCCCGTCAGTGCGATGTTCTGACGGATGGAGATTCCCAGCGTATTTTGCAGGTTGTAGTTGTCCAGATAACGCAATTCGCCCGTATCGTAATCCTGCAACAGGCGCAGCGAACGGTCGAAACTCAGCACTTCGCCCGACAGGTTCAGCGACGGAAGCCGGCTGGCCTGAAACGACCGAAACGACCAATAGGACGAAAGGAACGTATATTTGGCGACCATCGCCGCAATGGACTGGTTCTGGGCGGCATAGATCGCTTCGTCGAGCGTCAGCCGGACGCGGATCGCCTCCGGCTGCGAAGGACGCGCTGCCGAAGAAAGCGGTTGCTGAGCCACAACCGACAAACTAATCCCTATTCCAATCACCAAGGCAGCCGCCTTTCGCAAATGACTTGTTTTCATAAGTGTCCAATTAATACCAAACAATTATTCCATTCTGATAAAGAAAAGGTCGGCTTTCTCTCCCCTTTGCATCACAAGCCAAATATAACAAGGCATCCTCCGGAACATTTTTAAAGTCTATCCAGGTGTGAAGGCCTGCACATTGGCGTCCGATAACCGTCCAATCCCGGTTGCTCCAATAATATAGCGTATAATCATATCCCGGATAAATGTCATTGCCGTCGCCTCGGCGGACCCAGATAATTTTCGACACATTAACCGGGCGATGGAAATCGAACCAGATATAATTATCAGGGCCCCGTAACGAAGCATAGGTCAAGGCATCGTCATCATCGATCCGGCCGACAACAGAACAGGATTTTTCATCTACTGCCGTTGTAAACAGTTCTGCATCGAGCTTTTGGTCTCCATCATAAAAATGCAATTCTGCCATATCCAGCAATCCTCCATTCGTAGAACGAATCCGCCAATAGCGGAAAGCATCGGTACACGTTACCATTTCCGTTCCTGCAAAAACGAGTGTGTCCTTTGGTAATTCCAGAATTGTCCTGACGTTCCGAAATTCAGGATCGGCGGCAGCTTCTATAGCACCCCCAGAAAGATTCGGCTTAATATCAGCAAAATATTCATATATAGGATATTTACGATTCATTCGAATTGCCCGTCGATGAAGTGTATCGGGATGCATATACTTCACCTCACCATTATTTTGCAGAAAAAATGGCTCTCCGACAGGATGCATAGATCGCCACTCATCATATGCAATCGGCATATATAACGCATCCCGGCCCACCCGTTCAAAGCATACCGTATTACCTTTACGCGTTCCCCAGCATACAGGAACCCAATTCTGATCGTCAAATACGGCAAGATATATCGTCCCGTCCAGATCAAGGTCGTCATACAGCCGGCAAGACACGTCGTCAGTCCTCAGATAGGTTTCAGTCACATCCCGTGTAAAAAGACACGGCAATGCGTCTGGCATCCACCGATCCTTCTTTAGAATACGAACCACCTCTGGATTCGGAGAATAGGTTACCCGGAAAACTTTACTGACAGCCCGATCAATACAATGCGGAATACCGGGATTCGACCCATAAGCAGAAAATACCTCGTGTTGATGCCGATGGTTAACGACAGTCATCCAATAATGATTTTTAGACCGGGCGGCCCAATTAGGTGTAAAGTCAATACAAACAGGAATACCTTTACTGCGCATAACCTGGACTGCGGCAATACAAGTTTCAGGACAAAGTCCCGTAGGCAGGTTCGTCACCGTAGAAGCTCGAAAAATCGGGCATGGATTTGGTTGGGCATAAAAATAAGGTTTACTGGCCTGCAGCACCGTGTTAACATCAGATGCTGCTATACGAGGGTTATCCTGCCACAACACACACTCATGTGTCCCCAACTTTCCGTCATAACGATCAGCCAAATCCGAACGCCAGTCAGTCAAAGGCTGCATGTCATAACATTTATACGGGAGGAGATATTCGCAGAACTCGTCGAAATCAAGCAATCCGGCCCAAGGTTTATTCCTCCATAAATCAAACGCCTGCTCAATATTACGGATCAAATAATCCGAGGAAACAGTTTGTATATCGAAATGAGTTCCGATCTGCGATTTGACCCGTAAATATTCGTCGGCAATAGCTGCTGTTAACGAATCGGGATCTCCATAGCAGGGAATCATCGAATCGATGCGGTCGTACATCGCTTCGATCGCTGCGTCGTAGGACCTGTGCAGCGGCATGTACCGAATCAGGTATTTCGCCGCACGCAGTTTCAGGGAATCCGCGCCGCTTCGATAATGGTCCAGCACTGCCTCCAATTCCGGTCGGTTATCCCCGGCAGCCCGGAGCGCCAGTCTCAACTCCCGCCGCTCGGTGTCGCAGGCGACAAAAAGTAGGATCCAACAGAAACAAGGCAAAAGACGGCGCATCGTCCGGGATGGGTTAAGGGTTTCTAATTTTCGGTTCGGGGGCTGTTCGCGACAACACCCTGGATGGCAAAAGTTACGGGATTGGGATTGGCGCTGTGACGCACGGCGATTTTTTTGAAGAACGTTCCCGGCTGCTCGGCGGAAAACTGGATTTTGAATACGGTTTTTCCGCCGGGCGGAACGGGCTTTTTATCCCACACGACCTTAGTGCAATGGCACGACGTATAAGCGTCGAGCAGCACGAGCGGCTTGTCCGACCGGTTCACGGCTTCCAGCGACAACTCGCGGCTTTCGCCGACAGGAATCTCGCCCAGGTCGACGACCGACTGACCGAATTTCAGCACATCGTCCGTTTCGACCGTGTTATTCTCCATATCCACAGTCTGCTCCAATGCAGCCATATTGGCTGCCGCCAACGTATCGGAAGGCTTCGGGGCGGTTCCGCAGGAGACGATGAAAAGCAAAGGTGCAAAAGTGCAGAAATGTTTCATTTTGCAATTATTTTTCGGGAACATAGACTCCGTCGTGAGCCAGCATGTTGTCTAAAGTCGATTTAAACAAGGACCACATCGCATTGCTGGCCAAAGGATTGCCGACTAAAACGATATGATTATCTTTATCCAATAAAAAAATATGGTAACGCGTATCTTCCGGTAGCTTCGTATTTAACTGCTGAAATTCATCGTGCTTATCGATGTATATGGGATATGGCAAAGATTGAAGTTTCAAGTCTGTAATCAATGCCTTGTATTCCTGCGCTCTATCCCTAGGAGAGAAAATAATTATTGGTGAAAACTGATTTTCTACTTTTAACGCAAAGATTTTGTCATAATCTCGAAGTCCCTTTATAACACACGATGTACATCTGTTTGCGGAAAAATACAATATCAACTTAACCGGATTCGTCAAGGTCTGTTTAAGAGAATCCGGCAATACAACACCATCCTGCACTATTTCCAAATCAGTTGGCAGACGTATAGCCTCTTTGCTAAAAGATTCTATTTCATTTTTTATTCGCCATTGCGAACAACTGGCAATCAATATTACGAAGTTCAGTAATAGTATTTTTCGATATATAGGCTCAAATAATTTATGCATATATCTAACCGTTATTTAAATATCCCCGCTATTTTTCGGACCCATATAGTATCTTCCAATACTGGATTTTTTAAGATCAACAGCAAACAAAATATTATCATATATACAAATACTAGAATATAGGCTACCAGGTAATTGTAATATATTACAAAATACAATATCGCTGTTTATAAAAGAAAAAACGGCGACTTTATTTACAGTATATTTTACATTATTATTTTTTTCTGCTAATAATATATATATATAATTGTCATATATATATACATCTTTTACCATTATAAAGAAACTCTTTTCTTTATTAATTTTTTCTTCTGCATATTTAAATTGGCGACCTACAAAATCAATATAACTATAATTTAACTCATTAACTTTTTCTAAGTTTCTATTGTATACCGATATTGTCGGATCGTTATTTGATACTGATATTATTTTATTCTTATAATTGAAATTAAAATAACTATTCCTATGCATCGTTTGAAGTATCGAACCATATTCTTTCTGAGCACCTTTCTGGATAAAATAACCTTTGCGATTATCCATATATAATATGGCAAATAAACTATCGCGAGAACAATCTATTATGGAGTTATTACAATACGCAAATTTGTCAGATACTCCGATAGGGCATTTACTGTAAGGTAATGTATGTATTGCGTGCCCGAACTTATTATACATTAAGAATCGTTCTTTTCCAGAATCTTTAATAACAATCGTATCGTTATTAATCACAAATGATGATGGGAATAAGAATTCATTATAAGCTTTTCCTGATCGCCCAATGGTTTTAAGGTATTTTAAGTTTAAATCACTGACAATAATAGTCCCGTGATGATTTTCTAAGATATATAAACTGTCATTATCGATATTCATATCTAAAACATCTGAAAAGAATAAACTATCATTATAGTTATCTATTGAAATGTCTTCTATTAAATTTACGATCTCATATTTTGATATTTTTCCACAACTAAAATTTAGGAAAAATATACTTATCAATATAATCAAATTAGACTTTTTCATACATATTTCCTTAAGTAATTTGGTTAAAGCCATAACTATCAAGCCTTAGATCAACCCCATTACATCTATTTAATTATCAATACATTACAATACAAAAGATGAACTTAAAGGGAGATGTTTCACGAGAATCTCTGATTTAAAATCCCTTTAAGCCCATCTTCAGTACGAATTAACGAGTATTAGCAATAAGATTTTGTCCCATCACACTCAACCCATCTTTCAGCCGCATTTCTACGGCATGATGACGACCCTGTACAACTAATATAATTCTGTGCAGGGCTTGCCATTGAACAAGCTAATGAAGCCGTGCAGCTATAGCCATCACCCTCAAACATCGCCAATGCCTCGACATTGGCACTCAGCAAATCAGATACATTTGTTTTGCTGTAAGCCGAATACCCGGTTACAGCAACGGCGGCCATCAATGCGACAGCCCCCGCGAGAAGAATTTTTTTCTTCATTTTTGTAAATTTTAAAAGGTTAACTAATAAATAAGGCCATGCGTTATGGCTTCTCTATCCCAAACCGTAGTCACCGGTTCAAATCCAACCTGTAAATTAAAGAACGAGACGGGGTATGCGCCAATCCATACAACAGACCTTGACTGTTGTCGAACCGAATCGCACTAAGGGCCTGCGAAACGTGGAAAGCTTCGATATAGTTGCCCGACCAATCGAAAGTGACCAGATAGTCACAACTTTCCAACCCTAACCCCGCCTCGTTATATGTTTTTCCCGAGTAAATCGTATATATATATTCATCGCTGCACGTCACACCAAAGAACCCGTTGACATTCGATTTCCGGATTGCCGCGACATGCATTTTCCCATCTGTCACTGGTGCAATATCCGGATAATGATATGCGATTCGGGCAATGCCAGCGATCGAATCCCCCTCTATCGCATTAATCTCGATAACCCCACAGTTGCTATTTACGCAGACAAAACGGGAACAATCCGGCTTCATAACTAATTTGCTATTGATATATGCCGTAGGCAATAATTCGTTCTCGATCTTGCGGTCCCCCTGCGGATACTCCCCGAAAAAACCTACCTGTCCGGATTTGAGGTTTACAAGCCGGTAGCGTCCTTCGGGATAAATTCCGGTAGAGATAACCCGGTCTCCATCGGTAATGCAGGTAACCAATCCTCCGGAAGGAAGTTGCCGCTGCGAAATGACATCCTGAACTACCGCCACCATCATATTCGTGTTACAATCCGCAACTACGATATGTCCGTTATCATCCAAAGCCGTAGCCGTAATCATTTCCCCGGGGCCCCGGCCACGCTTTATAATACTGGTGTAAGAATCGTCGTTCAATCCGTAACGAACCAGCAGGTCTTCGCTGCCAGGACGCTGGGACAAAAGCCACAGGATACTGTCGGTCACGGCAAAGTCGGTTACACCGAATGCTTCAATCGAATCGAGGCACAAGAACTCCTCCATTGCGGCTTCGGGAGCCTTATCCAGATTCGCCAATGGATTTTCATCCGAAGAGCCTCCTCTGCATGCTACAAAACACAACAATATTATAAATAGGCTGGATTTCATAGAGGATTACTCAAAATATCTCATCCCGACGTGTATATAGCCATTTTTTGGACAAAACCCCGGAGCATACACACACTCTAAACGTCCCGATTCATCTTGCCCTAAAGCATCTACATTCAAAAGTAGTAATTCCGATGTAGATTTTTTTTGCGTTACAATCAGATAACTCAATACAGATAATCCAATCAACAAACCACAAAATAAAATTTTAATCTTCTTCATAGTATCGCCCATGTTTGGTTTGATGAGTCCAAAGTTACCTGCTCCCCGCGAAAGTTATGTTATTTATAAGTTATAAATATTTTTTTCAGTCGTTTTTTTGCTACTTTTGAAAGCGCTTTCCCCATGCAAAATGAATAAACGAGTAAGAATAGCCATTCTGATAGCCCTTATTGGGATAATTGCCATCCTTGCATTGCAGGTACTATGGGTATCAACATCATACAAGCAGGAACAAAAGAAACTCGTCCAACGAACAATGCCCTTGACCAAAGATGTAAGAGATGAAGTTGTCTTGAGAAATTCAACTCTTTGGTATAAATTTATTCAAGACAAATTTGGAAATGATATTATACCATACATAGGTGGAGCCGGTTATGACGATAGTTTAGCCGTAATAAAAGTCTATAATCCGGAAACAGGGCTCTACAATAGATATGAGAAAAAATGTAAAAACGGAATGGAGCTTCTCAAATGCGCGACAGATATGCTTTATCATGTATGCGGATTAGATATGAACCAATTCAATCAACAGTTGGACAGTATATTTCGGGCAAACGACATCCAAATTCCTTATATCATCGAAAAAGTAAATACCCAGACCGGACGGGTTGAAAAAAGTACGAACGACGAGTTGGACGATGGCGTTTTTACGGTTGTCTGCGACACTCTGCACCTGGGGATAACTCAAACGGACGGCGTGGTTGTGAAATTCGACGGCTCCTATTCGGGAATGTTCGCCCAGATTCGTTTTATCCTTCTGTCGTCGTTTGCCATCACGCTGTTGGTGGCAGTGATTCTGTTCGGCATTATCCGGATCATCGTTTACCAACAAAAGCTGTCGGATTTTCGCGAAAATTTCGTCCGGCATATGATTCACGAAATAAGGAATCCGATCGGTTACCTGAAACGGGTTCTGAATCTTTCCTCCCGGACCAACGATGACAAGAACCTGCAAACGGCATCGAAAAAGATCGGCCATATCAACCTGCTGATCGAAAAGCTGCTTTCGACAACCTCGAACAGCCTGAAAATCCAAACCCAGAAGATCGACATCCGATCCGTTCTGGAAAACATCCGGGAATCCTATCCCGATGCCGATATAAGATTGGAAATCGCACCGGACATCTCAACGTTCAAAGCCGATCCCTTACACTACGGCAACGCTTTGCTGAACCTGGTCGACAACGCCATTAAGTATTCGCCCGACGAAAAACGGGTTCTGATCCATTGCTATAAAGAAAAAAGGAGTGTCTGCGTCCTGGTTCAGGACTGGGGAATAGGCATCCCTCTGGAATTCCAGTTGATGATTTTCGACCGGTATTTCCGGGTTCCACTCAAAAAATCGGTCAATGTCTCGGGATTCGGCCTGGGGCTCGGCTATGTCAAAATGGTCGCCGAGGCGCATGGCGGAACGATCGCTTTTTCAAGCATCTATAAACAAGGCAGCGAATTTATAATATGTATTCCGTATGACAGCGAATAAATGTACCATTTTATACGTCGAGGACGATGTCGATTTTGCAGAACTCAACATCCGATGGTTCGAACAGCAGGGATACGAAATAGTATATGCCCCGAACGGAGCCGAAGCGATCAAAGCATTCAAAGAAACGGCTCCGGACATCGTCCTGCTGGACATCATGCTTCCCGATATGATGGGATTCGAAGTATGCAAACAAATACAGGAGATCGACGAAAATATCCCGGTCATTTTCCTGACATCGTTATCCGACACCAAGAATGCAATCAAGGGGCTTGAGTCAGGGGCTTACGATTATATTCGCAAGGACACGGACCTGGAGGAAATAGAGGTGCGCATCAAGGCGATCCTGGCCCGTACAGGATACAACAACATAGTTCCCATTACGGACACCTGCCACATCGACAACCGAAAACTGGCGGTTGTCATCCAGGGCAACGAGTATCCCCTCAACAATCGAAGCATCCGGCTGCTGCAACTGCTCCTGCAACAGAAAAACCACATCTGCGAACGGGACTTCCTGACGGCGAAGATATGGGGCGACAACAAGATCAACGCTGATATTTACCTCAATCAGTCGATAGGTACTTTGCGGCGTATATTATCCGCCGACAACCGGATAACGTTGAAGTCGTTCCGGAATACCGGCGTCATGCTGGAAATCGACAAATAAACGGGACCCGCCGTCCTGAATGCGAAACGACGCGGCGACCTCCCGCAAAGCCCGGTTCGCCGGAAAGGAAATCCGGACGGCGGAAACGAAATAATTTACGCTATTTTTGCGTTATCAGACGTACGCCCCGATGTCCCAACGCAAGATTATCCATATCGACATGGATGCTTTCTACGCATCCGTAGAACAGCGCGACTGCCCCCGATACCGGGGCCGTCCGATTGCGGTCGGACACGACGGGCCGCGCGGAGTCGTCGCCACGGCAAGCTACGAAGCCCGTCCCTATGGAGTACACTCGGCCCTCTCTTCCGCATTGGCCAGGCGGCTATGCCCGGAACTGATCTTCGTCCCGGCACGGTTCGATGTCTACAAAGCCGTTTCGCAGCAGATTCGCGCCATCTTCCGTGAATATACCGAACTCGTAGAACCCCTTTCGCTCGACGAAGCGTTCCTGGACGTAACCCATGCCCGCTCGGCGACGCTGGTCGCCCGCGAGATCAAAACGCGAATCCTCGCTGAAACCGGATTGACGGCTTCGGCCGGGATCTCGGTCAACAAGATGCTGGCAAAGATCGCCTCCGACTACCGGAAACCCGACGGATTGTTTACGATTCCGCCGGACCGGATCGAGGAATTCGTAGCCGGGCTGCCCATCGAGCGCTTCTTCGGCATCGGCGAGGTAACGGCCGAGAAGATGCACCGGCTCGGCATCCGTACCGGAGCCGACCTGCGTCTCTGGAACGAGGCGGCACTCGTGCAGCATTTCGGGAAAGCCGGACACAGCTATTACGGCTATGCCCGGGGTATCGACGAACGGGAAGTTACGCCGAACCGCATCCGCAAATCGCTCGGCGCAGAAACGACCTTCGAGGAGGACACGGACGACCGGGAACAGTTGCGCCTCGATCTGTCGGCCGTACGCGAGGAGGTCTGGAACCGCTTGATGCGGCATGAATTCAAGGGTAAGACCGTGGTCCTGAAAATCAAGTTCGACAATTTCAGGCAGATAACCCGCTCGAAAACCCTTTTCGCACCGGTCGATTCTTCCGAAACGCTCCGGCAGGTATCGGAAGAACTGCTGGCGGCGGTGGATTTTCACGGGCGCAAAATCCGGCTGATAGGCCTTACCGTCGGCAATTCACCGGAAGCCTGCGCAGAGTGCGTGCAACTCCGTTTCGACTTCGATAATCCGGAACCGTAACAAGCCCTGTCATCATCGGAAACGGTACGACCTTTGCACCGCTTCGGCCAAAACGAAACGATGAAACATACCGACGACCAAAAAGCAAAACGACGTGCGGCCGACCTGCCGCAGGAAACCACCGTAACGCAAATCACCCCCGATGACATACTCGCCGACGGCGGCCCGATTGCGCCCGTAACCGACGACGGCACTCCGACCGAACGGCAGTTGGAGGAGGACGTGGTAACGGTCAACCCCTCTATCGACAGCATGGAAAGCCGGGGATAGGCCGCAAAAGGGACCAAACGCCCAACAAAAAATAACAGGCAGAGAGCCTATTGCAGTTTCAATCCGACATCCGCCCTCCATAAACAATCCGCGGGGAACAGCCGAAATTGTCTGTCCCCCGCGGAAGAATTAAGCTCTGGTCCTTACTTATTATATCGGATACAGAGATAGTTGATCGCATTGTTCTGCCCCGGAACGATCTCCCCGCCGCTATAAGCGGTCGCGGTTCCGGCATTGTTCTCCACAGCCTTCAACCGAATATACACCTTCTCTATTCCCAGCATATCGAGCGGCAGCGGCATGGAAAGATTTTTCCAACCCGGCAGTTGTGTCAGCAGCGTATTGCCCCAAACCGGCAGGTCCGGAACTGTGTAACGGCCGATTTCGGTCCATGCACCCAACATGTCGCCGTGCGTCGACCATTCCGCCACCCAATAACGGGGAGCACCGGGACTCCAACAGTTCATAACCCCCAACTGCATGGATAGCTGCGTAGTTTGCACATCGGCCGTCGAGAAGGAGATAATCCACGCCTGGCTACGGTCGTTATCCTCATCCCACCATTTGGAAGCGACCAACGCCGCATTCGCCAGCGCACCTTTATTATCCGCATTGGGATCGTCTTTCTCGATGCCTGTAATGGGACCGAGGAGCGAATACGAGGTGGTCTTTCCGATCGTATTCGCACCATTCTCACCCTGTAAAGAATAAGTCAACGAACCTTCGCCTACGGTAGGCGCTACGGCATTGTTCTCGATTTTGGCCTCAGGCATGTTCGACCACTCGGCGATCACGGCCGAGAACCCGTTTTCGAACAAGGGATCGACCGCAATATCCTCCCGCACGAGTGGACGGATCTGGTAACGGCCGATATTCCCGTCCTCTTCGAAACGCAGGAATTCATCGTGTACG
This sequence comes from Alistipes montrealensis, assembly GCF_018362775.1. GTDB lineage: Bacteria > Bacteroidota > Bacteroidia > Bacteroidales > Rikenellaceae > Alistipes > Alistipes montrealensis. The sequence continues at coordinate 488,641 of NZ_JAGYXY010000001.1, forward strand.
ACGACACCCGATATATCACCCGAGCCATGGGGAATTTCGCTGCCGTCGCGGCGCCACGGACAGCTCAGGTTAACCATCATGTAGAGACTGTTTCCATGGATATCGCGAACCACCTGCGGGTAGGTGTCGATGCGCTGCTGGTTATAGGCGGAACCATAGCCCTCATTGAGCGGCGTGAACGAACCCGCGCCGATAGGCAGCTCGCACTGCCGGAGCGTAACAAAAGTATATATATCTTCGTCGGTAAGTTCGGCGATGGTCTTCTCTTTTTTCGGAAGGACATCGGCCGTTCCCGCAACGGAAGTCAGTACCTTAGCGGAGGTTACGCCCGTAATCTTATAGCGGGCCGGACCGGGTACGATATCGTCGGTATGTTCGCTGTTTACGGTCGTACCTTTCAGCAATACCTGTACTTTGCTGTAACGGGCGAAAATATTGTCCTCCTTGGTCGAAGTAACGAGTTTGATTCCATATCGACCGTCAAGACTTTCGATGTACACCGTTTTTTCATTGACGCTGTAATCGATCTTGGTCGTGGTCGTCTGCGGATTGGATGCGATATTGGGATTTCCCTTATCGCTGACGACATAACCTTCCAGGATGATATCGTCATAAATCACGCTGCCCGACATACCGTAAAGTTCCGGAATCGAAACCTTCTGACCGAGTTCATTCAAGGCATTGGCCTGCGTCAGATAGAGGGTAGACGCAATTTTCTGATCCCAGCCGTCGACGTACGAAAGCGTAATCCGGGCGTTACGAAGTTTGGTTTCGGACAGATTTCCCTGGGCTTCGAAAACGAATTTACCGTCGACAATATCCATCTGCGAAATCCATTCAACACCCTCTTCGCTGGTATACTCGATGGCTACGGCCATCTCTTCGAAATCGATGTTCGTTTGGATATCGGCCTCAACCATGCCTCCCTCCCCTTTTACAATGATGTTCTGATTGGGGAATTTCAACTCAGGAGTCGTCAGGCCGCGCTGTTTCAGATAGACGGTATCGGCATTGCCCGGTCCCTGGATAAAGATGGTAGCCATACGGGGAAATCCGGGGTTGGCATCATAGTCCACATCGAAAGAGCCGTCCCCGCTCATGCGGAAGGCTTTCAGTGTGGCCCAGTCGACCGTATTCGCAAAACTCAAATCATAGGATTTGTTGGAGAGCACCTCGACCGAAATCACTCCGGCTTCGGTATCTACGATGTACGTATTCTCTTTCGCACCGAGCTCTTCCAGGGAGAAATAATCCCCTTTTTCGGTACATGACGCAAAGCAGACAGCAACGGCCGCCAGCATTCCGGCCAGAAGCGCCCTGCTGCGGGCTATTGATTTTAACTGTTTCATAATTGCACGATTGAGTAAATTTATTGCTTGTTATAGCGCACGGAAACACATCCCAGCCGAACATTCATGTTGCCTGTCGACGGTGTGACGTTACCCCCTTCGGGATCGGACGCTCCGGCGTTGGCGCAAACCGTACTTTGGGCGACCATCCGGATATAGACTTTCGGCTGTCCGAGCAGGGAAACCGGCAGGTTGAACGCGTAGTCGATATTTCCGGGGCAAACCCAGGTAGGCAGGGAGTTGTTCCACCACACCAGCGGACGGACCACGAACGTCGAATTGGGAAGGGTTGTAAAGTTCGATCCGTCCACCGAATACTGCACTTCCCAGTAGGCCGGGGCCAGTGAAGAGGCTGCACTGCCCGATCCCGAACCGATCGAGAACATCAGAGCGAGGTTATCGCTGCTGATTCCCGCCGTAGAGAATTCGATCTGGAAGCCCTCGCCGCGATTTTCATCGAAATTCCACCAACGCGAACCGGCGTAGATCGCGCAGTTGCCGGCCAATCCTTTGGTTGCAGTGGTATTATCCTTGTTGTTGAAGTCGTTCGTACCGCCCATATTCTTGTTTTCGGTCTGTCTCAGCACACCATCGCCAATCTCGGAAACCAGGGCCGTTCCGCTAACACCGACACCTGCATTCCAGGTCCACTCGACCAGCACTTCGCTGAAACCATTGGCACGATTCTTTTCCAAAGCAACGTCACCCTCTTCCAAAGGCCGAATCGAGTAAGTTCCTATCTGCCCATCCTTGCCGTAACGCGGCAGTTCGGTATGCACCAGGATACCCGAGAAAGTGCCCGAACCCCTCGGAACACCGGCATTCTTCACCCGGCGCCATTTCACCATACCATTGAACAGCGCATACATCGAATTTCCCCGTTTGTCGCGGATATTCAGCGGATAGCAATCGAAGAACGACGGATTGACGCCATTGGGATTCCAGTCCGACTTGATCTGATAGCCGTCGTTCACGTTACTGTACGCGCCATCGGATATACTGATCTCCACATTACGCAGTTTGACGTAGGTATATACGTCGTCGTCGGTCAGCTCGTCCATGTATTTGCGCTTATTGGCCAAATTGCCGAGGCTTCCGTCCACAACTTCCATTACGTGATCCGCCGTCAGGCCCTTCAGCGTATAGCGGGTAGGATTGGCCTCTTTTACCAGGGTCAGTCCATTGAGCGAAAGCGTGACCGCACTGTAACGTTTCAGTATATTATCGCTTTCTGCGACCGTATTGATCCGAAGCCCGTATTTTCCGTCGGCGCTCTGAATATAAGCAGTCCGGTTATTGACGGTAAAATCGATCTTACGCGTTTCTGTATTGGGATTGGTCTCCATGTTGGGATTATCCTTGTCGCTGATGACGATACCTTCGAGCACGATCACCGGATCGTCGATCGTTTTTTCACCCGCAGCTTCGGTAATCATGGCACGCACGTCTCCGAATGTCACGCGGCGAATATCCGCATTCGCCTGTACCAGATCGACGGACGCCGAAGCGACCTGATCGAGCCCGTCGGTAAAAGAGAGCTGCACTTTGACCGAACGAGAGATTCCCGTATCGTTGGTAAGCGGCGTAAAGAACAGCGAATCGGCGGTCAATTCGAGCTCAGTCAGCCACTCTTCGGCATATTCGTCTTCATAGATACATTCGACCGAGATTTCACCAAGATTGTGTTTCAGGTTAGTCCGGACAGGAATACCGATTCGTTCGCCGGTCTTGTTCAACGTCACCGAAGAACTCGAAAAGGCCAGCGACGGATTGACACCCAACTGAACCATCTTCACCGTGTCGACCTGACTGCCCCGCGAGACGAGAACATTCGCACGGCGGGCCGCACCATAGTTCTGCGAATAGGCAAAATTGAAATCGCCGTTACCCTCACCCGCAATCCGGCTCAAAGAGGCCCAATTAACAGGATATTCCAACTTTACATGCCACTTCCCGGTCGAATAGACCATGACATTGGTGTTGCCCCCGATCGCATCGAGCTGGTAACCTCCGGCATTGAGCGCCAGCGGCAGGTCCAGGTCCGAATCGATTTCGCATCCGGAAAGCGCCAGTGCGGAAAAGGCCAATACGACTGACAGCCTCCGGCAAACACTTTTCAAAATATTATTTTTCAATTTCATAAACTATCTTCTTAATGATTAGTTACTCATAAATCTCCGGGAACGTCGCCCCGACAGCAGCCGGAACAGCTATAACCCCCATTCCGCATAAGCGTCATTGTCGAGCGCATTACCCGAATAGGTCACCTCCTGGTCGGGAATAGGATAATATTCATGACAGGGAAGAATATTATCCTGCAGAGACTTGTAATCCGTATAGTCAAACGTCTGCCGATACCAACTGCCCCAGCGTACCAAGTCGTACTTACGCTGGAATTCACCGAAGAGTTCGCGGGCGCGCTCGCGCTCGATCTCTTCATGCAGGTGATCGTAGTTCTTGAAAGTCTCGTAACGGGCTATCTGAGCCCGATCCTTAACCATATTGAGGTATTTCATCGCATTGTCCGTATCATCCAGTTCGAGATAGCACTCGGCCATCATTAGAATAGCGTCGGCATAACGGAACACTTTCGTATTGTTATGGTCGGCAATGTTCACCATATCAGGACACCAGAATTTCGGCCCCATCCAGGGACGCGCCCCGGCCGCAGCAGTCGAGTTGAACGGCAAACCGTCATACTCCCACGCCAGGTTGTATTTGGTGCGGATGTCTGTTCCGTCCTTGGGTTGAAGCGACGCAAAATAATAGGTATTCGGCCGCAGCGAAGTCCATGTCGTCGCCTGCTTACCCAATTCCGGGATCCGGAGCCCATCGTAGATATCGTCCTTATCGCGTTTAGGCATGCAAATGGCGGCAATGGAACTCGTATACTTGAGTCCCGTGACAGAATAGGTGTGCTGAATCTCGAAGATCGACTCCGGAGTATTCTTGTTGCGGAACATCACGTCGGCGTAATCGTACTGCGAAAGGTCTCCGTAAATCTTCTCCAGTTCGAGAATGGCGTCACGGGCCGTCTCCCACTGTTTGTTCCACATGGCCATCTTCGCGATCAGCATCCATCCCATCGCAGCCCCGCAACGATTGTTTTCAACGTCGCAGGACCGAATCTGGGCCATACGGGGTACATACTCCTGCAATTCCCGGATCAGATAGTCCCGGGTATCTTTAGCCGGCATGCGCCCCAGGCGGGAAACGCGTTCGAGGACAACTTCGTCCTCCACATCGTCGGTATAAAACGGCACATCGCCGAACGTCGAGGTGAGGAAATAATAGTAAAAGGCCCGCATCACCATTCCTTCGGCCAGCATCGGCAGCTTCACGCCGTCTTCCAGCGGAGCGCGCTGAATGCCGGCGATGACGGAATTCGCATACATCACGCCCTTATAACCCTGGGTCCACATCGTCGAACCGAAAAGCGGATTGGCGGGAGAGATCGCCAACTGGGCGTCGTGTGTACCGCTGGCCACGTACATCAAATCGGTACAACCCTCCATCGCAATCAGATAGGTATAGTTGAAGATGGGATTCAAGGGAATATAGCAGGCATTCAAACCGGCTTCACACTGTTCTTTCGACTGATAATAGTCTTTCGGCTCAACAAATGAGGTAGGAATCTCGTTCAAGTCGCACGACGGCGCCAGGAGCGACATAAACAATACGGTCAGCAACAAATAGCTGGATTTCAATTTTATCGTTTTCATAGTACCCAGGTCTTAGATTAATAGCGAAGTTGAAGGCTGAAAATAATCGTCCTCGGTTTGGGGTACGCACCCACATCCAGACGCCGCAGCGCAGAATTGCTGCTCTCAGAAGAAACTTCGGGATCGAAACCGTTGTATTTTTTCCACAGACAGAGGTTGTCGCCGCTGGCGCTGAGCGTAAGGGATTTCAGCACATTGTTCGTCGCCTTCCTCAAATCGAACGTATAGGATATCGAAACGTTTTTCAGGCGAAGGAAGGTCGCATCGTGAACCAACCGGTCGCTGGCCAGGCCGTCACCGGAATATGCGCGGGGAATATCCGAATCGGGATTGCGGAGCGGATGCCATGCTTTGAGCATGTAACGATACTGGTTGGTCGACGGCGAGTTGTTACCCATCCACTGCTCCGAAACATTGTAAATCTTACCGCCGATCGAGTAGTTGAGATAGACCCCGATGGTGAATCCATGAATCTTAAACGTGTTCTGCAAGCCTCCGTAAATATCGGGATCGGCCTGGCCCAGATAAACCAGATCCTGCTTATTCAGGATACCGTCGTGGTTGATGTCCAAATAGCGCGGAGCGCCGGGAGAATAGAAGTTATTACCGGCCGAGACATAACCTTTGGCGGTCTTGTTACGTTCGATTTCAGCATTGTTTTTCCATGTACCGGCATACTTGAAGCCCCACAGTGCGTTAAGCGGATAATTGGATACATATCCATACATCATGTACTTCGGATTGTAGGATTCGTAGGTCACCACGAAATCCTCCGATCCGATATTATCCACCATCTGGGAGTTGTGCGACAGGGTGAAACTCGTCGACCACGTAAACTTGGGCTTGGAGATGTTGTAGCTTTCGATCGCAATCTCAATACCTTTATTGCTCGTTTTGCCAACATTCATAAACCGATTGGAATAACCGCTCTGCGTAGGACGCTGTACGGTCAGCAGCAGGTCCTTCGTTTTGGACATATAAGCCTCGACGGTGAATTTGATCCGGTTGTCGAGCACCGCGAAATCGAGCGCGGCATTGTACATGTCGGTAGTTTCCCAGGTAAGTTTAGGACTTCCGATCCGCGACGGGAAGAATGCCACGGGCTGCGATCCGCCGAAGAGGTAGCCCGTCGTCGAGGAGCCCATCGAGGGCAGCGAACGGTAGGCGCTGATAGCATCGTTACCCGTCCGTCCTGCGCTCAGGCGAATCGCCATTTCACTGATCCACGAAACGGATTTCACAAAGGGTTCGTTATGAATGTTCCATTTAAATGCCCCCGAGGGGAAGAAACCCCATTTATGGTCGGAAGCGAAGTTGGAGGAGCCGTCGGCACGCGCCGTGAAGGTCAGGTAGTATTTCTGCCGATAGTTGTAGTTGGCACGGAACAACCCGGACATACGGACCTTTCTCGTATTGGATGTACCGACCGACAGATTCTCCTTATCGGGAATAGCCCCCATATTGTTCCACAGCAACGGATCGAGCAGGTAACCGTTACCGCCCGTAGTCATGTTGTTCGATTCCCACGTCTGTGCCGTAAAACCGACCATTGCATCGAAATGGTGGCGTTTGTCGAAATCTTTATTATAAGTCAGCGTATTTTCGCTCAGGATACTGGTTTCGTTATACTCGCCCCGATAGGCGTAGGCTCCCTGTCCTTCAACTTTGGCCGGCAACGTACTGGGCTGAAACTTGTAGGAATGGTGCACATAGGAATAATAGGAGGCCTGACTACGCAGTTTCAGCCCCTTGACCAGTTCCGCTTCACCGTAGATAGCGGCATTGAAGGTCTGGCGGGTAATATCGTCCGTATTGAGGTAAACAGTCGCCAACGGAGAGTTGAACTTCTGACCGGATCCCCACAGGTCGTTGAAATCGCTGTTCGCCTTAATCAGCGGAGACAGATAGATACCACCCTGCCACCAACTGGTTCCGCCCAGATTGGCCAGGTTGTTATTGTTGTCGCGGTGGGTGAAGGTGAGGCGCATGCCCACTTTCAGCCAGTCGGTAAACTGGTTGTCGATATTGAACCGGGCCGTATAGCGCCGCATACCGCTGTTCTTAATAATACCTCGCGTATCGTTGAAGCTGACAGACCCGAAATAGGTGGTCTTCTTGGTTCCCCCGTTAACCGAAAGGCTGTAATTCTGGTAAGGAGCCGTCCGCGTGAGTTCACCGAGCCAGTCAGTCCCTTTGCCCAGCGAATAGGGATCAGGGAAAGGATATTTGGAAATCGGGGTTCCGTCGACGATCTCACCGTACTCGTCGTCCGTCGAAAAATAGGCCAAGTCATTGCGGTAGAGGGCGAATTGAGTGGCGTCCATCAGGTCCAGCTTCTTGGGCAGTTGCGAGAAACCGAGATCGGTGCGGAATTGCAGGCTGAGCCGGCCGGCTTCTCCTTTTTTCGTTGTTACGATAATAACGCCGTTGCTGCCGCGCGCACCGTAGATAGCAGTCGACGAGGCATCCTTGAGCACATTGATCGACTCGATATCGCCGGGGCTGATATCGTTCAGGTCGTGCACGGCATCGATCATGCCGTCGACCACAATCAACGGCTCGTTACTGGCCGAAATGGAGCGCGTACCCCGGATACGGATCGAAGTCGTAGCGCCCGGCTCTCCGGTGGTAGACATAATGTCGGCTCCGGCAATACGGCCCTGCAACGCCTGGTCGACACTGATGACCGGGACATTTTCGATATCGGCCATCTTCACGTTGGCCACCGATCCGGTAAGGTCATTTTTCTTCACGGCTCCATAGCCGATCACGACCACTTCGTCCATTTCCTGCTGATTCTCGTTCAGCACCATGTCAATGACCGTACGCGACCCGACCGTAATGTTCTGGGTAATAAATCCCAGGTAGCTGTAAACAAGGACACTGTTGGCAGAAGGCACTTCGAGCCGGTACTTGCCGTCGGCATCGGCGATCGCCCCCTTCACACCGCCCTTCACATACACGGTAGCGCCGGGAAGCGGAAGGCCCTTTTTGTCCCGGATCACTCCCTGTACGACAATCCCGGAGCTGCTGACCGCCGGGCCTGTTCTTTTCAGCGTAACCGTCCTATCGGCATCGGAAATCGTATAGGACAACCCGGCCGCTTTGGCAATGGTCGCCACGACATCCCGCAAGCCGACGTTGGCAGCCTGCAACGTGATTTTCTTGTTATTCACATCACCCGGCTCATACGCAAACTTATAGCCGGATTGACTTTCGATCTGTTTCAGCACGGCAGTCAATGGTTCACCCTTTGCGTTCAGCGAGATTTTCCCGAATTGGGCATACGCAGGGATGACCATCAGACACACAACCAACATTACAACGATCTGCCGCAGGCAGCGGAATGCCGGGAAGTCCTTATTCGTCAATTTTTCTTTCATTTGGATTCAGTAATTTTAGATTCAACACCATTTCGTCAAGCCCGGAGCCACAGTTCTTTTCCGGAGACGGGCCGTTCTGCAACGGACGGGCGCAGTTTTCGCCCATGCGTTTTTTTCTGTTTCGGGTCGTTCATAAAATTCGGGGTTTAAGGGTTTTATATCAAAATCAATGAAATTATTCGGTTGTATACACCCGGAATTCCGTCATCAGCGGATAATGATCGGAACGGGTATCGGTAAAGTCGTCCCGGAGCGTCTCCACGCAGGTCATGTCGGAAAGCATCGCGCTACTGCCGTAAATGAAATCGATACGGGTATCGTTCCCTCCGGCAAATGCTGCGGTGGGACACGACGGAATAAAATATCCGCGGTAGGAACGCATCAGGTCATGATAGCCGCTACCCAGTATCTTGTTGTGCACGTCGTAGTTGAGCCCAACGCCTCCGGGCAGGTCATCGACATCCAGCGGGGAAACCGAATTAAAGTCTCCCATCATCAGCCACCGGGTCTCCCCGGGATGAGCCTTCAGCGTACCGTCGAGAAAAGCCGTTATCTCACCCATCCGGTAGGAATTGCCGTCGGGATAGCCGTTCGAACCGGTCGCATGAGGCCAGAGGTGCAGCACCACGATATTCACGCCTTTGATTCGGACGTGGATAGCTCCATGAGACACGCCTTCGGTTATTTTTGCGACCACTTCGACCGGATATTTCGAAGTCAGCGCCACCGGATAGTTGTCGCCTTTCTTGATATTGGTAACGACATAGGAATGGCCGTAACTTGCAGCAAGCCGTTCCAACGACTCCTGCGTGAATTTGTTTGCCTCCTGCAACGCCAAAATATCGGGATTCATCGAACGCACCCAGGCTGCCAGTTCGGTCTTTCCGGCTGTCTGGTCCAACTTCATCCCTTCCAGAATATTGTAACTGACCAGACGCAGCGTATCGACCGCAAGGTTCTCCTCGGGTTCGGCGGACAGGTATTCGCCCTGTCCCCCGTCATCTGCGCAGGAAGCTGCTATGCAGACCGCCAGCACCAACCACGACAAGCGAAGGAAGCATATGGAATTTCGGTAAAAATTCATGGTTTCGTTTTTTATGGATTCGTTCGCACGTTGTCGTACCGGACCGCCAGATAGGAGAGCGTATTGGCCGCTCCGTTCACAATGGTACTGCCGTCATAGGAACTAGCGGTTCCTGCGCTGTTGCGCGCAGCCCGCAGACGCACATAAACCGCATCCTTGCCGAGCATCTCCGACGGCAAGTCAATATTCACGTTCTTATGTCCCGGAAGCTGAGTCAAAAGCGTATTGGACCACTGTGCAATATCGGGAACCGTATACTCCCGGACAGCGTTCCACACGCCCGATTTCGAACCGTGATCCGACCATTCGGCCACCCAGTAGCGCGGGGCGCCGACGGACAGGTTAACCGTCGCGAACTGCAGCGACAACCGACCGGCCGTAATACCGCGGGTGGAAAAACCGATCACCCAGCCTTCACCGCAGTCGTTGACCCGATCCCACCAGTTCGCATTAGAGAAACCGCCTTCCGGGACACTGCCCTTGTTATCAAGCTCTACTTTCCCCGTGATCGGGCCGGGCAGGCTGTAATCCGACGACGCATAAACAGCCTTTCCCGACGTGTGGGAAATCGTTCCCGCACCGAAAACCGGGGAAACGACATTGTTCGTAATCCGGGGAACGCTCCATTCGGCGATCAACTGTGAAAACCCGTCGCCAGAATTGCCGCTCAACGCAATGTCATCCCGTTCGAGCGGGCGTATCTGGTAGCGGCCGATATTGCCGTCCTTCTCAAACCGGCAGAACTTCTCGTGCACGATGACACCGGAAATAGTCCCCGAACCTGCGGGCAGGCCGACGCCGTCGCGGCGGAATCCGCAGCCCACATTAGTCATCAGGAACATACTGCCGCCTTTTTCGTCCCGGATCAGGCGCGGATAACAATCGATACGGCCTGCGCCGTACACGGAAGCATATCCTTCGTTGATCGGAGTCAGTCCTCCTTCGCGGACGGGAATTTCGCACGCCTTCAGCGTGACATACGTGTAAAGGTCCGCATCGGTCAAATCGGCAATGGCACGCTCTTTCCGCACAGCGTCGGAAGCGCTGCCCCCGGTTACCTCCATCAAATGGCTGTAACCGACACCGGTCAGCGTATATCGCTCGGGATCGGACTCTTTCCGGAGCGTCAACCCCTTGAGCCAGAGTTCCAGACGGTCGTACCGCCGCAGCGTATTAACCTCTTCCGATTTGGTTTTCAAGCAAATGCCGCATGCGCCATCCTCGCTTTGGAGGTAAGCCGTCCTTGCATTCTCTCCATAATCGATCTTTATAGCCGTCAGGTTCGGATTGGCGGCGACATTGGCGCTGCCACAGTCGCTTACAACGACACCTTCCAGCGCAATATCCTCCTCGATAAGGAGCGAGCCCTCAGCGCCGGCAAGCATTCCCCTCAAATCGGCAAAGGTAATCTTCCGGGTCCGGGAACTTCCCCCAATGCCGGCCTGCGAAATAAGGCATTCAGAATCGTAGACCGCGCCCCAATCGTCTGTGAACGAGATAGCGAGGGTCGCCTGACGGGGCGCTTCGGAACAGGATTCACCAATGTGGCAACTCAACGTTTTCAGGTCGTTTTCGATTTTGCAGTCCGTAATCCAGTCTGCCGGTTTTCCGTTTTCCGTCATCGAGAATTTCACCTTTCCGGCAAGCGACAACGGCAGGTTAGTGGTGATTGCCAGCTCTTTCCGTCCTTCGATTCCTGCGACTTCAGTTTCTGCCGTCACGAATTCGAGTACAGGGGTCTTCCCGTATTGTTTCAGAAAGATCGTATCGCGGAGCGATCCCGAGCTTATTACGAGCGCGGCCATCCGGGGGAAAACACCGTTTGCCTTATATCCGACCGTGATTCGGCCCTCGCCCTGCCCCGAATCGGGACCATCGATCCAGATCCATTTCGAATCGGGGGAGACAAAGGCCGACCAACTGTCGCCGGCGGCAACGCGGATCGTTCTGACGCCCTTGTCTATACCCAACAATACTTCCCGGTTTCCACATGACCCGACAGGTTCGGCCGCATCATCCTTGCCGCACCCGCACCAAAGAGTCAGAATTACCAGCATCGCAAGCAATTGCGTCCACGACCCGATATATCGGCAAATCCGTTCCATGAAGTTCATTCCGGTCTGTTTTATGATCATCATTGTCAGCACGGCTCGGAACTACGGGCGTTCTTTCGGTTTCTCTTCCGGGTTGAGCAGGTAATACGTCTCCGCATCCAGTGCGTACAACTGGACATTATCGAGGAAGACACGGTTCTTCCGGCCTCCTGTCAACTCGGCATCACCCCCGGCGAACCGGATCTGCGTATGGCCGGTAAAAGGATTGGTTTCGGTATTGACCAGGTAAAGCACATAATCGGAATCGTCCCACATCGAAGAGACGACATCGGGATCAGCCGGATCGTAATAGCCCAGTTCGAGCACCTGGGTCGTTTTGCCGCCCTTGAAAGCGCCGCCGCCGATCACACTCACCTGCAACTGATTGGCATCTTTCGTTCCGTCTTTCTCGCAGAAACCTACGGCCCGGAAGCGCAGCATGACGAGCGAATCGACGATGATGCTCGTCACGTTGGGAGTTATCAGGTCGCCGCCGTTTTTCGTATCGCCGAGTTTTACGCAGCCGATGCGTCCATACAGCGCCGGATACCCGGTGCTTTCGAGTTCGGTGGAGGTCCATCCGTAATTCTTCTGCGTGGTGGTCCAGTTGTCGATACGGCGTTCGTCCTCGGCATCCCAAGGATAGTCGTAGCCGTAGTTCAGCCAATTAAACTCTTCGCACAGCAGCGTTCCGAACCCCTGGCTGACCGTCACAAATGCACCCAGATACTTATCCGACGAGGTAAAACTCAACGTCCCGGAACGGCGCTTGTAAAATTCCCCCATCGGCTTATAGTGAAGGACGATCATATCGGCCTGGGCCTCAGCATCGAATCCCTTGTTTTCATACCTGAGCCAGTCGGACTCCTCGTCCGCAGTCTGGAAAAAAATCTCATAAGGGACATTGGAATGGACATAGAGCGTGTCCCGGCCCTCGTCGACCCGGCAGTTGACGGCGGAAACCGCCTCCCTGGTCAGCGAATCCGACACGATCAGAAAATCCTTACGGAGCAAGTCGTCGTCGTCCTTGCAGGACGGCACGGCCGTAAGCACAGCGCAGAACAGCAAAAGCCACAAGCCTTTGACATTCCACAGCGGAAAATTCAATCGGATAATTTTTCGATCCATAACAATAAAATTAGCAGTTGGTATTTTGATTTGATGGCTATTTCATAAAGACCTTGACGAACATGATTTCACGGCCGGAAGTGTTAATCACCCGGTAGGAGCCGGCCGCCGCCGATACGACCAACGTTTCGGCATAGTGAAGATGGAAACACGAGCCTCCGGCGGTCTGCACATCGGCGGATTCGCCTTCAACCAGATTCAGCACATGGCATTTCCCCTCCGTACACACCTCCACCGTCGATTGCAGTTTGTATCGATAGACATCATACGAATGGTCCGGATGTGTCTGCAAATGCCACTCTTCCCAATCCGGGCCCGATTCAACCAGGCGGGGATGCGCGACAAGATCCCGCTCCACAGCATCGCCTTTTCGGTCAAAACAAAGATTCTCCATCGCCCGGCGAATATTGAGCGGACGCGGGCGGCCATCGAGATCAAGGGACAACCAGTCGTACATTTTGAAGGTGAAAATATAAGGCGTGGTACTGATCTCCAACACCAGGTTGTTACGGCCCGAACTGTGGAGCGTTCCCGGAGGAATCAGATACAGGGCATGCTGTGCGGACGGCTCGGCATGGACGTAGCGCGCCACATCGAGTTCGGTCCCCGAGCGGTGACTCTCGGTTAGCGCCTGCTCGAACGCTTCCGGATCGACATCGTCCTGAAAACCAAGGTAAACCACAGCATCGTCCTTCTTATCAAGGATGTAATAGGTCTCTTCCTGGGTCAGGACCTCTCCGAAGTTTTTCCGGATATATTCCCGTCGGGGATGACACTGGATGGAGAGGTTTCGCCCGTCGAAATTATCCAGGTAATCCATCCGGATCGGGAACTCATCGCCGTACAACGCATGGCATTCGGCTCCGACCACATCACGCCCCGCCCAGAACATCAGCATATCGAACGACACTTCGAGCATCTTACCGTCGCTGCTGAAGATAATTCCGTTTTCAGGAACGATGAGTTCGAATGACCAGGCATAATTCGGCACATCGTGCGGCAGCATATGGATATGCTCCCGGATCCACTGTCCGCCCCATACCCCCGGCTCAAACCAGGGCCGCACACGAAAAGCGTTGCACGCAAGGCGGTCAAGCCCGGCACGCAGTTCATCGCCCGTAGTCCAGGTTATCTCGCCGTCCCGCTGCCCGTCCACGATCACATCGATCCGGGGAAGGATACTCCGCTTATGACGGCCCAGAACGACCCAGTCTACAAAATAGAACCGTTTGTACATTTTTTTGGGCGCGTCTGGAGCCTGTGCGCCGAAATTCGTAACACTGCCGGCACGAGCGCGAAACTGGATTTCGTTCTTCGGGATGTCGATGTAGATGAGCGTACCGTCCCAACCGGCCAGCGAAGCTCCTATTCCTGTCAGGATATTCATTTCCGCTTCGTCGTCGGGCACGATTCGGCCGAGTTTCTCCGGGTCCAGAAAATCGGAAAGTTCCAGCGACGTACGAAATCCGAAAACCGGGTCGTCTCCGCCCAAAAAAGGAGCCACCAACGCTTCGATCTCCCCGGGCGAACGCATGGCAGCGCTCATGCTCCACCAGTTGGCGTGCACGCCGATAGCCACAAGGGCCTTGTTCAGCTCGCGGGCAAAGCAGGCGAAGTCAACTCCGACGAATCCGTCCACTGCCACCCGCTTCGCCCCGGCAATCTTCCGTGCCAGCGATGCGTAATCGCAATATATTTTTCCCGGAGCCAAATCATGGACCGGATAAATGTCATAACCCTCCTCTGCTACCCCGGGTTTCTCGACGGGAAGCAGGCGTTGCATAGTTTGTCTCAACTCGTTCATATCAAATTCAATTCCCAGAAAACAATGATGCGGCTCCGACCATGGCCGCCCGGTCCAACAACGATGACAGCCGGATATCGAGCTTTCGCCCTTCATCGGCCAACCGCCCCTCGAGAGCCGGACCGAAAAGCGGATATGCCCGGGCAATATTGCCACCCAATACAAGCACATCGCCTCGGAAACGGTCGAAGACAGGAAGGATAAATTCACCCAACCGCCGACCGTATTCTTCGAAAACCTGCCGGGCTTCGGTCTCCGTACCGGCACGCCCAGCCACTTCCTTGACCCCGGCGACTTCCCGGCCAGTCAAGGCCTTATAGCGACGGCAGAACCAACGTGTAGAAAAAGCATCGTCGGCAATCCCGCCCTCAAACGGCAGGCAATAGACCCATCCGTCGGCGGGAACCTCGGGCGCATCTGTCAAAAGCCGGCCCGCAGCCACGAACCCAGAGCCGAAGCCCGTCCCCAGCGTCAGGGCCATCACGCGGCCGGCTCCGCTTGCCGCCCCGCAGAAACACTCCCCGAGGGCAAACGCGGCCGCATCGTTGACGTAAAGACACTTTTCGACTCCCGTCCCGTCCAAACGGGCCAATAGCGATTCCGTAACATCGAGACCATAAAGCCGATCGAACTTGCGGACTCCCTGGATCAGGGAAACACCTCGTCCATAATCGAACGGTCCCGGGAAAGCCAGCCCCACGTTGCGCACCGTCCCCAGCCCGCTCGCATCGATCGCCCGGCGGATATTCTCCGCCCAGGCCGCCAGGACGGCCGAAGCGCCGGCCCTGCAATCGACAGGGGTCTCTATCGCCGGATATTCACTGCCGTTCGGGACAGTCAGATCGACAACACGCGAACACACATGGCTGCCTCCAATGTCCACACCCACGGCATAATTGGCTATCATATTCATAATCGGTTAGAGATTTTCCTTACAATTGGATCCGGACAAACCGGTTTCCGTACGGTTCGAATGCGAGCTGCGAAACACGCTCCCCGGTTCCTTCTTCGACGACGTTCACGACCTCGAACGGGATCGGCCTGCCGTCTTCCCCCGTCAGGATCAACCGGGCCGGAACACCATTCACCTCCCGGATATTCAACAATACGGAACCGTCCGCTGCTGCCGGAGAACACGAGGTCATAACCAGATTCGGGTCCTCGATCCGGAAATTCGACCGTTCCCACGACTTTCCGTTCTCCTTGCCGGCCGGGACGACACGGGCATACAGCGGCACACGTCCACCCATTCCGAAGCGCAGAGCGGTGGAATTGGAAACATCCTCCCCGGAGGTCATGTAATAACTCCATCGGAATTCGCCTTCCTGGGAAGCGCGGAAATTCGTAGTCCAGTAGTTATTCATTACCCAGGAGAAAACATGGGGTTTATCGTAGGTTTTGTGAATCTGATAGGGATCGTCGAGCAGGCTTCCGAGCTGGAAAAGCGGAACCTGATCGCACCCCACCAGGAACTGCGCCTTACCGTTACGCGCCGCAACGACATGTTGTACCGTATTCCAGCCGGCCGAAGTCCCCGGAATCTGGTTTTCACCCGAGCTGACCATTCCGCCCGGAACGTCAAACAGCAGTTTCGCACCCTCCAACCGAAACGGGAAAGCAACGTAGATGCCCGACGGCTCGGTTTCCGGGAGCCGCCTCATCGAATAGGCCAGCTCGATCCGCTTGGTATGGTTATATAACCGGAGTTCCGTCTTGACCCCGGATTTCGTTTCGCACCCGAGCGACTTCCCGACAAAACTAACGGATTGATAAATCGGGCCGGCAGTCGCCGAGACGAACCGGACATCAGTCAGTCCGGAACGCTTGCAATGCTCAAAACGATGGCGCTCCATCTGCTTGCGATCATTCTCCAGCGACTCGTAAACGAATGCCCCCAGTTGCCACGGCGATTCGGGATCGACCATTTCGAGTTCCAAATCCTTATCCACCAGGCTGCTTATGGCTCCGGTCCGGGGATCGAACGTAATCCGATAATAATCGTTCTCAACGACATGGTCCGTCCTGTCGATCCGCCCGGGTTCGGGCGCTGTCCCTTCGTCCAGCACGATCTCATAAGTGCGATAGCCCAGTGCCGGAATGTCCTCGGCATAAATGGCATAATAACGACCCTCACGGCGCGAGCGCACCGGCTGAACATCCAACGCCTGCCCGTGCTCGTCGACGATCCGGAAAGCCCGGTCGATCGGTACGATCTCGTAATCGATATAGACCTGAACCAGTCCCGAACGCTGCCAGCCGAGCGAATTGAAAAAAGTGATCGTCGGACGTGCCGAGCGACGCAACTCGGGTTGCAGCAACCCGACGGACGCCTCGTAAAGCATCTGCGCGCTTTTCAGCCCCTCCCAGGCATAGGAGCCTTTCTGCGCCCACTGCACCTGGCTGTTCTCCGACATCGGATCGCGAATACTCTCCGACGCGCCAAACGTATGTTCATCATAAAACAGCAGGTTTTCATGAATGCGCCGAACCTCCTCTTTCACGCCGGAGAAAAGCTTCCGGCCCTGGAATACCGCCATCGAAAGCATGCCTTCGATGGTAAGCAGATCGGACTGGGTACGGCGGGAAACACCGGTCTCCCGGGCAGCCGACCCGAAACCGTCCGTCCACCAATCGGGATAGGCGGCACGGTACACGGGCAGATCATCGGCATAACGCGAAGCAACATCGTCAAGGAACTCCCGGATCAGGGCGCTCCGCAGTTTCGGCCATGCATATTTTTCATTCCAGGCACGAATCAGTTCGCACTCCTTGGCCGAAGGGGGCGAGTTGTCGGTAAAATAGCCCGAATACTGCACAGAAACGACATCGAAAGGATATCGCTGACGTTTCAGTTTGGCGATATAACCAAACACGCCTTCGGAAAAAGTTCCCATATCGCCACGTTCGATTCCCCAGTGGTTGCCGGTATTGTAATGGTCGGAACGATAGGAAATCAACGACTTGCCCGACGGCGACTCCCATTTGTAGACGGTCGGGCCCTCGAACGGAATAAGCGCCCGATGGTTGTTCGAACCCATGGTCAGGTAACGAACGCCTAAATCGGGCAGGTAATCGGCCAGACACCACGCCACCCCGTTCACATCGTTCTGCATAGCCGTTGAAACGGGAAGACCATGCTGTTTGAACATGCCCACCGGGGCGAGAAAGGTCTTATAAGCATTTTCACCGGAGAGCTCCGACATATTGAAAAACATGGCCGTCACTTCGATCTGTCCATTCTGTACGTATTTCATGAACTTGCGCACCTGCTCCTCCGGACGGATCCGCAGCCACTCCTTTACAGCCCATGCGGTTTCGCATGTCCACCGGAATTTCGAGTCGTCGGGATAGTTTTCCGTCATTTCACAATATTCGACAGCATAGTCGATATACCTGAGGTGTTCCGTCAGAATCTCCGTCTGCGGTTTGGTATATCCGATATCGGTATGGGTATGCTGCACAAGGTAAATAGTCCATTTGCCGACCGTATCCAACAAGACGGGGACGGAGCCGGCCGGTTTGTTTCCAGCCTGCACGGCCACGGTTACCTCCCGGCCCGAGAAACTTTCGGGAATTCCGGCTTCAACCTGGTTCAGGCCGCGTTTCAGGCGGATCGCCCCGCCTTTCCGGCCATCGAAACTCCACTCAGCCTCACGAGCCGCACCCCAGTTGGCAATCTGCATGCGCACCGGCTGCAACAGTTCCCGGTCCTTTCCGTACATCAGGGCAGGGGAAGATTTCACCCCGAGCAATTCCACCCTGTCACGCAA
Organism: Alistipes montrealensis; assembly: GCF_018362775.1. Lineage (GTDB taxonomy): Bacteria > Bacteroidota > Bacteroidia > Bacteroidales > Rikenellaceae > Alistipes > Alistipes montrealensis. The sequence goes on from NZ_JAGYXY010000001.1 coordinate 506,974, forward strand.
TTTCACGGTAGTCACATTCGCATTTGCCGTGAGGGTCAGGGCATCCCAGACGACCCAACTCCCCGACTCGTTGCGGATCGACAGCCTGTTTTCTCCGGCCTGCAACGTACCTTCCGGCAGTTCCACACTGACTGCGAGGTTCTGCGAATCGGTAGTCCAACTCTGGAAATAGCTGGAATTTTTTCCGGCAGGAGTTTCAACTTTCGTCCGAAACCCGTTTACCGATATCTCCAGCACGGGAGGCGAATAGGGATGCACCTCCACAAAATCCAGCATCAGCCGCACCCGGGTCTGCGGGGCGATCCGGCCGACGCCGAAACGAATCAGCAATTCACCGCCCTGCCTTCCGGCCCACACGTCTTTCGGCCCGGGAAACGCACAAGGAATACTCCGGCTGTCATCCGCACCGATTTGGCAGATCGTAGTTACACATGCATAACGTTTCGAGAAATCCGAATAGGCAACATCACTCAAGGCGAATTCCCGGCAGGAAGCATCTTTCCCGCCAAGTCGCCACACGACGTAATCCTTCGAAAAAGCAATATGCAAGCAACTGAATACAAACACAATGCACAACAGAAAATGCCGGTAGGAAATCTTCATTTTTTAACTGTTTTCGTTTTACACCTGAAATGGATGCGACACTCCGCCTCAATTGCGGCGCAATATCCGCCATACATATAGCAATATGTTCATACAAAGATATGCATATAATTTTTAATAACAAAAAAAAGAGCCGGTTTGTGATTATTTTTTTACCATTAAAAGGACAAAATATTTTATCACAGATCAATAACAGCCTCAAAAGTTGCATTTAGACAGCAAAGGCCCGGTTGGAGTTTCCTCCAACCGGGCCTTTGTATATACATATATTAATATATCAGCGAACCGGCTTCAGCAACAGGGAACAGAAAATCAAGTAAATAACACACCCTAAAATCACGGCCAGCGATCCGACCTGGCTGCCAACAGCATCTGCGACGGCCCCCATCAGCGGCGGAATCACGGCGCCGCCAAAAACCCCGGTAATCATCAGACCTGAAATCTCATTAGCCTTATCAGGCCGAATACGCAGGGCCACCGAATAGATAACCGGAAAAATACTCGAACAGGCAAACCCAATCAAGCCGACCAGCGACAGAATCGCCACCGTTCCCTCCATAAAAGAAAGCACAATCATGGCGACAAATGCCAAGAGGATGTTAATCCGGTAATAAGCGATATCCGACAGTCGGGCCAGCAACACCGATCCAATCAGCGCACCGGCAGTCCTGCAAAGAAAATAGACACTCGAACCGTATCCGGCATCCTGCACGGCAAAACCACAGCGCTCGATCAGCAGTTTGGGCGCCACGGTATTCATCCCGACATCGGTCCCCACAATAAAGACAATACCCAGAAAAAGCAAAAAAACGGTGCGGTCTTTCAGCAGGCCGAATGTCTCTCCGAAAGTGGAAGCCTTTCCGGCCATAGGCCCCTCATCGATGGATGTCACCTGAAGCCACAGTGCAGACAGCAGGGTGATTCCTGCGAAAATCGGAAATAAATACTGCCAGTTCCCGAGCACCGAAGCAGAGAACGCCGCAATGAAGGGCCCTAAAAACGAAGATACGGCCTTGACAACCTGCCCCACAGTCAGCGAACTGGTAAGGGCATCGCCCCTGACGACGTTGGCCAGCAGCGGATTGAGCGCAACCTGAATGATCGTATTGCCGATTCCCAACAGCGCGAAAGCCACCATACAGGTAACCAGTCCATACGATACAAACGGAATGAGCATACCTACGATCGTTATTACATTACTGATCTGCACCATAACCTTCTGCCCCAGACGATTCATCACCATAGCCGTCGGCACGGAAAGCAACAGGAACCACAGGAATACCATGGACGGGATAAACCCGGCCAGCGTTTCACTAAGGCCGAAATCCGCTTTGACATAACTGGTAGAGATACCTACCACGTCACAGAAACCCATCACGAAAAAGCCGAAAAGTACGGGCAGTACTTTTCCGATCGATTTATTCATTGGAACTATTTTAAGCTAATGAAATGAAACTACTCCTTGGTAAATTCGATGGAATAGGTAAAACTGTCGGCACGGTAATACCCCACATTATATTCCACAGGCACATCATACATATCGAATACATATCGTTCGCGTACCAGAATGGGATCACCTTCCTGAATATCGAGTTTCCGGGCGATATCAGCATTCGCGCTGCGGGCACTGATCATTTCGCGCGAAGTTTTCACCACGACACCGTAACTCTTTTCCAGCGTTTCATACAGCGGCCGGGACATATCCTCGTCCCCGCTAAGGCCAATGCCGGGATTGAAAAACGAAACAAAATAGACGAAGGCCAAGTCAGTCCGCCCACGCAGACGTTCCAAACACAGCAATTTCTGCTCTTCGCCCGATTTGAAAAATTCGCAAACCCGTCCGGGAGGCAACTGCCAACTGACATGCAACTCGAAATTCTTGACAGTCATTCCCATAGAATACATTTCCTGCGAAAAACTCAGCCAATTGCGGCCATTGCTCATCACATTCTGGGGTGCAACCGTCGTCCCATAACCTTTTTTGCGAACAAGCAGCCCCTCAAAAACCAACTTATTGATAGCCTGCCGAAGCGTATTGCGCGATATATTCATCTCGCGCGAAAGTTCAACTTCATTGGGAAGCAATTTCCCGTTCCGGTATTCCTCCTGTGAAATTAATTTCCGCAATAACTCCTCAGCCTGCAAATGGAGCGGCTTGGACGACGTGGGATCGAGTTGCAGTTTCATCTTGTCGAGCATCCTTCTGTTTATTACAAATATAGTAAAAAAATCACGGACGGCAATTCTTATCGTTCCGGCCGCGCCTTTTTCAGATAAAACACGATCTCAGCACCCCGGGCTATGTCGGCATGGCGCAGCCAGGGATGCTCCAGCCTCCGGCCGTCGAGCGTGATATAATCCACTTCGTTGCGCTCCGCGGACAAACCGGGAGCTTTCACGATCAGTTTTTTCCCATTTTCCATCGTCAAGACCGCCTCGGGAATACCGGGTGTGAAGAGGTAATAGAAATCCTGACCGGCATTCGGGAAAAGCCCCATCGAAGTAAATACATACCACGCCCCCATGGCTCCGCTATCTTCGTTATCGGGATAACCCCGCGTCAGCGAAAAATCCTTTTCACGCAGCCGGTGCACGTAACGGGCCGTCAAGTCAGGACGCCCGCAATGATGGAAAATGAAAGGCGACAAAAAGCCCGGCTCGTTCGTCAGGTTAATCAAGCGGTTGTCAAACCCGCAGCAAAGCCGCTTCACCATCCGCTCACGACCGCCGCACAGCGAAACAAGGCGTTCGAAATCATGCGGGACGAAAAGCGTATAGATCCAAGAGTTTCCCTCATAGATATATTCCAGCCAGGAACCATAGTGTTTCGCGGGGTCGATATCGATCCATTCGCCGTTTTCACGCCTCGGAGCGATAAACCCCTTGAAGCCCCGGCTTTCCAGTTCCGGATTGAAAATCTTATCCCAGTTACGCGAACGCTTCCGAAGCAATTCCGCACGCTCGGTATCGCCGATTATCGCCGCTACTTCCGCTGCGCAGAAATCATTATAAGCATATTCCATTTCGTAGCTGCAGCTCATAATCGCCCCTGTCTCGGGCTGCCAGCCCAAACGCAGGTAATCATCGCTCCGTTCTTCGAAAGCATGGTATTTGATCAGTTCATATGCCTGAAGCGGATCGAACCCCTTCACTCCTTTAACCATCGCATCGGCGATAATATTGTCCACGTCATCACCACCCTGTTTTTTCGGACCATCCCACGAACTGGTGAACGTCGGCTGACACATTCCGTTATGCGCGTAACGGTCGATGAACGAATTGATCGTACGAGCCACATAACTCTCTTCGAGGAGGATCATCAGCGGATATTTGGTCCGCCAGGTATCCCAAACGCAGTAATGGTCATCCAGATGAGGCATATCGCTCTCCCAACGGGGATTATCCCCCGTTCGGTCGCGCGGCATGACATGGCTGTGGTAAAGGGCCGTATAAAACAACGCCTCCTGCTCGGGGGAAGCGCCTTTGATGCGTATCTTTCCAAGCGTGCGGTTCCAACTGTTTTCAGCGTCGGTACGAATCGCATCGAAACTGCGGCCATCGGTCTCTTTTTCCAGAAAAGCAAGCGCATTATCGGTGCTTTTAAGCGAAATCCCGACATCCAACCGAACGCGCTTCTCTCCATCAGGCAGACTGATCTGTGCATACAACGACTTCGCCCCGTCGTCAAAAATCTTCACCTCCCGCGGCGCGACATCCAGTTTTACGGCAAAATAGACCTCGTAAGGAAGTTTGCTGCCGAATCCGCCGTAATAGCGGCCGAATCCCGTCAACAGGGATTTTCCGGCATCATAGCGAATCTCCCCGCCCTGGAAACGCCCGCCGACAAAAGGCACGATATGCTGGGTAAGATTATGGGCGATATCGAGCAAAATATGCTGGTCGTCCCGTCCCGGAAAAGTCATGCGATAAACCGCGCAATGATGGGTCGGGGTAATTTCGGTCCGGATTCCATACCGGTCGAGCGTTACGCCGTAATAATAAGGTGTCGCCTTTTCGTCCGACTTCGGAGAATCGTGCCCCTCTTCCGAGGGGTCGAATCCCACCTGGGGAGAAATAAACACCTGCCCATAACGCCCCCAACCGGTTCCCGAAACATGCAATTGTCCGAATCCCCGGACCGGTTGCGCAGGATCGTAACCATCATGCCCGCCTTTCGGGGTCTGCGGGGAGGGGTTTACCGACCCGTGGGGAAGCTGCGGCCCGATCACGCAACTACTCCGCCCGTACACACCCATAAACATATCGACCCGGTCCGCCGGAGCGACTGCATAACACAACGTATTGAAACAGAATAAAAAGAATACCAGACAAGATACTTTAATCAGCGTTCGTAAAAATCCCATTGCACTAATATGTATTGATAAACTCCAATATGTTCATGCAAATAAACGCAAAATATTCGAAAAATCAAACGATATGTTCAAAATATAAAAAAATAAGACTTAAGAACACACCTAAACTTTTCCCGGAAAAAATTGCCGGACAAGCCCGCGTCCCGGGCGGCAAGGTCGCAGACAATCATACGGCATGCAACTCGCTTCTCGCTGGGCAATAATGCCATCCGAATAAAAAAACTACCCGGCTGCTCCTGCGAGCAGCCGGGTAGTTTTACTGTTGAAAACGATTATTCGACCAACTGGAAGGGAGCATCTGCATCGCCGGTCCACCGATAAAGGCAGACGGTGCTGCTCTGCTGTTTGGTCTCCTTCGACCGGGCGTTCTGCGAGATGTAGAAATAACCTCCCCCGAGCGGACACAGGCCGGTCGTTCCCCATTTGAAATCCCAGCCGTAGATGCCGTCGACCGATTTTCCGGCAGGAAGCAACGAGAGCACCTCGCCTTCGGTAGGCGTATCGAAACCCTGCAAAAGTTCCTTTCGGGCAGGTTTGCCGCCGTCGATCACAAAGAGCGAATAATTGGGGTATTGGGATTTTTTACCTTTGTAAACCGCGGCATAGCAGTTTCCCGACGCCGGATCGTAAGCCAGGTTCTGGATTCCCCACGAGGTGTTGCCCGTGCGGACGAAATACTTGCGGTCGGGCGTCGCAGGACCGCTTTTATGGAGATTGTTCTGCGAAAGCGGCTGCTCGAAGCGCTTCCAATCCTTCGTATCGTAAGCGAGCAGCACCTGGTAATCGTTGTCCGTACGCAGCGTGTCGCCGTAAACGCCGTAAGCCACATAAAGATAATCGCCGCCCTCCTTGCTGCCGAAGCGGGGTGCGAACGTCACGCCGTCGATACCCGAGCAGCCGAACCGGTGCTCGACCGTCCGACCGCCGTTCTCCGCCGTTGCGAAATAATCGTCTACGGCCTCCTTGATATAGACGGTCGTCATCACGTGATCCTTCTCGGCATCCATATCGGGACGATCGATGCGGTCTACATCGAAAATAGCAACGTAGAAACCCGTCTGGTCCTTTTCATCTTCCGGAGCGACCTGGCCGGCGTCGAGCGTCCTGCGGATACCCTTGCCGATCACATCGTCCTTGTATTCGAGCGAACCGTAAACACGTCCGTCGGCAGGATTCATCGTCAAACAGCCCAAATGGCCCGTCACACCGTCCACACTGCCGATCAAATTACCTTCGAGGTCCATCTTCAGCAGTTTGGTCGTAAAAGAGAAATAAATGTAGCCGCGTTCGAGGTCGACGGCAATGCCCTGCACATGGAACGGACCTTGCTCGCCCGAGCGGATTTCACGCGGAAGTTTACTCAGGTCGGGGGCGTTTTTCGCACGATTAGCGCCGGACGGGCAGGCCGTCAGCAACAACGGAACGATCAGCAACGGAAGCAGACGTTTGAAGTTCATCGGAAGTTTTTTTACGTTAGGAAACAGTTTGTTTGCTTTTTCGCAACAAATATAAACAAAAGCAACCTAAAATACAACCCGAAACGAAATAAAAAGAAAGAACCCCCGACTTGAAGAAGTCGGGGGTTCTTTCTTCTCAGACGTTTGCAACGAACTCCTCGAGGGCGGCAAGGTCGACCGCCAGCGGTTCGGAGGACTGGGGCCGTTGCGTGAGTCGTTCCAACCGCTCCGGAAGCGGAACCCGGGTTCCGGTCACCGACTCGATGACCTCGCCGAACTTGGCGGGATGCGCCGTAGAAAGGTAGAAACCCGGCTTATTCAAAGCCATCGAGGCCGCATAGCCGACAGCGCTGTGCGGGTCGGAGAAATAGCCGTAACGCTCGTACAACTCGTCGATCGTGCGGCGGATGCACGCATCGTCGCAGCGGAATCCCGCCAGTTCGGCGCGCAGCATCTCCGGATCTCCGGCGCAGAGCCACAGCATCCGTTCGAAATTGCTCGGCGCACCGACATCCATCGCATTGGCCGGGGTCCGCACCGAAGGCCGCGGGCGGTAGATACCCGTGCGGATAAACTCGGGTACGACATCGTTGACGTTCGACGCGGCGACGAAGCCCCCGACAGGCAGCCCCATGCGCTGGGCCAGCATACCTGCGGCGAGGTTGCCGTAGTTGCCGCTCGGCACTACGACAACAGGGCGGTCGCCGCCCGTGGCCTGCCGCCACTGGCAATAACCGTAGAAATAGTAAAACGCCTGCGGAATCCAGCGCAGCAGGTTGATCGAATTGGCCGACGTTACCCGCCGCCGGGAGCGGAACGCCGCATCGGCGAAGAGTTCCTTCACGAGCCGCTGGCAGTCGTCGAACGTTCCGGCGACGCGCAGCGGATGGATGTTGCCGCCGAGTGCGGTCATCTGGCACTCCTGCAGGCGGCTGATTTTCCCTTCGGGATAGAGCACCACGACCTCGACGCCCGGCACGTTGTAGAATCCGTGCGCCACGGCACTGCCCGTATCGCCCGACGTGGCGGTGAGGATCACCAGTTTTTCATCGGCGGCGCCCAGCAGACCGATCATCCGGCCCATAAACCCGGCGCCGAAATCCTTGAAAGCACAGGTCGGACCGTGGAACAGTTCCAGCGTATAACGCCCCCGCCCGACTACGCGCAGGGGTACGGGAAAGTCGTAAAGGCCATCCAGTTCCCGCTGCATGACCTGCGAATCGAAATCGTCGCCGAAGAACAGCCCGGCCAGATAGCCCGCCAATGCGGGATACGATTCAGCGGCCAGACGCTCCACCTCCGCCATGTCGGCCTGTGGAATCCGTTCCGGAACAAACAGTCCTCCGTCGGGAGCCAGTCCCATCAGCGCGGCCTCGCGCAGCGAACAGCCGTGTGCATATTCGGTATCTCTCGTACTGTAAAATTTCATCGTCGTCCGTTTTTGTTATACGATAACCCGCGCCCCGGCATTCGACACACGGCCCGCATAGATATTACAACCGATTCCCTGCCCTTCGAAATGCCGCTTCATCGCTTCGGAAATCCGCACGGCGATCTCGTAATTGGATGCCAGGGCAAAAACCGAGGGACCCGATCCGGCGATATTCATGGCCAGCGCGCCTCCGGCCAGCACCTGCTCCTTCAACGCATCGTAACCGGGAATGAATCCCTTGCGGTAAGGCTCCGCAACGACATCGTGCATCGAACGGCCGATCAGCGCCACGTCCCTCAATGCAAACCCGGCGACCAGTCCGCCGACGTTGCCCCACTGCGTAATGGCATTCGACAGGGGGATCTGCTTGGGCAGAACCTCGCGCGCGTCCTTGGTGCTGACCACGATGCCGGGATGCGCCACGGCATAGAAGAAGTTATCGGGCACAGGCAGTCTTACGATGTCGAAAGGTTCGTAACCGCGGACCAGCACCACACCGCCCAACAGGGCCGGACCGACATTGTCGGCATGGGGCGTGCCGCCGTTCAGCGCTTCGCCCATCATGGCGAACTCCACCAACTGCTTGCCCGAAAACGGACGGCCCAGCAGTTCGTTGATACCATAGACCGCCGCAGCCGACGACGCGGCGCTCGACCCGATACCGCTGCCGGGAGCGATCTTCTCGACCAGTTCGATTTCGACACGCACGGGACGGCCGTACGCTTCGAGCATGGCCCGCACCGCGGGCGTAATGACGTTACTCTCGATATCCTCGGGGAGCTCCACCCCACTGCGGTTGCGGATTTCAAATCCTTCGGCATTCTCCTCGACACCTACTTCCAGCACATCGCCCACTCCGTCGAGCGTAAGGCCCATTACGTCGAAACCGCATCCCAGATTCGCAACCGTTCCCGGCGCGAAAACCTTAATATATTTCATAACATTTTTTTTGATGAATTAAACTACCGTTGTCTGATTTCCTGCTTCCGCTCCCGGCAGCCTCGGCCGGAATATGCATACATGTATGCGACGGATATTGACTACTGAACCCCCACGGGGGTCGTGGTAGTCGTCGTGGTAGTTGTGGTGGTCGTGAAGATACCGGTATAAACACAGCCTACGGGATTGCCGATAAATCCGCAACCTCGTCCTGTCGTCGTTATATGCCGTTTGGTAACCATCATCGGCAAATATAAAACAAATATTTTAATAATCCAAATCATTGTAACAATTTGTAAGCACCACGCGACCGCACAGACGGCCCTTTATATATATAGGAGTAGCACAAAAGGGCCGTAAAAGACGCTTCGGGAACAAAAAATGAAAGCCATTCAGTGCGTCCCAGCCGGAATAGATCGCAAAAAGCCCCTAAAACCGCACTCGGAGGCCAAAAACCAGCTTTCGGATTGTAAGTAAATACGATATATCACAGACAGTTACAAACCCAAGGAAACGATATGCTTCCGGACTGTTACAATATTAAATTTTTTTAGGAAATTATTTGTTCAAATAATTTAATATCCATACCTTTGGTCCAGACAAAGAAGAAAAACCGGCAATGAACGCCCTGAATCATTCGAATATTATCGTCATTACCCTGCTGCTCGTCGTCCTTAGAAGATAACGGGAGAAAGGTGGCGTATATATTTGATCGACAAAATAAAGCCTTTCTCCCAACCGGGGAAAGGCTTTTTTATTACAGGGCCGCAGTCCGGCGGGAGACTGAAACGAAAACGGAAAGATGAAACACACACTCAGAAGCGCCGTCACGACGACGGGCCGCCGGATGGCGGGAGCCAGGAGCCTCTGGCGCGCCAACGGCATGCGCGAAGAACAATTCGGCCGGCCGGTCATCGGCATCGCCAATTCGTTCACCCAGCTCGTACCGGGGCATGTGCACCTGCACGAGATCGGACAATATGTCAAACAACGCATCGAAGCCCTCGGGTGCTTCGCTGCGGAGTTCAACACCATCGCCATCGACGACGGCATCGCCATGGGCCACGACGGTATGCTCTACTCGCTGCCTTCGCGCGAAATCATCGCCGACAGCGTCGAATACATGGCCAATGCCCACAAGGTCGATGCACTGGTCTGCATCTCCAACTGCGACAAAATCACGCCCGGCATGCTGATGGCCGCCATGCGGCTCAACATCCCCACGGTCTTCGTCTCGGGAGGACCGATGGAGGCCGGAAAATTCGGCGACCGCAGCGTCGACCTGATCGACGCCATGGTGATGGGCGCCGACGACACGTGCAGCGACGAGGACATCGCGCGCATCGAACGCTGCGCCTGCCCCGGCTGCGGATCGTGCTCGGGCATGTTCACCGCCAACTCGATGAACTGCCTCACCGAAGCGCTGGGACTTTCGCTGCCGGGCAACGGCACGATCGTCGCCACACATGCTTCCCGCCGCCGCCTGTTCGAGGACGCCGCGGCGCTCATCGTCCGCAATGCCGAACGTTACTACTTCAACGACGACGATTCGGTGCTCCCGCGCTCGATCGCCACAAAGGCGGCTTTCAACAACGCCATGTCGCTCGACATCGCCATGGGCGGTTCGACCAACACGGTCCTGCACCTGCTGGCCGTGGCCCACGAAGCCGGAGTGGATTTCACGATGCAGGACATCGACCGCCTCTCGCGCCGGGTTCCCGTGCTCTGCAAGGTCGCACCCAACTCGCACTACCACATCCAGGATGTCAACCGTGCCGGAGGCATTTTCGCCATCCTGGGCGAACTCGACCGCGCCGGACTGCTCGACACCTCGGCGCAGCGCGTCGACGGGCGCACGCTCGGCGAGGCCATAGCGGCCTGCGACATCCTCAGCCCCACGGCTTCCGATGCAGCCCGGCGCCGTTCGCTGAGCGCCCCGGCAGGTCATTACAGCCGCGAACTGGGCGTCCAGCACTCCTATTACGAAGAGCCGGACACCGACCGCACGGCGGGCTGTATCCGCGATGCAGAGCACGCCTATTTCCGCGACGGAGGACTGGCCGTACTGACGGGCAACATCGCCCGTTCGGGCTGCGTGGTCAAAACCGCAGGCGTCGACGAAAAACTGTTCGTCTTCCGCGGACCGGCACGCGTCTACGAGTCGCAGGAACAGGCCATGAACGGCATCCTCGCCGACGAGGTGCAGGCCGGCGAAGTGGTCGTCATCCGTTACGAAGGCCCCAAAGGCGGGCCGGGCATGCAGGAGATGCTCTACCCCACGTCGTACCTCAAATCGAAGAAACTCGACAAGGCCTGCGCACTGATCACCGACGGGCGTTTTTCGGGCGGCACGTCGGGCCTTTCGATCGGCCACGTCTCGCCGGAAGCCGCCTCGGGCGGGGAGATCGCCATCCTGCGTACGGGCGACGAGATCGAGATCGACATCCCCGCCCGCACGATCCGCCTCGTAGCGGACGACGCAGAGATAGCCGCCCGCATGGCCGCACAGAAACAGTTCCGCCCCGTAAACCGCAACCGCCACGTACCGACCTCGCTGCGCGCCTATGCGCAACTGGTCAGCTCGGCCGACAAAGGCGCAGTACGCATCATCGACGAAGACGAAGAATAAAACCGCATCGACTATGAATACTCCCCAATCCTCCCGCCCCGAAGAGCGACGCACGGCCTCCGACCCCGTGATCACAGGATCGAAGGCCCTGATCGAATCCTTTTTACACGAAGGTGTAGACATTCTCTTCGGCTACCCCGGAGGCGCGATCATCCCCGTTTACGACGCGCTTTACGACTACCGCGACCAGTTGCGGCACATCCTCGTCCGCCACGAGCAGGGCGCCGTCCACGCCGCACAGGGCTATGCCCGCGTCAGCGGCCGCGTCGGGGTCTGCCTCGTAACCTCCGGCCCCGGGGCCACGAACACCGTGACAGGACTCGCCGACGCGCTGATGGACTCCACGCCGCTGGTGCTCGTCACCGGGCAGGTAGGCTCGTCACTGCTGGGAACCGACGCTTTCCAGGAGACCAATTTCGTCGGCATCACGCAGGCCGTTACCAAATGGAACTGCCAGGTCAAGCGCACCGAGGATATTCCGGCGGCCATCGCCAAAGCCTTCTACATCGCCCGTTCGGGCCGTCCGGGTCCCGTCGTGGTCGACATCACCAAAGACGCGCAGTGCGGAACGGCCCCCTTCCGCTACGAAAAAATCACGTCGATACGCAGTTACATCCCTTCGCCCGAGCCCGACGCAGAGCGTATCGCCGAGGCTGCGCGGCTGATCGACCAAGCCCGCCGCCCGCTGGTAATGGTGGGCCAAGGTGTCGTCCTGGGCAATGCCGAAGCCGAATTGCAGGCACTGCTCGACAAGAGCGGCATGCCTGCCGCCTCGACCCTGCTGGGGCTCTCGGCCCTGCCGACCGGCCACCCGCAGAATGTAGGCATGCTGGGCATGCACGGCAACTACGGCCCCAACATCAAGAACCAGGAGTGCGACCTGCTGATCGCCGTAGGCATGCGTTTCGACGACCGCGTGACGGGAAGCCCCGCGCATTTCGGCGCCAATGCCAAGGTGGTCCACCTGGAGATCGACCCCGCGGAGATCGACAAGATCATCCATGCCGACGTTCCTGTCGTGGGCGACGTGAAACGGTCGCTGCCGCTCATCACCGAACGCATCCGCAAACGCGACCACAGCGAATGGATCGCCGGATTCCGGACCTGCGACAAGATAGAATACGAAGCGGTGATCCGCAAAGCGGTGCATCCCGCCGAAGGGCGTATCCGCATGGGCGAAACGGTCGACGCCGTGAGCCGGGCCTACGGCAACGACGCGGTGCTGGTCACCGATGTCGGCCAGCAACAGATGAACGCGGCCCGTTATTTCGGATTCCGCCGCAGCCGCAGCATCGTCACCTCGGGCGGCCTGGGAACAATGGGATTCGGGCTTCCGGCGGCCATCGGGGCCAAACTCGGCGCTCCCGACCGCGAAGTGGTGCTCTTCGTCGGCGACGGCGGCCTGCAAATGACCATCCAGGAGCTGGGCACGATCTTCCAGTCGCACGTTCCCGTGAAAATCGTCCTGCTGAACAACTCGTTCCTCGGGATGGTCCGCCAATGGCAGGAACTCTTCTACGACCGCCGCTACTCTTTCACCGAGATGGTCAACCCCGATTTCGGGCTGATCGCCCGCGGCAACGGCCTAAGCTACCGCTGCGTCGAACGGCGCGAGGAACTCGGCGAAGCGATCGCCGCCATGAAAGCCTCCGAAGACGCCTTCCTGCTGGAAGTACGCGTCGAAGGCGAAGAAAACATTTTCCCGATGGTCCCGGCAGGCGCCCCCGTATCGGAAATCCGGTTCGAGTAAAATGCAGAAACCTATGGAACAAGAGTACATCATCACCGTATTTTCGGAAAACAAAGTGGGCCTGCTGAGCCAGATCACCACCGTCTTCACCTGCCGCGACGTGAATATCGAGAGCCTCACGACCTCGGAATCGGCGCTTCAGGGCATCCACAAATTCACCATCGTGGTCCGCACCACGCCCGACCAGGTCGACAAACTCGTACGGCAGGTCGAGAAGAAGATCGACGTGCTGAAAACCTTCGTCTACACCTCCGACGAGGTGGTACAGCAGGAGATAGCCCTCTACAAGGTCACCCGCAGCCGGAATGTCGAACAACTGGTGCGCAAGCACAACGTCCGCATCCTGGAGATCGACGAGGACTACATCGTCGTCGAAAAAACCGGACACAAGGCCGACACGCAGGCGCTGTTCAAGCTGCTGCAACCCCACGGCGTACAGCAATTCGTGCGCAGCGGCACGGTGGCCATCATCAAATCGCGGCGCGAACTGCTGAACGAATACCTCGAAGAGATCGAACGACTCAACAACAAACAACATAATTAATCAATCTTAAATCACAAAAAACTATGGCACAGATCAATTTCGGCGGCGTTGAAGAGAACGTCGTAACCCGCGAGGAGTTCCCCCTGAAAAAAGCGCTCGAAGTCCTCAAGGACGAAACCATCGCCATCATCGGCTACGGCGTACAGGGCCCCGGACAGTCGCTCAACCTGCGCGATAACGGATTCAACGTCATCGTAGGCCAGCGCGAAGGATCGAAGAGCTGGGACAAGGCCGTTGCCGACGGCTGGGTTCCGGGCGAGACGCTCTTCGGGATCGAAGAGGCCGCCGAGCGCGCCACGATCATCCAGTACCTGCTCTCCGACGCCGGACAGATCGCCGTATGGCCGACCATCAAGAAGCACCTCACGCCGGGCAAGGCGCTCTATTTCTCCCACGGTTTCGGCATCACCTACAAGGAGCGCACAGGCATCGTGCCCCCGGCCGACGTGGACGTGATCCTGATCGCCCCGAAGGGTTCGGGAACCTCGCTGCGCCGCATGTTCCTCCAGGGCCGCGGACTCAACTCCAGCTATGCGGTATTCCAGGATGCGACGGGCCGTGCTTTCGAGCGCGTCGTGGCGCTGGGTATCGGCGTGGGTTCGGGCTACCTGTTCGAAACCGATTTCAAGCGCGAGGTTTACTCCGACCTGACGGGCGAACGCGGAACGCTGATGGGCGCCATCCAGGGCATCTTCGCGGCCCAGTACGACACGCTGCGCGCCAACGGCCACACCCCCTCGGAGGCCTTCAACGAGACGGTCGAGGAGCTGACGCAGTCGCTCATGCCGCTCGTCGCCGAAAACGGCATGGACTGGATGTACGCCAACTGTTCGACCACGGCCCAGCGCGGCGCGCTCGACTGGTGGAAGAAGTTCCGCGACGCCACGAAGCCCGTTTTCGAAGAGCTCTACAAAGAGGTGGCCGCCGGCAACGAGGCCCAGCGTTCGATCGACCTGAACAGCAAGCCCGATTACCGCGAGAAACTCAACGAGGAGCTGCGCGACATGCGCGAAAGCGAGATGTGGCAGACCGGCGCCGTTGTACGCAAGCTGAGGCCCGAGAACAACTAATCGCATCTGCGACCCGGTTCTTTTTGATTCAAAATCTTGGCCGGACGGAATTTTATACGTAATTTTGTACCTGCAAATGAAGCAGGTCCCTGAACGGGAGACGAGTTGGGAAAGCAATTTGCCAACTCGTCTTTTTTTAGATGAACTAACCATAAAACCGCGATAAAATGTATAGTTACGACAACCGGGTGGTCATCACCCTCGACGCAGGCGGCACGAATCTCGTGTTCGGCGCCATGCAGGCCAATAAATTCATTGTGGAGCCCATCACGCTGCCTTCGAACGCCAACAGCCTGGACAAATGCCTCGCTACGATGGTAGAAGGCTTTCAGCAGATTATCGCCCGCCTGCCCGAGAAACCCGTGGCTATCAGTTTCGCGTTCCCCGGCCCGGCCGACTATCCCAACGGCATCATCGGCGGTTACCTCCCGAACTTCCCTTCGTTCCGCGAAGGCGTGGCGCTCGGACCGTTCCTCGAAGCCAAATTCGGTATCCCGGTTTTCATCAACAACGACGGCGACCTGTTCGCCTACGGCGAGGCGCTGGGAGGCGCACTGCCCGAGGTCAATGCCCGGCTGGAGGCGCTGAACAGCCCCAAACGCTATAAAAACCTCGTCGGCTACACCTTCGGCACGGGTCTGGGCGTCGGCATCGTGGTCGACAACCAGCTTAACCGGGGCGACAACTCGTGCGTCGAAACTTTCTGCCTCAAGCACAAGAAGATGCCCGAAATCATCGTCGAGGACGGAGCGTCCATCCGGGCCGTGAAACGGGTCTACGGCGAACTGACGGGCAACCCCGACCACGGGCTGGAGCCGAAGGATATCTGTGAAATAGCCGACGGAACGCGCGAAGGCAATGCCGAGGCCGCCCGCAAGGCTTTCGCCGAAATGGGCGAAATCGCCGGCGACGCCATGGCTACGGCCGTGACGCTGATCGACGGTCTGATCGTTATCGGCGGCGGCATCACGGCAGCCCGCAAGTGGATCATGCCGAGTCTGTTGAAGGAACTGCGTTCAAAGATGCACACACTCACCGGCGACGAACTCAACCGGGTGCAAATGAAGGTTTACGACCTGGACGACGAAGCCGAATTCAAGGAGTTCGCAACGGGTGCACAGCGGCCGTTGCAGGTCTACGGAACGGACCGTTACGTAACCTACGACCCGCAGAAACGCATCGGCGTGACGATCTCGAAGCTGGGGGCCAGCCAGGCCATCTCGGTCGGCGCATATGCTTTCGCCCTGAGCCAACTGGATGCAGAAAACGCATAAATACAAAGTCATGTACAAGTTTCAACCGATTTTAAAATCCCTGATCTGGGGCGGCGAGAAGATCGCCCCCTACAAAGGAATCAGCACCGACCAGCGCAACATCGGCGAGAGTTGGGAACTTTCCGGCGTAAAGGACAACGAATCCGTCGTCGCCGAAGGCCCCGAAGCCGGGACGACACTCCCGGGTCTGATCGCCCGCCACGGCGCGGCGCTGCTCGGCAAAGAGAACTACGAACGTTTCGGCGAGGAGTTCCCGCTGCTGATCAAATTCATCGACGCCCGGCAGGACCTCTCGATCCAGGTACATCCGAATGACGAACTGGCGTGGGAGCGCCACAAATCGAAGGGCAAGACCGAAATGTGGTACGTAGTATCGGCAGACAAGGATGCGCACCTGCGTTCGGGATTCTCGAAGCAGGTGACCCCGGCCCAATACGAGGCCAGCGTGGCCGACAACACGATCACCGACATCCTGGCCGACTACAAGATTCATCCGGGCGACGTTTTCTTCCTGCCCGCAGGCCGCGTGCACTCGATCGGAGCCGGTTCGTTCATCGCCGAGATCCAGCAGACCTCGAACATCACCTACCGCATCTACGACTTCAACCGCCGCGACGCCGGCGGCAACACCCGTGAACTGCACACCGAGCAGGCGAAGGACGCCATCGACTACACCGTGCTGCCCGACTACCGTACGCACTATGAAGCGGCGCAGGACGCCCGCGTGGAACTGGTGTCGTGCCCCTATTTCACCACGTCGCTCTACGACATGACCCGTCCGCAGACGCTCGATCTCGCGGCGCTCGATTCGTTCGTCGTGGCGATCTGCATCGAGGGACGCGGAACGCTCACCGACGACAGCGGTGTGACGGTGACGGTACACCAGGGTGAAACGGTCCTGATCCCGGCCTCGGCCCGGTCACTTACCTTCACGCCCGACGGGGGCATGAAAGTCCTGACGAGCTGGATCGGCTGATTCCTCCCATCCCAATAAAAAACTCCGGCCTGCTTTTCGCAGGCCGGAGTTTTTTCGTCGCGGCAGGCCGGAATTACTCCGCCTTGAACCACGCCTTCGTGTCGTAGGTCGCTCCCGCACCCGTCTTCACCACCGAAGCATCGACCGGGAAATACCCTTTCGCCGCATTCATCGACGAGAACGGCACTTGCACCCCTTCGCCCATCTGGTTGTTCTCAGGAGTGTAGTTTCCGGTATGCTTCACCGACCAGAAATTAACATTGGTCTCAACAGGCGTCGTATAGAGGTAGTTATACGACACGTCCGCCTTATCATTGGTGAAATCCGCCGTATTGTAGACCGCTGTCAGGTAGTTCTTGGCGCTGACCCCGGTGTAGTAACCCACATTCTTGGTCACGGTCAGCCCGGCAAGAATATACGCGCGGACCAGGATATTGGGCTGGTAAATGTCATAGAGCGTATTCTCCGTAATCTCAATCCGGAGGTTCTTCGTATCGTACTGCGCATTGTTTCCGCATTGCAGGATATAGGCCTGCGTCGGCGCGGTTGCATAAAGCACGTTATTTGTCAGCTTGATGCTCTGCATCGGATAGCCCCCGGCCTTGGCGGTCGTCGTGATCGCATACAGCGCCGGCTGGTCCCCTGCGCCCGCAGGATACATGACGAACGAATTGTCGACCAGAATGTCGTTGAAACTCCAGTTCGCATTATTGTCGTAGATGAAGTAACGCTTTATGTCGAGCGTACAATCCACCAGCAGCAGATCGGGGTTCAAGTTCTGCGCATTAGTCGTCGTGAAGGTGTTGGAGGTGTTTCCGATCAGGTGGAGGTTCATTACGGCCACATTCCGGTTGCAACGCATCTCAGGCAGGGTCAGCGCCGCCTGTTCGCGCTCCTTGTAACGGCCTACCAGCACGAGATCGGCCGTTCGTCCGGCATTTACCGAACCTCCGTCGACCGTATGAGCCAGCGCCGACTCATCCGAGTTGTCGACAAAGATCAGGCCGCCCGTCTGGAGAATGGTAGCGGTCAGGTCCGCCGGTTTGAGCAGTTGCGCATCGGGATAAGCCGTCTTGTTGATCGTCAGGCTGCCCAGCGTGATGTCTTTCCCGTCCTGATAATCCTGATAATAGTCCGTCTCGGTGGAAACGGGAGGCGCCGCCGTCGTATTCTGCACGCTTGCGACCTCGCTCGTCAGTTCACCGGCATAGGCAACCACATAGATCGTGTAGGCCGTATTCGCCTCCAGATTTTCGACCGTCACACTCGTACCCACGCCGGCCGTACCGTCGGCAAGGACCTTGGCAGCGTCGGGGGCCGCCTCCGTTGATTTCTGGCAGATGTATTTCCAACCGTCGGCATTGGCCGAAGGAGCGATGTCGAAGGTCAGCGCCGACTGCGTAGGCTCTACCGTTACGGAGGCAGTCACCGCAACCGTCGGGGCGACAGGCGCCGTCCCGGAACTCTCAACCTGAATCTTGGCGACCGTCGAAAGTCCGTTGGCCGCAAATGCTTCGATAGCCACGTCTTTCGACGTATCGGCCGTAGCACGGGTCGTGGCGGCAGGCGCCGTCACGATCAGTTCGGCCTTCTCGCCGACAGCATCGGTAAGGCGTGCCGTCCAGCCTTCGGGGGCCGACAGCTTCGTCTGCTCGACACCCTTGATCTCTACGTCGAAACGCTTGGTAGCCCCGGCGTCGAACGTCTGCACGCCCGGGGTCGGCGTAACGATCCGGCAGAAGAAATCGCTCAGGATCGGGATGCGCAGTTCTGTACCGTCGAGCAGTTTGATGTAAAAATCGCCGCCGTCGACCTTCACCGTATCGAAAAACTTGTCGGTCACCGTGCCCGAACCGATGGCCTCGACCGGTTTTTTATTGGTGTCGAGCACATTCTCGAAGGTCTTACCGCCGTCGTAGCTCACCTGCCAGTAGCCGGTAGCCTCGTCAATGCGGAACTGGGGCGTCGTGCCGTCCTCGGCCACAGCCTTGACACCGAGCGATGTAAAGGTCGCACCGTTGTCGGTCGAGACCTGCCATTCGCCCTTGTCGTTGATCGAAATGATCGGAATCACGGCCTCGGCCTCGCTGCCCTGCACCAGTTCGATAATCTCACCGTTGGTCAGCGTGATGGTGTATTTGCCGCCGGAGTTCTCGACCTTGGAGATCGTGGCTCCGCCGTAGAGTTTCTGCAACGCCTCGATGTTGCCGTTAAGCGCGTCGACCTGCGTCTCCAACGCCTGCACGCGGCTCTTCAGGTCGTCGATCGCATCCCACAGATCGTCGTTGTTGTCGCACGACTGGAATACCGCAGCCACCGCGACGAAGAACAGGATCAGATACTTTTTCATAATTTATCGTGTGTTTTATTTATTTTAAAGAATTGAGCCATGCGGGAACATATCCCAGCCGTTCGCGCAACTGCGCTTCGTAGAGCGACAGCGGTTCGACGGCTGCACCGTTGCTTTCGAGGTATTTCACCTGTTCGACGCTTTCGTCGAAAGCGACCGACGCACCGTGGAAACCGACGATGATCGGCGGCATGGTTTTCCACCACTTGTCCGAAGAGAGCCACCACTTGAACGGACCGGCTCCGAAATCGTGTGCGGCACGCGTAGCATTCAGGTTCCAGATCGTCAGGTCGCCCAGGTGGTTGGGTACGTTGGTCTCGTCGCCGCCGAAACGCCATTGCACGAATCCGCCCGTACAACGGTCGACAAGCGTAGCGCGCGGCTGTTTGGAATGCGATTCGAAGAAGGCGTCGTCGCCCCACGTGTTGTTCCACAGTACGGCCCCCAGCGAGGTGTTCGAGACGCCCGAAGCGTGATACTGTCCGGCATTCTCAAAATACCCCGTACTCGTATAGGGAGGCGACACGGCCTGCCCGCGGCTGTGGTCGTAAACCTTGCCGATAAAGATACGCGAGGACGACTGCGAACGTACGCCCGAATGGCCGCGATTCCCGCTGATCTCGATGTCGTAAGCCGAGCAGTTGGCGCTCGACACGATCGAAAGCGCTTCGCTGACGCCCTTGAAATCGACGCGGCGGATCCACGAATTCGTCAGCCGCATCATGTTGAGCGGCTTGTAAGCCCCGTCGTCCTGCCACGAGGCGTGATGTCCGAAATTCTCCTTCGAGCGGCCCTCGAAGGTCACGTCCTCGACGCCGACGTTCTCGTAATGCGGAAATTTGCGGATTTTCCAGTTCCATTTGGCTTCCACAGCGTACATGATCGGCTCGGCGAAGGTCAGGCGGTTGCCGCTCACGGATGCCACCTGGTGGTAATCCTCGACCGTAACGGTCAGGATATCGGTCATGTTGCCCTCGACCCGGTGCGGTGCAAGCTCCTGGGCTACCAGCACCGGATCGTTGTTCGAAAGCGAGAGGCACACCCAATCGCCCGACGAAATGCCGGCCGCTGAGGCCACCTCCACCGAGAACGCGCCGCGGGGCGCATCGCCCGTCACGGCCGTAAGGTCCGAAAGCCCCGAATTGTGCTTGATATTGATCATCACGGGCGACGACCACATGTTCTGCGGATTGGCCGGAAGATTCGGCGTGTCCATTACCAGCGTCGTCTTGCCGCGGCCTGCGCCCTTGAGCACGAAGTTGCCGCCGCGGATGAAAATCTCCTCGCTGACGTTGTTGCCCTTCGAGTCCTTCTCCGACTGGTTTACCGCCGAAGCATCGTAGCTGTTGTCATCGTCGTCGTGGAGGATGAAACGCCCCTCGGGAAAATAGATCACCGCCCGGGCATTGGCGTTGGCCAGATTGGCCCCCGCATCGCTCTGTCCCGAGAGTTTCAGTTCCTTGAGCAGCTTCACGAACGCTCCGCGCGACGACTTCACTCCCGTGGGATCGGCGCCGTAATCGACGACATTGTAAATTTTATAGCCCAGTCCCCAGGCATCGGCCGGAGCCTCTTCGCCGTGTTTATAACCGGCATACGAATAATCCAGCAGAACGTTATCCGCAGTTCCGGCCTTAAAATTTTTCCACGCCTCGGCGGCGTTGGCATCCATCTGCTCATTGAGCAGCGTCACTTTCAGCGTTACGAGTTTCCGGTATTTCCGGTCCGAATAGATCGTCACCGAAACAGCCGCCTCCTGCGAAGCGGCGTTGAACGTCGCAGGGGCCGTGACGGTCAGCGTCGTCTCGCCGAGCACCGCCGACCACCCCGCAGGGGCGTCGATCACCGCTTCGGCGACACCCGTCTGCACGACCTCGAACGCCCGGGTCTCCCCGAGGAAGAACGTCTCGTTGTCGGAAGCCGTCACCGTCAAGGAAAACTCGTCGAGGACAGGAAGCGTGAGCTTCTCACCGCCGAGCAACTCGACGGAGAGCAGGCCGGTCTTCGTATCGTACACCACCGACTTGAAAGCCGAACTGTAACTGACGACAACCTTGTCACCCACGGCATTGACAGGCTTGTTATCCTGCAAAAGCAGTGTATAGGTCACTCCGCCGTCGAGGCTCACGAGCCACTCGCCGTCGGCCGAAACTTTCAGTTGCGGGGTAATTCCTTCGGCGCCGGGTTCGTGCTCGCCGCCGGCGACAGGCCATGCCGAAACATATTCACCGTCGACTTCCAATCGCTTGGGGTTCGCACCGCCTTCGAGGCTTACAGTCCAGTAGCCCTCGGCGTCGATCCCCATAACGGGAACCAGCGCCTCGATCTTCTCGCCGAGGATGACGGGCAACCTGGTCCCGTCGCTCAGTTCGATCTCGTAGCCCGTGGCATTGGACTTGACGCCGACGATAATCGTCGATTCGTCCATCAGGCGATGGAGCGCCTCGATCGAGGTATTCACGCTGCCGATCTTCGATTCCAGCGCGGCCACGCGGTCGCGCAGGTTTTCGATCTCGTCGCGGATACCGTCGGTATTTTCACACGATTGCAGAACCAAGGCCGAAACCGCTGCAATCCACAAAAACAATTTGTTCATATCCGATAATTATTAGTTACTCGTATCATAAGGAACCACGTCGGCCAGCACGCGTTCGCGGAACCACACATCGTCGTTATCGCGCAGCAGCACGGCCAGTTCGCGGCACAGCGAGGCGAACAGTTCGGGGTTCTCCTCCGGCGCGAGGTTGTGCAACTGGTAGGGATCGGCGGCATCGTCGAACAGCAATACGCGTTCGAGCCGGCCGTCGCGCCCGATGCGCAGCTCCATCGTATGCGTCGAAGTCTTTACGCCGCGCGCCTGGGCGAAGAAGTCGCGGACCATTCCGTCGGCATCGCGTTCGCCGTCGAGGTTACGCATGTAAAGCGCTGCGCGCGGACGCCGAGGCTGCACGGCGTCCTGCCGCAGCAGGGCCGAGTAGTCACGCCCCTCGACGCTCGCGGGAATCCGTTCGCCGAGGCCCGCCAGTCCCAGCAGCGTGGGCATGATGTCGGGCGTCGACAACAGCATGTCGTCCACACGGTGGGGAACCCGCCCGGGATAGCGCACCAGGAAGGGAATGTTCAGCGATTCGCGCCAGATCGAATTCTTGGGGTCGGCGGTCGAATGGCTGGTCATCGTTTCGCCGTGGTCCGAGGCGAAGACGACGATCGTATTCTTCGTGAGTCCGGCTTTGTCCAGCGCTTCCATGAGGCGGCCGAACTCCCGGTCGATACCGCTCACGTTGGCAAAATAGTAACGCGCGGCGGCAGCCTTGTCCATCGTCGTATCGGCGTTGTCGCGCACGAGCAGTTCGGTCAGCGACTTATCCTTGTAAAGTTCATACCCCTCCAGGTCGCAGTCGTCGGTCGAGGCATAGGGCGAATGCGGCGGATTCATGCCGATCATCATCAGGAACGGCTTTTTAGGATCGCGGACGCCGCCCTTGTTTTCGATATATTCGATGGCTTTGGAGACCTCGTGCTGCGGCGACCACTCGTCGATGTCGTGGCGGTTGCCCGCGGTGTCCCAGTAATGGGGATGCTTGTGCACGTCGTACGTGCCGTAGGAATACCAGTAGTTGAAGCCGTGGCGGCGTTCGGGCGGGGTGTAGGCGTCCCACTCGGGAACGTCGTCACTGACATAGGTCCCCGGACGCTGGGGGTTGTTCCTGGTCGGGAAATCGGCGTGCAGTTTGCCGATGTAGGCGCAGTCGTAACCCGCCGCCGAGAAGACATCGCCGATACACTCGGCATCCTCGCGCAGCGAACTCTCGGGCCGCTCCGACATGCAATTCAGCACTACGCCGCTCCGCTCGGGATACATGCCCGTCAGCAGCATGCCCCGGTGGGGACTGCTCACGGGGAAGTTACTCACCGCCTCGGTCAGCACCGTGGCTTCGCGGGCAAAACGATCGAGGTTGGGCGTCACAACCGGATCGCCCTTCCACCCCACCTCGGCGGCAAACTCCGGATCGCTCCAGAAGCCCAGCGAGGAGTTGCGGTACTGGTCGGGAAAGACATAGATCACGTTGGGACGCTCGGCCGCCGACTGCCCGCAGGCCGTCAGGGCAAGGCCCGCAAACGGAATTACAGTTTTTACTTTCAACATTTTATCGTATTTCAATCAGATTCACTTCGCGCGTCGCGCCTTCGCGGCACGTGAAGGTCAATCGGGTGTTTTTGCCTTCGGCCTCGGCCCGGCATCCCGGCGTATCGCTGTCCGGCTGCCAGCGGCCGCGGATCACGACCGCCAGTTCCGATGCCTCCGAGGGATTATCGATCCACGTGCGGGAGTAGATGCTCCGCTCGACGCGTTTGCCGCCGGCATCGAACACTTCGTCGCTCGGTCCCTCGTAAAACCGCAGGTCGGGGTCCGCGACGCTCACCGTCAACCCGCCTTTGCCGCCGCCGATCATTACCAGCGAAGGCAGCGACACGCTTTCCAGCACACCCACACCCACCTTACCGGCGGCAAAGAGCGCATAGCCCGTAATACCCGACGGCCTGTCGCGCAGGATGTGCGCCGAAGCGTCACGGCGCAACACCTCGTAGGGCAGTTCCCGGCCGTAACGCGCCACGTCGTCGTCCGACGCGTGCACGACCAGCATGTATTCGTACCCGCCGCCGCTGACCACGCCGCCGTGGTCGATCCATGCCGTTGCGAAATTATTATCGGTCGGAGCATCGGTCTCTTCGTCGAGCGAGTGCTGAAGCGTCTTTTGGATATGCACCCGGCCCTGCGGCACGAAGTAAGCGTTGCGCAGGTTGTCGCGCAGGACCGCACCGCCCGAAAGTTCGGCCCGGTAGGGGAATTCCGTCGCCGCAACGCCGTTCACGATGACCGGATCGGCCTCATTCTCCAGAAAATTCTGGAACAGCGTCGTGTGCAGGCCGCCCTCGGACTTGTTTTCGATGTTCGAACCGAGGCATATAACCCGGTCGTCGAACAGGAAAACCGATTTGAGCGCCCGGAGCGAACCGTTGTATTTGTCGTGCTCGTGCAGTTTCATCGCGAACATTCCGTCGCGGCCCCGGTGGCTCACACCTCCGGCAAATGCTTCGTCCGAAAGGAGCATCTCCTCGTAGCCCGAGCAGGTGTCGACATTCAGGATGTCGGCCTTCATTCGCTCTATCGGGATTTCGAGCGCCGTCGTCCCGGGAATGTGGCGCCAGTCCCAGCCCTCCTGGCGGAATCCGCTGCCCAAAGCACTCACGGGATCACCGTCGGCAAGCAGTTGCACGCTGCCGTGCGTCAAATAGCGGCCATAGTGGTTGGCGCCCTGATAAATCTCCGCCGCCCAGAGGTAGCGGCTGTGTCCCGCAACCGTAACGAGCCAATCGCCGCGGCGGTGCGACACCGAGGCGTTATATCCGTAAACGCGGGTTCCGACGGGCGAAGGCTCGGGGACAATACCTTTTTCGGCGAACAACCGCGTATAAGCATCTTTTCCTTTGGCCACACGCAGGTAGGCCGCGGCCAGTTCCGCGTCAACCGCCTCTCGGCCATCGGGCGACCCGGCGAGGGCCAGCCGGGCATAGTGCCACGGAATCAAGGCTCCCTTTCCGTCGGGATGGCGGCCCGAGAGGGCCAGCGGGAACGACCGCAGGTTGCAGTAGAAACGCATTTCGAGCAGCGCGCGTTTCAGGTTTTCATGGCTTTCGGCACTCACCGCGAACTGCGTGTTGGAGAGCAGCCACACGGCATTGACCGCCCCGCCGCTGAACCCGTCCACGGCATAGGCCGGATAGTGGCGGCGGTGGTGGAAAACCGTACCGTCGCTCTTGAAGCAGGGCCCGGTTCCCTCGGTAACCTTATAGCCGTTGTCGACCCAGCGGGAGAAGGCTTCCAGATAGGCCGCCTTGACCGGAGTGTCGGGCAGCATCACGATGCTCGCCAGACGGCCGATGAGCGACGTATTGAAGGCGTCGATGTCCATGCCCGGCTCCGCAGGCGGAAGTTTCACCTCGCCTACGCCCGAGAACCACTCCATTGCCTGCTGCACGTCGTGCTCCAGCCCCGCACGGCGCAGTACGTCGCGCATGATGACCGGAGCCGTATAGAAATTGCGCATGCTGTAACCCAGATGGTGCAGGGTTCCCAAAGCACTTCCCGCGGCAAAACCCTGATCCAAAAGATGCCGCGTCAGCAGCACGTACATCCGTTCCAGCTCGGCCCGTTCGGCGGCGTTGGCAGCGGCATCGTGGGCCACGGCGACCTGAAACATGAAATCGTTGTATTTGCGCAGCGTCTGGTCGTTGTCGTTGAACAGTTTGCCGATACCGGGGTGTCCGAGGTTGATGTAGGTTTCGGCATAACGTACGAACCAGATCGGTTTGCCTTTAACCGTCCCGTCGGGATTCTCCGTAATGCCGTAACCGGCGAAGCGTTTACGCAGGGCATTCATTGCCGCCGGCTTTTTGTCTTCGAGCAGCAGTTCGCGCAGACGCCGCTCGACGGTCGCCATATCGCGCTTTTCAGCCTCGCCGATCGAGGCTGGAGCCGCGGGCATCGGGTTGCGCCACGATCGCAGCAGCGTGAGCCAGTGGCTCGTGGTCGCAGCGTTGATGAACGGAGCCTGGAAATCGGCCGTATGGTGTCGCACGTCCTGGAACGACGAGAGGATCAGGTGGTCGAAGAACAACTCGCCTTTTTTGACGCCTTCCGCCCTGATCACCAGTTCGTCCATGCCCTCCTCGGGGCGGCCCTGCATGTCTCGGTCGAAAGCCACCCATGCGCCGCGCCAGCCCGAGAACTCCAGTCCGTAGTCGAACCACGCGCAGGTGCGCCCCGCCTTGCGGAACTCGAAGTGCAGTTTGCCCGTCAAAGCCTTCGGGGCATAGACCCAGAAAACGAAGGTCGAGACGGAAGTCTCCTTGGGATTGGGATTTTCCGACAGGTAACCCACCGGGGATTCGATACGCACCCCGGCCCCCTCCCGCGACCATTGCCAGCGGACCGAACGGGCGCCGTGCTTGTAATGGTCGCCCGAAACGCTCAGCGACGAGCCTTTCGATGCCGTAAAAGGCGCCGCAGACTCTTCGAACGAGAGAATCCGTGCATCGGCGACCTCCCGCACCGACTGAGCCGGTGCGGCCAGCGACCACACCGACGCAGCGGCGAGAAATAACAGTTTACGCATGGGCATCGGGTTTAAAACAAGGGCTCACCCGCCTCCACGCGGCCTTTGCGGATCAGCGCTTCGAGGAAATAGTAATCGGCATAGTTCAGCGGCACGTCGACGTTGCTGCCATGCGGAATGCTGCCCACGGAGTGCATCAGCAGAAAACCGCCGTTCCCGCCCACCGGGGCGCGGTAGGCCGGCGACGAAAGCGACTCGACGATTTTGTCGGCCTTCTGTTTGTAAAGGTCGTTACCCGTATAGGTGTATATTTCATAGAATACCGATGCGATAATGGCAGCCGTCGAAACGTCGCGCGGTTCGTCGGGGATGTTCGGCGCATCGTAGTCCCAGTAGGGAACCAGGTCGGCAGGCATATTCTTGTCGTTGAGCATGAAGTTCGCCACCTTCTCCGCATGGTCGAGGTAGCGCTTGTCGCCCGTGTAGCGGTAGCAGGTCGCATAACCGTAAACGGCCCACGCCTGCCCGCGCGCCCATGCCGAATCGTCGGCATAACCCTGCGCCGTGCAGCGTCCGCGCACATCGCCCGTCGTCAGGTCGTAGTCTACGACATGGTAGCAACTGAAATCATCGCGGAAATGCTCCTTCATCGTCCGGTCGGCATGCTTCACCGCGATATTATAATAGGTGCTGTCGCCCGAGAACTCCGTAGCCTTGAACATCAGTTCGAGGTTCATCATGTTATCGATGATCACCGGGACCTGCCAGCCGCGCTCGCCCTGCCAGCCCCGGTCGGAATCCCACGACTGGATAACGCCCGGAACGGGGCGGAAACGCGTAGCGAGCGATTTGGCCGTCTGGACGATCACGTCCTTGTAGCCGGGAACGTTTTTCAGGCGCAGCCCGTTGCCGTAGCTGTCGTAGATCATGAAGCCCACGTCGTGATGCCACTGGAGGTATTGCACCGAGTCGAGGATTTCGGTGTGCTTCTGCGCACGCGCAGCCCACTGTTCGTCGCCCGTCAGTTCGTACATATACCACAGCGTTCCGGCGAAGAAACCGCTCACCCAGTCGTCGACGGGCACGTAGTCGATCCGGCCGTTCTTCCAGGTCGAAGGAATGCGGATCACACCGCCCGTTTCGCTCGAATCGGCCAGCATGCCGATCTGCTTTTCGGCGATGGCAATATTCTCGCCAATAATCGACGCGCGCTTCCCGGGCTGCGAGCAGGCTACGGCTCCTGCGAGGAGGAGTGCGGCGGTCGTGTATTTAAATACAGTCTTCATAAATAGGTAATTAACGTTTTATTTTGGTAAACCAAATCAACTTTCCGGACAAAGATAAAGTTTTTTCCAGACTTTCAACATATTTTAATAACTTTTTCTGATGAAAATAAAATTTTTATTATTTTCTATCGTTAAAATTTTGGTTATCCAATTTCTTTATCTACATTTGGCCAAATAAGATTCTATGAAAAAAGTATTAAATTACGGAGTGTCAGCGATTTTAGGGTTATTCGCCACTCTTTGGAGTCAAAACGCCGCAGCAGCGATAGATGCTAAAATCAGCTTTGAAACGGAAATTCCCAAAGCTTTCGTATGCGGCGAAAACAGCACAGCCGAACTCAGCGGCCTCCGCTACAAGGACGGAACCCATTCGCTGCGCTGGTCGTGGAGCGCCCCTTCGACGCTTCGTTACAACGATTTCGGACAACTGATGCGCTCGATGCGCGTCAAAGGCGCAGGCGTCATGCTCTGGATCTACAACCCCAAAGCCGTCGACGCCGACATGCGTTTCTCGTTCGAGACGCCCACCGGCGAAGTCCCCTACTGGTTCGATTTCCACATGGACTTCACGGGCTGGCGCGCCTGCTGGATCAAGTACAACGACATGCCGGGCGACCACGCCTCGCAGCAGGTTTCGCGGCTCATCGTTTCGACGCCCGCCGGAGTCGAAAGCGGGGAGCTGTTCCTCGACCGCCTGACCTTCTCCGAAGTCAAACTCCACGACCAAATCACCCCCGACAAGCAGATTCCCGACAACAACTGCAACCTCAAGCGCGAATTGTGGCACTGGGCCCGCCTCTGGGAATGGGAACAGTATGCCTACGAAGAGCCGTTGCGCGAGATCACCCCTGCGGAGAAATCCCAGCTCGACGCCGTGAAGTCGCGCATCGAAAGCATCGTCGCGGCCAACATGTCGAGCACCAACTACATCAACGGCACGATCATCCCGCGCGCACTGGCGACCTATGAGAAAGCAGAAATCCGCCGCACCGCCGACGGAGGCGTACTCGGCGCACCGCTGCTCTCGAACGACGAGTGCAACCGCCCGAAAGGCGAACTGCGCCTCGACGACATCGAAAACATGCTCAACGCCTTTGCGCTGAACAGCTACATCAACAAGGATTCGAAATACGACGACGACTTCTTCCTGGTGATGGACCACGCTATCGACCAGGGCTTCGCCTTCGGCCACGGCAACGGAACCAACCACCACTACGGCTACAACGTGCGCAAGATTTACGACGCCATGTGGCTCATGCGCGACAAGATCGCCGCCCGCGGCAAAACCGACGAATACGTCAAGGTCCTGGCCTACTGGAGCGGCCTTGCGGAGACGCGCAAACCCTATGTCTACGGGCGCGACGAGTTGCTGGACTCGTGGCACACGCTGCTCATCCCCAAGATCATCAGCGCCCTGATGCTTCCCTCCGAAGCCGAACAGTACCGCGCCATGAAGGGCCTCGGAGTGTGGCTCTCGGGCAGCCTCGACTTCACGCCGGGCACGATCGGCGGCATCAAACCCGACGGCACGACCTTCCACCACGGCGGCTTCTACCCGGCCTACTCGACCGGAGCGTTCGCCATGATCGGCTACTACTGCAAAGCCACGGCCGGGACCGATTTCATCCTCTCCGAACCGGCTCGCCGCAACTTCAAACTGGCCCTGATGACCATGGCCAACTACACCGACCTGCGCGACTGGGGCCTCGGCCTCGCCGGCCGCCATCCCTTCGGCAAAAACGGCCGCATTCCCGACGCCGATGTCAACGCCTTCGGCTATCTGGCCACGCAGGGCGATCTGACGGGCAGCGGCAAGGGCGCGGACCCCGAACTGGCGGGCGCCTACCTGCGTCTGAAAGGCACGGATAAGGAGCTGAACAACCTTTTCAAGAAAGAGGGCATATCGGCAGGACCTACGCCGTCGGGCTTCTTCGTCTATAATTACGGCGCTGCGGGCATTCACCGCCGCGACAACTGGATGGTGACGCTCAAAGCCTACAATTCGGATGTCTGGGGCTCGGAAATATACACCAAAGACAACCGCTACGGACGTTACCAGAGCTACGGCTCGGCGCCGATCATCGGCTCGGGCAATCCCGTGACGGCCGCCGCGAGCGGATTCGTACAGGACGGCTGGGACTGGAACCGCGTACCGGGCGCCACGACCATCCACCTGCCCTACCCCGAACTGGAAAGCCCGCTGCCGGGAACGCTCATGGAGCGCAATCCCGAACGCTTCTCGGGGGCTTCGTCGCTCGAAGGCCGCAACGGCGTACTGGCCTTCCAGTTCGTCGAGAAGGACCGCAAGAACTTCACCCCGGGCGCTACTGCCCATAAGTCGGTCTTCTGCTTCGACAACCGGATGGTCTTCCTCGGCAGCGGCATCGACAACGACAACTCCGCTTATCCCACCGAAACGACGCTCTTCCAACTGCAATTGGACAGCCCGGGCGAACAGATGGAAGTCGACGGACAAGTCTACGACGCCTTCCCGCTCAACCTCACGAAGGGCGGCGAACGGCTGGCACTCTCCGACACAAAGGGCAACTTCTACGTGGTGAAGAACGCCGGGGCGGTGAACATCGTCAAGCAGGAGCAGACCTCGCCCAACGACAAGACCCGCGCACTCCAGACAGGCAACTTCGCCTCGGCCTGGATCGACCACGGCCGCGCGCCCAAGCAGGCCGAATACGAATATGCGGTCTACATCCAGCCCTCGAACAAGGAAATTACACGCTTCATCAAAAAAGACGGCTACGAGGTGCTGCGCAAGGACAACACGGCCCATGTCGTAAAGGACTTCGCCACAGGCATCACGGGCTACATCTGTTTCGGGGAGTACACGGGCGAAGGCCTTGTGCGCAAGGCGGCTGAAGAGACGATCTTAATGGAGCGCACCGACGCGGACGGGCAGGTCGTGATGAGCGTCTGCACACCCGATCTCGGCCTCACGGAGAAGACCTACACCACGCGCCAGGAGAGCCAGCCCCTCGAAAAAGAGGTGCTCCTCGACGGCGCATGGGAACTCGCCGCACAATATCCGGGCGTCACGGCCGTTTCCCACGATACCGGAACACTGCTGAAGATAACCTGCCGCCACGGACAGCCCGTGGAGTTCCGGCTTAAGAAGAAATAACCATTTTTATCCCACAACCTATCTATTTTTATGAAAAAAGCACTTAAACGCATGGCTGCGGCAGCGCTGCTGACCCTGTCGGTATTCCGGGCAGGGGAAGCATTCGCTCAGAGCACCGTGGACGGACGCGTGGTCGACGCCAACGGTGCACCGCTGGTGGGCGTAACCGTACTGATCAAGGGGACGCAGTCGGGAACGGCCACGGGCGCCAACGGCAGTTACTCGATCAAGGCGAAGGAGACCGAAACACTCGTCTTCTCCTACCTCGGTTACACGACCGTCGAGGAATATGTCGGCAAACGCACCGCGATCAACGTCAAAATGACCGAAGAAGCTTCGCAAATC
The DNA here is from genome assembly GCF_018362775.1 of Alistipes montrealensis. Taxonomy (GTDB): domain Bacteria; phylum Bacteroidota; class Bacteroidia; order Bacteroidales; family Rikenellaceae; genus Alistipes; species Alistipes montrealensis. The sequence continues at coordinate 538,256 of NZ_JAGYXY010000001.1, forward strand.
GGCGCCGTCGAGATCGTCAACATCGGTTACGGAACCACCACGCGCCGCGACCTCACCGGATCGGTGGCCAAAGCCGACCTGGGAACGATGATGAAGGCCAACGTCACCAACTTCGACCAGGCGCTGGGCGGACGCATCGCCGGCGTGGTAGTCACCACGGGCGACGGCTCGCTGGGCTCCGAGGCCAATATCACCATTCGCGGCAACAACTCGCTTACGCAGAGCAACGCCCCGCTCTACATCATCGACGGATTCCCGTCCGAAGGTTCGTTCGCCGCGTCGATCAACCCCGCGGACATCGAGTCGATCGACGTACTGAAAGACGCTTCGGCGACCGCCATCTACGGTGCGCGCGGCGCCAACGGCGTCATCGTGATCAACACCAAGCGCGGCAACGAGGGCAAGCCCACGGTGAACTTCAGCGCCGCATTCTCGCTCAACAAGATCGCCAACAAAATGGACCTGCTCGACTCCTACGAGTTTGTGAAATTACAGCAGGACTGGGGCGTCGACATGGACAAAACCTATTTCAGCGAAGGCCTGACGCTGGACGACTACCGCAACATCAAAGGCATCGACTGGCAGGACCGGCTCTACCGCACGGCTTTCCAGCAGAACTACAACGTCTCGCTCTCGGGCGGCAACAAGGAGGGCATGCGCTACAACGTGGGCTTCTCGGCACTCGACCAGGACGGCATCATCATCCGGTCGAACTTCCAACGTTACCAGGGCAAGGCCAATTTCACGCTGCCCATCTCGAAGAAACTGTCGCTGAACGTGAACACCAACTATTCGCGCACGGTAACCAACGGCGTGACCCCCACCACGGCACAGACGACCTCGTCTTCGTCGGGCTGGCTCATGTTCTCGGTCTGGGGTTACCGTCCGGTGACCTCCCCGGGGCAGGACATCCTCGACTCGATGCTCGACGCGGACGTAGCCGGATCGGACGACTATCGTTTCAACCCGGTGAAGACCGCTAAAAACGAGTACCGCAAAACGCTCGTGGACTACCTCAACGCCAACGCGGCGCTGACGTGGAAGATCACCCCCGAACTGACGTTCAAGACGACGGGCGGCTACGTGCTCAACAAGCGCCGCCGCGAGGAGTTCAACGGCAGCCAAACCTACACCGGATACGCCGGATCGCCCAGCGGCAAGGGCGTCAACGGCGCTATCTACTGGACCGACCAGACGAGCTGGTCGAACGAAAATACGCTCAACTACAAGAAACGCGTGGGCCGCGACCACAACCTCGACCTGCTGGCCGGACTTTCGCTCCAGGGACAGAAGAACACCTACGACGGCGTTTCGTCGACACAGATCACCTCCGAGGAACTGGGCATCGCGGGTATTTACACGGGTAACTACCAGAAGGTCCAGAGCAACTATTACGACTGGCGGATGATGTCGGCTTTCCTGCGTGCCAACTACAACTTCCGTTACAAATACTACTTCACTTTCTCGTTCCGCGCCGACGGTTCGTCGAAATTCCCCTCCGACAACCGCTGGGGTTACTTCCCCTCGGCCGGTCTTTCGTGGAACTTCAACCGCGAGAACCTGCTGAAAAAGAGCGAATGGATGAGCAACGGCAAGCTGCGCCTCTCGTGGGGCCTCACAGGTAACAACCGCACGCAGACCCCCTACGACTTTTATTCGCAGATCACCGTCAACCCCGGCTCGGGCAGCTCGCTCGACTACGTGTTCAGCGGCGAGCGCGTGCCGGGCTACTACGTTTCGAACATGGCCAACGAAAAGCTCAAGTGGGAAACCACCGAGCAGTGGAACGCCGGCCTCGACCTCGGATTCTTCGAGGACCGCATCAAACTGACGGCCGACTGGTACGACAAGGTGACGCGCGACCTGCTGCTCTACGCCCTGCTGCCCGCCTCGTCGGGCTTCGAACAGGGAATGCTCAACATCGGCAAAATCCGCAACCGCGGGTTCGAACTGACGCTCGAAACGGTCAACGTCAAGAACCGGCAGTTCCAGTGGTCCACCTCGTTCAACATCGCTTTCAACCGCAACAAAATCCTCGGACTGGTCGACGGGCAGAACACGCTCCAAAGCTCCGTGTCGTGGGAGACGCGTTTCAACTCGCAGTTCCCCTACATCTCGCAGGTGGGCAAGCCCACGGGCATGATGTACGGTTTCATCTACGACGGAACCTACAAGGCCGAAGATTTCGACGACAAGGGCAACCTCGTCGGTGGCGTTCCCTCGTTCAAGGGCAACACGATGCAGCCGGGCGACATGAAATACCGAGACATGAACGGCGACGGCGTCATCGACGACTACGACCGCACGATCATCGGATGCGGACAGCCCCTCAACACGGGCGGTTTCGGCAACAACTTCAACTGGAAGAATTTCGACCTGAATATCTTCTTCGCATGGAGTTACGGCAACGACGTGCTGAATGCCAACCGCCTCGTCTTCGAATCGGGCTGGAAGAGCCAGACCAACCAGTTGGCCTCCTACGCCAACCGCTGGTCGCCGGAGAATCCCTCGTCGAACATCCCGCGCGTCGGCGCCACGGGCCGCGAGGAGTACTCGTCGCGCGTGATCGAGGACGGTTCGTTCCTGCGCCTGAAGAACATATCGCTGGGCTACACGCTGCCGAGCCGTTCGCTCCGCAAAGCGGGCATCAGCCAGATGCGCGTCTACGTCTCGGCCGACAACGTCTGGACGCTGACGGGTTACAGCGGCCCCGACCCCGAGGTTTCGACCCGCAATTCGGTATTGACCCCCGGATTCGACTGGTCGGCATATCCCCGCGCATTCGGCTTCACGGCCGGCGTAAACCTCACTTTCTAACGGTTTAAACGCAACATTACGCTATGAAAATCAAACGCATATACAGACTGGGAACACTGGCGCTGCTCGCAGCGGCCTTCTCGGCATGCAGCTTCCTCGACACCGATCCGCAGATCATTCCCGACGAAGGCTACTACAACAGCGAGAAGAAGCTGATCTACGGCCTTGCCGGCGTCTACGGCGTGCTGAACAGCGAGGCGCTCTACGGCCACTACTACTCGCTGCAAATCGCCAACGCCGACGACCTCTGCTATTTCAACAACTACAACAACGGCGAATCGCGTCCGGACCGGTACAACCACAGCGCCGGTACGACGGTCATCTACGACGCCTGGTCGAAGCTCTACGAGGGTATCAAGAACGCGAACCGCTACATCGAAGCCGTCGAGAAGACGAACATCGATCCCGAAGAACTTTCGGTCGACATCGGGCTTTACATCGCCGAAGCTCGCTTCCTGCGGGCCTACTACCACTTCCTGCTGGCACAGGCGTGGGGCGACGTGCCCCTGCGGGTCAAGGCGACCACCTCGCCCAACCCCAACGACGTGCAGATGGCGGCAACGCCGCAGGAGCAAATCCTCAAATGGTGCGCCGACGAGATCGAAGCCACGATTCCCGACCTCTACGAGACTGTCGAAAACACCCCGTCGCGCGTCAGCCAGACCGTCGCCCAAGGCATCCTGGCCCGCGTCTACCTCTTCATGGCCGGGGAGACGGTGAAAGAGATCGAAGGGCTGAGCAAGAAGGAGATGTACAACCGGGCAGCCTACTGGGCAAACCAGGTGATCATCTCCAACAAACACGACCTGAACGACAGCTACGAAGAGGTCTTCATCAACATGATCCGCGACCAGTACGACACGCAGTACCACGAGTCGATGTGGGAAGCCGAATTCCTCGGCGACCGCACCAGCGCTACGAACTGGACGAACGGGCGTATCGGCGATCTGATCGGCCTGCGTTCGCAGTCGGGACTGACCAACTATTCGGAGTGGGCCTGCAACTACTCCTACGGTTACTACAACGGCTCCTACACCCTGTGGCAGCTCTACTGGACCGAAGATCGTACGGCCGACGAAGCGTCGGACGCCACGAAGATCACCGACGTACGCCAGGAATGGAACCTGCCGGGCTACAACTTCCGCGGTCTGAACAACCAGAAGATCACCTACAAGAACAAGGAAGGCGTAAGCGTGACACGTTACCTGAAGCAGGCGCAGAGCATGTACAAGACGCCGTGGCTCTACAACAACGGCTTCGCGACGCCCGACATCGAAGGCCTCGACCAGACCATCACCGATGCGTTCGACCCCGCCGACCTCGTATACGATCCGACAATCATGTGCGCGATCCGCAACGCCGGCAAATGGCGCCGCGAGACGGTTTACGAAAAGCAGATGTCGGCCAAGAGCCTCTATACGACGATCAATTTCCCGATCCTGCGTTACGCCGACGTGCTGCTGATGTATGCCGAAGCGATCAACGAATACGCCGGGGCGCCGGACGACCAGGCCAAGGAGGCCATCCGGAAAATCCGCCGCCGTGCAGGCATCAAGACCGACGAGAGCCAACTCAGCGACTATCGCTCGTTCCGCGATCTGGTGCGCAACGAACGCGGACGCGAACTGGCTTTCGAGGGGCTCCGCAAATGGGACCTGATCCGCTGGGGCATCTTCGTCGAGAAGATGCACAACGCCGGGACCAACGCCCCGACGGAGAACAAGTACCACAACGTCAGCTACACGAACTACCTGGCCGCGAACTACGCCAACGTCGCCGCCCGCCACATCTACCTCCCGATCCCGACCAAGGAACTGGCGGTGAACCATGCGCTCAAACAGAACTCTTTATGGTAAAACGCATAATTGCAGAGCATACGATGAATACGAAACGAATCACATACCTCGCAGCGGCGCTGGCCTTCGCCTCCGTGGCAGCCTCGTGCGAGCACGATGAAATCTACGAGCCGCTGGAATTCTCGGTACAACTGGCGCCGACGAACACCTACCTCACGGGCGACCCCGTCGCCTTCAATTTCAGCGGCAACGCCGATTTTATCACCGTCTGGACCGGCGACACGGGACACGAATACAAGCACAAGGACCGCACGACGGTCGACGTTGCGGACATCGAGTCGTGCGAACTGGAGATCGAGATCAGCCAACAGTACGGCACGCTGAACAACCTCGACCTGTTCGCAGGCAACAAGTTCGCAGGACTCAACGGCAGCGACGCCGCCACCGACCGCCCCGTGGTCGAAGCCATCGCGGCAAGCAGTTACGCCGACTGGAAGCAACTGGCTTTCACACCGAACAGCGCCAACAAGTTCGAGACCTACACCTTCGACATCACAGAGTTTGCCGACAATTTCTCATGGGGCATGCACCTCTATTATCCGGACCCCAAGACAACGATGCGTACCTACCGTATCAACCCGAAAATTACGGTGCGGTTCAAGGGTTACGACACGCAGGTATACAACTACCTGGACATGGAGTTCGTGCCCTTCTCGCTCGCCGCACAGCACGCCGACGACCCCTACATCCACAATGTTTCGGGCAACGGCAACCTGAAATTCCAGGGCCAGCCTGGAGCGAACAATACAGCGAACATCGTCTTCCAGGGCTTCAGCGCCGGGGCTTTCCCCGAGATCGAACAGTGGGCCTTCATGCAGCCGATCGCGCTCAACACGATTTCGCCCGACACCGGACAGAACATCAAGGGCGTGACCGACGACCTGCCCAGCTACGAGTACACCTACACCAAGCCGGGAACCTATACGGCGACCTTCATCGTCGCCAACGGCAACTACCAGGGACAGTCGGCCCCGACCCGGTACGAAGTGACGTTCACGGTAATCGACCGAATCGAATAACCCGGCCGAAAGCTTTCGAAAGCCCGCCCTTCCACAAGAAAGGCGGGCTTTTTCATAACATCCGGTTGCATTTCTGCGTTCTTTTCAGTAACTTTGGAGGTGCAACGTAACCTTAAACAACCAAAACCGAAACAACCTGATCGTATGAAGGCTGAATTACAGGAAATAGCATCGCAGTTCGCGCTGGAAGGCGCCATCACGGCAATCGACTCGCTGGGCGAGGGTTTCATCAACGACACGTTTATCGTCCGCACGGCGGGCAACGCGCCGGATTATATCCTCCAGCGTAAAAACAAGAACATCTTTCCCGATGTCCCGGCCATGATGGAAAACATCCGCAAAGTGACGGACCATATCCGCCGCGGCGTCGAAGCCGCCGGAGGCGATCCCAAGCGCGAGGCGATGACGGTCGTAGCCACACACGACGGGAAACTCTACCATGTAGACGCCAAAGGCGATTACTGGGCCGTTTCGGTTTTCATCAGCGACACGATCGCTTACAACAAGGCCGACTCCCCGGCGCTGGCCCGCAAGGGCGGCGAGGGCATCGGTAAGTTTCAGGCCCAACTGGCGGACTTCACCGAGCCGCTGGCCGAAACGATCAAGGGCTTTCACAACATCCGCCACCGTTTCGTGCAGTGGGACGAAGCCTTGAAGCGCGACGCCGCCGGCCGCGTGAAAGACCTCCAGGAGGAGATCGGCTGGATCGAATCGCGCCGCGGCGAGATGCTCGCCTTCTGGTCGAAGGTCGAGGACGGCACGATTCCCACGCGCGTGACACACAACGACACGAAGATCAACAACATCCTCTTCGACAAAAACGGCGAGGTATTGTGCGCCATCGACCTCGACACGGTGATGAACTCCACGTCGCTCAACGACTTCGGCGACGCCATCCGTTCCTACACCAACACGGGCGACGAGGACGACCGCGACCTTCAACGCGTCGGCATGTCCCTCGACATGTTCCGCGCCTACACCGAAGGATTCCTTTCGCAGCGGGCCAAACAGCTCAACCAGACCGAAATCGACCACCTGGCATTCTCGGCGCGTTACATCACCTTCGAACAGGTGCTGCGCTTTTTGATGGACTACATCGACGGCGACACCTATTATAAGATAAAATACCCCGAACACAACCTCGTGCGCACGCACGCCCAGTATAAACTGCTGCAAAGCATGGAAGAGCAGTACGGCACGATGTGTGAAATCGTACGGGAAACCGTAGCCAAATACAAATAAACAATGGACATTCGCAAGATAGCGGGAATCGCGCCCGATGACCGGGCGGCCGTGGAAGAGGCGTTCGCCGGCATCGACTCCCAGCCGATCGCATGCTGCAACTGGCCCGCCGAATTTCCCTATGCACCGGAAGTAAGTTTCCGGATGTTCCATACGGGCGACTACCTGATGCTGCGCTTCGACGTTGCGGAACGCTACACCGCTGCGCTCGTCACGGAGGACAACGGCGAGGTTTGGACCGATTCGTGCGTGGAGTTCTTCATCGCCCCCGACGACGGGATGTACTACAACTTCGAAACCACCTGCATCGGACGCATGCTTCTCGGAGCGCACAAATCGCGGACCGAAGCCGAACACGCCTCCCCCGAGGTACTGGCGAGCGTAAAGCGCTACACGACGCTGCCCGGCGAGCCTTTCGCCGAACGCGAAGGCGACAACCGCTGGTCACTCACGCTGGCCATTCCCCCGCAGGCGCTTTTCCGCCACGGATTCACCGACTGGAGCGGCGCGGAGGCCCGCATAAACCTTTACAAATGCGGCGACAAGCTCTCGCACCCCCATTTCCTGTCGTGGCGGCCGATCCGGACCGGGAAACCCGATTTCCACCGTCCCGAGTTTTTCGAACGGGGCGTATTTGAAAAGTAAAACGCATAGAACCGAGCCGGCGAATAATCCGGCCGCGATGCGCCCCTTCCGAGGAAGAAACACAGGGCCGGGCCGAAACCATGGAAACGACCGGAAATGATGCTAAAACAGAGAAAAGATTAAATAATATCAAGCAATGAACAACAAGTATTCACTCCCCAAAGACGGAGGCCTGATTTCGGAATCGGCTCCCCGTGACATCATCCACCGTTACGAGAAAATCCACACCAAAGTCTACGAAAACGAGTACGAAGGCGTGCAGTACGTTGCCGACAACATCGTCAAGGCAATCCGCACCTACAACGAAATCCACTGCTCGAACGAAGTTTACGAGGAGTCGCAGCCCTTCGTGCTGGGCCTCACGACGGGGCGCACCCCGCTGGGACTCTACCGCGAACTGGTAAAACGCCACAACGAAGGCCAGATCAGTTTCCAGAACGTCGCCGTTTACAGTCTCGACGAGTTCTACCCGATCAAATCGACCGAACAGCAGAGCCGCAACTACCGCATTCACGAGGAGTTCCTCAACCACATCGACATTCTGCCCGAGAACGTCCACATTCCCGACGGTACGATTCCTGAAGACCGGATTTCGGAGTACTGCGCATCGTACGACCACGCTGTGCGGCACATCGACCTGATGATCATCGGCGTCGGCGAGGACGGCCAGATCGGCTTCAACGAACCTGGGTCGTACTCCCGTTCGCGCACACGGCTGGTGCAGTTGACCTACAACACCCGCAAAATCCAGTCGGGCGCCTTCTTCGGCCTGGAGAATACGCCCAAGATGGCGATCACGATGGGTATCGACACGATCATGCGCGCCAACCGCATCATCCTGATGGCCTGGGGCGAGGAGAAAGCCCGCATCGTCCAGCGGGTCGTCGAGGGCGAAATCACGGACCAGGTTCCGGCCTCCTACCTGCAGGCACACCCCAACATCGAGGTGGTTATCGACGATAACGCCGCACAACTCCTGACCCGCGAGCAGACGCCGTGGATGGTAGGCCCCTGCGACTGGACGCCGAAGTTCGTCCGCAAAGCCGTGGTGTGGCTCTGCGGCGTAGTAAAGAAGCCCATCCTGAAGCTCACCTATAAAGATTACATCGAAAACTCGCTGGGCGAACTGCTCGAGCAGGGCCGTGCCTACGACCAGATCAACATCGACGTGTTCAACGACCTCCAGCACACGATCACGGGCTGGCCGGGCGGCAAACCCAATGCCGACGACTCGACGCGTCCCGTCTCCTCGTCACCCTTCCCCAAACGGGTGATCGTTTTCTCGCCGCACCCCGACGACGACGTGATCTCGATGGGCGGTACGTTCATCCGCCTCGTGCAGCAGGGCCACGACGTGCATGTAGCCTACGAAACCTCGGGCAACGTAGCCGTACACGACGACGTGGTGCTGCAAAACATCGACACGGCCCGCGAACTGGGCTATGGCAACCACTACGCCGAGGTCGAGAAGATCATCGCCGGCAAGAAAAAGGGCGAACCCGAGCCGCGTCCGCTGCTCGACCTGAAGGGCGCCATCCGCCGCGCTGAGGCACGGGCCGCAGTCCGCTCGTTCGGCCTGAATCCCGACACCAACGCCCACTTCCTCAACCTGCCGTTCTACGAAACAGGCGGCATCAAGAAGGGCCTGCTCACGGAGAAGGACATCGAAATCATCGTCAAACTGCTGCGCGAAATCAAGCCTCACCAGATCTACGCCGCCGGCGACCTGGCCGATCCCCACGGCACGCACCGCACCGCCATGGAGGCCATCCTGGGCGCCCTCGAAGTCGTGAAAGACGACGAATGGCTCAAGGAGTGCCACCTGTGGCTCTACCGCGGCGCCTGGATGGAATGGGACCTCGGCATGGTGGACATGGCCGTGCCCCTGTCGCCCGACGAACTGATCATGAAGCGCCACGCCATCTACCGCCACCTCTCGCAGAAGGACATCATGCCGTTCCCGGGCAGCGACCCCCGCGAATTCTGGCAGCGGGCCGAGGAGCGTACGCAGAACACCGCAAAGCTTTACGACCAGCTCGGCATGGCCGAATACCAGGCTATCGAGGTTTTCGTGAAGATGTTCTAAGCCTCTTCGCAAAAACGAATGAACATATAACCAAAACAATTACCCCATGCGCTTAATTATCGAAAATACCCCGCAGCAGGTGGCCCAGTGGGCAGCCAACTACATCATCGCCCAGATCAAGAACAAGGAGCAGTATACCTCCTCCCCCTTCGTGCTGGGACTCCCGACGGGTTCGACCCCACTGGAAACCTACAAGGAACTGATCCGCCGCCATAAGACAGGCGAAGTGTCGTTCAAAAATGTCATCACGTTCAACATGGACGAGTATGTGGGCCTTCCCGAGGAGCACCCCGAGAGCTACCACTCGTTCATGTGGAACAACTTCTTCAAGCATATCGACATCAAGCCCGAGAACGTCAACATCCTCGACGGCAATGCCGAGGACCTGGTGAAGGAGTGTGCCGACTACGAGGCCCGCATCGTCGAGGCCGGAGGCATCGACCTCTTCATGGGCGGCGTAGGCGAAGACGGCCATATCGCGTTCAACGAACCGTTCTCGTCGCTCAACTCCCGCACACGCCTCAAGACCCTGACGCAGGACACCATCCAGGTCAACGCCCGTTTCTTCGGCGGCGACATCAACCTCGTGCCGAAAACCGCCCTGACGGTAGGCGTGGGCACGGTGCTGTCGGCCAAGAAGGTGCTGATTCTCGCCACAGGCCACAAGAAAGCCCGCGCAGTGCGCCACGGCGTCGAAGGTTCCTACAACCACCAGTGGACCATTTCGGCCCTGCAGGTGCATCCCAACGGAATCCTCGTGTGCGACGACCCGGCTGCCGAGGAGTTGCGCGTAGCCACCTACCGCTACTTCAAGGACATCGAACGGGAGAACCTGATCTCGAAATAAGCGCATTTTCGAATACGACGAATCCCGCAGGGCAAAAACCCTGCGGGATTTTTTTCGATGCCCCGAACCGGAAAACGGAACATCCGGCTGCATTTCAGGGCCTGATAATTTGTTAATTGCGGGAAAAATTTTATCTTTGTAAAGCATTGCTTATATGGTGAAATCGTGGGAGTATCGCTCAAAGACATAGCCTGCAAGCTCAATCTCTCGAAGACGACCGTCTCGTGGGTCCTCTCGGGTCAGGGTGCAAAGAAAGGAATCAGCGCGGAGACCCAGAACCGCGTATTCGCCTGCGCCCGCGAACTCGCCTACGAACCCAACCTGCTGGCCCGGAGCCTCAACACGGGCGCCTCGAAAACCATCGGGCTGATCCTGCCCTCGATCTCGGACACCTTCTTCGCGCACATCGCCGACCGGATCGAATCGGAGGCCGAAAAGGAGGGCTATTCGCTGATGATCGCGGGCTCAGGCTCCGAAGCCGAACGCGAAAACGCCCTGATACGCCTTTTCCGTTCGAAACAGGTCGATGGCATTATCATCGCCCCGGCAGACGCTTCGGGAGGCGAAATCGACAATCTCGTGGCGAGCAATTTCCCCGTGGTGCTGTTCGACCGCTGCCTTGCTAAAACAGAGGCCAGTTGCGTCGTTATCGACAACGAACTGAGCAGCTACGCGTTGGTCAGCCACCTGACCGCCCGGGGATTCCGCCGGATCGCCATCATCACGACCGTTCCTCACCTCCCGACCATGCAACTACGGCGCGAAGGCTACCTCCGGGCACTGGCGGAAGCAGGCCTTCCGGCCGATCCCCGCCTCTACGGGGAAGTCGCCTATGCCGGTTACCGGGAAAACACCCGCGACACGCTCGACCGCATCCTCCGCGCAGCGCCCGATACGGACGGCTTTTTCTTCACCACGCACATTCTCGCCACCGAAGCCCTGCGCTATTTCCACGACCGCAGCCTCAGCATCGACGACGGCAGCCGGGGACTCGCCTGCATGCACGCGGACCCGCTCTTCCGCCTGGCGGCTCCGCGAATGAACGTCGCCCGCTTCCCGGTCGAGGAGATCAGCGCGAACGCCGTGCGCCTGCTGCTGCGGCAAATCCGCGAAAGCCAATCGCCCGGCTCCGCCCGCCCGGCTCCCGAATCGGTGGTGCTGCCCTGCCGCATGGAATTCCGGGACGAATAGGCCGAATACGAAGAACCCGCAAGACTTGTCTGTCCTGCGGGTTCTCACCGGAAACCAATCTCTAAATAATCCGGTTCCCAATTATTCCTTAGCGGCCAATATGATCCTGTCGACAGCAAAATAGGCCGGAGCAAGTAATCCGAACTCATTTACCTCGTTCGAATCAGGCGAGAAGGTCAGGCAGTCCACTTCACCCAAAGCCGAAAGATCGACCATTTTCCAGTCCGACACTTTTTTCGCACCCTCGATCAGCGTACACTCCACACGACCGGTCTCATCCCCATTGAGCGAACCGGTAATTTTCACCTTATAATAATAGGAGGCGGCATCCACCTGCATCGGTTCGTAAGGGTACGTAATCGCAGTGTTGGCCATATAGAGGTAGCGCACCTGACGCGGCTCCACAAATTCGATCGTCGGAATTGCATAGCTTTCCGTATAACCGTCGAAAAAACCGATCATGCAGTTCGAAGAACCCTTTGCACCCTTATCTGCCCATACCATGAACTGATTCGCGTAATCAACGCTGGTTGCGGTTTTCCCATAATTGGCGGTGACCACGAAACCAGCCCAGTAATCCCCGTAACCGGTGTCAGCCGAAAAATGGGTCCCGAACCAGACATTCTGGTCCGAAGTCGAGCAAAGATACCCGTTATAAACGCCGCCTTCAGCCAATTCGTCGTAATAACCGCCCTTCGCCCAGAAAACATGATGGTGGTTACCTGCCGCAGAACCGCCGCTAACGGTAACATCACCGAGCTGCACGGGTTCGCCGTCGATAGCGAGCATGCCCTCTTCGGACTCAAACGAGATCACATCGTCAGTCTCGGGAGCGGGGCCGGGTTCAGGTTCGGTTACATGCACAGTGCAGGTTGCCGACACCGAACCGTATGTCGCCGAGATTTTGGCGGTTCCGGCAGCCACCGCCGTTACAAGGCCTGCCTCCGAAACCGACGCGACCGTCTTGTCGTCCGAGGCCCAGACCACTTTGTCGTCCGTATCGGCCGGCGTCGGCGTAGCGGAGAGTTGCAGGGTTTCGCCGACGACGAGGTCCTTTTCCGTGCAGTCCAGTACGACCGCAGTCGCCGGAACCCACGTCTTGTTGTCATCATCCGAACAGGCGGCCAAAGTAAAGGTCGCCAATGCCAAAAGCAAGAGTTTTTTCATCTTTCGTTTAATTTTAAGTATGTTCGTAAAAAATAAAAATCCGGTTCCGGAACCTCCCGGAATCGAACCTTTTTCACGCCCATACCCGCATTTCGATAATGAAATACAGAGACTTATGACGGTCCGTTCTCCGCAGACACATCCGAAAAAAAGATTCTTCCCCTCGGGAAGTCACAAGGCAGGTCTTCTGGCTCGTTCCTGCCGCAACGCCTTCCCGGTTCTGGAACCAGTGGCTTAAAGCGTGTTGCGGCAACTCTCGGAACTTACAGCAGCGGGAACTGCTGCCGATTTTCACGGCATTCCCTTTTAATCACACGGGGCCTTGCCCGGCCCTTTGTGAACCATTGCGGTGCAAATTTAGGAAATTAATTTATATCTTTGCCCCCGCAAACATATAATTCGTGAAAATTATGAAGCACGCATACGTATTCCCGGGCCAGGGAGCCCAGGCTGTCGGAATGGGTAAAGACCTCTACGACAACGTTCCCGCAGCAAAGGAACTCTTTGAGAAAGCCAATGAAATCCTCGGCTTCCGTATCACCGACATCATGTTCGCCGGTACGGACGAGCAGCTCAAGCAGACCAAAGTCACCCAGCCTGCCGTATTCCTCCACTCGGTCATCATGGCCAAGGCGCTGGGCGTAAAGCCCGACGCAGCAGCCGGACACTCGCTCGGCGAATTCTCGGCGCTCGTCGTTGCCGGAGCCCTTTCGTTCGAGGACGGCCTGAAGCTCGTTTCAAAGCGTGCAATGGCCATGCAGGCAGCTTGCGAGGCCCGGCCGGGCACGATGGCCGCTATTCTCGGCCTGGAGGACAGCGTGGTCGAGGAGATTTGCGCATCGACCGACGGAGTCGTCGTAGCCGCCAACTACAACTGCCCGGGCCAGTTGGTCATTTCGGGAGCCGTAGAGGCCGTAGAGGCTGCCTGCGAGAAGGCCAAGGCCGCCGGAGCACGCCGCGCGCTGCGCCTGCCCGTAGGCGGGGCATTCCACTCGCCGCTGATGGAGCCCGCCAAGCAGGAACTTGAAAAAGCGATTGCCGAGGCGCCGTTCCAGACCCCCGTATGCCCGATTTACCAGAACGTAGACGCCAAACCGTATACCGATCCCGTCGCCATCAAAGCGAACCTGATCGCCCAGTTGACGGCCCCCGTGCGCTGGACCTACATCGTGAAGAACATGCTGGCCGACGGTGTTACGGAATTCACCGAACTCGGTCCGGGTAATGTGCTCCAGGGCCTCATTCGTAAGGTAGACGCCAACGCAGTTGTGGAATCGAAATCGACTTTATAAAACAAAAAGTCGCGCTTAAAAAATAACGTCCTGAAAATCAGGGCGTTATTTTTTATTATCTCATTTTAAAACAAAATTTATTAAATTTTATTAATAACTTGTTGCATTTATTAAATATACTTATTATATTTGCAGAGTTAGTTAAAAATGAGACTGGAAGGATGACATCACTGACCGAGTTTTTCAACAAGCACGAAGACGATGCCCTGAAGGGCATTACGCACAAGAACAGCATTATCAAGCGCAACATTATTGCGCACATGGCCGTCAACGGCGAATGCACGCTCTCGGAGCTGACGAAGGAGCTTCACATCAGCGTTCCGACGATCACCAAGCTGGTCCAGGAACTGGTCGACGAGAACATCGTCACCGACCTGGGCAAGGTGGAGACCCCGGGCGGACGACGCCCCAACATCTTCGGCCTGGCCAACTCGGCCATCTATTTTGCCGGAGTGAACGTCGGCCGTGACAACATGCGGTTCATGATCACCGACCTGCAAAACAACATCATCAAGGAGGAGAACGATTTTACGTTCGAACTCCTGGACCGTCCGCAGTGCTTCGAGCGCATCTGCTCGGGAATCGAGAATTTCATCGGCACGTGCGGTATCGACCGCGGCAAGATTCTCGGACTGGGCGTCTGCATGTCGGGCCGTGTGAATCCCGAAACGGGGCGAAGCTATAAATATTTCACATCGAGCGAGCAATCGCTGCGCGACGTGCTCGAAGAGCGTGTCGGCATCCGCGTACTGCTCGAAAACGACACCCGGGCACGCTGCTACGCCGAGTACACCTGCGGCAAATCCAAAGACGAGAGCAACGTGCTCTACCTCCACATGGGCCGCGGCGTCGCCATCGGCATCGTAGTCGACGGACAGCTCTACTACGGCAAGAGCGGCTTCGCGGGCGAGTTCGGCCACATCCCCTTCTTCGACAACGAAATCATCTGCTCGTGCGGCAAGAAAGGCTGTCTCGAAACCGAGGTTTCGGGTATCGCCATCGAGGACAAGATGTGCCACCTGATTCAGAAAGGCGTGAACACCATCCTCAAAGAGAAATACGACCAGCAGAAAACCATCCACATCGACGACATCATCGCAGCGGCCAAGAACGACGACAACCTTTCGATCGAACTGATCGAGGAGGCCGGTGAGAAGGTCGGCAAAGCGGTGGCGTTCCTGATCAACACGTTCAATCCCGAGACCGTTATCGTGGGCGGTAACCTCGCGGCGGCGGGCGACTACATCATGCTGCCCCTCAAGTCGGCCACCAACAAGTATTCGCTCAACCTGGTGTACAAGGACACCAAGTTCCGCGTATCGAAGATGACCGAAAACGCCAACGCCTGGGGCGTAGCGATGCTTATCCGCAACAAGATCATCGGACTGTAATGAACATCGAAGGCCGCACCATACGGCTGCGGGCCGTAGAACCGGGAGACGCCGACCTGATGTACGAGTGGGAGAACGACTACGACATCTGGGCGGTCAGCGGCACGACGGAGCCTTTTTCGCACTACCAGATGCAGCGTTTCGTCGAGCGACACCAGAACATCATCGGGGTTCTCTGCGACGGACAGTTGCGGCTGATCGTCGAAACACTGCTGAGTGCCAAGCCGGTCGGGGCGATCGACCTGTTCGAATACGACCCGATCCATCGCCGGGCGGGCGTCGGCATCCTCATCTACGAGCAGAGCGACCGGGGCCGGGGCTACGCCTCCGACGCTTTGGAAACCCTCTGCCGTTATACGCACGACACGCTGCGCGTTCACCAGCTTTGGTGCAACGTCGGAGCCGACAACGAAGCGAGTCTGCGGCTGTTCCGCGGCGCGGGATTCATCGAAGTCGGCGTCAAACGCGATTGGATGTGGCGGCCCGACGGCTATCACGACGAGGTGATGCTGCAAAAAATACTGGACTAACACCCCTTATGTAAAAACCCCGGCGCTCGAAAGAGTGCCGGGGTTTTCGTTTCGGTTTGCCGGAGTTTACTCCAGCCGCCGCGAGCCGTCGGAGATCACCACGTCGTAGACCTTCGGTTCGTGGCCGTACTTCGCGTTGAACTTCTCTTTTGCCGTAGCGATGAACTTATCGTAGAGGGAGTCCTTCACCAGGTTGATCGTGCAGCCGCCGAAACCGCCGCCCATGATACGAGAACCCGTCACGCCGCACTCCTCGGCAACCGTAGCCAGGAAATCCAACTCCTCGCACGACACTTCGTAGTCCTTCGACATGCCCCAGTGGGTTTCGTACATGCGCTTGCCGACCGTTTCATAGTCGCCCTTCTCGAGCGCGTCGCACACATCCAGCACTCGTTTTTCCTCGCCGATCACATAACGCGCGCGCTTGTAATCCTCCTCCGAAATCTGGTCCTTGACGGCATCCAACTGTGCCATCGTAGCGCCGCGCAGGAACTCCTGGCCCAGCACCTTCGCAACGCGCTCGCACGAAGCACGGCGGTCGTTGTAAGGAGAACCTACCAGTTCGTGCTTCACGCGCGAATCCAGCAGCACCAGCTTATAGCCCTTCGGATCGAACGGGAAATAGGCATACTCCAGCGAACGGCAGTCCAGGCGGATCAGGTTGCCTTTCTTGCCGAATACCGAGGCGAACTGGTCCATGATGCCGCAGTTCACGCCGCAATAGTTGTGCTCGGTCGACTGGCCGATCTTGGCGAGTTCGAACTTGTCTATACCGCAGTTATAAAGGTCGTTGAGTGCAAAAGCGTAAGTCGACTCCAAAGCCGCGGACGACGACATGCCAGCGCCCAGCGGAACGTCGCCGGCAAATACCGTGTCGAAACCGCCGATCTTACCGCCGCGCTTCTGCACCTCACGGCACACGCCGAAAATATAACGAGCCCAGCTTTCGGCCGGTTTGTCCGCCTCGTTCAGCCCGAATTCCGAGCTTTCGCCCAGGTCAAGCGCATAGGCGCGAACTTTATCCGTGCCGTTGAGTTTGATCGCAGCGACGATGCCTTTGTCGACAGCGCCCGGGAAAACGAAGCCCCCGTTGTAGTCCGTGTGCTCACCGATCAGGTTGATGCGGCCCGGGGATGCGAACAGAATGGCGCCTTCACCGTAAAGTTCCGAAAATTTCTTGCTGACTTTTTCTTTCATTATCGAGAGGTTTTAAGTTATGATTAGCTGATAAATCATACGAAGATAGAAAAAAATCCGCTTATCGCCGCATTTTCCGCCCGAAAATTGCATATCCGAAACCAATAAAAACCCATATCAACAGGATGAAAGTAATAGTTTCGGCCGCCTTTCGACTTGTAAATCCGGAAATGTTTACTAACTTTGTAATGCTTTCGTTTCAGAAGCTACCAACTAACATTTCAAACGATATGACAAAAAACCTTATTCTGGCCGCCGCCATGTTGCTCGCAGGAGGCGCCGTTGTCGCACAACCCAAAGTAATTTCGCACCGCGGTTACTGGACTGCACCCGAATCGGCGCAAAACTCGATCGCCTCGTTCACCAAGGCTGACGCCATCGGCGTTTTCGGTTCGGAGATCGACGTATGGCTCACTGCCGACAACAAACTGATCGTCAACCACGACCGCGTTTACAAAGGCACGAATGTCGACATGGAGAAATCCACCGCCAAGGAGATCACGGCCATCAAGCTGCCCAACGGCGAAAACATTCCCACCTTCGACGCCTACCTCAAACTCGTGGCCTCGAAACCCAACACGCGCCTGATCCTCGAAATGAAATCTCTTTCGGATTACAACCGCGAGGACCTCGCAGCCGCGAAGATCGTCAAGCAGCTCAAAAAGTACGGCGTACTGGACCAGACGGATATCATCGCCTTCTCGATCAACGCCTGCATGGCTTTCAAGAAGCTTATTCCCGACACCAAAATCTACTACCTCAACGGCGACCTGGCCCCCAAGAGCATCAAGAAACTGGGACTGGCCGGCATCGACTACTCGATGAAAGTGCTCCGCAATAACCCCGAATGGGTGAAGCAGGCCCACGACCTGGGACTCGAAGTCAACGTCTGGACCGTGGACGAAGAGGAGGATATGAAATACTTCATCGACCTGGGTGTAGACTACATCACCACCGACTACCCCGAACGCCTGCAGGCTCTGCTGAAGAAATAAAGGCTTCGAATCATAAAAAAGAGCGGCAAAATAATTTGCGCTCTTTTTTATATTATAGGTATGTCTCAGACATCCACCACCGTCACCTCGATGCCGCGCTCACGCAGGCGGTCCAGGTAAAGTGGCTGCACGCCGCTGTCGGTGATGATGCGGTCCACCGCCTCCAGGTCGCAGATCTTGCTGAATCCGCGGCGGCCGAATTTCGAAGAGTCGGCCAACACCACGACCTTCTGCGCGGCATTGATCATCGCATCGTTCAGCGAGGCTTCCAGCATGTTGGTCGTCGTCAGTCCGAACTCGGTGTCGATGCCGTCTACACCGACGAACAGTTTGCTGCAGTTGAAGTTGCGCAGCATTGACTCGGCGAAGGGTCCTACGACCGACACCGAACTGCTGCGGGTGATACCGCCCAGTTGGAGGACATCCACATCGGCGTGCTGCGAAAGGATCTGGGTCACGGGGACTGCCGCCGTGATGACCGTCAGGTGGCCGATAGGCTTGATCTCGCGGGCCAGGAAAGCCATCGTCGTTCCCGAAGCAATGATGATCGAATCGTCCTGCGAGATGAGCGCAGCGGCAGCAGCACCGATGGCACGCTTCTCGGCCACATTCTTCTTCTCCTTCTCATTGACGTGACGGTCGCTGATATAGGGACTTATGAGGATGGCACTGCCATGGGTACGGTAGAGCTTCTTCTGCTGTTCGAGGTACGACAGGTCCTTGCGGATGGTCACTTCCGAAACCTTGAAGAGTTCGGAGAGTTGCGTCACCGAAATCGAACCGTTCTGCTGTAACAGCGCCAGAATGCGGCTGTGCCGCTCCGGAAGGCTCAAAAGGGGTTCTTCGCCTGATTTATTCATGCGCAATTTAAATTTTAGTGTTTAGAAGTACTAATATACGAAAATTATTCGGAATACACACATTTCACCGCGATAATTTTCCTTCCCGGAAGAAATAATCCAGACCATCAGAATATTTCAAAATAAAAGCTATTTTATTTTGAAATAGCCAAAATCATTTGTACTTTTGTTCCGAAACGAAATAAATCAACAAACAGATACTATGGAAAGAGCGTCACAAATCAAAAAATTGTCCGAGAAGGGCAAAATCTGGGACATGGTAGTCGTAGGCGGCGGTGCAACCGGACTCGGCGTTGCTGTCGATGCAGCCACACGCGGAATGAGCGTAGCGTGTCTGGAGAAAACCGACTTCGCAAAGTGCACGTCGAGCCGTTCGACCAAGCTCGTGCACGGCGGTGTACGCTACCTGCAGAAAGGCGACGTGATGCTGGTGCTCGAAGCGCTGCGCGAGCGCGGCCGCATGAAGGCCAACGCCCCGCACCTGGTGAAGGACCAGGCGTTCGTCATTTCGAACTACCGCTACTGGGACAATTTCCTCTACTTCTGCGGCCTTACCTTCTATGATATGCTTTCGTTCGGCTTCGGCTACGGACGTTCGAAATACATCTCCGCCAAGAAGGTGATGAAATACATTCCCACCTCGGTCGAAAAGGGACTCAAAGGCGGTGTCGTTTACCACGACGGCCAGTTCGACGACTCGCGTATGGCCATCAACCTCGCCCAGACCTGTGTCGAGAACGGAGGCACGGTCGTGAACGAGGCCACCGTGACAGCCATCGTACACGATGAGGCGGGCAAAGTCGCCGGCGTGAAGTTCGTCGACAACACCACCGGCGAAGAGTATACCCTCAAGGCGCGCAGCGTCGTGAACGCCGCCGGCTGCTTCGTCGACGACATCATGCACATGGACAGCCCCGACCACAGCAAGATGGTCACCCCGAGCCAGGGTGTACACATCGTCCTGGACATGAAATTCCTCCAGAGCGACTATGCGATCATGGTCCCCAAGACCTCGGACGGCCGCGTGCTGTTCGCCGTGCCCTGGCACGACAAAGTCGTCGTCGGAACCACCGACATCGTGCGTCCCACGCCCGAAGAGGAACCCCGCCCGCTGAAGGAGGAGATCGACTTCATCCTCGGCACGGCCAGCCTTTACATGAACCCGGCTCCCACCTATAAGGACATTCTTTCGGTATTCGCAGGCCAGCGCCCGCTGGCTGCACCCAAGAAAGAGGGCAAGAGCACGAAGGAGATTTCACGCAGCCACAAGATCATCACCTCGGACAACAACCTGGTAACGATCACCGGCGGCAAATGGACCTCCTACCGCCTGATGGCTGAGGACACCGTAGACAAGGCTATCGAGATCAACGGCCTTCCCAAGCGGAAATGCGTGACCAAGAAACTGCACATCCACGGCTACCGCAAGAACCCCGACCTGGCCGACCACATGTACGTTTACGGTTCGGACGAGCCGAAGATCCTGAACATGATCAAGGACAACCCGGCGCTGGGTGAAAAGCTTTCGCCGAAATACGGCTACACGCTGGCCGAGGTGGTTTGGGCCGTACGCGAAGAGATGGCCCTCTCGGTCGAGGACGTGCTGGCACGCCGCGTGCGACTGCTGTTCGTCGATGCCCGCGAAGCGATGGCCGCAGCCCCGAAAGTTGCCGAAACGATGGCACGCGAACTGGGACACGACCAAGCCTGGATCGACGCGCAGGTCGAAAGTTTCACCAATCTGGCAAAAAATTATATCTTTGCAGGAGACAAGTAGGCGCACCGGTTGCCTATCCTGAATAAAATGAAAACCGCCTAATCCCCGAAATCCGAATATCCCCGAAGCCCCGTCCCGACAAGGAGGGGCTTTGGGGTAAAGTCGGAGCCGCAGCAGCGGACACGGCGGAAAGGCCCTAAAACTATCAACCTAAATCTATGTGGAAATTGCTACAACCCCCTGCGTATAAACCGGAAATGGAGGCCGACAAAGTAGACGCGAAATACAAACGCATGCGCCTGCAAGTGTTCCTCGGCATCTTCATCGGGTATGCCGGATTCTACATCGTCCGAAAGAATTTCTCGATGGCGATTCCGGAGCTTACGCTCCTCGGCTTCGACCAGAGCGAACTGAGCATCGTTCTCTCGATGAACGCCATCGCCTATGCCCTGTCCAAATTCCTGATGGGAAGTGTCTCGGACCGCAGCAATGCGCGGGTGTTCCTGCCGCTGGGACTGGTGCTGGCCGCCGTGTCGATGATGTTCATGATCGTTCCGGTCACGCTGCTCGGCCCCGAGCACAAGCGGCTGGCCATCATCCTCATGGCAGTCCTCAACTTCCTGGTGGGCTGGTTCAACGGAATGGGCTGGCCTCCGTGCGGCCGCGTCATGACCCACTGGTTCTCGATCAAGGAACGCGGTACGAAGATGTCGATCTGGAACTGCGCCCACAACGTGGGCGGCGCGCTGGTAGGTCCGATGGCCGTCTACGGCGCCATCTGGTTCGGCTCCTGGTTCTACGGCAACCACTCGGAGTTCTACTTCCTGATAGGTACTTATCTCTTCCCGGCGGTCGTCGCCATCTTCGTCGCGATCCTGGCCTACGTGCTGATCCGCGACACACCGCAGTCGTGCAGCCTTCCGTCGGTGGAAAAATGGCGCAACGACTACCCGAAAAATTACAGCGCCAAGCAGGAAGAAGTGCTTTCGACCCGCGAAATTTTCTTCAAGTATGTCCTCAATAACAAACTGCTGTGGTTTATCGCCATTGCCAACGCTTTCGTCTATATGGTACGTTACGGATGCCTCGACTGGGCTCCGACCTACCTCCGGGATGCACAGGGTTATGACATCAAGCAGGCAGGCTGGGCTTACTTCGCGTATGAGTTCGCGGCCATTCCCGGCACGCTGATCTGCGGCTGGCTGAGCGACAAGGTATTCCACGGACGGCGCGCCATCCCTACGATTCTCTTCATGGCGATCGTCGCGGTATTCATTTTCCTCTACTGGCAGTTCTCGTCGAATTACGTCATCGTCACCATGTCGCTGATCGCCATCGGGTTCTTCATCTACGGCCCGGTAATGCTCATCGGCGTACAGGCTCTCGACCTGGCCCCGAAAAACGCTGCCGGAACGGCTGCCGGACTGACCGGATTCTTCGGCTACTTCCTCGGCACGGCTATCCTGGCAAATATCGTGATCGGCTCGGTGGCCGACGCGGCAGGCTGGGACTGGACGTTCATCCTGCTCATCGCAGCCTGCTTCCTCTCGATCGTCTTCATGGCGTTCACCTACAAGGACGAAAAGGAGATGCTCGGCCAAAAATAGCACGGCCGTCCGAAGCGACTCAACGGATTACGAAACCCCTTAACTCCCGGTTAAGGGGTTTTTCGCGTCCTCCGACCAACTGGTCGACAAGTGCATGGAAACGGGGCGAGTGGTTGTGGTGAACCGTGTGGCAGAGTTCATGGACGATCACATAGTCGCGCAGATGCTCCGGGAGCGTCATCAAAAAGAGGCTCAGCGAGATATGGTTCTGCCCCGAACAACTCCCCCACTTGGTGCGCGAGGCGCGGATAGTCAGTTTGGCGTATTTCAGTCCCGTCTGGGCGGCAATACGTTCGATACGCGCAGGGAGGTCGGCTTTGGCGGCGCGGCGCAACTCCTCGATGCGGGCCTTCGCTTCGGCAGGCGGCAACTGCTCAGGCAGCGCGGCGCGCTTGCGGGACAACCGTTCGCGTGCCGCCTCGATCCACCCGGCTTTCTGTTCGAGAAAAGCCAAAGCCCGCTTCTGCGACACTCCATAGGGGAATGACAGCCGCACGACGCCCGTCGCGCGTACGCTGATCGAAATCCGGCGGGCACGCAGCGTCTGCGAGAGCGTCACCTCGCCCAACCGGGGATGCACATAGACCGATGTCATCGCATCCAGAGGGAATGTACCGACAAGCGGGACAACGTCGCGAGCGAATCCCCGCGATCGATAGTCAACTGTTCGAACACGATCCGGCAATACTGGCTGCGGTAATCGAGCAGTTGCAGTGTCTGTTCGCTGCTCGGAACAGCGTCCTCCGCAGGCACGAACCCGCTTTTTTGCAACTGGGCGTTCAGCAGCTCCGTCCCCGGAATCTCCAGCACCGGCTGTTCTTCACCCAGCCAAAGACTCAATGTATCGTTATCGAAGCGATAACCACCCTCGTCCCAGTAATTGAAATTCGTATAATAACGCGAATAGCCTCCAATGGCTTCGAACGAAGCATTGGCAGGCAGCGAAATGCTGACGCTCCGGTCGGTATCGTACGAATAGGAGTATTCATAACCCCACTTCACATAATCGCGCATCCCGTCAGGGAAGATTGCGGCAAAATCGTCGAGGTCTTTCACGCCGAAACGGGCGAAAGCCACACTGTCGTGCCGGATGTAGTCGAGCGACTCGTAGAGACGATGGTATTCCCTCCTATGAACCGTATCGGCCAACGGCATCGGGGCCAGTACCAGCCGCCCTTCGGCATCGAGGCGGTCGAGCGACCGGGCGATCCGCTCCGCACGCAGCGACTGCGACCGCACGGCGACGCGCCCCGGTTCGAACACCGGGACATAAGCCAACGCCGCAAAACTCACCCACGCCGCAAGGCATACCCACAGGTAGCGGCCCGTGCGCTGCGACAGGAACAGCAGCACACAGAGGGTCATCAGAGAGCCGCATACCAGAAGGTAGACACGCGGTTCGGTCAGTCCGTATTCGTTCGTACGGCGTACCGCGCCGATCCAGAACAGCACCAGCACCGGCAGCGACACGAGGCTGAAACGGTCGAAAAACCAGTCGTACATCCGCTTTTCGGAGAGTTGCTGCAACGCCTTGACCGCGAGGGCCGTCATCGTGAACCCGAAAACCATGTAGGCCACGCCGCCCTCGGGCAGCGACCACGTAAAGAGGATTTTGGCCATGTAGAGGTAGAGGATCGCGGCATAGATCAGCAGCGCAGGCGTCACAATGTAGTTCAGCAATACTTCGAGAATGCGGCTGCCCCGGCATTCGGCGCCGCGCCAGCGATCGGCCATCATCAAAAAAAGCAGGGGTACACCAACCGTCTCGCAGATCGAAGCGGCCCAGACTGCTACATGCTCGATCCACTTGCCGTCAAGTCCGAAAATATAGGTCGTCGAATAGAGTATCGCATAGAAAAGCCCCAGTGCGACACCGACAAACACAAAGGCCAACAGTCCCGAGCGCAGCCAGATGATCGCCCCGCTGACGAAACGGTCGTTCCGTACCGCGCGAAGGCTCAGCAGGAGCAACAACGGCGCCAGGATGCCGACCGAAATAAAGTAAGGAGCGCTTTCCACCCAGGCTCCGAGCCCGCTCCAGAACGTCAGCGGCACAATCGGCGTCCAGCAAACCCAGTAGACCCGCCGCCAGGGGCCGCGACCCGCCAGGACGTTGAGCGCCAGCGCCAATGCAAAAAACAGCGGCACGAGGGCCAGTTTTTCGAACAGGTCGTTCCCGCTCCAATCCAGTTCGTAGGTCAGCAGACACCATACGCAGGCATAGAGCGCAAGGAGCATTTCGACCGGATACGACCGCACGACCCGCACAGCCCCTTCGCGGAGCCAATGCAGGTATAATTCCAATTTCGCTTTCATCGCTTTGTAAGAATCTATATGGTTATCGGATTCCGAAGGTTTCATTCGCGGCCTTTCGGCCCCTGTTCGCTGATCCGGGCTTCCAAAGGGTTACCCGATGCGCTGGCGAACCACCTCGAAAAGCATCACCGCGGCAGCAGCCGACACGTTCAGCGACTCGATATGTCCGATCAGCGGGATGGCCAGCTGCTCGTCGCAGAGTTTCAGCACCTCTTTCGAGATACCCGTATCCTCAGCGCCCATCACGATCACGGTAGGCTTGCGGAAATCGGCGTCGTAAAGCAGTTTACGGCTCTTTTCCGTAGCGCCGACGATCTGGTATCCTTCGGACTGCAACTGTTTGAGCGTATTGCGGACCGACCCCACACGGCACACCGGGATCGTCGTCAGCGCCCCGGCCGACGAACGGATCGCCTCGGCATTCACAGGAGCCGAATTTTTCAGCGGCGTGATCAGCCCGTGTACCCCGGCACACTCGGCCGAACGGGCGATAGCTCCGAAATTGCGAACGTCGGTCACCCCGTCGAACAACACGATGAGCGGTGTCTCGTCCTCGGGCACGCGTTCCAGAATGTCCTCCAACTGGACATACTCAATGGCCGCCGTCTGCGCCACGACTCCCTGGTGGTTGCCGCGTGTCAGGCGGTTGAGTTTTTCGACCGGAACCTCCTGGTAACGGAGGCGGTGGCGCATGCAAAGGTCTTTCAGCTCCTGCATCAGCTGCCCTTCGGCCCCTTTGCGGACGTAGAGTTTCTCGATCTGGCGTCCAGCCTCGATGGCTTCGGCCACGGGACGAATCCCGAAAATAAGGTTTGTATCCATCGTTGTATATTTGAATTTTAGGGTTCGAATGTCTCGACCTTCACACTGTCGAAAATACGAAGAAAGTCGTCCTTGTAACTAAAAAAATCAATATCGCCGTTCTTTCCCAGCCGGTTGTGGATTTTGTGATTGATATAGTTACTCAAAGTCGTGAACAAAAGTTCGCGGGGATCATTCCGATCCACAACCCAGTCGACGGACGAAAATGTCGACTCCAACTCCTGCGCGTCATAAACAAGGCTGTAGCGGACCACCCTCTCTGCATACTCGGCCGCGGCAATCTCTTTTTTCAGCCGGCGCACAGCCTCCCGGTCCACCCCGTCATTTCGGAGAATATCCGCACACCGGATCAGCACCGAATCCGTTTCGCTGCAATCGCAGAGAAAAGCCGGATCGCGTTTTGCCATGTAAACGATCCACTGACGCTCCAACTCCTGTTCCCACCACTCCTCATGCAGGCGCCGCATCGAGGGCCATGGTTCGGAATCAGGCCATTCGACAGACCGCACGCTGTCGAGTATAATCGCACGGCCGCCGTCGATACATGCCGGGCTGAGGTCCGGATCGTATTCTTCATAGGACGGTCCCCTGGTTCCCTGAATAACATCCCGGATATATTCCAACGCCTTTTTGTTCCGTGTCCCCTCGGCGAAATAGCAGGTGTACCAGTCACATCCTTCGGATAATTCGATCGAATCCAGGCGAGGTTGGGCGGCAGTTCGTGCCAGGCCGTCCGCCTCGTCCGCACAGGTGATTTCAGCCGCAGAACCCGCGGCACAAGCCGTTTCCGCAGCGGAAGTCTCCTGTTGCGGAGGGCTCTGCACACCGGACGGACATCCCGTGCAGAGGGCGGCGACGCCTGATAACAGCAAAAAAATCAATCCTTTCATACAATGTCGTGGTTTGTGAAAAGTACGGTATGCCGGGAATCACTCGTTTTCGACGATTTCCAGTTCATACGAAGCCTTCTCCCACTCGTGCATCAGGTGTTCGTAGCGGGCTTTCAGGTCGTTGTAAGCCTTGTAGTCGGCTTCGTTGTATTCGACCGCGGCGGCAAACCGGGCATCGTACTCCGCAATCTGCTTCTCGACGGCCCCCAGATCGGCCTCCACAGCCTCCACGGCCTTCCTGAGCTTGCGAAGCTGCTTCTCCTGCTCTTTTTTCTGCTCGTAGGAGAGTTTGCCCGATGCGACCGGTTCTTCGCCCTTCGGAGCCGCAGTTTTGGCGGGAACGTCCTTTCGTTCGATCTCCTGCAACGACTCCAGCTTGCGCTTTTCGAGGAAGTAATAAATGCCGCCCAGGTACTCCTTCACCCCGCCGTCGCGGAACTCGTAGACCTTCTGCACCATACCGTCGAGAAATTCGCGGTCGTGCGATACGATAACCACCGTACCGTCGTATTTCATGATGGCGTTCTTGAGGATATCCTTCGAACGCATGTCCATGTGGTTCGTCGGCTCGTCGAGCACCAGCAGGTTCCGCGGCTCCAGCATCATGCGGGCCATCGACAGACGCGCCCGTTCGCCGCCCGAGAGGACTTTGACCTTCTTATCGATGTCCTCCCCGCGAAACAGGAATGCACCCAGAATATCGCGCAAACGGGTCCGGATGTCGCCCACAGCTACGCGGTCCAACGTATCGTAAACCGTAAATTCGCCGTCCATCAGGTCGTCCTGATTCTGGGCGTAGTAACCGATATTGACATTCGCCCCGAGGCGGACCGACCCTTCGGTCGGCGCCAGTTGCCCGACCAGCATGCGCGCAAGGGTCGTCTTGCCTTCGCCGTTGCGGCCCACCAATGCAATTTTGTCGCCCTTTTCGATCACGAAATTCGCGCCGCTGAAGACGTGCTTCGCGCCGAACGACATCCCGACCTCGTTGATCTCGGCCACAATCTGGCCCGAACGGGGCGCAGGCGGGAACTTGATATTGAGCGTCGCCAAATCCTCCTCTTCGATTTCGAGGCGGTCCAGCCGCTCCAACTGCTTGATGCGCGACTGCACCTGGTTCGACTTGGTGGGCTTGTAGCGGAACTTCTCGATGAACTCCTCGGTTTTCTCGATCATCCGCTGCTGGTTTTCGTAGGCCGCCATCTGCTGCGCCCGGCGCTCGGCGCGCAGGACGACATATTTCGAGTAGGAAACCTTATAGTCGGTGATCTTACCCAACGACAACTCCACCGTGCGGTTGGTCACGTTATCCAGGAAAGCACGGTCGTGCGAGATGAGCAGCACCGCGCCGTTGTAATTCTTCAGATACTCCTCCAGCCACTGGATCGACTCGATGTCGAGGTGGTTCGTCGGCTCGTCGAGCAGAAAGATCGACGGACGCCGCAACAGCAGTTTCGCCAACTCGATACGCATGCGCCAACCGCCCGAAAACTCGCTCGTGGCGCGTCCGAAATCCGACCGTTTGAATCCGAGGCCCAACAAGGTCTTTTCGATGTCCGCGTCGCGGGTCTCACCGCCGAGGATATGGTAATGATCCTGCGCATCGTTCAGCCGGTGCAGGAGCTGCTCGTATTCGGGACTTTCATAATCGGTGCGCTCGGCGATCTCACGCGTCAGGGCCGCAATCTCGGCCTCCAGCCGGAGCACTTCCTCGAAGGCCTTGGCGGTCTCCTCCACGAGCGTCGTGGTATCCGCAACGCGCATCGTCTGCGGCAGGTAACCGATCGTGCAGTCGCCGTTGGGCGTCACGGTTCCCGACGTGGGCTGCTGCTCGCCCATGATGATGCGCAGCAGCGTGGTTTTGCCCGCGCCGTTCTTACCCACCAGACCGATGCGGTCCTTCGGATTGATCAGCAGCGAAATATTGTCGAAGAGGGTCCAGCCCCCATAACTTACGGTAAGGTTATCGAGTGAAATCATAACGAATCTAAAATCACGGCAAAGTTAGCGATTTAATCCGACATATCGTATCTTTGCGACCTGAAACAGATCCCTGTTATGGAAAAGTTGGAGCGCTACCTGCGGTTCATCCGCGAAGCCGAACGGCTGAAAAACACCCTGCGTTCGGCCCACACTTCGGACGGACGCCACGAGAGCACCGCCGAACATACGTGGCGGCTGGCCCTGCTGGCCCTTGTCCTTGCGGACGAGAAACCGGAACTCGACCTTTCGAAGGTGCTGTCGATGTGTCTGGTCCACGACCTCGGAGAGGCCTATGAAGGGGATATTCCGGCCGTCGTACAATGCGATCCCGCCGCCAAAGCCACGGCGGAACAGTCGGCCGTGGACCGCCTGAGCGTCCTGCTGCCCGACGCCGCAGGAATCCGCATCCGGGAAATATGGGAAGAGTACGAAGCGTGCACCACACCCGAAGCCCGCTGGGTCAAGGCGCTCGACAAGGCCGAGACTATCCTCCAGCACAACCAGGGTGCGAACCCCGCCGGATTCGACTACGAGTTCAACCTAAGCTACGGCGCGGAATGGTTCCGCGACGACGACCTGCTATGCAAACTGCGCCGCCTGCTCGATGCAGAAACGGCGCAGCATGTCGAACGCTAAACGTCTTATTTTCCAGGAACAAACTCTTCGGCACGGCTCCGGACGAACCCGGCAAGAAGCGCCTGGAACCGGTTCTTCTCCACTGCCGCGTAATAGGCCGCATCGAAGCGGTCGAACAACTTCTCTTTATAACTGGCCGAGAAGCCCTTCATCGTCCCGTCCCACAACTCCGCAAGCCGCTCCCGACTGGCGTCATAACAGTCGTTAGCCTGCCGGACGATCTCCGCCAGGTCCGCGGCTCCGGTCCTGCCAAACGCCTGCTCGGCTCTGCGGCCCTCGTCGCCCATATTGTAATAATACTGGTTGAACCCGCCGTTGCGCACCTCGCCGTCGAGCATCACCATGCTGACGAAATCGCGCTGCGCGTCGTTCGCCTCCTCCGCATCGGGAAGGCTGTAAAGCACCCGTCTGTACAACTTTTTGGGAGGCAGCGTCCCGATCTCTTCCCGTGTCAGGGCGGAGCTGCCGCCCCCGAAAAAACTTTTCAGGAACCCGAACATGACCGTCAGGCGCTGAGTATCTTCACGATTTCGGCCTGCGGGTCCGCAGCGCCGAAAACGGCATTGCCGGCCACCAGCACATCGGCCCCGGCCCCGTAAACCTCACCGGCATTGTGCGACGAGAGGCCGCCGTCGACCTCGATAATCGTTTCGAGACCCATTTCGCGGGCCATGGCGCGCAGTTCCCGTATCTTCCCGAGCGACCCCGGAATGAACGACTGTCCGCCGAATCCCGGCTCGACGCTCATCACCAGCACAAGGTCCACGAGCGGCAGCACGCCGCGCAAGGCCTCGACCGGCGTCGCGGGCTTGATCGAAATGCCCGCCTTGGCCCCGGCCTGGCGGATCATCGCAACGCATCCCGCGGGATCATCCGTCGCCTCGAGGTGGAAAGTCACCAGGTCGGCGCCCGCCTCGGCGAAGCGTGCAACGTATTTCTCCGGCTCGACGATCATCAGGTGCACATCGAGGAACTTCGGAGTGACCTTGCGAATGGCTTTCAGCACCGGGAAGCCGAACGAAATATTGGGGACGAAAACACCGTCCATCACGTCGATATGAACCCATTCGGCCGCACTGGCGTCGACCATCCGGGTATCGCGCTCCAAATGGCCGAAGTCGGCCGAGAGCATTGAAGGAGCTACTATTCTGTTCATTGTGCAGTTCTCTTTTTCCTACCTACAAAGATAGGCATTTTTCGCGGAATCCCGCATATCCGGACGGGGTTTCAACACACAATCCGCTCGTACGGGCCCCTGCTCCGGCGACCCGTCAGTGTTTTCCGCAGCCGAGACTGGCGATCTTCCGGCGGATCGCCAACCCGTTCAGCAGCGAAAGCAGCAGTGCAAGTCCGATGCCGCACAGCAGCGTGACGCCCATGCCTGCCGGGCGATACCCCTCCTGCAACGCCTCCAGCGACGGCAGGTAACTCAAACGCACCAGCCACACGGCCAGCAACGCGGCGAACAGCACTCCGAAATTCAGCCCGAACGTCAGCGTCCGGTAAGGCTTCGCCACACGCGCCGGGGCATATCCCAGCAACAGCAGGGTTTCGAGTTTGTCGCTGTTTTTCTGCAAGAGCAGGAAAATGCTCAGCAGCAGGATGTAGAACGACATCGCGCTGAACGCCAGCCCCACCCCGGCCACGCCGCTTGCCGCGAGTTGCAAAAAACGGGTCGCCTTGCCGTCGTCGCGGCGGTCGCCCTCAGCCTCGTACCCCTTGCGGGCGAGATAATCCGAGATGGCGGCATCGACCGGACGGTCGGTTTCGACAATGACCCGCGCCGGAAGTTTTTTCCCGGCCCCCGTTCCGAACCGTTCGTTCGACCAGCGGATGAACGCATCGGGCACGAGGATCGTATTCAGGCGGTTCGACAGCCCGACGATACGGCCCCGGAACTGCTCCGCGCGACCGTTCCCGGCAATGTCGATACCGAGGCTTACCCGGCGGAAGATACCTTCCGAAATCTGCGGCAACCCCTGCGACCGGGCAAAACCATAGTTATAGAGGTTCACATAGTTTCGCGGAATGATGATGGGAATATCCCGGCTGCCGGGCTCATAGTTCCATTCGGCGGGCTCCACGTCGAGAAACCGGTCGGGAACCGATTCGAAAAACAGGTAGGTCGAAAGGTTGATGCCTCCCACACCGACCGACCCCGTTATCCGGTAATCCGCCGCAGTCAGCGCCCCGACCTCCCGGACAAACGACTGTGCCCTAAGGTCGTCCACTTCTTCTGCCGTAAAATCGCTGTTACCCAATCCGAGCGTATTGAACGCACTGACACGCTTCGAAAGCACCAGGTAGTCGCCGCGCAGGAACGAATCGGGCTGGTCCAGAATCGGCACGATATCGCGGTAAGCCTGCAAGGCCCCCAGCACGACGGTCATCCCCACCAGCCCGGCGAGGGCGAAACCGACCATTTGGGCCGTACTCAGATGACAGCGGAGCAGTTTCCAGAGCAGTCTCATAACGTCAGGATTTTATGGTACGGCAGCCCGAGCCGACTGCCGACCGAGGTTACGATTACACCCGCACCCCGGGCCTGCACCTCCTCCAGCAGCAAGCCGGCGAGTATCTTGCCGTTTGCAGCATCGAGATGGCTCACGGGTTCATCGAGCAGGATGAAATCGAACGGCTGGCACAAACAGCGCACGAATGCGACGCGCTGCTGCTGCCCGAAGGAGAGTTTCCCGGCAGGCGTATCCTTCTTATCGGCAATCCCGGCCGTTTCGAGCAGGCGTCCGATCTGTTCGGGTGTCTTAAACGAAGTCAGCTCGTTTTTCAGGCCGAGGTTCTCGGACACGGTCAACTCCCCGAACAATCGCAGGTCCTGGAAAAGCAGGCTCAGCGACCGCCTCCGCAGGTCGCCCCACCGGGCTGCGGAAAAGGCCCGGCAATCCGCATCGCCGAACAAGATACGGCCCGCATAATCGTTCCGCGAACCGTACAGGAAACTGCACAGCGAAGATTTTCCGGTTCCCGAAGCGGCTTCGACCAGATAATACTCCCCCTTGCGGAACGTCACATCGCGTCCCCACACGTCCGACTCCCGGGAAACCGGATCGTCCGCAAACGCATCGGGCACTACCTGCTGCAAAGTTATCGACTCCATAAACTCTATATTTCGAAGAAGCGGCCGTTCGATTCCGGACGGCCGCTTCTCGGTATTACCACCGGTATTTTTTACAAATCACCCGCTTCCGGGACGTACTGGCGAATCAGTTCGCCGGTTTTGTCGCAAATGGTCTTGAACGCATTCTGCTCCTTGTCGGTCATGTTGACGACGAACGTTCCGCCCTCCATCGTACCATAGGCTTCCATGTTATCGAAGATGCCGAGAATCGAGAACACTACTTCCACCTGCGGCGTATCGTTCGCTCCGGCGAACTGGGCCACCAGAGCATTCACGCCCTTGAAATCGAGGTAGAACGTACCGGATTTACCTTTCACGATGCGGTCCAGCGATGCCAGCGACTCGAAATCGACGCCGTCCAGCGCCGATTTCACGGCAGCATCCGTCGTACAATAGAACACGTTGCCCTTCACGCCGAACAGCACCGAAATATCGCCCATGCTGAACAGGTATTCGCCCTCGGCAGTCTGCTGGATAGGCATGCCTGCCAGGCTCGTAACGATCGTCTGCAACACGACCGGGTCCTTGACCTGAGCCAGCACCGAACCGATCGGATAGCGTCCGTCAGCGGTTATCCCCGAGAACGAAATCACACAATCGCCGTTGAAAGCATCCATTACCTGCTTGATCATCGGGTTGGTCAGCATCATGCCGTAACCGGGCATTGCAGCCACCATCGCATAGAGTTTTTCGCCGTCGAGTCCGTAGGAAACCGTGCCGATGGTGTTGGCAGGCACATAACGCAGCAGGTCGCCGGTCTGGGGTTTCACGTATGCGTAATACTCCATCGCCTTCTTCTCGCTCTCCTTGTCTTTATACGACATCGTAGCGTTGCAAACGACACTGCCCTTCTCGAAATTGAGGGAGCCGATCATTGCCGATCCTTTCAGTATATCCATCATGGGCATCGTGCTCAGCATCGGATTATTCGTCAGGAACGATGCATTGGCATACGACATTACGACGTTAACGTCGTTCTGCCCGGCCAGTTGCGCCGCGATGGCCTTGTTCCCCATCAGGCTTTGATCCTGCTTCTGGGCAAACAGTTCCCGGACCTTCGCCTCGATGCCGCCGCAGGGGTTCGTCCTAAAAAAGAGCATGCAGGCAATGTCATTATAGGCACAGACTCCGCTTTCAGCCGACTCCTCGCCGATCTTAACGACGGAAACGCCGTTCTCGGTCACCGTCTCGGTTCCGCTCTTTTCGTTGACCCGGGCGATCAGGGCGTCCAGCTTGGCCTTATCGCCGACCGGGAACAGCACACCGCCGCTCACTTCGGGATTATTGATGTCGGCGCCGCCCATCGACATGAACAAGAAAAGGTCTTTTTTCAGGTCGAGGCCCGATTCTGCAGGATTCTCCAGCAGTGAAAGCAGGTATTCCGTCTCTTCGGCGGACAGGTTCTCCGCTTTGTCCAGTTCCGCCTTGAGACGGTTGAAAAGCGGATTTTGGGCGGCATCGCACGAGCCGCTCTTCTCCATGAGCGATGCGGCGTTGACCGACACTGTCATGAACGAATCGGCAGGCAGGACGTTCCGGTAATCGGCCCCGCCGCCGCAGGAGACGATCAACACGGCCACCGCCGCAAGGCAGGCCGACTTGATGATGGGTAAAAGGTTCTTCATAAACGAAAAAATTAAGGGTATATTCTATTCAGCAGCAAAGGTATAAAATTCGGGAAACGATATGCCGTTCCGGGGCAAATAAAATTGCACATTACCCCGAAAATTCCGATCCGCCGCCCGAGCGTGTCGTTTTCCGGGAATAATTTGTTATTTTTGTAGGAAATACACGACCGAACAACCATGACCCTTTCCCTGCTTTTCATACTGGCAACCTGCTGCCTCGCGGCAATCCTCGTCATCGTCCTGCTCCTGTGGCGCCGGGAATCGCGCAAACTCGCCGACTCGGAAACGCGCGAACGTGACGCCGTAACCCGCCTTTCGGCGGCCGAAGCGCGGCTGGCCGCCGCCGAACAGGCCGCCTCGGCCGAAAAAGAGTTCCGCCTGCGGTACGAGGAACAGGTACAG
Organism: Alistipes montrealensis; assembly: GCF_018362775.1. Classification (GTDB taxonomy): domain Bacteria; phylum Bacteroidota; class Bacteroidia; order Bacteroidales; family Rikenellaceae; genus Alistipes; species Alistipes montrealensis. The sequence continues at coordinate 572,528 of NZ_JAGYXY010000001.1, forward strand.
TCGCTGACCGAACAGCGTACTCGCACCGAAGCCGAACTGGCCGCACTGCGCGCCGCATCCGACACGGAACTCACGGCCCTGCGGGCACGGAACGCCGAGGAGCGCGCCGCCGAAAAAGCCGAACGCGAACAACTCGAAGAACGCTTCCGCCAGCAGTTCAAGAACCTCGCGACGGAAATCCTGGGCGAGCAGTCGCAGCGGTTCAAAGAGACGAACAAGGAGTCGATCGACATCCTCCTCAAACCGTTCCGGGAAAACATCGTCGACTTTCGCAAACGCGTCGAGGAGATTTACACCACGCAGACTTCCCAGCGCGGCGAACTGAAATCGGAACTCAAACGCCTGATGGAACTCAACCAGACGATTTCTGCCGAAGCCCAGAACCTGACCAACGCCCTGAAAGGCAATTCGAAGGTCCAGGGCGACTGGGGCGAGATGCTGCTCGAAACCATCCTCGACAGTTCGGCGCTCTCGAAAGGCATCCACTACGAGACGCAATACAACATCAAGGACGAAGAGGGACGCAACCTGCGCCCCGACGTGGTGCTGCACCTGCCTGAAAAAAAGGACATCGTCATCGACTCGAAAGTCTCGCTCACGGCCTTCGTGGGTTACTCCTCGGCCGACAGCGACGAAGAACGGCGGCGCCATCTCGCGGCGCACGTCGCCTCGGTGCGCCAGCACGTCACCGAACTGGGCCGCAAGGAGTACCAGCGGCGGCTCAATTCGCCCGACTTCGTCATCATGTTCATCCCCAACGAACCGGCGTTCCTCGCGGCGTTGCAGAACGACACGGCCATCTGGTCCGACGCCTACGACAAAAAGGTGATCATTTCGTCGCCGACGAACCTTTTCGCGCTGCTCAAACTCGTCGCCGACCTCTGGAAATACAACGACCAGGACAAAAACACCAAGGAGATCGCCGCCTGCGGGCTGAAACTCTACGAACAGCTCGTGGCCTTCACCTCCTCGCTCGAAGGGGTCGGCACGGCGCTCGACAAGGCCCGCGACGCTTACGAGGATGCCCACAAACGCCTCTGCTCGGGCAACGACAACATCATCCGCGTCGGCGAACGCCTGCGCAAGACCGCCCGCCTGCAAACCAAGCGGCAGCACGCCGCGCGGACACTCGAAATCGCCGGCAGCGAATCGGACGGGGACGATCTTCCCGAAGAACCCACGGCACTGCCCGGCGGCGAGGCATAGTTCCTCTGCTAAAAAATACGTCCGCAGGCTCATCGTTTTGCCTGCGGGGCGTGTCTATTATGCAAACTAACCTTTCTAAAAATATGAAAAGAGCTACAATTCTTTTTACGGCGTTGTGCCTGACGCTGGGCGCGGCAGCAGCCGGCAACCCCAAAGCCGACCCCAAGGCGGTCGTCGAAGCGGGGAACGCCCGTTTCACGGTGCTCACGCCGCAACTGATCCGCATGGAGTGGAGCGAAGACGGACGTTTCGAGGACCGCGCCACGCTGACGTTCGTCAACCGCGAAACCCCGGTCCCGGCCTTCAGGGTCCGCGACACGAAATCGAAAGTGACCATCACCACCCCGGCCCTCACGCTCACCTACATTAAAGACGGTAAATTCACCGATAGGAACCTGAAAGCCGTCTTCCGGCTCAACGGTAAAGAGGTCGTCTGGACCCCCGGCCTGGAAAACCCGCAGAACCTGATGGGCACGACCCGTACGCTCGACGGCTGCGACGGCCGCAATCTGGGCCGCGAACCGATGGAGCAGGGACTCCTGTCGCGCGCAGGCTGGTCCGTGGTAGACGACAGCCGGCGGCACGTGCTGACGCCCGACGGTTCGAAATGGAAGGAGTGGGTGGAAACCCGCCCCGAGGGCGACCGCCAGGACCTCTACCTCTTCGCCTATGGCCACGACTACAAACAGGCGCTCGCCGACTTCCAACTCGTCGCAGGCCGCGCGCCGCTGCCCCCGAAGTACACGTTCGGCTACTGGTGGAGCCGCTACTGGCAGTACTCCGACAACGAATTCGTCGACCTGGTCGGGAAACTCAAATCGATCGACATCCCGATCGACGTACTGATCGTCGACATGGACTGGCACGAGACCTGGGGACTCCGGAAGAAGAATCCCGCCAAGGACGAATACGGACAGCGCATCGGCTGGACTGGCTACACCTGGCAGAAGGAGCTGTTCCCCTCACCGGCGAATTTCCTGAAATGGACCGAGACCGAAGACCTCAAAGTGGCGCTCAACCTCCACCCCGCTTCGGGCATCCAGCCTTATGAGGCTGTTTACGAACCCTTTACCAAAGAGTACGGATGGACCGAGAAGGGCAAACCCGTGCCGTTCCACATCGACGAGCAGAAGTGGGCCGACGCCTATTTCAAGACCGTGCTGAACCCCATGGAGCGCCAAGGCGTCGATTTCTGGTGGCTCGACTGGCAGCAGTGGATGGAGTCGAAATTCACTCCGGGCCTCTCGAACACCTTCTGGCTCAACTACACCTTCTTCCACCACGCCGAACAGCAGAACCCTGCCCTGCGTCCCTTCATCTACCACCGCTGGGGCGGACTCGGCTCGCACCGTTATCCGCTGGCCTTCTCGGGCGACACCTACGCCAAATGGGAGACCCTGGCCTTCCTGCCCTACTTCACGGCCACCTCGTCGAATGTCAACTACGGCTATTGGGGCCACGACATCGGCGGGCACATGTTCAAAAAAGAGACGAAGGAAACCGATCCCGAACTCTATACCCGCTGGCTGCAGTACGGCGTCTTTACCCCCATCTTCAAAACCCACTCCACGAAAGACCCGCGCATCGAGCGCTACCTCTGGTTCTTCCCCGACCACCTGTTCGTCATGCGCGACGCCATCCGCCTGCGCTACACGCTCGCACCTTATATCTACGCCGCAGCACGCACCAATTATGACACGGGCGTCGGCATGTGCCGCCCGATGTACTACGACCACCCCGAGCAGGACGAAGCCTACAACGTTCCCGAGCAGTTCATGTTCGGCGACGACATTCTCGCCACGGCTATCGTCGAGCCGGTCGACAGCGTCACGGGACTCGCTGCACGCAAAATATGGTTCCCCGAAGGCAACTGGTACGACTGCGCCACGGGGGCGATGTACCAAGGAGGCCGCACCGAAACCCTGCATTATACCCTTTCGGAAAATCCCTGGTACGCCCGGGCCGGAGCCATCCTCCCGATGAATCCCGCGAACGTGAAAAACCTCCAGCAGCCGTGCGACACGCTGGTGCTGACCTTCATCCCGGGAGCTGACGGCGAGTTGAACCATTACGAGGACGACGGCGTCAGCCAGCAGTACACGACCGCCTACGCCGTCACGAAAGTCACGAAACACCAGGAAGGCAACACCGTCCGCGCCGTCATCGCACCCCGCAAAGGCTCTTACGAAGGAGCTCCGGCCAAACGCAGTTATGAACTGCGATTCCCCGCCACCTTCCCGCCCGAATCGGTGACGGTCAACGGCCGGGAGATTCCCTACGCCCGCTTCCCGAAGGCCGGCCAGTGGACTTACGACGCCTACACGCTGGCCCCGGTCGTCTACACAGGCGAAGCGGCCTGCGACCGTCCGCTGGAGGTCGTGCTGACTTTCAGCGAGCATGCCGTGACGCATCAGGCCGATCTCTACGGCAAGAGCGGCGTTTTCAAACGCTGCGTCGACCTGACCGTCGAATTCAAAACCGAACAGGGCAAGGTGGAGCCCTACCTGATGCTGCCCGTCGAATACCTCAACGTATCGCAGTGTCCGAACTTCATCCTCGAAGACCCGTTCCGCATCGCCGACTACCTCGCAGCCTACGAGAAAAACAAGTCGGTGCTGTTCGACACCACCGACAGGATGACGATCATTGGCGACAATTTCAAAAAACACCTGCGCGAAGTGATCGGAAGCGTAAAATAACCGCGCACCTGCATAGAAAATCCCCGGAAGTTCATTCCGGGGATTTTTTATTTGAAGGTGAGATGAACCGCTACACGAAGAACGCAATCGCCGAAAGCAGTTTGCGCAATTCGGCCAGCGCTCCCGAGATATGATACTGCACGGTCTTGGGGCTGATATTAAGCGCCTCGGCAATATCGTTGTAAGACATATTTTCGTAACGGCTCATGCAGAACACCTTACGCCGCTGCTCAGGCATATTGCTCACCGCCAGGTCGATCATCTCCATCAGGTCGTTCGTCGATACGCGGTCGTCGGTATCGGCAGGCGCTTCCGTCCCGTCCGCCACAGCCTGGGCCTGGTATTTCGACTCCACCTGCCGGTGTTTGAAGGCATTGAAAATGGCGTTGCGCGTCATCCGGAAAAGATACCCCTTGAACGACATGACGTTGCCCACGGTCTTGCGCTGTTCCCACACCCTGAGAAAAATATCGTGTGTAATATCCTCTGCCTCAATGCTATCTCCGAGCAGCCGGAACGCAAAGTCCCGTACCTTCGCGGCATAACGCAGGTAAAGGATATCGAGAGCCTCGGTATCCCCTTCCCGCAGTTTCCGCAACAGGATATGTTCGTCGCTATTCATGGTCCGTTTATGCAAATATAGATTTAACTCCAAAGAATCAAAAACCTTTTCGAATTATTTTTTATTTATTCACGACTATTTTATAAAATATTCACGGTTTCCACCCCGTCCACCATGGCTCCGAACGGCTCCAACGCGCAAAACAGCGGCCATGCAAAAAAAATGTAAAAAATATCGCCGGACAGACTGGCATCCTGCCGCCGAAAGTTGTCTTATTAATAGAAACGGATCCGAAAAAATCGTTTAACCCGAAAAAACCTAACATGAAAAAACATCTACTACTCCTACTGACACTCGTATGCGTGTGCCTGGCAAGCAGTTGTAAGGACGAAGATGAGGCGGCTCCCGACAGTGTGTACATGTACAGCACGACGGGAACGGTGGATGCCGCCGCCGGCACGCACTCCGTGACGATCTTCACCACCTGCGCCTGGACGGCCTCCGCAGACACCTGGATCACCGTCGACCCCGTCGCCGGCGGCGAAAAAGGCATCCATGTCGTGAAACTCGGCTACACGGCCAATCCGTCAGCCGGTCCGCGTACCGGAACCGTCACGTTCAAGGCCGGAACCTATACGGAGACCTTCACGCTGACACAGAAACAGTAACTGTCCGCAGGCAGCATAAACCCCAACACGCCCGGCTACCATGAGCAAACAGCAGCGCAAACAAATCATCAACTACATTTTCAACAATCCGAATGTTCCCGCAGAAATCCGCCGGGCATTCGAAGAGTGGATGCTCACCCGTGAAAACGAGGCCGAGATCGACGAAATCCTGTTGGAAATGTGGAACAGGCATACGGCCGACGCCACGATCGAAGAGACCCGGCTGGGTCTCCAGCGGCTCCATGCCGCGATCAAACCCGGACGGGTCCGCATGCTGGGACGCCGCATACTGCGCTACGCCGGCATAGCCGCCGCTGTCCTGCTCATCTTTGCCGGAGGTTACTACTTCGCCGCACGGACCGTCCGGCCCGCCGAGGAGATTACCCTGCTGACGGCCAAAGGCAATGTCGGCGAATTCACGCTGCCCGACGGCTCCCGTGTCTGGCTCAACAGCGAAAGCCGGCTGAAATACTCGGCGGAGTTCTCCGGCCCGACGCGTGAAGTCGCCCTCTCGGGCGAAGCCTTCTTCGAAGTCCGCAAAGACTCCCTGCGGCCGTTCCACGTCAACATGGACAACCTGCAGGTCGAGGTCCTGGGAACGTCGTTCGACGCCATCGGTTACTCGTTCGGGTCCCACCAGGAAATTATCCTCAAAACCGGATCGGTCAAAGTCTCCGGCGCTGACCTCGGCAAACCCGTCCTGCTGCGGCCCGACGAAAAATTATCGCTGGACACCCGCACCCGGCAGGTCACCGTCCGGCAGGTCGACGCCCGGAACTATTGCAGCTGGTTCGAGTCCCGCCTGATCTTCGACAACACGCCGCTCGCAGATATCATCACCAATCTCGAACGCAGGTACAACGTCGAAATAGCGCTCTCTTCACACATCCGCGTCGACAAACGGCTTTCGTTGGTCGTCTACCACGAACCGTTGGAAGACATTTTGGATGTCATGGCCACACTCATCCCGATCCGTTACCGGATCGACGGCAACCAAGTGCTGATAACCAAGAAGTAAATTCCTGAAACAACGAGCTGCCATCCCAGCCGGCGCCTCCCCGAAGAGGTTCCGGAATACCCTTCATTTGAACTGAAAAACCGAAAAACACCCAATTACCATGAATGAACCCAACGTTTTAAAACGGATTTGCCGACGCCTCTGCGCCGTCATCATCCTGTGTGCGGTGTCGGCCGTCCCGGCTTCAGCCCAGGTGCCGAACGTCACCCTCGAGGCGAAAAACGTCACCGTCAAAGAGCTCCTGCGGCTCATCGAAGCCAACAGTCCCTACACGTTCGCCTATGCCGACGCCGACATCACCCCCGGGAAACGGGTCTCGGTAAAGGCCGAGAACCGGAGCATCGAATCGATCATCGCCGAAGTCCTGCCCGAGGTGAATGTCGAGATTAAGGGACTGAAGATACTACTTACGACCCGTTCGGGGGGGGGTAAACCCGCCGCCCGCAATGCCAGCGCCAGCCGGACAATCACGGGCCGCATAACCGACGACGAGGGCGCCCCGGTAGTCGGAGCGACCGTCATCCTCAAGGGCACAACGACCGGAACGGCGTCGGGTCTCGACGGCAACTATTCACTCAATATCCGGCAGAGCAACGCCGTACTCGAAATTTCACTCATCGGATACAACAAAGTCGAACTGGCCCTCGCCGACAACCAGACGCGGGCCGATGTCCGGCTGACCGCCGATGCCATCGCCATGGACAACGTCGTGGTCGTAGGCTACGGCGTCCAGAACAAACGCGACGTGACGACCGCCATCTCGTCGATCAAAGCCGAGGATTTCGCCGGCGTCCCCAGCTCCGATTTCCGCGACGCCATGGCAGCCAAAATGCCGGGCGTGCAGGTGCTCCAGCTGGGCGGCCAGCCCGAAGGCAACGTTTCGGTCCGCATCCGCGGCATCCAGTCCGCCACGTCGGGTAACGACCCGCTGTATGTCATCGACGGCATTCCGTGCGACGCCCGGGCCTTCGCCAACCTCGACGGCAGCGACATCGAGAGCCTCGAAGTGCTCAAAGACGCCTCGGCGGCAGCTATCTACGGTTCGCGCGGTTCATGCGGCGTGATCCTCATCACCACCAAACGCGGCCAGAGCGAACACCCCGTCGTCAGCTACGACGGACAGTTCAGCGTTTCGAACGTCACCAAAACGATGGAAATGCTCGACGCCTACGAATTCGCCCAAATCTTCAAGGAAGCCCGCGACGGCGCCTACCTGTTCAACGTTCCGACGGGTTCGATCGACGATCCCTACGAGAGCCGCCCGCAAACCTACCACCGCGTCGACCCGCTCATCACGGCCTACCTGCAGGACAAGACCGGCACGATGGTCAACACCGACTGGCAGGACGCCATCTTCCGCACGGCCTACTCGACCAAACATTCGCTCTCGATATCGGGCCGCACCAAGAGCATCAACTATTTCGTCGGCGCCAACTACCTCTACCGCGAAGGCACGATCATCGGTTCGGACTTCGAACGCTACGGGCTGCGCGTCAACCTCGACGGCAAGCGCAACCGCCTGAAATACGGAGTCAGCTTCTCGCCCTCCTATTCGAAGTCGAACTACGTGGACGCCGACGCCCAGTACGGCGGCGACGGCGTGATCGCCTCGGCGCTGATGGCGCCCCCGGTTTTCCCGGTCTACAACTCCGACGGCTCCTACAACTGGGATATGAACGGCTTCCTGCGCATCAATACGTGGGACACCCAGACCAACGAGGTGCTCAACCCCGTGGCGCTGGCGCTCGAAATCGACGACATCCGCGAAAAACTCAACATCCTGGGCAACGTCTTCGCTTCCTACGAGTTCATCAAGGGCCTCGAATACAAAATCACGGCCGGCGGCGACTACTACTCTTACATCCGCAACTACTACCGCCCCTCCTCGCTCCCCTTGCGCGGTTACAAATACCTCGACGCGCAGTCGACCCCGTCGGCTAACTATTACAACAACAACTATTTCCACTGGACCCTCTCGAACCAGCTCTCCTTCAACCGCTCGTTCGGCGACCATACGATCAATGCCGTAGCCGTCTACGAAGCCGATAAATACACCACCCAGACGGCACAGATCGTCTCCACGGGCACGATCGGCGACGACAAGATCCGGTCCACCAAAGGCAAAACCATCGACCAGGACAACACCTACAACAACAAGTACGCCTATACGTTCGCCTCGTGGCTTCTGCGTGCGCAGTACTCCTACAAGGGGCGTTACATGGCTTCGGTCTCGGTCCGCGGCGACGGCTCGTCGCGCTTCGCCCCCAACACCCGCTGGGGTTACTTCCCTGCGGCAAGCATCGGCTGGCGCATCAGCGATGAAAACTTCATGCGCGGCATCAAGTGGATCGACGACATGAAATTCCGCGCCAGCGTCGGCCAGACGGGCAACGCCCAGATCGGCAACTCGGAATACCTGGCGCTCTACGGCACGACGAACATCGACCTGGGCAACGGGCTCACCTCGCAGGTCTACCCCAAACAGATAGCCAACAACGACCTGGGCTGGGAGAAGAATACCCAGTACAATGTCGGTGTAGACATCAGCCTTTGGCGCGGACTGCTCGGGCTGAACGCCGACTACTACTATTCGAAGACCACCGACATGCTTTTCGACGTTCCCGTCTCGTCGGTATCGGGCCTCACGACCTCGAACATGAACATCGGTTCGATGCAAAACAGAGGTGTCGAGTTATCGCTCTCCTCGCGCCGCACGTTCGGCGACTTCTCCTACGCCGTTTCGGCCAACTGGTCGCTCAACCGCAACAAGGTGCTGAGCCTCGGCGACGAAAACGCCGACATCATCAAGGAGTCCTCCTACGCCGGCGGCTACTACATCACCCGCGTCGGACAGCCCGTCGGCTGTTATTACCTGATGGTCCAGGACGGCATCTTCCACAACCAGGAGGAGCTGGACTCCTACCCGCATTTCGACACGGCGCAGGTGGGCGACTTCCGTTTCGTCGACGCCAACGGCAACGGCATTCTCGAAAAAGACGCCGACCGGGTGATCGTAGGCAACTACATGCCCGATTTCTACTACGGATTCTCGGTGAACCTCTCCTGGAAAGGCTTCGACCTCGCCGCAGCGTTCCAGGGGGTCTACGGCAACGAAATCCTCAACCTCGAACGACGCTACCTGCTCAACATGGAGGCTTCGTCGAACATGATGCGCGAATCGCTCCAGCGCTACCCCTACGGCGAACTGAACCGCGCGACCCGCAAATCGAGCGGTAACAACGGCGCCTGCACCTCGACCTTCCACCTGGAGGACGGCTCCTACCTGCGCCTGCAAAACCTCTCGCTGGGCTACACCTTCCCCGACAAATGGACCCGCCGGGCCGGAATTTCGAAACTGCGTATCTATGTGCAGGGCAGCAACCTCTTCACCTGGACCAACTATTCGGGCTACAACCCCGAGGTCAACAAGCGCGCGGCAGACGCCCTGCGCCCCGGCGAGGACTACTGTTCCTACCCGCTTTCGCGCACGTTCAGCGTCGGCATCAACTTTAACCTGTAATTTCAAAGACGAAGATTATGAAACTGAAATACTACCTCGTTTTCACCGCTTTCGCGCTGAGTTCGTGCGGCGAAGGCTTCTTCGAACAGTACCCCAGCAATGACATCACCGAAGGCAACTTCTATAAAACCGACGATGATTTCAACCAGGGCGTCGTCTCCTGCTACGCCAAACTCAAGACAATGATGAGTTTCCACCTCACGGAGATCGGTTACCGCAGCGACGAGAACATCCTCGAATCGATGGCCGTTTCGACGCAGGACCGCTACGACATAGACAATTTCATCGAGACGGCGAGCAACGGCATCCTGAGCGACATCTGGGATGCCTGGTACAACGGCATCTACCGCTGCAACGACGTACTCGACCACATGCACGGCGTGCAGATTCCCAACTACGACAAATACCGCGGCGAATGCCTCTTCATGCGCTCCTGGTGGTACTTCAACCTCTATCGCACGTTCGGCGTGGTTCCGATCGCCCGCACGGTCGTACCCCCGGCTGCGGCCAAACTCATCCCGCGCTGCACCGAGGCGGAGATGTACAGCCTGCTGACCGAAGACCTCGCCGAGGCCGCACGCCTGCTGCCCGCGACCCGCGGCGCCGAGACGGCCCGTGTGACCGGTATCGCGGCCTACACGCTGCTGGCGAAAGTATATCTCACGTTCGGCAAGCACGCCGAAGCCAAGACCGCACTCGAAGAGGCGATGAAGGCCACGGGCTACGGACTGGAATCCACGACGAAACGGGTCTTCGACATCAACAACAAGATGAACAAGGAGGTCATCTTCGCGCTCTACTACAACAAGACCAACGACAACGGACACGGTTACTGGTACAGTACCAATACCGATGTAATGGCCGACATCCGCAACCCGACCCCCGAATTCAAGGCGATTTACGACGAGACCGACAACCGGCTGGCGCTGATCAGCACCTACACGAAGATACAGAGCAACCTCTTCGCCATGACCAAGTGGTACGACACCTACGACGCTACCTACAATACGCAGGTAGGCAACGACTTCCCGCACCTGCGCTATGCAGACATCACGCTGATGTACGCCGAAGCGCTCGCCGAAACGGACCTGCCGACGGCGCTGACATGGCTCAACAAAACCCGCACCCGGGCCGGACTCGACGAACTGACCTCGGACGACGTGAAGACCAAAGCCGAGTTTATTCGCGAACTGGCCGCCGAGCGCGGACGCGAATTCGCCCTGGAAGGCCACCGCTGGTTCGACCTCGTGCGGCTGGGGCTGGCCGTGGAGCATTTCCGCAACCTGGGTTACACGCTCGACGCCCACAACCTGATCTTCCCCATCCCGCAGAACCAGATCGAGATCGTGAACAACCCCTCGATCCTGTGGCAAAACCCCGGTTTCTAATTCATCAACCCTTAAAGTCAAAACAAGCATGAAAAAGATAATCAACCTGTTGCTGGGCACAGTCCTCACGGCGAACCTCGCAGCGTGCTGGACCGAGGACATTCCCGAGGCGGGTGCGGCACGTCACCAGGTCACCGGCCTCACGGCTACGCCGGGCGATGAAGAGGTACTGCTCTCGTGGAGCATGCCCGAAGGCTGGAACCCGACGGACTTTATCGTCTACTACACCGACTCCGATTCGAAAACCGTGACCCGGCGTACGGGCGGCCCGATGAACTGCACGGTAAACGGGCTTACCAACGGTACGCAATACACATTCTACGTGCAGGCCGTATACGGCGAAAACATCTCGAACTACGTGGGCATTACGGGCAAACCGTCGACCACGCGGTTCCCGGTCACCGACCTCGCGGCCGAAGCGGGCAACGCCTACGTCACGCTCACGTGGTCGAAACCCGCAACGACGGTGCTCTCCTATACGCTCTCCTACTACAACGAAGACGCTACCGGCGACGTGACGGAACAGCCCATCGACAAGGATGCGACCACCATCACGCTGGACAACCTGGTCAACGACAAGAACTACTACTTCTCGCTGGTGGCCAACTATGCCAAGGGAACCTCTGAAGCGGCCACCATCAAGGCCATGCCGACCCAGGCCGTCCCCTACACCCTCGACCGCGACAAGGCAGCCAAGAATCAGCCCATCACCTTCACGTTCAACACGGCGGATTACCCGACGGCCACCGATGTCAAATGGACTTTCCCGGGCGATGTCGTAAAGCAGGGCACGGTCGTCAAATACGGACTCGGATCGATCGGCACGCAGACCGTGAAACTGAGCGCGACCATCAACGGCAGCGTACGGAGCTGGAACCTCGAAGTCGAGATTCGCGAATACGTCGTTTACAGCACCGACTGGGCGCAGGACGGCTCGAACTACAACGGTTTCAAAGGCACTTGTCCGGTATTCTCGCCCGACGGGAAAACCGTCTACATCATCACGTTCAACAAGGTGGCGGGCCTGTACGCCTTCGACCTGGCCACAGGCAGCGAGAAGTGGCGTTACGTCCCGGCAGCCAAGTCGAACAGCTACAACATGCTCACCGTGAACCCTGTCACCGGCGACATCTATTACGGAACGACCACCGCCGGGCAATTCTATGCCGTGACCGCCGAAGGTCAATTGAAGTGGACCTTCACCGAGGCCGGCTCCATGCAAAGCTGCTCTCCGGCCGTCAATGCCTCCGGAAGTGTCGTTTACATCAGCGACGCCACGGGCAACACGTTCGGGATCGACGCTTCGTCGGGATCGAAAATCTGGTCCTATGCAGCCGGCGCCAAAGGCTGCGGCCTGCTGGTCTTCGCGAACGAACTGCTCGTCGGCACGACCTCCAACGCCATCTTCCTCAATGCCGAAACCGGAGCGGAGATCGCCAAAGTCGCACTGGGCTGCACGATGGTCGACAATACGGGTTTTGCCGTCAGCAACGACAAGACACTGGCCTATTTCGGCGCTAAATCCGGCTACATCGGGGCCGTCAACCTGACTTCGCGCACCATCCACGGCCGTCTCCTGGCCGGAGGCGGCAATGCCACGGCCAACGACATCTACGAACCCGTCGTAGCCCCCAACGGCTCGGTCTTCGCCGGATCGAAAAGCGGCGAGGTGTTCAACGTGAAGGGCGACCTTTCGGCCAAAAACTGGGAATATGCGCATACCCCCAGCGGAACCCCGCTCACCAACGCATTCAACTTCGCGCACCCCTGCGTCGACTCCGAAAACCGGTTCTACATCACGGCAGGACAGGCTTCCAACGTCTCCTACATTTTCGATGCGAACGGCAACGTCCTCGACTCGTGGAGCTACGAGGGCAGCGATACCAACCAGAAACAGATGGGCGGCAACAACTACCTCGACGGCGTTCTCTATTCGGCGTTCATCGGCAGTTCCTCGAAAAACGGAATCTTCGTTGGCAAATACGTCGGAGGCGAGCGGGCTTCGAGCTGGAGCACCCACGGCGGGGACCTCTGCGGCTCGTGCTGCGTAAAATAACCGATTCGGGAGGCGCCGGCTGCACCGGAGCCTCCCTTTACATCCCTAATCCGTAACCGCAATGAAAAAACTTATAATCCTCAGCATGGCCTTTCTGCTGATAGGCTCTGTTTCACAAGCCAAATATCCGGTCGGCATCTCCCTCAGCATGCTGAAAACACCCTCCGCGGAGGGACTCGCGCAAATCAAGGCCTCCGGGGTCGATCACGTCGAAGTCGTCTTCAACTACTTCTGGCGCAATGCCCCCGAGAACGAATGTTACACCCGGGCCTACCGGGTCAAGGCGCTGCTCGAAGAAGCCGGACTCAAAGTCTGGTCCTGCCACCTGCCGTTCAGCCGCCAGCTCGATATTTCGGTGCTCGATCCGGCGCTGCGCGAGCAGAACGTCGTGCTCATGGAGCGGATGATCCGCCTCGCGTCGATCTTCGGCCCGCAGCGTCTCGTGCTCCATCCCAGTTCGGAGCCGATCACCGACGAAGAACGGGAGACCCGCCTGCAAAACTCGGCCAACTCCATCGGCCGCCTCGCGCTGGCCGCCAAAGAAATCGGCGCAGTGCTCTGCATCGAGAACCTGCCCCGCACGTGCCTGGGCCGCGACTCGGGCGAACTCATGCGGCTCATCGCCGACTACCCCGAAGTCATGGTCTGCTTCGATTCGAACCACCTGCTCAAAGAGGAGCATGCACACTTCTTCGAGACCGTCGGCAACCGCATCGGCACGGTCCACGCTTCGGACTACGACCGCAAGGACGAACGGCACTGGCTGCCGGGCGAAGGCGTCATCGACTGGCCCGATTTCCTCCGCCGCCTGCAGGCTTCGGGCTACAAGGGAGTCTTCATGCACGAAGTCCGTGCCGGGGAGGCCGCCACGCCCGAAAACATCGTCAAAACCTATAACGAGGTAATACTCGGCAACAAGAAAAAATAACCGACAAAATACACTGCCATGAAATACGGACTGCTGAATAAAATCCGGCCGATGCTGTGGCTCGGCCTCTGCGCCGCCAGCCTCGGTGCGGGGTGCTCGAACGACGACTCGGACGAAACCTCGGAACTGGCCGCCAAAGTCACCCTGACACTTTCGAAATACTACAACGACCAGGGTGCGACATCGCTCGTCACGTGGAAAAGCTCCGACCGGGGAGCCGTCTTTGCCGTCAAACACGGCGTGGCGGAGCCCGCCTACGCGGCGCCGATCCTCCCCGGATCCCAGAAGTCGCTCTTCCTCTTCACGGTCGACGCTCCGGCGCATGCCGATGCGACGCTCGTGGGCTTCTACCCTTCCGACGCGGCCCTCGCGTGCGAAGACAACACCCTGAAGGCGAGCATTCCCGCTACCCAGAGCGGCAGCATCACGCCCTGCCTCGTCGGCAAAGCTACGGCCCGCGCCAACAGTTACGAAGGCTACGACATCGAACTCAAACAGCTTTTCTGCACGATGTACGTCAGCGTCAAAAAGGGAAATTACTCGATCAGCAAGGCCGTCGTCAAAGCCAACGGCGGCGAAACGATTGCCGGGGATATTTCGATCGGCATCGACGACGGGTCGGTCAGCGCATCGGCGCAGACGATCACCGTGACGCCGCCTTCGCCCATAGACTGCACCGGCGAAGCCCGGCTGATTCCGGTAATGATAGCCCCCGTAACTCTCTCACAAGGGTATACCGTGACCCTCACCGACACCGACGGCCATTCGTTTTCGGTCGGTTCGACCGATCCCGTGACGCTCACGGCCGGTGACAAGATCGAGACCGACGACGCCCGTTCGACAGAGGTAACCGAACTGATCTTCTGCGGCGACAACATGGTCTACATGATCGATGCGGGATTGGCCGACGAAACGGGCTACAAAAATGCCGTCACGTGGAGTTGGGACGCCACCACCGCAGCAGAGACGCTCGGGCTGGCCGCGTCGCGCTGCAACCACCTCGACGACTGCAAGCCCGTCGACAACGGCAAAAAGCTCCTGGTCACGAGTTCCTACAACTGGTGCGCGCTGCTCGACATCGCAACCGGGGAGGTGCTCTTCCACACCACGGCAGCCCCCAACGCCCATTCGGCGGAGATGCTCCCGGACAACCGCATTGCCGTAGCCTGCTCCGAAGGCAGCGGCTCCAACAACAACAAAGTCCAGGTCTACGACATCGCGCGCCCGAACCTCGTTTTGTTCCAGTCGGAACTCGGTTCGGCACACGGCGTAGTCTGGAACGAAACGACCCAGCGGCTTTACGCCATCGGGGGCCAGAGCCTCCAGATTTACAAGCTGAAAGACTGGACGAGCGCAACGCCTTCGCTCGAACTGGAGAAAACCGTACAGACGCCTTACGGCGGCCTGCACGACATGTCGCTGGTCAACTCCAACACACTCTGCATCGGCGGACGCCGGGCATACCTCTACGACATCGGCGCCAACCAGTTTACCGAAATGACGCTCTTCGCCAGCTCCACCGCCATCAAGTCGATCAACTACAACGACGACACGGGCGAATTGTGGTACACCGATTCGACGATTCCGGAAGGTTCGCAGTCCTGGTCGACACAGACCATCCGCTATGCCGCCGACCGAAACGGCTCCGCCGCGACGCGTACGATCAAAGTCCCCGACCTGGATATGTACAAGGTCCGCGTCATGAGCTGGTAAGCCTCACCCAAAGCCCCCACCCGGCTAACGGAAACGCCGCCCGAACGTTACAACGTTTCGGACGGCGTTTCTCAATTCGGGTACTCTGTTATCGCTTTGTTTTCCAACTCTTGCGCATCCGCGATTCGATGCCCGGCGTCGCGTCGAGCGCAAGGGCCTCCACGAGGTCGTCCCACGACTCCGCGACCCAGCCGACACGCTCCCGGCAATGTTTCAGCACCTCCACGGCCCAGACCTTCACCGCGACTTTCGCCTCCGGATCGACCGCCCATTCGGCAGCCGTCTCCGCAATCCTTTCGAGAGCGTCGCCATCCGGTTCATAACGTTCCAGCAGGTCGGCCATGATCTTCCCGAAATGACGCCGCGCGCTGGCATTGCCGCACGCCGGGAAATCGGTCCGGCAAAAGGCATCGGCATACGGCAGAAACGAACCGGGCGAAGCGAAGTAGATGCGTTCGAGCACATAAGCACCCCGGAACAACACTTTCCGGCGTACGGGCTTCGGCAACTCCGGGTGCGGCGAAGTGGCCGTCTCATACAGCAACGCAACAGCATCCGCATCACGGACCAGCCGGGCCGTTTCATCGGCAAAATTGCCGTAAAACCGCTCCGACAGGAGTTTTATCAGGGCTTCGCGCGTCATAAAGATTCCGATTTGCCGTCAGAACAGGTGCGGTTCCGGGCTTCGGGAAGCAGGCCGCCGCTCCAACCGCGATTTATCGTCACGACAAATCTCAGAAGAGTTTTTTCCTGGAAGTGGTCACCACAAAATCTTTCAGGTAGAAAGGCTCGAAATAAGCGATGTCCACCGTGCGGCCTTCGTCGAGCGCCTGCTGGGCCAGCCGCGCAAGTCCGCGGGCCGACGGGGTCACCTCGACCAGCGTCGCATCGGGCAGCACATCGGCACACTTGCGGGCTCCGCTGCCGAAAATCACGAACGGGCGTCCCTGCCCGCGAAACGCCGCAAAGCTCTCCGTATCGATCACTTCGGCCGAAACCTCGCTCTGCGGTCGGCCGTCGGCGTCGAACACCTGCGCATAGACCTCCATGCGCCGCGCATCGACCATCGGGCACAGATAAGCATTCTCCCAGCCTTCGACCGAAAGAATCCCCGCCTCATAATCTTCGCGGGCCACCTCGGCCAGTGCGTCGAGCGACCCTACGGCCACCAGCGGCTTCTGCAAACCGTAACAAAGCCCTTTGGCGAACGATACGCCGATACGCAATCCCGTGTACGACCCGGGCCCCTTACCCACAGCCACGGCATCGAGGTCTTCGGGAGCAATCCCCGTCTCGCGCAGCAATTCGTCGACGAACACGCCGACCTTGCGGGCATGGTCACGCCCCTCGTCGCTCTCGCGCAGCGACAGCAGTTCGCCGTCCTTGGCGATCCCCACGGAACAAACGTCCGTTCCGGTTTCAATGCAAAGAATCAAAGACATATTTTTATTGTTTATCTATAATCCCAAAGTGCTCCAGCGCCTTCCGGATGCCGTCGTCGTCGACCGATGCGGTAATGTAATCCGCGGCATTCAGCGCCTCGTCGCAGGCATTGCCCATCGCGACGCCCACACCTGCGGCCCGGAGCATCGCAACGTCGTTGCCGCCGTCGCCGAAAGCCATCGTTTCGTCGTGTGCAAACCCGAAATGGGCCGCAAACTCCGCCATGCCGGTTCCCTTGTCGACACCCCGCACATTGATATCCGCGAAAACCGGACACCAGCGCGTCGCCACGAGCGACGGCAGTTCGGCCATTACCCTGCGCTCGGTCTCCGGGTCGAAGAAGAAACACATCTGGCAGCACTCGCAGTTTTCGAACAACTCGTAGAGGTTCGTTTCGACCGGCATGGGATGGGCCACCATCCGCGACCACTCCTCGGCGCCGGGCGACAGGCGATTGACGAACAATCCCTCGTTCAACTCGAAGGCCAGCGAGAATCCGTACCGGTCGGAGAGTTGCATGGCACGTTCGAAATCGGCCCGCGGAATCGGATGCCGGGCCACGACCCGCCCGTCGCACATCAGGCAGTCGGCTCCGTTCAGAGCCGCCACCCCGTCGTAGGGAATCTCCCCCAACTCCCCGAGGTCGCCGGCTGCGCGTCCCGTAGCGATGAAGAGTTGCACACCGCGCGCATGGGCCTGCCACAGCGCTTCCAGCGCCGAAACAGGTACTTCGTGGGTCTTGAAACTGATCAGCGTTCCGTCCACATCCAAAAATATCGCTTTCGTCATAAGTGTCTATCGGTTTCTCTATCCGCCGTCTTCGCAACGAATTATTTCCTATACGTTTTCATCGCCTTGTCCATCTCCCGTTTGGCGTCGTTCTCCTTCAGGTATTCACGCTTGTCGTACGACTTACGGCCACGGGCCAGCCCCACGACGACCTTCGCCAGACCGCGCTCGTTCAGGAACAGGCGCAGGCCCACGATCGTGAGCCCCTTGTCCTGTGAAACGCGCTGGAGTTTGTCCAGTTCGCGCGCCGTAAGCAGCAGCTTGCGGTCGCGGCGCGGAACGTGGTTGTTGCAGGTTCCCCAGGCATATTCGGAGATATTGATGCCGCGCACCCACAGTTCTCCCCGGTCGAAATAGCAGAACGTATCGACCATCGAAGCCTTGCCCGCACGGATGGATTTTATTTCCGTTCCGACGAGCACAATGCCCGCAACGTACTCTTCCAGAATCTCATAGTCGAACGTCGCGCGCTTGTTCCGGATATTTATCTTTTTCTGTTCACTCATAATACTCAAAAACGGCACACAAATTGCAATTTTAACAGCAGGGGTGGGAATCGGTCAAGGTAACTAATTCTTTTATCTTTGATATGTTTTACACATCTTTCTGTTTATTTTCTGTTTGCACACGGTATGCGCAGTGATGCGTGTACGACCCGAGACCCGCCCCTTTTTTTAATAAAAATTCCTTATCCCGAGTCCTCCTTTGACAAAGGGAGATTTAGAGGGAATATTAATATAAATCCGGCATTTTCAATGCCGTAACCCGCATTTGACGGGCAAAACAACCAAAACCATCCTATAAATCCAGCTCAGCCCGCCGAATGCGGGTTATAAAATCAGTCGTTGTATTTTCTTTGCAATGGATACTTTCACCTTGTTGTAATTGGACAGGCGCTGCACCACGTCGCGCATCTCCTCGTCGGTGATCTCCTCGTCGCCGAGCCGGCTCTGCAACTCCTTGATCAGCGCATCGACCACCTTCGACTTGTAGAGCGTCACGGCCTTCGGAACACCCACGGCCAACATCTCGGCATCGCTGTCGATGTGTATCTCCTTGCGACGCCACAATTCGCTTGCCACATAGTTGTCGTCCGAGGTGAGGATGTCCACCGACATGTTGCACACCTCGGGATCGATGTGGTTCAGGAAGACATGCGCCGGAACCTCCGTCCCGGTCCCCAACTGCGCCCACTGCTCACGGTAGGCGGCCATGATCTTGTTGTAGACGGGATTGCGGAAGACGATATTGTCGTCGTTCAACTCCGCGAAAATCACCTCCGCGACGTTGCACGCCACCATCGTGCGTCCCTCCTTGAAATCGAACGAGCAGTGTCCGTATTTGAGCAGGTATTTCACGATCTCGCGTTCCAGCGTCTCGAAACTGCTCCCCGCCTCGACCTGCTTGACAAACTCCACTTCGGGCTGCTTCGCCTCCCGTTGTTTGAGCGTCGTCTGGCGCCGCAGGAATTCATCCGCCTCGCGGTCGCCCGACGTGGTCATACGCTTGCGCGCCACCTCCGAGATCAGAATCTGCTCGTCGATGTCCATGATCCGCGCGCACTCCTTGATGTAGACCGAACGCTGGATCGGGTCGGGAATCTGCGACACCGACTGCACCATGTCGGCGATCAGGGCCGCCTTTCGGATCGGATCGCCCTCGGCATCCTTCAACAGCAGTTTAGCCTTGAATTCGAGAAAGTCCTGCTCGTTGGCGCGGATGTACTCCTGCACTTCGGTCGCCGTATGGCTGCGGGCGAACGAGTCGGGGTCCTCGGGCTCGGGCAGCAGCACCACGCGCACGTTCATACCCTCCTTGAGGATCATGTCGATGCCGCGCAGCGAAGCGTGAATACCCGCCGAGTCGCCGTCGTAGATCACCGTGATGTTCTTCGTAAAGCGGTTCAGCAGGCGGATCTGCTCCGTCGTGAGCGACGTGCCCGACGACGACACGACGTTCTCGACTCCCGCCTGGTGCATCGAAATCACGTCGGTGTAACCCTCCACCATGATAGCGAAGTCCTGCTGCTGAATGGCCTTCTTGGCGAAATAAAGGCCGTACAACTCGCGTTTTTTGCTGTATATCTCGCTCTCCGGGGAGTTCTGGTATTTGGCTACCTGCTTGTCCGTGCGCAGCGTACGGCCGCCGAACGCCACGATGCGGCCCGAAATATTGTGCACGGGGAAGATCACGCGGTCGCGGAAGCGGTCGTAGAGCGAACCGTCGCTCTCGCGCTGCAGCGAAAGGCCCGTCGAAACGAGGAACTCCGCCTTGTAACCCGCAGCCATCGCATCCTTCGACATCCGGTCGCCCTTGGCCGGGCAGAACCCGAGGCCGAATTTCTGGATCGTGGCGTCGGTCATCCCGCGCTTCTGGCGAAAATAGGCCAGTCCCACGCTCTGGCCCTCGGTCTCGCGTTGGAGGTAGTTGGCAAAATACTCCGCGGCCCAGCCGTTCAGGGCGAACATCGACTCACGGTCGTCGTTGCGGCGCACCTCTTCGTCGGTCATCTCCTTCTCCTTGACCTCGATGCCGTAACGTTTGGCCACCATCTTCAGCGCCTCGGGATAGGTGATGTTCTCGTGCTCCATCAGGAACGTCACGGCGTTGCCGCCCTTCCCGCATCCGAAACATTTGTACACTCCCTTCGAAGGCGAGACGACGAACGACGGGGTTTTCTCGTTGTGGAACGGACAGCAGGCCTGGTAGTTCACGCCCTTGCGTTTGAGCGTGACGTATTCGCCGACGATATCCACGATATCTGCGGCGGCGTAAATGCGGTCTACTGTTTCCCTGTCGATCATAGCGTACAAAGATACGGAAAAATATCAAGAATGTTATCGGACATACGCCACAGCCTGCGATTTCCGTTCTATATCCGAAAAAATATGTAACTTTGTCCTATGGATTTCAAACTCGTATCGGACTACGCCCCGATGGGCGACCAGCCGGAGGCTATCGAACAACTCGTGAGTTCGATCGAACACGGTTCGAAGCACAACACGCTGCTGGGCGTGACGGGCTCCGGAAAGACGTTCACGGTGGCCAACGTCATCGCACAGTTGAACCGTCCGACGCTGGTCCTGAGCCATAACAAGACCCTCGCGGCACAGTTGTACGGGGAGTTCCGCAACTTCTTCCCGGAGAACGCCGTGGAGTATTTCGTATCGTATTACGACTATTACCAGCCGGAGGCCTACCTGCCTTCGTCGGACACCTATATCGAGAAAGACCTTTCGATCAACGCTGAAATCGAAAAGATGCGTCTGGGCACGGTAGCCACGCTGCTGTCGGGCCGCCGCGACGTGATCGTCGTGTCGAGCGTCTCGTGCCTCTACGGCGCGGGCAACCCGGCGGATTTCCACGCCACGGCCATCAACATCAAGGTCGGGCAGGTCGTGAGCTACAAACATTTCCTCTACAAACTGGTCGAAGCGCTATACACCCGCACCGAACGCGACCTGGAGCCGGCGACGTTCCGCGTGAACGGCGACACGGTGGACATCATGGCGGCATTCGGCGAGTTCGGCAACCAGTGTTTCCGCGTGATGTTCTTCGACAACGAGGTCGAAGCCATCCAGTCGATCGATCCCGTCACGGGACAGCGCATCGCCTCGCTCGACAGCATCACGCTCTACGCCACAAATCTTTTCGTGACGACCAAGGAGCGCATCAACGCCGCCGTGCAGCAGATTTACCTCGACTTGGGCAAACAGATCGAGTTCTTCGAGCGCGCCGGACGCCCGATGGAGGCGCAGCGCATCAAACAGCGCGTGGAATACGACCTGGAAATGATCAAGGAACTGGGCTACTGCCCCGGCATCGAAAACTATTCGCGCTATTTCGACGGCCGCGCCGCCGGAACGCGCCCCTTCTGCCTGATCGACTACTTCCCGAAGGACTACATGATGGTCGTGGACGAGAGCCACGTCACCCTGCCGCAGGTCCACGCCATGTTCGGCGGCGACCGCGCCCGCAAAGAGAACCTCGTGGAATACGGCTTCCGCCTTCCGGCCGCCAAGGACAACCGCCCGGTGACCTTCTCGGAGTTCGAGCAGTTGCAAGGCACGTCGATCTACGTGAGCGCCACGCCCGCCGACTACGAACTGATGAAGAGCGAAGGTGTGATCGTCGAGCAGTTGATCCGCCCCACGGGCCTCGTGGACCCGCCGCTGGAGGTACGCGTGACGCTGAACCAGATCGACAACCTGATCGAAGAGATCGACAAACGCGTGAAAAACGACGACAAGGTGCTCGTGACGACCATCACCAAACGCATGGCCGAGGAACTTTCGAAATACTTCGACCGCGTGGGCGTGCGCAACCGCTACATCCACTCGGATGTCGACACGCTGGAACGCATCCAGATTCTGGAAGACCTGCGGGCCGGAATGTTCGACGTGTTGGTGGGCGTGAACCTGCTGCGCGAGGGCCTCGACCTCCCCGAGGTGGCGCTCGTCGCGATCCTCGACGCCGACAAGGAAGGGTTCCTGCGTAACGTCCGCTCGCTCACGCAGATCGCCGGACGCGCCGCACGCCACTCGCAGGGCAATGTGATCCTCTACGCCGACACCTGCACCGATTCGATGCGCTACGCCATCGAACAGAGCAACCGCCGCCGCGAAAAGCAGGTGCGCTACAACATGGAGCACGAAATGCTGCCGCGGCAGGCGCAGAAGAGCGGCTCGGGACAGAGCGCCCTGCTGGCAGGCCGCATCGACACCTCGGAGATCGACATGACGGCCTACCCCATTGCCGAAGACCACTACGCCACGGCGGCCGACGTGCAGAAGAACTACACCGCCAGCCAGAATATCGACGCACTGATCGACAAGGCACGCGAGGACATGGAACGTGCCGCCAAGTCGCTGGACTTCCTCGCTGCGGCGAAATTCCGTGACCGGATGTACGAACTCCAGAAACTTCGGGAGGAGAACCGCAAGAAATAAAAAAGGACCGGAATCCGGTCCTTTTTTATTCCAGTTTTTCAGCGTGCCGGAAGGTGAAATATTTCGCGGCGAAG
The DNA here is from genome assembly GCF_018362775.1 of Alistipes montrealensis. Lineage (GTDB taxonomy): Bacteria > Bacteroidota > Bacteroidia > Bacteroidales > Rikenellaceae > Alistipes > Alistipes montrealensis. The sequence continues at coordinate 595,541 of NZ_JAGYXY010000001.1, forward strand.
AAGCTGTACACCGTAGTGACGCACGTCGCCAGCATCTGCGAGGGCGTAGCCCAGACACCGCAAACCTCGACAAAGAATTTCAGGCAAAAGTAGTTGACCACAACCGAACCCGCAACCGACAGGAGGTAGCGGAACAACTGGGTTCCGGAAGGAATCGGCGAACGGCGGAACGCCACATTGCGGTTGAGCCAGAATCCCGCGAAAAAGGTCAGCGGAAAGGTAATCAGCATCGCTGCGACATGCGGCGAAATAGCTATGAACCCGAAATCGAGCAATTCCTGATCCAGTACGAAATTGTAAACGAAGAAGTAGCAGACCCAACTGAAAACGACGTTCATACCGCCGCAGACCGCATAGCGGAATACCCGCCGGGGCAGAATCGCAGCGACGGGGCGAATATAAAACCAGTCGATCGCCTTGGCTATCAGCTCCGCAACAGTCATCAACGGGCAGTATAGGTCCACATGCCGGAGAAAACGTCACCCTGTTCACGGATAAAATTCGTGCACATCGCGGCTTCGTCCGACGAGAAAGGGGAAACCATGTATTTTTTCCCGAAATAGTAAATCCGGCAGCGGAATACAGGGTCTTTGGCCACGGCTTCCTGCGCGGCTCGAACCGCATTTTCCGGGGTGCTGAAAACCCCCAGCACCACATAATGACGGCCCGGAAGCAATGCCATCGGCGTTTCCGACACCTCGTATTTCTGTTCCGGCATCGTCCCCGAAACAGCGTCCGCCGGTAAAACAGGTTCTTCGGCCTCCGGCAGTTCCACAGCCGGGGTCTCAGCCAGGGCATCGGTCACTCCTCCGGCAACCGGCAGGCTGTCGGGAGCAGCCGGGACCTCCGCCACAGCCGCCGTCTCCGTCTCTTCGGGATAAAGCAGCAGGAATTCCCGTCCGCCGTAAACGACCGCGACCAGGATCGCCGCGACGCCCACCCACAACGGCCAGTCGAAACGGCGCTGCACACGAATCCGCACAGGTTCGTGCCCCTGCGGATTCAACCTCAGGTCGAATGCCTCGTCGAGGATGAAATTCTTGAATTTCAACTCCCCGACGCCTTCGACAGTCAGCAGGTTGACTTGATGGACCCGCTCGATCCAACGCTCGTAAACGGCTTGCGCCTCGGCTTCGGGATCCTCGTATTCACCGCTTTCGAGCAGGGCACGGGCAATCTCGTCGACCAGCGACACGCCCCGCTGCTGCGAGGTGAACGCCACGGTGCGACACGGCGGCAACACGGTGCGCCGGCTGAGCCGTTTCGCACCCTGACGCTCGGTGTAGAGCGACCCCACGCCGGGAAAGTAAACCTCCCCTACGCCGGCCAGCAGGTTGCCGACAAGCCTGCCTATCTGCTCTTCCATCGGATTACCATTCATTTTTTCTTCTTTTTTGACGTTGCAGCCGGGGCTTTCGGAGCCGGAGCCGGAACCGTCTCGGGCTGTGTAACGCCCCGCCAGATCATATAAATTCCCAACAGGATGAACGGAATGCTGAGCCACTGCCCCATGTCGAGGGTCCAGCCCAGTTCGAAAGGCTCCTGCTCGGTCTTGATGTATTCGATGAAGAAACGCGTGAGGAACGTACCGATCAGGCCGATTCCGAACAGGATGCCCGGACGGCGGCGCGCAGTGTCTTTCCTGTAGTACAACCAGCAAAGGATGCCAAAAGTCACCAGGTAGCAGATCGCCTCGTAAATCTGCGTCGGGTGCACCGCCGCGGGAGCGAACTCGCTCACCCATTTATGCGAACGGACAAACTCGAAGCCCCACGGCAGGGTCGTCGCCTGGCCGAAAATCTCCGAGTTGAAAAGATTGCCCAGCCGCACGATCGCGCCGCCGATGCCCACCGGAATCATAATACGGTCCAGCGACCAGATGTAAGGCAGCTTGTTGCGCCGCGAAAAGAGCCACAGGCCGATCAGCAGGCCGATAGCAGCACCGTGGCTGGCCATGCCGCCGTCGCGGAATCCCGTGATGATGGTCCACGGCTTCGAAAGATACTCCATCGTGTCGTAGAACAGACAGTGGCCCAATCGCGCCCCGAGGATCGTGGCAAGCGTTCCGTAAATGAAAATCGACTCCGAGACCTTTGCAGGCAAACCTTCGCGTTTGACGAAATTATCGAAGAATTTCGCACCTATCAGGATGGCCAGCGCCCACATCAGGCCATAGTAACGAATGTCGAGCGACCCGATGCTGAACAGCACCGGATCGAAATCCCAGACAATACTTAACGGTTGTAGTATCATTTATATAAGTTTATCCATTTTTTCGGCCCCAAGACCGCTCCGGGCCGCCGTAGTCGCGGCAGGATGCCGCATATTCAATTCCGCCCGCCCCAAAACCCTCAAAGGGCTCGTCGCAACGCAGCCAAGTCCTCAGACAGCAGGCTGACGGGCAGGCCTTTATTTATTTATATCCTGCAAATTCACCTTTTTCAGCGTAAAGGAGAATGTACTGCCTACACCTACTTCGCTGCGAACCGTGATCCGCTCGCCGTGGGCCTCGACGATGTGCTTGACGATGGCCAGTCCGAGGCCCGTGCCGCCCTGTTCCCTCGACCGCCCCTTATCCGTCCGGTAGAAGCGTTCGAACACGCGCGGCAGGTCCTCCTTGGAGATTCCCGAACCGTTGTCCTCGACCTCGACCAGAATCTTATCCAGCATGTCACGGAAACGGATGCGCGTCTGGCCTCCCTCCTTGCCGTAACGGATCGAGTTGATAATCAGGTTGACGAACACCTGCCCGATGTAATGCTTGTCGGCCGACACCCAGAAGGGCGAGGGCAGGTTGTCGGCTCCTTTGACCGAAATCCGGATCTCCTTTTTGTCGGCTTCCATCTCCGCCTGTTCGGCGATCTCCTTGGCCAGCGCCACCACATCGAACCGCTCCATATTCAGGCGGTTCATGCTGCTTTCGAGTTTCGAAATAGTGTCGAGGTCGTTGACGATATTGATCAGGCGGTCGATGCTCTTCTCGGCGCGTTCGAGGTACTTGCGGTTGATCAGTTCGTCCTCCAGCCCGCCGTCGAGCAGCGTCGAGATATAACCCTGGATATTGAAAATCGGGGTTTTCAGTTCATGGGCCACGTTACCAAGATACTGCTTGCGGAAACACTCGGCCTCCTTCAGGCGGGCGATCTCCTTGTCGTTGGTATCGGCCCAGGCCGTCAGTTCCTCGCCGATATTCTCGACGCGCTTGTCTTTCAGTTCCGAGAAAATCTCGTTGGTGTGCACGTCGCGCGAAAGGACGATCGAATAAATAGGCTTGAGTTTGTAAGCCACATACTTACGGATGATGAACAGCGCCGCGAGCGCCACCACGATAAACGCGCCTGCCGATGCGCAGAGCGTAATCCACCACACGACGTGGAGCAGCATCATGCCCACGGCGACGATAACTGCGGCGAGCAGGGCGATCCACAGCGACGCCCCCTCTTTTGTCTTGATGTGTACCATAGGCTTACTTCATGTAATTTTGCATCAGCCGGGCGATATACTTGCCCACGATGTCGAATTCGAGGTTCACGACCGACCCGACCTCGATGCGGCAGAAGTTCGTATGCTCGAAAGTGTAGGGAATGATCGCCACCCGGAAACTGTTCTCTTTCGAGTCGCAGACCGTGAGGCTCACGCCGTTGACCGTCACCGAACCTTTCTCTACCGTACAGAGTCCGCCGCCCTGCGGCTCGTACTCGAAGGTGAAGTACCAGCTTCCGTCGGCATCCTCTTTGGCCGTGCAGACCGCCGTCTGGTCGACGTGGCCCTGCACGATATGTCCGTCGAGCAGCGCATCGGGCTTCATCGACCGTTCGAGGTTGACCAGGTCGTCTTCGCGGAGCAGCCCGAGGTTGCTCCGGTCGAGCGTCTCTTTCATGGCCGTCACGGTATAGGTATCCTCCGTGATGTCCACAACTGTCAAACATACGCCGTTATGTGCTATGCTCTGGTCGATCTTCAACTCCTTGCAGAAATCCGCACGGAGCGTAAAATCCTTGTTCTGACGGTCGGTACGGATCGAAACCACTTCCGCCGTACGTTCCACGATGCCTGAAAACATATTCGTCAACTGTTTATGATCAATTTGCCTTTTACGTTGTAGACCGACACTATATCACTGACATTCAAAACGATGTCGTCATAGTTTTCCCGATCTCCGGCCACCAGGCGGACTTTGCCCTCCTCATCGGCGGCCCTAACTATCCGCAAAGTTACAATTTTTCGGCAGACAATCACATATTCACCCCCGGGAATAATTGCATCCCGGTCCACGGCCTTCAGCAGCACGACCGTTCCCGGCGGCACGGTGGCTCCCATCGCCCGCCCGGTATAGCACATCGCCAGATCGCACGCACCCAGCGGGGGCACGACGAGGTTGCTCTCGGGTTCGAGGTGTTCGAGGTGTGCGATGCCCTGTTCGACATCCACGTTATAAAAAGGTATCTGCGCGCCGCGTATTTTCTCTTCCGAGAACATCTGTCCTTCGCCGGTCAGCAGCCACAGTTTGTCCACCTGGGGGAATTTCGCGACGATCCTGTCGGCAACGTCGAGCGAAATACCGTTGTTGCCGCGCTTGATCTGATAGAGGTTTTCACCGCGCGCAAGGCCGATATATCGCGCAAAATAGTTGGTCGACATATTTGCCCACTTGATTACGGCTTCAATTCTTTGCCAATTATTCTGTTTTTCTCGCATTTCTTTCGAATATTAAAAATTTTTTCGCATCTTTGCACACCCGGTCCCGTAGTTCAATGGATAGAATATAAGATTCCGGTTCTTACGATATGGGTTCGATTCCCGTCGGGACTACCATGACACAAGTGTGCGACAAGCGCACTTGTGTTTTTTTATCGTATTTGGGCGAATGCAAGGTCGGGCGTCACTTATATTTGTTCAACAAAAATAGTAACAAATTTCGATCATACAATAAAAAATAACATTTTTAGACCTGCAAATAGCAGTTTAGGGCACACCTATGTATATATGAAAGGAGGAATCCGCACACCCGGGGTGCGAACTCCTCTTATACAATAAATGTGCGATTTAAAAAATCAGACTTTAAAAAGAGAGGCGCACGCCCAGTCTCAAGGTTAGCGTCAAGGGTGAATCCGTACGGGCTGTACGCAATTCCGTTTCTGTAAAGTAATACGAACCTTCGGGTTCGAAATAGAGCCCTACCATACTGCCTACGCGGTATTGCGCTCCCACGGCGGCAAGCGCCGACCACTGTACTCCCGGTTCGTCCATGGTCTTGGAGCCGAGTTTTGCCGAGACACACTTCTCGACCATTCCGCCCGCACCCATATACAACGAGAAGCGGCCGCGTTCAAGGAACTGCCAGTTCACCCGGAGGGGAACCCCTATGAAATGGAGCTTTTGGCCCACATCGTCCGAAGAGTACTGCATCCTCACATCCGAACGCAGCAGGGTGTAGTTCACACCGCTTTCCAGCGACAATCCATGTGCGAACTCCTTGCGCACGGAGAGACCGAAACTCAGCGGTTGGTGGTGGCGGAACGAACTCTCGCCATATTCATTCCGGCGCAGGGGCGCTATTTTATCACCGTTGCCGACCACCGACGAAGCATCGCTTGTCGTCGAGGAATAGAGCAGCCGCGGGGCCAGGGTTCCGCCGGCGCCGCCCGACACGCCGCCGCCGGCAAAGAGCGAGAACGACGCTGTTTTGCGCGGCTTGGTGTAAGCCACGAACGGCTCGTCGGAGAACGCCGAGCGGCGGGCCGTACCGGTTGCCGCCGACCGCGCAGCGGACTGTCCGGACGCCTGTTTCGATGCCGGTTTGGCCTTTTCGCCGGACACGTCTTTCGCTTTTTCCCCGGAAACTTCCGGCGCCGCATCCGCTTCGACCCTCGCTGCGGCCGCATCGTCGGCCTCCGAAACCGCAGACTTTAGCATTGCTTCCGCAGGCTGCGCAGCGGTCAATGCCAGAAGCGTTTGCCGGGCCGGAACGGAGGTGGTTTCGGCGATTCGCTCCCGGGGCAGCCCGACAACCTGTGCAAGGGCGTCCTGCACGGATTCGGGTTCCGCCTGCTGCGGTATGGCAACCGCGGCTGCGCCGTCCTCCGCTGCCGATGCGATAACAGTCCCATCGTTTTCCAACGCCTTGTCCGGCCGGAGCAGGAATTCACCTGCAACGACGCAGATCAGCACCGCAGCGGCTGCGGCGGCAAACCGCGGCCAATAGATCCGCCACACGGACCCGCGGGGTTTGGTCTCGGGAGCCACCGGCTCCTGAGCCGCACCGCCCAGCTCGCGTTGCAGACGCTCCCAGCCCCCCGCCGGGGGCGGGAGCTCGGCGTCGCGAAGCGCGCTCCGCATGGCATCGGTCCAATCTTTGTTTTGTTTCATAGTTCTATGTGAGTCCGGCAGCACCGGATGATCCACCTTGTTTTAAACATTCCCGGAATTGCATCCTGTCAATGCGTCTCCAGATAAGCCCTGATCCTGCGGGCCAGCAGGGCCCGGGCGCGAAATAATTGCGAAGAGGAGCTTTTCTCGTTGATTCCCAGCATCCGGGCGATGTCGCGGTGGGAATACTCTTCGATGCAGTAGAGGTTGAAGACCGCCCGGTAGCCTTCGGGCAACTCGCCGACGAACTGCATCAGCACGTCGCGCGGAACACGGGCCATCTCCGAAACATCGGGCTCCGCCACCTCCGCTGCGGCTTTGCCTTCATCGAGCGCCACGCTTCCCAGTTTATTGCGGTTGCGAATCCATTCGAGCGCCACATTCACCGTCACCCGCTCGATCCAGGCACGCAGCGAACCGGGTCCCCGGTAGGTGAAGCGGTCGAACGCCCCGTAGATTTTCAGGAAAGCGTCGTGGAGCAGATCCTCGGCCGTTGCACGGTCGCCGGCGTAACGCATACATATCGCCAACAGACGGCCTGCATAGCGGTCGTACAGCTCTTTCCGGGCCGTATCGTCCCCGTTCCTGCACCCTTCGGCCAGTATCTGTTCCTCCATCTGCATTACTCAATACACTCTATAAATGCGGCGGAAGGCAAAAGACTGCATGCCGTGAAAAAAAATAATTTTTCATGCAGTATTCCGCCCTGCCGGACGTTTTAAGAGCGAAAGGTAACATAAAATACGGATATTATGAAAAAATTTGGTTTATTCCTTATCGCGGCCCTGGCCGGCACAGCGTTTACTTCCTGTAACGACGACGACGGCGATTACCCGAAATATTCGCCGCTCATCACCACCGTCCACTCGCTCGACGGCGGAGACTACTATTTTCAACGCGACAACGGCGAGACGCTCTACCCGGGCGACAAGAGCCGCGTCCCGGGCTACAAACCCGATCCCGACAAAACGCAGCGGACCATCATCTGGTTCAACCTGCTCTCGGGCATTGAAGGCTACGACTATAACATCGCCCTCTACAACGTCGAAAACATCTTCACCGGCACTTCGATGATCGTGGACACGCAGGAGCAGCTGGACGAACTGGGCAGTGAGAAGACCGGCTTCCAGAACAACACGTTCAACCTCACCAAAGAGTGGCTCACCTTCTACGCGCTCTATCCCGTGTCAGACAACTCGAAACACGACTTCACGGTGATCGTCAACAACGTGGAGAGCGGCAGCGAACCCGCGCCCGCACAGGAGGCCGACGACAATTACCTGAACCTGGAACTGCGCCACAGCGCAGGCGGCGACACGGAGGGCTACACCAAGGGGTACTACCTCTCGTTCGACCTCACACCGCTCGCCGGGCAGCTCGAGGGTAAGAAAGGTGTCATCCTGCACATCGAGACCCGCGAGAACGGCCTCCAGGAGATCAAGCTCGACCTGCCGCAGGAGAAGTAGCCACTCCTCAATCGGCAGCTGTTCCGGTCCGCCACTCTGCGGGCCGGATTTTTTATGCCCTGCCCCAGCACTCCGCAAGCCCCCGCAGCAAACCGCCTTCCGCCGGATTGTTTTTTCGTCCAAACGGCACAGATTTGCCGAAAATCGCTATCTTTGCATTATGTCAATCGTACGCAATACCGAAAGCGATCTCGAATTCGAAAACAAGATCCGCCCGCAGGAGTTGGAAACCTTCTCCGGGCAGGACAAGATCGTCGAGAACCTCCATATCTTCATCAAAGCGGCGCTCATGCGCGGCGACTCGCTCGACCACGTCCTGCTGCACGGCCCTCCGGGTCTGGGCAAAACAACCCTCGCCAACATCATCTCCAACGAAATGGGGGCGCAGCTTCGCGTCACGTCGGGCCCCGTGCTCGACAAGCCGGGTGATCTGGCGGGCCTGTTGACCAACCTCAATCCGGGCGACGTGCTTTTCATCGACGAAATCCACCGCCTCAGCCCGATCGTCGAGGAGTATCTCTACTCGGCGATGGAGGACTATAAAATCGACATCGTGCTGGACAAAGGCCCATCGGCCCGCTCGATCCAGATCGAACTGGCGCCCTTTACGCTGATCGGCGCCACGACGCGCAGCGGCCTGCTGACTTCGCCCCTGCGCGCACGTTTCGGCATCCAGTGCCACCTCGAATACTACGACGCCCCGGTGCTCGCGGGTATTGTGAAACGCTCGGCACGCATCCTCGACGTTTCGATCGACGACGATGCGGCTCATGAAGTGGCCCTGCGCTCACGCGGCACGCCGCGTATCGCCAACGCCCTGCTGCGCCGCGTCCGCGACTTCGCGATGGTCAAGGGCGAAGGACACATCGACCTCGAAATCACCCGCATAGCCCTCACGGCCCTGAACATCGACTCACGCGGACTGGACCAGATGGACAACAAAATCCTGGGCACGATCATCGAGAAATTCAACGGCGGTCCCGTAGGCCTGAACACCGTGGCTACGGCCGTAGGCGAAGAGGCCGGGACAATCGAGGAGGTCTACGAGCCGTTCCTGATCAAGGAAGGCTTCCTCAAACGCACCCCGCGCGGCCGCGAAGCGACTCCGCTGGCTTATGAACACCTCGGATTCTCATCCCCCCGGGACAGGGAAGCCTCGCTTTTCTGACCGAGGGGAGGCAACTTACCCATCTAACCCAAACTACATGCAAAACGTTCACCTCCTCCCCTGCTTGTTGCGCCTCCTGATCGCCGCGCTGCTCTTCCCGAGCGTCGGCTGTGCACCCAAAATCTACTCCAGCTTCCAGAAAAGCTACCCGGCACGGCCCGAAGGGTCCACCGTGCTGGTCTACAACCTCACCGACACCCTGCCCTCCCAGGCCGAGGTGCTCGGCAGCGTCGAGGTCCGTGACAACGGCCTCTCATCCAACTGCGGCTTCCGGCAGGTCCTGCAACGGGCCAAGGACGCCACGAACAACGCCGGCGGCAACGGACTGATCCTCACCTGGCACAAGGAACCCTCGGCATTCGGCAGTTCGTGCCACCAGATCGCCGCCAACGTCCTGCTGCTGCCCGACTCCATTTACACGGCTTCTTATTTCGACAATATCGCACTCCAGAACTACCGCACGAACTTACTGGACATCCCGGCCAATACGGCCCAGAAAGCGACCCTCCCGGCCAGCTCTGAACGCAAACCCTGCGCAATTATGATCAACGCGGGCGCGGCCTTCGTCCTCTCCAAGACCAAAACGGCCGAAGGCGTCACCGGAAACCCGCGCCGCGGGCTCGACATCAACGGCGCTTTCCAGTGGACGGCACGCAGCGGACTGGGTTTCGGGCTGCGCTATTCGGGCTATTTCACCTCGGCAAAATTAGACGATACGAAATTCGACATCCGCCTGCATTACGTAGGCGCAGAGTTCGTCATGCGCCAAAACCTCGGGCGCAAATGGGCCTTCCACGAATCGATCGGCCTGGGCTATGCCCAATACAGCGAAACCATCTACAAACTCTCCATGAACCAGGCCGGTCTGGGCAGCCACGTCGACCTCGGCGTCGAATACAAACTTTCACGGAGCGTCGGCCTGGGCTTCAGCATCGGGGCTTACAGCGTCAGTTTCAATACGTCGAACTATGCAGACTCGGAATCCGCTTCGTACAAAAACGACGGTATCGCCCGCCTGTCGCTCGACGGAGGCCTGCGATTCTATTTCTGACCCTTCGTCCTGCCGTATCATCCGACAAGACCGGGCCGGAATCAACAGAGACTGCCGTTTTATTTCTAAAATATTTTCGAAAAATTCTAAAAATTGTTAAGATCGGGACAATAATTGTACTATATTTGCCGTTAGAGTTATTAGGTTACTAACGGAAAATGAGATGAGTACAAAAACGCAACTTGACGATGCGGCGCTGCGCTATCACAGCGAGGGTCGTCCCGGAAAGATCGGGATCGTACCGACCAAACCCTATCACACGCAATACGACCTGTCGCTGGCCTATTCGCCCGGCGTAGCGGCTCCTTCGCGGGCCATTGCCGAGGAACCGGACGACGTTTACAAGTACACGGACAAAGGTAACCTCATCGCCGTGATTTCGAACGGCACGGCCGTACTCGGACTGGGCAACATCGGCCCCCTGGCGGCCAAACCCGTCATGGAGGGCAAGGGCATGCTCTTCAAGACCTATGCAGGTATCGACGCCTTCGACATCGAAGTCGACGCCACCGATCCCGAGGAGTTCATCCGCACGGTGAAAGCCATTGCACCCACCTTCGGAGGCATCAACCTCGAGGACATCAAGGCTCCGGAGTGCTTTGAAATCGAAACCCGCCTGCGTGAAGAGCTCGACATCCCGCTGATGCACGACGACCAGCACGGCACGGCGATCATCTCCTCGGCAGCGCTGCTCAACGGCGCGAAGATCGCCGGCAAGGAACTCGACAAGATGCGCGTCGTGGTCAACGGCGCAGGAGCCGCCGCCATCGCCTGCGCAAAACTGTTCATCGAACTCGGCATCCGCCGTGAAAACGTGGTGCTCTGCGACAGCCAGGGAGCCGTCACCGTCTACCGCGAGGACATCAACCCCATGAAGCGCGAACTCGCCACTACGCGGCGCATCTCGACGCTCGCCGAGGCGCTGCACGGCGCCGACGTATTCCTGGGCGTTTCGAAAGCCGACACGCTGACGCCGGAGATGCTGCACACGATGGCCGAAAACCCGATCGTCATGGCCCTCGCCAACCCCGATCCCGAAATCGCCTACGACACCGCAATGCTCTCGCGCCCGGACATCATCTTCGCAACGGGCCGTTCGGACTACCCGAACCAGGTCAACAACGTGTTGGGCTTCCCCTACATCTTCCGCGGCGCACTCGACGTGCGGGCTACGAAGATCAACGAGCCGATGAAACTCGCTGCGGCGCATGCGCTGGCCGAACTGACCCGCGAGCCGGTTCCGGCGATGGTCCTGCGCGCCTATGGAGTCGAAAAGCTCGAATTCGGCCGCAATTACCTGATCCCAAAGCCAATGGACCCGCGCTTGCTGTGCACTGTCACCACGGCCGTAGCCAAAGCCGCCATCGAATCGGGCGTCGCAAAAAAACCGATCACAGACTGGGACGCCTATGCCGAGAAACTCCGGAAACAAGTAGAATAAAGCCATACTCCATACACAAGTAAAAAATCGCGGAAATCCGCGATTTTTTTTATTCCCGTCATTTCTGCCTTCCTGGCTCTACGCGGAAACCGTTTGGATAATACCTCTTCGGAACCCTGGACCCTTAATCTGGTGTAAATCAAAAGCACAGAATCGACAATCCAGATGGAATAAATCATCCAATTCATGAGGCGCGCCCTCTGCTGCACCCGAACCGAATAACGAAAAATTCCGCGGCCCCACAAAGGTCACGGAATTTTCGTTTAAAGGCCGCGATACCGCTCCTTTCAATCGTGTACCGGACGCACGGTGAACCCGTAAGCGTTGTTCGTACTGACGTTGATGTGAATACTACCGCTCTTTCGATTATCCAGATAAAACAGCATGGACTGGTAGTTTCCCTGCGAGGGCGCAAAACCAGTCGTCGTCACGAACGTCACATCTGCGAATGCAGGCCATGTCGTATCTTCCTGCATATCCTTGGGAAAGGGCGGATTCTGGCTTGACTCGATATTGAGTCCCATGTCGCGCAGGCCGGTCGCCGGAAAGAAAATCTTGGGACCTCCGGCGGTCTCGTTCAGGGAAAGCTTCCAGCCAATGCGAAGCCCCGTATCAGGATCGGTAATATGTTCTATTCCGTAGACTGTATTAATGTCACTCGTCCCCATCACGGTCCCGAATGCCGCAAAAGCATTGGGTGCGGGAACGTGATAGCCGACGGGGCACGGATCATAAATGGTTTTCGTAACCGTAAATCCATTCGGAGCCTCGCCCGTTCCCACATTGGAAATCTGATCGAGCTGCGAATTCCAATAGTTCATGATCGTTTTAAGATTGTTGGGCGTCCTCCCCTCGCCACTGTGCCAATGACGTCGGAAATATCCTTCTTCTCCATCACTTGACTTCATGTTGTGCTTGAAAAAGACATGGGGCAGCCGGATCGCTTCGCCGATCGTCGCTCCAATCGGTGTCCCGGAAGCATTCTTATTATCCTGTTGCCGGAACTTATACTCTTCGTGATCGACGTAATAAGGCTTGTCGATCATATTGAACTGCGTATCGCTGCGCCCGGCCGCCGCGTCCCGAACTTCCTTGTTATAAATGCCCGGCAGCATGGGCTCCTTGCGTCCCCACTGATAGTAGGTGTTGTCGCCCGCCACCGAGGCGACGATCTCCGGCTGGGTGAACGGCCCGCATTCGACGGCTTTCGTCGTATTCTTCCCGTCAGGAAGCGTAAAGACGAAGCGGACGCGGAACGTGCGCGCGGGGTTGCCCTTGCGCGGTTCGCAGAATCCCAGGTTGCAGGGGGCAAAAGCGACGCTCTTCGGTCCGTCGATCTCTTTGGCAGTCGTCGCCGTCAGATCCTCCGTCCCGTCCCACATATAATGAGTGGCCCAAATGTGCCAGCTCCAAAGGATGGTTTTCGAGGCGTCGCGCACGGCGACAACGGCATTTCCCTGCGTCAGCCGCTCCTCGGCCACCCGGAACCGGACCATGCCGTTCTCGTATTTCACGTCGGTCACCAGGCCGGGAGCGTCCTGCCACACGAGCACTGCATCTGCCACACCCGGAATATCGGGCCCCGAAATCGACTGGTCGTTATGATCGACGAATCGGCGCAGGATGAAATTCTTTGTATTTTCGGGAATATCCGCCTCTGAACCAATATACGAATAGGACGCCGCTCCTCCTGTGCGGGCGTTGCCGTAGACCGGGGGCAGACAATAGTAGCCGGGGGTGTGCACGAGGTAGCAGTTCGCGGTCTCGCCGCCTCCCGACAGATCGTGGGGAGCGGCCTCCGACCCGTAATGCTCCGCAAGCTGCCGCTCCGAAAAATAAGATCGCTGGTCCGTAAAGGAGGGCTGCGGCTCCAGCTTCAGGCGTCCCGCGACCTTCGCTGCGGGACCGGCGCCTTCCGACGGCGTCTTGTCAGGCATCCACCCGCCCTTGGTCCAGGTCTTGCCGTCGTCGGTGGAATACTCCACGACGTAGGGCAGCGCCACGAAGGCTTCCGGATGGTCCTTCTGCACCACACGGGCATAGGCTGCCAACTCCACACCGGAGAGATAGCCGTTGATATGCACCTCCGGTTCGGAGGTTTCAATTTTCACGGTGGGTTCGATGACGATTCCCGTCGACGAAACCGAATAGGAGACCCGGCGTCCCACGGGCCACACCTTGCCCCCGAGCGAGGCGGTCAGCGTGCGCTTCGTGCCGGTCAGGTCGTCGGTAAAATAGACTTTCAGCTTGGCGTCGGCAGGCAGCGTCTGCGGAATCATCAGCAGGGTCAGTTCTCCCTCCACAAGGGAGGTCCCGGGCTTTGTGTAGGCATTATCCGTGTTCTCGTCCGACTGATCCGGCAGTTCGACCTCGTTTTCCACGGTGAACGTTCCCGTATCGCGGTGTCCGGACCAACTGCCGCTGCCGATAACGTGCGTACCGGTGCGATAGACGCCCGAAAACTCCACCTTCGTCACCGTGCCGCCGAGCATCGCCTCACCGGTCTTAACGGTGACGGAAGTCAGCACATGGCCGAACTTCAACTCCACGGGAGCGCTCCCGCTGCCCGCACAATCGGCCGTAGCGGCCATGATGTCGAGCTGATTCTCAGTCTTTAAGGGAACGGTATAGACGATGCGGGGCAGCCCACCCTCGCCCTGCTGCACCTGCCGGAGAGCTCCGCCGAGCCGCTCGTCGGACGAATGGGGCGCATAGGCAAAGAACCGCAGGCGTCCCGAGCCGGGGCGGTAGAGTTTCTTCCCGTCCCACCCCGAAGCGGTGCGGACCATCTCGATGTCGTGGGCGAAATTGGTGGTCAGGCCGTCGGCCTCCCCGTCCGCGGGAAAACTCCCCGTATAACAGACGGCCGACAGTCCGAATGAATCGTGGAACTCGCCCGCCGAACCGATCTGCACCCCGCGGGTCGCGGCGTCGCGCCCGTCCTGCGGCTCCTCGGCAACGGCAGGTTCCGATACCTCCGTCACGAGGTAGAGCGGCTGCATGCCGTCGGGACACGTCAGTTCATCGACGGCGATCGTCTCTGCACGGGCCGGGCGAACGGGCGTACCGTCGATCCAGGAGTCGGGAACGGCTACGCCAAACGTCATGGGGGCGTTCGGATCGGCGTCCTGCCCGTCGAGCGCATCTTGCGCACACGACGTCGCCGCACACGCCACGCAGGCCGCGAGGACCCGGCACGCCATACGGGAAACAAATCGGAGATCGTGTGAATGTCGTATCTGCATGATCGGTAAAATATTCGTTACAAACTGATTACAACGCCGTCCGGACACTCCCGAAGGAGCATCCGGACCGGAGCGTCGTTCCCGGTTTCCGGGAAAGGTATTTCGGCGGATTTACATCGAAGGGGTCTCCTCCTCCGTCACACCGGCATCGGTCCACTCTTCCAACACAACCTTGAACGAAATCGGATCGTCCAGCACCGTATCGCCGACCTCCTTACCTTCCGGTCTGTCAGGGATGACATTCTCCCCGGAGGGGAACTCCTCGGGAAGAGCCGGAGGATAGATACCCGCACCACTCTCGGCGCCGCAGAATTCGAGGTTGTAAACATATTTCTTGCCCGGCAGCCACTCGGTGTCGATGGGCACGCAGGTATAGCCGTAAGCATTTGCGTTGTACGTTCCACTGACGGGGAAGAGCTGGTGGTAATGGTATTCCCCGTCGGAGATTACGGGATCGTTGCTGGTATCGCCGTCGGGATGCAGCGCTCCGGCGTGTTTGATCTCAATACGGCACAGAAGCAGGATGTAGGCTCCGTTCTTGCTGTTCGACTTGTCCGTTTCCAAGTCCCACTTGTCCAGTTTCTGGGGAACGAGCATAAGGCTGGAATTGTCCTTGTCGGCGCCGATCAGCGAAACGTATGCATGCGAAAGCGAAACCTCCTGGTTATCGGCGTACGACAGACCGTAATACGTCTTTTCGCCCTTCGCAACCCACGACATATAGTTGTTGGACACGGCATCCTCCGTAAAGACAAGATCGCCCGTCGGCTTCACGTTGACGATCCACGCACCCTTGATCTTGATCGTTTTCGAATCGTCATCCGACGCACCTCCGTTTTTGGCTTTTACGACAATCTGCGTAAAGGCATGGTGGAAAGCGAGTTTGACATTCGAACCGCTCACGTTTTCGTCATTGTGACGATTGGCCGAAGTGTAGGCCACGACAAGGTCCTTGTGCTCCTTGCCGGGATTGTTGACGCCCGACAGCGGCGTGCAGTCGGTGAACTGCTGCGATCTCGCGTCGATCTTCACATGGTTCTTTATCTCCTGCTCGGTGAAGATGTCGGCAGGTCCGTAGGACCAGAAACGGATGGTGTTCACATCGTTCGGCCAATAGTAGTTCTTAGAGAACTTGAAATATCCGTTGTTATCCTTTTTCTCGGCCACGTCGCCGTTGATAAACATCGTCGGATAATTCAGTGCATCGGCGTAAACCCTGATCTTGGTCAGCGTCGAGGTCGTCGTCTCGGTGGCCCGCGTCACGCGGGTATTGAAGACGATCTCATCGCCCGGATAACTTGCCACCACTTCATCTTTCGAACAGGAAACCAACATGAGTGACATCATGCCAGTCAGTCCCAACAATTTCATTTTTGCATTCATGATTGGATAATTTATTATGATAGTCATTCGTTTCAGAATCGTTCCGCCGCGTCAGTTCATATTGATATCGGTATCGATCACGCTGTCGTCCCAGTCCGAAACCGACGTATCCATGCCGCCCGACGAATCGGGCAGCCGCAGACCGTCGATCACGATATGCACGTTCTGCGGATCGGGGGCTCCGTGCACCTGCTCCGTCACGTTGAAATGGCTGAACCACTTCTCGGCCGTATATATCGACAGGGTATGTTTCTCCGTCCCGACGGGGCAGTGCCCGAACGTCGCGAAGCGGGTTGAAAGCGTCCGGTCGTCGATGCGGGTCAGGTCGAGCGGTATCGTCACGGACTCCCCTCCCGGAACCCCGTGACACGGGCGGCAGGAACCGGCGAGGCCGGTGACGGCGGCGCCGATATCGGACGTGGAACCAAGGTTTTCGATATGGAGGAAATCCACCGTATAGACAGCCGTAGCCCGTTCGGGAACGAGTGTCACCGACAACTCCCCTTCCTCGGGAACGGCCGACCAGTCCACGGGGCCGAACCGGCCGCACCAAACCGGTTCGGGAGCATGGCGCACGGGCTGTTCCTGCGCGTCGTCGGGACGGGGAGGGGCCTGTTCTCCGCCGCGTCCGATGGGAGCGAGCAGCGCACGGGCGGCCGTAGTCACCTCGTAATCGTCGTAACAGGTTCCCCGCTCGACGACGTTCTCCATGTCGCCGTTGTGAAACAGCATCCGATAGGAGCCGGCCTGGACGCGGATAACACCGCCTTTCGGAGAGCCGAACTCATAACGGTCGCAGTGGCTGCCGTCGGGGGTGAACAATTGCAGAACCATCGTGCGCGGCGCGGCATCGGGACACTTCGACCAATCGAAATTCACCCTCACCTCCACGACGTGGCTGTGGTCATAACACAGCTCCTTGTGCTGGCAGGAGACCAATGCCGCCGAAACGAGCCAGACGAGCCCGGCGCAACACAGCCTGCTGATCGTCTTTCTCATCGCACGCCTCCTTTCCCGCTGCGGCGCTCGCCGCCTAAAATCCACACCAGAGAGATCTGCGCCCGGGTAGGTCCGAACCAATGCCGGCGCCGGGTGGACTGCCACACATAACAGTCGTCCATCGGGACATACTCCTTGTAACGGCCACCGAAATATCCGACGCCGATTGAAAAGTCGATATTGAGACGGCGCGCCACCGGAAGCGAATAGCCGTATTCCAGGCCGCCGCCGTAGCTGAATCCGTCGCTCTGCCATCCTTTTTCCGAAAATTCGAAATCGTAGGTGAGCATCGTTCCGTAGATGCCGACGTGGTGTCCGGTGAAAGGCGTCCCGCCGAAATAACGGCGCAGCGTCACTTCACCGCCGTAACAGCGCCAGTAGCGGTGTTTTCTGTCGTTGCTCCACCATGCGTGCATATAGTCGGCTCCCGCCGACCATCGGTCGGCGAAGCGAAACTCGATTCCTGCATTGGGAACTAGAAGCGCATCGTACAGCAAATTGGTTTTGAGAGCCACCCACGGCTCGCGCGTCGAACGCACGGCAGGTTCGGGATCGGAAACAGACCGGACTACGGATTCGGATTCGGGAGCACTGCCGGATTCGGACACCTGCACAGGATTCCCTTCCGGCATATTTCCTGCCGGAAGCGATACCACAGCAACAGCATGTTCCGCTGCCGCAGGCCGGCACGAATCCGCAGGAACATCGGCAGGGTGTCCCTCATCGTCGGAATATGTTTCAACGGAATGTTTAGAGGAAGAGGGGGGGGGTAATTGCGAACCTCCGCTTACGACCGCACGGATGTCGGCACGCCGCAAAGCGGGAAAAGCCCCCTTATACAGATATTTATAAGGTATTCCACCCTGCAACATCCTCAGACGTCGTTTGCGGCCGTCCACTACCCGGCCGTCACGAACCTCCCGAACGGGCGTATTTTCAAGAATGCGCAACACCTCTTCTTTGTCCGGAAGCTCCGGGCATGCGGAAGCCTCTTCTGCAAGATGCCGCCAATCCACACCGCCGCCTTCGGCCGCAAGCAACGTGTCGGGAAGCACCGCACGATCGGCCAGATACCGCCCCACCTTGCGGGCCCGGTTCACGGAAAGACGTTCGTTCAGCAGGTCTTCACCTTCAGGAGAAGCCCACCCTTTTATCAAAATACCGGAGATTCGGCCGTCTGCTGCGGCACGCAGGGATTGTAGCCGATCTGCAAGACTGTCGAGTTTGCACAGTTCGGATTCGGAAGTAACGGATGAAAAACCCGGAGTGAAATAGACCGATATGTGCAAGGTATCCCTGCGCACCTCCTGCGCAGAAACAGTTTGGACAGCTATCGCTAATATCCCTATCAAACTATATACAACCCACATAGCTTTCTTTGTGAAAAAGCATGTACATAATATTGATTGCTCCCGAAAGCAGTACGAAACGCAGTCATACCTGCCGGGCGCGAGGAGATTTAGTACATATTTACCAAATGCGGCGACAAATTTAAAAACTTTTTTTCCGACCTTACACAATACGGGCGAATAAATCCACTGAAAAAACGAATATGTTTACACAACTGTTTCCGCCCCGAAAAGAGAATAACGCCCCAATCAAAAACAACGCCCCGGCCAGCACATCCGGCGAGAACCAGGTTACGGGCGCGGTCATGTAAGTAATATCACTCGGATTCCAAAGGTTCTGTGTCCATATCCAGCTCTGGCGCAGATGCACCAGTTGAATATGTTTGAGAAGATCCATTCCGTCGGCGCAGAATCCGGCCTGAATGCCGGCCAGCCCGTATGGCTCTAAAATAACGCCGCAAAGGCATCCACCGTCATCGGCCGCACCTCGCAGTCGCCGATACCGACCGGCAGGACGATGCGCAGCATGCCGTCCTCGTTCTTCTTGTCCTTGCCGACCTCTTTTAAAAGGCGTCTCACCTCCACGGGCGGCGTCAGATCGAAGCCCAGATTCGTCAAGAGATTCACGATCCGGTCACGGTCGGTCGGCGTCAGTACGCCCAGCTTCACGGCGGCTCCGGCGATCAGCACCGTACCTACCGCCACCGCTTCGCCGTGGTTCATGCGGTTCGAACACTTCTCGATGGCATGCGCCAGCGTATGCCCGAGGTTGAGTTTGCGGCGGTCCCCCGACTCACGCTCGTCGCGCTCGACGATGTCGGCCTTGACGCGAATCGCGGCCGAAACGGCGTCCGACAACAGATCGGTATCCGTGCGCAGCGCCTCGAAGGTCGTCTGCTCGATACGTCCGAACAGGTCGGCGTCGGCGATAATCGCCGCCTTGACTACTTCGGCCAGTCCGGCCCGAAACTCCCTGTCTGGAAGCGAACGCAGCAATTCCGGGTCGCAGATGACAAACTGCGGCTGCGTAAAAGTCCCGGCCATATTCTTGTATCCGTCGACGTTCACACCGTTCTTGCCGCCCACCGAAGCGTCGACCTGCCCCAGCAGCGTCGTCGATATGAATCCGAATTTCAGACCGCGCATATAGGTCGACGCAGCGAATCCCGCCACGTCGGTGACGATACCGCCCCCGACCGCCAACACGAACGTCGAACGGTCGACACCCAGTTCGATGAAACGGCGGTAGATCGTCTCGACGGTCTGCATCGTTTTGATGCTCTCGCCCAGGCCGATCAGCACGGTGTCGTAGTTGGCCAGTACAGGATGATACAACCTGTCGATCGTGGAGTCGGAAACGACCACCACACGCCCCTCGGGAAGTACTCCGGAGAGAATATCCGCTGTCGGTCCGATAAAAATTTCGCTCTGCTGGCGAACGTTGAAGGCAGGTTTCATTATTTAACTTTTTTAAGAAACAAGCAAAATTAGTATAATTTCCCGAGAATTTGTTACCTTTGCACCACAAAATATACTTTTATGCAAAAACTGCGCAATATTGCGATTATTGCCCACGTCGACCACGGCAAGACGACACTCGTCGACAAACTGATTCTGGCGGGACACATTCTCCGCGACAACGCCAAACCGACCGGCGAACTCATACTGGACAACAACGACCTGGAACGAGAACGAGGCATCACGATCCTTTCGAAAAACGTTTCGGTCATCTACAAGGACTATAAGATCAACATTATCGACACCCCGGGCCACGCCGACTTCGGCGGCGAGGTCGAGCGCGTGCTGAACATGTGCGACGGCGTGCTGCTGCTCGTCGACGCCTTCGAGGGCACGATGCCCCAAACGCGTTTCGTGCTGCAAAAAGCCCTCGCGCTGGGCAAAAAGCCCATCGTGGTCGTCAACAAAGTCGACAAACCCAACTGCCGCCCCGAAATCGTCAACGAGCAGGTTTTCGACCTGATGTTCTCGCTCGACGCCACCGAGGAACAGCTCGACTACAAGACCATCTACGGCTCGGCCAAGCAGGGCTGGATGTCGCACAAATGGAACGAACCGACCGATTCGATCGTCCCGCTGCTCGACGCCATCGTCGACGAGATTCCCGAACCGACGATCGTCGAGGGTACGCCCCAGATGCTCGTCACGTCGCTCGAATATTCGGCCTACACGGGCCGTATCGCCGTGGGTAAGGTTACGCGCGGTTCGCTCAAGGCGGGCCAAATGGTCACCCTCGCCAAGCGCGACGGCGTGACGATGCAGAAAACCCGCATCAAGGAACTGATGGTCTTCGAGGGCCTCGGCAAGAAGAAGGTCGAAGAGGTCCCCTGCGGCGAAATCTGCGCTATCACGGGCATCGAAGGCTTCGAGATCGGCGACACGATCTGCGACTACGAGAATCCTGAACCGCTGCCTCCCATCGCCATCGACGAACCCACGATGTCGATGCTCTTTACGATCAACAACTCGCCCTTCTTCGGCAAGGACGGCAAATACGTCACCTCGCGCCACATCAAGGAGCGCCTCGACCGCGAGCTGGAGAAAAACCTCGCCCTGCGCGTAACGCCCGGCCCTTCGGCCGATTCGTTCAACGTCTTCGGGCGCGGCGTGCTGCACCTGTCGGTGCTCATCGAGACCATGCGCCGCGAAGGTTACGAACTCCAGGTGGGCCAGCCCCACGTCATCATCAAGGAGATTGACGGCAAAAAATGCGAGCCGATCGAGGAGATGACCGTCGACTGCCCCGAAGAATATGCAGGCACGGTGATCGACCTTACGACGCGCCGCAAGGGCACGCTGACGAACATGGCTTCCGACGGCGAGCGCACGCGCCTGGAATTCGATATTCCCTCGCGCGGTATTATCGGTCTTCGCTCGAACATGCTGACCGCCACGGCCGGCGAAGCGATCATGACCCACCGCCTGAAAGGTTTCGAACCGTGGGTCGGCGAAATCGAGATGCGTACCAACGGCTCGATCATTTCGGGCGAGACCGGCACGGCCTTCGCCTACTCGATCGACAAACTGCAGGACCGCGGCCGCTTCTTCATCAGCCCGATGGAGCAGGTTTACGCCGGTCAGGTCATCGGCGAGCACACGCGCCAGAACGACATCACGGTGAACGTCACCAAAGCCAAGCAGTTGACCAACATGCGCGCTTCGGGTTCGGACGACAAAACGTCGATCGCTCCGCCGAAGGTCTTCTCGCTCGAAGAGGCCCTCGAATACATCCAAGGCGACGAATACGTGGAGGTTACTCCCAACGCCATGCGCCTTCGTAAGATCCTGCTCGACGAAAACGACCGCAAACGCGCAGCGAAATAACAATGGACCATTTCACCCTTTCGCTCGCCGTAGGCGCCGTCGTCGGAGCGCTGGATGTCATCCCCATGTTTTTCCAGAGGCTTCCGGCCCGCTCGTGTTTCTCGGCGTTCTTCATTTTTTTCTTCGCTGCAGTGATCGTCTTTTACAGCGACCTGCCCTACCTCCCCTGGTGGGCCGACGGCATGGGCGTCACACTGATGCTGATGATCCCCGTGCTGTTCACCTTCTCCGGCAAAGAGCGCAAGGCAATTCCGGTCGTGCTGTTTAACGCACTGCTGTTCGGCTTCCTGATCAGCGTCGCAGAACGTTACCTGGCATAACCCGAAAAACGGACTCCGGTCCGTTTTTTTTTGTGCCAGTCCGTGCAGTATCAGGGCATTGGCCCCGTTTTTAGGGAAACTTCCGACCTCTATGAAAAAATACTTCGCCCTGCTTTTGCTGCTGCCGCTCGTCTTCGGCGGCTGCGACGACGACAAGTCGTACACCGAAACCTGGACCGTCGCCCCTGAAAAAGGCGTTACGGGTGTCTTCATGGGTTTTGGTTATGTCCCGGCCTATATCGTAAAAAAAGGGTCGGATGCCGACTGGGAAATCGCCCCGGGCCCGATTGAGGGATTCGCCTTCGAAAAGGGATACCAAACCGACATGCTCGTCCGCATCGACCATGTCCCCAACCCTCCCGCCGACGGTTCTTCGTTACGGTATACCATGATCCGGCAACTTTCGCGCATACCCGCCGAACCGTCCGTCGATCCGAAGACATTCAGCCCGGAACTCGAAATCGTCATCGCCTCCGAGCGTGCCGACAACCATATGGCCGCCTACTGGTTCAAGGACACGCGCTACCCCGAACCCCGCTGGCAGGCGTTTCCCTGGGAGATCGAAGGCTTCGACTTCAAACCCGGTTACGAAGCGCACGTACGCATCCAGCCCGTCGCCGAATACGACAAGGCGCAGGAGCACCTGATCGACAACGACTCGTGGACCGTAAAATACAACCTGAAGGAGTTGATTTCGAGCGAGAAAAAAGATTCAGAAGGACTGCCCGGCTTTTAATATTTCCGCCCACACCGTCTTTCAGCAGCAAAACTGCCGTCAAAACCATCCGCATACCATATTCAGCAGAAGCCGTACTCTGCCCTGTCTTTATCGCTCCGCATTCACGCCGTTCTTTTTCTGCAACAAGCGATAATACGGAAATCCACCGCCAACAACAACGGCCTTGCTTGGTAAAATAACGTAGGGGGGGGGTATCCAACGATAAAAACGGGTCCTGTATGGGCCCGTTTTTTTCCGAAACAAGCTGTCTCAGAATTTCCGCGTATACATATGACTCTAGTTTTATGGATGAAAAATTACATGCTATGAATTATTATCATATCTTAGCATTCAAAATAACTCACCTGAAAACACCGGACTTGTAAAAAACTTTATTCGATCAGCCATCGCTATTCTATTTTAGCAAGCGGATTCACGCGTTATCAATCCTACAGCAACAACTCTCTGTCCGATTTAATCGAAGCCAATATCGAGGCATTATCTCGCGACAAAGGTTCTTGTGACAATTTCAACGGATCGAAGATTATTATAAACATATATGCGACTCAGAAAAAACCGGCAGGGGAAAAGAAGATTGCAAACGATGGTAAACAGGTTGTCCAAACCGGGAATCGTCGTATGGCTGCTCCTGCTGGCAACCTTGACAGGCTGTGTAAAAAAAAGCGGAGACGGGATCGTTTTCCGCAAAAAGGCAGACCTTCCGCCTGTCGTCTGCAAGGCAGATTCAATTGCCCTGCCGTTCCTGTTCTACTCCGAACGCTGGTTTCTTTCGCATGGAGACCTCTATGTACTCAATAGCCGGGCAACGCCGTTTCTGACCATATATTCCCTTCCCGAACAGCGGGTGCGGACACAATGGGGAAATAGCGGACGCGGGCCGCATGAGTTTCCGATACCTTCGCTCGGCGAAATGCACGAAAAAAACCGGGTAGCGGTCTATTCGAACAGCCTGAACCGAATGGAAATGTTCGAACTGCGCGCGGACAGCCTGGTTTACCTGTCGGCCTTCCGGTTCCCGATCTGGATGAAAAGGCAACGCAATCTGCCCAAACCTTACACCCGTCTCGTGCAGTACAACGATACGCTGTTCGTCGGTACGAGTTTTCTGCCGCGCCAAATAGCCGTGGAGTTACTCGATATGCGAAACGAACAGATCGTCGACGCCGTCGATTTTCCGCTACGGCCGGCCGATGGCGGCTACTCCGCCCCCTTCGAATGTAAAGCCGCCCTCTGCGCAGGCCGTATGGCAATAGCATACCGCTATATAGACCGTATCGAATTGTACGACCTCACTCCCAAGGGATTCTGCCTGACGCACGTATTGGGAAGCGACTCCACCCAAGAAGAACTTTGCGCCCAAGACCGCGACGATGAAATGTATTTTTACTATTCGGATGTTGTCTGCTGCGAACGATATGTCTATGCGCTTTGGCAAGGGGTACTGACCGGCAATCTCGGAAAAAGGGAATCCCGCATCGAAATCATCGACGCCGAAAACGGCGAAACGCTCCGCATTTTGTCGTCCGACCATTATCTGACCGATATCGTCGTCGATGAAAAGGCCGGAATCATCTATGGCCACGATCCTTTGAACGAAGACTGCCTGTACGTTTTCCGAATCCCGGCATAACGCCGCTTCAACAAATTCCCCACTGCCGGATATGATGTCCGGCATTTTTTTATTTGCGGAGCGTAGCGAACGAGAGGATATGCCACGTGACGCCGACGGCCACCGCCAGCAGCGCGATCTGGGCCCACCACCACTGCGTGAGCAGCGCGCAGACGCAGTAAAGCATCGTGCCCCACATCAGGGCGATGGAAATGATTTTGGCGCGCATGGGTATGGCGCGGTTTTCGCGGAAATTGCGGATGTATTCGCCGAAGTAACGGTGCGTGATCAGCCATTCGTAAAGCCGCGGCGACGAGCGGACCCAGAGGGCCGCCGCCAGCAACAGAAACGGCGTCGTGGGCAGCAGCGGGACAAAGATGCCGACGATACCCAGCACGAGCGCAACGCACCCCAATATGGCGAGGAAAATTTTCACGGCACAAAAATAGCATAAATTCGGGGCCCCACCGCACGGCAAAACGGGATTTTTACCTATCTTTGATGTCGCAACGGCACTTTTACGAACCGGAAGGCCGTCCCGAACGGGATACGCCCCGGTTTGACAACAGTCCGGCTTTTTATATCTTTGTAATAGAGAACACAAATAAACCGAAATACGATGAAAAAAATAGGCATCGCCAGCGACCACGCCGGCTACGAAATGAAAGAATTCCTGGTAGGTTATCTCAGCGCCATGGGTTACGAGGTGCTCGATTTCGGGACCAACTCGCCCGAGAGCGTCGATTACGCCGACTACGCGCACCCGCTGGCCGCGGCGATCGAAAGCGGCGAACTGGAACAGGGCATTGCACTCTGCGGCTCAGGCGAAGGGATGGCCATGACGCTCAACAAGCACCAGGGCATCCGTGCCGGGCTGAGCTGGGAGCCCGAAATCGCTTCGCTGATCCGCCGTCACAACAACGCCAACATCATCGTTTTCCCGGCGCGTTTCGTCACCAACGACGAAGCCGTCAAGATGCTCGACGCCTACTTTGCCGCCGAGTTCGAAGGCGGACGCCACGAAGCGCGCCTGGCCAAGATGCCCGTAGCGGGCTGCAAATAAGGCCCGCTCGTCCGAAGAACCTCCCCGAATGTCCAAACACCAGCTTTGCCGCAACTGCGGTCACATTGTCGACAACAACTACTGCCCGGCCTGCGGACAGCGCACTTCGACACGGCGCCTGGGCTGGGCGGCACTCGTGGAGAGCGTCACCTCGACCTTCATCGGCGACGAGGCCTACGGGCTGCGGGGTATGAACATGCGCAAGGGAGCCGTGATGACATGGCTCTCGATTCTGTTCCGCCCCCACCGGGTCATTCCCGAATTCATCGCGGGCTGCCGCCGCAAATACTTCAACCCGGTTGCTATCCTGCTGTTGCTGTCGACCTTTTACGCCGTGGTCTTCCTGCTTGTGGGCAAGGATCACACGCCGATTGCCGCCGATGACCAGCCCCTGTTCCAGTGGCTCGTAAGCACCTACATCGACTACGCCTCGCTCCACCCGGCGGGCTACCTGCTGTTGATGCTGCCGTTTTTTGCACTGGCCATGAAGACGGTTTTCCGGCGAAAAACCGATCTACGTTATGTCGAGTACCTATACATCGGCATTTTCCTCTCGATCTTCGAAATCACGCTGATGATCGCGGCGCTCCCGGCCGAACTGCTGATTCCATGGTACAGCAGTTTCTACATGCTGACACTGCCGCTGTTCCTCTATACGACATTCGTTTTCCTGAAAATCTTCGGGCTGAAAAAGAAACGATCGGCCCTGCTGCGCACGCTGCTCGCCAACCTGCTGCAATACGTTTACATTTTCGTTGCAACATTGGTCCTCTGCTCGGCAGCCGTCGGAGGCTTTTACCTGATTTCACCCGAGAAGTGCCGCGAAACATTCACCTTCAACCGCAGTTTGCACGCCGGGCAACAGGAAGGCGAGACGCAGAATCTCCTCCGCGACACCATCCAGGGAATCGTCGAAGCCCTCAGCGAACCGGACGACGACGAGACGCAGACCGTGCAGTCTCCGACGGATTCGCTCCCGGCAAGATAAGTATGGATTCAGGCCGCTCCGGGAAAACTCCCGGCCCCGGCAGAAAATTACAGTTCGAATACGAAAGGCGAAAGGTTTTCCAATCTTTTGTTTTTCGGGTTCCGACCGCCGTCAAAAAGTCCGAAGACCGCCGAACCGCTGCCCGACATCGAGGCATAAACAGCCCCCCGGGCCAGCAGGCACTCCTTTGCGGCGCGAATAGCCGGATGCGCGGCGAGAATATGTTCTTCGAAATCGTTGGTAACCAGGCCTTGCCACTCGGCCACAGGCCGCCTGAGACGTTCCGCGAGCGGCGTTTCCGGAATCCGGGGCTGCACCCCGGCATAGGCTTCACGCGTCGAAACCCCCTCGTCGGGTTTGATAATAACCAGCGTCATTCCGCTCAGGTCCAGCGCGAAAGGCTCCATCACTTCACCTCTTCCTTTACATAACTGCGGCGTATTGCGCACGAAGAAAGCCGTATCGCTGCCCAGTTCGGCGGCACGGGCGATCAGCTCAGACTCGGAAAGTCCCAGTGCAAACAACTCGTTGACAGCGATCAGCACAGCCGTACCGTCAGCCGATCCCCCGCCCAGCCCCGCGCCGAACGGCACGCGCTTGTCGAGGCGGATCGACACGCCGTCCACGCCGTAATGCCGCTGCATCAGCCGGAACGCCTTGAGGCAGATGTTTTCTTCGGGGGCGCAGTCCACAGCCAGCCCTTCGGCCCGGAACGCCGCGCCGGGTGTACCGGTCGCCTCGTACACACTCCCGGACGCGCCGGTGCGCACCACCTCCACCTCGTCGTAGAGGTCTGCGACGGGGAACATGACCGTTTCCAAATCATGAAAACCGTCCGCGCGGCGGCGCAGAATGTCGAGGCCCAGATTTATTTTGCAGTTTGCTCGCAGGATCATGGAACAAAGATAAGAATTTTCTATTTTTGTCGTATGAAATTCCGCACCGAAATCGAAATGGCGCCCCTCGGGGTGAAAATCGGCTATGAAAACCGGACACTGACGCTCGGTTCGTGCTTCGCGGCACACATCGCCGAAAAGCTCACGGAAGCCAAATTCCGGGTCGTAAAAAACCCTTCGGGCATCCTGTTCAACCCGCTTTCGATCGCTGCGGCGATCCGCAGTTACGCTGCTCCTGCGCCCGTGGTACACAGCGAACTGGAATTCGGGGAGGGTTTGTGGCATCATTTCGGATTCCACGGCGATTTCTCGGCCCCGACAGCCGACGAGGCACTACAAAAGATGAACGCCGCGCGACAGGCCGGGACCGAAGCGCTCCGCGCGGCCGACCGCGTGATCCTCACCTTCGGCACGGCATGGGTCTACGAGCATGCAGGAGAGGTAGTTGCCAACTGCCACCGCCGGCCCGCCGCGGAATTTACCAGAAGGCGGCTTTCGGTAGATGAAATCGTGGAAACATTTGCAGAACTGATCGAAGGGCCGCTCAACGGAAAACAGATCATCCTGACGGTCAGCCCCGTACGACATATCGGCGACGGATTGTCCGGCAACGCCGCAAGCAAAGCGACGCTGCGGCTGGCCGCCGAGCAGTTGACCGAAAGGTTTAAGTGCGCCGTCTATTTCCCTGCATTCGAAATACTTACCGACGACTTGCGCGACTATCGTTTTTATGCCGACGACCTGGTACACCCCGCGCCGCAGGCCATTGCCTACATTTGGGAGAAATTCGCCCCGGCAGCCCTGACGGACGAAGCCCTGCGGCTGCTTCCGGAGGTCGAAGCGATCGTTGCGGCGGCCGCCCACCGTCCCCGCAATCCGCAGGGCGAAGCCCACCGCGCCTTCTGCCGCCGCCAGCTGGAGCGGATCGCCGCACTTTCCGACATCGATTTTCGGGCGGAAACGGCGTATTTCCGCCGATGTCTCGAAATAAATTCGTAAATTTGCGGCCAATTCATCGCACAATGACAAAAAAACTATTCGTATATGCCATAGCCGCCCTGGCGGCACTCCAGAGCGCCGCGGCGCAGCCCCGGCTGATCGTCCAGATCGTCGTCGGCTCGATGCGCGGCGAAGACCTCGACCGCTACGCCGAAAACTTCGGCGAAGGCGGTTTCCGGCGTCTCACGGAGGGCGGCACGGTCTACGCCGACAGCCGCTACGACTACTTGCAAACCACCACGCCCGTCTCGCTCGCCACGCTCACCACGGGGGCTATGCCCTCGACGCACGGCGTGATCGGTTCGCGCTGGGTCGACTACACCACCAACAAGGTCGTCGAACTGACCGCAGGCCGCAAAGGCCCCGGCGCCTACCACCTGATCGCCCCGACGCTCTCGGAAACGCTGTTGCAGCACGCCCCGGGCAGCCGTTCGGTCACGATCGCCCCGGAAGCCGTCTCGGCGGTGGTGATGGCCGGGCACTGCGGAGAGGTGTTCTGGCTCGATTCCGCGCGCTGCGACTGGGTGACTTCGCCCTACTACGCCGCAGAGGTTCCCGAATGGATCGCCCGCAGCAACCGCGAACGCTACAACCTTTCGTACATCGCCAACGAGTGGCGCACGCTCCTCGAGCGGGGGCGCTACCTCAATACCCGCAATTACGACATCGCACTGGCCGGAAAGAACAAAAAAGAGCAGGACCGGAACGGCGCGGGACGCCTCAAAATGCAGAGCGACTTCGAACGCCTGCTCTACACCCCGGCAGGCAACACGGCGGTGCTGGGACTGGCCAAACAAGCCATCGCCCAATATAAACTCGGAGACGACAAAATCCCCGACCTGCTGAACATCTGCCTCGACACGCCGCGCCGCATCAGCGAAGCCTACGGACCGGAATCGGTCGAAGTCGAGGACATGTATTACCGGCTGGACCGCGACCTGGCCGACTTTCTGACCTTCGTATTCGCACAGGTCAAGGACGGGAACGCGATGGTGGTGCTCACCTCCGACCACGGAACCAGCCCCTCGTTCGACGCCGGGGCCGCCGAGGCCGACCGCTTCAACCCGCGGCAGTTCGAAGTGATCGTCAACGGATTCCTCAACGTCCGTTACGGCATGGGCGACTGGGTGGTGGAATACAACGACAAATGCGTGTGGCTCAACCACAACCTGATCTACGAGCGGGGCCTCAACCTCGCCGAAGTACAGAACGAAGTGGCCATCTTCGCCATGCAGTTCAGCGGCATTTCCCACGCGCTGGCCGCAACGGCCATGCGGACGAGTTATTTCGGCAGCGGCTATGCGCGGCGGATGCAGAACAGCTTCTATCCCCGCCGTTCGGGCGACGTGATCCTGAACCTCATGCCGGGCTGGATCGAGGAGCAGGAGCGCTGCTGGTCGATGTCGGGATCGATGTACGGTTACGACACCGAAGTGCCGCTGGTATTCTACGGCAAAGGCGCAGGTCCGCAGCGGGTGAAACGCCGCGTGGACATGACGGCGGTGGCCCCGACGCTGGCACGCCTTGCCGGCGTGCGCGAACCGGCGGCTTCGGAGGGCGGAGTTTTGGAGGAAATTGCAGAATGAACGAGGAGTAATTTCGACCGAAACCCGGTCGCATGCGATAAGGCCCTCCCGAGGGAGGGGTTTGGGGTGGGGTCAGACTTGCAAACGACGCCACGGGCGGCGACAACGACGCACGGAAGAGAAACGACCATAAAAAACGTTATACCATGGATAGCATACAAGAGGAGATCATCGAAGAGTTTTCCGTATTCGACGACTGGCTCGACAAATACGACTACCTGATCGGCCTGAGCGAGACGCTTCCGGCCATCGCGGCGGAGCACCGCACGGAGCAATACCTGATCCAGGGCTGCCAGTCGCGCGTCTGGGTCGACGCCAGACTGGAGGACGGCCGGGTTTATTACGCCGCCGACAGCGACGCCATAATAACCAAAGGCATTATCGCGTTATTGATTCGCGTACTGAACGGGCGCACGCCGCAGGAGATTCTCGACACGGAACTCTACTTCATCGACGCCATCGGCCTCGCGGCCAACCTCTCGCCCACGCGGGCCAACGGACTGGTGGCGATGGTCAAGCAGATGCGGTTGTACGCTTTGGCATTCGCAAGCAAAAACAAGTAAGACATGACACCCGAAGAGATATTGCAGGTCGAAAAAGACATCGTCGCGACCCTCAAGAACATATACGATCCGGAAATCCCGGTCAACATCTACGACCTGGGGCTGATCTACGAAATCGACTACACGCCCGACGGCGTGGCCACCATCCGCATGACGCTCACGGCCCCCAACTGCCCGATGGCCGACATGCTCGTCGAAGACGTGAACATTCAGGTCGGAAAGGTCAAAGGCGTGAAATCGGTGAACGTCATCCTCACGTTCGACCCCGTGTGGGACAAGAGCATGATGTCCGAAGAGGCGCTGCTGGAACTCAACCTGTTCTGACATGGCGGATGCGGAGGCACGGACGATCGAACGGCTCAAGGCCGG
Source organism: Alistipes montrealensis (assembly GCF_018362775.1). Taxonomy (GTDB): domain Bacteria; phylum Bacteroidota; class Bacteroidia; order Bacteroidales; family Rikenellaceae; genus Alistipes; species Alistipes montrealensis. The sequence goes on from NZ_JAGYXY010000001.1 coordinate 626,486, forward strand.
GGCCGGGGCTTACGCCTGCGGCGGATACCTGGCCGCGCTCGACGAACTGCAACGCACCGAAATCGGCACGGCACTGATCTTCGACCGCCTGCAGCGGAAAATGCACACGGTCGAAGCGCTCCGCAGCGAAGCCTCCGAGAACTGGAACCAGACCTTTTACCTGCTCTATTTCCGCACACTGGGCGACCGGCAGAACCAGGAGGCCTACCTGCGACTGGCACGGAAGGTCCCCTACAAAATCGTACTGCGCGAACGACTGGCGCCGCACGCCGTCGAAGCGATGCTCTTCGGAGCTTCGGGACTTCTGGAACTCTACCGCAACGACACCTATACGCTCGACCTGAGGCGCAGTTTCGAATACCTCGCGGCAAAGTACGACATCGAACCGATGGACGCCTCGGAGTGGGCGCTCACGGAGATTCGCCCGGCCAACCATCCCGTGCTGCGGCTGGCGCAGGCCGCGGAGTTCTTCGCGCAGGACGAATTCGTGATGGAACGCGCCATGGCCTGCCGCACGGAGGAGGAAATACGCCGCCTTTTCTCGATCGAAGCATCGCCTTACTGGCGTACGCACCATATTCCCGGTGCAGAGAGCGACGAAAGCCCCAAGCGCATCGGGGCGTTCAAAGCCAACATCATCGGAATCAACCTCGTCGTGGTCCTGCAATTCGCCTACGGCAGCTACACCGGCAACGAGCGGCTGCGCGACAGCGCCCTCACGCTGCTGGAACGCCTGCCGGCCGAGGACAACCGTTACATGCGCGCGTGGCAGGCGGCGGGGATACGCCCGCGCAACGCCTTCGAATCGCAGGCCCTGCTGCAGTTGGCGACCGAATACTGCGCGGCGAAACGCTGCGCAGAATGCTTTGTCGGACGGCGAATCGCACAATACCCGAACAACCTGAAATAACCGCCTGCCATGAACGCCATCAACTACATCCTGGAACACAAAGAGTTCATCTCCTGGAAATCGGACATCGGGAAACTGGCCGCTCCCCGACCGCAGGATCAGCATGCAAAAAGCCCGGCGGAAGATTGACAAATTGCAAAAAATAAGTATCTTTGTAGGATTTACAACCCGAACCCGAATAACAACAAACGCATTATGGATATAGTTGCAAGTATCATCAAAGCCCTCTTCGGCTCGAAAGCCGACAAGGACCGCAAACAGATCGAGCCTTACCTGGAGAAGATCAAGGCCATCTATCCCTCGATCGAGAAACTCTCGAACGACGAATTACGCGCCCGCAGCGAGGACCTGAAAAAACAGATCGCCGATTTCATCGCCGCAGATGAAGCCCACATCGTCGAGCTGAAGGCCCTGCTCGAAAAGCCCGAAACGCAACTCGAAGAGAAAGAGAAGATTTCGAAAGAGATCGACGAGACCACCAAACGCATCGACGAGAAGATCGAAGAGGTGCTCGACCGGATACTGCCCGAGGCTTTCGCCATCATGAAGGACACGGCACGCCGTTTCGCCCAGAACGAAACGGTCGTAGTGACTGCCAACGCATTCGACCGCGACCTGGCGGCGACAAAGGATTTCGTCACCATCGAGGGCGACAAGGCCATCTATGCCAATCACTGGCTGGCCGGCGGCAACGACATGAAGTGGGACATGGTCCACTACGACGTGCAGCTGTTCGGCGGCGTGGTGCTCCACCAGGGCAAGATCGCCGAGATGGCGACGGGTGAAGGAAAAACCCTCGTGGCGACGCTCCCCGTATTCCTCAACGCACTGGCCAAGAAGGGTGTGCACATGGTGACGGTGAACAACTACCTGGCCAAGCGTGACTCCGAGTGGATGGGTCCGATGTACCAGTTCCACGGCCTGTCGGTGGCTTGTATCGACGATACGCAGCCCAACTCCGACGAACGCCGCAAGGCTTACATGGCCGACATCACATTCGGAACCAACAACGAATACGGCTTCGACTACCTGCGCGACAACATGGCTTCATCGCCCAAGGACCTCGTACAGCGTAAACACCATTTCGCCATCGTCGATGAGGTCGACTCCGTATTGATCGACGACGCCCGTACGCCGCTCATCATCTCGGGTCCCGTGCCCAAGGGCGACGACCAGATGTTCGAGCAGTACCGTCCGGCGATCGAGAACCTCTACAACCTCCAGAAAAACCTCGTGACGGGGCTGCTCGCCGAAGCGCGTCAGTTGATCTCGGAGGGCAAGAACGACGAGGGCGGCGTGAAACTCTACCGGACGCACAAAGGTCTGCCCAAATACAAGCCGCTGATCAAGTACCTTTCGGAGCAGGGCGTCAAGGCGCTGATGCAGAAGACCGAAAACACCTACATGCAGGACAACAACCGTCGCATGCCCGAAATCACCGACGAGTTGTATTTCGTCATCGACGAGAAACTCAACTCGGTGGAACTGACGGACAAGGGCCATGAGGTGCTGTCGAAATACTTCAACGAAGACGGATTCTTCGTGATGCCCGACATCGGGGCCGAAGTCGCCGAACTGGAGAAAAGCAATCTGACCGCCGAAGAGAAAGCGCAGAAGCGCGACGAGGTGATCAACGACTATTCGATCAAATCGGAGCGCGTGCACACGGTGATCCAGCTTCTGAAAGCCTTCGCTATGTTCGAGAAAGACATCGAATATGTGGTGATGGACAACAAGGTGAAAATCGTCGACGAGCAGACCGGCCGTATCCTCGAAGGACGCCGCTATTCGGACGGACTGCACCAGGCCATCGAGGCCAAGGAGCACGTGAAGGTCGAGGCCGCAACGCAGACCTTCGCCACGATTACGCTGCAGAACTACTTCCGTATGTACCACAAGCTGGGCGGTATGACCGGTACGGCCGAAACGGAGGCATCGGAGTTCTGGAGCATCTATAAACTCGACGTGGTGGTGATCCCGACCAACCGCAAGGTGGTTCGCGACGACCGCCAGGATTTGATCTACAAAACCAAGCGCGAGAAATACAACGCCGTGATCGAAGAGATCGTGAAGCTCGTCGAGGCGGGCCGTCCGGTACTGGTCGGCACAACGTCGGTCGAGATTTCGGAGTTGCTGAGCCGCATGCTCAAACTCCGCGGCATCAAGCACAACGTCCTGAACGCCAAGCAGCATGCACTGGAGGCGCAGGTCGTAGCCGAAGCCGGTCGCTCGGGGCAGGTGACCATCGCGACCAACATGGCCGGCCGAGGAACCGACATCAAACTGACGCCCGAGGTGAAGGCCGCGGGAGGTCTGGCGATCATCGGAACCGAACGCCATGAAAGCCGCCGCGTCGACCGCCAGTTGCGCGGACGTGCCGGCCGTCAGGGCGACCCCGGATCGTCGCAGTTCTTCGTATCGCTCGAAGACGACCTGATGCGTCTGTTCGGTTCGGGCCGCATCGCCGCGATGATGGACCGCATGGGCCTGAAAGAGGGCGAGGTAATCCAGGCGGGCATGATGACCAAGGCCATCGAGCGCGCCCAGAAGAAGGTCGAGGAGAACAACTTCGGCATTCGTAAGCGCCTGCTGGAATACGACGACGTGATGAACTCGCAGCGCGAGGTGATCTACACCCGCCGCCGCCACGCACTCTACGGAGAGCGGATCGAGATCGACCTGAACAACATCATGTACGACTACGCCGAGAACTTCGTCGAGGAAAACCGCGGCATCGAATTCGAGGACTTCCGCATGGAGCTGATCCGCGACGTGGCCGTCGAGCCGGAGATCGACGAGGCGACCTACAAGGATGCCAAGCCCGGCGAACTGGTCGAGGCGATCGTCAAAGCGCTCAAGGAGGCTTACGCACGCCGTGCGAAAGCCGTAGCCGATACGGTGCGTCCGGTCATGGAACGCATCTACGAGGACCGCAAGGATCAGTTGGATTCGAACATCTACTTCCCGCTGACCGACGGACACCTGGGCTACAACGTGCCGGTCAACCTGCTGAAATGCCAGAATACGGACGGGGCGGAAATCTACAAGGTATTCTCGAAAGTGGTGATGTTCACCACCATCGACGACGCATGGCGTGAGCACCTGCGCGAGATGGACGACCTGCGCCAAAGCGTGCAGAACGCCACCTACGAGCAGAAAGACCCGCTGCTGATCTACAAGTTCGAATCGTTCGGACTGTTCTCGAAAATGATCATAAAGGTCAACCGCGACGTGCTGGCTATCCTGAACAAGGCCTACATCCCCGTGCGCGACCAGAATGCCGAGGCTGTACAGCGCCAGCAGCAGGAGCGCGCCAAGGTCGATGTCAACAAGTTGCAGGCCTCGCGCATGCAGGCCGCGGCGCAGGCCGGACAGCAGGAGCAGCAGAAACCGATGCCCATGCACGTCGAGAAAAAAGCCGGACGCAACGATCCGTGTCCCTGCGGCTCGGGTAAGAAATACAAGAACTGCCACGGCAAAGGCATGTAACAAGGCACGCCTTTGAGGGGAGTTCGCGGATAAAGAATACGGAATATGGCTTACAACGAGGAGAAACAATACCAGTTGGACCTGCGCTACCTGCGCATGGCAAGCATCTGGGCTGAAAATTCATACTGCGTACGCCGCAAGGTAGGAGCGCTGATCGTCAAGGACCAGATGATTATTTCAGACGGTTACAACGGCACTCCGTCGGGCTTCGAGAATATCTGCGAGGACGAAGAGGGCCGCACAAAGCCCTATGTGCTCCATGCCGAGGCCAATGCCATCACGAAGGTCGCCAAGTCGGCCAACAACTGCAACGGCTCGACGCTCTACATCACGGCAGCGCCCTGCATCGAATGTTCGAAACTGATTATCCAGGCGGGCATCAAGCGGGTGGTCTATTCGGACGATTACCGTTCGGAAGAGGGTTTGAACCTGCTGCGCCGCGTAGGCATCGAATGCGTGCAGTGCGAACTGGGGCAAAAGGAGTAAGCCAATGAAAAAGGCGCTCTTTTTCTTCGCGGCCCTGGCATGCGCGGGATTCGGTTCGGCGCAGGAGATCGCGGCGGATACCGTGCGGGCAACGCCGCCCTATTACTACTGCGAGATTATCGCCGGGCATCTGCCGACTCATCGCAGCAACGGCGTGCTGTTCGATTTCGGACAAAAGACCGGGGTGTGGAAATACAATTACCTGACGGATGCCGCTGGGAACAAACTGCTTTTCAGTTCGGGCATGGATGCCGTGAATTACATGGGCAGCCTCGGCTGGGAGTTCGTACAGGCTTATGCCTCGGGCAAAGACAACAATATCAGCCACTATGTATTGCGCATCACTCCGGCCCGGTTGGCAACAACACAGCGGGAGGCGCTGCTCGCGCCGCCGGAGCGGGAAAAGCCGCGCAAAGAGAAGTGAAGCCAGTAAAACGGAGCATCGGAAACGGCGCTCCGTTTTTTTATGGGTCCGTGGCGAAAATTTGCATATCCCGCATACATATTGTATATTTAGGTAGGCAAAAACCGAAAAACAAAGCGCTATGAAACGAATCGTCATCGTAGGCGCCACGTCGGGCATCGGGCTCGAAGTGGCACGGCTATCGATCCGCGCAGGATGGCGGGTCGGAGCGGCAGGGCGCCGTACGGAAGCCCTCGAAGCGCTCCGCGCCGAAGCGCCTGCACAAGTGGAAATCCAGTCGATGGACATCACCCGCGACGATGCTCCCGAGCTTCTCGCCCGGCTGACCGAACGCCTGGGCGGCATGGACATCTATTTCCATGCGTCGGGCATCGGCAGCCGCAATACCGAGTTACGGCCCGACATCGAAATCGCAACCCTGCGCACCAACGGCGAAGGATTCGTGCGGATGGTCACGGCAGCCTTCGGCTATTTCCGCGGACACGGAGGCGGGCGCATAGCCGTCATCAGTTCGATTGCCGGAACAAAGGGGCTCGGAACGGCCCCGGCCTATTCGGCGACCAAACGGATGCAGAACACCTATATCGACGCGCTGGCGCAGCTCTCCCGCATGGAGGGATACGGCATCCGGTTTACGGACATCCGTCCGGGATTCGTCGCAACACCGTTGCTGGCCGGAGACGGACACTACCCGATGCTGATGCACACGGAAAAAGTCGCAGCGCGCATCATGCACGTCCTGCGGCATCCGCGCCGCCGCGTGGTCATCGACCGCCGCTACGCCGTGCTGGTCTTCTTCTGGAAACTGATCCCGGAGTGGCTCTGGGAACGGCTGAAAATACGCAAAAACGACTGAGTAAAACCCCGCAGGAAGATTTCCGCGGGGTTTTTCGCAACAGGGCCGAAAAAATCATTACATTTGTTCCGCATGGCACGACGGCGACACACACCCAAAGGGCGGCTTCTGGTGACGGGAACGATTCTGTTGTTCCTGCTCGTGGCGGGCATCGTAGTCACCGGGCGCATCATCAACGGCATGGCCGTGCAGATGAGCGACCGCATCGTCATGCAGATCAGCGAATACCATTGCAGGCTGCTGCAAGTCGAATTCAAACGTTCGGAAGAGGTGTTGGACGCCTCGGTGCAATTCATGCGTGCGCACACCGCACCGACGGAGGCCGAGTTACGCGTACTCGCGGCGACACTGATGCAGCTCGATCCGAAAGCGGGATGCGTCTGGTTCACGGAGCCGGGGAGCCGTACGATCCGCAGCTATCCACGCAGCGATGAGCCCCGGACCACGGAGGCCGCCACGGATTTCAGGCAGCAACTCATCGCCGGGGCAGGCGGCGACTCGATCCGCAGCCACGTCAGCGGCTCGGGGGAGGTCCAGGTCTGGAGCATGGCCTGCCGCGTGACGGACCAGTCGGGCCGCAAGCACATTTGCGGCGTCGATTTCCCGTTGCCGGAGATCTATGCCTACATGACGCAGAGCCCGGCCAGCAGCAGTTATGCCACCCTGTTCAATCCCGAAGGAGTGATCGTCTACCACCCCGACAGCCTGAAACTGGGCCTCCCGGCGAGCGATTCGACCGGACTGACGGCATTCCGGGAGGTTATAGCCACCGGAAAGCGGGTCTCCGTCTACGCGGTTTCGGACTACCTCAGCGTCGACGAGGAACGCATCTACTACCCCATTCAGATAAGCGGCCGCCGTTGGGTGGCCGGCATCGGCATCCCGCGGCTGGTCATCGAGCAGGAGGTCGACGATTTCCATTTCTACACGATTCTCACAGCCGTGATCTCGGTGCTGTTCTTCGCCGTGCTGCTCGCCGTGGCTCAGCGTCGCTGGCGCCGCGAATACGACCTGCGCCGCCTTTCGGAACGGGAGTCCGAGCAGTTACACCTGCAACAGGTATTGGAGCAGATCGATCCGCACTTCCTGTTCAACTCGCTCAATTCGCTCTATGCGCTGATCCGCTGCAACCCCGACCAGGCCCGGGAGTTCACGCTCACCCTTTCGCGCGTCTACCGCCGGGTATTGGAACGCCGCAAGCAGATACTTTCGACACTCTCCGAAGAGATCGATTTCACGTGGCAGTATTACACGCTGCAAAAAATCCGTTTCGACAACCGTATCGAACTTACCACGGCCATCGACCCCGCGCTGCGCAACTGGCGGATTCCCTCGATGAGCCTCCAGACGCTGGTTGAAAACGCCGTCAAGCACAACAGCATCACGGGCAACAATCCGCTGCATGTCCGCATCCGCACCGAAGGAGAAAGCCTCGTGATCGAGAACAACTACACCCCGCGTAACGACCGCAATGCGGAATCGCTGGGCGTGGGGCTGGAGCGCATCCGTTCGGTCTACCGGTTCTACACCGAGGAAAACATCACGATTTCGGCCGGCGAAGGGACCTTCAGTTGTCGGTTACCGCTGTTGCCGCCCGAAAAGTAATCCGCCTAATCGCGGCATTCACTCCCCCAATCGGGGCATTCGCCCCCGATCACTTTTCTTTAAAAAAATTAAATTCTATTATTGCATCCTGCGGATTTTGTATATCCGTAACAAAAACTGCAATAATAAATGATGAATAAAAGACGATTGACCGGAACGATCCTTGCACTCGCGGCGCTCTTCCTGCTGACGGCCTCGCCGGCCGAAGCGAAGGGCAAACCGGGCCGCAAGTCGAAGAAAACCGAAGCCGCAGCCGAGAAAGCCGACACGACCAAAAAGGACAAGAAGGGTTACGAAGCACTGCTGAAAGGCGCCGTGACCGATAAGGGTATGTTCGACGTACATCGCAAAGGCACGGATTTCTGGTTCGAGATTCCCGACTCGCTGATGGGACGTGAAATATTGATCGTCAACAAGATATCGGGCGTCCCCTACGTCCTGAACGACGCAGGCGTCAACAAAGGGATGGGTTACGGCGAGAAGATCGTGCGTTTCCGCAAAGACACCCTTTATAAAAAGGTATGGGTCATGACCTACGACCCGCGCATCACGTCGCCCGAAGGCGACCGCATCACCCGTTCGGTGAAAGACAACTACCGCGAAACGGCGATCGAACAGTTTCCGATCGAGGCCTATAACCCGGACTCCACGACGGTGGTCATCAAGGTAAACAAGGTCTTCGACGGCAGCGAGAAGAGTTTCAACAACGTTTTCGGCGCGATCGGACTGCCCGGCTCGCCCAAGAAGGAGCTTTCGAAGATCGAATCCGTCAAGTCTTTTCCCGAAAACATCATCGTCAAGTCGCTCCTCTCGACCTCGCATACCGAAGAGGGAACCACGATACCACTGACCGTGGACATCACCTCGAACCTCGTGCTGCTGGACAAGGAGCCGATGCGCCCCCGTTTCTCGGACGACCGGGTAGGATATTTCGAAATCGGACACCTCTATTTCAACGACAAACAGCAGAAGGCCGAAGAGCGGGCGTTCATCAACCGCTGGCGGCTGGAGCCGAAACCCGAAGACGTAGCACGCTACAAGCAGGGAGAATTGGTGGAACCTAAAAAACCGATCGTGCTCTGGATCGACCCGGCGACCCCGCCCGTATGGGTTCCCTACATCAAGAAAGGTATCGTCGAGTGGCAGGAGGCCTTCGAGGCCGCAGGCTTCAAGAATGCCATCGTAGCCAAAGAGGTCGATCCCAATGACAAGGAGTTCGACATCGACGACGTGCGCTACTCGGTGGTGACTTACGCCGCATCGGAGATGGCCAACGCCATGGGTCCCTCGGTGATCGACCCGCGCAGCGGCGAGATCATCGAAGCCGACATTATCTGGTGGCACAACGTAATGAGCATCCTCCAGGCCTGGATCCGATTGCAGACCGGCGCCGTAGACCCTGCGGCGCGCGGCAACACGCTGCCGACGGAGCTGATGGGCAACGCCGTGCGTTTCGTCTCGTCGCACGAGCTGGGCCACAGCCTCGGACTGAAGCACAACTTCGGGGCTTCGTACGCCGTGCCGGTGGATTCGCTCCGCTCGAAGACCTACACCGCAGCGAACGGCACGGCCAGTTCGATCATGGACTACGCCCGTTTCAACTACGTGGCGCAGCCCGAGGACGGAATCACGCAACTGACGCCCAAGATCGGAACCTACGACAAGCATGCCATCAACTGGGGTTACCGCTGGCTCGACGTAAAGGACCCGCACGAGGAACTGCCGACGCTCAACGCCTGGCTGCGCGAGCACGAAAACGATCCCGAATACTGGTACGGCGAACAGTCGCGCGAGGGCATCGATCCCCGCTCGCAGTCGGAAGACCTGAGCAACGACGCCGTCGAGGCCAGCACATACGGTATAAAGAACCTCCGGCGCATCATCCCCCATGTGACGGACTGGAGCTCGGAGGACGGCAAACTGCAATACGAAGGCGGCCGGTTCCTGATGGCCATTGTTTTCCAATGGCTGACCTATGCCGACCACGTGAAGACCAACGTAGGCGGATTTTACCTCAACAACGTCGTTGCGGGGCACGACATCGACCGCTATGTACCGGTTCCGGCCGACTACCAGCGCAAGAGCGTCAAATACCTGATCGACGAGGTGTTCATCACTCCCGAATGGCTGTTCAACGCCAAAGCGTGGGATAAGGCCTATGCGCAGCGTATGTCGCCCGTGGGACAGATGGAATACGCGCCCTACAATTTTGCGCGCGAACTCCAGTATAAGACCTATTACGAACTGCTGGCCGACCAGCGGCTGGTACGCATGTACGAAGTCGAGGCACGGCAGGGACGCGGGGCGAAGACCTACACGCCCGAGCAGATGCTGGACGACATCACACGCGCCGTCTTCATCCGTCCCGGCGGCCGTACGCTCTCGCTCTACGAGCGGATGAGCCAGAAGAACTACGTCGACGCACTGATCGTCTCGTCGAACCTGACGATGGTGAAGACCACCAAATTGGGATCGACGCTCCACGACCACGCACACGACGGGCGCGGATGCACATGCTCGCTGATGCAGGACGCTCCCGAACTGGCCCTCGAACCGCTGCCGAGACCCGAGGAACTGGAATTGCGGACGGCGCGCAACTACGACATGATGCAGCGTGTGAGCGAGACGACATCGGCCAAGCGGGCTGAAATGCGGAGGTTGCTGACAATTGTCCGGGGCCGCTTCGAAAGCGGCGACCAGGCGACCCGCAACCATTACCGGGATTTGGAATTAAGGCTGAAAGAAGCCTTGCGAATGTTATAAACCTCAGAGCTTCAAAGCCGTCTTCCATCCGGAAAGACGGCTTTGAAGCAACTAAGGGGAGACTTAAGCAGGTTACAATTCCAAACAAATACACAGAAAACAACTTCGATTTAATAGATAAACAACTCAAACACATCTATATTTGTAATATGAAAAAATTCCTTACGCTATTCGTTCTGGTCTGTCCGCTGTTCGCTCTCGCACAGCAAACCCGGCAGATTTCGGGCCAGGTGCTCGACCGCGCCGACGGAGCGCCGCTCGTGGGCGCTACTGTCTTCATCGCGCCCGAGGAGACCCAGGCCAAAGACTACAACCCGCAGGGAACCATCGCGTACGAGCAGGGGCGTTTCGCCTTCAAACTGCCCGTGAGCGTCAAGAAAGTCGTAGTCAGCTACCTCGGATACGAGGCACAGACACTCGATATTTCGGGTAAGAACAACTTTACGATCTATCTCTCGGCATCGGAAAACAAGGTGGATGCCGTAGTGGTGACCGGATACCAGCGCATCGAAAAGCGCAAGCTGACCTCGTCGATCTCGAACGTCAAGATGTCGGACATCTCGCGCGACGGCGTGGCGAGCGTCGACGAGATGCTCTCGGGTTCGATCGCCGGTCTCGTATCGACCCCCACCACGGGCGGTCCCGGTGCGGCCAGCAAAATCAAAATCCGAAGCACCGTAACGCTGAACGGCAACACCGACCCGTTGTGGGTATTGGACGGCATGCCCCTCGAAGGCAACGACATCCCGTCGGACTGGTCGTCGAAGGAGAACATCGACAACCTCTACAACATGTCGATCGCGGGCCTCAACCCGTCGGACATCGAAGACATCACCATCCTGAAAGACGCCGCGGCAACGGCCATTTACGGAGCGCGCGCGGCCAACGGCGTCATCATCATCACCACCAAGAAAGGAGCCCGCAACCAGGCGACGCGCGTCAACGTTTCGGCATCGCTGTTTGTAACGGACCGTCCCAACCTGGAGAAACTCAACCTGATGAACGCTTCGCAGAAGGTAGACCTGGAACTGGGGCTGGCGGCGAACGGCACGCTGGACTACATGAAAAACATGGGCGGCGTGGCCCGCATCCTGGACAAGGCGGGCGAAAGAGGCCTGCTCATCAACGGCGGATCGTTCTCTTCGCTCTCGCCCGAGACACAAGCGCAGATCAACGCCCTGCGCAAGAACGGAACCGACTGGGGTAAGGAGATTTACCGCGTGGCCCTCAACCAACAGTACAGCATCAGCCTCTCGGGCGGCGGCAACAAGGCCAGCTACTACTTCTCGGGCGGTTACTACAACGAGCAGGGAACGACCGTCGGGACGGGCTTCGAGCGTCTGAACCTCACGCTGAAGACCGACTACGACCTGCTGAAGAACCTGCGTTTCGGCGCTTCGGTGTTCGTGGGACAGAACAAGAACGATTCGTACCTCTCCGATACGGACGTATTCACCAACCCTTCGCGTTACACGCGTTCGGTAAACCCCTACCTGAATGCCTACAACGCCGACGGCAGTTACATCTACGACCCGGACATGACCTACAACCTCGGCAACGAGGAGACCATTCTGGACTTCAACTACCTCGAAGAGCGCGCCCGCACGGAGTACACGCTCAAAACCCGGTCGATCAAAACGATTTTCGACCTCGATTACACGCCGGTAAAAGGACTTAAACTCTACACGCAGTTCGGTTTGCAGGTCGACAATTCGATGACCGAGAAGATGGCGCAGGAGAACACCTATTTCACACGCAAATACAACCACAAATCGCGTTACGACGGGGAGTCGTTCCTGCCCCAGGGCGGCATCATCCAGAATTGGAACGGCGACCTGTCGCAGTACAACTGGAAGGCACAGGCCGAGTATTCGGGCACGTACGGCGGAAAGCACGAGCTGGACCTGATGGCCGGTCTGGAGATGCGCGGCGTAACGAGTACGACCATACACACCAAAGGCTTCGGTTACGACCATAAAACCATGACCTCCAAGCCGGTGAATTTCCCCGACGGGAGCAAATACGTCGACGACAAAAACTACCAGCAATACCTCAAATCGTTCTACGAAAACCGCTACCTGTCCTACTTCTTCACCGGATCGTACACCTACGACAGCCGATACACCTTCTTCGGCTCGATGCGTTACGACGGTACGAACCTCTTCGGCGTGGACCCCAAGTACAAGTTCAACCCCATGTGGTCCGTTTCGGGAGCCTGGAGCATCAACCGCGAGAAGTTCCTGCGCGACGCCCGGTGGCTCGACAACCTGCGCCTGAGGGCCTCTTACGGCGTTCAGGGCAATATCGACCGTACGACATCGCCTTACATCCTCGGCACGTGGGCCAATACGACCATCGGCAACGTGAACGAGGACCGCATCGACGTAACCTCGCCGCCCAACCAGAACCTGCGCTGGGAGACGACCTATTCGTGGAACACGGCGCTCGACTTCTCGGCTTTCGAAAATCGCCTCGGCTTCACGTTCGAACTCTACGGCCGGAGCAGCGAGAACCTGATCACCACGCGCACGATTCCCTCGGAAACGGGGTTCACATCCACGTCGAGCAACTACGGCGAAATATCGAGCCGCGGCGTCGAATTCACCCTCAATACCGTGAATATCCGCACGCAGAATTTCCGGTGGGAGACCCAGATCAACCTCGCCCACAACACCGACAAGGTGGAGAAAATCCGCATCGACGACGACAGTTGGACCCCCTCGGTGCAGGGATATTCGTCGAGTGCGCTGTTCACGATCAAAACCGCCGGACTCGACGAGTACGGCATCCCGATGTTCTGGAAGGACGGAGAGAAGGTCTCGCTCCAGGAGTTCGTGAACTTCCGCCTCGAAGACCCCTATGGCATCGCCTGGTATTCGCCCGCAATGGACATATCGCAGAAGGATGTCCGCTCGCGGCTGACCTACTCGGGTTCGATGAACCCGTCGGTAACGGGAGGCTTTAACAACCGGTTCTATTTCCACAACTTCGACCTGGCGATTTCGTGTAATTTCGTCTTCGGACAGAACGTCATGCGTTCGCCCTTCTACAATCCCACGGCAGTCAACCCGGGGCAGAACTACACGACCGACATGCTGCAGGTGTGGTCGCCCTCGAACCCTTCGGGCCGGTATCCCGCCATTGTCGGCAACATGCAGGCCGACGGTTCGGAATGGAGCGAATGGGCCGAGAATCCCGATCCCTACCGTGTCATGAGGTGGATCATGGCGAACTATCCTCCCAGCGAGACGTCGTTCTTCAACCACCTCGACATCTGGCAGAAAAAGATGAACTACTTCCGTGTGAACAGCATCCGCCTGGGCTACGCCTTCCCGGAAAAAATCACCCGCAAACTCCACATGTCGGGGCTGCGCATTCATTTCGAGGCCCGCAACCCGTTTGTAATCGCGACCAATTACGACGGCTATTTCGACCCCGAGACCTATGGCAACATCTACGCACAGCCGATAGCACGCACCTACTCGGTAGGCCTCAACATCACTTTCTAACACTTGGCAATTATGAAAAAAACAGCATATATCCTACTCCTCGCACTGGGTCTTGCCTCCTGCAATTACCTCGAAATAGAGCCTGTGGGCAAAGTCATACCCCACAAGACATCCGAATTCCGGGCCCTGCTCACTGAGGGCTATTTCCGCTTTCCCTATTTCGACTCGAAAACTTACACGGGACTGCTCTCCGACGAGGCCGGATATTTTTACGAAGGAACCATCTGGGAGGCCAACGTAGGCATGGCACTCTCCTACAACTACCGCTGGGACTACGGCCGCCAGATGAAAGAGTATCCTTACAGGGACTACTACCGGGCCATTTTCCAGGCCCAGGCCGTGATCGACGATATACTGGACGCCGACAAGGATTCCGAGGAATCGAACGAACAGATCATGGCTGAAGCCTACGCACTGCGTGCCTATTCGTATTTCGACCTGGTGAACCTCTACGGTGCGCCCTACAACCCGGAAACGGCTGCCACGGACCGCACCGTGCCGCTGGCCCCGGAGATCGACATCGAACAGAAATACCGTCCTTCGAACGTCGCCGCCGTCTACGGGCAGATACTCGACGACATCACCGCTTCCGAACGGCTGATGGAGGTCGAAAAACAGGAAACGAACTACAACTACCGGTTCTCGAAGCATGCACTCACGGCTTTCAAGGCGCGCGTAAAGCTCTACATGCGCGACTGGCAGGAGGCATACGACCTGTCGGCGTCGCTGCTGCCCGAATACGAACTCGTGGACCTGAACAATCCGCCGAAGGCCGACAGCCTGCCGTGGAAAGCCCCGTCGAAAGAGATGATCATGGCCTGGGAACGGCCTTTCAGCGGAGCAGCCGGCGACCTGCGCAATGCCGGGTTCCTCTCGGAACACCTGCTCGCACTGTTCGACGAGGCGAACGACAATCGCCGTGCGTACCTCAAAAAAGTGACCGATTACAACACCTCCACCGTCGGCTACGTTCCCGACCGTTCGTCGTCGGACCGCGTGTCGATCCGCATTGCCGAGATGTACCTGATCGCCGCCGAAGCGGGTTCGTATCTCCCGGCGGAACTGGAGAACGCCAAGACGTACCTGCTCACCCTGAAAGCCAACCGGCTGAAGCCCGAAGCGATGGACGCCGAGCGCACGAAGGTCGAAGCGATGAACGCCGAGCAGTTACGTGCGGAAATCGCCGACGAGCGTGCCCGCGAACTGGTCGGAGAGGGACACCGCTGGATGGACCTGCGCCGCACGACCCGGCCGGCCATCGTCCACAAGTACGGAGACCAGACCGTATCGCTGGTCGAGAACGACTCGCGCTATACGCTGCCCTTCCCGCAGTCGGCCATCGACAGCAATCCCGAGCTGAACAATTAGCAACGGTGAATCGGGCGGCCCTGCGGGGGCGCGATGAAAAAACAGTCCGGTTTTTGCACCGGACTGTTTTTTTTGTAATTTTACGCGTCATGAAAGCCATTATCATAGAGGACGAGCCGCTGTCGGTCGCCGAATTGCGCACGACGCTCGCGGAAGTTGCGCCGCAAATCGAGATCGTCGCTA
This sequence comes from Alistipes montrealensis, assembly GCF_018362775.1. Classification (GTDB taxonomy): domain Bacteria; phylum Bacteroidota; class Bacteroidia; order Bacteroidales; family Rikenellaceae; genus Alistipes; species Alistipes montrealensis. Next base: position 642,079 of record NZ_JAGYXY010000001.1, read on the forward strand.
CGGCCGCATCGGTGGCGGAAGCTGCCAAAGTCATCGCCGGCGTCAGTCACGACTTGATTTTCATGGACATACATCTCGAAGACGGCAGCGGATTCGACATCTTCGAACGCACGGACATCACCGTACCCGTCATTTTCATCACGGCCTACGACTCCTACGCCCTGAAAGCCTTCGAGAACAAGGGCATCGACTACCTGCTGAAACCCTTCGGACGCGACGATTTGCAACGCGCGATCGATAAGCTGGGACTACTATCGGGGGGGGGAAGCCCGTCTGCGGAGCCTGACGGCCCGGCACAGGCATCTCCGGTTTATCAGGAACGCTTCCTGGTACACATGGGCGCCCGGATGAAATCGGTCACCACGGCCGAGATCGCCTACTTCATGGCCGACGGCAAATACCTTCACCTCGTGACGCACGACGGAAAGGACTACATCGTCGACCGCACGCTGACCGAGGTGGGTGAAAAACTGCCGCCGAACCTCTTTTTCCGCATCAACCGCCGCTTTATCATCGCATTCGACTCGATCCGGGAGATGATCCGCTACTCGGGCAGCCGGATCAAGGTGGTGCTCAATCCACCCCTCGCCGAAGGAGAGGAGGCGTTCGTCAGCACCGACCGGGCACAGGATTTCCGGCAATGGCTCAACCGGTAACGCTCCGGACCATACGATCATAGGCCGTCCGAGAACGGATTTTTCGGATTATCCCTGCAATTTTTGATTTTAAGCGAGTGAGTTTCGCGCATCGTGAAGAACGGGGCGGATGGATAGTACTTGAGGTACATTCCATTCGCCCCGTTCGAGGGATGTGCGGAAATAGCCGCTTACAAATCGAAAATTAAAAAGGCAAATCGTCGGGATCGTCCGCCGGAACCGAAGGAGCCGCGGGCTGCGGCTGCGGGGCTGCGGCCGGACGGGGAGCCGGCTGTTGGTAGCCGCCCTGCTGCGGTGCGCCGTAGGCCGGAGCGGGAGCGCCTTCCGAAGCGGGATTGTCCGAGCGGCGGCCCAGCAGGTTCATCGTATCGGCCAGGATTTCGGTCGTATAGCGTTTGTTATTGTCCTTGTCCATCCATTCGCGGGTGCGCAGGCGCCCCTCGACATAGATTTGGGAACCCTTCTTCACGTAGCGGTCCACCACGTCGGCCAGACCGCGCCAGAGCGTGATCGTATGCCATTCGGTATGCTCCTTCGTTTCGTTCGCGGCACGGTCGAACAGGCGCTCGGTCGTAGCCAGGCGGACACGGGCGACCTTCACGCCGCTCTCGGTAGTACGCACTTCGGGATCGATGCCCACATTGCCAATCAAGATAACCTTATTTACCATTTGCTTACAGGTTTTTAATCATTTTACGAAAAACGACCTCCATGCGTACACCGGCTTTCTTGCCCTGGCGCTGCACGTCCTCGTGGTCGCCCACCTCGTCGGACAGGCCGCAGTTGGTGATGACCGAGACGCCGAAAACAGGGATCGACATATGGCGCGCCACGATTACCTCGGGAACGGTCGACATGCCCGCGGCATCGCCGCCGATGGCTTTGAAATAGCGGTATTCGGCCTGCGTCTCGAACGTGGGACCCGTGCCGCCGACATAGACGCCGTACTGGAGTTTGATGTTCTCCTCCTCGGCGATCTTCGTGGCCGCAGCGATCAGGGATTTGTCGTAACAGTTGTGCATATCCGGGAACCGGGGGCCGAGTTCTGCCATGTTGGGGCCGATCAGCGGGTTGGGCATCAGGTTGATGTGGTCGGTGATGACCATCAGGTCGCCCACGCGGAACGAGGTGTTGATGCCGCCCGAAGCGTTCGACACGAAAAGGTATTTGATGCCGATCTGCTGCATCACGCGCACGGGGAAGGTCACCTGCTGCATCGTGTAACCCTCGTAGAAGTGGAAGCGTCCCTGCATGGCGACGACTTTGCGTCCCTCGATCAGGCCGAAAATCATGCGGCCTTTGTGCCCCTCGACGGTCGAAACGGGGAATCCGGGGACATCCTTATATTCGATGACGAATTTAGCGTCGATCTTATCGGCGAAATCGCCCAGACCGGTCCCGAGGATGATGCCCACTTCGGGGGCGAAATCTCCGGTCTCAGCTTTGACAAAAGCGGCGGTTTTCTTAATTTCCTCTAACATCTTCTTCTAGTTTTTGCAGAAAATCCGTTGCCGAATCCTCTATGAATGAAATATTTATCGGTAAATAGTATAGCTTACGGCGAATCTCCGCAGGGATTTTCGCCCGGTTGGTCATCTTGACGGCATCCTTCTCCGTGGTAACAATTACCGCGCCCGGATGCTTCGCGAGCAACGCCGTCAGCGCGTTCATGTCGCGGACCTTATAGACGTGATGGTCGTCGAGCGTCATTTCGGCCGCGACTTCGTAGCGTCCGCGAAGCGTTTGCAGGAAAGGCTTCGGGTTGCCGATACCCGAGAGGGCGATTACCCGCTGTCCCTGCACCAACGGCGCGTCCGAGGCTTCCTCGGCATAGAGCGGCTGGGGCATGAAACTCTCGAAACGGGTGAAATAGACCCGCTGGTAGGCCACCTGGATCAGCACCTTGCGCAGGATGCGGCGGTCGATCGGAGCCATCCGTTCGGGGCACTTCGTAACCACGAAATAATGGGCACGGTGCAACTCTTCGGGCAGGTCGCGCAGCGTCCCCACGGGCAGCATCCTGTCGTGCTGGACGGGACGCGTAGCGTCGATCATCACGATGTTGATCTTCGGCTCCACATAGCGGTGCTGGAAACCGTCGTCCATAATGATCAGGTCGACCTCGGGGTGCTCGGCGCGGATGCGGCGAATCCCCTCGGTGCGCTTTTCGCACACGGCGACCACCGTATCGGGGAATTTGAGTTTGATTTGCAGCGGCTCGTCGCCCGAATCGCGGTAATGCGAATCGCATTTGACCTCCAGATAACCTTTCGTACGGCGGCCGTAGCCGCGCGACAGCAGCGCTACATTGTGCATCTGGGTCATGTAGGAGATTACCATTTCGGCCATCGGGGTTTTACCCGTACCGCCGACGGTGATGTTACCGATACAGATGATCGGGATGTCGAATTTCTCGCTCTTGAGAATGCCCCAGTCGAAGAGGCGGTGACGAAACGTCACCCCCGCTTTATAGAGGAAGGCCGCAGGCGCGAGCAGGAATTTGAGCATCTTTCTACCGGTTTGAACGGATAACTTTCAAAGGTAGCAATTTTTCCCGGGACCTCCAAACCTAAAACCGCAAATCTGGCTGCAACAGCGCAAATCGCATACTAAACACAATAGAGTGTGCGTTTTTCAAAACGGGTCAGACAAATGGCGTCCCGGCAATCCTCAAAAAAAATTTGGGATTGCGCCCGGCTTGTACTATCTTTGCTCTCATCTATGAATTATCTGAAAATATCGATATGCGCCCTGCTGCTCGCAGCGGCAGGCGCCTGCAACCGGACCCAGGGGCCGGTGGTGGAAGTGGAGAGCGCAGAAGAGCCCCACAACATGCTTTACGGCATCAATGCCGACGATTACCGTACCGAAGCCGGGGAAGTCGGAAGCGGCGAAACGCTGGGGAAAATCCTCAACGGATTCGGTGTGTCGGCCCTCACGGTCGACCGGCTGGACAAGGCCTCGAAAGAGATTTTCCCGCTGCGCAACATCCGCGCCGGGCATAAGTATACGGCTTTCATTCACGAAGATTCGCTCTACGCACCGCATCTCGACTACCTCGCCTACGAAATATCGGTCACCGATTACGTAGTCTTCGGATTCCACGGCGACTCGGTATCCGTGCGCAAGGATGCCAAATCCTACACCCTGCGCCGCACGAAAAAGAGCGCCGTGATCAACTCCTCGCTCTGGGGTGCGATCATGGAACAGGACCTCCCCTACGCGCTGGCCGCCGAATTGGAGGACATTTACCAATGGACGGTCGACTTTTTCGGCATCCAGAAGGGCGACAGCTTCACGGTGATCTACGACGAGCGGTTCATCGACGACTCGGTGTCAGTGGGCATCGGACGCGTCTGGGGCGCGAAATTCTCGCAGGGCGGCAAGGAGTATTACGCCATTCCGTTCCGCCAGGGCGGCAAAATCCAGTACTGGGAATCGGATGGCGCAAGCCTCAGGAAGCAGATGCTCAAGGCTCCGCTGAAATACTCGCGCATCAGTTCGAAATTCACCTACGCCCGCAAACATCCGATTTACAAGGTTTACCGCCCGCACACGGGAGTCGACTACGCCGCGCCGAAAGGCACGCCCGTACACGCCGTAGCCGACGGCACGGTGATCTTCAAGGGTTGGGCCGGAGGCGGAGGCAACACGCTTAAGATCAAGCATCCGGGCAGTCTGCAAACAGGTTACATGCACCTGAGCGGCTATGCCAAGGGCATTTCGAAGGGTTCGCGCGTGTCGCAGGGGCAGTTGATCGGTTATGTCGGTTCGACGGGAGCCTCGACCGGCCCGCACCTCGATTACCGCGTCTGGAAAAACGGAACGCCGATCGATCCGCTGAAGATTCCGTCGGAACCGGCGGAACCGATCTCGAAGGAGAACCGCGCACTGTTCGAATTTGTCCGCGACCGCATCTCGGCCGAACTCAACGGCGAAATAAAACCCGAGGAACAGATTACGCAGCTCGATTCGCTCGTACTGCCCGCAGCAGTCGCACAAACACCCGCAAAACAATAAGCCAATGGAACGCACGGGAGTCATCATCGTAGCAGGAGGCAGCGGACACCGCGCAGGCGGCGCACGGCCCAAGCAATTCCAGTTTCTGGGCGGCATGCCCGTACTGGCGCGCACGATCAACAATTTCGCCGCGGCACTGCCCGGGGCTGAGATCGTGGTGGTGCTCCCCGAGCAGCATATCGACTTCTGGAAGAACCTCGCAGCCCGTTTCGACGTGGCGAAACACGAAGTCGCCGCAGGAGGCCCCGAGCGGTTCGACTCGGTGAAGAACGGGCTGGCGGCACTCGCCTCCGATCCCTGTCTGATTGCCGTGCAGGACGGCGTACGTCCATTGGGAACCACCGCGATGATCCGCCGTGTGGCCGAAGCCGCCGCAAAGCACGGGGCGGCGATTCCGGTCGTAGAGCCCGTCGACTCGTTCCGCGAAACGGACGGGGAGCCCGACGCCGCGGGCAATATCCCGTCGCACATTGTCGATCGCCGCTGCCTGCGCATCGTACAGACCCCGCAGGTCTTCCGCGCCGACATCCTGCGCCGGGCCTATAACGCCGGATACCGTGTGGAATTTACCGACGACGCGTCGGTGGTCGAGGCCGCCGGGCACGAAATCTGCCTGGCAGAGGGCGAGCGCGAAAACCTCAAACTCACGACTCCCGAGGATTTCACCGTCGCCGAAGCTCTGATTGCCGCACGCGAAGAGGCCGAAACCGAAGAAGAGACAAACGATGCCGAGCACGTATAAATACCGTTTCGATCACAACACGATCTACTGGACGTTGGTTTACATCATCGTCTTCGTCCTGTTGGGCGGGTTGCTGTACCATCTTTACGAAGGTGGCTACCTCTCGGCATGGTTCACCTCGTTCATCGTGGCGCTGGTGGCCCTGATGTCGCTGTCGATTCCCCGCAAGATCGTGGTGACGGACGAGACGGTAGAAGTGCGCTGCCTGCTGGACATCACCGAGATACGCCGCGACGAAATCGCCTCGGTACGCCGCGTGGACCCGCAGCACATGAAATGGTTCCTGCCGATCTTCGGCGGATGCGGATTCTTCGGCTATTACGGCCACTTCATCGACCTCCGCAGGCTCGACCGTGTGCGGCTCTACGCTTCGGAATGGCGGAATTTCGTCGAGATCACAGATATCTACGAAGACCGTCTCTATGTCTCGTGTTCGGACGCCGACCGCCTGGTGGCCGAACTTACTCCGCCGGGCGGCAACCGCCCCGACGAAGAAGAGGATGCCTGAAAAGGCGGCAATGAATTTGCATAGCATTTATTCACCTTATAAAAAACAGCAAGAGATGAAAAAGTATCGTTGTGTAGTCTGCGAGTGGATTTACGACCCCGCAGTCGGCGATCCCGACGGAGGCATCGCCCCCGGAACGCCGTTCGAAGAGATTCCCGACGACTGGGCTTGCCCGGTTTGCGGAGTCGACAAGAGCAATTTCGAAGAGGTCGAAGAGTAAGACCCGCTTTCGGAAGAACAGCAGATGCGTCCCAGACCGGGGCGCATCTTTTTTGGAGACACCGCAGCTGAAATTTCCCCGTGCGGAAATTCGGGCTATGTGCGGCAGGCGGATCGGAATCAGATTGTGGTTAAACGAAAAACGGCACGGATGGGGAGTATTGAATACATCCCATCCGTGCCGTCCGGAGGCAGGGCAAAAGGCCCTGCAAAATCGAAAATCTAATTGATGTTGGGCAGGAAGGAGTAATCCTTCGCATAGCCGAGCATCTGCTCCACGTAGTTGGCGGGGTAAGAAATCTTCACGTCGACGATCTTGCCGTCCTTCTCCACCAATTCGTATTCGGGATTGACGAAACCGCCGTAAGGCTCGATATTGAGCGCATAGTAACGGTCGCGAACCTCCTTGTGCAGTTGGGGATCGACCGTCACGGCATACTGCTCGACCAGTTTATGGCCGGCCTCGTAGTCGCCCTCGGACTTGATGCGCTGCACCTCGCGGAGCATCTCGCCGAAAAGTTCGCGGAGTTTGTCGAAATCGTTGACCACAGCGTAGGTCTTGCCGTTTTCCTTCACCATCTCGATCACGTTGTCGGCTTTGCCGCGCTCGTAACACCACTCGCAGATCAGTTTGCGGTTGCGCATGTGCGACTCCTCGACGTTCTTGCCCGGCTCGATGCGCGCCAACTGGGTCATCATGCCGTTCAGGATATACTTGGCATAGCCCGCCTTGGCAACGTCGAGCGAAGGAATCAGTCCCAGTTCGACCAGCTTGGGATCGCCCAGGTAGTAGAGTCCGAACAGGTCGGCGCGGGCCTCTTCGAGCGTCGAGCCGTAACTCTTCAACTCGCCGCCCTTGACGCCCGGAGCCAACTGCCCCGAGCCGTGACCCAGGCACTCGTGAAGGTCGGTATGCAGGTCGTCGGCCAGTTTGCCGTATTTGTCCATCCGCTCGCGGTCCTCGGCGCGGAGCACGAACTCCTCGTTGAAGCCGTTGCCGTGGGCGGCCATATCATAAGCATAGGTGATGTTATCGATCGTGACCGACTTCGAGCCGTATTCCTTGCGAATCCAGTCGGCGTTGGGCAGGTTGATGCCGATAGGCGTTGCGGGATAGCAGTCACCGCCCAGCATCGCCACGGTGATGACCTTGGCCGAAACGCCTTTCACCACCGGCTTGCGGTAAGCCTCGGCCACGGGCGAGTGGTCCTCGAACCACTGGGCATTGTCGGAGATAATCTCCGTACGGTGGCAGGCTTCGGTATCCATAAAGTTGACGTTGGCCTCCCACGAAGCCTTGCGGCCCAGCGGATCGCCGTAGTCCTCGATGAAGCCGTTGACGAAATCGACGTTCGAAACCGTATCCTTCACCCAGCCGATGTTGTAGCGGTCGAACTCCTTCAGGTCGCCCGTCTTATAATAGCTAATAAGCGCTTCGATGTTGGTTTTCTGGGGTTCGGCAGCGACAGCCTGCGCTTTTTCGAGCCAGTAGACGATCTTCTCGATGGCCGGCGAGTACATGCCGCCCAACTTCCAGACACGCTCGTAGATGCGTCCCGTGTCGTCCTTCACCAACTGCGAGTTCAGCCCGTAGGAAACCGGCTCGGGATTGCCCGCATCGGCAGCGGCAACGCCGGCATAGAACGCTTCGGCCTCGGCCTGGCTGACGTTGTGGTAGTAGTTGCTCGACGAGGTAAGCAGCAGGTCGTCGCCCGCCTTCTGGTTGAGACGTGTCTTGTAGAGCGCAGGATCGAAGATCGCCCGGCAAACGTCGCCGCGCAGGGGATTCAGGGAGCCGAATTTCTCTTCGGGGATGGTCTCGATCACGTCGAGCAGGTAGCCTTCGGTAAATTCGGGTACGAACTTGTCGTTCGAATAGTGGTGGTGGATGCCGTTGGCGAACCAGACCTTTTTGAGGTACTTCTCCAACGCCAGCCATTCGGCCGAAGTACGGTCGCCCTGGTAGTTTTCGTAAACGACCTCAAGCGTGCGGCGCACGGGAAGGTTCACCGGGCAGTTCTGGTCGAAAAGAATGTCGCGGCCGCACTTGGCGGCTTCGGAGAGGTAATAGATCAGCTCTTTCTCTTCGAGCGGAAGCTGCTCGAAGCCGGGAACTTCGTAACGGATGACCTTGATATCGTCGAAACGGTCGACGATCCACGGCGCTTCGCCCTTGGAGCCGCCGCACGAGGTCAAAGCGGGAATAATAAATGTCATGGATGCAATAGCAAAAAACTTTTTCATAATGTAATTACAGCATTGGGGTTCGTCAAAAACAGTGCAAATCGGGTTATGGGGATTGCGGAGCGCGGTTTTACATCTCCCGGATCCAGATATTGCGGAAACTGATCGGGGCGCTCTTGTCGCCGTGCGACTGGAGTCGGATCGGACCTGCGCCGTGGGGGATGACTTTCGGGAAACCGATATATTCCGTAGTTCCGAGGATCGTCGTGTTGTCCTGGAGCACCACGCCGTTCTGGATGACCGTTACGCGCGGCGGCACGCGGTAGGTTCCGTCCTCCTTGAAAACCGGGGCGGAATAGATGATGTCGTACACGTTCCACTCGCCCGGCTTGCGCATGGCGTTCGCCAGCGGGGGCGTCTGTTTGTAAACACTGCCCGCCTGTCCGTTCACGTAGGTCTCGTTCCCGTAGTTGTCCAAAATCTGGATCTCGTACATATTCTGTAAGAAAACACCGCTGTTTCCGCGGGCCTGGCTCGTTCCGGTTATACCTTCCGGCACGCACCACTCCAGGTGCAACTGGAAATTTCCGAACTCCTGCCGGGTCACGATGTCGCCCTTTTTCTTATCGACCGTAAAAACGCCGTCATGGACGGTCCACTCGGCAGGGCCGTCCGTCTTTGCGCTTTTCCAGGCCGAAAGGTCGCGGCCATCGAACAGGACGATGGCGTCGGAAGGAGCGCTGTTCGTCCGGATATCGCCCGGGGTAACCACCTTGGGCTGCGGCGTCCAGTATTCGGACATGCCGGGACGCATGGGCTCCGGTTCGGGGTATTGATTCTGCGCCGTTGCGCCGGCACAAGCCGCACTGGCCCAGAGGAGCACGGCGGTTTTCAGGGAGAGACACCTGTTCATAATCAGAATTTTAGTCGGTTCAAGGATTTATATCGCATACAAAGATAACATAAACCTTCCGGAATAGCTTCCGGTCCTTTTATAATTTTTCATTTTTCATTTTCCATTCTTAATTATCTTTCCTACCTTTGCCCCGCAACTCGTTTCAAGCAAAGAGATGAAAGTATTTACAAGCGTCAAGGAACTTCGCGCCGAACTGGACCGGGCGGACCAGTCGGAAATCGGCTTCGTACCCACGATGGGCGCCCTGCATGCAGGACACCGTTCGCTTGTGGAGCGTGCCCGCAGGGAGAATGCCACGGTCGTCGTGAGCATCTTCGTGAACCCGACGCAATTCAACGACAAGAACGACCTGAAGCACTACCCCCGCACCCCGGAGGCAGATGCGCGCCTGCTCGAAGAGGCCGGTGCGGACTTTGTGCTGATGCCCGCGGTCGAGGAGATATATCCCGAGCAGGACACCCGGATTTTCGATTTCGGGCAGATCGACAAAGTGATGGAGGGCGCAACGCGTCCCGGGCACTTCAACGGCGTGGCGCAGGTCGTCAGCCGCCTGTTCGACATCGTGCGTCCGGCGCGGGCCTACTTCGGGGAGAAGGATTTCCAGCAGATCGCCGTCATCCGGGCGATGGTGGCCCAGTTGCAACTGCCCGTACAGATCGTCGAATGCAAGATCGTCCGCGGAGAGGACGGGCTGGCGCTCTCGTCGCGCAACACGCTGCTCGACACCGAACACCGCGCTGCCGCACCGCACATTTATGCCACGCTGAAAGCCGCCGTCGCCAAATCGCAGGAGCTGACGCCCGCCGAACTCAAGGCATGGGTCACGGCCGAAGTGGAGCGCAACCCGCTGCTCAAGGTCATCTATTACCAGTCGGTCGACGCGCTGACGATGCAGGAAGTCGCCGCATGGAGCGATTCGCCCCGCATTCAGGGCTGCATCGCCGTCCAGGCCGGCAACATTCGTTTAATCGACAACATCCGAATCCGATAATGAAATTCCAGATTGAAGTCATCAAATCGAAGATTCACCGCGTAACGGTCACGCAGGCTGACCTGAACTACGTGGGGAGCATCACCATCGACGAGGCGCTCATGGAGGCGGCCAACATGATCGAAGGCGAGAAGGTCCAGATCATGGACATCGACAACGGAGAGCGTTTCGAGACCTACATCATCAAGGGCGAACGCGGAAGCGGCTGTATCTGCCTCAACGGAGCCGCCGCACGCAAGGTGCAGGTGGGCGACGTGATCATCATCGCATCGTATGCGCTGATGGATTTCGAGGACGCCAAGCAGTTCCGCCCGTGGATCGTTTTCCCCGACACGGCGACCAACCGGCTCGTGAAATAACCGAACGCCGGCACGGCCGCAGGCCGAACAGACACAAAATCTCCCCGAAAAGGGAGATTTTTTCGTATAAACCGTTATCTTTGCAAGAGATAACTACTGCAAAGACAGGCGGCCCGGTGTATTTCCCCCGGTTTACGTCCTGCGTTTTCTTTGCAGGGTCAAGCACTCTCCGATGGATATAACCCTTTCCATAGCCGCGTTCCTGCTCTCGATACTGGGCATCATCGGCTGTATCGTACCCGCCCTGCCGGGCGTGGTGCTGAGCTACGCGGGCCTTCTCTGCGCCTGGTTCACCTCCTACTCCCACATGACGACCGGGGCGCTCTGGATATGGCTTGCAGTGACGGTCGCCGTAAGCGTCGCCGATTATTTCCTGCCCGCCTGGATGACGCGCCGCTTCGGGGGATCGCGCTCGGGAGCCATCGGCGCCACGGTGGGCGTCTTCGCCGGATTTTTCCTCTTCCCGCCCATCGGCATCATCGTCGGGCCCTTTCTGGGCGCCGTGCTGGGCGAACTCTTGAACGACCGCGGTGACGTTCCGAAAGCTTTCCTGGTGGGATTCGGGTCGTTCCTCGCCTTTATCGTCGGCACGGGAATCAAGCTGGCCGCTTCGGTGGGCATGCTCATTCACGTCGCTACCGACACCTACCCCGCACTCCGGGAGTGGTTTGTAACAACTTTCTAAAACATATGCGTATGAAAAGGTTTCTACTACTAACGGCGGTCGTCCTCGCAATGCTCGCCTCGTCTTGCAGCAAATACAAGTACGAAACGGTTGCGGGAGATCCGCTGAAGACCCGGATTTACACGCTCCCCAACGGCCTGAAGGTCTACATGAGCGTCATGAAGGAGCAGCCCCGCATCCAGACGGCCATCGCCGTAAAGGTCGGCGGCAAGAACGACCCGGCCGAGACGACGGGCCTCGCCCACTACTTCGAACACCTGATGTTCAAGGGAACCCAGCAATTCGGAACCGCCGACTACGCCGCGGAGAAACCGATGCTCGACCAGATCGAATCGCTGTTCGAAGTCTACCGCAAAATCTCGGACGAAGCCGAACGCGCGGCGATCTACCACCGCATCGACTCGATCAGCTACGAGGCTTCGAAAATTGCCATTCCGAACGAATACGACAAACTGATGGCTGCCATCGGCGCCAACGGGACCAACGCCTTCACGTCGCAGGACATGACCGTATACGTCGAGGACATCCCCTCGAACCAGATCGACAACTGGGCGAAAATCCAGGCCGACCGGTTCCTCAACCCGGTGATCCGCGGGTTCCACACCGAGTTGGAAACCATTTATGAGGAGAAGAACATGTCGCTGACGCAGGACAGCCGCAAGTTGTGGGAGACGATGGACGCCGCCCTGTTCCCCAACCACCCCTACGGAACGCAGACCGTGCTGGGAACACAGGAGAGCCTGAAAAACCCCTCGATCACCAACGTCAAGAACTACCACAAGACCTACTACGTGCCCAACAACATGGCGGTCTGCGTCTCGGGGGATTTCAATCCCGACGAGATGATCGCGACGATCGACAAGTATTTCGGCGGCATGCAGCCCAACCCCGAACTGCCGAAACTGGAGTTCGAGCCCGAGAAGCCGATCACCACGCCCGTGGTCAAGGAGGTATTCGGCCTCGAAGCCGCACGGGTCATGATGGGCTGGCGCCTGCCCGCCGCAGTGGACCAGTCGAACGACGTGGCTGACATCGTAGGCTCGATACTCTACAACGGGCAGGCGGGTCTCGTCGACCTCGCCCTGAACCAGCAGCAGAAGGTCCTCTCGGCCTACGCCTATGCCTCGTCGCAACCCGACTACGGAACGTTCATCATGGCGGGCAGTCCGAAAACCGGACAGTCGCTGGACGAGGTGCGCGACCTGCTGCTCGCCGAAGTGGCAAAGGTTCGTGCCGGAGAGTTCGACGAAGGGCTGATCAAAGCCTCGATCAACAACTACAAGATGCAGTTGATGAACGAATTCGACAAATACGACCAGCGCGCCATGTTCTACGTCTACTCGTTCATCTACGGCAAGGAGTGGGCGGACGACATCAAACAGTTGGACCGCATGGAGAAGATCACCAAACAGGATGTCGTGGACTGGGCCAACAAATTCCTCGGCCCCGAGAACTACGCCATCGTCTACAAGCGCGAAGGCAAAGATCCCAACGAGCAGAAGATCGCAGCCCCGAAGATCACGCCCATCGCCACCAACCGCGACGCCCAGAGCGCTTTCCTGGCCGAGATACAGGGTTCGGAAGTGAAGCCTATCGAACCGGTATTCGTCGATTACAAGAAGGACATGGCGCAGTTCGAAGCCCGCAAAGGCATCGAAGTGCTCTACAAGAAAAACGAGAGCAACGACATCTTCACGCTGACCTACGTGTTCGACACCGGCACGGAGAACGATCCGGCGCTCAACCTGGCCTTCGACTACCTGGGCTACCTGGGGACCGACTCGCTGACGGCCAAGCAGATCGCATCGAAGATGTACGACATCGCCTGCTCGTTCTCGATGCGCGCAGGGGCCAACCAATGTTCGATCTCGATTACGGGTCTGAGCGAGAACATGGACGAAGCAATGGAAATCGTCGGGGGACTGCTGACCGGAGCCAGGCCTGACGAGGCGATCCTCGCGAACCTCAAGACCGATATGATGAAGAGCCGCGCCGACGCCAAACTCAACCAAAGCCGCTGCTTCCGCGCCCTGCAACAGTATATGCTTTACGGCGGCGATTTCATCCGCCGTACGACGCTGACGAATCCGGCACTCGAAACGACGACTTCGGAGGCACTGCTGGCCAAGATCCAGGACCTGCTGGGCAAACAGCACGAAGTGTTGTACTACGGTCCGCAATCGGAAAAGGAGGTGACCGAGGCTTTGGCCGCACACCACAAAACACCGGCGGAACTCCAGCCTCTCGAAAAGAAACACGTGCAGTTGCTCCCAACGAACGAAAGCCGGGTGCTGATGGCCCAGTACGACGCCAAGCAACTCTACTACATGCAGTTCTCGAACCTCGGCAAGCAGTTCGACGTTACAGCCGACCCCGAAATCACGCTTTACAACGAGTATTTCGGCGGCGGCATGAACTCCATCGTGTTCCAGGAGATGCGCGAAGCCCGCGGCCTGGCCTACTCCGCAGCGGCACGCATCATGCAGCCGGGCTATGCCGACAGGAATTACGGTTACATGGCTTTCATCGCCACGCAGAACGACAAGATGCAGACGGCAATCGAAGCCTTCGACGAAATCATCAACAATATGCCCGAATCGGAAGCGGCGTTCAACATCGCCAAGGACGGGTTGATTTCACGCCTGCGCACCGACCGTACGGTAAAGGACCAGGTGCTGTGGAGCTATATCGACCAGCGCGACATGGGCCTGACGGAGGACCGTAACAAGCAGATTTTCGAGAAGGTTCAGTCGATGACGCTCGCCGATGTAAAAGCAGCACAGGAAAAGTGGGTCAAGGACCGCAAATACGTTTACGGTATCCTGGGCGATATTCAGGATCTCAATCTCAATTACCTCAAGACACTCGGTCCCATCCAGACCGTCTCGCAGGAGGAGATATTCGGGTATTAATTCCCCGCAACGAAACGAAAAGGAACAACTTCGGCCATAAGGTCGGAGTTGTTCTTTTTTACAGAACGATCGGGCTGCTTCCGCCGGCAGGACCTGGGTATCGCGGCATCCGCTTAACCGTCAGGCTCCTTTGAAAAATGCCTCTCAGCGGCTTCAGTCCCGGAATATATCCTTTTTTTTCATGAAAATTTATTTTTCGGGAAAGACGATACAATCGACAAAATTATTACTACATTTGGCGCATTAAGGGCGATATAACCCAAAGCAAACTACACGAATTCGTCATTTTAGCCTCTTGTCCTCCATGGAAGAATGCCTTTCTCCCAACGACATCCTCACCCGTCTTGCGTTCGACGGGCAGTCGGACACCATTCTGGATTCTTTACCCGTAGGTGTAGAAATCTACGCCCCGGACGGTAAACTGCTCTATATGAGCAAAACCGATGCACGCATCTTCGGAACCGACCGCAATGAGATCATGGCTGCCGGAATCAACCTCTTCGAAAACCCGAACATTCCCGAAGAGGTCAAATACGCACTCCAGAACAAAATCGAGATACACAAACGTATCCCGTACGATTTCGACCTCGCCATCCGGCAGGGATACTTCCCGACCGACAACCGGAATACCATCCAGATCGAATACAACGGACGCCCGATCCTCAAAGCCGACGGAACGATCGACGGTTATGTCTTCATCATCGAAGATGTTACCGAAACGGCCCGCAAAGAGGAAGAACTCCACCAGAGCAAACTCAAGACCGAGCTGGCGATCCGCGAATCGAACATCATGCTCTGGGAATTCGACGTGGCGCAAAGGGTCTTTTACAGCGACAACGAGCCGCTGAACGCCTATGACCGTTCGAAAGCCATTTCGATACAGCTTTACACGGAGACCGTGCACCCCGAAGACCGGGAAGACCTCGACACCATCATGGAAAAACTGGTCGGGGGAGCCGATTTCAACTTCTCGATCGACGTGCGCATCCTGCTGCCGGACAACCCCGAATGGCAATACTGCACCATCAGCGGATCGCCCTTCGAACGCGACCGGAACGGACGCGTCACACGGTTCGTCGGGACCCGCAAGAACAACACCGATCTCCAGAAACGCCAGCTCCTCCAGGACAAGATACTAAACAGCATCCCGCTGCCGATCCACATCAAGGACATCGACTCGCGTTACGTCTTCTGCAACGACGAGAGCAAGCGGATGTTCGGGACCAGCATCGAAAAATCGACCTACGACGTGATGGACGCCGAACAGGTCGCACGTATCGAAAAAACCGACAAGGAGGTATTCGCCACCGGGACACCCTACCTGGGACTGGAACGCATCTCACTTAAGGACGGGCGCAGCTACGATACGATCGTCCGCAAAAGCATCTTCCACGACGCAGGCCGGGACCTGCTGCTTAACATCCGCTGGGACCAGAGCCTGCAAAACGAACTCGAACGGCGGGCCAAAATGCTGACACTCACGCTGGAGGTGATGGACGCCTACACGTGGTTCTACGAACCGGAGAAAAAGGCGTTGAGTTTCGGCGAGGGTTTCGACCGCCCGGGACGCGACCGGTCGAAGCTCAATTCCCTCGACAAATTCCTGGAAGCGATCCATCCCGACGACCGGCAGCAATTCGCCGACGCCATCGACGAGGTGGTCGCACAGGAAAACGCCCAGTGGAACACCGAAGCACGCGTGGATTTCGACGGTTCGGGCAAATACGAATGGTGGCGCGCCCGCGGATTGCTCGAAACGACACGGCGCGACGAGGTTACGTACAAATACATGTACGGCATGTCAATCAATATCGACACGATGAAGCAAACCGAATTGAAGCTGCGCCGCAACAAAGAGGAACTCGACAATCTTATCCGGCAGAACGAACTGGTGCTCAACAACACCAACTCGGGACTCGCTTATATCACGACGGACTATATCGTGCAATGGGAGAATATCTCGGTATGCTCGAAAAGCCTGTCGTACGAAGCCTACAAGAAGGGCGAACCCTGCTACAAAACTTCACACGGACGGACCTCGCCCTGCGAAGACTGCGTCATGCAGCGGGCCATGGCGTCGGGACAGCTCGAACAGATCAAATTCAAGCTCGACGACACGCATACGGTCGAAATATTTGCGACGCCCGTCATCAACGACGGCAAGACCGATGGTATCGTCATCCGCCTGGACGACGTATCGGAGCGCGAACGGATAATCGAAGAGTTACAACAGGCCAAAGCGCAGGCCGAGCAGTCAGACAAACTCAAATCGGCGTTCCTGGCCAACATGAGCCACGAAATCCGCACGCCGCTCAACGCCATCGTAGGATTCTCGGAATTGCTGCTCAGCGATCCCGATTCGGAGGACAAGGACGAGTACATCCGGATTATCAACAACAACAACGAACTGCTACTCAAACTGATAAACGACATACTCGATCTGTCGAAGATCGAAGCCGGATCGGTCGAACTGAAATACGAGGAGTTCGACCTTTCGGCGTATTTCAACGGCATGGCGGCTTCGATGCGACAGCGTATCAAGAATCCGAACGTCAGGCTGATCGCAATAAATCCCCACGCAGTTTGCTGCGTGCGCCTCGACAAGAACCGGATTGCGCAGATACTCACCAACTACGTCACCAACGCCATCAAATACACTCCCAAAGGCTATATTGAAATGGGGTACGAAAGTTCCCCGAAAGGCATTCGGTTTTACGTCCGCGACAGCGGAATCGGAATCAGCAACGAGAAGAAAAGCAAGGTATTCATGCGCTTCGAGAAACTCGACGAATTTGCACAGGGCACGGGACTCGGGCTTTCGATCTGCAAAGCCATCGCAGAATCCATGGGAGGCAGCGTAGGTTTCGAATCGGAGTACGGACAGGGATCGTATTTCTGGGCGTTTCTTCCCTGCTCGCCCGAAACGGAAGAAGGCTCGAAATACGAACCGACTGCCGCAAAGCCCGGAATTGACGATGCAACGACCGCTGGAACTCCGGTTCCGGTCGTGAAATCCGCACCGGCAAACCCGGCAAAGAAATACCGGGTACTCATCGCCGAGGACATTCCGAGCAACTTCCTGTTGGTATCGTCGCTGCTCAAGAGCCGCTACGAACTGCTTCACGCGGAGAACGGACAGGAAGCAGTCGAGATGGCGCAGGAGGACCAGCCCGACCTGATCCTGATGGACATGAAGATGCCCGTGATGAACGGGATGATCGCTACGACGGAAATCCGCAAATTCGACCGGCAGGTTCCCATCGTAGCGCTCACGGCACACGCTTTCGATGCCGACAGGCAGGCCGCGCTGGCGGCCGGCTGCAACGACTACCTGGTCAAGCCGGTAACCAAGATGCAGTTGACGGATATTCTGGACAAATATTTCAGCCCGCCCACGACATCCCGATAAGGGATCGTAAAACGAATCACCCCGGTTTTGGTCGATCCAAAACCGGGGTGATTCGTTATCGGGGCAGGAATTAATAGCGGTAATGCTCCGCTTTATAGGGACCGTCCTCGGGAACGCCGATGTAGTCGGCCTGGTGCTTCGTCAGGCGGGTCAGTTCGACGCCGAGGTTATCCAGGTGCAGGCGTGCAACCTCCTCGTCGAGGTGTTTCGGCAGGCGGTAAACGCCCACTTCGAGGTTCTTCTGCCACAACTCCATCTGCGCGAGGCACTGGTTGGTAAAGGAGTTCGACATCACGAACGAAGGGTGTCCCGTGGCACAGCCGAGGTTTACCAGGCGGCCTTCGGCCAGGATAAAGATCGAATGGCCGTCGGGGAAGGTGAATTTATCGACCTGCGGCTTGATATTCAGTTTCACGGCTCCGGATTTTTCGAGGCGTGCCATCTGGATTTCGTTGTCGAAATGGCCGATGTTGCAGACGATGGCCTGGTCGCGCATTTTTTCCATGTGCTCCAGCGTGATGATGTCGCAGTTACCGGTACAGGTAACGTAGATATTACCCTCGGCCAGTGCGCTTTCGACGGTCTTCACCTCGAAGCCTTCCATCGCGGCCTGCAGGGCGCAGATGGGGTCGATCTCCGTGACGATCACACGCGCACCGTAAGAGCGCATCGAGTGGGCGCAGCCTTTACCTACGTCGCCGTAGCCGCAGACCACGACCACCTTGCCGGCGATCATCACGTCCGTAGCGCGTTTGATACCGTCGGCCAGCGATTCGCGGCAGCCGTAGAGGTTGTCGAACTTCGACTTGGTACACGAGTCGTTGACGTTGATGGCCGGAACGAGCAGTTCGCCGGCCTCCTGCATCTGGTAGAGGCGGTGTACGCCCGTGGTGGTCTCCTCGCTCACACCCTTCCATTCGGCGACCGTACGATGCCACCGCTGCGAATCCTCGGCCAGAATCCGCTTCAGCGTATCGAGGATGACTTCTTCCTCATACGAAGAAGGCGCGTAGTCGAGCGTCGAGGCGTCGTTCTCGGCCTTATAGCCTTTGTGGATCAGCAGCGTGGCGTCACCGCCGTCGTCGACGATCAACTGCGGGCCTTTGCCGCCGGGGAACGAGAGGGCCATGGCGGTACACCACCAGTATTCGGGCAGCGTCTCGCCCTTCCAGGCGAAGACCGGAACGCCTGCGGCGGCGATTGCAGCCGCGGCATGGTCCTGCGTCGAGAAAATGTTGCACGAGCACCAGCGCACGTCGGCGCCCAGTTCCACGAGGGTTTCGATCAGCACGGCCGTCTGGATAGTCATGTGCAGCGAACCCATCACGCGTACGCCCTTGAGCGGTTTTTCGGGACCGTATTTGCGGCGCACAGCCATCAGGCCCGGCATTTCGTGCTCGGAAATTTCGATCTCCTTGCGTCCCCACTCGGCCAGCGACATGTCGGCAACTTTGTAGGGCATGGTCAAATCCAAATACATAGTATTCCAGTTTAATTTCAAAATATATTCCTTATCCTTTTCGATCTGTGCGCGTAGCTCCTCCACGGTGGCGAACTTGCGTTCGTCGCGGATTTTTTCGAGCAGTTCGACGCGCAGCAGGCGGCCGTACAACTCGCCGCTAAAGCCGAAAATATGCGTCTCGAGCCTCCGTTCGACACCTCCGACCGAAGGATTGCGCCCCAGATTCGACATGGCGTCGTAGGTTTTGCCGTCGACCTCCGCACGCGAACGGTAGACCCCGTCCGCAGCAGCTATGTCTGCCGGAACAGCCAGGTTGGCCGTCGGAAAACCCAACTCACGTCCGAGTCGGCGTCCGTGTTTCACAACGCCTTCGATCACCGTCCGTTCCATCAGATTTTTTCAGTCAGTTTACGCACCAGCCGGAACTGCGAGAAGAACTCCTTAGCGAAGACGCGCAGCACCGTATAGGAGGGTATCGCCAGCAGCATGCCCAGGATTCCGGCCAGCGAGCCGGCAATAAGAATCACCAGGAAGATTTCGAGCGGATGCGCCTTCACGCGCTCGGAATAGAGCGTCGGCTGAAGGATAAAATCGTCCATTCCCTTGAGGATCAGCAGCGACCCGGCGATCACAAAGGCCGTATGGCCCACGGACATGCCTTCGATCGGCGTAACGATCCCCACGAAAACCGAAACCACGCCCCCGATCAGCGGTCCGGCATAGGGCACGACATTCATCACACCCATGACCAGGCCGATGAACGCCGCGTCGGCGGCCTTCATCCCGAAGGCCATCATCACCAGCGTTGCGGCGATCGTAAGCAGAAGGCTTTCCGAGAGGATGCCCGTAAAGTAACGTGCCAACAGGAGCGTCACCGAATCAAGCGCACGGGTGATATTGTCGTGGTAATGTTCCGGAAAAATCGACGTGACCATCGCATAGAACAGCCCGTCCTCCTTAAGGAAAAAGAAAGTAATGAACGAGATGGAGAAAATGGCGATCACCGACGAAAGCACAAGGTTGATGACCGACGAGAAAATCAGGTTGAGCGAATTGATGTCGATGATCTGCTTGAGGGCCGAGGTCAACTCGTCGGAGAGCGAGAATGTACTCTCGGGCAACGAGAAGAGCGTTTGCAGGTCGTGCTGCATCCGGGCAATGGGTTCGCCGATGCTACCTACGACTGCGGCGAAGTCGACATGGGCAAACTGGTTTATCTTGTTGAAAACCAGCGGCACGAACAACGAACACAGGGTAGCGATTACGCCCCAGATCACCACGAGCGTCACCAGGGCCGCAAGCCAGCGGGGAACCTGCCATCCCTTGATATGCAGTCCCGAAAGAAACTTCACCAACGGGCTGCCCATGACGGCCAGCACGGCCGAAATGAGGATGTAGACAACGATCGACGAAAAATACCAGACCAAAAACAGCACGGCCGCAGCAATCGCCGCACCCGCGATGAATCTCAGGAAGGTCTGGGGAGTCGCCTTCATGCCGTTACTCGGTTTCGAGGTTCTTATGCAGGCGGGCGATCGGGGTTTGTGAACCCACGACGGGATCGCCGATCTCTACCAACAGTTCGCTGTCCTTCGGCACGAGCACATCGACGCGCGAGCCGAACTTGATAAATCCGCAGACGCTGTTCTGCTCGACCGTCTCACCCACCTTCATATAGGAGATGATGCGGCGCGCAATCAGTCCCGCGATCTGGCGGAAGAGCACCTTCTGCCCCGCAGGCATGGCGACTACGGTAGTCGTACGTTCGTTTTCGGTCGACGACTTGGGATGCCAGGCCACGAGGAAACGCCCCGGATGGTATTTGAAATATTCGACCGTACCGCCCACGGGAACCCAGTTCATGTGGACATTGGTAACGGACATAAAAATCGAGATTTGCAGCATTTCCTGCTTGAGGTACTCGTTTTCGACGACAACCTCGGTAACGACTACGCGACCGTCGCAGGGGGAGAAAACCAAATCGGCATCGTGGATACGGACCCGGCGGGGTTCGCGGAAGAAGGCTACGATGAAGAACCAGAACAACAACAGCACAAGGGTACTGAACCACAGCAGCGAAACATTCGCATCGTGGACCAGCAGGTGGTAAAACAGCCACCAGAGAAGCACGCAGACAGCGCCCGAAATGCCGATGATTTTGTATCCTTCCTTATTAATTCTCATAACAAAATTGAGTTTGCAGTTACATCACAAAAAGCATATACACAAAGACGAACGGCGCCGAAAGCAGCATGGCATCGAAGCGGTCGAGCACCCCGCCATGGCCGGGAATCAGCGTTCCCGAATCCTTGACGCCGGCAGCGCGTTTGAACATCGACTCCACCAGATCGCCCAGCACGCCGGTGACGGCCGCGACGAGCGCCAGTCCGGCCCACACCCAGTAGTTGCCATCCTGTACATAAGCAGCAACGAGTCCCATCGCCACGGCCCCGATGATCCCGCCGAAGAACCCTTCCCACGATTTCTTGGGCGAGAGACGTTCGCAGAGGCGGTGTTTACCGATGGACATGCCCACCAGGTAGGCGAAAACATCGTTGGCCCAGATAATGAAGACATAGAAAAGCATCACCCAGGGACTCCACGTTTCGCTGCCGATGATCGGGATGTAGCACATCAGCGAAAAAGGCAGCGCCACATAGACGACGCCCATAAAAGTTATGCCGATATTGGCGGCGGGATTTTCACGCCGGCGGTAGAGTTCGCAGATAAACATCGCGGGCAGCAGCAACAGCAGGAAAGCCATCCCGCAGGCAAAAGCCTGCCGGGCGCTGCCGAGAATCTCGATGTCATCCGAAACGAATGCAAAGTTCAGTGCAAAAAGAACGAGTCCCGCAACCAGTCCGACGACCCGCTGGGGTTTGTTGCCCTGCTCTTCGGCCAGCGAATAGAACTCCGTCATGCCGACGGCCAGCAACGCCGCCAGCAGCAGGCCGAAACTCCATTGCGACCATGCGATAGCCCCCAGCATCACCACGGCGAGGATAGCCCCGCTCATCGTGCGCACCCAGAGGTTCTTCATTTTTTCACTCATCAGTTTTTAAGGGTGTAGTGGGTTTCAGACGGGTTATTTGGGTTCGGGAGCGGCGACGGACGGTGCTACGGGAGCCGGCTGGGTCGCAGCGGCATCGGCCTTGGCCGGTTCTCCGGCGACAGCCGCGGCCTGCTTTCCGGCCTTCGGCTCCTCTTCGGCCGACTGGCCTCCCCCGGCCTTGGCTTTCGCCTCGGCTTCCCGGCGTTCACGTTCGATATCTTTCTTGCGCTTGCCGAAAATGCGCTCCACATCCTCGGTGAAGACCACCTCGCGGGACAACAGCAGTTCGGCCAGTTCTTTCAGGCCGTCAGCATGCTCACGGAGCACCTTCTCGGCCATCTTATAGGCCTTCTCGATCACCTGTTTGGCCTCGGCGTCGATCTGCTGGGCCGTCTGTTCCGAATAAGGTTTCGTGAAGGTCATGTCGCTCTGGCCCGTGGAGTCGTAGTAAGACAGCGTACCCACGTTTTCACTCATGCCGTAGTAAGCTACCATGGCATAAGCCTGCTTGGTGACGCGCTCCAGGTCGTTGAGAGCCCCGGTCGAAATTTCGCCGAAGGTCAGTTGTTCCGAGACGCGGCCGCCCAGCGTCGCGGCCAGTTCGTCCATCATCTGCTCGCGCGTGGTGATTTGACGCTCTTCGGGCAGATACCATGCTGCGCCGAGCGCTTTGCCGCGCGGGATAATCGTCACCTTGATTAGCGGACTGGCATTTTCCAGAATCCAGCTTACCGTGGCGTGGCCCGCCTCGTGGAAAGCGATCACGCGCTTCTCCTCGTCGGTGATGATCTTATTCTTGCGCTCCAAGCCACCCACGATACGGTCGATGGCAGCGAGGAAATCCTCTTTCGAGATGAATTTCTTGTTGTGGCGGGCGGCGATCAGCGCGGCCTCGTTGCAGACATTGGCGATGTCGGCGCCCGAGAAGCCCGGGGTCTGGCGCGCCAGGAACGAACGGTCGAGCTGCGGATCGAGCTTCAGCGGACGCAGGTGGACGTTGAAAATCTCCTCGCGCTCCTTCACGTCGGGAAGTCCCACCTCGATCTGGCGGTCGAAACGCCCGGCGCGCATCAGCGCCTTGTCGAGGATGTCGGCGCGGTTCGTAGCCGCGAGCACGATGACACCCGTATTGGTCTGGAAGCCGTCCATCTCGGTAAGAAGCTGGTTCAGCGTATTTTCACGTTCGTCGTTGCCCGAGAATCCGGCGTTCTTGCCGCGGGCGCGGCCGATGGCATCGATCTCGTCGATGAAGACGATGCACGGAGCCTTCTGCTTGGCCTGTTCGAAAAGGTCCCGCACACGCGAAGCGCCCACGCCGACGAACATTTCGACGAAATCGGAACCCGAAATCGAAAGGAACGGCACGTTGGCCTCCCCTGCGACAGCCTTGGCCAGCAGGGTTTTACCCGTTCCCGGAGGGCCTACGAGCAGCGCGCCCTTGGGAATCTTGGCGCCCAGTTCCTTGTATTTGTCAGCCTTCTTGAGGAAATCGACGATCTCCATGATCTCGACCTTCGCTTCCTCCAGACCCGCTACGTCCTTGAACGTCACGCGCTTGGAGTTGTCCTTATCGAAGACCTGCGCTTTGGCTTTGCCGACGTTCATAATGCCTCCTCCGCCGCCGGCTCCCGCGCCGCGCGACATCGAGCGCATGACGAAAAACCAGGCGCCGATGATTACGACCCACGGCAACAGGTTGATAAGCAGCGAAGTCCAATCGTTGGCCTTGTTTTCATAAATCACCGGGACAACCTGCCCCGACTGCTCCTCGGCGGCTTTGAGGTCCTCGCGGAACGAGTCCACCGAACCGATGGTGAAAATCAGTTGCGCTCCCGACTCGGGAAGGCGTTTAAAACGCTTGTCCACCGAGTCGTTGCGGTACTTGTCGCCGGCCTCTTTCTTGAGGAATACCTGAGCCTGGTCGCGGTTTACAACCTGGATTTTCTCCACGTCGCCCTTCTCCACCATCTCCTGCACGGTAGCCCAGTCACTGGGCAGCGGCGTGTCGTTGACATCGCCGAAAACATACCAGCCGATGATGAAAGCGGCAATCAGGCCGTAAATCCACAACATCGAGGGCCGCGGCATGTTCATATTCATTTTATTGTTGTTCTTGCTTTTCTGTGCCATAATTCGGATTACTCTTCGTATTCATACTTCACCAACGGCGCATCGGCCCACAGCTCTTCGAGCTTGTAGAAGCCGCGCAACTCGGTCTGGAAGATGTGAACGACCACGTCCACATAGTCCATGGCGATCCATACGCCGTTCTGCTGGCCTTCGATGCGCCAGACCTTTTCGCCCAGCGTTTCGAGTACCTTCTCTTCGATTCCGGAGGCGATGGCGCACACCTGTGTCGTGGAGTCGGCGTTGCAGACCACGAAATGCGAACAGATTGCCCCGTCGAATCCCGAGAGGTCCAACGATACAATATTCTTACCTTTTTTATCTTCAATCGCGCTGACGATCGTTTCGATCAGTTTATTCATAAATGTTCAATAGATATCTATAACCTTACAAAGGTATGAAAAGAGAATGAGATTTGAAAATAACCGATTAAAAATCGCGCCGCACAAGCCATATTGTTTCGGGATTATTCCGATTATTCGTTCCCTGCGGCCCCGATTTAGTTTTTTTCACTACATTTGAACACTCACAAACTCACTCCAATGCAAATTTATGAAAAGAATCTTCATGCTCTGCCTGGCCGGCGCACTCGCCCTGGCCGCCACATCCTGTAAGGACGACAACGAAACCGTCACCATGCAGACGATCACCGTCAACGGTCTGATCAACGAGGTCAAAAGCGCCTTCTACAGAGAAAATCCGGCCGAACACGGGGACGAGGCCTCGTTCACTCTCATCCTGCTCAAGGATGCATTTTCACAAATTCCGGAAGACCAACCCTCTTTCTTCGTCGGAATCGAGCTGTCGGAATCGCTTTACGGCAAGACCATCGACCTGACCAAACCCGTCGTAAAGAGCGGAACGCTCGAACCCTACCTCGACATCATAGCAACAATCGACGGTTCGTCGTTCGAAATCGACAACTCCGAAGGATCGATCGACATCTCCGTCGAAGGGAAAGACACACCGTTCACCATTACATCGGGAACCCTGAAGGCGACCAAAAACGGCGGAGAGTTTTCCGTCAAACTCTCCGTAAACCTCTCCAACGGCAGTTCGGCCTCGGCCGACTGGACGGGAAAGGCGACGAAAATGAAAACGAATAACCCCGAATAAAACCAAACGCGCCCGGCAGGAAGCTGCCGGGCGCATTCGTTATTGATGGAAGCGAGGGGCTATGCCTTCGCACCCGGAACATTGGCCAGGATGGTCTCGGTCAGGGCCCGGATAATCGAGTTCTTGACATACGTGCGGCGCACGGCAACGGCGATCTTGCGCGAAGTGGCTCCCTTCGAAAGGGTTTTCAGGCGGTCGCGGCGGTCGGCGGGGATGTATTCGACAGCCATTTCGGGGATGATCGTCAGACACGACGTACAGTCGACGATGCGCATCAGCGTATCCAGCGACCCCGATTCGAACGAATAGTGCGACGGCATCGAGCGCCGGGCCTGGCACAGTTCGATGATCTGGTCGCGCATGCAGTTGCCGGGGCTCAGGATCACCAGGTCTTTCAGGTCGATCTCCTCGATGCGGATATTCTGCCGCTCGTAAAGCGGATTTTCGGGCGACACGTACGCATAGAACCGGTCGTTGAAAAGTTCCTGTTCGAGGATGCCCTCGCCGCAGGTTCCGCTGGCGACCAGCGCCGCGTCGATGCGGTCGCGCTTGAGCGCCTCGACAATGTCCGAAGTGATCATCTCGGATATTTCCAGTTCGACCTTCGGGTAGTCGTGCACGAAAGCCGGAATGAATTTATGCAGCAGGTAGGGTGCAATGGTCGGGATGACGCCCAGCCGCAGCTTGCCGGCAGTTTCGCCCTTGAGTTCCGCAACGGCCTCGCGGATGTAGTTGTAGGCCTTGATCGTCTCGCGGGCCTGCTCCAGCACGACCTCGCCCGCTTCGGTGGGAATAACAGGCTTTTTCGAGCGGTCGAGAAGCACCACGCCCAACTCCTCTTCGAGAGCCTTAACCTGCATGCTCAAAGACGGTTGTGTCACAAAACAATGTTCGGCGGCAAGCGAAAAACTGCCACAGTTGGCTACGGCCAGCAAATATTCAAGTTGGATAATCGTCATAACAGGCGTCTATTTCAGCAAGCGAAGATATAAAAAAAATCTATACTCGACAACTTTTTTAGGCTCCCCGCATGGTTTTTCGTATGTTTGCGGGAAATAAGTCCGCCGCAGAGACGGGCGGCATTGCGGTAGCATCAAATAATTTGCCGCTTCCCCGGGTTTGCATTATCTTTGCCTCGGAAATGGACACCCGGCTCAGATAGGCTGCGGCCCGGCAAAACTCAAACTGCGTTTGGTTCTGCCCTCGCCTTGCACTATCTTTGTCAGCAAAATAAACGTTTAAAAATAAATATGGCAAAAATCATCCTTACCGGCGACCGTCCTACGGGCCGGCTCCATCTGGGCCACTTCGTAGGTTCGCTTCGCCGCCGCGTCGAGTTGCAGAACTCGGGCGAGTTCGAAAAGATATTCATCATGATCGCCGATGCGCAGGCACTCACCGACAACGCCGACAACCCGGAAAAGGTGCGTCAGAACATTATCGAAGTGGCGCTGGACTACCTTTCGGTAGGCCTCGATCCCGCGAAATCGACGCTCTTCATCCAGTCGCAGGTCGCCGAACTGTGCGAACTGGCGTTCTATTACATGAACCTCGTCACCGTGCAGCGGCTCCAGCGCAACCCGACCGTAAAGGCCGAGATCACGCTCCGCGGATTTGCCGAAGGCGCCGCCGAGGGCGACACGACCCAGCGCCAGGGTATTCCCGTGGGATTCTTCACCTACCCCATCAGCCAGGCGTCGGACATCACGGCTTTCAAGGCCACGACCGTGCCTGTCGGCGAAGACCAGGAGCCGATGATCGAGCAGACACGCGAAATCGTCCATAAATTCAACGCCGTATACGGCGAAACGCTCGTCGAGCCGGAAATTCTGCTGCCCGACAATGCGGCCTGCATGCGCCTGCCGGGAACCGACGGTAAAGCCAAGATGTCGAAATCGCTGAACAACTGCATCTACCTTTCGGACACGGCCGACGAGGTCAAGAAAAAGGTGATGGGCATGTATACCGATCCCGACCACCTGCGCGTGGAGGACCCGGGCAAGGTCGAGGGCAACACGGTATTCACCTACCTCGACGCTTTCAGCCGTCCCGAACATTTTTCCCGGTATTTGCCCGAATATCCCTCTTTGGATGAACTGAAGGCGCACTACCGCCGCGGCGGACTGGGCGATGTCAAGGTGAAACGCCTGCTGATCGCCATCCTCAACGAAGTGCTCGACCCGATCCGCGAACGCCGCCACTATTACGAGGCGCGCATCGGCGAGGTGTACGAGATTCTCCGTGAAGGCTCGGAAAAAGCCCGCGCTGCGGCAGCCGAAACCCTCGCAGACGTTCGTGCCGCCATGAAGATCAACTATTTCGACGACAAAGAACTGATCGCCGGGCAAGCCGAGCATTTCGCCCAAAACCAATAGCACATGTCCTTCCGCACCGACCGCATCTACCTCGAATTCCTCCGGCTGACCCGGAGGCTGTCGAACAGCCAGATCATGATGCTTCTGGCCGTGGTGGTCGGTGTGCTCGCAGGGCTGGGCACTTACCTGTTCGAGATATTGCTGCACGGCATCAAGAGCGGACTGATACGCTGGTTCCCGGTGGACAGCGCCCATGTCCTCTTTCTGATCTACCCCGCCATCGGCATCATCCTGGCGACGCTGTTTGTCAAATATATCGTTCGAGACAACATCTCCGAAGGCGTGACACGCGTCCTGTACGCCATGTCGAGCCGCAACTCGCGCATCGCCCGCCACAACTGCTGGACTTCGATCGTAGGCGGTGCGACGACCATCGGATTCGGCGGATCGGTGGGTCCCGAGGCCCCGATCGTGCTCACGGGTGCGGCTATCGGCTCGAACATCGGACGACTGGCGCGCCTCAACTACAAGCACACGACGCTGCTGCTCTGCTGCGGCGCGGGAGCCGCTCTGGCGGCGATCTTCAAAGCCCCGATCACGGGCGTGGTCTTCGTGCTGGAGATCCTGATGCTGGACATCACCGCCGGGTCGGTCATCCCGCTGCTGATCGCCTCGATCACCGCGACGACGATGGCCTTCATGCTGCGCGGCTTCGACCCGATACTGGCCATCACGCTGGCTCCGGCCGACGCGTTCGAACTGTGGCAGATACCGCTGTTCATCCTGCTGGGCGGGCTGAGCGGATTGATGTCGTGGTATTTCACGTCGATGAATTCGCGCGTGGGAAACTTCTTCAAGGGCATCGACAAGCAGTACAAAAAATGGCTCTGGGGCGGCGCGATCCTCGGTATCCTGATCTTCGTCTTCCCGCCGCTCTACGGCGAAGGTTACGAGGGATTCACCTCCCTGATGCACGGCAACGCGCAGGAGCTGTTCAACAACTCGCTCTTCTACCGCTTCCGCGAAATCGACTGGGTCGTCATCCTCTTCGTCATCGCCACGATGTTTTTCAAGGTCATCGCCATGGCTTCGACCAATGCCGCGGGCGGCGTGGGCGGAACATTCGCCCCGTCGCTGTTCGTCGGAGCCTTCACGGGCGCTTCGCTGGCGCTGGTCTGCAACACGCTGTTCGGATGGGAGGTGTCGATCGTTTCGTTTACGCTGGTCGGCATGGCAGGCGTCATGTCGGGAGTCATGAAAGCCCCGCTGACCTCGATCTTCCTCATCGCCGAGCTCTCGAACGGCTACGGACTGTTCATCCCGCTGATGATTACGGCCTGCATCTCGTTCGCCGTGGGCTACTACCTCGACCCCGATTCGATCTACACCAAGCAACTGCGCCTGAACGGCGAACTGCTGACCCACGACAAAGACCAGTCGGTATTCGTCTTCCTGAAACTCGACGAACTGATGGAGACCGACTTCCTGCGCATCAAGGAGAACATGACCCTGGGCGACATCGTGCACATCATCTCGACGGCGCGCCGCAACATCTTCCCCGTGATCGACAACTTCGGCCGCCTGATCGGCGTGGTACAGTTGGACGACCTGCGCGAGGACATGTTCAAGCACGAGAAATACGGACACCCGATCTCGGATTACATGATTCCGCCCCCGGACCGGATCATGGAGCACGAAGCGATCCTGAGCGTCATGGAGAAATTCGAGGACAAAAGAGCCTGGATGCTGCCCGTCGTGGACAAGCAGGGCCGCTACCTGGGATTCATCTCCAAATCGCGCATCCTGAACGCTTACCGCGAACAACTGGTAAAAATACAGCAATAAATGAAAAGCTCCTTTCCCTGGGCCGAAGAGGTCGACTGCGCCGTCACGGTGTGCGACACCGAGGGCGTGATCCTCTACATGAACGAAAAGGCGCGCGCGACCTACGCCAAACACGGCGATTTGATCGGCAGCAACCTGTTCGGCTGTCACGGAGAACGCTCGGGCGAAATCATCCGCCGGCTGCTCGCGACGAACGGCACGAACGCCTATACGATCGAGAAGCAGGGCGTCCGCAAGATGATTTACCAGACAGCATGGAAGGAGGGCGGAGAAGTCCGCGGGCTGGTGGAAATCTCGATGGAGATACCGGCCGAAATGCCGCACTACATACGGAAATGAAAAAGGAGGTCTGGGGACCTCCTTTTTGTTTTAGAGAAAAGCCTCGAACCCGGGCAGGTGCTTCGTGGGCGAGAATTCGACGACCTCGTAGTCGGCGACGCCGTGGATGCGGAACGGATCTTCACACGTCAGGGCCTCGACGGCTGCGCGGTCCGCGGCACGGCAGAGGATGACGCCTCCCGTGCGGGGATTCTGCGGCCCCGAGCAGAGGAACACCCCTTCAGCATAATGCCGGTCAAGGTATTCACGATGCGCCGCGAGGTATCTCTCCACTTCGGCAAGCGGTTTCTTATAGGAAAGCAGGATAACAAACATTACGCATCACAATTTAATGTCGTAAATCTGGATCACTCCGGAGAGTTTGCCGCCTTCGTCCGTAACGAGCAGCGAGGTGACCTTGTTGCGGGTCATCATCTTCTCGGCCTCGATAAGTTTTTCGCCCGGAGAGATGGTTTTGGGATTACGCGTGGCAATGTCGGCGGCCGTGATGTTGAAGAACTCCCCGCGCAGGCGTTCCATCGCGCGGCGCACGTCGCCGTCGGTGACGATGCCTTCGATCCGCTCGCCGTCGCAGATCACGATCAGACCCAGCCCGCCCTTCGAAATGGCGTGGATCATCTCCGCAGCCGGGCAGTCAGGCGCGACGACAGGCAGGTCGTGGTCGCGCATGACGTTGCCCACGGTCATCAGCAGACGCCGCCCGAGGCTTCCGCCCGGGTGCAGGCGCGCGAAATCGACGCTCGTAAAGCCCCGCATCTGCATCAGCGACACGGCCAGCGCATCGCCCATGGCGATCTGCGCCGTGGTCGACGAAGTGGGCGCAAGGTGCAGGATGCAGGCCTCCTCCTTCACCCCTACGTCGAGGTGCACATCGGAGTTCTTGGCCAGCGCCGAGTCGGGATTTCCGGTCATCGAGACGATCTTATTGCCGTTGGAATGGATGAAAGGAACGATTTTAAGGATTTCGTCGGTCTCGCCCGAATAGGAGAGGGCCACGACGATATCTTCCTTCGAAATCATGCCCAGATCGCCGTGGAAGGCTTCACCGGGGTGGAGGAAAAAACTCGGGGTTCCGGTCGAAGCGAGCGTCGCGGCGATCTTGCGCCCCACGAGACCCGACTTGCCCATGCCCGTGATGATGCATTTGCCGCGGCTTTCGAGAATCAGTTCCACAGCCGTCGCGAACGCGTCGCCGAGGGTGTCTTCCATGCGCTTGAGCGTCAGCATCTCAGTATGGATCGCCTTGCGGGCAACTTCCAGAATCTGCGCCTTCGTAGTATCGGTCATTTACAGCAAAGATTTAATTAACGGTTCCAGTTCATTGAGCGGCAGCATGTTGGCAGCATCGCTCAGGCCGCGGTCAGGATCGGGGTGCACCTCGAAGAAGAAGCCGTTGGCTCCGAACGCCCCGGCGGCCCGCGCCATGGCGGGAACGAACTCGCGGTTGCCGCCGGTCTTACCGCCCGCAGCGCCGGGACGCTGCACCGAATGGGTGCAGTCCATGATCACCGTAGGGGCGATTTTGAGCATGTCGGGGATATTCCGGAAATCGACAACGAGGTTATTGTAGCCGAACGAATTGCCGCGCTCGGTAAGCCAGATTTCACCGGCTCCGGCCTCGCGGGCCTTTTCGTAGGGATAGAGCATGTCGGCGCCCGAAAGGAACTGGGCTTTTTTGATGTTCACCGTCTTTCCGGTCTTCGCCGCGGCGACCAGCAAATCGGTCTGGCGGCAGAGGAAGGCCGGAATCTGGATCACGTCGACGACCTCGCCGACGGGTACGGCCTGCCACGATTCGTGGATGTCGGTGAGCAGCCGCAGCCCCCACTTCGCCCGCACGTCGGCAAGCATCTGCAACCCCTTTTCGAGTCCCGGGCCGCGGAACGACGAAACCGAGGTGCGGTTGGCCTTGTCGAACGAGGCTTTGAAGATGATTTCCGTGCCGAGGGTCCGGTTGATCGCCGTGAGCTTTTCGGCTACGGTATCGAGCAGTTCGGCCGATTCGATGACGCAGGGTCCTGCGATGAACTTTAGTGACATGGGATTCAATTTACCTTAAACATTAATTTTGCGACGAAAGCCGGGCGATTTCGGCATTCAGGTGTTCGACGAACCCGTCGAATACCACGGGGGCGTTCTGCTCGAGATACCTGACGATACATGCGGACCTCGACCGCTCCCAGATGACATTGAAATGGCCTTCCAACTGGCCGGACAGCGCACTGTCGCCCTTTTTCGACCTGAAAGCGGCGGAATTGACGCCCCGTTTCTCGGCGGTATACAGCCCCCAGACGATTTCGTCGTCGGCCCGGAAGATGGTCAGGTAAGGGCAGCCGTCGTACAGCCGCACCTCGAAACTGCCTTCGTCCGCTTCGTTCAGTAGTTTATTTTTCTTGAGTTCAGTGTAACGGGCCTTGAGTTTCTCGCCGATCTCCACAGCTAGGGCGATGGAGGCGGACAACTCTTTATACACGTCCGCGACCGTCATCTGGTCCTCGGCGGCCCGCTGGCGGACAAAACCGGAAAGGGGATTGAGGAACAGCAGCCGGACCTTCAGCCGGTCACGCAGGATGCGGTCCAACAGGTGATCGTCTTTAGAAATATCCTTGAGCGCCCCGGCGACGGCAATCGACAGCAGGTCGTGATGGTGGCGGACCTGGGAGCGGCTCTTCCGGTAGAATTTAGTCAGGTCGATCCGTTCGTTCGTCAGCAGTTTCATGGGTTCTTCCGGCTCCTTCTCCTTGCATACCTGCAGGATGATATTGACGAAGCAGGCCGCGAAAAGGCCTGTGCCCAACGCCATCAGCAGGCTGCTGACAAACTCGTTGACAAATGAAAGGTTTGCGAACAATATAAATATGACACCCGCCAGGATTCCGATGATATTTATAGTCCTGTTCATACCCCGCCGATTTGCTATTTCCGGTTTTTCAACAAAAACGCTTCGGCCCTTTCGAGGTCCTCGGGGGTATCGATCCCGATCGTCTCGACCTCCGAAATACCCACGCCGATCTTATAGCCGTTCTCCAGCCAGCGCAGTTGTTCCAGCGACTCGGCTTTTTCGAGCGCCGACTGCGGCAGCGCCGTGACAGCCCGCATCACCTCCGCGCGGAAAGCGTAGAGGCCGATATGCTTGTAGTACGTATGGCGCGACAACCACTCTTCGCGCGGCACGCCCTTGAGGTAGGGAATCACCGAACGGGAAAAATAGATGGCCCTCGACTGCGCGTCGAGGACCACTTTCGGGGAATTGGGGTTTTCCAGCGCTTCGAGTCCGTCGGCCTCCGAAAAAGGCTTCACGAGCGTGGCGATGTCGGTCGACGCATCGTCGAAGCAGCGCTTCACGGTCTCCAGCTGCGAAGGCTGGATAAAGGGCTCGTCGCCCTGCACGTTGAAGATCACGTCGTACTCGACACCCTGCTTGCAGTAAGCCTCCCAGCAACGGTCTGTACCGCTTTTATGGTCCGGAGAGGTCATTTCGACCTTTCCGCCGAAAGCCTTCACGGCATCGTAGATTCGCCGGTCGTCGGTGGCGACCACAACGTCGTCCAACACGCCCGCGACCTGCTCGTAGACCCGCTCAATGACGGGCTTGCCGCCCAGCCGGGCCAGCAGTTTAGCCGGGAAACGCGTCGCCGCATAGCGGGCGGGAATAATTGCAATGCATTTCATTGTATAAAAATACCTTTTTTAATCCAAATAACCGCCGCCGGCCTCGTTTTTTTGTCAGGGCGGATAAAATCCGCGGTTTCGGGAAGCCGGCGAGGCAAGAGCATACACGCGGCATGCGGCTGCCCAAACCGGCGAGGGAAACGCCGAAGTTCGCCGCCGTCACGAAAAAACTACACCAAGGCCAGTTTCAGCACCTCTTCGTTGGTCTTCACGTAGTGGAACGTGAGGCCCGCAATATACTCGGGTTTGATCTCGGCGATGTCCTTGCGGTTCTCCTCCGAAAGGATCAGTTCCGTGATGCCGGCACGCTTGGCGGCCAGGATCTTCTCCTTCACGCCGCCCACGGGCATCACCCGGCCACGGAGGGTCGTCTCGCCCGTCATGGCGATGCGCTCCCTGACCTTGCGGCCCGTGTAGCTCGACACGATCGAGGTGACCATCGTAATACCGGCCGATGGACCGTCCTTCGGGATCGCGCCTTCGGGAACGTGGATGTTGATATCGTTCTTCTCGAACATCGCGGGGTCGATACCCAGTTCCTTGTAGTGGGCCATCGTCCACTCGTGGGCGATGGTGGCCGACTCCTTCATCACGTCGCCCAGGTTGCCCGTAAGGCTCACCTTGCCCTTGCCGGGCGTCAGCACCGACTCGATGTAGAGGATGTCGCCGCCGACCTCGGTCCATGCAAGGCCCGTCACGACGCCCGTCATGCCGCCCACTTCGTACTCCTCCCGGAGGAATTTGGGCATGCCGAGGATTTTCTCGATATCTTTCAGCGAAATTTCGGGAGCGAAAGCCTCGTCGAAGGCGATCTGCTTGGCGCGGGCACGGGCGATCTTCGCCAGGTTCTTGTCCAGCGAACGCACGCCGGCTTCACGCGTATAGCAGGCGATGACGTTTTCAACGACCTCCGGGGTCATGGTCATCTCCTGTTCCTTGATGCCGTGGGCCTCGCGCTGCTTGGGCAGCAGGTGGTCCAGGGCGATGCGTATCTTCTCCTCCACGAGGTAACCGGCGATGTTGATCATCTCCATACGGTCGCGCAGCGCCGGGGCGATGTTGGCGATGTTGTTGGCCGTAGCGATGAACAGCACCTTCGACAGGTCGTACTCCATGTCGAGGTAGTTGTCGTGGAAAGTGGTGTTCTGTTCCGGGTCGAGAACCTCCAGCAGGGCGCTCGACGGATCACCGTGGTTCGAAACGGTCACCTTGTCGACCTCGTCGAGGATGATGACGGGGTTCGACGAACCGCAGCGTTTGATGGTCTGGATAATCCGGCCCGGCATGGCGCCGATGTAGGTGCGGCGGTGTCCGCGAATCTCCGACTCGTCGTGCAGGCCGCCCAGCGAGATGCGGCCGAACTTGCGGCCCAGCGCCGCG
Organism: Alistipes montrealensis; assembly: GCF_018362775.1. Classification (GTDB taxonomy): domain Bacteria; phylum Bacteroidota; class Bacteroidia; order Bacteroidales; family Rikenellaceae; genus Alistipes; species Alistipes montrealensis. Next base: position 676,988 of record NZ_JAGYXY010000001.1, read on the forward strand.
GCGACCGACTTGCCGAGCGAGGTCTTACCTACTCCCGGAGGGCCGTAGAGGCAGAGGATCGGGGATTTGAGGTCGCCCTTGAGTTTGATGACGGCCAGGTGCTCCAGCAGACGCTCCTTCACCTCTTCCAGACCGAAATGGTCGTGGTCGAGTTGTTCGCGGGCGCACTTGAGGTCGAGGTTGTCCTTCGTCACCTCGTTCCACGGAAGCTCCAGCAGCAGATTGAGGTAGGTCATCTGCACCGAATATTCGGCTACGGCGGGGTTCAGCCGCTCGACCTTCTGCAACTCCTTCTCGAAGGTTTCGCCAACCTCCTCGGGCCAGTTCTTCTTGGACGCCTGCTCGCGCATCTTCTCGATGTCTGCATCGGCGCCGTCGCCCAGTTCGTCCTGGATCGTGCGCATCTGCTGCTGCAGGTAGTAGTCGCGCTGCTGCTTGTCGATCTCCTGCTTGACGCGCTCCTGAATCTGGTTTTTCAGTTCGGCCAGCTGCTGCTCGCGGATCAGGATTTCGAGCAACTTGCGGGCACGGGCCAGCAGGCCGGGAGCCTCCAGCAGCGACTGGCGGTCCTCGTCCGTGAGCTCCATGTTGGAGCAGATGAAATTGATGATGCCGCGCTTCGAGTCGATGTTCTTAATGGCGAAAGCCGCCTCCTTAGGCATCGACGGCGAAACGTTGATGATGTTCAGCGCCACGTCGCGGATCGAGTCCACGAGCGCCTCGAACTCGATGCTCTTCAGGTCGGGGGTCGAATCGCGCAGAGCGGTCACCCGGGCCTTGAAATAGGGCTCGGTGGTGATGTATTCCGTGATCTCGACCTTCTCCAAACCGTTCAGGATCACCGTGAGGTTGCCGTTGGGCATCTCCAGGATCTTGATGATACGCGCAGCGGTTCCGACCTTGTACATGTCGTCCGGCGCAGGGTCTTCGACATCGCTTTCGCGCTGCAGCACGGCGCCCAGGATGCCGCCTTCGGCATTGACGGCGCGCACGAGGTTGATGCTCTTGTCGCGCCCCACCGTAATGGGGGTGATAGCGCCGGGGAAAAGCACCGACGAACGCAGCGTAAGGATGGGTATGATTTCGGGAACTTCGACCTCCTCCACAGGCTCGTCACCGCCGGTCACGATAGGGATCACGCGGTGATTGCCGTCGAGCAGTTCGGGGAGGAGATTCACGTCGTCTACTTCGATGGTTTCGATCTTATCTTTTTTACTCATAGGATATACAGATATATAATGTTGCAAAGATAACGATTTTTTAGAAATTTTATTTTATCTTTGACAGAATGTTAATAACTTTGCATCCCTATAAAACAAAGTTAAACTGAAAGCGCCATGCAAATCGCAGACAAATACGCACCGCAGCAGATCGAATCCAAATGGTACGACTTCTGGATCGACCGGGGGATTTTCCACTCGGAACCCGACCAGCGCGAACCTTACACGATCGTCATCCCGCCCCCCAATGTGACGGGCATGCTCCACATGGGCCACATGCTCAACAACACGCTGCAGGACGTGCTCGTCCGCCGCGCCCGCATGTCGGGAAAGAACGCCTGCTGGGTTCCGGGCATGGACCACGCGTCGATCGCCACGGAGGCCAAAGTCGTAGCAATGCTGCGCGAAAAAGGCATTGAGAAAACGTCGCTCACGCGGGAGAAATTCCTCGAATACGCCTGGGAATGGAAAGAGAAATACGGCGGCGTGATCCTCAAGCAGCTGCGCAAACTGGGCGCTTCGTGCGACTGGGACCGCACGTGCTTCACGATGGACGAACCCCGCACGGAGAGCGTCCTGCGCGTCTTCTGCGACCTCTACGAAAAAGGCAAGATTTACCGCGGCGTGAGGATGGTCAACTGGGACCCCGCAGCGCAGACGGCGCTTTCGGACGAAGAGGTGGTTTTCAAGGAGTCGCACGGCAAACTCTACTACCTGCGTTACCTGGTCGAAGGAACCGATAAGGCGATCATCGTCGCGACGACCCGTCCGGAGACGATCCTGGGCGACACGGCGTTGTGCGTCAATCCCAACGACGAACGTTACGCATGGCTGGCGAAGGACGCCCGCGTCATCGTGCCGCTGGTAGGCCGCTCGATTCCGGTGATCCGCGACGAATACGTGGACATCGAGTTCGGAACGGGAGCACTGAAGGTGACCCCGGCGCACGACGTGAACGACTACATGCTGGGCGAGAAATACGGACTCGAAACCATCGATATTTTCAACGACAACGGCACGATCAACGACAAGGTGGGCCTCTACGTGGGACAGGACCGTTTCGACGTGCGCAGGCAGATCGAAAAGGACCTCGCGGCAGCGGGCCTGCTGGAGAAGACCGAAGACTACACCAACAACGTGGGTTATTCGGAGCGCACGGGCGTAGCCATCGAGCCCAAACTCTCGATGCAGTGGTTCCTCTCGATGCAGGAACTGGCACAGCCCGCGACAAAGGCCGTGATGGAGGACGCGATCCGGTTCGTGCCCGAGAAATACAAGAACACCTACCGTTACTGGATGGAGAACATCAAGGATTGGTGCATTTCGCGCCAGTTGTGGTGGGGCCAGCGCATTCCGGCCTACTACCTCCCGAAAGGCGGTTTCGTGGTCGCCCTGACGGCCGAGGAGGCACTGGAGAAGGCCCGCGCGAAAAGCGGCGACGCATCGCTGCAACTGAGCGATCTGAGGCAGGACGAAGACGTATTGGACACGTGGTTCTCGTCGTGGCTGTGGCCGATTTCGGTATTCGACGGCATCCGCTTCCCGGACAACGAAGAGATCAATTATTACTACCCCACCAACGACCTGGTAACGGCCCCCGACATCATCTTCTTCTGGGTGGCCCGCATGATCATAACCGGTTACGAGTACCGCCACGAAAAGCCCTTCTCGAACGTCTACTTCACAGGTATCGTGCGCGACAAGATCGGCCGCAAGATGTCGAAGCAGTTGGGCAACTCGCCCGACCCGCTGGACCTGATCGCCCAATACGGCGCCGACGGCGTGCGTATGGCCATGCTGATCTCCTCGTCGGCCGGCAACGACGTGATGTTCGACGAAGCGTTGTGCGAACAGGGCCGCAACTTCGGCAACAAGATATGGAACGCCTACCGCCTCGTAAACGGCTGGACGGTGGACGCCGCGGCGGCACAGAGCGAGAACAACCGCCTTGCCGTCGAGTGGTTCGAGCAGGCGTTGGGCCGCTCGCTCCGGCAGATCGCCGACGATTTCAAGACCTACCGCATCTCGGAAGCCTTCAAGGAGGCCTACCGGCTGTTCTGGGACGACTTCAGCGGCCTGTACCTCGAAATGGTGAAGCCCGCCTACGGGCAGCCGATCGACGCCGGGACGATGGAGGCGACCAAAGGGTATTTCGACGCCCTGATGCGCGTACTGCACCCCTTCATGCCGTTCGTCACGGAAGAGATCTGGCAGGACCTCGCACCGCGGGCCGAAGGCGACTCGATCTGCGTGGCGCAGATGCCCCGACCCGCGGCCGAAGACGCCGCGATGCTGGCGCGCTTCGAACTGGCGAAGGAAGTTATCACCTCGGTACGCAACGTCCGCAACCAGAAGAACCTGCCGCAGAAGGAGGCGCTGACACTCCGGGTCATCGCCGACGAGAACTACCCCGCCGAATTCGCCCCCGTATTGGAGAAAATGGCCAACCTCACGGCCATCGAGACCGTCGCGGAGAAGGATCCGGCCGATGCGGCGTTCATCGTCAAGACGACGCAGTATTTCGTGCCGATGGCGGGCAAGATCGACGTGGAGGCTGAAATCGAGAAACTGACGGCGGAACTCAGCTATCAGGAGGGATTCCTCGCCTCGGTGATGAAGAAACTATCGAACGAACGGTTCGTCGCCTCGGCGCCCGAAAAGGTAGTCGCCAACGAGCGCGCCAAACAGGCCGACGCCGAAGCCAAAATCACGGCCATCCGCGAGCAACTGAAAGCACTTAACTAAAAATCCAACCGCACCTGGAACCCCCGCCTCGGCGGGGGCCGGGGAGTGGATCGGACCTGCAAACACGGCGGTATGCCGTAAATTATCAACGTCCGGAAACAGCAGAACGGACTTATCGCACGACACGATTTGCCAGCAATTACAATTTACACCGACGGTTCGGCCCTCGGAAACCCCGGTCCGGGCGGTTACGGCGCGGTGCTTCTCTCGGGGCAGCACCGCAAGGAGTTGTCGCAGGGATTCCGCCTGACGACCAACAACCGCATGGAACTGATGGCCGTGTGCGTCGCTCTCGAAACGCTCAAGTTCGAGGGTTCGGACGTGGTGGTTTACTCCGACTCGAAATACGTCGTCGACGCCGTCACGAAGGGATGGGTCTTCGGATGGGTCCGCAAAGGATTCGCGGGCAAGAAAAATCCCGATCTCTGGATGCGCTTCCTGCGCGCATACAACCGCCACAACGTCCGCTTCGTCTGGGTCAAGGGACACGCCGAGACGGTGGAGAACAACCGCTGCGACTTTCTGGCCGTTGCGGCGGCCAACGACAAGGCACACTGGCTGGAAGATACGGGTTACGACCCCGCAGAGCGGTAGACGGCAAAATCTCCGCTCTTTTTTTGGAACATAGGGAGCCATAGTTCGACGAATTTTCACACTTTTTTCGCTTTTCGGGTTATTATTCCTATCTTTACACCGTTTATTGCGTAACTAAAACCATACGCTCCGAATGTTCAAGATATACATGCGGCTGTTGGGTTTTGCCCGGCCGATCCGAAAATACGCGATCCCCTACTTCTTCTACTCGCTGTTTTACGCGTTGTTCAACTCGCTGACGTTCATGCTGATCATCCCGATCCTGAACACCATGTTCGACGCCAGCTACTCCTTCGAATACGTGGAGACGCTGCCGCCCGTAGAGTTCAACCAGGATTACCTCGCCACGCTCTTCAACTTCACCTATTCGCACATCTTCGAAGAGTACGACCGCCAGAACGTCCTGGTATTGCTGGCCGTTGTAGCCATCTGCATCAGCTTGATGAGCAACCTGTTCCGCTACCTGGGCGCCTGGACCATGGAGAACATGCGCACCCGGACCCTCCAGCGCATGCGCAACGACATGTTCTCGCGCGTGATGGACATGAACGTAGGTTACTTCAGCGACCAGCGCAAGGGCGATGTCATCTCGAAGATCACCTCCGACGTGGGCGTGGTGCAGTTCTGCATCACCAATACCCTCCAGGTATCCTTCCGCGAGCCGTTTCTGATCATCGGCTACATCGCGATGATGCTGGCCATTTCGTGGGAACTGGCGATCTTCTCGATCCTGTTCCTCCCGGTGGTGGCCCTGCTGATCGGCAGCATCGTAAAGAAACTCCGCCACCCGGCCCGCACCAACCAGCAGCGCATGGGCGAGATGGTCTCGACGCTCGACGAATCGCTATCGGGCATCAAGGTCATCAAGAGTTACAATGCCACGGAATACATCAAACAGAAATACTACGCCATCAGCGCCGACCTGGCGCGCCTCACGCTTTCGATGGCCCGCCGGCAGCAGTTGGCCTCGCCCATGAGCGAATTCCTCGGCATCACGGCCGTGGGCGTGATCCTCGTCTTCGGAGGCTCGCTCGTAGCCAAAGGCTCGCTCGACCCCGGCGGATTCATCGCCTTTGTGGCCATCTTCTCGCAGATCACGCGCCCCGTGCGCACCTTTATCGACCAGTTCGCCAACATCAACCAGGGTATTGCCGCCGGCGAGCGCATCTTCACGATCATCGACACGAAACCCGAAATCCAGGACAGCCCCGACGCAAAAGAACTTACGGGACTGAAAGAGAAGATCGAGTTCCGCGACGTGCACTTCTCCTACGACGGGCAGCGCGAAGTGATCGACGGCATTTCGTTCGAAATACGCCGCGGGCAGACCGTAGCGCTGGTAGGTCCCTCGGGCGGCGGCAAGTCGACCCTGAGCGAATTGCTGCCCCGTTTCTACGATCCTACGGCGGGTGAAATCCTGATCGACGGCGTTTCGCTGCGCGACTACACCCAGGAGAGCGTACGCGCGCACATGAGCGTCGTGGCACAGGATACCGTACTTTTCAACGACACGATCGAAGGCAACATCGGAATGGGCAAGCGCGGTGCAACGCACGAAGAGATCGTCGAGGCGGCGAAGGTAGCCAACGCCGACTGCTTCATCCGCGAATGCACCTCGGGTTACGACACCAACATCGGCGACCGGGGCGTAAAACTCTCCGGCGGCCAGCGCCAGCGGCTTTCGATCGCCCGCGCAGTGCTCAAGAATCCCGACATCCTGATTCTCGACGAAGCCACCTCGGCACTTGACACCGAGAGCGAAAAGCTCGTGCAGGACGCCCTCAACAACCTGCTCAAAGGCCGTACGTCGGTGGTCATCGCCCACCGGTTGTCGACCATTCACAATGCCGACCTGATCGTCGTCGTGGACCACGGGCGTGTCGCCGAATGCGGCACGCACAACGAACTGATGGAGCGCAACGGCATCTATGCCAAACTGATCGAAATGCAATCCTTCGACTAGGAAATGACGGAACGGGAAAAGATGCTCAGCGGCGAATGGTTCGATCCCCGGGATGCGGAACTCACCGCCATCCGGGACAACGCCACACGCCTGATGCACCGCCTGAACGCCGAACTATGCGGCCACGACGAGGCCTACCGCGCCACGCTGCGCGAGTTATGCCCCGGCTGCGAAGGCTTCATCCGCGAACCGTTCTACTGCGATTACGGGAATAATATCTCGATCGGCGAACATACGTTCATCAACTTCGGCTGCACGTTCCTCGACCTGGCTCCGATCCGCATCGGCCGTCACACGCTGATCGGCCCCAAAGTGCAACTGCTCACGGCCCTGCATCCGTTCGACGCGGCGGAGCGCCGTGCAGGCCTCGAAGCGGGCCGCCCAATCTCCATCGGCGACGACTGCTGGCTGGGCGGAGGGGTGATCGTCTGCCCAGGCGTCAGGATCGGCGACCGCTCGGTTATCGGCGCCGGGGCCGTCGTCACACGCGACATTCCCGCCGATTCGGTGGCCGCGGGAAACCCGGCACGCGTAATTCGCACGCTGGCTCCGCAGGACAAAACCCAATAGCCCGAAGTCCGGTAAAATCATTCGGGGAAAATTCTTTTTCTTCCGAAATTAGCTATTTTTGCATAACCATCGAAATTTCGGCTTTTCCGTCATGCACACTGAACGACAAATCCCGCCTGAATTGCTGCAAAAATCACTCGATGCTTCCGGCATCGGATGGTGGCTGCTCGATTTCAGCCGACATGAGATGATCTGCTCCCGACGGGCCGCAGAACTCTTCGGCACGGATCGCACCCGCATATCGTTCGAGGACGTTTACTCGCTGCCCGGAGAGGAGCACCGGGCGCGGATTTATACCCGTTGCGCCGCACTCAAGGTCGTCGACACGCTCGACGAAACATTCGTCACGGCGAACGGAGGCAAATGTGTGCAGACCAAATGCATCGAAGTTAGCAACGATCCGCGGACCGGCGACCGCACCGCCTTCGGAACCGTGCGCAGCGTCGCGGACGGCACGCCCGAAAACGAAGAATCAGCTTCCATCAAAGAAAGCTACAAGGCCATACAACGCAATTACAGCCACCTTGCACAACTGATCGAGCACCTGCCCATCGGTTATGTACGCGTCAACATCCTGCGCGACAAACAGGGCGAAGCGGTCGATTATCTGATCTCCTACATCAACCAGCAGGCTGGCAAGATATTGGGTATCCGTACGCAGGATTACGCCGGAAAAACGGCCCGCGAAACGGGAGCAGACCCCTACGAACACCTTCCGACATTCATGCGGATTCCCTCCCGGGCCTTTTGGGACTACACCTGGAAAAGCCCGGACGGAGGACGTATCTGCCGTTGTTTGATCTACAACACCCCCGGCGACGACGACGAACTGGTCATCCTGCTCGAAGATATTACCGACGCCACGCAAAGCCGCGAACGGCTGGCAGATTTCGAAAACCTGTTCAACATCGTCTCGGACTTCGCCCGTGTCGGCTGCGTCAGCTACAACCCCTGCACGGGCGAAGGCTACGTCAAAGGCCCCTGGGTGGTGAACTACGGAGAACCCGCAGACACGCCCGTTTCACAAATCATCGGGACCTGGCGCAACGTCCATCCCGACGACCGCGCACACCTGAAACAACTGCTCGAACGGCTCGAGCGCGGGGAGATTTCGTCGTGCGCCGAAGAGGTGCGCGTTATCATCCCGAACAAGCCGGTGCGCTGGCTTATGGTCCATGTTCTCTGCCGCGACTACCGTCCGGCAGAGGGCGTAATCGACCTGGCATGCGTCAATTACGACATCACCGAACTCAAACGCACCGAAGAGGAACTGCGCAAAGCGAAGGTGCGCGCCGAGGAGTCCAACAATCTCAAATCGGCATTCCTGGCCAACATGAGCCACGAAATCCGCACTCCGCTGAACGCCATCATCGGGTTCTCGGAACTGCTGGCGAGCGAACGCAACGAAGAGACCTGCAAGGAATACGCCGACATCATCCTGCGCAACAACACCCTGCTGTTGCAGATCATCTCCGATGTGCTGGACCTGGCACGCATCGAATCGGAACGCATGGATGTCGTGCGCATGACATTCGACGCGCGGGATTTCTGCCTGGAAATCGCCGACCTGCTCCGCAGCCAGTGCCATCCCGATGTGGAACTGCGGGTGGAAGAAGGTTTGCCGGAACTCCTGGTTACGGAACACAGGCACGGCCTCAGCCAGATCGTCGGCAACTTCGTGCGCAACGCGTTAAAATTCACAAAAAAAGGCTCGGTGACGATCGGATACCGCCGCCTTTCCGGGGATGTTCGTTTCTACGTCCGCGACACGGGCATCGGTATCGCCCCCAAAGATCAGGAACGCATCTTCGAACGTTTTGTCAAACTCGACACCTTCACCCAGGGGACCGGACTCGGGCTTTCGATCTGCAAGTCGATCGCCGAACAGCTCGGCGGTTGCGTCGGGCTCGATTCCGCCGTAGGGGAAGGTTCCTGCTTCTGGATCGACCTCCCGGCCAGGGGGTAATCCGCGCCCCACACCGGAAACAAGGCTCGCAGCAGGACAAGCGCCCGTTTGCGCACATAATACGGCAATCGGACCTCGAAGCCGGACAGGAAGCGCGGCAGCGGTCAGGCGCCCCATAAGCGGGCGTCCGTTCCGGCATTCTATAAAACGGGGCTAAAAAACCTATTTTTTAAATCTTTTTTATATCTTTGCAAATTGTCATAAAACAGCAAAGAAATTTCTTACCGATATGAAGTTCAAGGAGTATAAAGGCCTCGACCTGGCCGGCGTAGCCGCCGATGTGCTCGGCGAGTGGGACGCACGCGACACGTTCCACAAAAGCATCACGACCCGTGAGGGACACCCCACGTTCGTATTCTACGAGGGTCCCCCCTCGGCAAACGGCATGCCCGGCATCCACCACGTCATGGCCCGTACGATCAAGGACGTTTTCTGCCGCTACAAGACGCAGCAGGGCTATCTCGTGCACCGCAAGGCGGGCTGGGACACCCACGGGCTGCCCGTGGAACTGGGCGTCGAGAAGAAGCTCGGCATCACGAAGGAGGACATCGGCAAGAAAATCACCATCGAAGAATATAACCGGACGTGCCGGGAGGCTGTGATGGAGTTCACAGGCGCCTGGGAGAACCTGACGCGCAAGATGGGCTACTGGGTGAACATGGACGATCCGTATATCACCTACGACAACAAATACATCGAAACGCTGTGGTGGCTGCTCAAGCAACTCTTCGACAAGGGCCTGCTCTACAAGGGCTACACCATTCAGCCCTATTCGCCGGCCGCCGGAACGGGACTTTCGACCCACGAACTGAACCAGCCGGGCTGCTACCGCGACGTGAAGGACACGACGTGTACGTCGCAGTTCAAGGTAGTGCGCGATGCCAAGAGCGAGAAACTCTTCGCGGGAGTCGAAGGCGACCTCTACTTCCTGGCCTGGACCACTACGCCGTGGACCCTGCCGTCGAACACGGCGCTGGCCGTAGGCCCTGCCATCGAATACGTGAAGGTCAAGTGCCGCAACCCCTATACCGACCAGCCGCAGACCGTCATCTTGGCCAAAGAACTCCTGGGTTCCTACTTCACCAAGAAGATGGAGGGAACCTATGAGATCATGGAAGGCGTATGGAAAGGCCCCGAACTGGAAGGCATCCACTACGAGCAGTTGATTCCGTGGGTGAAACCCATGGGCGACGCGTTCCGCGTTATCGTCGGCGACTACGTGACCACTTCGGACGGTACGGGTATCGTGCACATCGCTCCGACGTTCGGTGCGGACGACGACCGCGTAGCCAAAGTCGCAGGCATCGCACCGCTCTTCATGGTCGACTGCGCCGGCAAGAACCAGCCGATGGTCGACAAGCAGGGCAAATTCTTCCGGATCGAAGACCTCGACCCGGAGTTCGTGAAGACGAACGTGGATACCGAAAAATACGGGGAGTATGCAGGCCGTTACGTGAAGAACGTTTACGACGAAAGGCTGTGCGATACCGATCCGACGCTCGATATCGACATTTCGGTGATGCTGAAAGCCGAGAACAAGGCTTTCAAGATCGAGAAACACACCCACTCCTACCCCCACTGCTGGCGCACGGACAAACCGGTGCTCTACTACCCGCTCGACTCGTGGTTCATCCGCACCACGGCGCTGCGTGACAAGATGATCGAACTGAACAAGACGATCCGCTGGAAACCCGAATCGACCGGAACCGGCCGCTTCGGCAAGTGGCTCGAAGGATTGGTGGACTGGAACCTCTCGCGCTCGCGCTTCTGGGGAACTCCGCTGCCCGTATGGGCCACGGAGGACTACTCGGAGGTGAAGTGCATCGGTTCGGTGGAGGAACTGATGGCCGAGATCGAAAAGTCGATCGCCGCGGGTGTGATGAAGGAGAATCCCTACAAGAATTTCAAGGTCGGGGACATGTCGCCGGAGAACTATTCGACGGCGAACATCGACCTGCACCGCCCCTATGTGGATTCGATCGTGCTCGTCTCTTCGAAGGGCGAGCCGATGAAACGCGAATCGGACCTGATCGACGTATGGTTCGACTCGGGCGCCATGCCCTATGCGCAGGTGCACTATCCGTTCGAGAACAAAGCCGGATTCAACCGGGTTTATCCGGCCGACTTCATCGCCGAGGGCGTCGACCAGACGCGCGGATGGTTCTTCACGCTGCACGCCATCGCCTCGATGCTGTTCGACTCGGTGGCCTTCAAGAACATCATTTCGAACGGTCTGGTACTCGACAAGAACGGCAACAAGATGTCGAAACGCCTGGGCAACGCCGTCGATCCGTTCGAAGTGCTCGACACCTACGGAGCCGATGCGACGCGCTGGTATATGATCTCCAATTCGCAGCCGTGGGACAACCTGAAATTCGACAAGGACGGCGTCGACGAAGTACGCCGCAAGTTCTTCGGAACGCTCTACAACACCTACTCGTTCTTCGCCCTCTACGCCAACGTGGACTCTTTCACGGGCCGCGAACCGGAGGTTCCGATGGAGAAACGTCCTGAAATCGACCGCTGGATCATTTCGCTGCTGAACACCCTGGTGAAGGAGGTGACCGAATCGCTCGAAGGCTACGACCCGACCCCGGCGGCCCGCGCCATCCAGGAGTTTGTGGGCGAGAACCTCTCGAACTGGTACGTGCGCCTCAACCGCAAACGTTTCTGGGGCGGCGGCATGTCCGAAGACAAACTGGCGGCCTACCAGACCCTCTACACCTGCCTGGAGACCGTCACGATGCTCGCAGCGCCGTTCGCTCCGTTCATCTCCGACCGCATCTTCACGGACCTCAACGCCGTGAGCGGCCGCCACAAGGACGAATCGGTACACCTCTCGACCTTCCCGAAGGCCGACGAGAAGCTGATCGACGCACGCCTCGAAGACATGATGTCGCTGGCACAGAAAGTATCGTCGATGGTATTGGCCCTGCGCCGCAAGGTATCGATCAAGGTGCGCCAGCCGTTGACCAAGATTATCATTCCGGTGCTCGACCCCTCGACGGCAGAACATATCTCGGCCGTGAAGAACCTCATCATGGGCGAGGTGAACGTCAAGGAGGTGGAACTGATCGAAAAAACGACCGGGCTGATCACCAAACGCATCAAGCCCAACTTCAAAACCTTAGGGCCGCGTTTCGGCCAGTACATGAAGCAGATCGCCGCCCTGACCGCAACCTTCTCGCAGGAGCGCATCGCCGAGATAGAGGCCGCGCCCGAAACGGTGCTCGACCTCGGAACTGCACAGATCACCGTGACGCCCGCCGATTTCGAGATCACCTCGGAGGACATGCCCGGATGGCTCGTCGCATCGGAGGGAAAATTGACCGTAGCGCTCGACATTACCGTCACGGAGGAGCTGAAAGCGGAAGGTGTGGCACGCGAGTTGATAAACCGCATCCAGAATATCCGCAAGGATTCCGGATTCGAGGTCACGGACAAAATCCGCGTCGAGATCGAACAGAAGCCCGTCGTGGCCGACGGAATCGCAAAATTCGCCGGTTACATCGCTTCGCAGACCCTTGCCGTGGAGGTACGCCCTGCCGCCGAACCGGCAGGCGAGGTGGTCGTCGAGACCGATGTGGATGACCAGCCGCTGCGTATCGCGGTGACCCGGATATAAATCCGATTATACAGAGTAAAATTTGGTATATTCGGAAATATTGCTTAATTTTACTTAAACCTTAAAGAGAGTAGACGACTATGGCAGACGAAAGAACCAGATACAGCGATGCCGAACTCGAAGAGTTCAAGCAGCTTATCCTGAAAAAGCTTGAGAACGCACGCGCGGACTACGAGCTGCTGCGCGCCACGATTACCCATACGGCCGACAACGATACGGAAGATACGTCCCCGACGTTCAAGGTCCTGGAAGAAGGCGCTGCAACCCTTTCCAAAGAGGAAAGCGGTCGTTTGGCTGCCCATCAGATGAAATTCATCCGCAACCTCGAAATGGCGCTCGTGCGCATCGAGAATAAAACCTACGGCATCTGCAAAACGACCGGAAAACTCATTCCCAAGGAGCGCCTGATGAAGGTTCCCCATGCAACGGAATGTATCGAGGCCAAAGAGGGCCGCAGATAAACGGAACGAAGAGGAGGCTTAGAGGCCTCCGAATCGGACAGCAAGTGAAAAAGACGACCTTCGGGCCGTCTTTTTTTGTGCCGTACGGGAGGGAAAACGGAGTGCAGAGAAACAAGGCGGTTATAACAGCAGTTGCGGCAATAAAAGAGGACAACGCGGCCATGAAGGGCGGAAAAGATCACAGCGCGAGCAACAGCCGGAATCGCGGCAAGACAAAAAAAGGACCGCCCTTTGCAGGGGCGGTCCCGGTATCACGGCATCGAAGCCTTATTCGGTAAAATGAAGATACCAGTCGGTATTCTCCTTGCCTTCGGACTCCACCCATTTGGTAAAGCCGAGGTAGTGCTTGTAGATGGGCTTCGACTCCTGGGTTACCCGGAAGCCATCCATAGCCTCCACACTGTCGTAGGCGATCTTAACGGCCCACGGAAGCTGCATCCCGCGGTCTTCCCCCTCTTTGGCCGTAATGTTCTCGAACGTGATGTAGAAGAGGCCCAGTTCCGGGTTCGACCGGTCGTGCGTACGCTTTTCGAACCACTCCATGTTAACTTCGGGCGAAGGCTTATACTCGGTGAGGTGCACCTCTTTGCCCGATTCGCCGCCGGCAAGGATAAACGGATTGAACGGAGCGTCGACGTAGGAAGCTGCCGGAATCGGGGTCCGGTAGGTATAGTTGGCCGTGAAGGTCACCTTTTCGGCCTTATTGGCATAATTCAGCAGTTTGTCGGCGACATAGACGATGTTGTTCGTGCGGTCGATCATCGGAGCGGGAGCGCCCGTACCGCCGGTAAAGGTCACATCGGCATTTGCAACGTTGTCGTCGACATAGGCAAACGTGTTGTTCAGCGAAGCGCCCGAGTGGAAAATCGTAAAGTCGACCTTAGCGGAGACGATCTCGTTCTTCGAATTTTTGGTCTTCCCGGCAGCGTATTTGACCACCACGTCGTTCATGTCGAAGTCCCCCTGGAAGGGCCAGATGTCCTCAAAGAGCAGCACTCCCTGATTGGTCACGGTTACAGGCTGGGGATCTTCGGGATCGACATCGGGAACAGGGTCCGTGATGGCGCTCGGCACGGATGCCTGCACATTGAACACCAGGTCGAGGTAATCGCGTTTGGTTTTGTCGCCCGTTCCGTCGTCAAAACCGATGACTACGAAATCGCCGACTTTCAGCACAGCCGTATTCGGATACTGCGTAAGACCCGGGGTCGAATAGTTCGCTCCGTAACCGGTAGCCGGATAACGCACGAGTTTCTGTGTTTCGGGATCGACAGCCAGATTTTTCCTCATGTCGAAACCGTCGCGGTAAAGCACCCAGCCCACCGAAACACCGGCCGGAAATTTATCGTGCATCGCTCCGTCGGCATCCACATATTTCAGTTTTACGCCTTCACCCTTATACATCGAACCGATGTCGTACATATACGAAACCTCGATTTCGAACTTCTGCTCGATAGCGTTGGCGATTGCGATCGTCTGGAACTTGATGTCACCGACGCTTTTCGGCGGGTTGGCCGTGTCATAGCAGTAATAGGCCAATACATTGTGGTAAGCGCCCCAGTTCTGGATAAAGATCAGGTCCAACTCGGTCTCCTTCGAAACATGGATATCGCCCGAAGAGAGGAACTTATCGTCGACGATTCCCATACCGTCGCCGGGCAGGGCCGTGCGAATGGCGTTCATGACATCGCCCGATATTTTCAGTGCATCCTTGCCTGCGGCATCGCTCCCGAACCGTGACTTGTCGACATAACTCATATCAGCCGGCCGGCCGAAAAACTTGACCTGCTCACCGTTCGCAAGCGTCGTGACAGCGCCGTCGATACTCATGTGCCACTTGCCCAGCGTCAGGGTCCGGGACGTATACGCTTCGGGCTTGAAATAAGCAGTCTGAACCGTATTCATCGGAACGGATACGGCCCGCGTCGATTTTTTCGCAGCAGCACCCGTGGCAGCGGTTCCGGAAATACCGACAGCGACGGGTGTCGAGATCCGGCCGTTCTCCACCCGGGCAACCCGGAACCGCGAATCGACTCCGGCATACGGCGTGTAAATATAAATTTCCTTCACGTAGGCAGGAAGCGCCAGCGGTTGGTTGTAGGAGCCTTTGGAATCCGTAAAGCCCTTTTCGATAGGTTCAACGCCCTTTTTCAGAACTGCCTGGCCATCGCCATCGGTTTCAAAGGGGTTCTCAGCATAGACCTCAAAACCGACGACATAGCCCGCAGGCGTATCGTAGCTGAAGTTCAGATTGGAAGTCGAGACAGTCTCAAAATTGAAGACAGGACCATTTACTTTTTCGGACGGGCCTGTGCCGACCGAATTGTCCTTCACACAGCCGAATTGTACAAAAGCGGCCGCTAAAAGCGACAGTAGAGACGCAACTCTCATAAATAATTAGTTTTTAGTAAATAACGCCACGTCGATAATACGATATCGACCGGGCAAATGTAAATATAATTTTGCCAATTCCGCTCTTTTTCTGATCACATCCGATAAATATTTTTACCGATAGCGCTATCAATTTTACTTATACCCCGCTGCAATGCATTCCGGGGCAGAAAACTCCGATTCTGAGCCATATCCGCGATCTATACCTGCCGACGGTACGAAATAAATGCGGCTGACAGGGTCCGAATCCTCAATTTAGGCCTTTGGGCCGCACTTTTTGCCAAAAAATTCCGTTATCTTTGAACAATGTTCGTTCGGTTTTGCATATTCGTTCTGATCCTGGCTGTTACGGAAACCGTTGTTTTTGCCCGCACAGCAGGTCCCGGTATGCACACGCCCGACCGTTTTACGCCGGACAGCGCGCGCGTGGCGAATCCCGACGCATCGGCACGCAACCAGCGCCTGTACGACAGTATCCAGTCGAAAACCAGCCGCCGTGCCGTACCCCGCATGCTCTACCGGATGCTCTTCGTAAAGCCCGTGCTCGACACGACGATGAGCGGTCGCGTAACCGACGAAAGCCGCCTGCTGGAGCCCTACACCGGGAAAACCATCGGCGACATCACCATCGAGCGGGAACAGATCTTCGAACCCGGCGGCAACTGGCTCGAACGCACGGCCAACAAAACCCACATGCTCACACGCGACCGCGTCATCCGGCGCGACCTGCTGTTCAGTCCCGGCGACACGCTCAATCCGCAGCTCATCGTGCGCAACAAGCAGTTGATCCGCTCACGCGGCTACATCGCCGACATCGACGTGACGGTGCTCCCCGATTCGCTGGACTCGACGCGTGTAAACCTCCACATTACCACACGCGACAGTTGGACCATCTCCGTCGACGGAGGAATCCACTCCGAAGGACGCACGATGGTCGGCCTCTCGGACGCCAACATCTTCGGCTCGGGCAACAAACTCAAATTCATGACCAACTTCAGCCGCAAGGACTTCTCCTACGGCGGCAACATGGTCGAATACGAAATCCCCAACCTGCTCGGAACCTTCTACACCGCAGAGTTCGGCGCCGGGCGCGATTTTTACAACTCGACGCTCAACATGGGGCTGCGCAAGGAGTTCCTCAAGCCCACGGACTACGAAATCGGCCTTACGTACAGCGACATCAAGGCCAAGCGTTACATGATCGAGCAGGACACGTCGCTGCTGGTGAAGGAGCGCAACCTCGACGCCTGGGGCGGCTATTCGCATTACCTGCGAAGGATCAAATCGAGCGTTTACCTCTCGGGACGCTACAACTACCGCCGCGTCAGCCGCAGGCCGCTCGTGGCCCCGGATTTCAACCCCGCGCTGCACGACCAGGACGCCCTGCTGGTCAGCGGAGGTCTCTACCGCGAGAAATTCTACACAGCCAACATGATCTACGGATTCGGTACGCGCGAGTACCTCGCGGCGGGTTACAAAGCCGAACTGACGACGGGCTATTCGTGGGGCGAATTCAACGACGCCCTGTACCTCGGCACAAGTTATGAAACGGGCGGATTCAGCAAACTGGGGTACATCATGGGCGGCTTCACGCTCGGAAGCTACATCGACCTCGACAACGGCATGTGGCAGCGCAGCGCCATCGATATCGACCTGAGGTGGTTCTCGAACCTGTTCCTGTTCAAACGCAGCCGTATCCGCCAGTTCCTCGCCTTCAACTACACGCAGGGCTGGAACCGTTCGACGGGCAGCGACGAGAGCATCCGCTTCACGCGCGTCGACGGACTGCAGGCCCTCAAAGAGTATATCATCGGAACCAACCGCATGATCCTCAACACCGAAACGGTGGTATTCACCCCCTATCAACCGTTGGGATTCCGCATCGCCGTCTTCGGATTCGCCGACTTCGGACTGATCGGCTACTCGCCCAACATCTTCAAGAACGACTTCTTCACCTCGTTCGGACTGGGCGTGCGGCTCAGAAACGAACGGTTGGTGTTCAACACCATCCAGATACGCCTGGGCGTGGCCTTCGGCAAACGCGGGCTGGTCGAGAGCGAGTATTTCCGGCTCTCGAACTCGACGCGCATGGAACAATACCGCTACCGCCCGACGCGGCCCGAAATCGTCGAATTCAAATAAAAAGGCACAAAAAAGGGGAGGGATCAAAATTTGATCCCTCCCCTTTCGTGAACTTTTTATTTTGCTTATGGTATTGGTTATAAGCCTTTCCTATTTGCGGGCGCGAATCTCGACTACGCCCTTATGCCCCTTTTCGCCGTAACGTTTCACGGCCTCATCGCCTTTATAGACGGTCATCCGCTTGATCCGGCCCGGCTTCAAAGCGTCGACATCGGCCTGCGCGGCCTCCTTGCCATTGATGTAGATCAGCGCGCCTTCGGGGAAAGCGCCGCTGACCGTTACCCGGCCCGTGGTGACCGAAACCGAATTCTCCGGTTTCCCCTGGACGGTTATCTTTTCGACACTCCCGGCGGTTTCATCCAGGGCTTTCCGCGTTTCGGACAACTGCGAGGCTGTCTCTTTTTGGGCCGCTTCGAGTTCCTTCTGGGCCTGGTCCAAAGCTTTCTGAGCCTGCTTCCAAGCGTCCGAATCCATGTACTTGCGGGCTTGCTTCAGCCCCTCACGGGCGGCTTCTATTCCGGCGGTCCCGGTAGAGAGGGCGGCATTTGCCGTTCGCACAGACATCTCCTTTGCATCGGCGGCACGCTTGGTCGTAATCGTTATTACGCCGTCGTAGCCCATGTCCGCATATTTCGAAGGCATCGAGTTCTCCTTAAGTACGGAGATATTTTCGATCTCATTCGGATCGACCGAGTCGATCTCATAAACCTGCACGCCGTCGACAATATAAGCCGGATTCGATTTCAGCGACGAGTTGCTTTTAACCGTAAACTGATACGACTTCGCAATTCCGTCGGTATTCAGTTCGACCGTTCCGCCTTTCGGCCTCGTACCGTAACCGATCACCCGCACGCCGTCCGCCCTGTCCTTTCCGGCAGTATCCGTCCGGATGATCTTCACGACTTTGCCCTTCAGCCCCGCAGCCTGCACCGCACCGCCCGGTTCGCCCGTTTTTTTGAGTTCTACAAGAATCACGCCGTCTTTGCCTTTATCGCCGTAAGTCGCTACAGCCGTCGAATCCTTGAGCACGGAAATCGACTCGATACGGTTGGCATCGAGGCTGTCGAGCGTCTTCACCTCCCGACCGTCGACCAGAATCAACGGCTGTTTCCCGTCGCCCGAAAATTTTACCCCCGAAACGCGGACCGTAACGGTTTCTTTTTTACCTTTGTCTTCCGGAAAGACATACGCGGTTCGGGCGAAGGCCCCGAGGGCGACGCCCATTAACGGCAGGAGAAGGAGCGCTTTGGCTCCGGCCCACCGCGACGATTTTTTGCACAACATCATGGTAATACGATTTTTAAGTTTACTGTGATTGAAGCTGTTGGCGACTGAGTACCACCTCCCGCCGGCAGCTTTCTTTATTAATAACAACTGATAACTCCGGGCATCGACGCCGCTGTCGAGCACGGCCTCGTCGGCTTCGTATTCGTGGATGGCCCGCAGTTCGCGGCGCAGCAGCCACATCGCCGGGTTGAACCATTGCAGGCAGCCCGCAACGTCGGTCACGATCAGGTCGAACGAATGACGCAGCCGCAGGTGGGCCCGCTCGTGGAGCAGGATCGCATCGCCGTTCTCGGCCAGGTCTTTTTCGGACATCACGATATAGCGTCCCCAACTGAAAGGCATTACGGCCTGTTCCGTACGCACCAGCACGGCCTTGTCCTCCAGCCGTTCACGGCGTCCGCTGCGGATCAGGCGCAGCACCCCGACGAGCGAACAGAGCGTCCACAGCAATGTTGCGGCGGCCCCGACAAGGAATGCCGCCCCGGCCAGCAGTTCCCACGGAAAAGGTTCGGGAAGCGGCTCCGCCACGGTTGTAGCCACAACCCCTTCTTCTGCCGGGAGTTCCGGGAGGACGGGCATTTCGCGATAGACCGTAATCACACACAGCGGCAGGACGAACGAAAGAACCATTGCCCCCAACACCACGATCCGGTTGAAGCGGTGGAATGTCTCACGGCTCAGCAGCAACTTGAAAAAGAGGTAGAAAACAGCCAGGCAAACGCCGACTTTCAGGCTGTAAATCATCAGGTCGTACATGGCTTTACCGGTTTTGGTTTTCGATACGGTCGATCAGTTCGCGCAGTTCACGGACCGAAATCTTCTCCTCTTCGACCAAGGCCGAGACGGCTCCGAGATAGGAATTTTCGAAATAACGGTTGATCACGCTGCCGAGCGTCGAACGCGAAAACTCCTCTTCGCTCACCACCGGGTAGTACTGGTAGGTGCTGCCGAACGAATTATGGCCGACGTAACCTTTGGTTTCGAGCGCGCGAACCATCGTCGAAAGAGTATTGAAATGGGGTTTGGGATCGGGAGAAAGAGCGACCAGTTCGCGTACGAACAGCGGTCCGTGCTCCCAGAAGCAGCGCATCAGTTCTTCTTCCCTGCGTGTCAGTTTTTCCATAGCGTCATACCGTTAATCTTGCATCGGGAAAGGGCGCATATCCGGCCCGGAAACCCGGAAACCTCCCATTACCCCCGTAACCCAACTCTTACATGAGCAAAGGTAACTAAAAAATATTCACATGCAACTATTCGACATAGTTTTTTAACTAAAAAATTTAGTTAATCTGTTTTTTCCGGATTTTCAAGATTAATACGTATATTTGAATCATGGTACTCATAGCAGACAGCGGATCGACCAAATGTTCGTGGATAGCCGGCGACGGCGCACACCCGGCGCAACTGCGCACGCGGGGAATCAACGCCGTGCAGCACACGGCCGAACAAATACGCGAAGTCCTCGGGGAACTGCCCCCATGCGACGGCGTGACGGCCGTGCGGTTTTACGGCGCGGGATGCGGCCCGACCTTTCCGGAAGCCAGCGAGAAATTGCGCCGGGAGTTGGAAGCACACTTCAAAACGGACGACATTGCGATCGAATCGGACCTGCTGGGCGCCGCACGGGCGCTCTGGGGCCACGGGGAGGGCATCGCCTGCATCCTCGGCACAGGGTCCAACTCCTGCTGGTACAGGGACGACCGGATCGTGCAGTACGTCTCCCCGCTGGGTTACGTGCTGGGCGACGAAGGCGGCGGAGCCGTATTGGGGCGTAACCTGGTGAACGGCATCTTCAAGGGGCACATTCCCCTGAAAGAGGAGTTCCTTGCGGCACACGGGCTGAGTTACGAGGAGATCATCCGCCGGGTCTACCGCGAACCTTACGCCAATCGTTTCCTGGCCTCGTTCGCACCTTTTATATATGCACACATAACCCGTCCCGATATCCGGGAGATGGTACTCGCATCGTTCCGCGACTTTGCGGCCCGCAACCTGAGCCGTTATCCGGCAGGACTCCCGGTATCGTTCGTAGGCGGCGTGGCGGCCCATTTCGAAGCGTTGCTGCGCGAAGCGCTGGAAGCGGAGGGTTACCGCGTGGAAACCATCGTAGAATCGCCCGCCGAAGGGCTTTTGAAATACCATCATGGAACATAGAATTACGGAACAGGCCTCGGTTTACGACGACCTGCAGCAGATGTCGGTACACGACATCCTCACGGGTATCAATCGCGAGGACGCCCGCGTGCACGAAGCCGTGCGACAAACCATTCCCGTCATGGAACAACTCGTCGAACGCATCGTCGAACGCATGCAGCGCGGCGGCCGGATATTTTACATCGGCGCCGGGACGAGCGGCCGGCTGGGCGTCACCGACGCTTCGGAACTGCCTCCGACCTACGGCGTGCCGTTCGATTTGGTGATCGGGCTGATCGCCGGAGGCGACGGAGCCCTGCGGCGGGCCGTGGAACATGCCGAGGACGACACCGAAGGAGCCTGGCGCGACATGGCGCCCTACCGCCCCACGGCCGACGATACGCTGATCGGCATTGCGGCATCGGGAACGACGCCCTACGTAATCGGCGGCCTGCGCGAAGCGCGTCGTCACGGGCTGCTGACGGGATCGGTCACCTGCAACCCCGCTTCGCCCGTAGCAGCCGAAGCGGAATATGCGCTCGAAGCGGTCGTAGGACCGGAGTTCGTGACCGGTTCGACCCGCATGAAGGCCGGAACGGCCCAAAAGTTGATGCTCAACATGCTGTCCACTGCCGTGATGATCCGCCTGGGACGCGTCGAGGGCAACCGCATGGTAAACATGCAGTTGACGAACGACAAACTCGTGGCGCGCGGCACGCGGATGGTGGCCGAGGCTTCGGGGCTCGACGAAGCCGAATCCCGGAAACTGCTGCTCCGCTGGGGCTCGGTGAAACGGGCATTGGAACACGTAACGGAATAGGTTAAAATGGCAAACCTCTTTTCCAACCGCGAAATACGCGCGATAGCGGTATTCCTGCCGCTGGCCGGGCTGCTGATCGCAGCCCTGCAACTCGTGCGCCCGGCGGCCGATCCGGCTGCGGCACGCCTCGCCGAAGCGGAGATGGAAGAGGCAATGCCCGCAGACAGCGTCGTAATGACGCACTTCGACCCCAACACAGCCTCGCTCGACGAACTGCGCCGGCTGGGGCTGACCAAACACGAAGCGGTAAGCCTGCTGAAATACCGCGCAGCGGGGAAGGTATTCCGCATTCCCGAAGACCTGACGCTCTGCTACGGCATCAGCGACTCGCTCTACCGGAAACTCGAACCGTGGGTCCGCATCGGCCGCAAATATGCCATTGCGCCCCACGAATACCGCACCGAACGCATCCTCCCCGAGCCGTTGGCTCCCCGTCCGTTCCGCATCGACACCGTGAGCGCCCGTTACCTGCGGGCCATCGGAGCCCTGTCGAAACGACAGGCCGACGTGTTCATCCGCTGGCGGGACCTGAGCGGCATTTACGACATGGAGGACCTGCGTGAATGCTATGTCGTGAGCGATTCCGTGGCCACGGCGCTGGAACCTTACGTCATCTTCCCCGAACGGAAGGTCTCCCCGATCGAACAGCCCGTCGAACTGAACACGGCCGATTCGGCGGCGCTGCGGTCGGTTACGGGCATCGGACCCAAAACCGTGGTGGCGATCATGCACTACCGCGAACGGCTCGGCGGATTCGTCCGCGCGGAGCAACTCGCAGAGGTTCCGGGAGTCAGGGAACGTAACTACGAAAGAATTTTGAAACAAATTTACTGCGATAGTTGCAAAATTCGGAAAATTGATATTAACTTTGCAAGCCCGAAAGTGTTGGGGAGACACCCCTATATAGCACCGCAGGCATTACGAAAATTGCTGAAAGCAAGACAGTTGAAAGGAGGTTGGAGTACCGCTGAAGAATTAGTAGAACAGAACATATTGACCCGCGGGGAGGCAGCACGGCTGGCTCCGTACCTGCAATTCGGGTCAGACAGCGGACCTGCCGACGAGTAAAACGACCATTTTCGGGGAAGATGCATCCAGGATGTACACCCCGCAATTTTCAGACGAAAAAACGAATTTAAAACAATAAAAAACAAAGAATATTATGATTATCATGCCGGTAAAAGAGGGCGAAAACATCGAGCGTGCCCTGAAGAAGTTCAAACGTAAATACGAGCGCACGGGCGTCCTGAAGGAGCTCCGCCGCCGCCAGTACTTCACCAAGCCTTCGATTGCGAAGCGCGAGGCGATGCAGCACGCCGTATACGTGGAACACATGTACCGCGACGAGGAATAGGCCCTACGGGCTTCCAAAAACGGACGACTCTTTTCTGAGTCGTCCGTTTTTCTTTGCGGCAGGATATCCCGACACCGGGAATCGGGAAGGCCTTACTTCAAAAAATCGGCCCGCAGGGGCGAAAAGATGTCGAGGATCGTCCCGGCTTCGAGACAAAGCAGTTCATGCGGCTCGTCCGGGGCGACATAATATCCGTCGCCGGGACCGAGCAGCCGCCGGTCCTCTCCGACACAGGCTTCGAAACGCCCGCTCACGACATAGGTAGCCTGGGAGTGGTAATGCGTGTGCCGCGCACCGACGGCGCCTTTTTCAAAAGCCACTTTCACCACCATAAGGTGCGGATCGTAGCCCATAATCTGGCGGCGGAGTCCTTCGCCGCAGGATTCCCACGCCGTTTCGCTTTCGGGAATAAAGGTGTTGCTTCGGGTTTTCATCGGTCTTGGTTATTTGCGAGCGATGCGATCAGCGTCGCCATGTTATCGATATAAGTCTTCAGGCAGACGCCTTCCACCGGTTCGGCGACCAGCGAAGCCGTGTTGTGCGGATCGCCGAGGGTCTGCTCGTAGGTATCGGGAACCGGATCGTCGGCATGCCCCGGTCCGATATAGGGGACCAGCACCCAGTTCAGCGGTCCGATCCAACGGCCCTCGCCGTCGAGCGAGGAGAGGATGTCGCCCACGCGCGCTACATCGGCGGCGGCAATGGCCGGGGTATGGTAGCGCGGCAGTTCCAGACGGCCGTTGCCCAGCAGCGGGGAGTCTTTGGTGGCTTCGGCGACGGGAAGTGCGCAAAGCGCATCGTACTGCCGCTGGAGATCGTCGATATTGATTACGACGAGCGCGGCGTAATGACCGATGACGTTGTGCGGATTCTGGTCGATATAGTAAGTTCCGTTATCCACGTGTAACCCTTTGCGGTGCATGTACAGCGGCGTAAGCGTCCCGGGCTTGACGAAACGCGGACAGAGCAGGCGTCCCTTCCCCGGCTTGCGGCCCAGATCGGCCGCCGAAGCCTCGTCGAGCGCTGCGGCACGCAGGAAATCAAACGCCGCGGGAATGCCGTCGAGGAATTTACGATCGCCGGTCAGGCGGTAGAAATCCATCAGCAGGCGGATGCAGTCGCGGGTGCGGACGGTGGAGACCGCCGCCGGCTCGAAGTCGCGCGCCTTGGCAGGCGTGAGGTCGAGGTAGTACTGATCGGCCCAGCCCGCCGCGGGGGTTCCCTGCTGAAGGGTCCGCACGCAGTTCATGGCGCGGATCAGCGGCTCCGTGGCCCGGGCGTCGCCCATCACATAGGCCACGTGCATCAGAATCTCGATGTTATTGGGAATTACGTCGTCGTTAAACGTGATGCAGGCCGAATAGTCGGGCGTGCCGTCAGCATCGGGATGGTCGTCCATCAACGGCCAGCGCTGGGGCCATCCCCCGACGGGATACTGGCTTTCGAAGATCATCCCGATAGCCTTGTCGAGGGCCGGCTTGAACTGCGGGTCGTACTTTTCGAGGTAGATACGCATCAGGAAATTAAGCGCCGAGGCTGTCACGTCGTCATCGAAGGTGGCATTGCCGTAATAATGGCCATGCTCGCCCATGCCCCACGCATTGCGGCCAATGGTCTCGAACCACCGCCGCTCGGAGGCCGCCCCGGCCAGATCGAACTTGTAGTTCCAGCCTCCGCAGGGAAGCTGCCCCCGGATAAGGATACGGGCCGAACGCACCGCCATGTCGTAATAGAATTCGTCGCCCGTAGCGTGATAGGCGTCGATCATCAACTGCCCCACTTCAGGCGTGCCCTTCTCGACCCAGACCATGGTGGGATAAGCCTCCAGTTCGCCCCAGCGGCGCGAAAGGTCCGTGGTGTAGTTCCAGACGAACCCGCCGTCGGTACTCACACGGTCGTACATGAATCGGGTGGCTTTTTTCATAGCCGGAAGCACCTTTCCGGAGTCGTTTTTCGGCGCAGCGACAACAGCCGACAGTCCGGCCGATAATAGGATCGACAATAGAATACGTTTCATTCGGTTCAGAGTTTTGCTTGGTTGTTCTGTGCATTGGCAATCGTTTCGACCAGGCTGTTCAGGTAACATTCGAGCCAGGTATAGCCGCTTTCGGAGTCAATTTTCGCAGCATCCGCAGGATCGGCTGGATCGAGTCCGTGCTGCTGCTCCCAGGCATCGGGAATACCGTCGCCGTCGCTGTCTTCCGGGACGGACGACTGCCGGTACTCGGGCCAGCCGCCGACGGCACGCTGCGTATCGACGAAGCCGCCCGTACTGCCGTTGCCGCCGTCCGTCACGGCAGCCGTTCCGGTACGCACGTCGCGGACAATGCGTTCGTCTACGGCGTCCCTCACATGCGAAGCTCCGGCCCACGCCAGCACGAGCGTATAGGCACGCTGCGCGTCATGCGTCGTGGTATGGCCTTCGCCGAGGCCATTGACGGGCATCGGTTCATCCAGCAACGCTCCCTTCTCGCCGCCGGTCTTCGCATAACGAACCCCGTCATAGTTCGACCGCGTGATCTCGCGGTTGCCCTCCATGACATTCCCGGACATGTAGAGCGCGGGATAAGCCGATTCGTAATAGACTTGTTCCTCCTTGTTATGAAGGTCCGGCGTACGTCCGTAAGCGGTGATAAATGCCGCCGGACCCTTAGCCGGGGTCGCCGGACCGGGCTTGTAATAGTTGCCTACCATGTTGAAACGCCCGCCTTCGCCGCCGTAGGTATTGTTGGAGCCCCAGTTGTAGACGACGTTGTTCCGGAAATCCACCACGCCGCGGAAATCGTCCAACGCTACGTTGGGCAGGTACAACAGCGGATGGTCGAAACGCGGATTGCGGCTGTCGTGCGAAGCGAGGAGATTATGGTGGAACGAGGCGTTCTTACCGCCCCAGATACCGCCGTAACCGTGACTGCCCTTGGCGTGCAGCGAGCGGCGCAGGCTCTCGGAGAGGATGCACCACTGCATCGTGAAGTTTTCGTTGGCATAAAAGGAGGCGCATTCGTCGGTGCTCCAACTGATCGAACAATGGTCGATGAGGATATTGCGGTGGTAACGGCCGCCGAGGGCATCTTCGTCGTGCGCAGCAACCCCCATTTCATCCCCCATACGGAAACGCAGGTAACGCAGGATAACATTGTCGGCCCGCACGGCCACACCGAAACCCGCGATGCAGATTCCATCGCCGGGAGCGCTCTGCCCGGCAATCGTCACATCGTTACCCGTGATATTCAATCGCTTCTGGAGACGGATGACACCGGAGACCCTGAACAGAATCGTCCGGGGATATTTGCGGGTCACGGCCCAGCGCAGCGATCCCTCCCGGTCGTCGTCATCCAGGCGCGTTACATAGAGCACGCGACCGCCGCGGCCGCCCGTGGTATACATGCCGCCGCCCTCCGCACCGGGAAAAGCCGGAAGCGACACGGCCGGCTGCGGAGATTCCGCAGCCGGAACGCCAGGCACGCAAACGGCCGGGGAGTCCGTCCGGGAATGCGACGAAGTCCGCCCGACAGCCTGCGGACCGATATCTTCCATGTGCCGCCACGAAATACCGGCCATCGAAACAACCGGAACGGTAAGCAGCAGGAACAGAAACAGTTTTTTCATATTTTTATCGGTTTTTCAGGTAGTTTCAGGCCTTTCGCGTCTTCGTTAACGTTAACGAAACAGGAAAACAAAAATACGACAATAAATCCGGTTTCCAAAAAATTCGGACCGGAACAGCTTTTTTTTTACTCTTCGGCGAGGTAGAAATCGACATTATAGCGTGTCAGGATATCGATCGTGCTGAAATTGTCGCGGCGACGCGGACGCTGCCGCAACACCAGAAAGTCGATCAATGACTTTACAGCTTTAAACGCCTCTGTATCTGTACGCTCTGCGATAAGCACAGAGATCGTACCATTCTTCAGAGCCCGTATATTTGCCTGAAGCATATCGAAGCCCAGCAACTTTTTGTCCCGGATTCCACGAATTTCCATCCAGTCCGAAATCAAATGCGCACGCGAATTGAACGTGATGATATGCTTTACATCGGGGTGTTCCTCGAAAAAAGCATCGAACAACCGCATGTTATAGAGGAAATCAAAGGGCGACATCGAACAGTCGGTGAGTGTGCAGCCGGGATTGTTGTCTTTCAAATAGGCCAAAAACCCCCGATGGCGGTTGAGCGTCGAATCGTTGGGAGGCGCCTCTCCGCGGTCGATATTGAAGCTGACAACCTCTTTTACGGCCGAATCATTACCCACAAGCAGGTCTGCGGCCAAATAGCCGCTCTCGAAAAGCGGCATGCCGAAATAAGCGAGGTAGTCGGTATTTTCCGGCTTCGTGTCGATATATGCGACCGGAATCGATAACGATGTCAACTGATGCACCAGACGGATGGTCTCTTCCTTATAAATAGGTGCAATGAAAAGGGCGTCGGGCTGCACGCCGATCGTATTGCGGCAGGCCCCGCGAAACGACTCCAACTCGAACTGGTTGTAGTAAAAAATCTTCAGGTCGATATTGAGCCCCTGCGACTGTTTTACGGCCCTGGTTATCCCATTATAGACCAGTTCCCAATACTCGCCGGTCTGGAAATAAGGGATGATGGCAACGATAGTGAACTCTTTCCTGCGCGACAGGATAGAAGCGTATATATT
This sequence comes from Alistipes montrealensis, assembly GCF_018362775.1. Taxonomy (GTDB): domain Bacteria; phylum Bacteroidota; class Bacteroidia; order Bacteroidales; family Rikenellaceae; genus Alistipes; species Alistipes montrealensis. Next base: position 704,905 of record NZ_JAGYXY010000001.1, read on the forward strand.
TGGTTTATAGCCTATTTCGTTAATTACTTTGAAGACCTTCTCCCGGGTTTTTTCCGAGACGCCCTCGCGGTTGTGCAACACGCGGTCCACCGTACCGATCGACACTCCGGCCGCCTGCGCGACCTGCTCCATCGTTGCTGTTTTATCCGATTCAATCATAGCCGACAACCTGATAGATTTGGGTTGAAAAAGTAGATTCTTTGAGTTTAACGAGTGTAAATATATCATTTTTTTTACGAAAAATTTGCATCTGGACTGAATAAATTATAGATTTGTAAACGTTAAAATATTCCAAAAAGCCTTTTACGCCCGACCACCAAAAAATCAACATATTTACAACCAACAATTTACACCACAATTAAACTCTAGAATAAAAACCGTGTACGTTAACGAAAATAAACCGAAAGAAACTTCAGTTCTATGAAAACCTCCCGATATTTCGGAATTCTCTTCGCCGCAGCCCTGCTATTTTCCGCAGGCGCATCCCGCGCCCAACAACGAATGCGGCTGTTCACCATCGGCGACTCGACCATGTCCTATAATAACAGGCCTTATGATCCGGCCTACGACCGGGGTTACGGCTGGGGCGACGCACTCAAACGGGTATTCGACACGACACGCCTCGAAATCCATAACTGCGCCCGCTCGGGCCGCAGTTCGAAAAGTTTTATCGACGAAGGGCTTTGGGACAAAGTGCTCGCACAACTGATGCCGGGCGACTGGCTGCTGATCCAGTTCGGCGGCAATGACCAGAAAACCGATCCCAAGCGCCATACCGACGCCGAGACCTCGTTCCGCGACAATTTCCGCCGCTTTATCCGCGAGGCCCGCGAAAAAGGCGCCCGGCCCCTGCTGGCAACGTCGGTCGTACGCCGCCGCTTCGACAAGGAGGGAAAACTGATCGACACTTACGGCTCCTACATCACGGCTGTCGAGGCCGTCGGAGCCGAATGCAACGTTCCGGTCATAGACCTCAAAACGGCTACGTGGGAGCTGGTCGAACAGGCCGGCGTCGAAGGTTCGAAGCGCTATTTCAACCATATCGAACCGGGCATTACCGAACGTTTCCCCGAGGGCAACGCCGACAATTCGCACTGGAACTACGACGGGGCCTACGAGGTGGCCCGGCTTTTCAGCGCCGAACTTACCGAAACACGGCATCCGCTTGCCGCCTACCTGCAGAAATAAACCGTATACAACTATGAAAACTCTAAAACTTTTCCTCTGTGCATTGCTGCTGCTCCCGGCAGTGAAGGTCCTGGCCGAAGGCCCGGCGACGCTCTACACCATCGGCGACTCGACGATGGCCGAAAATACCAAGTGCGACGAAGACCCGGGCGATCCGGGCCGCGGCTGGGCCGAACCCCTGCAACGATTCTTCGATCCTTCGCAACTCGTCGTGCGCAACTGCGCCGTTTCGGGCCGCAGCACCAAGAGTTTTATCGACGAAGGCCGGTGGCAGAAGGTTCTCGACCGCATCGCCCCGGGCGACCTGCTGCTGATCCAGTTCGGGCACAACGACGCCAAGAAAAGCGACCCGAAACGTTACACCGACCCCGAAACAAACTTTAAGGAAAACCTGCGCCGTTTCGTCAGCGAAGCCCGTGAAAAAGGCGCGACCCCGATCCTTGCAACCTCCGTCGTACGGCGGCAGTTCAACAGGGACGGCACGCTGCGCGATTCCCACGGACGTTACGTTCCGGCCGCCGCCGAAGTGGCTGCCGAACTGAACGTTCCGCTGGTGGATATGAACCGCCTGACGGGCAAACTCGTCCAGAAATACGGTCCCGAGGAGTCCAAGAAACTCTATCTCTATGTCGAACCCAACGTCGCCGAACGCTTTCCCGACGGCAATGCCGACGATACGCATCTCTGCGTCCGCGGAGCCGAGGAGTTCGCAGCGCTCTTCGTCGAAGCCTGCGCCGCCTCGCACAACCCGCTGGGCAAATACGTGAACCCAACCCCCAACCGATAACCAACCCCCAACCTGAAACCGCTATGACCAAATTTTACCTGACCCTGTGCTGCCTGCTGTCCGCCCTTCTACCAGCGGCGGCCCAGCAGTTGACGGGCGTCGTGACCGACATCAACGGCGAACCGCTGCTCGGCGCCGTGGCGGCCCTCAAAGGCAAAACCACAGCTACGACGACCGGAGCCCGAGGCGAATACGCTTTGCAGGGCGTGGACCTGCGCAGGGATACGCTCGTCTTCACCTACGTCGGGATGAAGAAACTCGAAGTGCCCGTCGCAGGCCGCACGAAAATCGACGTACGGCTCGAAGAAATGAATACGTCCATCAACGAAGTGGTCGTGATCGGCTACGGAACCGTGCGCCGCGCCGACCTCACCGGGGCCGTTTCGTCGGTTTCGGCCGAGGACATCGTCCGCACTCCCGTCAACAACATCGCCGAGGCCATTTCGGGTAAACTGGCCGGCGTACAGGTGCTCACCACCGACGGAGCCCCGGACGCCGAGGTGTCGATGTATGTCCGCGGGCGTAACTCCATCACCCAAAGCAGTTCGCCGCTCTACATCGTGGACGGCTTCCCCGTCTCGTCGATCTCCGACATCTCGCCCTCGGACATTCAGTCGATCGACGTACTGAAAGACGCCTCTTCGACAGCCATCTACGGCTCGCGCGGCGCCAACGGCGTAATCATGATCACGACCAAAAGCGCCCACCAGAACGGCGTCAAGGTGTCGTTCAACGCCTATGCGGGCCTGAAATACGTGACCCCGATGCCCGACATGCTCGATCCGTACGAGTACGCCCTCTGGCAGTACGAACAATCGGTCTACCGGAACGCCGTCGGTTCGATGTACGAGCCCTATTTCGGTGTCTACGAAGACATGCACCTCTATAAGAACTATGCAGGCAACGACTGGAAGAAGATCGTCTTCGGGCGCTCGGCCACCACGCAGAACTACAACGTGGCCCTCACGGGCAAAGGCGACAAGATGACCTACTCGGCCAGCTATACCCGCCAGATGGACGACGCGGTGATGATCACCTCGGACTTCGTACGCGACAATTTCACCTTCAAATTCCAGCACAAGCCCTCGCGCAAAGTCACGCTCGACTTCCAGACCCGCTTTTCAGACACGAAAATCTCAGGATCGGGCGCCAACGAGCAGAGCGGCGGACGCAGCAGCGACCCGCGCATGCGTTATGTCATGCAGTATTCGCCGATCCCGCTCAAAGGGCTCTCGATGGAGGGTTTCGACGACGACGAATTCTACAAGAACAGCGGCCTGTTCACCCCGACGGAATATATCCGCGACAACGACCGCATCCAGAAACGGCGCAATCTGGCGCTCTCGGGCGGTTTTAGCTGGACCATTGCCAAAAACCTGGTTTTCCGCTCAAACCTCAACTTCGAATTCAACTGGAACGAGAACCAGCGGTTTTTCGGCATCACGACCTACTATGCGCGCATGAACTCCGTGGTCAAGGACCATCCGGCCATCGAACTGACGAATACCGATTCGCGCCGCATCTCCAACTACAACACACTCAGCTACGACTTCAAGGACCTGCTGCCGAAGAAACACCGGCTCAGCGTGCTCGTCGGACAGGAACTGAACACGACCAAATCGCGGACGCTGACCACCGACATCGACGGATTCCCCGTCACCTTCTCGTCGCGGCAGGCGTTTCGCTTCACGACCGAAGGCACGGCCGTATCGACCAATAACTTCTATGCGACGCCCGACAACCTGTTCTCGTTCTTCACGCGTATCAACTACTCCTACGACGACCGCTACCTGGTGACCGGCACGCTGCGCGCCGACGGATCGAGCAAGTTCCAGAAGAGCGAGCCCTGGGGTTATTTCCCCTCGGGAGCCGTTGCCTGGCGCATCTCCGAAGAGTCGTTCCTCAAGGACGCCGAGTGGCTTTCGCAACTGAAGCTGCGCGCCAGCATCGGACTGGCGGGCAACGACAACATTCCCGGCGGCCAGACCCTTGCCGAATATACGTCCGACAACACACAGTTGCTGCCCTTCGAAACATCGGTCTCCTACTGGTCGCAGGGCAAGTACATGACCAATCCCGACCTGGTGTGGGAAACCACCGTATCCCGGAACGTGGGACTCGATTTCGGGTTCTTCAACAACCGCCTGAGCGGTAACCTGGACCTCTACCTGAACACCACGCACGACCAATTGATCCTCTTCCCCATCAAGGGCGCGGGCTACACGCACCAGTACCGCAACATGGGCAACACGCAGAACAAAGGTCTCGAACTGGCGCTGAACGCCGTGCTGGTCGACAAACGCGACTATTCGCTGCAATTCTCGTTCAACATCGCCATGAACCGCAACAAGGTGCTCGACCTGGGCGGACTGGACCGCATCGAAGCCTACTCTTCGTGGGCCTCGACACAGATCGACTACGACTTCGTAGTGATGCCGGGCCAATCGCTGGGGCAGATATGGGGATATGTCTCCGACGGCCGTTATCCGGCTTCCGACTTTACATGGACCGGATCCTCATGGCAGGCCAACGAAGGCGTGCTGGACAATTCCCACATCGCCGGCAACGGCTGGGGTCCGGGCGCCGTGCGGTTCCGCGACCTGGGAGGCGACCCCGACGCCATTTCGGCCGGAACCGACCGCACGGTGCTGGGCTGCACGCTGCCCAAGGCTACCGGCGGTTTCTCGCTGGCGGGACGCATCAAGGGATTCGACTTCAACGCCAACTTCACCTATACGCTGGGCAACAAGATCCTCAACGTCAACAAAGCCGAGTATACCTCGACGGCAGGCTACCGCTACCAGAACCTGCTCACGACGATGGATTCCCGCAACCGCTGGCAGAGCATCGACGCCGCAGGACAGCGCATCACCGACCCGGCTCTGCTGGACGAAATCAACCGCGGCACTTCGATGTGGACCCCCATGAGCGCTTATCGCTACGTCAGCTCCTACATCGTCGAGGACGGTTCGTTCCTGCGTCTCAACTCGGCTACGATCGGCTACTCGCTGCCCGACGCACTTCTGCGCAAAATGCGACTGAGCCAGTTGCGCATCTACGTCACGGGGACGAACCTCTTCTGCTGGACCGGCTACTCGGGCTTCGACCCCGAAGTAGACACCCGGCGCTCCACGCCCCTTACACCCGGCGTAGACTATTCGCCCTATCCCAAGACCCGGGGCTTCATTGTCGGACTTAACCTTACCTTCTAAAGATGAAAACGCTGAAAACAATCATACTCTTCGCCGCGGCGGTCTGCCTGAGTTCCTGCCTGAACGACTTTCTGGAAGCAGAGACCGAGTCGTCGTTCACAGGCGAGGCGATCTTCTCCGATCCCACGCTCGCCACGGGAGCCGTGATGGGTATCTACGAGTCGATCAACTACAACTCGTTCAACGGCCGTCTGTGGGCTTATCACGGGTATAACAACGACAGCGAACGGCATCTCAGTTCCACGTCGGGCGTCACGCCCGCCCAAAACGACAGCCATTCCGCCTATGCCGTCTACAAATACAGCGAGACGGACAACTACTTCGGCGACGCTTTCTCCTACGCCATGATCGCTATCGAGCGGGCTAACAACTGTATCGAGGGACTGCGCACCTACGGCAACACGGAACACAATGCCGACCTGGCTTACCTGCTGGGCGAGGCGCTCTTCCTGCGCGCCTGGATTTACTACGAACTGGTGGGTATCTGGGGCAACATCCCGGCCCGCTTCGACGCGCTCTCCAACACAAACCTGTATGCCGGGCGCGCCGACCGCGACGTGATCTGGAAACAATTGCTCACCGACCTGGAGGAATCCGCGCGGCTGATGCCGTGGCCCGGTCAGGGCGTCACGAGCACGGTATTGCGTCCCAACCGCGCCGCCGCCAAGGCATTGCGCGCCCGCATCGCCCTCACGGCAGGCGGCTATGCCTACCACCTCTACGGAGAGCTGAACACCGCGCAACTGAGCGCCGACCCCGAACTTACGGTCGAGAAGACCTACACCATCGCCCGCGACGAGTGCCGCGAAATCATGCAGCACGAAGGCAGCGGATTCATCCTCGAAAACGACTTCGCCAAGATATTCAAGGACAACTGCGCCGTGAAAGTCTCGGCCGGAGGCGAACCCCTCTGGGAACTGCCCTTCAAATACAATTCGCGCGGCAACTGGATGGTTGCGGCGGGCGTTTACCACCGCGGCCCGGGCGGCAGCGGGACCATCTCGTCCGACAGCGACCCTTATACCAGCGTCTACATGGGCGGCACGATGGGCGTCGTGCCCACGCTCTATTACGATTTCGACGTAAAGGACAAGCGGCGCGACATCTCGGTCGTAGCATTCCGCTGGGCCGACGGCGTACAGGAACTGACGCGCCCGAGCATGATGACCGGCGGCAAGCTGCGCGCCGAGTGGAAAGACCCGTCGATGGCCAAATTCTCGGCAAACGCCAACGACGGCATCACGCCCATCGTGCTGCGCTATGCCGATGTACTGCTGATGTTCGCCGAAGCCGACAACCGCCTCAACGGCGGTCCGACCGACGACGCAAAACAGGCACTCCAGCGTATCCGCGAACGCGCTTTCGGCACGTCGCAGGCCGAATACGTCGCCTCGGTCTCCGGCTCGGAAGCCGACTTCCTGAAAGCCATTCAGACGGAGCGGCGCCTCGAATTCGTCGGCGAGATGATCCGCAAACAGGACCTCATCCGCTGGAACCTGCTGAAGGCCAACATGGACCAGGTAAAGCAGGACATGTACGACCTCAGGACGCTCTCGGGCAGCTACGCCGACGTTCCGGCTTATGTCTTCTGGAAATACAAGAGCAACGCCGCCGGAGAGCGCGAAATCGTCTGGTACGGACTCAACCGCGGCGAAACAGCGCCCGGAACCGAAGGACAGCAGGTCACCGACCAGGCGGCACTCGACGCCTGGATGAAAGCCGGGGGCTGGCGCAACTGGAATCCTTCGGGCAATGCCGAAGCCGCACCCGCCACTCCGTCGCTGTGGATCACCTCGTCGCCCACGTCGGGTTACCTCTCCGACGCTTACATCGAAGCGCAGTACCACACCGACCCGGACCGCAGGCTCGACATGCCGCTGCCCTCGTCGGTCATCATGAACAGCCAGGGCCACCTGAACAATGCCTCACTGGGCTATAACAACTAAAACCGTGCGACCAACCATGAAAAACGCTATCCATATCCTGAAACTACTCGCCGCGGCCGTGCTGGCAACAGGACTCGGAGCCTGCCAGGATGCCGCCGTCGAGGTGTACGATGCTTCGCTAGGCAGCCTGCTCCGCCCCTCGGCAGTCAGGGCAATCGCCAACGATTCCGAAAACATCACCGTCTCATGGCGCGGCGCGGCCGGTTCGTTCCGGCTCGAATATGCCCTGAGCGCCGATTTCGCAGGCGACATCGCCGTCATCGAATCCATCGAAGGCAACAAATACACTGTCGGAGAACTTGCAGAAGCTACGAGTTACTACTTCCGCGTAAAGAGCCTGTCGGACAAAACGGGCGTCTCGTCGTCGGAATACTCCGCCGTAGCAACGGCCCGGACGCTCACCGAACCGAAGATACCGAACGTCAAAGCCACCTCGGAAATGGTTTACACCACTACGCCGTGGTCCGTAACCTGCACCGTGACGATGACCTGGGGCGACAGCGAAACCGAGCCGGAAGCCATCACCGAGGTACGCGCCACACCGACCGAAGGCGGCGAAGCGCTTCTCTTCCCCGTTTCGGAAGAGGAGGCCGCGGCGCAGCAAATCGCATTCAGCGAAGGCGTGCTCACCGACACGGAATACTCGCTGGAACTCTACGCCGGGAAGAAGATGCGCGGTTCGTGCACGCACCGCACCGTTCCGGGACCTGTTCCGGCGCTCTACGCCTCGGCACATCTCGACTTCACGACCGACCCCGTCAGCGCCTCGGCGGAAATTCGCTGGGAACTCTATTACGTCGAACCCGAAACGCTCTCCGAAATCGTCCTCGCGCGCAAAGGTTCCGAAACGCCCGAACAGCAGGTTCCCGTCACTCCGGCCGACATCACCGCAGGCTCGATGACCGTGACGAACCTCGCACCCGGCGCGGAATACACCGCTACATTGAAAGCCAAGGACGGGCAGGCGGTCGCCTCGTCCGAATTCACGACCCCCGCAGCACCGTCATCCGACGTGATCGTAGCACGGCCGGGCGATGACCTCGCCGCAATCATCAGCGATCCCGACCGCCAGCGCGACACCGTCTACCTCGTGGCAGGAGAATATACGTTCACCGAAAATGCGCCCGTAGTAACGCGCAACCTGGTGCTCACCTCGGACGATCCGTCGCGGACCGTCGTCAACGCCGGAACCGCTTTCCGCGGCTCGGGGACCTTCGATCGCCTCATATTGCGCAACATCCGCTTCAACTGCGCGACCTACCTGTGCCAGATCACCAACACCGATTACGACATCGGCCTCTACCGCATCGAAAACTGCATTGTGGACCTCAATTCGGGCGCCACGGGCAATTCGACGCTCTTCAGCACTTCGGGTACGGCGGCAAACGCCTCGCTGCAAATCCTGCGGACGTTCGAAGTCGAAAATTCGCTGGTCTTCGCCAACAAGGGACAGACGCAGAATATCGTCTACACGATGTCCTCGACCTCGGGTATCCCCCGGTTCGGCAAACTCCTGCTCCGCAACTCGACCTTCGCCAACTGTGCCCGCGGACTGGTGGCGAACTCCGGACCGGAAGACTATGCCTTCGAAGTCACCATCGAAAACTGCACGCTCTACAACATCGCGTGCGGCGGAAACTACGCGGTGGTCGACATTCGCAACAAAGGAAACGCGAACCAATCGAAACGCTCCGTCTCGCTGCGCAACTCGGTACTCTGGTTCGGCGGGGCGAACTATAAAATACTCCAGTTTGCCGGAAGCGGCGAGGGGCAGTATGTTCCCAAGGAGCAGATCGACTGCACGAACTTCTACCACTTCGCCGCGCAGACCCCGACGTTCGGATCGAGCGCCTACAACATCGCCGATCGGATGACCGCCTACAACGGCGCCCCCGCCGACCTGTGGCAGAACCCCATGGCCGACCCGTCGGCCGCCGGAGCCTCGTTCCGGATCAAGGACCAGTCGGTACGCGCCGCACAGGAAGCAGCCGGAACCACACTCGGCGATCCCCGTTGGGAATAAGCCGAGATGCAAAAACAGAAAAGGGCCGATCGCCACATTGGCGCTGCCCGCCGGAAAACAAAACAGTCATTCTTAAAAAATTGATAGTATGAATCGACATATTGCAAGCTACTCCGCACCGAGTATCGAGATACTGAACATTCAGATCGAACGGGGTTTCGCCCAAAGCGGCATTATAAATTACGACGAGACGGACGGTACAGAGGGAACCGGTTCGGATTACGGCTCCAGCGAAGATTGGTTCTGACAAACGACAGAAACCATGAAACGAATCACAGGCATCCCGATGCTGTTTGCGGCAGCCGCAATGGCATTCGTCTCCTGCTCGAAAGACCGGGCGGAGACCGACACACCGGAAAACAAGGTTTCGATCCGATTTGCCGCCATTGCCGACGAGCACGATGCAGGCGGCGCCGAATCGCGCACTTCGTTCGACGGCGAAAGTTACACGATCCGCTGGCAGGCTGCAGACCGTGTGGGAATCTACATCAACGCAGCCGCTCCGACAACAAACGCCGAGGCTGCGCCTAACCTCCAGACCGTACCGGTTACGTTCGAAGCGGCAGCCGGTTCCTACCAGAAAGGCGATTTGATTTATGCCTATTACCCCTACACCGCTGCGGCACAGGCCGATGCCAAGGCTGTCTGCCTGACAATTCCCCCGGTACAAACACAGGCGGCCGTCGGCAGCACCAATTTCAACGGGTCCTGCAATCCGCTCGTAGCTGTTCCCCGGCCTGCGGCCGGAGCGTCGGAAAACGGAGCGACAGAAGAGCTTCGGTTCCGGCAGACCGCCGCTATGGCCGAATACGACATCGTGACATCAAATCCGGCCTACGAAGGCGAGCAAATCAAATCCGTCGCCTATACCGCTAACGGCGAAGAGTATATCGCCGGAACGTTCCGGTACGACCTGACCGCCGTTCCCGAAACCGGCGCACTGCCTCCGGTAGACCGTACGACTCTATCCGAGGACAAGAGCAAGAGCATCGAAGTCGTCCTGACGACCGCAGGCACGGTAGGCGGAAAGAGCGCTACGGACACCAATCTGGTTTACATGGCGGCTATACCGGGGACCTACGAAGGAACGCTTACCGTAACCACCGACAAGGCGATTTATACCTTTCCTCCGAAAAAAGCACTCGAGCTACCGCGCGCCTTTGTCCGCCGCATCCTGCTCGACCTAGGGACCGTATTGCCGGAGAACCGGCAGGAAACCGGCGCGCCGGCAGGAATCGTCGTACATCCGGGAGACGATCTCGCCGCCATCATCGGCGATCCCGACCGCACGGAGGAGCGCATTTACCTCGAGGCGGGCGAATATACGTTGGATGCGACCGTCGCCCTTAAGTCCAATCTGGAACTCTACTCCGACGATCCCTCGCAAACAACGGTCACCATGGCCAAGAATTTCCTCCCCGAAGGGACGCTGGACAGGATCGTGTTCCGCAACATCCGCTTCAACTGCGCAACCTATTTGATGCAGACCAGAATCGACTACGATATCACACTGCTCCGCTTCGACAACTGCATCGTAGACCTCAATTCGGGCGCTACGGGTGGTGCTTCGACGCTCTTCAATACGACTACAACGAGCACAGCGACCAAACAGGTATTGCACAGGTATGAAGTGACCAACTCCATCATCTTCTCCAATGCGGCCCAAGCACAAAACATCGTTTACGGTTCGGCAACAGGCAGCATCGGCGAACTGGAGACGATCAGCATGCGCAATTCGACCTTCGCCAACTGCGGCCGCGGCCTGATCTACGTAACCAACACGGCCGACAACGCTTATGAGGTCTCTGTCGAGAACTGTACGCTCTACAACGTAGGCTCTACCGGCAGCAACGCGCTGATCGACATCCGCATGGCAGGTACAGCGAACGCCTCCGAACGCAGGATAGTGCTGCGCAACTCGGTACTCTGGTTCGGCGGGTCGAACTATAAAATACTCCAGTTTGCCGGAAGCGGCGAGGGGCAGTACGTTCCCAAGGAGCAGATCGACTGCACGAACTTCTACCACTTCGCCGCGCAGACCCCGACGTTCGGGTCGAGCGCCTACAACATCGCCGATCGGATGACCGCCTACAACGGCGTCCCTGCCGACCTGTGGCAGAACCCCATGGCCGACCCGTCGGCCGCCGGAGCCTCGTTCCGGATCAAGGACCAGTCGGTACGTGCCGCACAGGAAGCAGCCGGAACCACACTCGGCGATCCCCGCTGGGAATAAAGCATACAAAACGATGAAACGAACCTCTCTCATAGCCGCCATCTGCCTGCTCGCCGCCTGTACGGACGGCGGGCAGCGGCAGGGCGCTCCGCTGAGCGCCTCGCGCAACGACGAAGCCTCCTTCGAAGCGGTCGAAGGAACGACCGTGAGGCTGGAAGAATACCTGTGCGTCACGGGCGGCACGCCGCCTTACAGCTATGCAACCTCGCTGCAGGGAGATTTCACCCCCACACTCGAACGCACCGTACCGACGCCGGAACATTCCCCCGTCGAATACGGCGTCTACGCCTGCGACAGCGAAGGCAACCGTACGAAGAACCCGGTGGTCGTCTCGCTGCAAATCCGCCCCGCCGCCGGAGAACGGACACCGGCGTTCCCCGGCGCCGAGGGCGGCGGACGCTACGTCACAGGAGGCCGCGGCGGCAAAGTCTACTACGTCACCAACCTGCTCGACGCCTACCCCACGCCGCCCGAGGGATCGCTGCGCTGGGCGCTGACGCAGCCCGGCCCCAAAATCATTATGTTCAAGGTCTCGGGCGTCATCCCGCTCGCAGCGAAACTCTACATCCGCAACGACGGGCGTTACGCCGGGCAGGGATGCGACATCACCGTTGCGGGCGAGACCGCCCCGGGCGACGGGATTTGCCTGAAGAACTGGCCGCTGGCGATCACCTATGCCGAAAACGTCATCGTCCGCTTCCTGCGCTTCCGCCTCGGGGACGAATTCGACACCGGATCGGCGCAGGACGCCTGCGAAGGACAGAGCAGCGACGGCGTGATCCTGGACCACTGTTCGATGAGCTGGAGCGTAGACGAGTGCGCTTCGTTCTACCGCAACCGCAATTTCACGCTCCAATGGTGCATCCTCACCGAAAGCCTGCGGTTCTCGACCCACGAAAAAGAGTCGCCGCACGGTTACGGCGGCATCTGGGGCGGCCGCGACGCATCGTACCACCACAACCTCATCTCGCGTCACGACAGCCGCAACCCGCGCTTCGACGCCGCATCGAGCTATCCCGAGGCCTATCCGGCTTCGGAATGGCGGGGCAACGTCGATTTCCGCAACAACGTCGTTTACGGCTGGGGAGGCGAGGTCTCCTACGGCGGCGAAGGAGGGCACTTCAACCTGGTGAACAACTACTACAAGGAAGGCCCCCACTCTCCGGCCCGCAACCGGTTCCTGACGGCCTACGCTGCAACTTCGCTGACACCGGCAGGCATCCCGGCAGCCTATCCCGAGATTTATATCGACGGAAACCGATACATGACCCGTTCAGGCACGGGACTGTCCCGTATCGAAACGGACAACTACAACGGAATCGTCTGGTCGGGCGCCGGAGGCGAGGGAATGCCCTCACCGCCGGGGCGTATTGCGGAACTCCCCATCGGGGGCACGACGGGCCACACGGCGACGCAGCGCGCCGACGAGGCATTTCTCTCGGTCGTCGAAAGCGCAGGGGCATGGCCGCGCGACAAGGTGGACCTGCGGGCTGCGACCGATGCCCTCGACGGCACGTCGACAGGATATACAGCCTCGGCAGAACCGAGCAAGGCGGGGCTGATCGACACGCCGTCGCAGGTCGGCGGATACCCCGTCTACGAAACCGCCGAAGCCCCCGTGGACAGCGACGGCGACGGGATGCCCGACGCCTGGGAGCAAGCCCGCGGACTCGACCCGTCGGATGCGGCCGACGGCGCGGCCTACACCCTTTCGGAAACCTATACCAACATAGAGATATATCTGCACGAATGTGCCGCGGCACTGCTTCGCGGAAAACGCATCAACGAAAAATAAACAACAAACTTTTTAAACTATTCAACGACATGGTAACCCGATTGACCAAAGGACGACTCAAAGTCACGATTTCTGAAACCCGCGCCGAACTGGGCGAGGTGGCGGCCCGCGAGGTGGCGGCATACATCCGTTCACTGCTGGACACCAAACCCGAAGTGAACATCATCTTCGCTTCGGCCCCCTCGCAGAACGACTTTCTCGCCAACCTGCTGCTGGAAGAGATCGACTGGTCGCGCATCAACGCGTTCCACATGGACGAGTACATCGGCATCGACCCCCATGCCCCGCAGGCGTTCGGGCAGTTCCTGCGCGACCGCATCTTCTCGAAAAAGAACTTCAAATCGGTGAATTACATCGACTCGAAGGCCGCCGATCCGGCTGCCGAGTGCGAGCGTTACGCCGGATTGCTCAGGCAGATGCCCGCCGACATCGTATTCCTGGGCATCGGCGAAAACGGCCACCTGGCTTTCAACGATCCCCACGTGGCGTTCTTCGACGACCCGCTCTCGGTCAAGACCGTCGACCTCGACCCGACGTGTATCCGCCAGCAGGTCAACGACGGCTGTTTCAAGAGCATCGAAGAGGTCCCGACACATGCTTACACGATCACCATTCCCGAACTGCTGTTCGTAAAGAAACTCTACGCCATCGTGCCCACCATCGCCAAGGCAAACGCCATCAAGGGCACGTGCGACGGCCCGATCGTCACATCGTGCCCGGCATCGATCCTGCGTACGCACCGCGACTGCACGCTCTACGTGGACCGCGACAGCGCTTCGCTGGTAAACAAGTAACCTAAAAAGGTACAGAAAATGAAAAATTTATTAGTAACTTGCATCTGTGCGCTGCTGGCGTTTCCGGCAGGAGCCGCCACCCGGCACGTCGCCGCGGGCGACGACCTGGGACGGGCGATCCGCACGCTCAAAGACAATGACACGCTCGTGGTCGCGGCAGGCAGCTACACCATCGAAAGCACGCTGCCCGTAAAGCGTAATACGGTCATCGTAGGCGAAACGGGTGCACGCCCCCGCATCGCCATCGGATCGTTCCGTATCGGCATCGGGGCCGAGCGCCTCGTACTGCGTGGTCTCGCCCTGACGCTCGGCAGCAAATTCCTCGTCGACACCCCCTCGGAAGGGAGCGTGGAGATCGGCCTTGTCGCCATCGAGGATTGCACGGTCGACCTGGGCGGCGACACGGGCGCCGGACTGGTCGGCAGCCGTACGCCCGGCTCCGGACGCAACCGCATCGGAGAGATTCGCGTGAAGGACTGCGTGGTCTTCAACGGAGGATTTCCGCAGCACTTCGTCTTCTCGGCGGCCAGCACGTCGCAGACCGAGGTGGGAAAGATACTACTCACCAACAGCACTTTCGCCGATATGGCCCGGGGAGCCATCGTGACCAACGCCGCCATGCAGACCCGGATCGAGATCGACCGCTGCACGTTCTACGACATCAACCGCGCGGACAACAATGCCGGAACGATCCGGCTGAGCAATGCCGCGGCCGACATTCGCGTCACGGAATCGGTCTTCACCTTCGCAGGTCCCGCCAGCCGCTTCATCGTCGTGGGTCCCGGCAGCAAAGTCGAAGTGGAGAATAGTTACGCGACAGGCGAACTGGCCTCGATACCCGGTGCACGCGGACTGAAACGACTCGCCGCAAAGGCTGCCGAAGCCTACGAAGCGCCCGCCCGCAATCCGCTTGCGGAAGGGGCATCGCTACGCCTCGGCCAAGATATGACGCCCGGTCTCCAGATCGGGGATCCCAGATGGAACAAATAAATGAAACGAATATGAAAGTCAATGGATTAAGATGGATCATACTGAGCCTGATCATGCTCGTATCCATCATCAACTACCTCGACCGCGGTACGCTCAACTACATGTGGGTGGCCAACACCAAAAGCGAATACCCCGCCGACAGGGCAGTCTTCGATGCCGCAAGCGGCACGTACACACTGACCGCCGCAGACGGCACGACGATCGTCGCGGCTGCCGACCGCGTCGCACAACAGGCTGACGGCAGCTACGTCTACACCGCCGTAGGCGGCATCGCCGCCGAGCTGGGGATTCTCGACCCCGCCATGCCCGAAGCCGAATTCAAAGCGCAGTCCAAAAAACTGCTGGCCGACATCACGATCTTCTTCATGATCGCCTACGGCCTGAGCCAGCTTTTCTCCGGAAAACTCTACGACCGTATCGGCACACGCCGCGGCTTCGCCTTCTCGGCCCTGCTGTGGGGCGCAGCGGACGCCTTCACGGCCTTCGCCGCCGGATTCAAATCGCTCACGGCGTTCCGCTTCATGCTCGGGCTGGGCGAAGCAGGACCGTGGCCCGGCACGACCAAGTCCAACGCCGAATGGTTCCCGACCAAGGAGCGGGCCTTGGCGCAGGGGTTGTTCAATGCCTCGACCTCGGTAGGCTCGATCCTCGCCCCGATCGTCATTTCGTTCCTCTACCTCGCATTCGGCTGGAAAGCGACCTTCGCCGTAGTGGGTTCGCTGGCCGTATTGTGGATCATCCCCTGGCTCTGGGTCAACAAGAAGGGACCCAAGGAACACCCCTGGATCACCGACAAAGAGCGCGACTACATCCTCTCCGGCCAGCCCGAGGGACACAAAACCGAACCCTGCCGCTGCAAAAGCTGGGGCGAGCTGCTGCGCGAACGGAAAAACTACGCGCTGATCGTGGGCCGCTTCTTCATCGACCCCGTCTGGTGGATTTTCGTAACGTTCATCCCCATCTACCTGATCGAAGTCTTCAACCTCGACATCCGCGAAGTGGCCATGTCGGCCTGGGTTCCCTACGTGGGTGCAGCCATCGGAGCCTTTGCCGGCGGATGGTTCTCGGGATTGCTGCAAAAGCGCGGACGTTCGCTCAACTTCGCCCGCAAATGCTCGATGATCGTCGGCGTGTGCATCGCCCTGCCGGGCGTCGTGGGGGCTACGATGGCTTCGTCGGCAACCTTCGCCGTGGTGATGATGGCCCTGATCCTGGGCGGCTACCAGTTCGTACAGTCCAACCTGATGACCCTGGCCGCCGACTTCCACTACGGCCGTACGGTCGGCTCGCTGGCCGGCCTGGGCGGAGCCGCAGCCGTATTGGGAACCATCCTCGCAATGATCGTCGTGCCGATGATCACCCGCGCGGGCTGGGCTCCGTTCTTCGTTTTCGGCGGACTGCTCTTCCCCGTATCCATCCTGGCCGTATTCCTGTTCGGCGGACGCATCCAGAATATCGACGAAGAAAAACAGCAATAACATGAAAACCTTACTTTCCATTTTCGGACTGCTGGCATGCTGCCTTCCTGCGGCAGCCGAAGCGCCCCACCGGGTGAAGATCGTCAACGCGGCAGTGGTGATGCCCTCCCGAGTCGTGGAAAACGCGACGATCCTGATCGAAGACGGCCGCATCGCAGCCGTCGGAGTGGACCTCAAAGATGCATTCGAAGGCGCCGAGGTCATCGATGCGGCAGGCCGCTACGCCGCCCCCGGCTTTATCGACGTGCACTGCCACGGCGGCGGGGGCCACGACTTCTCGGACGGCACGGTCGAAGCGATGCTCGGCGCCGCCGAAATGCATGCGCAGCACGGCACGACGCTGATCTACCCCACCACCGCTTCGTGCTCCAACGCCACGCTTTTCAGCCTGTTCGACACTTACCGTAAAGCCGCGAAGCGGAACACGCGCGGCGCGGCGTTCGGCGGCATCCACATCGAAGGCGGCTATCTCTCGATGGAGATGAAAGGCGGACAGGACCCGCGCTACATCAAGAATCCCACGCCGGAAGACTATAACGCCATCCTTGCCAAAGGCGGCGACCTGATCGCCCGCTGGACCTTCGCGCCCGAACTGCCGGGCAGCGCGGCGCTGATCGGCGAACTCTCCCGCCGCGGCATCCAGATGTCGATGGGCCACACTTCGGCGCTCTACGACGAGGCCGTCGACGCCTACGACGCCGGCGTGAACAGCATCACCCACTTTTACTCGATGTGCTCGGGCGTCACACGCCGCAACGCCCTGCGTTACGCGGGCGTGATCGAGGCGGGCTACCTGCTCGACGGCATCTACGTCGAGACCATCGGCGACGGCATCCACCTGCCCGAACCGCTGCTCCGGCTGATCTGGAAAGTGAAAGGTCCCGACCGCATCGTCGGTATCACCGATGCCATGCGCGGCGCGGGTATGCCCGACGGCCCCACCATCCTGGGCAGCCTCGACGACGGCATGGCGGCCATCATCGAGGACGGCGTGGCCAAACTGCCCGACCGCAGTTCGTTCGCCGGATCGGTCTGCACGACGGACCGCGTGGTGCGCAACTACGTGACCAAAGCGGGCGCTTCGCTGCCCGAAGCGGTACAGGTGATGACGCTCTCCCCGGCACGGCTGATGCACATCGACGACCGCAAAGGCTCGATCACCCCGGGCAAAGACGCCGACATCGTGCTTTTCGACGAAGGGATCGACATTTCGCTGACGATGATCGGCGGGAAAGTCGTCTACCGAAAATAGGAACCGGAGAACACCCGATTGTTAAAATCAAAGAAGCCGGAACAGGGGAATACGCATGTATTCCCCTGTTCCGGCTTGTCGGTGTTATGCGGAAATCGCCGCTTACAAAGAAGCGGTTTTTGATTTCAGGGGAACAGGTTTGCGCTTAAACGAAATGTGGCACGGATGGGTAGTATCGAAATACGTCCCATTCGTGCCACACGAGAGCAAGCGTAAAGATGCCCGCTGAAATCGAAAACTATCGCAGGAAGAGCAGTTCGCGGTATTTCGGCAGCGGCCAGATCTGGTCGTCGACGATCTCTTCGAGCTTGTCGATATGGCGGCGGATCTCGTCGAAGCAGACCGCGACGGTATCGTGGTAAGCGATCGCTTTTTCACGCGGGTCTTCGATCCGGTTGGCCACCTTGCGGGCGTCGACCATCTCGTCGGTGAGTTTCTGGATCGAAGCCGTATGGTCCTGAATCCGCTTGATCAGTTCGATGTCGGGCGCAGCGTTCAAACCCGGAATCTGCGACATCTTATAGACTTTGTCAAGCAGCACCGCCTCGTATTTCGAGGCGATGGGCACGATGTGATTCATCGCCAGGTCGCCCAACACGCGGCCCTCGATCTGGATTTTCTTGGTGTAGGTCTCCCACTTCACTTCGGTACGGGCTTCGAGCTCGACTTTGGTGAAGACACCCATGTCGCCGAACATCTTGAGGCTCGCCTTGTCCAGGTAGCGGTCGAAGATCAGCGGCGTAGAGGTCTCGCAGTCGAGGCCGCGCTTCTTCGCCTCGGCCTTCCATGCGTCGGAATAGCCGTTACCGTCGAAACGGATGGGCTTGCAGGCCTTGATCATCTGTTTGAGCACCTCGTAAATGGCCTTCTCCTTCTTGGCGCCGGCCTCGATCTTGGCGTCCACAGCCTTCTTGAATTCGGTCAGTTCGTTGGCCATGGCCGAGTTGAGCACGATCATCGCCTCGGCGCAGTTGTCCGACGACCCCACGGCGCGGAACTCGAAGCGGTTGCCCGTGAAGGCGAACGGCGAAGTCCGGTTACGGTCGGTATTGTCGAGCAGCAGCGTCGGGATATGCGAAATACCGCTCATCTTGAAGACGTTCTTGGCATCGAACCGGATGGCATCGTCGCCCTTTGAAGCGGCCAGCTTGTCCAGCACGGCCGAAACCTGTGTCCCGAGGAAGGTCGAGATGATGGCGGGAGGCGCCTCATTGGCGCCCAGGCGATGGGCGTTCGTAGCGCTCATGATCGACGCTTTCAGCAGCCCGTTATGCTTGTATACCGCCGCGATGGCATTGACCAGGAAGGTGATAAACTGGAGGTTCTCCGAAGCGGTCTTGCCCGGGCCCATCAGGTTCACGCCCGTATCGGTTCCCAGCGACCAGTTGTTGTGCTTGCCCGAACCGTTGATACCCTTGAAAGGCTTTTCGTGGAGCAGCACCCGGAACTGGTGGCGGCGGGCGATCTTATCCATGATAGTCATCAGCAACTGGTTGTGGTCGTTGGCCAGGTTGGCCTCCTCGTAGACCGGAGCCAGTTCGAACTGATTGGGAGCTACCTCGTTGTGACGGGTCTTGACCGGAATACCCAGTTTCAGGCACTCGTATTCGAGGTCCCGCATGAAGGCCATCACGCGCGTCGGGATCGCCCCGAAATAGTGGTCTTCGAGCTGCTGGTTCTTGGCCGATTCGTGGCCCATGAGCGTACGGCCCGTAAGCATCAGGTCGGGACGCACGGCCCAAAGGCTCTCGTCCACAAGGAAGTATTCCTGCTCCCAGCCCAGGTAGCAGAAGACCTTCTCGACATTCTTGTCGAAGTAGCGGCACACCTCCGTGGCGGCCTTGTCGACGGCCGTCAGCGAACGCAGCAGGGGGACCTTGTAATCGAGCGCCTCGCCCGTATAGGCGATAAAGACCGTGGGGATGCAAAGCGTCGTATCGACGATGAAGGCGGGCGACGTGGGGTCCCAGGCCGAGTAGCCGCGGGCCTCGAACGTATTGCGAATGCCGCCGTTGGGGAATGACGAAGCGTCGGGCTCCTGCTGCACGAGCAGCTTGCCGGAGAACTCCTCCAGCACACCGCCCAGGCCGTCCGGCTCGGCAAAGGCGTCGTGTTTCTCGGCAGTACCGCCCGTCAGGGGTTGAAACCAGTGGGTATAGTGGTCGGCGCCGTGCTCCAGCGCCCACTGGCGCATGCCGGCTGCGATGCTGTCCGCAACTTCACGCGTAAGCGGAGCGCGTTTTTCCATCGTTTCGAGCAGGACCGCATACGTGCGCTTGTCGAGATACTTCCGCATGGCCGCACGTCCGAATACCTTCTTCCCGAAATAGTCGGAAGGGCGTCCCTCGGGGATTTTCACTTCGACGGCCGTGTGATTTATGGCCGCATCGACCATCTTGAATCTGAGTAATGATGACATATACCTGACTGATTAAGGATTAGTGTTCGTAAGAAAAACCGCGCGGGGAAGAACCCAATAATTGCAAACTAAAACCTAACCAAAATTCAACCGGACAACTGCCTCTCGGCAGAACATGCCGACCTGACTATCCGGGGCGCTCCCCCGCTGCGGTACAACTTTTGTTCCGGTTACAAATGTACGAATAATTCCAGAATATTCATTTTACAAAATCACTATTTTTTCGAAAAACAGTCTATTTTTTCATCATTTTCGCGAAAAATAACTCATTTTTCACGCATACACCTCGAAATTTTCAGCATTTTTCGGAAAAATACATCTATTTTCACGCCAATCACCCAAAAATCGCAAATTCTGTTTTTTCAGAAAATAGAGGATATTTAAACCAAAATTACACCAAACAGCCTCTAAAATATTAATCCCGGTTTTGAAATGCCCGAAAATAAAACAGACACCGGAATCGACAAAAAATCCGGCGCACTGTTATTTTAGTAACAATTTCTTGTTACAATTAAGTAATTAATTTGTACCTTTACGTGCAATTTTGAAACATATCGAAACTATACTCATACTAATCTCTAAATAGTCATGGCAAATACCAAACGTGAAAAGCTGTTCACCGAGTTCCCGCCGGTTCCGACCGAGAAGTGGGAGGAGGTGATTACAGCCGACCTGAAAGGAGCCGATTACGAGCGTAAGCTGGTGTGGCGTACGGGTGAAGGATTCAACGTCCGCCCCTACTACCGCGCCGAAAACCTCGAAGGCATCCAGTTTCTGGGCTCGCAGGCAGGCGAGTTCCCGTACGTCAGAGGTACGCGCAGCCACAACCGCTGGAACGTACATCAGACCGTCGAGGTAAAATGTCCCAAGGAGGCCAACGCCGAAGCGCTGAAGCTCCTCAACTCGGGCGTCGACTCGCTGGGCTTCTCGATCGCGAAGGAAGGCTTCACGGCCGAAGAGCTCGACCAGTTGCTCGACGGAATCTCGATCCCCGCGATCAAAATCACCTTCTGCGGCGTGCAGACGGGCAGCATCGCCGATCTGGTGATCGCAAAACTCGAAAAGGAGGGCCTTGCAGCCGACGCGCACGTGGCGTTCTCGATCGACCCGCTCGTAAAGGGGCTTTCCCAGAAGGGCGAATTCTGCTCGCCCAACGGCGAGAAGTGCTTCGCACGCATCGCATCGCTGATCGAAAAGACCCGGGAGTACAAGCACATCCGCATCGTGACCGTTTCGGCCGGCATCTTCTCGAACGCCGGATCGACCATCGTCGAGGAGCTCGCATTCGCACTGGCCGCCGGTAACGACTACATCGCCCGCCTGACGGACGCCGGTGTAGACGCCGAACTGGCCGCCCGCAAGCTGCGCTTCTCGTTCGCGGTGACTTCGAACTACTTCCTCGAAATCGCCAAGTTCCGTGCGGCACGTATGCTGTGGGCCAACATCGTCAAGGGTTACAATCCCGCGAAGAACTGCGCCTGCAAGATGCACATCCACGCCCGCACGGCGGACTGGAACCAGACCGTTTACGACCCCTATGTAAATATGCTCCGCGGCACGACGGAGGCTATGTCGGCCATCATCGCCGGTGTACACTCGCTGGAGGTTACGCCGTTCGACAACGCCTTCGAAACCCCGACGGAATTCTCGAAGCGCATCGCCCGCAATGTCGAACTGCTGCTCAAGCACGAGTCGCACTTCGACCAGGTCGTAGACCCCGCAGGCGGTTCGTATTACGTCGAGAACCTCACGCAGTCGATCGCCGCCGAGGCCTGGAAGCTCTTCCTCGAAATCGAGGAGAAGGGCGGCTACGCCGAGGCATATAAGGCCGGCTTCATCAAGGAGCGCGTAGCCGCTTCGGCCGCCGCCAAGGACAAAGCGATCGCAACGCGCCGCCAGACGCTGCTCGGCGCCAACCAGTTCCCCAACTTCACGGAGGTCGCCCCGAAGGAGATCACGGCAGAAGCCGTTACCCGTCCCGTTGCCGAAGGCAATGTCCTCGCGCCCTACCGCGGCGCCATGGCCTTCGAGGCGATGCGTCTGCATGTAGACCGCTCGGGCAAGCAGCCCAAAGCGTTCATGCTTACCTGCGGCAACCTGGCTATGGCCCGTGCCCGCGCCCAGTTCTCGTGCAACTTCTTCGGCTGCGCCGGAATCCGCGTACAGGACAACACGTTCTTCAAGTCGATCGAGGAAGGCGTAAAAGCCGCACTCGAATCGAAGGCCGAAATCGTGGTAGTCTGCGCTTCGGACGACGACTATGCAGAGGCCGCGCCGAAGGTGAAGGAATTGCTTGCAGGCAAGGCCATCCTCGTGGTTGCAGGCGCTCCCGCATGCACGCCCGAACTGGAGGCCCAGGGCATTACGAACTTCATCAACGTGAAGTCGAACGTCCTCGAAACACTGAAGTTCTACCTTAAAGAGATGGGAATCTAATCATGAGAGCTAAATTTTCAGAACTGACATACGAAGCAGGCGGGCAGAAAAGCTGCTGCGCCTCGAAAGGCTGCGGACAGGTAGAGCCGTGGCTGACGGCCGAGCGTATTCCCGTCAAGGGCGCTTACACGGCCGAAGACCTCGAAGGCATGGAGCACCTGAACTATGCGGCAGGTATCGCCCCGTTCCTGCGCGGCCCCTACTCGACGATGTACGTGATGCGTCCGTGGACCATCCGCCAGTATGCCGGCTTCTCGACCGCCGAGGAGTCGAACGCATTCTACCGCCGCAACCTCGCCGCAGGCCAGAAGGGCCTGTCGGTAGCCTTCGACCTCGCTACGCACCGCGGCTACGACGCCGACCATCCGCGCGTGGTGGGCGACGTGGGTAAAGCCGGTGTGTCGATCTGCTCGGTGGAGGACATGAAGGTGCTGTTCAACGGCATTCCGCTCGACCGGATGTCGGTGTCGATGACCATGAACGGAGCCGTGCTGCCCGTACTGGCCTTCTACATCGTGACCGGACTGGAGCAGGGCTGCACGCTCGACCAGTTGGCCGGTACGATCCAGAACGACATCCTCAAGGAGTTCATGGTGCGTAATACCTATATATATCCGCCCGAGTTCTCGATGCGCATCATCGCCGACATCTTCGAGTACACGTCGAAGAACATGCCCAAGTTCAACTCGATCTCGATTTCGGGTTACCACATGCAGGAGGCAGGCGCCACGAACGACATCGAGTTGGCTTACACGCTCGCCGACGGTCTGGAGTACCTCCGTGCCGGCGTCAACGCAGGTATGTCGATCGATGCCTTCGCACCGCGTCTGTCGTTCTTCTGGGCTATCGGCATGAACCACTTCATGGAGATCGCCAAGATGCGCGCCGCGCGTATGCTATGGGCCAAAATCGTCAAGCAGTTCAACCCGAAGAACCCCAAATCGCTGGCTCTGCGCACCCACTCGCAGACCTCGGGATGGTCGCTCACGGAGCAGGACCCGTTCAACAACGTGGCCCGTACGGCTATCGAAGCCATGGGCGCCGCCCTGGGTCACACCCAGTCGCTGCACACCAACGCCCTGGACGAAGCCATCGCCCTGCCGACCGACTTCTCGGCGCGTATTGCGCGTAACACGCAGATTTACATCCAGGAAGAGACCAACATCTGCCGCGAGGTAGACCCGTGGGCCGGTTCCTACTACATCGAAACGCTGACCAACGAGATCGCCCAGAAAGCCTGGGAGCGCATCGAAGAGGTCGAGAAGCTGGGCGGTATGGCCAAGGCCATCGAGACCGGCATTCCGAAGATGCGTATCGAGGAGGCTTCGGCCCGCAAGCAGGCCCGCATCGATTCCGGCGAGGAGAAGATCATCGGTATCAACGAATACCGCCTGGAGAAAGAGGCTCCGATCGACATTCTCGCCGTGGACAACACGGCCGTGCGCGAAAGCCAGATCAAGCGTCTGCAGGAGCTGCGCGCCAACCGTGACGAGGCCGCTGTGAAGAAGGCGCTGGCCGCTATCACCGAGTGCGTGAAGACCAAGCAGGGCAACCTGCTCGAACTGGCCGTCGAGGCCGCCAAGGTCCGCGCGTCGCTGGGTGAAATCTCCGATGCCTGCGAGGTTGTCGTAGGCCGCTACAAAGCTGTTATCCGTTCCATTTCAGGTGTATACTCTTCAGAAGTGAAAAACGACAAATCGTTCGAGCGCGCCAAGGAGCTGTGCGCCGAATTCGCCAAGAAAGAGGGCCGTCAGCCGCGCGTCATGATCGCCAAGCTCGGCCAGGACGGACACGACCGCGGCGCCAAAGTGGTTGCCACGGGTTATGCCGACATCGGCTTCGATGTCGACATGGGTCCGCTGTTCCAGACTCCGGAAGAGGCCGCCAAGCAGGCCGTCGAGAACGACGTGCATGTTGTCGGCGTATCGTCGCTGGCCGCCGGCCACCTGACGCTCGTGCCGCAGATCATCGCAGAGCTCAAGAAGCTCGGCCGCGAGGACATCATCGTCATCGTCGGCGGCGTGATTCCCGCACAGGACTACGAACAGTTGTACAAGGACGGCGCTGCCGCCATCTTCGGCCCCGGTACGCCGATCGCCACGGCAGCTATCAAGATGCTCGAAATCCTGCTTGCCGAATAACTCCCGGCAACAACTGAGAAAACTCCCGAAATCCTCCCGGCTGAAAAACCGGGAGGATTTTTTTTGCATGTTCGGTTCGGAAAATTGTCGAAAAAGTTGTCACAAAAGCTGGTAATTTCTATATTTGTGCGACTAAACGCCTTTTTACAATTCTGATTATGAAGAAACTTTTCTGTACAGCCCTTTTCGGGCTGCTTCTTGGCAGCGCCTTCGCGCAAACGCCCGCAATCGCCGAACCCGATTTCATCGGGGAGGTCGTCACCATCCTGCCCGACGGCAGCAGTTCCAAACTCGAAAAGGAGACCGTCCTGCTGCGAACCCGCGCAAACGCCAGCGCCCAGATTTTCGGCATCGGCAAGGCCAAGACGAAACTCATCATCGACACGCCCGAAGCTGCCGTCCGCCTCAAAGGCGATAACGAGATCCGGTTCATCGTCAAGGCCGTGGACAATGCCACCGACCCGATCTCGATCATCAATGTCTTCCGGTTCGAGACCAGCAAGAAGAAACGCCTTGCCGAATTGTCTTCGGTCAGTTCCTTCGGCAGCGTGAAATCCAATAAATTGGAGCGTCTCCGCTTCTCGGCCGAGAAATACGGCGAGAAGTCCTATCTGCTCACCCTGATCGACAAACCCGCCGGAGAATTCGGCATCACGGTCAGCAACCCGAACAGCCTCGACGAAAAAGGGACCATCGTCTCGACCTTCGCCATCGAATAAACGCCCGTCCGCAGCACAACGGAGAACCCCGCGCCTTCCGGTGCGGGGTTTTTCGTGCGAAGCGATCGAATTTTCCGGATATTTTCCCGCCTTAAATTTGCGCGGAGAGACGATTTGTCCTATCTTGTGACGTCAATTTACCCCGCTATGAAAAAGTTTTTATTGCTGTTTGCCGCCTGCTGCGCCGCGACCGTCGTTTTTGCACAGGCTCCGGAATTTCCCGAGCCCGAATTTGTCGGTCAGGCCCTGGCCATCCGCCCCGGCGACAAGACCGAACAACTCGTCCAGGAGAGCCTGACACCCCGCCACCGTTCATCCACCGGCCAAAAATTATTCGGCATCGGAAAGGACCATATCGACGAAATGACCCTGAAGGGTCCCCGGGCCTTTGTCCGGTTCAAAAAAGACGACGGCATCGCATTTATCATCCGCGTTCCGGACAACCAGATCGACCCGATGTCGGTAATCAGCGTCTTCCGGTTCAAGGTCAAAAAGAAAATGCGGATCGCCGAATACGCGTCGGTCGGAACCTTCGGCGACCAACAGAGCAACACGCTGGAGCGGCAGCCCTTCACATCGCGCCGCTTCGGGGGCAGTTCCTACCTCATCATCCTCAAAGATGTACAGGCAGGCGAATACGGCATTACGGTTGATGCGCTCGGCAGTCTGAACGTCTCGACATTCGGTGTCGACGAATAAAACACAATTACGAAAAAGCCCGCGTCCTGTTATACAGGACGCGGGCTTTTTCGTTGAATGGCTCCGATCAGAGGCAGGCTTCCAGAATCCGGCGGGCCATGGCTCCGTCGACATTCTGCGCCTCGCCGAACTTGTCGCCCGCAGCATTGAAGCGGCGTTCGACCTCGGCAATCGTCTGCTCGCCGATCCCCTCTTCCGAAAGGCGCGTCGAGAGGCCCAGCGAACGGAAGAACGCTTCGTTGGCCGCAATCGTGCGGTCGATGCGCTCCTCGTCCGATCCCTCGGTGATGCCCCAGATGCGTTCGCCGTATTGCAGCAGTTTGCCGCGTTTCTGCTCACGCAGCACCCGCAGGGTCCCGTTGATAACGATAGCCAGCGTCGCGCCGTGTGTAAGCCCGTGCAGCGCCGTCAGTTCGTGGCCGATCATATGCGTCGCCCAATCCTGCGTCACTCCCATGCGGATCATGTCGTTCAAGGCCAACGTCGCCGAAAGCATGTATTCCGACATTACGTCGTAATCGCGCTCGTCGGCCAGCGCCTTGGGAGTGATCTCGACCACTGTATGCAGGATGCCTTCGGCCCAGCGGTCCATCAGGCGCGACTGATCGGGCGTAGTCATATACTGCTCCAGCACGTGCACGAAAGTATCTGCAAGTCCGCAGGCTACCTGACGCTTCGGCAGCGAATAGAGCGTCTCGGGATCTAGAATCGAAAAGACCGGGTAATCGCCGTAGAAAGCGTATTTTTCCTTGGTTTCGTAGCGTGAAATAACTGCTCCGGAATTCATCTCGGAGCCCGTAGCCGCCATGGTGAGGACCGTAGCCAGCGGCACGGTCTTTTCGGCCTGCCCCTTGAGCACGATATCCCACGCATCGCCGTCGTAGAGAAGTCCCGCAGCGATGAGTTTCGTACCGTCGATAACCGATCCGCCGCCGATCGCCAGCAGGAAATCGACCTTCTGTTCCTTACCCAGTGCAATGGCTTCGCGCAGGGTCTCGACGGAAGGATTCGCCTCGATACCCCAGAACTCGACGAAGTCTCGGCCTTCGAGCGCGGCAACGACCTGGTCGTAGACACCGTTGCGCTTGACGCTGCCGCCGCCGAAAGTCAGCATGATGCGCTTTCCGGCGGGAATAAGTTTCGGCAGACGGGCAATCTGGCCCTTGCCAAAAACCAGTTTGGTAGGATTGTGATAGATGAAGTTATTCATGGCGAATATGTTTAAGTGATACAAAGCAGTGTGCATGCCGGACGCAAACCGGATTTACCGGAGTTTCATCCGTCCAAGCCGAAATATACCTTCGACAAAGATACGAAAAAGCCGGACAGATACAAGGCCGGATTGCATGCGGCCCGGCAAAATCCTCCGACCAAAAAGCGTTGTCACGACACCAAAGATAGCAAAAAGAACGCCGGAACGGAAGAAATCATCCGACATTTGCCAGCGATGCCTCCGAGAGTTCGATCTAACGCTCTTACGGCCAACGTTTCCCAAATCATCACCTTCTATACACAAATAAGGTTGTAACTTAAAAAGTTACAACCTTATTTAAGATGAGTATTCCATCGGGTATGCGGCAGGTACACCGCAATCACTCCAAATTAAAAGTACTTGCCGCGCAGGTCCTGAATTTTTGCCATCTGCTGGATCGCCGGAATAGCGAACTGCTGGGCTACGCCCTCAGCCATAGCCTGAGCACGAACCTTCTCGCCTTCGGCGGTCTGCTTGTCATCGGCCGTGATATCCTCGACTTCGAAGACATAGACACCCGAAAGGCCCTTCACGGGAGCAGACAGCGCACCCTTCTCAGCCGATGCGATAGCGCCGACCAAACGGGGCTCCATGCCTACGCCGTTCACGTAGAACGATCCGAAGGTCACATCCGAAAAGTCTTCCACCTCCGAACCGAGGCTTGCGGCCTGCTCGGCGAGGGTCGAACCCGAAAGGTTCTTGACGATATAGTCGTATTTTTTGTCACGGAGCAACTGCGCACGGATCTGGGCCGCAACCTTATCTACCGGAGCATATTCGTTGTCGTCGATCTCAGTCAGCGTAGCGATCACGTAGTCCTTGCCTACATTGAAAATCGCCGAAAGGTCGCCTTTCTTCGCGCCATGCGCCCAGCGGGCTACCTCACGCGAATCCTCCAGACCGCGGATCGTACGGTCGCTCTGGGCGATCGAAGCGATGCGGGGAGTCACGGCAGCCGTCGAAGCGGCATCCGCAAACGCGCTGGGTGCACCTTTGGCGTTGACCATGAAGGAACCGGCCTGGTTGTGCACGTCGCGGCGCGTAGCGGCCGAAGCCTCCACGGGATAGGTGATCGTAGCCACCTGCACATGCTTCGAAGGCTTGTCGGCGCGGTATACCTGCATCAGCTGAATAGCGTCGCCGGAAGCAATCTTCACGATATCGCCCTGCTTGGCATTGGCAAGGGCTGCGGCAAACTCGCCCGAGAAGGCCGAGAAAGGCAGCACGCCCACTTCACCGCCATTGGCAGCCGTCGCATCGTAAACCGAATACCGGGCAGCAGTCTGTGCGAAATCAGCACCGTTTTTCAGCACCGTCAGCAGGCTGTCGGCAAGCGCTTCCTGCGTATAGGGCAACACGATGTGGCGCACGCCTACCGAGTCGGGAACCATCTTCGTATCGAGTACGCGGGCCATCGTCCATTCGTTGTTCTTCAGCACGGGACCGTACATCTCACCGTTCATCAGCGCCTTGGCCTCCTCGTCGGAAAGCTGGGCCGCCGTAACATAACCTTCGGCGATCTTGCCGTTGCGATTACCGCGAACGAAGGTTTTCACCTCCTCGGCGGCGGCAAACTCCCGGCCTACCTCCATGACGTTCTTCTCGAGCGCCAGCATATCGTCTTCCGTAGGAGCTACCTCGAATACAACGTATGAAATCGTACGCGACGGGGTCTGCTTGAACTGGTTCTTATGGCTGTTGTAATAAGCCTTCACGTCGCTCGACGAAACGTTGACCAGCGAGTCGGGAACAGCCGAGAACTTCTTGCCGGCCCATTTGCCCGAAAAAGTCTTGTTGGCAGCGTCGACACCGCGGGCAACCTCCAGCGAATTGACGTAAACACCACCCTTCACCAAGCCGAAGTATTTCTGCACCTCACGCTCCAGACGGGCCTGCTCGTTGAGCTGCGCCCATGCACTGGCAGCCTCCCGGTTGGTCTCGGCCTGCGCGAGGAACTGGCTGATGGCAGCCACGTTGTACTCACCCGTACGCGGATCGGCAAAAGCGTTGTAGAAAGCCTGCGAAGGTTGCTGACCGCTGACCATCGCCAGGCGCTCGGGCTCCGTAACGCGGAGACCCATCGCATCGAAACCGGGCGTAAGCACATGCTTGGCGATCAGCGACTGCCACGCGGCATTGGCCAGCATAGCCGACTGCTGTTCGTCGCTCTCCTGCACGTTGTTCTGCGACTTGATCTGCTCGTACTGCTCGTAGTACTCCGAATAGTTGATCTTCTCGCCGTCGATCACACCGACACGCGGGTCGTTACCCGAGAAACCCATTTCGGTCTTCAGAGAGAGGATGAATGCCAAGAGGGCCAGTGCGATAATGATAGAAAGCACGATGCCGAACTTGGTTCGTAAAGTGTTTAAACTTGCCATATAAATTGTTAATTATTCGTATTGTTTCGAATTATCAGCCAAAGGTAGTAAAATTAATTGTAAAACGAACAGAATAAAAGTAAAAATATACGTACGACGTGCAGCCGCGATTACAAGCCCGAGCCGCCCCAAACCGCCGTTCAGGCGGGGACTCGCCGAAGAAGCCCGGCAACGCGGCGGAAAGCGGCTGCCGCTACAATTTTTTCACCCGCGCCAGTTCGATGCGCGAACGCGTCGTGCGAAGAATCCGCAGTTGCAGGCCGCCGATGAAAACCGTCTCCCCGGCGGTGGGAATACCTTCGTAATTATAGATGATGAAGCCGGCGAGCGTATCGTATTCCTTGCTCTCTTCGATACCCAAGCTGTACTTCTCGTTCAGGTATTTCACCTCCAGGCGGCACGAGAGAACATACTCGTCGGGGCCGACCTGCTTTTCGGTGAGGTCCGGGATGTCGTGCTCGTCCTCGATTTCGCCGAAAATCTGCTCCAGCACGTCTTCGAGGGAGATGACGCCCGCCGTACCGCCGAACTCGTCGATCACGACCGCGATATTCGAGCGGTGCTTGATGAAATTCTCCAGCATCAGTTGCAGAGGCATGGTCTCGGGGACGAAATTGACCTCCATCATCACGTCGGCGATCTGCCGGGGCCGTGTAAAGAGACTTTTCGAATTGACGTAACCGACGATGTTGTCGATCGACTTACGCCAGACGAAGATGCGCGAATACTTCGAATCGACGAAGCGCGCCGTGAGTTGCTCGATCGAGGTGTCGTCAATGTCCACGGCCTCGACATCCACACGCGGAACCATGCAGTCCCGCACGCGCAGGTCGGCGAAATCCAGCGCATTCTGAAAAAGTTTCAGCTCGTTGTCCGGCTCGGAATGCTGCTCCGAATTGTTCGAGTCGAGCAGCGCCGCAAGGTCCTCGCGGTCGAAACTCGGCGTGATGTTCTTCTCCTCGACACGACGGCCCAGAAGGCGCAGGATGCCGTGGGAAAGCAGCGTCGTGAAACGCGCTACCGGGTAGAGGACGATGTAGAAAAAGTAGATTACCGGCGCCAGTGCACGGTAGTAGAAATTGGGGTTGTTTTTGAAGATCGACTTGGGCAGGAACTCGGCGCAGAAAATGATGATGATGGTCGAGATGGCGGTATCCACGGCGACCGAACCACTCCGGGCGAGTTGTTCCCACCCCAGCGAAGCGTAGATTCCGCGCAGGAGCATCGACATCGACAACGAGTAGACGACCAGTGCGATGTTGTTGCCGACGAGGATCGTGGTGATATACTGCCCCGGATGGCGGGCGAAAACCTCGGCGATCTGGTCGAACATGCGGTTTTGCTTGCGGTCGATCTCCAACTTGAGGCGGTTCTTGCTCGTGAAGGCAATCTCCATCCCCGAAAAAAAGGCCGACAACAGCAGCATTACGACGATCAGGATGACGGTAGTAAGCATCGCGTTCAGTTTTTGGATTTTCCGGACTGCGGTTCGGCGGAAGCCTTCACATCGTGCGAAGCCGGACGGGCCTCCGCCTGGAAGTCGTCCATCTTTCGCAACGACTTGACCGGAGCCGGAGCATCCGCCCTTTCAGCCCGCTTTTCGGCCATCCCGTCAGGAACATCCCGGGCAGGAACGGTCTCAGGCGATACCGAAGGAGCCTTCGCGGGCTCAGGTTTTACATCCGCAGGGCGGGATTCGGCCGGCGGACGCACGGCCGTGGAATCGGAAGCCGTGGAATCGGCGTTCTGCTTCATCTCGACTTCCATGCGGCCCTTCATGCGGCGGAAGCGCCAGTCCTTGAACTCTTCGTCCGATTCGAAACCTTCGCCGATGAAGACATCGCGGCCGTTGTTCTGCACGATCTTCGAATCGACGTTCGAATAGATTTTCTTGGTCCGCGCATTCCAGAACAGTTGCTGGGTGTAAAGGGTCTTACCGTCGGATTTTTCGACGACAACGTTGCCTTTGGCCTCCCACAATTCGCGATTCTCGTAGTAAATGGCGTAGTTGGCTGTCAGCACAGCGTCGACAGTCGTCAGCGAGTCGTTTTGGTAGGTGGTGATTTTCACCCCCTTGCGGAACTCACGGTAAGGCTCGCGGCCCAGTGAATATCCTTCGAGCAACGGCGTCACGAAATGGTAAGACCGGCGGCCGTTCTGCGACATCACGACCGAAAGGTCCTCGCTGTATTCGGTCATCAGGGCCTCGTCGGAGCCCGACGTATGGCCCGCATCCTTGCCCGCACATGAGAATAGCAAGATAGCACTCCCCGTCATGGAGAGTGCTACCCTGATCATTCTTATCATGCGTTTTCCCATCGAAAAACCCTATCGGAAGCGATTTAGCGGGGACGAACGGTAGTCGAGATACCGGCAGCGAGTCCACAGGTCACCGTGTAACGCGCACCCTCCTGCAGCTCGTTGAAGAAGCAGTCCTCCGAGCTGGGGAAAGCCGAACGGAACTTGCCGAGAGCGCTCTTGGCATGCTCCATATACTCCGAATCGCTCGGCAGCAGCTCGACGGCTTTGGCCATCGTATCGTATGCGGCCCAGTAGGTAGCCAGACCGGCAAAACCGCTGCACGAACCGGCCGACGATGCGTAGCACTGCGCCAGGATGAAGTAAGGAACACCGTCCTCGGGATTGAGGTCGCGGGCCTGGCGTGCAGCATTGGCAGAACCCGGGAGGTCATTGGACACAAGGCCGACCAGTGCGATGCGCACGAGCAGTTTCTGACGCTCGGCGGGGTCCGTCTCGACGGCCAGCGCTTCGTTCAGGTAAGTCTTGGCCTTCACATAGTCCTTCTTGTTCTGGAAAGCCTGGGCCAGGAAC
Organism: Alistipes montrealensis; assembly: GCF_018362775.1. Classification (GTDB taxonomy): domain Bacteria; phylum Bacteroidota; class Bacteroidia; order Bacteroidales; family Rikenellaceae; genus Alistipes; species Alistipes montrealensis. The sequence continues at coordinate 737,482 of NZ_JAGYXY010000001.1, forward strand.
ATCGCCGTCTCCGACGACGGTTTCACCTGGTAGTATTTCTCAGCGAGCGAAAAGTAGAAATCACCGTCGCACTTGGCACGCGACATCAGGGCCACGGCCTGCGAAAGCAGCGCCTCGTCGTCAGGAGCAGCAGCCAGCTTGCCGCGGAAAAGTTTCTCCAGGTTCTCGCAGCTTGCGGCGCCGCTCAATCCGAATGCAGCGTCGAACTGGCTCTTATACTCGGCGGCAGCGGGATTTTTCTCGAAGAACGGCGTCAGGCGATCGTACTCGGCGATGATCTCGTCGGGCATCACCTCGTCGGTATTTTTGTAGTCGTCGCAAAGATTCGAGAAATAAGCCACGACAGTCTCGGGATCGGTGTTGTCGCCACCGGCTTCGATAGCCGCGCGGAACGCCTCACGGATGCCTTTACGGTCGCTGGGCTTATACATCAGGTACTCGCGGGCCTTGCGGTCGAGGATATACGGCGTGCCGTACTTTTCATGATCGCCGAAATACTGGTTGCGAAGATCGTAAACGATCATCAGCGAGTCGGTGTACATGTTCTTCTCGTCGATGCTCTTGGCGCGGGCGATCTTGTTCTTGTAAAGCGTGATACCGCGCACGAAAGTGTTCTGCGAGGCCTTCGGGCACTTGTCGAGCAGCTCTTTGAGGTAATGTGCGGCGGCATTGTAATCCTTGTTGTCGAGCGACTCCTTGAGGAAATTGCTGTTCAGGATATTCTGCTCCCGCTCCTGAGGAGTATCACCCCAGACCGCGTACTTCGGATCACTGAAATCTTGCTGTGCCATCGCCGCGACTGCAAAAAGCGCACACGCAGCAGAAAGCAGGAATTTAACGTTTTTCATCGGTCAGATCAATTTTTGTGTTGTCTATCTTAAGTGTTTTGCCTGTCTCATCAATCGAACTTGGAGCGCATGAACCAATATTCGCCGTTCTCCAACTGCCCTGCAAAGAGCGTAAAGCCGACCGCAAATTTGAAATACTGCTGCCGGACCAGTCCCACACGTTCGGCGACGTTATAGCCGCGGCGTCCGTATTCGATACCGATATCGATCGCCGAAAAGGCTCCGCGCCTCACGGGAATACCGATACCCGCCGTCACGGCATACTGCGCAAGCTTATCGCCGTTGAAGGTCTGGTTATAGGTCCCGTAGCGGAAACCCGCACGGTAGGACCAGCGCTTCAGGAAGTGGCGCGCATCGTAACGGTTCGGGGTGTATTCCACGCCCATCTTGATCGTACTCGTATTGGTATACGCCACTTTGTAAGCCGTCGTGTTCTCCCCGCTGCCGCTGGTTCCCGTCATCTCGTAGCCCGAGTTGCGGCCGCCCCAGTTCTGGTAGGCGTAATCCACACCGAGGGCCCACCGGCCCGTCTGGTAGAAGACACCCACAGCCAACTGCGTAGGAAGTACCAGTTTCAGGTGCGTCGTATCGCCCTTGACGATCGTATTGTAGAGGTCCCCGATGTAGAGGCTTTTGGTCACCTCCGGATTCAGGTCGCCGCCGAAATCATACGTCGCACCGACGGTCAGGATGCGCTTTTGATTCCAAATCGCATTCCACTGCACGCCGAGTTGCCCCTTGATGCTCGAAATACTGTAATTGTCCTGTCCCACCGTCGAGGTGAAGGTTCCTTCGCCGGTAATTGCAGTCGGGGTCATCACGAACGTACGGTCGATGTCGCCCCAGTAGTACTGCGCGGCGATACCCACCGAGAAATTCTTGAACGGCTCCCAGCCCAGGCCGACCTTGACCTCCGTTACGTCGCCCTCGCCCTGGTAGTTGTACTGAATGTTACCCACCTCGGAGTAAACCGGGTCGTTGGGGTCGAACGGGTGGTAATACTTGGTCCGGTAACCCACCGAACTGTAAGGCGTGAGACTGAAACCGAGTCCCAGCCGCTTTGCCACGGGCATCTGGAACGCGATGTCGTGGAAGTTGAACGTATTGTAAGCCGTTCGTTTCCCGACGCCTTCGACCGTCTGCGCATTGTAGTAGTTCTGCCCCTCCAATCCGAAGTTGAAGAGGAAACTCTTTTGCGGAGCGGCGCTGTAAGCCGCAGGGTTGAGCAGGTTGATCGTGCTCACCGAACGCATAGCTACACCCACGCCGCCCATCGAGCGCATCTGCAGCGTACCGGGGGTGTTCTGTTCGCCGATGCCGTACATCGTATAGGGCGAGAATGCGTTAATACTGCTTGTCTGGGCCGAAACGGCAAAAGGAAACATCGCTGCAGCCGCGACAACCAGCTTAATTAAGGTGTTCTTCACTTGCATTGTACTCTAAAATTCGATCCAATCCGCAAAAGACCAGATTACAATTTGCAAATATCGTATTTTTAATTCTTTTCACAAAGTATTTCGCGTCTCCTCCGGTAAAAATAACACACAAATCGTCGATTTTCGCCTCCATGCGGGCCATATAGCCCTCGATTTCGAAGGCCAGCGAGTTCATTACCCCCAGGCGGATGGCCTCTTCGGTGGTGAGTCCCTGCAATTCGTCGCTTTCGGTCGGCCCGCACAACGGCAGCTTGGCCGTATAGTCGTGCAAGGCCCGGAAACGGGTTTTCATCCCCGGCGAGATGCACCCGCCGCGGAAGGTATTGTCGGCCGTTACCAGATCGATCGTGACCGCCGTACCGAAATCGACGATCAGCACGTTACGCCCCGGATAGAGCACCGTAGCGCCCACGGCGGCGGCCAGCCGGTCACGCCCCAGCGTTTCGGGCGTAAGGTAGGCATTGCCGATCGGCACGGGGGTCTGCGAGGTGAATTCCAGCACGTAATCGGCGCGCGAACGGACCATCTCCGTCACGTCGTCCGCTTCGCCGCGCGTCGAGGCGACAACGGCTTTCGCGGCCCTGCGGCCCTCCAGCAATTCGTCGAGCATCGACGGATGCAACCGCTCCACGCAGCGCTGGGCAACAATCTTCCCGCCGTCGGAAACGGCCAGTTTGACAAGGGTATTGCCTATGTCTACGATCAGATTCAAAGTTGCTGCAGCGTTTTATATGCGTCTTCCACGTCTTTGACATTCCTAACGGTCATCGCCAAACTATTATTGTGCTGTTTCAGCACAAATCTGTCAGGGTGTTTCGTAACCCGCTGCAACAACGTCATAAAGGCCTCGCTCTTGTAAAACGGCGAATTTTCCTCACCCACGAAATGCACGATCATCAGGCCGTTTTTGACCTTCACGCGCTCCATGCCCAGGCGGATAGCCTCCCACCTGAGGCGCACGACGTTCAACAGTTCCTTCGCGGCACGCGGCAAGGGACCGAAACGGTCTGCAAGACGGCTCTCAAAGGCCTGCAAAGCCTCCTCGTCTTTCGTGGAATCGAGTTCGCGGTAGAGTTTCAGACGCTCGGCCTGCTGGGCCACATAGGCGTCCGGCAGCGCCGCCTCGACCTCGATGTCGATATGCGCGTCGTCGATGAAACGCATCTGCTCCACGACCTCCTGTTCATCGTCGCTCAGACCCGGAACATGCAGGCCCTCGGCACGCAGTTCGGCGACGGCCTCGTTCATGATCTTCTGGTAGGTCTCGAACCCGATGTCGGCGATGAATCCGCTCTGCTCGGCCCCCAGCAGGTTGCCTGCGCCGCGGATGTCCAGATCCTGCATGGCGATGTTGAAACCGGAACCCAGGTCGGAGAACTCCTCGATGGCCCGCAGTCGCCTCCGCGCATCGGACGACAGCATCTCCTCGGGCGGCGAGAGCAGGTAGCAGTAAGCTTTCTGGTTCGAACGCCCCACGCGGCCGCGCAACTGGTGCAGATCGCTCAGACCGAAATTCTGCGCATTGTCGACAATGATCGTATTGGCATTGGGGATGTCGATGCCGTTCTCGACGATGGTCGTCGACACCAGCACATCGAACTCCCCGTAGATGAAGTCCATGATGAGTTTTTCCAACTGCTCGGCGGGCATCTTGCCGTGCCCCACGGCCACACGGGCCTTCGGACAGAGGCGCGTGATCAGCCCCTGCAACGTCACGAGGTCTTCGACACGGTTATGGACGAAATAGACCTGTCCGCCCCGCGCGAGTTCCGCCTCGATGGCGTCGCGGATAATCTCCTCCGAGAAGGCGTGCGACTCGGTGAGGATCGGCTGACGGTTGGGCGGCGGCGTAGATATGACGGATAAATCACGGGAACCCATCAGCGAGAATTGCAGCGTACGCGGGATCGGCGTGGCGGTCAGCGTCAGCGTATCGACCGAGACGCTCATCTGCGTGAGTTTCTCCTTGGCCGCAACGCCGAACTTCTGCTCTTCGTCGATGATAAGCAACCCCAGGTCGCGGAAAACGATCTGCTTGCCCAGCATCTTGTGCGTGCCGATCAGGATGTCGATCCGGCCCGAAGCCAGCTCCTCGCGGATACGGTTGACCTCTTTGGCCGATTTCGTCCGGTTGATATACTCTACCCGTACCGGGAAATCGCGCAGGCGCTCGGTAAAAGAGCGGTAATGCTGCAACGCGAGGATCGTCGTCGGAACCAGCACGGCGACCTGCTTGCCGTCGACGGCGGCCTTGAACGCCGCACGGATCGCCACCTCGGTTTTTCCGAAGCCCACGTCGCCGCACACCAGCCGGTCCATCGGCTGGTCCGACTCCATGTCCTTCTTGACGGCCGCCGTGGCAGACTGCTGGTCGGGGGTATCCTCCCAGCGGAACGAAGCCTCCAGTTCGTGCTGCAAATAGCTGTCGTGCGAGAAAGCGAACCCTTTCGAGGCTTTGCGCTTGGCATAGAGGGCGATCAGCTCGCGCGAAATATCCTTAACGGCCTTCTTGGTTGCATTCTTGAGTTTCTGCCAGGCCCCGTTGCCCAGTTTATAGACCTTCGGCGGTTCGCCGTCGCCCGATTTGTAGCGCGAAATGCGGTGAAGCGAGTGGACGTTGACAAACAGCACGTCGCCGTCCTTGTAAACCAGTTTGATCGCCTCCTGCATCCGGCCGTCGCCCGCGGCGATCTTCACCAGTCCGTCGAAGCGGCCCACGCCGTGGTCGATGTGGACCACGTAGTCGCCCGGACGCAACTGGTTGAGTTCGGCGACGGTCATCTGCTCGTCGCGCCGGATTTCGCCGTTGATGCGGTAACGCTGGTAACGGTCGAAAATCTGGTGGTCGGTGTAAAGGCACAGTTTCAGGTCGTTATCCACGAATCCCTCGTGCAGGGTCGTCGACAGCGACCGCACGACGGCCTGCCCGCGACCGATCTGGTGGAAGATATTTTCGAGACGCTCGACCTGCGCCTTGTTCTCCGAAAGTATATAGGTATCGTAGCCGCGCAGCGCATTGCGGATCATATCGTCGGCCAGCATCTCGAAATTCTTGTTAAATTTCGGCTGGGGCGCTGTCGAGAACTTTACATTCACCTCCGCAGGCCGCTCCGGAAGGTTGTCGCGCAGGGTGAAAATCCGACTTTCGGACAGGTCGGTCAACAACGAGTTGCGGCTCGTGAGCAGCGAGTCGATCTCCTCGGGATGCTCCATGTCCGAGAGCGTCTTGCGGCGGATATCGTTGACCCTGCGCAGGACGAAATCGGCATCGTAAAACCAATAGGAAGCATCCGCCCCCGCAAACCGGGCGAAGGAGACCTTCGCCGAAGCGGGAATTCCGGCGTTCAGGTCGGGAATGATCTCGACCCGGTCGAGTTTATCCGACGAAAGCTGGCTCGAAATGTTGAACCGGCGGATCGAGTCGACCTCGTCGCCGAAGAAATCGAGTCGGTAGGGCTTGCTCTCCGAGAAGGAAAAGACATCGACGATACCGCCGCGCACCGAGTACTGACCGGGCTCGTAGACGAAATCGACGCGCGTGAAAGCCGCATCGACGAGCGCCTGTTCGAGCACTTCGATCGAGATTTTATCGCCGATCTTTACGGCGATCGTCTCCCGCCGCAGGGCTTCGGCGTCGGCGACCCGTTCGGCCAGCGCCTCCGGACAGGTGCAGACCACCAGGTAGCCCTTCCCGGAAAACCCACGCACGGCCTGCATCGTCGCCGTACGCTGCACGACGCCCTGCGCGTCCTCGGCTCCGTAAGCCGCCGAACGTTTATAGGAGGACGGAAAAAAGTAAACCTGCTTCTCATCCAGCAGGTTATAGAAATCGTTGAGCAAATAGGCTGCGGCATCGCGGTCCTCGGCAACGAAAACGTGCACGCCCCCGGATTCCGCTACGGCAGCCGCGGCATAAAACGAAAGAGCACCGCCGACCAACTCTTCGAGGTGGACGGTAGCACTCCTGTTTTTGTATTCGCGGCACAGTTTGCCGAGGGCTTTCGACCCGGCAGCGAACTGCGCCAGTTGCTCACGGGCTGTTGCCATAGCTTATTTCTGAATCAGGTCGTTATCCTTCTTATCGTGGTAATGCACCTCTACGATGCCGACACTCTGATCCTCGCTGATCTGCAGACGCACCTTGTATTTCCACTCCCAACGGCGGCGCAGCGACCAGAAACCCTTTCGGAGGAACGCCGCCACATAAGGACTGACGACCAGTTTGATAAACTTATGTCCGCGATCCTGCGTAAGGAACGAAATCTGGTTCTCGATCTTCTTATCCAGCAGCACCGTAGGTTCGATCTTACCCGTACCGTTACACGTCGGGCAAACGTCCGAAACACTCTCGACGGCCACGGGACGCACCCGCTGGCGGGTAATCTGCATCAGGCCGAACTTCGTGAGCGGCAGCACCGTGTGCTTGGCCTTGTCGTCGGCCATCAGCTTCACCATTTCGTCGAACAGCGCCTGCTTGTTCTGCGCCTTGTGCAGGTCGATGAAGTCGATGATGACGATACCGCCCAAATCGCGCAGGCGCAACTGGCGGGCGATCTCCTTCGCCGCGGCGAGGTTCACATCCATGGCAGTCTGCTCCTGGTTGTCCTCGGCCTTGGTACGGTTGCCCGAGTTCACGTCGATGACGTTCATGGCCTCCGTGTGTTCGATGATCAGGTAGGCGCCGCGCTTGAGCGACACATACTTGGCGAACAGCGACTTGATCTGCTTCGAAATATCGAAATTATCGAAAATGGGCACGTTGCCCCTGTACAACTTGACGATCTTCTCCTTCTCGGGGTCGATCTGGCGGATGTAACTGCGAATCTCCTCGTACATCGCCTCGTCGTCGACGGCAATCTGTGAGAAAGAACCGTTCAGCGAGTCGCGGATGATCGTATTGGCACGGTTCATTTCGCTCATCAACTGCGCCGGGGCCGCGCTTTTCTTGATCGCCGCGCAGGTTTTGCGCCAACGGTCGATCTGGGTCTGAATGTCGTGTTCGATATCCTCGTCCTTGGCCTCCATAGCCGCCGTACGGATAATGACGCCGAAATTCTTGGGCAGCACCGCCGCAGCGATACGTTTCAGGCGCTTCTTCTCGTCCGTCGAGCGGATTTTCTGCGAAAGGAAAACCTTCGAGGTGAAGGGAACCAGCACGACATTGCGGCCGGCCAGCGAAATGTCGGCCGTCAGGCGCGGTCCCTTGGTCGAGATGGCCTCTTTGGCCACCTGAACCATGATCTGCTGCCCAACCTGGAGGTATTCGCCGATCTTCCCCGTCTTCTCGACGGCGGCTTCGAGCTTCATGCTCTCGACCCTCAGGCCCCGTTTTCCGGGCTGCTGCGAGGCGACGAGTTTCTGCAACGAAGGAAACTGCGGCCCCAGGTCGAGGTAGTGGATAAAGGCATCTTTTTCGTGCCCTATGTTGACGAACGCCGCGTTCAGGCCCGGCATGATCTTACGAACCTTCCCGAGGTAGATATCCCCTACGGCGAATCCCGTCTGGCACTGCTCCTTGTTGAGCTCGACGAGCACCTTATCCTCGCACATGGCGATGGATATTTCGGTCGGGTTTACATTTACAATTAATTCTTTGTTCATCTATCGTGTGTCGCGCACCGGGGAGCCGGGCACGGTATGCTGAAATTAGTACTGAGCCGCATTTTGCTGTGAAGTGGCGGCGAACTCCAAAGGGAAAATGGATGCCGGGGAAGGCCGGCTGAACGCAGGGAATCCGGCGTCCGGAAAACCTGCGAAAAGGGCGGAAAATCCGCCTGAAAAATCGGAAACCCGAAAACAGGTAAAGCTAAAAGAACCCCTGGGCCCCTTTAGCTTTATCTATCGTTAGCACGAAGGTGCTACCCTACTTTTTCTTATGGCGGTTCTTACGAAGACGTTTTTTCCGCTTGTGGGTAGCCATCTTGTGACGCTTATGCTTCTTTCCGTTTGGCATAGTCCTTAAATTTTAGAGGTTCTTGATTTATCCGTTATTTCACCTTCGCCGCGAAGCTCTTGGCGGGCTTGAAAGCGGGGATGTTGTGCTCGGGAATGGTAATCGTCGTGTTCTTCGAGATGTTGCGGGCAACCTTCTTGGCACGCTTCTTCACGATGAAGCTGCCGAAGCCACGGAGATACACGTTGTTCTTCTGGGTGAGCGACGTCTTGATGCTGTCCATGAAAGCCTCGACGATAGCCTGCACCTGCACCTTCTCAACGCCGGTGCTCTTAGCGATTTCGCTTACGATATCTGCCTTTGTCATGTTTATATTGTATTTAAAATTAAGTTCATCCAAATGATTCGGACTGCAAATATACGCTTTATTTACATATCCGCCAACAATCGGCTATTTTTTTTCATTTTTTTCCGGCAACCGTGTAGTTTGCAGGTTCACAATGTGATAACAAACATCGGGCAAAACCCGGGCCAAAATTAAAATATTCTATATCAGTTGTTTATTCGGGAGAGCAAAACGCCTGCCAAAACCGTGTCCGGCAATATGACCGCAGGACGGATAAATATCTAATTCGAGCCAAGCCACGTCAGGCGATGCCAGAGGCTTTCCAGCGGCCCCTGCCGGTGGTTGCGCAGCCACCGGCGGCAAAAAGCCACCTGCAAAACGAAGACCGCAAGGCCGACGAGCAGGCTCAGCGTATATCCGCACCGGGAAGCGAGGCCCAAGCCGAACGGGAAGAAGATCAAAGCCCCGGCGACGGACTGTACGATATAATTCGTAAGACTCATGCGCCCGTAAAAACGCAGGCTGTCGGTCGCCCGGCGGAAACGGGCCGTCCGGTAGAGCAGCACGAACGAAGCCACGAGCACGGCCGTAAAGGCGAACTTCTGCCACATGTCCAGCACCGTCGCAGCCATACGGGCCGCCGTTGCTTCGCCGAAAATCCCGTGCAGGGCCTGGAGCGGCACGAAGGCAACGGCCCCGACGATCAGCGTCCGCACCCAGAAGCGCACATTCGCCGCCGAATCGAGGAACAGCCCCCGGCGACCGAGCAGCAATCCCAGCAGGAAAAGGCCCGCCGTCTGGCTGTACCGTCCGGCATTCACAGCCCACAGCAGGCTGGCTTTCTGCCCGAGGGTGACATTTCCGGCAACAAACTGCCAGAAACTACCGTCCTTCGTATAGGCCGCAACCTCGCCGTACATGGCCCCGACGCCCAAATCGGGCGGGGCGAAACCCGTGTCAACCAACGCGCGGAAGCAGTTGTACCATTCGACGGGCTGCAACAGGAACAACAGCGCCAGGATCAGCACGGTCCGGTCATTCAAACGCCGGACAACGAAAAGCACGACCCCGACGATGCTGAACAGCAGCAGCACGTCCCCGGCGGGAAAGAAGGCGGCATTGAGCGTGGCAAAACCCGCCAGCAGCAATAACCGCCAGAGGAACCTCCATCCGAAGTCCTCCCCGCGGCTCCGCCGGGCGGCGTATTGCAGGTGGAAAGTGAAACCGAAAAGCAATGCGAAGATCGCATAGGCCTTGCCCGCGAAAAGGGCGAATACGACGGCGAAAACGCCGTCGTCGAGGGCGGCGAGCCAGGCGGGAGACGAAGCCGGATAAACCGGAAAGATAAAGTGTTCGAGGCTGTGTACCAGCAGGATCGCCATCACGGCAAAGCCGCGCAGGGCATCCACCGCGTCGATACGGGACTTTTCTGTTTTAAGCACGATTGTCGTCATTTTGTCATTTATCGGAGTAAAGATAGTATTTAATCGGCGGCCGGGCCAATAAACCGTGCGGTTTTTGCGTTTGATAATAAAATCACTAATTTTGTAAACTCTAAATCCGAATAACGGTATGGTCAAAATACTCTGGGTCGACGACGAAGTCGAACTGCTCAAACCCCACGTGCTGTTCCTGCAGCAGAAGGGGTACGAAGTGGACACCTGCAACAATGGATACGACGCGATCGACATGGCCTCCGAAGGAGCCTACGATTTGATCATCCTCGACGAAATGATGCCCGGCATGACGGGGCTCGAAACCCTTCCCAAGATCAAGGAGGTGCGTCCGACAACGCCCGTGATCATGGTCACCAAGAGCGAAGAGGAGAACATCATGGACAAGGCCGTGGGATCGAAAATCGCCGACTACCTCATCAAACCCGTCAATCCCAACCAGGTGCTGCTTTCGATCAAGAAGAACGTACACCAGCAGCAGCTCGTGACCGAGCAGACGACGGCCGACTACCGTTCAGAGTTCGGACGCATCTCGTCCTCGCTGCAAATGGCCGATACGTTCCAGGACTGGTGTGCGCTCTACCGCAAACTCACCACCTGGGAGGTCGAACTGTCGGAATCCACCGACCAGAGCATCCAGGAGGTGCTGACCTACCAGAAAAGCGAAGCCAACCAGGAATTCTGCAAATTCGTACGCCGCAATTACTACAACTGGATCAACAAGCGCTCCGACGACACCCCCGTGATGTCGCACACGCTCATGCGCACCAACATTTTCCCCGTTGCCGACGAAAACGAGAAAACCACGCTGCTGCTGATCGACAACTTCCGCTACGACCAGTGGCGGTCGATCTCGTCGCTGCTGAGGGGTTACTACGACGTGGCACTGGACGATTTCTACTGCGCCATCCTGCCCACGGCCACGCAGTATGCCCGCAACGCCGTCTTCGCAGGACTGATGCCGCTCGCGATCGACAAACTGATGCCCAACAAATGGCTCAACGACAACGAGGAGGGCGGCAAAAACCAGTACGAAGAGGAATTCCTCAAGCGACTGATGGCCCAGAACGGCAAAAACTGGAAGTTCTCGTTCGACAAACTGGTGCGCGCCGAGCAGGGCCGCAAGCTGGTCGACAATATACAAAAGGTCTACGACGCCGATTTCTCGGTCATCGTCTACAACTTCCTCGACATCCTCTCACACGCACGTACCGAAACCGATGTCATCCGCGAACTCACCGAGGACGATGCGGCGTTCCGCTCGCTGACGCGCTCGTGGTTCGAACACTCGGACCTCTTCACCATCCTCAAGCTGCTGTCCGAGCGGGGGCACACCGTCGTCATCACTTCGGACCACGGCACGATCCGCGTGGACAACCCGGTGAAGGTTACCGGCGACCGCGAGACCTCGGCCAATCTGCGCTACAAGACGGGCCGCAACCTGGCCTACAACTCCCGCGAAGTCTACGAAATCCTGAAACCCGAGGACGTGCAACTGCCGTCGAGCAACCTCACGTCGAGTTACATCTTCGCCTACAACACCGATTTCCTGGTCTACAACAACGATGCGAACCGCCACATCCGCTACTACCGCAACACGTTCCAGCACGGCGGCATTTCGATGGAGGAGATGATCGTACCGTATATCGTTTTAAAGCCTAAGCAATAAATGAAAACCATTCACATCACCTCGCAGGACGAGCTCCCGCAGGTCGCCGGGGCGATCATCCGGTCATTGGGCCGCCGTACGGTGGTCGCCTTACGCGGCGAGATGGGCGCCGGAAAAACCACGCTCATCCGCGAAATCGCAGCCCAGCTCGGGGCCACGGACACCGTAACCAGCCCCACTTTCGCCATCGTCAACCAGTACAAGGGCGAAGGCAACCGGCGTATCCACCACTTCGATTTCTACCGCATCAACGACCTGCGCGAAGCCTTCGACTTCGGCTACGAGGAGTATTTCTACTCCGGAGACCTATGCCTGGTGGAGTGGCCCGAAAAGATCGAGCAACTGCTTCCGGACAACGTGATGACGGTGCGCATCACCGTCGACAGCGACACGGCCCGGACTTTCGAGATCGACTAAACGCCTCTCCGATGAGCGAATTCCGCATCGCGTTCTGCATCATCTGCCACAAGTACACGCCGGTTTTGCAGGAACTCATCGACAGGCTGTCGGTCCCGGGCAACGGGATTTTCGTACATGTGGACCGCAAAGCCCGGATGAAGGATTTCGCCGCCCTGAGCGGCAAAGTCCGCTTCGTAATGCCCCGCATCGACATCCGCTGGGGCGACTACGGCCAGATATGCTGCATGCGGCGGCTCTACGAAGCGACCCGCAGCGGCGACTACCGCTATATCGTCCTGCTGTCGGGCGACACCCTGCCGCTGTATGATATGACGTATATCCGGGAATTCCTGGCCGCAAGCTACGCCCGAAACACGGAGTTCGTGGCCATGCAACCCGACCTGAACCTCGAAGAGTTCTACGGGAAGGTCCGCACGGCGCACTACGTTCCCGTCCTGCGCTGGGGCGGAAAACGGAGCCTGCGCGAAAAACTCAGGATCAAATACGCCAAGCATTTCCGCCCGGCGCGCAACCCGCTCTTCGGAAAGGTCCCGCCCCTGGAAAAAGGGTGTAACTGGATCACGATCACCGACCGCCTGCGCGACTACGCGCTCGAATACGCCCGGACACATCCCGATTACAACCGGTTCTTCCGCTACACGTCGTGCGGCGACGAAATCTATTTCCATACGATCCTGGGCAGTTCGCCGCTGGCCGGGAACAACACCCGCCAGTCGCTGATGTTCGCCGACTGGAACGTACCCATCGGCCCGAAAGTCCTCGACAATACGGACATCGACCGATTGGCCGCACTGCACATAACACCGGGGGGGGGAAGGACGCAGCCCTACCTCTTCGCGCGCAAAATCGCCGACGACATCGACCTCGTCAGATTCCGGAAAGCAGTCCTCGGCGAATGAGTACCCGCCGGTGAAAACACACCTGCATGACGGCCCGAATCGGGCCGTCATGTTCATTTTGCACAGACGAGGAAGGCCCAGATGTTGTCCGCATCGGAAAAAACACTATCTTTGCCGAACATAAAACCCGCTCAGACAGGCAGCATCCCGGCAAAACAAACTGCGTCCGGTTCTGCACCCGGCCTGCGCTATCTCTGCGGCAACCGGATTCCCAGCCATGAAAAAAACAGTCAAAATCGCAGGCATCGTCCTGTTTTCACTCATCGGATTGCTCGTAATTCTCTTTCTGCTGGCCCGTTTCGCCTTCCGCGAAAAAGCCGTCGATTACCTGACCGGCCTGCAAAAACAACAGCGCACGGAGTTACTGCGCAAAGCCGGTCCCTACGCTGCCGAGCCGGACGCCGACTACCGTTTCACGTATATACAAGATACTGTCCGGGCCCGGGAAATCCGCGACTATTTCCGCCTCGACACACTGGTCGACCCGACGGCCACGACCTGGGACAACACCCTCGCGCTGGCAACCTTCGTCGCCGAAAATATCCCTCACGCCAACCAAGAAATCTACCCCGAGGTATGCAACGCCACCCGTTTGTGGGAGTATACCCGCACGGTGGAACCGGCCTTCAACTGCCGCCTGCACTCGATCCTGCTCCACGAACTCCTGCTCGCTTCAGGTATCACGAACCGCTTCGTCACCTGCCTTCCGGCCGATTCGCTCGACTCGGACTGCCATGTGGTGAACATCGCCTGGCTGCCCGAGCGGCAGAAATGGGCCATGATCGACTCCGACATGCAGTCCTACGTCACCTCGCCCGAGGGTGAAGTGCTCTCGCTCGAAGAGATGCGGCAGCGCACCATCGACGAAAAACCGATGGTCGTCCACCGGCTCCTCGGGACCCGCGACGCTGAAAACTACCTCTCTTACTGGGCCAAGAACCTCTACTGGTTCGTCTGCTGGGAAGAGACCGGATACGATAAGGAGGTCGAATACGAAGGCCGCGCCATCAAACTGCTGCCCGCGGGATTCGACGGATTCAAGAGTGCCGATGCCGTCCGGACCTCCGACGCAGCCCGTTTCTGGGCCGCGCCCGACACCGATACTACATTATAACTCATAACGTCACCATGCAGGAATACACTTCGCAACAACACCAGATTCTACGTCCCGCCGAGCAGATTTACGCCGTCATCAGCCGCTTCGACAACCTCACGCCGGCCGTTGCCGAGCGCGTCGAGGAGTGGCAGGCCACCGAAGACACCTGTTCGTTCAAAGCCAAAGGCTTCACCGTCCGCCTCCGCATGGAGGAACGCGTCGAGCCGCGCCATGTCAAGATCGTGGGCGACGACGGAGGAGTACCCGTGGACTTCGCCTTCTGGATTCAACTCCACAAGGTTTCGGATACCGACACCCGCATGCGGCTGGTGCTGCATATCGAGTTGAACATGATGATGAAAATGATGATCGGCAGCAAATTGCAAGGCGCCATCGACCAGATTGCCGAGGGCATCGCCAAGGCGATGAACGCCGCTCCGCAGGTTTAGAAGGGCAAATATCCCGGACCAGCCTGTTGTATTCATACAAAACAGAGCGACATTTTCGGCTGAGAATCATCCGCCGCAAGGCCCGCGCCGCAGGTTTTTGCACGGCGTAGCGCGCACCTTGAAATTCACCGCGACAGCGGCCTAAAATAACCGATACGGCATGAAACCGACCGACTACATCGCTTCGCTGCTCAAACCGTCCCGCAGCCCGGAAGAGGAATCTGCGGCATACAACTTCGACCAGGTCAGCAGTTACTTCTACAACAGCCCGACCCGGGACGACGCCTTCCAGACCATCGACGCCGAAACGACCGCGGACCTCGACCTGAACGCCGTGTTCGAGAAAATCGACCGCACGACCTCCAAAGTCGGCCAGCAATATCTCTACGCCCGGCTGCGAACGCTCCGGGGCGAGGAAGATGCACGGGATTTCGACCGCCGGACGGAGATTTTCGAGCAGGACGACGCGTTGACGCAGCGGTGCGAGAAACACCTCTCGCGCCTCTCGAACGAAGACGCCTACGATTTCCAGCGGCTGATTTTCGAGACCCCGGCCAAAGTCCGCCGCATCGGGTTGGTCTACACGCTGACCGCCGTCGCCATAGTCTCGCTGCTGCTCGCTCCCTTCTACCCGCTGCTGTTACTGCTTTTCATCGCGGTTTACGCCGTCAACGTGGTGATTCACTACGGCAACAAAATCAACATCACCCGCTACGCCTTTGCGGTCCGGCAACTCGCCGCCGCCCTGAAAACAGCCCGCTATCTCGCGTCGGAGCAGGTTCCCGGCTCGGACGAGGCCACACAGCCGATCCGCCAGGTCGCCGAAGTCGAACAGCGCAGCCGCATCGTCGGCACACAGGGTGATGGAGGCAACGACTTCGCGGCCATCGTCTGGCTGGTGATAGAACTGGTGAAGATCGCCTTTAACATCGAAGTCATCCTTTTCCACCGCTTCATCGGCAGCATCACGGCCCACCGCGACGCCATCCACGACCTGTTCCGGTTTATCGGCGAGACCGATGCGGCCATTTCAGTCATGCGCCTGCGCCGCGAAGCGCCGACCTGCCGCCCGGCATTCGTCGAAGGCAAATACCTCGAAGCCGTACAGGTCGTTCACCCGCTCATCGCCGACTGCGTGCCCAACACCCTGACGCTCGACGGCACGGGGCTGCTGCTCACCGGGTCGAACATGTCAGGCAAAACCACCTTCGTCCGCACGGTGATGCTCAACGCCCTGCTCGGGGAGACGATCTGCACCTGCTTCGCCGAGGGTTTCACAATCCCTTACATGCGGCTCTACTCCTCGATCCGCATCTCCGATGACATTTCGGAAGGCACGAGTTACTACCTGCAGGAGGTGCTCACCGTCAAGCGCCTGCTCGAAGCCGCGGAGCAACCGGCGCCGTGCCTTTTCGTACTCGACGAACTGTTCAAGGGGACGAACAGCACCGAACGCATCGCGGCCGGCAAAGCCGTACTCGCACACCTCAACCGGGGGCCGCACATCGTACTGGCGGCCACGCACGACATCGAACTGGCGGAACTGCTGCGCGGCGACGGCTACGAGCTGCACCATTTCCGCGAGGAGGTGGCCGACGGGCAACTGGTCTTCGACTACCAACTGCACACCGGGCCGCTCACCACACGCAACGCCATCCGCATCCTGGAGTTGTACGACTACCCGCCCGGACTGATCGCCGAGGCCTACGACACACAGGAAAAACTCCTCGGCAGGAGCAATATGCCTATCTGACAGACAAAGGGTTGCCCCCGCCTCATCCAGGACCTAAGGCGCGCAGAACCCGGTTTCGCCCCGGGTCAGATCCGCGGCTTCTGCAACATGCGGATCACCAGCGAGGCGGCGTAGATCAGCAGCGCGTACATCACTGCAATAAACGACACTTTAAACCCGCCTGCCAGCAGCGACGGAGAGATATCCCCGGCTATCTGGATGACCCCGAAAGCCTGGAACATACCGAGAATCTGGTAGAAAATACCGCTCACCAACGCCAGCAGGCCGAGTTCTTTGACCCATGCCGGGGCTTTCCACGCCGCGAAGAGCATGCAGATCAATTCGACGGTCAGGATCGACATCCCCCATGTTCCGCCCTGAAGAAACAAATCGAACATAACACAAAAGTTTTAAGTCATTGCGGGATTATTCCCGTATTGCAAAGATACGCCGCAAAGCCGCCGTACGGCGAAAAAACAGGCCGTCGAATCCCGCTGTCACCCGGTCGAATCCCTCCGATCGGCCCCGGAAGCATTTTTTACGGGGCCGGGCAATGACACCGAGGGCAGAATTTACCTATATTTGTAGAAACGGATTCTTCGGATGAAACAGTTTCTGCCCATCGCCTGGTGGCTCGCGGCCACACTCGTCATCGCCCTCGTACTCACCGGGCTGGGGTATCTTTTCGCCGATGCCCTGCTGCTCGGCGTATTGTTCCTGCCCGGCATGCTCGCGGCCCGCTACTTCGTGCCGCAACTGTCGTTCGAAAAACGCGGACAGGGAATCCTCAACGCCGTCTACCTCGCACTGGCGATCCTCGGCATCGAATACCTCTCGCTCATACTGGGCCATGCGCTGGTGCTCGGGGCCGGCGAGGGCGAAATGCCGGGGCTGCTGCTTAACCCGCCCTTTATCCTGCTGATACTGACAGCATTCATCGCCCCGGAAATGGTTCTCGAAAACTACCTCGAACGCTGTCAGCCTTACGCCCCTTCGATCAGTTTCGTCTCCGACCGCCGGAAAATCACACTCGACCCTGCCGAAATCCTTTACATCGAATCAAACGACGACGAGGTATGGATTCATACCGCCACCGGCGACGCCTACCGGACCAAAACCCGTATTTCGCAATGGGAAGCGCAGCTGGACAGCCGCTTCCTGCGCATCCACCGCTCTTTTATCGTCAACACGGCGCGCCTCGGCAACTGCCGCCCGGCACACGTGGAGATCGGCGGGACGACGATCGAAATCTCGCGCAAATACCGGGAAGCCGTACGCCGCCGGCTCAAAACCGCCGCGGAGGCGTAGCCCGCAGCACGAAATTTGCCATACGGGAAATATAGCCAACACATGCGGCATTCCGGCCATTGCCCGGCAGTCGCAAAACGGCGATCTTTATACCATAAAATATTGCCCCGGGCAACCGGAGCCATCAAATACGGGAAGCTATGAAAAAGTATGATGCCATCATCATCGGCTTCGGCAAAGGAGGCAAGACCCTCGCCGCCGAACTGGCCGGACACGACTGGAGCGTCGCCATGGTCGAACGCTCGGATAAAATGTACGGGGGAACCTGCATCAACGTCGGCTGCATACCGACCAAGGCGCTGATCCACAGCGCCGGGCTCGCAGCCGCAGGTCATCCGCTCACCTTCGAACAGCGCCGGGCCTACTACAAGGAGGCCGTCGCCGCAAAGACCGCGCTCGTCGGCCTGCTCCGCGACAAAAACTTCCACAAACTGGCCGACGATCCCCATATCGACGTTTACACGGGCGAAGGGCGGTTCCTCTCGCCGGAAACCGTAGAGGTGAAGAGCGCCGACGGAAGCGTGCAGATCGGCGCAAAACGAATCGTCATCAACACCGGAGCCGAAACGGTGCTTCCGCCCATTGCCGGAATCACCGGAAGCAAACGCGTCCACACCAGTACGTCGATCCTGGAACTCGACGAACTGCCCCACCGGCTGGTCATCGTCGGCGGCGGGTATATCGGGCTGGAATTCGCGTCGATGTACGCCTCCTTCGGCTCGGAGGTCACGGTGCTCGAAGGGTTCCCGGAGCTGATTCCGCGCGAGGACCGCGACATCGCGCAGGCCGTCCGCGAGGTGCTGGAGAAGAAGGGCGTCTCGTTCCGGATGAACGTCAAGGTGGAGTCCTTCCGCGACACGGCGGAAGGCGTCAGCGTCGCTGTTTCGCAGGACGGCGCAGCGTCCCTGATCGAAGCCGACGCCGTGCTGCTGGCCACGGGCCGCAAACCCGCCACCGCAGGGCTGAACCTCGAAGCGGCCGGAGTCAAAACCAACGACCGCGGAGCGATCGTCGTGGACGAACACCTGCACACCACGGCCCCGAATATCTACGCCATCGGCGACGTGACGGGCGGGCTGCAATTCACCTACGTTTCGCTCGACGACTACCGGATCATCCGGGACGAACTGTTCGGCGACGGAGCGCGCACCACGGCTAACCGCGGCCCGATCCCCTATTCGGTCTTCATCGAACCGCCGCTCTCGCACGTCGGCATGCACGAAGAGGAGGCCCGCAAGGCAGGCCGCAATATCCGGGTCCGGAAAATCGCCGTCGCCGCATTCCCCCGGGCCCGCATCCTGGGCTCGGCCGA
Organism: Alistipes montrealensis; assembly: GCF_018362775.1. Lineage (GTDB taxonomy): Bacteria > Bacteroidota > Bacteroidia > Bacteroidales > Rikenellaceae > Alistipes > Alistipes montrealensis. The sequence continues at coordinate 756,344 of NZ_JAGYXY010000001.1, forward strand.
AGGGGTCCTCAAAGCGGTGATCGACGCCGACAACGACCTGATCCTGGGCTGCACGCTTTTCGGGGCCGAATCGAGCGAAGTCATCAATACCGTAGCGCTGGCCATGAAACAAGGCGTCACGGCACACGAGTTGAGCAACTCCGTCTACACGCATCCGAGCATGAGCGAATCGCTCAACGACCTGTTCGCCTAAAAGGCCGAAACAGCAAACAAAGCGTTTCAAAAAACGACAGCCGGCGATGCGGTATTACCGCATCGCCGGCCTATTTAAAAAAAGGGGTATCTATTCCGCCGCCCGGAGCTTATCCAGCACTTTCCGCACCGTCGGGTAGCAGTCGGCCGCCCGTTTTGCAGCCTCCTCCGGCGTACACCAGGCCACGGCGTCGATCCCTTCCTCGGTCTGGGGCGTCAGTCCGGCGCACCTCGGCGTATGCAGTTCGTACCAATGGGTCCGCTTCAACTCCCAGCGCCCGGTTTTCGGGAAATAATAGGCGTGCAGCGTTTCGCACAGCGGACGCACGACTTCGGCCGCTACGCCCGTCTCCTCCTCGACTTCACGAGCAGCGCACTCCTCGATGCGTTCGCCGCACTCCAGATGGCCTTTCGGCAGGTCCCAGCGCCCGTTGCGGTGGATCATCAGCCATTCGCCGCAGTCGTTCACCACCACGCCGCCCGCAGCCTCCACCGCCGCAAACTCCCTGGCAAAGGCCGCAAAAGCCGCGTCGGGATCGTCCGTAACGACGGCTACGGAGTTGTTCGATTCGAGAAAATTCAGTATCTTGGCGCGTGATATGCCGCCGCCGGCCGCCGTCGCAACGACGTACCAGGCCCCGCCGGGGGCTTCGGCAGTGAACATCACGGCCTTATCGGCAAAAAAGACGGTACGGTTCATGTTCGAAAGATTTGATGGCAAAGATACAAAAAAAGGCAGATGGGCGCAAACCCAATTTGTGTGCGGTTTGCAAAATCTTCCCGACAAATAAAAGTGTCGTAACGACACCAAATATACATAAGAAACCTCAAAAAATGAAAAAAATTCTCCTGATGATGGCTATTGCAGCTGTGGGACTGGGCGGATGCAACAAACGCCCCGAACCCCTGAAGATCGACAATGCGCTGACGGCCGAAGAGATCGCCGCCGGGCGTCTCACCCCCGAGGTGATGTGGAAGATGAGCCGCGCGGGCGGCTCGTCGATCTCGCCCGACGGCACGACGCTTCTCTACCAGCAGACCGACTACAACATGGCCGAAAACCGCGGCGTGACCACAATCTGGGTCGAGGACCTGGCCTCGAAGGCCGTAACGCGCCTGACGGACAACACGTCGAACAACGTCTCCCCGAAATGGAGCGCCGACGGCAGCCGGATTTACTTCCTCTCGGACCGCTCCGGCTCGATGCAGGTCTGGGAGATGACCGCCGCAGGCGCGAATGCCAAACAGCTCTCCGACCTGGATAAGGATATCGAAGGCTTCGGCGTCAGCCCCAAAGGCGACAAAGCGTGGTACGTGCAGCGCATACAGGTCGCCGACCGCCGGTCGTCGGACGTTTACAAGGACATGGACAAGTCGAAAGCCCGTATCTACGACGACCTGATGGCCCGCCACTGGGACTATTGGGACGAGGGCGAATACATGCACATCTTCGTCGGGGATTTCGGTTCCGAAGGGATAAAGTCCGGCGTGGACATCATCGGCGCTGAAGCTGCATGGGACGCTCCGCTGGCCCCCTATTTCGACATGGCCGAGATCGCCTGGAGCAACGCCGGCGACAAGCTGGCCTACACCTGCAAGCCGCTGACAGGAACCGCCTACGCCGTATCGACCGACTCGGACATCTTCGTCTACGACCTGGCGACGGGCGAAACCAAAAACATCTGTAAACCCCTGACCGGCAATTCCGCTGCGGAAGGAGAGGCCTGCCTCGACCTGGCCGAAATGGTCGGCTACGATAAATACCCCGTCTGGTCGCCCGACGATCGCAAGATCGCCTTCCTCTCGCAGCGCCGTGCGGGCAACGAGTCGGACAAAGCCCGCCTGTTCGTCTACGACTGCACGACTGCCGATATGCAGGATCTGACCGCCGACTTCGACTACAACGCCATGAACGTCGTGTGGAGCGGCAACGACCGCCTCTATTTCATCGCCCCGATCGAGGCTACGCATCAGATCTGCCGCGTCGCACCGTCGGTCGGCGAAGTGGAGGTCCTCACCAAGGGCGACCACGACATCAACGCCTTCACGATGGCCGGGGAGACGATCGCCGCCGAGTTGTGCACGATCTCGATGGCTACGGAATTTTTCGACGTAAATCCCGCCGACGGCACACTGACGCAGATTTCAGCCATCAACAAACCCGTCTACGACCACATCAAAATGGGCGAGGTGCAGAAACGCTGGGTGACGACCACCGACGGCAAACAAATGCTGACGTGGGTGATTCTTCCTCCCGACTTCGACCCTGCGAAGAAATACCCCACCCTGCTCTACTGCCAGGGCGGTCCGCAGAGCGTCGTATCGCAATTCTGGAGCTACCGCTGGAACTTCCAGCTGATGGCCGCGCAAGGTTACATCGTCGTAGCGCCCAACCGCCGCGGCCTGCCCTCGTTCGGACAGGAGTGGCTCGACCAGATTTCGGGCGACTACTCAGGCCAGAACATCCAGGATTACCTCGCAGCCATCGACGACGTAGCCAAAGAGCCCTGGGCCGACGAAACCCGCATGGGCTGCGTGGGCGCTTCCTACGGCGGCTACTCGGTCTACTTCCTCGCCGGATGCCACGAGAAGCGCTTCAAGGCTTTCATCGCCCACTGCGGTATCTTCGATTTCGACTCGATGTACGGTGAAACCGAGGAATTGTTCTTCGTCAACAACGACTACGGAGGCCCCTACTGGGACACGAAAAACGCCACGGCACAACGTTCCTATGCCAACTCGCCGCATAAGTTCGTCTCGAAGTGGGATACGCCGATCCTGATCTTCACCGGCGAAAAGGACTTCCGCATCCCCTACACCCAGTCGCTCGAAGCCTTCACGGCCGCCCGCGTGCTGGGCATCCCGGCGCGGCTCGTAGCGTTTGAAAACGAGGCGCACCAGGTCTTCAAACCCCAGAATGCGCTGGTCTGGAACCGAGAATTCTTCGGCTGGCTCGACAAGTACGTAAAATAGCAGCCGATCCGACCTGAAAAAGGCCGTCTGAGAATTCAGACGGCCCTTTTTCGCTATTTGCATACACAAATACGCTCTTTATTACAGCATTTCAGCCCTGTCGTTGTTTTTTAAATCGGTCTGTTCGTTGAAAAGATCGGCCTGTTCGTTGAATTTATTTTCATCTGACCCATCACCTCCCTACATTTGCTTTCGACGCAATTAACAGATTTTGACTATGAAGAAAGTAACCACCAACCGAGAGGGAGGGGGCCTGCGGTATGTCGCACCCCTGATTGAACAAATCGACGTACGGGTAGAAAAAGGATTTGCCGGAAGCGGCGATCCCGAAAACGGAGGAGGGGGAGTAACGGAACTCTCGTCCTACGACGACTCCTACAACTATTAAACGGCGGAACCATGAAAAAAATCTTCCGCACGTTGCCGGTTATCGCTGTCATGACAGCGGTGGCCGCCTGTTCCGACGGTATCGAGGAACAGAATCCCGACAGCCCCGAAACGGGCGACAAAATCCGCATCGAATTTACCGCCGAGAACCCGGATACCAGCAGCAGTTCGGCCCCCGCAGCCGAAACACGCACCAGCATCCACATCGGCGACGGAACGTTCGTCTCCCGCTGGGACGACGGGAATGAGATGACCCTGCTCTATGGAAATACACCCGCCAAGGCCACTTACAGCAGTGCAACCAAAAAATTCTCAACCGAAATCACACCCGGGTCGCAAAACTTCCATGCCTTCTCGCCCCACATCGAAAGTTCCTACTCGGGCAGTGACTTCAAGATTCCCTTCGGGAACCTACGCACGCAGGACGGCAATAACTTCAACCACCGGTACGATCCGCTGGTCACCACGGCGACCCGGACCATCGACCCGGCGACCGAAGAACTGAATTTCACCCTCAAGCGACTGACCTCGATCCTGAAATTCGAAATCTCCGGAGGAAGCGACCAGGTAAAAGCGCTGCTGCTGACGGCCGATGAGAACCATCCCATCGCTTCGGCCCGGTTCAACAGCTCGACCGACGGCACAGGCAGTCTCGACACGAGCACCCAGGACGAAATTCCGGTAACGTCGAACGTGATTGCCATGACTTTCGACGAAGGTACGGCCCCGGCGCTGAACAACCTGCACGCCTATTTCAACCTGCCGGAAGGCCAATACGAAAGTCTGAAACTGGACATCATCACGGCAAATGACCAAATCGGGAGCATCGACCTCTCCGGCCTGCCCGAATTCGCGGCCGGCGAGCTCTATCGCCTGAAACGAACCACTGTCCCGACTTTCACGGAGATCGAAAAGCCCTCCTTCGACTGGCCCGGACAGGATATGGACATACCGCACGAAATCCTCGACGAAAACGGCGACATGGAACTCGATTACCCCGCGGTAATCACGATCAACGCCCCGGCGGGTATTGCGGAGTTGTACGTGGACGTAGTTTCCCCGGCCCTGAATGCCATGGAAATCGGACGCCTCGACCTGTTCAACGAAACCCAACTGCCCATCGGCATCAATTATTCCAACCTGGGGCTGCATTGCACGACCCAGATCCAGTACAAAAAATCCACGCTGTTCGACATTACCCGGCTCGTTCCCATGATTCCCATGCTGAAGGACGGACTGGGCGACCTGATCTACGGCGATCACGCCTTCAACGTCACGGTCGTCGACCTGGCAGGCAATACGGAGACCCAATCCCTGGTTTTCAGGTGCAACAAGGTGGAGTGTTCGGCAAGCGACCTGTGGGCCAATACGGCGACGCTGTCGATCCATGCCATCGATCCGGAGGCACAGTCGGTCTCGCTGAATTACAAGGTAAAAGGCACATCCGACTGGCATGAATTGACCGCTACGGCCGTCGACGCCGCCAACGGAAAATGGGAAGCCGCTATCACGGCGGACAACGTCTGGAGCCAGGGCACGAACGACAGCGGACACACGATATACATTCCGAATTCCAACGCCGGAGTCTTCGCACAAAAGACCTACGAATACGAACTTTTCGTCGACGGCGCTTTGGAAGAAACGGGAACGTTCAAACCGGAACAATCCGACGGAGACGTGATCGAGGGTTTCACATCGGGCAGTACCTGTTTCACGAAAGACAGTTCGAAAGCTACCTTCTGGGGCAGCGGTAACAATACCTTCGCCGCAACTCTCTGTACTTTTTCCTCTCCGTATGCCTACATGCAGGGACGGAAGAATTCGCTGATCGGAATTCTGGCCCCGGGCAACCTATTTACGGGCAGGTTCCAATTCGCATTGCTTCAACAGACCGGCACGGTCGAATTCGGGCAGAAATACACCTACACCTCCCGTCCGACAGGACTGAAACTGACCTACAAAGCGGCATTCGATGTTACGGGAAGCGGATTCTACAAAAAGTGGGAGGATTCCTACCATTCCTCGATTACCTCGGGGCAGGACCAGGCAAGCATTATCGTATGTATTATCAACTGGAGTGCCCGGCACAATGTAGCCTCCGGGAACAAAGCGGCCCCGACGGGCGTATGGAATCCCGAATCCCTGTATGGATTGAGCGAAGCGGAAAAAAGCGGTCTGATCGCCTACGGTGTGGCCTACCCCGACGCGAATGCCAACTCCGACACGCTGCTGAACATTCCGCTCAATTACTACGACAAGGACGCTGCCGCTCCGGACGGAAACTACACTATCATCATCTCTTGTGCAACCAGCCGCTATGGCGATTACCTGAACGGCACAGAGAATGATTTATATGTCAAGGATATCGAGTGGATATACTAACAGCCCGATAACCGCCCGGAGCAAAGCTCCGGACAATCCTGCAAACCTCCCTGTCTCCGGCAGGGAGGTTTGTCGTTTCCACACGCCGAAACAGGGTGTACGAGAAGATAAAAAGCAACCTGTTCATGATGAAAATCATGGCGTTCGTTGAATTTATTTCCGGGAAACGGAATGCGTGCCTATTTTTGCACACATTCAGATAAAAGACTCTACTCTATGCGAATAAATTTCCGGACAATTCTGCTCGCGCTGCCTCTGGCCTTCGCGTCATGCTCCGATTTTTCGGATGCAGACCCCCGGCCCGCGACCGGAACCATCAGCGTATCGGTAGGCTCCGGCCCGAAGATCGACATCGAATCCGAAGACAAAACCCGCACCGAACTCGGCGAAGACGGCGTATCGGTCAAATGGTCGTCGGACGACCAGATCGCCCTCTGGGCTGTCAACTCCCGGTCAGAGACTACACTCGACAAGCAGGTTTTCAAACTCTACCACTATAACGCCGCCTACAACACGGCCAGGTTCACAGGCAACATCGCACCGATGCCCGAGGACACTTATACGTATTATGCCGTATCGCCCGCTCCGGCCGAAAGTAACGGCACGGAGGCTACCTACCTGATCCCCGCCGTACAGAACGGTGCGTTCAACGGCGACTGGGATGTGATGGTCGCCGAACCTGTCACAGCCCCGGCCCTGGAAAAGGACGACACCGGCAATACGGTGCAATTCCAGTTCCGCCACAAGGTCCACGTGCTGAAAATCCGCATTCCGAAGAACGACCTCGGCGAAAAAGTCTCGGAAATCACCCTGGCCTTCCCGCAGCCCGTCACTGGACGCATGACCGTAGACGCGGCCAAACCCGATGCCGCACCGACCCTTACCAGCGGCAGCAGCACGCTGACGCTGCGTTTCGACGAGCCCAAGGATGCGGGCGACGTGGTCTTCGCCGTCATCGCGCCGACCGAACTCTCCGCCGATCAAGCAGTAACCGTCACCGCCATCTGCGAGGTCGGGGAATCCGAACCGCGCGACATCGCGGGCAAGAACTTCGCTGCGGGCCACACCACCCCGATCGCCTACAACATTCCCGCCATCGGCCTCCTTTATACGCGCCTCACGTTCTCGCTGCCTGCGGACAAAGGCACGGCGACGCTGGGCGAAGAAGTTAAAAAAATCACCCTCACGGCTCCCGAAGGTTCGCTGTTCGACAACGGTTCGAATGTCCGCGAATTTACGCCGGACGCCGACGGCAGTTACACGATGGTCCTCAAACCGTCGTGGACCGACAACCTTTCGGATAAAACCGTTACGGTGCAGTACGAATCTGAAAGCGCTGTCGTATCGGGAACATTACAGATCGGCACGATCAAACCCGAGGAGGCCAACGAGACACCCGCTTTCGCCGTACCCTATCTGCTGGCGGAGAATTTCAGCAAGGCAGCCTCGTTTACGGGCGGCAGTTCCACATCCGGTTCGGCGGCGGGCGACGACTTATCCAATCAAGGCCTTCCCGAATGGGTCGGAGGCCAGCGGCTGAAAATAGAGGCCGGGAAATCCGCAAACCTCAGAATGTACAATAACATCGGCGGTCCCTACCACTCACGCATCGACACACCTCCCTTTGCCTCCATCAAAGAGGGCAAGACGCCCCGGATCAAGGTAACTTTCAACTGCGACTGGAAGAAAAACAAAAGCAAGGAGATGAAAATAACCGTAGGCCTTTCGACCGAAACGAATCTCAACTCCCCGATAAACAACAGTACAAGCATCACACTGACAGACAACAGATCGGCGTCGGCCGACAACATTCCGACTTCACACGAAACGACGATCTCCTCGTTCGGCAGAACAAGCCGTATCGCCTGGAAAACAAACGGGTCGAATACTGCGCTCGGATTCGCTTACGAAGATGTCTACCTCGACAATATCAAAGTATCCATCGTCAACGAATAACCGCCATGAAAAAACTGCTTTATATCCTTGCATCGGCGGCCATCGCAGCCGGAGGATGCTCCCAAGAGAAAGACACGACGCCCCGGGGCGACGGCGGTACGATCCGCATCGCCTGCGAGGCCGACCTCACGATCGATTCGTCGACGGCCTCTGCCCAGGGGATGACCCGTGCGGCGGCAACACCCGCCGGAGAGGACTTTGCCCTGCGCATCACGGGGGCCGATTTCGACCGCTCGTGGGCAACAGTTGCGGCCTACAACGCCGAAGAGACGGCCTACACGTTCGTCGAAGGCAGCTACACGGTTTCGATCACCTACGGCGATCCCGAAGCCGAAGGTCTGGACAAGGCCTATTACGCAGGTTCGGTCGACGTTGTAGTCCAGCCCCGCCGCGTCTGCGACGCAAAGATCACGGCGAAGGTCTGCAATTCACAGGCTTTGGTGCGCGCCACCGAGGCTTTCAAAAAGTACTACAACAACGCCGAGTTCACCCTGACGACCGGATCGGGCGGCGAATTCACATTCCGCCCCTGCGACGGGGAAGAGGAGGAGTCCGTCTGGGTGAAGGCCGGGACGACGCTCACCGTGAAAGGTACGGCCCGGGGCCAGAGCCAGGACGGCACGTCGGACGGTCCGCTCTACACCTTCACGCCCGAACCGCTCGAAGCGACCCGCCCAGCCACGCGCCACATCTTCACCCTCGACGCCAAGAAAGCCGGCAGTGCGACGCTGACCATCACCCTGGGCGAAGGATACACCGAAACGCAGGAGCTCGACCTCGAACTGAACGAGGGGGCCATCGAATAACGCAAATAAAAATACCGAGATATGAAAACTTTTTCCAAGATTCTGACCGCATTCGCAGCGACGGCGCTGCTCGCGACAGGCTGTGTGAACGAAGATCCCGCCTACAAGAAAAACGACCCGGGAACGACACCCCCGGACCCGAACGCAAAAGGCTACCTGGCACTGGCCGACATGAGTATGCGCGTGGTGATCGACTCAGATACCGAGACCAAGCCCGGCGACACGTCGGACGAAACGGCGAAGCCTCAGACACGTGCGGACGAAGTGCAGCCCGATGTCGACGCCTATATCGTCGAGATCCTCGACGCATCCAAGAAGTCGGTGCTTAAGGAGAAATACGGCGACCTGATGGCCTCGATCAACGAGACGGGCCGCCTGGAACTGGCCGTGGGCAGCTACACGATGGAGGTCCGTTCGGAAGAGGCCGCCTCGATGCAGGCCGCCGCCTGGGAGCACCCCGTTTATTTCGGTTCGCAGGAATTTGCGATCGAAAAGAACAAAACCACCCCCATCGACGAGATCGTCTGCACGCTGAACAACATCAAGGTAACGCTGATGTGCTCGAAAGACCTCGCCGACAAACTCACCGACGCCACCAAGTCGACCGTCACGCTGGGCGAGACGGCGATGACCTTCGAAAAGTCCGAGACCCGCGCGGCCTATTTCCTGCCGCAGGCCGAGAGCAACACGCTCAAACTGCACCTCGAAGGCGCTTTCGCCGATGATCCCGACACCCCCGTGCGCATCAACAAAACGATCTCCGATGTCAAAGCCGGGCAATGGCGCAAACTTTCGATCGTGATCACCTACTCGGACAAGGGCGACATCAAGCTGGATATCACGGTCGACGGCTTCGTAGCGGACGACGAAATCCCGGTCGGCGACCCCGACAACGACGAAGAACCCGCCTTCCCCATCGCCCCGACCCTCGAATGCCCCGGATACGACCTCACGAAACCCTTCCGGCTCATGGCTTCGATGTTCGACGCCGAAGGCAACTATACCCAGCCGTTCGTGTTCGACCTCACCTCGTCCAACGGCATCGAATCGTTCGTGCTGACAATCTCCTCGGACAATGCCCAGTTGACCGGGATGGTAGCCTCCATCGGAGGCCCCGCATTCGACCTCTGCGCGATCGGCTCGTCGGATCCCGCCTACACGCTTCTATCGGGCCTCGGTTTCCCGCTGGGCGACGACCTGAAAGGCGCAAAGGCGAAGAGTTTCGACATCGCAGGCGCCATGAAACAACTCTACCCCGGTTTCGAGGGTACGCATACCTTTGCCTTCGCGATGACCGACGCCAAGGGCCTTACCTCCTCGGCATCGCTGACACTTATCGTCGATCCGGAGCATGAAAACAACGCCCCGACAGTCGTTTGGGAGGGATATGACATCGATAAGCGATACACGATAAGCGAGGATACCCCCATCGACATCAACATCGCAGCCGAAGCCGGCATCAAATCGCTCGTAGTCAAGATCGTCTCCGAGAAACTGACGCCCGAAGAGCTGCTCAGCGTTGGTATCCCCGCCGAATTCGACCTATGCGACGTTCCCGGCGCAGGCCATAATTCGCCCGAAGAGGTCGCCAACGCTCTCAAGCAGTTCGGATTCCCCGTCAACGAAGAGGTAAAGGACAAGACCGTGCTTCCCACGATCTCCATCACACCGTTCGTATCGCTGCTGTTCATGGTTGCCAACGAGTGTAACAACGACTTTGTACTTACGATTACGGACAATGCAGGGCAGACGACGGAAAAGACCCTGATGCTTTACGTTCCCTAGCCCTAAAATAAGGTTGACGAATCATGAAAAAACAACTGTCATATATGCTGTTGCTGTTGTGCACCGCGCTGACCGCCGCCTGCTCGAACGAGGGGGCCGGAAGCACCGACGCAGGCGACACGGGAGCACTCGAAATGCGGGTTTCGGCCACGCGCGCCGAAGCCGACGGGGAGTACGACCCGCTGCAACACCTTCTCGTACGCATCTACCGCGGCAGCGACGAACTGCTCCGCCAGTATACCGAAGCGACGCTTCCCACACGGCTGGAACTCACCGCAGGCGAATACCGGGTGGAAGTCGAGGCCGGAGAAACAGTCCCGGCGTCGTTCACCAAGCGCTTCTACAAAGGAGACAAGAACTTTACGGTGGCGGCCGGACAGACGACCGTCGCCGAAGTCGAATGCAAACGGCAGAACGTCGTCGCCGAAGTAAAATTCGACGCTACGGTTCCGACCGCTTTCGGTGAGAATTTCCACGCATGGGTAGTCGCCGCCGAGGCGTTCGACGCAGAAAAAGCCGAGGCAGGAAGTGTCCCGGCACTGAAATACCTGGCCGACGGCACGGGCTACTTCACCATGCCCGAAGGCGTAACGACGCTCACGACGTATTTCGAAGGAACCCACCCCGAACGCGGCGTAATCACCAAAACGAGCAAATTCGAGGGTGTGCAGGCCGGCGGCAAATACAGCGTCTCGTTCAAATTCTCGAAGGACCTGCCGGGCTTCATCGAATGTTTCGTCGTCAAGGTCGACACCTCGACCGACGATCACGACGACACGTTCCCGTTCAGCCCCGAACCGTCCATCGAAAGCGACGGATTCGACATGAGCCAACCCCAGGATTTCATCCCCGGAAAGACCGCCCCGAAACGTTATATGATAACGACGATGGCGGCAGTCCGCGATGTCGAAATCAGCATCGGCAACAATACCTACGACGCGCTCAACGGCACGACCGAAGGTATCGATGTCGTCAAGGAGAACGACCTCAGCCTGACGGTCACGCTTTCCGACGCCTTCTTCGCCGGACGCCCGGGCGGCAATCAGCCGGTAACCATCCGTGTCGCCGACGCCGCCAATTCCGAAGCCTCGGCCATCTCGGAATATCGCCTGCAAGGTATCCTGCCGACCGAAAAGGCGGATTACGACCTCTGGACGAACAGCATCACGCTGCGCGCACTGATCCTCGATCCGGACATCACGACGGCAACCTTCGGGCTGCGTGCCAAAGACGGACAATGGACCGACGCCGAGGGCGTAAGCGCCGGCAACGGCATCTATACAGCCGCGTTCAACGCCGGCTGGACCGAGTCGACCAACGACGCTGGACTGACAGTCTACACTCCGGTTGCCGGCACGGGCGTTTTCGCCAACAACAGCTATGAATCGCGGGCAGTTATCGGCGATACGCTTTATACCACGGACTTCACGACGGAAACAGGACAAATCATTCCCGGCGGAGATATGGAAAACAGTTCAATGAGTTGTTTCACTATCGATAACACGTCAACGGAGACCTGGGGCAGCGGAAACAACTCGATGAAAGCAGGACTTTGTCTTGCAAGCGAATATACAGGAATGGGCGGCAGGCAATGCGCCAAACTCACGGCCAGCGAGACCCTGGGCAACCTGGCCGCCGGAAACCTTTTCTTCGGCACGTTCGTCTTTTCAGGCTTCACGGGCCCCGGCACAGTCGGATTCGGACAGGAATACACCTATACGGCTCGGCCTAAGGCATTAAGTGTCAAATACCACGCCACAGTAGGCAAAGTCAACATCAACAAGCACAATGGTCCGCTTGCAATCGGGGAGGACGATTTCAGCCAGATATTTGTCTGCATCGTGGATTGGTCCGCCCGCCGCGAAGTAGTATCGGGTATGAGCACTCCGAGCGGCATGTGGAACCCCGCTGATCAGTCGAATCTCGAAGGTTCGGGCGCGATTATCGCTTACGGCATTCTGCCCATACACGAATCGACCGAGGGCGACACGCTGGTTCCTGCCGAAATTCCGCTTCTCTACTACGATAAGGAAGCGACAAGGCCACAAGGCAAATACACGTTAGTAATCTCGTGCTCGACAAGCGCTTACGGAGATTATATGGACGGGTGTTCTTCCAACGTCATGTATGTCGATGATTTCGAATGGATATACTAATCACTAAACGCAAGCAGATGCGCAAGCTATTCATCCGCACGCTCGCCCTCGCGCTGTGCCTCACGGGCACGGTGCAGGCGCTGCGCGCACAGGAAACAACGGTCGCCGGAACAACGGCGACCACCGACGAACGCCCGAAAACGATCAACGAAATGCGCCGTGAGCGCGGACTTACCGATACGCACAACCTGTTCGTACCGAAAGGTCAGTGGATTTTCGGCGGTACGGCCTCCTACTCGACCCATACCAACAAAGGTTATCAGTTCCTCATCATCGAAGGCATCAATTCGAAGGGCTACACTTTCCGCGTCAGCCCGATGATCGCCTACGCTTTCCGCGACAACATGGCCCTCGGAGGACGCTTCATCTATTCGCGCACGCTGCTCAAACTGGACGCCGCCGAACTGCACTTCGGCGACGAAGAATCGGGAACGAACATCGTGGCCAAGGATTACTACTCGCTCAGGCAGACCTATTCGGCTGCGGCGATCTGGCGGCAGTACATTCCGCTGGGGCGCAACAAGCGCTTCGCGCTGTTCAACGAGATGCAGCTTTCGGCCGGAGGCACGCAGGCACGTTTTGCCAACGACTCGCCCGTAAAAGGAACTTACGAAACCGGCTATACCCTTTCGCTGGGTATTTCGCCGGGCATCGTGGCTTTCGCTACCAACAACATGGCCGTCGAAGTGAACGTGGGTGTGATGGGTATCACCTACAACCACACCAAGCAGGTTCACAACCAGGTCACTGTGGGCAAGCGCAACTCGAGCATGATGAACTTCAAGGTCAATATCTTCTCGATAGGCCTCGGCATGGCCTTCTATCTCTAAAAACGGCATACTATGACACGAAGCATACTTTATTTCCTGCTGATCCTGACTTTCTCGTGCGGCAATGCGCTGCCTCCGCAAACGGAGGCTCCCAAAGCGCAGCCGGCAACCGAGGCCGCCGTTACGGAGACCCCTGCCCCCTCGGCGGCGAAATCCGAAGTCCGGGCCGAACCGGAGCAACCCGATGCGCCCAAAGCCGCGGCAATGCCTTCCCGCCGCCCCTCACGCAAACCCGCAGTTCCACAGCCGGCAGCCCCCGCTGTAATTGCAGCCGCCCCACAGGCTGAAACCGCCATCGAAGCCGAAACCACGGCTCCGGTTCCTGCCGCAGCAGAACCTGCCGGGCCCGCAGCCGAAACCGAGACCGCAGCGGCCCCCGCAACCGAAGTTTCAACGTCGGAAGCGACTCTTCCATCCAGCGGGGAATCCTCTCCGGGCAAGGAGCATCTGCTCGCCCTCAAAGCCGCGGACGCCGATTCGCCGATCCGCACCAAAAAGCAGTTCCTGCCCACCCGCCAACGCATCGACCGCGAGATCAACAAGCTCAAGTTCGCGTATAAAGGCGAGGTGATGATGGGCCTGACGGCCTCCTACGGTACGATGTCGAGCGACGACACGGACATCATGCTGATCATCGACGGCATCGACGCCAGCGGTACGATGGCCACCGTCAAACCCTTCATCGGCTATTTCTACCGCGACAACAACTGCCTCGGCGTCCGCTTCGGTTACAACCACATGGGCGGCAAACTCAACAACGCCAGCTACGATTTCGGCGAGAGCAACGACACCTCGGGCGATCTTCCGAAGATCGATTTCAACAGCGACAACTACTCGTTCGGCATCTTCCACCGCTCCTATGCGGGACTCGATCCCAAGGGTCGTTTCGGCCTGTTCGCCGAATTCGAACTCTCGCTGTCCACCGGTACGTCGAAGTTCTCCTACCAGCCGAACAGTTCGAGCGACGAGATGAAAACGACCCTCAGTGACAATACGCAAGTAAAACTCGCGTTTAATCCGGGAGCTGCCGTCTATATTTTCCCCAACGTCTGCGCCACGCTTTCGTTCGGACTGGGCGGCATCCAGTATACCTCGGTCACACAGAAGGACGAAGCCGGGAACAAGATCGGTTCGCGTAAAGCCTCGAACATGAAGTTCAAGCTCAACATCGCGGCCATCAACATCGGCATGACGATACACATGTGGGACAAGAAAAAGAAGTAATTTATGATCAGATACCTGAAAACAGCACTCTTTGCAGCCGCAACGCTCCTTTCGGCATCGTGCATCCGCAACGACATCCCCTATCCCGTCGTCGAAATCTCGATTACGGGCATCGAAGGCGAGGGATTCAGCCTTTCGGAGATCGACCTTGCAAACCGGACGATCACCCTGACACTCGACGAGCAGACCGACATCCGCGAGGTCAATATCCAGAAGGTGACCTACGACGTGACGGTGCACAGCGTCCAGCTCGACAAGGAGGCACTCATCGGCCAGATCCGCTCGTCGGAACCGCTCGTCGGAACTTTCGATATGCGCAGTCCGATCTACACCACGCTGTCGATCTACCAGGACTACGCCTGGACAATCCGTGCCGAGCAGGCCATTGCCCGGGAATTCAAGGTCTCGGGGCAGATCGGCTCGACGGTCTTCGACACCAAAAACCGCGTCGCCACGGCCTACGTAGCCAAGACTGCCGACCTGACCAACGTCGCCGTCACGGCGCTTAAACTCGGCCCGGAGGAGATCACTACCTATTCGCCCTCGCTCGACGAACTTACGGGCACGAGCTTCGAATCGGTGCGTTTCGTCGACATCAGCTATCACGGCCAGAGCGAGCGGTGGCTGCTCTACGTGCTGCACACCGACAAAATCGTGGAACTGAAAGCATACGCCTGGTCGCGCGTCATCTGGCTCTACGGCGAAGGCATCGAAGGCACGGACATGGGCTTCCGCTACCGCAAGGAAGGGGATACGGACTGGATCGATGTCACGCCGACCATTTCAGGCGGTAATTTCGAGGCCAGCATCGCCGCCGAAGCCGAAACGAAATACGAAATAAAAGCTTACTGCGAGACCGAGGAGACGCCCGAAGGAGTGTTCTTCGAGACCCAGGCCGTCGTGCAGGTCCCGAACAGCAGTTTCGAGGAGTGGAGCACCGTCAACGACATTGTCTACCCCTATACCGACAAGGCCGACGCCTACTGGGGAACGGGTAATCCGGGCGCCAAGATCGGCGGCGAAACGCTGACCCAGAGCTGTCCCCCGCGACCGGGAGGCACGGGCGTCGGGGCCAACCTCAAGTCGAAATTCGTCAACATCGTCGGATTGGGCAAATTCGCTGCGGGCAACCTTTTCGTAGGCGATTACGTCGCGACGAAGGGAACCAACGGCATCCTGACCTTCGGCCGTCCCTTCAAACAACGGCCCACGGCGCTGAAAGTCTGGGTGAAATACACCTGCGGCAAAATCGACCGGATCGACAAGATACCCGTCGGCAGCGATTTGAAAAAAGACGACCCCGACAACGGCATCGTTTATATCGCGCTGGGAACCTGGACGCCCGAAGAGTACGGCAAAGACAGCCAGGGTGAAATGCGCGGAACGCAGAACTCACCGCTCTGCGTCGATACGCGCAGCGTCACGACTTTCTTCAAACCCAACAGCAAGGACGTGGTGGGCTACGGCGAGTATGTAATGGCTGCGAATGTCGACGAGTGGACCCAGGTGACCATTCCGATCGCCTACCCCGACAAGAGCATCGAACCCACGCACCTGATGATCGTCTGCTCGGCTTCGCGCTGGGGCGATTACTTCACGGGCAGCACCAAGAGCGAGATGTGGGTCGACGACTTCGAACTCATCTACGATCCGTTGCCCGGGCAGTAACGACAGTCCGGACGAATCTGAAAAAGCGGCAGGCCGACGGGGCCTGCCGCTTTTTTTGCCGGATAATCTTTTTTTTGCAAAAAAATATCCGGAGGGGAGGGGTAGGGTTTCCGGGCCTTCGTTCGTGATATAGATAGAATGAAGACACCCGAACATACCATTGAAGAACTGATAGCCCGCCAACTCGACGGTGCGCCCCTTACCGATGCGGAACGCCGGGAACTGCAGGAGTGGCTCGGAGCGTCCGAGGCGAACCGCCGCGCCTTTCTCCGGACTTACGAAGCCTGGGGAGACGCCCGCCTTGCGGAAACCCGGTTCGACACCGGCCAAGCCCTCGAAAACATCATGGCCCGGATCGCCGAAGCGTCCAAACCCCGGCCTCTGCTGCGGCCGCAACTGCGTCGCCTGAGCATCGGTATCGCAGCGGCAGCCTGCATCGTACTGGCCGTCACCGGCTATTACCGACTGCAACCGTCGACCGCCCCGGACATCGAAGCCTTTATCCGGCAGGCCGAAGTTCCCGTATTTACCCAGAAGGAGGTGCAACTGGTGCTTTCCGAACAGAAAACCCTCTTGCTCGAAACCAAAAAATCGACGATCCGCTACGATTCGACCGCCATCCAGATCAACAATGCCGAAAAAACCATTCCCAAAAAGGAGGCTGCGACGTTCAACCAACTGGTCGTTCCCTACGGCAAGCAGACCACGCTGACGCTCGCCGACGGAACCCGCGTCTGGATCAACGCCGGGTCGCGGCTGGTCTACCCCGTCGTATTCGAAAAGCAGAAACGCGAAATATACGTCGAAGGCGAAATATACATGGAAGTAGCGCACGATGCCGAACGGCCCTTCTCGGTACATACGGGTAAGATGGATGTCTGCGTTCTGGGAACCAAATTCTACGTATCGTCCTACGGCCGCGACCGTACGCAGGAGGTCGTCCTGCTCTCCGGCTCGGTCAGCGTGGCCCCCGCCGGACGATCCGACCGCGGAATCCGCATCGTTCCCGGCCAGCAGGCCGTCCTCGGCGCCTCGGAATCGCTGGAGGTCCGCGAGGTGGAACCCGAAAGCTACATCAGTTGGATTTACGGATACCTGCCCTTCGACAACGACCGGTTGTCAAACATCCTCGAACGCCTTTCCCGCTATTACGACTGCCGGATCGAGTGTACGCCCGAAGCGGCGGCGCTGACGCTCTCGGGTAAACTCGAACTGAAGGACGATCCCGCCGAAGTACTGAAGATCCTGAGCGTCACAGCCCCTATCAACCTGCAAATCGACGGATCCGGAAATTTCCGGATCGACTATAACCCGACTGCTAACCACCCAAACTGACCTGCCTATGTAACAGCCCGTCTCCCGCAAAAAAGAGACCGGATGTCGTCCCACAACGACATCCGGCGCGATTGAAAATCTAAAATAGCCTATTTTAAACTTCAAATCTTTACAAATGTACAACAAAAATGGTAAAATCGGTCTTTCTGAGGCCGATAATGGGGGATTATTCCGCCTATTCCGGATAACATTCCTGTTTTTGCTGGCAACAATCGGGTTCATCCGGCCCGTCGGTGCACAAACGGCAGAGACGGCGAAAACCATCACGCTCGACGTACAGAACCGCCCCATCAAGGAGGTATTCACACAGATCGAACGCCAGAGCGACTACATCTTCGTCTACTACGACAACATCCTGGACATCCACCGCAAAGTCACCCTGAAAGTCACGAACCAGCCCATTTCGGCAGTGCTGAAACAGTTGTTCGCCGGAACCGTCAACACCTGGAAACTCTCGGGAAGGCAGATCGTCATCGGGCGCTCCGCGGCTGCGGCCACAGGTGCACCGCGGAAGATCGCGCGCATCACGGGTGTCGTCAAGGACCAGAACAACGATCCGCTCATCGGCGTCACGATCCGCGTCAAAGCCCGCCCGAGCATCGGTACGGCCACCGACATCAACGGTAAATACCTGCTCGACGTTTATCCCGACGAAGTGCTGGAATTCAGCTATGTGGGCTATAAACCGCAGGACGTTTCGGTCGCAGGGCAGGAAATCGTCGACGTAGTGATGCAGCAGAACGACGCCATCCTCGACGCCGTGGAGGTAGTGGGTTACGGCGTACAGAAAAAGATCAGCGTCATCGGTTCGCAGCAGACCATAGCGACCAAGGAACTGAAAGTCCCCGTCGCCAACCTCACGCAGGGCCTCGCAGGCCGCGTATCGGGCCTGGTCTCGGTGCAGCGGACCAGTGAACCGGGCTTCGACGACGCGAATATCTACATCCGCGGCATCTCGACGCTGACGGCCAGCATGAGCGCCCCGCTGACGCTCGTCGACGGCGTTCCCCGTTCGTTCGCCAACGTCGACCCCGAAGACATCGAGAGTTTCTCGATCCTCAAGGATGCATCGGCAACGGCCGTTTACGGCGTTCGCGGCGCCAACGGCGTCATTATCATCAACACAAAAAACGGTCTGAAAGGACGCCCCAAATTCAGCGTACGCTATACCGAAGGCCTCACCAAGCCGACCAAGATCACCGATTTCGCCGACGGCGCGACCTACATGGAGATGTCGAACGAAGCCTCGCTCACCCGCGGCGGCGGCAGGCTTTACAGCCAGGACATCATCGACAAGACCCGCCGCGGAGAGGACCCTTACCTCTATCCCGACGTAGACTGGATGAAACAGATTCTGCGTGACTTCAGCCACAACCGCTCGGCCAACGTCAACGTGCAGGGCGGTTCGGACAAAGCCGTCTACTACATCGGCCTGGCCTACTACGACGAAAACGGCATGTACAAGGACACGAAACTGGCCGATTACAATTCGAACACGTTCTACCGCCGTTACAACGTCACCTCGAACCTCACGCTCAATCCGTTCCGCACCACCGAGATCAAACTGGGCATCCAGGGCTATTTGGCCAACGCCAACTACCCGGCATCTTCGCAGGCGAGCATTTTCGAATCGGCCTACTTCACGCCGCCGACCTACATCGCACCGCTCTATCCCGACGGCAAACTCGGCGCCTTTTCGGGCGGCAACCTCAATCCCGTAGCGCAGCTCGGCGCAACGGGCTATGCCAACCAGTGGCGCAGCCAGGTCTACTCGAACCTGCGCGTCACGCAGCAGCTTTACAAAGGGCTTTCGGTCTCGGGCATGTTCTCGTTCGACACCTACAACTACACGAGCAACCGTTTCACCAAAACTCCGAACACCTTCCACGCCACGGGGCGCGACGCCAACGGCAACCTGCTCTACGAACAGACCCGCCAAGGAACCGAAAACCTGGCCTACAACCTCAGCGCAAAGGGTAACCGCGCCATCTACCTCGAAGCCGCGATCAACTACCGCAACACCTTCGGCCGCCACACCGTATCGGGCATGATGCTCTTCAACCAGAGCGACGAGATCAACACCAAAGCCTCGAACGTCGAAGAGGCGCTGCCCTACCGCTTCCGCGGCCTCGCGGGACGTTTCACCTACTCGTTCGACGACCGCTATTTCGGGGAGTTCAATTTCGGATACAACGGTTCGGAGAACTTCGCCCCGAAAAACCGTTACGGATTCTTCCCGTCGGTCGGACTGGGCTGGGTAATCAGCAACGAACCCTTCTTCAAAGGAGCCACGGAGGTGGTCCAGTACCTCAAACTGCGCGGCACATGGGGCCGTGTCGGCAACAGCCAGATCAGCGGACGCCGCTTCGCCTACCTGGCCACCGTCAAGGACAACAACGACACGAGTTACCAGTTCGGCAAGAACATGGACCAAACCTACGGGACTACGGCCATCGACGAATACGCCGTCGACGTGACGTGGGAGATCGCCGACAAGACCAACCTCGGACTGGACATGCGCCTGCTGAACAACAAATTCAACCTGCAATTCGACGCCTTCAAGGAGTCGCGCAAGGGCATCTACCTGCGCCGTACGAGCATCCCGTCCTATTTCGGCATGATCAACAACCCCTACGGCAACATCGGCAAGGTCGAGAACAAGGGTATCGAACTGTCGGTCAGCTATGCCAATTCGTGGCGGGACTGGTCGCTGAGCATCATGGGCAACTACTCCTTCAACCGGAACAAGGTCCTCGAAGACGACAGCACCGTGGCTTATCCCTGGCAGAAAACCATCGGCAACAAGGTCGACCAACGGTTCGGGCTCATCGCACTGGGACTCTTCGAAAGTCCGGAGGAGATCGCCGCAGCACCCGTACAGGTCGGCGACACGCGCCCGGGCGACATCCGCTACAAGGACATCAACGGCGACGGCAAGATCGACGAATACGACAAAGTGCCCATCGGCTGGGGAAGCGTTCCCGAGATCATCTACGGCTTCGGATTCTCCGTAGGCTGGAAGGGCCTCTCGCTGTCGGCCATGTTCCAGGGCGCCGCACACGTCGATGCGATACTCAGCGGCGAAGGCGTACTGCCTTTCGCACAGGGATCGAGCCGCGGCAACCTGCTGAGCAACATCACCGACCGTTGGACCGAAGCCGATCCCCGCCAGGATGTCTTCTATCCGCGTCTCTCGATCGGCAACATGAACATGAACTACGAGGCCAGCACGTGGTGGCTCAAGAATACCAGCTACCTGCGTCTGAAAAACATCGAACTCTCCTATACGCTCCCCGACCGCTGGATGAAACGCATCCACATCAACAATGCGCGCATTTTCATCCAGGGCGTCAACCTTCTAACGTTCAGCAAGTTCAAACTATGGGACGTGGAACTGGGCGACGGCCGCGGCGCAAAATACCCCAACATCGGTTCCGTCAGCCTGGGTATCAACTTCAACTTCTAAAATCCCCGACAAGCTATGAAACTTAAAACAATACTCACTTTACTGGCCGCCCTCGGCATCCTGACCGCCTGTAACGACGACTTCTTCGACCAGGTTCCCGACGACCGGATCACCATCGAGCAGGTATTCCAGCGCACCTCTTACTCCGAGAAATACCTGGCTACCGTTTACAGCTACATCCGCGACGAATCGCACCGCACCAACGGCGTGCCCTGGGACCCGTGCTCGGACGATCTGGACGTTACCTACGACCGCGAGGATTACAACTCCTTCAAGATGAACCTCGGCAACTGGAGCGCATCGTCGAACTACTACGAGTACTGGTCGCACTACTACCGGGGCATCCGCTCGGCGACCTATTTCATCCAGCACATCGGCTCGAACCAGGAGATGCTCAGCGATCCTACGCGCGGCCCTATCGTCGTCGAACAATACAAGAACGAAGCCCGCTTCCTGCGCGCCTGGTTCTACTACTGCCTGCTGCGCCAGTACGGCCCCTGCGTACTGCTGGGCGACGAAGTACTGCCGGGCGACCTCGACCGCGACGACGTGAAGATGAACCTGCCACGCAGTTCCTACGACGAGTGCGTGGATTACATCATCGGCGAACTGGACGACATGATCGACAACAACCGCCTGCCGCTGCACTTCACCGTGCAGGCCGACAAGGACTACGGCCGTGCGACACTGGCCATGTGCATGGGTCTCAAGAGCCGCGTACTGCTGCTGGCCGCCAGCGACCAGTTCAACGGCAACCCGGCCTACGCCAATGTGGTCAACACGGACGGAAAACACCTCTTTTCGACCCGGAAAGACCCCGAAAAGTGGAACAAGGCCGCCCAAGCTGCAAAAGATATCATCGACCTGGGAATTTTCGACCTCTACAAGGAGTACCACACCGACGGAACGATCGACCCTTACCTGTCGTGCCGCAACGTCTTCCTGGAAAACTGGAACAGCGAGGTGATGATGGTCCGCATCAGCAACTCCCTCAAGCACTGGGAACGTTCGGCTTCACCCCGACAGTTCAGCGGCTATGAAAGCATGGGTGCGACCCAGCAACTGGTCGACGCTTTCCGCATGAAAGACGGCACGGCCATTACCCCGGACAAGGAGAGCGGTTATTCAACGGCGAACTACAAGGACGACAAGTCGGGCTGGGTATTCGCCCCCGCCGGCACGCGCAACATGTTCGTCAACCGCGAACCGCGTTTCTACGTCAACATCTGCTTCAACGGCGCCTACTGGATCGGCGACCAGAAAACCCGCATCCAGCTCTACTACACCGGAGGATCGGGTAAAAAAGGCACGTGGGACTTTCCGCGTTCGGGCTACATCGCCATCAAAAACGTTTCGCCCTCGTCCAATCCCAAGAACGACAACTACATCAAGCGTCCCTTCGTCATCATGCGCTACGCCGAGATACTGCTCAACTACGTCGAAGCGCTCAACGAATACGACTCCGGGAATGCGGACATCGAGACCTACCTGAACAAAATCCGCGAGCGCGGCGGTCTGGGTCCCGTCCAAAGCGACCTCAGCCAAGGCCAGATGCGCGAACAGATTCGCCTGGAACGCCGCATCGAACTCTGCTTCGAGCAACTGCGCTATTTCGACACCCGCCGCTGGCTGATCGCCGACCAGACCGACTCAGGGCCCTTCTACGGCATGAACGTCGACGCGGGCAACAGCTTCACCGACGACGCGTTCTACGAGAAAACCGTGTTCGAGACCCGCGTGTTCCGGCCCGAGTTCTACCTTTTCCCCATTCCCCAGTCCGAAATCAACCGCGATCCGCAGATCGTACAAAATCCCGGATGGTAACCGTAAAAAACGAATAACGACTATGAAACTTACGAAATACCTGGCTGTCCTCTGCTGCGGAACGCTCTTCGCAGCCTGCGAAAACCCGATTCAGGACGACCTGAACATAGACAATCCCGAGAACTATACGCGTATCTACACGGTCAACGCCGCCGACGACACCTCCAAGAACACCCTCTCGTTCCCGCTCGAACGCGACACCTCATTCATGGTCTACGCCAACCTGAGCGGCATCCGCAACCCGGGATGCGACGTGATGGTCAAATTCCGCGTCGCACCCGAACTGGTGGAGACCTACAATCAAAAGAACCAGAGCGCCTACCCGATGATGCTCGACGGAAGCTACACGATCGAGAACCTCGAAACCGTGATTCCCAACGGGAAATACATCTCCTCGCCCATCCGGATCGCCATCAACAGCAAGGCGTTCGACGGCGTGGGCGTCTTCCTGATGCCTGTCCGGATCGAGAGCGTAACGCCCGACCTGACCATCAACGAAGCGTTGCAGACGGCTTACCTGCGCATCAACGGCTACTACACCGAAAACCCGTTCCCGAGATACGACAGGACCGGCTGGTCGATCGCCGGTTTCTCGACGCAGGAGGCCGAGGCGACATCGACCTACCCCAACCGCGGATTGGCCGTTTCGATCATCGACGGCGAAAACAACACCTATTGGGGCACGCAGTGGCGCAACGCCAAACCCGGCCCGCCGCACTGGATCGCCGTCGACATGGGCGCCCCCAAGGAACTGCACGGACTCACGATCCGCGGACGGGCCGACAAGGAAGGCTCCGACGTTCCCAAGAGCAGCGGCAACCCGCGTATCTTCAACATCGACGTGAGCGACGATAACCTGAACTGGACCCATGCAGGGACCTTTACCGTCGAAAACCGGATCGAGAACACGGTATACCTCGACCACAAGGCGACGGGACGCTATTTCCGCATCTTCGTCACCGCCACGCAGGCCGACCTCTACCAGACCTGCATCGCCGAAGTATGGGCTTTCTGATCCGACTAACGAAATTTTAAAACAAAACGAGAGACTATGAAAAAGACTATATGTCTGTGGGCGCTGCTCCTGATTGCCGTTTCATGCACCAACGACGACAATTACAACGACGAGCACGGAGACAAGGCCGTCATTGAGCCCAAAGGCAGGATCATCCGCATAATGACCTACAACATCTACGGCGCACGCGCCACGAGCCCCGCCGATGCGGCCGACCTGGACGCACTGGCCGAGGTAATCCGCCGGCAGAATCCCGACTTCGTGACCCTCAACGAAGTGGATGTCTTCACCAACCGCACGGGAAAAGACGTACACCAGGCCCGCGACCTGGCGGCCAAACTCGGCATGGAGTGGCACTTCTCGAAGGCCATCGACCGCGACGGGGGCGAATACGGCGACGCCGTGCTGTCGAAGCACCCGATCCTCGAAACCCGCAGCTACCGGCTCCCCTGCGCCGCTTCGCAACCGGGCGAGGACCGTTCGCTGTGCGTCATCCGCGTCGAAATCGACGGCAAGGACCTCTACGTCGCCTCGACGCATCTCGACCATCTTTCGGGCGATGCGAGCCGCCTGGTGCAGGCCAATGAAATCCGCCGTATCCGCGACACGGAACTGGGCGGGGACCTCATCCTCGCGGGCGACCTCAACGCCATTCCCAGCTCGAACGTCATCGCCACGATGACCGCGTTCCTGACCAACGTCGGAACGATCGACCAGTACACCTTCCCCTCGGACAACCCCACCCGCAAGATCGACTACATCCTGTATGCCCCGATCGAACACTTCGGCGTGCAGAACTGCACCGTGGTTCCGCGCGGCGACCAGCAGGTCGGGGGCGTCGACGCCTCGGACCACCGCCCCGTCGTGGCCGACATCCGGTTCCAGACCGAAGAGGACCTCCCCGAGACCCAGGAATAAAACACCCGGACGATGAAAAAACTACTGTTCACACTCCTCGGGCTGGCAGCGGCGCTGACGCTGCCGGCCCAGGATTTCAAGATCACCCACGGCCCGTGGCTGTGCGACATGACCGCGGAGGGCGTAACCGTCCTGTGGACTACCGACAAACCCGCATTGTCGTGGGTCGAGGTGGCCGAGGACGACGGACGCAGTTTCTACGCCGCCGAACACACCCGCCATTACGAGAGCGTCGCAGGCCGCAAGCAGGCGAACAAGACCCTGCACGCCGTGCGGCTGAAAGGCCTGCGTCCCGGAACGAAATACTGCTACCGCATCTTCTCACAGGAGGTCCTCGAATGGAAACACGGAGACAACGTCCTCTACGGCAGGACCGTCGCCAGCAATGTTTACAAACGCGCTCCGTTCCGGTTCCGGACATTCCCGGCAACGGGAACCGACGTCTCGTTCATCATCCTGAACGACATCCACGGACGCGCCGATGACATGACCCAACTGTGCCGGGAGGTCGATTTCGGCAAACACGCCTTCGTAATGTTCAACGGCGACATGGCAAACAGTATTGAAAGTGAGGAGCAGTTGTTCCGGGATTTCATCGACGCATCGGTAAGCCTTTACGCCTCGGAGACCCCGACACTCTACAACCGCGGCAACCACGAGACACGCGGCGTCTTCGCCGACCGCCTGCACGACTATTTCCCGACGCGCGACGGCCGCTACTACCAACTCCGCAAGGTCGGATCGGTCTGTTTTCTGCTGCTCGACTGCGGCGAAGACAAACCCGACACGGACATCGAATACGGAGGGCTTGCCGACTACGACGCCTATCGCCGCGAAGAGTGCGAATGGCTCCGCGAGGCGGTGGCCTCCGAGACCTTCCGCAACGCCTCGGCGCGCGTCGTCTTCCTGCACATCCCGCTCGACGGCGGGACGTGGCACGGCAACAACCACCTCAGGGAATTGTTCCTGCCGATCCTCAACGAGGCCGGCATCGATGTCATGTTCTCGGGCCACACGCACCGGTACGGCTTCCACCCGGCGGACAGCGACATCCGTTTCCCGGTCGTAGTCAACGACAACCAGAGCTACGTACAATGCGACATGACGGCCGACCGGATTGCGGTCCGGATCGTCGGTCCCGGCGGACGCGTCGCACATACGCACGAATTCCCGCTCCGCTAACCGAAAGGGAGAAAGCAATGCCCTGCACCTTCGGGTACAGGGCATTTTCTGTTTTTCAGAGGAAAAGCCGCAAAAATCCGCTGCGGCTGAGCCGGAGCCGGAGTTTGGAAAGCGCCGCCCCGATATGCTTTTCGACGGTCTTGACGCTAATGTTGAGCTGCTCGGCGATCTCCCGGTTTTTCAGGCCTGTCGTGCGGCTCAGCAAAAATACCCGGCGGCACTGTTCGGAAAGTTCGGAAATGCAGAAATCGATCTCCTCGCTCAACTGCGACAACTGGAACTCCTCCTCGATATGGTCGGCGACAAGTGTACGGATGCAAACATCCAGTTCGTCCTGCCCGGACTCCCCGCCCCGCCATTTTTTAGAGCGCAGCAAATCGATGGCGCGGTTTTTCACGGCGACAAACAGCAGCGGCAGCAGCGGCCGGTCGAAGTCCACCTCCTCCCGCCGTTCCCACAAGGCGAGAAAAACATCCTGTACGATGTCTTCCGACGCCTTGCGGTCATGGACCATCTGAAAAGCCCGTGCACACAAAGGTTCATAGTGATCGCGGAATAGCTGTTGAAAATGCGCCGAATGGTTTTCCACTGTTTTCTTAAAATACGCCGGAATACTCCGAATCATCCAAATATAGCGATAATTCGGGAAACCGCAAAATTCGAATTGTCAGTATCTTCTAAAGTGCGGTTTTCGAGCCGGTTCCACGCCGCAGGACATTCCGCAGCACTCACACTGCGCGGGACACGGACACAAAAAAGCAGGACCTTTCGGGGTCCTGCTTTAATTATCCTGCCCGGCGTTACCTCCCGGTAATGCGGCAGTACTTGTCGTAGCGTCCTATCACGTCGTCCACGTAAGCCAGCGTCTGCCGGCTGCCGGTGAATCGTCCGCACCTGACCACTTCGTTCTCGTAGAATTCCGGCTCGGCCTTCAGACTGAGGTAACGGGCCACCACCTCCCACGAGTTGGGGTTTTCGCCGTTCAGGCGGGCCAGGCGGCGGGCATCGTTCACATGGCCTATACCGCTGTTATACGAGGCCAGGATAATGCTCATGCGGTCCTTCTCGGGAGTTCCTTCCGGAAACCTAAGCGACGACATAATCTTCGACATCAGTTTGTTGGCCAGCCGGACATTGGTCTCCGGATCGGAGATCTTCGCCGTGGAAACATCGAACTGGCGCGCCACCGAAGGCATGATCTGCATCAGGCCGCGGGCCCCGCTGCGCGAGGTGATATCGGGCGTGAAGCGCGATTCGTGGTAAGCGATGGCGCTCATCAGGCGCCAGTCGTGGCCCTCTTCTTCGCTGATGTTGCGAATCAGGTTGTCGTAGGCCGAAATGACATAACTGCCCTCGGGGAGCAGCGAGTAGTGCATTCCGGCCAGGTCGTTCAGTGCGTCGTCCGTCGCGGGTGCGCTGAACTTAGCGTTGAAGCCGTAAAATGTCGTAAGAATGGTTAAGAACGCAAACGTTAATACGGTCTTTTTTAACATAAAAGGTTGTTTTGCGGGCAGCTTACACCGCGCAGAACAGCACGTCAATCATAGAATCCCCACGAGATACCGATTTTGAACATGCCCGGATTCAGCGGATAACGAGCCGCCGAGAAATATTCTCCGTTACCGAACAGTCCTTTATTCACATGCTGATATTTCAAGAATATCCGCATTCTCTTCCACTTTCCCATAACGAAAGCGTCCATGTAGGGATAATTCCCCACTTCGACCTCCCGTTGGTTGTAATACACCGACAGAGCCGGATTGTAACTGGGCGCATAATACCTGGTATTATAGCGTCCGTCCAGACCGATCTGCAAGCGCAGCACATCGCGCACGACCCAAAATTCGTAGTAATACGAAAGGAATGCGCTCAAAAGCGGAACGGGTACAACATCTTGATCCGTACTCCACTGCAACAATACCCTGTTGTCCAAATGAAGTCCGCCTAAGCGGAAATCTTTGCGAGCATACACACTCGTGAGGCTTACGTTTCCGCTGTGCTGGGCGACGTTACTGTCCGACGCGTAGTAAATCTTGTCGGAGATGACTCCCTGCCACGCCCCCGCTTCGAATGCGAAATCGGGAACCAAAAACTTGACCTCGAACCGAGTTTCATTCTCCTTACTTAAAGGAGTGTTCCATATATAATGGTTCGAGAATAGATTCTCCTGCCAGTAGTTCGGCGAACGGCGGTCCATCGAGAACCGGCCTTCGAGAATCAGGGGGTGTCCGCGGAGCGATCCTTTCAGCGCGAGGTGCGCGCCGATCGAAAGGTCTCCGCCTCTGTATCCCGACGGGTAGAATTTGAGATTTCCGTCCCAGTCGACATATTTCTTTATCTTTCCGCTGACGGAGCCGTAAAAGAAGTAACTCGTTTTGTTGACCTTCGTATACTTTCCCGTCAGGAAATCTTTCAGTTCGAATTGCGAATAGGTATGCATGTCGATCCCGACGCCGGCGTCGAGTGTTCCCACGATCCCGTTCCGGTCCCAGGGCTGCGCCTGGACGAAGAACCGGTTCGAGATGTTACGCTCGTAGATCGAGTCGCGCGTCTCCAGCGGATTGATGTACCAGTTCTCGTAGTAATTGCCCTCCGCAGAGACGAAGTCGCCGTTTTCGTCCCGGTGGTCGCGTTCGTTCGTATAGGGTGCGTTCTTGTCGGTGTAGATTTTGCTCCACGAACTGTATTCGAACGAATGGCCGACGTACACCGCCGAAAGGTTCGCCATCGAAAAATCGCTCTCCGTAAGCCGCTGCAACGGGATACCGTAAGACTGCGTGACGAAGAAGGCGTTGTTGCGGTAAAGGTTCGTAGCCTCGGCGTCAGCCAGACGCATCGGCACGCCCGAAGGCATTTCGAACGTCGTGTCCGCAATGGCCCATTCACCGACCACGCCACCGTTTTCCTGCTGCTCGATATGGTTGTTGTAGTACCCCGCATGGACCGAATAGCGCTTGCCCGTGTGGCTGACCGCCACGGCGAGGTTGTGGTTCTTGGTTCGCGACCAGACATACTGGCCGCGCGTACCTCGCGATTTGTAATCGACGTTGAAACCCGTCGTCGGGGAGATGTTCTGCGCATGCATGATCCCGAAATTCTCCTCGCGGAAACGCTTCTGCCCCGACTCTGCGTAGTTCATGCGGATTATCGGCTTCTTCGTATTGTAGAAGGGCACGTTTTCCATATCGTAGGTATACGCATAATAGGGACTCGCAAAACTGAAGTCAAAGAACTGCGGACGCCGGAAATAGTTCAGCGGCAGCGACGTTTGGCCCAAAGCGCCCTGGGCGATGTCGCCCACGTCTTCCCGGTAGAACGGATAGTCGATCCGGTAATCGGTCAGCGTGGTGTCCAGCGGCCCGATCTCGACGCGGTTGAAATCGCGGCTCACGTGCCATTTGAAGTTGTTCAGCGCGCGGATCGAATCGCTGAAAAAATAAGATTCGAGCGGCTTGCGGATTTTACGCTCCTTTTTGGTGGTATCCTGCGGCGGCTGGTCCTCCCCCTCCTCGCCTTCCGGGGTTTCGTAGGGGTTGTTACCGTAGAGATTGCCCGTCTGGCCGTTGCGCTGGGCACGCTGGAGGGTCTTCGCATCAAAGCCCTGGGAACGCACCCCCTGAGGTACTGCAAAAAACAGACCGAACAGGAGCGTCAGCAATATGCGGTTCGATAATCTCGACATGTCAGCCAAAGAGCGGAAATCCGCGGCAAATATAATTAAAAAAATTTAAATATACAACTATTCGGCTTTCCCACAGCCTTTTGTCCGGCAGGCAAGCCCCCGCACGAGCGAAACGAGAATATACAGCACGATGACCGCCGGCACGGCGTAACCGCGCAGGAGGACAGCCATCACGACGGCTGCGACAATAAATCCGTAACGCAGTTCGTTTCCTTTCCAACCGAAGCCGTGAAACTTGAGGGCGAACATCCTCACGTTCGAAATCATCAGCAGCCCCACGACCACCGCAATGGCCAGAATCGCCTCACGCGGAAGTTCCAACCCATTGGTTTCGAACAATAGCCCCAGCGAACCGCAGAGCATCGCCGCCGCCGGGCTGGGCAATCC
Source organism: Alistipes montrealensis (assembly GCF_018362775.1). Classification (GTDB taxonomy): domain Bacteria; phylum Bacteroidota; class Bacteroidia; order Bacteroidales; family Rikenellaceae; genus Alistipes; species Alistipes montrealensis. The sequence goes on from NZ_JAGYXY010000001.1 coordinate 786,512, forward strand.
GCAGAATTCCGTGCGCTGCGTATCGTCGATATTGAACTTCGCCAGCCGCAGCGCGGCGCAGGCCGTAAAAACAAAAACGATCAGCCCCGGATACCCCTCCGGCAGCCAGACGCCCGGCATCCGCTGATAAAGCGAATACATGATCGCCGCGGGAGCCAGTCCGAACGAAATATCGTCGGCCAGCGAATCGAGCTGCAACCCGATAGGCGAACTCTGGTTGAGCAGGCGCGCCACGAAGCCGTCGAAAAAGTCGAACACGGCGGCCAGAACCATCAGGCCGAAGGCCAGCTTCAGGTCGCCCCAAACCAGCGCCGAAACCACTGCGACCGAACCGCAGAGCAGGTTCGAAAGAGTCAGCAGATTGGGTATCGTGAATAATTTGATTTTCATTCCCAGGGCGAAAATTAATTTTCCAATAGGCGGCAAAGTTACTAAAATATTTTTATCTTTGTCGAAGTTAACTCCATATAATAACTCATGGCTAACAATAAATATTGTGTCATCATGGCGGGCGGCATCGGATCACGCTTCTGGCCCAAAAGCCGGCAGTCGATGCCCAAGCAGTTTCTCGACATCCTCGGAACAGGCAAATCCTTTATCCGCCACACCTACGAACGCTTTGCAAAGATGGTTCCGGCGGAGAATTTCCTCGTGGTGACCAACGACAAATACAAGGGCCTGGTACTGGAACACATTCCGGAAATCGGCGAAAAACAGATACTCTGCGAACCGGTAGGGCGCAACACGGCCCCGTGCGTCGCCTATGCGGCCTATACACTGATGAAGCAGAACCCCGACGCCGAAATGATCGTCACCCCAGCCGACCACCTGATCCTCAACGAGGACGACTTCCGGGAGATCATCGCCGAATGCCTCGCCTTTGCATCGGAACACGATGCACTGATGACCGTGGGCATCAAGCCCACGCGTCCCGACACGGGCTACGGCTATATCCAGGTCTCGGACAACAATCCGATCAGCAAGGTCAAATGCTTCACCGAAAAGCCCGACCTCGAACTGGCCCAGGTTTTCCTGCAATCCGGGGAGTTCTATTGGAACTCGGGCATCTTCATCTGGAAGGTGCGCTCGATCGTCGAAGCCTTCGAAAAGTATCTCCCCGAACACCACGCACTGTTCAGCGGCGTGATGCGCGCCATCGGGACCGACGCCGAACGCAACGTCGTGGAGATCGCCTTCTCGGAGTGCCGCGCCATCTCGATCGATTACGGCATCATGGAGAAGGCCGACAACGTCTATGTCCGCTGCGGCGAGTTCGGCTGGAGCGACGTAGGAACGTGGGGATCGGTCTACCAGCACTCGCGCAAGGACCGTTACGCCAATGCCATTCCCGAGAACGGCTGCTACCTCTACGAAACACGCAGTTCGATCGTCTCGCTCCCGAAGGACAAGATCGCCGTGATCAGCGGCCTGAAGGAGTATATCGTCGTCGACACGGACGACGTGCTGCTGATCTGTCCCCGCTCCGAAGAGCAGAACATCAAAAAATTCATCGACGAAGTCAAGTTCCACAACGGAGACAAACACATCTGATTCAATGAATCAGATGTGTTTGGACTCTATACGACATTCCTTCCGAATCCCCCTTCCGCAGGGGGACTTTTAACAAAACCTTCCATGTCCGAACTATACGACCTTTTCAGCAAATACCCCCGTATCTCGACCGACACGCGCCGGATCGAACCGGATTCGATCTTTTTCGCCCTGCGGGGCGCCACGTTCGACGGCAACCGCTTCGTTCTGGAAGCGTTGGAAAAAGGCGCGGCATATGCCGTCTCCGACAGTCCGGAGGTCGCGGCTTCCGATGAACACCAGCGCATCCTGCTCGTCGACGACACGCTGAAAGCCTTGCAGGACCTCGCCCGCGAGCACCGCCGGGCACTCGGGATTCCGATCCTCGCCATCTCGGGCAGCAACGGCAAAACCACCACGAAGGAACTCGTCAGCCGCGTGCTGGCCGAGCGGTTCGAAGTCTACGCCACCCACGGCAACCTCAACAACCACATCGGCGTTCCGCTGACGCTGCTCTCGATGACCCGCGACACGGAGTTCGGCGTGGTGGAGATGGGCGCGAGCGCCTGCGGCGAACTGGCCCTGCTGGCGTCGATCGCCGAACCGAACTACGGGACCCTGACCAACATCGGCATGGCCCACCTGCTGGGCTTCGGGGGACCAGAGGGCGTGCGCCGCGGCAAAGGCGAGTTGTTCGACTTCCTCGCGGCAAACGGAGGCCACGCCTTCGTTCCGGCCGACGACGAAATCCTGACGAGCATGGCCTCCGAGCGCGACTCGCTGGCTACCGAATATTACTCCGTATCGCTGGCCGACGGCGTCGAGAACCACCTGGACGGCAGCTACAACCGGTTCAACATCGCGGCGGCTGTCGCCATAGGACGCTATTTCGACGTTCCCGACGAACGCATCCGCCACGCCATTGCCGGCTACGTCCCCGACAACAACCGCTCGCAGCGGGTCGAAACGGCCCGCAACACGCTCGTTGCCGACTGTTACAACGCCAATCCGTCGAGCATGCGGGCTTCGGTCGGGAATTTTTTGGCCGAACCGCTCGGAGAACGCTGTCGCCGGGTGCTGATCCTGGGCGACATGCTCGAACTGGGCGAGTGGTCCGAACACGAACACGCCGCGATCATCTCGCTGGCGGCGCAGAATCCCGCGGCGGAACTGCTGCTCGTCGGCTCCGAATTTGCCAAAGCCTACGACAACCTCGCGGAAAAGCCGGCCAACGTCACGCTCTGCCCCACACGCGACGACCTGCTTTCGCTGCTGAAAGTCTCCCCCGTGGAGAATGCCCTCGTGCTGATCAAAGGCTCGCACGGCATAGGGCTAGACCGGGTACTGGAAGCTCTCTGACCGTATCCGGAAAAACGAATCGGAAAGCGAACCCCCAATAAACCGTTCTTATCTTATGAAAACACACCTGCTTGCTCTGCCCCTGCTGGCATTGCTCTCCTGCACCGGGACCCCGTCGCAGACGGCCGTCTCGCATTTCGACTGGACGGAACCGGCCGATCCGCAGGGTGAGAATCCCGAAGCGTGGACCGGGATCGAAACTCCCGTCGTCTCGTTCGGCTCGACAGACCTCCGCTATCCCCGCACGACGCCCTACGAAGACGCCGTTACGAACGAAGCGACCCTCACAGGCTGGCGCGGCGAGAAAGTCTCGGCCCAGGCGGTCGTCTCCGCTCCCGCGGCTGTCGACGGTTTGACCTGCACAGCAAGTGATTTTCGTGCGGCCGACGGCGCTAAACTCGCCGGCATCACCCGTGTGCGCTTCGTGAAATACGTCGTCAGCGACCGTTTCCTGCCCGATCAGGCGTGCGGCGCCCGGCCGGCAAACAATCCGGCGCACCTCGAAGCGGACCTGCTCGACGAGGCCGCCTCATTCGACATGCCCGCCCGGTCGACCCGTCCCCTCTGGATTACGGTCGACATCCCGCGCGACGCCGCCCCCGGACACTATACCTCCCAGATCAACGTGAAGGGCAAAGGCGTCGACGAAACGCTGACCCTGCACCTGAACGTTACGGAACGTACCCTACCCGCTCCCTCCGAGTGGGCCTACCACCTCGACCTGTGGCAGCATCCGGCTGCCGTGGCGCGCGTCGAAGGGGTTCCCGTCTGGAGCGACGAACATTTCGAACGGATGCGGCCGACGATGCAACAACTCGCCGACGCCGGGCAGAAGGTCATCACGGCGACGCTCAACAAGGAGCCTTGGAACAACCAGTGCTATGACGCCTATGCCGATATGATCGTCTGGACACGTCTTGCGGACGGTACGTGGGAGTACGACTTCACGGTTTTCGACCGCTGGGTAGAGTTTATGCTCGAACTGGGTATCGGCAAGTATATCAACTGCTACTCGATGCTGCCGTGGAACAACATGCTCCACTACAAGGACGCCGTAACGGGCGAATTCGTCGATGTCAAGGCCGATCCGGGCACGCCTGCTTTCCGCGAGATGTGGAGCCCGTTCCTGCCCGCCTTCGCCGATCACCTCCGCCGGAAAGGATGGCTCGACATCACCAACATCGCCATGGACGAACGCTCCCCCGAAGTAATGGCCGAAGCGACCGCCCTGCTCAAAGAGGTCGCCCCTGAACTGGGCATTGCGCTGGCCGACAACCACAAGATCTTCAAGCAGTATCCCTATATCAAGGACATGTGCGCCAGCATCTTCGGCCCGATCGAACAGGCCGACATCGCCCAACGCCGCAGCGAAGGCCTCACGACCACGTTCTACGTCTGCTGCTCGTCGGGATTCCCCAATACCTATACGTCATCGGCCCCGGCCGAGGCGACCTACCTGAGCTGGTACGCCGCAGCCGAAGATTACGACGGATTCCTGCGCTGGGCCTACAACTCGTGGGTCGAGGACCCGATCCGCGACTCGCGGTTCCGCACCTGGGCCGCCGGGGATACCTACCTCGTCTATCCCGAAGGCCGCTCGTCGATCCGTTTCGAACGTCTCGTCGAAGGCATCCAGGACTGGGAGAAAATCCGGTTGCTGAAAACGGAATTCAGCGGCGACGAAGCGAAACTGCAAACCCTCCATAACCTGCTGGAGCCGTTCCGCTCGTCCGTCGCCTTCGACGGTTGGGAACAAACCCTCCGCAATGCCCGGGCGACGCTGAACACGCTCTGATCCGCCCCACGAAACTAAACAGGCTGTGCAATTGCACAGCCTGTTTAGTTATCAATGTTTCAGCACCCTTCCGGGCGGCAGGTCCCAACCGCCGCATCTAGCACCCGACCGCCTCTATTTACGACCCGCCGCCCCGTTTTCCGCAGGAACCGGGGCTTTTTACTGCGTATTCTTAAATTATTTTGCTATTTTTGTCTCTTGTAAACTTTCAAATCAAAGCCATGACACTCAACGAATACCAGCAGCACGCCCTCGAAACGGCAATTTACCCCGACGACCGCCGCATCATCTACCCCACGCTCGGACTTACGGGCGAAGCGGGCGAAGTGGCCGACAAGGTCAAAAAAGTGATTCGCGACGCCCACGAGGAGTTCACCCCCGAGAAGAAACTCGAAATCGTCAAGGAAATCGGCGACGTGCTGTGGTACTGCGCCACCCTTTCGCGCGACCTTGGCTACGAACTGGACGAGGTGGCGCAGATGAATGTCGACAAACTCCGCTCGCGCATGCAGCGCAACCACATCACCGGCAGCGGCGACAACCGGTAATCAAAATCAAAAACGAACATACATGGAACCGAACAAAATCCAGACTTCGCTGCCCGAAAACGCCTACCGCGAACTCAAGCCGGGCGAAGAGTACGTTCCCGTGATGCCCGCCTCGTCGAATCCGAAGGAGGTGACGCCTTATTCCGTCATCATGGGCATCGTCATGGCCATCGTCTTCTCGGCCGCCGCCGCATTCCTCGGCCTCAAGGTCGGCCAGGTCTTCGAGGCCGCCATCCCGATCGCCATCATCGCCGTGGGCATGGGATCGGTACTGGGCAAGAAAAACATGCTGGGGCAGAACGTCATCATCCAGTCGATCGGCGCCTCGTCGGGCGTGATCGTCGCCGGAGCGATTTTCACCCTCCCGGCGCTCTACATCCTGGGGCTCGACGCCGCCTTCTGGCAGGTGTTCCTCTCGTCGTTGTTCGGCGGCCTGCTGGGCATCGTGCTGTTGATCCCCTTCCGCAAATACTTCGTCAAGGAGATGCACGGCAAATACCCCTTCCCCGAAGCCACGGCGACCACCGAAGTCCTCGTCTCGGGCGAGAAGGGCGGTAACCAGGCCAAACTGCTGGCCGTCGCGGGACTCGTGGGCGGATTGTACGACTTCGTGGTCGGCACGTTCGGACTGTGGACCGAGTCGGTCTCGACACGCATCTGCGAATGGGGCAACGTCGCCGCCGACAAGTTCAAAGTAGTCTTCGGACTCAACACCTCGGCCGCCGTGCTGGGCCTGGGATACATCATCGGCCTGAAATACGCCATGATCATCACCGCAGGCTCGTGTCTCGTGTGGTTCATACTCGTGCCGATGGTCGGCTCGCTGGCCGACGCCGTCGACCCCGCCGCAATGGTCTCGCTGCTGGGCGTCACGCGTGCCGACATCCTCGCCAACCCGCAGTCGATCTTCACGGCAGAAAATCTCTTCGCCTTCATCGGCAAACCCATCGGCATCGGCGGCATCGCCATGGCCGGTATCATCGGCATCATCCGCCAGTCGAAAATCATCCGCCAGGCCGTAGGCCTCGCAGTCTCGGAGTTCGGCGGCGGCAAAAGCGTGGTCGCGGCTCCCGAGCGTACACAGCGCGACATTTCGATGAAACGCATCCTCACCATTCTGATCGCCACACTCATCTCGATCTTCGTCTTTTTCCACGTCGGGCTTCTCGACGGCTGGGCACAATCCGTCACGGCCATCCTGATCGTCTTCGTCATCGCATTCCTCTTTACGACCGTTGCGGCCAACGCCATCGCCATCGTGGGTACAAACCCCGTTTCGGGCATGACGCTGATGACGCTGATTCTCTCGTCGCTGGTGCTGGTGAGCGTCGGCCTGAGCGGCACGACGGGCATGACCGCAGCGCTCGTGATCGGCGGCGTGGTCTGCACGGCCCTTTCGATGGCGGGCGGCTTCATCACCGACCTCAAGATCGGCTACTGGCTCGGCACGACGCCCAAGAAGCAGGAAGCGTGGAAATTCCTCGGCACGTTCGTTGCTGCAGCAACCGTGGCCGGCGTAATGATCATCCTCAACAAATCCTACGGCTTCGTAGGCGAAGGGGCGTTGGTCGCCCCGCAGGCCAACGCCATGGCGGCTGTGATCCAGCCCCTGATGACCGGCGGCCAGACCCCGTGGATGCTCTACTTCTGCGGTGCGGCGCTGGCGCTGGTACTGACCTCGATCGGCGTTCCGGCCCTGGCCTTCGCGCTGGGCATGTTCATCCCGATGGAGCTGAATGCCCCGCTGGTCGTGGGCGGACTGGTGGCCTGGTTCGTCTCGAACCGTTCGAAGGACGAAGGGCTGAACAAGGCCCGCTTCGACCGCGGCACGCTGATCGCCTCGGGCTTCATCGCCGGCGGCGCGCTGATGGGTGTGGTAAGCGCCATCCTGAAATTTGTCGGCGTCGACTGGTTCCTCTCCGGCTGGGCTTCGTCGAACGCTGCCGAGTGGACCGGCCTTGCGATGTACCTCGTACTGATCGGCTACTTCGCATGGCACACCCTGCGGGCAAAAAAGGAAGAGTAACATTTAATCTGCAACGACAATGGACTTGAAAGAACGTTTTCTGAAATACGTATCGTTCGACACGCAGTCGGACGAAAACAGCACGACATTCCCCTCGACCGAAAAACAGAAGGTCCTGCTCGCGGCCCTGCGCGACGAAATGGAGACCCTCGGCATGACCGAGGTCACGATGGATCAATACGGCTATGTGATGGGCACGATCCCCGCCTCGAAAGGGTGTGAGAACGCCCCCGTCATCGGCTTCATCGCCCACGTGGACACCTCGCCCGACATGAGCGGCAAGGAGATCAAACCCCGTGTGATCGAAGAGTACGACGGCAGCGACATCCCGCTCAACGGACAACTCACGATGAAGGTTTCGGACTTCCCCGAACTGACCTTCTTCAAGGGCCACACGCTGATCCATACCGACGGCACGACGCTGCTCGGCGCCGACGACAAGGCGGGCGTCGCAGAGATCATGACTGCCGCGGAATACCTGCTCTCGCACCCCGAGATCAAACACGGCAAAATCCGCATCGGCTTCACCCCCGACGAGGAGGTGGGCCGCGGCGTCGATTTCTTCGACGTGAAGGCCTTCGGCGCCGACTTCGCCTACACGGTCGACGGCGGCATGGAGGGCGAACTGGAGTATGAAAACTTCAACGCCGCGAGCGCGAAGATCGAGATCCAGGGCCGCAACGTCCACCCGGGTTACGCCAAGGCGAAGATGATCAACGCCATCGACGTGGCATGCGAGTTGCAAAGTTTGCTGCCCGCCTCGGAACGCCCGCAGTTCACCGAAGGATACGAAGGATTCTACCACTGCGTCGGGCTCAACGGCACGGTCGAAAATGCCTCGGTAAGCTACATCATCCGCGACCACGACGCCGACAAGTTCGAGCAGAAGAAGGTCTTCATGTGGGCGTGCGTCGACCTGCTGAAAAAGAAATACGGCGACGACGTGCTGAAACTCACGCTCAAGGACCAGTATTTCAACATGCGCAAGATGGTCGAGCCGCACCCGCAGGTGATCGACAAAGCCCTGAAAGCGATGGAGACGGCCGGCGTGAAACCGCTCGTAAGGCCCATCCGCGGCGGAACCGACGGCGCACGTCTCTCGTTCATGGGACTGCCCTGCCCCAATCTTTTCACCGGCGGCATGAACTTCCACGGCAAATTCGAATACTGCTCGCTCACGACGATGCACAAGGCCCAGCAGGTGATCCTGAACCTGGCGCAGCTGTGGTGCGAATAAAAAGATAACCTATGGACAATTTCGGTTTTCTGAAGGTAGCGGCGGCTATTCCGCACGTACGGGTCGCCGACTGCGACTACAACACCGAGCGGATGGTCGCGATGGCCGAGGAGGCCGCCCGGCGGGGCGTCGAGATCGTAGCATTCCCCGAACTGAGCGTCACGGCCTACACCTGCGGCGACCTCCTGTTACAGCCGACGCTGCTCGACGCAGCCGACACGGCGCTGGAACGCCTCGTGCGCGCCACGCGTAAACTGCCCCTCACGCTGATCGCAGGCGTCCCCTTGCGCCACGGCTCGACACTCTACAACTGCGCCGTGGTCTTTACGCAGGGGCGTGTGCTGGGGGTAGTCCCCAAGACCCATATCCCCGACTACGGGGAATTCTACGAAAACCGCTGGTTCGCATCGGGCGCCGGAATTTCCGAAGAACACATCGTCGTCGCAGGCCACGAGGCCGACTTCGGCGCCGACCTCACGTTCGAAATCAACGGCACGGAATTCGGCATCGAAATCTGCGAGGACCTCTGGACTGCCATGCCTCCGTCGTCGCAACTAGCGCTCAACGGCGCAAAAGTAATCTTCAACCTCTCGGCCTCGCCCGAAGCGGTCGGCAAGCACGCCTACCTGCGGCAACTCGTGGCCCAGCAGTCGGCCCGCGCAATCGCGGCCTACGTCTACTGCTCGGCTGGCTTCGGCGAATCCTCCACCGACCTCGTGTTCGCCGGCAACGGCATCATCGCCGAAAACGGCGCAGTGCTGCGCGAGTCCGCACGCTTCTCGCCCGACGAACAACTCGTCGTCGCCGACGTGGACATCGAGCGGCTGGAATTCGAACGCCGCCGCAACACCTCGTTCCGCGCGAACGAAGGAGCTACGGAGAACACCGTCATCGAAATGGAGATTCCCGAAGGACTCCGCGGCGTGGTGCTCGACCGCGACATCGACCCGATGCCCTTCGTTCCCAAGGACGAGACGGACCGGAGCGAACGCTGCGAGGAAATCTTCCAGATCCAGTCGCACGGACTGGCCCAGCGGCTGACCCACACCCGTGCCGAAAAAGCCGTCGTCGGCATTTCGGGCGGACTCGATTCGACCCTCGCACTGCTCGTCACGGTCCGGACTTTCGACAAACTGCGGCTCGACCGCTCGGGCATCATCGGAATCACAATGCCCGGATTCGGAACCACCGACCGCACCTATAACAATGCGCTCTGCCTGATGCGCGGGCTGGGCGTCACCATCCGCGAAATCCCCATCCGCGACGCCTGCCTCCAGCACTTCAGGGATATCGGCCTCGACCCTGCGGACCGCTCGGCAGCCTACGAAAACGCCCAGGCGCGCGAACGCACGCAAATCCTGATGGACGTAGCCAACATGGAATGCGGACTCGTGGTCGGCACGGGCGACCTCTCGGAACTGGCGCTGGGCTGGGCCACCTACAACGGCGACCAGATGTCGATGTACGGCGTCAACGCCTCGGTTCCCAAGACCCTGGTGCGCCATCTGGTGAAATGGGCCGCCCACACGGAGAAAGACGCCGCCACGCGCGCCGCGCTGCTCGACATCATCGACACCCCCGTCAGCCCCGAGTTGCTCCCGGCCGACGCCGAAGGGAAAATCGCGCAGAAAACCGAGGACCTCGTGGGTCCCTACGAACTTCACGATTTCTTCCTCTACAATTTCCTGCGCGCGGGATACGGCCCGGCGAAAATCCTGCTGCTGGCCGAACAGGCCTTCGACGGGAGCTACGACCGCGCTACGATCCTCCGGTGGCTCACCGTCTTCTTCCGCCGCTTCTTCACCCAGCAATTCAAACGTTCGGCCATGCCCGACGGCCCGAAGGTGGGTTCGGTAGCCCTTTCGCCCCGCGGCGACTGGCGCATGCCCTCCGACGCCTCGGCGGCGGCGTGGCTGCGCGAACTCGACGAACTATAACGGAACGCCCTATAGATGATGAAAAAACTGCTATTACCCCTGCTCTCCCTGCTCCTGCTCGGCGGACCGACCGCAGCTCAGGATTGGAAAGACGCCCTGAAAAAAGCCGCCACAGCGGCCGCTGACAAAGCCACCGACGGCAAACTGACGCAATATGCCCTTGCCGGAACATGGAACTATACGGGTCCGGGCGTCAAGTTCGAAGGAGGCGACATCGCCTCGGAAGTCGGCGGTGCGGCCCTCGAAACCGCCGTCGTCAAACAACTCGAAAAAGCCTACGCGAAGGCGGGAATCCGGCCCGGCGCCGGTACGTTCACCTTCTCGAAGGACGACGACACCTTTACCGCAACGCTCGGGACCCACACACTCTCGGGGACCTACGAATACGACGCTCCGACGCACGTCGTAACGCTCCACTTCGCCAAGGGAAAATTCAACTTGGGATCGGTTCCCGGCCACGCCTACATCAGCGGCACGGAGCTGGTACTGGTCTTCCCGGTCACCAAACTCGTCGAAGTCGTAACGGCACTCGGCAGCAAGGTTTCTTACTTTTCAACGGCTACCGCATTGCTGTCGAAATACAAGAACGTCTACGTCGGTTTTGCCTTTTCAAAATAACACGGACTTTCCGGCGAAAAAAACAGAAAAAAAAATAAAAAAAATTTCAATGACGGATTTACTGCAAATCCGTCATTTTTCATTACGGATTTTTATCCCTATAACCCAACTCTTTCGCAGACAGTAAGCAAATGGAGAATCTTCGTAAATAAAATATTTTACGAATTTCTTAAAGAAGTTGCAAAACTCCGATAAATGTTCTATTTTTAGGGGCGAGAAATAACACAAACCCCTCAAAATCGAATCGCTTATGAACGAACAAGCCCAACAGTACGTCGAAGATTTCATGGCCCGGTTGATTACACGTAATCCCGGAGAGCCGGAATTTCACCAGGCCGTCCGCGAGGTGGCCGAATCGCTGGCGCCCCACATCGTAACCAGCCCCATCCTGCAGAAAATGAAGGTGCTGGAACGCATTGCCGAACCCGAGCGCGTGATCATATTCCGCGTACCCTGGCTCAACGACAAAGGCGAAATCGAAATCAACCGCGGTTACCGCATCCAGATGAACAGCGCCATCGGTCCCTACAAGGGAGGTATCCGTTTCCACCCCTCGGTGAACCTCTCAATCCTCAAATTCCTGGCTTTCGAGCAGACCTTCAAGAACAGCCTCACGACGCTCCCGATGGGCGGCGGCAAAGGCGGTTCTGATTTCAACCCGAAGGGGAAGTCAGACAACGAAGTGATGAAATTCTGCCAGTCGTTCATGACCGAACTGCAACGCCACATCGGCCAGGACACCGACGTTCCGGCAGGCGACATCGGCGTCGGCGGCCGTGAAATCGGCTTCATGTTCGGCCAGTACAAGCGCCTGCGCGACGAATTCACCGGCACGCTCACCGGCAAGGGCCGCGACTGGGGCGGCAGCCCGCTGCGCCCCGAAGCCACGGGCTACGGAACCTGCTATTTCGCCCAGGAAATGCTCGCCACGCGCAACGACTCGTTCAAGGGCAAGACGGTCTGCATCTCCGGCTCGGGCAACGTCGCCCAGTATGCCTGCCAGAAGGCTACGGAACTGGGCGCCAAGGTCGTGACGCTCTCCGACTCGTCGGGTTACATCCACGATCCCGAAGGCATCAGCCCCGAGAAACTGGAATACGTCATGGAACTGAAAAATATCTTCCGCGGCCGTATCAAGGAGTACGCCGACAAGTATCCGTCGGCAACCTACTACCCCGGCGAACGTCCGTGGAGCGTAAAGTGCGACATCGCCATGCCGTGCGCCACGCAGAACGAACTGAACGGCGACGAAGCGCAGGCATTGGTTTCCAACGGCTGCATGTGCGTAGCCGAAGGCGCCAACATGCCCTCGACGCCCGACGCCATCCGCATCTTCCAGCAGAACAAACTGCTCTATGCCCCGGGCAAGGCAGCTAATGCCGGCGGTGTGGCCACCTCGGGACTCGAAATGACCCAGAACTCGATGCGCCTCACCTGGTCGCCCGAGGAGGTCGACGCCAAGTTGAAATCCATCATGCAGAATATCCACTCAGTCTGTGTCCAGTACGGAACCCAGGCCGACGGTTACATCAACTACGTCGTGGGCGCCAACATCGGCGGTTTCATGAAGGTTGCCAACGCCATGCTCGCCCAGGGCTGCGTTTAGATCACGGCAACAACACAAAAAAACCGGTCGGGATACCCCGACCGGTTTTTTGTTTATATACGGAACCTTACAGAAAAAGTACCGCAAGGAGGGCTACGGCAAAACCGCCGCAGAACCCGGCCAGCACCTGCCGGCCGTTATGGCATCCGAGGTAGAGGCGCGCCGATGCGAGCGCCCCCGCGCAGAGGATCGTGACCATGAGGGGAACAAGCATGTTGCCCACGCCGACGACGTTCATCACCACGAGCAGCGCCACGACGGCCCCCATACCCGTAAGGTGGAGGCTGATTTTCCAGTAGAACGACACCACGAGGCACAGCACTTCGCAGCAGGCTGCGGCAATCATAAATTTACGCAGGAAAATCGCCGAAGGGATTTTTGCAATGGTAATGGCGCACAGCACATAGCAGACAGCCCCGACGAGCAGCGGCAGGAACCGCTCCCTCCGGTCGTCGACCCGGTAATCGGAGATGCGGCCCAGCGAGCGCAGCACGCCGAGCGACAGGATCGGAATAACAATCGCATAGAGCGCCACCACCCACAGCAGGTAGAACTTCACATTGGGAGGATAGTGCGCGAAAGTGGTCATCGTCAGCAGCACCGCCATCAGGTAGACAGGCAGCAGAAACGGGTGCAGGACCCAGGATATGCCGGTCGAAAGTTTCGTGTAATTCATGCGTTCCATTTATTTACATAATCCGGCGCGATCTTCACGGCGAAATTCCGGGTGCGTCGCGACAAAGCCCCGCCTGAGGCGTTTTTTGGGAGTAGGTCCGATTTGCAAACGACGCCAAAGGCGGCGGCAACAACGGCGGACAGCGATCCGACCGCCCACTTTTATATCTGCTTCCGCAAGCGTGCTACGGGTATTCCAAGCATCTCGCGGTATTTGGCTACGGTACGCCGCGCGATGCGGTAACCCTTCGAATTGAGGATATCCATCAGCGTCTCGTCGGTCAGCGGGCGGCGTTTGTCCTCCTCGTCGATGCACTGCTGGAGGATGTTCTTGATCTCGTAGCTCGATACCTCCTCGCCCGAATCGGTCTGCATGGCCTCCGAGAAGAGCGATTTGAGGAGGATGATCCCGAACTGCGTCTGCACATACTTGCTGTTCACCACACGCGAAATGGTCGACACGTCGAGCCCCGTGCGATCGGCGATGTCCTTGAGGATCATCGGGCGCAGTTTCGACTTGTCGCCGTCCTTGAAATACTCCTGCTGGTAGTCCAAGATGGTCTGCATCGTGCGCATCAGCGTATCGTGCCGCTGCTTGATGGCCGAAATAAACCACTTCGCGGAGTCGATCTTGTTCTTCACGAACTGGATAGCCTCCTTGTCCTTCTCCTTGACCAGTCCGTCGGCCCCCACCATCTCGCGGATCATCTCCATATAGCGGCGGTTGACGCGCACCTCGGGAACGTTGTAGGAATTCAGCGAGAGGCTGAACCGCCCGTCCTGATAGTCGAGGATAAAATCGGGAATGATATAAGGCGTGGTATCCATGCCGCCCCCGGTGTAGAGGTTCCCGGGCTTGGGCGACAGGTGCTTGATCTCGGCGATCGCATCGCGGAAATCGTCCTCGGAAATTTGCAGCCGCGCCATCAACTTCTCGTAGTGCTTCTTGACGAATTCGTCGAAGTAGTTGGTGAGAATCTTTTTGGCCAGCCGCCGCGAACGGGTGTTGATCGGCATCTGGGCCATTTGCAACAGCAGGCATTCGCGCAGATCACGGGCCCCGATGCCCGCCGGTTCGAGTTCGTGGATGATTCCGAGCAGGTGCTCCAACTCTTCGGCCGTCGTTTCGAGGCCCATCGTGAAGGCGATGTCGTCGGCCACGGACTCCAGGTCGCGGCGCAGGTAACCGTCCTCGTCGATGCTGCCGATCAGGTAGACCGCCAGCCGCATGTCGCGCTCCGGAAGGTTGCGGTAGCCCAGTTGTTCGACGAGATATTCCTGCATCGAACGCCCTTCGGTCAGGTAGACCGGGCGCTGCTTGTCGTCCTTCGAAAAATTGTTGATGCGACTCTTGTACGACGGCGTGTCGTCTTCACGGAGGTATTCGTCGACGGAAATCTGCTGGGGCTGCTGCTCCTCGTCTTCCGTCGAACGCTCCTCTTCTTCCAGCACGATATTGTCTTCGATTTCCTGTTTGATACGCTGTTCGAGCTGCACGGTGGGCAGTTCCAACAGCTTGATCATCTGGATTTGCTGCGGAGAGAGCTTCTGCTGAAGCGAAAGTACCTGTTTCTGATTAATAGCCATATTGGGTCCAAATTAAGAATTACAGCATTCTAATTTGGTCTCTTCATCATTCGGGTTTGGTTTCTTCTTAAAAATCAGCGTGCTGCGGCGTACGCGGGAACGGCTGCACGTCACGGATATTGGTCATGCCCGTCACGAAAAGCAACAGCCGGTCGAAGCCCAGGCCGAAGCCCGAGTGGGGAGCGGAACCCCAGCGGCGGGTATCGAGATACCACCAGAGCTCCTTCTCGCTCATGCCTAATTCGGTAACTCTTGCATGAAGTTTGCCATAGTCGGCCTCACGCTCCGAACCGCCGATAATTTCGCCGATTCCGGGGAACAATACGTCCATAGCGCGTACCGTCTTGCCGTCGTCGTTCTGCTTCATGTAGAACGCTTTGATATCCTTCGGGTAGTTGATCAGGATAACCGGACGCTTGAAGTGCTCCTCGACGAGGTAACGCTCGTGCTCGGACTGCAAGTCGCAGCCCCAGTCGCAGGGAAATTCGAACTTGCGGCCCGAAGCCTTCAGGATTTCGATACCCTCGGTATAGTCGAGGCGCTTGAAATCGTTGTGCAGCACGAAGTTCAAACGTTCCAGCAGTCCCTGGTCCCACATCTTGTTCATAAATTCGAGGTCCTCCCGGCAGTTGTCCAGTGCATACTGAATGAGGTATTTGAGGAAATCCTCGGCCAGTTCCATGTTGTCCTCCAACTCGTAGAAGGCCGCTTCGGGCTCGATCATCCAGAATTCCGACGCATGACGCGGGGTATTCGAGTTTTCGGCACGGAACGTGGGGCCGAAAGTGTAGATGCGGCCCAGCGACAGCGCCCCCAACTCGCCTTCGAGCTGGCCCGACACGGTCAGGTTGCACGACTTGCCGAAGAAGTCCTGTGCATAGTCGATCTTGCCCTCCTCGGTCCGGGGAAGGTTGTTCAGGTCGAGCGTGGTCACCTGGAACATCGCACCGGCGCCTTCGCAGTCCGAAGCGGTAATGATCGGGGTATGGAAGTAATAAAAACCGTTTTTGTTGAAATATTCATGAATGGCGTAGGCCATGGCATGACGGATGCGGAGCACCGCCCCGAAGGTGTTGGTGCGCGGACGCAGGTAAGCGATATCGCGCAGGAACTCCAGCGAGTGGCCCTTCTTTTGCAAAGGATAGGTATCGGGATCGGCCGTGCCGTAAACCTCGATCTTTTCGGCCTGGACTTCGACGCCCTGGCCCGAACCCGGAGATGCGACCAGACGACCGTCGACACGCAGACATGCGCCCGTAGTCACCGGCTTGAGCTGCTCCTCGGCGATCTTCGCCAGATCGACCACTACCTGTATATTACCTACGCACGACCCGTCGTTCAGGGCGATGAACGCCACGTTCTTGTTACCGCGCTTGGTGCGCACCCAACCTTTGACGACGACATCGGTATCGACAGCGCCCGACTTCAGAATTTCTACGATTCTCTGCGTTTTCATATCTTGATTATATCTGTATTTTCAGTGGTTTTTCCTGAATTGACAAAGTTAGCGATTATTTGTGATTTGTCAAAAAAAAAGTACCTTTGTCCGAGTCATACACCCCTGTAAACGATGAAACGAACGATATTGACGGCTGCACTGGCAGCCTGCACACTCTCTGCGGCAGCGCAGATGGAGGAGAGGAACCCGGTCCCGATGGCAGCCGCAGGGGGCCGCGTCTACCGCACGGAAGTCGTCCCTTACGATGCACGCCACGACGCCGAAGCCCGCAACCGCGAGGCCGGAGGCTACTGGATGGCCTTTAATCCCGAAATAGCAGCGGCAGCAGACGCCGTGTCGATCGTGGGACAGGAGATCGAAATCCCCTACGTCTGGACCGACGGCGACGTTTACCTGCACCTCGAAAACACCCGTTCGGCCTATACGCTGTTGGTCAACGACCAGGTCGTGGCCGAGGTCGAGGACTCTGCGACACCCGCTGAATTCGAACTTACGCCCTACATCCGCCAGGGCAAAAACTCGCTGAAACTGATCCTGCGCAACGCCGCAGCCGAGCAGCTCAACGCCATTCCCGCCAAACGCAAACCCTTCGAAAACAGCTACCTATACTACCAGAACAAACGTTCGATCGGCGACTTCGAAATCGCACTCGTCCCTGACTCGACCCGTAAGTTCGGCATCCTGGACCTGGCGATCGTGGCCCGCAACTCGTACAACTACGAGGAACCCGTCACCGTCGGCTACGACATCTACTCGCCGCAGGGCAAACTGCTCGAATTCAACATGACCGAGATCACGATCCCGGGCCGTTCGACCGACACGGTGCGTTTCAGTCCCTTTATTTACCACACCTACGAAAACAAATGGGAGGCCGGGAGTAAAACGCCGCCGCTCTACAAAGTGATGCTTTTCACGCGCCGCAACGGGGTTTACAAGGAGTACATGCCGATGAAGATCGGCTTCGGCAAGACCGAACTCATCGACGGACGCATCATGCGGCTGGGCAAGGAACTTAAACTGGTCAAGGCCGAATACAACGCCGCCTCCGACCGCAAGACGACGCTCGCAGAACTCAAAGCGCTGAAAGCCGGCGGCAAAAACACCATTTGCCCGGATTATCCCCAGCCGGCATGGTTCTACGAACTGTGCGACGAACTGGGACTTTACGTCATCGACCGGGCCAATATCAACGCCCCGCAGCGGAGCGGCGACCGCACGGTCGGAGGCACACCCTCGAACGACCCGAAACTCGTCGGCGACTACCTCGAACGCGTGAAGGCGATGTACTACCGTTCGCGTAATTTTACCTGCGTCATCGCCTATGAACTGGGCGGTCCTTCGGGCAACGGCTACAACATGTACAAAGCCTACGAATGGCTCAAATCGGTCGAAAAGTCGCGGCCGGTGATCTACGCCGACGCCGACGGCGAGTGGAATTCGGACTTGTAGGGAACAGCTATCAAGCAATTAACAGACAACGCTTTAAGCTACATTGACCGACAGTTTTTGAACTGTCGGTCAATTTTTTTTATCATTTTGTAACCCGATTGTGTTCCATCTTTGAAAAAATCTTTCATATCTTTGATCACGGCCATCGACGGCTAAAACAGTACCGCAAACGACACAAACAGCGTACCATGAAGTTCATTTTCGGCAGGCAGCAAAACGACAGCGAGTTGATCTCGGCGATCATCCGGGGCGACGTGAACGCTTACGAACAACTCTTCGTGCGCTACTACCCCACGCTGCTGCACTTCATCCGCGGAATGCTCAAGGACGACCACATGTCGGAAGACATCGCCCAGAACATCTTCATGAAACTCTGGATTCACCGCGAGAAACTCGACAGCACCCAGTCGGTGAAGAACTACCTGTTCGTACTGGCCAAACACGAAATCTACAACATCTTCAAAGCCAAGCGGACCACCATGCTCTCGCTGCTGCCCCAACTGAGCGACCGCGACATCGCGGACCGCGCCGGTTCCGCAGAGGAGCAGTACAACTACACGGAACTGAATGCGCTGCTGATGCAGGGCATCTCGAAAATGCCGCCCCAGCGGCAACTGATTTTCCGCATGAGCCGTTACGAGCACCTCTCCAACCGCGAAATCGCCGAGCGCCTGGGACTCTCGGTACGCACCGTCGACAAGCACATCGAACTGGCATTAAAGGACCTCCACAGCACGCTCTGTTGATTTTTCCGATTTTTTTCACTTTTTTTGTAGTTCCGGTTACGTAACAGGGGCCGCTTCGTTGTTCTTTATACAGCAGGATGACCGGAGGAAGGCTCCGCATCCGGCGGCGAACAGAGAAAAGGACCTATGACCAAGTTAAACGAATATTTCGACAACGAACTCTCCGCACAGGAGCAGCTCGAAGTGCAGATGTGGCTCGCAGAGCACGGCGAAAACCCGGACCCGGAGACACAGTTGGCCGAACTTTTCGACAGCCTGCACGTCGATGACGATACGGCAGCCCGTGCGGCTTTCGGACGCGTCGCCCACCGGCTGGGGATCGCCGGAGGGCAGAAGCCCGCAGCATCGCACCGCGCACGCATCGTTACATGGAGCCAGCGTATCGCCGCGGTGCTCGTCATTCCGCTGCTGTGCGCCGTTTGGCTGCTCTACACCGACCGCCAGCCCGGAGTCGAATGGCTCGAACAGCAGGTTCCCTGCGGCGAAACCGCCGAACTGGCGCTTCCCGACGGTACGCTCCTGCACCTGAACTCCGGCAGCCGCATCACCTACCCGTCGGCATTTACAGGCAAAGAGCGCCGCATCTTCGTCGAAGGCGAAATATTCGCCGACGTGGCGAAAAATCCCCGCAAGCCCTTCATCATCCAATCGGGCGAAGTCGGCATCCGCGTCCTGGGGACCAAATTCAACTTCAAATCCTATGCGAACACCGATTGCGTCGAGGTGTTGCTGGTAGAAGGGTCCGTCCAGTTCGACATCAACACCAAAGCGCGCAAGCAGCAGTTGGTGATGAAACCGGGCGACATGGTGCAGTACGACCGCACCTCGGGCGACATCGACCTTACATCGTTCCGCCCCGGCTACTTCAAGTCCTTCGCCGAAAACAGGGCCATCCACTTCTTCAACCTGCGCATGCGCGACATTGCGGCCGACCTCGAACGCCTGTTCGGCACGCAGATCGTCATTCTCGATGAAACACTTGCCCAGGCGCGCTATTTCGCCTATTTCACCAACAACGAAAATCTGGACCAGATACTATCCGCTATCAATTCCAATCATAAGATGCAAGTCCTGCGTCGCGACGGAGTCATCTACCTCTCGTCAAACTGATCCCGCTGAATTCTTCCCAAAACCAACCGAACGCAAAAACCGAAACGCCTATGAATAATTAACGACAATTCCCTTCATCAGCTTCCTTTTCTGTTTCTTTTCTGTGACCCGCCCGGATGCCACCGACCCCGGCATGCCCGCACCTAAACTAGAACCTTAAATAAACCTATCATGGGAAACGACTACAATCGTCGGGGAACTCGCTTTGCGAGACTCCTCTACCTGGTTATTCTCTGTATGTTACTCAGCCCTGCGGCAGCCCTTGCGCAGGAAAAGGGAATCAACCTCGAGTTGAAGAACGTGACCGTTCAGGAGGCCGTAGCCACGCTGAACCGTACGGAAAACTACTCCATCATCATCAGTTCGGACGAAGTGGACCTCGGCAAACGCATCTCCGTTTCGGCCAAAAACGCAACCATCCGCGAAGTCCTCGACCAGGTATTCGCCGGGCAGAACGTAACCTGCACCATCGACGGACGCCGCATCTCCGTCACCAAGAAACAACCCGCGGCTCCCGCTAAAACGGCTGCGGCCGCAAACACCCTGCACGGACGGGTGACCGATGTCAAAGGACAGCCGATCATCGCCGCGACAGTCGCTGTCGAAGGGACTTCGAAAGGCACGCTGACGGGTATAGACGGCGATTTTGAACTGAAGGATGTAAAATTCCCGGCCAAAATCAACGTCTCCTACCTGGGTTATATCTCCCAGACCATAGAGATCAAGGCGGGAGGTGGAAACGCCCCGCTCGAAATCGTCCTGAAAGAGTCGGACAACCTGATGGACGAAGTGGTGGTCGTGGGCTACGGTACGCAGCGCAGGGCCAACCTCTCGGGCGCCGTAGCTACCATCAGCGGCAAAGACCTCAACGCCCGCCCGGTGGTTTCGGCCGCCAACGCCCTGCAGGGCGCCGACCCCTCGGTCAACATCACCTTCGGCACGGGTTCGCCCGAATCGGCTTACAGCATCAACATCCGCGGTTCGGTGTCGCTCAACACCGGGTCGCCGCTCGTGCTGGCCGACGGTGTGGAGGTGAGCCTCAGCCAGATCAATCCCAACGACATCGAATCGGTATCGGTCCTCAAGGACGCCTCGTCGTGCGCCATCTACGGCGCCAAGGCTTCGGCCGGCGTAGTACTCATCACCACCAAGGCGGGTAAGAAAGGCGAACGTGCGCGCGTCTCCTACAACGGACGCTTCGGATGGGCCAAAAACACCACCTCGACCGACTTCATCACCACCGGCTACGACCACGTACGCATCGTCAACCAGTTTATGAACGACTCGTCGGACGGCACGATGAACATTTTCCGCTACACCGAGGAGAACGGCGGACTGCAGAAACTCTACGACCGCCGCAACGACCGTACGGAGCACCCGGACCGTCCATGGGTCGAAGTGGGCGACGACGGCAAGTACTACTATTACGGCAATTTCGACTGGTACGGCTATTTCTATAACCGCGTGCGCACGCAGCAGGAGCACAACCTCTCGCTCTCGGGCGGCACGGACAAGGTGACCTATTACGCCAGCGGCCGTATCTACCAGCAGTACGGCATGTTCAACATCAACAAGGACAAGTACACCGACTACGCCTTCCGCACGAAGGTATCGGCCCAGATGACCCCGTGGCTGAAATACTCGAACAACATCAGCTTCGACACCTCCGGGTACAAATACGGCGGCCACTCGGATTACGAGGGCACGATCAACGCCCTGCAGTCGAACATCTGCGCTGCGTTCGTCCCGTTCAATCCCGACGGAACGATCGTACAGTATGTCAACCAGTTGGGCAAGAACTCCCCGATCGGCGCAGGCCGCGGCGGACAGATGAGCGCCGACCGTTCGAAGAACTCGAAGGAGAACCGCTACCTGACGCTCTCGAACCAGTTCGACATCACGATCCTCAAAAAGCTCGTCGTCACGGCGGCCTACGACTACCGCCAGCGCGACCGGCTCTACAAATACCGCAACAACACGTTCGAATATTCGCGCCAGCAGGGTGTTATGGAGACCTTCACTTCGGGTTCGGTCGAGAACTCCTACCGCGAGGTGCACTACGGGTACAAAGGCCATAATGTCAACATCTACGGCACGTACGAAAATACGTGGGGCGGCCATCATTTCAAAGCTACCGCCGGCGGCCAGTACGAGGACTACCGCTCCACGTCGCTCGACGTGAAGCAAACCGGCCTGTCGAGCGACAACATCGACTCGTTCACCGTGGCAACGGGTCCCATTACCCTCTCGCAGTCGATCTCGGCCTATCGCACGCTGGGTTTCTTCGGCCGCGTGAACTACGACTACGACGGCAAATACATCTTCGAGGCGAGCGCCCGCGGCGACGGCTCGTCGCGCTTCGAGCCGGACCACCGCTGGGGCTTCTTCCCCTCGGCGTCGGCTGCGTGGCGTATCAGCGAGGAGTCGTTCTTCGAACCGGTGCGCGACGTGATGAACAACCTCAAGCTGCGTCTCTCGGTGGGCAGCCTGGGCAACCAGCAGGTAGCCAACTACGCCTACATCGAACAGATCAGCACCGACAACCAGATGTCCTACACCTTCGACGGATTGGAGAAAGGCTATTACGCCAACGTCTCCGACCCCTTGTCGTCGGGACTGACGTGGGAGACCGTGACCACCTATGACGTGGGTCTCGACGTGGGCCTGCTGAACGGCCGCCTCAACCTCACGGGCGATTACTACATCCGCGACACGAAGGACATGCTTACCACTTCGCTCACCCTGCCCGACGTTTTCGGCGCCAAAACCCCGAAAGCCAACTGCGCCAACCTGCGCACCAAAGGCTGGGAGATCACCCTCGGCTGGCAGGACGAATTCCAGTTGGCGGGAAGCGCCTTCTCGTACAACGTTTCGGCTTCGATCGGCGACTACATCACCAAAATCACCAAATACAACAACCCCGACCGGCTGATCTCGGACCACTACGTGGGCAAGGCGCTGGGTGAAATCTGGGGTTACCATGTCGACGGACTGTTCAAGACCGACCGCGAAGCGGCCGAGTACCAGGCCACGATCGACGACAAGGCGGTCAACAACCGCGTCTACCAGTGTAAGGGTCCGGCCGGCAACCGCCTGCGCGCCGGCGACGTGCGCTTTGCCGACCTCGACGGCGACAACGTCATCTCCGAAGGTTCGGGCACGGTGGACGATCCGGGCGACAAGCGCATCATCGGCAACTCGCTGCCGCGTTACAGCTACTCGTTCCGCCTGGGCTTCAACTGGATGGGCTTCGACGTGTCGGCCTTCTTCCAGGGCATCGGACGCCGCGACTGGTATCCGGCAGCCGGACAGGCATCCTACGACTTCTGGGGCCCCTACGCCTTCCCGCCCACCTCGTTCATCCACAAGGATTTCTATTCGAACTGCTGGTCGGAAGACAACCGCAACGCCTACTTCCCCCGTCCGCGTGGTTACAACGCCTATTCGGGCGGTTCGCTGGGTGAGAAAAACGACCGCTACATCCAGAATCTCGCCTACCTGCGCCTGAAAAACCTCACGATCGGTTACACCGTGCCGCAGAAACTCACGCGCAAAATCGGCATCGACCGCGCCCGTGTCTACTTCTCGGGCGAGAACCTCTGCTACTGGTCGCCGCTGAAACGATACAACAAGACCATCGACCCCGAACTGGCAGGATCGTCGAGCACCAACCAAAAGGATTCGGGAACGGGCTATGCCTACCCCAGGACCCTCTCGGTAGGCGTAGACATCAACTTCTAACGCATAAAGAGAACGACAGATGAAAACACTGTACAAAATACTAGCGACGATGCTGCTGGGAGCGGCATGCGCCGGCTGCGATTTGACCCTCATCCCCGAAGATACGGTCACCCCGCAGACCTTCTTCAAGTCCGAAGTAGACCTACGCCTGTGGACCAACCAGTTCTACACGATGCTCGACTCGCCCGACAGCGCCGCCGGACTCAATGCCGACGACATGGTGGACAAGAGCATGGGCGACGTGATTTCGGGAACCCGCATGGCCTCCGACGAGTCCGGCTGGACCTGGACCGCCCTGCGCAAGGTCAACTATTACCTGCAAAACTCGCACAACTGCACCGACGAGGCGGCCCGCACGAAATACGACGGTGTGGCCTACTTCTTCCGCGCCTACTTCTACTACGAGAAAGTGCGGCGTTACGGCGACGTACCCTGGTACGACAAAGTGATCGGCTCCGAGGAGGAGGACCTGCTGAAAAAGCCCCGCGAGGACCGCGGAATCATCATGGACCATGTGATGTCGGACCTCGACAACGCCATCGCCATGCTGCCGCGAGACAAGGAGGTGGCACGCGTGACCCGCTGGTCGGCGCTGGCCCTCAAGTCCCGGGCGGCGCTTTACGAAGGCACATGGCGCAAATACCGCAACCTGCCCGACGCCGAGAAATACCTCGAACAGGCGGCCGACGCCGCAGCGACCTTCATCGCCGAGAGCGGTTATTCGATCTACAAAGAGGGCACGGAACCTTATCGCGACCTTTTCTGCAGCGACAACGCCAAGTCGTCCGAGGTCATCCTGGCTCGCCTCTACAACTTCGAAGGGCTGAACCTCGCGCATAGCCTGCAGTTCAACATCCGCAACGGCGCGCAGGGCTTCACCCGCCGCTTCATGAACCATTACCTGATGGCCGACGGCTCGCGCTTCACCGAAAAACAGGGATATGAAACGATGTTCTACACCGAAGAGACCGAAGGGCGCGATCCGCGTATGGTGCAGACCGTGCTCTGCCCGGGCTATGTAGCCAAAGGCGAAAGTTCGGCCACGCCCAACGACATGACGGCGATGACGGGCTACGAGCCGATCAAGTTCGTATCGACGGCGGCCCACAGCGGCGCTTCGAAAGGCACGTCCGACTGGGCGCTGTTCCGCACGGCGGAGGTTTACCTCAACTACGCCGAAGCCAAAGCCGAACTGGGCACGCTGACGCAGGACGACCTGACCATCTCGATCGACAAAATCCGCGACCGCATCGGAATGGACGGACTCGACATGGCGGCAGCCAACGCCGATCCCGATCCGTTCCTCCTGGCCTGCTACCCCAAGGTCACCAAAAGCGCCAACACGGGCGTGATCCTCGAAATCCGCCGGGAACGCACCGTCGAAATGGTCATGGAAGGCCAGCGCATGTGGGACATGTTCCGCTGGAAAGAAGGTGCGCAGATGGTCAACGAAACGACACCCTACTACGGCATCTACTTCCCCGGCCCGGGCCTTTACGACATGGACGGCGACGGCAAGAACGATCTGGAACTCTACGCCACACAGCAGACCAGCGTACCGGCCGACGGACTGACGGTGCTGAAGATCGGATCGGACATCGTCCTTTCCGACGCAGCTAACAACCGCGGTTACGTCGTAGCCTGGAGCGCCCTGAAATACACCTGGACCGAGGAACGCGACTATCTGTGGCCGATTCCGGCCGACCAGCGCGTACTGACGGGCGGCCTGCTGACCCAGAACCCCGGATGGACCGACAGCACCAATTTCGACTGATGCTTTTTGCAACCCGATAAAACTCAATGGCAATGAAACGAACCATGATAACAACGCTTCTGGCATCGGTCCTCCTCTTCGCGGGCGGATGCAGCGACAATTTCGACGACTCCGCCCTGTGGAAAGGCGTCGACGAGATCTACAACCAACTCACCGAGCTCGAAAAGCAGACCGACGAAATAAACCGGCAGATCCAACTGCTTTCGGCAGTCGTCAACGGCGGGGTCGTCACCTCGATCACGCAGGACGCCGAAGGCAACAACGTCGTGCGGTTCAAGGGCCCGGACAACGTCGAGCACAGCGTCACCGTCGCGACGAAGGACGACGTGACGACCGCACCGATCCTCGGCACGAAGGAAGAAGGCGGCGTACTCTACTGGACGACCACCGCCGGCGGCAAGACCGACTTTCTGAAAGATACCGACGGGGCGAAAATCCCCGTCGCCGGACGTACGCCCGAAGTGGCCGTCGACAAGGAGGGCTACTGGACCGTCAACGGCAAACGCCTGACCGACGCAGCGGGCAATCCGCTGAAGGCCGAAGGCAAGGAGACATCGCTCATCACGGGCGTCACGCGCGATGCTAACGGCAACGCAGTCTTCACGCTGGGCGACGGCACGACGGTATCGGCCCCGGTTTTCGACGCCTTCAATATCGTTTTCAAGGTCGGCGACACCGTCCTCGGTGACGAATACGTGGTCGAGGACACCTCGCAGCCGCTCACGATCGGCTACGAACTTACGGGCGAGAAAGCCGGCGAGACCATCCTGAAGATCATGCGCGCCGAAAAGCTCACGGCCGTGGCCGACACCGCTGCCGGAACCATCGCCGTCACCTTCGGCAATGCGTTCGAGGAGGGCAGCTTCACCGTGATGCTCTGCGACACGGAGGAGAACGTCCTGATCCGCGTCGTGCGCCTCGCAGCCAAAAGCGCCAAACCCGAATACTACGGCATCAAGACCGCCGAAGACCTCCGCAAATTCGCCGAGGCCGTCAACTCCTCGCGCAGCTACGACCGTTACCGCGACGAAAGCGGCGACGTAGTGCTGCTGAACGATGTCGACATGGCCGGCACGACGGAGTGGACGCCGATCGGCACGGCCGAGAATCCCTTTACGGGCATATTCAACGGCAAGAATTTCGCGATCAAAAACATAAGCTGGACGGCCGACGCCGCAAAATCGACCGCACACGGACTGTTCGGCGTGCTGGAAAAGGCGACCGTCAAAAACCTCACGGTAGGCAGTACGGGCGACAAGATAACGGTAACAGGAACCGCCGGGGCCGGGACGGCCATAGCGGGCGTGGCGGCATTCGCCACCGAATCGGTTATCGAAAGCGTAACCAACAACGTTTCGATCTCGTTCGAGGCCGAAGACCCTGCCGGAACGCTCGTCATGCTTGCAGGCATCGCCGGGCAAATGTCCGGGACGACCATCGGCGGTACGTCCGCCGCAGTGAAATGCGCCAACAACGGCGACATCACCACGGGTCCCATCGCCAACACCGGAAACGGCGGCACAGGCATGCAGGTGGGAGGCATCTGCGCCTACATCAAGTCTGCCGAGAACAACCTCATCGGCTACTGCACCAACAACGGACGCGTGAACGCGCCTTCGGGACGCGGGGGCGGCCTGGCGGGAACCTTCGAGAAGGGAACCATCGCCAACTCGCTGAACAACGGACTCATCGAAGACGACGCTGCCGGGCAGTACGCCGGACAGAAAAACCAATACGGCATC
The DNA here is from genome assembly GCF_018362775.1 of Alistipes montrealensis. GTDB lineage: Bacteria > Bacteroidota > Bacteroidia > Bacteroidales > Rikenellaceae > Alistipes > Alistipes montrealensis. The sequence goes on from NZ_JAGYXY010000001.1 coordinate 813,451, forward strand.
AAGCGCATGGGCGGCCTGGTCGGCGGTTCGACTTCGACTGGCTGCGTCATCGAGAACTGTAACAACCTCGGCAACGTAATCACCCACCTGGGATGCCGCACAGGCGGTTTCTCGGGCCATAACCTCGGCACGATCCAGAACTGCAAGAACACCGGGGCCATCATCGGCAACGTGACCGTCGACGGCGCGAACTACCACGGTCCCGGCTGGGCCTGCGGCTACAACCAGAGTGCTTCGCTCATCAAAGGGTGCATCGGAAACGGCTTCGTCGGCGACTACGACACCTATAAGGACGCTCCGAAGACAGCTCCGGCGGCGATGCACGCCACAGCCGTCTGCCACAAGCAGTCGAACTACAACACCGAGGAAAATACCGTGGACTGGTCGCTTCCGGCCTACTACGACTGGGAACTCAAACAGACGATCCAGCTCCATCCTGGCGTGAAATACACCTACTACGAGTTCACCAACCTGCCGCGCAAGATGCACGTGCTGGAACTCGACCTGACGAACGACGCCGTGGAGATCGCAACCTCGATTTCCAACGACCTCGTGCCCAACCCCAACGGCAACAACAACAGCAACAACGGCAAGAACATCCGCGAGACCCTCTCGGAGAACTGCACCCGCAAGCGCGCCGAAGGGCAGGAGATCATCGCCGGCATCAACACCGGGTTCTTCAATTCGCACGACGGATTCCCGCGCGGCCTGCACATCGAGGACGGCCGCCCCGATTTCGTGAATAACAAGACCGTGCGCACGTCGCTGACCAACCACCAGAACTGCTTCACCTTCTTCAAAGACCGTACGGTAAGCTGCGGCAAGAAGGTCTTCACGGGCAAGATCGAGGTCGACGGTGTCGAGTACGAATACCACTCGATCAACGACACGATCCTGCGCCGGGGCAACGTATCGCAGGAGGCCAACCTCTATACGGCGCGCTACAAGAAGACGCCGCACCCCGGTACTCCCTCGCTGACCAACACGCTGCTCAAAAAAGCGCTCTACGTCGTGGCGAAGAACACCTCGGGCAACCCCATGACGGTCAACGACGGCTGGTTCGAAGCCACCGTGACCCAGATCGCCGACGGACGCACGACGGAACTCGCCGAAGCGCCCTACCTCACGACCCTCGACCAGTGGGCCGTGCAGCTCACGGGAGCCGCCGCCGAAGCCTTCGCCGGAAAACTCTCCGTAGGCTCGACGCTCCGCATCCGCGCCGACGTGGCGGTGGACGGCGTTTCGACCCCCATCCTCGCGCAGAATTCGACGATGTACCACCTCCTGGACAACGGCGTGGATAAAAACCTCGCCTCGTCGGTTTACGATCCGATGACCTACGTGGGCGTCGACCAGCCCGGAACGAAAGTCTACTTCTTCGTCATCGACGGCCGCCAGAGTTGGGTTTCGATGGGCGTGAAGTTCTACGAAATGGTCCGCATCGCCCAGAAGTTCGGCTGCTGGAACGTAACCCGTTTCGACGGCGGAGGTTCGACGACCATGTGGCTCTACACCGACGGCGAGGGCAAGGTGGTCAACAAACCTTCCGACTCGAAAGGCGAGCGCAGTTGCATGAACTACATGCACGTGCGGATCAAAAAGTAACCCTTAAACAGAGAGAACAATGAGAAATATCCTGAACATCATAGTGCTTATGGCCGGCTTCGTCCTCCTCTGGGGGTGCGACGAATACGACGACGGGCAACTGCGCAAGAACATCGACGCCATCGAGGGAGAACTCACGGCGGCCGAACAGCGCGTCGCGGAACTCAACGACCAGATGAGCTCGCTCACAGCGCTCGTCAACAGCAGCTTCATCTCCTACCTCAAGCAGGACGACAAAGGCAACTACGTCGTTTGCTACCGCGACCACGGCGGCGAGACCAAGACCATTACCCTCGCCACGCAGGGCGACGTAGTGACCGCCCCGATCGTCGGGGCCGGGGAATTCACCGACGGGAAACTCTACTGGCGCACGACCGCCGACAACGGCGAAACGTACCAGTGGCTGCTCGATGGGTCGGGCGAGATGATGCCCGTAGGCGGCGTACCTCCCACGATGGGCATCGACGCCGAAGGATTCTGGACGGTCAACGGCGAGCGTTTCGTCGGCAAAGACGGCAAACCCGTACTGGCCAACGACACGAGCAACACGCTGTTCCAGTCGGTCGAGACCGACGAGGAGAGCGGCATGGTCCGTTTCACGCTCGCCGACGGCAGCACGTTCGAAATTCCGGTTTTCGAAGCGCTGAACATCAGCTTCGACGCCGCCCCCGTAACGGCCATCGCCGACCGGGCAACGCCGGCCTACATCAAATACGCCATAGCGGGCAGCGAAGCCGAGAACGCCCATATCGACTACTTCACGGCTTACAACGTAACGGTGGAGATCGACAAATACACCCGTACGATCTCCGTCCGGCTGGACGAAGACGCCGAAGAGGGCAACACGGTGATCCTGGTTACGGCCGGGGGCAACACCGTACTTAAACCCCTCTTTTTCACCTATGGAACGGCCCAGATCGAGCCCCCGACGTGGGACCCGCAGTTCGGGACCGGAACGGAAGTCGCCCTCGAAGGCGAATTTACCGAATTCGATATCAAAGTGTCGGCCAACATCGAATACGACGTTGCAATCGCCGAGGAGTGCCAATCGTGGCTCAAACCCACCCCCACGACGCGCGCCCCGATGATTACGACGACGCATTCGTTTGTTGCCGACTATTATGAAAACGACAGCGGCGCCGACCGCAAGGGTTCGATCACCTTCTCGAACCGCCCCTACGGCGTAACCGTCACGCTCGCCGTGCGCCAGTCGCCCGTCATTCCCGACGTGCCGACCGACCCGGGTATCTCCACAGGCGCCGACCTGGTGGCCTTCGCCAAGGCGGTCAACGCAGGCGGCAGCACGAGCCGCTGGCAGAACGCCTCGGGCGAAGTGGTGCTGCTGAACGATGTCGACCTGACGGGACTCACCGAGTGGACTCCGATCGGATCGGGCAAAGCCACCGGAACGCCCTCCTACAACACGCTGGTCAACCCCTTCACGGGTGTATTCAACGGCCAGGGCTTCACGATCAAGGGTATCCAGTGGACCTTCGACGCCGAAGACGAAACGACCCACCTGCACGGCCTGTTCGGCGCGCTGAAGGGCGCCACGGTCAAGAACCTCAAACTGGGCGCCGCAGGCGACCAGATCTCCGTCACGGGCGCAAGTTCCAACGTCGTGGCCGTGGGTGCGCTGGCAGGTTACGCCGAGGGTTCGACGATCTCGAACGTCACCAACAACGTTTCGGTGATCCTCACGGGCGACAATCCCGATGCGACGCTGATGATGCTCGCCGGCATCGCCGCCTGTGCGAAGTCGACGACTATCGGCGGTGAAACGAAGGACCTCGCCGTCGTCAACAACGGCGACGTGAAGACCGGCCGCATCTCCAACACGGCCAACGGCGGTACGGGCATGAACGTAGGCGGCATCTGCGCCTTCACGCTCGGCGGAGGCATCAAGCTCGACTACTGCACCAACAACGGCGCAGTGAGCGCCCCGACAGGACGCGGCGGCGGTCTGGTAGGCACACTGGGCGGCCCGACGAGCGAAGAGAACGGCACTGCGGTCAGCAACTCGACCAACAACGGCACGGTGCAGGACGACGCCGTGGGCCAGTATGGCGGCAGCCGGGATTACTACAACAACAAGCGCATGGGCGGCCTGGTGGGCGGTACGGTGACCAACAACAACATCCGCATCGAATACTGCACCAACAACGGCAATGTCTTCTCGCAACTGGGATGCCGCACGGGCGGTTTCGTGGGCCACAACCAAGCCACGATCGTAGGCTGCGTGAACAAGGGAATCATCCTGGCCAACATCACCCTCGACGCCGGCGCTCCGCAGCACGGTCCCGGCTGGGCCTGCGGTTACAGCGCCAAGGGACTCGTCACGCAGTGCGCCAAGGGCGGCCGCGTCGGCGAATGGGACACCTGGAAGGACAACCCGAGCGGCGCTCCCGAAGCCACGAACGACAACGCCCTGTGTTACCGCAACAGCGAATATTTCGATCCGTCGCAGAACTACTAACGCTAAACAAAGACATCCATGAAACGATTCCTATATTTCCTGCTCCTGACGGCGATCGCCTTCGCCGCAGGATGCAGCGACTACGACGATTCGCAGCTCAGCGGCCGTATCGACGGCTTCAAGGAGCGCATCGCGAAGCTCCAGGGCCGCATCGCCTCGCTCAACAGCCAACTGGCGGACCTGAGCGAACTGACCTCCGGCAACGTCATCACTGCGATGGCACAGGATTCCGAAGGCAACTACGTCATTACCTACAAGGACAACAAGAACGAAGAGAAGAGCGTCGTGCTGGCCACGACCGACCAAATGCTCAACGTTCCGCTGCTGGGCGTCGAACTCGACGCGGAGAGCGGCCTCTATTACTGGACCGTAACCGTCGACGGCGAGACCTCGCCGCTGTCCGGCAACGACGGGGAGCGGGTTCCCGTGAGCGGCCACACCCCCGTGGTGTCGGTCGACGCACAGGGCTTCTGGACGGTCAACGGCGAACGGCTGAACGACGCCTCGGGACGCCCGATCGAAGCCAACGACGGCGAAAGCTGCCTGTTCAAAAGCATCGAACGCGACGCCAACGGCAACCTGTCGCTGACGCTCGGCAACGGGGAAGTCGTAACGCTGCCCATCCAACAGGTGCTGAACCTCACGCTCTCGACGGCGATCAACACCACGGTGGTCGATATTTCAGCTCCGATGACGGTCAAATATACGCTTCACGGCGAACACGCCACCGATGCGCTGGTCGGCATCGCGGCGGCCGAGGGTCTCGAAGCTGCGCTCGACAAGCAGGAACAGCAGATTGCAGTCACCTTCCCGGCGGGCTTCCGCGAGGGACACCTGATCGTGGTGGCCTACGACATGCTGGAGCACACGGTGCTGCGTCCGGTCTTCTTCACCAAGGCGACGAGCGACCGCATCGAAATCGGCACGGCCGCCGAACTGGTGCAGTTCGCCGCCGATGTCAACGCCGGCACGGGCGCACAACTGATGACCGCCGTGCTGACCGGCGACATCGACATGACGGGCATCGCGTCGTGGACGCCGATCGGCAACGGCACGTTCGCCGCCACGACCGCCGTATCCACGCCCTCCGGGGCCGTCTTCGAAGGCACGTTCGACGGACAGGGCCATGCGCTGCGCAACTTCAGGATGGCCGCAACGCTCACGGGCGACAACCAGACCTACGGCCTGTTCGGCGTACTGAAAGGCGCAACGGTCCGCAACCTCGTACTGGGCGCCGAAACAGGCGACACGGGGTCGTTCACGGTTTCGGGCAACGGCGTCACCTCGACAGGCGTCATCGCCGGGGCCAGCATCGAATCGACGATCGAAGACTGCAGCAGTTACCTTCCGATGGAGTGCCTGGGCAACGGAACTTCGGGCAAACTGATGACCATGGGTCTCGTGGGCTTCGTCTACGGAGCGGGCACGAGCGAGGAGACCGTCACACAGCTCATCGGGCTGAAGAACTACGGCACGCTCAAGGCCGTGCCGGGAGCCGCCAACGCCAACGGGTTCACTTCGACGCAGGTGGGCTGTATCGCAGGACTTTCGAACACCTCGCGCACGTCGACCTTCCAAAACAAGATCACGCGCTGCGTGAACTACGGCGACATGGAGACCTCGACGGGCCGCGCCTCGGGCATCATCGCCGCGGCAAACACCTTTACGGTGGTTTCCGAATGCGACAACCACGGCGACATGCTTAATACCTATGCCGAATCGGGCGGCGGACGCCTGGGCAACATCACCTGCATCCTCGGCACGGCGTCGAAAGTCGACGGCTGTACGAACTACGGCGATGTCGTGGCCACGAACGCCAAGACCCACGCCGGAGGACTGGTCTGCCTGCTCAACGCAGCCGACGTGGAGTTCAACGACAACGCCAACTACGGCCGGGTAATCACCGACCTTGCGACCTACCGCGGAACGCTGGTGGCCAACATCAACACGTTCGCCAAGATGGACAACAACACAGCAGGCGGCGGTGTAGGATCGTACAACGGCGGAAACTACGTGATGGCCGACATCGACGAGACGAACTTCATGGACTACATCGGCCTGATCAAGACCGGCAATGAATCGAAGGTGACCAACACCAAATACGGTGGCGACATCTCCTCGGCCAAGGGCATCCGCACGGCCGACGACCTTGTGGCATTCGCCGCGGCGGTCAATGCCGGGACCTCGATTGAAGAATGGCAGAACGAGGACGGCGAGGTGTGCCTGCTGACCAACATCGACATGGCGGCGGTCACGGAGTGGACCCCGATCGGCAAGGCGGCCTTCACGTGGGGCAGCAACAAGCTCGCCCTCACGGGAACGCCCTTCGCCGGGCACTTCAACGGACAGGGCTACCGCATCCGCAACCTGAAAATGGTAGCCGCAGGCAGCGAGGAAGGACAGGCATACGGATTCTTCGGGGCGCTGGCCCCGGGGGCCGTGGTCGAGAACTTTTCGTTCGACTCGGGGTGTTCGCTGACCGTAACGGCCTCGGCGCGCTGCGCGGCGGGCCTGGTGGCCGGTGTCGTTTACGATGCTACGGTGCGCGACATCACCGGCTCGGCCCCGATGCTCTTCCAGGGCGCCGCCGGAGCGAGCGTTCCGATGTACATGGGCCTCATAGGCTTCGCCTTCGCCGAAACGGCGGGCGTCGTGATCGACAGCGTGAACAACAACGGCGAAATCACGGCGGAGAACCGGACTCCGAACCTCGAGGCCGGCGGCAACGCCTGCCATGCCGCGGGCATCGTCGCCTTCGCCACCAACGAGGCGTCGTCGCAGCAGAAGGTCATCATCTCCGACTGCATCAACTACGGCGCGATGACCTCGGCGCTGGCCCGGACTTCGGGCATCGTCGCTGCGGCCAACCGCTACACCCAACTGACCAACTGCGTCAACCACGGCGATCAACTGAACACCTTCCCCAAGCAGGGCGGAGGCCGCCAGGGTCAGATCACCTGCATCACGGGCACGGGATCGTCGATGATCGGCTGCACGAACTACGGCGACCTCACCTCGACCACCGGAGGCCGCACGGCAGGCATCGTCTCGCTGTCGAACACCGCGACGTTCGAGAACTGCGCCAACTACGGCACGATCCTCAGCGACGACGCCAACCGCGGCGTATTCTGGGCCTACAACAACGGCGCAGCAGCATGGACCAACTGCACCGCAGGCGGCAAGGTGGGCACATACAACAACGGTACGCCCGTCTTCGATTCCTATTCCGAAGCCGACCAGGCCAACTACCTGGGCAAGCAGGGCGCGACCAAATCGACGCTGACGAACATCGTCTACCAACTCGGCAACTCGGGCGGCGGCGATCCGGGCGGCGAAGCCCAACTGCGCATCCTCTTCATCGGCAACAGTTTCACCAAGGACGCCGTGGAGCACCTGCCGGGCCTGCTGAAAGCCGCAGGCATCGACAAGGTGAAAATGACGCACATGTACTACGGGGGCCGCACAGTTCCCGAGTACAACAACGGATTCGCCACCGTGAGCGACTACCGCTGCTATGAGTGCGCCCCGGGAGCCGCCGGATGGACCGAACTGATGAACAAGACGATCAAGGAGGTCGCCGCATCGGACGAGTGGGACATCGTGACCATCCAGGAGCACACGGGCAAGGTCAACGCCTGGTCGTGGACCCCGACCGAAAAGGAGGCTTTGCAGGGACTGATCAACAACGTGAAATCGACGCAGACCGGAGCCATGCCCAAATTCTGCTACATCCTGTCGCAGGCCTACGGCGACCCCGCAATCGTCAGTTATTCACAGCAGACGGTGATCGTCAACAATTTCGCCTCGTCGCAGGCCGACATGTACGCCGCAATCGTCGCACAGGGCAAAAAGGTGATGGCCGAAGTCACGTTCGACGATCTGATCGCCACCGGGACCGTCCTGCAAAACCTGCGTTCGTCGAAGCTCCAGAACGCAATGGACATGACCCGCGACGGGTATCACATGGACTACGGCATCGCACGCTACGCCGCTTCGTGCGCCGTTTTCGAAAAACTGATCTCCCCGGCGTTCGACGGCGTGACGCTCGACGGCAACCCGTTCCGCTACACGATTTCGAACACCACTGCGGGCAGTTACTCGACACCCGTCACCGACGCCAACGCCCCGCTCGCCCTGCAAGCGGCGCGCTACGCCCTCGCAACGCCCTATGCCGTGACTGACATGTCGGACATCGACCAGGAGAAGCCCGACAACGGCATCGAGGACACGGAATTCGACGACGACAAGAATAAAGAATAAACCCCGACCGAAATGAAAAAACTACATATCCTGCTCTTCGGCGCGGCGCTGCTCTTCAGCAGTTGCACCCGGGAGCCAGAAATCACCGAACCGGCCCCGCCGCACGCCTCGTCGGGACTCGTCATCAAAGCCGCCTGCACCCCGGCGACCCGCACCGACATCAACGAGGGTAAAAGCACCTGGGAAGCCGGCGACCGCATTACGGTCGTCTACGACGGTGCGGCCTACGCCTACACGGCCGCCGAAACCGGCGTCACGACCACCTTCACCAGCGACGCAGGCATCGCCTCGTACGATGCGTCGAAACCGCTGACGGCCTACTACCCCGCCACAACCGCCGAAGGCATCGTCAGCGTGGAGGCCGGGCGCACGATCGCCTTCCAGGGCACGGAGCAGGCCAACACGGCCTGCGCACCGCTGGTCGGCACGCCGCTCGAAAACAATCTTTCGGAAGGGGCGCTGCACGTCTCATTCCGCAACATCTTCTCGGTCATCGAACTGCGCATCGACGCCGGCGACCTGGAAAGCCCGGCACGGTCGATTACGGTGGAACCCGCCTCGGAGGAGGGATTCGAAGGTTACCTGACTTTCACCGGCACGGTCGACCCCGCAACGCTCGCCCTCACCCCGGCCCCCGACGGAACCGGCACGAAACTGACGCTGGATTTTCCCGAGGGAGCCGACCTGACCCGTCCTCAGACGATCAAATTCCCCGTCGGGCGTTTCACCTCGCCGGCGGGCCTGAAACTGACGCTTTCGACAGCCGACGGCAAAAGCTACACGAAGAACGTCTACAAATCGGGCGTACGCACCTATAACGAAACCGACGGCACGTTCGCAGCCCGCCACCTGGCCAAGGCGCTTTACGCCTTCGCGCCTCCGGGAGGCATCTGGACGGCTGACGACCTCGTCGAATTCGCCGCAGCGGTCAACGCAGGCGAAACCCTCGCCCCGTGGCAGAACGACGAAGGCGTCGTGGTGCTGCTCGACGATATCGACATGACAGGCACGACGGCATGGACCCCGATCGGCGATGCGACCTTCGCACTGGCGAGCAACGCCATCTCGATCAGTTCGGGACGCCCCTTCACGGGCTTTTTCGACGGACAGGACCATGCGATCTGCAACTTCAAAATGGTGTGCGACAACGCCACGGCCAACCGTGCGTGGGGGCTGTTCGGCGCACTGGGTCCCGGAGCCGTCGTCGAGAACCTGATCTTCGACGCCTCCTGCTCGCTGGAGGTCAAGGCTTCGAAGGGTACGGACTGCGGCATCCTGGCCGGACTGGTCTACGACGCTACCGTGCGCAACGTCACCAATAACGCCCCGATGTCGTTCGACGGCTCGGCAGGCAACGTCCGCATGACGATGGGCATGGTGGGCCTCGCCTTTGCCAACGAAGGGGTCAGGATCGACCGTCTGGTCAACGAGGCCGACCTCACGGGCGAAAGCGGCGGCAACACCGGCAACGGCGCAACGGGCGTGCAGATCGGCGGCATCTGCGGATTCAGCACCAACCACGCCAGTTCGGCAAATCCCGTGGTCTTCACCGACTGCGTCAACCGCGGCAACCTCTCGACCAAAGCGGCCCGCGCCTCGGGAATCGTCGCCGCGGCCAACCGCTACACCCACCTCACGGCGTGCACCAACTACGGACATAATGTCAACGCATTCGCCACATCGGGCAATGCACGTATCGGCAACATCACCTGCATCACGGGGACCGGCGCCAAGTTCACCAAGGTCGTGAACCACGGCGACGTGATCTGCCAAACGAACGGCGCGGCAGGGAGTATCGTCTGCCTCGTGAACCACGACGACAACGAGTTCGTCGGATGCGAAAACTACGGCCGCGTCATCTCCGACCGCGACAACAACAACTACAAGGGAACCTTCTTCGGGCAGTGCAACAAGGCCGCCCTGTTCCGCAACTGCATCGCGCAGGGAGACGTGGGCACGTACAACAACGGCAGCTACGTCATGGCAGGCGTCAATGCCGACAACTACATGGATTACCTCGGTGCGCACAGCGCAGCGGCGGTCAATGTCACGCGGGAGAACATCCTCTACTACCCCGCCGGATCGAACACTCCCGCCGAAGCGACTTTCAGTGCAGCCCCGGGATCGGTCGAACTCAACGCCATGGGGACCAACGCCGCCGTGGTGAGTCTCTCGGCCGCCGACTACGACTGGACCGTGAGCACGGGCGGCGACACGTGGGTAAAGGTCACCGACCTGAACGACATGCCCCTCGCGTCCGGCACGAAAAGCCCCTACGTACAGCAAATCCGCATCTCGGCCGACGTGAATCCGCAGACCGAACCGCGGCCCGCAACGGTCACCTTCACCTCCACGGACCAGACGCAGACGGCAACCGTCTCCGTCACACAGGAGGGTGCAGGTCCGGCCTTCCCCGGCCAATGGGTGCTTTCGGCCTCGACCGTCGGGCAGTACAACACCGCATGGACCTCGTCCAACATGCTCCCGGCGACCTCGGGCAGTTCGGCCTATATCTCCGTCGTACGCGGCGAAGCCAACGCCGGACGCGAGTTCACCCGCACGGTCAGCTCTTACAAACCCACCGTTTCGACGATGGTCGAGGGCGATTACTGGCTCTACACGATGCCCGTAAAGCAGTTGCCGGCAGGCACGGCGATCGAGTTCAACGCCACGATGGCGGGCGAGGCCAATTCGCCGAAATACTTCATCGTGGAGTACCTCGACGGAGGCACGTGGAAGAGCGTCGAAGAGGACCTGCTCACCGCCCCCGAAGACCCCTCGATCCGCTACACCTACAAATGCTCGGGCGTCAGCTCCGGAACCAACTACCAGCACGCCAATGTCATGCAGACGATCCGCTTTACGCAGCCCGTCACCGGAGCCGTACAGATCCGCTGCCGCGCGGTGGGACGTTACACCTGTACCGGCGGGGCGCAGAACATCGCGGCGGGCAACTCGGCGAGCCTGCTGCCGCCCTACGGATTCACGGCCTCCTACGTGCAGAACCTCGGTACGGCAGTCCCGGGAGACACGAAAAAGGTGTTATGCCTGGGCAACTCGTTCTCCTATTACAGCAATCCGGTCTGGATGCTCAAGGAGATCGCCTGGAACGAAGGCCATTACCTCAACATCAAGGGCCATTTCAAAGGTTCGCAGAATTTCGGCCAGCAACTGGGGCTTTCGTTCTCGACGGACGCCATCGACATCGGAGACTACGATTACGCCTTCATCCAGGACCAGAGCCAGAACCCCGCGACCTACGGACGCGACGGCACGGCCTCGATAGCGGCCAACTGTACAGCGCTGGCCGACCGGATCCGCGCAAAATCGGCGTCGTGCAAAGTGATCCTCGAACAGACCTGGACCTTCTCGGCCAGCAGTTACGGCGGGTTCACCGACTTCCAAACCTTCGAGAACTACAACGCCGCAGGAGCACGCGCCATGGCCCAGGCCGCCGGGACGTGGCTTTCGCCGATCGGCGTGGCGTTCAGGACCGTACGCGAAGGAACGTCGGGCATCAACCTCTACTACACCGACAACAAGCACCAGTCGGCCTACGGCGCCTACCTGAAGGCCTGCGTCAACTACCTCGTACTCTACGGCACGGCGTTCGGCAACGCGCCCGCGGACTGCGGCATCGAGCCGTCGAAAGCCGCCTACCTCCGCCAGGTCGCCGAACAGGTCGTACTGGGCCACGAAAACGAATATTTGATCCAGCGGTAAAGGAATTATTTCGTACCTTCGCATACGCAAACCGCACGATCAACCCGAAAAAACACATACCATGAAAAAACTGCTGTTACTGCTGCTCTTCGCCGGCATCCTCAACACGGGGAGCGTCTTCGGATGGGGACGCGAAGGGCACGAGACGATCGCCAAGATCGCCGAGCGCAACCTGACGAAAAAGGCCAAGAAACGCATCGAGAAGTATCTCGGAGGTCACTCGATCGTCTACTTCGCCAAATGGATGGACGAGTACCGCCACACGCCCGAGTACAAGTTCACCAACAACTGGCACACGGCGCCGGTCGACGCCTCCCTGCGCTACGAGGATTCGATGCTCACGAAGGGCGGCAACGCCATCTACGGACTGGAACTGGCCATCGAGAACCTCAAAAACTACCGCAACCTCACCGACTCGGCCGTGGAGGTCAACCTCAAGTACGTCATCCACCTGGTAGGCGACATGCACTGCCCGGCACACATCAAGTACACGACGCACAACATGAAATACGACGTGATGTTCGAAGACAAGTACCACAAGCCCCACAAATTCTACGTCCACAGCGTTTGGGACAACGAGATCATCACCACGGCGCGCATCTGGTCGGTCAGCGAATGGGCCGACGAATTGGACCGCCTCCCCAAGGCCGAAAAACAGGCCATTGCCGCGGGTACGCCCCGCGACTGGCTCCACGAGAGCGCCGTCGGATGCGAAGTGCAGTTCGAGTGGGCAAAGCCCGACCAGCAACTGGGACAGGACTTCCTGAACAAGGCCGTTCCGCTGGTCGAGCGCCAGATTCGCAATGCCGGATACCGTCTGGCCCGTGTGCTGAACTGTCTATTCGGATAAAAACTCCGGCTTCCGGACCCCGATGCCGCGCCACAGAGCGCGGCATCGCTGTTTCGGGGCGGGAAAAACGATTTGCCCGAACCGAATAAAAAGGCTATCTTTGCGACGGCCTGCGTACGACGCACACACAGGCGGAACGAATGACCATAGAGCTGATCGTCATAGGAAAAACCGACTCGAAAGAGATCGCCGCGCTGGTGGAACTGTATGCCCGGCGCGTGAATTTCTATTGCCGGTTTGCGGTCACTACCCTGCCCGACGTGCGCAACACCAAAAGCATGACCGTCAAACAGCAGCGCACGGCCGAGGGCGAAGCCATCCTGCGCCAGCTTACCGACGGCGACTACGTGACGCTGCTCGACGAGCGGGGCGAGGAGTACCGCTCGGTGGAGTTTGCGCTCTGGCTCCAAAAGCGCCTCAACAGCGGCGTGAAACGCCTCGTGCTGGTTATCGGCGGCCCTTACGGTTTCTCGGACGAGGTTTACAGGCGTGCCGACAGCAAACTGTCGCTCTCGCGCATGACCTTCTCGCACCAGATCGTGCGGGCCATTTTCGCCGAGCAGATTTACCGGGCCTTCACCATCCTCAACAACGAACCCTACCACCACGAATAGCCGATGGAACAGCGCCCCGCCATAGCCGTCCTGACCTCCAACATCCTCGTAGGCGTGGGGCTGCGCGCCATCCTCGAGAAAGCGGCCCCGGCGGCCGACGTGGAGTTGTTCGGCGATTTCCGCGATTTCACAGAGGCCAATCCGGAGCGGTTCTTCCACTATTTCGTCACGGCGCAGTTTTTCGCGGCGCACAACGCCTTTTTCCGCGCCCGGAACCACAAAACCATCGTACTCACCAACGGACAGTCGCCCGCCGGAATGCACAGCATCGACGTGCAGGCCGACGAAGAGCGTTTCGTACGCTCGCTCATGCAGTTGCAGCACAGCGTCCGCCGTCCGGAGCACGCCCTGCCCGCACAGCCGCAGGCGGCACAACCGCTCACGGAGCGCGAAACGGAGGTGCTGGCGCTCATCGCCGGCGGGCTGATCAACAAACAGATCGCCGGCCGGCTCGGCATCGGGCTGACGACAGTCATCTCCCACCGCCGCAACATCATGGAGAAACTCGGCATCCGCACGGCCGCCGGGCTGGTGGTCTACGCTCTCGCGGCGGGTTACGTCGATCCCGACGGGATGTGACGCATCCTCATAAATAAGGATTGCACCGACCGAAATAAAACCGTTACTTTGTACTTTCGATAACCGCACCCGACAAATGCACTATAAATCGCTCGCCATACCCCTGCTGCTGCTGGCCTCCGCCGCCACAGCCCGTACTGCGGGCGGTAACGGCCCGGCCCCGGACACGGAGGCGGCCGACACGGTGATCGTGGTGGACAAAGTGCAGGTGACGGCCATCAAGCAGGGCCTCGTACTGCGCTCACAGCCCGTCGCAGCGTCGATCATCGGCAGCCGCGCCATCGAGCGCAGCGGCATCGGCGCGGTCAAGAACCTTTCGCAGACGGTTCCCAACTTCCACGCCCCGGACTACGGTTCGCGCATGACCTCGTCGATCTACGTGCGCGGACTCGGGGCGCGCATCGACCAGCCGGTCATCGGGCTCAACATCGACAACGTTCCCGTGCTGAACAAGGATAATTTCGACACGGAACTGGCCGATGCCGAGCGCATCGAAGTATTGCGCGGCCCCCAGTCGACGCTCTATGGACGCAACACGATGGGCGGCGTGGTCAATGTCTACACCCGCTCGCCGCTCACCTACGAAGGCGTGCGGCTCACGGCCGAATACGGCAGCGGGGATTCCTACCGTTTCCGCGCCTCGTCCTATTACAAACTCGCTCCCGACCTGGGCATGGCCGTGACGGGCTATTATACCCACACGGGCGGCTTCTTCGACAACGACTACACGGGCGAAAAATGCGACTGGGAACGCCTCGGCGGCGGACGCTGGAAAATCCAGTGGCGCAACAGAAAGGGACTTCGCATCGACAACACCCTCTCGTTCTCGGTGCTCAACCAGGGCGGCTATCCCTATGCCTACGTCGGCGAAGAGATCGTACGCGACGGCAAAACCGTTATCCGCCACGGCCAGATCAGCTACAACGACCCCAGTTCATACCGTCGCACGAACATCAGCGACGGCCTCACGGTGCGCTACGACGCCGAAAAATACTCCATTTCGTCGATCACCTCGTACCAGTACTCCGACGACGAGATGCTCCTCGACCAGGACTTCACCCCCGACTCCTATTTCACCCTCCGGCAGGCACGGCGCGAACACGCCGTCACCGAAGACCTCGTTTTCCGCTCGCGGGACGGACGGCGCTACGGCTGGCTGTTCGGAGCCTTCGGGTTTTACCGCCACGGGACGATGGACGCCCCGGTCAACTTCAAACAGACGGGCATCGACGAACTGATCCTCAAGAACGCAAACGAGAACGACAAAACCTACCGCTACGCCTGGGGCCGGGCCGACGGAACAGGCAGCGGGGAGTTGTTCCTGGGCAGTGATTTCCGCATGCCCTCGGCCGGGGGAGCCCTCTACCACGAGTCGAACTACACGGCCGGACGCTGGCGGTTCACCGCCGGACTGCGTTTCGACTTCGAACACGCCCGCCTCAGCTACCGCAACTACACGAGCACCTGCTACACGAAGACCCTTATCAAGGACGGGACCGTCTACGAACGGCCGGTAGAGATCGACAACCGGCGCACGCTGAAACAGAATTTCTCGGAGTTCCTGCCCAAATTCTCCGTCATGTACGCCTTCGACGAGATACGCAACCTCTATATTACGGTAGCCAAGGGGTATAAATCGGGCGGATTCAACACTCAGATATTCTCCGACGTGTTGCAGCAGGAGCTGATGAACCAAATGGGCATCGGCGAGGTCTACGATGTCCGCAACGGCGTAACCTACAAACCCGAATACAGTTGGAACTACGAGGCGGGCGGACACTTCTCCTGCATGGACGGCGCCGTAAGGGGCGATTTCGCGGTATTCTACATCGACGTGCGCGACCAGCAGCTCACGGTCTTTCCCCCGGGACAGACCACGGGCCGCATGATGACCAATGCGGGCCGCACGCGCAGTCTCGGAGTCGAAGCGGCCTTACAGGTCTCGCCGTGGCGGACGCTCGACATCAACGCGGCATACGGTTACACCGACGCCCGGTTCGTCCGCTACGAAACCACCGTGAAGAACGACACAGGCGATCCCGTGCGCGTCAGCTACAAGGACAACCGCATCCCCTACGCCCCGCAGCACACCTTCTCGGCCGGTGCGGCATGGACTGTGCCCACGGGCGTTAAATGGCTCGGCGACCTGGTCCTGCAGGCCGGAGTCAGTTGCGCAGGACGTATCTGGTGGAACGAGGAGAACTCCCTCTCGCAGCCGTTCTACGCCCTTGCGAACGCCTCCGTTAGGTTCGAACACAAAAACTATTCGCTCGACATCTGGGGCCGCAACCTCGGGGGAACGAACTACGACGTATTCTATTTCAAGTCGATCGGCAACGAGTTTGTCCAGCGCGGACGGCCCCGCACGTTCGGCATCACCCTGAATATAAACATCTAACAATACAAACGCATGAAAAAATTCCTCTTCCTGCTGTTGGCCGCCGCCGTTTTCACGGCCTGCGATAACGACGACGACAACTTCACGCCCGACACCGGGTCGTACGACTGCCTGCTGGTGGTAACCGACGCCTCGACGGGCGACGAGACCAACCGGGCGTCGAACGTCGTATGCAGCCTCGACGAGCAGTCTGACAAAAGCGTCTCGCTGACGATGAAAGACGTGAAATTCACCGACAATCCGCGCGAACCGGTGAAAACCATCGTCTTCCCGAAACTCGCCTGCCGCAACGACGGCGGAACGACCTACTTCGAACATGCAGGAACAATCGTTCCCGAGATCGGCGGCGCCCCCTACGAGGACTACGTGATCTCGAACTTCGAATGCCGGCTGACCAACAACGCCTCGACGTTCTACCTGACGTTCACCTGCGTCAATGCAACCTACCGACTGAATCATACCGCCGCTTTCAACGGCACAATCATTCAATAAATCAACGTTATGAAACCCGAATACAAACCTTTCGTAGATGAATTGATCGAACTCTGCATCAAAGAGGACATCGGTGACGGCGACCACACGTCGCTCTCGTGCATCCCTGCCGGAGAACACGGGCGCATGCGCCTGCTGTGCAAGCAGGAGGGCACGATCGCCGGCATCGAAATCGCACAACTCGTGTTGCAGCGTCTCGACCCGGAGATGAAATTCGAACAGATCCTCAGCGACGGCGACCGCGTGAAGCCCGGCGACGTGGCTTTCTACGTCTCGGGAAGCCTCCGGTCGCTGTTGCAGGCCGAACGCATCCTGCTGAACATCATGCAGCGCATGAGCGGCGTGGCGACCCAGACGGCCGTTTACGTCAAGCAGTTGGAAGGCCTCCACACCCGCGTCCTCGACACGCGCAAGACCACGCCCGGCATGCGCGTACTGGACAAGATGGCCGTGAAGATCGGCGGCGGCGAGAACCACCGCATGGGCCTGTTCGACATGATCCTGCTGAAGGATAACCACATCGACTTCGCAGGCGGCATCCGTCCGGCGATCACCGGCGTCAGAGAGTACCTCAAAGCCAAAGGCAAGAACCTCCCGATCGAATGCGAAGTCCGCTCGCTGGAAGACATCGACGAGGTGTTCGCGGCAGGCGGCGTCGACCGCATCATGTTCGACAACTTCACGCCCGAAATGACCCGCAAAGCGGTCGAGAAGGTCGCCGGACGCTGTGAAACCGAATCGAGCGGCGGCATCACGCTGGAGACGATGCGCGACTACGCCCAGTGCGGCGTCGACTTCATCTCGGTAGGCGCACTGACGCATCAGATCAAGTCGCTCGACATGTCGCTGAAAGCCTGCGAATAAAGTAGAGTCGCACCCCGAACCAGGCCCCTCCCTCGGGAGGGGTTTGGGGTGGGATCAGGCCAGCGAACGCAGCCACAGGCCGCCACAACGACCTGCCCCGTTAAACAGACGCTCCATGAAACGAACACCGGTTCAAATAACAGCTCCCCTATCACGCCTGCTCCATACGCCCTTGGCACTGCTCGTGTGGCGCATCGTACTGCTTTATGCGGTGCTGATGCTCTGCCGTGCGGCGTTTTACATCTACAATGCCGCCGAACTCGGGCCCCTGGCCTGGAGCGAACTGGGGCAACTCCTGGCCGGATCGCTGAAATTCGACACCGCGTCGGTCGTCTACGCCGACGGTGTGTTCATCCTGCTGTCACTCATGCCCCTGCACCTGCGCGAACGGCGCTGGTACAGGGCAATGCTCTTCTGGTACTATGTAGTGGTCAACTCCCTGCTGGTCACGGCGACGAACCTTGCCGACACGGTCTATTTCCGCTACACGCAGAAGCGTTTCACGGCCGACGAAATCTTCTTCGCCGACAACGACAATTCGGCGCAGTTGGTCGGGAAGTTCATGGCCGAGAACTGGTATCTCGTGCTCCTGTGGATCGCCCTCACAGCCCTGCTGGCATGGGGCTACCGTCGTAAAGTCCGCGAAGAGAGCCTCTTCAGCCGCGGCTGGGCCTACTACGCCGGCGGCACGGTCGTTTTCGCACTGGCCGCCGCCCTGAGCATCGCCGGGATGCGCGGCGGTATGACCCGCATGACCCGTCCGATCACCCTTTCCAACGCCACGCTCTACACTGCCGACAGCGGCAAGGCCAACCTCATCCTGAGCAACCCGTTCTGCATTCTGCGCACTGTGGGAAGCGCGGGGAGCGTCAAATACAAAAAATATTTCCCCCCGGAGGAATTGCCGCAGCACTTTACGCCCGTGCACCAGCCTGCCGACAGCGCGGCTGTCGACCTCTCGGGCCGCAACGTGATGGTCTTCATCATGGAGAGCATGTCGGCCGAACACTCGGCCTATCTCTGCCCGGAAGTCTATGCCGACCGCGCGGTGAAAGGCTTCACGCCGTTTCTCGATTCGCTGATGCAGAACGGACTGGTGTTCAAGCAAATGTATGCAAACGGCACACGCTCGATCCAGGCCATGCCTTCGGTGCTGGGAAGCATCCCGTCGTTCCGCACCCCTTTCGTGCTGATGCCGCAGTCGTTGGGCGAAAGCCGTCAACTGCCTGCGATGCTTGCGGACAAAGGCTATTCGACGGCCTTCTTCTGCGGCTCGGAACGCGGTTCGATGGGCTTCGGAGCCTATGCCCGTTCGGCGGGCGTCGAGCGGCTCGTGAGCCGCGAGGACTACGAGGCCAGGCACGGCACAGGCGATTTCGACGGCTACTGGGGTATCTGGGACGAAGAGTTCCTGCAATTCACCGGGGAAGAGCTGGCGGAAACCCCCGAACCGTTCTTCGCAGCGCTGTTCACCCTCTCGTCGCACCATCCGTTCGTCGTGCCCGAAAAATACGCCTCGACGCTGCCCGACGGCTACACCCGAATCCACAAAGGGGTGGCCTACGACGACCAGGCGTTCCGCCTCTTCTTCGAGCGCTTCGGCGGCGAAGAGTGGTTCCGCCGCACGGTTTTCGTCTTCGTGGCCGACCACGTATCGAGCGAGAAGTTCGCCGAAGAGACGCGCTCCTACCCCGGCAACATGCACATCATCGGTTTCATCTACACCCCCGACGGAGCCCTCCGGGGAGAAGTCGAGGAGGTCACGCAGCAACTCGACATCATGCCCACCGTACTGGGTCTCACGGGCAACCGCAAGCCCTATTTCGCCTTCGGCCGCGACGTATTGAACGAGCCGGAGCGCCCCCGGTGGTCGGTGTCGTACGACGGACAGTTCCGCGCCCTCACGGGGGATGCGGTCCTGCGTTTCGACGACGCGGGCAGCACCGTCGCACCGCGTCATGCCGGAAATCCCGCGCCCGCGGAAGCGTCGCAAATCTCCGATTTCCAGGCCCTTGTCCAGCAGTATTACACCCATATCGAACGCAAGAGTTACACCCCCAATGATTGAATTCAAACCCGTGCGCCTCGAAGACCGGGCGGTCATCGAGCGCTATACCATGCCTTCGGGCATCTGTAACTGCGACCTCGCCTTTGCCAACATGTACTGCTGGCAGGCCGTGTTCCACAGCGCGTGGGCCGAGATCGGCGGATTCCTCGTGATCCGCTTCCAGATCGACGGCGGCGAGCGTATCGGCTACATGCAGCCTGTCGGCGAGGGCAATTTCGGCCCGATCATCCCCGTCCTGCGCGAGGATGCCCATGCCCACGGGCAGCGGCTGCGTATCATCGGCCTGACGGACGAAGGGCGCGACACGATCCGCCGGGTCCACCCCTGCCACTTCGCATTCGAGTCGGACCGCGCGCTGGAAGACTATGTCTACAACGCCGACGACCTGCGCAACCTCACCGGGCGCCGTTACCAGCCCAAACGCAACCACATCAACCGCTTCACGGCCGAATACCCCGACTACCGCTACGAAGAGCTCACACCCGAACGTTTCGGGGAGTGCATGGCCCTCGAACGCGAGTGGCGCAGGGGCCACGACGGCCACACGTCGGAGTTGTGCGCCGAACAGCGCGCCATGCAGCGGGCCTTCGAGCATTTCGACGAACTGGGCCTGATCGGCGGATGTATCTACGTCGGCGACCGGCTTGCGGCCTTCACCTACGGTTCGGCTGTCAACGACCATACTTTCGACACCCATGTCGAAAAAGCCGACACGGAGTTCGACGGCGCCTTCACGATCATCAACAAACTCTTCGCCCAGCATCTTCCCGAGCGTTTCACGCTGATCAACCGCGAAGAGGACCTCGGGCTGGACGGACTGCGGCAGGCCAAACTCTCCTACCACCCCGCTTTCCTGCAGCACAAATTCGCGGCAATCTGCATGCACCCCGACGAAATCGCCTGCAAGGAGTTGTGGACGAAGGCTTTCGGCGATGACGAACAGTTTGCCGATTCGTTCATCATGCGCTACTATTCGCGCAATAGGATGCTGACGGCCGAGGTCGAAGGACACATGGCGGCGATGCTCCACCTCCTGCCGTTCCAGACGGAACTGGGCCGCACGACCTATATTTACGGCGTAGCGACGGACCCCGCATTCCAGGGCCGCGGGCTGGCCTCGCAACTGATGCGCGAGGCAATGGAACGGATCGCGGAGCAAGGCGACGACGCGGCGCTGCTGATCCCGACGCCCGGCAAGGAGTGGCTGCGGGATTTCTACGGCCGATTCGGATTCGAAGGCGACATTCCGGCGGAGTTCGTCTCCCCGGACCGCTTCGATTTCGGTACGGGCGACACGGCGACCGACCGGGCAATGGTCTGGCGGCGAAACCCGGAAGGACTGCTGCCGGAAAAACTGACTGCCGTCTACGACAAACAATAACACAAAAGAGCCGGACTTTTCAGAAAGTCCGGCTCTTTTCACGACCGCACATCACTTCACCCGGCGGCCTCCGACGAAAACAGCCCTGACGGTTATGTCGTCGTCGAAAAGGATGACATCCGCATCCTTCCCCGCTTCGAGCGTTCCTTTCCGGTCCGAAATGCCCATGATACGAGCCGGGGTTTCGGAGGCCATGCGCACGGCATCCTCCAGCGGAACACCCGCCTCCCGAACCATCGTCCGGATCAGCCGGTCGGCCGTGGCAATGCTTCCCGCCAGCGCGCTCCGGTCCGCCAATTTGCACACCCCATCCTCGACGATCACCCGCGGATCGAAAGGTTTCCCGCCCTCGGGCATCGCTCCCGCAGCCATCGAATCGGTCACCAGCGCAATCCGTTCCGCACCCTTGAATTTGTAGGCCATACGCAGCAAGGCCGGAGGAACATGGATTCCGTCGGCAATCACCTCCACGGTCATTTCGTCCGTCAGATAGATGCCTTCGACCGTCCCTTCGCGTTTGTATTCGCCCTCACGGTGAACCCCGGTCATGGCGTTGTAGAAATGCGTGGCATGTGTAAATCCCGCCGCGCAGGCGGCTTTCACCTCCCCATAATCCGCCGTCGTATGGGCCAGCGCGACCAGCACGCCCCGCGAAACGGCACAGCGGGCGAAATCGTGCGCCCCGGGGAGTTCGGAAGCAGCACTCCAGCGTTTGATGCACGGCGCGGCGTCCAACATGGCTTCATATTCGGCCGGATCGGGATTCGAAATATATTCCGGTGGCTGTCCGCCCTTCATCGCCGGATTCAGGTAATTGCCTTCGAGGTGAAGCCCCAGCACCGCAGCCCCGTTGCCGGGATGCCGCTGCACCTGCCCGCAGGCGCGCACCGCCCGGCGGAATGTATCGGGCGAAAAGACCGCCAAGGTGGCATACAGCGCCGTCGTTCCATATTGGGCATGCGCCTCAGCCACCGTCCGGAACGCTTCGGGCGTAGCCTCCAGAAAGTCGGCCCCGCCACCGCCGTGCACGTGCAGATCGATGCAGCCCGGTGCAACGCAGAGCCCCTGCGCATCGACAGGTTCGGTCCCTGCGGCAACGCCGCCGTCAGGGCATACCGCGGCAATACGTCCTGCACGGATCACCAGCGAAGCCCCCGCAAGCCAGCCCGCAGGGGTCAGCACGCGGCCGTTTACAATCGTATATGCGTTATCATCCATGCCGTTACGAATAAAAAACCGGGACTGTCGCCCCGGTTATCCTTTATCGGCGCATCCGCCGGAGAAAACATTCGATCGTATTCTCCATCAGGCAGCAGATCGTCATCGGCCCGACGCCTCCCGGAACCGGGGTGATGACCGAGGCTTTGGGTTCGATGGCGGCAAAATCGACATCGCCGCACAGTTTGCCCGTCTCCGGATCGCGGTTGACACCCACGTCGATCACCACGGCGCCGTCCGACACCATGTCCGCCGTGACGAACTTCGGCCGACCGATAGCCACCACCAGAATCTCCGCCCCGCGCGTCACCTCGCCGAGGTTGCGCGTACGGCTGTGGGCCATCGTCACCGTGGCGTTCGCATCGAGCAGCAGTTTCGACACGGGAAGTCCTACGATGTTGCTCCGGCCGATCACCACGGCGCGCTTGCCTGCGATCTCCACGCCTGCCGCCCGCAGCATCTTGAGGATACCCTTCGGCGTACAGGGGAGCGTGCAGGGTTGCTTCTGCCACAACGCAGCGACGTTCAGGGGATGAAAACCGTCGACATCCTTCGACTTGTCGATGGCTGCGATCACCTTGTCCTCGTCGATATGCTTCGGCAGGGGCAACTGTACCAGGATGCCGTCGACATCGTCGTCGAGGTTCAGCGCGGCGATGATGTCCAGCAATTCGGACTCGGCGATCGACTCCGGCTTGCGGATCGTCGTATTCCGGATACCCACCTCGGCCGAAGCCTTGGCTTTGCCGGTCACATAGCTCACGCTGCCGGGATCTTCGCCCACGAGGATTACCACCAGGTGCGGCACACGGCCGTATTTACCTTCGAATGTGGCCACTTCGGCCGCCATTTCGAGTTTTAGTTTCGCTGAAAGTTCTTTTCCGCTGATTACCATAGATTTCGTTTTACTTTTTCAATGCCCAATGTCCGATGTCCGTGCGGTGGAACAGGTTGTCGCAGTCGATGCGCGCAACGTCGGCCAACGCATTTTCCCGCGCCTCGGCCAGGTCGCGCCCCTTGCCCACCACGAACAGCACGCGGCCTCCGGCAGTCAGCACACGGTCGCCGTCGGCCTTGGTTCCCATGTGATAAACAGCGCCTTCGGTCCGGTCGAGCCCTTTGATCTCGTGTCCTTTTTCATAATCGCCGGGATAGCCCTTCGAGGCAAGCACAATGCCCAGCGTGGCAAAATCGTGCCACTCCAACTGCGTATCGCGGCCCTCGGCAACGGCGCAGAAAATGTCGACGATGTCGCTCTTCAGGCGCGGCAGCACCACCTCGGTCTCGGGATCGCCGAAACGGGCGTTGAACTCGATGACTTCGATGCCCCGTGCAGTCTTCATCAGACCGCCGTACAACACCCCTTCGAAAGGACATCCTTCGGCTATCATCGCCTCGGCAACGGGCCGCATGACCTTCTCCATAGCATAGCGCTCGTCCTCCGCCGTAATGAAAGGCAGGGGCGAATAAGCGCCCATGCCGCCCGTATTGGGGCCTTCGTCGCCGTCGTAGGCACGCTTGTGGTCCTGTGCCAGCACCATCGGCCAGACGCGGCTGCCCGAAACGAAGCACATGAACGAAAACTCGGGGCCTTCGAGATAATCTTCGACGACGACCTTGCCTTCGCCGAACTTATCGTCGAGCAGCATATCTTTCAGGGCCTTTTCGGCTTCCTCCATCGTTTCGGCAATCACCACGCCTTTGCCGGCGGCCAGTCCGTCGTATTTGAGCACCGCAGGCAGGGGACGGCCCCCGACGTAGGCCAGCGCTTCGGCATAATCGGTGAACGCGCGGAATCCCGCCGTCGGAATATTGTATTTGGCCATCAGGCACTTGGCAAACTCCTTCGACGACTCGATGCGCGCCGCGGCTTTCGTGGGACCGAAAATCCGCAGTCCCGCGGTTTTGAAACAGTCGACGACTCCCGCCGCCAGCGCCACTTCGGGGCCTACGACCGTGAGGCCGATGCCGTTCTCCGCGGCAAAATCGCGCAGGCGCTCCACCTCGGTCTCCCGGACAGGCACACACTCGGCCTGCCGTGCGATACCCGCATTCCCGGGGGCACAGTAGATTTTTTCGACCTGCGGCGAGCGCGACAGGGCGTCGACAATAGCGTGTTCACGGCCGCCGCCGCCTATTACCAAAACTTTCATAAAAAAGTTTAATAAAATTCATTTTTATGTTCTTCTGATGTCAAAAGAACTCCAGGAGACAAAAGTACGAAAAAATAAGCACCTAACAAGGTTAGCAATGTTTTATATGCAACGTTTTAAATGATCTCGGAGGTGTCATATACATAAGAAAGTAGTATTAAACGGGGTTTCCATTTCTAAATCAGCGCCTCGTTTGGACTTGCTTCCCAATGCATAAACAACATGTTTTCAAATCATTATACAGTTACGCATCTTAACAAACGGCTTCGCCGAATTTAATTTTACAACCATCAAAAGCCAAACTTATGCACCGTATCACCATCAATGGAGCATTGCCCAATTCAGTGCGAAGATTTCCGCCCCATGTTCCATCTGAGAAGTCAAAGGAGGTCATGCTAAAGGCAAAAGTGTTGAAGCCAACCATATCAAGCTCCTTCTGGACCGCCTAGTGAATGTTGTGAAGATCGCTTTCAACGACGGCATTATGCCGCGCAATCTTTTTGCCTCGCATCGTTATAGCGCTACGATTCCGGAACAGGCATTTCTGACCGAAGAGGAGATTCGACAATTACAGACAGTAGCGTTACAGAAAATGAACCAGGATTTTGTTCTAACCTGCTTTTCTTGCTTTACTGGTATCAGTAATCGGGATATGCAATGTTTGAGTTGTGCACAGGTCAAACAGGACCATAAAAGCAATTAGTAGATCAACGGTAGCCGCTAAAAATAAAAGTACAGCATGTTGTCAAATATTGCCCGTGGCGTGGAATATCCAGAATAAGCGCCAAGATGTATCCGGCACGGACAAGACATTTCCGATGCTGACCTTGCGAACAATCAATCGAATATTAAAACAGATCGCAAAGCAATGTGACATCGATAAGCATCTCACGTTTCACCTCGCAAGGCACACATTCATTATAACCATTTCACAAATAAACGGCTACCGTTATTGCATTGAACAAAATATTTGGACATAAACACACATTACAGCCACTCAAATCTATGCAAAGATCATAGAAAGCATAATTAACAGTACCATTGACGCCGACAGTGAGAAAATTGCCGGGAAATACGGTGTAGAGCGATTCCTTATTTTGGAAGATTTCGGAGATCCAAGAAGCCGCAAGACATTAAATAAGGTCCTGAGTATTTTTAGTCTTTGTTGAATGCGGTTGATTTCGTCCTTGTCAAGTTCGAGATGTTGACGCAGTTATTCTCGACATACGAAATAAGCATCATATATTCACCGCCCCAAGCCGTCCGCCCTAAAACTAAATACATGAAAACCATTTATTTACAAGAAACCCGGATGCTCGACGGGATCGTTCATCGCTACAATCTTAAAATCAACGAGGAGCAGAATTTGCGCTTCGAGAGAATGTTATCAGAAGCGGGATTGGAGTATTATCACAATTAGTTTATAGCTAAATGATTTTTACAAAGAAAAATTCAGTAACAAAATCAAGAATTTATAGCCAGATTAAATAGCCCTGTTTCTTTGTAAGAAACCACATTT
>NZ_JAGYXY010000002.1 GCF_018362775.1 Alistipes montrealensis
GGCCTGCCGCTAGCGTTCATCCTGAGCCAGGATCAAACTCTCCATTGTATAAAAAATAATGTATTGTTAGAGTCCTGACTATTCGTTTATCCTTTAAAAGGAAATTGACAGATAAATACTACAATTTTACTCTCAAAATATTATCAGTAATTCAAAGAACCAATTTTAAAAAAGCTTCGCATTTTCATTGCGAAAGGGATTGCAAAGATAGGTGTTATTTTTGAATCCGCCAAATCTTTTTCAAGATTTTTTTTCGCAGTCTCTTGCGAGACATTTGCGAAAGGGACTGCAAAGATAAGTAATCTTTTTCGAACCTCCAAAAACTTTTTCAAGAACTTTGCATCTTATTGAAATTCAGACTACAAAACTGCCTCAAGCTCCTTTATTGTAAACCCTCGACTTATTTGTAAGAACCGGTATTTCTCAAACGCGGATGCAAAGGTAGCGACATTTTTCGAACCTGCAAATATTTGCCCGTTTTTTTTTGAAAAATCTTTAATTTTATTCAAAAACAGTCCTTCCACCTATATATATTAATACCCACAAAAAACGACGGCTCCACCGGGAACCGCCGCAAGGCATATCGGAATGAAACCCGGTCAGAGCCATCCGCCGTTGGCAGCCAGCCCGGCACGGGAGACGATCGCAAATTCACGCGTAAAATCCGTATCTCCGGCCCGGGCCCGAATCGTCAGCATCGAAGTTCCCGGCTCGGGACAATTAAAAGCAATCTTCATCCCGTCGAAAGCCGCTGTCGAAGAATTCAATCCCAGACTGGACGCCGAGTCATATTCCGCGGAGATCAGCGTCAACCGGCTTCGGTCCCCTCCGAAATAGCGAGCAAAATCCACGGTCACAGCCTCCCCGGTCTTCACATAGATCGCAGGAGTCCCCTTGATGGCGAGCAGCAGTTTCAGCGCGTCGACACAACCGCCGCCCATCTTGTTCTTATAAACGGACAAGTCGGGAATCGTCATCGGGACATTATTCGCATTGAAATAGTCTTTCGAGCCCGTAAAATAGTCGTCGATTCCATAAATGGAACTCAGCAGCAACGCCTTGAATTCGGCCGGGGTATACTGTTTACCGTTCTGCGCCGCATAGGAAAGCCCCAGGGCGGCAATGCCGGAAACATGAGGGCAGGCCATCGAGGTTCCCTGCATAAAGCCGTAACCGCTTCTGGGTCCTCCCTGAAAGTTAATTGCGTCATCACAAAGAATCGTACTTAAAATCATACCATACCCATCTTGGGGTCCAGATGTATAGATATCGCCTCCCGGAGCCGTAATATCCACCCACAAACCGTAATCGGAGTAATAGGCCGGCCGGAAACTCCAGTCCATCGCCCCTACGGCGATTACCGCATCGTAGGCCGCCGGGTATCTCCGGGCGTCGCCGTAAATGTCGCCGTCGTTGCCGGCTGCGAAAATCACAAGGCCGCCCCGCAGCGGGGAATTCGGATTTTTGGTTCCCGCACCACGGATAAACGTATCGATGGCATCGCGTATAATACCGTAATTACTCTCCCACTCCTGCTCGAACTGCTCCGGCGTTATCTTCTCGCCGTTTACATTGGTGAGGCTGTACCCCCAACTGTTCTGGGCGATAATCGCACCGTTGGTCCAGGCGTATTCGAAAGCCTTGACAATCGGATTGCCTTTGTTGGCGCCGGAACTGTTGCCCATGATCTGGCACGACATGATCCGCACGCCGCCGCTGTTGTTCCTGCCGCCGGCAATGCCGGCAATGCCGCGGCTGTTGTTGTTCACCGCGGCGATAATGCCCGCGACATGGGTTCCGTGATCAGCGTATTCCGGAGACTGAGCGTCACCGCCGACCGTCCTCCAGTCGAGTTCCGAACTATTGTCCCAGAAATTATAACCGTGCTCCTGCGAATTTTTCGGATTCGACCAGATATTCGCCTTCAGGTCGGGATGGGTCGTCTGCACGGGCTCGTCGATCACCGCCACAACGATATCCTCGCTGCCCGTGCAGAGCTGCCAGGCATCCAGCAGATTGATGTCCGCCCCGGCCTTCGGTTTGACAACGACATCCGGAAAGATGCTCCCTCCCGGATTATCGTAGTTCCACTGATACGGCAGCATCGGGTCGTTCATCGACTTCCCGGCCCGGGTTTCGCTGATCCGGGGCAACAGGTCGTCCGAAACCGGTATGGCAGGCCCCTCGCTCATCGGCCGGATATACTTCGGATTGATCCCGTACTCCACGACCGCAACACCGGGCAGCGCCGCAAGACGCTCCCCGACCTCGGCCAGCCCGACTTCGTCCCCGAAGGAGACGTTATACCAGCGGTTGATGCCCGTCTGTTCGTAAACATCCTCCCACTCGGGATTATAGGTGATAATGCGTTCGAACCGTCCGGCCCCGATTTCATGCAGGATCGCATCGATATCGCCGACGCCCGAGCGGGTCACGGCGCCGTCCCGCGTAGCGGGCAACGACGCCTGCGCCGTCGCAACCGCCTGCGCCATCTCGGGCGACAGTTTTACGGAAAGACTTCCCTGCAACGCCATGCCCGAAGTCGGGGAACCCAGAATCCGGGCCTTCTGTCCGCCATCGCCGCCGGAGGGAGCCGCAGGTTCTTTCGTACAGGCAAACGCCGTCAACAGGCCGCAGAGGAGTAACAATCGCTTCATAAATCATCAGACATTAGATTTTCCAAAGTTATAATTTTTCCGTCAAAGTACGCCGGTCCGAAGGGAAAATCGCTCCATACCCCTGAAAAAGAAGATTTTTTACTATTTTTGCAACGAAATACCACTCCGATTATGAATTTCAAGAAAATATCGCTGCTGATCGTGCTGCTGCTCATCGCAGACCAGGTGCTCAAAATCTGGATCAAGACCCACATGCACCTCGACGAGTCGATCATCGTCTTTCCCGACTGGTTCCAATTGCGGTTCATCGAGAACAACGGCGCGGCCTTCGGCATGCACATCGCCTCGCGCGGAGGATTCGACTGGGGCAAACTGCTGCTGGGCATCTTCCGGATCGTCATGGTCGGATTCATCGGCTGGCTGATGTACCATCTCTGCACCAAACGCAAGGATACGCCCAAAGGTGTGATCGTGGGCCTCGCGCTGATCTTCGCCGGCGCCATGGGCAACATCCTCGACAGCGCATTCTACGGACTGATCTTCTCCGAATCGACCCCCTATACGGTGGCGCATTTCGGGGGACACTATGCCGGATTCATGATGGGCAAGGTCGTCGACATGTTCTATTTCCCGCTGTTTCAATGGAACGGCGTCCCCCGCCTGCTGCGGTTCCTGGTCGACAGCAACAACTATTTCTTCGGCGCGATTTTCAACCTGGCCGACGCTTATATTTCGGTTGCCGTAGTCTATCTGCTTCTGTTTCAGTACAAATTCTTCAGCAAGTAGTTTTTTTTCGAAAAAAGAGTTGGCGATTCAGAAAAAAGTATTACTTTTGCACACCACAATTCCAGAAATGCCCAGGTGGCGGAATAGGTAGACGCGCACGTTTCAGGTGCGTGTGCCGCAAGGCGTGCAGGTTCGATTCCTGTCCTGGGCACTGGTTAAGCCTCGTAATCATACGATTACGAGGCTTATATTTTTATTCTCCGCACCTCGTTAAATCCCGCTTTCATCGCATATGCCCTAAACGAGGATGCAAATATGGTCATGCAACCCAAGACGGGCGAGGTGTACACCTCGCCCGTCTTGGGTTCCCGGCAACGCCGATTCAATCTCAGGGTTTGGTTACACGCCACTCGCGGGGAGCCTTGAAACCCTCTTTGCCCTGACCGTAGGGCAGTTCCGGATGAGCCGGACGGATCGTGTCGTAGCGGATGATATAATTGCGCAGGCGTTCTGCCTCGGCCGCATGGTCCGCAATCTTATTCTGCCGTTCATAGGCGTCTTCGGGATAATAGACCAGGAAGTCCTCCCTGAGATTCATCGGCCTGCTGCCCTCTTTGAGGATCAGCTTGTAGTCGCCGCTGACCGCCGCGCCGCAGCCGAGGTACAGATCGCGGGAGAACGAAGGAACCTTGCCCGTAAGCACCGGAAGCAGGTTCACGCCGTCGTACGGACGCGGAGGGTTCCCCGCGCCGACCAGCGCGGCGATCGTAGGCGTCATGTCGACGAACGCCGCAAGCTGCTCCGAACGGACGCCTTCCACAAAATGCCCCTTCCAATAAAGAACGGCCGGAACACGGACGCCGCCGTCCCACTCGCGTCCCTTATGGCCGCGCAGCGGGGCACAACTCGACCCGCCGGGCAGGTTCGGGATTCCGCCGTTATCGCTCATGAAGAGTACCAGCGTGTTTTCCAACGCTCCGCTCTTCTCCAATTTTTCGAGGATACGGCCGACTCCTTTGTCCATCCGGGTCACCATGGCACGATAAGTATACGCCTCCTTTTCGCGGGGCTTCAGCGCGGCGAACTTCTCCGGCGAAATATGTTCGGCAATCTCGTCTTCGGGAGCCTGGAAAGGCGTATGGGGCGCATTGAAGGCCACGTAGAGAAAGAACGGCCCTTCGGGGGCGTACTCCCCGATACAGCGCACCGCCTCATCGGCGATCAGATCGGTCGAATAGCCCTTGTCGTAACTCGACTCCCAGTCGTCGTGCCAGTCCAGTTCGCCTTCGCGTTCGTGGGTGAAATAGTCGAGGGCCCCGTTCAGGAAGCCGTAGAAACGGTTGAATCCGCGGTTGAGCGGATGGTAAGCGAGCCGGCCATGGCCGAGATGCCACTTGCCGACGATCGCACGGTGTTCGTAACCGTTGGCGGCCAGCATGTCGGCCAGCGTCTGCTCTTCGGGATCGAGCCCGTAGTCGCGCCAGGGCGGAATTACGGTCCGCCGGATGCCGAAACGACTGGGATAACGCCCCGTCATAAGCCCCGCACGGGTCGGCGAACTGACCGGAGCGGTATAAAAACGGTTCATTTCGATGCCCTTGGCGGCCAGCGCATCGATATTGGGCGTAGGGATGACGCTTCCGTGATAACTCACGTCGCCCCAGCCCAGGTCGTCGGCTACGATGAACAGGATGTTGGGGCGTTCGCCGTTTCCGGCGGCCGCAGCCGGAAGTGCGGCGGCAAGACAGGCGCCTGTTCCGAGCAGGCTTCGGCAAAGCAGGTTTCGATTCATTGTCGGTTTTGGATTTAGTTACCGCTAAGGTATTCATTCCCGCGGGGAAACGAGGCCGTTTTTCGGCCAAAAAGTGTCGATATTTCGGCAAACGGCCTCCCGTCCCCTCGAAACCCGCCCCGGCCGGGATACCTGAACTCCGGCAATCCCTCCGGCAAGGTCCCGGTTTATGCCCTTCGGATGTATTTTGAACATTCCGTCGCCTTTTTTTGGCCAATTTTTTAAGTTCCGGGACCTATATAATAACTATCTTGCAATCGGAAATCAACCGAAAAACCCGCTTATGAAAAAACCGATCCTCCTTGTCCCCGGCGCCGCGGCATGCGCTGTCCCCGCAACAGCGCAGCAACGTAAAACCGCGGTCCGGAGGCTCCGGCAACTGAAACGACATGCAACCCTACAAAACACCAAACCATGAATAACCGCACCATCCTCACCGGACTGCTGGGCGTCGGAACCGTCGCCTCGGCCACAGCCCAGGCTCCCGCAAAAGCCAAAGCGCAAGCGCCGCACGCCCGTCCCAACATCGTGATCATCTACACCGACGACATGGGTATCGGCGATCTCTCGTGCACCAACACGGGCTGGGTCGAAACGCCCGCCATCGACCGCCTGGCATCGCAGGGCCTCGTGCTGAACAGCTACTACTCCTCCGCCCCGGTCAGCTCGCCCTCGCGCGTAGGACTCACGACGGGCATGTTCCCCATGGAGTGGGGCATCAACACCTACCTCCAGACCCGCAAGGGCAACGCCGCGTGCGAGCAGGCCGACTTTCTCGCCGCCGACGCTCCTTCGATGGCCCGCATCCTCCACGACGCAGGCTACGCTACCGGACACTTCGGCAAATGGCACATGGGCGGCGGCCGCGACGTGAAAAACGCCCCGCAAATCACCGCATTCGGCTTCGACGAATACTGTTCGACGTGGGAAAGCCCCGATCCGGCTCCCGAACTGACCGCCACGAACTGGATATGGAGCGACAAGGACGACGTGAAACGCTGGAACCGCACGGGCTACTTCGTCGACAAGACGCTCGACTTCATGGTGCGCCACAAAGACAAGCCCTGCTTCGTCAACCTCTGGCCCGACGACATGCACACGCCGTGGGTTCCCGACGAAGAGTCTCAGCACAAACAGAAGGACTGGAACTCGCAGCCCAACTTCACGGAGGTGCTCGCCGAGTACGACCGCCAGATCGGGCGGTTCCTCGCGCAGCTCGACCAACTGGGACTGAGCGACAACACCATCGTCATTTTCACCTCGGACAACGGTCCGGCGCCGAGTTTCCGCCAGTTGCGCACGAACGGCATGCGCGGCGTCAAGAACAGCCTCTACGAAGGCGGCATCCGCATGCCCTTCATCATCCGCTGGCCGGGCGTTATCCAGGCCGGGAAGGTCGACGACAAAAGCGTCGTCTGCGCCGTCGACCTGCTGCCGTCGCTCTGCAAGATCGCCAAGGCCCGGCTGCCGAAAGGTTACCGTTCGAGCGGCGAGGACATGAGCAAAACCCTGCTGGGCGCGCCCTCCACCCGCAAAGGCGACCTGATGTGGGATTTCGGACGTAACGAAGCCTTCATGTTCCCCCGCGACAAATACCACCGCAGCCCCTCGCTGGCGATCCGGCGCGGCGACTGGAAACTGCTCGTCAACCCCGACGGTTCGAACGCAGAGCTCTACAACATCGCCGAGGACATCGACGAAACGAAAAACCTCGCAGAGACGAACCCCGCGCTTGTCCGCGACCTTTCGAAGACCGTGCTGGCCTGGTGGGAGCGCCGTCCCCGCATCGGCGGCGGACAGCAATAACCCTCCGCGCGACCGACCCGAAACCGCACAGTATGAAAACCAAAACGATCCCTACCGGAAAAATCGGACTCGGAGCCTCGCTGGCCCTGCTCTCCGGCGGCGCCGCACAAGCCGCGAAACCCGCGGCCAAACAAAGCCCGAAGCGCCCCAACATCGTGCTCGTCATCGCCGACGACTGCCGCCATTACGACCTGGGGTGCTACGGAAGCCCCGACGCCATCACGCCCAACATCGACCGGCTGGCCTCGCAGGGCGTTCGTTTCGAGCGGTTCTTCCAGGCGACGGCCATGAGCTCCCCGACACGCCACTGCCTGCTCACGGGGCTTTATCCCGTCCGCTCGGGCGCCTACCCCAACCATACGCGGCTCGACGACGGCGTCCGGACGCTGCCCGCATACCTCAAGCAGGCCGGCTACCGCGTCGCCCTGCAGGGCAAACGGCATATCGCGCCGATCGAGGCCTTCCCGTTCGAGTATCTCTCGGAAGAGTCGCTGCGCAGCGTACATCCCGAAAAGATCGAACCGTTCCTGGCCGACGTTGCCCGAACGGGCGAACCGTTCTTCCTCTACGTCGCCTCGACCGAGCCCCACGACCCGTGGACGCTCGGCGACCAGAGCCTCTGGAACCCCGACGAACTGACCCTGCCCTCCAACCTCGTCGATACCCCCTCGACGCGCAAGCAGTTCCGCAACTACCTCGCAGAGATCAACGTGCTGGACAACCAGGTCGGGGCGGTCGATTCGCTGCTCCACAAATACGGGCTCGACGAAAACACCGTCTTCATCTTTACCAGCGAACAGGGCTATTCGTTCCCGTTCGCCAAGTGGACCTGCTACGACGAAGGTCTGCAAACGGGCTTCGTCATCCGCTGGCCGGGGGTCGTCAAGCCCGGCACGACGACCGACGCCATGTGCGAATACGTCGACGTGACCCCGACAATAGTCGACATCGCGGGCGGAAAAGTCCCCGAAGGGCTCGACGGCCGCAGTTTCCTGCCCGTCGTCAAAGGGAAAGCCAAGGATTTCAAACAGGAGGTCTACGCCATCCAGACCAGCCGCGGCATCCACGCCGGACCGGAATATTACGGCATCCGCTCGGTGCGCAACGACCGCTTCGCCTACATCCTGAACCTCACGCCCGAAGCGGCGTTCAAATGTATGTCCACACACCCCAAACGGAACTGGTGGGTTTCATGGAAGGAGAAGGCCTCGACCGACGAATTCGCCCGCCGGCAAGTCGAGCGCTACCAGCATCGCCCCGGCGAAGAGCTTTACGACATCGTAAGCGACCCGTTCCAGACCCGCAACCTGGCCGACGACCCGCAATATGCCGGGGAGAAAGCCGCGCTGCGCGCCAAGCTGCTCCGGTGGATGGAGCGCCAGGGCGACCGGGGGCAGCAGACGGAGATGGAGGCCAAGGAACACATGTTCCACAAGGAAGTAGCGACCGCACCCGGGCCCAAAAAGAAAAATCCCGGAAAAACAAGGCCGCAAAACTCCCGGAATGATTAACTTTGCATGCAAGAACCCAAAAACACATCCATGAAAAGAAATTTCATCGCATTATGCACCCTGCTGCTGGCCGCCTGCGGAAGCCAGGAGCCTAAAATTACGCTCTTCAGCAACGAGGCCTTCCAGACGGAGGTGGACGGCAAACCCGTCGGACTCTACACGCTCCATGCCGGCGACGTGACCATGCAGGTCACCAACTACGGCGCCCGCGTCGTCTCGCTCTGGACCCCCGACCGCGAGGGTAACTACCAGGACATCGTACTCGGCTACGAGACGATCGGCCGCTACATCGACAACACCGGCGAACGTTTCCTCGGCGCGGTCGTAGGTCCCTATGCCAACCGCATCGCCAAGGGCTCCTTCACGCTCGACGGCGTGGAGTACACCCTCCCGATCAACAACAACGGCCAGACGCTCCACGGCGGACTCAGCGGACTGGACCGCGTGGTCTGGGACGTGGTTTCCGCCTCCGACACCCAACTGGTGATGAGCTACCTGCACGCCGACGGACAGGAAGGTTTCCCGGGCAACCTGCAAATCGAGATGACCTACTCGCTCACGCCCGAAAACGAATTCCGCATCGACTACAAGGCCACGACCGACAAGCCGACCGTGGTGAACCTGTCGCACCACCCCTTCTTCAACCTCAAGGGCGAGGGTAACGGTACGATCCTCGACAACGTGCTGACCATCAACGCCAGCCAGACCACACCGGTCGACTCGGTGCTGATTCCCACCGGGGAGATCGCCGACGTGACAGGTACGCCGTTCGACTTCCGCACCCCGCACACCATCGGCGAGCGCATCGGCGCCGACAACGAACAGTTGCGCAACGGCGCGGGTTACGATCACAACTGGATCATCGACCGCAAAACAGCGGACGGCATCGAGCCCATCGCCACGGTCTGGGAACCCGCTTCGGGCCGCACGATCGAGGTGCTGAGCAACCAGCCGGCCCTGCAATTCTACAGCGGCAACTTCTTCGACGGCGCAGTGAACGGCAAATACGGCAAGCCGCTGCGTTACCGCGAATCGCTGGCGCTCGAAACGCAGAAATACCCCGACAGCCCCAACCACGACAACTTCCCCTCGACCGTACTGCGTCCGGGCGAAGAGTATACGCAGGTCTGCATCTACAAATTCGGGGTGAAATAACCCGCCGCTCCGGCAACACGAAAAACGCCTTCGCAGGTAAATCCCTGCAAAGGCGTTTTTCATTTACTTCGGGTAAGGGTCCGAAGCTACCGGCAGCTGAACACGACGCTTTTGGAGGCTCCGTGTTCGTCGATCACCGTCAGGCGATGCCGCCCGGGTGCAGGCCTTACCGACAGTTTGTGCTCCAGCGTGGTGGCGCCGAGGTATTCATCGTCGATGTGCCAGAACAACACGGCATTGCGGTCGCGGTGGACGGCCGTGAAGACAAGGCTCTGCGCCTCCCCTTCGAGCGATTTCGGGGCCACCAGCACACGTCCCGGCTGAGGATAGACGATCTCGATCGGATCGCCTCCCGCTTCCGCCCCCGACAAACCGGGGTGCAGCGGCGGCAGCGGCTGGTAATCCGTATGCTGTTTTTTGTAGTACCACTCCTGCGCAGGAGGCAGGATAAACATCGGTTTGCGAACGATCCGGGCCGCATCGCAGCAGTCGGTCGTCACCCGGTATTTCAGGTCGGGACTCAGGTTCACGATCCGGTGGTAGGGGCAGACCTCGCCCGCGGCAGCCGACTGCGGAATCATCACCGTATCGCGGTCAGGACACACCTGCGAAGCCAGGAAGCCGCTCTGCCGACAGACTACGGCCGGTTCGAGGTCGCCGTAAGGCTCCGAAAACCAGCTTCCCCCGGGCAGCAGGCCGAACACTTCGAACAACACGGGCGCAGCATAGCCGACACCCGTCATCAGCGGACGCCCCTCCCCCGAACAGTTGCCGACCCAGACGCCCACGGCGTAATCGGGCGTCGCCCCGACGGCCCACGCATCGCGGTTGCCGTAACTCGTCCCGGTCTTCCAGCCGATCTTTTTCGACGATGTGAAATACTGCCACTCGCCCTCCTCCTCGGGACGCGTGACATGGCTGATCGCTTCGAACATCAGCCACAGCGCACCCCGCGAAAGGGGAATGTCATCGGCGCTGACGACCGCCGCATTGGCCGGATCGTAGTGCGGGGCATGGATCGTATCCTGGTCGTTGAGTTTGGCCGCCATCAGCATGTAGGCCGCCGTAAGGTCCCACAGCGTGATTTCCGCGCCGCCCAGGATCAGCGAAAGTCCGTAATGGCCGGCGCTCCGGTTGATCGTTCGGAATCCCAGGCCGCGGACCAGCGACAGGAAATTCTCCCGCCCGTATTTGTCGAGCATCCTCACCGACGGAACATTCAGCGAACGCTCGACGACCCGGTTGGCCGGAACCGCGCCGTCGAACGTACGGTTGTAGTTCTGGGGCGTGAAATCCTTGTAATAGGTCGGCACATCGGGAAAAAGCATCGTCGGAAGCGCTGTTCCGTTGTCCAGCATCGCAGCGTAAAGAATCGGTTTGAGCACACTGCCGCTGCTGCGCGGCGCGGGGATGACATCGACGCTGGTTCCGGTACTCCGGTCCGCAGGGTCGTAAACGTTGCCGACATAGGCGAGCACCTCGCCGCTGTGCACGTCCATCACCACGACGGCCAGGTTGTTGATCTTGTTGCCGCGGTACTGGTTGTTGCAGCGGCGGGCCAGTGCATTTATCCGGCTCTGGAGATCGGCGTCGAGCGTCGAGCGCAACGCCCCTTTCTTCATCTTGCCCAGCAGGTACATCGCCTGCATCGGCATCGGCTCGGGAGCCTCGGGCAACGGCTCCTGTCTGGCCAGGGCGCACGTCAGGGAGTCGATGTACCCGCTGCGCCAGATGCGGTCGAGCAGTCCGTCGCGCTTCTCCCGCAGCCGTTCGCGGTTCCGTTTCATGTGGATGAGCGACGGGGCGTTGGGCAGCACGGCGAGCAGGGCGCTCTCGCCCCACGAAAGCTGCCGCGCGCTGCGGCCGAAATAGTACCACGAAGCGCTCTCCAGCCCTACGACATTGCCGCCGAAAGGCGCATGGGCGGCATACAACGCAAGAATTTCATCTTTGTCGCAGCGCAGTTCGAGCCGCAGCGCCAACACCATTTCAATCAGCTTCTCGCGCAGCGTCCGGGGCTTTCCGTCGCGACTGAGGCGAATGGTCTGCATCGTGAGCGTACTCGCCCCGCTCGTTATCCGCCCGGCCGAGAGATTCTGCCCCACGGCGCGCCCCAGCGCCAGCAGGTCGACTCCGAAATGGTCGTAAAAACGCTTGTCCTCGTAGGTCGTGATGGCCGTCCGGAACTTGTCGGGCACGCTGTCCGTCGGAAAAAAGCGCCATTGCCCGTCGGGAGCGACCTT
Organism: Alistipes montrealensis; assembly: GCF_018362775.1. Lineage (GTDB taxonomy): Bacteria > Bacteroidota > Bacteroidia > Bacteroidales > Rikenellaceae > Alistipes > Alistipes montrealensis. The sequence continues at coordinate 11,852 of NZ_JAGYXY010000002.1, forward strand.
CGCCGACAACAGGCGTCCGTCGCGGCTCCACACCGTCGCGGAAAAAGGCTCGTCGAAAAGCGTCCGCGGCAGGGCGAACAGGAACCCCGCGGCCAAAATGACCGTGAGCCCCACCGAGAGGAAACATATTGTCTTTGCCGACGCTTTTTCTGACATTTTTTTACGTATCTTTGTAAGGGATAAGTAATATTTGCGTACCTATCTGAATAACAGCATTGAGTAGTGAGAAAGAAAGTTGTTGGTAACGATTTAGCGACAATGTAACTGCGCTGAACTGCTGCATTTTGCATCTCATCAAACAACTCAGATACAAAAATAGCTTAATTTCTTGATTGGGCTATTAGTTTGCCACGATTTTAATATAGTCTAATATACCTGTTCTATTATTTAACCTAAAGATCCCCTGCATTCTATCTAACTAAAGTTGTCCACCTACACCCTTATATTTTTCTATAAATGAAGCAATCTTTTTGAAAACGCTTTGCTTTTTCGTCAAATACAGTGGGTTCAGAGGACTCATCTTAGGTAAAATAGCGTTAAGTTCCGTTCCGTTCTCACTTGCATACTCACGCTTTAAAGAGATTGAGATGTAACGTTTTGCCTCTTGCTCATTTAGGCTCTCGTCAGCAATTAACTGTGCTGCCTCTACTCTCAATTTTTCTTGTGCATAGCTATAGAACGAATCCAGAATACTTGGTTTATCACAGATAGCGTCTAAATCTGTTTCGTTGATATAATCAACCACTAAGCTCTCTTTTGCTCGGTTTCCGATACTGGCACGAATAACACGACGAATTTCCTCTATCAATGCAACTTTGTCGCTGGTCTTTTTGTTATGTTCAAAAATTAGTTCGAGAATATAGTCGAGGTTTATCTCTTGAGATTTTAGCAAATCGACCTCAAAGACTACATCATCCCAATCAACCTTCGACTTCTCCTCTTCTTTGCCACTTCTCTCACGTCTTAACCAGTCACGAATATCATTATAGGTAGACCTGTAATCTTGAATTGTCCGATCGGGTAGTACCTGAATTTGTTGCATTGTGGCTATATCCTCATCTGTTACAAAGTTCGCCTCTTTGAATGCTTCAACGGCTTGAGGATCGTTTATGTCTATTGCTTGAAGAGCCTTTAGGTGCGTAAATTCATCGTAATTTTGCAGGATATTTTCTACACGCAGGTACTCACCGAATAGTTTTACAAACTCCTTTTTATCGCTCTCGGTAATTATTTCTTCCGGCGTTGGGAACTTCTCGTTTAGCTCCGCTACAACTTCTATGTAACCTCTACGTGCTTCGCCTGTTGCAATATCCGTAAACCCTTCCAAATACTCTTTGTAGCTCTTTTCGAGTACTACATTTCTTGTGCTACTATCCCCGAATGTTTGAATTGCCTGAATTGTAGCAGCCTCCAAATCTCTAAAAGTAACGATATTACCAAACGTTTTGGTAGCATCATAAATTCGGTTGGTACGAGAGAAAGCCTGCATAAGTCCATGATAACGCAGGTTTTTATCCACAAATAGCGTATTGAGTGTAGGAGCATCGAATCCCGTAAGGAACATGCCTACAACAATAACAAGATCAACCTCTTTACTTTTTACTCTTTTGGCAAGGTCACGGTAATAGTTCTGAAACTCTTTGCTATCAACACCATAACTTGTTTTAAACATTGCGTTATAATCGTCAATGGCCTTGGTTAGAAACTCTTTAGCACTCAGATCCATTGCCGTAGGCTCAAAGGTTTCGTCAACTATCTCGCCTATTGCGTTTTGCTCTTCGTTGGCAGCAAAAGAAAAGATAGTCGCAATCTTGAGCGGTTTTTCACTATCCTTTTGCAGAAGGTTCAGCTCCTCATAGTAACATTTTGCAGCATCAATCGAACTAACGGCAAACATCGCATTAAAACCTTTTCCTCCTCCTTGGTTACGATGGGTTTTGATTCTGAAATTCTGCAAGATATATTGCGATATCTCTTTTATGCGAGCAGGGTGAAGCATCGCTTTCTTATATTCGACAGAACTTAGCTTTTCTTCATTTTGCTCTGACTCAATCCCCTTGAATTTAGGTCGAACATCGTTGTAATCAACTTTGAACTTCAATACCTTTTCATCTCTGATTGCATCTGTGATAACATACGAGTGCAACTTACGACCAAATACGCTTTCGGTTGTCTCATCTCCCAAAGCATTTTCAGAAAATATAGGCGTTCCAGTAAAACCGAATTGATAGTATCGTTTAAACTTTTTCCGTAAGAGCTTTTGAGCCTCTCCGAACTGCGAGCGGTGACATTCATCAAAGATGAATACTACCTGTTTTTGATAGATTGATAATTCACCTTCGCCCTTCATCAAGTTGTTTAACTTCTGAATGGTGGTAACTATAATCTTGTTGTCGTCTCTTTCGAGGTTTCTTTTTAGCCCTGTTGTGCTCTCAGAGCCATTGACACTATCGGGAGAGAATCGTTGATACTCTTTCATCGTCTGAAAGTCAAGATCTTTGCGATCCACCACAAAGAACACTTTGTCGATAAAATCAAGCTGTGTTGCCAGTCGAGCCGCTTTGAAACTGGTGAGGGTCTTGCCCGATCCTGTCGTGTGCCATATATATCCGCCACCTTCGGGCTTAGACCATTGCTTTGCTTGAAATGAGCTTTTAATTTTCCACAGGATTCTCTCGGTTGCTGCAATTTGATAGGGTCGCATGATTAACAGCGTGTCGCTGGTATCAAAAACCGAGTAGGTGAGCAACACATTTAAGAGCGTGTTCTTTTGGAAAAATGTAGCTGTAAAATCCTTTAAATCTTTGATTAACGTGTTATCGGCTTTCGCCCAGTTCATCGTAAAGTCGAAGCTGTTTTTATTTCGCTTTGTAGTATTTGCAAAATATCGGCTATCTGTTCCGTTCGAGATAACGAAGATTTGCAGGTACTTGAATAGAGAATTTTCTCGGTTAAAACTCTCTTTCGTATAGCGGTGTACTTGATTAAACGCTTCACGGATAGCTACGCCACGCTTTTTTAGCTCCACTTGCACCAATGGCAACCCGTTGACCAATATAGTAACATCGTAACGATTGGCATGTGTTCCTGTCTGCTCAAATTGCGATATTACCTGTAATTTGTTACGAGTTACATCCTTTTTGTCTACTAAGTAGATGTTTTGGATATGCCCATCGTCAAAAACAAAGTCATGAATGTGGTTATCGTGTATTTTTCTTGTTTTCTCAACGAGGTTGTCACTTGGCTTATCCAAATACTCCTCCACATAACGCCCCCATTCAGCATCGCTAAATACCACATTATTAAGCTCCTGAAGTTGCGCCCTTGCATTGGCTAGCATAGCTTCGGCACTCTTTATTGAGGGGTTTTCATAGCCTTGGTTGATTAGGTCTTGTATAAGCTCTCGTTCGAGGGCAAACTCCGTTTGATAACCAACAGGAGACTCACTCACCATTGAGTACTTGGCATACTCATCAAGAACTATGAAGTTTTTGGATTCTGCTATGGTTCTATACTGTGCCATTTTGTTCTTCTTTATAATAGTTGTTATCAACAAGATGATCTAATAAAAATTTTACAACCTGCTTTTCTGGTTCCGTAGGATCTGGTACAACCTCATTTGACAATGTCGAGTGACTTGTGAATTGAATTATCCTATTATAGTAGACTTTTTTGTCATCAGGTAACAATTCAGACCATTGTGGATACCCTAAGAAATTTGCGGTTTTCTCATAGAGATTCCGTAATAGTATGAAGTGATATTTTTGAATGCTATTTGTTGTAATCGCTTCTTCAATTATATGTTTCAAATAGAGATGATAGGAGAAGCTTTTGTTAGAATCACCTTTCTTCTCTTTTAGCTCATAAGTGCCGTCACCTTGCTTGTCAAGCATATAACAGATTTTATTTCCTATTTCATTAATCAACACATTAATGAATAATGGATTATGCGTTGTTATAATAAAATTTAAGCCCGATTTACTTGACTTTATTAATTCCGCAATATTGACTGCCAACTCAATCATGTGATTATCATCTAATGAGCTGACAGGGTCATCTATAAAAACATACTCCAAGTCGTTAAACCTTTTCGTTTCTCGTTCCTCAGGGTCAGGTTGGTTCAAAACTTCAACAACTTGCTTCAATAAGCTGTAAAATATGCACCAAATTAAACAACTTTCTTCCCCTTTTGAGATCTTTATATTTTCAACATTTCCATCATTACCTCCGTCAATAGAGAAACTGATTTCATTATATTGTTCATTAAAACGAGGCGTTAGTTTATCGTTGGTATAATGTTGAAAGTGGGCTATTATATTCGCATCCTGTCCTTGTTCTGCAAGTACCCAGTCGGTAAAACTGTTTGGGTGTATTTTTAGTTTGCGTATTGCATATAAATCTGAGACAGCCTCCAAATCATTATCCCAATAAAATAAATCTTCGGTAAAGGCATTATAGTAAAGTATTTTTCCTATAGATTCATTTTGTTTCTGTTCGTCCTCTGCCGCATTAGCATCTGTTGGTGCTATTAAAGCTTTAAACTCACGAGACAGGCGTGTTTTTCCTGTGCCATTAAAGGCATAGATTAGCTGCACTTTTTTATTAGCATCTTTAAGGGCTTGTGCTATTTCTGTTAATGTCTGTCCCATATTATGCCTTTATGTTATCGGTTGGAAACGTTAGTAACATATTTCGGTAGTATTCATATTGTTTTTGTCTTAGTTCAATCTCCTTAGGCAAGCCTTCACTCATTGAGGTAGTGAAAGTATCAAACTTATCGAGAATGGAAACGATGCGTATTTTTTCCTCTGGAGATGGATTTGGAATTTTTATGCTGTTTAAGTTCTTCTGATTTAATTTTGGTTGAGCCGCACCAGAAATATATGGAGTTAAATCAATGCTATTCAAATAGTATTCTACAAATCTTCTATCTGAATAAGTAGGGAATTTCAATACATGAGCATGATTATTTACCCAATTTTTCCCACTTATGCTGAATGCTATCGGTGTATTTCTAGCAATTAAATTTGCTCCATCTTCTGAAACTAACAGAAAATCTCCATCGAAAATGTAATCTTTAACGTAGTCTACAATACCCGAAGCCCCATAATATGGAATTTCACCTGCCTCTCTGGAGCCGCTTGTTACAGGTTTTCGTATTGAGTCAAGGTTTTCAGCTAAAATTTCTAATGGCTTCCACTCAACTGCTTTTTCGTTAAAATTAAGCAACTGGTCACGATAGTAGTTATACTGCTTTTTACGAGCTGTAAGCTCGGCTGTAAGCTCGGCTGTAAGCTCCGTAAAAGTATCTAAGATACGAACTATTTCTTTTTGGATTGCAAGTGATTTTTCTGGATTATCTGGACATGGAATAGGGATTTGCTTATTGGCATAATTGCTAATCCATTGTCTTTTATGGTCACCATCGACTAATCCACTATGCAACGTATTTAGCCAATAATAAATATATCTTAATACAGCCTTAGACTCATCCTTAGATGTAAGTATTTTCATTGCTGACGACTTGACTTTAAAGTCAAAGTCAACCCACTTATTCGCAGTAGTAAAATCATCAAAAATTATCACAGGATTGTCCGATGCTTTGTAAATGCCATTTGTTTCATTCGTGTAACCAAGAATAAAAGTTTTACCAGCAGTCAAAACGGGTGTGGTGAAGTTATCGTTGTAATTGCTTGATTCTACCAAATATGTGGTTGGTTGCTCATAATCCACATATTCCCCCAAAGGCTTCCACTCAACCTCGACACCGTCTAATAATTTATCTAAATAGCTCATGCCTCTATCTCCTTTATAATCGCATCGATATCAGTACGGAGTGTATTTATCTTCGCCACTGTTACCGAAATCTCCGCATTCAACTTTGTAATATCTACAATTTCACGATTATCCTTTGCCTCCACATAGGAGCTTACTGATAGGTTGTAATCATTTTCGGCAATAAGTTTGTTGTCTACCGATTTAGCTATGTATTTAACATCCTCTTTGCAGTCGAAGATGTCCATAATCTTTTCAATATGCTTGTCTTCAAGCATATTGTTGTTAGTAACTTTCTTAAAGAAGTCTTCTCCGCTTGCATCTATAAACTGCGTCTTCGTATCTCGCTTGTTTTTGGCAAGCACCAAAATATTTACAGCGATTGAAGTGCCGTAGAATAGATTGGGAGCTAATGAAATAACTGTTTCCACAAAGTTGTTATCTATCAGATACTTTCTAATCTTTTGCTCTGCACCACCACGGTAGAAAATACCGGGGAAACAGACAATAGCCGCCCTACCTTTACCCGAAAGATAGCTCAGAGCGTGCAGTACAAATGCAAAGTCTGCCTTTGACTTAGGAGCGAGCACTCCAGCCGGAGCAAAACGGTCATCGTTAATCAGCGTAGGGTCGTCCGAGCCAATCCAATTTACAGAATATGGCGGATTGGAAACAATGGCATCAAAAGGTTTGTCATCGCCAAACTGTGGATCTCGAAGCGTATCACCAAGTGCAATATTAAACTTATCGTAGTTCACATTATGCAAAAACATATTCATACGAGCGAGGTTGTAGGTCGTGTGGTTGATCTCTTGACCAAAGAAACCCTCTTCAATAATATGATTATCGAAATGTTTTTTAGCTTGTAAAAGTAGCGAGCCTGAACCACAGGCTGGGTCATAAATCTTATTCACGCTTGTCTGTTTGTGCATAGCAAGCTGTGCGATGAGCTTGGAAACGTGTTGAGGCGTAAAGAACTCACCTCCCGACTTGCCTGCATTAGCGGCATAGTTAGAGATGAGAAATTCATAGGCATCACCAAACAGGTCTATCTGATTATCCTCGAAGTTTCCAAAATTCAACTCCTCCACGCCTTTCAACACAGCTGCCAAACGACTGTTTTTATCTGTTACACTATTACCAAGGCGTGTACTCGTGGTGTCGAAATCGGCAAACAATCCCTTAATATCATCTTCCGATGGGTAGCCGTTTGCGGAACTTTCAATCTCGTTAAATATATTTTTTAGCTCCGTGTTCAGATTCGGATTTGTATTTGCTGTCTTGGCTACATTCACAAAAAGCTGACTCGGATAGATAAAATACCCTTTGGTCTTTATAGCATCATCTTTAATCTCTGGCGTTATTACACTATCCGCTAAGTTAGCATAGTCAACACTATCGTCACCACCTTCAATATAATTCGTAAAATTTTCGCTTATAAAACGATAGAAAAGTGCTCCCAGCACAAACTGTTTAAAGTCCCAGCCATCGACGGCCCCACGTACTTCGTTGGCTATTTTCCATATCTTGGCTTGTAACTCAGCCCTTTGAATTATAGTTGTCATCTTTATTATATTGTTTCAGTATGATTATACGCACTAAATATCATTTGCTTTTATTGATTAAATCTCTTCTATCAACATTCAATAGCTCAGCTATTCTTGAAAGAGTTACCAGATCGGGTTGCGAAACGTTAGTACACCATTTAGAAACGGTAGACGGATCTTTGCCCAATTCTTTTGCTAACCATTTACCAGTCTTCTTCTTTTCAACAAGAACTATTTTAAGCCGATTTATATCTTTCATTCTATTCATTTTATTGAATCTACTACAAATATATTGATTTATCTGAATTAAGGCAAACAAATTATCTTTTTTAATTGTTATCTTTGAATTGCCCGACTACGGAGGGACGATATTCTCCTGTCAGGGCAAGGCTTTCGGGAGTAACCCGAAAGGTATCGAGTTACTCGATACACACCTTGCCATGTTCCGACAAACATAAAAACCGTCTGAAGAAGGATTACGGGAGAATCGATTTCGACTGCTTCATGAAGCCATGCTATGTACTCTGTCCTTAGGGAGCAAAGCAGAGGCTTATGAGGTATGTTCCGAAGCCTAAACGCCAACTACCGGCAAAAACGATATAAGCGATAGATTGCGGTAGGTCTGAATATCGACAGAGATACGGAACGGAAGATACGGCGATTCCAATCCTTGCGAACGTGTTGTCACAAAGCCCTGCCGATTTACGGAACGGCGGTTCGAATAGTTATTGCAGTAAAGAGGCGTTGTCGTACAGATTTACGGATTCAATGTCGTACTGTTGTATAGATTTGCGGACGTTCATATTAAGCCATCCGAGATATAAGAGCTTACCGATAGAAATATCCGGCAAATGGAAACGGCGGCGGGCAGGTTTTGAAGCCTGCCCGTCGTTCTTAACAGATGAATCCCTCTTTGTACTGAATGATAATCGGAGCCGCCGCCCGCTTCGGGGCGGTAACTCGTCGGATCAGCCATTTACGCAGCAACGCCGCATTGCGCGTATTAAGCCGGAATGCGAGGGGGGGGGCACCACCTCCATGTTATACACGTCCGCACCGTTGCCGTTTTCCAGCCGAATGTACTTGCACACCTCGTAATCGTGCAGCGTATCGCTTTTGATGATTGCCTTGATTCCTGTGTTTACCGCTCCGGCAGTCGTGCCAAACAGCTCGGCAAGCTCCATTGCCGTCATCCATACATCGCTCCCCGTCAGGGTTACACCGTTCTCGCCGATTGTGATTTTATCTCTTTTCATCGTACATTCGTTTTTAGATGGTTTGACAAATAAAATTCTCCATTTGCTCGATACGCTGCGACAGTTTTTCCATATCGCGGCTCACTTTCTCCGCCGTGATTTTCGCGTAGATTTGCGTCGTGCGGATGCTGCGGTGTCCGAGCATCTTCGAGAGCGTTTCAATCGGCACGTCGTTCGACAGGCACACCGTTGTCGCGTAGGTGTGGCGGCTCATGTGCCACGTGACGTTTTTCTCGATACCGCACTTTCTCGCAATTACCTTGATGCTGTTCTTGCAGTTAGCATAACATGGAACGGGTAGCAGCTTATCGCCCTCGGCCATGCCGTCGTACTTTTCGATGATATGCTTGGCAACCTCCAGCAGACGAATGTTTGATTCTATACCCGTCTTTTGGCGATTGGTGATAATCCACAGGTGGCCGTCGAACGAGGTTTGCAGGCTCGCTTTCGTCAGGTTCGCCATATCCGTCCAGCTCAACCCCGTAAAGGTGCAGAAAATGAACAGGTCGCGGATCGCCTCGTAACTTTTCTTTTTGAACGTGCCGTTAATCAGCAGCTTGATTTCCTCTTTGGTCAGAAAGCCCCGTTTCGTTTCCTCTTTGGTGATACTGTACGCAAAGAATGGATCGCGCTGCAACAGTCCGTTATTGACGGCCATGTAGATGATTTTACGGAACGGCATCATGTACGACCACACCGTATTGTTGCAATGGTTCTTCTCAGTTTTGAGGAACAGCTCGAAGTCGGTTATGAATGCCGGAGCAAGCTCCTTTAAGGCGATGTCGCTGACCTTGTACCGCTTCTCGATAAACTCCGAGAAGTGGTTATACACGGTGCAGTATTTCCAATAGCTGCGCAGACTTTTGAGCTTGCCCACCTGTTTCTCGTAATCCTCGTTATGCTGCCGGAATACCGCCAGCAGCGCTTCGTGGTTCATGCCCAATCCCAGATAGGCGTTACGCACTTTCTCGGCGGTTACATAATTGTCCCGGTCGGCGATTTTCTGATAAGCTTGGTTGATGTCCATGCGAATCTTATCCAGCATCCGGTTGGCCTCCTGTGCCACCACGCTGCGACCGGATACGCGGCCTAACTCCACGTTCCACGATTTTTCCTCCACGTCCAGCTTGCAACTGAACTGTGCGATTTTGCCGTTTACCGTGATGCGGCACATCACCGGAACAAGCCCGTTCTTCTTCGGGGCGTTGCGTTTCAGATAGAATAAAACTTTGAAAGTCGATCTCATAACTCTACAATTTTTTAGTGAACAAAATTATTTCTTGTAGAGTCGTTCTTCGATACGCAAAATGCAGCGAATCAGCGCAATCGCACCCGAAAACCGACTTTTTTCGAGGTGTGCAGCCCAAAATCCGAAATTCCTGCTACATTTGTAGTCGGAACCCTCCGAATCGAGCTTGTAATTCAGCATGTTGGAAGCCTCCCAAAATCTCCATCGCCGTTTTGAAAAGAGTAACGGGATAGTAACGTAACTCCGGTTTCAGTTGGCTTTTTGGCGGTTTCGCTTGGCTTCATCCTTGCAGTCCGTTTTCCTCTAAACCCCTTATTTACAACCTTCTTGCGCTCATCTGCTCATTCTCTCATTTTTTATTCTTATCTTTGGAGGAGATATGCACACCTCCGTCGTATCGTTGACAAAGTTATCTAAAAATCTTCACCATGAAAGCAATTCGCGCCGCATTATTTGCCGCCACCGTCCTGCTGCTCGCCTCGTGCGGCCACCGGCCGAGCGACATCATCGAATCGTCGACCAATGGTTTGTCGGGCGTCAAGATGCCGCTCCAGGTGACATTCCGCGAGGATGTCGAACTGACGAAAGACGATCTCGGGAACGCCGTTTCGTCCTCCCCTTCCGCCGATTTCGACGTTTCCCGCCTGGGAATGCGGATGCTGCGCATTGTCCCGAAATCGCCCCTGAAAAGCGATATCCGCTACAAGATATCCCTCGATGCATCGAAACTCACCGACGGAAAATTCAAGGGCTCCGCGGAATTCGAATTCTCGACGCCGAAACTGCGGTTTTCCTGCGACGACTATTGGTTGCAGCTCAGCGAAGACATGCTCTCCTACACGCTGGTGGGCGAACTCACCGCCTCCGACTATGCGGACAGCGACTACGTGGAACGGAATTTCAACATCAAGGGCGCCCAGGGGACCTCGACGACGTGGGAACACTCGCAGGACGGCCTCACGCACCGCTACACGGTCGAGAACATCGCGCCCCGCAGCGACGAAAGCTATACGCTGACGCTCGGATTCGATTACGCAGAGCAGAAGACCCTCGAGGTCGAGGTTCCCAAAAAGGACGACTATGTCGTTATGGACCACACCGTCATCGAGGAGCCGCTGGCCATCGTCGTCACCTTCTCCGAGCCCCTCAAACCCAACCAGGATTTCAAAAACCTGATCCGGTTCGAATCGAAATTCCGGACTTCGGTCGACAAGAACCGGCTCTATATCTACCCCGAAGCACGCCTCACGGGCAACTACGAGGTTGAAATCAGCCGGGAGGTGCAGAGCAAATCGGGGCGGCGGCTCGAAGAGCGTTTCGCCTTTGAGGCGACGCTGCCTTCGCAGACTCCCTCGATCCGTTTCACGGGCAAAGGCTCCATCCTGCCCTCGTCCAACCGCATGAGCCTGTTGTTCGAATCGGTGAACTATGCGAAAGCGCGCGTACGCGTACGAAAGATATTCGCCAGCAACCTGCTCCAATTCTTCCAGCGAAACTACTACGGCGACTCCGATTTTTCGGACATGGAATATGTATCCCGCATCGTCCGCGACACGACCATCGACCTCGGAGGCAAATCGTCGACGCGGCTCGACCGGACCAACACCTACTCGCTCGACCTCAGCCGCCTGATCACCGACAGCCGGAAGTCGATGTACATGCTTGAAATCAGGGGTGTCGATCCGCTGATCCCCGTCGACGACGACTATGATTACGACTACTATTTCGGCGATTACCGGACCTACTCCGAGCGGTCGAAGATCGTCCTTCAGTCCGACATCGGCATCATCTGCAAAAGCAACGGCGACGAGGAACTGATCGTCTACACGACCGACCTGGTTTCGGCACGCCCGAAAAGCAACTGCAAGGTCCGCGTTTACGACCGCCAGAACCAGCCGTTGGCCGAAGCGACCACCGACTCCGAAGGACGGGCCGCATTGAAGTGCAGGCAAGCCCCCTACATGATCCTGGCCGAAGCCGGCGACGATGTCGCATTCGTCAGGGCCGAGCAGGGTGCGGCGCTCTCGCTGAGCAATTTCGACGTAGGCGGCACGACCGATGCCAAAGGCATAAAAGGCTATCTGTTCGGCGAACGCGGCGTCTGGCGCCCGGGCGACGAAATCTACCTCACGCTGATCGTCACGGCGGACAATCCGCTGCCGGAGAACCATCCGGCGTCGCTGGAGTTCTACAACCCCAACGGCCAACTGGTGCAGTCGCTGGTCAGCAACAACTCCTCGGACGGCATCCACACCTTCAGATTGCAGACGACGCCCGCCTCGCCCACCGGCATCTGGCGCGCCAAGGCGAACTTCGGCGGAGCCACTTTCGAAAAGAACATCCGGGTAGACGCCGTCAAACCCAACCGGATGAAGATCGAAATGCACCTCGGCGACGGACAGACGATCGACGCCGGAAACTTCACCGGCCGCCTGACCGCCCGCTGGCTCCACGGGGCCCCGGCCGCCGGAGCCAAAGTCACGCTCCAGGCCCAACTGACCCAAATCCCGACACGCTTCAAGGGCTATGCCGATTATTCGTTCGACGATGCGACAAAGGAATTCGACCCCGAAGAGCGCGAGATCGCATCGGGCACGACCAACGAACAGGGTTCACTGCAACTGACTACCGACCAGCTCTCGTCGCTGGAGGGACTGAGTCCGGGCCTGCTGAGCGGCAAATTCACCGTCAAGGTCTTCGAAAAGAGCGGCGATTTCAGTGTCGATCAACAAATTACGACCGTCTCGCCCTACGACGCCTATTTCGGAATCGCCGTAACCGAACAGCAAAGCGAATGGGGCGACGAATACCTTGACAGCAAACGCGACCATGCCTTGAAAATCGCACTCGTCGACGCCAAGGGCCGCCCCGTAACCAGCTCGGAAGAGGTGACCGTATCGGTTTATAAAATCACCTCCTACTGGTGGTGGGACGCCTCGTCGGCCACCTCCCAGGCCCGTTATGCCAAGAGTGCGCTCAATGCCAACTACAAAACCCTCCAAACCACCCTTTCGGGCGGCAAAGGGCAGGTCACGATGCGCTGGAGCGCAGGCGACTATGGTTATTATCTGATCCGCGTCACAGGCGCCCGGCAGGCGCATTCGGCGACGCGCATCGTCTGCGTATCGTCGTCCGACTACCGGGGCGATGTCTCCTCGGTGACGGATGCCGCCACACGGCTCGCCATTGCCAAAGACAAGGATAAATACGTCCCGGGCGACAAGGCGAAGATCACCATTCCCTCCTCCCCGGGCGCACGGGCCCTGGTAAGCGTCGAGAGCGGCAACTTCGTCCGCGAAAGCTACTGGATCGACTGCACCGCCAAGCAGACCTCCTTCGAAATACCGGTCAAAGAGGGCATGGCCCCGAACGTCTACGTATCGGTAACCCTCGTCCAGCCCCACAACAACACGCTCAACGACGCGCCGATCAGGCTGTTCGGCGTACTGAGACTCCCGGTCGAGGATGCCGGCACGCGCCTCACGCCCGTCATCGAAATGCCCGAATCGGTGAAACCCGAATCGGAGATCACGATCAAGGTCCGCGAGCAGAACGGCAAACGGATGAGCTACGTGCTGGCGCTGGTCGACGAAGGCCTGCTGGGGCTCACGCGCTTCAAAACACCCGATCCATACCTCTATTTCAATGCGACCGAGGCGCTGGGCGTCCGCACCTGGGACCTGTTCGACTATGTCATCGGCGCTTACGGCGGCCGCATCGAGCAGTTGTTCGCCATCGGCGGCGACGCGGAGCAGCCGAACACCGGGGCGCTGCGGGCACAGCGGTTCAAACCCGTCGTGCGTTTTATCGATGCGCAGAAACTGGGCGCCGGAAAAACGAACACCCACAAAATCACGCTGCCGCCCTATTTCGGGTCGGTACGCGTGATGGTCGTCGCCTCGAACGGCCATGCCTTCGGCTCCTCGGGGAAAGAAGTCGCCGTGAAAAAACCGCTCCTGGTGCAGGCGACCCTGCCCCGCGTAGTATCTACGGACGAGGAGATCGAACTGCCCGTCACGGTCTTCGCCCTTGAAAACGGGGTCGGCAAGACCGATATAAAGGTCACCGCCAACGAGTCGTTCACCATCGTCGGCCCGCAAAGCAAAAGCATCGCCCTCAGCGGCGAAGGCGAACAGGTCGTCGCCTTCCGGCTGAAGGCAGGCAAGCAGACCGGAATCGGAAAGGTCCGCGTCACGGCATCGTCGTCGGGCGACAGTTCCGTCTCGGAGATCGAACTCGACGTGCGGGAACCGAATCCCTACGTAACGACTTCCGAGGACCGCATTCTCCAGACGGGCCAGACGGCTGCGGTCAAACCCCTGAAAGCCACCGGATCGGCCAAGCTGGAACTCTCGTCGATACCTCCGATCGACCTCTCCCGCCGCCTCGAATACCTCGTGCGCTACCCCCACGGCTGTATCGAACAGATCACTTCGGGAGCCTTCCCGCAGCTTTACCTCCCGGCCATCGTGGAGTGCGACAACCAGATGTTGCAGGACATCGACCGCAATATCAAGAGCGTCCTGCCGCGGCTGGGAGGCTACCAGTTGTCCAACGGTGCATTCGCTTACTGGAGCGGCGGAACTTCGCCTTCGGAGTGGGGCACGGTCTACGCAGTCCATTTCATGACCGAGGCTGCGAAATACGGCTATGCCGTAGACCGTACGATCTTCGACCGGGCGCTCAAATACCTGCGCAACAACACTTTCGACAACCCGCTGACACAGGCTTACGCCCAGTATGTCCTCGCACTCGGCGGCTCTCCCGACCGCGGCGGCATGAACCGGCTCCGCGAGAAATCGGCGCAGGCGGGTAACGACGTGAAATGGATGCTGGCCGCAGCCTACGCCCTCGACGGCAACCGGAAGGTCGCCGAAGAGTTGATCGGCCAGGCCGCAAATACGGCGGGCCAGAAGGTCAATCCCTACGACGGAACCTATAACAGTTCCGAACGGCAGATGGCAATCGTCCTGATGACGCAAACGCTGCTCGGACACCGCGAAGAGGCGTTCCGCACGGCCATGCGGATGTCCGACATCCTGAAAAAAGACAAATGGCTGAGCACCCAGTCGACGGCATGGATGCTCAATACGCTGGCGAACTTCGCCTCCACGGGACAAACGGGCATCGACGCCAAAGTCGGCCGGGAAGAGCTCCGGACTGCCAAATCGATCGTCAGCATGCCCCTCACCGCCGAGACCGAAGTGAAGAACAACGGCACAGGCAGCCTCTATGCGGTCGTGAGCCAGAGCTACACGCCGGGCAAGGGCGAAGAGACCGAAGCCGCGAACGGCATCCGGATCGATGTCCGGTACAAGGACATGAACGGCGCCGCGATGGACCCGCGGTCGATTCCCGTATCGACGGACTTCTACGCCGTCGTGACCGTCACGAACACCAGCGGTTACGAGCGCTATGCCGACCTCGCCCTGACGCACATCGTCCCGGCGGGCTGGGAGATCACCTCCGAACGCGACCTCACGTCGGTCACCTACCAGGATATCCGCGACGACCGGGTGCTGAGTTATTTCGACCTTCGCAGCGGCGAGAGCAAGGAAATTCCCATCAAGCTCACCGCTACTTACAAGGGTCGCTACTACCTGCCCTCGATCTACTGCGAGGCGATGTACGACAACTCGGTGAGGGCGCTCAAAAAAGGCGAATGGATCGAAGTCGTGGAGACGGCCCCGGCTGCAAAATGAAAAAAAGACGATTTTATTTGATTTTTCCCACAAAGTCCCTATATTTGCAAACAATGAATCCGATTATGAAAAGTTTTTCGATCAATAACGCATGGTGGTGGCGCTTACAATTTTCCGTTGTGAGTGACTTGCCGCGTGTAGTTGTTGAACGATAAATCAGCGATAAATTCGAAAAGGCCTGTTGTACTCACAACAGGCCTTTTTTCATGTGCAATATTCTAAAATCAGAAAATATGAATTACCAGGTTAATGAGAAAGGTTATTACGGACGCTTCGGGGGCGCATACATTCCCGAAATCCTGCACAAATGCGTCGAGGAGTTGCAGCAGAACTACCTGCGGGTGATCGAAAGCGAATCGTTCCGCGAAGAGTACCGCACGCTGCTGCGCGACTACGTGGGCCGGCCCTCGCCGCTTTACTTCGCCCGCCGGCTGAGCGAGCGCTACGGCTGCCGCATCTACCTCAAGCGCGAGGACCTCAACCATACCGGCGCCCACAAAATCAACAACACCATCGGTCAGATACTGATCGCCCGGCAGATGGGCAAGACCCGCATCATCGCCGAGACGGGAGCCGGACAGCACGGCGTCGCCACGGCTACGGTCTGCGCGCTGATGAACATGCCGTGCGTGGTCTACATGGGCCGTACCGACGTGGAACGCCAGCAGGCCAACGTCCGGAAAATGGAGATGTTAGGCGCGACGGTCATCCCCGTTACTTCGGGCAACATGACCCTGAAGGACGCCACCAACGAAGCCATCCGCGACTGGTGCTGCCACCCCGCCGACACGTTCTACATCATCGGCTCGACGGTGGGTCCCCACCCCTACCCCGATATGGTGGCACGCCTGCAGTCGGTCATCAGCGAGGAGATCCGCGTGCAGCTGCAGGAAAAGGAGGGCCGCGACTACCCCGACTACCTGATGGCCTGCGTCGGCGGCGGCAGCAACGCCGCAGGAACCGTCTACCACTACCTCGGCGACGAGCGCGTACGGATCGTGCTGGCCGAAGCCGGGGGCGAAGGCCTCCTTTCGGGGCGGAGCGCGGCGACGATCCAACTGGGGCGCGAGGGAATCATCCACGGCGCACGCACACTGGTCATGCAGACCCCCGACGGACAGATCGAAGAGCCTTACTCGATCTCCGCCGGCCTCGATTATCCCGGCATCGGGCCGATGCACGCCAACCTCTCGCAGACGGGACGCGCGAAGGTGCTCTCCGTCGACGACGACGAAGCGCTGCGCGGGGCATTCCTACTCACACGCCTCGAAGGCATCATTCCCGCCCTCGAAAGCGCCCATGCCCTCGGCGCACTGCCTAAAATGGAGTTCCGTCCTTCGGACGTAGTGGTGCTGACCGTCTCGGGCCGCGGCGACAAGGATATGGAGACCTACCTCGCAAACATAGACCGTCCGGAAATCGCCGGCAATTTGTAAAATCCGAAAAACAGCCATCACGATGTATCAATTCACAACGGCAAGCAAAAAACTGCTCGGAGACCTCCATACCCCCGTTAGCCTCTACCTCAAACTCCGCGACGTATACCCGCAGTCGGCCCTGCTCGAAAGTTCCGACTACCACGGCAACGAAAACAGCCTTTCGTTCATCGCCCTGCGCCCCATCGCCCGCATCGGCGTCAACAACGGCGAAGCCGTCATGGATTTCCCCGACGGCCGGAGTTCGGCAAAACGCCTCGGCGGCGATTACACCACGGCGGATGCGCTGAAAGAGTTCCTCGCCGGCTTCCGCATCACGGGCGACGGCAGCGAACACTGCGGACTGTTCGGCTACACGGCGTTCGACGCAGTCCGCTACTTCGAAAACATCCCCGTCAAAGAGTACCACCACCAGGATTCCGACGCCCCCGACATCTGCTATATACTCTATAAATACCTGCTGGTTTTCAACCATTTCAAAAACGAGCTGTCGATCATCGAGTTGTGCGCCGACGGCGAGCAGGACCACCTGCGCGAGGTCGAAACGCTGATCGAAGACCGCAATTTCGCCTCGTACAATTTCCGCACGACAGGCGAGCGCCGCTCGAACCTTACCGACGAAGCCTACAAGGCAATGGTGCGCGAAGGCGTACGGCACTGCCTGCGGGGCGACGTGTTCCAGATCGTGCTGAGCCGCCGCTTCGAACAGCCTTTCCAGGGCGACGATTTCAAGGTCTACCGTGCACTGCGGAGCATCAACCCCTCGCCCTATCTTTTCTATTTCGATTTCGGAGGCTTCCGCATCTTCGGTTCGTCACCCGAAACACACTGCAAAATCGAAAACGGCCGCGCCACGATCGACCCCATCGCAGGCACGGCCTTCCGGACCGGCAATTCGGCCTTCGACCGTGAACGGACCGAACGGCTCCTGGCCGACCCCAAGGAGAACGCCGAACACGTCATGCTGGTCGACCTGGCACGCAACGACCTGAGCCGCAACGCCCACCATGTGAAAGTAGACTTCTACCGCGACGTACAGTATTACAGCCACGTCATCCACCTCGTCTCGCGCGTCAGCGGCGAGATCGACGCCGACAGCGACTCCATCCGGACCTTCATCGACACCTTCCCGGCCGGCACGCTGAGCGGCGCCCCCAAGGTACGCGCCATGCAGCTCATCTCGGAAATCGAGCCTCAGAACCGCGGCGTTTACGGCGGATGTATCGGCTTCATCGGCCTCGACGGCGACCTCAACCAAGCCATCGCCATCCGCACCTTCGTCAGCCGCAACAACACCCTCTACTACCAGGCCGGAGCGGGCATCGTCTCGAAAAGCGATCCCGAACGCGAATTGCAGGAGGTATCGAGCAAACTGGGAGCGCTGGACAAAGCCATCCGCGAGGCCGGGAAACTGATCAATTAACCGCTAAAAAAACCGAAACCATGAAATGTTTGCTTTTCGATAATTACGACTCGTTCACCTACAACCTGCGCCACATGCTGCTGGAACTGGGCCTCGAAGTCGACGTGCGCCGCAACGACCGCATCGCGCTGGACGAAGTCGCCGCCTACGACCGGATCGTGCTCTCGCCCGGCCCCGGCATCCCCTCCGAAGCAGGACTGCTCCTGCCGCTGATCGGGCGTTACGCCGCCGCCAAGCCGATACTGGGCATCTGCCTCGGCGAACAGGCCATCGGCGAAGCCTTCGGCGCAAAGCTGGAAAACCTCGCCGAAGTCCACCACGGCGTCTGCTCGGACATCCGTGTCGTGGCCGACGAGCCGCTTTTCGACGGACTGGGCTCAGGCTTCCGCGCCGGGCGTTACCACTCGTGGGTAGTCTCGGCCGAAGGGCTCCCCGACTGCCTGGAGATCACGGCGACCGACCGCAACGGCCTCATCATGGGCCTGCGGCACAAAACCCACAACCTGCGGGGCATTCAGTTCCACCCCGAATCGGTCCTTACGCCGCAGGGCAAAACCATTCTCGCGAACTGGATCACGAAATGCAACCGATAAACGCGCATAAGCTATGAAAGATTTACTATACCGCCTCTTCGAACACCAGTACATGGGCCGCTCGGAGGCACAACAGGTACTGGCAGGCATCGCCGCCGGGAACTACAACCCCGAACAGGTATCGGCACTGATCACCGTCTTCCTCATGCGCAGCATCTCGGTCGAAGAACTGGCCGGATTCCGCGATGCACTGCTCGAAATGCGCCGTCCGGCAGACCTCTCGGAGTACGAACCCATCGACATCGTCGGCACGGGCGGCGACGGCAAGAATACCTTCAACGTCAGCACCGCGGCCAGTTTCGTGGTAGCGGGCGCAGGCTACAACGTCGTCAAGCACGGCAACTACGGCGCCACCTCCGTGAGCGGCGCAAGCAACGTCATCGAACGCCACGGCGTGCGGTTCACCGACGACCGCGACCGCCTGCGGGCTTCGCTCGACGCATGCGGCATCGCCTACCTGCACGCCCCGCTGTTCAACCCCGCGATGAAAGCCGTGGCGCCGATCCGCAAGCACCTCGCCGTGCGCACGTTCTTCAACCTGCTGGGGCCGCTGGTGAATCCCGCACTGCCGAAATACCAACTGCTCGGCGTCTACAACCTCTCGCTGTTCCGCCTCTACAACTACGCCTACCAGTCGGGCGACACGCGCTTCGGCGTGGTTTACAGCATGGACGGCTACGACGAAATCTCGCTCACCTCGGAATTCAAGGTCGCAACGCCCGAAAAGGAGCAGGTTTTCACACCCGAACAGATCGGTCTCAACCGCTGCCGCCCCGAAGAGCTTTCGGGCGGCGATACCCCCGAAGAGGCTGCGCGCATCTTCGATGCCGTACTGCACAACACCGCAACTGCCGCCCAGCGCGACTGCGTCCTGGCCAACGCCGCTTTCGCCATCCGGGTGATCTGCCCCGACAAGGAGGTCGCGGAGTGCCTCGCCGAAGCACGCGAATCGCTCCTGGGCGGAAAAGCCGCGGCGGCGTTCCGGAAATTCGTGGAAATCAACAGCTAAAAGATATGGATATCCTGGAAACCATCACAGCCAACACGCGCCGGGAGGTCGCCTGGCAAAAACAGACGCTTCCCGTCGATGCGCTGCTCCGCCTCGGTTCGCCGTGGCTGGCCGAGGCGCCCCGCTCCATGCGCCGCGCACTGGCGGAATCCGAAACGGGCATCATCGCCGAATTCAAGCGCCGCTCCCCGTCGAAAGGGTGGCTGCACGAGGATGCAAAGATCGAAGCCGTCGTCCCGGCCTACGAAGCGGGAGGTGCTTCGGCCTGCTCGGTGCTGACCGACAGCGAGTTCTTCGGCGGTACGCTGGAGGATTTGCAGCAGGCCCGCCGCCTTGCGGCCCTGCCCCTGCTGCGCAAGGATTTTATCGTCGACGAATACCAGCTCTACCAAGCCCGCACGTCGGGAGCCTCGGCCGTACTGCTGATCGCCGCAGTGCTGTCGCCCGACGAGTGCCGCCGCCTGGCCCGCACGGCACATGAACTGGAACTCGAAGTACTGCTCGAAGTGCACACGCCCTCAGAGCTTTCCCAGCTGAACCAATACGTCGACATGCTGGGCGTGAACAACCGCGACCTCGGGACCTTCCATACCGACGTTGAAAATTCGCTGCGGATGATCGACCTGCTCCGGCGTGAAACCGGCGGCAGTGAAGGTCCGCTGCTGATCTCCGAAAGCGGCATTTCCGACCCGCAGACCGTCCTGCGCCTGCGCGAAGCGGGCTTCCGGGGATTCCTGATGGGCGAAGCCTTCATGAAAACCGGCGATCCGGGCCGCGCGCTGGCGGAGTTCGTCACACGGCTCAAAACCCCGCAGCCATGATCGTCAAGGTATGCGGGCTGCGCGAACCCGCCAACATCCGGGCTGTCGACCGGCTGCCGGTCGACCTCTGCGGCTTCATCTTCTACCCCCGTTCCCCGCGCTGCGTACCCGACGACGAACTCCATGCCGAAGCCGTGCGCAACTGCCGCAAACCGGCCGTCGGGGTCTTCGTCGACGCCCAGCCCCGAGAGATGCTCCGCACCGCCGAACGGTTCGGCCTCAGGTGGCTCCAACTCCACGGCGACGAATCGCCCGAGACCTGCGCGGCGTTACGGCAGCGGGGTTACGGCATCATCAAGGCCATCCGCATCGCGACGGCCGCCGACCTGGCAGCCGCCCGGGATTACGAAGG
Source organism: Alistipes montrealensis (assembly GCF_018362775.1). Lineage (GTDB taxonomy): Bacteria > Bacteroidota > Bacteroidia > Bacteroidales > Rikenellaceae > Alistipes > Alistipes montrealensis. Next base: position 33,015 of record NZ_JAGYXY010000002.1, read on the forward strand.
ATGTGCCGACTACCTGCTGTTCGACACCCGGTGCGACGGTTACGGCGGTTCGGGACGGCGGTTCGACTGGACGGTACTCGACGCCTATACGGGCAACACGCCGTTCCTCGTGAGCGGCGGACTCGATGCGGAGTGCGCCGAAGCCGTGAAACACTTCGCCCATCCCCGGTTCGCAGGCGTAGACCTCAACAGCGGATTCGAAACGGCCCCGGCGGTGAAAGACGCCGTAAAACTCGAAAAATTCATTCCAAAAATCCAGCAATCATGAACAGAATCAACCAGCTATTCGTTTCCGGGAAGCGCGACATACTCTCCATCTATTTTTGCGCCGGGTATCCCGACCCGGACAACACCGCCGAAGTGATCCGCACGCTCGAACAGAACGGCGTCGGGATGATCGAAATCGGCATCCCCTTCAGCGACCCGATGGCCGACGGCCCGGTTATCCAGAACGCGGCCCAGCAGGCACTGCGCGGCGGCATGTCGCTCCGAAAACTCTTCGCCCAACTGGCGGACATCCGTCCCGGCGTGCGAATTCCGCTGCTGCTGATGGGCTACCTCAACCCGATCATGCAATACGGATTCGAGAACTTCTGCCGATCCTGCCGCGACTGCGGCATCGACGGCTGCATCATCCCCGACCTGCCGTTCGACGACTACCTCGCCGAGTTCAAGCCCGTCGCCGACCACTACGGCGTCAAAGTCGTCATGCTCATCACGCCCGAGACCTCCGAGGAGCGCATCCGCCAGATCGACGCCCACACCGACGGTTTCATCTATATGGTCTCCTCGGCATCGACGACCGGAGCCCAAAGTGCATTCGATGAACAGAAGCAGGCCTATTTCCGCCGCATCGACGCCATGTCACTGCGCAGTCCGCGCATGGTGGGATTCGGCATCAGCAACCGCGCAACCTTCCGGGCCGCGGCGGACAATGCCTCGGGCGGCATCATCGGCAGCCGGTTCGTCACCCTGCAAGGCGAAACCCCGACCCCGGAGGCAGCCATCAAAAAACTGCTGGAGGATCTGGAACGCTGATCCGATCCGAAAAAAACAGTCCCCGGAATGCCTGTGCATTCCGGGGACTGTTTTTGGAAACCGGACGGTTATTCGTCCTTGCCTTCGAAGAAATAGGTAGCGTAGTTCAGCCCCGCGGCATCGTAACACTTGCGCAAAGAGTTCATGCGGTGTTTGAAATCGTCGAAATCCTTGCGGTCGTAAGCCCAGCCGACCTCGGCGATAGCAGCCAGGCGCGGCAGCAGCATGTGTTTCAGATGCGGAAACGTGGCGATATACTCCGTCCACAGGTTGCCCTGCACACCGAGGATATAGGTGCGTTCCTCGGGCGTAAGCTGGTCGTAGGGATCGAGTTCATAAACCTTGCGCATCGGAACGTATCCGCCGATACCCATCGGCTCCTTTACAGGATCCTTCGTCTGGTAATAGTCGAGGTAACAATGGACATTCGGCGTCATAATAACATGATTGCCGGCCTTGGCCGCGGCGATACCGCCCTTCGAGCCGCGCCACGACATGACGGTCGCCGTCGGCGAAACGCCTCCTTCCAGGATTTCATCCCAGCCGACGATCTTCCGGCCGTGTTCGCGGAGCCACTTCTCCATGCGGCGCACCGTATAGCTCTGGAGTTCGAATTCGTCCTTCAGCCCTTCGGCCTTGATACGCTCCTGGCACAGCGGGCACTGTTTCCAACTGTCCTTCGGGCACTCGTCGCCGCCGATGTGGATAAACTCCGAGGGGAAGAGATCGAGCACCTCTGCAAAGACGTTCTGCAGGAACTCGAACGTTGTCTCCTTGCCCGGGCAAAAAACCTCCTTGCTGATACCCCAACGCTTGCGGACCTCATAACCCTCGCCCTTGCAGCCCAGCCACGGATAGGAGGTGAGCGCAGCGACGGCATGGCCCGGCAGTTCGATTTCGGGAATCACCGTGACGTAGCGGTCGGCGGCATATTTCACGATCTCGCGGATCTCCTTCTGTGTGTAATAACCGCCGTGGGGCGTCTTGTCGTACTCGTTCGAAGTGTGATGGTGGCCGACGAGCGTCTCTTTGCGCACCGATCCGACACGCGTCAGTTCGGGGTATTTCTTGATCTCGATACGCCAGCCCTGGTCATCGGTCAGATGCCAGTGGAACTTGTTGAGTTTGTGCATGGCGAGGATGTCGATATACTCTTTGACCTCGTCTACCGTCCAGAAGTGGCGGCAGGGATCGAGCATGCCCCCGCGGTGTCCGAAATAGGGTTTGTCCTCAACCGTTACGGCGGGCAGCACGCCCTGGCCGTCAACGATCAACTGGCGCAGGCTTTGCAGGCCGTAGAACACACCCTGCGGTGTACCGCCGTTCACCTCGACACCCGAAGGAGTCACCGTAAGTTTATAAGCCTCGGCTTCCAGCGAGCCGTCCACCGACAGGCGGATGTCACCCGCGGCGGCAGCCTTCATAACGCCGCCGAGGACAGGCTCAACCTCTTCGGCGAAAATCCGGGCCGAACGGCGCAGTTCGGCATCTTTTCCGACACCGATCTTCGTCGACGCGGTTACGGTAAAAGTTCCCTCGCCGGGCTTCACCGAGAGGGGTTTGGGAACGATGTTGGCCTCGGGTCCCGCTCCGAAGGCCGCGCACGACAAACCGACGGCGCACAGCGACAAAAAGAGTTTTTTCATTTGCATTCAGGTTATAGTTAAAATTGTCGTTTCAGCGGAAATTCGTGCACATGCGCGACCTTTTCGCGGAGACCTACAACCTGCACACGAATCAGGCTGTCCGCAACGTCGCAGCGCACATAGCTTTTGTTGTCGTTGACCACGATCGGGAACTGCGTACCCTGTTCCCCGGCCGGGCGGAACGAATAAGCGTGGTCGTGGCCGCAGAGCATCAGGTCGATCCCGGCCTCGTTGAGCACCGGCACGAAGAGTTCGTTGAGATGGACGCTCCCGTGCCACGCCTCCGCCATGGGCGGAATGTGGAGCAGGACGATCCGCGCCGATGCCGAAAGGAACTCGTCCGAGCGCACGGCCCTTTTCAGCCATTCGCATTCCTCGGTGCGGTAAGCGTCGTAGTCGGCCAGCCCGTTATACTCCGCATGGTCGTCGGGTTTGTCCTCCCCGCAGTCCAACAGCAGGATGCATACGTCGCCATAGCGGTAGATGCCGTAAAACCGTCCGTCCTGTCCGGGGAAATAGTCGCCGAGGCTGTCGGCAAAAACGCCGCGCGTCTCGTGGTTGCCGCGGGTGAACAGAATCGGGGTCCCGGTGGCGAAGAGCGACACCGAAGCGTCGAGGTATGCTTTGAAAAGCTGCTCCCCGCTCTCGACGCTGCTCGACATATCGCCGTTGAAGGCCACGAATCCCAGTTTCGAAAAATCCACGCTCTTGCAGAGCCGGGTCATGTAGTCGGCTTTGCCGTGGATGTCATTCAGCACGATAAACGAGCAGCCGGAACCCGCCTGCGGGAAGGTCCGAAATTCATAAGCCCGGCGGCGGGAAGCGTCGGCATCCAGGGTTTTTCCGTAGGTAACGTTGTTGACATCGGGCCACGACTGCACCTCCTGCGAAAAGATGCGGTAACGGTAATCGGTCCCGGGCTGCAACCCCCGGACCCGGACCGCATGCAGGGTCCTGCAAGCCAGTTTGCGGCCCGCGACGGTCTGGTAATACCGCGCCTGTCTCAAAGCAGGGGCGTTCAGGCTGTCGGCGGGCGACGCCTCGACCCACGAAAGCGCAGGCTTGCTGGTGGTCCAGACCACCGTCACCCCGTCGTGCGTCATGTCGCACAGGTAAGGACCATGTGTAACTCGAAGTTCCTGGGCGACAGCCGTCCATGCGAAGGCCACTCCCGCCAATACGAAAAGCAGTTTTTTCATTCTATTTTCAGTCGGTTGCCTTGTCCGGCAAATGGTTCGGAATCGCCCGCGATTCCTGAACCGGAAGTCATGTTACGAAGGTAGTGATTATTCCCCAAACTGCCGCATTAACGCCAAAAAAAGGAGGCAAATCGGTTTCGATTCGCCTCCTTTTTGTTGTTTTACAGGTTTACTTTATCCGCTTCAGGAGTTCCTGCTTGCGGTCGGACTCCTTGAGCATCGCCACGAAATAACGGGCATCGGCCCGGTTTGCCGCCGTCGGGTCGGCCTCGTAAACCTTCACAAAATGTTCGGCGTGTTCGGCCAGGGCATGCCGGCAGTCGATATTGATCGCCAGCACCTCGGTAGCATCCCCGGCCTTTTCGCCGGGTCCCCACGAAAGCCCCGTGACCGTTTCGCCGGACTCGACTGCCGTGCAGGCCGACGGATCGGCGCCCGAAACATTGAGCGTCAGCGACGGATAATAGAAATAGAGCCCGCCGGGCAGATCGACCGTCAGTGTCAGCGTATTTTCCGCGGCCCGGCACGTCACCTCCGCATGGCGGCGCAGGTAGTTGTATTCGAAATATTCCTCCGGCGCGGGCATCCACAGGCAATCCTCTCCGTCCTTACCGCAGGTATTGTTGAGCCACAGCAGCATTTCGGACCAGGAACGGTCGGTTCCGTGCGCCCCGATATTGACCGCCTCGCGTTCGGCGACAGGACGGGCCAACTGCGCCTCGATCACCCCCGGAATCGCCTTCGGCTGCCAGAATCCGCGCTCGAGGATTTTCTTCGTCAAATCGCCTTCCACGGCAAAGGGACGGAGTTTTTCGCCGCCCGACTGCACGAAAATAGTTTGAATCGGGTCATAGTCCTGCGCCGCAGTCACATAGGTCTTGTTGCCGTCGGGCTCGGCCAGCATCTTGCACCCGCGGCCCGAAAGGCGGTCGAGGATGATTTGCTGGGCGAGGCCGTAATGCTTCAGGATCGAGTCGGGCAGGTCGACCGACGGGGTGTTCATATCGTGGAAAGCGATGCCGACGCCATAGCTGAGCATTTCGGCCACGTCGCCCCACATCAGCCCCTTCTGCATGAAGAACCGGTAATAGTTATCCGTATATCCGGGCTTCACGGTCGCTTCGGCATCCATGTACTCCCATTCGGGGGAGATCGTGGTGGCGAAGGCGAAACGCACTTCGCGCCCCGTGCCGTCGGTCGAGCCGAGCGTCTTGCCGAAGCTGTACGTGTCGGGCGGCATGTCCCCGCCGCGCAGGTGCGCCGCCGTATAAAAATAGGTATCCGAAAGAGGCCGTCCGTTGATTGCAGCCCACGTCGTCGAGAAAGCGGCCTGCTTGCAGTCGTCCTGCGTCAGCAGCACCAGCAGCGACTTGTTGTATTTCAGGGGAGGAATCTCGATCTGCACGCCGGAAAGGTCGGTTCCGGGATCGAACGTCAGCGTAACTTCGGCCGTTACCCGGCGGGGTTCATCGCCGAACGGATAGATGTATTCGGCCGCAGGGGGGGGGTAATCGGGATTATCCGGACCTTCCGGTCCCTCGGGCTCCTCGCCTCCCGTTTTCGGCATTTTGATACAACCCGCCAACAACAGCGCGGCAGCCGAGGCGAATAGCACAAAAGATGGGATGAGCGCTTTTTTCATGAATACAAAGATAGCGAAAATCGGGAATATCAGCGTTTTTTCGCCGCCTTTTTCTTTTTGCGGACCGACCAGCCGAAATGCCCCAGCGCCTCGCCCAGCGCGAAATATTCGCCGTGGGAATAGACGATCGGATCGGCGCGTTCGAGGCAGAAACGGCCCGTCGCGGGGTCGATGTAGGCTTCGTCGGCCTGCACGCCGACCACCTCGGCCAGAAACATGTCGTGCGTCCCGAGCGGCAGCACCTGCGTCACGCGGCACTCGATATTGACGGGGGCCTCGGCAATGACGGGCGCAGCGACCTTTTCGGACGGAACAGGCGTCAGGCCCATCTCGCGAAATTTGTCGTAATCGCGCCCCGAGCGCACCCCGCACCAGTCCGCAGCACGCGCCAGGTCGCGCGTCGTAAGGTTGATGACAAATCCGCCCGCCCGGCTGATGATCGCATGGGAATGGCGTCCGGGCCGCACCGAGACATAGCACATCGGCGGGTCGGAACAGATCGTTCCGGTCCACGACACGGTCAGCATGTTATACTCTTCGGGCGTTGCACCACAGCTTACCAGCACCGCCGGCAGCGGATAAAGCACGGTCCCGGGTTTCCAATTCTGTTTCATAGTAAATTCTATTTGACAATCATAGACCTCCATATACCAGCCGCCGCCGAACGCCGTCCTTGCCGCCTGCGGCGTCATCTACCAATCCGCCCCACCCCGACCCTCCCTTAGGGAGGGAAGCAGCGGCCGCAGCTTCCGGTTCACACAGCCAAGTCTATGATCGCGTTTATTTTTCAGAACAAAGGTAACGGTTTTGGCAATGGGAACCAACACCGCCGCGGATCATTCTGCCGTATTACGGCCCGAAATTGAACAGAATTAATTCGACAACCTCAGCCATTTTTGCCTATATTTGTCAAAATGATTTCCGATTTCGTCCAATACCTCGAAGCCGAACGCCGCTACTCGCCGCTCACGGTCCGCAACTACCGCCACGACGTGGAGCAGTTCCTCGCATGGCTGGGAGTCACGGACGCGGATTTCGAGCCGCGGAGGATCACGACGGAGGATATCCGCGAGTGGATTCTCCACCGCACCGAGCAGGGCGGCGTGAGCGCGGCTTCGATGAACCGCGAGGTTTCGTCGCTGCGCGCGCTGTTCCGCTGGCTGCTCCGCACGGGAGCCGTCGACCGCGATGTCGTGCGTCCGATCTCCTCGCTGCGAACCTCACGCCGCCTGCCGGCATTCGTCCCCGAAAGCCGCATGAGCGGCATCGTCAGCGAATGCGAATGCGACAGCGAGGATTTCATCCGCGAACGCAATTCGCTGATCATACTGCTCTTCTATGCTTGCGGCCTGCGATTGGCCGAACTGGTCGGCATCGACCGCGGCGACTTCTCGGCAGACTTCACGTCGCTGCGCATCCGGGGCAAGGGAGACAAGGAGCGGATAGTCCCGATCCTCGAATTCGTACGCGAAAAGATTTTACATTACGCCGGGTTAATTGAGAGGCAAAATATTTGCATTTCATCGGAAAAAGCACTATTTTTAACACTCGAAGGAAAACGCATATCCCGGACGGCGGTATACCGTACAGTGCAGGAAGAATTGGGCAAAGCGGGCGTACAGGGCAAGAAAAGCCCCCATGTGCTGCGACACACATTCGCTACCCACCTGCTCAACGGCGGCGCCGATATGCGCGAAATACAGGAACTCCTCGGGCACGCCTCGCTGCAGGCCACACAGGTCTACACGCACAACAGCATCGCCAAGCTCCGGGAGATTTACGCGAAGGCCCATCCCCGCGAAAAGGGAGGCAAATGATTAACTTTTATAAACTGTAAGGCTATGAACGTACAGATTCAATCCGTGAAATTCGACGCCGACAAACGGCTCGTCGAATTCGTGAATGCCAAAATGGCGAAGTTGGACCGCTTTGCGGAGCGCGCAACCAGCGCCGAGGTCATTCTGAAACTCGATAAAGACCACGAAAAGGGAAATAAATTCGCAACGATCACGTTGCACATGCCCGGCGAAGACCTGGTGGCCTGCCACCAGTCGAAAGCCTTCGAGGAGTCGGTAGACGAAGCCATCGACGCACTGAAACGCCAGTTGGAGAAATTCAAGGCAAAATCGGAAAAATAAAACCCCACCAACCTTAATACCTTAACTAACCAACGCCGCTACGGCCGCCTTATCACAAGGCGGCCGTAGCATTTTTCGGGAGCAGGGCGAAGAAGGGAGAACCCGGAACCGATTAACCCAGCCTACTCACTGCCCTGCTCCCTGTGGGCATCGGTCCGGGTATGTTTTTTCAGATCAGTATACCCACTCGAAGTCGTCGACCTGCATTTCGTTCGTCGAACAGCCCGTCAGGTAATCGCCGCGTACGCTCGTAGCGCACGAAATCACCAGCGAGAATTTTTCCGGGGCAGGCTTGGCTACATTCTCCGCATACCAGTTGAACGGAAGCGTGGCCTCGACCCAACCGGCCGCAGTCTGGGTAATGATCAAATCCGCGTAACCCAGAATCGCGCCTTCATCAAGACTCTTCGTCGCTGCCGGGTCCCACATACCGGTGGGGGCCGTCATGCCCGAAGTTACACCGTGCTGTGCCGTCCAGTCGACGACAGCCGCGAAAATACGCGAGCGGTCGGGCTGATCCTTGTATTTATCCGCTTCCGGGTCGTTCGAACCCAGTTTATCGATCGTGCCGACCTTTGCCTTGTAGCGTACTTTCAGCGCACTCGGACGGGCCGTCCAGGTATAGGCTTTGCCGAAATTGACCGTACCGGAGAAGCCCGAATAATTGAAATCGCCGGTGAACATGTTTCCCGGGGCGAACACGAATCCCATAACCATCCGGGCCGAAAGAAGGGCCGTCCCGGCTTCCGTTTCGCTCTCCCGGCAAAGCGGCGTAAAAATCGTAGGCGCACCGCTTTCGTCATATTGTTCAAGGAATGCGTTGTTACCGCTGTCCCAGAGCTTCAGGCCTGCGGGATTGGGATAAGTGATCGGCCACTCCTTCTTGCTGTCGTCGATCCACATTCTTTTCGACCATCCCGACATGTCGCCGTTGGGAATCTTATCCCCGGCCGCCGTCGTAAACTCACCGCTGTCGAGCACCTTCTCGCCATCCAGCATACGGTATTCGTAGGTTGTGGCGGCAAAAATGCCCGTACCGGCCTTAATCGTATAAATATCGAGTTCCGCCTCGTTTTTCGACGCTTCATAAACCGGAGCGATATTGAAAACGGTCCCGTCCGCGGACACCGCATCGGTCCATGCCTCGGCATCCTTCACACGATACTGTACCTTTGCGCCTTCGGGCTGATTCTTCACCGTCAGCGTCGCCGTATTGGCCCACAGGTCGGCATCGTTATTATAAGTAATCGTTTGGGGACCCGACAGGTGGAATTTCAGGGTCTCGGTCGCCCGCTGCGCCTTGGCATCGGTTACCGTCAGCGTAAAGTCGTGATTCGAAGTCTGGTCGTAAAGCTGCGCGATCAGCGGAATCAGCGACGAGATATTGAACGTCAACGTCGTCTTACCCTTCACATCGTCGCCCACCGGGAAACCCAGTCCTTTCAGTCCGGCAGCCATCTGGCTCGTAGCCGGAGTCACCAGATTCATCTCCGCAGCGAGACCCAGGGCACTCAACTCCTCAGGAGTCAGGAACGGCGAATCGATACGGATCGTAAAATCGGCGACACCGCCCGGCGCAGCCACATTCACGACAACCGACATCCCCGACTCAATTTCGTGGGTAGCTTTGATGTCGCCGTCCTTAAGCGTTATCGTCGGTGCGGGGGGGGGAGTTTTTTCGTCCTCACCATCGTCCCCGCATGCTACGAAGAGCGACGCAGTCATGGCCATAGCCACAGTCATACACACTAATCTTTTCATGATCAAGCTAATTTAAATGAGAAATTCTGTTTGCTGTTGAAACAAAATTAGAACCCTGCCGCGACGACGACAAATAAATTCAACGGACACGGAAAGAATGATTATTAAAAGCCGCTTTTTCATCACGAAAAATCAGCGGACAGGCCAAATCCGCGAAACAGGGACTCCCATCTCTGCCGGATACAACAAAAAACGGCCGCACTTGCGTGCGGCCGTAGCTTCGTAGTGGATAGGGGATTCGAACCCCTATGTCGTGCGTGAGAGGCACGTATCCTAACCCTTAGATGAATCCACCGGTTTAGTTTTGTGGTGCAAAGATAACGCCTTCTTTCGAAACTCCAAAATTTTCCTGTAAAATATAGTTTTTTTTTCGTTTTTTGCCGCCGCAAATGCTTTTTACGCTATCTTTACATAGACACTGAAAAACATTTGCCATGAAATTCCGCACACTTACGGTCCTGGCCGTCGCTGCGACACTGACAGTCGGTTCCTGTACAAAACGTCCCATACAACCCCAATTCTCCGTTATAACCGCAGATACGCTGATCGACGGAAACAGTTTTACCTGCAAGATCGAATACCGCTTCGCCTCGATCGGCAACGCCCAGGCCTCCCCTGCCCTCGCAGCGATCGAGCAGGCGAACATCGGCCGTTTCTTCGAACTGGAAAACTTCGAGGGTACACCCCGGGAAGCCATCGAAGCTGCGGTCCGCCAGGCCGTGAATGACATGATGCCGCCCGAAAATACGCCTGAAATGTCGGAACACCGGTTGTGGGAAGGCGAAATCTCCGCCGAATCCGAAGGATCGGTCGTCGACACGCTCCTCTGCTACATCATCACACGTTCGAGTTACACAGGCGGCGCACACGGCATCTACGGCACGGAGTGTTACACCTACTCGCTGGCAGGCGGTTATGAGATTACAACGGCCGATCTGTTCACCGAAGCGCAACTGGAGCGGCTCAACGAGTTGATCCGCAAGGATATTTACGAACAATACGAAGCGAAGAATGATGACGAGCTGTCGGAAAAGGGATTTTTCCCGGAATACATTCGCGCAACGGAGAATTTCCGCGTCACGCCCGAAGGCATCACGTTCTACTACAATCCCTATGACATCGGATGTTACGCGCTCGGGGCCGTCGAAGTAGAGGTGAGCCGCGAAAAACTGGCCGAACTCTGACGCACCGTCCGGGCAAAAAAGAAAAAAGGTCCGAGTCTCACGACTAGGACCTTCTTTTTTGGCGGGGAACCACCCCCTCCAAAAATGAGGTTCAATCGGAGGTATTCGACCGCGAAACGAGTACCGTTTCTCTGGTCTTAGTAACGGACATTCCGTTACAACCTGCCGATTTCCTCAACCAACCTAAAACTACTAACCTAAATGAACCTTAAAACTTCTCTGCAAAGATAAGGGGCATTTTTCAATTACGCAAATATTTTATGAATATATTAAATATATTTAACAATTTGGTAACATTGGCAGACCAATAAACCTACTTACCCGATTAAGTAAACCGTCTCGCAAGTATTTAATCCTAAATGAATTCAGCATACAAATAAGGTCGGCAATACCCGCCCGGCAATATTTCCGGAAAAACCGGCCAGGTTAACACGAAAAAGTTGGAACCCGGAGCAACCGGAGAAAAACAGGACGGAAAAACCGGAAAAAGGCTTTTCAAGAACCCGGAGACAAAAAGTAAAGACCGCCGAAACCGGACATAAAAAATGCCTTCCGAAAAAGGCACAAAAAAAGGAAACCTGGAATCGGACCATAGTCCGTCTTTCCCAGTTTCCTCACCAACCTAAAACTACTAACCTAAATGAACCTTAAAACTTCGCTGCAAAGATAAGGTGAAAAAACCATCTGCGCAAGCTTTTATTAAAATAATTTTCAAATTTTTTGATATTTTTTAATATTACCCACGGTCATGAGAATTCATACCATTGATAATCAATGACATAAATCATAATCAACAACTTTTACAAAAAACTTTTCACCACGCGCGTGCAGTATCGGCAAAAACGTGCATTTATATATAAAAAGCACGATATGACGATAGTAACGGATAAATTGCTACTTTTGCAAAATGATTTTAGCAACACCCCCTACAGTCACCCCTTTCCCGTGCAAAACCTCGGCAGAGATTTTGCATCTTTTTCATTGCCTATCCTCAAACTCCGAACCTAACCAATAGTTTTACATTGCGATGACAGTATCGTTGATTATTTCTACTTACAACTGGCCTCGAGCGCTTTATTTATGCCTCGACAGCGTGATGCAACAGACCGTCATGCCCTCCGAAATCCTGATTGCGGACGACGGATCGGGTATGAGCACCCGCGATGTCGTAAAGCACTTCGAGAATATTTCGCCAGTTCCCGTGCACCACATCTGGCACGAGGACCGAGGATTCCGGGTAGCCGCCATCCGCAACAAAGCCATTGCCGCCAGCCGTGGGGAATACATCATCCACATTGACGGCGACCTGATCCTGCATCGGAATTTCATCCAGGATCACATGATCTTCGCCCGCGAAGGATGCTATGTTTCCGGATCCCGCGGCGTTATCACGGAAATGCTGGCCGAAAAAGTACTCAGCGGCGAGATTACCTCGCTCTCGGCTACGACCAAAGGTGTCCGCAACAGCAATAACGCCATGCGGATTCCGATCATGGCAGTACTTTACCAACTTTTCGGCCCTTCACGGTCGCCGAGAAGTTGCAACCTGGCTATCTGGCGCAAGGATCTGATCCGCGTCAACGGATACGACGAAAGTTTCGAAGGTTGGGGCTACGAAGATACTGAACTGGTATTGCGCCTCAATAACAGCGGCGTGACACAGCGTTGCATGAAGTTCCGGGGAATCGTATTCCACATTTACCACAAAGAGGCCTCGCGCGACAACAAGTCCAAAAACGAACAGCGCTACAAAGACAGCATCCGCGAACACCGGACCCGCTGCGAAAAAGGCCTCGACAGGCATCTTACGCCCAAGATCTCCTACGAGACCGAGAGGGGCTCAGCGATTGCGATCGGCGGCTGATCGGCTGTTTTGCATCCGGCACGGACGCTATTTTTCGAACGATGACTTCCGCGGGAAACGGGCTTTGAGAAATTCCCGGACCCGGGCACGGTCTTCATCGGTCATCCGGGCGTCGTCGTTCAGGCAGAACAGCGACGGATCGTACTTCCTCATAACAGACTCAATATCCGGCGCATAAGCCGGAATGCAGCGCGAATCGCTCCCGCAACCGGAACCGAACGCCGCGCAAAGCAGCCGCAGCGGATTGTGTAGCTTGTTGTACCGATTCACCCTACGCAGCGAAGCACGCCCTTCCTCAAGGGCATAATAATGTACCAGCGAGCGCTGCCAATCCCCGAACGAGCGGAATCGGCTGCGAAGATTCCCGGCCAATGCCTCCTGAAACACTTCACAGCATTCCAGGTAATCGCTGCGACGGTAGGCATCGACATTGTGATGCGGAGCCAATGGGGTGCACTTGCCGTACCGCTTCTTCACGAGCTCCTGCATCCGCAAGATCGTATAGCAATAAATATCGTCGGGATGGCGTTTCAGCGACTGCTTTTTCAGCCGGACAATCGGCAGTCCCCGGGCATCGAAGAAAAACCCGGGATCGACCGGAGCGCTGAAAAACATATCGTCGTTGGCGTAAAGGAAATGCTCCGACAATCCGGGAATCCGCGCCAGGAACAACTCGATCACCGTCGAATTGAAAACAGGCAGAATCTCCGCCGGCATAATCTCCCGGTGCGACACCACCCTGATCCGCGGATTCGACGTATCGAGCCATGCCGGCGTCTGGTCGTCAGTTACGATGTAAATACGGCGCACCCAGGGCGCATACAACTCCACCGAGCGCAGTGAGTAGCGCAATTCGTCGTTCTCCGCATAGCGGCACTCCCCCGCAGCCTGGGGGTCTACCTGCTTGTCTGCCGGGAGAAACGCATTTTTCCGCGCCAGCCACTCGGGGTCGTTTCCGTCGACCCAAAGGTATACCAGATCAATATCCATCGTATTTCGCTTATTTATCGGTTACACGTCTCCGCCACACCGGAATCAGGTCGAACAAACGGTACGTCGCCCGATCACCGCACTCCTTGACCTTCAGCCACGTAAGCCCCCACCGATCGTATGTACGACGGGTAATGCGGCGAAACCGCGCGTCGATACGGATTCCACGGGCATCCGCATAGGCCACAAATGCCTTGTGGGCCAGATATTTGTCCTGCTGTTTCTTAGGTGTCTGGCGGCTTTTGGTAATCGAGGCCCCGTTGACTACATAACGGTAGACCACATCGGGAACCGTCACCAGACTCTCCGATTCGCCCAGCAGACGCATCGTATATTCCACATCCTCGTAGCAGACCCGTTCACGGAAGCGCAAACCCATCTGCAGCAACATCTCCCGCCGCAGGAGTTTATTCATCACATAGAAGTCGGGCGGACAATGGGCTGCGAGAAACCGCTCCTGAACGGCCGTGACCAATTTCTGTTCCGTATAATGAACCGTCCATTTCGAATAGGACGGTCGTATTTTCAATATCGACGCACAGGCAATATCAGCCCCCGACTGCCGGGCGGCTTCATAAAGGCGTTCGCAATAGGCCGGATCGATCCAGTCGTCGGAATCCACATAAAGGACGTATTCGCCCGTCGCAGCGTCGAAACCCCGGTTACGGGCTCCGCCCAGGCCGCGGTTTTCCTGCGAAATAACCCGGATACGGCTGTCCTGCGCCGCATAGAGGTTCAGGATGTCGATCGATCGATCGGGGCTTCCGTCGTCGACGCAGACGATTTCGATCTCGCGCAGGGTTTGCCCCACTATGCTGTCCAGGCAGCGAGCCAGAAACGGCTCGACGTTGTAGACCGGAACAATAACGCTAACTTTCGGTTCCATCGGTTATCGAATATAATTTTTTACCGCTTCGGCGATTCGTTCGCCGTCGAGTGCCGCAGAAATAATGCCGCCGGCATAACCGGCTCCTTCTCCGGCGGGGAATAACCCCTTCGTTTCGGGGTGCATCAGCGTCTCCCGGTCGCGCGGAACACGCACAGGCGTCGAAGTACGCGACTCCACCCCCACGACCACCGCCTCGTTGGTCAGATACCCGCGCATCCGGCGGCCGAAGGTCCCCAGTCCCTGTCGCAGCCCCTGGGCAATAAAGCCGGGCATCCACTCGTCCAGTCGCGACGGCGTAATACCGGGAATATACGATGTACGGGGCAGCGACCCGCTCGCGCGACCCGCCGCGAAATCGGCGACACGCTGTGCCGGAGCGATCTGATGCTCTCCGCCCTGCTGCCGGGCCAGTTCCTCGAACTGCTGCTGGAATTTCAGCCCCGCCAACTCGCCCCATTCGGCGCGCAGGTGGCCGAAGTCCGCAAGCCGAACCTCCGTAACCAACCCCGAATTGGCATAGGGCGACGTACGCCCGCTGGGCGACATGCCGTTGACCACCGACTCTGCGGCATCGGTCATGGCCGGAACGATGAAACCGCCCGGACACATACAGAACGAGTAGACGCCGCGGCCATTTTCCTGGCTCACGAGCGAGTAGGAGGCCGCCGGAAGGTATTCACCACGCGTCTCCTGGTGATATTGAATCGAATCGATCAACGCCTGCGGATGTTCGATACGCACACCCATCGCAAAAGGCTTGGCCTCGACACGCACACCCCGGCGGTGGAGCAATTCATAAATATCGCGCGCCGAATGGCCCGTCGCCAGCACAACGGCGGCGCCTTCGATGAGTTCGTCGCCGCACCAGACCCCGCAAATACGGTCATCGGCGATTTTCAGGTCCGTCACACGGCTCCCGAAACGAAATACACCGCCCGCCCCGACAATCGTCTGCCGGATATGCTGCATGATGCCCGGCAATTTGTCGGTTCCGATATGGGGATGCGCTTCGAAGAGAATTTCAGGCGTAGCACCATGAAATACCAACGTCTGCAACGCCTTGTTATAGTCGCCGCGTTTCTTGCTGCGCGTGAAAAGTTTGCCGTCGGAGAAGGTCCCGGCCCCGCCTTCACCGAAGGCGTAATTCGAATCGGGATCCACGGCCCCGTTGCGATTGATCTGCGCGATGTCACGCTTGCGGGCCGATACGTCGCGACCGCGTTCCAGGATCACAGGACGCAGCCCCAATTCGATCAACCGCAGCGCAGCAAACAGCCCCGCCGGCCCCGATCCCACGATCACGACCTCCGTACGGCCCTCGACCGACGGATAATCGAAATACACCGGCCCGGGCTGCGGCTCACGGTCGACATACACTTCGAGGGTCAGATTCACTTTCACCTGCCGCTGCCTGGCGTCGATCGACCGCTTGACGACCCGCACCAATGCAACGTCGGCTTCTACGATACCCATACGGCGCGCCGCCTGCGAAGTGTAAAACTTCGCATCTGCGGCCTGCTTGGGCGTGAGTTGAAGGGTAATAAGCTGCGGCATGTCTAAAATTTACAGACAAAAGTAACCAAAAAAGCCGGATAATGCCCCGTGTACGTTGTGTTTTGTGAATTTTTACCTACCTTTGTCCTACCAATGCGGATATGGTGTAATTGGTAGCCACGTCAGACTTAGGATCTGATGCCTCACGGCGTGGGGGTTCGAGTCCCTTTATCCGCACAAAAAAGGAGCCTTTTTCCGAGGCTCCTTTTTTGTGCGCAGGACGCCGCAAAACCGGACATTCAACCCTGCTTATCAGCAACTTAAATCAAATAAACGATTTCCCGGCCGAGCCGGATTATTCCGATAAAGCAGGCCGGAAAAATACTCGTGGGGCGACCTCGCAGGGAAGAGACAAACTCCGGTCATGGGCGAATTTTTACAAATGGAATCTCAAAAGGAATCTGCACCCGATGTCGTTCAACATCACATCGGCTTCAGATTCTTGTGGAGCCTGTCGATAATCTTTTCCAAGCGGGTTTGACGGGTCTTATCCGATTTGGCATCCAGATAAAACAGCGTGTAGGTGCGCTGTACGGAATCCGGCATCGCCGACAAGTTCGTATAGGCAGGCTCATGCGGCTCAATGAGTTGTTTGAACATCCGGATTTGTTCCTCAGAGGCAAAACTGCGTTTGGAGTTCTCCCACTGCCCGTTTTGCTTGGCACAAACGATGGCATCCAATCCCTGCGGAGTCATTAACCCGCGTGCAATCAGGTTCTGCGCCAGTTCTTTGTTCTTCTCCGACCAGTTACTTTTCGCCCTCCGCCGGGCAAAATATTTCCGATAACGGTTCTCGTCGATGGATTGCATCTGTCCGTCTATCCAGCCAAAACACAATGCCTCTTCGAGTGCATCATTGGCTGAAAGCGTCTCCAAGGCATCGGTCTTCGAGAATATCAGCCAAATACCTTCGCTTGTACCGCCTTCTGCTTCCAGCCATTTCCGAAACAACTCCCTGCGCTTGAAAATCAACTCTTTGCCATCCATCTTTTTAACTTCGGGAAGTGTTTTTTCATCTCGGCAATCGCCTCATCCTTCGAGAATTTCGTATCGCAGGCCCCGTTGAACTCATCAAGGTACTCAATACAATGGCCGATCATTTCATCCATCGTACAATCCTGGACAAATGTCCCGTCTTTGTAGCAGTAGCAGCAATATTCGGTGTTCAAGGAGCCGTCTGCATTCGTTCCGAACTGGTCGGCAGTCTGCATCGGCATGCCGCAGCTCTGGCAGAACAGGTTCATGTATTTATCGTTCTTCACGAATGCGTTGTCGATCCAATAAGTCGCCGACTCGGGTGTAAATTTCAGTACGCAATACTCCGGGTCCTCCACACCGCCGGGAAAATGGTCGAGCATCCAATCACCCCAGAGCGACCGCTTCACGGCCTCGTCCGTAACAATCTCCATTTTACCCGTGTAAACGATGCTGTCGCCGCCCCTGACAATCGAGACCCCCGCTTTGGGATTGGCCTTGAAATGAGCCGTCTTCGCCGAACTGGTTCCGGTCGAAACATAGATCGCACCGTCTTCGTCCTTGAGTTTCACCATCGCCACCGGACGCGGATAACCGTTTTCGTCGACGGATGCCACCGTAATAATTTGTGCCGTTGCGACCATCTGGGCCGCCTTTTCCTGGATCTTCATAGTCGTTTCTTAGTTTGTTAGCGTCTTCCGACAAAAATAATCATTTATTCCGGATTATCGCTTATCCGGATGCTCCCGGACAGAACATTCCGGCGCCGATTTATTTGCTTATCGGATTTTATTTTCATACCTTGCGGAAAAGATGCAAGGGGGGGGGCTGCAAAGCCGAGACAAAACCCTCATTTTCAGGATATAGACACAGCCCTGAACTGAATTTTTCCCGACAAACCTCCGCTCCCGGTTGTTTAACTAAAACTCATTTAGTATGAAACATTGGGGACTTTTTCTTTTTGCGCTCGCATTTGCCGCCTGCCACGACGACAATCAGCCCGAACCACAGCCCGACTACTACATTACGCCGGAAGAAGACGAAATCGAAGCCGACTGCAACGGCGTGAAACAACGTATCGCCGTCAGTTCGAACTGCGACTGGCATCCGGGCGCAGTCCCGGAGTGGTGCGTCGTGCAGAAAATCACAGCCGACGGCAAGGAATACCTCGATGTGGAGATTTTACCCAACACCGAGGAGACTTCACGCGATACAACCATACCACTCCTCTATGGCAGGCGCATCGCAACGGCCACACTGACCGTTACCCAAAGCGGGAAAGAACCGGTCGATCGTTTGAAATGGTCCTTATTCTCGATTTACCCGGTTCTCTACAATCCCGATGCAACATATGAAGTGCTGGAAGACAACATTACGCGCAGGTATCAAATCTCCGGCAAGGCAGTCTTTACCAATCCATCGTGGCGAAAGCAAATTTTTCCGGGCAACGCGATCAGTTGCCGTTCCGACATGCTGACATTGACGGATTACCAGGATAAATTCACCTTCAACCCAATAACTCTTTGCACGACGGCGGCAGTCGGAAGCGAACTCGCATTCAGAGACCTGCCGGAGCCTTCCTACGAAAAATTCAACGAATGGATCCGGGAGATCACGGTGGCATTACCGAAAGAAGGCCTCGGACTCATTTATAATAACATTCCAACGCAGTATTATTCATACAGACACCTGCACCTGTTGGGCGTCGGCAACTTAGGATTAAAGCTGGATGAGTTGATAAGCGGAAAACCCTATACCGAAAAGGAGATGGCAAAATCGACGGGGTTGATCTATGATTTTACCTATAATTGGTTCAGCACCATTATGGATTTCCCCGACAAACCGATCAATGAAACGATCAGCGACGAGGACCGGCGAGATCTACGGTTTATAAACAACGTATATTTCGGAATCACGGCATTGCTGTTGGTCGAAACGAATTACGAGTATACCGAGGCCAACCGTGTTACCCGGAAAATAATGAAAGGGGAGGAATTAAACGGCGAAGAGACGAAGATCGGGAACGACCTCACCGCCTATTACATCTATTTCGACAAGAGCGGCACTCTGCGGACCGAAACGGGCGGCAGAATATTGATCGGAAAATACTTTCACGACATAACGACTTTGGAGGGCGGCATTGTTCCGCTGTGTTTTACGACCTTTACAGCCTCCGGTAACGAAGGCCAGATGGAAGTAACCTTCGATTTGCCGTAATCCAGCGACGGAAAGCGCAAAACCAAAGGCAGGGACTTTATCCCTGCCTTTATCGTTATCGCGTGCAAAGCCGGATCGTGCTCCGGATCAGAAGTTCCGCCCCGTGTCCCACCAAAGGCGGGTTCCGCCGTCGTCCGGCCCCGCGAGCTCCTT
The DNA here is from genome assembly GCF_018362775.1 of Alistipes montrealensis. Lineage (GTDB taxonomy): Bacteria > Bacteroidota > Bacteroidia > Bacteroidales > Rikenellaceae > Alistipes > Alistipes montrealensis. The sequence goes on from NZ_JAGYXY010000002.1 coordinate 52,265, forward strand.
GATCAACGCCGCATACTGGTCGGGATCGGAGGTTTCCAGCGTCGCAGGATAAGGCAGCCGTCGGATCATCGTCTCGGTGTCGATACTCTGCCCTTTGCTGTGGTTGTAGCGCACCGGAAACAGCCGCGGATAGCCCGTGCGGCGCTGTTCGGCCCATGCCTCGCAGCCTTCGGGATACATGGCGATCCACTTTTGGGTGATGATCCGTTCGAGTTTCAACTCGAGGCTCGCCGTCTCGTCCCAGCGGGGCGACACACGACACCGCGCGGCAATGTCGTTTTCCGGGGCCAGGGGATCGCTGTAATCGGCCGCCATTGCATCGCTCGCAAGGTATTTTTCATACCCGGGCGCCTGCCACTGGGCGAACGACATCGTCACGCCGTTGCGGTAACACGTCTCGGCATCTTCGTCGGTCCAACCCCGCAGGGCCGCTTCAGCCCGCAGGAACCACACCTCCGCCGCCGTCATCAGCACGGCATCGGTCGTCGTTTCGATCGCCAGCCGCGAAAAAGCGGCGTAATAATTATGGGAAAAACAGGTTCCCTGACGGATGCCGCGAAAGTCGCCTTTAAGCGCCACCGTCACCAGCTCCCCCGATTCATCCGGGATGACCAGGTCGCTCTTGCAGGGCTCGAAGAATTTCCCGAGCCGCGGATCGCCGTACCCTCCCATTATCGACTCCATCGAGGCATTCATCGCCGCTTCGTTCCAATTGCGGTTGATCTCGCCCAACGGGTTCATATAGGTCCCCGACGTGGATACTGCAGCGTTCGCTGGGTTCGCCTCGATCACTCCGAAAGGCCCCGCAAGGGATTTGCGGAACTCGGCAGCGCCCCGTTCGGGCATAACGCCCGACACCCGCATCGCCAGACGCATGCGCAGCGAGGCGGCAAAGCGAATCCACGACGTATAGCTGCCGTCGAGCAGCAGGTCGAATTTTCCGAACTCTTCGGACGGACCCCGGCTTTGAACGACGGCGGTGAGAATCTCCTCCGCCTCGTCCAGGTCGTTGAAAAAGTGGCCGTAAACCTCTTCCTGACTGTCGGGCACATACTCGTTGCCGCGATTACCGAAATGGGTGTAGATCACCGGACCGTAGTAGTCGGTCACGCGATGCATGACAAGCACCTTGAGTATTTTCGTAATGGCGTAAAACGCCGGCATCTGTTCCGGCGCAGTCTGTTCCAGCCGGTAAATCTCAGGCATGATGTAGGAGTAGGTGAACTGCCACATGGCGCTGTTCCAGCCGTCCTGCAGGTTGTAATCGGAATTGTGGCTGCCGCCCTGCAACGGTTTGGGGTCGTGCATATACCCCGAAAACATGTCTGCACTGAGGTTCTGGGTCATCTGGAACGGCCAGTTTTTCCCCTTGCCGTAGTCGTAGTTGAAATAGACTCCCTGCTGGATGATTCCCAGGCGATAGCCGAGGCCGTTATTGTCGGCCTCCAGTTCCTTGTCCGTAATTCCGGACCGGTCGTCGTTCAGGTCGCGGAAATTCCCCGTGCAGGCCCCGAGGGCAACTGCACAGCATCCGGCGAACAGATAGGTATACCAACGTTTCATCCGTTAAAACTCCAGTTTAATGTTAAATCCGAAACTCCGGACCGTCGGCATGCCGAATACGTCGATTCCCTGGTTGTCGTTGCCTGTCGAGAGGATAAGGTCGGGATCGAACGGCGCGGCATTGTAGATGAAAAAGAGGTTACGGGCCACAAACGATACCGTAGCGCCGCTGAACACGCCCGTTCGCCGCAACAGCTTGCCGGGCAGCGCATAGGAGAGCGACACTTCGCGCAGGCGGATGTTCGTCGCATCGTACATGTAATATTCTGTCACCCCGGCGCGGCCTCCGACCAATTTGTAGAAACTCCGCACATTCTCGATCCGCCGCCCTTCGAGCGTCACATAGCCCCGGTCGCGCGCATCGGCCGTCGCTTTTGTAACGCCGTAGGAGTCGAGGTCGGCCATCGTCTGCGACAGCACATGGCCTCCGTAGCGGCAATCGACGAGCATCGACAACGACACGCCCTTGTAGGAAAACGTATTGTTCCACGACAACGCGAACACCGGATTGGCGTTGCCCACCTTGACGGTGTTTCCCTCGCCTCTGGTCCGGGGCAGCCCGGCGTAATCCCCGTCGGTCTCGTAGACGATAGCCCCGTTTTCGTCGCGTTCGAACGCCCGGCCGTAAATATCGCCGATCGAACCGCCTTCGACCAGTTTCATGGCGTAGGACGAAGAGAAGCTCGACGGGCCGTAGACATATTCGCGCAGTTCGTCATGGAGCTTGATTACGCGGTTCTTGTTGTAGGAAAAATTGACCGTCGACTGCCACGTCAGCGCCTTTCCGTAGACCGGATAGGCGTTGAGCGAAATCTCCACGCCTTCGTTCTCGATGTTTCCGGCATTCTCGTACCGGAAAGCATAGGCTTCGCCCGAAAGCGCCGGCAACTTGAAGAACTGGTTGCGGGTGTTGGTCTTGTAATAAGTCGCATTGACACCCAGCCGGTCCCCGAAGAAGCGCCATTCGAGACCGGCCTCGACAGCCTGGGTCATTTCGGGCTTGAGTTCGGTTCCGGGAGCCGCATCCGCAGCGTTTATGCCTCCGCCGGCCGTCACGTGGGCCTTCGGATTGGTAATGAACATCGGGATGTCGTTGCCCACGCGGCTCCACGTCAGGCGCACCTTGCCCAGCGAAATCCACTCCGGCAGTTTGAACATCTTGCCGATCACCCACGACGTACCCAGCGAGTAGTAAAAGTAGCCCCTCCCCTCGGCCGAAGTGTAGGCCAATGTCGAAGCCCAGTCGTTGCGCCCCGTAACCTCGAAGGTGAGGCTTTCGGCATATTTGACCGACGCCGTGGCGAACAGCGACTGTATCTGGCGGCGGGCGTCGATCTGTTCGTCGACATAGGCCGAACTGTTCATGACGATGTTGGCGACGTTGAAAACGTTGGGATAGTAGAGCGACGCGGTTTTCGAATCCATCCGCAGCGAGTTGACCGTACGGTCGTTGAGCGACGCCCCGGCTGTCGCACTGAAGATCCACTTCTCCGAAAAACGCTTGTCGAACAGGGCCAGCACCTCGCCGTTGAAAAGCGTCTCCGAGAAACTGCTCTCGACATAACGCCCGTTCGCCCCGGCCAGCGCCGGAGCCGTCGACGCATAGAACTTCTGGCGGACCTTGTCGCTGAAGTGGTCCACATTGGCGCGGGCCCTGATCCGAAGCCAGTCGTTCACCTTCCAGTCGGCCGACAGCGAAGCCATCACCCGGTTGCGGACGCTCCGGCTGCGAATACGGTTGACGATCCAGTAGGGATTTTGCTCGAAATCGTCGCTCGGGGCGATCCACTGCTGCACACCCAGCTTGCGGTCCTGGTCATAGACCTCGAAATGCTCCCGGTAAGGAGTTATGTCCTCACCGCGCGGAAACCGGTAAAGCCCGACCAGCGGATTCATGTAGAAACCGCCCGGCACGGGTTTATCCTCCACGGCCTGGCGCATGAAACTGATGTTCCCGTCGAGGCGGAGCCGCTCGCGGAACAACTCCGATGTCGTGCGCAGGTTGAAATTATGGCGCATCAAACGGTTCTTCCCGGTGATGCCCCGTTCGGCGGTATTGGCGTAGGAGAAATAGTTCTGAAGTTGTTTCGACCCCGTCGAGACCGAGACGGAGTTTATCGCCGTTATGCCCGTACGGAAAAACTCCCCGGCGTTGTCGTAAGCCTTTACCCCGCCACGTGCACCCCAACTCTCCACACCGCCGCTCGCTCCGTAACGGTCCTGGAATTCGGGCAGGCTGAAAGGAGTCTGAAAGGTAAGGTTCGTCGAGAATATCACGGGCTGCTGCTTCCCGGCTGAGCCTTTCTTGGTCGTAATCAGGATGACGCCGTTCGCAGCCTGGCTGCCGTAGAGCGCAGCCGCCGGAGCGCCCTTGAGTACCGAAACGCTCTCGATGTCCTCGGCATTGAGGTTCGAAATGCCGTCGCCGCCGTCGCGGTTTCCGGCGTCGGCGATTCCGCCGATGGCCGAATAGGCCTGCTCGGGCGAGGAGTTGAGCATCGGCATGCCGTCGACCACATACAAGGGCTGGTTGTCGCTGGCCACCGAACGAACGCCGCGGATGCTCACCTTGGCCGACGATCCCGCCCCCGAGGAGCTCTGGTTGACCTGCATTCCGGCCGATTTACCGGCAAGCGAGAGGATCAGATTCGGCGATTTGACCGCCGTGAGCTGCGAACCTTTGATCTTGTCGGCGGCATAAGTCAGGTCGACGTAGTTGCGTTCGAGGCCCAGGGCCGTCACGATCACGTCTTCGATGGACTTCACGTCCTCCTGCAAGACGATCTCCAGTTCGGTGCGGCTCCCCGGCACGATGCGGCGCGGAAGATACCCCAGGCATGAAAAGTCGAGTACGGCGCCCGGACGGACGCTGATCGAGAACCCGCCGTCCGAGAGCGTAGCCACCCCGTTCGGGGTTCCGTATTCCACGACGGTAACCCCGACCAACGGATTCCCCGCTTCGTCGGCTACACGGCCTTTAACGACTGTTTTCTGCGGCGCAGATTGTGCACAGACCACAGGACCGGGCGCAAAACACGACCAGACGACCAGGAGCAAAGCGGCTGTAAACCTCACATATCCCGGACGCAATTTTTCAATACCATGCATAAGGGCGTCACTTATCACAGAATAATCCGCCACAAAAATAGCAAATTTAACATAAACGGCATAAAAAAGCACAAAAAAGACCAATTTATCTCATACATTTACGTTTATCAGGTCGGGCCGGGAAACAAACCGGTAAAAATGGTAGCTACGACCGTAATTCGTATAACCGCCGTTGTCCCGGAATTTAGGTATCTTTGCAGCATACAATCTGCAAATCATGTCTGTCAAGAAAAAAAGAAGAAAAATGGGAATGATCATAGGTCTGGTCCTCGCGGCGGCGATTGCCGCCGGGATAATCGCCGTCCTGCCGGGCTTCGGACGCCTGCCCCGGGGTGAACGGCGCGAACGGGTCCTCAATTCGCCGAACTACCGCGACGGCCAGTTCCGCAACCTCGAACCCAGCCCCCTGATGGCCGGCGGCAAAGGACGCGTGCGCGGCATGCTCGAATTCCTGTTCAGCAAAAAGGAGGGACTGCGCCCCGACCGCCCCGTGACGGCGATCCGCACCGACCTCAGGGCGCTCGCGCCGGAGAGCGACCTGGCGGTCTGGTTCGGCCACTCCTCCTGCCTGATCCAGGCCGACGGGCGGCGCGCGCTCGTCGATCCGGTTTTCCTCAGCGCAGCGCCCCTCCCGCTGCTTAACCGGCCGTTCAAAGGCGCCGATCTTTACCGTCCGGAGGATATGCCCGACATCGACTACCTGATCATCACCCACGACCACTGGGACCACCTCGACCGCGGGACCGTCACAGCGCTCAGGCCGCGCATCCGGACGGTCGTCTGCCCGCTGGGCGTCGGAGAACATTTCGAATACTGGGGCTTTCCCAAAGAGCGGATCGTGGAACTCGACTGGCACGAGCAAGCTGCGCTCGACGACGGCTTCACCATCCGCTGCCTGCCCGCGCGCCATTTCTCGGGACGCGGGCTGAACTCCAACCAGACGCTCTGGGGATCGTTCCTGCTGCAATCGCCTTCGCGGAAAATCTACATAGGCGGCGACGGCGGTTACGGGAAACATTTCGCCCAGATCGGCCGCGAATTCCCGGACATCGACCTGGCGATACTCGAAAACGGACAATATAACGAAGCGTGGCGGTACATCCACACCCTGCCCGGCCAACTGGCGCAGGCGGCCAAAGACCTCGCGGCAAAACAAATCCTGACCGTCCACCACTCCAAATACGCCCTCGCCCGGCATCCCTGGGACGAACCGCTGAAGACCGAAGCGGCGCTGGCCGCCGACACCACGCTGCACGTCCTGCGCCCCGAGATCGGCGAAGTTGTTCGGCTCGCAGCCCCGCAAGCGGCCGCCGTATCCCGCTAAAACAGGTCCGGCCCGAAACGCCGGGGTCCGCCGCCCGGCCCCGTACTACCCCATCCCGCCCCAGTCTCACGGCATTCGGCTGATTATCCGGACTTTTCCTCGCATCAGCCCAGGCGTCTCTGGTATGCAAATTGCTCGAAGAGGAAGAAATTCCTTATACCATGGACAATATTTCCTCACTGATCGAAAATTCGAAGCAGGCCGTCCGCTACTGGTGGCTGCTGCTGATCATCGGCATCGCGCTCTTCGTCGTCGGCGTGCTGACCTTCGTCTATCCGGCCCAGAGCTACCTGGGCATGTCGCTCCTCTTCGGCTGGCTGATGCTGCTTTCGGGCATCCTGGAGGTCGTACTCTCGTCGGCCAACAGGCACTTCATCACGGGCCGCGGCTGGATGATGGCCGGAGGCATCATCGAGATCATCCTCGGCATCATCCTGATCTTCAACGTCGGGCTCTCGGCCGCCACGCTGCCCATCTTCCTCGGGTTCTGGCTCATGATGCGCGGATTCAGCGCCATCGGCCTGGGCGGCGACATGAGCGCCATGGAGATCGCCGGCTCGGGCTGGACCATCTTCACGGGCGTTTTGCTGCTGCTCTGCTCGTTGTGGATTTTGTTCCAGCCCTTGGTTATCGGCACTACGGCCGTCATCGTCTGGGTCGGCATCACATTGCTCCTGGCCGGCATCACGGCCATCTCGCTGGCCCTCCAGCTCCGCAACGCCCACCACTGCCTGCGCGGCGACTGCTGACGCCCGCCGACAAAAAAACCGGGACGATCCTGCACAAGGTCGTCCCGGTTTTTCATTCCCGCAGCAGCTATTCGAAATCCTCTTTGAACAACCCGTACTTACGAATCAGGCGGGAAATTTCGGGATCGAGGTTCCCGCGGAATTTCAGGCTTTCACGCAATTCCACCGAGCGCAGGAAATATTTCACGGCCTGCTCCTCGTCGCCCAGACGCGCCGCGAGAATCGCCAGCATGTACTGGATATCGGGTGTTGTGGCCGCCCCCGGCTCGGCGCGCAGGATGCGGTAGGCGGCGGCATCGTAGCCCAGCGACATGTAGGCCAACGCCGTATTGCGGTCTTCGTAGGGACGCAGGATCGCGAGCGCCTCTTCGTAACGGCGCTTTCGGAGCAACTCCACGGCGTGCATGTAGTTCGAATCGACCTCGGTCGTGTAGACCGTGTCCTGCTGCATGCCGCGGCGGTGGAGGTTAAACCTGAAATCTACGGCGCGCATCTGCGGGTAGATCACCCGGCGCAGGCGGTCGTAGGCTTTGGGATACTTCATCCGGATACGCCATTCGCGGGTATCGGGATTCCCCTCCCACTTCATCATGGCAAGCACCTCCTGCTTGTCGGCGATCAGCGTATCGGCAACAGCCAGCCGGTAGAGTTCGTCCCAGTCCTCGGCCAGCCACTTCGTACGCAGCAGGTTCGGCAGGTCGGGAAGTTCTTCCGCCGGCTTAACGAGTACCTGCCGGCCGTTTTCGTCGAGCGTATAGCTGGCCGAAACCTTGAGCGAATCGTACAGCGTGCGGAACTCCGACACGAGCACGCGGCGCAGCGCCTCGGCGCGTTCGCGGGCCAGCCGGTCGTTGACCTGCCAGGTTCCTTCGGGCGACGCCGTGGCCCGCAGCGTGATGCTGTCGATGATGTAGACCGGATCGGTCATCAAATCGCGCGTCAGCGACCGCACGGCGGCAATCTGGCGGCGGTTGGCGGTCAGCGTGTCCACGAGGGTCGACTTTCCCGAGGGGAAGGTGAAGAAGAAACGCGCATTGGCCTCCGCGTCGCGCAGCACGATGCGCTGCATGTAACGGGTCGTCTCGTCGAGGAACGTGGTCATCGAAGCGACGTTGTAGGTCAGCGTATCCGACCGGGTGATGCGATACGTCCGCCCGCTCCGGTCCTCGACCTCTCCGGCAAGGCAGAGGTAAAGTTTCGAGGTGTTTTCGTCGGCCTGCACCTGTTCGGTATAGTAATAATCCACCCGTCCGTCGGGCCGGTAAATCACCGTATCGAGCCGGGCGTCGGCATAGTAGGGATGGCGCACGAGACGCGCAAAAGCCACAGGGCTGTTCGCCGCCAGCTCCCGGTTGCGCTGAACCTCGGCGTCGCGGAGCATGTTGCGCTGCACCTCCGCCGTGTCGATACCGTTCAGGTTCGCCAGGCGGTCGGCGACATAGAGTTTGCGAATCCGGTAATTCTCCCGGGCAGCGCTGTCGCCGGTCTCGCGCAGCATTCCTTCGACCGCCGGACGGCGCAGCCCCGTGTAGGCGAGCCGCTGTCCGGCCAGTGTACGTATCCGGGCATTGTCGGCCGTATAAACATCGCCGTACACGCGTCCCGGAGTCTCTGTCAGCGAACGGATGTAAGCCTCGCGCCGGCGGCCTCCGCCGACGGGGTATTCTCCCTCCACACGGGTATACACCTCGCCGCCGGGCAGCACGTCATCGCCCTCGTAGGCATGACGAAAACGGGGTGCGAAATAGTCGTTCAGATGGTCGAACTTGTCGTTCGCATCGGGCACATAGGAGGTCCGCTGCTGCACCTTGCGGTCGGTCGTCAGCACATACCTGCGCAGCCGGGCATACTGCCGGCGGCGTTCGCCGCGGGTCGTCCAGCCCACAACCTTGTCGAACATCGCCTCTTCGGGCTCCATGTGTTCCAGGCGATCCCGGGCATCGGCATACTTCGCCCGTTCTTCCGCCACATAATTCATATACCTAAAATACCCCTTTTTGTCGCCGAAGCGCGCGAAATAATCGGCGCTGTCGACGATTCGCCCGAGGTAATGGTCGTAACGGGCATATTCGCGCCGCTGCATCGTGCGAAAGCGGTCGCCGCTGTAAACCAGCGGATCGAACGGAAGCGTATCCGCCCCTTTGAGCAGTTGCGGATCGACCACCAACTGCCAGTTCCGGGCCTGCAGTTCCTGCGGAACCGACACGATGAACTCGACGTTGATCTTGCCGTTGCGCTCCACCAGGTTGCGGCGGTTCGAAGCCGAAATGACCACCTCGTCGATGGCCACCGACATCATCTTCTCGCCCGACACCGAATCGACGGCAACCGGCGTAATGAAGAGTTCCGTGCCGTCCTGCTTGCGGTAGGTAATGATTTTCTGCGCACGGACCGTATCGGCCGCCGCCGTCACAGGTGTCTGCGCCGTCCGGGCCGGCAGGTGCACCCCCACTTCGGGATCGCTCTTGCTCAGTTTGCGGATGTTTCCGCATCCGGACAGGAACGCGCCCGCGGCAACGACTGCCGCGGCATATCCTATCCATTCTCGCCGTTTCATCTCCGGAGGGGATTATTTGCGGGAGGTGTCGACCGCACCGTTCACATCGGCCGTAAACACCCGCCGGACACCGCCCGGCGAAGTCTGTACCTGACGCAGCACGAGCGTAGCGCCGGCCATCCAGCTTTCATAAGGGACCTTCATCTCGTAGCGGAACACCTGGTCGGTTTTCCGGTCGGCATTGATGGTCATATACGGCTGCCGCTCGGCCCAATAGGAGCCCGAAAGACGGCGGCGGCGCTCCTGCATGTGCTGCTGGTAGCGTCCGTTGATCAGGATGTGGGGGAAGAGTTTCACCGACTTGCGGTCGGGAGTGCTCAACTCGGGCAGGATCGTCCAACTCTGCGAACGGGTCACGGCCTTGCGCGACACCGCGATTTCCAGCACCATGTGCAGTTCGCCGTTACTTTCGGAGAGCACCTTGCGGGTCACGGCGACATCGCCTACGATCTGGGCGCGGAGCGAAAGCGCGGCCAGGAGAAATACGAAAAGGAGACAGTATTTTTTCATGGGTCGCAGCGTTTATTTCTTGGAATTGAACAGGTAGACGAACGTAACGCCGACTTCGGTGGGAATCGGCAGGAACCGTTTGGTATCGACATACGATTTGCGTTTCGGACCGTTCACCGGCTCGGCATGGTAACTCAGGCGCGCCAGTCCGGCTCCGGCCGAAAGTTCGAGGTTCCAATGGGGGCTGACGTAAAACTGATAACCGATGCTGAAGCCCGCGCCGACGAACGAACCCTTGTAGTAATTCGTCTTCAGCCCTTGCAGAATCCGGTTGCCGATGATCGGGAGCTTGAAACCGCCGACCTCGAACTTGCCGCCGATGGCATGCACCCCGAAAAAGAGACGCGTGTACTTCTCGGTCACCCAGTAGCGGTACTCGGGGCGAATGAACCAATGCTGGATTTTGTTGTCCGAACCGATGGTCCAGGGGTTGTAGTTGGCCGAAAAGCCCACTGTGGAGTGTTTGCTGACAGCCACTTCGGCCCCCACGTTCAGGGTCGTCGTAGCCCAGTAAAGCAGGTTGGTCTTCACGACCACCTGCTGCGCAGACGCTCCCGGCCAGCCGCACACAGCCAGCAGAAGCATCAGAACGATCTTCTTATTCATAATACACAGATTGATTCGCGTTTGCACCTGTCCGAGCGGGCCAAAATAGCCGTTCCCGTCGCCTTTTCAGACAGTTATCGGTACAAAATTGGCCATAAAACCCAGAAATACATGTATCATAAACAATACAAAACACCGGAAGGTTCAAAAAGTTCCGGATGCGAACCCGCTGGTTCTGAATGCTTCCATGTGAAGAATTTGGCTTTTCAGCCGGAAACGACTACCTTTCGTACGCAAAAATACCCGATTGATGCTGAAACTAACGATCGCAATACTCGCGGCGACCCTGCTGACCGCCTGCGGAGGTCCGGGACGACGGGCCGAAAAGCAACCCCAAAAAACGGTTTTGTGCGGCGGCTATACCCAGCAGCGCCCCCTCAGCGACGCCGAGCGAGCGCTGTTCCGTCAGGCGACTGACAGTTTGACAGGCGTGAACTACACCCCGGAAAGCGTCGCCACGCAGGTCGTGGCGGGAACCAACTACCGCTTCGTCTGCACGGCGAAGGCCGCAACACCCGACCCCGCGGCCTACGAGGCCGAAATCATCGTCTACCAGCCGCTGCCGGGACGGGGCGAGCCGAAAATCACGAAAATCACGCGTCTGTAACGCGCTCGGACGCTTTCTGCAAATACTCCTGCAAGATAAGCGCATGGTTCTCCGCCGCGTTCTTCGAGGCGTAGAGCAGCGTCACCGTGTCCGCATCGCCGATATTGCGGATAAATTCCCGCACGGCCTGCGAAGCGCGCAGTTCATCGGTATAACGGCGACGGAACTCCGCCCACCGCCCCGCGGGATCGGCGTGATACCAGATGCGCAGTTCGGCCGAGGGCGCCAGGTCCTTGGCCCAGATGTCGTAATGCAGCGCATCCTTGCGTACGCCCCGCGGCCAGAGTTTGTCGACCAATACCCGGCAACCGTCATCCGGCGCCGGCGCTTCGTAAACCCGTTTTATTCGTATTCGTGCCATAATACCCGATTGATAATTTATCAGATGCGGTGCAAAAAACAGACCGGAGCACCGCAAGCCCGTTCCCTGAAAGGACCGCATTATTCCAAACAAATGAAGGGCGCCTCCCGGCGCCCTTCCCCATCAAAAATTAACCCTTAAAAATTATCTCCTTTTCGGAAGACCTCCGAGAGGTAATGGTGTAAATAGCATAAATCCGCATCACCCTGTACAACCTCCCGCATCATTAAATCTTCGTCCTCGGAGATGCCGTTGTCTGAAACTTCATTTTTGTCAATCTCCTCCATAGGCCTTAATTTTAGCTTGCTTGCATTTATATAACGCAACCCATTCGGGAATATTGTGCGGAATCAGCTCAAGACCATATTTTTTTCCTTGATCATGCGGCGCAGGTTGATCAGCGCGTAACGCATGCGTCCCAGCGCCGTGTTGATACTCACGTCGGTCTGCTCGGCTATCTCCTTGAAGCTCAAACCTGAAAAGTAGCGCATGATCACCACCTCGCGCTGCTCTTCGGGCAGCAGTTCGACCAATGCGCGCACGTCGCGTTCGATCTGGTCGCAGACCATCGAATCCTCGATCGTTCGCTCGGCCAGCTTCAGCGTCCCGAGTACGTCGTAACCGGCCTCCGCCTCGCTCACGGACTTGTTCTGCCGCTGTGCGCGGAAGTGGTCTATCACCTGGTTGTGGGCGATGCGCAGAATCCACGAAAGGAACTTGCCGTTATCTGTATAACGGCCTTCGTCGATCACACGGACGGCTTTGATAAATGTTTCCTGGAAAATATCATCGGCCACGTCACGGTCCTTGACCATCATGTTGATGTAGTCACGTACGCGACGACTATGGCGTTCGATGAGTTTGGATATGGCACTTTGGTCACCTGAAAGGTAGTGATTAAGCAATACCTGGTCACTTAATACTTGCACGTTCATACTCTTGTCTCCTAATTAGTTACTAAGAGTAGATTTCTGTCCCGATAGGCAATCCTTTTTAGTGTTAGATGTCGTTTTTGTAGCGTTCGGGCCTTGTGAAACATCGGAGTTTCCGGAGGCTTTACGTTGGCAATATAAGCACTTTTTCCGAAAATACCAAATTTTTCTACTCTGCCGGAAAATTTTCCGGCCCGTTCTTCCTGCCCGAAATGAACAAAATCCGTGCCAGAAAATACCCGAATCCGAACAAAATAAAAAAAACGGCTCTCAGTGAAAAGGCAGGACCGGCGGGTAAAATTCCACTCCGGTCGCGCATACCTGACCCCGGCCGCCGCACACCGCTGTTCGATACCGTGCGCCGCTTATTTCATCGGCTCGACATGAATGGCGATCATCGTCCCCTCGCCGAAACGGGCGCGCAGACGGTGTTCGATGTCGACCGTCAGGGCGTGGGACTGCGCCACGGTCATCGCCCCGTCCATACGGACATGAACCTCGATGGCGATCGAAGCCCCGATACGGCGGGTCCGCAGGTTGTGCGGTTCCCGCACGCCGGGATCCGCCGTCACGATTTGCAGGATCTCCTGCTCCACGTCCGCCGGAAGCGAACATTCCAGCAGTTCGTCGAGCCCCGTGCGAATCAGGTCGAAGGCCACCTTGAAGATGAACACCGCCACGACGAGCGCTGCGATCGGATCGGCGATGCGCCACTTCTGGCCCAGGAAATAGGCACAGGCGATACCGACCAACGTACCCAGCGACGACAGTGCGTCGCTGCGGTGATGCCAGGCATTGGCCACAACGCTCGGGCTATCGACCGCGCGGCCTTCGCGAACGGTATAACGGTAGAGAATTTCTTTGGCGACGATCGACAACACGGCCGCCGCAAGGGCGATCAGTCCCGGCCGGGGCAGCAGCCCGCCGTCGACCACGACCCGGATGTCCCGGATGCTGTTGACGAGAATCCCGGCCCCCACGACTCCCAGCGCAAGGCTTATGATGATCGTGGCGAGGGTCTCGTATTTGCCGTGGCCGTAATCGTGGCCGTCGTCACGGGGCTTGGACGAAATCCGAACGAAGGCGATCACCACGACATCGGTCGCAAGGTCCGAAAACGAATGCACGGCATCGGCGATCATCGCCCCGCTTCGCCCGACGATTCCGGCGGCGAGTTTCGCAAACGACAATACGAGGTTGACCACAAACCCGACAAGGGTCACGCGGTAGATTCTGCGCTTCCGGATTTCCGCTTCACTGGACATAGGCGTAAAAGTTAAAATTCAAAAATACGTTTTTTTTCGGTTCTGACAGGAGCGGCCGGCAGTTTTTGATTTTAGATGAGCAGATTTGCACTTAACCGAAGGCAGCTCCTGAGCCATTTTTGATTTTAGGCGAGGTAGTTTCGTGTATCGCGAGGAACGGGACGGATGGGTAGTATAAGAATACGTCCCATTCGTCCCGTTCAAGGGATATGCGAAAATATGCACCTAAAACCGAAAATCAATAGCTGCGGGCAAACAGGACCCGGCGGTGCGACGGCTTGCCGGAGAAGACGCAAACGCCTTCCTCATCGGGCGCATCGACCGGAATACAGCGGATCGTTGCCTTCGTGGCGTCCTTGATCGCCACCTCGGTCTCGACCGTACCGTCCCAATGTGCCAGAAGGAAACCGCCCTTCTCGTCGAGCACACGCTTGAACTCTTCCCACGTGTCGACCTTCGTGATCATCGACTCGCGGTAGTCGGAGGCCTTTCGGAAAATATTCTCCTGAATCTCGGTCATCAGGCCTTCGATACGTTCGACGAGTCCTTCCTGCGAAACGGTCTGCTTTTCCAGCGTGTCGCGGCGTACCAGCTCGATCGTACCGTTCTCCATGTCACGGGGACCCATTGCCAGGCGCACGGGTACGCCCTTGAGTTCGTATTCCGCGAACTTGAAGCCCGAACGCACATTGTCGCGGTCGTCGATCTTGACCGAAATACCTTTGGCCTTGAGCTGTTCGGCAATCGCCTCGAAACGCGCGCGAATCTCGACGAGCTGGTCTTCGCCCTTGTAAATCGGAATCATCACCACCTGGATCGGGGCGAGTTTGGGCGGCAGAACCAGACCGTTATTGTCCGAATGGGCCATGATCAGCGCCCCCATCAGGCGGGTCGAAACGCCCCACGAGGTCGCCCACACATATTCGAGTTTACCCTCCTTGTTGACATACTGCACGTCGAATGCCTTGGCGAAGTTCTGGCCCAGGAAATGCGACGTACCGCTCTGCAGCGCCTTGCCGTCCTGCATCAGCGCTTCGATCGTAAGCGTATCCTCGGCGCCCGCAAACCGCTCGTTGGGCGACTTGTGGCCCACAATCACCGGAACGGACATCCACTCCTCGGCGAACTTCTGGTAAACGCGGATCATCTTTTCAGCCTCCTCGATCGCCTCTTCACGCGTGGCGTGCGCCGTATGCCCTTCCTGCCACAGAAACTCGGCCGTGCGCAGGAACAGGCGCGTACGCATCTCCCAGCGCACGACGTTGGCCCACTGGTTGCACAGGATCGGCAGGTCGCGGTAGGACTGAATCCAGTTTTTATAGGTGTTCCAGATAATCGTCTCCGACGTAGGACGCACAATCAGTTCCTCCTCCAGTTTGGCGTCGGGATCGACCACGACGCCCTTGCCGTGGGGATCGTTCTTCAGACGGTAATGCGTCACTACGGCGCACTCCTTGGCAAAGCCCTCGACGTGGTGGGCCTCCTTCGAGAAGAAGGACTTGGGAATAAAGAGCGGGAAATAGGCATTCTGGTGTCCCGTATCCTTGAACATCTTGTCCAGTGCGGCCTGCATCTTCTCCCAGATGGCATAACCGTAAGGTTTGATGACCATACATCCGCGGACGGCGGAATTTTCCGCGAGTCCCGCCTTCACGACCAGGTCGTTATACCACTGCGAGTAGTTCTCGTCCGACTTCGTGAGGTCTTTAAGTTCCTTTGCCATATCGTATTGGTTTTTACTTTTATTTCGGACTGCAAATATACAAAAAAATAAAGGTCCGTTGCAAAGACGAACCTTTATATTCCATGTATCTCTCCTTAGAAGCGGAATCCGAGCGTCAGCGCCACGTTGTGGCGGTTGATATCGGTCGAATAAACCGCGCTCTCGGTATGGCCGCCCTTATCCTCCGCATAGAACAGGTAGTAATCCGTGGTCTTCGACGACATGTACTGGTAAGCCACGTCGAGCAGTACGCCCCGGGCCAGCACGAAGCCTATGCCGGCGCCGTAATAGGTCGTCTGCTTGATGGCAGGCGACGCCAGCACCGTCTTATCGTCCTTGAGCATCGAACCGCTGTAACCGAAGCCCGCACGCAGCGCCAGCACCGGCAGGGGTTTGAACTCGGCGCCTACGCGCAGGATGTTCGAGCCTTTGAACACATCGCGGAACGTATCGTTGTACCACGACTGCGAATCCAATCCCGAAGGATTGTCCTTGATGCGGATACCGTTGTACCAGTCGCGCTCATAGTCCACCGAGATCACGCCCCGCTCGCCGAACGTATACGACGCGCCGAACATCAGCCGTGTCGGCGACACGAACGACCAACTGTTGGGACCGTCGTCGACCAGCAGCGGCGAAGTCATGTTGGGATCGCCGGCCGTCGAGATATAGCCTTCATCGTCGGGCTTCACGTTCGGGTCCGTATCGTTGTTGGCATAGGCCAGTCCGGCCGCAGCGCTCTGGAATTTCCGGTCGAGCGAATAGTAGGTCGGCGTATGGATCGCCACACCAAGGCGCAGGTTGGCCGTGGGACGATAGACGACGCCCGCCTTGAAGTTGACGCCCGTGCCATCCACGATCACGCTCTGGTTGAGCTTCCAGCGCAACAACTGGTAATCCAGGCCGGAGTTGCCGAAATCGGGAATCGCCTGGCTCGGATCGGAATAGAAATATTCCTCGACATAGTCGATGTACTTGCGCTGGTAAACGCTCTGGATACCCAGCGACGCACCTATATAAATCTTATTGTTGATATTGGCGCCCACCGACAACACATATTCGCCGATCGAGCCTTTGCTCCGCAGCATCGTATAATGGTCGACATCGGCATTCGGAGTGACCCACGTCGGCTGCCACGAATCGGGTTTGTTCGGATCGACCTGGTCAATCAGGAATCCGCGGTAAGCCAGTGCGGCGTTCCAGTACTCGGGAGCGATATTGTTCCAATTCCAGTTACCCGAACCGCCTCCGTTGTAAAAGCTGTTCTTCGAAATACCGCCCCAATACAACTGGCGCGCATAGGCGTCGCCAATGGTCGCCGCCTGATTCTGTCGCTGGAACGCATAGTCGTAGTTCAAGTCGGCGATACGGTTGTAACCGAAACCGATATTGAGGCTGACCAGCGAACGCGCCCCCTCGTAGGCATTGATTACGACGCCGATGTTCGCCATCGAAAAACGGTCGCGGGAATTGTTCCCGTACTCCGGGGCGTTGGTCTTGCTCCGCGCAAAAGACATCATCGGAGTAACCGAAATGTCGTTATGGCGGTACATGCCCAGACCGGCCGGGTTGATCGACATCGACGAAAGGTCGGCGCCCAGCGAAGTAAACGCCCCAGCCATGGCCATAGCCCGTGCCGTACCGAAATTGAACTGCGTCTGCGACAACTCGAACATGTCGGACGGCATCAGCAGGTCTTTGTCCATCAGCAAGCCGCCCGATTGCTGAGCCGCGGCCGCAGCCGTCGTTGCGACGGCTGCAAGCGTGATTATCAATCGTTTCATACTATTTTCACAGTTAAAGGTTTCAGCCGTTACCGGCCTCCGGAGTTACGGTAGCTGCCTCCCGAAGAGGTCGTTCCCGATCCGCCGCGCGACCCGCCGCCGGAACTGCTGCCCGAAGAAGACCCGCCACGGTTATAGGACGGCGAACTGCTGCTTCCGCTGTTATAGCTTCCGCCGCGATTGTAGGTATTGCTGCCGGAATTGCGGTAGTTATCGTCGTTGTAACGGCTGCTGCTGTTACCGCGCGACGAACTTCCCGAATTATAGCGCCCGCCCGACGAACTGCTGCCGCTGCTGCTCCGCACGCCGAAGTTACCCCGGCCGCTGGAACTGCCACCCCGCATCGATCCCGTCGACGAGGAGCCGTAACGCGAGCCCACTCCGTAGCGGGTTCCCGAAGGCGACGTATAGGGATTGGGCCGGCGCACGATATTCGACTGGTAAGGACGCCCGTGTCCGCCGCCCCAGCCGTAATTCGGCCCCCAGTGGTGATGTCCGCCGTGCCATCCGGGCCCCCAGCCCCAACCGGGACCGTACCAGGGATTATACCACGAACTGTACCACGGGCCCCAAGGTCCGTACCAGGGATTGTTCCACGCATTCCATCCGAAGCTCCAGCCCCAGCTTCCGATCGAGAAACTGGGCCCCCACGGCCGGTTCCAGCCGTAGTACCAGGGATCGGAGTAGACCACCGTACCCCACGAACCGAACATCGAAGTGACGTACTTGGGCTCTACCCACACCTGGTCGCCCATGACGATGATGTTGTAGAACGCCGGATCGTAAGCCGAAGCGTAGTTGAACGCCGAACTGTAACGGGCGTTCATGTAACTCGACGGCATCTTGTAGGTCGGCGAATCGAATCCGCGCAGACGGCGTGCGTAAGCGCTTTCATAATCGTCGGCCAACACGCTTTCATAGGGATTGGCGTCTGCCGAACGGTACTCGTAATAGCTATTTTCTGCAGCTGCGGCCTTCGCTTCGGCGATCCGCGCCTCCCATTCGGCCTTGCGGGCTTCGGCGGCAGCACGCTGCGCTTCGGCTTCAGCCTGCTTCCTGCGGGCGATCTCCGTCTTGTCATGCACGGCATAGAGATCGTCGGAAGCATACCCCGCCGAGGCGTAGTAAGCCGACGAGCAGCTTGCGAGGCCTGCAGACAGAAGAATGGTTCCGAATAAAATTTTCAACTTTTTCATAGCGCACATAGTGTTTGCGTTAGTTCTTTAACTACAAACGAAAACCATACCGGTTTTAGTATTGTTTACTATATAAACGGCCGCGCACGGGAAATACTGCGCACACGATGAGGGTTTGTCTGTTTACAAAGATACGAATTATTCCGGAAAAGTGCTAAACCCAGGGCCTTGCAAGGCGTTTTTTCAACCAAAAGCAATTTTTTCCGCATGAAAATGTGCGAAAATAAAAAATATGTCTATATTTGCAGTCCCAAAACAACGGTTTTGGATCGGGAGTCCGGGCGCAAGTCCTCCTCCCGCGACCGAAAAGGAGAGGTGCCGGAGTGGTCGATCGGGCCGCACTCGAAATGCGGTGTACGGGCAACTGTACCGGGGGTTCGAATCCCTCCCTCTCCGCCAGGGAAAGCGCCACGAGGCGATAACAAAATGCCAAATCCTGCAAGATCAAGCACTTGCAGGATTTTTATTTATTCCTGTCAGACTTCCGAAAGACCCGAAAAGCCGATCCCTGGCCTCCGGTAGCCTCCCTACCGTTCGCTCAACTCCAACCAGCGCATGGTTTTTTCGTCGATCAGACCGATCAACTGCGCAATCCGCTCCGACTGGGCCGTCAGTTCGGCTATCGAGAGCGTTCCCGACGACATCGACGTTTCCAAGGCCGCCTTCTCGGCCTCCAGGGCGGGGATCTCGGTCTCCAATACTTCCAGTTCGCGTTTCTCGTTGAACGAAAGTTTGCGCGGGGCTGCATCGGAGGTTCCGGAGCGCGACGACTGCACTTTGGGCCGCGCCTGCGCCTCCTCACTCCGGCGTGCCGACTCATATTCACGTTTCCACGCCACGTATTCCGAATAAGTTCCCGCAAAATCCTTGATCTCGCCTCCGCCGCAGAATACGAGCAGGTGGTCGGCGACCTTGTCGACGAAATAGCGGTCGTGCGACACGACGATCACACACCCCTTGAAGGCTCCCAGATACTCCTCCAGAATACCGAGCGTAACAATATCCAGGTCGTTCGTCGGCTCGTCCAGCACCAAAAAATTCGGATTGCGCATCAGCACCGTGCAAAGGTACAGACGCCGCCGTTCACCGCCGCTCAACCGAGCCACAAAATTATATTGAGTCTCAGGCGTAAAGAGGAAATACTGCAGGAACTGCGACGCGCTCATCTTCCTTCCGTCGCCCAGGTCGATCTGTTCGGCGATCTCCGTCACCACGTCGATCACGCGCATCCGCTCGTCGAATTCCAGTCCCTCCTGGCTGTAATAGCCGAACCGGACCGTTTCGCCGACATCGATCACACCGCTGTCGGGCCGTTCGATTCCCGTGAGCAGCTTCAGGAACGTCGATTTCCCGCAGCCGTTGTCGCCGACGATTCCCAGCTTTTCATAACGGGTGAAATTGTAATTGAATTTATCGAGAATCTTCAATTCGCCGAAACTCTTGCAGACATCCCTGGCTTCAAATATCTTGGTTCCGATACGCGAGGCCTTGACATCGAGACGCACTTCGCCCCGGTTCCGCGTCGATTGCAGGCGCGATTCGAGATTGTGAAAGGCATCGATCCGCGCCTGCGCCTTCGTGGCCCGCGCCTGGGGCTGGCGGCGCATCCACTCCAGCTCCCGGCGGTAGAGATTCAGTTCGCCGGCCCGCAGTGCGGCCTGCGCCGTCTCGCGTTCCTGCTTCTTCTCCAGATAGTAGGAATAGTTTCCCGCATAGTGGTAAATCCGCCCGTCTTCGATCTCAAGAATATCGCTGCACACTTTATCCAGAAAGTAGCGGTCGTGCGTCACCATCAGCAGACCGGCGCTGCTCGCAGCAAGATACTCCTCCAGCCATTCGGTCATATCGGTGTCGAGGTGGTTGGTCGGCTCGTCGAGAATCAGCAGGTCCGATTCGCTGATGAGCACGTTGGCCAACGCCACACGTTTGAGCTGCCCGCCCGAAAGCGTCTCGATACGCTGGCCGAAATCCCTGATTTTTAAACGCGAGAGAATCTGTTTAGCCCGCAGTTCGTAATCCCACGCTTCGAGGGCGTCCATGCGGGCCATCGCCTCCTGCAATCCCCCGCCCGACGGATCGGCGATTGACCGTTCGTATTCGGCGATTGCTTTCAGCGCCGGGTTGTCGGAGTAAAAACAGGCTTCGAGAACGGTCAGACCCGCCGGGTAGGCCGGGCTCTGCTCCAGATAGGCGATGCGCAGGTCGCGGCGCGGCACGATCGAACCGCCCTCATGGCTTTCGCGCCCCGCGATGATATTCAGCAGCGTCGTTTTCCCCGTACCGTTTTTGGCGACAAGGGCGGTGCGACGGCCGTCTTCGACGGCAAACGATATATTTTCGAAGAGCACCAGGTCGCCGAACGATTTGGTGAGGTTCTCCACTTGCAGACAACAGGCCATAGCGTGAATATTGAATATGCAAAGCTACGCAAAAATCCCGAACTGCCGTTGCCGCCCGGCCAAAACGACACGTATCGAATGGAAAACCCCCGTCCTCTGAATGCGGAAGCGACGATCCGAGCCCCGTGAAATGACGGGAAATACCTCGAATAGGTCCGTTTGTTCGGAAGATTCCGTTGTTCGGGAGGCGTTTTTTTTGTAATTTGCGGCGATTTTACCGGTTTCGGGCAAAACATTCCTGCAATCATGCGCCAACGGTTTGACCTTTGCAGGATTACGAAACAGGAAATTTCCGCAAATGCTGAAAAAGATACTCAAATATACGCTCCGGACACTGCTTGTCCTGCTCGTCGTGCTGCTGCTGGTCCCTGCGCTGCTCTACGTCCCCGCGGTCCAGAACCTGGTCCGGCGCCGGGCGGTCGATTATGCATCCCGCGCCCTCGGGATGGATTTGTCGGTCGAGCGCATCCGCCTCGCCTTCCCGCTGCGGCTGACGGTCGACAACACCTTGCTGGTCGACAAATCCGACACGCTCCTGCGCTGCGGCAAACTCTCGCTCGACGCGGCCCTGTGGCCGCTGGTCCGGAAAGAGGTCGTCATCCGGGACTTCGCATTGGAACACCTCGCCGCCCACTACAAGGACTCGCTGGCGGGCATGGACATGCGCATCGCCGCCGGGGAACTCTCCCTGAAAACAGCCAAAGCCGACCTTTCGTCCCAGACGGCTGACATCGCCCGGATTGTCCTCTCCGGCGCGGACATCCGGCTGGACCTGACCGAAGCCGCCCCCACGGAGAAGACGGACAGCACCGCCGCCCTGCCGTGGACAATCGGCGTCGGACGACTCTCGGTCGCCGACCTGGCTTTCGGAATGCGAACCTCGCCCGCCGTCTCCGAACTCTCCGTCCGGCTGGCCGACGGCACAGTGGACACATGCCGGGTGCAACTCGACAGCCAGCAGGTCCGCGTGCAAAGCGTCCTGCTCAACCGGGGCGACTATTCCTACCTGACGGGGCCCGCCGGGTCCGAAGAAATACCCGAAGAGACAACGGCTCCGGAGTCCGCAGCGCCATCCATGCCGTGGACCGTCCGGGTCGGCAGCATTGCCCTGACCGGCAACAGCGCCGAATACGGCCGACTGCACCACCGTCCCGCCGCCGGATTCGACCCGGCGTTCATCGCCGTCACACCGCTCGACCTCACCGTCGATTCGGTTTACAACCGGGGTGCGGACATCGCCCTACGGATCCGCCGGATGGCCTTCACCGAACGCTGCGGGCTCTCGGTCCGCGACCTGACCGGAAGCATCGGCATGGACGCTGCGGGCATCTCCCTCTCCGGCGTCGACCTGCAAACCGACCTTTCCCGAATCCGGGCCGACCTCTCCGCCGGACCCGGCATCCTGAAAATGGAGCCGGATTCACCGCTCGACGCCAGCCTTTCGGCCGACCTGAATACGAAAGACGTAAAACGCCTCTTTCCGGCGGCAATCCCGCCCGTGCTCAACGACCGGGTCGTCCGGATGACCTTCACCGCGACAGGGACGCTGGCCGACATTGCAAAAACACAACTCGACGTTTCGTCGCCCGGACATATCGCCCTGCGGGCGGACGGAGCGGCAAAGAACGCGCTCGACCCCGACCGGATGGAAGCCTCGGCCCGTTTCGAGGGAAATTTCACGGACCTCTCGTTCCTGAAGGCATTGCTGCCCGACTCGGCCTTGCGCCGCCGTGTGGCAATCTCCCGACAAATCCGGCTCCGCGGATCGGCGGGCGCAAACAAGGGTGCATTCTCGGTCGCCTCGGCACTCTCGGCCGACGGCGGCGAACTGGCCCTGAAAGGACGCCTCGACCCCCGCAAGCAAACCTACGATGCCGAACTGCGGTGTGACAGCCTCCCGCTCAACCGGTTTCTCCCGGCCGATTCGCTGGGCATCCTCGACTTGTCCGTGCAGGCCCGCGGCGCAGGGTTCGACCCATTCCAGTCCCGAACCCGGGCGAGTTTCCGGGCCCAGATCGACCGCGCGGAGTACCGCGGACACGATTTCGGAGGCATCGAACTGGATGCCGCACTCGACAGCCAGCGCTTCACCGGACGGCTCTCCGACCGCGACGAGGCCCTCCGGCTGTTACTGCTCGTTTCCGGAACGCTGACCCCGCAGCAACAGCACATCGACCTCTCCGGCAACGTCTTCAGCTTCGACCTGGCCGCACTGGGCTTCACCCCCGAGCCCATCGGCGGATCGTTTGCGCTGAAAGCCGACGCATCCGCCGCCGGAAAAGGCAATTACGCCGCCCGCATCGCCTTCGACAGCCTCGAAATCCGGAACAAATACCGCACGGACCACATCCGTCCGACGAGCGTCGCGTTCCGTACCGACACTGTCTCGACCCGGACCGAAGCATCCTCCGGCGACCTTGCACTGACGTTTACCTCCCCCGACCCCCTCGACTCGCTGATCGCGGCCCTGAGCCGGAGCGCCGGGGTGCTGGCGCAGCAGATCAGCGCCCAGAGCGTCGACATGGAGCAACTGAAACCCGCACTGCCCGATTTCCGGCTGCGAATCGCTGCGGGGCGCGACAACATCCTGAACAGTTTCCTCAGAGCCCGCAACATCTCCTTCGGCAAACTCGCCGTCGAGGGGGACAACTGCGACTCGCTGCCCGTGTCGGTCCATATGCGCACCGAACGGCTGGCCTACGGAAGCGTCGTCCTCGACACCGTGACAGCCGGCATTTTCCAACAGGGCAACCGGCTGAAATACGCCCTTCGGCTGGCGAACGCTCCCGGAAACCTCGACAACATAGCCGTCGCGGGGCTGTACGGACACATCGTGCAAAATACAGGGCAGGTCAACCTTTACCAGCAAAACCGGGCCGGGCAGGAAGGCTTCCGCTTCGGATTCGACGTAGCGTGGAACGACAGCCTCGTCCGGGCCGACATGACGCCCTTAAATCCCTTGTTCGGATTCGAACCGTGGAGCGTCAATCCCGGCAACTACCTCGTCTACCGGTTCGACAAACGCCTGGAAGCCGATCTCGACCTCACCCACGGCGACCAGCGGGTCGCGCTCCATACGACTCCGGGCGACGGATCGGCCGACGATATCCGGCTCGACATCGCCGGACTGAACATCGGTTCGGCCCTGGGGTTGTTCCCCTCGGCCCCGCCCGTAGACGGTGTGCTGGGGGCGAACATCGCCCTGGACCTGGCAACCGACAGCCTCTCGCTCCGGGGCGGCCTCTCGGTGGCGGAACTGACCTACGACAAACAACGTTTCGGCAACGTCGACCTCGGGCTTTTCTACAAACAGGACCAGGGACATCTCGCCGACGCACGCCTGACGCTCGACGGCGCCGAGGTGCTCTCCGTCCGGGGAGACTACCGCACCGGGCGCGAAAGCCCGCTCGACCTCACGGTGACCGTCCCGGGTTTCCCGCTGCAACAGGCCAACGTTTTCCTGCCTGCCGACCTGCTCCGCCTTTCGGGCAGCCTGCAGGCGAAAATCCATGCAGGCGGCACGCCGGACCGGCCCAAACTCGACGGAGGGGTGCGGTTCGCACAGACCGACATCCGCGTCCCGATGATCGGCACGTCGTTCCGCCTCTCGCCCGACACCATCCGCATCGCCGGCAGCCATATCCTGTTCAGCGATTACGCCCTCTACGCCCCGAACAAGAAAGCGCTGACGATCGACGGCGAGGCTAACCTCTCCGACTTCAGCCGCATGACCGCCGACCTCGCACTGCGGGCCTCGGATTTCCAGGTCGTCAACGTGGCCCGCAAAGCCGGCACGGCGGTCTACGGCAAGGCCTACCTCGACCTCGACGCGACGGCCAAAGGACCGCTGGACGAACTCGTCGTCCGCGGCAACGTCGCCCTGCTGGGCGGCACGGACATCAACTACGTCATGCAGGACTCTCCGATGGACGTGAAGGAGCGCCCGCAGAACATCGTGACATTCGTCTCGTTCAGCGACCTGGACACCCAGATTCCGGACGAAGCTCCCCGGGAAGTCCGGATCGGAGGCATGGACGTACAGGTCAACGTCGACATCAACAACGACGTGCAGGCCGCCGTCGATCTCTCCGCCGACGGCAACAACCGCATCGACCTCAAGGGCGGCGGCAACCTGACCTACACGATGAATCCGCTGGGCGACGTGCGCCTTTCGGGGAAATACGTGCTCTCGGGCGGAACCGTACGCTACAACCCGCCCGTCATCTCGCAGAAAATCTTCAAGATCACACCGGACAGTTACGTCGAATGGATCGGCAACATCGCCGACCCGGCGTTCAACATCACGGCCGTCGAGACCGTCCGGGCCAACGTCTCCTCCGACGGGCAGGACAACCGCCCGGTCAACTTCGACATCTCGATCAACATCCGCAATTCGCTCAACGATCTCGAAGTAAGTTTCGGGCTCGCCGCTCCCGAGGACCTCACCATGCAGAACCAGCTCAACTCGCTCACCGCCGAGCAGCGCGCCAACCAGGCGATGAACCTTTTGATATACAATACCTACACCGGCCCCGGAACGACCGCCAAGGTAAGCTCCGAAAATCCGCTCAACTCGTTCATCCAGAAAGAACTGAACCAATGGGCGCAGAACAACCTCAAGGGCGTCGACCTCAGCTTCGGCATCGACTCCTACGGGCAGGACGACCCCAACGGCCAGCGCACCGACTACTCCTACCGGCTCTCGAAGAACCTCTTCAGCAACCGCGTGCGCGCAGTTATCGGCGGCAAGTTCAGCACCGACGCCGATCCGTCGCAAAACCTCAAAGAGAACCTGATCGACGACATTTCGCTGGAATACATGCTCACCAAACGCGACAACATGTACCTGAAGGTGTTCCGCCATACGGGCTACGAGAGCATCCTCGAAGGCGAGATCACCGAGACGGGCGTGGGTTTCGTCATCCGCAAGAAGCTCTCGCGGCTGGGCGACCTGTTCAAGCCGACGCGGCCCAAAACCAAAAAAACGAAAAAATGAGTCCGCAGCACATTCGAAATATCGGCCTGTTCATTTGCGCCGTGCTGTTCGCGGCGGCCTGCTCCACGACCCGGCGGCTGGGAGCGGACGAAGTGCTGTATACCGGCGTGAAGAAAATCCGCATCGAGCCCGACTCGGGCGTCGTGCTCACCGCAGCAGCCGAATCCGCCGTGAAAGAACCCCTCTCCGTCGCCCCCAACAACCCGCTTTACAGCCCCTACATCCGCACCCCGCTGCCTATCGGGCTGTGGGCCTACAACTACCTCTATACACCCAGGGAGAAAGGGTTCAAGTACTGGTTCTACAAACGGTTGGCCAAGCAGCCGGTGCTGATCTCCAAGGTCCAGCCGCAACTGAGGACCAAGGTCGCCGAGCAGGTCCTCGAAAACTACGGCTATTTCGGCTCCCGGGCCGCAGATTCGCTGCTCTATCGCAAGCAGGGCCGCAAAGCCAAAGTGTACTATACACTCGACATCGCCCCCGCGTGGCACTATTCGTCCATCTCCTACCCCGAAGTCGACGGCGGCATGCGCCACCTGATCGACAGCCTTTACGCCACCTCCCTGCTGCGCACGGGGGCGCAGTACAACCTCGACAGCCTCACGCTCGAACGCAGGCGCATCTCCCAGTTGCTCCGCAACCGGGGCTACTACTATTTCCGCCCCGAATACATGGAATACCTGGCCGACACGACCGGCGGAGGGCGGCGGGTCGCCCTGCGCCTGAACCTCAAATCCAACCTCCCGCCCGTGGCGCTCAAACCCTACCGGGTGGGCAGTGTCACGGTCCGGCTGACCAACATCAAGCCCGGACCGGCAGACACGCTGCGCCTGAAAAATGCAACGGTTATCGCCCAGAAACCGCTGAAAATCCGTCCCAAAATCCTCTCCCGGGCCCTCACGCTCGAACCCGGACAACTCTTCACCGTAGACGCCCAGAACCAGACGCAGACCGAACTCAACAAACTGGGCGTCTTCCGCTCGGTCAACCTGAGCGTCACGCCGCTCGATTCGCTGCGCGGCGCCGATACGCTCGACGTGGCGATCGACGCCCAGTTCGACTACCCGCTGGAAGCGGCCCTGGAAACCGACGTAACCTCCAAGTCGAACAGCTTCATCGGCCCGGGCATCACCTTCCGGGTCAGCAACAACAACCTGTTCCGCGGCGGCGAAGTCCTGGCCGTGAAACTCAACGGCTCGTACGAATGGCAGACCGGCAACAAAAACTCCGGCGGACAATCTTCGCGGCTCAACTCCTACGAACTGGGCCTGAATGCAAACCTCAGCATCCCGAGGCTGCTGCTCCCCCGAAGCATGACGCGGCGGCTGAAATACCCCGCCGGAACGACCTTCCAACTGGGCGTCGACCTGATGAACCGTCCCAGTTTCTTCCGGCTGATCGCATTCAGCGGTTCGGCGGGCTATAACTTCCAGACCTCGCCTTACAGCCACCATTCGCTGACCGTATTCAAGCTCACCTATAATAAACTCCTGCATACGACCGAGTCGTTCGACAAGACGATGGATGAGAACCCGGCCATCGCCATGAGTTTCCGCAACCAGTTCGTGCCTTCGATCAACTACACCTACACCTTCGACAAGACCTACGGCGCCACGGGCAACCGCCGTTTCTACTGGCAGAACAGCGTCACCTCGGCGGGCAACCTCCTTTCGGGCATCCTGCGGGCCTTCGGCCAGCGGCAGCCGCAAACCCTCTTCGGCAACCGCTTCTCGCAGTTCGTCAAGGAGGTCAGCGAAGTGAAGTTCTACCACCGCCTCGGACGCCGGAACAACTGGCTGGCGACACGTTTCCTCGTCGGCGTGGGCTACGCCTACGGCAACTCCGAAGTGATGCCTTACAGCGAACAGTTCTACATCGGCGGCGCCAACAGCATCCGGGCCTTCACCATCCGGTCGCTGGGACCGGGCAGTTACCGTCCGCCCGCCGACGACCGCAACGGCTACCTCGACCAGACGGGCGACTTCAAGCTGGAGGCCAACGTCGAATACCGTTTCGGCATCATGGGACGGCTCAACGGCGCCGTATTCCTCGACGCGGGCAACATCTGGCTGTTGAAAAGCGACCCCAAGCGTCCCGGCGCCGAACTGAAGTGGAAAGGGCTGCTCGACGAAATTGCACTCGGAACGGGTTTCGGACTGCGCTACGACATCAGTTACCTGGTCATCCGCGCCGACCTCGGCATCGGACTGCACACACCCTATCCCAATCCCGACAAGAAAGGCTACTACAACATCTCCAGTTTCAAAGACGGGCTCGGGTTCCACCTCGCCATCGGCTACCCGTTCTGATTTCCCGGACCTGTTTTCAGCCCGAACCGCCCTCGCACCCGAGGGCCGAAACCCGTTCTCAGGCACAGCAGGCCGGGCCGGCTTCTGTAAAAATGTTTTGCCCGGCATGTATGGAATCCCGGAAATTCGTCTACATTTGTAGCCTTATATTGCGTCTCTGTACATTTAAACCCAATCCGGTTCCACCACACATGCAAAACGATTTCCTCACGCTGATCCCTGAGTACATTCCTCAATATTCGGCACGACGTTCGAGGAGGTCCTCGACATCCATATTTTCGATGACCCGAACATCGGAGGCGAAGACAAGACTCCACTGAAAAAGGGACAGGATGCCTCATTCGAAACCGACTACGACTACGACAAGGACAATGCGCTGACTGCGGGATGCAGTTACTTTATGACTAAACCCATAAAAAAACAGGAACTCATACAACTGCTCTCCATCCTCTTGCCGCGGGTCTACCCCTCCCCTCCGCAGATTAAACGCCCGGTTTTACGAATTGTAAAACCGGGCGTTTTTCAGTCCCACACCGGATAAACCGCCCCGCCCCGAATTTCGACATACCCCGGCATAGCGACCACCCCTGTCCCGGCATATATCATATTGATTCCATCTCCCAAACAACTTCTCAACCCCCGAACAATACAAATTTTTGATTTATGTAATTAAATAACTTATTAGTAAATTTAACCTTAAGGATTAGGGTTGTAGTTGCCCGTGCAAATTCTAATCTGCACTTTTGTTTTAATCCACTCTCTATGAGGGACAAAAAACCAACGATGACTACAACTCTTCCCGAAACATCGCATGCCTCGCAAATATTGCTTATCAATAGATCCAGACCCCCGTCATCGCCGTTTCAGCGAACCTGTGGTAGTTTTTGTTGGCTGTATATCAACCAATTCAAATTATTACATCATGTACGTACCCGAACACCTGAAATGGCGCATCCTGATTGCGCGAATCCTCAAATCGTTCTATTTCGAGAACGAAAACTCCAGCCGTAACCTCAAGCGGGTCTTCGAGAGCTTCGGCAGGTATCTGCTAGGCACGACCTACGACACCTTCCTGGGTTACCTCAACAAGGAGAAATACGACCTCTCCGATCTGAAACTGCCTTCGTTCATCGTAACGGCCCTCGGGCTGCTCGACGACCTGCGGATCACGTGCGATCACCTCCACGCCCGCAAGCCGAACGCCTCGTGGACTCCGGTAGAAATCGTCGAGGAACTGCTCGCCGTCGTACGCGAAAGGGCGAAAAAGAACCCCAACCGTAAAATCCACATCGACTGATCCGGGCAGCCCCGACACCACTCCTGCCATCAACCGCACCCAACGCCAAACGCCCCTGCAAACAGCCCCGCGACAGAAAAAAAGGGTCTCAATTTGCAGAATCGGGAAATATTGCGTACTTTTGGAGCGCCTTTCGGAAAGATGCAGGAGTGGTTGAACTGGCCCGCCTGGAAAGCGAGTAAACCCCTAAAGGGTTTCAGGGGTTCGAATCCCCTTCTTTCCGCAACACGGAAATGCAAAGGAAAAGGTTGCAACAATCGTTGCAACCTTTTCCTTTTTTCCATTTACGGACGCCTCCGGCCGGATCGGGGATCGACGAGCGGCAACGCGGAACGAAGCGAAGAACTCCCTCGCCGCGCCCCTTTCCTACCTGATAAAACTCGTCACGATCCGCTCTTCCGATTCGGGACGATCTTCCGAAGCCCGAGGCCCGCCCCGGAGCATCCGCGCCATGTTGCGGGCCAGGACGCGCATCGTCTGCAATCCTTCGCCATCCTGCGCCGCCTCGCCCGGCAGTCGTCCGTGCACGCTGTTCCAATACTGCGACGATACGACAGGCATGTTCGAAATCGTGAAATACTTGTTCAGCCGGTCAAACGTCGCGCTCGCTCCGCCCCGGCGGCATACGGCCACCGCTGCTGCGGGCTTGTAGGCCAACAGCGGTCCGCAGGAGTAGAACACGCGGTCGAGCAGGGCGCACAGCGATCCGTTCGGCCCGGCGTAGTAAACCGGCGAGCCGACCACCACGGCATCCGCCCCGGCGAGTTTCTCACGAACTTCGTTATAAAGCGCGTCGTTGAAGACACAACGCCCCAGTTCGGCACACTTCCCGCAGGCGATGCACCCCTGCACGGCTTTGGTCCCGATGGAAACGATCTCGGCGGCGACACCCTCCGATTCGAGTGTACGGGCCACTTCGGACAATGCGATAAACGTATTCCCCTCCCGATGGGGGCTTCCGTTGATAAGCAATACTTTCATAATTACAGGTTTTACCACAAAATTAAACATTTTTCCCGTTCCCGGTGCACATTTCGCACCGAACGAAAAAAACGCACGGTCCGACCGCACGGCAACAAAAAAGGGGGATTCCTAAGAATCTCCCTCACTCTCAATCCTAACCTCGATTACTTGTTGGCCTCGGCCTTCTCGCAGCAAGCGGTCTTCTCAGCGCAGGCAGCGGTCGAATCAGCCTTCTCAGCGCAGCAAGCAGCCGTCGAATCGCACTTCTCAGTGCAGCCGGCGCAGGCAGCAGCCTCGGTAGCGGTTGCCTGGGCAGCAGCAGCGCCTTCGGCAGCCTTCTTGTTCGAATTGCCACAGCAGCTTACCATAGCGACGGCAGCCAGAACAACGACAAAAGAGAAAATCTTTTTCATAGCGTTAAATCTTTAATTATGAGTTATTCTATTAACGCAGCAAAGTTAGATATTCGCCCGAAAAAAGCAAAGAAAAATGAAATATTTTTCAAAAACGGATTTTTATTAGTCTAAAAGGTTGGAAATCGGGGACTTTTCCTTCTTCAACTGCTTCAGGAAGGCTTTCGGGAATGTCGCCGACACACGGCCCTTGAGCATGATGGCCTCCTCCTTGGTCAGGCAGTTGCCCGCCGAAACGATGAAATAGGGAATTTCATAATCCACGTAAACTTTCACGTCGGGATAGGTCTCTTCGAAAAGCGCCTTGGCTGCAAAAGCCCCGTCGCGCGCCGAAGGCCCGTTGTCCGAGAAGACACAGACCCGGTGATATCCCTCGAAGTAGAGGCGCTGCCCGGCATGCGCAGCGTCGGCCACGGCACGTGCGGCATCGCCGTGCTCGGTAACATGCACCTGCGCCCGGCCGAAAAGGGTCGCTCCGGGCGCGGGTTCCGCCAGACGCTGTTTGAAAGCATCGAGCGACTGCGCGTGCGCACAAACGGCCGCGCACAGGAGGGTTAGCGTAAGAAACAACAATCTGCGCATCATTTCAAATAGTTTTTAACATCCTGAATCGTAAGGCCAAAGGTATTCAAAAATTCCGACAACGGCATCCTCTCACGCGAAATTTTCACGGGAGCCGGGCCTCCGCGCCCCTCTACGGCATACGACACCGCAACCTGCGACAAGTCACCCGACTGCACTTTCTTCGCCAGGACATAGACCGCCAGCGGGTCGGAAATCTTCAGCCGCCACAGGGTCCGGAAACTGTCCGTCGTCCGGCGCGGCACTTCGACCGCCTCACGCAGCACGACCGAACCCACGCGGCCGCCGGCGTAGTAAATCCCGATCTCCGCCGCATCGAGCACCAGTTTGTAACCCGTGTTATTCATCACCCTCACAACGACCTCGGCGCCCGTCAGTCCCTGGCGTTCGACCTTCTCGATCCCCTCGAAGCGGATGTTGCGCTGGGCTTTCTCGACAGCGCGGCGGCACGAGGACATCGACACCACCACCGCCAACAGCAATACGTATATTAAATATCGTTTCATTTTTCACCTATATATATTTGCGCAATGCCGAAACTCTGGCTCCGGGCCCGGCACTTGCCGAATCCCGCTTGGGCCATCATCTCCAGGAAGGCCTCCGGGGCCGGAAACTCCCCGACCGAAGCCGGAAGATACTCGTAAGCCTGTTTGTCGCGCGACACCAGTCCGCCGATGCGGGGCAGGATTTTGTAGGAATAAAATTCGTACAGCGCCCGGAACGCCCGGTTGCGGGGCCGCGAGAACTCCAGGATAACGACTTTACCCCCCGGTTTTATTGTGCGGGCCAGCTCGCGCAGCCCGGCCGCGAGGTCCCCGAAGTTGCGCACCCCGAAGGCCACCGTCGCCACATCGACCGACGCGTCGGCCACGGCAAGGTGCTCGGCGTCGCCGCGGTCGAGGACAATGCGGTTGTCCAGCCCCCGGGCTTCGACCTTGCGGTGCGCCACAGCGAGCATCTGCTCCGAAAGGTCCACTCCGAGC
This sequence comes from Alistipes montrealensis, assembly GCF_018362775.1. Classification (GTDB taxonomy): domain Bacteria; phylum Bacteroidota; class Bacteroidia; order Bacteroidales; family Rikenellaceae; genus Alistipes; species Alistipes montrealensis. Next base: position 84,492 of record NZ_JAGYXY010000002.1, read on the forward strand.
ACCTGCACGTCGCGGATGCGGCGGGCCATGGCGATCGCCAGGTCGCCCGTTCCGGTCGCCACGTCCAGGATGCGGCGAGGCTTCGTGCGGCGCACCTCGTTTACCACGCGGCGGCGCCACACACGGTCGATGCTCATCGAAAGCGTATGGTTCAGCAGGTCGTATTTCGGCGCGATGTTGTCGAACATCTCGCGCACCTCTTCTTTCTTGGTCCGGTCTGTATTATTGTATGGTTTCATTCGTATCTTATCGTTTCTTCCGGTTTCACCGTGGAGACCACGGCTGTCGGGATCACCAGCAGGGCCACGATCGCCGCGACGAACCCCGCATTGAGAACCAGCCACCAGCCCCATCCCAGCGCCACGGGCACTTCCGAGAGCAGGTAACCTTCCGAACTGAGTTTCACCACATGCGTCCACTTCTGCACGAGGCACAACGACAGCCCGACGGCATTGCCCCATGCCAGTCCGCGCAGGGTTACCAGCGCCGCCCGCCAGAGGAAAATGCGCCGCAGTTCACCGTTGCGCATCCCGAGAGCCTTCAGCAGGCCGATCATCCGCGTCCGCTCCAGCACGAGGATCAGCAGCGCCGAGGTCATGTTGAAAAAGGCCACGACCAGCATGATCACGATGATCACCGCGGCATTCACGTCGTGCGCCTTCAGCCAGTCGAAAATATTGGCATAGCGCTCCCTCACGCTCGTCACGGCGAGGTTCCCGGAATCGTCGGAATCATCGTACAACAACGTCCGGCCCAGCGTCCGGGCGAACGTGTCGGCATCGGCCAGGTCGCTCGTCAGTATCTCGTAACCCGAAATTTCGTTCGGCCCCCACTCCGAGAGCCGCTGCACGTTGCGGATGTCCGTAACGACCACGACGCCGTCCATCTCCTCCATTCCCGACGCATAGACGCCCGCCACCTTGAACCGGTCGCGGCGGGGCATCTCGCCCGGTTCGACGAACAGCATCTCGACCTTGTCGCCCACGCCGAGCTGCAATTCGTCAGCCAGCGAGCGCGACAACAGGATATCCTTCGTGCGGACCGAATCGCCCACGCGGGGCAACTCTCCTTCGACGAGCCATTCCCGGAAATACGACCAGTCGTAATCCGCCTCGATGCCTTTGAGCATCACCTCGCCTACGGCGTCCGCCGTGCGGACGATGCCGCCCTTCACAGCGTAAGGGGCCATCGCCACAAACCCGTCGGTCGCGCGGATCAGGTCCTCGACATGCGCGCTGCGATGCACCGGCTGCGCATCGAGGGCATTGACGCCCCGTACGTCGGTCACCGAAACATGGGCCGCAAAACCCGTCATCTTGCGCGCCACCTCGCGTTTGAAACCCATAATAACGGCCATCGCAAGGATCATCACCGCCATCCCCAACGCCACCGACACCACGGCTATACGCTCCATCACCCCGGGCTTGTTCCCGGGGGTAGGTTTCGCCATGCGGCGGGCAATGAAAAAGGCGAGATTCACGGCTGCGCTATTTTATCGAAAATTTGTACAAAGTAACATATAAATTTCGTATTTTTGGTGTCGTAACGACACTTTTTATCAGTCGGAAGGTTTTACGGAACCATACGTGATTCTGTCTTGCAAGCCATTCGACTTTTTCATATCTTTGCGGAAAATAAAAGGTTTATATGCAAAAACAGGCATTGATAACAGGAGCCACTTCGGGCATCGGACGCGCCACGGCGCTCCGGCTGGCCAAGGAGGGTTACGACATCACCGCCACGGGCCGCCGCGCCGACCGGCTCGCGACATTACGGGCTGAAATCGAGGCGGCAGGCGGCCGCTGTACGACACTCGTGTTCGACGTACGCTCCGAAGAGGAGGTGCGCCGCAACCTCTCTCCGCTCGAACGCATCGACCTGCTGGTCAACAACGCGGGCCTCGCCGCCGGACTGGAACACATCGACCGGGGCGACACGCGCGACTGGGACGCCATGATCGACACCAACGTCAAGGGCCTCCTCTACGTCACGCGCGTCGTCGCTCCCAAAATGGTCGCCGCGGGCCGGGGACATATCTTCAACATCGGTTCGATCGCCGGCACGGAGCCGTACGAGAACGGTGCGGTCTACTGTGCTTCGAAGCACGCCGTGCACGCCATCTCGCAGTCGATGCGCGCCGACCTGCTTTCAGCCGGCATCAAGGTGACGGAGATCCGCCCGGGCATGGTCGAAACCGAATTTTCCGAAGTGCGGTTCCACGGCGACCGGGCGCGCGCCGATGCGGTTTACAAGGGCGTCGAACCCCTCACCGGCGAGGATATTGCGGAAGCAATTGCATGGGCGGCACAATTACCCGCCCGCATGAACGTTAATGATATGGTACTGATGCCCTCGCAGCAGGCGGGCGCTCACTACACGTATAGGAAATAGCGCGTCGATTTCCAACCGGATTCCGGATCAGACAGTCGCAGCCTCGCTGCGTTTACAAGTCTGACCCACCCCGCCGCAGGCAGGGGCCTGTGTGCCGAAAGCGGCAAACGCTTTCGCCCGTGATTTAAATTAAAAGAACAAAAAAGACACATACAACTATGGTACAACCCCTCATCACCCTGCTCCAGGCAGGCTATTACACCCAGGAGAGCGCCGGCGCCGGCTATTCGGCCGCAACGATGGGCATGTTCATCCTGATCATCGCCATCGGCGTCATCGGATTCATCGTGCAGGCGCGCCTGCAATCGGTATTCAAGAAGTACTCGAAAGTGCAGTTCCCCGGCGGGCTGACCGGCGCCGAAGTCGCCGAGAAGATGCTGCGCGACAACAACATCCACAATGTGAAGGTAACGCACGTGGGCGGACACCTCACCGACCATTTCAACCCGCAGACGATGACCGTCAACCTGAGCGATTCGGTCTACTCGTCGTCGAGCGTCGCCGCAGCGGCCGTTGCGGCCCACGAGTGCGGCCACGCCGTGCAGCACGCCCGCGGTTACGCCCCGCTGACGCTCCGCTCGCAACTGGTTCCCGTCGTGCAGTTCGCGTCGTCGGCCGCCACATGGATCATCATCCTGGGACTCATCATCCTCGCCTCGACACAGAACGAACTGCTGTGCTGGATCGGCGTGGCCATGATCGGCATGTCGGCCGTCTTCTCGATCGTCACGCTGCCCGTCGAATACAACGCCTCGGCTCGCGCCGTGGAGTGGCTCCAAACCAGCCATACGATGCAGGGCGCCCAGCTCGCCCAGGCCAAGGAAGCCCTTTCGTGGGCGGCCCGCACCTACCTCGTGGCGGCGCTCAGCGCCATCGCTTCGGTACTCTACTACGTCTTCCTGATCCTCGGACGGCGCGACTAAACCGATGAACAACCCCGAAAAAGACTGCACCCACCACAGTTGGCTGGCGGCCGTGGCACTCGTCGCAGTGCTTGTGGCCGTAAGTTTCATACCCCCGCAGAGCGTCGGGAGCGTGAAACTCCGCCGTGCCAACATCCTCTCGGACATCCTCGCGTTCGACGATACCGCCGTCTCCGAACCCGCTTCGGAACCGGCGCTCTTCGACGAGGAGGAGTTCCGCATCGACATGGCGGCCGTTGCCGAACGGATCGAGGCCGACACCACCCCGCACGAAGTGCAGACCACCTACGAGTGGCTCCTGGCGCAGGATACGGTCCGCCGCGAACGTATCATCCCCGACTCGGCGCGTTTCGTCCCTACGCCGGTCCCCATCGAAGACTTCAGCGACAGCGGACGCATCAGGGCCTTCTGCGACACGCTGCTCAACGCCGTGCGCCCCGTGCGCATCGCGTTCCTGGGCGACTCGTTCGTCGAAGGAGACATCCTCACCGCCGACCTGCGCGAACGGCTCCAGACAGCCTTCTCGGGCGGCGGTACGGGATTCGCCCCGATGGCCTCGCCCCTGACGGCTTTCCGCCGCACCGTCAAAACCCAGTCGAAAGGCTGGACGGCCTACAACATCATGCAGCGCAAAGCGGCTCCCGAACGCCTGCGCGAAAACTTCTACGTCTCGGGCTGGGTCTGCCAGCCCGCCGCCGGAGCCTCGACCCGTTGGGAAAGCACCGACTACCGCAAACGGCTCGACTCGTGCACCACGGCACGCATCCTCTTCCTCTCGCCCAACGACAGCCGCGTCGAGGTGACGCTCAACGACGGCGAGAGCCGCGAGTTCGATATCCCGGGCAACGCCGCCGTGCGTCAGATCAGGGTCTCGGCCCCGCATATCCGCTCGCTCGCCTTCAAGGTGATTTCCGGCACAGAGGACTTCGTCGGCTACGGTGCGATCTTCGAAGACGGCGGTGTCGTCGTCGACAACTATTCGGTGCGCAGCAACAACGGCCAGGCGATGTTCTGGACCAATCCGTCGGTCAACGCCCAAATCAACGCCATGCTGGGCTACGACCTGGTGATCCTCCAGTACGGGCTCAACATCATGCAGTCGGGCGTAACGAACTACACCAACTACGCCGCACAGATCGAGAAGATGATCGCCTACGTCCGCCAGTGCTTCCCGGGCGCCGCGGTGCTCGTGCTGGGCGTCAGCGACCGCTCGGTGAAGACCGACGCCGGATTCGAACCGATGGACGCCATCCCCCACATGCTCGACTATCAGCGCGGCGCGGCCCGGAACACAGGCGCAGCCTTCTGGCCCACGTGCGACGCGATGCGCGCTTTGGGCGGCATGGAACAGTTCGTCAAGAACGGCTGGGCGGGCAAGGACTACACCCATATCAACTACGCGGGCGGCCGCCGCGTGGCGTGGGCCCTGTTCGACGCCATCAACGCCGGGGTCTGCGAGGTTTACACCGAACAGCAGATCGCCGAACAACGCCGCCGCACGGAACAGGCCGTTCTCGACTCGGTACGCAAAGCCGCCGTCGACCGCCGCATTCTCCCGGCCTCGGCCCCCGAACTCCTTAATTCGCCCCTGCAATGACCTTTCCTGCGACGGACGGAATCACAGACAAGCTCCAGGCGTTGTTTGCCTACGATGCCTCGTCGCCGCTGATTTTCAGCAGCGGGCTGTTCCTGTTCCTCTTTGCAGGTTTTTTGCTTATATACAGCGCATTCCGCCGCGCGCCGATGGCCCGTATCGTCTACGTCATCCTCTTTTCACTCTACTTCTATTACAAGTCGAGCGGAGTCTATTTCCTGCTGCTCGTCTTCGCCGCGGTGAGCGATTTCCTGATCGCCCAAGGCATCTACCGGGCACGCCTCAAGTGGACGAAACGCTGGCTGGTGGTGCTGAGCGTAGCCGTGAACCTCGGCATGCTGGGATACTTCAAATACACGAACTTCCTCATCGACATCTCCAACCAACTGTTCGGACAGGGCTTTCTCCAGTTCCAGAACATCTTCCTCCCGGTCGGCATCTCGTTCTTCGTTTTCCAGTCGATGAGCTATACCATCGACATTTACCGCGGTCAGTTGAAGCCTTTGTCCAACTGGCTCGACTATCTCTTTTATCTGTCGTTCTTTCCGCAGCTCGTCGCCGGCCCGATCGTCCGCGCCCGCGACTTCATCCCGCAAATCCGGCAAAACCCGATCGTCGTCACGAAAGAGATGTTCGGAACAGGCGTTTTCCTGATCCTCACGGGATTGTTCAAAAAGGCGATCATTTCGGACTATATTTCGCTCAACTTCGTCGACCGCATCTTCGACGAACCGCTCCTCTACTCGGGATTCGAGTGCCTGATGGGCATTTACGGCTATGCGCTGCAAATCTACTGCGACTTCTCGGGCTACTCCGACATGGCCATCGGCATCGCCCTGCTGCTGGGATTCCGCTTCCCGAAGAACTTCGACGCACCCTACAAGTCGGCGACGATCACCGAGTTCTGGCGGCGGTGGCACATCTCGCTCTCGACGTGGCTGCGCGATTACCTTTACATCTCATTGGGCGGCAACCGCAAGGGCCGCATCCGCACCTACGGCAACCTGCTCCTTACGATGCTGCTGGGCGGACTGTGGCACGGCGCAGCGGTGCGCTTCATCCTCTGGGGCGGCCTGCACGGCGTAGCCCTCGCACTGCATAAACTCTGGATGGCAGTCGTCCCGGGCGCCAAAGCCACCGGGGCCCAGATGCACTGGTGGAGCCGCATAGCAGGCATCGTCGTGACGTTCAACATCGTCTGCCTGGGCTGGCTGATGTTCCGCGCCGAGTCGATGCAGACCGTTTCGCTGATGCTGCACCAGATATTCTACAACTTCAACGCCGCAATGATTCCGCAGGTCGTGACGGGGTATGCCGCCGCTTTCGCACTGATCGCCGCGGGTTACGTCCTCCATCTGCTGCCGGCTACGGTCGACGCCGTCGCCCGGCGCATCGTGGTCCATGCACCGCTGGTCTTGCAGGTCGTGATGGCCGCGGCCATGATCTGGTGCGTTATGCAGATCAAATCCAGCGACATACAGCCCTTCATCTACTTCCAATTTTAGCTGAACGATGTACGACTTTGACCATCAACTCTTTCTCGCACTGAATTTCGACGGAGGCCCCGCCGTGGACCGCCTGATGCTGATCATCTCCGGCACGACGATGTGGCTTCCGCTGTATGCGCTGATCCTCTGGCTCGTATGGCGCCGGGGCGGACTGCGCAACGTAATAATATTCACCCTGCTGATGATCGCCGCACTGGCCCTTTCGGACATGGTTTCAGGCATCTTCAAGCACAACGGCCTGCTGGGCGGACTGATGCCCGACTTCGAGCCGCGCTGGCGGCCGATGTTCACCCCGGCGCTCGAAGGACTCGACATCGCACCCGATTCGCTGCGCAAACTGCGCTGGCTGACGCCCGACTCGCTCGCCGCAGCCGGCATCGCCCACGACTGGACGGTGCACGTCCCCATCGAAGCTGTCAGCGGCCGCTACGGAACCGTCTCGGCCCACGCCGCCGTCATCGTCACGCTCGCCGTACTGTCGGCCTCGGTCATCCGCCGCAAGTGGTTTACCTGGCTGATGGTCTTCGCCACGCTGCTGATCTGCTACTCGCGCATCTACCTGGGAAAGCACTTCCCGATGGACCTCGTGTGGGGAACGGCAGTCGGCATCGCGCTGGGCTGGGCCGCCTCCTGGGCCTACCGGAAATTATCCTGTAAAAAAAAGAGCTGAACCTAAAGTTCAGCTCTTTTTCGATCAGTACCACGCCGAAAGCGTGCCCTTTCTGCTCTTGGCGGCATCGGGAATCCCCGGGAAGAATTTCATCCCCATCGCCGTCTCGATCTCCGATATGGGAACGATAAACTGATCCAGTTGCGACTTGTCCGTCGCCGTGCTCTTCGTCAGGCTCTCGACCCAGAAGGCGATGGTCTCCAGTTCATCGGCCGTGCATTCCTGAATGGGTTTGCCCACCTGTACCGTTTTCTTGCGCACGGCCATCTTGAACTGGCGGGTCGGCATGACGCAATCCTTCGAAAGCGAACTCAGCGCACCGTTGTTCGAAGCGTCCTTCTCCTTCCAGTTATTATCGTTCTCGTAATAACATCCCGCCACGATGTAAAGCGTGTCGGCAGGAATCGTACCGCCCGAAATCGCCTCTTCGATATTGCCCCAGATCTTCCCGAAAGCACTCGGTTCGGAAGCCTGCGGCGCGACGTTGGTCGGGCGGAAGGTCTGCACGTTGATCTCCAGTCCTTTGCCGGGCCGCTCGCGCGACATGCAGAGGTGACCGCGCGACCAGTAACCGCTGCCATAAGCGCCTGTCACCAGATCGGCCGTCCAATACTGGTACGTGTCCCCGGTCGAAGAGGCGTAAATCTTCGACTGCTGCGACTCGGGAAGCGCCGGGTCGGCCGCCCACGGTTCGTCGGAACGTCCCGAACCCTCCATATAGCAACGGTGGTGCGGGTAGGCCACCCAGACGGGATTGTGGCGCCGCGTGTCGTAGCAATAGGTGTAGTTGCGCACACGCCTGCCGCTCGTTACGGTCGTGGTCCAGGTCGTATGCACGAACTGGTCGGCCGACGGGGATTCGAAGTTGGAGGGAAGTTCGGCCCAGCGCAGGTCCGTACCCGCAACGGGATCGACCTCCTGACCGCCGCCGCCCGTCGTGAGGACGATATCGTCGAAATTCAGGCCATAGGTACGTTCCGTGCCCGTCGGGGCCAGGCGGATCGACAACTTCGCAACGACCTGTTTGAGCGTGAAGCCCACCGTCGCTTTGGCCCACGTGTTATAGGTCGAAGCACCCGTGTAGGCAAGCGGCCGCCAGACCGCGCCGTCGGCGCTCACCATCAGCGAAACGTCGGCCGCCGGGAAGATCGTCCCGAATGTCAGCGTATAATTGCGCTCGCCCTCCGGCAGCGTGATGTCGTGAATCGTGAAGTAATCGGTCGAGGCGTCGTAGAACATCTTGGCATAGGCTTTTCCCGAGGCTCCGGTATATTTGCCGGCCGAACCGAAGTTGTCGTTGTTGATGCGGACGTTGTTCACGGAATAGGTTACGGTCGATGCACCCGTGCCGGTCTGGGTCTTCCATTCGTCGTTGCTGCCGGCCCACACGCCATTCGTTCCGTTACCGAAATCGAGACTGAAAACCGTCTGGACGGGAACGTCCGCCTCCCGGAAGATTTCGACAGTCTGCTTCTTGGCGTCCGCACCCGTGCCGGCCGTAACGGTCAGCGTGCAGCGCACCCCCGCAGGCGCATCGGTAAACGCGATCGTAGCGTTGCCCGTACCGGAGGAAGGCGAGAACTTGAGTTTCGAATCGGGACACTCGGCCTTCCACGAAGCATTTGTCGTCACGGTGACGACATTCGATGAAGGTGAAGCCGGATCGTAGGTCAGGTCGGCCGGAGCGACCGAGAGGGTTACTTCAGTTTTCGGCGGCGGCACTTCCGAAGAGTCGTCCCCTCCGCACGAAGCTAAAAGCAGCAGGCATCCCACGAATGCACCCAGGAGGCACGAAAGGAGGGGGGGGGAACCGACGCACTACGAGAAAGAGTAAAGAGTTGTTTCATAGTTCGCATTTTAGTTAGACAAACAAATATAACGATAAAACAAGAATAAACAAAAACCGGGCGCTGTTTTCCCGAACTACGGTCATAGCGTCACAGCCGATTGCGAAAAGAGTTGCTATTCTGTCCTTTTTTCACTAATTTTGCGCGGATACAAAAGCATACATCAAAAACACACGATATGGCAATCGAACTCAGCGAACAGGAACAGCTTCGCAGGCAGTCGCTCACGGCGTTGCGCGACCTGGGCATCGAACCCTACCCCGCCGCCCGTTACGAAGTGACGGCAACCGCGCGCGAAATCGCCGACAACTTCGACGACGAGAAGAAGAATTTCCAGGATATCCGCATCGCGGGCCGCATCATGTCGCGCCGCATCATGGGCAGCGCCTCGTTCTTCGAGTTGCAGGACCACACGGGCCGCATCCAGGTCTACATCCGCCGCGACGATATCTGCCCCGAAGGCGATCCGACGCTCTACAATACGGTTTTCAAAAAACTGCTGGACATCGGCGACTTCGTCGGCGTGGAAGGCTTTGCGTTCCGCACCAACACGGGCGAACTGTCGGTGCACTGCCGTAAATTCACCGTGCTGTCGAAGTCGATCCGGCCGCTGCCCGTCGTCAAGGAGAAGGACGGCAAGACGTTCGACGCCTTCACCGATCCCGAAGTACGCTACCGCCAGCGGTATTTGGACCTGATCGTCAACCCGCAGGTGAAGGACACCTTCGTACGCCGCGCCAAGATCATGGCCACGATGCGCGAGTTCTTCAACTCGAAGGGTTACATCGAAGTCGAGACCCCGATCCTGCAGCCGATTCCCGGCGGCGCTTCGGCCCGGCCGTTCATCACCCACCACAACTCGCTCGACATCGACCTCTACCTCCGTATCGCTACGGAGCTTTACCTCAAGAAGCTGATCGTCGGCGGATTCGACGGCGTCTACGAGTTCGGCAAGAACTTCCGCAACGAAGGCATGGACCGCACGCACAACCCCGAGTTCACCTGCATGGAGATTTACGTCGCCTACAAGGATTACCTTTGGATGATGGAGTTCACCGAGCAGATGCTCGAACGGGTGGCCCGCGCCGTAAACGGCACGACGGAACTGACGATCGACGGCAAGCCGATTTCGTTCAAAGCTCCGTTCCGCCGCCTGACGATGACCGACGCCATCCGCGAAAAGACCGGCTACGACATCACGGGCCAGTCGGAAGAGCAGTTGCGCGAAGCCTGCAAGCGGCTCAACGTCGAGGTCGACGAAACCTACGGCAAAGGCAAGCTCATCGACGCCATCTTCGGACAGTACTGTGAGGAGGAGCTTATCCAGCCCACCTTCATCACGGACTATCCGCGCGAGATGTCGCCCCTGTGCAAACGCCATCGTTCGAACCCCGAACTGACGGAGCGTTTCGAATTGTTCGTCAACGGCAAGGAGCTCTGCAACGCCTATTCGGAGCTGAACGACCCGATCGACCAGTTGGAGCGTTTCCAGGAGCAGCTGCGCCTCTCGGAGAAAGGCGACGACGAGGCCATGTTCATCGACATGGACTTTGTGCGCGCCTTGGAATACGGCATGCCGACCTGCTCGGGAATGGGCATCGGCATCGACCGCCTGACGATGTTCATGACCGACCAGACCTCGATCCAGGACGTGCTGTTCTTCCCGCAGATGCGCCCCGAAAAGAAAGCCGTGAACGATCCTGCGGAGGCCTACACCGCCATCGGAATCCCCGAAGAGTGGGTTCCCGTGGTCCAGAAGATGGGTTACGTCACCGTCGAATCGCTGCGCAAACTCGCCCCGGGCAAGTTCTTCAACGACCTGTGCGGATACAACAAAAAGAACAAACTCGGGCTGAAAGCCCCCTCGATCGACGAGGTGAAAAAGTGGTGCGATGCGAATTAAAAATGAAAAATTAAGAATTAAAAATTTCTAATCCCCACCCGGTTTTCGAGCAAACCGTCAGGAACTCGACCATAAAGCCTCCCCGGAGAGCTGTTTTAAAAACGGCTTTTAGACGCGGAGGGGGGGGGCTCCCGTGTATCGCAAAAAACCGGGAACATTGCGATAAAGCCCCCGCCGAGGCGGGGGTTTGGGGGTGGGTCGGAATCAGAAACACGGCGAAAGCCGCGAATGCGAGACCGGGATTCTTGCTAAACAAAGGATAGACTTATTAACATAAAAAAGAATTACAACTATGAGAAAGAAAATTGTTGCCGGCAACTGGAAGATGAACACGCTTCCCGCCGAAGGTGTTGAGCTTGCAAAAGGCATCGTTGCAGGCCGCGGCGAGGTTTGCTCGTGCGTAAACTTCATCGTTTGCCCGCCGTTCACCCACCTCTCGATGGTTGCCGAGGCCCTGAAGGGTTCGGACATCGCACTCGGCGCACAGGACTGCGCTACGGAGGCCAAAGGCGCCTACACGGGCGAGATCGCAGCTTCGATGATCGCTGCCGTAGGTTGCAAATACGTGATCCTCGGCCACTCGGAGCGCCGCCAGTACTACGGCGAGACTTCCGCTACGCTCAACAAGAAGATGGCGCAGGCTTATGCCAACGGCCTGATTCCGATCTACTGCGTAGGCGAGAACCTCGACGAGCGTGAGGCCGGCAAGCACTTCGACGTGGTGAAAGCCCAGATCGAAGAGGTGGTTTACAACCTCACCGAAGAGCAGTACAAGGAGCTGGTAATCGCTTACGAACCCGTTTGGGCCATCGGCACGGGTAAGACCGCAACGGCCGAGCAGGCACAGGAAATCCACGCTTACATCCGCAAGGTGCTGGCCGCGAAATTCGGCGCTGCTGCCCAGGAGACGGCAATCCTCTACGGCGGTTCGTGCAAGCCCTCGAATGCAGCCGAAATCTTCGCCAAGGAAGATGTGGACGGCGGCCTGATCGGCGGCGCAGCCCTCAAAGCCGAGGACTTCCTCGGAATCGGCAAAGGGTTCTCGAAATAATCCCGCAAGAACGAACAATTATCGAGAGAGGCCCCCGACAAAGGGCCTCTCTTGTTTTATCCAACGAAAACCAACCGACCCATGAAAAAACTACTGCTCCTTTCCGTCGCCCTCACTGCGATTTGCACCGCAAGCGCACAGCATTACTACACCGACGCCCACAATCCCGACATCACGCGCCACTCCGAACGCATCACCGCGCAACGCGCGGAGTTCGTACTGCCCGCAGTGAACGGCTACACGGTCTATAAGGCCGACCTGCACACCCACTCGATCTATTCCGACGGCGACTGCACGCCCGAATTCCGCGTGCGCGAAGCGTGGTACGACGGCCTGGATGTGCTGGCGATCACCGAACACGTGGAATACCGCCGCCACGAAGGCAAGATGCTCAACTTCCTGAAAGGCTATGTGCCCGAAGGCACGGAAGCCTTCAACAACAACGTCATCCGGAAGGCGGCCGACGAGCGGGGCATCCAGTCCAACCTGAACCTCCCGGTAAAACTGGCGCAGGAAACCGCCGTGAAATACGGCCTCACGATCATCCCCGGCGCCGAGATCACCCGCGAGCCTGTCGCCTACGGCCATTACAACGCCCTCTTCACCACGGATAACAACACCCTCTACGCCACCGACGCCCTGCAATCGCTCCGCAACGCCAAAGCGCAGGGAGCGCTGGTGATGCACAACCATCCGGGCTGGAGGCGCAAGAGCCTCGAACATCCCGAATTCGAGGTCAAAGCCTACGGCGAGGGGCTGATCGACGGTATCGAAATCATGAACGGCGCGGAGTTCTACCCCAAAGCCATCGCACGCGCCCATGCCCGGAACCTGTTCGTCTCGGCGAACACCGACATCCACGACGCGACGGCCGAAACCTACCGGCTTCAGGGTCATCGCCGCAACATGACGCTGATTTTCGCCCGGGACAACTCGCTCGCATCGCTGCGCGAGGCGCTCGAAGCACGCCGCACGCTGGCCTACTCGTTCGGCACGATCGCGGGCGACGAACAACTGCTGAAAGACCTCTTCACGGCATCGGTCCGTACGAAGGTACTCTACACCGACCCGAAAAACGGCCATCGCACGGTGAGCCTCACCAATGCCAGCTCGGTGGAGTACGTCCTCCGCTTTCCGGGACAGAACCCGATCGTTCTCAAGCCGTTCTCGACGCTGACGACCTCCGTGGCTCCGAACAAACCGCTCGGCTTCACCGTCGAAAACATGTGGTACTCCGAAAAGGAACATCCGCAAATCGAAATTGCACTGTAACCACGACACTGTCAAAAAATCCCGGAGCGTAAACTCCGGGATTTTCCATACCGTCCACAAGATTGTTCAAATGTAGCCCCGATGCGGCCGGGACAAACTTTTTTCGTATATTTGCAACATAGATCAAAAACACCATGAGCCAGTTAATCATCAACAATTTCGACGAATTCGCCCAGTACACCGGCCAGGAACTGGGAGTCTCCGACTACCTGAAAATCACCCAGGAGCAGATCAACCTCTTCGCCGACGCGACGCTCGACCACCAGTGGATTCACGTGGACACGGAACGAGCCAAGACGGAGAGCCCCTATAAATCGACCATTGCGCACGGTTACCTGAACCTCTCGGTACTTCCCTACCTCTGGGCGCAGGTCCTGAAGGTCAACAACGTAAAAATGCTGGTCAACTACGGCATCGAAAAACTGCGTTTCAACCAGCCCGTACTGGTCGGCAGCGAAGTCCGGTTGCGCGCCTCGCTGCTATCGCTCACCAACCTCCGCGGCATCGCCAAGGCTGAGATCAAAGTATCGCTCGAAATCAAGGATTGCCCCAAAACGGCCCTCGACGCGACAGTCGTATTCCTCTACCATTTTCAGTAGTCCGCAAAACGGATCACACAAACCCCCGGGACTGTTTACACAGTTTCGGGGTTTGTTATGCAAAGACGCCCTCTGAAACCAAAACCGATTTTTCGTCAGAGTGGTGCAGTTGCGGTGCTTAAACGAAATGTGGCGCGTATGGGTAGTACTGAAGTACGTCCCATTCGCGCCACACGAGAGCAAGTGCAAAGATGCCCTATAAAATTGAAAATTTACATTTTCTTTCCTACATTGGTCTTCTTCGCAACCTTCGGGGCAGCAACCTTTGCGCCACCCTTCGGAGCTGCGGGCTTCTTCGGAGCGGCAGCCTTCTTGGGAGCAGCCTTCTTTGCCTCGCCTTCGACTACGGTAGCCTCCTCGACAGCGTCGGTTGCCTTGGCAGCCGGCTTGCGCGAACGACGCGTCTTCGGCTTTGCCTCCGCAGCAGCAGCGGGAGTGATACCCAGCGTGTAAGGCTCGTTGAAGTCAACGAACTCGATGATGCACATGTCGGCAGCATCGCCCAGACGGAAACCGGTCTTCAGGATGCGGGTGTAACCGCCCGGACGCTCCGAGATCTTCGGGGCGATCGTACGGAACAACTCCGTAACGGCCTCTTTCTGTTTCAGGTACGAGAATACGATACGGCGCGAGTGCGTCGTGTCCTCCTTCGACTTGGTTACCAGAGGCTCGATGAAACGCTGAACGGCTTTGGCCTTGGCAACCGTCGTTTCGATGCGCTTGTGCAGGATCAGCGACGTGGCCATGTTCGAAAGCATGGCCTTGCGGTGGCCCGCCTGACGGCCCAGGTGGTTGAAATTCTTATTGTGTCTCATAATTAATCTTTGTCAAGTTTGTAGATTGATACGTCCATACCGAACTTCAGGTTGAGCGAGGTCAGCAGCTCGTCGAGCTCCGTCAGCGACTTCTTGCCGAAGTTGCGGAACTTCAGCAGGTCGTTGCGGTTCAGCTTCACGAGATCCCCCACGGTATCGACATCGGCAGCCTTCAGACAGTTCAGGGCGCGGACCGAAAGATCCTGGTCCGAGAGCTTCGTCTTCAGCAACTGACGCATGTGGAGTACATCCTCATCGAACTCTTCAGCACCGTTCGTGTCTTCCATGTTGACGGTGATCTTCTCGTCGGAGAAGAGCATGAAGTGCTGGATGAGAATCTTTGCGGCCTCTTTCAGAGCCTCTTTGGGGTGAATCGACCCGTCGGTAGTAATTTCCAAATTCAGCTTCTCGTAGTCGGTCTTCTGCTCGACACGGTAGTTCTCGATCGAGTACTTCACGTTCTTGATAGGCGTGAAGATCGAGTCGATCGGAAGCGTTCCGAACTCGCTTTCGGCGGGAGCGTTCTCCTCGGCCGGCACGTAGCCGCGGCCTTTGCCGATCGTGAGCGTCATCTGCATCTTCGTTCCCGGGGCCAGGTGACAGATCACCAAGTCGGGATTGAGGACCTTGAAGAACGACAGGTAATTCGAGATATATCCGGCAGTCAGCTCCGTAACACCCGCAACGTTAATGGATACTTTTTCGGCATCCTGATTATCGACTGTGCGGATAAAACGAACCTGCTTCAGATTGAGGATGATGTTCAACATATCCTCCATCACACCGGGGATAGCGGCAAACTCGTGATCGACACCGGCTACCTTGACAGTCGTGATTGCGTAACCCTCCAGCGAAGAGAGCAGAATACGACGCAAAGCGTTACCGACAGTCATACCGAATCCGGGCTCCAGCGGTCGGAACTCAAACTTTCCGAACGACGAAGTGGATTCAAGCATAATAACCTTCTCAGGTTTCTGGAATGCTAATATTGCCATAATAAGTGAATTTGTTTTGATTACTACTTCGAGTACAACTCGACGATGAGCTGCTCCTTGATGTTCTCGGGAATCTCCTCACGCTCGGGCTTCTGCAGGAAACGGCCGCTCATCGAGGCGTTGTCCCACTCCAACCAGGCGTAACGGCTCTTCGACGAGCCGGCCAGGGATACCGTGATCACTTCCAGGCTCTTCGACTTCTCGCGAACCGATACCACGTCACCCGCACGCAGCGAGTACGAGGGAATGTTCACGACGTTGCCGTTCACACAGATGTGGCAGTGCGAAACGAGCTGGCGGGCAGCAGCACGCGTCGGGGCGATACCCAAGCGGTAAACGACGTTGTCCAGACGGCACTCCAGCAGCTTCAGCAGGTTCTCACCCGTGATGCCGCCCATGCGCGACGCCTGGTCGTAGGTGCGCGAGAACTGCTTCTCCAGCAGGCCGTACGTGTACTTGGCCTTCTGCTTCTCGCTCAACTGCGTGCCGTACTCCGACACCTTTTTGCGCTTACGCGCCAGACCGTGCTGTCCGGGAGGATAGTTGCGCTTTTCGAGCACCTTATCCGCACCATAGATAGCTTCGCCGAATTTACGGGCGATTTTCGATTTAGGTCCTATGTATTTTCCCATTGTTCTGACTTTTTTTAAAACCTTGAAATTATCCTTAACCTATGCCTGAATTATACACGGCGGCGGTTAGGAGCACGGCAACCGTTGTGCGGCAGCGGAGTAACGTCGATGATCTCCATCACCTCGATACCTGCGCCGTGGATGGTGCGCACAGCCGACTCGCGACCAGCGCCCGGGCCCTTGACATAAACCTTCACCTTGCGAAGGCCCATATCGTAAGCGACCTTTGCGCAATCCGCCGAAGCGGTCTGTGCAGCATACGGAGTATTCTTCTTCGAACCACGGAAACCCATCTTACCGGCCGACGACCAGCTGATGACATCGCCCACCTCGTTGGTGATGGTGATGATTACGTTGTTGAAAGTGGAGTGTACATAGACATTGCCCAGTGCACTGACCTTAACAACTTTCTTTTTAACTGTTCCAGTTTTCTTTGCCATAATTCTCTAAAGATTACTTCGTTGCCTTTTTCTTGTTTGCGACAGTCTTCTTGCGGCCCTTGCGGGTACGTGCGTTGTTCTTGGTCGACTGACCGCGAACGGGAAGACCCAGACGGTGACGGATGCCGCGGTAGCAGCCGATATCCATCAGGCGCTTGATATTCAACTGGACCATCGAACGGCATTCACCCTCGACCTTCAGACCCAGGTCAGCGATCGTCGAACGGATCGCACCGACCTGGTCGTCCGACCAATCCTGTACTTTGAGATCGTAGCTGATGCCAGCGGTCTCGAGAATTTTACGAGCCGTCGAGCGACCGATACCGTAGATATAGGTCAGGCCGATCTCGCCTCTTTTGTTTTTCGGTAAATCTACACCGACTATACGTGCCATATAAATTCTTTTTCTTTTTTGACTTGTTTAAAAAACATTACCCCTGGCGCATTTTAAACTTGGGATTCTTTTTGCAAATGACGTAAAGTTTGCCTTTACGCTTTACAATCTTGCAATCCTCGCTTCTTTTCTTGATGGATGCTTTAACTTTCATGATTTTCAAGCAATCTAATTATTTGTACCGGAAAGATATACGTCCCTTCGTAAGGTCGTAGGGCGTCATCTCCACTTTCACTTTATCTCCGGGAAGGATTTTGATGTAGTGCATACGCATCTTTCCCGAGATATGGGCCGTGAGCACGTGGCCGTTGTCCAGTTCGACGCGGAACATCGCATTGGACAACGCCTCGATAATCGTACCGTCCCTTTCAATAGCAGTTTGTTTTGCCATAGAGTCTTAGTTGTTTATTGCTTTTTCGATGATACTGAAGTCCGTCAGGACATCGGGTCCCGATTTGCGGACCGCAACGGCGAACTCGAAGTGCGCCGCCGGTTTGTGGTCCCGCGTGCGGACCGTCCAGCCATCCCGTTCGAAAACCACCGCTTTGGTTCCCATGTTGATCATGGGCTCGATGCAGATGACCATGCCCTCTTTCAAGAGCGGGCCCCTGCCGCGTGCACCGTAATTGGGAACACCCGGGTCTTCGTGCATTTTCCGACCCAATCCGTGTCCCTCCAATTCGCGCACGACTCCGTAGCCGAAACTTTCGGCATACTCCTGCACGGCTGCCGACACGTCGCCTACGCGGTTGCCGGCTTTGGCCTGCGCCGTACCTTTATAAAGAGCCTCTTTGGTGACATCCATCAGCTGCCTTACTTCCCCGGCAACCTCTCCAACGGCAAACGTATATGCCGAATCACCAACAAACCCCTTCATAAACGTACCGCAATCGACCGAAACGATGTCGCCCTCTTTGAGGACGCATTTCGAGGATGGAATACCGTGAACTACCTGTTCGTTTACCGATATACACAACGAAGCGGGAAATCCCTGATATCCGAGGAAGGCAGGAACTGCTCCGTGCGCGCGGATAAAATCCTCGGCAATCGAATCCAACTCCTTGGTGGTGACACCCGGGCGGATGTGGCGACCCACCTCCGCCAGTGTCTCGGACACCAGGATGTTGTTCTCGCGGAGCAGCTCTATCTCCTCGTCTGTCTTTAAATATATCATTTCTTCGCTTAAGAACTCTTCGGAAAAACTCCTAATGACGACCCTGAATACGTCCGGTCTTCATCAGACCATCGTAATGGCGCATCAGCAGGTAGCTCTCGATCTGCTTCAGAGTGTCGAGTACCACGCCGACCATGATCAGCAGCGACGTACCTCCGTAGAAGTAGGCGAACGACTGCTGGATGCCGAGGAACTTCATCGCCAGCGCGGGCAGGATAGCCACGATCGCCAGGAAGAACGAACCCGGAAGCGTAATACGCGTCATGATGGTGTCGATGTAGTTCACGGTCTGCTTACCCGGTTTCACTCCCGGGATAAAGCCGCCGTTTCGCTTCATGTCATCGGCCATCATTTGAGGGTTGATGATAATCGCCGTGTAGAAGTAGGTGAAAGCGATTACCAGCACTGCAAGCGTAAAGTTATACCAGAAACCGGTCATCGAGCTGAAAGCAGCCGCGAAAGCCGTACCGGAGAACAGCGCCGGAATAAACATCAGAGCCTGCGCGAAGATGATAGGCATCACATTCGCAGCATTCATCTTCAAGGGGATGTACTGACGTACACCGCCATACTGTTTGTTACCGACGATACGCTTTGCATACTGTACAGGAACCTTGCGGACAGCCTGTACCAGGGCGATCGTTGCCATGAAGACAAGGAACAGCAGGATCAGCTCGAGGATCAGCATGATGGCGCTACCCGAGGCAGTCTGGAAACGGGCGTTGACCTCGGCCAACAGCGCGTGCGGAAGACGTGCCACGATACCGATCATGATGATCAGCGAGATACCGTTACCGATACCCTTGTCGGTGATCTTCTCGCCCAGCCACATGATAAACATGGTTCCGGCGATCAGGATCGTCGTCGCATAGGCAACGAAGCCGAACGAATTGCCGTAAACGAACGCGGTGGGGACCTGGTGATACAGGTTGGCGATATACGCCGGGCCCTGCAGTACCAACACACCAATCGTAAGGAAGCGTGTCCACTGGTTCATCTTGCGGCGGCCGCTCTCACCCTCCTTCTGCATTTTCTGGAAATACGGAATCATCATACCCATAAGCTGGATGATGATCGAGGCGGTGATGTACGGCATGACTCCGAGCGCGAAAATAGCGGCGTTACCGAATGCACCGCCGGAGAAGACGTTCAACAGACCCAGAAGTCCGTTGCCTTCCAACTGGCTGGCATACGCCGAACCCTCGCCCAGGGCGTTGGGGTTGATGCCCGGAATCACGACGAAACTACCCAAGCGGTAGACCAGCAGCAGTCCGATCGTGTAGATGACACGTTTACGGAGCTCCTCGATCTTGTAGATATTCTTGAGCGTTTCTACCAATTTCTTGTTGGTCGCCAAAAGAGCGATTACCACCAAAAAGACGACACCAACAACGAGATACTGATTCATAATTTTTGGGTTCTAAGGTTGCTTACAGTTTTTCGACGCTGCCTCCGGCTGCCGTGATGGCCGCTTCGGCGCTCTTCGAGAACGCATGAGCCTTGACGGCCAGCGCTTTCGAAATCGTGCCGTTGCCCAGGATCTTCACCTTGTCGTTCGACGAGATGAAACCTGCCGAAATAAGCGTGTCGACCGTAACCTCCGAAAGCGACTTCTTGGCTGCCAACTCCTCGAGCGTCGAGAGGTTGATGGCCTTGAATTCAACGCGCTTCAGGTTCGTGAAACCGAACTTGGGGAGGCGACGCTGCAGCGGCATCTGGCCACCCTCGAAGCCGAGCTTGCGCGAGTAACCCGAACGCGACTGTGCACCCTTGTGTCCACGGGTAGCCGTGCCACCGTGGCCCGAACCTGCACCGCGGCCGATTCGTTTATCGTGATGCGTTGAACCCTTTGCGGGTTTGAGATTATTGAGTTCCATTGTTTATAATCCGTTAGCTGTTAAACTTATTCTGCGGCCTGTGCAGCCTCCTCCTTGACCTCGGCCTTCTTGGCCTTCGGGGCAGCCTTCTTGACAGGGGCTACCTCTTCGACTTTGACGAGGTGCTTCACGCGCTCAATCATACCTTTGATGATTGCCGAGTCGTCGTGCTCGACGCTCGCGTTGATCTTCTTCAGACCCAGCGCGTCAAGGTTCTTGCACTGACGCTCCGTAGAGCCGATGCGGCTTTTGACCTGGGTGATTTTCAATCTTGCCATGTTCTTCTTGAGAATTAACCGTTAAACACCTTGTCCATCGAGATACCGCGCACGCGGGCAATGCTGTGGGCATCGCGCAGTTCGCACAGGGCAGCGATGGTCGCCTTTACCAGGTTGTGGGGGTTCGACGAACCCTTGCTCTTGGCAAGCACGTTCTTGATGCCCACCGACTCGAGCACGGCACGCATGGCTCCGCCGGCGATGATACCCGTACCGGGAGCGGCCGGACGAATCATCACGAGCGAACCGCTGAAACGCGACTCCTGCTTGTGGGGGATCGTACCGTTGATAACCGGGATCTTCACCAGGTTCTTCTTTGCGTCTTCCACGCCTTTGGCGATGGCCGACTGAACCTCCGAAGCCTTGCCCAGGCCGTAGCCTACGACACCGTCCTCGTTACCTACGACGACGATGGCCGAGAAACTGAACGTGCGGCCACCCTTGGTTACCTTGGTTACACGCTGAATGCTTACGAGCCGGTCCTTGAGTTCGAGGTCGCTCGTACGTACTTTCTTTATGTTGGTATTTGACATAATCGCTTAGAATTTAAGTCCGCCTTCGCGTGCTGCTTCGGCCAGCTGTTTAACTCTTCCGTGATACAGGTAGCCGTTACGGTCGAAGGCTACGACGCTGATGCCTTTGGCTGTGGCGCGCTCGGCGGCCAGTTTGCCCACCAGGGCGGCTACTTCGCACTTGTTCTTGCCTGCAACCGCTTCGGCAACCTCCTTGTCCAGCGAGGAAGCCGTAGCCAGGGTAACACCTGCGAGGTCGTCGATAAACTGTACGTAGATCTGCTTGTTGCTACGATATACAGTCATGCGAGGCTGTGAAGGCGTTCCGCTAACGATCTTGCGGATACGCATCTTGATCCTCTCTCTTCTTTCTATCTTGTTCAATGACATAACTTCAGACTATTTACTATTTAGCACCTGCTGATTTACCTGCCTTGCGACGGATCTGCTCGCCGACGAACTTGATACCCTTGCCCTTATACGGCTCCGGCTTGCGCAGCGAACGGATCTTCGCGGCAACCTGGCCTACGAGCTGCTTGTCGATCGACTTGAGCGTTACGATAGGATTGCCCTTCTTCTCGGTAACGGCCGTAGCGGTCACCTCTTTGGGCAGAAGGAAATGCGTATCGTGCGAATAGCCGAGGCTCATTTCGAGCACCTGGCCCTTCACTTCGGCCTTGAAACCGACACCTACGAGTTCCTGTTTGATTTCATAGCCCTTCGATACACCGACAACCATGTTGTTGATCAGTGCGCGGTACAGACCGTGCAGCGAACGATGGCGGGGCTGGTTGGTGGGACGGGACACCAGAACGGCAGGAACTTCCTTGTTCGTGTGAATGTCCATGTGCGTGCCGACCTCTACCTTGATATCCGAGTCCACTTTCTGGCTCAGCGTCCCGAGTGGCCCTTTCACGCTTACCGTATTGTCGGCAGCCACCTCTACGGTAACGCCGGCAGGCAGGGTTACAGGTAATTTACCAATTCTTGACATTGTGTTGTTCTTTAATAATTTGCGATTAGTAGATGTAGCACAGTACCTCACCACCCACATTTTCCTTGCGGGCCCGAGCGTCGGTCATGATACCTTTCGACGTGGAGATGATGGCGATGCCCAGTCCGTTGAGAACGCGGGGCATGTCCGAAACCGAAACATACTGACGCAGACCCGGGCGGCTGACGCGCTTGAGGTCCTTGATAGCATTGGTCTTGGTGGCAGCATCCCACTTCAGAGCGATTTTGATCGACGGGTGACCTTTCTCGTCCTTGTCGAATTTGTAAGCGAGAATATAACCCTGCTCATAGAGGATCTTGGTCATCTCCTGCTTAATTTTTGAACCGGGAGCTTCAACCACTTTGTGGTTGGCTTTCACCGCGTTTCTAATTCTGGTCAGAAAGTCCGCAATAGGATCAGTCATAACGAATAGAAGTTAAAAATTAATAATTGGTTTGTTTTTTATTATTCTGGCTTTCAGCAAATTAGCTCACCACCAATCGCTTTACAGCCTTTTTGCCCGTCCCCCGTTCGCATACGCACACGAGGGTACAAAGCGCGCAAATATACGCATTATTTCCCAAACGGCCAAGTTATCGCCTGATTTTTAGCGATTTTAGCGTTACCTCCGGAATGCAGACAATGTTAGCACCCAATGTTGCTAACATGTATCTGCACAAAATTTCCTTTCGGCAACCGCCCTTCGGTTCTTCCGGCACGGCATCCGCCGCACTTTCGGGTCCGATTCCAGCCCTTCGGGCCTGAGCCCGGAACGTCATATGCGTCCCTGCGTCAGCCCTCCGTTCCGGCAGCCTCCGGCCTCTACTTCCGCTGCATTGCGCAACTTCGGTATCACCCTTCCGACTGAGCCTTCCGGCATCCGCCCGGCTGCTTGCGCAACTCCGGCATCGGCCTCCGGCCCCTGGTCCGAGAAATTTGTAACCAAGTGTCCAACCTTTCGTTACGCCCCACATATCGGGAAGTTACCGCTTGCGGCGGCACTTTCCCCGATACTGTGACGTATCTACCGGGTTATACACCCCTATCAGCTCCACTTCCTTTGGAGAGACATGCTCCCCACAGGCTCGACACCTTCCGGAAGGTGGAACATATTCGAGTTGCCGGGTCCGGTTCCGGGATCCGCATACACGCATCCCCTCGCCGCACCCCGGCGACTACCAGCTAGCTTTCGTAACGCCCGGGATCAGACCCTTCGAGGCCATTTCGCGGAACTGGATACGGCTGATGCCGAACAGGCGAATATAGCCCTTGGGACGACCCGTGATCTTGCAGCGGTTGTGCTGGCGAATGGGATTCGAGTTGCGGGGCAGCTTCGCAAGCGCCTGCCATGCCTCTTCGTGATCCATCTCACCGCTCTTCACCTTGGCAGCGATCTCCTCGCGCTTGTGAGCATAGCGGTTTGCGAGCTTCGCACGCTTCACCTCGCGGGCCTTCATCGATTCTTTTGCCATAGCTTATTGATTCTTTTTAGCGTTTTTGAAAGGAAGACCGAACTCGCGGAGCAGGGCATAAGCCTCCTCGTCGGTTTTGGCCGTCGTTACGAACGTAATCTCCATGCCGAAGATCTTGGTGATCTTGTCGATGTCGATTTCCGGGAAGATGATCTGCTCGGTGATACCCAGGGTGTAGTTGCCCTGGCCGTCGAACTTTTCATTGATACCCTTGAAGTCGCGGATACGCGGCAGAGCCACGGCGATCAGACGCTCCAGGAACTCGTACATCTTCGTATCGCGCAGCGTCACGCGCACGCCGATAGGCATGCCCTTACGCAGCTTGAAGTTCGAGATGTCCTTGCGCGAGCGGGTCTGAACGGCCTTCTGGCCGGTGATTGTCGTCAGCTCGGCTTCAGCCACGTCGATAAGTTTCTTATCGGCGACGGCCTGGCCCATACCCTGGTTGATTACGATCTTTTCGAGCTTCGGGCACTGCATAATGCTCGAGTAACCGAACTCCTTCATAAGGGCAGGCTTGATCTGCTCCTTATACTGTGTCTTGAGTGTAGGTACGTATCCCATTATTTGATCTCCTCCCCTGACTTTTTAGCGAAACGAACTAATTTACCTTTTGCATCCGTCTTGCGGCCGACCTTGGTAGGCTTGCCCGACTTGGGATCGATGAGCATGAGGTTCGAAACGTGAATCGGAGCCTCTTTCTCGACGATGCCTCCCTGGGGATTCTGTGCATTGGGCTTCGTGGCCTTCTTGCAGAGGTTCACACCTTCGACGATGGCACGCTGCTTCGAAACCTCGACCTTCAGGACTTTGCCCGTCTGGCCTTTGCTGTCACCGGCGATGACCTGAACCTGATCCCCTTTCTTAATATGTAATTTCATTGACATATCCGAAATAGTTTTTATGATTACAATACTTCGGGTGCGAGGGAGATAATCTTCATATACTGGTCACGCAGCTCGCGAGCTACGGGGCCGAATATACGAGTACCGCGCATTTCACCCTGGTTGTTAAGCAGCACCACGGCGTTGTCGTCGAAACGAATGTACGAACCGTTGGCACGTCTGATTTCCTTCGTGGTTCTTACGACTACAGCCTTCGATACGGCGCCCTTCTTGACTTCGCCCGAGGGAGTCGCGCTCTTGACAGCCACGACGATCTTATCGCCGATGGATGCGTAGCGACGTTTCGTGCCGCCGAGCACCCGGATGCAGAGGACCTCCTTCGCACCGCTGTTATCAGCTACAATGAGTCTACTTTCCTGTTGTATCATAACTACTTAGCTCTTTCAATGATTTGTACTAATCTCCAACGCTTGGTCTTGCTCAGCGGGCGGGTTTCCATGATGCGTACGGTATCGCCCTCCTTGCAGGTCTCGTCGAGCGACTCGGCCACAAACTTCGTCGTCTTGTTCACGAACTTGCCGTAGATAGGATGCTTCACCTTACGTGCTACTGCAACCACAATGGTCTTTTCCATCTTGTTGCTGACAACCACACCGATACGCTCTTTTCTAAGATTTCTTTCCATAGTTGTTCTCGTTATTTAGCGTTTTTTTGACGCAGAACGGTCAGCATGCGAGCTATATCTCTGCGGTTCTTCTTAATGATCGACGGGTTCTCGACGGGAGACACTGCGTGCTGCACCTTCAGCTTTGCGAGCTGGGCCTTTTCGGTCTCGATGCGCTCCTGCAGGTCCTTTGTCGAAATATCCTTGATTTCTGCACTTTTCATTTTGTGTATCCCTTAAATTGTGGTTTCGACGTAGTCACGTCTTACGATAAACTTGGTGGTAATAGGCAGCTTCTGAGCACCCAGGCGCAGCGCTTCCTGAGCAACTGCCAGGGGCACACCCTCTGCCTCGAAAAGAATACGTCCGGGCGTAACAGGCGCCACGAAGCCTTCGGGATTACCTTTACCCTTACCCATACGCACCTCGGCGGGCTTCTTCGTGATGGGTTTGTCGGGGAAGATGCGGATCCACAACTGACCTTCACGCTTCATGTAACGCGTAATGGCTTGACGTGCCGCCTCTATCTGACGACCCGTGATCCAGGTCGATTCAAGTGCCTTGATTGCGAACGATCCGTATGCAAGCTGGTTACCTCTCTGAGCGATACCCTTCATACGGCCTTTCTGCATTCTTCTAAATTTGGTCTTTTTCGGCTGTAACATGTTAGTTCTGCTTTAAAAAGGTCCTACTTACTGATTGTTATTGCGACGGTCCCCACCACGGCGGTCCCCACCACGGCGGTCGCCACCGCGACGGTCTCCGCCACGACGGTCGCCACCACGGCGGTCTCCGCCACGACGGTCGCCACCACGGCGATCACCACGCTCACCGCGGTCGCCCGAAGGAGCCTGCGCCGAAGCGCCTGCGATTTCGAACAGGTCGCGCTGACCGTATACGATTCCCTGGCAGATCCAGACTTTCACGCCCAGGATACCCACTTTCGTGAGCGCCTCGGTCAGGCAGTAGTCGATGTCTGCGCGGAACGTGTGCAGCGGAATACGTCCTTCCTTGATCGTCTCCGTACGGGCCATCTCGGCGCCGCCTACACGGCCGGCAACCTGGATTTTGATACCCTCGGCGCCCATGCGCATGGTCGAAGCCACGGCCGTCTTCACGGCACGGCGGAACGATACGCGGCCCTCGAGCTGACGGGCGATGTTCTGGCCTACGATGACGGCATCCACCTCGGGACGCTTTACCTCGAAGATGTTGATCTGGATCTCCTTGCCGGTGAGCTTCTTCAGCTCCTCCTTCAGTTTGTCGACCTCCTGGCCGCCCTTGCCGATGATGATGCCCGGGCGAGCCGTCGAAATCGTAACCGTGACAAGTTTCAGCGTGCGCTCGATGATGATCTTCGAGATGCTAGCCTTCGCCAGACGGACATTCAGATACTTGCGGATCTTGGCGTCCTCGACGAGTTTGTCGGAGAAATCCTTGCCTCCGAACCAGTTGGAATCCCAACCGCGGATGATACCAAGACGATTTGCTATCGGATTAACTTTTTGTCCCATCTGATTACTTGTTTTCTTTTTCTACGATTACCATTTTGTCAACTACGATCGTTACGTGGTTCGAACGCTTGCGGATACGGTGTGCGCGACCCTGGGGCGCTGCCTGAATACGCTTCAGCATGCGGCCGCCGTCGACGAATACCTCTTTAACGCAGAGTTTCGTGTCCTCCAGACGCTCCGACTCGTTCTTGGTCTCCCAGTTGGCAATCGCCGACTTGAGGAGTTTCTCCATCCGGATCGACGCTTCCTTCTTCGAGTAACGAAGGATACCCAGAGCCTTGTTGATTTCCACACCGCGGATGATGTCGGCCACCAGGCGCATCTTGCGGGGAGAGGTCGGGCAATCACGCAGAACGGCGATAGCCTTCTGCTTCTTCTCAGCCTTTAACTGTTCGGCTTTATTTGCTTTTCTTGCACCCATTTTCTACCTATTTTTTCTTGTTACCTGAGTGACCGCGGAAGTTACGCGTGGGAGCAAACTCACCGAGTTTGTGTCCTACCATGTTCTCTGTTACGTACACCGGAATAAATTTGTTTCCGTTGTGGACGGCTACCGTCTGACCTACGAAGTCAGGGGAGATCATACTTGCTCGCGACCATGTCTTAATTACCGACTTTTTATTTCCTTCGGCCTGAGCGACGATCTTCGCTTCCAGCTTGGGGTCGATAAACGGTCCTTTTTTTAATGAACGGCTCATTATGTACTCTTATTTAATTATTTTTTCTTCTTGGAAATAATAAACTTCGAGGTCGTCTTCTTCGGGTTACGAGTCTTATAACCCTTGGCAAGCAGACCCTTGCGCGAACGCGGGTGACCACCCGACGCACGGCCTTCGCCACCACCCATCGGGTGATCCACCGGGTTCATAACGACACCGCGGTTGCGAGGACGGCGACCGAGCCAACGCTCACGTCCTGCCTTACCCGAGCTTTCGAGGCTGTGGTCGACGTTCGACACAACACCCACCGTAGCACGGCAAGTTACGAGTACCATACGAGTCTCGCCCGAAGGCAGCTTGATGATCGCGAATTTGCCTTCGCGAGCCAGCAGCTGGGCGTAGGAACCGGCCGAACGTGCCATGGCGGCGCCCTGACCGGGGTAGAGTTCAATGTTGTGGACAACCGTACCCAGGGGAATCTCGCTCAGGAAGAGCGTATTTCCGACTTCGGGAGCAACGCCTGCGCCGCTCATTACGGTCTGGCCCACCTGGAGTCCGTTGGGTGCGATGATGTAGCTCTTCTCACCGTCGGCATATGCCAGGAGTGCAATGCGTGCGGTACGATTCGGGTCGTACTCGATCGACTTTACAGTTGCAGCGATGCCATCTTTCGAGCGTTTGAAGTCGACGTTACGATACATCTGCTTGTGACCGCCGCCGATGTAGCGGACCGTCATTTTGCCGTCACTGTTACGTCCACCCGAGCTCTTCTTGGGGCTGAGCAGCGATTTCTCCGGTTTGTTCGTCGTGATTTCGTCGAACGTGCCGATAATCTTATGTCTCGTACCTGCGGTTACAGGTTTAAATTTTCTTACTGCCATCTTCGTTAGATATTACTGTAAAAATCGATCTTGTCTCCATCCTTCAAGGTGACGATAGCCTTCTTGAAGTTGTTAGCGCGACCCTCAAGCAGGCCGGCTTTGGTATAGCGGCTCTTGAGTTTGCCCATGTAGTTCACGGTGTTCACGTCCGTAACGACGACGTTGTACATCTGCTCTACGGCATTGCGAATCTGCAGCTTGTTAGCCCTCACGTCAACGATAAAACCGTAGCGATTCAACTTTTCGCCCTGAATCGTCATTTTCTCGGTCAAAACCGGCTTAATAATAATGTCCATTGTAACTATGCGTTTTTAAGCTAACATCGTATTCAATACATTCTCGGCGCCTTCCACCAACACGATGGCCGATGCGTTCATCACGTCGTAAGTGCAGACGTTCTGAGCCAGCACAGGCTTCACGTAAGGCAGGTTGCGGCACGACAGCTGGAGGTTTACATTCGATTCGGGAAGAATCAGCAGAACCTTCTTGTCGTCAACCTTGAGAGCCTCGGCCAGAGCCACGACCGACTTGGTCTTGGGAGCCTCCATCGAGATCGTCTCGACGATGCTGATCGAACCGGCCTGGGCCTTGTAGGTCAGCGCGCTGCGGCGAGCCAGCTGCTTGAGCTTCTTGTTGAGCTTGAAGCTGTAATCGCGGGGCTGGGGACCGAAGATACGGCCGCCACCCGGGAACAGGGGCGACTTGATGCTGCCTGCACGGGCGCCGCCTGTGCCTTTCTGGCGCTTGAGCTTGCGGGTCGAACCGGCAACTTCGTTGCGCTGCTTCGACTTGTGCGTGCCCTGACGCTGGTCAGCGAGATACTGCTTCACGTCGAGGTAAATAGCGTGGTCATTAGCCTCCACGCCGAAGACAGCATCCGAAAGGACTACCTTACGACCCGTCTCTTTTCCTTGTGTGTTTAATACAGCTAATTCCATACTATTTTTCAATCGTTAAATAAGCACCTTTTGCTCCCGGAATCGACCCTTTCACGAGGATCAGGTTGCTTTCGGGAATTACTTTCAATACACGCAGGTTGAGAACCTTCACCTGCTCACCGCCCATCTGGCCGGGCAAACGCTTGCCCTTGAAGACGCGCGAAGGATAGGACGATGCGCCCAGCGAACCCGGCTTGCGGGCACGGTTGTGCTGGCCGTGAGTCTGGCCGCCGACGCCGCCGAAGCCATGACGCTTCACTACGCCCTGAAAACCTTTTCCTTTCGAAATCCCGGTCACGTCTACCCAGTCCTCCTCCGAGAAGAGGTCTACGGTCAGCGTGTCGCCGAGATTCACTTCGGGCATGTCCTTGAATTCCGCAAGTTTGCGTTTCGGGGTCGTGCCGGCTTTCTTGAAGTGACCTAACAAACTGCTGGTGGCGTGCTTTTCACTTGTCTCGTCATAGGCAATCTGAACCGCCTCGTAGGTATCCTTCTCGACGGTCTTGATTTGCGTAACAACGCACGGTCCAGCCTCAATGACAGTGCATGGTATGTTCTTACCCTCGGCACTGTAAACGGAAGTCATTCCGATTTTCTTTCCAATAAGTCCTGACATTTGTTGTCAAATTGTTTGTTATAAATAAAAAAGTGATCTTTCGTTAGATGGTCATCGATCCTATCACACTTTGATCTCTACCTCAACACCCGAGGGAAGCTCCAGTTTCATCAGCGCGTCGATCGTTTTGGGCGTCGACGAGTAGATGTCGAGGATACGCTTGAAGGTGCAGAGCTGGAACTGCTCGCGGGCTTTCTTGTTGACAAAAGTCGAGCGGTTGACCGTAAAAATCTGCTTGTGCGTGGGAAGGGGCACCGGGCCGCTTACGACGGCGCCCGTGCTCTTCACAGTCTTCACAATCTTCTCGGCCGATTTGTCCACGAGATTGTGATCGAATGACTTTAACTTGATTCTAATCTTCTGGTTCATATTGTTTGCTTATTCTATATCCTTACGTTTACCACTCGCTTTCTCGATGATCTCCTTAGCCAGGTTGGCAGGAACCTCCTCGAAGTGCGAGAACTCCATGGACGAGGTTGCGCGGCCCGACGAAATCGTACGCAGCACGGTTACATAGCCGAACATCTCCGACAGGGGGACTTTGGCTTTCACCACGCGGGCAGTACCCTTCGACTCCATGCCGGTAACCTGTCCGCGGCGCTTGTTCAGGTCGCCGATAACGTCACCCATGTTCTCCTCGGGGGTCACGACCTCCACGGACATGATAGGCTCCATAATCACCGAACCGGCCTTGGGGGCTGCTGCACGGTAACCGTTGCGGGCTGCGATCTCGAACGACAACTGGTCGGAGTCCACGGGGTGGAACGAACCGTCCTTCAGCGTAATCTTCATCGAGTCCATCTTGTAGCCGGCCAATGCACCGTTGGTCATCGCCGAAGCGAAGCCTTTCTGCACGGCGGGGATAAACTCCTTGGGGATGTTACCGCCCTTCACCTCGTCGACAAACGTAAGGCCCATGGCGCCGTCGTCGGCGGGACCGATCTCGAAGATGATGTCGGCAAACTTACCGCGACCACCGGTCTGCTTCTTGAAGACCTCGCGGTGCTGAACCGTCTTGGTGAGCGACTCCTTGTAGTTAACCTGGGGAGCGCCCTGGTTGATCTCCACGCCGAACTCGCGACGCAGACGGTCGACGATGATGTCGAGGTGAAGCTCACCCATGCCGCTGATCACCGTCTGGCCCGAATCCTCGTCGGTGTGAACCGTGAAGGTGGGGTCCTCCTCAGCCAGCTTGCCCAGGGCGATGCCGAGCTTGTCGAGGTCCTTCTGGGTCTTGGGTTCTACGGCCAGGCCGATAACCGGCTCGGGGAAGGTCATCTGCTCCAGAACGATAGGTGCGTTCTCGGCGCAGAGCGTGTCGCCCGTGCGGATTTCCTTGAAACCTACGGCTGCGCAGATGTCGCCGGCGCCGACAGTCTCCATCGGATTCTGCTGCTTGGCGTGCATCTGGTAGATGCGGCTGATACGCTCGCGCTTGCCGCTGCGTGCGTTGAGCACGTAGGAACCTGCATCGAGCTTACCCGAATAAACGCGCACGAAAGCCAGGCGGCCTACGAACGGGTCGGTAGCGATCTTGAACGCGAGGCCGCAGAACGGATCGCTCTCCGAAGCGTTGCGCGTCTCCTCCTTGTCGGTCTTGGGGTTGATACCCGTAACAGCGGGTACGTCCAGCGGCGAAGGCAGGAAAGCCATCACATAGTCGAGCAGTTTCTGTACGCCCTTGTTGTGGAACGACGAACCGCAGAGCATCGGAACGATCTGCATCGAGATCGTCGCCTTGCGGATTGCGGCGAGCAGTTCCTCCGGGGTGATCGAATCGGGATCCTCGAAGAACTTCTCCATCAGCGCATCGTCGGTCGAAGCGACCTCCTCGATGAGTTTGGCGCGCCACTCGGCGGCCTCTTCCTTCATCGACGCGGGAATCTCCTTCAACTCGAAGTTGTCGCGGACGCCCTTGTCGTCGTAGTAATAGATAGCGTTATTATATATAAGGTCTACCAGTCCTTCGAACTTGTCTTCGGCGCCGATAGGCAGAACGACCGGCAGGGCCAGCGCTCCGAAGTGCTCTTTGATCTGCGCGCAAACGGCCAGGAAGTCGGCGCCCGTACGGTCCATCTTGTTGACGTAACCGATACGGGGAACGTTGTACTTGTCAGCCTGACGCCATACGGTCTCCGACTGGGGCTCTACGCCGCCTACGGCACAGAACGTAGCGACAGCGCCGTCCAGCACGCGCAGCGAACGCTCCACCTCGACCGTGAAGTCGACGTGTCCCGGGGTATCGATCAGGTTGATCTGATACTGTTCGCCCTTGTAGTTCCAGAAGGCGGTCGTTGCGGCCGAGGTAATCGTGATGCCGCGCTCCTGCTCCTGGACCATCCAGTCCATCGTAGCGCCGCCTTCGTGTACCTCACCGATTTTGTGGGTTTTACCCGTGTAGAAAAGGATGCGCTCCGACGTGGTGGTTTTACCGGCATCGATGTGAGCCATGATACCGATATTACGAGTATATTTTAAATCTCTTGTTGCCATCTGTCAGTCTCCTTATTAGAATCTAAAGTGTGCGAATGCCTTGTTGGCTTCGGCCATGCGGTGCATCTCCTCCTTACGTTTGAAGGCTGCGCCCTGCTGGTTGTAGGCATCCAGTATTTCTGCTGAGAGTTTGTCTGCCATCGTCTTGCCGGCGCGCTTGCGGGAATAGAGGACAAGGTTTTTCATGGAAATAGAAATCTTGCGCTCCGGACGAACCTCCATCGGAACCTGGAACGTTGCGCCACCGATACGCTTCGATTTTACTTCGACTTGGGGCGTGATGTTCTCAAGGGCCTGTTTCCAGACTTCCAGCGGAGATTTATCAGCATCCTTCATCTTCTTGCCGACGATTTCGAGCGAGTCGTAGAAAATCGTGTAGGCAATACTCTTCTTACCATCCAGCATGAGGTTGTTCACGAAACGGGTCACAGCCACGTCTCCGAACTTCGGATCCGGAAGTAGAATTCGCTTTTTTGGCTTAGCTTTTCTCATTGTATTTGCTAAAAATTAATTTGGTCTTGGTAGAACTTTTATTTCTTCTTTGCAGGTGCTGCTGCTCCTGCCTTGGGGCGTTTTGCACCGTACTTCGAACGACGCTGGCGACGTCCGTCGACGCCTGCCGAGTCGAGTGCACCGCGCACCAGGTGATAACGTACACCGGGGAGGTCCTTTACACGACCGCCGCGGACGAGCACGATCGAGTGCTCCTGCAAGTTGTGGCCTTCTCCGGGGATGTAGGCGTTGACCTCCTTGCCGTTGGTCAATCTTACACGTGCTACCTTACGCATTGCCGAGTTCGGCTTCTTCGGGGTCGTCGTGTACACACGCGTACATACGCCTCGGCGCTGGGGACACGCGGCCAGTGCGGGAGACTTCGACTTGTCCTCCATCTTCACGCGGCCGTTTCTCACTAACTGTTGAATAGTTGGCATTTCTAAAACTGTCCTTTAATTGTTAAAAAATCTATCTCCATTGTCCAAAATGGACTGCAAAGGTACGCAATTTTTCGGAAATACAATATATATGCACGTCTTTTTTCGCCATTTTACAGGATTTTGCGCCAT
Source organism: Alistipes montrealensis (assembly GCF_018362775.1). Classification (GTDB taxonomy): domain Bacteria; phylum Bacteroidota; class Bacteroidia; order Bacteroidales; family Rikenellaceae; genus Alistipes; species Alistipes montrealensis. Next base: position 117,507 of record NZ_JAGYXY010000002.1, read on the forward strand.
TCTCAATACTTTTTATCTATATAATTTTACACATAATAAGTTTTGATTATAATAAAACAAACAACAGGTTTATTATCAAGGCCATAAACCGAATATTCCCGGCCCCGAACCCCGGCATGAACTTTGCCCTGCAAACAGGATGCAGGCAGACCGTCCCCACAGGACGCCCCGAAAACCCCTGCACCGCAAACCAATGACGATCACCATGAAACGACTTTTACGCAACTTTTTGCCTGTGCTCCTCGCCGCACTCGCCGGCCCCGCAGCATGCAGTTCGGACGACGACGGTCCGAAACCGCCGAAACCCACCGGTTACGACATCTACGCCGCAGGCTACACGACGCCTGCGACCAAGGCCGTCGCAACGGTCTGGAAAAACGGCGAAACGCTCTACACGCTCACCGACGGCACGAACGACGCATGGGCCTATGCGGTCTGCGTCTCGGGCAGCACTGTCTACGTCGCGGGCTACGAACAGCAGGGCGACGAAATCGTGGCCAAAGTATGGGAAAACGGCACGCTGAAATACACCCTGGGCAGCGGCAGTGCAGATTCCTACGCCTATTCGGTTTTCGCCGCGAACGGCAGTCTCTACACGGCCGGAAGCACACAGACCGACGGAGCCCTGACGGCAACCGTCTGGAAAAACGGCGACGTGCTCCACGCCTACTCGGTCAGCCCGGCCGTCTCGCAGGCCCGGTCGGTCGTCGTCTCGGGCAGCGACGTTTACGCCGCAGGCAGCCTGCAAAGCGGATTCACCAAACCGCTCGCCGTCGTCTGGAAAAACGACAAGGCGCACTACACCCTCACCGACGGGGAATCCGAAGCCGGAGTAACCGCACTCTGTCTTTCGGGCAGGACGATCTACGCCGCGGGACATTCGGGCAACAGCGCTACGGTCTGGAAAGACAAGGACCTGCTTTACACCCTGACCGACGGCAGTTCCTACGCCGAGGCCATGGCCGTCTGCCGGTTCGAAAACACGCTCTACACGGCCGGCTACTATACCGACACCGACGATTTCGAGGAGGAGGGCGTCGTCTGGAAAAACGGACAGGAACTCTTCGACCTCTCCGACGGTTCGGGCAGCGGCTCGATGCCCTATTCGATAGCCGCCTGGTACGACGACGTATTCACCGCCGGGACCCTCTTCGGCACGACGCGGACCGCCGTCGTCTGGCACGGCAACGACATCCGCTACACGCTCTCCGACGGCACGGGCCACAGCGAGGCCTATTCGATGTACGTCGTGCCGCTTTACAACTGACGCACAACGACCTGAAATCACGACGGGACACGGCTATAAAGCCGTGTCCCTCCTTTTTATGCCATTCCGACGGACGAAAATGAGTCAATCCAAGAAACTTTTGCTATTTTTGCAGGAAAATCCGCAACAAAAACACACGAGATATGGAGTACAATTTCAAGGAAATCGAGCCCAAATGGCAGCGCCGCTGGCGGGAGAACAAAACCTACAAGGTGGAGACGGACCCCTCGCGGCCCAAATTCTACGTACTGGACATGTTTCCCTATCCGTCGGGCGCAGGCCTGCACGTCGGCCATCCGCTGGGCTACATCGCCTCGGACATCTACTCGCGCTACAAGCGCCTCAAGGGCTTCAATGTCCTGCATCCGATGGGCTACGACGCCTTCGGCCTGCCCGCCGAGCAGTATGCCATCCAGACGGGCCAGCATCCGGCCGTAACGACCGACCAGAATATCGCCCGATACCGCGAGCAGCTGGACAAGATCGGATTCTCGTTCGACTGGGACCGCGAGGTACGCACATGCGATCCCGGGTATTACAAGTGGACACAATGGGCGTTCCTCAAGATGTTCTCCTCGTACTACTGCTACGACAAGCAGCAGGCGCGCCCGATCGAAGAGCTGATCGCCGCATTCGAACAGTCGGGAACCGAAGGGCTGAACGTCGCCCGCACGACCGAAATGCACTTCACGGCAGACGAATGGAACGCCAAAAACGAGCAGGAAAAGGAGCAGATCCTCCAGAACTACCGCCTTGCCTTCCGCGCCGATACCCAGGTCAACTGGTGTCCGAAACTGGGAACCGTGCTTGCGAACGACGAAGTACACGACGGACTTTCGGTCCGCGGCGGCTATCCGGTCGAACAGAAACGCATGAAACAATGGCTACTCCGCGTGACCGCCTATGCCCAGCGCATGCTCGACGGACTGGACAAACTCGAATGGAGCGACTCGCTGAAGGAAATCCAGCGCAACTGGATCGGCCGTTCGGAGGGCGCCCAGGTCTTTTTCGACATCCAGGGCTCGGCGAAGAAACTGGAGATTTTCACGACCCGTCCCGACACGATTTTCGGCGTGACGTTCATGGTTATCGCCCCCGAACACGAATGGGTCGACTCCCTGACGACACCCGAAAACAAGGCTGCCGTCGAGGACTATATCTGCCAGACCAAGAAGCGCTCCGAACGCGACCGCATCGCCGACACAAAACGCGTCAGCGGCGTAGCCACAGGCTCTTACGCCATCAACCCCTTCACCAACAAAGCCATTCCGATCTACATCTCCGACTACGTGCTGGCGGGCTACGGAACGGGCGCCATCATGGCCGTTCCGGCACACGACTCGCGCGACTGGGCTTTCGCCCGGCACTTCGGCCTGGAGATCATCCCGGTGGTCGAAGGCGGAGACGTTTCGGTCGAGTCCTACGACGCCAAATCAGGCAAAGTAATCAACTCGGATTTCCTCAACGGAAAGGATGTAAAAGAGGCGATCGGACTGATGTTCGCCGAAGTCGAGCGCCGCGGATTGGGCAAGAAGCTCGTCAACTACCGTCTGCGCGACGCCATTTTCTCGCGCCAGCGCTACTGGGGAGAGCCCTTCCCGATCTACTACAAGGACGACGTAGCCTACCCGCTGCCGGAAGACAACCTGCCGCTGGAGCTGCCTCCGATCGCGGACTTCGGTCCCACCGAGCAGGGCGAACCGCCCCTGGCCCGGGTCAAGGGCTGGGAGACGCCCGAGGGGTATCCGTTCGAACTTTCGACCATGCCCGGATTCGCCGGATCGTCGGCCTACTACCTGCGCTACATGGACCCGCACAACGACCGGGCGCTCGTCGGCAAGGAGGCCGACGAATACTGGCGCAACGTGGACCTCTACGTTGGCGGCATCGAGCACGCCACGGGCCACCTGATGTACTCGCGCTTCTGGAACATGTTCCTCTACGACCTGGGAGCCGTCTGCGAACCGGAACCGTTCCGCAAGCTCGTCAACCAGGGCATGATCCAGGGCCGCTCGAACTTCGTCTACCGCATCGTCGGGACCGACAAGTTCGTGTCGCTGGGCCTCAAGGACCAGTATGAAACGCAGGCGCTCTACGTCGACGTGAACATGGTCCGCAACGACATCCTCGACCTCGACGCCTTCCGCGCATGGATGCCCGAATACAAGAACGCCGAGTTCATCCTCGAAGACGGCAAGTACGTCTGCGGCTGGGCCATCGAGAAGATGTCGAAGTCGTTCTACAACGTCGTGAACCCCGACTACATCGTCGACAACTACGGCGCCGACACGCTGCGCATGTACGAGATGTTCCTCGGTCCGCTGGAGCAGTCGAAGCCGTGGGACACCAACGGCATCGACGGCGTGCACAAATTCCTGCGCCGCTTCTGGCGCCTGTTCTTCGACCGCGACGGCCGCTTGTGCGTCACCGACGAAAAGGCGACCGAACAGGAGCTCCGCACGTTGCACAAGACCATCAAGAAGGTCTCCGAGGACATCGAGAATTTCTCGTTCAACACCTCGGTGGCCGCCTTCATGATCTGCCTCAACGAACTCGGCGAATGCTCCAAACGCGAAGTGCTCGAACCGCTGACCATACTGCTCGCCCCCTTCGCTCCGCATATCACCGAGGAACTGTGGGCCGCACTCGGACACACCGGTTCGGTCTGCACGGCCTCCTATCCGGCCTTCGACGAAAAGCACCTGGTGCAGAACTCGTTCGAATACCCCGTTTCGGTCAATGGCAAGCTCCGCTTCAAGAAGGAATACGCCGCCTCGATGACGCCCGCCGAAATCCAGGCCGATGTCGTGACCGCTCCCGAAGCGCAGAAATGGCTCGAAGGCAAAGCCCCGAAAAAAATTATCGTCGTGCCGGGCAAGATCATCAATATCGTGATCTGAACAGCATCCTGACACCAAAAACTTCCATTATGAAACGGATCATCCTACTAACTTTCGCAACGATTCTCGCCATGGCTACAACATCGGCAAAAGACTACGGACAGGCCGCGACAATCAAAATCTGGGACAACGCGACCGCTCCCCACAGCAACGGCATCACCACGCCGGAAACGGAAACCGAGCCCAACCGGCTGAGGAACACCTCGGAGGCTGTTCTCTACATCTTCCCGGCCGATGCGGCCAAGGCTACCGGCCAGGCTGTCGTAATCTGCCCCGGAGGCGGTTACGGCATGCTCGCCATCGACCATGAAGGCTACCAGATGGCGAAGTGGTTCGCCGCCAACGGCATCACGGGCGCCGTGCTGAAATACCGCATGCCCAACCACCATCCCGAAGTACCGCTCGAAGACGCGGAACAGGCCCTGCGCATCATGCGCGGCGACGTTTCGGGCGCCGAAGGCTACACCTGCCCGAAGGTCGGCATCGTAGGCTCCTCGGCCGGCGGACACCTCGCAGCGATGGCCTCGACGATCGGCAGCGTCCGCCCCGCCTTCTCGGTGCTCTTCTACCCGGTCATCACGGCCGTGCAGGGCAAGCGCCACCAAGGGTCGTTCATCAACCTGCTGAGCGAGGAACGCACCCCCGAGCAGGATGCGGCCTACTCGCTGGAAAGCCGTGTAACGGCCGACACGCCGCCGGCCATCCTGCTGCTCTCGGACGATGACAAATCGGTCCCGCCCGTCAACAGCACGCTCTACTACAACGCCCTGAAAGCGAACGGCATCGTGGCTTCGATGCACATCTACCCTTCGGGCGGCCACGGATGGGGCATCCGCGACAACTTCCGCTACAAGGAGGCATGGCAGGACGCCGTGCTGGACTGGCTCCGCCGGATCAACGAATAATCCCCCTGCAAGCGTATACCGGAGGGAATCCCGAGCCAGGGGTTCCCTCCGTTCGTTTTTTCGGTCGACGCATTGCCGTTTGCCGATTATTACGTATCTTTATGCCCAAAATAAAACAGATATGGCAGACAACACCATTTTAAACCGCCTCGACGGTTTGAAGCTCAAATACGAAGAGACGGGGCAGAAACTGACCGACCCCGAAATCATCGCCGATGTCAAACAGTTCATCCAGCTCACCAAGGAATACAAGGAACTGGAGCCGATCATCGAGACCTCGGAACGCTACCGCACGGCCATCGCCAACCTCGCCGAAGCCAAGGACACGCTGGCCACGGACAAGGACGAGGAGATGCGCGAAATGGCCCGCGAGATGATCGCCGAACTGGAGCCCCAGCTCGCGCAGATGGAGGAGGAGATCAAGCTGTTGCTGATCCCCAAGGACCCGCAGGATTCGAAGAACGCCATCGTCGAGATTCGCGGCGGCACGGGCGGCGACGAGGCGGCGATCTTCGCCGGCGACCTGCTGCGCATGTACACCAAATACATCGAGTCGAAGGGCTGGCGCTACGAAATCACCTCGTCGTCGGACGGCGCTGCGGGCGGTTTCAAGGAGGTGGTGCTGAAAGTCTCGGGACAGAACGTCTACGGAACGCTCAAATACGAATCGGGCGTGCACCGCGTGCAGCGCGTACCCCAGACCGAGACACAGGGCCGCGTGCATACGTCGGCCGCATCGGTCGCCGTGCTGCCCGAAGCGGAAGAGTTCGACATCGAAATTTCGATGAACGATGTCCGCAAGGACATTTTCTGCGCCAGCGGTCCCGGCGGACAGTCGGTCAACACGACCTATTCGGCCATCCGCCTGACGCACATCCCGACGGGCATCGTCGTACAATGCCAGGACCAGAAGTCGCAGTTGAAGAACTTCGACAAGGCCTTCGAAGAGCTGCGTACGCGTGTCTTCAACCTCGAATATTCGAAGTGGCTCGACGAGATCGCCTCGAAGCGCAAAACAATGGTTTCGACGGGCGACCGTTCGGCCAAAATCCGCACCTACAACTACCCGCAGGGCCGCATCACCGACCACCGCATCAACTATACGATCTACAACCTCTCGGCCTTCATGGACGGCGACATCCAGGACTGCATCGACCACCTGATCGTTGCCGAGAACGCCGAGCGTCTGAAGGAGAGCGAATTATAGCCGTACGATGGGCATTCCAGACGGTTTCGACGCGGAGGTTTACGACGTTGTCGCGCAGATACCTGCGGGCCGGGTCGCGACCTACGGCCAACTGGCCCGGCTGGTCGGTATGCCCGGTTATGCGCGCCGCGCAGGGCGCGCGCTGGCATCGGCCCCCGAAGGAGTTCCCTGCCACCGGGTCGTGAACGCCGCAGGCCGCACCGCACCCGGCTGGACCGAACAGCGGGAGTTGCTCGAAGCGGAAGGCGTCCGGTTCCGGCCGAACGGCTGTGCGGACCTTGTCCGCTCGGGCTGGGACCCCGCTTAAAAAGCAGGGTTCGGCGGGGCAGCGGCCGGCTGCAAGAAATTTTGTCCGGCTTCCGCCCCCGCCGAAGAAACGCTTTAAGGCAATAACGCGGCCTTACCGGCCGTTTTGCAAAAAAAGATACGGCATGAAAAGATACGTCCTGATTCTATGTGCGCTGTTCTGCGCCGCGACCCTCCGGGCCGCGACTCCCAAACCGCAGCCCCTGTACATCGTCAACGGCAAAGAGACGAAAGAGATACGCTCGATTCCTCCCGAAGACATCGAGCACGTCGAAATGCTCCCTGCCGACGAAGAGACCATCGCCCGCTACGGCCAGCGGGCCGCACACGGCGTCATGCTCATCACGCTGCGCTACGACCAGCCTGCCGCCTTCCCCGCAGATTCGACCTTCGGCAGTTACATCGCCCGGCAGGTGCGTTGGGACGCGAGCGAACCCACGGCCCGCGTGGTGCTGCGCTACAAAATCACCCCCGAAGGCGAAATCGTCGTCCAGCAGGAACTCGAATCGACCGACAACCGCCTCAAGCGGCGCGTGCTGAAAGCCGTGGCGGAGGCCCCGCGCTGGCAGCCGGCGCAAAAGAATGGTTCGCCCATCGAAAGCGAAGGCGTACTGAGCATCCAGCTTCCCGAAGGCCGGCATCTGCCACGGCAGATGGAACTGGTCATCCGCTGATCCCGTCCTACCCCGAAAATTAACCCCGAAACGTGAAAACCAACTCCCTATCCGCCTGGATTCTGGCTGTACGGCCTTACAGCCTCGGCAACTCGGTCATCCTCGTTCTGATCGGCTCCGCACTGGCCTATACCGACCATTCGTTCCACTGGCTGCCTGCCGTGCTGTGCCTCGTGTTCGCCGTGCTGATGCAGTGCACGGCCAACCTGGTCAACGACCTCTGGGATTTTCTGAAAGGGGCGGACAAACCCGACCGGCTGGGTCCCGACCGCGCCTTCGCCAAAGGCTACATCACCCTCCCGGCCATGAAGGCAGGCATTGCGGGCTTCACCCTCGCGGCCTGTGCCGCGGGCATCGGACTGCTCGTCTGGGCGCTCCGCGCCGGCATCCTCCGCTACGGAGGCTGGGAACTCATCGCCGCAGGCGCCGCCTGCATCCTCTTCGCCTATTTCTACACCGCAGGACCCTGGCCGCTGGCTTACCACGGACTGGGCGACATTGCGGTCATCCTCTTTTTCGGACTGGTCCCCGTGGGATTCACTTACTACATCCAGACCGGAGCATGGACCTGGGAGGTCCTCGTGGCGGCACTGGCATGCGGACTGGTGATCGATACGATGCTGATGATCAACAATTTCCGCGACCGCGAGGAGGACGCCCGCTGCAACAAGCGCACGATCGTCGTCTGCCTCGGCGCAGGCGTCGGACGCTGGGGCTACTTCGCCCTGGGGGCCGCAGCCGTCGCCCTGTGCCTCACGCTACTGGCCGGCGGCCGCATCTGGGCCGCCCTGCTTCCCCTTCCGTACCTCGCCGCACACACCGCCACATGGCGCAAACTGGTGCGTATCGACCACGGCGACGCCCTGAACGTCTGCCTGGGTGAGACGGCCCGCAACATCATGCTGTTCGGGGCGTTGCTAACCATCGGAATCCTGTTGGGATGATGGCTGAATCACAACATATTACCCTGCGCGAGTTACAGCGCCGCGTGAAGTCGGCGCTCGAAGGGCAGTTCGCATTGCCCGTCTGGGTAAGTGCCGAAATCTCCGAAATAAAGGTCAACTACTCGGGCCATTGCTACCTCGAACTCGTGGAGAAGGGCGGCGACAACGGCGTCCCGACGGCGCAGGCCCGGGCCGTCGTATGGCGTTCGCACTACCCCCGCATTTCCGGTTATTTCGAGGCCGAAACGGGCCAGCGGCTCGCATCGGGCATCCGGATACTGGCCAAGGTGCTGGTCTCCTACCACGAGCTCTACGGCTTTTCGCTGCAAATCACCGACATAGACCCCTCCTACACGCTGGGCGACATGGAGCGGCAGCGGCAGCAGACCATCGCACAGTTACAGCAGGACGGCGTCTGGGACATGAACCGCGAGGCGACAATGCCCGCAGTCGTGCAGCGCATCGCGATCGTGTCGAGCGCCAACGCCGCCGGTTACCAGGATTTCTGCAAAGAGCTGGACAAAAGCCCCTACCGGTTCACCCTCACACTGTTCGACGCCTTCATGCAGGGCGCTGCGGCCGAGGAATCCATCATCGAAGCCCTGTGCAGCGTCGCCGCCCGGATGGAAGATTTCGACGCCGTGGTGCTGATCCGCGGCGGCGGTTCGAGGAGCGACCTCAACTGTTTCAACGCCTACCGCCTCTGCGCCCATGTGGCACAGTTTCCGCTGCCGGTGGTGACGGGCATCGGGCACGACAAAGACACCAGCGTCGCCGACATGGTGGCCCACACGGCGCTCAAAACCCCGACGGCAGTGGCCGGATGGCTCGTCGGGCGAATGGCCGAAACCGACGGGTGGCTCGACTACGCGGCCCTGCAACTGCACGACACCACGACCGCGGCGATGCACGCCTCGGAGGTGCGCCTCGAACGCCTTTCGGGCGAGGTACGCCGGCTGAGCGGCGAACTCCTGACGCGGCAGTCGCTGCGGCTGGAACACCATGCGGCACTGCTGCCCGACGCGGCGCGCGACTTCCTCGCGCGGCAAAACGTCCGGCTCGGCAATGCCGCGGAACTCATCGCCGGGCGTTCGCCCGAACGCATCCTCCGCCTGGGCTTCGCCGTCGTGCGCACCGGAGGCAAAGCCGTGACTTCGGCCCGGGAAGTCGGAGCCGGGGAAAACATCGAGATAGAAGTTTCCGACGGCCAAATAGAAGCAACCGTAAAAGCTGGAAAAATATGGCAAAAAAAGAGCTGACCTACGCCGAGGCGATGGCCGAAATCGAAAAGATACTCGCGCGCCTGCGCAACGAAGAGATGGATGTCGACAACCTCGCCGCCGAGGTGAAGCGCGCGACGGAACTGATAGCCTCGTGCAAGGCGCGGCTGCGCAAAGCCGAAGAGGATGTGAACAAAATCCTGGAACCATGACAAAAGAAACGATAACCCTCCGGGAAACGAATCCCACGGACCTCGCCGAAATCGTCCGCGTACAGAAAGAGGCGTTCGGCTACGACAAGGAAGCGGAACTGACCGCGGCGCTCCTCGGCGACGCCAGCGCCCGGCCGTACGTGTCGCTGCTCGCATTCCGCGGCGGGAAGGCCATCGGGCACATCCTGTTCACCCGATGCCGCATCGAAGGCGCACAAACGGCGCAGGAAGGACACTACATCCTCGCCCCGCTTGCCGTCGTCCCGGAGTGCCAGCGGCAGGGCATCGGGGGAGCGCTGATCCGAAAAGGGCTGGAACTCCTGCGCGAAAGGGGTGCGAAGCTCGTTTTCGTACTGGGCCACAAGGAGTATTACCCGCGTCACGGATTCGTCCCCGACGCCGGGAAACGGGGCTTTCAGGCGCCTTATCCCATCGCGGAACAGTATGCCGACTATTGGATGGTACAAACCTTGCCGGAAGCAGGATTCACGGAACACAAAGGACGGGTGCTGTGCGCCGAAGCACTGGACCGTCCCGAACATTGGCGGGAATAGAAGGCTATGAAAAAACTGATTCGCTGGTCGCTCAACCACATTCCGCGTCCCGTCCTGCAACGCATCGCGGGATGGGCCGTACCCGTGGCGGGGCTGTTTTACAAAGGCCGCGGGGTCCAGTGCCCCGTGTGCGGCTCGAAGTACCGCAAATTCATGCCCTACGGCTACGTGCAGTCGCGCCCCAACGCGCTGTGCCCCAAATGCCTGTCGCTGGAACGCCACCGCCTGCTGTGGCTCTATCTCACGCGTGAAACCGATCTGCTGACGGCTTTTCCGCGCACGCTCCACATTGCCCCCGAAGTCTGTATCATGCGCCACTTAAAGCCCCACTTCAAGTCGCACCCCGGACAATACGTCACGGCCGACCTGGAAAGCCCGCTGGCTGACCTGCATTTCGACGTACAGCAGATTCCGCTGGCGGATAATTCGGTGGATGTCGTGCTCTGCAACCACATCATGGAACATGTCGCCGACGACCGGAAAGCGATGCGCGAACTGCACCGTATCCTCAAACCCGGCGGCTGGGGCATCGTCCTCTCGCCGGTGGATGCGGATTACGAGCGGACCTACGAGGACGACACGATCACCGACCCCGACGAGCGCACACGCATCTTCGGGCAGTACGACCACCGGCGCATCTACGGCGCCGACTACACCGACCGCCTGCGTGAAGCGGGCTTCGAAGCCGCAGACATCGACTATGCCGCGACTTTCTCCGACGCCGAGCGCAGGTTATACGCCCTGCCGGCCGATCACATTTACGTGGTTTACAAAGTCTGACAGGCGGCCGTCGAAGCGGCTGTCCGCCGGAAAGCGTCCGATGGCGATCCGCGGCTTGGTCTTGCCGTGAAAATCGCTTCCGCAAGTCATGAAAGCTCCCTTGGAGAGTACCAGCGAGGTGAAATAAACGGCCTGCTCCGGGCTGTGGTAGTTGTTGAAGACCTCCAGTCCGGCGGCCCCGCGGTCGAGCAGTTGCCCGGCGATCTCTTCGCGGCCCCGGAAATTGAGTCCCGGATGTGCGACAACGGGGATTCCCCCGTTGTCCCGGACCAGGGAAAGGGCTTCGCGGTAATCCATATATTCGACGGGGACGAACGCCGGGCGGCCCTGCGCGAAATAATCGAGGTAGAAGTTGATATACGGCATGTCGCTCCTGTCGCCGCCCTCCATATAGGGCTGCAACAGAGGCGTATGGTACTTTTCATCGGCAAGCATCACCTCGGCGATCAGTTCGCCCGTAGGCAGTTTGCCGCCGGCGGCGGCCAGCACGGCATCGGCGTCGATCCGAAAACCCAGTCGGAGCAGGTTGTCGACCATGCCGCCCAGCGACGCCGTCACCTTTGCGGCGACGGACTCTTCCAACCGGGCGAAATCGGACGACCGCCAGTCGATGCCGTAGCCCAGCAGGTGGAGGTCCGTACCCCGGTAGTTGCAGTCGATCTCGATGCCGGGAATAAAGCACAGGCCCGCGGCAGCGGCCGCTTCGGCGGCTTCGCCGACGCCGCGCACCGAATTGTGGTCGGTCAGGGAGAAAGCGCCCAGCCCGCAGGCCGAACACATGCCGGCAATTGCAGCGACGGAAAACTCCCCGTCACTGCTGTATCCGGAGTGGATATGCAGGTCGAAAGCAGCCATAATCAATAGAGATAAAACACGATCCCGACGAAGTGCGCCGCAACCGCGAGGTTAATCAACAAATGCCACACCATGTGGTGGTAGCGAAAGCCCTTGCGGGCGTAAAACCAGGCGCCGAGCGTATAGAGTACGCCGCCCAGTGCGATCAGCACCACGAGGGGCGTCGAGGCGTGGTTCACGAACAGCGGCAGGAAGAAGACGATCGTCCAGCCCATGACCAGGTAAATGGTCAGGCTGATGGCAGGTATCGACTTGCGGGACAGCGACTTGTAGAAAATCCCGAAAATTACCATCGTCCATTGCAGGACCGTGATGAAAATACCCTGCCAGCCGCCGATGACGGACAGCGCGATGGGCGTGTAACTGCCCGCGATGGCGACGTAGATGAAAATGTGGTCGAGGATGTGGAAAACCGCCTTGTGTTCCGACTGCGGGTTCATCGAGTGGTAGAGCGTCGAGGCGAGGAACATCAGGAAGATCGAAATGACGAAAACCGACACCGACGCCGACGCCAGAATCGCGTCCGGATCATGCACATAGGCCCACACGGCGGCAAAGGGAAGGGCCAGAAGCGCCAGCAGCGACATCACGCCGTGTGACACGGCATTGCCGATCTCCTCGCCTACGGTCGGCACATAAATCTCCTTTTTCTTTCCCATCGCATAACGTATTGGTTCAACGTTACAAATTTATAATTTTTTTTCATATCTTTGCCAAAGTTACTTACGCTCGGACGGGCTATGCCCCGGCACAGTTGCGGACGCACTGCCGCCGTTGGCCGGCATCGTCTTTGCCGTCAAGGATTTAGGTTAGGTAAAAATGGACTTCTCACGTTACGAAAAACTCCGCTCGCTCGTGCGCGCGAACTTCTCGGAGCAGACCCAGAGACTCGTCGACGAGGCGCTGGAGTATGCCGACGCGAAGCTCGCCGGATTGGTGCGTTACGACGATACGCCCCTTTTGGAGCATGCCGTCGCGGTAGCTTCGATCGTGATCTCGGAGGTGGGCCTGGGCCGCAACTCCACCATTTCGGCAATCCTCCACGATGTCGTGCGGCTGGCCCACAAGCAGCTTCCGCCCGAGGAGTTCCTGGCCCTGAGCACCGACATCCGCAAACGCTTCGGCGACGAGGTCGTGGGCATCACCCTCGGGCTGGCGAACATTTCGGAACTCAAGCTCAAGGTCGCCAAGGAGCAGGCCGACAATTTCCGCGACCTGATCGTAAGCTACTCCGAGGACCCGCGCGTCATCCTGATCAAACTGGCCGACCGGCTCGAAGTGATGCGTTCGCTGGAGATGTTCCCCCGCGAGAAGTGGCGCAAGAAGAGCTGGGAGTCGATGAACCTCTACGCACAGATCGCCCACAAACTGGGTCTTTACAACATCAAGAGCGAATTGGAGGACATCGCCCTGCGCTACCTCGAACCGAAGGATTACGAGCACATCGTCCTGAAACTCGAAGAGAGCGCCGAAGAGCGCAAAGCCTTCATCGGGCGGTTCCTCGTCCCCATCGAGCAGCGGCTGACCAAACTCGGCATCAAATACCACATCAAGAGCCGCACCAAGTCGATCTTCTCGATCTGGACCAAGATGCACAAACAGCACGTCCCGTTCGAAGGCGTCTACGATATTTTCGCCATCCGCATCATCATCGACTGTCCGCGGGAAGCTGAAAAGCAGATGTGCTGGACGGCCTATTCGGTGGTAACGGACTTTTATACCCCCAACCCCAAGCGCCTGCGCGACTGGATAGCGATCCCCAAGTCGAACGGCTACGAATCGCTGCACACCACCGTATCGGCCGAAAGCCGCTGGGTCGAGGTGCAGATCCGCTCCGAGCGCATGGATGCCGTGGCCGAACGAGGCATCGCGGCGCACTGGCGTTACAAGGGAGTCAACCAGGGGGCGCAGACGAGCGAAATGTGGCTGGGACACCTGCGCGAACTGATCGAAGACACGACGCACTCGCTGGCGCAGCGTTTCGACGCGAAGCCCGCCTCGGGTGAAATCTTCGTTTTCACGCCCAACGGCGACCTGCGCAAGCTGCCCGAAGGGGCTACGCTGCTCGACTTCGCGTTCGACATCCACACCTCCCTCGGCTCGACGTGCGTGGGCGGAAAGGTCAACGGCCGCGCCGTGCCGATCCGCGAACAGATGCGCAACGGCGACATCGTCGAGATCACGACCCAGAAGAACCAGACGCCCAAAGCGGACTGGCTGTCGTTCGTGGTGACCTCGAAGGCCCGCAACAAGATCAAATCCTTCCTGCGCGAAGAGCAGGCCAAGCATACGCGCATGGGGCGCGAGGAGCTGGAACGCAAACTCAAGAACTGGAAATTCGCCATCACCATCGACGAAGCGGTGGCTTACCTGGCCAAATATTTCAAGCTGCGCCTCGGAACGGAGGTCTATGCCCTGATCGCCACCCAGAAGCTCGACTTCGGGTCGATCAAGGAGATCCTCGCACGCCACCTCTCGGGGGAAGCCGCCGAAGAGCGCCGTGCCGCGGCCGCCGAGATCGAACGCCAGAAGGCCGCGCTGCACGGCACGCAGGAAAAAGCCGCGCCGCAGGATGCGCTGGTAATCGACGACGACATCTCGAAGATACAATACAAACTGGCCAAGTGCTGCAACCCGATCAAAGGCGACGACGTGTTCGGCTTCGTGACGATCAACGCGGGAATCACCATCCACCGCTGCGACTGTCCCAACGCCAAGCGCATGCGTGAGAATTATCCCTACCGGGTGATCGACGCCCGCTGGCGGCAGTCGGCCGAGGGGGCGTTCCGCGTCTCGATCCGCATCGTGGCGGCCGACACGACCGGCATGGCCAACCACATCACCGAGGTCATCATCCGCGACCTGAAACTCAACATCCGCACGATGAACTTCGCGCCGGCCGGAAACGGCTGCGTCGCGGGAATCGTCGCCGTCGAAGTGCCCGGCACGGGCGTCGTGGATACGCTCATCCACCAGATCATGCGCATCAAAGGCGTACAGCGCGCCTATCGCATCAACTAATTCGTCAACTTTTTTACCCACACAAACGATAAATGAATAACAACACAATCAGCGTCGTATTCGCCGACTCATCGCACGCACATTTCGCACCGCGCATTTGTGATCTGATCTATGAGTCGGCCCTGCAGCGGGGTACGGGCATCGCAAAGCGGTCGCCCGAGTACATCGCCGCAAAAATGACCGGTGGCAAGGCCGTCGTGGCGCTGGACGGTGAGAAACTGGTCGGGTTCAGTTACATCGAGTGCTGGGGTCACGGCGACTTCGTCGCCACCTCGGGACTGATCGTCGATCCGGAGTACCGGCATATGGGACTCGCGGAGCAAATCAAGCGACGAACCTTCGAGCTGGCCCGACGACGATTTCCGTATGCCAAGTTATTCAGTATCACCACGTCGTTGCCGGTCATGAAGCTCAACTCGCGGATGGGTTACGTCCCCGTGACCTTCTCGGAACTGACCGAAGACGAGGATTTCTGGCGCGGCTGCGAAGGCTGCTGCAACTACGACATCCTGCAACGCAACCAGCGGCGCATGTGCCTCTGCACGGGCATGCTCTACGATCCGGCCAAAGAACCGGTGGAAAAGCAGTCGCGGCTGGCTCCCTACCGGATGTTCTTTAAGAACAAGTTCAAAAAGTTATTTCACCTGAAGTAAAAATCCGGACCGCGACGCGACGAGTCCCTCCACGGGGAAGAGGTTCGGAGCGGGGCCGGAACGGAGTACGACGCCAAAGGCGGCGACAACGACCGGAAGATTTGCGAACCGGTCAAAACGAGTAAAAAAATTAAAACTGACATATCATGGAAAAGAAGAAAGTAGTTTTGGCATTCAGCGGAGGTCTCGACACCTCGTTCTGTGTAAAATACCTCTCCGAGGAGAAGGGTTACGATGTCTACACGGCAATCGCCAACACGGGCGGATTTTCGAAACCCGAACTGGAGAAGATCGAGAAACGCGCCATGGAACTGGGCGCCACGGCGCATGCGACGCTCGACATCGAGCAGGAATACTACGAAAAGAGCATCCGCTACATGGTCTTCGGCAACATCCTGCGCAACGGAACCTACCCCATTTCAGTAAGCTCGGAACGCATTTTCCAGGCCATCGCCATCATCGAATACGCCAAGCAGATCGGCGCCGACGCCGTAGCCCACGGCTCGACCGGCGCAGGTAACGACCAGGTGCGCTTCGATCTGACGTTCCAGATTCTCGCTCCCGAAATCGAAATCATCACCCCGACGCGCGACATGACCCTCACGCGCGAATACGAGATCGACTACCTGCGCAAGCACGGCATCACGGCCGACTACAAAAAGATGGAATACTCGATCAACAAAGGCCTGTGGGGCACGTCGATCGGCGGCAAGGAGACCCTCCACTCGGAGCAGACGCTGCCCGAAGAAGCATATCCCAGCCAGGTGACGGCCGACGGCGAGGAACGCCTCACGATCTCCTTCGAGCAGGGCGAAATCGCAGCCGTCAACGGCAAGGCATACGCCGACAAGGTCGAGGCCATCCGCGCCGTGGAGGCCATCGGCTCGAAATACGGCATCGGCCGCGACATGCACATCGGCGACACGATCATCGGCATCAAGGGCCGCGTAGGCTTCGAAGCCGCAGCGCCGATGCTGATCATCGCAGCGCACAAGATGCTCGAAAAGCACACGCAGACCAAGTGGCAGATTTACTGGAAGGACCAGGTGGCGACGTGGTACGGCATGTTCCTCCACGAAGCGCAGTACCTCGAACCGGTGATGCGCGACATCGAGGCGATGCTCCTGTCGTCGCAGCGCAACGTCACGGGAACCGTGGAACTGATCCTGCGTCCGCGCAACTATACGCTCGTGGGCGTCGATTCTTCGTTCGACCTGATGAAGACCGACTTCGGCGAATACGGCGAGGTCAACAAGGCCTGGTCGGCAGACGACGTGAAGGGATTCACGAAGATCCTGGGCAACCAGATCAAGATTTTCTACAACGTCCAGAAACGCAACAAGAAATGATCCGCGCCGGTATCATCGGAGGCGCCGGGTACACCGCCGGCGAACTGATCCGGTTGCTGGTCAACCACCCGCAGGCTGAAATTGCCTTTGTACACAGTACGTCGAATGCTGGCAACCGCCTTTCGGACGTACACGGCGGACTGGAGGGCGACACCAACATGCGGTTCAGCGATTCGTACGACCTCGGGGCGATCGACGTGCTGTTCCTCTGCTCGGCCCACGGACAGAGCAAGGTCTGGATGGAGGAGAACGACATCCCGGCCGGGCTGAAAATCATCGACCTGGCACAGGACTTCCGCGACGAGACGTGCGGATTTGTCTACGGCCTTCCGGAACTGAACCGCGAACGCATCCGCCGTGCCGGACGCGTGGCCAATCCGGGATGTTTCGCCACGGCGATTCAGTTGGCTTTGCTGCCGCTGGCTGCCGCGGGACTGTTGCAGGACGAAGTGCACGTGACGGCAGTGACGGGTTCGACGGGCGCAGGCGTAAAACCTTCGGCCACGACCCATTTCAGCTGGCGGTCGGACAACATATCGGTTTACAAGGCCTTCACGCACCAGCACCTGCTGGAGATCGGGCGCAACCTGCGGCGGCTGGAGCCGTCGTTCGGCTATGAAGTGAACTTCGTGCCGATGCGCGGCGACTTCACGCGGGGCATCCTGGCAAGCGTCTACACGACGTGTCCGCTCGACAACGAGGCGGCGTTCAGGCTCTACGCCGATTTTTACGCCCCCTCGGCATTCACGACCGTATCGGAACGCGAAATAGACCTCAAGCAGGTAGTGAACACCAACAAGGGGCTGCTCCACATAGCCAAACACGGCGGCAAACTGCACATCGTGTCGGCTATCGACAACCTGCTGAAAGGCGCTTCGGGGCAGGCCGTGCAGAACATGAACCTGATGTTCGGGCTGGACGAAAAAGAAGGTCTGAAACTGAAAGCAAGTGCATTTTAACCGGCGGCTTTCAACCGCCGCACGATAACCGCTTTTTGGTCGGCAAAAAGCGGTGCAAAAACCGACCGGCTGACAAAAAAAGCTGAAAGACGCGGCCTAACGCTGGCTCCGGGCGACTATTCGCGGGTTTGCAAGCAAACCGTCCCCTGCGCTCGCGCTTTTAGTCCGCATCTTTCCCGACGCTTTTTTTGCCGGGCCGGACACCAAAAATTACGACAATGGAATTATTCAACGTATATTCGCTATATCCGATCGAACCCGTCCGGGGCAAAGGCAGTTTTGTCTACGACGCGGCAGGAACCGAGTACCTCGATCTCTACGGCGGCCATGCCGTCATTTCGATCGGCCATGCGCAGCCCGACTACGTACGGGCCGTGCAGGAACAGGTAGCCCGGCTCGGGTTCTACTCGAATTCGGTCGAGAACTCGCTCCAGACGACGCTGGCCGAAAAACTGGGCCGCGCGTCGGGATACGACGATTTCCGGCTCTTCCTCTGCAACTCGGGAGCCGAGGCCAACGAAAACGCCCTGAAACTGGCGTCGTTCCACACGGGGCGCGCCAAAGTGCTGGCCCTCTCGAAGGCTTTCCACGGACGCACGTCGGGAGCCGTCGCCGTGACGGACAATCCCGCGATTTCGTCGCCCTTCAACCGCACGCCCAACGTGGAGTTCGCACCGCTGAACGACATCGAAGCCGTGCGCGCGAAACTCGCCACGCGGGAGTTCGCAGCGGTAATCGTCGAAGGCATCCAGGGCGTTTCGGGCATCCACTGCCCGACGGACGAGTTCCTGCGCGCCGTACGCGCCGCAGCGACCGAAACCGGGACGCAGCTCGTATTGGATGAAATCCAGTCGGGATACGGCCGCACGGGACGGTTCTTCGCCCACCAGGCGGCAGGCATCCGGCCCGACCTGATCACCACGGCGAAGGGTATGGCCAACGGATTCCCCATCGGCGGCGTGCTGATCGCCCCCCACTTCGAAGCGCGTCCGGGATTGCTCGGAACGACCTTCGGGGGCAGCCACCTCGCCTGCGCAGCGGCAATCGCCGTACTCGACGTGATCGTACGCGACGGACTGGTGGAGAACGCGGCGCAGGTCGGCGAATACCTGCTGGCCGAACTGCACAAGATCGGCGGGCTGAAAGAAGTTCGCGGACGCGGCCTGATGATCGGCATCGAGATCGAGGATTCGGGAGCGGAACTGCGCAAGCGGCTGCTCTTCGACAAACACATATTCACGGGCGGGGCGGGCGCTTCGACCGTGCGGCTGCTGCCGGCATTGTGCCTGACGCGCGAACTGGCGGACCGCTTCCTCGAAGCGTTCCGGGAGACGATCGGATAACGGCAGCCCGCACAAACCCCCGCCGAGGCCGGGTAGACCCCTAAACGGCACTTTTGCCGCCGGCGACAGCCTCCCGGAGCGGAACCCGAAACAATTAACAAGGAACGAAAAAGAAACGGAATCTATGGATAAATTTACCTGCGTACAAGACATAGGCGATCTGAAAACTGCCGTCGCCGAAGCGCTGGAGATCAAGCGCGACCGCTTCCAGTTCACAGGACTGGGGCGCAACAAGACCCTGCTGATGCTCTTCTTCAATTCGAGCCTCCGCACGCGCCTCTCGACCCAGAAGGCGGCGATGAACCTCGGCATGAACGTCATGGTTCTCGATGTCAACCAGGGAGCGTGGAAACTCGAAACCGAAAGGGGCGTGGTGATGGACGGCGACAAGGCCGAACACCTGCTCGAAGCCATTCCGGTCATGGGATCGTACTGCG
Organism: Alistipes montrealensis; assembly: GCF_018362775.1. Classification (GTDB taxonomy): domain Bacteria; phylum Bacteroidota; class Bacteroidia; order Bacteroidales; family Rikenellaceae; genus Alistipes; species Alistipes montrealensis. The sequence continues at coordinate 137,093 of NZ_JAGYXY010000002.1, forward strand.
ACGTGATCGGCGTGCGCTCGTTCGCCCGGTTCAACGACAAGGCCGAAGACTACGAAGAGCGCGTACTGGAGCAGTTTATCCGCTACGCGGGACGCCCGGTCTTCTCGATGGAGGCCGCGACGCGCCACCCGCTGCAAAGCTTCGCCGACCTGATCACCATCGAGGAGCACAAGGCCACGGCACGTCCGAAGGTCGTGATGACCTGGGCCCCGCATCCCAACGCCCTGCCGCAGGCCGTACCGAACTCGTTCGCCGAGTGGATGAACGCCGCGGACTACGATTTCGTGATCACCCATCCCGAAGGCTACGAACTCGACCCGAAATTCGTGGGTACGGCGCGCGTCGAATACGACCAGCACAAGGCCCTCGAAGGCGCCGACTTCGTCTACGCCAAAAACTGGGCGGCCTACACCGATCCCAACTACGGCAAAGTCTTGTCGAGGGATCGTTCGTGGACGGTGGACACGGAGAAAATGGCCCTCACCAACAATGCTTACTTCATGCACTGCCTGCCCGTAAGGCGCAATATGATCGTGACGGACGACGTGATCGAATCGCCGCGTTCGCTGGTGATTCCCGAGGCCGCGAACCGCGAAATTTCGGCCCAGGTGGTACTCAAACGACTGTTGGAGGGACTGGAATAATGGAGAAAATCACGGTCGTAAAAATCGGCGGCAACGTCATCGACAACCCCGAGGCGCTGAAGCGGTTCCTCGAAGAGTTCGCGGCATTGCCGGGAGCCAAAATACTCGTACACGGCGGCGGAAAACTGGCCACACGCCTCGCCGAACGGCTGGAACTGAAGGTGCAGATGGTCGACGGACGCCGCATCACCGACAAAGGCACGCTGGACGTGGTGACGATGGTTTACGCCGGGCTGATCAACAAGCAGGTCGTGGCCGGACTGCAGGCCGCGGGGTGCAACGCACTCGGCCTGTCGGGCGCCGACGGCAACGCCGTGACGGCCCGCCGGCGCGACCCCAATCCGGTCGATTACGGATTCGTGGGCGACATCGAACGCGTGGACTCAGGATTGCTGCGCAGGCTGCTGGAAGGGGGCATCACGCCCGTCTTTTCGGCCATCATGCACGACGGACAGGGGACGCTCTTGAATTGCAACGCCGACAGCGTGGCTTCGGCCATTGCGCTCGGAGCGGCGGAAATTGCACCTGCGGACCTGGTTTTCTGCTTCGAGAAGAACGGCGTGCTGCGCAACCCGGAGGACGACACGACGCTGATCCGGGAGATCACGGCCGAAACCTACGCCCCACTCAAGGCCGACGGCATCGTGAGCAAGGGAATGATCCCCAAGATCGAAAATGCCCTGAAAGCCGTCGAAAAGGGAGTGCGGAGCGTTACGATCAAGCACTCGGAAAACCTGCTGAACGAAATCGGAACAACTATAAAATAACACCGTTTTGCGGCACGGGCCGTCTTGTTCACGACCTTTGGTCGTGTTTACAAATCCGACCCCACCCTAAACCCTCCCTCAGGGAGGGACTTAATGCCGCAAGCGGCAAAATCAGCGCTCCGGAATGCCGAACTCGAAAATGAACATGAAGACCACGGAAGCCATCGGGTTACTGAAACAACTTATCGCGACACCCTCCCTCTCGCGCGACGAAGCGCGTACGGCGGACCTGCTTTTCGCGTTCCTCGCGGAGCGCGGAGCGACGCCCGAACGGCTGCGCAACAACGTTTGGGCCCGGGCGGAAGGATTCGACCCGGCACGGCCGACGCTGCTCTTGAATTCGCACCACGACACGGTGCGTCCGGCCGCTTCGTACACGCGCGATCCCTACACGCCCGCCGTCGAAGGCGACAGGCTTTACGGCCTCGGCAGCAACGACGCGGGGGCTTCGGTGGTAAGCCTCACGGAGACCTTCCTGACGTTCCGCACGCAGCCGCTGCCCTTCAACCTCGTGCTGGGCATCTCGGCCGAGGAGGAGTGCATGGGGGAGAACGGCATCCGGGCCTTGCTGCCCGCGCTGGGAAAAATCGACATGGCGCTGGTGGGAGAACCGACGGGAATGCAGGCAGCGCTGGGCGAGCGGGGACTGGTCGTCCTGGACTGTGTGGCGCACGGCAAAAGCGGCCATGCGGCGCGCGGCGAAGGGGTGAACGCCCTCTATATCGCATTGGACGACATCGCACGGCTGCGCGGATTCCGCTTCGAGCGGGAATCGGAGCTGCTCGGACCGATCGGCATCGCCGTGACGCAGATCGAAGCGGGCACACAACACAACGTCGTACCCGACACGTGCCGGTTCGTCGCGGATATCCGTACCACGGACGCCTACACCAACGAAGAGACGGTCGAAATCCTGCGGGCCGCGATCCGTTCCGAAGCGACGCCCCGGTCGACGCGCATCCGCGCTGCGGCGGTCGGCGAAGGGCATCCGCTGGTGAAGGCGGCAAAAGCCGTCGGACGCGAAACCTACATTTCACCGACGACTTCGGACCGCACGCTGATGCCGTTCCCGTCGCTCAAGATGGGTCCGGGACAATCGTCGCGGTCGCACACGGCCGACGAATTCGTGCTCCTCACGGAGATCGCGGAGGGAATCGCCGTTTATGAAAAATACATCGAAAAATTGGCACAGGAATATGGCAACCAAACTTTGGGATAAGGGCTTCGAGCCCGACAGGATGATCGAGGAGTACACCGTAGGCAACGACCGCGAACTGGACATGCGGCTGGCAAAGTACGATGTCGAAGGGTCGCTGGCGCACATCGCCATGCTCGAAAAAATCGGGCTGCTGACGGCGGAGGAACTCGAAAAACTCACCGCGGGACTCCGCGAAATCGCGGCAGAGATCGAAGCCGGACGTTTCGAAATCGAACCCGACACCGAAGACGTGCATTCGCAGGTCGAGCTGATGCTCACCCGCCGGCTGGGCGACGCGGGTAAAAAAATCCACTCGGGGCGTTCGCGCAACGACCAGGTGCTCGTGGACCTCAAATTGTTCCTGCGCGACGAACTGAGGCAGATAGCCGACGCCGTGAAGGCCGTGTTCGACCGCCTGCAGGAGCAGAGCGAGAAATACAAAGAGGTGCTGATGCCGGGCTACACCCACCTGCAGATCGCCATGCCTTCATCGTTCGGACTGTGGTTCGGGGCTTATGCCGAAACGCTGATCGACGACATGCGCCTGGTGGCCGCGGCATGGCACATCGCCAACCAGAACCCGCTGGGGTCGGCGGCCGGATACGGCTCGTCGTTCCCGCTGGACCGCACGATGACCACCCGCCTGATGGGCTTCGAGGCGCTGCACTATAACGTCGTAGCGGCGCAGATGAGCCGCGGCAAAAGCGAACGCGCGGCCGCGGCCGCCATTGCCGCCGTGGCCGCGACGATCGGCCGCCTGGCAATGGACGTATGCCTGTTCATGAGCCAGAATTTCGGGTTCGTAACGCTCCCCGACGAGTTGACCACCGGGTCGAGCATCATGCCCCACAAGAAAAATCCCGACGTTTTCGAGATCATGCGCGGACGCTGCAACCGCCTGCAGTCGGTCCCCAACGAAATCGCACTGCTGACGACGAACCTTCCGGTGGGCTATCACCGTGACCTGCAGTTGCTGAAAGACATCCTTTTCCCGGCGACGAGCGAGATCAAACGCACGCTCGGAATGTGCGATTTCATGCTGGCGCATATCCGTGTAAACAAAAACATCCTCGACGACAAAAAATACGACTACCTCTTCACGGTGGAAGATGTCAACCGGATGGTGCTCGCAGGTACTCCCTTCCGCGAGGCTTACAAGCAGGTGGGCATCGCCGTCCAGAAGGGCGAATACAGCCCCACGCGCGAGGTGAGCCACACCCACGAAGGCAGTATCGGCAACCTCTGCACGGCGGAAATCAGGCACAAGATGGAGCGCGTGCTCGAAGAGTTCGAGTAGGAGCCCGAACGCTTGGCTATTCGGAATATTTTCCTAACTTTGTTTGAACCAATCCAAACCGACAAAGTCATGGAGATAAAACGTATGCTGTTGCTGCTGCTGGGACTGGCCGTAGCGACCTCCGCAGCCGCGGGACCGCAGAAGGTGAAAACCGCCGTAGAAAAAGTAACCCTGTTCATCGACGGTGCGCAGGTGACGCGCACCCGGCAGATCGACCTCCCGGCCGGAAACTCGACGGTCGTATTCACCGGCCTGTCGCCCTACCTGGACGACAAAAGCATGCAGGTAAGCGCCAAAGGGAAATTCACGGTGACGGCAGTCAACCGTCTTTTCAACCATACGGACAGCCTCGAACGTTCGACACGCCAGCAGGCGCTGGAACGCGAAATCGCAGAAACGGAGCGGCAGCAGAAACAACTGAAGGCCTCGCGCGAGGTGATCGAAGCCGAGTATGCCATGCTGAAAGTCAACTGCTCGGTCGGCAACCGGAATGTCGCCACCCCGCTGGCCGGCATCAAGGAACTCAACGAGTACTACACGGCGCGCCTGCAGGCCCTCAAAAGCAAAGAGTCGGGCATCAACGAAGAAGCGGCGAAACTGGACGCCCGCGAACGCCGGCTGAGGGCGGAATTGGCGGAACTGGGCGGCAGGCAGTCGGTTCCGATGAGCGAAGTGGAGGTCCGGATCGAAGCCCCCGCGGCCTGCAAGGCATCGTTCACACTGACCTACTACGTTCGTAACGCAGGCTGGTTTCCCTCCTACGACATTCGCTCGGGCGGGTTGTCGGAGCCGGTCGAAATCTCCTACAAAGCCAATATTTTCCAAAATACCAAAGAGGAGTGGAAGAACGTCGAACTGACGCTCTCCTCGTCGAATCCCACGACCGGGAGCATCGCCCCGCAGTTGCGGACCTACTGGCTCGACTACGGCCTCGCAGCACCGCGTTACAATGTCAACCTGACAAACAACACCGTTTCAGGCATCGTATTCGACAGCCGACGCGAACCGCTCGCGGGCGCCAGCGTACTCATTCCGGGAACGACGATCGGCGCCATCACGGACACGCAGGGCCGTTATTCGATCACCGTTCCCAACGGTGCGACCAGCCTGCAATTCAACTACCTCGGCTACAAGCCCCGGACGCAGGCGATCTCGGGCAGCACGATGAACGTAACGATGCAGGAGGACATGACGGCAATGGACGAAGTAGTCGTTATGGGATACGGCGTATCGAATGAACTGGCGGGAGCTGCGCCGGGTATACGGGTTCGCGGCACTTCGGCGCCCAAAAAGCAAATGGCGGTCACCGAAGAGAGCACCGTGATGGATGTCGAACAGACGCAGAACCAACTGGGCTACGAATTCGAAATCAAGCAGCCCTACACCGTTGCCTCCGACGGCAAGAGCGTCACGGCGGAGATCGGACGGTTCGACCTGCCGGCCGCCTACACCTACCAGAGCACGCCGAAGATCGACAAGGACGCCTTCCTCGTGGCGGAAGCGACCGACTGGGAGAAACTCAACCTGTTGCAGGGCGAGGCCAACGTCTATTTCGAAAACACGTTCGTCGGCAAGAGCATCCTCGACCCCAACCAGACGAGCGACACCCTCCGCTTCTCGATGGGCCGCGACCGGAATATCCGCATCGAACGCACCAAGGAGAACGACTACTCGTCGCGCCGGGCCATCGGATCGAACCAGACCCAGACCACGGGGTGGAAATTCATAGTACGCAATACGCGCACGGAACCCGTCGTGCTGACGCTTGCCGACCAACTGCCCGTGTCGCGCAACAGCGCCATAAACGTCACCGCCGAAGAACTGAGCGGAGGACAGTTGGACAAGGAGAGCGGCATCGTCACCTGGAAAATGGAACTCAAGCCCGGCGAGCAGCGCGAACTGCGCCTGCGCTATGCGGTGAAGTATCCCAAAGGGCGGATGCTGGTGATCGAGTAACCCGGAAAACGCACGAAAACAAAAAGGACGGATTCAAATCCGTCCTTTTTGTTTTGAGTCCGGCGATATGCGGTTTGCAAATACATACCGCCCGCCGGGCTACTGCTCGGTATCGGTCACGAACTTCTTCGGGAGTACGCCGAACTGCTTCTGGAAACATTTGGCGAAGTAGGACGTGGAACTGAAACCGACCATATAGCAGACCTCGTTGATGTGGTAACGCTTGTCCTTGAGCAGTCGGGCCGCGGTTTTCAGGCGTTCGAGCCGCAGGTAGTCGTTCGGGGTCATGTCCAGCACGCCTTTGATCTTGCGGTAGAAGCTCGCCCGGCTCATGTGCACCATCTCGGCGATGTCGTTGATCTTAAACTCGGGATTGTTGAGGTTGGCGTGGATGATCTCCTGCAATTTGAGGATGAAATCCGTATCCGCCGAGGAGGTCGCCATGGTGTTGGCCAGCACCAGCGGATTTTTCGAGAAAGCCTCGCTCAGTTTCTGCCGGCTCTTGATCAGGTTGGCGATTACCGACAACAGGTAATCCGACGAAAACGGCTTCTCGACATAGGCGTCGGCCCCGGCGTCCATGCCCGAAATCTTCGAATGGAGGTTCGTCTTCGCAGAGAGCAGGATGAGCGGGATGTGGCTGTAACGCAGGTCGTTTTTCACCCGCCGGCAAAGCTCGATGCCGTCCATCTTGGGCATCATGATGTCGGAGATGATCAGGTTTATGTAGTTCTTTTCCAGCAGTTCCAGCGCCTCGACGCCGTTTTCGGCCGTGAGCACCGAGTAACCGTCGGACACCTGCCGTTTGATGAAAGCGCACATCTCGGGATTGTCCTCGACGATCAGGATGCTGTAAGCCTCCCAGCCGAGGTCACCCCGCTCGTCGGGAACGTTCTCGGGGTTCTCCTCCGAAGCGACATCCGCAGCGTCCGCAGCATCCTGCCGGCAAAGCGGGATGGTCAGGATAAATTCGTTGATATCCGTGTCGGCGCCCATGACCAGCGTACCATGGTGCAGTTCGGCCAGCGAGCGGGCCAATGCCAGGCCAATCCCCGTTCCGGTCGATTCGCTCTTCCGGGTATGTCGGAAGAACGGGGCGAAGATAGCCTCGCGCATCTCCGGAGGTACGACCTCGCCGTCGTTGGTCACCGTGATCCGGAACGTAGTGTCCTGCACCGTCAGGCAGACGCTGATCCGCGTTTCAGAATATTTCAGGGCGTTGTTCAACAAGTTGCTCAGGATTTTGGTGAAGGCTTCCTTGTCGATCTGCGCGCAGGCCTCTCCGCTGCCCAATTCCAGTTCGAAGGCCTTGTGCTGCTGCTTGGCCGAGGAGCTGAACCGGTAGAACGTCTCCTCGACGATATCCGACACGTTATGCCGCGCAAGGTTGAGCGACAAATGTTCCTTCTCGATCTTCTGGAAGTCGAGCAGTTGGTTGGTAAGGTCCAGCAGCCGGTTGGTATTGCGGTCCATGACGATCAGGTCCTCGGCCATGCCCCGGTCGACCGTCGGCCGGGCCAGGATGTTCTCCAGCGGCCCTTTGATCAGCGTCAGCGGAGTGCGTATCTCGTGTGCGATATTGGTGAAAAAACTGATCTTGGCATTGTAAAGCTCCCGCTCCTTCTCCCGCTCGAAGGTCTGGATATGCTGTTGCTGCCGGCGGATGTTACGGCGCGAATAGTAGACGTAAACCAGTGCCAGGCCGCCCAGCACGATCAGTCCGTAGACGACGTAAGCCGCCAGGGAGAGGTAAAACGGCGGGGAGACTTCGATGAAGAGCCGTTTTTCGGGCCCCGGACCGGGATTGCCGGTTCCGTCGGCCAACCGGACCCGGAAACTGTATTTGCCGTAGGGGATTTTCGAATAGGTGATCGTGGCGCTCCCGGGCGAATACTGCCGCCAACGGTCGTCGAAACCTTCGAGTTTATAGAGCAGGCGGTCCGTCTGCGGCTCGCGGTAGCTCAGGGCGGCGATTTGCAGCGACAAGGAGTTCTGGTCGTGCTTCAGGCGGATCGAATCCGAATAGATGATGCTTTTGCGCAGCGGGGAGTTCCGGCCCCCGACGACGACCTCCTCGTCGAGCAGCGAAAACCCCGTGATGTAGATCGGCGGCACGTAGTCGGTCCTGTTGCTGACGAGCGTTTCGGGATCGAAGGAGATCAGGCCTTCGATACAGCCGAAATAGATGATCCCCTCCTCGGATTTGTAACCCGACTTGTAGTTGAACTGGTTGCTCAGCAGGCGGTCGGTAACGGTATAGACCCGCCTGACGCTCCCGGCCCGGGGATCGAACAGCGCCAGCCCCCGGTCGGTCGTGATCCAGAAATAGCCCTGGTTGTCCTCGATGATCTGGAAAACGACATCGCTGGGCATTCCGTCGGAAGAACTGTAACGGACGAAGGTTTTTCCGGCCGGATTGAACCGGCAGAATCCCGAGCCTTCGGTGGTGAGCCATATCTGTTTGTTGCTGTCCTCGAAAATACTCGTGATATTGTCGTAAGGAAGCGAATTTTCATTGCCTGCATCGTGCAGGAACTGCGACCAGACATCGTTGCGCACATCGTAGAGGTAGACGCCGTTCGACAAAGTTCCCACCCAGAGATTTCCGTTCGAATCCTCCCGGATGTCGTTGACCATCTTGCCGCCGTTGATCTGGGGAACATGAAGGAAACGGTCCGTCTCCCGGTTGTAATACTGCAATCCGTGCATGGTTCCCACGTAGATGCGCCCGCTGTTGGTCTTGCAGAGCGCAAAAACGTAGTTACTGAAAAGACGGCCCGGTTTGTTGTCGTTATCGTATTTGCGGATACGGCGGGTCTTGGTGTCGATCACCCGGATACCGTTCGAAAACGTACTCACCCACAGATCGTCCCCGTCCATCAGCAGCCCGTGGACATTGGAGAAATCGCGGCTCGGAGCAAAGAAGTCGAATGACCGGGTCGCGGGGTCGAACGTGTAAAGCCCGGCGTCCTCCGTACCGACCCAGAGCCTTCCGTCGTTGCCCGGGCAAATCTCCCGCACGCGCCGCCCCCGAAGGCTGTGTACGGCATCGGTGTGGTAGTACTTGTCGAAATCGGAATTCCGCTGGGGCAGGTAGTTGATGCCCCCGAAGAACGAACCGATCCACAATCCGCCTTCCCGGTCTTTGTAAAGCGAGTAAACAGCATTGTCCGAAAGCGAATAGGGATCGTAAAGGGAACTCTGAAGATGCTGGTAACGCCGGGTGCGGACGTTGTAAACGACGATTCCCGACTCGGTCCCGATCCACAACTCGTCGGCCGAATACTGGAGGATATGCCGCACGAACAGCGGCGCATCGGGGTTGTCCGACAGCCGCAGGCGGGTAACCGTTTTCGTAACGAGATCCACCTCCGCCACACCGTGCTCCTCCAGTCCGAGATACATCCGGTTGTAGTCGCTCAGGCAGATGTAGGAGATGATGTCCTTGGGGTAAATCTCCTGTCCGTCGGCGTCGAGGAACGGCTTTACATGCTCGAACCCATCCTCGGTCCAGTAGAGGCCCCCGCCGTAGCCGGAGAACCAGATGACCCCGTTTTTGTCGGTCGTGAGGCTGCGCAGGGTCGTCCGCGGTTTGTAACGGCATTCGATCAGGCGGGTGTGGGGATCGTAGCAGAAGACATCGTTATTCCCCACGACGATCCAGACGCGGCCCTCCCGGTCGCAGTCCAGAATCGGAATAGGCTTGGTGATCGGCTTCCCGTCGTCGTCGTAAAGCGGCACGGCGGCAAAACTTTCCAGTTCGGGATCATAGATGTAAAGCCCCGAGTCTGTGCCGACCCATATTTTGTGATCGTGGTCCTGGACGAGCGATTTAATGAGGCTGTTCCCCAGTCCGGTTTTGAGACGGGGATCGTGCATGAAGGTCTTGAACGACTTCCCGTCGTAGCGGCACAATCCGTCTTTCGTGCCGAACCACATGAAGCCCTTATCGTCCTGGATGATCGAGGCGACCGTATTTTGCGACAATCCGTCGTTGATGTCCAGCCGATCGAAATGGATCGACTGCGCCCGGCCCGGAAAAAGGCCGCAGGCACAGAAAAATGCAAGGACAAACGGATAAAATTTTCCCATACGAAGTTCAGGTTGGTGAAACAAATATAGGTAAATAAAATCACAAATGGAGCGCCCCGGACAGGACGTCCCGAGACTGATTAAATAGATAACACATTAACAATAAGCAATATACACAAATTAAGAATTCCTTTTTAACCGGATACAAGACAAAATTGAGATAATTTTTGTGTTAATAGCGACTATATTTTCTCACTCCGGTTTTCCCTTTCATACCTTTGTTCCAACTAAACTCACCTAACTTAAAACGGCACGCCGAAAATGGCTGCCGGTTCGAACGGAACCTATGAAAAAGTACTTCTTTATTCTGTCTGTATTTTGCGCAATCGCCGGTGAAACCTTCGCCATGGAGGGGCGCCTGTCACAGCGAATCACGCTGAAGACCCCGGGTAATCCGGCCATAACCCACGAGCTGCGCGAATCCGCAGCCGAGGGGGGGGGAATTTAGAGGCTGACCAAGAACTGCCGCTGACCATCCGGCGGCAAAAAACAGAAACAGACAACGAAATCAGGATCGTCCTCACCCTGACGGCGAACGATCTTCTATATTATAATGTAGAGCAGTTATTCCGCACCGGCCTCATTCACGAAAACTGCCTCTTCTACATGCCCGGGTTCTGGTATCACAAGAACCTGCGGTCGCCCAAATCGGCTCCTTCGTTCCACACCAGCGACAGTTGGCAGGTCCGCGAAGACCGCCTCAGCACACCCCTCACGGGTATCTACGACGAGGAATCCGGAACTTACTACACGGTGCTCCGCACGGATAAGCCCGACCGCGAAGCCCTCGCCTGTCACAATTACGGGGAGGTCATCCTCTCGGGCGAAACGTCGCTGGGATTCACCGGATTCCGCAACGCGGACACGCACGCCGCGCTGGTTTTCGGATTCCCGTACAGCGAAGCTCCGAAATCCTACATCCGCAAGCTGACGCTCGCCCCGGCGGTCCAGGCATTCGAAAAACTCGAAAAAGGCGAAACTCGCCGCCTGACGTGGACGATCCGCAAAGGCAGCAGCCCCTCCTATTCGTCGTTCGTCGCCCAAGTCTGGAACGACTCCTTCGACACGCTCGGCCCCCGTCCCGTCGAATCGCGCTACACCCCCGCCGAGGCCAAAAGCATACTGGTCGAATATTTCGTCCAGAGCTACGTCGGGGACTATCCGCTCAAATACACCTCCGGCGTGGAACTTCGCACGGCCGACTGCGAAAGCACGGGTATCGCCGAGATCGGGTTCGTGGGCCGCGTCCTGCTGAACGCCTTCAATGCGCTGGAGTACGGCGAAGCCAACGGGCGGAAGGAGCTCGCGGCAAACGCCAGGTCGATTTTCGACAGCTACCTGCAATACGGATTCACGCCCGGCGGACTTTTCCGCGAGGTAGTCGACTTCAAACGTAACCGGGAAGCGGACGTTTACAGCATCCGCCGCCAGTCCGAAGGCATCTATGCGATACTGAACTACCTCGACTACGAGAAACGCCGGGGCCGCAGCCATCCCGAATGGGAAGCCCGCATCCGGACCCTATTGGAAAAGTTCCTGACGCTCCAGAACCCCGACGGCAGTTTCCCCCGCAAATTCCGGGACGACCTGAGCGTGGTGGACGCTTCGGGCGGCAGTACGCCTTCGGCCACCCTGCCGCTGACGATGGCATCCGTCTATTTCAAAGCCCCGGCCTACCGGAAAAGCGCCCGGCACACGGCCGATTACCTGGAAAAAAACCTGATCTCCAAAGCCGACTATTTCTCCTCGACGCTCGACGCCAACTGCGAAGACAAGGAAGCGTCGCTCTACGCCTCGACGGCGATGTATTACCTGACATTCGTCGCCAAGGGCGAGGAGCGGCAGCGCTACATCGACCTGTGCCGCGAGGCGGCCTACTTCGCCCTCTCGTGGTACTACCTGTGGGACGTGCCCTTCGCACAGGGTCAGATGCTCGGCGACGTGGGATTCCGCTCGCGCGGCTGGGGCAACGTGTCGGTCGAGAACAACCACATCGACGTTTTCATCTTCGAGTTCGCGACAGTGCTCGACTTCCTGGCCAAAGAGTGCGGCGAACCCCGCTTCGCCCGCATGAGTGCCGTGATCCGAAGTTCGATGCTCCAACTGATGCCCGTCAAAGGGTCGATGTTCGAAATCGGCCGCGCGGGCTACTACCCCGAAGTCGTGCAGCATACCGCCTGGGATTACGGCAAGAACGGCAAGGGCTTCTACAACGACATCTTCGCACCGGGCTGGACCGTAGCGTCGCTCTGGCAAATGCTGAGCCCCGACCGCGTGACGACATTTTTCGCCAACTAAAAACGACTGAAAAATGGCAAGAATACTACCGCTTCTCTTCCTCATTATCCCGATCGCCGCACCGGCACAGACCGCGCAGAAAGAGCGCGAGTACATCCACACCCTGACTTCGGCGGACGGCCACGGCGGACAATTCGTCTGGAAAATGAAGCGCGCCGGCGAGGTCGGCGTCCGCTCGGAGGAGGTTTCCACGGACAAACTCACAACAGAAGACTGGCTGCCGGCAATAGTGCCGGGAACGGTGCTCAACTCACTGGTTTACGACGGAGTCTATCCCGAACCTTACTACGGGCTGAACAACAAACTGGAATCGGAACTTATCCCCGATCTTTACCGGGTCGGACGGGATTTCTACACCTACTGGTTCCGGACCGAGTTCCGGCTCGACAAAAAGGCATACGGCGGACGGAAAATCTGGCTTCAGGCCGACGGAATCAACTACCGGTCCGAAATATGGCTCAACGGCAACATGGTGGGCAACACGGCCGGCATGTTCCAGCAGCGCGTGATCGACATCACCGACAAAGTCTCGTTCGACGGAGCGAACGTCCTGGCCGTGAAGGTCTATCCCGTAGACATGCCCGGCACGATCCGCCCCAAGGGCGGCAAGTCGTTCGGCGCCAGCGGCGAGTTCCAGAACGGCGGCAACGGCGAGATCGGCCGCAACGTGACGCAACTGATGACCGTAGGCTGGGATTTCTTTTACCTCGACGGCATCCGCGACCGCAACACCGGCATCTGGCGCGACATCTCGCTGTTCGCCACCGGACGCGTCCGCCTGGCCCATCCCTTCGTAAAATCCGAACTTTCCAAGCCCGGTTACGACGTGGCGCGCCAGACCGTCTCGGTCGAAGTCGCCTATCCCGACTACATTCCGCAGAACGTCTGGCGCAAAGCCAAGGTCAGCGGCGAAATCCGGGGCGAAGGCATCCGCTTCGAAAAGGAGGTGTCACTCTACCGCGGCGAAGTGAAAGAGGTGGTTTTCACCCCCGAGGAGTTCCCGCAGTTGGTGATCCGCAACCCGCGCCTGTGGTGGCCGCTGAACAAAGGGAAACAGGAACTTTACGACCTGACGCTGAAAGTCGAATTCGACGGCAAGGTCAGCGACTCGATTTCGACGCGCTTCGGCATCCGGGAAATCGCCTCCACGACCGCCACGCCGGACCGTTCGCGCACGTTCAGCATCAACGGCAAACCGCTCTTCATCCGGGGCACGAACTGGCTGCCGGAGGCCATGCTCCGCACGTCGGACGAACGCACCTACGCCGAACTGCGCTACACGGCCCAGTCGGGCGTGAACCTCATCCGTTTCTGGGGCGGCGGCATCACCGAATCGGACTATTTCTTCCAGCTTTGCGACTCGCTGGGCATCCTCGTATGGCAGGAGTTCTGGATGACGGGCGACACCAACCACCCCAACGACGAAGGCATCTACTATTCGAACGTGATTTCGACGGTGAAGCGCATCCGCAACCATCCATCGCTGGCCTACTACGTCTCCTCGAACGAGAGCACGGAGATGCCGCAGACGGAGCGGCTGCTGGCGCGCCTCGACGGCACGCGCGGCTACCAGATGCAGTCGGAATGCGGCGGCATCCACGACGGCAGCCCCTACAAGCAGGTCAACATCATGAGCCACTACGAAGACAAGGCTTCGCCGCGCGGCAGCCGCGTCTACGGCTTCAATCCCGAATACGGCGCCCCGTGCCTGCCGACGGTCGAATGCCTGCGCGAAATGATGGACGACAAGGACCTGTGGCCCATCAACAAAGAGGTCTGGGACTACTCCGACGGCAACGGCTTCCACCTCATGTCGACACTCTACACCGACATGACCAACGAATACGGCCCCTCGAAGAGCATCGAGGAGTTCGCCGAAAAGGCGCAGTTCCTGGGAGCGATGAATTACAAGAGCATCTGGGAGGTCTGGAATTACAACAAACTCGGCTACGGCGACCGCTACACCTCGGGATTCCTTTACTGGTATCACAATTCGGCCATGCGCCAGGTAGCCGGACGCATGTGGGACTGGTCGCTCGAACCCACCGCAGCGCTTTATGCCGCACAGAATGCCTGCGAACCCCTCCACCCGCAGTTCGACTACCTGAAAAACACGGTTTCGGTGGTCAACGACCATTACCGCGCCTACCGCAACTACAAGGTCTCGGCCGAGGTCTACGACCTCGACATGCGGCGCATCGACGCGCAGTCGGCAGTGGTCGACCTCCCCGAGGACGGGGTTGCGAACGACGTGCTGACACTGAACTTCGCGGCGTCGAAGACCCCGGTGCAGTTCATCAAACTCAAACTCTTCGACGAGAGCGGCAAACAGGTGGGCGACAACTTCTACTGGCGTTCGGACAACGAATACAAGGGAGCCAACACGCTCACCGGCCCGGCGACGGCGGGATTCCAGTCGCTCGGGAAACTCGCCAAAACCAAAGTCGCCGCGGCTTATGAGACCTCGGCGGACAACACAAACCACTACATCGACCTCCGGCTGAAAAACACGGGCCGCACAGTTGCCTTCTTCACGCAGGTTCAGTGGCTCGACGAGCGGCGCAAGCCCGTACGTCCCTCGTTCTACACCGATAATTTCATCTGCCTGATGCCGGGCGAAAGCCGGACGGTCCGCATCGAAACGGCGCTCGACAAACTCCCCGGGGAGGAATACACGCTTGTCGTGCGGGGCTTCAACCTCGACACGCGCGAATTCAAGGTCAAAATCAAACGCCCGTGAAACTTTCGCTGCATATCCTCTTCCTCGTGCTGGCCCTGGGAACCCAAGCCCGCACACGCTCCTACGACGTAGTGATCGTAGGCGGAACTCCCGCAGGGATCACCGCCGCCATCGCCGCCGCACGCGAAGGAAAAAGCAGTGTCATCCTGGAACGTTCGGCTCACATCGGCGGACTCCCGGCCAACGGACTGGGAGCCACGGACATCGCTACACGGGGCGCTACGGCGGGACTGTTCGCCCGCTTCGTGACGCTGAACAAAGCCCATTACACCGAAAAATACGGCGCAGATTCCCCGCAGGCGCGCGATTGCAGCGACGGATACCATTTCGAGCCTTCGGTAGCCGTAGAGAGTTTCCGGCAAATGCTCGCCGAGGCGGGCCCCGGACGGATTACGGTCCTGACCGGCCGCCAGTTCGACGCCGAGGCGCGCTACGTCGAGAAGCGGGGCGAGCGGATCGTCTCGATCCGTATCCTCGACCGTACGACGGGCCGGGAGGAGCACTACCGCGGCGCGGTGTTCATCGACGCGACCTACGAGGGCGACCTGGGCGCCGCAGCCGGGGTTCCGTTCCGGACCGGACGCGAAGGGGCCGACGAATACGGCGAACCCTGCGCCGGGAAGATTTACCGCTGGTGGAAACACGGCCCCGACGCCGAGGGCACGACCTACGAGGGCGACGACGCCATCCAGGCTTACAACTACCGCCTCTGTTTGACCGACGACCCGCAAAACCGGCTGGCCGTCCCCAAACCCGAAAACTACGACCGTGAAGAGTTCGCTTCGTTGGTCGGCGACGTACTGGACGGCCGCAACACGGATGCCCGTTACCGGAACGCAGATTCGGCGACGATCGCCCGGAATCGCCGGCGCATCGAAGCCGGGGAGCGGACCTCGGCTCCCGGCGACGCATGGGGAATGGCCAAAGTGACGAGCATGACCCGGCTGCCCAACGCCAAGACGGACGCCAACAACCAACACCTCGCGCTTATCTCCACCGACCTGCCCGAAGAGAACTGGCCGTGGCCGACCGCCGGCTGGGCGTGGCGCGACCGCTTCGCCCGGCGCCTGCGCGACTACACGCTGGGCCTGCTGTGGTTCGCCCAGCACGACGAGTCGCTGCCGGCGCACTTCCGCAAAGAGTGCCTACGGTGGGGCCTCGCCGCCGACGAATACCGCGACAACGGCGGATTTCCGCGCCAGGTATACGTCCGCGAGGGCCGGCGGCTGGAGGGTTGCTATTTTTTCACCGCCAAAGACGCCCTGCCCGAAGCCGAGGGGAAGCGTCCGCCGCTCCACAGCAGTTCGGTTACCGCAAGCCACTATGCCCTCGACTCGCACGCCGTGCGCAAACGCGAGGCGGGGCGCATACACCTCGACGGGTTTTTCAGCCACCCGACGGCCGTCTATACGGTTCCTTACGGCGTGATGGTCCCCCGGAAGATCGAAAACCTGCTCTTCCCGACAGCCGTTTCGGGCAGCCACGTCGGATTCTCGACCCTGCGCATGGAACCCTGCTGGATGGCCCTGGGCGAAGCTGCCGGGACAGCCGCGGCGCTGGCCATCGACGCCCGGACGGACGTTCGCGGGATTGCGGCGGACTCGCTGCAGGGACGGCTGCTCCGCCACGGGGCGACGCTGGTCTACCTGCGGGATATGAAACCCGGCGATCCCGATTACGCCCAAGCGCAGCGGCTGGCGCTGCGGGGCTTTTTCCCCGAATGGGAAGCCGGGCTCGACCGCGTGACGGACGAAAGCACGGCCCGGTTGTGGAGTTCGCTCGCGGGGCGCGAGGTAACGGCAGACGGCAAAACCACCCGGCGCGAATGGTTACGCCGGTTACAAACCACTTCGAAATAATCCAATAACCAACACGAAAGCGTATATGAAACACAAACTCTCCTTTTTCAGCATTTTTATGATCGTCGGAACGATGATGTTGTGCTGCAACAACTGCAGCAAGGACGATTCCGGCAGCAGTAACACCGGAAAGTCGTACCTGCGGGTCAGCTTCAGCGAGAAGATGGTGGGCAACGGCTCCGGTTCGTTCGAGGTCTTTATCTCGTCGAATGCCGAATGGACCGCCGAACCGCGCAGCAAATGGCTCAGCGTAGACCGCAGCAAAGGCAAAGGCGACCTGGCGGTCCGCATCTCCTTCGAAGCGAACGACACGGAGAAACGCACGGGTATCGTCCGTTTCAACGCCGACGGGGTCAACCCCGTCGAGGTGGCTGTCACACAGTCGGCGCTGACATTCACCAACCCCATCACCATCGGGGGCAATATCGCGACGATGCCCGACCCGTATATCGTACGCGACGGCGATTATTACTACACCTGCAAGGCGAGCGGCAACGGCATCGCCATCTCGCGCTCCACGCGGCTCACCATGATCAACAGCACCACCAAGAAGTGGAGCCTGCCCTACGAAGGTCCCACCAAGCCGTGGAACATCGCCGACCTCTGGGCGCCCGAACTGTTCCACATCGGCGACCGCTGGTATGTCTACTACGCCGCCGGACGCCGCGGCCAGGACGGAATCGAAGGGTACGCCACGCAGCGCAGCGGCACGCTCCGCTCGAAGACCGACGACCCGCTGGGCGAATGGGAAGACATGGGCATGCTCTACACGGGAGACAACTACCAGCCCGGCATCAAACCCACGATCGAGAATACGGAATATGCGATCGACCTGACGACGTTCGAGCTCAAGGGACAGCGTTATGCCGTCTGGTCGGGCAACGAAAAGACCAACAGCATCCAGCAGATCCGCATCGCCAAGATGTCGAACCCCTACACCATCTCCTCGTCGCTCGTCGAAATCTCGACCCCGACGCAGTCCTGGGAAACAATGGACGGACGGCAAATCAACGAGGGTCCCGCCGTGCTGATCAACGAGGCGAAGGGAAAACTCTTCATCGTCTACTCCTGCAATCCCTCGTGGACCAAGAACTACCGGCTGGCGTGGCTGATGCTCGACATGAACAGCGGCGACCCGATGAACCCCGGCGACTGGCAGAAGTCGAGCAATTACGTCTTCTGGCGCTGCGACAACACGAAAGACCCGGTATCGGGCGTCAACGGACTGGGCCACTGCACCTTCACCAAGTCGCCCGACGGAACCGAGGACTGGATCGTCTATCACGCCATGCGCTATTCCGACGGCGGTTGGGGCGAACGCTACCCCTTCGTCGAGAAATTCACGTGGAACGCCGACGGAACGCCCAACTTCGGGACCGGCGCCGGATGGGGCGAATCGCTGCTGCTGCCTTCGGGAGAAACCCTCTAAACACCACCGTATTCGTAAACCAAACTGAATAATACCACCGAAAACCGCATGAAAAAGTTTATTTTAGTTGCACAGACCCTGCTGTTGCTCGCAACGGCCTCGAATGTCCAGGCGCAGAAAAGCTACGACCTGAAGCATTTCCCGAAAGGCTGCCAACCCGAAGAGATCGGCGTGAGGCTCACCGAGCGCTACCTCCAGACCCCGCATTCGCACTGGGGCGACATCAAATCGAAATACAAGGTGACGCTGATCACCTACCCCGACGTTTGCGCGTGGCTGGGCGCCCTGTGGTTCACCACGGGAACCGGCAACGACAGCCTCTACACCCGGCTCGTGGAGCGTTTCGAACCGCTGTTCACCACGCAGAAGAACCTGCAGCCCGAGCTGTTCCCCAAGGCCCACAACGTCGTCGATTTCTACGTCTTCGGCGCCGTGCCCCTGGAGATTTACAAGCGCAACCACGATCCGAAATACCTGGAACTGGGTATGAAGTACGCCGACGGCC
This sequence comes from Alistipes montrealensis, assembly GCF_018362775.1. Classification (GTDB taxonomy): domain Bacteria; phylum Bacteroidota; class Bacteroidia; order Bacteroidales; family Rikenellaceae; genus Alistipes; species Alistipes montrealensis. The sequence goes on from NZ_JAGYXY010000002.1 coordinate 155,878, forward strand.
AGTGGGAACTCCCCGAGAACCCGCAGCACTACAAACAGTTGTCCGAGGCAAAGCAGTACGCCGAACAGGATTACTCGTGGCAGACGCGCCTCTGGGTCGACGACATGTTCATGATCACGGACCTGCAGGCCCAGGCCTACCTGGTCACCGGCGATAAGAAATACATCGACCGTGCAGCCCGCGAAATGGCGCTCTACCTCGACCGCATCCAGCGCCCCAACGGACTCTTCTACCACCACACCGGCACGCCCTTCTTCTGGGGCCGCGGCGACGGATGGATGGCTGTCGGCATGGCCGAGATGCTGCGGATGCTCCCGAAGGACAACCCCTATCGTCCGCGCGTCGAAAAGGCTTACCGGCAGATGATGGAGACGCTGCTGCGCTACCAGGCTTACGACGGCATGTGGCGGCAGATCATCGACGACCCGAACTCGTGGAAGGAGACCTCCTCGACGGCGATGTTCACCTATGCGATGATCCTCGGCGTGAAGAACGGCTGGCTGGACAAGAAGATCTACGGCACGGCTGCCCGCAAAGCGTGGATCACGCTGCTCTCCTACCTCGACGAGCAGGACAACCTGCGCAACGTCTGCGAAGGGACGGGCGCCAAAAACAGCGCCGAGTGGTACCAGAACCGCCGCCGCCTGACCGGCGACATGCACGGACAGGCCGCCCTGCTGTGGTGCGCCTATGCGCTCTCCTGCGACGTGAAACCGTATAAACTGGCCCCGAACCGGTAAACAAATCCCATTATGAGCAAAATCCTGAAATCAGTCCTCCTCGGAATCACCCTCGCCGGGCTGTGCCTGGCGGCGTGCACCGAAAAGGCGACCACCGGCACGGGCGTAAAACCCAAGCCTACGCCCGACCCGACGCCCGGAGTCGAAGATTACGACCTGGTCAACTTTCCCGACCGGAAAGATCCCAAGACCGTAGGCGAAGGCGTCGTGGAACTCTTCATCCGCTCGGGAAACTCCAACTGGGGTGACATGCACTCCAGTTCGAAAAGCACGCTGACCTCCTATCCCGACATCTGCGCCTGGCTGGGAGCGTTCTGGTACGCCGAAGCATCGGGGAACAACGACCTGTTCAACCGCCTGGTAGCAAAATTCGACCAGTTCCTCGAAGTGGACGACAAGAGCATCGAGCCCAACAAGAGCCTCGTGACGAAGATTCCCCGCACGGAAAACAATGCCGTAGACTACAACATCTTCGGCGCTGTGCCGCTCCACATCTACTACGTCAAGAAACAGCGGGGCGCGGCCGAAAAGGACATCAAAAAGTACCTCGATCTGGGCCTTCGTTACGCCGACCAGCAGTGGGAACTGCCGACCGACACGAAATACACCGAGAAACTGCCCAATGCAAAAAAATGGCACGACCAGGGCTATTCGTACCAGACGCGCCTGTGGATCGACGACATGTTCATGATCACGGCGCTCCAGGCACAGGCTTACCTGGCTACGGGCGACGAAAAGTATATCGAACGCGCTGCCAAGGAGATGATCCTCTACCTCGACCAGTTGCCGGGCGAGAACGGAGTCTTCTACCACGCACCCACCGCCAAATTCTTCTGGGCCCGCGGCAACGGATGGATGGCCGTGGGTATGCCCGAGATGCTGCGGATGCTCCCCAAAGATGCGAAATACGACGCCTACCGCAGCCGGATACTCGCCGAATACAAAAAAATGATGGCCACGCTGAGCGCCTATCAGTACGACAGCGGCCTGTGGGGGCAGTTGATCTATCCCAACCAGGGCGACATGTGGGAGGAGACCTCCGGATCGGCGATGTTCACCTACGCGATGATCCTCGGCGTGAAGAACGGCTGGCTCGACGAGAAAACCTACGGCGCCGTGGCCCGCAAAGGCTGGCTGGGACTCCAGACCTATCTGCGGACCGACTTTGAAATCCGGAACGTCTGTTGCGGAACCGGGGCCGGCTCAAGTTACGCCTACTACCGCGACCGGGAAAAATACACCGGCGACCTGCACGGACAGGCTGCCGTGATGTGGTGCGCCTACGCACTGACCGAACTGGCAAACGAACAAAAATAAACATCTCGAAAACAAACCTAAAACTCTCCTGCAAGCCTATGAAAAAACCACAGCAGACCGAATGAAGGAACATTCGGTCCGGGACGAAACCCTCCTCCCGGACCGCGGGCTCCACGGCCCGAACAACCCCGAATTATCATCATCAATCATCTAAAACCGTATGGCAAATTTTTATAAAACAAGCATCGGGCGCGCCAGAACCCTGAAAAGCGTAAGCCTTGCCCTGCTTCTTATGTTGTTCCTGTCGGTGAACGTCGGCGCTGCATATGCACAGGGCGCCTCCGCACAACCGGGGAAACGACGCATCACCGGAACCGTCACCGACACCGACGGATCGCCGCTGGTCGGCGCCACCGTCTACATCAAGGACACCAACGTCGGAACGACGACCAACACCGACGGACTTTTCGTCATCGACGTACTGCCCAAACAGCAGATCACGGTCAGCTACATCGGCTACCTGTCGCAGACCCTGCCGACCGACGGCCGCGAAGTGATCAACGTCAAACTCAAATCCGACACGGACCTGCTCGAAGAGGTCGTCGTCGTGGGCTACGGCAAGCAGAAACGCCAGGCAATGGTCAGTTCGATCGCCACCGTCGGGTCACGCGACCTGATGCAGTCGTCGTCGAGCAACCTGACGAGCAACCTCGCCGGACAGCTCGCCGGCCTGATCAGCATCCAGCGCAGCGCCGAACCGGGACGTGACGACGCCGAATTCTGGATCCGCGGTATCAGCACCTTCAAGGGCGGAACCAACCCGCTGGTGCTCGTCGACGGAATCCCCCGTGATATCAACAACATCGAGGCCGACGAGATCGAGACCTTCAGCATCCTCAAGGATGCCGCCGCGACAGCCGTCTACGGCGCCGAGGGCGCCAACGGCGTCATTCTCGTAACCACCAAGCGCGGTACGATCTCCAAACCGAAAATCTCGTTCCGCATCGAGCAGTCGGTCGCCTCGCCGCAGCGCCTTCCCGAGTTCGTCGACTCGTGGGACTACCTCGAACTGGCCAACGAAGCCCGGTTCAACGACGGACTCACCCCCAGTTTCAGTTCTGCGCAAATCCAACTCTACCGCGACCGCGCGGACAACGACCTTTACCCGAATACGCAGTGGATCGACGAACTGGTCAAGAAAGCGGTGCACAGCCAGCGCTACACGCTCAATTTCCGCGGCGGCGCCGAGAACGCCAAATATTTCGTCTCGATGGCTTATTTCCAGTCGGACGGCGTCTTTAAGGAGAACCCCAACGGCAAGTATGACAGCAACTTCGGCTTCGAGCGTTACAATCTGCGCAGCAACATCGACCTGAAAGTGAGCAAGACCACGCGCCTGGGCGTCGACCTCTCGGGACAGTACGTACACCGCCGCACGGCCAACCGTTCGGCCGACGACATCTTCAGTTTCATGCTCCACACGCCGTCGTACCTCTTTCCGGCCATTTACAGCGACGGCACACTGGCCTCCTACGAGAAACAGGCCGATTCGAACAACCGCAACCCCTACAACATGCTCTACAACCAGGGCTACCGCCAGGAGTGGGGCGTCAAGATCCAGTCGAACATCAAACTGGAGCAGGACCTGAAATTCATCACCCCGGGCCTGAGTGCCCGCGGAAGCGTCAGCTTCGACTACGACGGCAGTTCGCAGACGCTGCGCGACTATTGGCCGAGTCTCTACCACGCCAGCGGCCGCGATGCCGACGGTAACCTGGTCTTCACCACGACTGCGTCGGGATCGCCCGAAATCGTGGACCCCAAATTCACCTCGACGAGCTACCTGCGTAAAATCTATATCGAAGGCGCCATCAATTACCAGCGTGTCTTCAACTACGTCCACAACGTCAGCGCCATGATTCTCTACATGCAGAAAGAGCAGCAGAAGAACGATCCGGTGCTTCCCTACCGCAAACAGAGCATCGTGGGCCGCGTGACCTATTCGTACGACAACCGCTACTTCATCGAAGGTAGTTTCGGCTACACCGGCAGCGAGACTTTCGCCAAGAAAAACCGTTTCGGATTCTTCCCGGCAGTCGGTCTGAGCTATTTCGTCTCCAACGAGAAATTCTATCCCGAAGGACTGAAAAAGGTGATGAACAACGCGAAAATCCGCCTCTCGATGGGCCGCACGGGTAATGACGACACGGGAACCGACCGCTTCCTTTACCGCGCAACGTTCAACACCGAGGGCCACACCTTCAACCAGGGCATCGGAACCTCGGCCTCGAACGGCATGGGCGCCGGTATCTACGACCTGCGTTTTATAAACAACGACATCCATTGGGAGATCGAAACCAAACGTAACGTCGGCGTCGACCTGGGCTTCTTCGACAACCAGATCGAACTGACGGCCGACTACTTCAACAACCGCCGCAAAAGCATCCTGCTCGAACGCAACACGATCCCCGGCGTCGCCGGCTTCCACGCCAAACCGTGGCAGAACTACGGCATCGTGGACAACTGGGGCGTCGACGCCAGCCTGAACGCCCGCCACGACTTCGGCAAAGTCCGCGTCAGCGCCCGCGGTACATTCACTTTCGCCCGCAACAAGATCGTCGAGTACGACGAACTGAAACAGCTCTACGACTACCAGCGGATCACCGGCACGCGCGTGAACGAGAACACGCTCTACATTGCCGAGCGTCTCTACACCGAAGACGACTTCATCCGCACGCAGAACCCCAACGGGACCTATTCCTACGAACTGCGTCCGGGTCTTCCGCGCAACGCATTGCAGGGAACCCTCGGCCCGGGCGACATCAAGTACGCCGACCTGAACCACGACGGCGTGATCGACAGCAACGACAAGAAGCGCGGCGTGGGACATCCCTACAACCCCGAAATCAACTACGGTTTCGGCCTCAACGTCGAGTACAAAGGCTTCTACGTGAGCGCCTTCTTCCAGGGCACGGGCAACTCGTCGGTGCTGCTGGCCTCGGGCAACAACCACTTCTGGCCTTTCAACTGGTATGAGGACAAGTCGAACTACCGCACGCTGTTCCTCGACCGCTGGACGGCCGACAATCCGCGCCAGGACGTTACGATGCCCCGTCTGCACAGCCATTACAGCCACAACGTCAACAAGGAACCCAGTACGTGGTGGCTCCGGAGCGGCAACTTCCTGCGCTTCAAGAACCTCGAAATAGGCTACAACCTGCCCAAGACCTTCCTCCGCAAACTCCGGCTCGACGCCGTGCGCGTCTACATGCTGGGCAACAACCTCTGCGTCTGGGACGACATCAAGTATTGGGACCCCGAACAGGGCAACCGCAACCAGGGTATGAGTTATCCCATGTCGCGCACCTTTACGCTGGGAATCGAAGTGAACTTCTAATCAAGGAGAACGAACTATGAAACAGAAATTTGTAAAAATACTTTCCATCGGACTGCTGGCCTGCACGGTCTGGTCGTGCAGCTTCCTCGACGTATCCGACGAGCTGGCCGGCGGCATCTCCGACATTTCGCAGGTATTCAGCAATGTCGACCGTACCAAAAAATGGTATTCGCAGGTCTTCAACAACCGTCCGGATTATTCGGCCGTATGGGTTACGAGCAGCCCGATGGGCAACCCCTGGACCGCGTATGCCGACGAAATCTATACGCGACTGGCCAACAATGCGGGCAAGTACACCGAATGGAACTCGGCCAACGGCAACTCGCAGCGCTGGAACACACTGTATGAGAGTATCCGCCAGGCCAATATCTTCCTGGAGCGGGCACATGCCATCGTGGACGAAGGCGGTCCCGACGCCGCCCGTCTGACCGAAGACGAAATCAAGCTCTACAAGGCCAACGTCCGCTTCATGCGTGCGGCTTACCATTACTACCTGATGGAGCTCTACGGACCGGTTCCCATCGTCGACCATTCGATGGAGCTGGGAGACGATCTCGACCTTCCGCGCAACTCGCTGGACGAAGTGATCCAATTCATCGACCGGGAGTTGAAAGAGTGCATGGAGGAGATGGCGCAGGAGCCTTACCATAACACGGAGAACCTGCGCGCCGTGCCTACCAAGGGCGCCGCGCTGGCGCTGCGTGCGAAGCTGTGGGTTTATGCGGCCAGCCCGCTCTTCAACGGCGGCTGGCCCGAGGCCGTGGCGCTGACCAACAAGGACGGCAAGCGGCTCTTCCCCGACCGGGACGAATCGAAATTGCAGACGGCGGTGGACCGCCTGCGCGATCTGCTCGACTATGCCGAGCAGGGCAACCGCTATGCACTCCTCAACACGGGCAATCCGGCCGACGACCTCTACAAACTCTTCCAGGAGTATAACACGGAGATTATCTGGGCCACGTCGACCAACTCGTGGGGTAAACTGGGCGACCAGGCCTTCGACACCTTCGCAACTCCGCGTTCGCAGCCCCAGGGACAGGGCGGTTTACACGTTTTGCAGGAGCTTGTCGACGACTTCTACATGAAGGACGGCAAACCCATCAAGGCTACCTCGTTCCTGGACAAATCGGAGCTCTACCCCGGTAACGAAACCGAGATGGGGACGTACAACGGCGTTACGGTGTCGAAAATGTACATCGACCGCGAGCCCCGTTTCTACAACACCGTCACCTTCTCGGGCATGAAGTGGCACATGAGCAATCAGGAAATCCAGTTCTACCGGGGCGGCAAAGACGACAACTCGGTGGCCGACGGCGCCCCGCTGACGGGTTATATGCTCTACAAGCGTATGAACCGCACCGTCTACGGCGGGAACATCTCGGGCGCTGTAACCTCGAAGTACCGTCCGGTAATTATCTTCCGCCTGGCGGAGTTCTACCTGCTCTATGCCGAAATGCTCAACGAGGTGGATCCGGGCAACGACGACGTGCTTAAATACGTCAACCTGGTGCGCCGGCGCGCCGGAGTGGAAGACCTGGACGTACTCAATCCCGCCATCAAGGGTAACCAGACGTTGCAGCGCGAGGCCATCCGCCGCGAAAGCCGCATCGAACTGGCCACCGAAGGACAGCGTTACTTCGACGTGCGCCGCTGGATGATCGCCGACAAGGCCCCCGGCGAAGGCGGTCAGGGCGGTGATTTCACCGGCATGAACGTCGATCAGCCCCAGCCCGCCTACTACACCCGCACGAAGATGCAGACCCGCGTCTTCAAGAACAAAAACTACCTCTACCCCATTCCGCTGGACGAGATGAAGCGCAGCGACCTGCTCGTGCAGAACCCCGGCTGGTAGACCCATGTAAACCGAAAAACTTATGACAATGAAAAAAATCAGTATATTCCTGTTCGCAGCGGCCACATTGTTGGGTGCAGGCTGCGAGGACAGTTCCGACGCGGACAAGGTGATTCCCGTCTCGGCGATTGCCCTGGATGCGTCGCTGAGCGGCGGCGTCTCGATGGAGGTCGGCCAAACGATGAACATCGCCGGCAAAGTGACCGTGCTTCCCGAAGATGCCACCGACAAGACCGAATCCTACGAGTCGTCCGACACGAAGATCGTCACGGTCGACGAATCGGGCGTCGTGAAGGCCGTCGACCCCGGTTTGGCGATGATTACCATCAGTGTGGGCGGCAAACACTCGCATTTCGAGGTGAAGGTCGAAGCGAAGAAGATTCCCGTCGAGACGATTACGCTTCCCGACGAACTGACCGACGGCGTAACGCTGAAGGTCGGTGAAAAACTCGACATTGCCGGCAAGGTCACGATCACGCCGGGCAATGCCACGAACACGGAAGAGAGCTACGAATCGTCGGTTCCGATGATCGCATCGGTCAGCGACGAAGGCATCGTAACGGCAATTGCAGTCGGCGAAACGACCATTACGGTCACCGTCGACGGCAAGTCGGCCCGCTTCGGCCTGACGGTCGAGAAAGTCGCCGTAGAAACGGTCACCCTGCCCGAAGAACTGACCAAGGGCGTCACGATGATCATCGGTGAAGTACTCAATATCGCAGGCAAAGCGACGATCGCACCCGAAAATGCCACCAACAAGGCGGAAAGTTACGATTCGTCGAAACCGGAGGTTGCCACCGTCAGCGATACGGGCGAAATCAAGGCGCTCTCGGAAGGAAAAACGACCATCACCGTCGAGGTCGACGGAGTCAAGGCGTCGTTCGAACTCAATGTGGAGAAAGAGACCGTAGTCATTACTTCGATTGCGTTCACAAACGCGAGCGAAGAGGTCGAGTTCAAGGAATCCGGTTCGGAACTGAACCTGGCGCCGCTGATGACGATCCTGCCCGCAGATCACACCGAAGGCGTAGTCTTCGCATCCTCCGACACATCGGTAGCGACGGTCGATGAAAACGGTAAGGTTACGTGTCTGAAAGTCGGTGAAGCAACCATCACGGCATCGGCCCGGAACCACGCCGCCGTGAAGGGAGAAATGAAGGTCATCGTCTGCGGCGATTACGACCGCACGGGATGGGAAATCAGCGCGACTTCGCATAAATTGCCCACGACACCCACGAATAACAGCAAAACAGCCGCTTTCGACGGTGACGCGAACGGGAAGTCGAATTTCGGCCAGACCCGTCCCGGCAAGATGTCCGGAGGCGTGGATCTGAGGTCGCAGCCCGACATCCAGATCTGGTTTGTGGTCGACATGCAGAGCGCCCGCAAGGTGAACTGTTTCCGCATCCGGCACATCTCCACGACTCAGCCCGATTTCGGAACCCGCTGGCTGAAGTTCGTCGAGATTCTGGGCAGCAACGACGGCGAAAACTTTACGCCGATTGCCGCCGATGTCAATTTCGAGAGCCAGTCGGCCGTATTGGCGAACCAGGAAACGAGCAACATCCGGATTCCCATGTCGGAATACCGCTACCTGAAATTCGTCAGCGACAAGAACTGCTTCAACCCGACCGGAAATACAGCCCAGATCAATGAGCTTTACTTCGGCCGCGAAAAAGAAAACACGGGGGAATAAACTTTCCGGCTCCGGCGGCCGGAGACACGGTCGCCGGAGTCAGGAATCTTTAACCGAAAAAACTACATTTCAATTATGAAAAAGATAAGTATTTGTCTGTTTGCCGCGGCAGCCCTGCTGGGCGTCGGCTGTGAGGACAATGTACCCGAACCGGGAACGATGGAGGTCCCCGTAGAAAGCGTCACGCTCGACGAGGAGTTGAGCGGCGGCCTGGTCATGGAAGTCGGCAAAACAATGGATGTTTCGCTGAAAGTAAAGGTGCTGCCCGTAAACGCCACCGACCTGGCGGAACTCTTCTATTCATCGAACGTCGAAGTGGCGACGGTCAGCCCGAAGGGCATCGTAACAGCACAGAAGGCCGGTATCAGCATGATCTCGATCTATGTGGGCGGCATCGAAACCTACTTTACGGTGACGGTCGTTGACCAGATTCCGGTCGACATCGAGTCGCTGGTATTTACGGCCGGCGAAAAAGAGATGGAACTCGGAGGAAACGCTTTGGACCTCGCGTCCCTGCTTTCGACCCTGCCCGTGAACCAGAACGAGGGCGTTATCTTCTCCTCATCCGATCCGACAGTCGCCTCGATCGACCAAAACGGCATGCTCCACGCCCTCAAGATCGGCAAGACGGTCATCACCGCCGTACCCAAACGTCACGCCGATGCAGGTCCGGAACTGACGGCCTCCATGACCGTCCGGGTCGTGAAGATCATCACCGAAGACTGCGACCGCAGCGGTTGGACGATGACCTTCTCACACGACATTTGTAAGGACGCAAGTATCGGAAGCAGCGCAACCGCAGCCATCGACGGCAACGAGAATACGACGTTGTCACTGGTGCGTCCAGGCAAATCGTACAACAACGGTCCCAACCTTTCCGGGACCCCCGAAGCCGATATCTGGTTCCAGGTCGACCGCGGCGACAATCCGGAAAAAGTCAACTACCTGCGGATCCGCCATCGTCCGGAATCGAGTAACAACAAGAACATCCTTGTCCGCTGGTGGGGATTCAACCGCATCGAGGGCAGCAACGACGGCACGAACTTCGAGACTCTCGCCGAGTACATCGCGCTGACGCCCGATCCGAACGTATACGAGAACCTGCTGACGGACAATATCGCGATCCCGGAGAACAACTACCGTTACCTGCGTTTCATCGGCCAGAACGATGTCAGCACGACAGCGCCGTTCCTGGGCTTCTACTGCGCGCGCGGTAAGAACAACGGCGGCATTGACCCGGGCAGCACGATTCAGATCAACGAGTTCTACCTCGGTCTCCAAACCAAGATCACGGAATAATTCCCCGCGCCGAACGGTCGGTCCGCCCGATTTCCGGCGCACTGCAAACGAAAAGGCCCAAAGAATGCTTCTTTGGGCCCTTTCTTTCACTTTCGGAAACAATAGACAATGATGCGAAAAAGTATATTATGCTTAACTTTTCTGTGCCTGCAGGCCGGTGCGCTGCGAGCGCAGGTAACGCTGGCCGAACGGGCTTCGGGCCGCACCGACTTCGAATTAGTCACTGCTGATTCCGGCTCCCCCGTCTGTTACGATGCGGCGGACGCCGCAGTCGTGGGAACCGCCGCGGGACTTTTCGCCGCGGACGTTGCCCGTGTAACGGGCCGTAAAATACCGGTCGTCGCCGGACAGGAACTCCCCGCCGGGACCCGCTATGCGGTAATCGTCGGAACGGTCGGCCAAAGCCGCTGGATCGACGAACTGGCCGCCGCGAAGAAACTCGACGTTTCGGCCATCGAGGGCGGCTGGGAGCGCTACACGCTCCGGCTGGTCGACCGTCCGGGCCACGGACTGCGCAAAGCACTGGTCATTGCGGGCAGCGACCGCCGCGGCACGGCCTACGGACTGCTCTCGGTATCGCGTGCCATCGGCGTGAGTCCCTGGTACTGGTGGGCAGACGCTCCGGTGGAGCACCGGGAACGGCTGACGCTGCGCGTCGCGGATTACACGTCGGCGGCCCCTTCGGTAAAATACCGCGGCATCTTCATCAACGACGAGGACTGGGGGCTTTACCGCTGGGCGAAGGAGAACTTCGAAAAGGAGTTGGGCAACATCGGCCCGAAGACCTATGAGAAGGTGTGCGAACTGCTGCTCCGCCTGCAAGCCAACTACCTCGCCCCGGCGATGCACGACGCGACGACGGCATTTTACAAGATTCCCGAGAACCGGGCGATTGCCGACCGCTATGCCATTGCGATCGGCTCGTCGCACTGCGAACCGCTGGGGCTGAACACCGCCAGCGAATGGGATTCGAAAACCAGGGGCGAATGGGACTATGTCAACAACAAGGCGGGGGTGGACCGGGCGCTGAAAGAGCGTGTCGAGACATCGGCTCCCTATGAAAACGTCTACACGCTGGCCTTGCGGGGGCTGCACGACCGGGCGATGGCCGGCAGCGAGGACCTCGACGCGCGGAAAGCCACCATGCAGGAAGCCCTGCTGGCGCAGCGGCAGATTCTGGCCGACGTGCTGGGCAAACCTGCGGAAGAGATTCCGCAGGTGTTCACGCCCTACAAGGAGGTTCTCGACGTTTACAACCGGGGATTGCAGCTCCCCGACGACGTGACGATCATCTGGCCCGACGACAACTACGGCTACATGAAACGGCTGAGCAGTCCCGAGGAACAGCTGCGCTCCGGGCGTTCGGGCGTCTACTACCACGCTTCCTACCTGGGCCGGCCCCACGACTACCTGTGGATGAACACCACCTCGCCGACACTGATGTACGAAGAACTGCGCAAAGCCTACGATTCGACGGCCGACCGTGTATGGCTGCTGAATGCGGGCGACATCAAATCCTGCGAATTTGCGGTGGATTTCTTCCTGGCGATGGCTTATGACATCGATTCGTTCGATTTCCGGCGCGCCGCGACCTACCGCGCAGAGTGGATGAGCGGCCTGCTGGGCCGGGAATATTTCGACGAATTCCAGAAAATCGCCGACACGTTCTACCACCTCGCATTCGTCCGCAAACCCGAATTCATGGGCTGGGGCTACCAATGGGCTACGGACAAATACGGCAAGGAGCGGAACACGGACACGGACTTCTCCTTCGCCAATTACCGCGAAGGCGACCGGAGGCTGAAAGCCTACACACAAATCGCCGGACAGGTCAGCACGCTGATGGACCGGATGCCCGAAGCGAACAAGGCGTGCTTCTACCAGGTGCTCTACTACCCCGTGAAGGCGTGCGAACTGCTCAACCGGATGGTGCTCAGCGGGCAGCAGAACCGTCTGTATGCGACGCAGCAGCGTGCCGCGACGGAATCACTGGCCGTCGAGAGCCGTATGTGCCACGACAGCCTGCGGGTAATCACGGCAGGTTACAACGCCCTGCTCGGCGGCAAGTGGGACCATGTGATGACGATGAACCAGGGTTTCGCCGCCTCCTATTTCCAGTTGCCCGAATTGCGGAGCGCTTCGCTCGCCGGGCAGGCCGAACTGGGGATCACGGTCGAAGGCGAGGACGTGACGAAGGGCATGCGGAGTTTCCACGCATTGCCGGCGTTCAACACGTTCCTGAGGCAGTCGTACTTTGTGGACGTTTATAACAAAGGGGCCGAACCGCTGTCGTGGAACGCCTCGGCAAGCGACGACTGGATCGTGCTGAGCCGGAGCGCAGGGACGGCCCGCACCGAAGAACGGATCGAAGTCTCGGTCGACTGGGAGCAGGTTCCTGCCGGAGAAAAGGTCCTGGGAAGCGTAACGTTCCGCGGCGCCGGCGGCGAGGAGCAGGTACTGGTTTCGGTCTTCAACCCCGCTTCGCCCTCCCGCGAGGAGGTGGAAGACCTCTATATCCAGCACAACGGGTATATTTCGATCCCGGCGGCGAATTTCCACCGCAAGCACGAAAACGACGCGATCCGCATCCGTCCCGTCCCCAACCTCGGTGTCGAGAATGCGGCGATCCAGTTGGGCGACCCGGCGGCCGCGAAACAAAATACCCGGCGGCGGGATGTCCCCGGCGTGGAATACGACTTCTACACCTTCGAGCAGGGCTCGGTCGACGTTTACACCTACGTGCTGCCGACCTTCGTGATCAGCGCCGACCGGGGATATGCCGGACACGAGGCGACCAACCTCGAAACCCAGTACGGCGTCTCGATCGACGAAGGCCCGGTGATGAACCCCTCGACCTCGTCGATCGAGTATGCGCAAATCTGGTACGAAAGCGTCCTGCGGAACTGCCGGGTGAACAAAACGACGCTGCACATCGGCAAGCCCGGCAGGCACACGCTGAAAATCCTGTGCGGCGACGCCGGCACGGTGCTCCAGAAGATCGTGCTCGACTTCGGCGGCATGAAACGCTCCTACCAGGGGCCGCCGCCCACCCGGGTCGAATAGATAACGAAAAAAGGTCCTTTCCGAAGGACCTTTTTTTATGGCTGAAAGTTATTCGAACGGGTTATTCCTTCGGCGGATAGTTCAGCGGTGCGAAGAATTCATCGAGGGTAATATTATAGAATTTGCAGATGATAGAGATCGTTGTTATATTCGGAAAATTCTCGCCTGTTTCGAGATTAGGAATATTCAACCCTGTACCTCCGACCAATTTCTCTTGGGTATGACCGTGAATACTGCGGAGTTCCTTTACCCGCAATACGATTTTTTGAAGTAATTCCTCATCACGCCGTTGTTTCTGCCTTTTCATTGATACAAATGAAAAAGTGAAATCAAAAATTTGCGCTAATACATGTATTAACATAAAGAAATAATACTTATATTTGTATTAGTAAACTCTCAAATGCAGAAATTATGCTAACTTTGTTGCGACATAACACGACTTGATTAAGTCGCGATAATAGGTAAACAACTACCTTATACTTCTCGAAAACTTGGAAACCTCTCCGGAGGATGTTTAATCAGGTATAATAGTTGTCAGTCCTTGTTATGTCCTGCCCGTTCTGCGGACAGGGCTTACAAGGGCGCAGGACAGCTTCTGATTTAGGGTTTTCCAAGACCTTCGGGAAGGGCTGCTAATGCGCCCTCTTTTTTTGTACCTACCCCCTTTCGTTATACAATAAAACATTTATTATTAAACAATGTTTTATTCAAAATATAATCAATAATATATTGTATGTGCGATTCCCGATTTATCAGCGCCCCCTATCTTGAAACCCTGTTTGCCGAACTGCGCGCGCAGGCCCACCCCTTCTATGCGTTTCTCGCGGGGCTGCCGAAGGATGATTTTTACCTGTTCTGCGCTTACGATTACCGCCGGAAATCGGAGACCTACGAAGACTCCGGGCGTTACCGGTTCTCCCTGCCGGAATTTCTGGCCAAAGCGGGAGAATTCGATCCGCAGGACGAGTTCTGCATCTATTTCGTCGGAATGGGAGTGCAGGAAGAGGAGGACAGCCCCGCCAGAATAGAACTGCTTTCGTGCGAAGATGCGACCGTCGGAACGCTTACGGAGCTTGCCGCGGAGTTTATGGCCCCCTATTGCGAAAAATGCCTGCGGACCGACACACCGTTCCGGCTGGATGCCGAAACCATTGCCCGGCATGGATTCACGCCGGAAGATGTCGCCGCCCTCAGCGGGCCGGCAGAGCGTTGCAACGCCGCGGCTGCGGCCCGTTTACAGGCCGAATACGACGCACTGAAAAAAATCGGCAGCATCGACCGATAACATTCGGGGCAGAGTCCGTCCGCCATTCTATCCCTTTCAGCGTCACTGACCGGCGGGCGGTTCTGCTCCTTTTCGGACACAAAAAAACAGGATGCCGCAAGCGACATCCTGTTTTTTCGTTCTGACTGCGACGGATTATTTTTTCTCCGTACGGGTCATGCGCTTCTCCTTGATGCGGGCTTTCTTACCGGTCAGGTCGCGCAGGTAGTAGATACGTGCACGGCGTACGACACCGATCTTGTTCACCTCGATCTTGTCGATGTGAGGCGAGTAGAGGGGGAAGATACGCTCCACGCCCACGCCGTTCGAAATCTTACGGATCGTGAACATCTTGGTCTTGCCCGAGCCCTTGATCTGGATAACCACACCGCGGAAGCTCTGCACGCGCTCTTTGTTTCCCTCGATGATCTTGTAGGAAACGGTGATCGTGTCACCTGCCTTGAACGACGGAACGTCGGCGTCCGTCTTGGCCCACATCTGCTCGTTAACGAGCTTGATGATTGCGTCTTTGTTCATTGTTGCAACAATTTTTTTTATTTCGCATTCGACATTCCCGCTGCACCGTGCTTACCATACGGGGCCTTTGCCCGTAATCCCGCGTGGTCCGTCTCGGCCGTCCGTCTGCACCTGCATCCGCCGCCTTCGTCCGTCCCGCATCTGCGTAGTGCCCAATGAAAGAGGTTGATATACGCCCTGAAAGGGACTGCAAATATAGGAAGAAATTTCGGAACGGCGCAAGTATTGCATGAAAAAAGCGCAATTTATCACTATCTTTGTCAAAATAACACCGGCCCGGACAGGCCGCGCCCCGGCAAACGAAACGGCCGGGCTGCGTCCGGATTACACGGTTCCGGCCGGAAAACAAGCGAAAAAATATGAACGAAAAACTGATACTTGTAACCAACGACGACGGATACGATTCGAAAGGCATAGCGGCAGCCATCGAGGTCGCCCGGGCCTTCGGCCGGGTGGTGGTCGTGGCTCCCGAAACGACGCAGAGCGGCATGAGCCAGGCCATCACGATGTACAACCCCCTTTACCTGCGCCGCATCCGCGAGGAGGAGGGACTCGAGGTTTATGCTTTCTCGGGAACCCCGGTCGACTGCGTGAAGATGGCCTTCGACTACCTGCTGCGCGACGAACGCGTCGACATGGTGATCTCGGGCATCAACCACGGTTCCAACTCGGCCGTCAACGTGCTCTACTCGGGGACGATGGGCGCGGCCATGGAGGGCAGTTTTTACAGTTGCCCGGCCGTCGGTCTGTCGCTCGACGACCACGAGGCCGACGCTGATTTCGACGCCGCGGTGCTTTTCGGCAAGCGGATCGTAGGAGACATTCTCGCCGCTCCGGAACTCGAACTGCCGCTGTGCCTGAACGTGAACGTGCCCGTCGGGCGGCCCGAAGAGATCCGGGGTATAAAACTCTGCCGCCAGAACCGCGGCTTCTGGCGCGAGGAGTTCTACCGCCACGAAGACCCCCGGGGCCGGGAGTATTTCTGGCTCACGGGCGCATTCGTCAATGCCGAACCCGAAGCCACCGACACCGACGAATGGGCGTTGGCCAACAAATACGTGGCGGTGGTTCCCGTGCAGGTAGACCTGACGGATTACCGGCAACTGAAAAATCTTGGCAATGTGCTGAAATAGTAGTATATTTGTAAAAAGATAATCTTTACATACCCCGACGCCTATGCTGATCAAGGTCCTGCTCGTCATCTCCATCGCCATTCAGTCCCTCGCTACGGTCTATGCGCTGCGGCTGGTGCGCACCACCAAGTACAACTCGGTGTGGATTCTCTTCATCGTGGGCTTCTCGCTGCTGTCGGTCGAACGTCTCGTGCAGTTGCTGGCCGTCTCCGGTTTCCAGGTCGAGCCCCGCTGGTGGTTCGGTTATCTGGGCATCGTGGTTTCGGTCTGCCTCTCGATCGGCGTGATGTACGCCCACAAGCTCTTCAAATACATCAACCGCCTCAACCGCCAGCGGTCGCTGCTCAACAAACGCATCCTCACGGCCGTGCTCCGCACCGAGGAGAAGGCCCGTTCGCGATTCTCCAAGGAGCTGCACGACGGCCTCGGGCCGCTGCTCTCGTCGGCCAAAATGTCGCTCACGGCCCTTTCGCGCGAGGAACACGACGCCGAACAGCGCGAGATCATCGACAATACGACCTACGTGATCGACGAGGCGATCCGCTCGCTGCGCGAGATTTCGAACAACCTTTCGCCGCACGTGCTCAACGACTTCGGGCTGGCGCGGGGCGTGCAGAACTTCATCGACAAGAGCGCCGCGATGCACGACGTAAAGATTCGCTTCACGACCAACCTCCGCTCGGAACGTTACGACACCGACATCGAGGTGATCCTCTACCGCGTGATCTGCGAACTGATCAACAACTCGCTCAAGCACGCCGCCTGCTCGGAGGTCAACCTCTCGCTGTCGCAGAACGGCTCGGAACTGGCGCTCGACTATACCGACAACGGCCGCGGATTCAATCCGCAGGCGATGATGGACTGCGGCATGGGCCTCTCGAACATCGCGTCGCGCATCAACTCGCTGGGCGGCACATTCGACATTGCATCCGCCAAGGGCAGGGGCATGCGTGCGGCCATCCGCGTCAATACGCAGCAGGAGCCTGCGCCGCTGAACCGAAACCGTAAACGCCGCCGCAGGTAATGGAACCGCATAAAATCATCCTGGTCGACGACCATTCGCTCTTCCGCAACGGACTGCGGGGGCTGCTCGAACGCTGCACGGAGTGCCGCGTCGTCGGCGAAGCGGCCAGCGGCGAGGAGTTCCTGGCTATGCTCGACGGCGCCGACGCCGACATCGTGTTCATGGATTTCGCCATGCCGGGGCTCGACGGGGCGCAGACGACCGAACGGGCGCTGGCGCAGCGTCCCGACCTGAAGATCATCACGCTTTCGATGTTCGGCGAAGAGAGTTACTATTCGCGGATGGTCGAGGCCGGGGCCCGGGGCTTCCTGCTGAAAGACTCCGATATCGGCGACGTGATCGAAGCCATCGACACGGTGATGGCGGGCGGCAGTTATTTTTCGCCCCAGTTGCTGTCGTCGCTCACAGGGCGCATGCGTACGCGCGAAGACGCCGCGGACGAACAGCTTTCGTCGCGCGAACGCGAAATCCTGGTGGCCGTCTGCCGGGGATTGTCGAACCAGGAGATCGCCGACGAACTCTTCATCTCGAAGCGCACGGTCGACAAGCACCGCGCCAACATCCTCGAAAAAACCGGCTGCAAGAATACCGCTTCGCTGGTAGTTTATGCCATCCGGAACGGCATCGTGGAGATTTAGTTTCCGATTCTCACAGGTGCGTCCGCACTACTTTGTCCCGCCGCCCTGCATCAGGACGCGAAATTTGCTTTTCGGCAATTAAAAACAATTACCTGCCGAGCGGAAAAAACCGCAACACTTACAGCAGCGGGGAAAACACCCGCATGAACGACTCCGCCAGGCGGCGTTTGCGGGAGCGGTTGAACCATTCGCCGGGCAGCAGCGCGTGGCAGCGCGCGGCGTCGTCTTCGAAGACCGCAGCCATGCGGGCCGTAAATTCCGTGTCGTAGACGAAGGCATTGACCTCGAAATTGTGTTCGAAACTGCGGAAATCCATGTTCGCCGAGCCGATGACAGTCAGCCCGTCGTCGATAATCAGCAGTTTGGAGTGCAGGAAACCGGGTTCGTAGAAGAGTATTTTCACCCCTGCTTTCATCATGTCGTCGAGGTAAGAATGCGACGCCAGGTCGACGACCTTCGAGTCGGAGCGCGCCGGGAGCATCAGCCGAACGTCGAGGCCGGCCAGCGCCGCCACCTGTAAGGAGGAGTTCAGCACGTCGGACGGAAGATAATAGGGCGTCTGAATCCAGATGCGTTTCTGCGCGTTCGAAACGGCGTAACTGTCGGCCTGCAGCAAAGCCCGCCACTTACCGAACGGACCGCTCGGCACGATCTGCAAAATATCGTTCGTATAACGTTCCGCCGCAGGATAATAGGCCGCGGCATAGATATTCTGTTTCGTGGTCGCCGACCAGTCGCTCAGGAACGACGCCTGCAATCCCGCCGCACCGTTGCCTTCGATCCGGAAATGGGTGTCGCGCCACGATCCCCACTCCGTGCCCCGGACATAGCGGTCGGCGATATTCATACCGCCGATGAAACCCACACGCCCGTCGACAATGGCGATTTTGCGGTGGTTGCGGTAGTTGACCTTACTCGTAAAAAGCGGGAATTTGACGTGCAGGAAGGAGAACACCTCGATACCTTCGCGGCGCATACCCTCGAAAAACGCTTTTTTCACACCGCTGCATCCCACGTCGTCGTAGAGGATGCGCACCATGACCCCCTCCCGGGCCTTCGCAACCAGCGCATCGCGCAGGCAGCAGCCCGTCCGGTCGTCGCAGAAGATGTAATACTGGATATGGACGTGGTGTTTCGCGCGGGCTATCTCCGCCAGCAGCGCCTCCATCTTCGACGCCCCGTCGGTGTAGGGGGTGATCCGGCTGCCGTAGAGCGGCACGGAGTGAATCGTAGAGGCGAGCAACGTGGCCAGCGGACGGTATTCGGCAGGAATGTCGGGCTGTTCGGCGTCGTGGGCCTCTTCGAGCTGCATGGTGATGCGCTTGCGCGTGCGGCGCGAGATGATGCGCTGCTTGGAGAGGTTCTGGCCGAAGAAAAAGTAGAAGATCAGCCCCACGACCGGGGCGAGCACCAGCACGATGATCCACGGCAGGGTCTTCAGCGGATTCCGGTTGTCGGTGATGATAACCAGAACGATACCGAGGATCGTGACCGTGTAGATTACGAGAAAAGTATATGTCAGTATTTGCTGCATATCCATCGGTTTCTTCTCATCGTGCGGCCCGGAACCCGCGCCGGGGACGGGGTGTTACTGGTTCGGGAACTGCACCGAATAGAGCAGATGCTCGACGCCGCGCATGTAATTGCGCTTGCGGGGCTTGTTGAGATCGGGAGCGAAGACGTAGCAATCGAGCGTGAAGACGCGGTTGGTGGCCGTATCGACGGTCGTATAGCTGACGAACGGACCGCCCATGAAGTCGCCGTGCACGTCCCAGAAGCCGCGCAGTTCGCACCACAGGCGTCCTTCGAGCCGGAACAGGCGGTAATCAGGTTCGATCACGTCCGAAGTGGTCATATACGAGCCGTCCGACGGACCGGGAATCCGCGCCGCAAACTTGTTGCGTGCAGCGATCAGGGCCTTTTCGGTAAGCGCCTGCTTGCCTTCATAGGGGTAGGAATAGATGAAAAATCCCTGGCTCGCGGTAGGATATTCGTTGCGCGCCCAGAGGAAGTCGCCTTCCAGTTTGGCCTGGGTATATCCCTTCGGGACCTTCATTTCGACACCGAACGTCTTGAGGATATTGGCCTCGATCGAGGGGTTGCCGTAAGCGGCGTTAGCTTTCAGCGAGCGGTTGCGCTCGGCCTGTTCGAGTGCATAGACGAGGCTTTCGCGGTTCTCCGAAAGGTAGGCCACCAGCGCCTTGTCGTCGGGGCTCTGCACCGTCATCACGATCTGCGGCTCGGCCGTCACATCGTACTGCACGGCGGTATTGCTCTCTTTCACTGCCGGATCGACCAGGATCTTGAGGATATTGCGGTGGTCGGCAACCATGCCCGAAAATCCCCGCTCCTGGACGCGCAGCACGTCGAACAGCGGTTCTACCTGGTTCAGGTAGGGAACCGGAGCGGTGAAGATTGCGCGCAGCGTATCGCCGACCTCGCCCGTCCACTCTTTCTGGGGACAAACTACGATCAGTTCATAAGGTCTCCCCTGTGCACTTTTTTTCGGTTTGGTCAGGGTGTGGAAGGCATCACAGCCTGCCATCGTCGCGACGAGAAGCGCCGCAAATGCAATACGGTAAAACATTTTCATAGCCGGTCGATTCGAGTTGTCTTTTTACAAATATACGTATATTTTTTCCAAATGGCACGGAATTTCACTATTTTTGCGGGCTATGCGTTTGAAACCGCCAAAAATAATCCGACGACTGATGCCGGACCTGATCTGGGAGATCGACGACGAAGACGGCGTGTTCCTGACCTTCGACGACGGTCCTACGCCGGGTGTCACGGAGTGGATTCTCTCGACGCTGGACAAGTACGATGCCAAAGCGACCTTCTTCGTACTGGGCAAGAACGTCGAGATGTACCCCGACCTCTACCGGCGCATCCTCGACGCCGGGCACAAAGTCGGGAACCACACCTATTCGCACCAGAAGGGATGGGGCATGAGCCTCGAACGCTATACGGAGGACGTGGATTTCGCCAACGACCTGATACACAGCGAACTTTTCCGCCCGCCCTACGCACGCATCACTCCGGCGCAGGCGCGGTTCCTGGGGCAGCGCTACAAACTGGTGATGTGGGACATCATTTCGCGCGACTACAACCGCCGCCTCTCGCCCCGCACGTGCCTGAAGAACGTCACGAAATACCTCGCACCGGGCGCTATCGTGGTTTTCCACGACAGCGAAAAGGCCTTCCGCAACATGCGTTACGCCCTGCCCCGCACGCTGGAGAAGATTCGCCAGATGGGCCTCCGGTGCAAACCGATCGAGCTTTAAATCCGGGCTGACAGCCCTGCGCACAGTCCCGAAAAGGAGCGTGTAGGATTTCCGGGATTTTTTTATTAACTTTGCGCCCGTGAAAGATAATAATTGTAAACTTATAATCCTATGACAATTACAGCCGCTGATATCAAAATCGGCATGTGCGTCGAAATGGACGGCAAGACGTTTCTCGTAGTCGATTTCCAGCACTGCAAACCGGGCAAAGGTCCTGCTTTTGTCCGTTCGAAACTCAAGAACCTCGAAAACGGCCGCGTGCTGGACAACACCTTCTCGTCGGTGGGCCAGAAAATCGAGCAGGTACGCGTAGAGCGCCGTCCCTACCAGTTCACCTACGAGGACGACCTGGGTGCGCACTTCATGCACACCGAGACCTTCGAGGAGATCAACATCGACAAGAACCTGATCAACAACTACGATCTGATTACCGACGGCCAGATCGTCGAGGTGATGTTCCACACCGAGAAGGAGAGCGTCCTTTCGGCCGAGCTGCCCCCGATCGTCGACATGGAGGTGATCTACACCGAACCGGGCATCAAGGGCGACACGGCATCGACCAACTCGCTCAAACCCGCCACGGTAAACTCCGCGACCGCAAAAGACGGCGCCACGATCCGCGTGCCGCTGTTCATCAACACGGGAGACAAGATCCGCGTAGATACCCGCACGCGCGAGTATTACGAGCGTATCAAGTAGTTTTCGATTCTTACGGGCACTGCTGCCCTGCAATAAAAAAGGTCCTTTCCGAAGGACCTTTTTTATTTGCCCTTCGGCGCGGCCGGGACATATTCTTCGCCTGAAGAACGGAAAGCGACATACCCCGGTTCCGGATTCAGGAAAGCGGTTAATTAAACGGAGTGTGGCGCGAATGGGAAACCCATCCGCGCCACACGGGAACAAGAGCAAAAAGCTCTGTATAATCGGAACTACTCCTCTACGGGAATGTCCTTGTTGACGTTCTTCGAACCTACGAGTGCGTAGAAGAGCATGTAGGCCAGACCGGCGATGATTACCCAGTAGCTCGACAGGTAGTTGGAAATGTCGGCAACATAGCCCTGGATCAGCGGGAGGATACCGCCGCCGCAAACCATCACCATAAAGATACCCGAGCCCATGGAGGTATATTTGCCGAGGCCCTCAACCGCGAGGTTGAAGATACCGCCCCACATCACCGACGTGCAGAGGCCGCACAGCGTGAGGAACATGACGCCGATGGGAACTTCGATCATGGCAAAGCCCGTACCGGTGAACACCGGCATACGGCCCATCGTATCGATCGGAGCGAAGATACCCAGCAATACGAAGGCAAGGGCCACGACGGAAACCACCGTCAACTGAACCTTACTCGACACCTTACCGCCGATGACACCGCCGATCAGACGGCCGCACATCATCAGGAACCAGTAAGTACCCACGAGCGAACCGGCCGCAGCCGCAGCCATTCCGACACCCGGCGTCGCAGCGTCGGGAGTAGAAGTCAGGAACAGGTTCATGAAGTTGGGGATACCCACTTCGACACCTACATAGATAAAGATAGCCACCGTACCCAGTACGAAGTGGCGGAACGACATGGCGCTGTGCTTGTCCTTCTTCTCGGTCTTGGCGCTCTGGATCGCGAAGGGTTCGGGAATGCGAACCGCTGCCAGCACGAAGAATACGACCGCGAAGATACCCATGGCGATGAACAGGGCGGGAGCCGCATCGCTGATCGTCGCATTGGCTGCATTACCCATCAGGTAACCTACGAGGATCGGCACGATAGTCGCCGAAATCGAGTTGAGCGAGCCGCCGAACTGGATAAGCTGATTACCCTTCTTGCCGCCGCCGCCGAGCGTGTTGAGCATCGGGTTCACCACCGTATTGAGCATACACATCGAGAAGCCCGAAACGAAGGCGCCGATCAGGTAGACCGAGAAACTGCCGGCAACACCCGAAAGATACTGGATGCCCACACCGACGAAGCCCACGACCACGGCGGCCAGCGCCGTCTTCTTATAGCCGATACGCTTGAGCATCATACCCGCCGGAATACCCATCACCGCATAGGCGATGAAGTTGGCGAAGTTGCCCAGCTGCGACATCCAGTTCGCCACGGCAAACTGATTCTTCACGATGACGCCCAGCGGATTCGAAAGTCCCGTCACGAAGGAGATCATTGCAAAGAGCAAGAACATCATGACGATGGGCAAGGTGTAATTTTTCTTTTGTTCCATAAAATTTATCAATGTTTAGGTTAATAAGTTTTCAGGGAGGGGTTATCGGTCCCGTTCGGCGATATAGGCGCAGAGGTTGACCAGCGCCGAGCGGTATTCGGAATCCGGATAGTCGGCGAGCATCTCCACGGCGCGGGCGATGTAGCCCTGCATCACCTCGGCGGCGAACGCAAGGCCGCCTTCGTTCTCGACCGTGGAGCGCAGGTATTCTACATCCTCGTCGTTCTCGTGGCAGCGGGCCAGCCGTTCGAGCAGCTCCTTGCGGCGGGATTCCGAGGCGCGGTCAAGCACGGAAAGCAGCGGCAGGGTGATTTTCCCTTCGCGCAGGTCGTTGTTGGCGGGTTTTCCGGTGTGGGCCGTCGGGGTGTAGTCGAGAATGTCGTCCTGGATCTGGAAAGCCATGCCCACGGCTTCGCCGAAGCGGCGCATCGTGGCCACCTTGTCGCGCGTGGCGCTCACGGCCAGGGCTCCGGCCGACGCGCTGACGCCCAGCAGGCTCGCAGTCTTCTTATAAATAATGTCGAGGTAGGCCTGGCGGGTCATCGTGCTGTTGGCGGCGCATTCGTCCTGCAGGACCTCGCCTTCGCACAGTGCGGCCATCGACCCGCAGACGTGCGTCACCAGGTCGAACTGTCCGCTCTGCAAACCGATATTCATATTTTTGGCAAGGATATAATCGCCCAGGATTACGGCTTTGTGCGACTGCCAGCGGGCGTTGGCCGACGGTTTCCCGCGGCGCATGTCGGCCTCGTCGATCACGTCGTCATGGATCAGCGACGCAACGTGGACCATTTCGACCAGCATGGCCGCGAGACAGGCCCTGCGGCCCGTAGCGGCCCCTTTGACCGGGGCGTTCATCGCCGCCGAAAGCATGACAAGCATGGGACGGATGCCTTTGCCGCGCGCCGAAAGGGCGTAACGCAGCATATCGGAGAGCAGCTCCCCCTCGGCCGTAAACTGGCGGTCTACGAATTCGTCGAAGGCCTCCAGTTCCGCAGTCACGGGTTTGCGGATGTCATCGAGTGTAATCATATCCGCAAAGATAGTCATTTTTCGCAATGAAGACACGGACTGTCAATGTTTTTTCGTACCTTTGGCAATCGGTTAAGATACGCTGAAATGGATTTTTCGAACACTATAGGATCAAAACTGCTGCCGGCCGCGGCAGCCCTCGCAATCTTCTTCGTAGTGAGCGCCGCCTATTTCGCCCCGCAGTTCCGGGGCGAGGTGCTGCCCCAGCACGATGTCATCCAATACGAAGGTATGGCCAAGGACATCAGCGACATGCGCGCCGCGACGGGCGAGGACCCGCAATGGACGGGCGGCATGTTCGGCGGAATGCCGGCCTACCTGATCAACGTTGCCTACCCGGCCCAGTTGGTGAAAAACACCGTGGGCAAAGTGGTGAAAATCATCGACACGCCCGCCGGATTCCTGTTTTTCGCCATGACGGCCATGTGGCTCATGCTGCTGATTTTCGGGGTCAACCCGTGGGTGGGCATTGTCGCGTCGCTGGCCTACGGACTTTCGACCTACTTCCTGCTGATCATCGGCGCGGGGCACGTCACGAAGATGTGGGCGCTGGTTTACGCCCCGCTGATGATGGGCGGCGCATGGATGACCCTGCGGGGCAACGTCTGGTGCGGCGCAGCACTCACGGCGCTCACGGCGTCGCTCGAAATCGGCGCCAACCACCCACAGATCACCTACTATTTCCTCGTGGCGATGGCCGCATTCTGGGTCAGCGAAGGCATCGCCTCCTTCCGGGAAAAACGGATGAAGAATTTCGCCCTGCGTACGGCAGCCCTGGCTGCGGCGGGCATCCTGGCCGTAGGATCGAACTTCTCGCCCCTGTGGTACACGGCCAAACATTCGAAGGAGACCATCCGCGGCGGTTCGGAGCTGGCCGCGACGGCCGAAACCTCGACGAGCGGCCTTGCCCTCGACTATGCCACGGCGTGGAGCTACGGCAAAGCCGAGACCTTCAACCTGCTGATTCCCGACTTCATGGGCCGCGAATCGGGCACGACCTTCCCGGCCGACGGACAGACCGCAGCCGTACTGAACGACTACGGGCTGCGCGGCGCGGCGCAGCAACTGGGCGTATACTGGGGCACGCAGCCTTACACGGGCGGCCCGACCTACCTCGGAGCCGCCGCCATATTCCTCGCCGCGCTGGGCATCGCGCTGGCCCGGGGCCGCAACAAATGGTGGATCATCGCCGCATGCGTGCTGATGATCCTGCTGGCCTGGGGCCGCAACCTGATGGGATTCACGGAATTTGCGTTCAAATACCTGCCCGGTTACAACAAGTTCCGCACCGTGTCGATGACGCTCGTCGTCGTGCAATGGGCCGTGCCGCTGCTGGGGGCGTTCGCCCTGATGCGGCTCTGGAAAGGCGAAATCCCCCGCGAGCGGCTGCTGCGCGGACTGGCGTGGTCCGCGGGAATCACCGGGGGCCTCTGCCTGCTGTTCGCCGTCGCCGGAGGCCTGTTCTTCGACTTCGGGCGTGCGCAGAGCGCCGCCGAGATGACCGATACGTTCCGCCACATCTTCGAGAGCAACAACATGCAGTCGTACATCGACCGCGGGATGGACGTGGAATGGGCGGAAGCGACAGCCGACGCTATGGCCGCCGACCGTGCGGCGATGATGCAGGCCGACGCATGGCGTTCGCTGCTGATGATCCTGCTGGCGGCAGGCGGTGTGGCGCTGTTCGCCCTGCGAAAGATCAACAAATACATGCTGACGGGCCTGCTCGGGGCCGTGATGCTGCTGGACCTCGTGCCGGTCGACCTGCGGTTCCTTTCGTCGGACAATTTCGTTTCGACGCAGCGCAACCGGGTGACGGCCTCGGCGGCCGACAAGGCGATCATGCAGGACACGGACCCGGGTTACCGGGTGCTGAACCTCACGGTCAGCCCCTTCAACGACGCTACGACCTCCTATTTCCACCGTTCCGTAGGCGGTTACCACGGTGCGAAACTGGCCCGCTACCAGGACCTGATCGACCGCTACCTCTCCCGGGTCGACGACGGCGTGCTGGACATGCTCAACACACGCTACCTGATCGTTCAGGGCAAGGAGGGACAGCCCGAACCGCGCATCCGTACGACAGCCAACGGGGCGGCGTGGTTCGTGGACAGCCTCGTATACGTCCCGACGGCACAGGCCGAAATCGATGCGCTGGAAACCATCGACACCAAAACCACGGCGGTAATCGCCGCCAAAGACGAGACGCTGACTGCCGGAATTGCCCAGGCGGCTCCCGGCGCCGATTCCACCCGCACGATCGCACTCACGGAATATCGCCCGAACTACCTTAAATATGAATACACCGCACCGGAAAAATCGGCGGCGGTCTTCTCGGAGATTTTCTACGACCACGGCTGGACAGCCTATGTCGACGGCGAAGAGACGCCCTACTTCCGGGCCGACTACATCCTGCGGGCGATGACGCTCCCCGCCGGAACGCACACCGTCGAATGGCGGTTCCGCGCCCCGGGCTGGACAACCGTCGAAGGCGTGACGCTCGCCGCATCGCTCGCGATCCTGCTGGGCGCGATTGCCGCACTGGTATATTGTTTCCGCAAGAAAAAAGCGTAAAGTTATGAAAGACGACAAGCGTTTAAAACGAAAGGTACGCAACTCCTATATCGTATCGACAGTGAGCATCACGCTCGTGCTGTTCCTGCTGGGATCGGTGGGTTATCTGATGGTCGCGGCACTGAAGGTCGCGGACACGCTGCAGGAAAGCATCGCCGTCACCGTGGAACTGAAAAACGGGCTTTCGGACACGCAGAAGGAGGCCATCAACAAACGCCTGACGGGCGAAGAGATGGTCGCGACGATCGCCTACTCGGCCAAGGAGGAGAAGGTCGACGACCAGGAGTTCCGCAAGATGTTCGGCAGTTCGTTCGAAGAGGTCCTGCAGGAGAACCCGCTACTGGATTCGTTCGAGCTTACGCTCACGTCGGCATCGGCCGACAAGGAGCTGCTCGACTCGTTCATCGCCGCCGTCGGGCGCATCGAGGGCGTCGACCGCGTATCGTATCCGGCGCTGATGGCCGAACGGCTGCACGCCACGGTGAATAAAATCCGCCTCGTGCTGCTGCTGTTCGGCGGCGCGCTGCTGGTCATCTCGCTGATCCTGCTGAGCAACACCATCCGGCTGGCAATCTTTTCCAAAAGATACCTTATCAACACGATGAAGCTGGTGGGGGCTACCAAGTGGTTCATCATGAAACCCTTCCTGGGAAGCAGCGTCACCCAGGGAATCCTGGCCGGCACGGCCGCATCGGCACTCTTCTGCCTGGCGGTTTACGGGCTGAACGAAGCTGTTCCCGAACTGATGACCATTGCCGAGGCCGGCAAAATCGCCATCATTCTCGGCTCGATGATTGCGGGCGGCATCATCATCTCGGGGCTCTTCACCATCGCGGCCCTCAACAAATTCGTCAATATGAAGTCGAACAAGATATATCTTTATTAAATGAAAAACGAACAGAAAAAAGCACAGGCCCCCCTGCAGGAAGACCCGCGCATGCCCCTTACGCGCCGCAACTACATCCTGCTGGCGATCGGGTTCGCAGTTATCCTCCTGGGCTTCATCCTGATGGCCGGCGGAGGGAGCGACTCGCCCGACGAATTCAACTATGCGATGTTCTCGTGGCGGCGCATCACGCTGGCTCCGATCCTCGTGATCGGCGGTTTCGTCATCGAGATTTACGCAATCATGAAACGCTACAAGTAATTCCCGCCGGTTCCGGGATACCCGGGCCGGTGCGCAGGCCCCGAAAACAGAACACCCGAAAATTTACACCCTCTCTGAATAAATGGATACACTACAAGCTATCCTGCTCGGTATCGTGCAGGGTATTACCGAATTCCTGCCCGTTTCGAGCAGCGGCCACCTGCAGATCGCCAAAGAGGTGCTGGGCGTACAGCTCGAAGAGAACCTCACGTTCGACGTGGCACTCCACGCCGCCACGGTGCTGAGCACGGTCGTCGTGCTGTGGAGCGAAGTCTGGCGGCTCCTGAAAGGACTCTTCTCGCGCCGGTTCAACGAAGAGCAGGCCTACGTGCTGAAACTCGTCCTCTCGATGATTCCCATCGGGTTCGTCGGATTCCTGCTGAAAGACCGGATCAACGACCTGCTTAACGCTCCCTATATCCTTGTGGTCGTAGGCGCCATGCTGCTGCTGACAGCGGCACTGCTGACCTTCGCCTACTACGCCAAACCGCGGCAGAAGGAGACGATCTCCTACCGCGACGCCCTGATCATCGGACTGGCACAGGCGTGCGCCGCCATGCCGGGACTCTCGCGGTCGGGTTCGACCATCGCGACGGGCCTGCTGCTGGGCAACAAGAAAGCCGCCGTGGCACAATTCTCGTTCCTGATGGTGTTAGCGCCGATCCTGGGCGAAACGCTGCTCGAAGCCATGAGCGGCGATTTGACCGCCGGCGTAGCTGCGGCTCCGCTCGTCGCCGGATTCATCGCCGCATTCGTCACGGGATGCCTCGCCTGCAAGTTCATGATCGAAATCGTGAAACGCGGCAAGCTCATCTGGTTCGCAATTTACTGCACCGTCGCCGGACTGGTGTCGATTATAAGCTATTTCTGCTGATGAAAGAAACGCTGGACCTCCGCGGCATCAATTTCGAAGACGGATACATCGCCGTACTGGACAAGCCCCTGCGCTGGACCTCGACCGACGTGGTGCGCAAAATCAAATTTGCGCTCCGCAGGCTGGGCTACCGCAAAATCAAGGTCGGACACGCCGGAACGCTCGATCCGCTGGCCACGGGCATCCTGCTGGTCTGCATCGGCCGCGCCACGAAACTCGTCGACTCGCTGCAGGCCGAAGAGAAGGAGTATGTAGCCGACGTAATGCTGGGCGCCACGACCCCGAGCTACGACCTGGAGCACGAAATCGACCAGACCTATCCGTGGGAGCACATCACGCGGGAAGCCCTCGCCGAGGCCCTTGAGTCGCTCACCGGGGAGCGGCTGCAAACCCCGCCCGTCTACTCCGCCAAGAAGATCGACGGCACACGCGCCTACGAGCTGGCCCGCGCCGGGGAAGAGGTCGCCGTCCGCCAGGCGATGATCACCATCTACGAAATGGAAATACTGGAGTATGCCCTGCCCCGCGTGCGCATCCGCATCCGTTGCAGCAAAGGGACTTACATCCGCTCGCTGGCCCATGAAATCGGACAGGCGCTCCACAGCGGCGCACATCTTGCCTCCCTGCGTCGGACGCGCAGCGGCGGCTTCACGCTCGAAAAGTCGTATGAATTGGACGAATTTCTTGAAAATCTGCAAAATCTTGAAACAAAATAGCCTTTTTTGCGTATAGAAAATAATCTGTCTTGTTTTTCGGAACCATCCCGTGAAGCCAAGGCGGCAACAAACCTGCGCTTCGGGCGATTGTCCGGCACAGAAAATGTCGAATGAAATTCAACGTAAAAAAGAGCGTCTATTTATGAAATTATCGCAGTACGGGTATGACTTTTCACCCGAAATGCTGGCCAAATACCCGGCCAACAATCGCGACGAATCGCGTCTGATGGTCATTAACCGCGCCAAAGGCACAATCGAGCACCGTATCTTCAAGGACATCATCGAATATTTCGACGAAAAAGACCTTTTCATTTTCAACGATACGAAAGTCTTCCCGGCACGCCTCTACGGCAACAAGGAGAAGACCGGAGCCGAAATCGAAATCTTCCTGCTGCGGGAACTCAACCGCGAACTGCGGCTGTGGGACGTGCTGGTGGACCCGGCGCGCAAAATCCGCATCGGGAACAAACTCTACTTCGGCGACGACGACCTGCTGGTGGCCGAAGTGATCGACAACACCACCTCGCGCGGCCGCACGCTGCGTTTTTTGTTCGACGGCTCTTACGAAGAGTTCAAGCAAACGCTCTTCTCGCTGGGCGAAACGCCCCTGCCGAAATGGGTGCGTGAAAAGGTCGAGCCCGAAGACGCCGAACGCTACCAGACCATCTTCGCGGAGAAAGAGGGAGCCGTAGCCGCCCCGACGGCCGGCATGCACTTCTCGAAGCACCTGATGAAACGCATGGAGATCAAAGGCATCGACAAGACGTTCGTGACGCTGCACGTCGGGTTGGGGAACTTCCGCACGGTGGATGTCGAGGACCTCTCGAAGCACAAGATGGACTCCGAGCAGTTCTTCGTCGAAGATCCTGCCGCAGCGTCGGTCAATGCCGCCAAGCAGCAGGGACGCAAGGTCGTGGCCATCGGTACGACGGTGATGCGCACGATCGAGACCGCCGTATCGACCAACGGCATGATCAAACCCATGGAGGGCTGGACCAACAAGTTCATTTTCGCGCCCTACGAGTTCACGGTGGCCGACGCCATGGTGACCAACCTCCACCTGCCCTACTCCACACAATTAATGATGGTAGCGGCTTTCGGCGGTTACGAAACCGTGATGAATGCGTACAAGGTGGCCAAAGAAGAGGGGTATCGTTTCGGTACTTACGGAGACGCAATGCTCATTCTTTAATTTTTTTTCACTACCTTTGTGCTATAAACCCTCAAAACATGGCAAGCAAGATACTGTACGTATGTCAGGAGATCACCCCTTATCTTCCGGAAACGGAGGGTTCCGGGCTTTGCCGTGCACTGACGCAGGCGATGCAGGAACACGGCAACGAAATCCGAACTTTCATGCCCCGTTACGGTTGCATCAACGAGCGCAGGCACCAACTGCATGAGGTTATCCGGCTGTCGGGCATGAACCTCATCATCGACGACAACGACCACCAGCTGATCATCAAGGTGGCGTCGATCCCTTCAGCGCGCGTACAGATTTATTTCATCGACAACGACGACTATTTCTCGCGCAAGGCCGTACTGACCGACGACGCGGGCAACTACTTCCCGGACAACGACGAGCGGGCCATCTTCTTCGCCCGCGGCGTACTGGAAACCGTCAAAAAACTCCGCTGGACACCGACGGTGGTACACTGTCACGGCTGGTTTACAGCGGTAATCCCCGTCTACCTGAAACGGATTTTCGCCGACGACCCGATCTTCCGCGATGTCAAGGTCGTGGTATCGCTTTACGGCGACGGTTTCACCGGGGAACTCGACCCCGGATTCGCCTCCAAGATCGCCGGCGAGGGCGTCAAGGACAAAAATCTTGCGATTCTCGACACTCCGTCATACGAAAACCTCTGCCGCTTCGTTATGGATTATGCCGACGGTGTTGTGGCCGCATCCCCGGATGTCGACCCCAAGGTATTGGAGATGGCCCGCGCAAGCGGAAAGCCGATGCTCGAATATCAGTCGCCCGAGGCAGAGGACTTTTTCGATAATTACAACCGTTTTTATGAAGCAATTCAATAACTTCCGCCGCAGGCTGCTCCCCGTTGCAGCGCTGGCTGCCACGATTGGACTGATCCTGCAGGGCTGTACCAAGGTGGATGATACGCTGGGCGGAAACCTCATCCCTGACAATCAGCAGATGAAGGCGGGATTCGTGACGCTCCCCCGGGCCGACGAAATAAACCCGAAAAAATACGTCGAGACGCGCCTGTTCCAGACTGACTCGATCGTCAGTTCGAACATCACTTACGGCTATTTCGGCTCGATGCTCAACGACACGCTGGGCCGCCGCTCGATGGGCTTCCTCTCGCAGATGGTCAACTATTACCTGGTCGATTCGGGATATTTCGGCTACAAGCCGATCTTCGACTCGGCGCAGATCATGCTCAAGGTGACCAGCTTCGGCCGCGACTCGCTGACCGAGCAGTCGTTTGCCGTCTATGAGGTCCTCAGCAACAAGTACCTCACCGATAAACCCATAGCGCCCAACAAATCGGAGCGCGACTCGACCTTCTACCTCAATTTCGATCCCGCAACGGAAGGCGTCTATAATCCGGACGAGCCGCTCTTCACCTTCTCGCTGGGCGGAGAGGGTAAATATCCTTCGACCACGACGGCCGTAACGCTGAAACCCACCGAGGCCGGTAAAAAGTATATCAGCCGCCTGATGCTCCAGGAGGGCAAATATGCAGGCGACTATTCGATTTACAGCGCCGACAGCCTGAAATACTGGGTCGAGGAGTTCCGGGGCCTCTACATCGCCCCGGACCCGGCCAAGCCGCTCACGAAATACGGCAAAGGTACGATCTTCGCCACGGACCTGACCTATTCGGGCCTGTCGGTCTACGGACGTAACCGCGTGAAGGACGACCCCTCGCTGATCAAGGATACGATCGGCATGGTCTACTACTTCTACGAAGACGGCGCTGGATTCGGCAATGTTTCGGTGAACAACGTCAAGCGCGACTACACCGAGGCCACGATCGCGGACAAGATCGATATCGAGCAGGCCAAGGAGACAGCCACGACCCGTCTTGAGAATCCCCGTCTCTATGTCGAAGGCATGGGCGGCGTAGTGACCGAAATGACCTTCACCCCGGAGTTCTTCGCGGAACTGGAGGCGGAGATCACCAAGGGCAACAAGGACGGCAAGGATTTCAAGACCCTCGCCTTCAGCCAGGTCCGCATGTCCGTCTATTTCGAAGACAGCGACTACGAATGGGAGAAGATCGCGGAAGCCGACAACATCGTGCGCCTGACCGACCAGATGAACGCCTACCCGAGCCGGCTGGGCATGTACACCAATTACAAGAAACTGACGCCAATTTCGGATTACGCCTACGTCTACGAGCAGAATTACAGCACGGAGCTCGCCTATTACGGCAAGATCAACCGCAGCCGCGGCTGTTACGTAATGGACATCACGGGTTACATGCAGCAGCTCTGGAACAGCTACATGCAGGCCAAGGCCGATGCGGGCGGGGTAGTCGAAAATATCGACTGGAGCAAAGTCACCAACCTCTCGGTTTACATCGGCCCCGAAGCATACAGCCTCTACACGACGACGTTCGGCGTGTTGCAGGGCATGTCGACGGAGGCCGGGGCAACCGTAACGAACAACGCTCCGATCCGGTTTACCATGGCGTACAACCTGATTAAATAAACAACAGATAAACCCTTTTGCGGAACCTAAGTGTAATGCTTAGGTTTTCGCATTTCTGAAAAGCCATCAAAAACAGCAATGCAGGAAAATTTAGTAATCGTAGAGTCCCCCGCCAAGGCCAAGACCATTGAAAAGTTCCTCGGCAAGGATTTCGTCGTAAAATCGAGTTTCGGACATATCCGCGACCTTGCGAAGAAGGACCTCGGCATCAATATCGGCGAAGGCTACAAGCCGGTCTACGAAATTCCCAGCGACAAGAAGAAAGTGGTCGACGAACTCACCAAACTGGCCAAATCGAAAACCGTCTGGCTCGCATCCGATGAAGACCGCGAAGGAGAAGCCATCGCATGGCACCTGACCGAAGTGTTGGGTCTCCCCGTCGACCAGACCAAGCGCATCGTCTTCCACGAGATCACCAAACGGGCGATCCTCGAGGCTATCGAGAAACCGCGCACGGTCAACATGGACCTGGTGAACGCCCAGCAGGCGCGCCGCATACTCGACCGACTGGTCGGTTTCGAACTGTCGCCCGTACTGTGGAAGAAGGTTCGCCCGTCGTTGTCGGCAGGCCGCGTGCAGTCGGTAGCCGTACGCCTGATCGTGGAACGCGAACGCGAGATCATCGCCTTCCGCTCGACAGCCTATTTCCGCGTCGTAGCACAATTCTACGCCGCCGCAGACCCCGAAAAAACGCTCTTCAAAGCCGAGCTCTCGTCGCGTTTCGAAACCGAAGCGCAGGCGGAAGCATTCCTGAAAAGCTGTATCGGTGCAACGTTTACGGTGGCCAAGGCCGAAGAAAAACCCGCGCAGCGCTACCCCGCGCCTCCGTTCACGACCTCGACGCTCCAGCAGGAGGCAGGCCGCAAACTGGGCATGTCCGTTTCGCAGACGATGTCCGTGGCACAGCACCTCTACGAACAAGGTCTCATTACCTACATGCGTACCGACTCGGTGAACCTCTCGCAGCAGGCGCTGGCCCAGTGCAAGGAGGAGATCACGAAACTCTACGGCGAGAAATACTCCCGCTGGTTCAATTACAAGACCAAGACCAAAGGCGCCCAGGAAGCGCACGAGGCCATTCGTCCGTCGTATATCGAACGCGATGCGATCGAGGGTACGCCCGCCGAGAAGAAACTCTACGACCTGATCTGGAAACGCACCGTCGCTTCGCAGATGGTCTGCGCCGAACTGGACCGCACGACCATCACCATCGACATGTCGGGTTCCTCGCACCAGTTCGTCGCACAGGGCGAAGTCGTCCGTTTCGACGGTTTCCTGCGCCTCTACTCCGAGTCCACGGACGACGACCAGGCCGCCGAGAGCGGCGAAGGACTGCTCCCGAAACTGACGGCCGGCGACCGGGTGCTCCCGTCGCAGATCACCGCCACGGAGCGTTTCACCTCGGCTCCGGCCCGCTACAACGAGGCCTCGCTCGTGAAACGACTCGAAGAACTGGGCATCGGACGCCCTTCGACCTACGCCCCGACGATCACCACGATCATCAACCGCGGCTACGTCGTCAAGCAGAATAAGGACGGACAGAAACGCAACTACGCACAACTGACGCTCACGGGCGAGAAGATCGCCTCGAAGACCCTCTCGGAGAACTACGGCAAGGAGAAAAACCGCCTCTCGCCGACCGACATCGGCATGGTGGTCAACGACTACCTGGAGGAACAGTTCGGCCCGATCATCGACTACAACTTCACGGCCAACGTCGAGAAGGAATTCGACCGTATCGCCGAGGGAGACATCACCTGGGACAAGATGATCGACGAGTTCTACGGACCTTTCCACAAGATGGTCGACTCGGCCATCACCACACAGACCGCCAAGACACGCGAGGTCCGCATCCTGGGCAACGACCCCAAGACGGGTCACATCGTAAAGGCCCGCATCGGCCGCTACGGCCCGATGGTCGAGATCGAAGGAAACGAAGGCGAGAAGGGTCGCTTTGCGTCGCTGAAGAAGGGCCAGCTCATCGAGTCGATCACGCTCGAAGAGGCGCTGGAACTCTTCGCCCTGCCCCGTGACCTGGGACAACTCGACGGCGAGGAACTGACCGTCGGCATCGGCAAATACGGCCCTTATGTGCGCTACGGAAAATCATTCGCATCGCTGGCCAAGACCGACGATCCCTACACGATCGGCTACGACCGCGCCGTAGAGATCGTCCGCGCACACCAGACGGCTGCCGCAGCGGCCAACACGCCCCTCAAGAGCTTCCCGGAGGACGCCGACATGCTGGTCAAAAACGGCCGCTACGGCCCCTACATCGCTTACAAAGGCAAGAACTACCGCCTGCCGAAGGGAGCGAAACCCGAAGAGCTCAGCCTCGACGAATGCCTGAAGATCGTCGCAGGATCGAAGAAATAGGCAAGCCGGGGCGGCCGGAATCCGCCGGAGCGGAACCAGAGAAGCCTCCGCAAGAAGGAAAAACTCAAAAAACCGAACGATAGATGAAAAAACTGATTCTCGCAGCACTCGCGCTTTGCTCCGTACTCGGGGTTGCGGCGCAGAAACCGGCCCCGGCCGAAGCCGAAGGCTACCGGTTCACCGATGTCAAGATCCTGCCCGTCACCCCGGTAAAGGATCAGAGCCGCAGCGGAACCTGCTGGTGCTATTCGACCCTCTCGTTCCTCGAAAGCGAAATCCTGCGCGCCGGAGGTCCCGAACTGGACCTTTCGGTGATGTGGATCGTGCGCAATATCTATTTCGAGAAGGCGGTGAAATACGTCCGGCTGCACGGCAGCCTGAACCTCGCCGTCGGCGGACAGGCCCACGACGTACTGCACGGCATCGAGGCTTATGGCATCGTCCCGACGGAGATTTACCCGGGACTGAACTACGGCTACGACAAACCCAATTTCGACGAGATCGACGCCGTGATCAAGGCCTATGCCGACGCGGTGATCACCGCCGCCGAGAAGCGCAAGGACGGCGGTAAGCTCACGACGGCCTGGCAGGCCGGACTGAACGGCATCCTCGACGCCTACTTCGGCGCGATGCCCGAGAAGTTCACCTACAAAGGCAAGGAGTACACCCCCGCATCGTTCGCCGCATCGCTCCCGATCGACCTCGGGGACTACGTCGAATTCGCATCGTTCACCCACCACCCCTTCTACACGGAATTCGCCATGGAGGTTCCCGACAACTGGAACTGGGACAAGGTGTGGAACGTGCCCCTCGACGAGTTTATGGAGATCATCGACAACTCGCTGGAGAAGGGTTACACCATCGCCTGGGGAACGGACGTAAGCGAAAAAGGCTTCAGCCGTACCAAAGGGCTGGGCATTATTCCCGAGGCCGACATCGAAGGCATGGAGGGAACCGAGGCCGAGAAATGGGGCAAACTCACCCAAAAGGAGAAGGAAGACGCCCTCTACAAGTTCGACAAGCCCGGCAAGGAGCGCACCATCACACAGGAGCTTCGCCAGGAGGGTTACGACAACTACGAAACCACCGACGACCACGGCATGCAGATCGTGGGCACAGCCGTCGACCAGAACGGCACTCCTTACTACAAGGTCAAAAACTCGTGGGATGTACGTCCGCCTTACGACGGATACTGGTATTTCTCGCGCCCGTTCGTCGCCTACAAGTCGATGACCGTACTCGTGAACAAGAACGCCGTACCGAAGGCGATCCTCAAGAAAATCGACCTCAGATAGGTGTCGGAATCCCCGTAACGACAAAACAGCCCGGCTTTTGCAAGCCGGGCTGTTCGTTTATCGAAGTTTTGGTTTCTTTCAGTGTAAAAGGGAGATTTTACATCTCGCGCAATTTAATGCTCTCTCCCAACATGATCAGGGCGGTACGGAACCACTCGTTAATCTTTGCTTTCATACTAAATAATTTTAATTAATTCTTAAAAATCT
Source organism: Alistipes montrealensis (assembly GCF_018362775.1). GTDB lineage: Bacteria > Bacteroidota > Bacteroidia > Bacteroidales > Rikenellaceae > Alistipes > Alistipes montrealensis. Next base: position 193,178 of record NZ_JAGYXY010000002.1, read on the forward strand.
TTATCATTTAAGACGAAGCAAAAGTACTACGCAGAAAGCAAACTTCCAAATATTTTATTAAGATTTTTTATAAAATATGTAAATTTTTTGAAAAACTTACTCCCCTTCGATCTCCACGCCCAGCAGACGCGCCAGTTCGACGGCTTGCAATGAATTGATTTTTAAACCTTTCAACTCAAACGATTCGAGTTCCCGGACCCGGATGCCGCGAATATCCGAATCGGCAAAAGAAAGCCTCCGCAGGCGCGTTCCGAAGAATTCGGCCAGTGTCAGGTCGCATTCGGTGAATTCGACACGCTCGAAACGGCAGTCGCCGAAAGAGGCGCTGTGCATCGGACAGCCCGCAAAACGCACCGCACGCAGCCGCGCAAAGGCGAAATTAGCAAACTCGCCTTTACAGCGCCCGAACGACAGGTGATTGAGCGTGGTTTCGGCGAGGTTCGTTCCCGAGAGTTTGCAGTCGGAAAACTCCACGCGGTGGAAACTGCTCCCCTGCAGGTCGGCATTCGAGAAGTCGCAGTTGCGGAAAACGACATCCGAAAACTGCGAATGGGCAAGTACGCTTCCGGCGAAAATACATCCCGCAAAGAGACATCCCTGCACCGAGAGGTGCTCGCGGTCGAGCGATGCGAAGTCCGCGCCGCGGAACGAAGCGTCGGCAATCTCTTCATCACAGGTCATCCGGACGGGATCGGAGGGTTTTTCGGGTTCCGGAAGCAGTTGCGGGCGGGCGATTTCCATAGGATGCAAATTGTTTGAATTGCTACAAAGGTAGGAATTTTTACCCGTTTCGTTGCGACTTTCGGGGGTTCGGATTGTTCATTTTGCGCAACCGGAAATATTGGCTATCTTTGTGTTCAACTCCGATCTCTATTTGAATGAAAAAGACCTATTTACTTCTCCTTACCGTTCTCCTGGCAACGATTTCGCTGCACGCATCGGCCCAGAGCACAGATACCTCGAAGGAGAATTTCCCCACGACCGAAAAGACGCTCTCGCAGATCGGGCAGGCAGAGACACACCCGAATACCAAACCTATTCCGCAAACCGATACCGCAGCTCTCGCGGCAACCGTGAAGCGGCCGGGACTGATCCGCCGCATCATCGACTATTACAGCCGCTCGAACGTCGACCGTACCTTCGAAAAGAAAATCGACTGGAGTATCGCCCCGGGCCCCAACTACTCGTCGGACGTAGGTTTCGGCATCGGATTCCTGCTGGCGGGCCTCTACCGGCTCGACCGCACGGACTCGATTACCGCCCCGTCGAATATCTCGATTTACGGCAACTTCACAACCGAGAAATTCGTACTCCTGCGCTTCTCGGGAGACAATATCTACCACCACAACAAGCAGCGGCTGAGTTACTCGGGGGCATTCGTCTACTTTCCCGGAGCTTTCTACGGCGTAGGTTACGAGGCCGGCAAGGAGGGCTATGCCCAGGATCTCACGACGACCATGGGCATCTTTCGCATCTCCTACTGCACGGCGCTCGTGGGCCGCTTTTACATCGGCGTCAGCGGAGGCATCGATTACACCGGAGCCAAATACAAGGGCTCGGGGATGGTCGATTACATGCAGTGCATCGACAACGGCGAAGTCGCAAAGCCTGGCGGGCAGGTCGGCGAGATGTACGACCTCTGGAAAGACGGGAAACGTTACGACCCCGAAAAGCAGGACCCCTTCTCGAATTTCATCGCCACAACGGGCGACAAACCCAACGCCTTCAACACCAGCCTCGGGCTTTTCGCCCAATACGATACGCGCGACGTTACGTTCAACGCTTCGAAAGGCGTCTTCATCAAGGCCGAAGCCAAATGGTATCCCGAATGGCTGGGCAACACGCGGCGCACGTTCGGGCGCTTTACGCTGACCTTCGATTTCTACCAAAAACTCTGGAAAGGCGCCATACTGGCCTATGACCTCTACGCCGACGCTACGGCCGGAACGCCTTCGTGGCACATGTATGCCAAAATGGGTGGCATGGAGCGCATGCGCGGTTACTACGAGGGCCGCTATCGCGACAAACGACTGGTGGAAACGCAGATCGAACTGCGGCAGAAAATTTACCGCCGCCACGGCATCGTAGGATGGATCGGCGGCGGACAGGTCTGGGGTACAGAGGCCTTCCGCTGGGGGAATACGCTTTGCAGTTTCGGATGCGGCTACCGCTTCGAATTCAAGAACCGCATGAACATTCGCCTCGACTACGGCTGGGGAAACTTCGGCAACCAGAATCTGCCGTGGGACCGCAAACGCTCTTCGGCGTTCCTGTTCACCGCATCGGAGGCATTTTAAAGGATATATACGACGCGTATTTTGCCGCTTGCGGCATAAGTCCCCGCCTGAGGCGGGGGTTTGGGGGTGGGTCAGATTTGCAAACACGGCCAAAGGCCGTGATAACCCGACCGGCCAATCGGTCAAACGAACGGGAAACGAAAATCTTATAGGATATATACGACGATATAGCCGTCTTCACGGCGTACGGAGAGCCCGACGGGTTCTCCGTTTTCGATCCGGCCCGTCAGCACGCCGGCGGCAAGGTCGACCTGCTCGACACGGAGGTCCCTTCGGAAATCCAGTTCCCGGCGGCCGGAATACTTGTAAAGCGCCTCTTTCGCACACCAGACGATTCCCGGCCAGAACGGATCGCCGGAAAGGGATTTCTCTTCGGGCGTCAGGTAGCGGCTCACGGCGCGGCTGAAATTGCGCGTCTCGGGCTCGATATCCACAGCACAACGGTCGGGGGAGGCGCAGACGGCGATGCGGCCCGCGCAATGGGAAACGGAAATATGGACCGGTAGGTCGGTCACGACCGGAGCGCCCAGCGAATCATAGGCGATCCGCACGTCGGCGCCCAGTTCGCGGCGTACGACGGCCCGCCACGAAAGGAACTCGGCACGGCGGCGTTCCGATGCGAATGCAGCGGCCTGCGTCCGCTCTTCGGAGGTCGTCCACCGGGCGGCCTCTTCGGCGCTCATCGGCGGCTCTATCCACAGGGCAGGGATCATTGGAGGTCGACGCGGATTTTGTCGACGCGATGGCCGTCCATCTCCTGCACCGTGAAACGAAGGTCGTGCGAGGTGAAAACATCGCCCTTGCGCGGGAAGTCGCGTTTGAGTTCGAGCATCAGCCCGGCGAGGGTTTCGGCTTCACCCCGGACATCGGCGAAAACATCCTCGCCGATGTCGAGTATCCGTTCGAAATCCCCGAGGTGGGTCTTGCCCTCGAAAACATAGGATTTGGCGTCGAGGCGCGTATAGAAACATTCGTCGTTGTCGCTCTCGTCGGAAATCTCGCCGACGATCTCCTCGATAATGTCTTCGAGCGAGACCAGTCCCAGCGTCGAGCCATACTCATCGACGACGATGGCCATATGGACCTTGTTCGTCTGGAAATCGGCCAGCAGGTCGTTGATTTTCTTGTGTTCGGGGACGAAATAGGGTTTGCGGATCAACTGCTGCCACGCGAACTCGCTGCCGTTGTTGATATAAGGCAGCAGGTCCTTGACGTAGAGCGTTCCGCGGATGTTGTCCACATCCTCCTCGTAAACCGGGATGCGCGAGAAACCCGACTCGATGATCGTCTTCTTGACCGTCTCGTAATCGTCCTTCATATCGAGCACCGTGATGTCCACACGGGGTTTCATGATCTCCTGCACCTCGGTATTGACGAAGTTGACGATGCCCGAAAGCATCACGTGCTCTTCGGGACTGGAACCCTGCGTCATATCGACGGCGTCGGCCAGTTCGCCGAGCGAAATCTCGCTTTTGTGCGCGGCCTTCTCGCTGATACGGCTGCTCGTGCGGACCAGCGCATAGGAAAGCGGATAGAAAATCCACCGCAGCACCACGAGAGGCCGGGCCACCATCGAGGCGAAGCGCAGGGGAATTGTCTGCGCCAGCACCTTGGGCAGAATCTCACCGAAGAGCAGCAGCAGGAAGGTCACCAGCACGGTTTTGAACAGGAATTCGAAACGCAGGAACGTAAAGAGCGAATCGATGATACCGGCCGTGAGGATGACGATACAGATATTCACCAGGTTATTGACGACCAGGATCGTAGCCAGCAGCAGGTCGACATTCGACAGCAACCGCAGCATGGCTTCGGCCGATGCGCTCCTGCGGTTCTGCACGCGGCGGATGTCGTTGTGCGACAGGGAGAAAAAAGAAGTCTCGGCCCCCGAAACGAGCGCCGAAACACACAGCAGACAAAGCGTCACCGCGCAAAGCACGGCGATATGGGGTGAAAACCCGTTGAAGGTAATCCAGGAATGAGCGTCTTCCAAATTGAAAATCGGTTAGTTAATCAAACAGCGAACCGCCTTGGGTCTCCTCCTTCTGCGGTTGCGCATCGGCTGCATCGTCCTTCAGCACCTCCTTGCGGCTGCCGGGGACACGCACGACGAACTTCGAGTTGCGCGACTGGTAAGCCGGTTTGGCCAGCAGGGTGTCGATGTTGCTGTAACGGGTCGGCTTGGCCCCGAGCATCACCAGTTCGGGCTGGCGCTGGACGGGTTTGGGAGGCAGGGGCTTGATCGGCTCCAGCACGGGAGAGGCGGCGGGCGTCTCCTTGGTGACCGGCTCGACGGTACGGGCCGGGGGAATGATCTGCTTCATCACACCGGGCTGTGCATCGCCTTCGAATCCCGTGGCCACGACCACCAGTTCGATGAAGTTACCCAACTGCGGCTTCTCGCTCGTACCCCAGATGATGTTGGCGTTATGGATCACGCCGTGTTCGTCCTGCACGCTGGCATGGGCCTGGATATATTCCAGGATTCGCACGACCTCGTCGTACATCAGGGCGTCGGCATCGGACACCGAGATATTGAGCAGGATATTTTTGGCGCCCGAAATCAGGTTGTGATCGAGCAGCGGCGAACGCAGCGACGCTTCGGCAACGGTCTCAGCGCGTTTGTCGCCGTCGGCCGTAGCCACGGCCATGTGGGCCCGGCCGCTGTTGCGCATCACCTTCGAAACATCGGCGAAGTCGACGTTGACCAGGTCGCTCTCGACGGTGATGATCTCCGCGATGCCCTTGGCCGCAGAAGCCAGGATGTCGTCGGCTTTGCCGAAAGCCTGCTTCAGCGAAAGGCGGCCGTAAATCTCCAGGATGTTCTCGTTGTTAATGATCAGCAGCGAATCCGTGTTCTGGCGCAGCTCCTCGATGCCGCGGAATGCCTGTTCATAACGGATTTTACCCTCGACGGCCAGCGGCGAGGTGACGATGGCCACGGTCAGCAGCCCCATCTCCTTGGCCAGTTTGGCGATGACGGGCGATGCGCCCGTACCCGTTCCGCCGCCCATACCGGCCGTGATGAAGAGCATCTTCGTACCGGCCTCTTCGAGCACCTGGCGGATTTCGGGCAGTGACTCGACGGCCGCACGGCGGCCGTTCTCCGGGTCGTTGCCGGCCCCGAGGCCTTCGGCTCCGAGGCGGATTTTTTCTTCTACGGGACTCTTGTCGAGCGCCTGCTGGTCGGTATTGCAGACCATGAACGTAACGCCCTTGATCCCGAGGTTCCACATATGGTTTACGGCATTGCCTCCGGCGCCGCCGACGCCGACCACCGTAATGATCGGGCCTTTCGCACGCGGGGCTTTGATTTCCGACATCAATTCGTCTGTCATATCGTAATCTCCTTTCTTTCTACAACATTTATATTCATTCCGAAGCCCCTGTTCCGTCGCTCGCGGCGGATATAAGTTCTCCCCGGGGAAGGGGTTTGGGGCGGAGTCGGATTTGCAAACACGGCCAAAGGCCGTGATAACCCGACCGGCGCTCTTCGGAAAACGGCGGCATATCACCACCACCGTATTGAAGGCTCCAACTAAATCTCCTCGTCTTCGGCCGCCGAGAAACTCTTGTTGATCTTGTCGAAGGTCTTTTGGAAGATCGCACCCCAGTTGCGGTTGCGTTTGGGTTCGATCATCGGCGGTTCGTCGTCAAATCCGTCTGTCGGCCGGTCAGCCGTTTCGGGTTCCGACGGCGAATCGGGGTCGGGAGCAGCCGCCACAGGCGGCGTATAAGGCTGTGCCGCACGGGGCTGCGGAGCCTTGAACCCACCGGCCGCCGGCTGAGGCTGCGGGGGCGTGAAGGGTTGGCGCGGAGTTGCTCCCGGAGCAGCGGCTGCGGGAGTAACAGGCCGTTCGATAACGGTACAGCCCCCCAGTTCGGCTCCCTTGATGAGGATACCCACGGCAGTCGAGAACGCCGCGTCGGCGACCTTCTCTTTCGACTCCTCGGTGATACCCGTTTCGGGAACGGCGACACGTACGTCCATGCCCGTCACACGGCGGAACAGTTCGTCGAGGTCCTTGAGTTTAGCCGAACCGCCCGTCAGCACGATGCCGTAGGCCAGTTTTCCGGCATAGCCGGAATCCTTGATCTCCTGCATCACGAATTCGGCAATGTCCGTAGCACGGGCCTCGATCACCGTCGCCAGATTGCGCAGCAGAATATCTTTCGCCTCGCGGGCCGTACGGCCGTTAACGCGGATCAGCTTGTCTTCGGGGGCCAGTTCGGCAACAGCCGAACCGTATTTCTGTTTGAGGCTCTCGACGTGTTTTTCGGGAACGCTCATCGTACGGATGTCGCGGTTGATGGCCGACGCACCCATCGGGATCGAAGCGATGTAACGTACCACGTTGCGGTAGTAAACAGTCACGTCGGTAACCCCCGCGCCGACGCTGACCACGGCGACGCCCTCCTCCTTCTCATCGGGCAGCACCACCGCCTCGGGCGTTGCCAGCGCATCGGACATAACGTCCAGCATCTTGATTCCAAGCCGCTTAAGCGCCATATCGAGGCGCTGCATCGGAGTTTTGAGACAAAGGATGAAATTGAACGTCGACGAGAGTTTTTTACCGAACGAACCCACCGGATTGCGCACCTCCTGGCTGTCGTCGACCAGGTAGTTCTGGGGCACACGCTCCATGATGGTCTCGTCGTCGGGAGCCTGAACATTGCGCATGCGGTCGAACAGGGCGTCGACATCCTTCTGGTTGACGCCGTTCTGAGGGTCGTAGACAAAGACATGGTCGGTGTGGCGCGCACAGCGCACGAAATCACCCGAGATACCCGCATACGCCTCCGTAATGCGGATTCCGAGTTGCTGCTCGGCTTCCGACACGGCTTCGCGGATGGCGCGGCTCACCAGTTCGATATTCTCGATCCGGCCCGCGTTCACCCCTTCGACAGGCTTCGTGACGATGCATGCCACGTCAAGCAGGCCTTCGGGCGTCTTCTCCCCGACGGCCACCACGACCGACGAGCAGCCTAAATCGACGGCAACGGTATAATTCTTTTTTTCCACGGTATAATCCTTTTACTTCTTGCAGACCACCTGGTCGTTATATCTGATGTCAATAGTACGGTATTCGCTCCAGCCGATCGACGAAAGGCCGCTGCGGTAGAACCTCAGCAGTTTGTCGAACTTGCGTTCCACGTCGTCCAGCCGGCCGAAGAGGATGGTGTAGCGGCCGCTGCGGGGCGTAAGTTCCACCTCCAATGCTCCGCTGGGGGTCGTTTGGGCGGTGATCTGCACCACTTCCGACCTCCAGAAATCATCGTCTTCGACAGTTTCTACAAAGGTAAGGAGTTTCATGAAATCTTCGTAGCTTTTCTCCAACTTTTTTTGTTTCCGTCGTTCAGCCTCCTGCTGTGCGGCGATATGCTCGATCTGCTGGCGGATCACGATAGAGCGGTAGCGGTAGCTGCGGCGCAGTTCGGCCTTCTTTTCGCGCAGCGCATCGACCCGCGCATCGAACTCCTGCGAGCCCTCCAGCCGCCACCACTGCCGCTTGAGGCGCATCCGCCGCAGGGCCGAAATATTACGGTCGTTTTCCAGTTCACGACGGTAAAGGGGGTATTTGTCGCGTTCAAGCTCGGCGATGCGGTCGTCGATCTCGCGCAGGCGGTGGTCGATATGGCCCCGTACGCTCCCCACATACGACGCAGGGAAGGGCGGGCGGTAACTTCCGGTGACCACAGGCACGTAAAGCGACGACGCCCGCGGCGCCGCGAAGACATAACCGTCGCTCGTCACATAGGCGTTCATGCCGTCGGTCAGCAGGCGCAGCAGCGGCTTGCGCTGGCTGATCGTAATATGCAGGGTCCCCTCGTAAGAGACATAGGCAGCCGTTTTATCCACGAATCCGTTGCGGGCGATCAACTGTTCGATCGCCGTCAGGTCGACAGCGTCAACCGCCGTGCCAAGCGTCTTGATTCCGCTGTGCGAAATCCACGCGCGAACCATCGCCGCCGAGACCAGGTGGCCCTGCGAAGAGCTGTCCACCACCTCGATCTCCATGCTTCCGACCTTCTTCGACAAGCGCACACGGCGTGCCGCCGAGCCTGCAAAGACAATGTATGCAGCCACGGCGACCCACACGAGGGTCAGGAGCGAGTATCGGAGGTAGCGGGACATCAAATCATAAATTAAAGATTAAGAATTAAAAATGAAAAATTATTTAAGCCACGTAAGAAATCGTTTCTGCCAAACATAAGATAACTTACCAATTCCAGCCGGAAACGAAAATGCCCAAAAGCATATACTTGTATTTTTAATTTTTAACTTTTCATTTTTAATTGCTCCGCCAATGCGGAGCAGCAGGCGTCGATATTGCCTGCCCCGAAACTGATCACAACGTCGGTGTCCATCGCGGCTACCTCATCGGCAAGCCGGTCGCGGTCGACGATCCGGCACGGCACGGCGACCCGTTCGGCGATGATCTCGGACGTGATGCCCGGAATCGGCTCCTCGCGCGCCGGATAAATCGGCAGCAGCAGCACCTCGTCGGCATGCGACAACGCCTCGGCGAACTCCGCATACAAATCGCGCGTGCGGGTGTAGAGGTGGGGCTGGAACAGCGCCGTGATCCGCCGCCCGGGGAACATCCGGCGGACGGAGGTGAGCGTCGCGGCCAGTTCGCGCGGATGATGGGCGTAGTCGTCCATATAGACCTGCCTGGGCGTGTTGACGTAAAATTCGAACCGCCGTTTGACCCCCGAGAACGAGGCCAGCGCATCGCGCAGTTTGTCCGCATCGAGCCGGGCCCCCTCCGCCTTCGCGGCGCACCACGCCGAAGCGACGGCCGCAACCGCATTCTCGATATTGACCCAGCCCGGGATACCGAGCGTGCACCCCTCGATCACACCCGACGGCGTTACGAGGTCGTAGCGGTAATGACCGCCTTCGAGCAACTGCACATTGCGGGCGTAGAAGTCGCACGTCTCGTCGAACGAGTAACGGTAGACGGTGATTTCCGGGTTGTCGACTACGATATCGACACCCTGTTTGAGGATCAGCGAGCCGCCCGGCCTGATCTGCCGCACGAACTGCGAGAAGGCCTCCTTCACCGCCTCGTGCGTCCCGTAGATGTCGAGGTGGTCGGCATCGGCCGAAGTGATGACCGCCACGTCGGGATAAAGCCTGAGGAACGAACGGTCGAATTCGTCGGCTTCGACAGCCAGTCTCCGGCCGCCGCCCAGCACGAGGTTACCGCCGAAATTCTTCGAAATGCCGCCCAGGAATGCACTGCCGCCGCCCGTGAGGACCCGGTTGAGCCATGCCACCATCGTCGAAGTCGTAGTCTTCCCGTGCGTACCCGCCACGGCCATCACGTATTTGCCCTCGGAGAGGTGGCCCAGCATCTGCGAACGTTTTTCGATGCAGAAGCCGTGTTCGCGGAAATAACAGTACTCGCTGTGGTCCTCGGGCACGGCGGGCGTGTAGACCACCACCGTATCCGCAGGATCGAGAAACTTTCCGGGGATCAGCCGCACATCGTCCTCGTAGTGGACTGCGGCTCCTTCCGCCCCGAGTTCGTCGGTCAGGTGCGAGCGCGTACGGTCATAACCCGCGACGGCATAGCCTTCGTGCAGGAAATAGCGGGCCAGGGCACTCATGCCGATCCCGCCGATACCCAGGAAATAGACGTTTTTGAATTCCATTATTACATCACTTTTACAATCTCATCCACAATATCTTCCGCAGCGTCGGGCTTGGCCAGCGCCTCGAGGTTGCGGCTCATCGCCTGCAACTTCTCCCGGTCGGCAAGCAGTTCCATCGCCCGCCGCATCGCTTTCGCCCGGCACTCGGCATCGGGGACGACGACCGCAGCTCCCCTGGCTTCCAGCGCCCGGGCGTTCTTGGTCTGATGGTCCTCGGCCACGTTGGGCGAAGGCACGAACAGCACCGGCTTGGCCACGAGGCACAACTCCGAAACCGTCCCGGCCCCGCTGCGCGAAACGACCAGGTCGGCAGCGGCGTAGGCGTAGTCCATACGGTCGATGAAAGCCCCCTGCCAGACATGCCCGGCAGGATGCGCGGCCAGAAAAGCCTGCATCTCGCGCTCGTAGTACTTGCCCGTCTGCCAGATCACCTGCACGGGAGCTTCGCCGCCCGTTTCGACGATCCACGCCTTCATCATCTCGTTCAGCGTCCGCGTGCCGAGCGACCCGCCGACCACCAGGATCACCGGAAGATCGGGCTTAAAACCGTAGTATTCCAGCGCCTCGGCGCGGTCGGCGCCCTCTTTCGAGAAGCGGCCCCGCAGGGGGTTGCCCGTCAGGACGATCTTGCACGCCGGGAAGAAACGCTCCATGCCCTCGTAAGCCGTACAGATGCGCCGCGCGCCCTTTGCGAGGATCTTGTTCGTGACGCCCGCGTAGGAGTTCTGCTCCTGGATCACGGTCGGCACGCCCATCCGCTGCGCGGCCCACAGCACCGGGGCGCTCGCGTAACCGCCGAAGCCCACAACGACATCGGCCCCGAAGTCGCGGATGATCTTTTTCGCCATCCGGATACTCTTCACCGCCTTGAACGGCACGGCAAGGTTGTGCCAGTCGAGCCGCCGCTGAAGTCCCGCGATAGGCAGGCCCGCGATGCGGTAGCCCAGCGCCGGAACCTTCTCCATCTCCATCTTGCCCTCAGCCCCGACGAACAGCAGTTCGACTTCGTCGCCCAGCCGCCGTTTGAGCGCTTCGGCAACAGCCACAGCCGGGTAGATATGGCCGCCTGTTCCGCCGCCGGAAAGAATTATGCGTTTCATTATGTCGAATTTTTAATTCTTAATTCTTCATTTTTAATTGATTCCGGCAAAAGCCGGAATCACCGTCCCCAGTTTCCCCGGTCCAGCGACCGGTAGTTGATCGCCTCGGCGATATCCGCCGGGGCGATGTCGTCGCGCCCGGCCAGATCGGCAATCGTGCGTGCCACCTTCAGAATCCGGTCGTAAGCCCGCGCCGAAAGCGACAGCCCCTCCATCGCCCGTTCCAGCAGCGCCGCCGAAGCCGCATCGAGACGGCAGTATTCGCGCAGCATCGCGCTGGTCATCATCGAGTTGGTGTGGACGCCTTCCATTCCGCTAAAACGCGCCGCCTGCACCGCCCGGGCCCGGATAACCCGCTCGCGCACCGCAGCGCTCGGTTCGCCCGGAGCCGCTGCCGACAGTTCCTGCGGAGCCACGGGCGTCACCTCGACATGCAGGTCGATGCGGTCCATCAGCGGCCCCGAAATGCGGCCCATGTAACGGTGGACCGACCCCGGGGAGCAGATGCACTCCTTCGTCGGGTGGTTATAATAGCCGCACGGGCAGGGATTCATCGCCGCCACGAGCGTAAAATTCGCCGGGTATTCGACACTGTACTTCGCCCGCGAAACCACGATCTTCTTCTCCTCCAGCGGCTGCCGCAGCACTTCGAGCACACTGCGCCCGAATTCAGGCAGTTCGTCGAGCAGCAGCACCCCGTTGTGGGCCAGCGACACTTCGCCGGGCCGGGGCGACTGTCCGCCGCCGATCACGGCGACCTGCGAGGTGAGGTGGTGCGGAGCCCGGAAAGGCCGCCGGGTCATCAGTCCGCCCGTCACACCCACTTTGCCCGCCACGGAGTGTATCTTGGTCGTTTCGAGGGCTTCTTCGCGCGAAAGGGGCGGCAGGATCGTCGGCAGCCGCCGCGCAAGCATCGTCTTGCCCGACCCCGGGGCGCCGATCATAATCACGTTATGCCCTCCCGCGGCAGCGATCTCCAGGGCGCGCTTCACATGCGCCTGGCCGCACACGTCGGCGAAATCCTCGGCATAACGCGTCGCCGCCGCATCGAACGGCTCGTCGGCGGCAGGCACGGCTGGCGCGATCTGCATCTCGCCGTTCAGGTAGCCGACGACCTCGCGCAGCGTCGTGACGCTGATCACCCCGATGCCGTCCACGACCGCAGCCTCGGCGGCATTTTCCGCCGGCAGCACCACACGCCGCAAACCTTCCGAGCGCGCCCGGATCGCAACGGGCAGTACGCCCCGCACGGGTTTCAGCGAACCGTCGAGCGACAATTCGCCGACGAACATCGTTCCGGCTACCGCCTCGGCGTCGATGCGCCCCATCGCCGCGAGAATCCCCACGGCGATCGGCAGGTCGAAGCCCGAACCCTCCTTGCGCAAATCCGCCGGGGCGAGGCTGACGACCACTTTTTTACCCGACATCCGTTCGCCCGAGTTCTCGAACGCCGCCCGGATGCGCTGTTCGCTCTCCTTCACGGCGTTGTCCGGCAGTCCCACGAGGTACATGCCCAGGCCGCCGCCCGCGATGTTGACCTCGACGGTCACCGCCACGGCGTCGATCCCGACGACTGCTCCTGCATAAGTTCGGACAAACATGTTCCCGCAATCTTTAATTATGAACCGTGCATTCTGAACGGTGCGTCAAAACGGCGCCTCTTCGTCGATCTTCGCCGAACGGTTCACGTCGAATTCCCCGCCCATCGCCGCACCGAGGCCCGATGCGGCCGAGGGGTTGTTCGAACCGCTGGCGTAGTCGTCGTAGGCCTGCTGGCTCTCCGTCGCCTGTGCGGGCGGCAGCATCGAATCCTCCACGTCGGCAAAACGCGCCTGTTCTTTCAGGAAGCGCAGGTTCACGTCGCACACCGCACCGTTACGGTGCTTGGCGAGGATGATCTCGGCCATACCCGCCGTAGGCATGCCGTTCTCGTCCTGGTTGATGCCGTAATACTCCGGACGGTGAATGAAGGCCACGATGTCGGCGTCCTGCTCGATGGCGCCCGACTCGCGAAGGTCCGACAACTGGGGGCGCTTCGAGCCGCCGCGCATTTCGGTGGCACGGCTCAACTGCGACAGGGCAATCATCGGCACGTTCAATTCTTTGGCGATGGCCTTGAGCGTACGCGAGATGAAAGCCACCTCCTGCTCGCGGTTGCCCTTCGTATCCTGGTTGCCGGTCATCAGCTGGAGGTAGTCGATAATGATGATCTTGATGTCGTTGTGAATCTTCAGGCGGCGGGCCTTCGAACGGAACTCGAAGACCGAAAGGGCCGGGGTGTCGTCGATAAACAGCGGCGCGGAGCCCAGCGGCTTGGTGGCCGATTCGAGATGCCGCCACTGCTCGGGCGTCAGGCGGCCCGACTTGACATCGTTACCGCTCAGGCCGGTTTCGGCGATGATCAGACGCATCATCAACTGCACGGAGGACATTTCGAGCGAAAAGAACGCCACGCCCTGCTCGTGGTCGACGGCCATATTGCGGGCCATCGAAAGCACGAATGCGGTCTTACCCATCGAAGGACGTGCGGCGATGATCACCAGGTCCGACAACTGCCAGCCCAACGTCACACGGTCGATAGCCATAAAGCCCGACGGCACGCCGCTGAAAGCGCTGGTGTTCTTCGACGCCTCTTCGATCTGCATCAGCGCACGGGCCAGGATGTCCTTCGACGACTGCACCGAACGCTTCACATGCCCCTCGGCAACCTTGAAAATCTCGCCTTCGGCATAGCCGATCAGTTCGGTTACGTCGGTCGATTCGTCGTACGACCGCTTCTGGATTTCCGTTGCCGAACGGATCAGCTCGCGCTGAACGTATTTCTGGGCGATGATCTTGGCGTGGAACTCGACGTTGGCCGCCGAACCGACCTTCTGGGTCAACTGGGCCAGGTACGAAGCCCCGCCCACCTTCTTCAGTTCCTTCTTGGCCTTGAGCCGCTCGGTCACGGTGTAGAGGTCGATGGGCTTCAGTTCCATCGACAACTCGTTGATCGCCTTGTAGATCAGCCGGTGCTCCTCGGTATAGAACGCATCGGGGGAGACAAACTCCTGCACCGTGATGATGCAGTCCTTTTCGAGCATCAGCGCACCGAGCACGGCCTCCTCCAGCTCGACCGCCTGCGGGGGTACATTGCCGACGGTATCGGTCATCGCCTCGAACGCCTCCCGGTTACGGGAGGAGGGTGTAAAATCTTTCGCCATGTATAATCGGATTCTTTCAAAGGTCAAAAGTAAGCATAAGCGGGGAGAAATCAAAACCGAACGGAGGCCCAGTTTGTCGAAAACTATGTTTATAACATAGCTTTCGACAGCGAACGCCAAAACGACCCGGACGCCGGACCACCGAAGACCGCCCCGTTTACAACCCGGCCCCGCTCCAAGCCCCGCCCACGGCAGGCGTTTGCCGCGTGCGGCCGGAATAGGGTCCTGTTGATAAGTTTTTAAATCTACTCCTTCACACCCAGTTCGCGCTGCGAAACGGCAAGGGCGGCGATGCTGATGCGGCAGCCGGGCGCGTCGCGCAGAATGGCGGCGGCACACGAAAGGAGCGTCGACCCCGTGGTCATCACGTCGTCGACCAGCAGGACGTGCCGCCCGGCAAGCCGTTCGGGCCGACGGACAGCAAAGGCGTCTTCGACATTCCGGGCCCGTTCGCGACGGGGTTTGAGGGCCTGGCTGGCGGTGTTGCGCGTGCGGCGGACGCTGCCCCGGTCGACCGGAACACCCAACTGCGCGGCAATTCCTTCGGCAATGTATTCCGACTGGTTGTACCCCCTCCGGCAACGCTTAAAAGGGTGCAGCGGCAGCGGAACGACCACTTCCACATCGTCGTAGAGGCCGCTTTCGCGCAGATAACGCCCGTACCACTCACCCATCGCCCGGGCCGTACGCCAGGCGCCGCGGTACTTGAAGCCGTGAATCAGCCGCCGCCAGCCGCTTGCGTGGACGAAGAAGAGGAAACCCGAAGCCTGACTGACAGGAACCATCCCCCAGCATTTGCGCACGACGGGATTATCGGCCTCGCGCCAGTACCCTGTCAGCGGCGCCGTGGCGCGGCAGAAGGTGCAGACCGTCCGTTCGCCGCGCGCGAGCGGCTCCCCGCAAACGGCGCAGCGCGGCGGGAACAGCAGCGACGCGATGTCGTGCGCAAGGTCACTGAGGATCGACATTGACGACGACGGTAATCGATTTGAACGCAGGATTTTCGCCGAAGGCCTTCAGTTCGGCCGAAAGCAATTCGCGGGCGCGGGCCGACGATGCACCGCTCTCGATTTTCAGCAGGAGCCCCACGAGGTATTCGCCGCGGATGCGGTCGACGGGCGGGGTCATCGGCCCCAGCAGCCGGCGGCCGAAACGAATGCGCAGGCGTGCGGCCAAGTCCATCACCCCACCCCGCAGCACCGAAGGATCGCGGTGGCGCAGCACGAGCGACGTGAGCCGCGCATAAGGCGGATAAAAGAAGGCTTCGCGCTCGGAGAGCTGCGCCCGGGCCATGGCGCCAAAATCGCCCTCCGCAACCTGCCGGATAACGGGATGCCCGGGTTCGGAGGTCTGAATCACCACCTCGCCGCCTTCAGAACGGCGTCCGGCACGGCCCGCCACCTGCATCATCAGTTGAAAAGCCCGTTCGGCGGCCCGGAAATCGGGGTTATTCAGCAGGTTGTCGGCATTGAGGATGCCCACGAGCGACACCCCCGCGAAGTCGAAACCCTTGGTGATCATCTGCGTACCGACCAGAATGTCGGTCCTGCGGGCCTCGAAATCGGCGATAATGGCATTGAAAGCCCGTTCGGAGGTCACACTGTCGCGGTCCAGACGAGCGACACGCGCTTCGGGGAAGATTTTGGCGATCTCTTCCTCGACCTTCTCCGTCCCGAAACCCATCGGAATCACGTCGGTGACCTTGCACGAAGGACATTTCGCCGGAACGGACTCCGTATAGCCGCAGTAGTGGCAGACGAGTTTCTGTCCGCCCTTGTGGTAGGTCAACGTCACATTGCAGTGAGGACAGCGGGCTGTCCAGCCGCATTCGGAGCACTCGACATAGGGTGAAAACCCGCGGCGGTTCTGGAACAGCATCACCTGCTCGCCCCGGTCGAGGGTCTCGCCGATCTTGTCCAGCAAAAGTTTGTTGAAATGGGCTTTGCGCTCGCCGCGCTTGGCGGCCCGCAGGGTGTCGGAAACCAGAATTTCGGGCGGCCGGGCGTCGCCGTAACGCTCGGTCAGCTCCGCACGGCCATACTTGCCCGACGAGGCGTTGAGCCACGTTTCGAGCGACGGCGTGGCGCTGCCGAGCAGCGTCCTGCCCCCGCCGAGACGCGCCATCACCACGGCGCAGTCGCGGGCGTTGTAACGCGGCGCCGGATCGGCCTGTTTGTAGCTGGCGTCGTGCTCCTCGTCGACAATGACCAGTTGCAGGCGCTTCAGCGGCAGGAAGATCGACGACCGCACACCGACCACGAACTCGCCTCCCTGGGAGCGGTTCAGCCGCAGATAGGTCTCCGTACGGCGGTGGTTGGTGAGTTTCGAATGATAAGGGGTGACGCGGCTGCCGAAGATGCGCTCCATGCGCTCGATCAGTTGCGCCGTGAGGGCGATTTCGGGGACAAGCAACAGCACGTCGCCGCCCCGGGCCAGCACTTCGGCAATCAGGTGGATGTAGATTTCGGTCTTGCCCGAGCCGGTGATGCCCTGCAACAGGGCCGTGGTTTTCCCGGCGGCGAACTGTTCGCGCAAGGCATCCAGCGCCGTGAGCTGCTGCGGGGTCAGCTCCGGAAGGCGGAAGGCCGAGCCACCGCGTTCGACGGTACGTTCCCGCTCCGTACAGACGATGTATTTCTTGCGTTCGAGGGCGTGCAGCACGGCATAATCGGCCCGGAGCAGGCGGCGGGCGATTTCACCCGTCGAAATACGCGTCTCGTCGCCGGCCGAGGCCAGTTCGAGCAGCGCCTCGTATTGTTTGGGGGCGCGGCGTTCGATTTTTTCGCAGATTTCGTTAAAACGGCCTTCGTCGTGGAGCTCCGGAGCCAGCGACACGTAACATTCGGTCCGGGGACGAAACTCCTCTTCGGAAAACTCCTCCTCCGTGTCGCCCGAAGGTTTCATCAGCGCCGGCAGCGCCACGCGCATCACCTCGCCCAAAGCGCACATGTAATACGAAGCGATCCACTCCCACAGCGCCATCTGCTGCGCCGAGAGCAGGGGCGCGTCGTAGAGTATGCGCTGAATCGGTTTTACGGTCTTGAAGTCGGGCCGGCGGTCATGAACCCGCCACACGATGCCCGTATAGAATTTGCGGGCGCCGAACTGCACCGCTACGGCCTGCCCCGCCGCGGCCTCCATGCCCTCGGGCACAGCAAACGTGTAAGCGGGCTGCGCCAGCGGCAGGATTATATCGGCATAGCGCTGCATCAGCCTTTGCTGATTGCCTGGAATCCTTTACCGTAAACGCCCATGACCGAGCCGACGGTCATAAAGGCTTCGGGGTCGATGGTCTTGACGAATTTGAGGATCATCGCGGTCTCGCGCTTGCGGCAGACCACCATGACGATTTTGGACTCTTTTTTCGAATACCACCCCTGCGAGTCGATGAGCGTCACGCCGCGGTGGACGTTGTCGACGATGGCCTGGGCCATTTTCTCGTAGTCGTGCGTCACGATAAAGACCTGGCTCGACTGCTGGCTTCCGGCCATGATCATATCGACCGTGTAACCCACGACGGCCGTCATGACGTAACCGTAGATCACCGCGCTGATACCCATTCCCACGAGCATTGCGGAGGCGATGATGACAAAATCGGAGTAGATGAGGATTTTGCCGTAGCTGACCGTGCGGTACTTGTTGATGATCATGGCCACGATGTCCGTGCCGCCCGTCGAACCGCCCTGCGAGAAACACAGCGCGATACCCGCACCGGCCAGGATACCGCCCATGACGATCGCCAGCAGGTTGTCGACCCCGAGGAAATTGCCCTCGGGGAGCACCTCCTGCCAGAAGTTCATGCCGATGGAGATCACCACCACGCAGAAAATGGTCTTGAGGCCGAAATTCCATCCTACGATAAACCCGGCAATCGCGAGCAGGATCGCATTGACGATGAAGACCATCGTACCGATCTGCAGGTCGATTCCCACCGAAGCGAGGGCGTTGCACAACACGAGCGACAGACCAGCCGCGCCGCCGCCGACGCCGCCCGCCGGGAGGATGCAGCCGATCCAGCCGAAAGAGTACATCAGCATGCCGACGGCCATCAGGATATACTCCTTGACGGGCTTCAGCACGATATCCGGATTGATGGATTTCATAGGGATGGGGTTATTCGGGTTATTCGGTATTTTCTTCCGCAAAGGTAGTAAAAAATTCGCCTTGATAAGTATTGCGTTCTTCCAATCTTTTTTCGAGCATCGCAAGCAGTTGTTCGTTGCGCAACAGGCCCCAGTTACGGCCGTAATGATAACGCGGCGGAGCCTCCGAAGCGAAGCGTTCGACGACCAGTCCGGGGCGCAGCCGGCGGAGAATTTCGACGAACAGGTCGATGTATTCTTCCGGCTCCCAGAAGCGGAAACGCTCCGGCGCGGCGTCGTACTCGGCAGCCATCGGCGTCGAGCGGAAAACCTGCAACTGGTGGAACTTCACGGTCGTGAGCGGCAGGGCGTTGATCCGCGCCGCCTGGTCGAGCAGCATCGCATCCGTTTCGCCCGGAAGCCCGAGGATAAAATGCGCTCCGACATGCAGACCCCGCCCGGCGGTCATCTCCACGGCACGGCGGGCGCACGCGAAATCGTGGCCCCGGTTGACGGCGCGCAGCGTAGCGTCATACGTGGATTCGATGCCGTATTCCACGGCGACATACCGATCCCGGGCCAGCTCCGCGAAGTAGTCGAGTTTGCGTTCGTCGACGCAGTCGGGACGCGTACCAACGACGATACCCGCCACGTCGGGATGCGCGAGGGCCTCGCCGTAAAGCTCCCTGAGCCGCTCCAGCGGAGCGTAGGTGTTGGAAAAGGACTGAAAATAGACCAGATAACGCTGCGCCGTGCGGTAGCGGTTGCGATGGAATTCGATCCCTTCGGCGATCTGCTGCCCAACGCTTTTCGAGGGCATGCAATAAGAAGGGGTGAACGCTCCGTTGTTACAGAACGTACACCCTCCCTTGCCGATCGTCCCGTCGCGGTTGGGGCAGGTGAAACCCGCATCGACGGAAAGTTTCTGCACCCGGCAGCCGAACAGACGGCGGAAGTACCCCGCATAGGAGTTGAACCGCCTCGTATCGCCCCACGGGTAGATCATCGTCGCCTAAAAATTCCAGTCGTTCGGATTATAGTTGTTCTTCGGCACGTTGGGCACATTGGGGAAGAACGTATGCCCCGTAAGGCGTTCGATCTCCGCAACGCTCTTGAACACACCCTTCGACTCGAAATCGGCGGCTTTGACCACCTCGTTCTTGGCGTAGGTCTTGTGCCGGACGAGGATGGCGATGGACTGCAGTTCACTCTGCGAACAGTCGACCACCCACTTCTTGCCGGCGCTTTTCTTGGCCTTGAGCAGCACGATGTAATAGTGCGTCGGGATGGTCGTGCCGTCCACGACCTTGGACGTATTCTCCCAGTAGGTTCCCACCACCTGGTAGCAGGTGTCGGCCAGGCCGCGCCACTGCTTGTCGACCCAGTCTTCGGCCGTGTTCCACTGGCCGCCGCCGGTGTTGAAATAGGTCTGGAGCTGGGGGCCGATATTCGAATAATAGAAAACGTCGCGGTTGACGTTGGTCGTCACACGCCGCTCGTTCGAGCCGAGCATGTGTCCGCGCGTATAGCCGTCCCAATGCCCCACCTGCGTACATTTGATGTCCGGATCGCTCCGGTAGGCGTTCGTCCGGTTCACGCCGCCCGTATAGCAGTCGTGCAGCGGGGCGGCCACCCAGACCGGACAGCGGTAGGGCTTGCTGTAACAGGTCGAGAAATTACGCGCCTTCGTACCGCTCGACGGATAGTCCGGGCAGAGGTGGTAGGCATAGTAATATTCGTTATCGAGTTTCAGGGCGTCTTCGACCGGAAGTTCGGCCCAGCCCGTATAGCGCACGTTTTCCGACGGTTTTCCGGACTCGTCGAAAGTCGTGAACGAAGCCGTTCCGCCCGAATAGACCTTGCCGTCGACGGCTACGCACAGCCGGAACGAATAGCGGGTCGAAGGGGTCAGTCCGGTCAGCTGCGCGCTTTTGTCGCCGGGCCGGATGTCCGCCACACCGGCACGCACTTCAGCCCCGGTCGAGGTCTTGTAAAGGAAATAGGCATCCGAGACCGTCTTATCGCCGGTATACGTATAGGAACACGAAATCGTCGCACTGTTCTTCGTCAGATCGGCGAACGACGGATCGCCGAACGCAGGTTCATCGACGGGATCGGGAGGCGTCACGCTTCCGCCGCCGCAGTTGATCTTGATAGAGGCCACGTAGTTCGCACCATCGCCGCTGTTGAGCGTAAAATAGCGGCAGGCATAAGCCGAGCAGTCGAAAACATAGGTATCGCCCGCACCGACGGCTTTCAGTCCGTCGCCCGAGGGGACGGGCGTGTCGCCCAGGGCGAGCGTCATGTCCTTATCGTTGGAGTTCGATTTGAAGACCACCTCGACGCTGCGGATGACGCCCCGGTCTTCGAGATTGGCCAGGTAACCCGCCGAACGCTTGAACTGGATACCGTTGTCGTTCTGGAAATTGGCCACGTTCTTCAACTGGTAGTCGTGTCCGTCGATCTTATACGTGACCGCGCTGCCCGGATAGGATTTCGGCCAGCCGCCGAGGTCCGGATTCAGCGCTACCGTCACAGCCGGATCCTCGCCGCCGGAGCCGGCGGCCGCCTGGATGACATAGACCGAATTGGCCAACTCGCCGGCATAGTAGAACTGGATTTTCGCCGTACGTTCCGACGCATCGGGATTGGCGTCCACGTGAAACGTGATTTCACCCTCCTCCGAGTCGTCGAACGAGTTGATCCATTTGTCCAGATACGCCAACTCGGGCCATTCGCCCTCGACGGGATTGTGGAGGACGTAGGTAATCACGTAATCGCCCTGCGTAGCGGGAACCCGCATGGCCAGTTCGCTGGTGATCTCCAGGCCGGGTTCGTCGCCTATTTCGAGCGTCGTGAACGAAACCGTCTCGCTGACGACCCGTTGCGACCCCAGGTCGGCATAGGCATATACGCGGTAAGTCGTGGAAGACTTCAGCCCCGTCAGGCGGCAGCCCAGCACGTTCCCGGTTACGGTAGGATCGGCAACCACCGAAAAATCCGCCTCGGCCTGATCCTCGGTTCCGTAGGCGAATCCCGCATCGACGGCCTTGAGCAGTTCGGCGCTGAACTCGGCGCCGCAGGTTACGGCCGCCGAGGTATAGCTGACATCGCCCACCTCGGGGGCTTTGAAACGGAGTTGCGACGGGGTGGTCTCGTCGTCTTTACAGGAGACGAAGGCCACGGTAAGGCCCAGGAAAAGGAGTGTAATTATTTTTTTCATCGTAAATTGAAATTGCTTCATCGGCACAACAATCCCGGCGAAGAACGAAAACCGTCCTTCGTCGGGATGCGTGTATTTATATTTTCCAGAAAGAGCCGTCGAGGGTCGCCTTCGGCGCATTGGGCACGTTGGGGAAGAACGTCTGGCCGGTCTGCTCCTCGATCCACGAAACCGACTTGATAAACTGCGACGGCTGGGACCCCGAATAAACCTTGTGCTCGAACCAATAACCCGCACATTCGATCTGGTCGGACGTGAGCGTCCAGATCGGCTTCCCGGTATTGCCGCTCTTCGAGCGAATCAGCACCTTATAGTAGTGCGTCGGCACGGTAACCGTATTGTTGTCGTTATCCTTGCAATGTTTGTTTTCGTTGGCGAAATAAGCTCCCGTAACCATATAAAGCGTATCGGAACAGATCATCTTGTGGCAGTTCTTTTCGAGCGTCGACCAGATGCCGCCGTTGAATCCGTCCTGAATCTGCGGCGACATGTTGGTATAGTAGAACGTCTGTTTGTTGGTCGGCTTGTCCGACTGCCGGTCGTTGGAGGCGAGCATGTGCCCGCGCGAGAAGCTGCCGTCGCCGCTGGCTTGGTAGGACGAACTCAAATCGGGCTGCACCGAGGCGGGGATAACGGGATCGTATCGCCACGACTTGTTCTGCCCGCCGGCCGAACCTTCCGTATAACTCGTGTGCATCGGATAGGCCACCCAGACCGCGCCGCGCATCTTCTTGCTGTAACATACCGAGTAGTTGCGGCCGCCCGGCGCGCCGGCGCAATAGTGCGCGGCATAGTAATAATCGCCGGGACGATCCTGTACGACAGGCAATTCCGCCCACTGCGAATACTTCGCCAGGCCGGAAGTTCCTCCGCCCGGCGTTGTGAAAGAGCCCTTCCCGCTGTAATAGAACTCGCCAGCCCATGCCACACAAAGCTGGAATTCATAGACCGTCGCAGGGGTCAAACCCGTCAAACCGACCGTCTTGGGGCCCGCCCCCACCGAAACGGAGACCTGCAAATAGTCGCCTGCCGACACCGCCTTGTAACGGAAATAGACGCTGTAATCAGTGGCATCCCGGTCGAACGATAAATCACAGTTCAGCGTGGCCGTCGTCGTCGTTACGCCGGTCGCCGACGGGGTTCCGAATACGGGATCGGGGGCGGGAACCTCGCCGTCCCCGGTTTCGAAGGAGATGACAGGGCTTTCCACACGGCCCGTCGAAAGATCGGCGAAGGCGCGGACAACATAGGTCGTTTCGGGAGCAAGGCTGCTCAGCGTGGAGGAGATCAGGCGGCCGTCGACCCGGCTGTTGGTCGATTCGGCGAACGAACCGATCGTGCCGCCGATAACAGGCGCATAGGTAAATCCCACGTGGACGTTGTCCAGCACGCCGGCGCCGAAACGGGTCTGGCAGGTCATTTCGACCGTCGTACCGCTGACGGCGGCTTCGGGTGTCAGGAACCACTGGTTGTCATCGCCTTTCTTGTCGTCTCCGCAGGAAGCGGCGATGACTGTAAGGCCCAGCAGCAAAAATGCAACTATATTTTTCATTGGAATGAAAATGAGGTGTTTACTCTTTGTTTTTCGAATCCATCCAGATCGTCACCGGGCCGTCGTTGACCAGGGAGACCTGCATGTCGGCCCCGAATTCGCCCGTGGCGACCCCGTGGCCGGAGAGTTCTGCGACGCGTGCCGTAAAACGTTCGTAAAGGGGCCGCGAAACGGCTTCGGGGGCCGCCTTGATATAGCTCGGGCGGTTGCCCTTGCGCGTCGATGCTTGTAGTGTAAACTGGCTCACGACCAGGATTTCACCGCCCGTCTGCACGACATCGAGGTTCATCACCCCGGCTTCGTCGTCGAAGATGCGCAGCCGCACCAGTTTTCCGGCGAGGTATTCGATATCCTCGTCGCCGTCGTCGCTCCCGACGCCGACCAGCACCAGCAGTCCCGCCCCGATCCGGGACCGGATATCACCGCCGATGGCGACGGAAGCGTGTTTTACACGCTGAATCAGCAATCGCATAGCCGGAAAAGTTTAGCGGGTTTCGAAATAAGCCCACAGGTTGTCGCCCGCAGGCACGGGAGCCGTCACCGAGAGGGGTTCGCGGCGCACGGGGTGTTCGAACTCGACCCGGCGCGAATGGAGCGAGATGCCGCCTCCGGGCAGGGAGCGTTTGGCCCCGTATTTCAGGTCGCCGCGGATCGGGCATCCGATCTTCGAGAGCTGAGCCCGAATCTGATGGTGGCGGCCCGTAAGCAGTTCGACCTCCACGAGCGTGTAGTTCGTTCCCGCCCCGAGCGTTTCGTAGCGCAAGCGCGCCTGCTTGGCGTCGCCCTTCGGGGCGTCGTAGGCCCGCGAACGGTTGGTTTTGCCGTCACGCAGGATGTAATGGCACAGTTCGCCGCTCTCGGGCTCGGGAGTCGCCTCGGTAAGCGCCCAGTAGACCTTGTGGATGCGGCCCTCGCGGATCATCTCGTTCAGACGGACAAGGGCCTTCGAGGTTTTGGCGAAAATCACGACCCCGCTCACCGGACGGTCGATGCGGTGCACCACGCCGAGGAACACCTCGCCGGGCTTCGCGTCGCGCTGCTTGATGAAGGCCTTGATCTGGTCTTCGAGGGCGCTTTCGCCCGAGGGATCGGGCTGCACCAGATCGCCGCAGCGTTTGTTGACGATCAGCAGGTGGTTGTCTTCGTAAAGGATATCGTCCGGGTTGAACATCGTCGGAAATTACAGGATAAAGGTGAATGGCAGCAGTTTGGAAGCCGAATCGACCGCCGTCACCGTGCCGTGGCCGCTCATCAGCACCCGCATCGGGACGCCCTGGCGCCGCTCGACATCGACCATCACCTGCCGGCACTGGCCGCAGGGATAGCACTCGCGCTCCGAAGGATTCGAGGCGATGGCCAGCGTCTCGATCGGATCGTCGGCGTAGTTGGCCTGGGCATAAAACATCAGCGACCGCTCGGCACAGAGGCCCGCGGGATAAACTTCGCTTTCGAAGTTGCTGCCGTAAAGTATTCTCCCGCTGCGCAGACGCGCGGCGGCGCCTACGTGGAAGTTCGAGTAGGGCGCATGCGCATTGGCCGTGGCCCGTTCGGCCTCGGCGACCAGCCTGCGGTCCGCTTCGGGAAGTTCCGACAGCGCCGCATAATGTTCATAGTCGAAACAAAACTGCTTTTCCATAACTCCTCCTTTTTTACAGGGGTGAACTACAAAGATAATGAAATTTTCAGAAATTGCTTACTGAATCGTACTTTTTCAGCCTCTCTGCTTTCAACCCGAATCAATCGTTTCATTTTCAGGCCTTTTCCGATCCGCGAAAAAGGCTTTGCCGTCGGGACAGGTCCGGCGGGGTCCGCGCAGGCGGCATCCGAACGGTTTCCGGTATCGGGAAGAACGAGGCGGACGGGCAGTACCGAAGTACGTCCCATTCGCCTCGGACAAAGGATGTGCGGAAAATGCCGCTTATAAATCGAAACCGGCTTATTCGAGGACGAACTTCGCCTGCACGTTGTACTGCAACTTGATGGTCTTGAAATCGAGCGGTTCGTCCGCCGCCGCATCCTCGACAGCGCCCATCGCCTTGGCGCTGCGCATCACGGCCATGTTGTCGTAGAAGACGGGCATCACGTTGTTGTTCGAATCGTAGATGTAGAAACACTTGCCGACCTTCTGCCCGATGGCCTCGGCCAGCGTCGCGGCGCTCTGTTTGGCGTTCTGCATCGCCTCGACGCGCACCTGTTCTTTATACTCCTCGATCTTCGAATGCGACACCTTCAGGATCGAGACATTCGAGATGCCCAGTCCGTCGAGCGCCTGCCACACCTTGGCGACCATCGCCGAGGAACCCAGCTGCAGCTGGTATTTGGCCGTAGCCACAGAGGTATTTTTCTTGAAAAACTCGCTCGACAGGTTGGCCATCTTGAGTTGCTTCTCGACATCGACGCCCGCGCGCCTGAGCGCTGCGATCATGTCGCGCTGCTGGCTCTCGACCGAAACCTTGCCCTTCGAATCGCGTTCGTTGATGATGATCTGCAAATAGAACTCGTCGGGCGTAATCTCCTTCTCGGCGCGTCCGTTCACCTGGATGTAGCTGGGGAAAGCCTCCTGCATCTGAGCCGCTGCGGGGAGCGCGAAAAGCGCCACCGCCGCCATTAAAATCAGTCGTTTCATAATTTCTTCGTTTTAGGTAAACATCTTACAAAGATGGTGCAAGCCGCGGCATCCTGCCGGAATTATTTTCGGACAAGGCCCGTTACCATCCTTCTGTGTTTAGTAAAACGCCGGAAAACCAAAATACTGCATCCCGGAGCGAAGTTTCGCCGGGCTGCGGGCGGATTCCGCGCAAACAAACCGATTTCGCTCCCGGGCCGGGCATGCAGCGGGCAGGCCGGGCACGGCCGTGGGTTCCGGCCCGCCGCCCTATCGGCGGCGCACGAGCTTCACGACGTTCTCCACATGATGCGTATGGGGGAACATATCGACGGGCTGCACGGCCTCAACACGGTATTCGGCGTCCATCAGCGCCAGGTCGCGGGCCTGCGTGGCGGGATTGCAGCTCACGTAGACGATCCGCTCGGGCGCAGCACGCAGGATAACCCCGATCACCGGCTCGTCGACGCCCGCACGCGGCGGATCGAGGATGATCACGTCGGGACGGCCGTTCTCAGCGACGAACCCGTCGTCGAGCACCGCTTTCATGTCGCCGGCATAGAAAACCGTGTTGCCGATGCCGTTGAGTTCGGAGTTGACCTTCGCATCGGCGATCGCCTCGGGAACATACTCGACGCCCACGACTTTGGCGCAGCGGGCGGCGCAGAAATTGGCGATGGTTCCCGTTCCGGTATAGAGGTCGTAAAGCACGTCGCCGGGCTTGAGGTCCGCAAAATCGCGGGCCACCTTGTAGAGTTCGTAGGCCTGTGTGGAGTTGGTTTGGTAGAACGACTTGGGCCCCACCTTGAAACGCAGCCCCTCCATCTCCTCGATAATGTGGTCCTTGCCTTTATAGCAGACCGGGTCGAGGTCGCCCACCGAGTCGTTGAATTTCGTGTTGACGATGTAGAACAGCGACGTGATTTCCGGGAACTTCGCAGCCAGATGGTCCAGCAGGGCCGTGATGCGGGGCCGGTCGTCGCTGTTGAAAACCACGATCACCATTACCTCGCCGGTCGAAGCCGTGCGGACGATCATGTTGCGCATCAGCCCCGTATGTTCGCGGGCGTTGTGGAACGTATAACCGTTTTCGATGCAGAAACGCTTGGTCTCCATGCGGACGGCGTTCGACGGGTCGGGCTGGAGCCAGCACTTGTCGATATCCAGCACCTTGTCGAACATGTTGGGAATGTGGAATCCCACGGCAGGCGCGTCGCCGATGTCGCCCGCGGTCTCGATCTCCTCGCGCGTCAGCCAGCGGCGGCCGGCGAAGGTGAATTCGAGTTTGTTGCGGTAGAACTGCGTATGCGCCGAGCCCAGGCAGGGCGCGATTTCGGGCAGGGCGATCTTGCCGATGCGCGTAAGCTGATCGCGAACCTGCTCGGTTTTGAAGCGCAGTTGCTCTTCGTAGGGCAGATTCTGCCACTTGCAACCGCCGCAGACCCCGAAATGTTCGCAGAACGCCTCGGCGCGCAGGGGCGATTTCTTCACATAGCGGACGACGAAGCCCTCCATGAAGCGGCGGCGCTTGGATCGAATCTGCACGTCGACCACGTCGCCCGGGACGGTCAGCGGCACGAAGACCACCACGTCGTTCCAGCGCCCCATGGCCTTGCCTTCGGCGGCCAGCGTCGTTATTTCGAGCCCCTCGATCAGGGGATAGTTCGCTTTCTTTCTTGCCATTCTTGCCATAAATTCGAGTTTGGGTTGCAAAGGTATAAAAAAGCCGGACGGGTTCAAACCCAAATCAAAAGCGATGCGGTAAAATTTTCCGCCGGATAAAACGTATCGTTACGACACCGAAGGCCGCAGGAATCAACTGTTTTCCGCCTTCCTCGCTTTTGCGCGCGCCCGTACCCCGCCGAGCCAGAAGCCCAGCGCAAAAGGACCGCCGACCAGCACCGCGAGTGCCAGCACGACATAGAGCAGGATTTTACCGACGAGTCCCGGCAGGGCGTCGAGCATCGTCCGGACCAGGTCGCCGCCCGTCGTCCGCAGTTGTTCGACCAGCGCCTCGCGTTCGCGTGAAACGTATTGCTGCAACTCGCCGCGCTGGCGGTCGAAATCGGCAAAGGCGTTGTCGACCGAAGCGTTCATCGTCCAGATCAACTGCGTGGCCTGCCGGTTCAGTTCCTCCAGCACCTTGTCCGAAATCTCGGGCAGGTTTTCGGCCACGGCCACGATGCGCGCAAAACTGCGTTCGAGCGAATCGAGCTGCGCCCCGACCTGCATGCGCAGGCTGTCCTGCCCGAGCTGCATTTCGAAGATATCCTTCGACCAGCCGATACTGTTCGACATCTGCTGGGTCTGGCCGCTCAGGCGGTCGTTGACATCGGCCAGCACTTCGGCGATCGAACCTGTAGCGTAACCGCTTTCGACGCCTGCGGCCCGGAGATATTCGAGCCACGCAAGGGTCGTGTTGTCGGTCTCGTCACCTTCCGAGGCGGGATTTTCACGTACGTAATCCGCAACGAACCCCTCCATCAGGGTATAGCGGTCGTCCGGAAGCACCTGCCGGGCAAGCCGTCCGGCCCGTCGGTCGAGCCGCCGGGCAGCGTCGCGGGCAATATCGCTCTGAGGTCCGAACAGCAGCGAATCCGGCGCCCCGGCAAAGGCTTCGTTCATGCGGCGGCACAGAATCCACAGGTCGGCCAGCGCCACGTCGGGAATCCCCTGCATGGCGGCGGTCACCCCGGCGCGCGTGGCGCGGATTTTCCACCGCACGGCCGCGATGCGCACGTTCACATCGGGCGACGCGGCGACGATCGAATCGGCCGCACGGGCCACCTCGCCGGCCATATCGTAGTAAAACCCGCGCGTCATGGTCCGCACGTTCATCTGTTCTTTCGAGAGGGGATCGCCCGTAGCCACGGACACTTTCAGCAGCGAACATCCCGTGAGCGACACCGCAGCGAAAAGCGCGGCCGCCAGTTTCATCCATCCTTTCATCTTATTCCGTTTATGAGGTCCGGACCGCAATTACCTTTCCAGTTTTTTCACAAAGTCGCGGATATAGCGCACCGCAACGTAATGACCCGCCTGGGGCATGTTGCCGTGGTTGAACCCGTCGAACTCCCGAATCTGCACGTCGGGATGCCCCGCAACCTGCATCATGCGCCAGAAATAGGCATTTTCCTCGTAGCGGCCCAGCATCTCCTGTTCCCGGTCACCCGAGAGGATCAGGATCGGCGGGCAGTCGGGCCGCACGTAGTTCAGCGGCGCCATGTCGTCCACGACGGCCTGCGTGTCGGGAATGCCCATTTCGCGGCGGCGTGCAAAGTGAGTCACGACCTGCCCGCTGTAAGGAATCAGCGCCGCGAAGGCCGTGTCGGGGTCGATGCCGTAGGGCGCCATCCAGCGTTTGTCCAGGCCGATCATCGACGTAAGGTAACCGCCCGCCGAGTGCCCGGCGATGAAGATCAGCTTCGGATCGCCGCCGTACGAGGCGATGTTTTTCACCACCCACGCCGCGGCCGCGGCGGCATCCTCCACACAGTCGGCGACCTTTACGCGCGGAGCGAGGCGGTAATCCACACCCACCACAGCAAAACCTTTATCGCACAACGCCTTCGGAATATCGCGCCGCCC
Source organism: Alistipes montrealensis (assembly GCF_018362775.1). Classification (GTDB taxonomy): domain Bacteria; phylum Bacteroidota; class Bacteroidia; order Bacteroidales; family Rikenellaceae; genus Alistipes; species Alistipes montrealensis. The sequence continues at coordinate 222,487 of NZ_JAGYXY010000002.1, forward strand.
GCCCGTCAATCCGCCGCCGTGAAACCACACGACGGTCGGAAACCCTTTCAGGTCCTCCGGATAACAGATATCCAGCCGGCAGAGCGAATCGGCGTAACCGTCGCCCGCAGCATCGCGGTAGGCGATATTTTTTTCAGTCCTGTAAGCAGCCGTTTGGGCCGAAAGCCCCGCACAGAAGAGTGTCAGCGCGAAAAGAAGCGCAAAAAATCGTTTCATGGGATCGAGTCGTTTAGGTCATAAAGATAGGTAAATTCCCACAAAAAGTACTATCTTTGCAAAAGTAAACTTTCGCCGGGACGAGCGGCGCCGTCGCACATCCGGGAAACCGGACGGATGGGCCCGCAGCATCCTCGCGAAAGTACGGACTGCACCAAAAACAGCCTTTATATGAAAATCGCCTGCCTGCAATTCAATCCGATACAGGAAAACACCTATGTCGTCTGGGACGACACGAAAGAGTGCGTCGTAATCGACGCCGGAAACAGCAATCCGCATGAGGACGCCGCGCTCGACAACTTCATCGCCGAGCACGGGCTGAAACCCGTCATGGCGGTCAACACCCACGGCCATTTCGACCACACGCTGGGCGTCGAGCACCTCAAACAGCGCTACGGCATTCCCTTCGCCCTTTCGTCCAAGGACGGCTTCCTGCTGGACAACGCCGCGACGAGCGGTTCGGTCTTCGGCGTGAAGATCGGAGCCATGCCCACGGCGGACATCGACCTCGACACGACACCCGAAGTCCGTTTCGGCCAAACCGCCCTGCGCGTAATCCACACCCCGGGCCACACCCCGGGCCACGTGGCGCTGTACGAACCCGAGTCGAAATCGCTCTTTACGGGCGACACGCTCTTCCGCGAATCGATCGGCCGCACGGACCTTCCGGGCGGCGACTATTCGTGGATCATGCGTTCGATCCTCGACAGCCTGATTCCGCTGGGCGAAGAGGTCCACGTCTACCCCGGCCACGGCCCCGAATCGACGATCGGGCATGAAATGCTCTACAATCCCTTTATCGTCGAGGTGATGAACGAGGAGGTAAACTATCGGAATTGAATTCCGATAATTAAAAATGAAAAATTAAGAATTAAAAATTGGGGAAATTCATCCATAAGATTCTCTACCGGATCCTGCCGTTAGAAGGCTATCTGCGCGTTGTGAGCCGCCTGTTCTTCCTCTGGCAGCGGCTGGGCATCGGGCGTTACGCCCCCGCTACGGAATACGTCTACCACCTGCCGCAACTGGTCCGCCCGGGCGACACTGCGATCGACATCGGCGCCAACCTGGGCTATTACGCCCGTACGATCTCCCGGCTCGCAGGTCCTGCCGGGAAAGTCTTTGCCGTCGAGCCCGTGGCGCCGATCCGCAAAGTGCTCAGCCGCAACCTGCGCCGCTGCGGGAACGTCGAGATATTCCCCTACGCCCTCGGCACGGAGTCGAAACCGATCACGATGGCCAACGACTCAGCACGCGAGACGGGCTATTTCGGGACGGGGCAGAACTTCGTCAACGAAGACGGCGGCAAAGCCGACGTGGAGTTCACGGCCCAGATGCGCCGCGGAAGCGAGCTGTTCGGAAAACTCGAGCGGATCGACTTCATCAAATGCGACATCGAAGGTTACGAACTCGTCGTGATGACCGAGATGCGTCCCCTGCTGGAACGACACCGCCCCACGGTGCTGATCGAAACGGGCGGCACGAACCGTCCGCAGATCACAGCACTCTTCCGGGAGATGGGTTACACGGGTTACACGCTCCGGCGCGGACAGGAGGTCCCGCTGACCGAAGAAAGCACCAAAGACATTATTTTCAGATATGCGCATTGACATCATCACGGTAGTTCCCGAACTCGTGACCTCACCGCTCAACGAGTCGATCCTCAAGCGGGCACAGGAGAAGGGACTCGTCGAGATCGTCGTACACAACCTGCACGACTACGCCCACGACAAACGCAAGACCACCGACGACTACCCGTTCGGCGGTGAAGCGGGCATGGTCATGAAGTGCGAACCGGTCTTCGAACTGGTCGAGAAACTCCAGAGCGAGAGACACTACGACGAGGTTATCTACACCTCTCCCGACGGTAACCGATACAACCAGCACGAAGCCAACCGTTTGTCGACACTCGAAAACATCATCATCCTCTGCGGCCACTACAAAGGCATCGACCACCGCATCCGCGAGCACCTCGTCACGCGTGAAATCTCGATCGGCGATTATGTGCTGACGGGCGGCGAACTGGCGGCCTGCATCATCGCCGACTCGGTCGTAAGGATCATCCCCGGAGCCATCGGCGACGAGGCTTCGGCCCTGACGGACTCGTTTCAGGACAACCTGCTGGCGCCCCCGGTCTACACGCGGCCTGCGGAGTTCCGCGGCTGGCGGGTTCCCGACGTACTTTTGTCGGGCAACTTCGCCGAAATCGCAAAATGGCAGGACAACGAGGCCTACGAACGCACCAAGCGGCTGCGACCCGACTTACTAAACGAATAGCCCATGAAACCGTTATCCATCCTGCTGTTTACGCTCAGCATTTGTTGCATACGGCCTACCGCCGCACAGGAACCCGTCACGGTTTCATTCTCCAATCCGGTCCTGCAGGAGAGCGAATTTATACAGGCTTCGGCCAACCTTCAAAGGATATACGCCCTTAAAACTCTTATTACGGGCAAAATAGCAGGAACCCGATACCGACTCGACCTCGTTCACATCACCGACGGCAAGGAAAACCGCCGATTGCCGATGAACGACCTTATCTGCGAATCCGATACGCTGGAATTCTTCCTTGCATCCCAACCCGTCAGCACCGATTCGGTCCATATCATTCTCCGGTCCCCGATAACAAGACTCTGCGCATTGGAAGTCCCCGGAACGGACAAGTGCATCCTGATGGAGACCATCCCCGGAAAAAGGCTGACCACGGACGACGCCATTCCCGTCGCTGCTTTTTGCCAGGGCGAACCGATCGAAATACCGATGAAAGACGGGACCGTACTTAAAGGGCTCCACTATTGCCGCGTCCGCGACAGCCATCTCCACCCTTCGAAATGGCACGAACGGTTCAAACTGAAGGACTACCTCTATTTCGAAATTAAATTTACGAACCCCCAACGACCGGAAAATAAATGAAGTATTACCTCATCGCCGGGGAACCTTCGGGCGACCTGCACGGTGCAAACCTGATCAAAGGGCTGCTGAAAGCCGATCCCGAGGCGGAACTCCGTTTCTGGGGCGGGGATTATATGGCCGAAGCGGGCGGCGAAGCCAATCTGCGGAAACATTACCGCGAAACTTCGTTCTTCGGCATCGTACAGGTGCTGAAAAACCTCGGGACCATCAAACGCCAGATGCAGGAGTGCCAGGCCGATGTCGCAGCATTCGCTCCCGACGTGCTGATCCTGATAGACTACCCCGGATTCAACATGAAAATGGCCCGCTGGGCCAAGGAGCACGGCATCCGTACGTTCTACTACATCGCCCCGAAAGTCTGGGCATGGCGCGAATGGAGGGTGAAGGCCATCCGGCGGTATGTGGACAAACTGTTCATCATCTTCCCCTTCGAACGCGACTATTTCCCGCAGCACGGCCTCGAGCCCATCTTCGAAGGCAACCCGCTGGTCGACGCCATCGAAGCCCGGCAGGCGTCGCTTCCGACGCCTGCGGAATTCCGCAGCCGCAACGGGCTCGACCATCGCCCGATCATCGCCCTGCTGGCCGGCAGCCGCCGGGGCGAAATCCGCGAAAACCTGCCGCTGATGGCCGCTTTGGCGCAAAAATTCCCGGAACATCAGTTTGTGGTGACGGGCGTGAAGTGGCTCGACCGGGCGCTTTACGAACAATATACCGCCGGAAGCGGTATCCGCTACGTCTGCGACCAGACCTACGAAACGCTGGCGGCAGCCGAAGCGGCAGTGGTGACCTCGGGCACGGCAACGCTCGAAACGGCACTGCTGGGCATCCCCGAAGTGGTGGTTTACCGCACGGTGTGGTGGCAGGTGTGGCTGAGGCCCTATGTGCTGAAAGTACCCTGGGTGTCGCTCGTCAACCTCAACCTCGGACGCGAGGCCGTTACCGAGATCATCCAGTCGGGACTCTCGACCGAACGGGCCGAAAAGGAGTTGCGGGCAATCGTCGCAGGAGGTTCCAAACGCGAAAAGATGTTCGCCGACTTCAGCGAACTGCGCGCGATTATCGGCGGCCCGGGCGCCAGCGAACGGTTTGCCGCACGCATGGTCGCAGAACTACACACACAGAAAATAAAATAGCTTCCGATGAACGGCCCTCTCGCTCCTCTGCTCGCCGGAGCATTTGTAATCGTATGCGGCCTGCTGGTCAAACGGTTCCCGATGCTGATCTCGGGTTACAACACCCTGCCGAAGGAGAAACGCAAAAACGTCGACATCGACGGTCTTTCGTCGTTCATGCGACGACACCTGGTGATAATCGGAGGTTTATTAATTTTATTTACAACAATACTCGAACTGACCGGCCAGCAGGAGGCCTTTACGATAATCCTCGCTGTCTACCTGCCGGTTTACGTGATCTGGATAGTGGTCCGGGCACAGCGCTACGACCACAATAAATAAGGAGAGAGCATGAAAATCATCTGCATAGGCCGCAACTACGCCGAACATGCCGCCGAACTGCACGAGCAACTGAACGACAGCGGGAAACTCCCCGAAGAACCGTTGTTTTTCCTCAAACCCGACACGGCGCTGCTGCGCAACAACGACCCGTTCTACGTACCCTCCTTCTCGCAGGAGATACATTACGAATGCGAGCTGGTCGTGCGGATCAACCGCGTGGGCAAGGCCATTGCGGAGCGTTTCGCCCACCGTTATTACGACGAAGTGGGTCTGGGTATCGACTTCACGGCCCGCGACCTCCAGCGGAAAGCCATTGCCGAAGGCCTGCCGTGGGAGAGCTGCAAAGCCTTCGACCGCTCGGCGGCGATCTCGCCGGAGTTCATCCCGCTGGCCGAACTGGGCGGCGACATCCAGAAACTGCACTTCACGCTCGACGTGAACGGGGAGCGCCGCCAGAGGGGCGACACGGCGGAAATGCTCTTCACGGTAGACCGCATCATCGCCTCGGTCTCGCAGTACATGACCCTGCGCATGGGCGATTTGCTCTACACGGGAACGCCGGCCGGCGTCGGACCGGTAAAGCCCGGCGATAACCTGTGTGCGGCACTCGAAGGACGCGAACTGTTAAATTTCGACATACGATAATGCTGCTCAACGACAAACTCAAACCTTTCCGCCTGCTGCTGGCTTCGCAGTCGCCGCGGCGCAGGGAGCTGATGACGGGCTGCGGGCTTCCGTACGAACTCGCCCCGAAATACGATTGCGAGGAGATTTACCCCGAAGACCTTCCGGCCGAACAGGTCCCGCTTTTCCTCTCGCGCCTGAAAAGCGAAACTTACCCCGTGCCGCTCGCCCCGAACGACATCCTGCTGACCGCCGACACGGTGGTCGTGCTCGACGGCGAGGTCCTGGGCAAGCCCCACAGCCGCGACGACGCCCTGCGGATGCTCGGCCGCCTCTCGGGACGCCGCCACACGGTCGTTTCGGGCGTCACACTGCGCACGGCCCAGCGGATGCACTCGTTCGAAGTACGGACCAGCGTCTGGTTCCGAACGCTTGCGGCCGAAGAAATCGAGCACTACGTCGACACCTATCGTCCTTTCGACAAAGCGGGGTCATACGGCATCCAGGAGTGGATCGGCTATGCGGCCATCGAACGCATCGAAGGCTCGTTCTACAATGTCATGGGACTCCCCATCCAGAAAGTATACACCGAATTAGATAAATTTTTAGATTCATGAAACGCACCCTGCTGACCCTGCTCGCCGCGATCGCCCTCCTGCCCGCACTGGCCGATGAGGGCATGTGGCTCCCGAGCCTGATCTCCGGACGCATCGACGACATGCGCGCAAAAGGCTTCCGCCTCACGGCCGAAGACATTTATTCGATCAACAAAGCATCGATGAAGGATGCAGTCGTTCTTTTCAACGGCGGCTGTACGGGCGAACTCATCTCGCCCGAAGGCCTGCTGCTCACCAACCATCACTGCGGCTACAATGCCATCCAAAAGCACTCTACCGTCGAGCACGACTACCTGACCAACGGTTTCTGGGCCATGTCCCGGGCCGAGGAACTGCCCAACGAAAAACTTTACGTCCGCTTCCTCGTCCGCATGGAGGAGGTGACCGACCGCATGGCGGCAGGCGAAACGGCGGATGAGATCGTCAAAAAGGCCGAGGCCGAAGGCACGGGCTACAAAGCCTCGGTCGAGCAGATGTACTACGGCAACCAGCAGTTCCTGTTCGTCTACGAACAGTTCGACGACGTGCGCCTCGTGGCCGCTCCGCCCTCGTCGATCGGCAAGTTCGGCGGCGACACCGACAACTGGATATGGCCCCGCCACACGGGCGATTTTTCGATGTTCCGCGTCTACGCCTCGAAGGACAACAAACCAGCGGCCTACTCGCCCCAGAACGTTCCCTACCGTCCGAAGAAACACTTCAGTATATCCACGAAAGGGGTTAAAGAGGGCGATTTCACGATGATTTACGGATTCCCGGGCAACACGCAGGAGTACATCCTGTCGGACGCGGTAGCCTATATCGCCGAGCGTTCCGACCCGGCCAAAATCGCTATTCGCACGGGCCGCCTCGACATCATTTCCAAAGCGCAGGAGTCGGACCCCGCGCTGCGCATCCACTACGCCGCCAAGCACGCCTCGATCGCCAACGCCTGGAAAAAATGGCAGGGCGAAGCGCTGGGCATCAACCGCCGCGGAACCGTCGCCTCGAAATTCGATTACGAGACGCAGTTCGGACTCGCCGCCGTGGGACACCCCGAATACGCCGGCGTAGTGATGGGTCTGCGCGTCGAATACGACCGGATCATGGACGCCTATTTCGCTTACGAAATCACACGCGAAACGCTCGGAACGCTGCCCGCAGCCTACACACCCGAAGAACGGGCCGAGGAGTGCTTCGCCCGGCGCAAGCCCACCGAACAGGCGCTCTGGCGCCATGCGTTCCGCGAATATGGCCGTTGCCCGAAGGTTTACCGCACGCCCTCCTACGCCGAAGGCATGGCCCGCTACAAATCGCAGGAAGCCTACGCCGACGCCCTTTTCGAAGCCGTATGGGAAGGCTCCGACAGCACGGCCATGCAGCCCGCCGTCCTGCTTCGGCAAGATACCAAGCGCATGCTCGACCATATCTCGTGGATGCTGGGAACCAAGTCGCTGCGCAACCTTAACAGTAAAATCCTCAACGATCTTTACACTACTTATATAAAAGGGTTGCGCGAATGGGACCGGGAGCGGGCCTTCTATCCCGACGCCAATTTGACGCTCCGCGTGGCCTACGGCTCCGTGGCTGGGTACGAGTATGCCGACGGCGAGTACCACAAACCGCAGACGACACTCGACGGCATCATCGCCAAGGACAATCCCGAAATTTACGATTACGATATTCCGCAGTCGCTGCGCGACCTCTACGCTTCGAAGAATTACGGCCGCTGGGGCACGGTGATCGACGGCCGCAAGACGGTTCCGGTCTGCTTCCTGGCAACGAACCACACGACGGGCGGCAACTCGGGTTCACCGGTGCTCAACGCCGAAGGGGAACTCATCGGCATCAACTTCGACCGCACGTGGCGTTCGACGATGAGCGACATCGCCTTCGACCCCACGATCTGCCGCAACATCGCCGTAGACATCCGCTACGTGCTGTTCGTCGTGGACCGCGTCGGCGGCGCGGGCTACCTGCTCAAGGAGATGAAACTCAAATAAAGCACTGCCCGGGGCCTGTGCAGGAATGCCTGCACGGCCCTTTCGCAAATTTTAACGTTTTTCACGCAAAAATTTTGCGAATCGCAAAATAGTATCTATATTTGCACTCCCGAAAGTTGTATTCGGGAATGTAATGCCCAGGTGGTGAAATTGGTAGACACGCTACTTTGAGGGGGTAGTGGCGGTTACGCTGTGCAAGTTCGAGTCTTGTCCTGGGCACAAAAAAAAGAAACTCCAATTGATTATCAGTCAGTTGGAGTTTCTTTTTTTTCTCAGTAGCCAAACAACCTGAAAAAATTGATTATATCGCAATATACCTTTTTCTATAATCAATTATACAATGGTTTAACCGTTGGCGGCAAAGGCAGATAATGATGATCTTCTAAAATATAAATCAAAGTATCATTTCGGTATAGAAGACGTTTATCCAAACGCCCATCTTCAATGTATGTTTCTTCAATGCCATCCCGGAGCCCCATTTTACAGTTAGAAATCCTTTTAATTTTTCCATCTTGGTAATAACTAACAGCTTTTCCATTGCATTTTCCATTTATGAAATAGCCTTCTTGAGCAATATTACCATTAGTATAATAAAGAATTGACGGCCCCGTCTGCTCTCCATTCACATAGCAACTTTCAATCTTGCGGCGCCCTAATGAATCGTAATAAATACATAGACCATGCATTACCGAATCGATTGCCATGTAAACCCTTTCCCCGCCATCAGGCAAATATGACCGAATTAACCTGACATCGCTCATCGGCTTTTGTGCATAAGCTGCACTCAAGAACAACCCGAGTACCACAACTACGATTAATTTACGCATGCTCCCAATAGCCCCGATTAATTTCTTTTTACAAAAGTATCCCCCTTCCAAATGATAGAATCACCCTCTATTCTTGCATACTCACCTTTTGCATAATATCTTTCGAAAAAAGAATCATCCACTCCCGGTATTTCAATCTTTATGGAATTAGTATCGCCGTCAATCTGATATGCTTCATTCGAGTCAAATCCGACAACCCCATAAAATAACCCTTCGAAAGAATGTTGCAATAAATATTCAGGGGAAATATGAAATTGAATTGATTTCGCATCACTTGGAATATTTAATTCTTTATTATTTTTCGAATAAGTCAGACGATATGTTTTGAAAGTTTCTGTATAAACTTCTATTCTCAAATCACTTCTCTGATACGGGATCGAAAAAGACACTTTTATACTATCCTGAACCTTGGGATCATAAAACTGAGTTATACTCAGCCCTTTGTGTCCAACAACATAAGCCGGAACAGATGAATTCAATTCTATAAAATGATCATCGACCCGTTTGATAGTACTTTGCAACAAGGTATCATTATTATATAATACCGGAGGGGCCTGGGGAACGATAAAATAAAACACACCATTCTCTATTTTGATACACATGCCGGATTTGTTATAATAGACGCCGGATAATTTCTCTTTAGCCAATAAAGCGACATGAGAAAATAGGCAAACTAGTATAAACAAAAATATTATCTTTTTCATATTGATTTTATTTTGCATTTAACATTTTTTGCTGTCGTTTTTGATATTTAACTAAATCTTGAGAATAATTGTTTATCTCAGGATATACAAACGTTCCATCCTCTTTTCGTATGTTCCCTACCGAATGCACGTCAATCCCTTGAAGGCTTCTCGCATTACCTGGAAAAGACGTGTCATAAGAGTATTGCATTTTGTAGGCCTCAACTTCCATGGCACTTTGCCCGATACGACTCGTTCCCGCATTAAATAAATATCCTTCGCGGGAAAATCTTAATCCTCCGGCATTCAACGATTGACGCACATGTGTTATTTCATGTATAGACAATCCATCCGATGACGTTTCTATGTAAACCTTATTATCATCTCCCTGGCGAACACCATGCATGCTTCCGCTAACAGAACTGAATGCATATATGTTTTGATCAGCCGCTAACACATCAATATCTGCTTTACTCGTATTTAAATTTGATATCCGATCCTGCGCCTCAGCTATTTTCTCCTCAATTTTTACAGTTCGCTTTTCGTTAAGACCATCCTCTTTTAATTTTGCTTGATTTTTAGCTATATCAGTTGTTAACACAGCTATTTTTCTTTCTATATTCTTTTTTAATAGTTCGGCTTCCTGAGGATCATCCCATTTCATCCCATCGGGATCAATATATCTCATCGGATTATTCCCGCAATATACATACGGACTTATCGGATAATATTTTTCCGCCAACAGATCGCTTCCGTTCCAGCCGAGACGAAACCTTGGCTCGTACATTCGAGCACCATAATCTGTATAAGGCAATCCAATAAACGACTGTTCTTCCTTGCCATTGTAACGGTAACGGTTACCGGACAGCAAACCTTCATCCCAACGAAGTCCAAACGGATAATAGTCGTTGCGTTCGACAACCTCTCCTGCATTATCGACAATTACCCGAACGCTCCCCAGATGATCGGTCAAATGATACTGCGGGGAATAACTTATGCCTCCAGCTGTCGCAGCGGCAAAAATTCGTCCACTGCTAAAAGCGGCACTCTCCAGCGATAAAACCCCGTTACAGGATTCATATACCAAAGAACCCAGGTAATACAGTCCGTTGGCTCCTGCATCCAGGGCCGCAAGTTTAGTATTATCCGAAAGATACGAATATTTTACCAACGTCGCACCGTCTTGTTCTGCTTTTTCGATCAAATTCAAATGGTTGTAGAACAAAGCGAGATTATTGGCGCCATCGTGGATCATATTACCGTTTTTTTGTCATATGAAAGGCCCCGCTCGACAAATTGACCGGATGCTGCACAATGTATTATGTCAGAAAAGGCCATCGTAAGCAATGGATACGCCATGCCGTACACCATCCGAGCCCCACGTTCGAAAAGCACATGTCCGCGATATGCTGCGCCTCGGCCGCAGACAGAGAGCGATCAGTTCGACGACCTTAAATTCGAACATATCGGAACATCTACGCCCCCTTGGTGATATAGCCTTCGATGGCGCGCATCAGAGCATCCATCCCCGTTGAGAATGATTCTGCCAACAGCCCTAACGGATCGGTTTAAAGGTTGAACGCATCTTTCAGTTCCTGCATCTGGGCGTCGCTCATGCCCGCAGGCTGGAAGCCCATCGCACAGCCCGACATATAAATCTGAGCGGACTTGGAGAGCGTATCGATCATATCGAAAGGTTCGACGACATTTTCGCCCACACCCAGCGCGCCGTGCTTCTCCCAAAGCACCACGTCGTATTCGTCGAGTTGCACGATGGTCGCATCGGCCAGCCCGATCGAGCCCGGCAGCGTATAGGGGACGATGCCCACCCCTTTGGGGCAGAACGCCCGGGTTTCGGGAATCATGCTCCACAACAGCCTGCTCAGTATATCCTTACCCAGAAACGCCTCGTTGTGGGTCATCGCCACCAGTTCGGTGGGATGGGTGTGAATCACGGCTTTCTGATTGCAGCCCTTGCCGATCAGGTAATCGTGGATCGAAAGGTGCGACGGCAGTTCCGATGTGGGATGAATATACTTTTCGGCCACGATCGCATAGCTACGGCCGTCGTCGGAGATACGGATGATCGCCATATTGTCCATCGGCGAGGACGAGACATAGCGCATCCGGCGGTTAGTACCGGTCACCAGGAAAAAATGACTGCGCAAGTTTTCAACCGGACGCGCCAGGGCGATGGATTCGCCCAGCGGAGTCAGGGCCCGGACCGCATCGTCGACCACATCGGTGACATTGTACGAAATATTGCCGCCGTTACGTTCGGCCCAGCCTTTCTGCCAAAGGTATCCGGCCACTTCGGCCACTTCGGCGATACGTTCCGCCAATTGTTCGTTGTATTTCATGATTTGCAGATTTTAAAACAGCGAAGGGAAAAAGATCGAGAAAAGCAGAATCGCGAGACCCAACACCAGCATCGAGACCGCCCGCACACCGCTCCCCTTCCATTCTTTGAGGGCAATCCCCCAGAAATTGGAAAACAGTACATTGAGCGACATGAGGATACACCACGAAAACGCCAGCAGGACGGGCGTGCCCGCAAGGAAACTCCGTCCCATTTCAAGCCCGAAAAACTGCGAATACCACAACACGCCGGCCAGTGCGCAGAAGAACAGGTTCACGGCAAACTGACGGCCTTTCACGGCAAAATATTCACGGCCCGTATGGTGCTTCAGGTTCTCGCGCAGGCAGTAAACCGCGTTGGTGAGGAAGCCACCGAATGTCACGAGCAGAATCACAGGCAATCCGGCATAGAGGACATCGGCTCCTGCGGCCTGCATGGCTGTACGAATCGGCGCACCGGCATCGAGCCCCAGCGCGAAGCAGGCGCTCATGACACCGGCCAGCAAGGCCACCAGCAAACCTTTCGTCAAAGCGAAGTCGCGGACAGCAGCCCGCTTCTCCTCTTCGCTCATATTGCGTGCGCGCAGCGACCCCGCATAACCGATCACGGCGATGCCGGCCAACGTGACGCATACACCCGACAGCAACAGCAGTCCGTCACCGTGGAGCAGATCCGTCCCGGCGAACAGCGCGGGCAGGAGCGTCCCGAACGCAGAGCAGGTCCCCAGCGACACCGACTGCCCGAGCGCTACGCCCAGGTAGCGCATCGACAGTCCGAACGTCAGTCCCCCGACACCCCATAAAGCGCCGTAGACAACCGCCTTCAGCGCGCCCCCGGTGCCCAGCAGGGCGAAAAGCGAAGCGCCCGAAGGTACGGCGGCCAGCGCTCCCGCCAGAGGAAACACCAGCCACGCAAAGGTGCCCTGCACCAGCCAGAAACTCTCCCAGCTCCACTGCTTCACCTTGCGGATGGGCACATAGGAACTGGACTGTCCGAAACTGCCGACGGCAATGATCAACAAGCCGAGAAACGTGTTCATGGTCGGCTAACGTTTCGAGGTGACTTCGTGCTCGTACGTCTCCACCTCGGCGATATAGTCCTCTCCCGCAGGAACGCCGTTCTTCAGGCAGAAATAGTTGTAAACGTCGGCCCACGGCAGCGACTTGCTCTCTTCGAGGAGCGCCAGGCGCTGAAAATAGCGACCGTCGGCCTCGTATCCGCGCAATTTTTCGATCGGCGTGAGCATCGCCAGCAGGAACGCCTTCTGAGTGGCGCGGCTGCCGATGACATAAGCGCCGATCCGGTTAATCGAAGCATCGAAGTAATCCAGTCCGATATTCACCCGGTCGAGCGCCCCGGCCCAGACAATCTCCTGCGCCAGCATCTGTACGCTGTCGTTGAAGATCACCACGTGGTCGCTGTCCCAGCGTACGGGACGGCTCACGTGGAGCAGTATTTCGGGCGAGAAGAGCAGCATCGACGAAATCTTGTCGTACACGTCCTCCGTCGGATGGAAGTGCCCCATGTCGAGCGTCGCCATCAGGCCGTTGCTGACTGCATAGCCCATGTAGAACTCGTGCGAACCGACCGTGAAGCTTTCGAGCCCCGTGCCGAACAGCTTGCACTCCACGGCATCCTTGACATGGGCGAACTTGTGTTCGAAAACCCGATCGAGCGACTCCTTCAGCAACGAACGATAGCAGTAACGATTCACCGTCAGGTCTTTCGACCCGTCGTGAACCCAGATGTTATGGCATGCCTTGCTACCCAACTGGCGGCCCATCTCGTCGGCGATACGGCGGCTGCGGATGGTGTGCTCGACCCAGAAATTGCGAATCGCCTTGTCGGGACTGGCCAGCGAAAGGTCACCGCTCTTGGGGTGTGAGAACGAAGTCGAGTTGAAGTCGAGCTTCATGCCGTTGGCGCGGGCCCAGTCAATCCAGCTCTGGAAATGTTCGGGTTCGATCTGGTCACGGTCGACCTTTTTACCCTTGAAATCGCCGTAAATGGCGTGCAGGCTCAGGCGGTGGCTGCCAGGGATCAGGCTCTTGGCCTTCTCGATGTCGGCGCGCACTTCGTCGATGTTGCGGGCCTTGCCGGGGTAATTGCCCGTGGCCTGGATGCCGCCTGTGAGCTGGCCTCCGGAATTTTCGAAGCCCGTCACATCGTCCGTCTGCCAGCAATGCAGCGAGAGTGAAATCTGCTGCAAGGCAGCAAGAGTCTTGTCGGTATCGATGCCCATTTCGGCATAACGCATCCGGGCGGCCTCGTAGGCTTTGGTGATTTGATCCTGTTTCATATTGATTGTTGAATGATTGTTATTACGTTATTTTCTTGTCATGCAGTCACGCCTGTGATCCGGGCTTTGAATTTTTCATACGCAAGGTTCCACGTCCGGGTGTCGCCGGGCAGGAACGTCTCGGTCGGAACGCAGCGGCCAATCAGGCGGCGCATTTCGGCCAGCGACCCGACCCGGCCTGCCGCCCAGGCTTGCATCATGATATTGCCAATCGCGGTCGCTTCAGCCGGGCCCGCAACGACCGGAATCCCGATCGAATCGGCCGTAAACTGGTTCAGGAGGGCATTTTTCGACCCGCCGCCGATAACGTGGAGTTTCTCGATCGGGAACGGGGCCAGCGACCGAAAGTCATCGAGCACCATGCGGTATTTCAGGGCCAGACCCTCGAAAATCGCACGCACCATCTCCCCATGCGTCTGCGGCACCTTTTGTCCCGTCCGCACGCAGTATTCGGCAATCGCGGCAGGCATACACCCCGGATGAGCGAACGATTCATCGTCGGGGTCGATGAAGACCCCGAACGGCACGGCCGAACAGGCCATCCCGACCAACTCGGAATAGGTATATTCCTTTCCCTCGCGCGCCCACGCTTTGAGGCACTCCTCCAGCAGCCACATGCCAGTAATGTTTTTCAGCAGGCGCGTCGTACCCCCGACACCGCCTTCGTTGGTGATGTTGCAGGCTGCCGTGCGGGCATCAATCACCGGTTCGCGTACTTCGATTCCCATCAGCGACCAAGTGCCGGAACTAAGGTAAGCGAAGTGCTCGTTTTCGGCCGGCACGGCCGCTACGGCCGACGCCGTATCGTGTCCCGCCACGGCTACGACAGGAATCCGGCCCACACCGGTTTCGGCCGCCAGATGTTCGTTCAGCAGGCCGATCCGGTGTCCGGGCATCACGATATCGCAAAACAGCGAAGGGTCGATTCCAATCCCCTCCAGCAATTCAGGCTCGATCTTCCTTGTCCGCGGGTTCAGCAACTGCGAAGTTGAGGCGATCGTGTATTCGGTAACCATTTCGCCCGTAAGCAGGTAGCTCAGTGCATCGGGCATGAAGAGCAGTTTTGCCGCTGCCGCCAGTTGCGACGCTCCTTTTTTTCGCAGGGCATAAAGCTGGTAGAGCGAATTGAAGGGCATGATCTGTATCCCCGTGCGGGCATACACTTCCCTACGAGACAGCACGTTGGCGAAATACTCGGCCGGAACTCCCTCCGTATGAGGATCCCGATAGGCATAGGGCATTCCCAGCAGCGAACCGTCGCCGCCGACGAATGCGAAGTCGACACCCCACGTATCGATCCCGACCGAAGTGATCGCGACACCTTCGCGCGCAGCAGCCCTGAGCCCGTCGCACAAGTGCTCGTAGAGCGAAAATATGTTCCAATAAAAGTGACCGCCCAAAGGCAGTGTCTGATTCGGGAAGCGGGTCAGTTCCCGGATACGGAGTTCCCCGTTCGAAAGCATTCCCAGAACAGTCCGGCCGCTTGTGGCGCCCAGATCGAACGCAATGAAATGTTGAGGGTTCATTTTCGGCAAAAATTAGTCTTCTCCAAGCGCTTTTTTACGGATGCTCCGGACAAAAAGGATTAGGACCGGTTTTGCTTTTTCTGCGACTTGCCTCCTGCTCATAGACGGGTGAAATTTAGGTTAATGCTCGGGTTCAATAGGAGCAATTTTAAGTTTTAAACAAAATTAGAGCGGATTTACACAAATATTATTAATCATTTTGACAGAAAAATTCCAATAAATGACACGATACCGGATTCAGACATGCACCGAAGTCACGGGACGCACGATTCAACAAGGCCGGCAGCCACTCCCGGAGGTAAACCCGCCCGTCCTCGACGAGGCCGGCATCGGCGGAAATCCGCGTCCGAACCCTCCTGCAAATCATATTTTCGTTTTGCGCTCTTGCACGTTCGAGATTTTCTTGATAACTTGTCGCAATGTTTCTTCCGAATCCGTACGAACACACAGCCGAAGAGGAAACACGCCTTTGCCGCATTACGGCACAGGAGGGCGTCAACCGATTGGCGCCGGTATCAAACCGCAACCCACATTCGATAATTTCAGAAAGAGATGTCAAGCGCTTCTGCCACAGGCATTCCCGTCAACGACGGCCAGGATAGCTTATCCGGCCTGTACAACAGGTATGCAAATGCACTCTACAACTACGGAGCGGGACTCGGGTTTCCGAAGGATACCTGCATGGACGCCATCCACGATGTCTTCTGCAAACTCACCCGCGACGAGGCGCAAGAACGCTTTCCGACCCGACCTGTGATATCCCGGTCAGCAGCGAAATCTACCTCGAAGCGGCGAAAAGCCGAACGATCCTTTCGCGTCCATACCGACGAGCCCGATGTCCGGGGCGCCGCCCCAAGGTGCATCGGCTCTCTATCGCAACGAAGAGTCTGGAGAACGACCGGTTCCAAGTCTGATAGCGTGTGCCTTCACCGCCGGAACGGTCAAGGTCATATCCCGCAAAAACAGGCGCGAAGTACTAACCCGGGACATCCATACGGCAGGTTTGGCAACGAGCATCCGGCCGACAGTGAACCACAACCAGATCGGGACCAACGAAAAAGATTTGTCATTTATGATTCCCAACGCCGACAATCGCGTCAAAATCGGAACGGACTTTCTTTATAATCCGATTGAAGATCACTCCCCGATGCGGAAATTTCCCTGCGTCAACTGACGGTAAGCCGTCGGCGTCGTGCCGTTCTTTTTCTTGAAAACCGTGAAAAAATATTCGTAATTCTCGAATCCCATCATGTAGGCGATCTCCTTGATGGGAATCGGCGTATTCGCGAGCAGTTCCTTCGATCTGGTAAGCCGTATTTCCAGAATATACTGCGCCGGGGCGAACCCGGTATATTCCTTGAAAATTTTACGAAAGTTCGAATAACTCATGTGCAACTCGGCGGCAATCTCCTTCGGATGAATATCCTTAAACCGCTCGGTTATGAGAATCTTAGCCCGGTTGATCTGCGTCAGTATTTCCGAGGTTTCGAACACGTAGTTCTTGTCGTAGGAATAAGCCAGCCCGAGCAGGTAGTTGACGATTCCGGCCAAAATCTGCTGGAATCCCGATTTCTGCTCGGCAGCGACCTGGATGGCTTGCTGGTAAAGTTCCACGATGCGGCTGTGAATACCTACATTATAGACCGGCTTCTCCCGGTGGAAGAAATTGTTGGCCATCCAATAATCGATGTGGCTGCCCTGAAATCCAATCCAGAACTCATCCCACCCCGTCTCTCCGTCGGGGCTGTAATTGTGCCATTCGCCGGGAAAGAGCAGGAACATATTGCCTTTGGAAAGAGGGACGAAATGGTCCGCGCCAATGCTCCTGGAGGTAAAACGACCCTTACCGCGGGTGATATAAAGCAACTGAAATTCATTGAGGATACGCCCGTAATTCGTGGAA
This sequence comes from Alistipes montrealensis, assembly GCF_018362775.1. Taxonomy (GTDB): domain Bacteria; phylum Bacteroidota; class Bacteroidia; order Bacteroidales; family Rikenellaceae; genus Alistipes; species Alistipes montrealensis. Next base: position 239,893 of record NZ_JAGYXY010000002.1, read on the forward strand.
AAACTGTAACGCGACGGATGCACGTCGGGCGGATAGGCCATGCCGGGGGCAATACTCTGGAAACCGACCGAATTGGTCGTCATGCCCCAGTTCAAGTCGGTCTGGCTGATTGCCAGATATTGTATATGGATCGAGTCGTCCATACCGGAAAAAGTTTAGGTTAGCGATTTTGCAAGATAGAAAAAAATAGCAGAATCAGCCGTGTCACAATTGCAATATTTTATAATACCCTACCTGGAAAATCCCCCGAGAAATCACAAAAAGAAAGTTCTCCACCGAAGACAAAAAGCCAGAAATCCCCTTTCAGACGCGTACAAACGGTTTATTTTTAGAAATAGTCAAAAAATCAGTTGGAAGCGACAAAAGAAAGCCATAATAGAAACGCGTTTTTATTTTTGTCAAAAAACAAAGTACTTGTGTCAAAATCAGCATATACGATAGGAAAATACAGCATACATTTGTTTACGGCAATAAAACCACAAACAGAAAACATGCTCTTTCCTTTATAACACTATTCCATTCGAAACAATGATCGCTGCGACCAAAACATAAAAAAGCAAACCACAATCGACCGAAAACAATTAACCTAACACTTAACTCTATGAATGAAAAAAGTTCTACTTTTATCCGAAGAAGAGCGACAATCTGCTTTAAGTTGCTCTGTGCCTGCGTGAGCCTGCTGCTGCTGGATGCACAATACGTCCGGGCAGCCGAGCAAGAGGGGGGGGGTGATCTACTCTCCGTCCGGGGTGTGGTAGTCGACACCAAAGAACCTCCCACACCGCTCGTCGGCGCCACCATTATCGTAAAGGGAACTCCTGCGGGGACGACCACCGACGGCAGCGGTTTCTTCTCCATCAAGGCAAAAAAAGGCGNGGGGGGGGGTGATCTACTCTCCGTCCGGGGTGTGGTAGTCGACACCAAAGAACCTCCCACACCGCTCGTCGGCGCCACCATTATCGTAAAGGGAACTCCTGCGGGGACGACCACCGACGGCAGCGGTTTCTTCTCCATCAAGGCAAAAAAAGGCGATCTGCTGGTCGTCAGTTATCTCGGTTACCAGACCAAAGAGGTACGCGTCAATTCGTCGATATCGAACATGTCGATCGCACTGGCCGAAGATGCCACAGCGCTCGAGCAGGTCGTCGTAACAGGCATGACCTCACAGGCGAAAGTCAAAATCGCCTCGTCGGTCGGCATCGTCGAAAACACTAATTTCACCAACAAACCCATCACCCGACTGTCGCAAGCCCTCCAGGGCGGCACGACCGGCGTTTTCGTATCGCAAAGCTCGGGTATGCCGGGCGGCGATGGTGCAAAGATCAAAATCCGCGGCGTCGCGTCGCTGCTGGGTTCCGACCCGCTCATCCTGATCGACGGCTTCGAGTCGGACATGGACAAGCTCGACCCCTCGACCGTGGAGTCGATCTCGGTGCTCAAAGACGCCTCGGCAGCCTCGATGTACGGTGCCAAAGCCGGTAACGGTGTAATCGTCATCACGACCAAACGCGGTACGGCAGGACGCGTGCAGGTGGGCTACAACGGCTACTACGGCGTACAGCAGCCCCTCTACATGCCCAAGTTCGGCGATGCCGTCGACTACATGAACTACTACAACGCCGCCTCGGTCAACAGCGGCGCCACCCCGAGCTATACCGATATCATGATCGAGACCACGCGCAACGGCTCCGACCCGATCAACTTCCCCAATACCGACTGGACAAAGGAGACGATGCACGAATTCACCAACATTCAGGAGCACAACCTCAGCGTCTCGGGCGGTAACACTACGGCCCGCTTCGCGCTGGCAGCGCAATACATGAAGCAGGACGGCATCTATAAATACATGGACAACGGCTTCGAACGCCTTTCGGTACGCCTGAACACGACCATCAACCTCTCGAAGACGCTCTTCACCTATGTCGACGCCTTCGTCAACCGCGACACCCAGCGCCAGCCCAACACCACCAACAGGTCGCTCATCGATTTTATCTACCGCACGCCGCCGACCGTCGCAGGCATCTATCCCCGCAAGGAGGGCCAGCGCGAGAACATGGTCTATTACGGCATCTACCAGACCGTGCAGAATCCGCTCTACAACCTTCAAAAGGGCATCAAGCGCGAAGAGTTCAAGGACTACGTAACGCTGAACATCCGTCCCACGTGGTACATTATCCCGGAGCTGGTACTCAAAGGCCAGGTAGGCTACCGCCTCTCGTCGGGACTCACGCGCCGTACGCGCCCGGCCTTCCAGCTGATCGACTACTTCACCGACGACATCGTTTTCGACAGCGGCAAGATGAGCGAAACCTCCTACCCCAACCGCCAGTCGTACTGGACGGCCAACCTGATGCTCGACTGGAACAAGGATTTCAGGAACGGCCACACGCTCAACTTGATCGGCGGCTGGTCGGCCGAATACGACATGCGCAACGCCTGGGATGTAGTAACACTGGTTTCGTTCTTCGGAAAAGCCTATTACAGCTACGACGACCGTTACATGCTGGAGGTCTCGGCCCGCGGCGACGGCTCGTCGCTCTTCGACAAGGGCCACAAGTGGGGCTTCTTCCCCTCGGCCGCCCTGGGATGGAACATCGCCAACGAGTCGTTCCTCAAGGATGTCAACTGGATCAATACGATGAAGCTGCGCCTCTCATACGGCAAATTGGGTAACAACCACGTAAGCCCCTACAAATACCAGAGCCTCGTCAGCAGCAGCGGCAACGAGACCGTCAACGGCAACCCCAACCTCACGTGGGAGGTCGTCTCGATCTGGAACGCCGGTCTCGACCTGAGTTTCTTCGACAACCAACTGGACTTCACCGTCGACGTTTTCCGCAAGAAGACCACCGACCTGATCGTCAACACCCCCTCGACGCTCAGCTCGGCGTTACTCAACTCGTTCCAAAACGCCGGCGACGCGAAAGTCGACGGTTTCGAGATCAGTGCGGGCTACAACCACAATTTCAACAAACACACGCGCATCAGCTTCAACGTCGGCTATTCCTACACCAAATCCAAACTGACGAGGGTGATCAACAACAAAATCATCTCCGGCGACCGGATCTACCAACAGGGCCGTGCCATCACCGAATACTACGGCTACGTGGCCGACGGCCTGCTGACCCAGCGCGACATCGACAACAACTACCCAATCATCGGCGGTTACAATTCGGCATCACTGTCACAGCAGCCCGGCGACGTGAAATACGTCGATATGAACGGTGACGGGGTGATCAACGACAGTGACCGCGTGCCCATCGGGCGCGTCGATCCCGAATCGGTTTACTACATGAATCTGTCGTTCTCGTGGAAAAACCTCGACTTCGAAGCACAGGCCAACGGCGTGGGTTCGGTCCCCGTCTTCTACACCAACCTGATATCCAACCCGCTCGACGGCGACAACGGCGGCAAACCCCAGCAGTGGCATTTCGACTACTGGACCGAAGATCATCAGACGGCCCGCTTCCCGCGCCCGACGCTCCAGGCCGGCAACAACGGACTCTTCTCGACCTTCTGGCGGGAAAACGGCGCTTTCCTGCGCGTACGCTACATCCAACTGGGATACAGTTGCCCGTGGCTGGCCAAAAAAATCCGCGCCGAAAGCATCCGCATCTATGCCAACGTGCAGAATCCCTTCACCTTCACCAACGTCGAACTGATCGACCCCGAAAGCAAGGGAACCTACTCCACCTACCCCATGTTCCGCACCTACTCCGTAGGCCTGAACGTACGGTTTTAATCCCTGTTAACCAAAAGAAAGCATACACGTATGAAATTTCAGCATAAAATCGCAAAATGCCTCACGGCCGCGTTCCTGCTCGGAAGCGTAACCATCCTGACAGGGTGTGAGGATTTCCTCCAGAAAGACGTACCCAACGACACCACCGAAGAGGAGTGGTGGCAGACGGTCGGACAGCTCAACACCGCCCTGAACAGCATCTACAAAACCATTCCTTCGGGGCTGATCCTCTACCAGAACTCGGACGACAGTTCCACCACTCCCGGAGCCGCCAGCAACACGATCGTGGAGCGGGAGGCCCTCACCGACAATTGCATCGGCAGTCCCGACTACATCAATTTCAGCAGCTACGACAGCGGTACGGTTCCCACCAGCGACATCCTCGCCCGCACGCTGTGGTTCAACCGCTGGAGGGGTATCCGCCGCGCCTGCCGGTTTCTGGAGAACTACCACCGAGCATTCGTCCCCACCTCCTACAAGGCGCAGGTAACGCGCATGGCCGCCGAAGCGCGCGCCTGCCGGGCCTTCTACCACCTCGACCTCTTCCTGCATTTCGGGAACATTCCCATCGTCGAGACCCCCACGCTGCCCTCCGAACAGGAACTGAGCCGCGAGAGCGCCGACCGGATCGTGAGCTGGATCGCCGCCGAATTCGAAACCGCAGCCGGCAACCTGCCGGTAAAAGGCGGTCCCGGATACACGGCCACCGAGGCCTGGCGTTGGACGCAGGACGCCTGCTACGCTTACATGTCTTATCTCTACCTCTACGTCGGCGACTGGGCGAACGCCAAAAAGTGGGCCTCGAAAGTGATCGACGAGGGCAGATATCAACTCATGCGCGTCGAAACCGACGAGGGTACGGCTCCCTATGCCGTACACCACAGCGCCTACTCGACCCTGTTCATCGCCAAGAACTTCGAGGGAACCGCCGCCGGCAACAATACTGAAGCGATCTTCATCAAGAACAACGGTGCCCAGCAGGTCCGCGCCCGTTTGGCTCCGTACGGAAACACATCCGGCGGCTCGGTCGATTCGCCGACGGCCTCGCTGGTCAACGAATACGAACTGCTCGACGGGCGCACGCTCGACGAATTGGACGACGCGACGCGCGACGCGCTGATCCGCAACCCGAAAGCGCTTCCGCGCGACCCGCGTCTGGAAGCCACCGTTCTCTTCCCCAACGAAAGCTTCATCAACGTACGCCCCGACCCCTGGACCTCCGGCAGCCTCGACCAGGTCGGCCGCATCAACTCATCGATGACAGGCTACTGGGTGAAAAAATGGGGCAACTACCGCGACTGGGTCGACAAGCGAGGCGACACGCAGGGTATCAACGACTTCTACCTGATGCGCTACGCCGTAGTGCTGCTCAACTACGTGGAAGCGGCCATCGAACTGAACCAGCTTTCGGACGAGAACATCTACACCTACCTGAACGACATCCGCACCCGTGCAGGCATGCCCGAAGTCGACCGCGAGAAGTATAAGACGCAGGCGAAACTGCGCGAACTGGTTCGCCGCGAACGCCGCGTCGAGCTGGCCTTCGAAGGCCACCGCCTGTTCGACATCCGCCGCTGGAAGATCGGCACGCAGGTAATGAACGGCCCCGTCCTCGGAGCCTACAACCCCAATACGGGAAAACAGCATCAGGCGAAGGTACGCGTGTTCAACGAACGCGACTACCTGTGGCCCATTCCGGCCGAGGAAATGTCCATGAATCCCAATATGGAGCAGAACCCCGGTTATTAACGAATTAAACGAACAAAGCTATGTTGAAGAAAACAATATCGATGGGAGCGGTTCTGTTGCTGGCCTTCGGAATGACCTCCTGCAAACTCGACAAAGAGGAACCGCACGGCAAAATCCAGTTCCAACTCTACGAAGGGGCTTTCCAACTGGAGGGCACCCAGCAATTCAAATTCGGAGAAACAAAGGAGTATAAACTGCACAGTTGGTATGTCACAACGATGAAGATCGTTACACCTTTCGGTTGGGAAGCCGAGTTCTACAACGGCGGCAACGACGGTTCGGTGGTGATCTCTGCACCGGCCAGCGTAGAAGTCGGCGAAACCTCGGGCGAGATCGTAGTCAGCCTGACCGGCCCCGACAACCAAGAGACAGACTATGTGGTAAAAGTCGTTGCCCTGTGAACCGGAAAAACGAATACAAACTTCAATGAATGAGTAAAATGAAAGCGAAAACCATTTCACGTATTATAAGTTACGCGATGGCTGCCGTCCTCTGCTCGGCCGGTCTGTGGGCATGCGAATCCGACGACGAGAAGCTGAACGAAGGCACGATGGTCTTTGAACTCGTCGAAGACGACACGCCCGTCAGCGGGACGCAGGAGTTCGTCTTCGGGACCCCGCGCAGCTATATCGTCAAGGCCGAAAACATCGCTTCCGCGACGACGGAACGTCCCGAAGGTTGGATCATCAAAACCAACCTCCGCGACAAACAGTGTATCATCGAACCGCCGATGGCCGCCTACCTGGACGGCAACGAGAGCGGCAACATCGTCTTCACGCTCACGTCGCCCGCAGGCCGCACGACGAATTACACCGTTACGGTAGCCGCCGCCGAGGTGCGTCTCGACTTCGGATTCGAAAACCCCGGAGCGACGAAATTCGCCTATGCCTCGACCCGCAGCTATGCATTCACGGCCAACGAGAGCTTCGGCGGCTTCGACTTCCAACTGCCCGAGGGCTGGACGGGCAACTACAAGAAGGGGGAAACGTTCTTCACGATCACCTCGCCCGACGAAGAGGACAAAGGCGCCGTACTTTCGGGCGACCTTTCGATCACCCCGCTGAGCGTACGCGGACAGCGGGGCGCTACCACAACGTTCCGGGGAACCGCCGTCGATGCCCATGACCCAGCCATGACGCTGGAAACCGACAACGCACGCTTCAAGTTCGAAACGCCCGTCGCAATCGGCTATACGGGACAATATGTCGCCGATATCGTCATCGCCGACAAGCCGGAAGGCTGGGAGGTCGCGCCCGATGTCACCGCCAAGAAGATCATCATCACGGCCCCCGGCCCCGACAACCACACGGCGTACAGCGGGAAGGTGATACTGAAAACCTACAACGAGTTGGGCGACGAAGAATTCGCACAGACCTACACGATCGACGTGCGGCTGGACGGCATCGCCGGCGAGGCTGAGGCCACGGCCTTCCGCACGGCTTACAGCGCCTACCTCAAGGACAAGAACGCCGCGGGGCTCTCCCCCTACATGCAGAACGGCGAGATCGTACTGCTCGACGACATCGACTTCGGGTACAAGGCCCGCCCCTACCTGTTCGTCGAGAAGAACGAGACCTTCGAAAGCTCGTTCAACGGCCTGGGGCATACCGTTTCGGCCGAGATCGTTACCTCGGAACGCTATTACGGCATCCTGATGCACAAAATGACCGGAACGGCCGAGATCAAGAACATCACAGTCAAAGGCTCGATCAGGAATTCCGACGCCGCCAACTGGGCGGCCTGCGGCGGCGTGCTGAGCGAAGCGCCCGCAGGAGCCCGGTTCACGGGCGTCAAAGTCGCTGTAGACTTCTCCTACGAGCCCACGACCTGGTCCAAATTCGACGACACGCGCTACGGCGGCATCGTCGGCCTGGCCAAAGGAGCCGTGATATTCACCGACTGCCACGCCATCGGCGGCTCGATCACCATGAAGAACGGCCTGATGCGTTACTTCGGTGGACTGGTGGGCCACGTGGACGACGCCGGAGGCATCACATTCACCAACTGCTCCAACGCCTCCGACATCCTGGTCGCCCCGACCAGCAACGACTGCGGCGCCTTCAAGTTCATCGGCGGCCTGGTCGGCGGAACCCGCAAAACCTTCGCCGGAACTTTCACCGACTGCACGAACACCGGCAGGATCACCATCGACGGACAAGGTAAAAGCGGCCTGCGCATCACGTGCGGAGGTATTGCCGGAGCCATCTACGGAACCTACGAAAACTGCGTCAACCGCGGCGTGATCGACGCTTCGACCTGCAACACCAACTTCGACTTCTACGGAGGCATCCTCGGCGCCCGTCCCGACCAGGGCGACGCGGCGACCGGAAAGATCGACCTGATCGGCTGCCGCAACGAAGCCGACCTGACGATAGCGGCGCATTTTGTCGGCGGCATCGCCGGAGGCATCGAGAAATGCGTTTCGGCAACGCTCACGAACTGCACCAACGACGGCGACATCACCATCTTGAAAACAGGCAACTACCTGGGTGGCATCGCCGGTTATTTCGCCGGAACCCGGATCGAGAACTGCACGAACAACGGCAAGCTCGGCGGCGTGCTCTCGCTCGCGGCGGGCGGCATCGCCGGACGGGCGGACAATCCGACGGGCCAGAACAACGGATCGGTCGTTTCGGTGGTGAAGAACTGCACGAACAACGGCGATTTCGACCTGACTACCCAGCGCACCGCGCTGGACGGGGGCCGGGCCTTCCCGATCGTGGCGGGCGTCTGCGTCGTGGCCGCGGCCAACGAGAACAACGTACAGTATTACAGCTTCGAGAACTGCCGGAATACCGGGATGCTCAAAGCCGAGGTCAACAAGGCGGGCTGTGTCCAGAACGTCTGGGCCTTCTCGCACAAAGTGCGCGCCGCCGATCCCGGCAGCGTGAATGACCCGACCCGTCAGGACACCGCAACCGAGGCGTCGCAGAACGACCGTTCGAAAATCACGGAAATTCTGAAAAACAACCAATAGTCAGCAGGTGCTCCCGGCTCCTGCCGGGACCGGGAGCACCAAAAACAAAAAAACGACCGAAAACAATGAAAACATTCCGCATATTGACAATGTGTATGCTGGGGGCCTTCCTCGCCGTGAGCTGCGGCGTAAAAGAGGAGCAGGGCGGCAAAGGCGGCGGCGAGATCGACTACTCGCAAATCGAGGTGAAACCTGCCGTCGGCAAGGACCTCTACGGACAGATCACCGACACCAACGGCAAACCCATCCGCGGCGTAGTGGTGAGCGACGGTACGACCAGCGTAGCGACCAACACCTACGGCATTTACCAAATCAAACGCAACCCCGAGGCGAAATTCGTCTACTACTCGACGCCCTGGGATTATGAGATCGAAGTGGCAGAGGACTGCTCCGCGGCGAAATTCTACGCTGAAATCCCCGAAAACGCAGGTGTGCACCGCCAGGACTTCTGCCTGCGCAAACGCACGGGCAATGCCTCCGACTTCACCGTAATCGGCATAGCCGATCCGCAGGTGAAGGTTCCTGTGGACAACGAGCGGTTTTCGACGGAAACCGTCCCCACGCTCAAAAGCACGGTCAGCAAACAGACTAAGCCCTGCATTATCCTGACGATGGGCGACATGGTCGAGGACAACCTCGACTACATGGCCGCCACACGGCTGAACCTCGGCTCGACGGGCGCCCCGGTATTCTCCGTCGTCGGCAATCACGACAAGATGCGTTACGCCTCCGATCCGACGCGCCCCCGCAACACCAACGATCACAGCACGCTGTGGGGACCGACCGACTACTCGTTCAATATGGGCAACTACCTCTTCGTCGGCATGGACAACGTCATCTACGAGAACGGCTACGACTATCACGGAGGCTTCACCGACGAACAGGCCGCATGGCTCGAACAGCAGGTAGCGCCTGTCAGCACGGACCGTTCGGTTATCCTCTTCTGCCATGTCCCGATGTACAGTTCGAGGAACTCGGCACGGATTCTCGACATACTCAAACGGTTCAAGTCGATCGATGTATTCTGCGGCCACACGCACGACCACCGCAATATTGAAAACGACACCTATTTTGAGCATGTCCACAGTGCTGCAAGCGGCTCCTGCTGGTGGAGCAACCTGAACAACGACGCCACGCCGCAGGGATTCATGGTTCACGAAATAGCGGGTAACTCGATCAAGAACGCCTATTTCCAGCCCACCAAACACGACCGCAGTTTCCAATTCCGCCTCTATCGCGGCAACCAGGTCTACAAAGGCTGGGGCAACCCCAATGACCTGTACGGCGCAGGCAACGCCGACGTACAGTACGACTACACGTTCGGGCTGGGCGATGACGTGATCGTGGCCAATGTCTGGAACGCCGACCCAAAATGGGACATCGCCGTCTACGAGAACGGCACATATTCGGGCAGCATGTCGCGCATCAGCATGAAAGACATGTGGGGCATGGCCGTGCACGAAGGCAACACCTACGAGACCCGCATCAACCGCTGGGTAGCCGTCACCGTCACCTGCACGCACCTCTACTCCTACAAGCTCAAAGACAGGAATGCCGAGGTGAAGGTGGTCGCTACGGACCGCTACAACAACAAGTATGAGTCTTCGGAGTTTACGACCGATGTAACGGAAGGCGTTTCGCTGCTGAAAAACGAGAATCCCTACCTGAACCGATAACAAACACGCCGGACCCGTCGGGCTGACGGATCCGGCGCAAAAAACGCGAAAAAACATGTCTGCAATCCAAAAACTGGCACTCTTCGCATGCACCGCCGGGCTTTGCCTGAATACAGCCTGCAGCAAAGACGACGACGGACCGAAAACACCCGGCGACGGCAAGGGAGAAGGCGTCATCCGCCTGGTCACCTACAATGTGGCGACGTTCCGATACGATGCGGAGAACTTCCCCGCACCGGACCGGGCCTACGCGGCGATCGGCAATTTCCTGAAAGAGATCGAAGCGGACGTTGTCTGTGTCAACGAGATCGACGACGGCGTACCGCGCACGGACGGCATCGACCAACCGAAGCATTTCGCCGAAGTTATGGGTGGCTGGGACTATATTTTCGGCCCGGCGCTCGATCCGCACCCTACCGGCGGCCGCTACGGCGAGGCGGCTTTTTCCCGCAAAAAAGCCATTGCCAAAGACTATGTCTTCCTACCCCAGGGCGTCGGGACCGAGCGAAGGGTGATGTGCGTGTTGGAATTCGACGATTTCGTATTTCTCGCCACCCACCTCGAACATTCCAACGGAGCGGCGCACCCGGGGCAGATCGCTGTGATCAACGATTATGTCGACAACCATTACGCAAATTCGGCGAAACCCATTTTTCTGGCGGGCGACATGAACGCCCGGCCCGAATCGGAGACGATAGCCCTTTACCAGCAGAAATGGAAAGTCATCTCGGCCACGCAGCAGACCTTCCCGGCGAACAAACCCGACCGTTGCCTCGATTATATCCTGGCTTACAAGAACGATGCGAAATACCAGGTGGTGCAGTCACAGGTGGTACGGCTCTCAGGCTCCGTCAAACTGAACCTCGTTTCCGACCATTTGCCCGTATTTACCGACATCAAACTACAATAAAAAAATTAACTTTGCCTTATCGGATATCAGCAGGGAGAAATCCCTGCCGATATTCGTATTACCAAGCCGCAACCCGATGAGAAACTCCATTCTATTGCTCTTTGCCGCTCTTTTCGCGGCTTCAGTCCGTGCTCAAAGCATCGACATCATTCCCCGGCCCCAAGCCCTGACCGAGGGCAAAGGCACGTTCCGGTTCTCCGCAAAAACAGCGATCGTCGCAGACCCCGAACTCCGACGCCCGGCAGAACTATTCGCTGCGGACATTCAGCCCGTCGTCGGATACCGAATCTCCATAGCTGAAAAGGGAACCGTATCGCTCTCCGTAGACAACACGCTCGAAGCAGAAGAGTACTCCCTCGCGGTTACACCCAAAAACATCCGCATCCTCGGAGGATCGCCTCGCGCCGTATTCTACGCCTTGCAGACACTCTGGCAACTCTTAGCGCCCGACGGAACAGTACCCGCGGTCATCGTCCGCGACAAACCCTGTTTCGCACACCGCGGCGGAATGCTCGATTCCGGACGGCATTACTTCTCCGTCGAGGAGGTAAAGCGGTTCATCGACATGCTCGCCATGCACAAACTCAACGTCTTCCACTGGCATCTGAGCGAGGACCAGGGATGGCGCATCGAAATCAGGCGCTATCCCCGCCTCACCGAGGTCGGGTCCATACGCAAACAGACCGTCATCGGACGATACGACAAATCCGACGAAAGCCGCAACCGGTACGACGGGACCCCCTACGGAGGTTTCTACACGCAGGACGACATACGCGAAATCGTGGCATATGCAGCCGAGCGGTACATCGAAGTAATTCCGGAGATCGACATGCCCGGACACATGTTAGGGGCCCTCGCATCCTATCCACAACTGGGATGCCGCGGAGAAGGATACGAGGTATGGACCCATTGGGGAATCTCCAAAGACGTGCTCTGCGCGGGAAAGGAGGCCACCTTCGAGTTCGTAGAGAACGTGCTGGCCGAGGTATTGGAACTATTTCCCTCCAAACTCATCCACGTCGGAGGGGACGAGTGTCCCAAGGAGCGCTGGAAGGAGTGTCCCGCCTGCCAGCAGCGAATCCGCGAAGAGGGTCTCAAGAACGAGAACGAATTGCAGAGTTACTTCATGCACCGCGTCGAGAAGTGGCTCCACCAGCACGGACGCGAGCTCATCGGATGGGACGAGATCATGCAGGGAGGAATCTCCAAATCGGCCGTGATCATGGCCTGGACCGATCAGTTCCGCGGAACTGACGCCGCAAGGAACGGAAACCGCGTAATCATGACACCCAAATGGAACTGCTACCTCGACTATGCACAGACTTCAGAGCCCGAGAAACTCGAACCCATAGGACCCACACGATACCTATCCATGAGGCAGGTATACCGACTCGACCCTTACGACCGGCTCAAACCCAAAGAGTACGAGAACATTCTCGGAATACAGGGAAACGTATGGACAGAGTACATCGCAGACTTCGAACACCTACAGAAAATGGCATTGCCCCGCATGGCCGCGATAGCCGAAGTGGCTTGGGCATACGATAGGAAGGATTACGACGATTTCCAAAGCCGAGCGAAAAGACTCCTACCGACGTTATATACAAATGCAGGGTTTCAATTCGCAAATTTCTTCTTCGAGAATATAGAATAAAAAACGATGAAAACAAGACCCTGTATCCTCCTGCTATCGGCGGCGCTCCTGCTGCTGACGCCCTGCGGAGCATCGAGCAAGGAGCCCGCCGGCGTCGCAGTAGCACATATGACCTGCGAATACCTGGAAAGCCCCGCCGGGCTGGACATCCGGCAGCCGCGCTTCAGTTGGACGCTCGAAGCGACGGATTCCAGCGAATATGCTCAGGCTCAGAGCGCCTACCGCATCGTCGTGTCGGATTCCGCAGACGCAAAAAGGCCGGGCAGCATGTGGGACACGGGCTGGGTCGATTCGGACGCTTCGCAACTGATCCGCTACGCCGGAAAACCACTCGCATCGGACCGCACCTACTACTGGAAGGTGCAGATCCGGGACCAGCGGGGACGCACCTCGCCGTGGAGCGAGACCCAGAGCTGGACAACAGGGTTGTTCGACCCCGGCGACTGGTCGGCGCGGTGGATCGGCAGCGACGAGGTGCTGGACACAACCTCCAAAGAGGACTGCAACATCAGCGACCCCTGGCTGCGCAAGCGGGTAACACTTAAAAAACGCCCGGCGCGCGCCGTGATGTTCATCGCATCGGTCGGCTACCACGAACTCTACGTCAACGGCCAGAAGATCGGCGACCACATCCTGGCCCCCGCGGTCAGCGACCACACCTTCCGGGCACGCTACATCGCCTACGACATTGCCCCCTTCCTGCACAAAGGCGAAAACGTCGTCGCGCTGTGGCTCGGGACCTCGTGGTCGATCTTTCCCTCCTACGACATCGAAAGCCGTCCCCGTACGCCGATCGTGCTGGCGCAGGCCGACATCTACTACCAAAACCCCTCCGGAACCCCCGATCTGCGCATCGCCACCGACACGAGATGGAAAGTACACCCAAGCCCCAACAAACTCACCGGGCGCTGGCGTACGGGCAGCATGGGCGGCGAACTGTGGGACGCACGCCGGGAACTCCCGGAATGGAACATCCTCGCCTGCGATGAAACCCCGTGGCAGCAAGCGACGGAATACGCGCCGCAACTGCGGCTCTCGGCACAAACGACTTACCCCAACCGGGCTTTCGCGGAGATCACGCCCGCAGACATCGAGCAACTGACAGACGGCACATACCGCGTCGATATGGGTGTTAATTTCACCGGATGGACCTCCATCCGCGTCAAGGCCCGCCCCGGTAAACGCGTCGAGTTCCTCTTTTCGGAACGGGAACAGTTGCCGATGACCTTCGGCATTCGCAGCGCCTGCATCGTCGGGCCTTCGGGCGAAGCGACATTCCGCAACCGTTTCAATTACAGCGGTGGACGGTGGATCACCATCCGGGGAGCCTCGGAAAAACCCGCTCCCGCCGACATCCGAGGATGGGCCGTCCGGACCGATTTTCCGCGGACAGCCCGTTTCGCCTGCTCGGACACGTTGCAAAATTGGATTTACGACCGGGTACTATGGACCTTCCAGAACCTCTCCCTCGGAGGCTACATCGTCGATTGTTCGCAGCGCGAACGGCTGGGTTACGGCGGCGATGCGCACGCCACGAGCGAAACGGGGCTGACGAACTTCGCCATGGGCGCGTTCTACACCAAATGGATGGAGGACTGGCGCGACGTACAGGGACGCCGGACCCGGAAGGACCGATCCGCAGACGGCGATCTCCCACACTCGGCGCCGACCTATGGCGGCGGAGGCGGGCCGGCCTGGGGCGGTATCTGCGCCACGCTCCCGTGGTACGTCTATCAATACGAAGGCGACGAGCAGATTCTGCGCGACAATTTCCCGCTGATCGAAAACTGGCTCGCATTCCTCGCGTCGCACACCCGCGACGGACTGCTCCGGCGCTGGGGAGGCCGCTGGGACTACCTCGCCGACTGGCTGTGGCCCGGCGCCACAGCCGAGGGCATGAACAACGACAAACCGCAGGCCGAATGTTTCAACAGTTGCTACTACGCCTACAACCTCGCCACAGCGGCGCAGATTGCTTCCGTGATCGGCCGCGACAGTTGCGCCGCGGCCTGGAACGCCCGGGCCGACGAGGTCCGGCAGGCCGTTCACCGTGCCTACTACGACCCGGCAGACCACAGTTACTGCGACCGCTCGATGGGCAACCTCGCAGCGGCGCTGATAGGCGGAGTCCCGCCTCCGGAACTGTGGCCCGTGGTCCTGAAACGACTCGAACGGGAAATCCTCGAAGTCCGCAAAGGCCATATCCACGTGGGAATCACCGGAGGAGCGCTGTTATTTAAACTGCTCCGTGAACTGGGACGCGACGACCTGATTTACAGCATGACCTCGCAAACCGGCTATCCCGGATGGGGCTACATGAAGGCATCGGGAGCCACTTCGATCTGGGAGATGTGGGAAAAGGACCTGCGCGGGCACTCGCTGCTCCACAGTTCGTTCCTCTACCCGGGAGCGTGGTATATCGACGGCGTGGCGGGTATCCGGACCGACCCGGAACACCCCGGGTTCCGGCGCTTCGTCATCCGCGTGCCGCGGCTGGAACAGGAGCACATCAACTGGGCGGAGGCCTCGGTGGAGACCCCCGCCGGAACCGTCATATCGTCGTGGAAACAACACGGCGGCACACTGTCGCTCAACGCGACCGTTCCGCCCAACACCGTAGCCACGGTCCTGATCCCCGACCGTCCCGGAACACGCATCGTGGAGTCTTCGGGCCATGCCCAACCGCTGGGAACGGAGGCCGGATATGTCCGCTACCGGGTTCCGGCCGGAAAATACGCCTTCCGGCAGACGCCGGACACGACGGCCCGCACGGTACGCCTTACAACCTACAACGTCGGCGTATTCAACAAGTATGTCCGCAACGACTATCCGTTCGTCGCCGACATCCTCAGGGAGACAGGGGCCGAAACCGTCTGCCTGAACGAACTCGACAGCTGCACGACCCGCACGGGCGGCGTCTTCCAACTCGGGCGCATCGCCGCGCTGATGGGCGGCTGGAACCACCGCTACGCCGCAGCCATGCCCTACCGCGGCGGGGCGTACGGCATCGGCGTCATGACTCGTAAAAAAGTCCTCAACTCGTTTACCGTATGCCTGCCCAAAGCCAACGGAAGCGAGCCGCGGGCGCTGGCCGTCCTCGAACTGGAAGATTACGTGATCGCCTCCACGCACCTCGATTACGCTACGCCCGAAGCGCAGTTGCAGCAGATCGGGGTGATCACGCGCGTGATAAAGGAGCGGTACGGCAAATCCGGAAAGCCCGTCTTCCTAGGCGGCGACATGAACGCCACGCCCGGTTCACGGGCGATCGAAGCGCTGAAGCGCGACTGGACCGTGCTGACCGAAACTTGCCGGGGAACCGTCCCTTCGGAAGCCCCGTGCGACTGCATCGACTACATCCTGCAACTCGACAACGGCGTCCCGTGCGAGGTCGTATTTTCAGGCGTTGTGAACCGCAGCGCCGCCGGCGACATCGCCAAAGCCTCGGACCACCTGCCCGTGACGCTCGAAGTAAGGCTGCCGAAAAAGAGATAACCCGCCCTGCGACCCAATAAAAACCCAACCCATGAAACCACATCCGATACGATTCCTCATTCTCTGCCTTTTCGCCCTGCTCCCCGCCGGGGCGCACGCACAAGGCTTTTCGGCCTGTGAACTGAAATGCGAATACCTCGAAAATCCGCTGGCCGTGAACACCCTTACGCCGAAATTCAGTTGGAAAGCCGCTTCGGAACGGCGGGGATTCGTCCAAAGTGCCTACGAAATACGTGTTGCCGACACCCGGGAAGAACTCGCCGCCAGACACGCATGCCTGTGGGACAGCGGAAAGGTACGCAGCGGGCAGTCGCTGCACATCCCTTATGCGGGAGCGGCGCTCTGTCCGGGAGAGTTCTATTATTGGAGCGTCCGCATCTATGACGCGGCCGGAAAAGCCTCCGCATGGAGCGAACCGGCCCGGTTCGGGATCGGGTTGCTCGGCGAAAAGGACTGGGAAGGCGCGCAATGGATCGCCCTGGAACTAATGCCCGAAAAGGAGCGGCTGGTTCCGGGCGCAGCCAACAACGCGACGCTCCGGGAACGGCTCGGCGGCCGCAACCCGGGCCGGAACAAACTCCCGCAGTTCCGCCGCGAGATCGACGTGCGCAAGCCCCTGAACCGGGCCGTGGCCTACGTCTCGGGCCTCGGACATTTCGACTTTTTCCTCAACGGCCGCAAGGTGGGCGATCACCTGTTCGACCCCGCCGCCACGGACTACGACAAACTCGTGAACTATGTTCCCTTCGAGGTAACCCCGCTGCTGCAGCAAGGCCGCAACGCGCTGGGCGTGATGCTCGGCAACGGATTTATCAGCATTCCCCGGGAACGTTACTACAAAGGGCTTGCGAGTTACATGTACCCCAAAATGATCCTCAAACTGACGCTCGAATATGCGGACGGCAGCCGCGAAACGGTAGTCTCCGACACATCGTGGCGCACGACCGAAAGCCCCGTGACTTACAGCAGTATCTACGGGGGCGAGGACTACGACGCAACGCTCCTGCGGGAAGGCTGGATGGAACCGGGCTACAACGATTCGGCATGGCAGCGGGCGCTGCCCGCGCCGCTTGGCGAAGGAACCGTTTTACAGGCACAGACCGCCTACCCGCTGCGCGTCATGCAGCAATTCCGCCCCGTAACCCGCCGCCTTACCCGCCATGGCAAATGGCTCTATGACCTGGGGCAGAATTTCCAGGGAATCGTGCAACTGACCGTAACAGGTAAAAAGGGGCAACGCGTGATGATCCACGCCACGGAACTGTACGACGAAAAAGCCGATTCGGTGCATCGGTACGGCGGCTATAAGGACGAAGTGCGCTTCACCTACACCATCGGCAGCGACGATCGGCCGGAAACCTGGCATCCCCAGTTCACCAACTACGGACTGCGCTACGTGCAAGTAACGGGGGCTGTACCCGCCGGGGAGAAAAATCCCGACGGACTGCCCGTCATTGGAGAGATCGTCGGACTGCATGTCCGCAACTCGGCCCCGGCTACCGGGTCATTCCGCTGTTCGGACGAACTGCTCAACCGCATAAACACGCTGATCGAATGGGGCATTAAAGGCAATATGGGCAGTTTTATGACCGACTGCCCCCACCGCGAAAAACTGCCGTGGATAGAGCAGTTGCACCTGATGTTCGGATCACTGCAATCCAGTTTCGACCTTTACAAACTCTACGAGAAGATAGCGGCCGACATGGCGGCGGCCCAGTGGGAAAACGGACTTGTGCCCGACGTGGCGCCGATGTACTTCCTTTTCGGCGGCGGATTCGTTGATTCGCCCGAATGGGGTAGTTCGATGATCCTCGTCCCGTGGAAGGTCTACGAATACTACGGCGATCCGTCGCTCGTCGAACGGCATTACGACAGCATGAAACGCTACCTGGAGTACCTCGAATCGAAAGCGACCGACTACATTCTCAGCCACGGGCTGGGTGACTGGTGCGACATCGGCCCCAAACGGCCCGGCGTATCGCAGCATACGTCGCTCGCGGCCACCGCGACGCCCGTCTTTTACATGGACGCCGTAACGATGACCAGGGCCGCGGAACTGCTCGGCAGGGAGCAAGACGCCATAAGGTTCCGGCAACTGGCGGAGAAGATCAAACGCTCCTATAACACCAAATTCTTCCATCCCGACACCAAATCCTACGACCGGGGCAGTCAAGCGGCCAATGCGATCGCCCTGTGCGCCGGACTGGTCGCCCCGGACGACGAACGGGCCGTGGCTGAAAACATCGCAGCCGACATCCGCGCCCGGGGCAACGCCCTGACGGCCGGCGACGTGGGCTACAACTTCGTGCTGCGGGCCCTCGAAGCCCACGGCATGTCGGAGGTCATCTACGCCATGAACTCGCGCTACGACGTACCCGGATACGGCTACCAGATCGCCCGGGGCGCTACCGCCCTGCCCGAAACATGGGACGCCCGCACAGACCACTCGCACAACCACTTGATGCTCGGACACCTGCAAGAGTGGTTCTACACACAGGTCGGGGGCATTCAGCGTGACCCGCAATCGCCGGCCTACAAACAATTCATCGTAAAACCGGCTGTTGTCGGGGGAATCACGTTCGCCCGGACCTCGTTCGAGTCACCCTACGGCACGATCTCGACCGGCTGGGAGACGACGCCCGGCGGATTCCGGATGAAGGTTGCGGTTCCGGCCAACACGACGGCGCAAATCTGGATTCCAGCTGTCCCGGACGACCCCGTAACGGAGTCGGGCATCCGAGCCGACCGGGCCAGCGGCGTGCGCCACCTGTTCGACGCCGGCGGATATAAAGTCTACGAAGCCGGAGGTGGAACCTACCGTTTTGCGGCCGGGAATTGAAAAAGCGCCTGCAAATGCAGGCGCTTTCGTTTACCATACCGGGACCCTGTAACGCGCAGGGTCGGAAGCCGCATAAAGTCAGAATGAGTCGAATCGGTTTCATCCTGTCTTGCGTCGTATTACGCATGCGATTTTTTCGACACGAAGAGCGCAAGGATGAACGACAATGCTGAAGCCGCAATCCAGAAAATAATGGCCGTATCGAAATCATAGGTCGTGACGCCGTCGGCGACTGTTTTGCCGGAGTTGATCAGCCAGCCGCTGACGATGTCCTGCAATCCGGCGCCGACATAGCTGGCCATGCCCACGATGCCGAGGGCCGCGCCGGTAGCTTCGCGCGGCACGATGTCGATGGCCATCAGTCCGCCCAAGAAACAGATCAGCACGCCGATCGCCATGCCGAAGAGCACCATGCTCAGAAGGTTGACGAACATGCTGTCGCCCGAATAGAGGAACAGGCACAGGGCGATGGTGTTGAGCACGCCGAAGCCGAAGGCCAGCACGTTGCGGCGGCCGTGGAAAAGCGTATCGGAGAGCCAGCCCGAAAAGACGGTCCCGACGATACCCAGCAGGGCGTTGACCGAGATGACCTGCGTGGCCGTGGCCAGCGAATAGCCCTTGGCCTCCTGCAGGAACAGCACGCCCCAGCCGTTGATGGCATAGCGGCTGACGTACATGAAGGCGCTCGAAAGGGCCAGAATCCAAACGAAGGGATTCCGGATCACGGAGCGTTGCAACTGGGCGGTCGAACCGTGGTCGTGGTTCTGCTCGGGAGCCTCCTCGCCCGTCAGCACTTCGATCGGGGGCAGGCCTTTCGATTCGGGGGTGTCGTGCAGCAGGAAGGCGATCACCAACACGCCCAGCACCCCGGCCACGGACGACCCGACGAAGCCCCACTGCCAGCCGAAGATGCCGACGACGGCTCCTACGAACAAGAACGAGAGGAACTCGCCGAGGTTGTGGCTGGCGCTGAAAAATCCGTAGTAAGTGCCGCGCTTACTGAGGGGATACCACCTCGAAAGGGCGATGATCGCCGGGGGCGCGCCCATCGACTGCGACCAGCCGTTGACGCCCCACATCACGGCAAAGGCGACGAAGAGCGTCATGTTGCCCACCACACCGATTCCGTTGGCGAAGCCCAGCACGCCGACCAGCACGTTGGCGACGGCCGACACGCACAGTCCGGCGGCCATGAAACGCTTGATATTGCTGTGATCGGAGAGAAATCCGTTGACGAATTTACCGATGGCATAGGCGAACAGCAGCGCCGAGCCGATGATGCCGAGCTGCGTGGCGTCGAGCGCGCCGCTTTCGAGGATCGGCTTCTTCACGACGTTCAAACTCGTGCGGCAGACGTAATAGAGGCTGTAACCGACCGTGCCGGCAATGAAGCTCTGGAAACGGAGCTTTTTGTAAAGTTTCATGCGGGCATCGTCGTCGCCCGTAAAGGGCGCCGAAGGCTCGCTTTTGCGAAAAAATGAGAATATATTCATTATCAGTCCGGGAATAGTTTCAGGTAAAAGTCAGGTTATTCGGAAAAGGCCAGCTGGACCTTCACCGGGAAATGGTCGGAGGGCGTGCGGGCCCGGAAGGGCTTTGCACTGCCTTCGGGTTCTTCCGAGCGGTAAGTATCGGTCAGAATGCCGTAACGCAGCACCCGGAAACCCCGCGTCACGAAGACGTAGTCGATGTGGCGGAAGGTTTTGCGGTCGGGGTCGAAGCCGTTTTCCGTACCGGTCCAGGCATATTTGATCTCCGCGAGGTCGAACGTATCGTACAACAGGCCCGAATCGTGGAGCACGGCGTAACTCTCGCTCGTTTCGCCGACATTGAAGTCGCCCGTGAGCACGGCACGCTCGCCGCGGCACATCGTGCGGATCTTATCGAGCACCAGGCGGCAGCTCTCGGCCTGTGCACGCTCGCCCTTGTGGTCGGTGTGCAGGGTGAAGAACCAGAAGCGCTCTTTGGTTTCCCGGTCGAGGAAACGGCCCCAGCAGCAGATGCGGACGTATTTGGCATCCCATCCCTTGTTCGGACGCGAGGTGTCTTCAGCAAGCCAGAAGTGCCCTGAATCGAGCAGTTCGAAGCGGTCGCGCTTGTAGAATACGACCGAGTATTCGCCCTCCCGGACGCCGTCATCGCGGCCTACGCCCGTGTAGCCGTAGCCGGGCAGCGCCGCGAGCAAGTCCTCCAACTGGCTGTGGAACACCTCCTGCGCCCCGAAAATATCGAAGTCGTGAAAACGGATGAGCGATGCGATAACGGGCAGGCGCTGCTGCCAGCCATCGCCCTTCGCATCGTCGCCTGCATTGAGTTGCCGGACGTTGTAGGTTCCCGTCGCAAGAGTCTGTGCAGCGGCGGGGGACACCGCTGTGGCTGCAACGGCGCAAAAGAGAATAAACAGTTTCTTCATATCGGTTTTTCGGTTAATCGTTCTTTTGTTCCGAATCGGGCCAGTATCCCTTGAACTGCGGTGAACGGCGGAACCAGCGGATCGAAATCGAAATATGTTTCTCGACGGTGCGTTGCGCAATATGCAGCTTCTCGGCAATCTCACGGTTCGTAAGGCCGTCGATGCGGCTCAGGCGGAAAATGCGTGCGGTCTGCGGCGGCAGGTGGTCGCACAGCGCCAGCACCTCTTCGACGAGCAGCGTGGCCAGCGGCGAGTCGTTGGGAGCGTCGAGAAAATCTCGCATGGCAAGCGTCTCCCACGCCCGGGACTCCTGCAACTTGCCCAGGTCGATGCTGTTGTAAAGTATTTTATTCTGCCGCAGCCAGTTCAGGCATTCGTTGTGAGCCATTGAAAACAGGTAGGCCGGGACTTTGTCGCGATCGAGGCAGGGCCGCCGCTTGAGGAACTTGTAAAAAATCTCCTGGATGATGTCGTCGGCCAAATCCCCGCGGCCCGTCACTCCGTTGACATAGGCACACAACCGCGGATAAAGAGCTGTAAACACCTCTTTTACCTCCCGTTCGGTATACCCGAAATATGAAGCTCCGGAATAAAACATCCAATATACAAATTCCGCCCCGCGGGACACCGGCTACACGCCGGGACCGCAGCGATTTATGGCGGCAGCATCCAAAATCATACCTTACCAGCTTACGCGTTCGGAATAAGTCGTTCCGAAACGGTCGGTCACACGGACCTCGCCCGCCGTGACACCCGCCCCGGGCTTGATCCGGAACATGTGGAACGACTTGGCCGGCTGGCAGTATTTCCGCGTGGTCTTGTTGGTTACCGTAGCGTAAAGGTCCACGTAATCGGGATCGAACTCCTCGCAAGGCTCCATTTCGCCCACCTTCACGCCGTTCTCCCACCATTCGACGGGCCCCCAGGCGTCGTCCCAGGTCCAGACGTTGGCCAGCACGTAATCGCTTCCCGTCCGCACGGGCGAATAGAGACGCATCTGGTGGTTGCGGTCCTTGCCGCACGAGTGGTAATACCACGACACGTCGTCGCCGTTGACGTCGACGATCAGATACCCCTGGGGCGTACCGTCGTTATTGAGGTGCTTGTTCAGGCGCAGCGAGCCGGTCGAACGCGTGACGGTCACAGCCGTCAGGTTCTCGATGGGCATCTGCTCCGAGCGGTTGTAGTTGTAGATATACGTGTGGTGGTTGTGTCCGGCCCACGAATAGACATTCTTGAATTTGAGCAGTTCGTCGCGGTAAACCGGGTAGTTCTTGTTACGGGTCGAAAAGCTGCTGTGCTTCTTGAACATCTGCGAATGGGCGCAGATCATGATCGTTTTGTCCTTCGGCACATAGCTCAGGTCCTGCCGGAGCCAGTGCGCGATTTCGTCGCTCAGGCCCAGTTCGTAGGATTTCGTAGCGTCGTCGCGGCCGTAGAGGATGTTGTCCACGAAGACGTAGTGCATGTCGCCGATGTTGGCCGAATAGCACGTCGGACCGAGGTACATCTCGAAATAGACCGTTCCCAGCGAGTCGCTCAGGATGGTCGTCTGGTCGTGGTCGTGGTTGCCGATGACGTTGAAAGTCGTCGTATTCACCCGCTCGGTGTTGTCGATATAGGTGTTATAGACGTTCATGTCGTTGTAAACCAAATCGCCGAGGTTGATGCCGTAGCACGGGGTCGTGATCGTGCTGCGCATGCGGATCATGTCCGGAATAACCACCGAACGGTAGGCCTCGGCCGAACCGTCGACGCCGTAGTTCTTGATCTGCGGGTCGCCCTGCACGAGCAGCGTATGGTGTACGGCAGGCGTCATACGCGGTTCGAGCACGAAATCGGCCTTCACCTCCGTCTGGAAGCGGTCGATGTGCCGGAAGAACTGCGGGCAGCCGTGACGCGCCGGAATTTCGTATTCGGCCGGGACCGAAATAAACACGAAACGGCGCAGCGCAAGGTCGCTCGTCAGGGCATAACGCCCGTCGGCGTCGGTCTGCGTACAGTTGAGTCCGTCGCTCACCACGACACCCTCGATGGGCAGTCCGCCGGTCGAAGTCACCCGGCCCGTTACATTCGGGGTCTGGGCATAGGCGGCAAAACAGAGGACCGTCGCCCAGATATAGATGATCAAACGTTTCATATCTCGTACATTTTAGTTGTTTCCGTCCCAGTAATAGCAGCTTCCACGGTCGACAACCGCCTTGTTTTTCACGACGTTGCGCCCGGTGATGAACTGATCGAAGTTTTCGGGGCCGGCTTTCGAGGCCGCATCGCGGTTCTGTACCGCCGTACCCACGCCTCCGCCGACGCCGCACCCTTCGACGCGGTCGCTGTCGGTACGTCCTTCGCCCAGGATCGATCCGACCAGGCCGAACATACCCTTGATCACCCCGCCGTTGCGGCAGGCCTCGATGCGGGCGTTCCCGCCGTTCCACGTCGTTGCGGCAATACCGCCTGCCTGGCCCTTCGCCCCGGCAAACACGTCGCCGCGGTTCGTGCATCCTTTGACAGAACCGTTATCGAACGCTGCAACGATGCCGCCCAGCAGCACCCCGCCGCCTTCGACAGAACCGAGGTTCTCGTTGCCCTCGAAATCGCAGTAGCTCGCGAATCCGCAGATACCGGCCGCACGCCCCGACTCGGAACGCACCTTGCCTGTATTCACACAGTCGCGCACATCGGCGCTCACGGCCTCGTTGCCATTGATGAAGCCGACGATGCCGGCAACCTGTATGCCACGTGCACTGTTGCGCGTATTCTCGCCCAGACCGCAGTAAACGTCGCCTTCGTTGCGGCAGTCGCGGATCGAAGCCGCATAAACAGCGTCCTTCTTGGCATAGATGTCACCCACGATGCCGCCCGCAGTCGACCGGCGGTCGATACTCGTGCCGTCGAAACGAATCGCCCCTTTGTTACGGCAATGCGAAACGGCAACAGCCCGGCCCGACAGCCCGACGATACCGCCGACCGAAGCCTGGTAGGAACTCGTCGAGGTCACGGGCGCGAAATTATCGCAGTCGCCGACGGTCATCGACTCGTGGGCCGAACCGCAGATGCCCGCCGTAAGGCTATACGCATGGCCGCGCGTCGTGACGGCGCCGAAATTGTCGCAGCACATCACGTCGCCTTTGGCCATGCCGCAGATACCGCCCGCCATCTCCTGGCAGTAACGGTCGCTGCCGTCGTCGACCCCGCGCGCCGTCGAAACGACCTCGCCGCGATTGATGCTGAACTTGACCTTCACACGCATGTTGTACCCGACGATGCCGCCGATATGGGAAACGATGAACGCGCCCGAATAGTTCACGCGCCCGGTATTTTCGCAATAAGCCACGAAAGCCCCCGGCAGCGAACGGCCGAGGCTTCCGCCCAGCACTCCGCCCAGGTACATCCTCGGCTCGGCGTTCGGGGCCAGCGACGGGCAGTTGCCCGTCGAAGAGATGTCGCCGCCGTTCTTGCAGCGGATGACGACGTATTTGTTCATGCCGCAGACCCCGCCCACATAATTGTCGTGGAGCGATTTGGGCGAACGGTGCGCAATGGAGCCGTAGTTCTCGCAACGTTCCAGGACGCCGTGGTTCACGTCGGCCACAAAACCCGCATAGAGCGCGTCGTCGCCGTCGTCCGACACCTTCATCGAGCAACTCGCGGCAATCACGAGGTTGCGCACGGTGCTACCCTCGGCGACGAGCCGGAACAGCCCGCCGTCGGTTTTCCAGTTGAGGATCGCATGGCCTTCGCCGTCGAAGACGCCCGCAAAGTTCTCGATCCGTGCGAACCGCTTTATTTTACCCATGTCGATATCGGCTTTCAGGTGCACCTCGCCGCGATCGTCCTGCCAGGCGGACACGTCGCCGCCTGCATTGAGAGCCTCGGCAAAGGCTGCAAGTTCCGCAGCGGTCGAAATGCCGCCCGCCGCAGCCGCCAAAGTTACCGCCGCGGCAATAAGCGTCAATAACAATTTCTTCATAATTCGGTTAAATTTTCAGGTTCGTTACCACTCCACGGTGGTCGTATAGTGTTCGCCGAAACGATCCGTCGTCTCGACAGTAGCCTGCGCCGCCCCCGCCGTGGGCAGGATGCGGAACATATGCGTGGTTTTGAAGGGTTCGAACGTCGTCGTGGTCTGGACCGAGTTGTAATAGTCGGCCATCCGGACGAAGGCTCCGTCGTAGACGGTCACCCGCGTCATCTTCGCACCGCTTTTGCCGCTGTCCGTATAGCGGACATCGCTCCAGCGGGCGTCGTGGTTCCAGACATTGGCATAAACGTATCCGTCGTCGTAGTAGTCGCCCGGAGTATAGACCCGGATCTGGTAGTCGCGTTTCAGCCCCGAAGGTACGTTATTTTCGTAAGAATACGGTTTGTAGTACCAACTGATGTTTTCCCCATCAACATCCACGACCATGTAGCCCCGCGGCGTTCCGTCGCTCGAAATGTTCTCGTTGAGCCACAGCGCCCCGGTCGAACGGGCCAGGATGTGCGATTCGACATTGGGAAATTTCGCCGACGTTTCCTCGGCCGAATAGGCATAGTTGAAGTTGATGTGCGAATGACCCGCCCAGGAGTGCACGCAGCGATACTGCGCAAGGCGCGACGCATAGTCGGGCCCGTGCTTGTCGCGGTCGGCAGGTTCGGAGTCGGGCTTGCGGAACATCGAACTGTGGGCGCAGAGCATGATGGTCTTGTTTTTATCGACGTATTTCAGGTCGTTGCACAGCCAACTGTAAGCCTCGTCCGAAAGTCCGTCGTTGTAGGCGCCCGTGTTACTCGGATCGAGCGTGTTGTTTTTCATGATGATGTTATCGAGGAAAATAAAGTGCAGATCGCCCAGTTCGACCGAATAGCAGGTCGGACCGAGGTACTCCTCGAACTTCGCCACCGCCTCGCGGTCGGTAGCCACATTCTGCACGTGGTCGTGGTTGCCGATCACGTTGAAAACCGGGAAGTCGAATCCGGCGATCCCGGCGCAATAGGTCGGATAAAGCGACATGTCGTTGTGAACCAGATCGCCCAGCGCGATGCTGTAAACCGGCCGGTCGGTGATCGACGCGGCGGTCTGCTGCAAATCGCGGCACATATCTTCGTACATGTCGATCGAATGGAACGCAAAATTGTCGTAACGCGCGCTGCGCGAACGGATCTGCGGATCGGCCGTCATCAAGACCGTATAACGCGAAGCCGCTTTTTTCCGGGCCTGGAGCGTAAAATCGGCCTTAAATTTGGTCGCCCCCTCCGGAATGCGCTGCCAGAACTGCGGAATACCGTCCTTCACCGGGATTTCATACGCTGCGGGAATGGTCACCTGCACGAAGCGCCGTTTCGAGAGGTCGCTCGCAAGCGCATAATTGCCCGCGTCGTCGGTCACGGTCGTAAGCAGTCCGTCGCTCACGACTACCCCTTCGACGGGCAGTCCCCGCTGATCGACGACCGTCCCGCTGACGACCGCATCCTTGCCCCCGGGCCCGGTTCCTCCGGGCGCGTCGTTGCCGCTGCAGGCGGCCAGGAGCCACCCGATAAAGAGTGCAAATAGTATTTTCCGTGCCATTCGTCGCATTGTTTCTTAAAAAACGGGAACGGAACGGAAGCTTCCGCCCCGTTCCCGACCTACTAACCGTTTATTTTCCGTCCCAAAGGTAATTTCCCGAACCGGAGAAATTACTGTCGTTGCACAGGTTCTCGATCGTCAGGTCAGCCGTGGCGCTCTTTCCTTTGAACTGACCGCCAAAACCGCATTTTTCGATCGTCGTGCCGACAACCGAAGCGCCGGCAATACCGCCGCCGGACAACGTAAACTGGCCCGGGGCATTTCCGTACAACGGAGAGTAAAGAGTTCCGTAATGTTTACAATCGCTGACAGAGGAACCGTCGGAAAGGTCGGCAACGATACCACCGATCAGGATGATCGTCGTCGTACCCGTTCCGTCCGCCGCAAGGGTCGCCTGGTTCAGGCAGCCTTCGATCCGCGTATTCACCGCCTTGGAAGCAATACCTCCCGAACGGCCACCGCGGTTATCCGTGGGGAAATTGCCCGTATTGGTGCAATTCGCAATCTTCGCCGCTTCGGCATATCCGACGATACCGCCGCCCATGCCGCGATAAACCGACATCTCACCCGAGTTGGAACATCCCGAAATGACATTGATATCAGCCGGCGATACGGTTGCACCGACGATACCGCCTGCGCAGTTGGCACGGACCGTGGACGGAGCTTCTCCATACTCCATGCTGTTGTTAAAGAAGCCTGCATCGACTTTGCCGCTGTTGGAGCAGTCCGAAATCGTGCAGCCCGACTCAAGCATCAAACCGACTGTACCGCCCACATAAATGGGCTTGGCATTCGACTTCGCCAACGTACTGTGCGAAACAAGGGCCAGATTCTTCGAATCGGAAATCGTTGCGCCCGCACCGGCAACGTCAGCACCGCCGATGATGCCGGCAATACCGCCCAGGCAGCGAACATTCCAGTTGGCCGTTCCCGAATCCGGAGCGCCCGTTACCGAAACCTCTCCGGCATTGACCGTATTCGATATCTTTCCGAGATGCTGGCCCACAATGCCGCCGACATAAACCAGCGCATCCGCCGTGTGCTCCATCTGCTCGATCTTAACGGATCCCGAGTTGGTCGTATCGCCGTTGCCGGTAACCGACCCTTCGGCTGTCAGCTGGCCCACGATACCGCCAACGTAGGCGTAGCGGGGACCGATGTATTTCTCCTTCAGGATACCCTCTTTACCGCCGGGGTTTCCGGGAGCCGAAACCTGTGCGACATTGACGACGTTCGACACCGCGCCGTCAGCCGAACCGACGATACCGCCCATGATGACGAACTTGCAGATTGCAGCCGCAGAAATTGCACCGCGGTTTTTACTGTCGGAAAGCGCACCGGCCGTTTTGCCGGCCACACCGCCGATGTAAGCGTAACGGCACGCTTCGCCGTCGCTGTTATAGCGGTTGGCCATGATCGAAAGAGGCTGCTTGTTGGTACACCCCGTAACGGCTCCATCGGCGCATCCGACGATACCGCCCGTATAGGAGTTATAGGCAGCCGTAACCTTCAATGCGATCGTCTTGCCGCCTTCGGTCGTACAGTTTTCGACCGTACCGCCGGCATAGCCGACCACGCCGCCCGTGTACAGGTTGTATTTTTTATCCAAAGGCGTAGCTCCGTTGGAAGCGACGGCGCCTTCGTTGCTGCATCCCGTCACGACGGCCCCGGCTTCCGTTTCGGCGACTACGCCGCCGACCGAAATTTTGTTACCGGTCACCTTGTCGCCCAGCGTGATGAACGCCGTATTCGAACAGCCTTCCACGCGGCCCGTCGCACCGACCAGACCGGCCACACCGGCTACGCCGCACGCTCCGGCCACCGTAGCGGTGACATCGAGCGTTACGGCCGCCATGTTGCGGCAGTTTTTGAGCGTTCCGTTGCAAACGCCGGCGAACGCCGCTGCATAAACGTCCTTCGCAACGCTCTTGGCTGTCAGTTTCGACGTGGCGTCGATCGTCAGGTCGCGGATTTCCGAGCCCTCACCCATGTAGCCGAAGAGCGGCTGAGCCGTATTCCAGTTGAGGATCAGGTGCTCGTTGCCGGCTACGATGCCATCGAACGGACGCTCCGCCGTACCGATGGCCGTCCACTCGACGCCCTTCATATCGACATCGCCCAATACCTCGACGGTCTTGCCGCCTTCGCCCGATGTCCAGTCGGAGATATCGTCCCCGGTGTTGAACGCCTCGGCAAACATCTTCAGGCCTGCGCCCGAAACGATGCCGCCTGCGGGATAGAACGCCTGCTTGACGATCGGCAGCGCGGTTTTCACCGCAATATCCTTGATCGCGAACTCGATTTCGCCTTCGCGCTCGGTCTTCGTATCGCTGGGGTTATCGGCAACGGAGAAGGTATAGACAGCCTGCTCCCCGTCCGGTTCGGCGGTATAGGTCACCCATGCCGGGCAAGTCACGCCGGCAACCGCTTCGGCAGGAGCCACCACGTCGAACGTGATTTCACCTTTCGCCGCAAGGTCGATTTTGTTGTCGGCATCGAACGCCACACCGGTTCCGAACTGGTAGACCGAATAGGTCGTGCTGTAACCGACCCCGTCGGTGGGTTCGATGGTCAGCGCACCGTAACGGCCCGCAGCGCCCGTATTGGCGTCGCAGCGAACGCGGAGCGTCGAGGTGGTCATACCGTTCGCATCCGGCTCGGAGGTCTCCACGATCTCGGCGTGGATCCACTCCGAATCCACCGGCTGCCATTTCGAGAGGGTTTTAACCTCCACATCGAAGGCTTCGGTGTCGTTCGGCGCCACGACCGAATAAACGCGGTCGAGGATGAAAATGTTGCCCGACTGGTCGACGGACATCCGGTAGGTGAAAGCGCCGGCCGAAAGGGTGACCACGGCATCGCGCGACTTGAAGTCGTCGTTGGCCGTTACCTCGATCGTAAATTCGCCGCTGCCGATGTGGCTCTCTTCCTCGTCGACAACGCACCAGTCGCTGTCCGAAGCCACTTTCCAGTGGACGCTCTCCACATTGAGCGCCACGGCTACGGTTCTGGTCTGGCTCGAACTGGTCATGCCCCGGGTAGCGTCCCACGTCGGGGTCAGTACGACTTCCAGTTTATCGGGATATGCCGACGTTCCTTCGTCGGACGAACAGGCTGCAAAAACGGCCGTCACCGCCGCCAACAGCACAAAAATGAATCTTTTCATACCTTGGGTCTCCTTTTATTTGCGTTTGTTGGTGTGGTCGGCCCACCAAACATTCGTAGTCATGTTGTTCGTACCTCCGAGCCAGCTGTCGAGTGCCTCGAAATAGTTGTTTTTGTTGCGGAACTCCTCGTCCGAGGGGTAACGCAGGCGGGTGGGCAGGATGCCGTCGTTGGCGGCCAGCGCCTTGACGGGCATCTCGGGATAACCCGTGCGGCGGTAATCGCACCACGATTCGATGCCGACCAGGAAGCTCGAAATCCACTTCTGGGTCATGATCCGTTCGAGCACCTCTTCACCGTCGAGCGCATCGAGCGACACCTTCGAGTTGGAGAGGAACGATGTCAGGTCGGCCGCAGGATTGTCCGTCCACTCATAGACGGCCTCTGAAACGGCCTTCACGTAATACTCCTTCGGCGTGCCGGGAATCCAGCCGCGGTAGGCGGCCTCGGCCCAGATGAACCAGAGTTCCGAATAGTTCATCAGCGGAAAATGGTCGCGGTCCTGGATCACGTTGCGACGATAATGGCCCGCCGTGTCGAAGTAGCCCATCAGTTCGTTATAGGTGATCTGCGTCGGCACGCCCACGAGTTTGTCGAAATAAAACGACGCACGCGGGTCCTTCAGACCGACCGACGAATCGTACATCTCGTCCATCAGCCGTTCGCAGATCATGTTGGCGTTCCAGAGTCCGGCGCGGACGTTGTGGAACGGCGTGTACTGTGCATTGACATTCGCGTCGAACTTCACGTCGGCGGCATCCGCACGGCTCTCGAAAACGGGATAAACCGACGGATAGGAGAAAATCTCGTTGAGCTTCGATACGGCGTCGAGGCGTTCCCCGGCCTGGTCGCTCTCGTCTTTCAGCGCGGCGCGCATCAAGAGGCGGACGTAGAGCGAGTTGCCGAACTTGCGCCACTGGGCGACCTTTCCGTCGTACATGTAGTCTTCCAGCGCGTCGAAATCCTTACTCTCGGCCAGCAGTTCGTTGGCCAGTTCGAGTTTCGCGAACATATCGCGGTAAATCTCCTTCTGGCTGTCATAGGCCGGGTAGAACTTACCTTCGGTATACCCCTTGCCGGCCTCGAAATAGGGCGCATCGCCGAATGCGTCGGTGATGTGCGAGAGGGTCAGCACCTTGAGGATGTAAGCGATGCCCAGGCCCGTCTTGTCATTGTCCTTCTCGGCCTGCGCACGCATGGTCTCGGCATTGCCGGCCCAGCGGTAGATGTTCTGCCAGAAGTAGTTGATGATCGAGTTGTTGAAGCGGTAGTTATAGATACGCTCCGCCTGCGTCTGCGCCTGCACGGTGTACTGCATGAGCTGCGAGTTGACATCGAACGAGCGCTCCAGCAGCGCATATTCGAGGCCGAAGGTGATCGGCTGCACGTAGCTCGTGGCATTGGTGGTCTGCAGGGCGTTGTTGTTGACGTTCATCTCGTCGAAGTTGTCGCAGCCCGACAAAGCGAGCGCACCGAACGAGAAGGCTGCAGTCAGTTTTATAATCGTATTTTTCATAATTGGGTTCCTCCTGCGTTAGAAAGTGATCTTGATACTGCCGCCGATAGCGCGGGTTCCGGGCATCTGGGCGATTTCGAATCCCGGCACGACCGAAGAACCGCGCATGAAGGCGCCTTCGGGGTCCCATCCCGGGAACTCGGACCAGCAGAAGAGGTCGCGTCCGTAAACGGACAGCACGAGTCCCTTGATGAAGCCGGTCTTGGAGAGCAGTTTTTTCGGGAATTCGTAGTCGAGGCGCAACTCGCGCAGCTTGAGGAACTGCGTGCTGACGAAGTTCTGCTCGGCGTTCTGGAACGCATAGGCCAGACCGTAGTATTCGGTGATGTCGGCCGTCTTGTGCGTGTTCTTCACGTAGTTGCCGTCGGGCAGCAGGTTGACGCCGTCCAAAACCAGTCCGTCGTAACGTCCCGGAAGCGAAATCGTACCCTTACCGCGCGACCCCAGCAGGGCGTTGGAGTAGGAGTAGACGTGTCCGCCGAACTGTCCGTCGAAAGCCACCGAAAGGGTCAGGCCGTTCCACTTGACGCTCGTGCCGAAACCGCCCTTCCAGTCGGGCATGCACTCGCCGATACGCTGCAGGTCGTCGGAGTACTGCGGATAACCGTTCTCGTCGATCACCATCTGTCCGCTGACATCGGTCAGCGAACCGTCCCTGCCCACGATGAACGAGCCTTCGGGAGCACGCTTGTAACCCAGGCCGTACATCGTCGAAAGCGACTGTCCCTCGTAAGCCGTCATGTAGGCGTGCGACGAGTAGGAAGCCACGATCCACGAATCGACGCCCTCGCCCAGTTCGAGTACCCGGTTGCGGTTGAGCGCCCAGTTGATGTAGGCTTTCCACTGTACCTTTTTAGTCTTGATAATCGTTCCGTTGGCCGATACTTCCCAACCCCAGTTGCGGATGCGGCCCGTGTTGCTGTAACGGCTCGCAACGCCCGAGGCCTGGCTTACGGGCATGCTCACGATCTGGTTCTTCGATTCGCCGTCGTAGTAGGCGATATCGAAGTTCAGGCGGCTCTGGAACAGGCGGATGTCGGCTCCGACCTCCCACGAGCTCACGATCTCGGGCTTGAGGTTCAGGTCGGCCGCCGTACGGGGAATCATGTAGTTGCCCGCGAAATCCGAAGAAGAGAGGTAGTTCGACGTGCGGTAAGGCTTCGTGTCGTTACCCACTTGTGCGAAACTGCCGCGCAGTTTCACCAGGTTGACGACGTTGCGCGCCGTACCGAAGTCGATCAGTTCGTTCAGCAGCACGCTGGCCGAAACCGACGGATAGAAATAAGAGTTGTTGTTGCTGGGCAGCGTCGACGACCAGTCGTTGCGGCCCGTGATGTCGAGGTAGACGGCGTCGCGCCACGAGAGCGAAACCAATCCGTAGATGCTGTTGGTCTGGCGCTCGTAGGAGTAGCTGTCGGTCTTGATGCGGTTGACCGAGTTGGCCAGCGAGTAGACGCCCGGCTGCTTGAGCTGCTCGGCGGTCTTGGCCGTCTGCACGAACGAGCGGTTGATGATGCTTCCGCCCAGGTTGGCCGTGATGTTGAAGCCGGCGCCCAGCTTGCGGTCGTATTTGAGCAGGAAGTCGGTCGAGAGCTGCAGCGAGGTGAGCTCCGTCTCGTTGTACATGCCGTATTTCTGCGAATAGGAGCTTTTCGGGTGGCGGGTCGTGCGCAGGTCGCGCGAGAAGTCGATACCGCCGCGGAGCATCAGGTCGAGACCCTTGTAAAGGTGGAGGTTCAGCGCCGTGTTGCCGAACATGCGGTCGCGGTCGAGCGAGTTGATTTGCTCGTAAGCCACGAAATAGGGATTGTTCTTGCCGCCCGAAAGGTCGGAGTCCTGCTGAATACCCTCCTGGCCGGGATACCAGTACTGCTTGGCCCAGTTCATGTCAATGTTGGGCGACATGCACCACAGCGAATACATGATCGAGCTCGAACCGTAACCCATCACGGGCAGGTTGTCGTCGTCCTTGCGGTAGTAGGTCAGCGAGGTGTCCATCGAGAGCCACTTGTTAACCTTATTGTTGCTCTTGAGCGACAGCGACTGCTTGGACCACGGCGAATTGGGGATAATCGACTCGCTGCGGTAGTCGGTCACCGAAAAACGGATCGAGTTGTTCTTGTTGATCTTGCCGGAAACCGACAGCGTGTTGGTCGCGGTCCATCCGTTCTGGAAAAAATTCTTGAACCAGTTGCCGTAGCTGACGAACGGCGTCTTGATGCGCACGCCGTTCTCGTCGACACCGATACCGCGGTTCACGTCGTAATACTGATAGTAGAGCGTACCGTCCATCTTGGGGCCCCACGACGACACGTCGAGCGTACTCGTACCCTCGCCGTCGACGGGATCGCCGTAATGGAAACCGTCGGTTCCCTTCGACGAGCCTTGTCCGTAGACATACTGGAAGTCGGGCGAGGAGTTGATCTGGTCGACGACGAAATTCGAGGTGAAGGTTACCGACACTGCACCGTCCTGCCCCTCGCCGGATTTCGTCGTGATGATGATGGCGCCGTTGGCGGCCTCCGAACCGTAGAGTGCGGTTGCAGCGGGGCCTTTCAGCACCGTGATGTTCTCGATATCTTCGGGATTCACGTCGCCCGTACCGTTGCCGTAGTCGATCGAATAGGCCCCCGACTCGCCGCCTGCGGCCGAGGTGTTGAACATCGGCACACCGTCGATCACGAACAGCGCCCCGTTGTTATTGAGGTCGATCGACGACTCGCCGCGCAGCGTTACGCGCATCGAACCGCCGCCGCCCGTGTTGGCCTTGGCGACCGAAAGACCGGCCACCTGGCCCGAAAGGCCCGACATCCAGTTGGACGACGAAGCCGCCGACGAGAAAACGTCGCCCTTGACTTTCGTGGCGGCGTAACCCAGCGATTTTTCTTC
This sequence comes from Alistipes montrealensis, assembly GCF_018362775.1. Taxonomy (GTDB): domain Bacteria; phylum Bacteroidota; class Bacteroidia; order Bacteroidales; family Rikenellaceae; genus Alistipes; species Alistipes montrealensis. The sequence goes on from NZ_JAGYXY010000002.1 coordinate 274,466, forward strand.
GCGCTTCATACCCAGCGCCGTCACGACCACGTCGTCGATGGCCTGCGCCGTGCTGACCAGCTTCACGTCGATGGTCGTCTTGCTGCCGACATAGACATCCTGCGTCTTATAACCCAGGAAACTGAACGACAACTGATCGTTGGGGCGCGCCTTAATGCGGTACGAACCGTCACTTTCGGTGACGGCTCCCACAAGCGAACCCTTGACGATCACGCTGACGCCCGCAACGGGCTGTCCCGCATCGTCCTTAACAACGCCCCGGACCAGTGCCGGGGCCGCCGAAGCGGAGCCCTGTTGCTGGGGGGGGGTCACCTGCCGGTCCACACCCGCAGTCTGTCCGCCGGCAATGGTCCCGGCGGGCTGTACTTCCTGCGCCTGTGCGGCGGATTTGCCGCCGCCTTTGCGTTTGATCAGGATTTTGTCCTCGCGGAACTCATAGGTAAGGTCGCTCCCGGCAAAAATCTTCGCCAATACGTCGGGAACCGGAGCCTGCTTTACGGAAAGCGTCACCGGAGCAGCCTTGCCCACCAATTCGTTGTTGAAGAAGAACGTGTAGTAGGTCTGGGCTTCGATCTGTTTGAGGACCGTAGCCAGCGGCGCCCTCTCGACGGTAAGCGTTACGGTCGGAGCGGGTTTCTCCCCGGCTTCGGAGGCATGGGCGACGCCCGCAACCGCCAGGGACATTGCAGCGAGTCCGCACGCCAGCCAGCGTCGCAGGAGCCTGCAGCAACCTTCGAATTTGTCAAAATTGCTCATTCATTTAAATGTTTAGGTAGTTGATAATCCGTGTGTTATTTTCGTTTTGCCCGCGACAGGAAATACTCCCCGTCGATGTTGGTGATGGACAGCCTCACCGGCGAGGTTTCGGAAATCATCCGAAGGGCCTCCGGGAGGGTTTCGCGATCTACCACGCCCGTATATTGCAGGTTGGCGATCTCATCGTGGATATTGATCTTGACCTGGTAATAACGCGAAAGTTTGTTGGCCACATCCTTCAGCGGATACCCCGAGAAGACCAGCCTTCCCTCGATCCAGCCGATCGAATCGTCGATGCGCACCGCCCGCTTGGAGATCGTGTTGGCCGTGGCGTCGATCTGCAACTCTTCGTTGGGGTCGAGGATGATCACATCTTTTTTGACCTGCGCCTGCAGACAACCCGTATGGAGCGTCACCACAGCGAAATTCTCCCGGGCATAGGATTGCAGGTTGAACGACGTTCCCAACACCGTATAGTTGTTATTGGCGCTGTGAATGATGAACGGACAGTTTTTATCGGGTGTAATCGTAAAAAATGCCTCGCCGTCGAATTCAATCTCGCGCGTCGCCTTTCCGAATCCCGGGTCCAGGGTCAGCGTCGCCTCGGAATTCATGCAGACCGTCGAACCGTCGGGCAGCACGATGTCGCGTTTCTCACCGCGTGCCGTCCGATACTCCAGCGGTTGCGCAGCGCTGATCTCCGTTCCGGTCCCGGCTACGGGAACAGTCCCCGGAGTACGCTGCCAGAACCATACGGCGCAAACGCCGATCGCCACGGCCGCTGCTGCCGCAATATAACGGCGAAATATCCTCCGGTGCGTCTTCGCACCCCCGGGAACGGCGAACAGGATTTTGTTGCGGGCAGCGAAACGCGCCCATTCCTGCTCGGCCTTCGCCGATGCGGGCAGTTCCCGTCCGGTGAGACACGCCCTGAAATAAGCCCGGTTTTCGTCCGACTCTTCCAGCCATTCCGCCAGCATACCGGCCTCCTCTTTATTTAAGGTATTGCTCCGGTACGAATTGATCAGTCTGTCTATCTCCTTCTGCATATCGTTTTCACTAAACAGAATTTTTTTCCTTTGCTTTCACCCAGTAGACACACAGTTTCCGAATACCGACCCCCGAAAATGCAAATTCCCGCAATTTTTTTTCGAACGTCCCTTTTCCGCCCCTGCCGCAACGGGAAATCCCGGAACCAAAGCTCCGGGATTTCAGCTATTTCTCAGGCGAAACATCGGCCCGGAGGCAACCCGGACTGCTTCCGGCCCTCGGACAAATTGGGTTTTGTGGGAAATTTGCCGTATCTTGCCGAAAATCGGAAATCATGACACAGCAACTGCAATTCATACCCTTCAAATCCCGCTCGGACAAAGGCTGGGCGGAAGCATGGGCCCTTTACGAGGTCTCTTTCCCCGACTGCGAACGCTGGAACGCTGCGGGTTACGACCGCGCCTTCGGCGATCCTCATTTCGAGGCCGACGGCATCTGGCGCGGCGACGAGTTCATCGGTATCCTCTTCCACTGGAACGCCGGGGATTACCACTACGTCGAACACCTCGCCGTCTCGCCCCGCCTGCGGGGACAGAACATGGGTTCGAAAGCCCTGGCGGCTTTCTGCCAGGGGCGGCGCGTCATCCTGGAGATCGACCCGCCGGTGGACGACATCTCGGTCCGCCGCCAGCACTTCTACGAGCGGCTGGGCTTCATCACCAATCCCTACGAGTATATCCATCCCTCGTTCCGCCATCCGTTCCACGCCCACCAGTTGGTGCTGATGAGCTACCCGACGGCCCTTACATACGAAGAAGCCCGCGATTTCGCGGACTTCATACGGGAAACGGTGCTTCTTTATTCGGATCACGAGTATCCGACGCTGCCGAAGCTGTAACGGGAACTGTTACAGCATTCCGACCACGTACTTCGTAACGTAATAACCGCCCGCCAGCAGCCAGACGTACAACAGGCCGGCCAGCACGAAGGGTTTGGCCCCGGCCTGCTTGAACTTGTCGAAACTCGTCTCGGTTCCCAGCGCCGTCATGGCCATCGTCAGCATGAACGTATCGATATACTCGATGGTCCCGTTCAGCGGAATCTCCCGGACCGTCTCCGCCCCGCAAAGGTATTGCAGCAGTGAATTGAGGCCGATGACCCCGATGAATCCGAAGGCGAACCACGGCACGGCGATCTTCCGTTTCTCGGTACGTCCCCCGGCGTCGGTCTTCCGGCGTCCCGCCAGCACGAAGCCCATGATCACAAGCACGGGAGCCAGCAGCATGACACGAATCATTTTGGTAATGGTGGCCGTCCCGGCGATTCCCAATGCATCGGTCGGGTCCATCGCGTTGCCCGCCCCGGCCACATGGGCCACTTCGTGCAGCGTACTGCCCGTATAGACGGCCACGCCCGTATCGGTCAGCCCGTCGAGCATCCCCGTGCGGTACATAACAGGATAGAGGAACATCGAAAGGGTCCCGAAAATAACGACCGTGGAGACGGCGATAGCGGTTTTATATCCCTCGCACTTCACGACCGGTTCGGCGCCCAGCACGGCCGCCGCGCCGCAGATGGCGCTGCCCGTCGAGGTCATCAGCGCCGTGTCGCGGTCGATCTTCAGCAACCGCCCCAGCAGAACCCCGCCCAGGATGGTAACCGTTACGACGATCACGTCGACGACCACGGCCGGAACGCCGACGGCCGCCACCTCGGCCAGCGTCAGGCGGAATCCGTAGAGGATGATGCCCCAGCGCAGAACCTGTTTGGTGCAGAACCGGATGCCGGGAACCCACGTCTCGGGCAGCCTGTTGCGCAGGCTGTTGGCGTAGAGCATACCCAGCACGATGCCGACGATCAGCGGACTGAACGAGAGTTTCCTGACGATGGGGACCTCGGCGATATAGAATGCCGCAAATGAAAACAGGGCGATCAAAAGAATTCCGTGCAGGGTATTCGCCCTGTTGCCTTTTTCCAACATACGTTTACGATTTTAAAAACGACCGATAACTTTTACTTTATTTCGCCGGCAAAGGTCGCATCTTTTATCGGGATATGAAACAAGAATTTGTTATCCGGAATAACCTGAAGTTATCACAGACGAAGATATGCCCGGTCAGAGACCCGCCCGGGCGAAGTCGATGAACTGCCGGGCGAGCTGCGCAGGTTCGGCGGCAGCATGCACAAAACTGAAATCCCGCACGAATGCCAGGCCTTCGATATCGACGATCCGCAGCGTACCGCTGCGCAGGCAGTCTACCACCGAAATCACCGACACGATGGCCATTGCGTCGCTGTTGCGAACGAAGGCCTTGATTCCTTCGGTCGTACCGAGGCGCATCGCCACATGGAGCTGCGAGAGGCGGATACCCTTCGCCGCAAGGGCTGCGGCGATCACCTCGAGCGTTCCCGAACCGCTTTCGCGCAGCACCAGCGGGATTTGCAGCAACTCTTCGGGCGTCACTGCATCGGTACGGGCGTATTTCCCGCACGAACTGGCTACCAGCACCAGTTCGTCGGATTTGAAAAGCGTATAATGCAGCCCCTGCCGGCGGCTGAGGCTTTCGACCAGCCCCAGATCGACCGCATGTTCGTCGAGCGCCTGCTCGACCTCGGCGCTGTTGCCCGAAAACACCGAGACCCGCACCCCGGGGAAACGCGCCGTAAAACGCGCCAGGATCGGCGGCAGGAGGTATTGCGCAATGGTCGTACTGGCCCCGAGGCGGAGTTCGCCCTCAGCCAGGCCGGTGCAGAGGCTCATCTCGTATTCGAGGCGGCGGTAGTCGTCGGCCAGCCGTTCGGCGGCCTCCAGCATCGTGCGGCCCGCATCGGTCAGTTCCAGGCGGCTGCCGCGGCGGGCGAAAAGTTGTACCTTATAACGGGATTCCAACTCGCCGATGTGCTTGCTCACAGCGGGCTGCGAGATGTAGAGTTGTTCGGCGGTCCGGGTGAAACTCAGCGTCCGGGCCGCGGCGATAAAGACCTTGAGGCGAAAATCATCCATGATTTCAGCCCAGAAGGCCGTCGTCGGCGAACTCCTTCACCGAACGGATATAGTGGTCGATAGTCTCCTGCATCGAAACGAACGACTTGCCGCCTGCGGCGTTTTTGTGCCCGCCGCCGCCAAAATATTTGCGGGCGAAAAGGTTGACATCGACATCGCCCCGCGAGCGCAGCGACACGCGGATAAACTTGCGGTGGGCGAGGAACATGGCCGACATCTTGACCTTCTTGATCGTGAGGGCATAGTTGACAAATCCCTCGCTGTCGCCCTGCTGGAACTGGAAGCGGCGCATCTCGTTTTCCAGCAAAGACATATAAGCCACCGTGCCGTCCTGGATAATCTCCATCTTGCGGTTGATGGCATAGCCGAACAGCCGCGCGCGGCCTTCGGTATAGGCGTTGTAAACGCTGTTGTAAATGTCGGGAATCGAGATGCCCTTTTCGATCAGCACGGCCACGGCGCGGAACAACTCCGGGGTGAGGAACGAGAAGGCGAAGTTGCCCGTATCGGTCATCATGCCGACGTAGAGCGATTCGGCCATGCTGCGTGTGATGGCCTCCGTGCCGCACATCGCCTCGACAATGCTGTAAACCAGAAAACACGTGCTCGACGAATCGGGATGCGAGAACAGAAGATCGAAGCCCTCGTCGGGCGAGAGGTGATGATCGATCAGCACGCGGCGGGCCGTGGTGTTGGCCTCGATAGTGTCGCTGAGGATTTCGAGCCGCGAAACGGCATTGAAATCGAGGCAGAAGATCACGTCGGCTTCGGCAATAGCGCGTGCGGCGCGCCCCTCGGTATCGGCCTTGAAGACCACGACCTCGTCGATGCCGGGCATCCAATCGAGGAAATAGGGGAATTTATTGGGGACGACGCAGGTCACCTCATGCCCCATCGTACGCAGGACTTCGGCCCATGCGAGCGACGACCCGACGGCATCCCCGTCGGGATTGGTGTGGGAGACGATGACGATCCGCTGCCGGGGCTGCGCAAGCAACTCACGCAGGCGTCCGATGTGTTCTTTCGATAACTTCATTCGGCTTGGTCCGCATTGGTGAACTGGACAAAGATAGGAAAAAAGGGGGGATATAACAAACCCGCATCCACAGACCTACCGGATATTCAGCAGCACGAGGTTGTCGAGCACGGTCCGCTGGGCCAGGTGCTGGAGGTATCCGGCCTGCTCCGCAGGGAGCCCCGCCCACACTTCCGTCAGATAGGGCTTCCGGAAAATCGTCGTAAAAATCACGTTGGCCGCCAGGTAACTCCCTGTGGGCGAAGGATGGTAATTATCCGGCTGGTAAAGATCCCAGTCCGGGTGTTCGGCCCGCACCTGCCGCCACGCCAGGCCGACCGGGGCGCACCATGCGTCGTTGTCGTAGGTCATTTCGAGATAGCTCGTCACCAGCCGCGCCTGCATCAGTTCATAGCTGTTGATCGGGGGATAGCCCGCCACGGGCCGACGGCAGCCGTTGCGGTGACCCCACGTCATGTAGAAAATCACCTGCGCGCGGGGCGATCCGGCGTGCACGAGGCTGTCGAGCGTCCGCGCAAAAGGGTAGACCTCGCGGGCGACCTCGCCGGTCGGCATCGCGGGCGAGGAGCTCTGCTCCTGCAGGATCACGTAGTCCCAGCCGCCGCGCGCGAGCGTGTCCAGCAGCGCCCGGTTCTTCAGGTGTCCCGAGAAGCGCTCGCCGCCCTTGAGGATACGCGCACACGAAAGTTTCACACCCTGCGAAGCGGCGATTTCACGCACCGTCGCAGGCAGGTCGTTGTAATAGGTAAAACTGTTTCCGACCCACAGCACCCGCAGGGAGTCCTGCGTCTGGGCCATACTGCCCAGTGGCAGTAACACGAAAATCAAGCGTAGAACAAGTTTCATCATGGCGGATTCGGTTTTTCGGTGAATTTACGATTTTTTCGCAGCCGATTTCCGGTCGGCGGCGTATTTGCGACACCAGGTCGCAATGCCGCACTCGCTGCATTTCGGGGCCCGGGCCGTGCAGACGTAGCGCCCGTGGAGGATCAGCCAGTGATGGGCGACGGGCAGCAGGTGGCCGGGAATATTCTTTTCAAGGGTCAGTTCGGTCTGGAGCGGGGTTTTCGACCGGGTCGTCAGCCCGATGCGCTCCGAGACGCGGAAGACGTGCGTGTCGACCGGCATCACCTCCTTCTGCCACAACACGGCGCCCAACACATTGGCCGTCTTGCGGCCCACGCCGGGCAGGCGCTGCATCTCGTCCAGGTCGCTCGGGACTTCGCCGCCGAACTGCTCGCACAGCATCCGGGCCATCCCCGCAAGGTTTTTGGCCTTGTTGTTCGGGTAGGAGATGCTCTTGATATAGGGATAAATCTCCTCGGCCGAAGCCTTGGCCATCTCGAACGGCGTCGGGAAAGCCTCGAACAGGGCCGGAGTAGTCATGTTCACCCGTTTGTCGGTACACTGAGCCGAAAGGATCACCGCCACCAGCAGTTGGTAAGGGTCGGTGTACTGCAATTCGCTCTCAGCCACAGGCATGTGCTCCGAGAACCAGGCAATGATGCCGTCGTAACGCTCTTTTGTTGTCATAGCCGTTATTTTTTACGTCGAAACAAAATCTTTTTCACCAGCAGTCCGGGTCCTTCGGGACACAACAGCAAACGCGGACAGGCGCATATATCCTTCCGCCAGCGCGCCGCATACTCTCCGACCGTACCCTCCCACGAAAGGACCCACAGCGCAACCCCGCTGCGTTCGCGCAGGATGCGGAAACGATTGCGCCCCGTGCCGTAGTGCGCGTCGAACCAGAGGCTGATGCCCATGAGCGAATCGCGGAAGGCAATGCGCTTCACGTGCGAAGGCGTATGGCTCACACTCTCGGGCAGGCGGCGGTGTGCGGCCGTCGGACGGTCGATAAACCGGATTCGGCCCTTCGCCGCAAACCACAGCCACATCGGCCAGTCGTCGGTCTGCCACTCGGGATGTTCTTCGGGACGCACTTCGGCATAGTAGGCGGCGATCAGCTCCCGGCGGGCCAGCGTCGTGCAGTTGGCGACGGTCGTGCGCAGCAACAGCCGGTCGAAATCGGTATAACGCTCCGGCGGATAGGGCTTCCGTTCGCCCGTCGCCTGGTAATAATCGATTGCGGCGGTGCAGCACATCCCGCATCCGGGGTCCGACTCCATCAGTCCGACCTGCAATTCCAGTTTTTGCGGGTCCGTCCACCAGTCGTCGCCGTCGAGGTAAGCCACGTATTTCCCGCGGCACGCATCGAACGTGCGGCGGTAATTGGCCCGCATGCCGACATTCCCCGGCGAAGTCACCAGCCGGATGCGGTCGGGGTATTTCGCCGCATACTCCCGGCAAATCTCCCCCGTACGGTCCGTACTGCAATCCTCGCCCAACACCAACTCCACGCCGAACGAAGTCTGCTGCGCCAACACGCTTTCGATGGCTTCGGCAATGTAATCTTCGTGATTGTAGGCGGTCATGCAGACCGATACCAACGGCGTATTATTTTCGGCGTCCATCGATTTTCAGCGTCTTTTTCAGCGACTTCCGGAACGCCCGCGAAAGAGCGTGATAGCCCCGGCCCAACAGCAGCAGACGCGGATGCGCCGCGACCGTGCGCACCCAGTATCCCAGCGAAGCGCGGAACCCGAGCGGCTTCAGCAGTTCGAGCCCGAGCAGAATCTGCTGCTGCTCCAAGGCCCGGTAATGGGAGCGATGGCCGAAAGCGGCATCGAACCACCTCCGGATATCGGCCACCTGATCCTCATAGCGCACTTTCGCCCGGGGATCCGAGAAGTGACAGCTACTGTCGCTCAACACCCGGTAACTCATAAATACGCGATCCATAAAACGAATCCGGGCATGCGCGGCGCACCAGAGCCACATGCTGTAATCATCCAGCGGCCAGGGTCTTTCAAGCGGCCGCACCTCGGTATAATAACTCTCGACCAACTCCCGGCGTACCAATGCCGTAGGGTTGGGAATCGTATTCTCCAGAATCAGTTCATCGAAAGTCACGTGAGGCTTTCCGGCCGGAAAAAGCGAAGCGACCCGTTTTTCCGCCTCTATCCAGAAATACGACCGGGCGTAACACATGCCGCATTCCGGGTCCGACTCCATCAGTTCGACCTGCAATTCCAGTTTTTGCGGGTCCGTCCACCAGTCGTCGCCGTCACAAATAGCGATATAACGTCCCCGGCACGCCTCGAAGATGCGTTTGTAATTGGCCCGCATCCCGAGATTCACCGGCGAAGCCAGCAACCGCACGCGGTCGGGGTATTTCGCTGCATAGCCCCGGCAAATCTCCCCCGTACGGTCCGTACTGCCGTCATCGCCTACTACCAGTTCCACATCGAACGAAGTCTGCTGCGTCAATACGCTTTCGATCGCCTGTGCGATATATTTTTCCTGGTTGTAGGCCGTTATGCAAACCGACACCAGCGGAGTGGAGAGATTCATTCTGTTATAATTTAGTCAGTTTTGCAAATTTGGCCAGCAGGGTCTTTTCACCCGCATTGTCAAAAGCCACCACGAGTTTGTGGTCCGTGGCGAGGGTTTCGATGCGCTGCACGATGCCCACGCCGAACTTCGGGTGTTCGACGCGCTGCCCCACTGCATAATCGCCGCTCACGGGAGCCGAATCCCCGGAGGCAAGTCCGCCGTCCATCGCCTGACGCACACCGACGCGGCGCATGCCGTCGGTCGAGGGCCTCGGCGTCTGCACGAGTGCTGGATCGGGAGCCGCCGCCGGGCGTTGGGGCTGCGTCGCCCGCGCAAAACGCCGCGCCGGTCCCGATTCGCCGTCCGCCGGGCGGCCGAAACTGCCGCCGCTGCCGGAACCGCTGCGGCCTCCGTAACCACCCGAACCGCCGTTTCCGCCGAAACGTCCCCCGCCCTGCTGTTTCTGCTGGAAGCGGTAGTCGAAGCGGCGGCGCAGTTCGTCGATGGCCGCGGGTCCGTCGTCGCCGGCCTGGCGCCGCGGGCGCTCCTCGGCGAAGTCGGTGTCCGATTCGATGTATTTGGGGTCGATCTCGCGCAGGAAACAACTCGGACGCGAAAATTCCATGTTGCCCCATTTGAAACGCATCTCGGCATAGGAGATCGTCGCCGAAACTTTGGCGCGGGTCAGGGCTACATAGAACAGGCGGCGTTCCTCCTCGATGCCGTCGGGCGACTCGGCAGCCCGCTGCGAAGGGAAGAGGTTTTCTTCAAGACCTACGATGTACACATATTTATACTCCAATCCCTTGGCCGAATGGACCGTCATCAGCGTCACTTTGTTTTTCTCCGCAGGATCGTCCTTGTCCATGTCGGTCATCAGCATCATGTTCTGCAACCACTCCTCGATGGTCGCCTCCTCCTCTTCAGGACGCTCGCCGTTGCGGATTTCAGCATCGCACCGCTCCTTGAACTCCTGCATCGAGTTCAAAAGCTCCTCGATATTGTCCAGCGCCGAAGTGGCCTCGGGAGTGTTCTCCGTGCGGTAAGCCGCGATGATGCCCGACCGCGAAGCGATCTCCAGACCGAAGTCGTAAAGCCCCTTGTCGTTGCGGGCCAGCGACATCGCACGGATCATCGCCACGAAATCCGTCACCTTGCGGGCAATGGTCTTCTGCACGGGGTCCGTAACGGGTTCGGCGACCAGCGCGTCGACCGCTTCCCACATCGAAACACCCCGCTCGGCCGCCAACTGCGCGATGCGCTGCACGGTCGTGTCGCCGATACCGCGCGCCGGATAGTTGACAATACGCTTGAACGCCTCGTCGTCGCGGGGATTGATCACCAACCGGATATACGCCATCATGTCGCGGATTTCCTTGTGGTCGTAAAACGACGAACCTTTGTAAATGCGGTAGGGAATGCCCCGGCGGCGGAGATTGTCCTCCAGCACGGCCGACTGGTTGTTCGTACGGTAAAGGATCACCGCCTCCGACCACTCGTCGTCCGCCGCACGGACCTTGTCGCGCAGGTCCGTGACGACCATTTCCGCCTCCTCGCGGTCGGTATAGGCCTTCAGGATGCGGATTTTATCGCCCACATCGCCCTCCGAGAAACAATGCTTCTCCATGCGTTTCGAGTTACGTACGATCACCGAGTTGGCTGCATCGACGATCGTACGCGTCGAACGGTAGTTCTGTTCCAGTTTGAAGACCATCGCCGAGGGATAATCCTTCTTGAACGAAAGGATATTCTCGATCTTGGCCCCGCGGAACGAGTAGATCGACTGCGCGTCGTCGCCCACGACGCAGACCTTCGAGTGCGTCTGCGACAGGCGGCGGATAATCGTATACTGGGCATAATTGGTGTCCTGATACTCGTCGACGAGGATGTATTTAAACTGCTCCTGGTAGCGGGCCAGCACATCGGGGCAGTCACGCAGCAGGATGTTGGTCTGCAACAGCAAATCGTCGAAGTCCATCGCGCCGTTACGCTTGCAGCGCTGGCAGTAGATGTTGTAGATGTTGCCGAACTCGGGAATCTGCGCCTGCCGGTCCTCGGCGGCGCAGGTCGAATTGGCCAGGTAGGCGCCCGGCGTGACGAGGCAGTTTTTGGCATAGGAAATGCGCGACGCCAGCACGTTGGGCTTGTACTTCTCGTCCGGAAGGTTCAGTTCGCGGACGATCGTCTTCAGGAGGTTCTTGCAGTCGCTGGGTTCGTAGATCGTGAACGAGTCGGTGAACCCGATCTTCTCGGCGTTCTCCCGCAGGATACGCGAAAAAACCGAGTGGAACGTACCCATGCGGATATAACGGCTGCGATTGTCGGGCAGCATCTGCGCAATGCGCTCGCGCATCTGCTCGGCGGCCTTGTTGGTGAAGGTCAGCGCCAGAATATTCCAGGGCTTTATGCCCTGTTCGATCATGTATGCTATACGCGAGGTCAGCACGCGGGTCTTGCCCGACCCGGCGCCCGCGATGATGAGCGACGGCGAGTCGTAATTGACCACGGCATCCCGCTGGGCGGGGTTCAAACCCTGTAATATCGGAGATTCTTTGGATTCCATGACTGCAAAGTTAATAAGATTTAAGAAAGAATTTTTGAAAGAAAATAATATCTTTGCATTGCAAACGTTAAAAAGTTACATCCCACGACAATACTACAACAAGAATAAAACAATGAGCGAAGTCATCAACATCAAAGAACTAAACGAGCGTATCGAGCGCGAATCGGTTTTCGTCGATACGCTCCGGAACGAAATGGGAAAGGTCATCGTAGGCCAAAGCCACCTGGTGGACACCCTGCTGATCGGCCTGTTGTCCAACGGACACATTCTGCTCGAAGGCGTGCCGGGCCTGGCCAAGACGCTGGCCATCACGACGCTCGCCAAGGCCGTCGACGCGGGTTTCTCGCGCATCCAGTTCACCCCCGACCTGCTGCCCGCCGACCTGATCGGTACGCTGATCTACTCGCAGAAAAGCGAGGATTTCGTCGTGCGCAAAGGTCCGATCTTCGCCAACTTCGTACTGGCGGATGAAATCAACCGCTCCCCGGCCAAGGTGCAGTCGGCGCTGCTCGAAGCCATGCAGGAGCGCCAGGTAACCATCGGCGACAGCACCTATCCCCTGCCGCAGCCCTTCCTCGTACTGGCTACGCAGAACCCCCTGGAGCAGGAGGGAACCTATCCGCTGCCCGAAGCGCAGGTCGACCGTTTCATGCTCAAAGCCAAGATTTCCTACCCCAAGAAGCAGGAGGAGCGCGACATCGTGCGCATGAACCTCTCCGGAGCCGGCATGCCCAAGGTGAACAAGGTAATCACACCCGACGACATCGTCAAGGCCCGCAAGGTGGTCGAGGATGTCTACATGGACGAGAAGATCGAAAAATACATCATCGACATCATCTTCGCCACGCGCGAACCCGCGGAGTACAACCTCCAGAAACTCCAGAACCTGATCGCCTACGGCGGTTCGCCCCGTGCGTCGATTTCGCTCGCGAAGGCCGCCCGCGCCTACGCCTTCATCCGCCGCCGCGGCTACGTCATCCCCGAGGACGTGCGCGCCGTCTGCCACGACGTGCTGCGCCACCGCATCGGCCTGACGTACGAAGCCGAAGCCGAGAACATCACCACCGAGGAGATCATCACCGACATCCTTAACAACGTAATCGTACCCTAACGATGCAGGAAACCGAGAACGATATTCTCAGACGCGTCCGTAAGATCGAGATCAAGACCCGCGGTCTTTCGAACGAGATCTTCGCCGGAAAGTACCATACGGCTTTCCGCGGGCGGGGTATGTCGTTTTCCGAAGTGCGGGAGTACCGTGCGGGCGACGACGTGCGGGACATCGACTGGAACGTCACGGCCCGCTCGCGCAAACCCCACATCAAGGTCTACGAAGAGGAACGCGAGTTGACGATGATGCTCCTGGTCGACGTGTCGGCCTCGCGCATGTTCGGCTCGACCGACCGCCTGAAGAAGAACATCATCACCGAAATCGCCGCCGTGCTGGCTTTCTCCGCCGCGCAGAACAACGACAAGGTAGGCTGTATTTTCTTTTCGGACAAGGTCGAAAAGTTCATCCCCCCGAAGAAGGGCCGCAGCCACATCCTGATGATTATCCGCGAACTGATCGGGTTCCGGCCCGAATCGGTCGGCACGAAGCTCTCCGAACCGGTGCGCTTTCTGACCAACGTCAACAAGAAACGCTGCACGACCTTCATCCTCTCGGACTTCATGGATTCGTCCAACGACAAATCGGCGCTGGACGATGCGCTGAAAATCGCCGGGAGCAAGCACGATTTGGTGGGCATCCGCGTCTTCGACCCCCGCGAAACGGAGCTTCCCGACGTGGGAATCGTCGAATTGCGCGACGCCGAGACGGGCCGTAAGGTCTGGGTCGACACCTCCTCGTGGGCCGTACGCGACCACTACGCCGCCTCGTGGCAGCAGCGCAGCAGCGAAATCGACTCCACGCTCAAGCACAACCGCATCGACACGGCCATGATCTCGACCGACGGCGACTATGTGGCCGAATTAATAAAACTGTTCAAACAGCGATGAAACGACTCTTTGCAATAGCGCTTCTTTTCACCGGATTCGCGGCCCGGGCGCAGGAAACGCCCACGGTCACGGCGCGCGTCGAACCCGACAGCATCATGATCGGCGACCGCTTCGATTATATCATCGACGTGGAGAAGGACCTCGTACAGGTCGTGGAGTTTCCCGAATTCCAGAACGCCGAAGGGAAACTCGAACTGGTCGAAAGCTGCCCGGTCGACACGCTCGAACGCGACGGCCGCCGCCTGAAACTGCGCAAACGCTACAGGCTGGCCGCCTTCGACGAAGGCAAATACAACCTCGGCGCGGCGCAGGTGCTCTATGCCAACAAGAACATCCTCGATACGCTCCGCAGTACCGATTCGGTCTACCTGGAGGTGGCTACGTTCCAGATCGACTCCACCTCGCAGTCGATCTACGACCTGAAAGGCCAGAAAAACCTGCCGTTCCGCTTCCGCGAACTGAGCGGTTATATCAAATGGGGAATATTCTTCATTCTGGCGCTGCTGATCGCCGGCTATGCACTCAAACGTTACCTCGCCAGCCGCGGCAAAGGCTTCGGCGACCTGTTCAAACCCGCCCCGCCGCTGCCGCCGCACGTCGCCGCCATCCAGGCCCTCGAAGCGCTCCACAACCAAAAGTTGTGGCAGAACAACAAACATAAACTCTACTATTCGGGACTGACGGACATCCTGCGCACCTACATCGCCGCCCGCTGGGGCTTCGGCGCCATGGAGATGACCTCCGACGAAATCATCGAGACGATGCGTGCGGAGGAGCTGCCCGACAAGGCCCGGATGGACCTGACGGCGATCCTGCGCGACGCCGACCTGGTGAAATTCGCCAAAGCGACGCCCGAAGCCGAGCAGAATGAGGCCGACTACCTGAAGGCATATTACTTCGTCGAGGAAACGAAAATCGCCGAGGAGGAGACTCCCGACGAGGAAGAAGCTCCGAAGGAAAACTAAACGCAACAACGATGTACAAGTTACTCTATATCACCCTGTTTATCTTTGCCGCCGCCGGGGCGCAAGCCCAGGATATGCCCGAGCGCTCGCTGGTGCGCAAAGGCAACCGGCAGTATAACAAGGGCAATTACGAGCAGGCGATCGGCCGCTACGAGCAGGCCCTGCAGGCCGCTGCGGGACAGTTCGAGGCAACTTACGACCTCGGCAACGCCCTCTACAAAGCCGAACGGTTCGACCGCGCCGAGCAGACCATGCAGCAGGCTGCGGCCGACTCGCTGCGTGCGGACACGGAGCGCGCCGAAGCGTTCTACAACCTCGGCAACGCCCAGTTCAAGCAACAGAAATACCAGGAGGCGCTCGAAAGCTACAAGCAGTCGTTGCGTCTGAATCCCTCGGACATGGAGGCCAAGTACAACTACGCCTATACCAAGCGGCTGCTCGACCAGAACAAGGACGGCGGCGGTGGAGGCGGCGACGACAAAAAGGACCAGGACAAAGACCAGAACAAGGACCAGAACCAGAACGGCCAGGGCCAGCAGAACCCCGATCAGAAAGGCGACCAGAAGGACCAGAAGGGCGACCCGAACGACCAGAAGGGCGACCAGGACCGGCAGCAAAACCCCTCGCAGGGCGACAAGGAAGGCAAAGGCGACCAGCAGGGCCAGCCGACGCCTTCGGGTATCTCGCCGCAAGAGCAGCAACAGATGCTCGACGCCATTCAGGCCCAGGAGGACAAGACCCAGGAGAAGCTCAAGGAGAAACAGGGCGTGGTGGTCCGCGGAAAGAAAAACTGGTAGCTTGTTTTAATTAAAAATGAAAAATTAAGAATTAAAAATTGAAGGCCGATAACATCATAAAGGACAAGAGCCTCGATTTTGCAATCCGGATTGTCCGGCTGTATAAGCATATTTCCGAAACGAATAACGAGTACGTACTTTCGAAACAGCTGCTTAAAAGCGGAACGAGTATCGGAGCAAACGTCCGGGAAGCAATCGGAGGACAATCGAAAGAGGATTTCATCGCAAAAATGCACATTGCATTAAAGGAAACGTATGAAACCGAATATTGGTTGGAATTGTTATACAGCACGGACTACCTGACGGAGAACGAATTTAAAAGTATTTTTTCTGATTGCCGGGAATTGACGAATATCCTTGCAAGTATCCTGAAAACAATGAAAGAGACAAAATAATTTTTAATTTTTCATTCTTAATTTTTAATTGCGTAAGCTATGCATTTTGCTTCACCATATTACCTCTGGCTGCTGACGCTGCTCGTGCCGATGATCGGCTACTACGTCTGGCGTGCGTTGCAAGGCGGGGCCTCGATCCAGATTTCGAGCGTCGCCGGCGTCGTGCGGGCGCCCCGGACCGTACGCTACTACCTGCGCCACCTGCCTTTCGTGCTGCGCGCAGCGGCTTTCGCACTGCTCGTCGTAGCGCTGGCCCGTCCGCAGGATATCGAGCAGAACGTGCGTTCGAACACCGAGGGCATCGACATCATGCTGGCCATCGACGTTTCGGGCTCGATGCTGGCCCGTGACTTCAAACCCGACCGCATCACGGCGGCCAAGGAGGTCGCCGGATCGTTCATCGCCGACCGCTACGGCGACCGCATCGGTTTGGTGGCATTCGCCGCCGAAGCCTTCACCCAAAGTCCCCTTACCACCGACCAGAGCACCCTGCAAACCCTTTTGGCGCGCATCCGCAGCGGCCTGATCGACGACAGCGGCACGGCCATCGGCAACGGCCTGGCCACGGCGATCAACCGCCTCAGGGAGAGCGACGCCAAGTCGAAGGTCATCATCCTCCTGACCGACGGCGTAAACAACCGCGGTGAAATGGCTCCCATGACCGCCGCCGAGATCGCCCAGGCGCAGGGCATCCGCGTCTACACGATCGGCGTGGGAACCGAGGGCATGGCCCCCTACCCGGCCATCGACATGGGCGGCAATCTGATCTTCGTCAACCAGAAGGTCGAAATCGACGAAAAGGTGCTGAAAGCGATCTCCGACATGACCGGCGGCCGCTACTTCCGGGCCACGGACAAAGACAAGCTGAAAGCCGTCTACGACGAGATCAACCAACTCGAAAAGAGCAAGGTCGAGGTGACCGAGCATATCTCCTACCACGAACTGTTCCTGGTCTGGGTGCTCGCCGCCCTGGGGCTGCTGCTCACGGAGTTCCTGCTCTCGAACCTCGTCCTGAAACGCATACCGTAAAGAAAATTTGCTTATGTTCCGCTTCGCAAATCCGCAATATCTCTGGCTCCTGCTGGCCGTCCCGGTGCTCATCGCGCTCTATTGGCTGGCCGCACGCAACCGCCGCAAGCGGCTCGCGCGTTTCGGCCATCCGGGCATCCTGGAAGAGCTGATGCCCGAAGTATCGACCGGGCGCATCGCCTTCAAGTTCATCCTTTTCTGCGGCGCCGTGACGCTGGTCGTGCTGGCTGCGGCGCGCCCGCAATTCGGTTCGAAACTCCGCGAGGAGAAAGCCCGGGGCATCGAAATGATGCTCACGGTCGATGTCTCGAACTCGATGCTGGCCGAAGATTTTCAGCCCAACCGCCTCGAACGGACCAAATACGCCATCGGCAAACTCTTCGAGGGGTTGCAGCAAGACCGCGTGGGCCTGGTCGTCTTCGCCGGAGAACCCAAGGTCCAACTGCCGATCACTTCGGACTACCGCATGGCGCGGGCCTTCGCGCGGCGAATCGACCCGTCGCTGGTGTCGGTGCAGGGCACGGCGATCGGCAAGGCCCTAGAACAGGCCCTGCTGTCGTTCTCGGGCGAGACGGAGCAGAGCCACGGCCGCGTAATCATCCTGATCACCGACGGTGAGAACCACGACGACGACGCTATCGCCGTCGCCGAACGCGCCGCCCAGATGGGCGTCAAAATCTTCACCATCGGTATCGGCACGCCCGAAGGCGCCCCGATTCAGATCGGCGGCGAGTTCATTAAGGACGAGAACGGCGAAATGGTCGTCTCGAAACTGGGCGAAGAGATGCTGGCCAAGATCGCCGACATTACGGGCGGCGTTTATGTCCGTTCGTCGAAGCAGTCGATCGGCCTCGAAGAGGTCGTCAAGGCAATCAACGAGATGGAGCAGACCGAACTTTCGATGGTCCGCTTCGAGGAGTTCAACGAACAGTACCAATACCTGCTCATCGCCGCACTGATCCTGCTGCTGCTGGAATTCGTCGTGCTCGACCGCCGCAACCCGCTGCTGGCACACCTGAACATTTTCCGCGAGAAATAGCCGCTCCGCCGAGTGTGGCAGCGGCTTTGCAACGGTGCGGGAAAGCCCGCAGCCAACAGGATTTCAGCGAGGCCACAACCTCGCAGGTTATCCGATTGCGGTTCGCCGGACCACGTTATATATACTGCCTATGCCCCTCGAAAACACCCCTGCCGCACGCATTTCGGCCCTTGCCGCGGCCCAGAAAGCCTATTTCCGCTCGGGAGCGACGCTTCCCGAAGCCTTCCGCCGCACGATGCTCCGGCGTTTCGAAGCGGCCCTTGTCAACTGGGAAAAACGCCTCTGCGACGCCCTGTGGACAGACTTGCGTAAATCCCCCGAAGAGGCCTATCTTACCGAAATCAGCATTGTCCGGAGTGAAATCCGCAGCCACCTGCGCCACCTCGGCAAATGGATGCGCCCCGAGCCGCGCCCCACGCCGCTCAAACTCCTGCCGTCGAAAAGCCGGATCGTCAGCGAGCCCCTCGGGCAGGCGCTCATCGTCGCACCGTGGAACTATCCCGTGCAACTGCTGCTGAACCCGCTGGTCGGGGCCATCTCGGCCGGCTGCACCGCCCTGCTGAAACCTTCGCCTTATACGCCCCACGTCGCAAAGACGATCGAAGGGCTCGTCGCCGAAATTTTCGACGAACAATACGTCGCCGTCGTGCAGGGCGACCGGGATGTGAACACCCGGTTGTTCGACCTGCGCTGGGACGTGATCTTTTTCACGGGAAGCCCTGCGCTGGGACGGATCGTCATGGCCGCAGCCGCGAAAAACCTGACGCCCGTCGTGCTGGAACTGGGCGGTAAAAGTCCCTGCATCGTCGACCGCGGGGCCGACATCGCAACCGCCGCGCGCCGCATCGCCTGGGGCAAAACCCTCAACGCCGGGCAAACCTGCATTGCACCCGACTATTTGTTGATCCACCGTTCGCTGCAAGACCAATTCACGCAAGCGTTCGCCCGTGCCCTGCGGGAACTCCACGGCGACGATGCGCAGCAAAGCCCCTGTTACGTCCGGCTGGTCAACGACCGCGCCTTCGAACGCGTGGCGGGCTACCTCCTGCAGGGAAAAATCCGGATCGGTGGCCGCACGGACGCTGCCGACCGCTACATCGAACCGACACTGCTCACCGACACGGACCCCGCATCGCCCGTGATGCAGGAGGAGATTTTCGGCCCCGTGCTGCCGATGATTCCCTTCGACGACACCGACGAAGCCGTAGCCTTCGTCAACGACCGCGAAAAACCGCTGGCGCTCTACTACTTCGGGCCGGAGGAAACGGGCCGCAAAGTCCTGCTGCACACCTCCTCGGGCGGAGCGTGCCTCAACGACGTGATCATGCACATCGCCAACGACAACCTGCCTTTCGGCGGCGTGGGCAACTCGGGCATGGGCCGTTACCACGGGCGCGACAGTTTCGACACATTCTCCCACCGCCGGGCTGTCGTCTCGTCGCCGAAGCGCCTCGACCTGCCGTTCCGCTATCCGCCCTACAAAGGATTCCGGTGGATCAAAAAGATCTTGTAAAAACGGCCCCGCATGATTCCGTCCTGCCGCCTGCAATTTTTAATTCTTAATTTTTAATTCTTAATTTTTAATTCCCTACCTTTGCTGCGCAGGTCCGCTCTGTCGCTGCCGGCCCCAGGCCGGGAGAGGAAAGTCCGGGCAACACAGAGCGCCACGCAGGCTAACGACCTGACAGCCGTGAGGTTGTGGTAGCGTAACAGAAAACGACCGCCCGCAGCAAACTGCGGGTAAGGGTGAAAAGGCGGGGTAAGAGCCCACCGCGGGGACAGCAATGTCGCCCGGCAGTACGTCCCGTGGGTTGCAAGACCGTGTATACCGGCAATTAAGGGTTGCTCGCCCGATGCCGGGGGGTAGGTTGCTCGAGACGGCAGGAGACTGCCGTCCTAGATAAATGACAGGGACCCGGGGTTCGCCCCGGGGACAGAACCCGGCTTACAGGACCTGCACGTACGGAGGTGTCGCATTACTGCGACACCTTCCTGTTTTTACGGGAGCGCCCTGCGGCAACATTGGGCAGCCGAATCCCCCGGGCTGGCACTTTTTTTGAACCCGCCACGCCGGATGACGACTCTCGGCGAACATATCCGGCAGGGCAGCAGCTACAAATGGTGGATTCTGGGCATGATCATGCTCGGGACCTTCATGGCCGTGCTGGACGTTACGGTGGTCAACGTCGGGCTTCCGGCCATTATGTCGGCCTTCCACATCGGCATCTCCTCGGCCGAATGGGTCATCACGGCCTACATGATCACCATGACCGTCATGCTGCCTTCGGCGGGCTGGTTCGCCGACCGTTTCGGCAACAAACGTGTTTACATCCTCGGAATGGTGCTCTTCACGCTGGGTTCGTGGCTCTGCGGAAAAGCCCCGAGCGACACGTTCCTCATCGCCTCACGGGCTTTGCAGGGATTCGGCAGCGGCATCATCCAGGCGCTCGGCCTGGCCATCGTCACCCGCGAATTCAAACCCGAAGAGCGGGGCCTCGCGCTGGGCCTCTGGTCGATGGCCGCCGCGGCTTCGATCTCGTTCGGTCCGCTGCTGGGCGGCTACCTCGTCGACGATTACAGTTGGCACAAGATTTTCGACGTGAACGTTCCGGTGGGACTTGCGGCGATCCTGCTCTCGGTATTCATCCAGAAAGAGTGGCGGAGCGGCGTACGCCACCCCTTCGACTGGAAAGGATTCGCGGGCATCGTCCTGTTCATGCCGCTGACGATCTACGCACTCGCCCGCGGCAATTCGCCCACCAACCACGACGGCTGGTCGGCTCCCGAAATCGTGGCCTGCTTTACGGTGGCGGCCGCGGCGTTCGTCTTCTTCATCGTCACGGAACTGCGCAGCCCGGCGCCCCTGCTGCAAATCCGGCTGCTGGCCGAACGGAATTTCGGCATTTCGATGGCCGTGCTGACGCTTTTCGCCGTCGGGATGCTCGGGGGAACCTACCTGCTGCCGTTGTACATGCAGCGCGGACTGGGATACACGGCACTGATGGCCGGCAGTGTTTTCCTGCCCGTAGGACTTATCCAGGGGGTACTTTCGACCGTCTCGGGTTACCTGACGCGCTACATCAAGCCCCTGTTGCTGGTCGTTGCGGGCATCCTGGTCATGGCCCTGAGTTTCTGGCTCGCAAGCCGCTTCACGCTCCACACCACCCACAGCCACATCCTGCTGGTCCTCTACCTGCGCGGCTTCGGCATGGGTCTCACGTTCGCACCGCTCAACCTCTTTTCACTCAAGAACCTCACCCAGCAGGATATGGCCGCGGCGGCCGGCATTTCGAACAGCATCAAACAACTCGCAGGCAGTTTCGGCATCGCCGTCCTCACGGCGATCCTCGCAACCCGCACAGCCTACCACACGGCACACGAAACGCTTCCGGCGGCCCAGACTTACGTCGAAGGGGTCACCGACGCACTCTCGGTCGTGGTATGGCTCACCCTCGCATCGGCCGTGCCGCTCGTGTGGGTGCTCCTGAAACGGAAAAAACAGGTGAAAAACTGATCCCGGGCAGCTACATCAGCCCCATCCGCTTGCGGGCGAACTGCATGACCCACGCCGGGGACTGCTCGCGCGCCAGCATGTCGCGCATGTATTCCATATAGGGTTCCGAATGGCGGAACCAATGCTGCAAACCCTCGCAGAGCGAGTTCTTGCGGCATCCGTCGGAGCCCGTCTCGAAGCGGTGCTTCGGACACTCGCCCCGGCAGGCGAAGTAGTATTTGCAGCGCAGGCATTCGCCCGGAAGGGCGTTGCGTTTCGCCAGCCCGAAGTCGCGGCGTTTTCGGGTCCGGTAAATCTCCGTCAGCGAGGTCTCAGCAATGTTGCCCAACTTGTATTCGGGATAAACGAAATGGTCGCACGAATAAACGTCACCGTTGTGTTCGACCACCAGCGCATCGCCGCACGTCTCGCCCATCGAGCAGACGCCCGGGGGCACGCCGCACCACTGGGCCAGCGTCGCGTCGAACATCTGTACGAATATGCGCCCCACATCGCTCACCACCCATACGTCGAACACGTCACACAGGAACTCGCCGTAGCCTTTGGCCGTCACCGACCATTCGGCCAGCCGCGCGCCCTCGCGGTCGGGCGAGACGATCAGCGGACGGTGGAAGCCCGGCTTGTCGACGACGTGCTCCACGGCAGGCAAAAACTGCATGTACTTGCTGTGCACCGTATCGCGGAAAAAGCGGTAAATCTCGCCGCCGCGGCCTTCGCACAACTTGTTCACGACACTCAGCGTATTATACTCCACGCCGCTGCGCTGGAACATCCCGATCGTCTGCATCACGCATTCGAAGGTGGGTTTGCCGCCTTTGGTCAGGCGGAACGTGTCGTGGATGTCCTGCGGTCCGTCGAGCGAAATCCCGACCAGGAAGTTGTTTCCGGCGAACAGGTCGCACCACTCCTCATCGACCAGCGTGCCGTTGGTCTGGAGGATGTTTTCGATCTTCTTTCCGTCGGCGTATTTCTCCTGGAAAGCCATCGCCCGGCGGTAAAAATCCACGCCCAGCAGCAGCGGTTCGCCGCCGTGCCAGCAGAACTGCACCACTTCGACCTCGTTGGCCTCGATGTATTGTTTGACGTAAAGTTCCAGTAATTCATCGCTCATCACGGCCTGCTTGCCGCCGTACTGGACGGCTTTGTCCAAGTAATAGCAGTAGTGGCAGTCGAGGTTGCAGGCCGAACCGGCGGGCTTGAGCATCGTCGAAAAGGCCACAGGGCCCGCCTGTTTCTCCGCATCGCGGAAGGTAAAGATATCTTTGTTCTTCATGTGAGATTCCCGGTTTACGGACAAAACGAACGTCGCCCGCAATTATTTTGACAAATATAGTGAAAGGCAGAGGCAATCGGGAATATTTTCTGGTCAAAAACAGCCGACACGTATCCCATTATGCTAAAATATCCCTGAAAAGAGCGTATGAAAGGCGCAAAACCATTATCTTTATCCGCCGAATCCCCTTCATCCGATGAACCCGAGAAAAGCGCTGCTCAACCTGCTGTTCCTGCTCTGCGCCGCGACCGCCGCGGCACAATCCGCAGGAGTGCGTTTCCGCATTGCCGACCGCATCACGCGCGAAGCGGTCGTGGGGGCCGTAGCCGAACTGCGCAGCCGCACGGACACCGCGGCGACGCCTTTCTATACCACCTCGGACATCGAAGGCCGCGGCACATTCCCCCGCGTGCCGCGCGGCGACTACCGCCTCACGGTCACCTCGCTGGGGTACGACTCGCTGCACCGCGACCTGCGGGTCGGCACGGCGGCCGTCCTTCTCGACTCGCTGTGGCTCACGCCCCGCGCCGAAGCCATCGACCAGGTGACCGTCGAAGCGCCTGCGCTGCGTTCGTCCGTACGCGGCGACACGCTCTCCTACCGCGCCTCGGCCTACAAGGTTTCGTTCGGGTCGGACGCCGAGTCGCTGATCTCGAAAATGCCCGGCCTGGAGGTCGCCGACGGCGGTATCGAGGCACAGGGCCGCACCGTGCGGCGGGTCTACGTCGACGGACGCGAATTTTTCGGCAACGACGTGATGTCGGCCATCCGCAACATCCCGGCCGACATGATCGAAAGCATCGACATCTACAACTCGCAGAGCGACCAGTCGGAATTTACGGGCGTGGACACCGGCGAAGGATACACGTCGCTCAACATCGTAACGCTCCCCGACAAGCGGCGGGGCGCTTTCGGACGCCTCTACGGAGCCTACGGCATCCCCGACAAATACATCGGCGGCGGCAACGTCAACATTTTCGACAACGACCGCCGCATCTCGGTGATCGGACTGGCGAACAACATCAGCCGCCAGAATTTCTCGTTCGAGGACATCCTCGGCACGACCGACCGGTCGGGCAAGTCTTCAAGCAACAATTTCATGGTCCGCCCCTTAGACGGCATCTCGGCCGTGCAGGCCATCGGCGTCAATTACAGCGACGACTGGGGCAAAAAGGGCAAGGCCACGGCCAGCTATTTCTTCAACCGCACCGACAACCACAACACCAGCCTGAGCGACCGGCAGACCTTCACTTCGACGGATAAACTGGTGCTCTACAACGACGAGAACAACTCCAGGACGCTCAATCTCAACCACCGTTTCAACGCGCGCGTCGACTACAAATTCTCCGACCGCCATTCGATGATGATGCGCACCTCGTTCAGCCTGCAGGACAACAACTACCGCAACGAACTGCGAAGCCGCACCGACAACAAATTCTCCGACGACGACATCCGCTTCGTCAACCGCCGCCGCAACTTCGGCCACAACAACAGCGACGGATACAACGTCTCGAACTACCTGCTCTACCGCTACCGCCTGCCGGGAAAAACGTCGCACAACCTCACCGTCGGCGTCGGGGGAACCTACCGCAGCTACGGCCAGCTGAGCCGCCCGCGGCAGTACACCTTCCGCGACCCCGACAACATCGAGTGCGACACGGCGGATTACTCCTCGCGCAACATTACGCGCACCGACCGCGACCAGCCGGGCTACGACCTCAACGGCAACGTGAGCTACACCCGTTCGCTCTCGAAACGCTCGCGCCTGAGCTTCGAATACCGCATCAACTACACCGATAACAGCGTCGAGCGCAACACGTTCGTACTCACCAAAGAGAATGTTTTTCCCGACGAACGCAATCCGAAGCAGTCGACCGAATACGACTATGCCTACCTGACCCACCGCATCGGCAGCACCTATCAGTATTATTTCAAAAAGACGAAAGTCGCAGCGACGCTCTACTACCAGCATGCGGGATTCAGCAGCGACTATGTTTTCCCCTATGACCGGAAAACCGAAACATCGTTCGACAACCTCACGTACAGCGTGGTGGCGAACGTCAATATCAACCGAAACAACACCCTGAAATTCAACGCTTCGGGGCGCACGTCGAATCCCCGCGCCACCGACCTGCAGGACATCGTCAACACCACCAACCGCCAGAACGTCTTTGCTGGAAACCCCGGCCTCGATCCGGTCTATACCCATCGTCTTTCGGGCCAGTACATCCGCGCCAATCCCGCCAAGGGGCGCACCTTCACGGTCTCGGCTGAGTTCGCGGCAAGCCCCAACACCATCACCGACTCGCTGGTGATCGACTCCCCGGACTTCGTCATCGACGACGAGGGAACGCTCCTCGGCGAAGGCAACCAGTACACCAAGCCGGTCAACCTCGCGGGCTTATGGAGCCTGCGCGCCAGCGTCAACTACGGCATGCCCGTCCGGTGGCTGCGCTCGAACCTCAACTTCCGGGCGGGGGTCTCGACGGGCCGCATCCCGAGTATCATCAACGGCGAACGCAACGAGCTGAACAACAACGTCTATAACGCCGGACTGACCCTCGGGAGCAACATCTCCGAATCGGTGGACTTCCGCCTGAGCTACACGGGACGCTACAACGCGAGCAAAAGTTCGTCGCAGGTCCGCACGCTCGACAACACCTATTTCAGCCAGTCGGCCAAAGCCGAAACGACGTTCGTGGTCTGGAAGCGCCTCGTCGTGCGCGCCAACGCCGACTACAACTATTATAAGGGAATCACCGATACGTTCCTCGAAGAACGCCTGATCTGCAACGCAATGCTCGGCGTCAAACTCTTCCGCAACTGTTTGGGCGAAGCGAGCGTCGGCGTGAACGACATCCTCGACCAGAACGGAACCACCTTCCGCCGTACGGTGACGGGCACAACGCTGCGCAACGTCACCAACTTGGGCATCGGCCGCTACGTATCGTTTCAGTTCACCTATAACCTGCGCCTTTTCCGCCGCCAGCACAACGCCGTAATAGAGGCAATGCAGGAAAAGTAAGCGATTTTTTTTCGAAGCGCCGGTTATTCGCAGTTTTTTCACTATTTTCGTACCCAAACCCAATAATCTATTATGAAAAAACTACTTCTGACACTCCTTTTATTCAGTGCCGGGACCGGAATTTCCGCAGCCAAAACTTACGAACTGAAATCCCCCGACGGGAAAATCGCCGTACGCGTGGACGCCGGCACACAGGCCGTCACCTACTCCATTTCCCGCGACGGCAAAGAGCTGATCGCCCCTTCGCCCCTGTCGCTTACGCTCGCCGACGGGCGCGTCCTCGGCCAGAAAGCCGTCGTACGTAAAGCATCGACGAAAAGCGTCGATGAAACCATCGAGGCGCCCTTTTACAAGCGCAGCACGGTCGACAACAAATATAACTCCCTGACGCTCACTTTCAAGGGGGATTACGGAGTCGACTTCCGCGCCTATGACGACGGCGTCGCTTACCGGTTCGTAACCTCCATGAAGGACGAAATCACCGTCGCCGACGAGCTGGTGGACATCCGTTTCCCGGAGGACTTCCGGGCCTATGTCCCCTATGTAAACCCCCGCAAAAAAGAGGGCGGTATCGAACGTTGCTACTTCAACAGTTTCGAGAATACCTACACGAATCAGCCCGTTTCCGAAGTTGCGGCCGACCACCTGGCCTTCCTGCCGATCCTGGCCGACGCCGGAACGGCGAAGATCGTCATCACCGAGGCCGACCTGGAGGATTACCCGGGCATGTACCTCTACAACCCCACGGGCGGCAAGGCCCTGCGCGGCAATTTCGCACCCTACCCGGCCAAGGAGGTTCAGGGCGGCCACAACGAACTGCAACTGCTGGTAACCGAGCGGGAGAACTTCATCGCCCGCACCAAGGGAACCCGCACCTTCCCGTGGCGCGTCTTCGCGATCGCCGAACACGACATCCAACTGGCCGACAACGACCTGGTTTACTGCCTGGCCGCACCGTCGCGCGTGGAGGACATCTCGTGGATCAAACCCGGCAAGGTAGCCTGGGACTGGTGGAATACCTGGAACCTCTACGGGGTGGACTTTAAATCGGGCATCAACAACGAGACTTACAAATATTACATCGACTTCGCCGCCGACCACGGCATCGAATACGTCATCCTCGACGAAGGCTGGGCCGTGAACAAGAAGGCCGACCTCTTCCAGGTGGTTCCCGAAATCAACCTGCCCGAACTGGTCGCCTACGGCAAGGAGCGCGGCGTCGGCATCGTCCTTTGGGCCGGGTTCTACGCCACGGAGCGCGACCTGGAGCGTGTCTGCAAGCACTATTCTCAGATGGGCATCAAAGGTTTCAAGGTCGACTTCCTGGACCGCGACGACCAGAAGATCGCCGACTTCACGTACCGTCTGGCCGAAACGGCGGCCAAATACCACTTGTTCCTCGACATACACGGTTACCACAAACCCGCAGGTATTCAGCGCACCTATCCCAACGTACTCAATTTCGAAGGGGTCTTCGGCCTGGAGCAGATGAAGTGGACCAGCGAAAAAACCGACATGGTGACCTACGACGTGACGATTCCCTTCATCCGCATGCTCGCCGGACCGATGGACTACACGCAGGGCGCCATGCGCAACGCCACGCGCGGAAATTTCCGCGCCGTAGGCTCCGAAGCCATGAGCCAGGGTACGCGCTGCCGCCAGTTGGCTGAATACGTGATCTTCGAATCGCCGTTCAACATGCTGTGCGACTCGCCGTCGAACTACATGCGCGAGGAGGAGTGCACGCGTTTCATCGCCGACATCCCGACGACGTGGGACGAGACCGTGGGCCTCGACGGCCGGGTCGGCGAGTACGTCTCCATCGCACGCCGCAAGGGCGACACGTGGTACGTCGGCGGCATGACCGACTGGAACGCGCGCAGCCTGACGGTCGACCTCGGCTTCCTGGGCGAGGGTTCCTACACCGCCGAACTGTTCCGCGACGGCGTCAACGCCGACAAAGCCGCCCGCGACTACAAGTGCGAAGCGGTCGAAATCCCCGCCGACCGGAAAATGACGGTAAAGATGGCTCCCGGAGGAGGCTTCGCCCTGAAGATCACGCGCAAATAAGCGCCAGGACATACATACGAAAAACCCGGGCGGCCGTCGAGGCCGCCCGGGTTTCGTTTCGGGGCATGCGGAGTTACTCCTGTGTGAAAACCGCCGTATAGCGGTTGCCCTGCGCGAGAATCTCACGCGTAAGGCGGCGCACCTCTTCGGGCGTCACGGCCGTAAATACCGCCTCGTTGTCCTTATCCAGGTCAGCTCCGTCGAAATACTCCGCCCGCATCTTGTTGATCCAGTAGGAGGTCGATCTCAGGTTCTTCGACTTGCGTTCGGCATTGACCTTCTTGAAGTAAAGCATCGCTTCGTTCACCTCCTGCTCCGAGGGAGCTTCGGCAGCCAGATGTTCGATGCCCTTCTGAACCTCGCCCAGCAGCATTTCACGCAGCTTGGGATCGGTCTCGAAGCTCACCACCAAGTGACAGTAGCCGCGGGGACGGGCCCCGACCTCGTCGTGCACGCCGATGTAATAGGTTCCGCCTTTCTCTTCGCGCACGGTCGTCAGGTAACGCGCGCCGAGAATATAGGAGACGTAGCGCAGCGCGGCATAATTGGCCGGCGTATAATCGAACTTGCCATGGTAGATGCGCTCGATCGACGACTTGGGCGTCACGGCGCCCGGGAAAACCGCATCGTACTCCCTCGTGCCGGGTACGATCTCGAAATCCTCCTTCTTGAATTTCTGCTTCGGGGCGGCAGGCAGCGAACCGATGTATTTCTCGATGAGCGGCCGCGCCTCGCCGGCAGGCATCTCGCCCGCGAAGAAGAAGACGAAATCGGCGGCGTTGCCGAAGAGTTTGTCGTAGAGTTTGCGGGCCGCTTCCCGGTCGAAACGGTCGAGCGTCGAAAGCGTCGCCCGCCGGAGCCACGGATGACCGCCATATTTCGTGCTGTCGGCACGCTCGGCGAAAAGCGCCTTGGGCGACTTTTCCTTCCCGAGCGACGCGCGGGCCAGGCCGAGGTAGTCGCCATAGGCCTGTTCCGAGAAATTAGGCTCAGTAATATAGAGGTGCAGGAATTGCAGCAACAATTCGAAGTCAGCCGCACTTGCCGCTCCCGAGAAGGAGCTCGCATCCCGGCCCAGCGTCGCCATCAGGCTGGCGTCATGCGAAGAGAGCAGGTCGCGCATACTGCTACGGTCGAGATCCTTTACGCCCATCGTACGGACGTAGTTCTGGAGCAGATGCATGCCTTCGACATCGCTGTCGCGGGCAAAACCGCCCTCATTAATAGCCGCCACGCCGACTTTACGCGTACCGATCACTTCGGGAACGGTCCGCCAGAATACCTTCACGCCGTTCGAGAGCGTCCACTCCTCGGCTCCGAAGGCCGCCTTGCGGGTCTTGACGACCTTTCCGGGAGTTACTTTCGCCGTGAAGAGCGGTCCGGCGGCCTTTCCGCTGCGTTCGGGACGGGCTATCTCAGCATGCTTCACCGAGTCGATCAAAGCGAAAGCATCGGCTTCAGAGGGGACCTTGTCCATATACTCTTCGGGCGACGACACGAGTACGAGCATACCCTTCGGCGAGGTCATGCCGATACGCAGCCGGTTCAACGCCTCAGGCGTCAGGGCATCGAGCTGCTCTTCGACAATACGCGTCCGGTCTTCGGGCGTTGCGTAAGGCACATTACGCGTAAAATGCTCCACATATCGCCCGGCCAGGTCGGTATTCGTTGCGAGACGGTATTTCTCCAGCGCTTTCTTCTCCGCCTTGGCGACCTTGGCTTTGGCGGCTTCGAACTCCTCGTCGCTGAAACCGTAGCGGCGCATCTGTTCCACGTCGGTCAGGATGCCCGCCAGCGCTTCGCGCATGTCCTGTTCCCTGGGCAGCGCCGTCAGCATGAGGGTGTTGCGGCACGTAGCGAGGCTTCCCGTAACAGCCACGACGCGCTTGTAACGCACATCGGGGCGCTTCTCGGCCTCAGCCAGCCGGGAACGCGCCATTTCGAGGAAGACCTTGCGTGCCAGGTCGTCGCGCACGGCCCCCACCGTCGCACGCTCTTCGGCCGACGGATAGGGCTGGTAAAAAATCAGTTTCACGGCCACGGCCTTGGTCTCGGGGTCGGTCACCACGCTGTAACGGGGCTTGTCGCGCCACGGAATGTCGTAAACCTCCTTCGGCGCCGGGTTTTCGGCCTTCGGGATCGACGACATCAAGTCGCGGATTTTCCGCTCCATCGCGTCCACATCCACATCGCCCACGACGATTACGGCCTGCAAATCGGGACGATACCACTTGTGGTAAAAGTCGACGAGCGTCTGCCGCTCGAAGTTGTTGACGATATCCATGTCGCCGATCACGTCTCGGCGGGCGTATTTCGACCCGTCGTATTCGACCTGGGCCGACTTGCGGACCATGCGCGAACGGGCGTCGTTGCCGCGCCGCCACTCCTCGCGGATCACGCCCCGCTCCGACTCGATCTCGTCGGGTTCGCACGAGATGTAATAGGACCAGTCGTGCAGGATCAGCAGCAGCGAATCCACCAGTCCTTCGCGAACCAGCGGCACATTCGAAACGTTGTAGACCGTCCGGTCGCGCGACGTATAGGCATTGACATTATAGCCGAAACGCACGCCGTTCGCCGCCAGGTAGTTGAGAATCCCCTTCCCGGGAAAATTTTTCGTGCCGTTGAAAGCCATGTGTTCGAGGAAGTGGGCCAGTCCGTTCTGGTTATCCTCCTCCTGCAAGGCGCCGACATCGTGGGCTATGAAAAAATCAGCCCGCTGTTTGGGGTTGTCGTAATGCCGGATGTAATAAGTCATTCCGTTGTCGAGTCGCCCGACCCGCACCTCGCCGTCGAGGGGAATCTTCTCTTGCAGGCCTGCAGGGACCTGCGCCGCAACCGGGACGGCCAGCAGGCAAAACAGGGCCGCACGGATCAAAACAGATTTTTTCATCGTGGATTCGCTTAATTACTTGGTGTAGTCTCACAAATATAGTAAAAAGTCGCATAGAAGGCGCTAAAAAACAAATAACGCGTACCAATTACTCACCAAAATAATTACCTTTGCGTATACACACATCATTTACAACCCGAACAAATGAAAAGAAAAAGCAATTGGTTAAAGAATTTGCTGCAGTGGGGCACGCTCGCAGCAATCGTGGGATTTGTGGTCTACGGGCTCACCCTCGGGGAGAAACCCGCGGACGTGGAGGCTTACTGCCCGTTCGGCGGTTTGCAGGCACTGGGCAGTTACCTGGTACGCAACTCACTGGCCTGCTCGATGTCCATGGTGCAGATCATGGTGGGCGTCATGCTCGTCGTGGGAGTCGTACTTTTCAGCAAACTCTTCTGCGGCTACCTCTGCCCGCTGGGAACCGTCAGCGAATGGATGGGCAAAGGCGGCAGGAAACTGAAAGTCAATGCCGAAATCCGCCCGGGAAGCATCGCCGACCGTGCGCTCCGCATCATTAAATACGCGCTGCTGTTCCTCGTTTTCTACATGTCGGTGTCGAGCAGCGAACTTTTCTGCAAGAATTTCGACCCTTATTACGCCATTGCCACGGGTTTCAAAGGTGAAATTACCGCCTGGATGACCATTATTTCGATTGCGGTACTCTTCCTCGGCAGTTTCTTCGTAAAAATGTTCTGGTGCAAATACATCTGCCCGCTGGGCGCACTGAGCAATATCTTCAAGTTCACGATCACCTTCGTCGGCATCGTCATCCTGCTGTGGGTGCTGGGCCTGCTGGGCGTAGGTTCGGCCTGGGTATGGGCGCTGGGCGCCGCCTGTGTCGTGGGTTACCTCTGGGAGATGATCTACCTCAAAAGCAAGGTCTTCCCGCTGCTGCACATCGTCCGCGACGAAGCTTCGTGCACCA
Source organism: Alistipes montrealensis (assembly GCF_018362775.1). Taxonomy (GTDB): domain Bacteria; phylum Bacteroidota; class Bacteroidia; order Bacteroidales; family Rikenellaceae; genus Alistipes; species Alistipes montrealensis. The sequence continues at coordinate 306,134 of NZ_JAGYXY010000002.1, forward strand.
AGTGCGACGTTTGCCGGCGCAAATGCCCCTATTCGATCGACATCAAGAACCTCGACAAGGTAAAACACATCGACTGCACGCTCTGCGGAACCTGCGTCTCGGCCTGCCCGGAAGATTCGCTGCAGGTCGGCGGCAAACGGTCGCTGCGCTGGCTGCCCGGCATCCTGGCCGTCGCGCTCTTCGGCGCCGCGCTGTGGTTCGGCAGTCATTGGGAACTCCCGACCATCGACGAGAAGTGGGGCGAGTTCGAGCAGGTCGAAGGTATGCAGACCTACGAGATCGAAGGCCTCACGTCGGTAAAATGCTTCGGCAGTTCGAAGGCTTTCTCCGCCAAGATGCAGAAAGTACCCGGCGTCTACGGCGTCAAAACGTTCGTGAAACGCCATGCGGTAGTCATCAGCTACGACCCCAAGGCAATCGACCAAACGGGTATCGACAAGGCGATTTTCGCACCCACAACCATGAAGTTCACATCGCCCAAGGCCGGCGCCGACTCGCTTTCGATCGTCCGCATCGGCGTCGAGGGACTCCACGATAAGATGGACATGGTCTACTTCGGGGCTATCCTGCGCAATATCGACGGCATCTGCGGCTTCGACGCACAATACGACTGCCCGGTAGCCGTTACGCTCTACGTCGATCCCTCGGCCTCGGTTCCCGAAAAGATGCTCCGCGACTCGATCGAGGTCAAGGAGGCCCACATGCTGGCCCACGGCGGCAAGGTCCGGGTGATTCCGGTTCACTACCAGCTCAAGAGCTACGCCCCCGCAGCCGGCAAGATCGCCCGCCGCGAGTTCCTCGACCTGATGTTCGCACAGACCCGCGACCTTTCGGCGCCGTTCAAGCACAACACCGAGACCTACGGCGACGACGAGAAATATCCCAAAGGCGTTTATGAAGTCGAGTGCCGGGGCATCGAGAAGCCGCTCATCAAGCGCAGTTTCCCCTACTTCCGCGGATTCCTCTCGCTCAAGGAGGGCATCACGCGTCTCGACGTGGCACTGAACGACGAGGAGGTTCCCGTACTGCGGATCGTCTACGTCAAGTCGATGTGGGACGATGCGAAGATCTGGAACGAACTGCTCAACGCCAAGGTATGGCCCGTAAAATACAACGACGGCACGCTCAAGGACGAAGAGCCGAAGTTCACCTTCAAAACCGAAGGGCGCACGCTCTGACGCAACATACTTACAAGGGGCTTGTGATACGCAAGCCCCTTTTTTGAATAAACAGAACCGACTATGAAAAAAGCGATTTTTTATTTACTGGTCTGCGCGTTGCTTCCCGCCGCCGCATCTGCCAACGAAGGCATGTGGCTGGTCAGCACATTCCAGAACATGATCTACCCCCAGATGAAGAAGGAGGGGCTGAAGCTCAAGCCCGGGGAGATTTACAACGAGGAATCCCCGGCGCTGTGCAACGCCATCGTGGCCGTCGACGGCGGCATGGGTACGGGCAGCGTAATTTCCGACAAGGGACTCGTCATCACCAACCACCACGTGGCCTACGGCGACATCCACTCGCTGAGCACCCCCGCGAAAAACTACCTCGAAGAGGGTTTCTGGGCCCTTGAACAAAAGGACGAACTGCCGCTCAAAGGCAAGACCGTAACCTTCCTGCGCAAGGTCGCCGACGTGACGGACGAAGCCCTGGCCATCCGCGACTCGCTCGAAAAGGCCAACAGCCTCGGCGTTTTCGGAACCCGCAAGGTCTACGGCATCCTCGAAAGGAAATACGGCAAGGAGACGCCCTTCGAAGTCGAGTGCGCCTCGATGTGGAAAGGCAAGAAATACCTGCTTTTCTATTACGAAACCTATAAGGACGTGCGCCTCGTCGGTGCGCCGCCCGTGAAGATCGGCGCCTTCGGCGGTGAACAGGACAACTGGGGCTGGCCCCAGCACAAGGGCGATTTCGCCCTCTACCGCGTCTACGGCGACGCGAAGGGCCGCCCGGCCGCCTATTCGAAGGACAACGTGCCCATCACGCCCCGCAAGGTGCTCAACGTCTCGACCGGCGGCATCCACGACCGCGACTATGCCATGGTCATCGGTTTCCCGGGCCGTACCAACCGCTACATGTCGTCGTTCGCCGTACGCGAGAAGGAATACGTGACCAACCCCATCGTGATCAAGGCGCGCCACGACCGCCTCGACATCATGAAGCGCCACATGGAGGCCGACCCCGACGTACGCCTGATGTACAGCGACAAATACTTCGGCATCAGCAACTACGCCGACTACGCCAAATGGGAGAACATCTGCCTGCGCCGTTACGACGTGATCGGCATCCGTGCCGCCGAGGAGCAGCGCCTCGCCGCCTGGATCGACGCCGACCCGGCCCGCAAGGCCGAATACGGCGACCTGCTCGCCAACCTGAAAAAGGGCTACGAAGCGCGCGCCCAGGCCGTACGCTGCAAGTGTTATTACCAGGAGACGTGGATTCGCCCGAGCGACGTAATGATGACGGCCAACCGTCTCGGCACGCTCGTCGACCGGATGCTGCGCGACAGCATCGCCACGGTAAAGGACGGCGACAAGGACTTCGCAGGCGTGAAGAGCAACACCCGGCGGATGATGAAGGATTTCGACCCGGCCACCGACAAGGAGGTGCTGACACAGATGGTGCAGAGTTTCACAGACAACGTCCCCCGCGAAATGTGGGGCGACCGACTGCCGCAGCTTTACGACCGCTTCGAAGGCAACGTTCCGGCGCTGATCGACTACGCTTTCGAAAATACCTGCTGCACCAGCTACGAGAAACTGTGCGCCTGGTTCGCCGAACCCCGTTCCGCAGAAGACATCCTCTCCGACCCGATGGCGGCCATGGCCAATTCGGTCAGCTCGCGGTGCTTCGCCGAGAATCTCAAGCAGGCCGAAGGAGCCTCCGGCATCGACACCGACGCCGAAGAACTGCGCTATGCCCACGCTATCTACGAGATGCGCGAATCGGAGGGCGTGCCCCAATACCCCGACGCCAACTCGACGATGCGCCTCACCTACGGAACCGTAGGTCCGGTTTCGCCGAAGGACGCCGTGCACTACGACTCCCGGTCGACGATCGACGGCTACCCCGAAAAATACAACCCCGACGACTACGAATTCCGTGTCGACGAGCGGATGTTCTCACTCATCCGCAACAAGGACTGGGGCCGCTGGGGCGAAAACGGCCAGCTCTACGTCAATTTCCTCACCAACAACGACATTACGGGCGGCAACTCGGGCAGCCCGGTGCTCAACGCCAAAGGCGACGTGATCGGACTGGCGTTCGACGGCAACCGCGAGTCGATGTCGGGCGACATCTACTTCCATCCGACCAACTTCAAGACCGTCTGCGTCGACATCCGCTTCGTGCTGTGGATCATGGACAAGTACGCCGGCGCCGAAAAGCTGATCGAAGAAATGCGGCTGGTGAAATAACCCGCCCTTAATTTATACAGGAGAACGGACCCGGTCGGGGTCCGTTCTTTTTTTGACATCCCGGCAACAAAAAACCCGCAGGGCTTTAAAGCCCTGCGGGTTTTTAATCGGGAAACGGAGGGTCAGAAATTCAGACCCACGGCTGCGAACACGCCGCCCCGGCGGCTGCCGTCCATCAGTCCGCTGCGAGCCCATGCGGCGCGCCCTTTCAGGTCGACGTAAAGGCCGATCTTTTTCGCCGGGAAGTAATGCGTATAACGCAGGCCCGCCTCGCCGTTCAGGCGGTCGTTGGTCAAGAAAGCGTACTCCTGGGCCAGCAGGTCGGCCCGGTAGTTCTCGTTGTCGATCTGCACGCCCTCGGGACACGTCTTTTCCAACTGGTTCCCGCCGCCGAACGTATATCCGCCACGCGCCGTCACGTCGAGCCAATTGCGGCTGTCGAACAGGAAATTCTTCGTCACACCGAGCATCAGCTTCGAAAAGTGCACATCCTGGTTGTACCGCGCCGGAGCGATCGTATACTCCGATTCGGTTTTGTAGTAATTATAGGCCACATCGACGATCCACGAACTGCTCCACTCGTTACGCTTGACATAGAGTTTATAGTCAGCGTCGACGCTGCGCTGCTTCTGCGAGAACTTCAGGAAACGACCGTACTGCTTGTACGATTTTTGGTTGGTCTCCGGATCGAGCTCCAGCTCCTGAATATTGTTGTATTTCAGCAGGTCGCCCCACGAAGCATCGACCGAAAGCCGCTGATCGACACAACGGCCCGTGAAGTTCAGGACTCCCAGATAACGATAGGTTAACTGATCGTTGTCGCCCATATGCTGGTCCAAATCGAAACGGAAACGCTCCATTTTGCTGTATTCGGCCGAAAACTGGTTGAAGAACTTCACCCGCTTTCCCAGCTTCAGTTCCATCTGGGCAGCACCTCCGTATTCGGAACCTTTGTAATAGATATCATAGAAAGTCTCGGTTCCTCCAAGCTGCTGGCTGGTATAAAACCACATACCTTCGAAGAAATAGATCATTCCGCCAGTCGTATTCGTACCGAAAGCCTTGTAGCCAATCCGCTCTGTTATACGTTTATATGTAAAATTAAGACCGGCATCCACTACCTTCGAAGTAAACATTACACCCGGCTGAACGCTCATGTACATAGAAGTCGTCTTATTGCGCGAGTCACGGCGCTTTGCCAGGCTGCGATCTTCGTATTTACCCATCGCTCCGATCACCCAGTGGCCCATACGGTAAGCTACCCCGGCCTCGATGGCATAGGTTTCATTGCGCGTGTTACCCGGAATCGAATCGCCGATCAGCATCGGAGAATCACCGATATAGGCATTTCCAGCCCAGCTCCGGTCAGTCGAAGCCGCATAATTGTAGCTCAACTTACCGTAGAACGAAAGCCGGTCCCAACGACGGTACGATTCGGACTGAACGCCGAGCACATTTACCTTCGACCCATCGGTGACATCGCGCAGTCCGCCTTTCTCGAAATCATAATTTACTTCCGCAATGGAGAGCGAAGCCTGATTAAGCATCAAGCCCGCCGCGTTGTCCGAAACGAGCCATCCGCTTTTCGAACGAATACGTTCCAGGGTATAATATTTTTCAAGGTTCTCCTTCGGAGTGGAAGACTGGGCGAAAACGCCCGACCCCGCACATACCGCAGTCAACAGGAGTACCGCATATATTTTTTTCTTCATAGCTGTTTGGTTTTATCGGTTTTTGTACTCCGTGCAAAGGGTCGGTTCGTCGAGCGGAATCCAGTCATCAGCCGAATTATTCGTATCCTGATAAACCGTACGTCCGACGATCTCCGAAGCGCTTTCGTCTACCTTGCGGATATAGGACTGACCGCTGTACGAGGTCGTCGTGATAAACAAAGGTTGAAGACTGATGTCGGAGCAAAGGCGCGGGACGTGCGTATCGTTGTTACGAAACTCCACACCATCGAGAATACACTCCTTGGGAACCATTATCGAAGGCATATTCGTATATTTCGTAGGCTGATACATCACCTTACCGTAAGGCTGGCTTTTGAAGGCCCCATCCTTAACGTACTCATAAGGATCTTCAGGCAAGCGATACACGACGATTGCCGGCGAACTGATGGAGAGAACGATCGAATTTCCGGATGCCAGTTCACAGAAGCATTCCAACCGTTCAACGCCTGCAGCAGGAGCTTTCACCGCAGAACTCGATCCAAAACGATCGATATACATTGCCCATACATTATCCGCGGCGAGATTCATCGGTCGGCTGGTCTGGTCGGCTGTTTGTTCAACAGCACTCAGAGCAATCACGACCTCTTCACCCGGCTGTATCGGATGTTCCTGGCCTTTACCCGGAAAAACAAAACCGAAGGCATTGACCGGAATAGAGTCGCGAAGTTCGGTGCTGGTACTTCCCAACCAGAATTTATTGTACACGACCGATTTTCCCGAATTGAACGTAGTGTGGAATCCAACTCCCACGCCATCGAGATACTGCACATCGTCGGAATTGTTGCAGAGCGTGAAATACTGGTCATAGTTATAATTCGCTTTCCCGTCGGCAGTCTTCGTTTTGTGAAAATAAACCTCTTTCAGAATGATCGTCCCACGCGCCGTAGCTTTAATTTCGAGATTGCTTGTCTCGGCCGACTGACCGTCTTTATTCAGAACAAAATCCTTGGTAGCATGCAGGAACTTGCTAATTCCATCCACATCGGCCACTTTGCTGATAATCACGCTGTAATTTCCATACTCGGCATCGATCCGGGTTTCACCCTTCGCATCGGTTTCGGTAACATACGTATTTCCGATCTTCGTATTGCGCATGGTTACCTTGAATCCCGCCTTGTCGAGCGACGCCAGTTCTCCGGGCAAATCGATAGAAATCAACACCTCTTTGTTGCCGTGAAGCAGTTCACTGTCTTTCATATCTTTGAGGCAGCCGCTCAGCAGAAAGATCGCTGCCAAAGGAACCATATAGTATAAAATATTTTTCATCGTCTGCAACTCTTTAGAATTTAAGTTTTAATTCTGCGCCGAAATAAATATCGGTATTCACACGCTTGTAAGTTCCTGTACTCTTCAGTAACATTTTGGGATGCGAATCCGTAAAGTTGTTGGCATAGAATGAAATCTGTGCAACCCGACCGATCTCTTTCGTGACACGGAGATTGGCCATGAAATAAGGCTTGAATGAGTTTTCAATAAAGGTAGTAGTCGTACTGGCAGTCTGAAGATATTCCCGATAAGCCGCCCCATAAGTGGGGTCGTTGTACAAATCCCGATTGAAAGGCAACACCTGACCGCCAGAGTTCATGTAGAAATCGGGGTCTCTGTAAATCATCTTACCGTTCGTTCCGTTCGAAAAATCGCCATAAACGGGATTCCCGCTGTCATCGAGAATGTAAATACCGTCAGCCTGGAGATTTCGAGTCCGGTTGAGCCATACGCACTGAATCGTCAGCGTCGTGATCAGGCGCAACTTCGGAATATGCGTGATCAGATTGATATTGGAATTGAATCGGGTGTACACCGAGCCGGAAGAAGCGGACTTGCCGCCATAATAGGCACCCAGGAACGGATTGTAGATATTTTTACCGTCGGAGGGCACTTTTACCGTAGAATAAGTATCGTACAACAGCACACCCTCGCCCTCTTTCTGGGTCATGGTCATATATGCTCCGTTGACGACGACCGAAGTCCGGACCGGACGAATCTGGCCGAAATCGAACGTATACTCGACACCCCATTTATCGTATTTACCGTCATTGGCCGGTTTTTTGACGGATGCCGTATTGAATATTTTCTCATCCCGATAAGGAAGCGGAACACCTCCCACGCCCAGGACCTTTTGTCCCGGGTTATTCGGATCGTCCATATAAACCGGGGCTTCTGTTCCTTTATAGGTCTCATACTCCCGGAACGACACGATTTGCGGAGTCATACGAAGGGTATAACCGTTACGCATCTTCTCATTATAATATGTAACACCTCCCTTGATACCAAACATCTCGAAATCGAGACCTACCTCAAGGTTCTTGCTGTACTGCATCTTCAGGTCACGGTTGATCATATCGGACTGCGGAGTTACGAACGTAGTCCATGCCGCCATGGGACCCGTTTCAGACGTTCCGCCCCAACTGAACGAAACCCGGTCAATATACACCGGAAAAGGATAAAGCAACCGTAAGGCCGGCAGCGTGGTCTGAATACCCCAGCCGCCGCGGATACTGAGCTCACGAACTTTTTTCGGGGCCCGGTTGCTGATGATTGTATATTTGGCGTTGAAACGCGGATCAACAGCCCAGTTATCGTTCAACTGATCCGTCGCCATATAGGTGAAACGCCCGCCTGCCTGCAACGTAAGCGACGTTTTTCCGATCGGAAGCGTCGCTTTTTCTTCGGCAAAGACAGCCACCTGATTCAGGAAAGGAATATCGCTGAACGGTTCCGGACGGAATGACATGGGGCGCACGCCCTCGTAATACTGACCCTTGCCCGTATTTCCCGAATTATTCCATTCGACACCGAGCATCGCCTTGTTGTAAACCTTGCCGTAACGTCCCGAAAGTTCGGCTACCATTTTAGCCGTCGTGTAATAAGCCATACTCAGATTCCGAATATCGCTCAAGTAATTGTCGGGCATAAATTCAGTCAGATACTCCCCGTTTTCCAAAGCTCCGGGGTTGGCGACGCCGAGCGCACTGGGAGCTGTCCGCTGACGGGCATACTGACGGGTCATCGACGTATTGAGTACATATTTCAACGTCGTAATCCACGATTTATTGAGCAGCCATGAACCATTGAGGTTGATCGACAGATTCCGGTCATCGAGTTCCTTGCGTTCCGCCTGCGAGATATTGTCCGGATCTGCCTTCGTTGTGCCGCGCGAAAGGTAGCCGCTCACCTTGGCATTGAACTGAAATGGAGTGCGATCACGGTTGAAGGTGTTGGTATAACCCACCGAAAACGTTCCGCGGTCATAAGCTTCTTCCACCGTACGGATATCTTTCATCGCATTGGCGTAATCGATCGACGCATTGAGAAACCCCTTGTCGGGGCCCAATGCATAACCTTTGGTCAGCGCCACGGCCTTAGTATCCGGCACGGTCTTCACCCGGACTTCATAAGGAGTACGACCTTGCTTGGTCTTGACAACGACCGCTCCGGCGCTCATATTACCGTATTCGGCCGACGCCACACCGCGAATAACTTCGATCGATTCGATATTGTCGGTCGAAATCGTACGCATGTCGATACCTCGACTCGTTTGCTGCCCGAAAGCAGCAGCTTTTCCACCCATCAGCATTGCGTTATTATTCATAACGGCCCCATCGACATAGACACCCACCGAACTCGAGTTGATACTGCTCGCCTCCTTACCGTCCGTCATCGAGTTAGGGAGATCACGGATGCCAACGAAATTCGAAGTGGAGTTCGTCAATTCCGGATTCGCGGTCAACACACCCGGCAGCAACTGCATCACGTCCTTGACGGAGGTCGCCTGCAGGTGGTCCATCGCCTGACGGTCGATCGTCGACGAGGAGTTGATGCTGCGGCCCCGCTGGGCCGTCACGGTCACGGTGTTCAGTTGCAGGCTCGACTCCTTGAGGCGCAATGACAGCGTTCCGATCGAACTGGTGACCGTCACCTTATACGAAAGGGGCTCGTAGCCCAGGCAGGTCGTCTCGATGGTATAGCTGCCGGTAGTCACCGACGGCATCCGGAACCGGCCTTTGGCATCGGTCACCACCCACAGTTCGAGCGTCGGGATGGCAACCACACAGCCTGCAATCGGCTGTTTCGTGTTATACTCCGTCACGGTTCCTTCGATGGAAACCTTCTTCGGAGCCTGGGCCTGCACACCCAGCGGAATGCAGACGCCCGCCAATAAAAGTACTAGTAAAAATTTCTTCACGGCAAACAGGGTTATGTGAATACTGAGAATGTTGTTCGTTTCTGAGGCACAAAGATACGCGACCGCAAAACGGGCCGCAATCCCGAATAATGGGGATTTTTAACGATCAGGGAACATAAAAGCGACTGCCGGCAACTGCACGGCGCAATTGTCGGGTATCGGAAAATACTCGGCTGTCAACAGGGAATACGGCGGCTCCCGCGGGGGGGGGAACCCGGGCAGGGAGTTCGTCGGCACGATCCGGAACACAAGTCCGTCCGTCTACGGTGCGGTGATTCAATTCACTTTTCCTCATGCCGGTCTCTTTAATTTACGATGGGTCTTGCGTCGCAAGATAAGAAAAAAACAGCATTCCGGATGCCTTTTCGGGGCATGAATTCACCCTCGGTTACGATCCGGACGCATCCGGCGAAATATTGCAAAAGAATTTAACCGTATCCTTCCATTCGGTTTCGATTCGCAACAGACTGACGGGGCCGAAAATTCTTTTTCTCGGACCGATTGTACTATGGACGGAAATTACTACCTTGCAACCCATAAACCTTTTCACTCCCCGGTTTGGCCCGTTACTTACTCCTGATTCTCGCCCTTCTCGGTTTTGTCGGCATGCCCTCCGCGCATCCGGCACGAAGCGGTGCACCCCAATCCCGCATGGTTTACGCACAAGTCCTGGGCGGCAGGTCGGCACGCACGACCATTATCGTGCAGGACAAACAGACGCGGGACCCGCTGATCGGCGCTACGGTCTCGATCATCAGCAGGAGCGATACGCTGCGGGGCACAACCACTAAAGAAGATTTCTACCGCATCCTGGCCACCTACCACTGCGACCGTATTTTCCGCGATTCGGTCGATCTGGAAGTCTCTTACGTCGGCTACAAGCCCTTCAAACGGCGCTACGGCAAGAACGAGTTCCGGGGCAGTATCGATGTCAAAATGGAGTTCGACGAGCAATCGATCGCCCAAGTCGTGGTCGTCGGGCAGCAGGTCGCCATGGTTTTCCGGGGCGACACGACGGTCTACAACGCCGGGGCCTTCAAAACCATGGCCGACGACCGTTTCGCGGAACTGCTGAAACAGTTGCCGGGAGTCGAAATCAAGGACAACAAGATTTACGCCGAAGGACAGGAGGTCAAACGGGTACTCATTGACGGCAAAAACCTCTTCGGAACCCAAACGTCCTATGTCCTCACCGACCTCGAAGCTTCGGATGTCAAGAGCGTGCGGGTCTACGAAGACCTGAGCCCCACGGCAAAACGCATGGGCGACAACACCGCCGAAAAGGAGAAGGTGATGGATGTCGAGACCAAGTCGAAGCGCGGGTTCATCCAGGGCGGCAACCTGGAAGCCTCGCTCGGAGCGAGCCTCGAAAAGGACTACTCGGGGCGGCATGAAATCCGCCACTCCGAGGCCGGGACTTTCTACCGCAACAGCGAGAAGGGCAACCTGCGTCTCGAAGCCTCCAATTCGAAGGACAGCAATCAGCAGGGGGAGACCGCCTCGTACAACTCGAAAACCACCCCCACCAAACAGACCGACGCCCGTGCGGAGTACACCCTCCGCCGGGGCGACTCGACCAACGTCATGACCACCGTCCGGTTCGGCCGCAACCGCCAGAGCAGCATCAACCGCTCGCAAACCGAATATTTCCCGACCGAAGCCTACGCCCTGCGCAACGAGGAGAGCGTCAGCGAATCGCTCTCGAAGTCGCTTTCGACCGAAGTCGCGAATTTCACCAGCATCCAGCGGAAAAAGAATGTGCTCGGCGCCTCAACCTCCTTCTCGATCGACGACGGCTCCTCGGCAGGACACAACCGCATGAAACAGCAGATCGACGACGAACAAACCCGGACCGACCTCAACAGCAATTCCGACAAACGTGACATCCGGCTCAATCTCTCCCTCTATTACCAGACACGGATCTCCGAGCGTTCGACGCTGACATTCAGCATCTCGGGCCGGTACAACACCGGCAACCGCGACGGATGGCGTATCGACACGACAGCCTTGACACCCGGCCTGCAGGTCAAACTGCGCAACGACGGCGACAGCCGCAGCTATTCGCTCGGCGCCAATGTGGGCTACCGCTACAAACTGGGAAAGAAGGGTTCGTTCGGCGCATCCTATAACTTCAGCCGCGACTACGACCGGTCGAAACAACTGGCAGTCGATTTCCTCAGCGATCCGCGGGGTGTCATCGACACTGTCAACTCCTACAACTATACGAACGACACCTACACGCATAACCTGCAGGCCAACCTTCAATACCGGAACGAGGATTTCTGGATGACGGCCGGACTGACCGGCACGGTCTACGACATCGCCCGCAGCGAACGGTTCCCGGAAGAAGTGCGTTTCCCGCGGCTGTTCTTCGAGGTGAGCCCCTGGGTCTCCCTCTCGGTCGGCAAGTCCCGGCGGCGGTTTTCGTTCAACCTCAGCTCCTATCCGCAGATGATTCCGCTCGAATCGCTGCGCTCGACGCTCGACGCCACCAATCCCCTTGCACTGCAGGCCGGAAATCCCGACCTCAAATTGCAGAACAACCTTTCGGCAACGACGGGATTCCAGTTCACCGATGTCAAGAAAGCCCTCAATTTCAGCGTGCGGCTCAACGGCAGTTACACCGTCAACTACATCGCCTCGCGGCGCACGCTCTTCCTCGAAGACACCTACCTGCCCCAGTACGATTACACGGCGCAGAAAGGGGCGCAACTCTCCACGCAGGACAACGTCGGAGGCTGCTACAACATCGGAGGTACGGTCTCCTACTCGCAGCAGGTCAACCCGCTGCGGTCGACCGTAAACGTCTCGGTGAACTACGGATTCAACCAGACGCCCTACTTCACCGGCGACGACCTCTTCCATTCGCTCCGGCATTCGCTCCGCATCGGTTTCGGGTTCGACTCGGGCTTTTCGACCAAGGTCAAATTCTCCGTCCGTTCCAACACCTCGATGAGTTCCTACACCACGCAGAAAGAGACCTCGCAGGAGTTGCGCGAACAGGTCAACGCCCGCGTCGACCTGCGGTTCGGCAAATATTTCGGCTCGGTCGGTACGCTCTATGAGTTCTACTGCAACAGTCGTTCGCATTCGCTCACGCGCCATAACGTGATCCTCAACGCCTCGGCCGGGCGTAAATTCGGCAAGGAAAACCGACTGGGCTGTTCGATCGGCGTCATCGACATCCTCAACCGTCCCGACTACGCCACCACCAGTTTCGATACCGACTACATCGTCACCTCTTCGACCTCCTACCTGGGCCGTTACGGCTACCTGCGCATCGCCTATACGTTCTGATCGCAACCCACGGAATTACGTTGTTATTTCGGATCATTTCATATAGTTTCGCAGATTTTCGTATCTTTGGGCCAGAAACCACTAAAAACACGATGAAAAAACTACTGATTCCCCTGATCGCCGCTTTCGCCGCGAACACCGTATCGGCCGCCGCGCCGCCGCAGGTCATCGACATCAGCACCGACAACGTATCGATGGTGCTCACCGCCACCCCCGGAGGTGAAGTATATTTCCGCCACTTCGGCGGACGCATCGACGACACGGCGCCGCTCGCCGCTTACAAGAGCAACCGCCGCGGCGACCACGGAACCGAAGACCTGGCCTACTCGGCACAAGGAGGCCGCAATTTCCGCGAACCCGCCCTGCGCGTCACCCATGCCAATGGCGATATGAACACCGAACTGCGCTACGTATCGCACACCTCGAAACAACTCTCCGACAAAAACGTGACGGAGACCGTCGTGAAAATGACCGACTGCTGCCAGGCGCTCGACGTGGAACTGGTTTTCACGGCCTATGCCAAAGAGAACGTCATCTCGACGCACGCTGTGATCCGCAACCGCGAAAAAGGACCTGTAACGCTGCACAGCTTCTACTCCTCGTCGCTGCCCCTGAAAGCCGACAAATACCTCCTGACCCACCTCTACGGAGCCTGGGCCCGCGAGGCACAGGTCGACCACACGGTGCTGACCCACGGTTCGAAAAGCATCGAGTCGACGCGTGAAGTACGCACTACCCACACCGAGAATCCCGCCTTCCTGCTCACGCTGGGCAGCGACACGTTCAGCGAGAACTGCGGCGAGGTCATCGGCGGAGCGCTGGCCTGGAGCGGCAATTTCCGCCTCAACTTCGAGGTCGACGAATTCGACGCGCTGACCATCCTCGCCGGTGCGAATCCCAACTCTTCGGCCTACAAACTCCGTCCGGGCGCATCGTTCACCACACCCGAAATGATCTACACCCACTCGTTCTGCGGCGCAGGCGGCGCCTCGCGCAACCTCCACGACTGGGCCCGCAACTACGGCGTTTACCGCGGCCACGAGGTTGTTCCGACGCTGCTCAACAGTTGGGAGGGTGCCTATTTCAAATTCGACGCCAAGGTTCTCAAAGACATGATCGACGACGCAGCCTCGATGGGCCTGGAAATGTTCGTCCTCGACGACGGCTGGTTCGGCAATAAATACCCGCGTAACGACTCCGGCGCCGGACTGGGCGACTGGCAGGTGAATGCCGCGAAACTGCCCGAAGGCATCGACCACATCGCCTCCTACGCCCATTCGAAGGGACTGAAATTCGGCATCTGGATCGAACCCGAGATGGTCAACCCCAAGAGCGAACTGGCCGAGAAACACCCCGACTGGATCGTCCGTCCGCCGAAGCGCGAGGCCCCGCAGACCCGCAACCAGTGGCTGCTCGACCTTTCGAACCCCAAAGTACAGGATTTCGTATTCGAGGTATTCGACAACACGATGAAACTCTCGGACAAAATCGACTACATCAAGTGGGACGCCAACCGCAACGCCAACAACGTGGGTTCGGCCTACCTCCCCGCCGACGAACAGTCGCATTTCTGGATCGACTACGCCCAGGGCTTCTACAAGGTGATGGAACGCATCCGCGCCAAATATCCCGACGTACTGATCCAGGCCTGCGCCTCGGGCGGCGGCCGTGTGGAGTACGGCGCCCTGAAATATTTCGACGAAGTGTGGACGAGCGACAACACCGAGGCGCTTTCGCGCGCCCGCATCCAGTACGGCACGAGCCTCTTCTACCCGGCTATCGTCATGGGTTCGCACGTCTCGGCGACGCCCAACCACCAGACGGGCAACATCACGCCCATCAAGTTCCGCTTCGACATGGCCTGCGCCGGACGCCTCGGCATGGAACTCCAGCCCAAACAGATGACCGACCAGGAGCGGCAGTTCGCCCGCCGGGCCATCGCCAGCTACAAGGAGTACCGCGACATCGTCATGCAGGGCGACCTCTACCGCATCGGCACGCCCTACGACAAGAACGGCTGCTACGGCCTGATGTATGTCTCGAAAGATAAAAAGCAGGCCGTCCTGTTCACTTACAGCCTGCAATACCAGGGCCGTTCGCTGATCCCGAAATTCCGCCTGCAGGGCCTCGACCCCAAGACGGGTTACACCGTTCGCGAACTCAACGTCGACAAACCCCGCAGTTGGTTCGACGGCAAGACCCTCAGCGGCGAAATGCTTGCGAATGCCGGCATCAACCCCGCAATGCCGAAGATTTACGACAGTTGCGTATTCCTGCTCACGGCGGAATAATCCCGGTTGCAATGCGATAAGAACGGGGAGGCTTCGAAAGAAGCCTCCCCGTGTTTTATTATCTCTGTCCGTAGCGTCACTCGATGCCCCGGAATACAAAATCGGCATACTGGTATCCCGCACGGTCGTACAGGCCGCGCAGCGTGCCGAGCCGCCGCACGAAATCGTCGTAATCGCGCCCCTCGGGAGCCCACGCCACCTCGGACATGGCCGCCAGGCGGGGCAGCAGCATGTACTCCGCATGGTCCATCGTGGCGATGTACTCGGTCCAGAGGTTGGCCTGGACGCCGAGGATGTTGCGGGCCTGCGCTTCATCGAGCCGGTCGAAGGGGTCGTAGCCGTAGAGTTTGCGGATCGGGACGTTACGGCCGATTGCCAGTCGCTCGCCGTTCTTCTCCGGGTCGGAAGTCTGGTAATAGTCGAGGTAGAAGTAGAACCGCGGGGACATGATCACCCGGTTGCCCGACTTCGCGGCCTTGATTCCGCCCTCCGTACCGCGCCACGACATGACGATCGTCGAGGGCGTCACGCCGCCTTCGAGCAGTTCGTCCCAGCCGATCATCTCACGCCCGTGGGCATGCAGCCACTCCTCGATGCGGCACACGAAGTAGCTCTGGAGGGCGTTCTCGTCCTTCAGCCCTTCCTGCCGCATGCGGCGCTGGCAGTCGGGACACTTTTCCCACCGCACCTTGGGGCACTCGTCGCCGCCTACGTGGATATACTTCGACGGGAAGAGTTCGAGCACCTCCGAAAGCACGTTTTCGAGAAACTCGAAAGTCGTCTCGCGGCCCGCACAGAGGACATCGCTGCTGTAAAACCACGTCGTACGCACCTCGTAAGGCCCCTGCGTACACCCCAGCCACGGATACGACGCCAGCGCGGCCATCGAATGGCCGGGCAGTTCGATCTCGGGAATCACGTCGATACAGCGCTCCGCGGCATAGGCCACCACCTCACGGATTTCGTCCTGCGTGTAGTAACCGCCGTAGGGCGTGCCGTCGTATTCGTCCGAGGTCTTGTAATGGCCGATCAGCGTCTCTTTGCGCACCGACCCCACACGCGTCAGTTCGGGATAGCGTTTGATCTCGATGCGCCACCCCTGGTCATCGGTCAGATGCCAGTGGAAAGTATTGAGTTTGTGAAGCGCCATGATGTCGATGAACCGTTTGACATCCTCCACGGGATAGAAGTACCGTGCCACGTCGAACATCGCACCGCGGTAGCCGAAAAACGGCTTGTCGCGTACCTCCGCAACGGGGACCCGGCCGCCGCCGATCATCTGGCGCAGGGTCTGCACGCCGTAGAGCACCGCCCGGGGCGAGCCTCCGCAGATCAACACGCCTTTCGGCGTCGCGCTCAGGGTGTACTCTTCGTCCGGGAACGTACCGTCCAGTTGCAGGTCGATGCCCTTGTGTACGGGTTTATCCGTCACGACGGGCTTCCGCACCCCGGCATCGGCCAGATAGCCGGCGCACAGCGCAGCAACGGATTGCAGCGACGGGTCGTCGTAACCGATCTTGCACCCACGGCCGATGCGGAACGTCCCGTCGCCCGGAACGACCGACACGGGGCGGGGAATGACATGGATTTCAGGCAGCGGGGCTTCGGCGCACGCAGCCGAGAGCAGGAGCACGGCGACAAGGATCAGGATTCTTTGCACAAATTCGGGATTTTATCGTCAGCGACCGGGACGGGTAAAATCCCGTCCCGGTCGTCTGTGAGGTTATTTTTTGTTGTAACGAATGGCGAAATAGTTCATACACGACGGCGAGTCGATCGGCTGCGCGGCATACTCGTCGAGACTTCCGCCGAGGTTCCGCGCCGCCTGCAGGCGGATGTAGACGTTCTTTTTACCCAGCATTTCCAACGGCAGTTTCACATCGACGGGTTTCCATCCCGCATACTGCCAGTAGCGCGTCGCAGGGGTCCAGCGCGCCATGTCGGGCACGGTGTAGGAGTCGATATAGGTCCAGTCGTCGTCGTTGTCCATGTTGCCCGTCTCGGACCATGCGACGTTGAAATAGCGGGGCGAACCGTATTTGCCGCTGTCGTAGCGGTCGTTCAGCACGCTTACCTGCATCGACAGCACGTCGGTCGAGATACCTTCGGTCGAGAAATTGACGATCCACGCATGGCCGCGGTCGTTGGCCTTGTCCCACCAGTACCAGTCGACCCATGCGGGGCCTTCGGCACTGCCCTTGCGGGGAACCTTGCCTTTGCCTCCGCCCGAGGTGTCGCCCGAGGTGTTGTTGTTCACGTCGGCGAAATCGCGCCACCAGTCGGTTCCGTCTTCGAGGATGATGCCCATGCCGTTGACATTGCCGATGTTAGACCCGAAAATGAACGTGGATTTGTTGCCTACCGGCCCGAGGTAGCTGAAATCCTCGTTGGAAAGGATCTTGATCGCACCCGTCCCGTCCTTGTAGCTGTGCGTCAGGTAGCCGTTCGTGCCGTAGGTCGGATAAACCTTGTTGTTGTCGTACTGCAGGAAACGGTACTCGGTCAGCAGCGCCGAGAAGCTGTCCTTGAAATCATCGGCCAGCCCGTCGAAGTCCGATTTCGAAACGTGGCGCAACTGGTAACGGCCGATATAACCGTAGGAATCGTCGTCGCCGCTCGGGTTGTCCTCCCACTCGAAACGCGGGAACAACTCGTGGACGACGATACCCGAGAGTTTGCCCGAGCCATAGGGCAGACGGCTGCCGTCGCGGCGGTAGAGGCACGTCGTGTTGGTGTAGAGGTAGATGTGCTCGCCCTCGATGTCGCGCACGAGCGACGCGCATTTCTCCGTACGGTTGGCGCCCGTGGCATTGGCATAACCCTCGTTGATCGGGGTCAGCGGACCTTTGCGGATCGGCAGTTCGCAGTCGGTGAGCGTCACGTAAGTGTAGATATCGTCGTCGGTCAACTGGCTGATACGCTTTTCCCTGTGCGGAATATCCGCCGCCGTGCTCAACTGCGAACTGATGATCATGGCCGATTTCACGCCCTTGAGCGCAAAACGGTCCGGATCGGTATCGTGGACCAGGCGCACGCCCTTCAGCGAGAGCTGGATGCGGCTGTAACGCATGAAAATGTTGTCGTCGGCAGTCTGCGTTTCGATCATAAAGCCCAGGCTGCCGTCGATGCTCTCGACATAGGCGGTCTTTTTGCAGACCTCGTAGTTGATCGTCGACTCGGTGGTCATGGGATTGGCCCCCATGTTGCCGCCCGCGGCGTCGCTGACGACCCATGCCGAAATGTAATAGTCGTTTTCGATGGTCACGACCTGCCCGGGACCGCACAGCGAACGAATCTCTTCGAACGAACGCTCCGTGCCGAAATCGTCGTGGGCATTGGCCTGCACGACGTAGAGTTTGGCCGAAGTGACTTTGTCCCAGCCGTTCGTGAACGAGAGCGTTATCTCCGCCGAGCGCATATTCTCCCCGTCGGGGTTGGCCTGCGTGGCGAAGAGCAGCGCCCCCGACCGGCTGTCGACGCGTACGTCGGAAATCCAGTCGGCAGCGCCCTCGTCGGGATAAACGACCTTCGTCACGAGGCGTTCCGCGCCGATATTAGTGTCGAGCGGAGCCGAAACCGACTGCTCGCCGCTGCTGCCCTTGACCGAAATGTTGGGCGCGGGAAATACGAGCCGCTCCTCGATCAGCCCCTCCTGGCGGATGTAAACCGTATCGCGGCGGCGTCCGCTGTCGTCCTGCAACAGCAGGCGCGCCACGCGGGCGAACGAGTCGTTGGCTCCGTAGGCGACACTGAAAGCGCCGTCGCCCGGAATCCGGCCGGTATGAAATTCGACCCAGGGAGTCGCTTCGAGCAGCGAGACGTTGCAGCCGCGGTTGCTGTACACCTCGACTTCGACCGTGCCGCTCTGTGCCGGCACGATGTATTCGCCTTTCACGGCGCCGAGTTCGATGACCGGGACGGAGTCCGGATCGTCGGCGCAGGCCGCCGCACAACCAGCGAAGGCCGTCAGCAGCAACAATTTCCAGCTATTTTTCGTTTTCATTTTGTCTTGGTTTTAAACGGGTGGTTAATCCAGCAGGCGGACCTCGATGTCATCGACGAAATAGTAACTCGTCGTGGCCGCCGTACCGGTTTTCTCGAAGAAGTTGAACGAGGTGTCCTTCGACACGCCGTCAGCAATCAGCCGCACTTCGGCCCAGCCGCCGGTTCCGATCGTGGAGTTGGGGATGTAGGCCGACGTAGCGGGCGTGAAGGCCATTTTCTCACCGTCGATGTAAACCTCCTGGTAGGTCCCCTTGTCGATCCAGCTCTGGAACGAGTCGGTCATATTCGCCCCTTTGACGTAGCAGAGGCGGAAGGAGATCTGCACGCTGCCCGAAGCGTCGGCAGGAATGTTCGCCAACTTCGGCGTGTGGATTTTGCCGCGGCCCAGCGTCGGCGACCCGACGCGCAGGCAGCCCTGGAACTCGGCGCATCGGTAGAGGTAAGTCCAGTCGTAGAGGTTGCGGTTGCGGATGTAGTCCGCCGTCACGTTGTTGACGGCCGCAGGGGGAGCTATGTTCCACGAATTGGTGTAATCCGCTGTTCCGGCGGCATTCTCCATTATGTAGAAAGGAGCCTCCTCGAGGCCCGTCGCCGATCCCGCGGCGGTCGTTCCGGCCAGGCTGCCGCTGCTCTGCTGGGCTTCGGTCTGCGAGGGCGAATACCCCTTCGTATTGCCGACGTAATTCCCGCCCCAGGCACAGGCGTCGAAATACTCCGCGAACACCAGGTCGGCATCGGGTGCATAAACGATCGCAGGGGTCTCGGTCACGACGTTCCGCTTGATCGTCCGCGGGGTCGGCGAATCGACGGTCATCGCCCGGTGGGAACGGTCGGTGATGCGGATTTTCAACCCCGAAGCGTACGCTCGGGCAGGCATCACCACATAGAAATCGGTTCCGCTTTCGCTCAGCGCGACGCCTTCGCCCGCACCGCCGCAATTCATCACCAGGTGGTAGGCGCGGGCCGAACTCGCCGTACCCGGCACGAGGATTTTATTCCCCTCGCTGTCGGTTTCGAGCGTGGAATAACCCGAAATCGGAGCGCCCGACCTGTCCTCGACGAGAATGGTGTTGATCGTCGCCGAGCCTTTGAGCGTCAGTTTCAGCACGCCGCACATGTTGCGCAGCGTGACGTTCACGTAACCTTTGTCTTCGTCGATACCCGTCGCTTCGCCGTACATCGGCATCGCATTGCGCCCGAAAGTGTCGGGACCGGCGTAGAACTGCGCCAGCGGCAACTTGAAGTTGGCGGCCTCCTTCGACTGCTGGAGGAAATTGCAGGCCGACGGGAACACCACTTCGTAACGCGGAGCCTCGGGAACTTCGGGCACGGCGGCCGAGCCGTCATCGAGCAGGAAAACCTCGTAGGCCACACCGTTGATATCGACCATATCTCCCGGCTGGAACTTCACGCGCAGGGTTTCGTCCAGCATGGCGCGCGTGTCCGCCCCTGCATCGAGGCGCAGCGAAACGCGTTTCACCGGAGCTGGCCCGGGCAGGCCGGCGGTCTCGACGGGAGTTTCGGAACACCCCGCCAGCAGCAGGCCGCAAGCTATCAATAGATTCTGTATCTTTTTCATTTTTGCCTCTGTTTAGTCGGTTACCATTCGTTGTCGTCTTTTTCGTCTTCCATCTGGTCGCCTTCCAACCCGCCGATGTCGCACTTCTCCTGCGTCAGGGTTACGTAGTCGGTCGTGATCGTCCGTCCGCGCCCATCGTCGTAACGCAGGGCGATACGCGCCGAACGCGGTGCGGCGGGATTGGCCGGGACCTTCACGCTCAGCAGGCCAGCCTCGCGGTCGATCTTATAATCCGTCAACCAGCCTTCGGCGCCGGTCAGGTAGTCGCACACCAACGTCAGGCCGCCGTAAATCGCCGGAATGTTGCACTCGAAGGCCTGTTTGAACGTCTCGCCGTAGGCAGCCGCGGCATGGGTCTCTTCGGCAGGCGTCATCGTCAGTTTCAACGCTTCGGCGCTCTGCGTGACAGTGGCGCGGGTCTCGTAGCGGGCGCCGTTGCCGTCCGTAACCCAGAGGGTCACCGTGGCGAAACGCATCGCCCCGGTCGTGTTGTCCGTCACCGTGAAACGCAGCGACTCATCGTCGAGCGCAACATCGGTAATCCACCCTTCGCCGCTGTCCTCGCCATAGGAGACTTCGTGCTGCACGCGCTCCAGGTCGGGACCGAGGTTGCTCGAAAGGGTCATCTCCACGGGACATCCTTCGCCCAACAGCGCAACGCTTCCGGGCGTAACGGTCAGCGTCGGGTCCGTAATTCCCGCGGCCTGGAACATCACCACTTCGCAGAGGCGGTCCCCGGAACCGATGCGGATGGTCGCCTTGCGCGACAAACCGCCGTTGGCGTCGTATTCGAATACGAAATCGCCGTTTTCGCGCCCCGACGCCCGGTCGATGCGCGCCCATGCGCCGCCGGATTCCGAATCCAGGGAGAGCGACCACTCGCCGGTCGAATAGACCATCACGCGGGTCACGCCTTCCTTGGCCGGCAGTTCGACCAGGTTGTTATCCACGGCCAGCCGGATCGTCGGTTCGAACGGCTCGTTGCACCCGTACAGCGCCCCGCAGAGCGCCGCGAGCAATGCAATGCCTTTATAGCTGAATCTCATAATGTTCCGTTTTTAGGTTAAAGTCCGTATTTTTCATACTCCTTGTTGTCGAGCGCATAGCCCGAGTAGACCACCTGCGTGTCGGGAATCGGGTAGTATTCGTGGCAGGGCAGGATGGCGTTGCGAACGGTCTCGTAATCGGCCGATTCGAGGGTCTTCGTATACCAGATACCCCACCGCACCAAGTCGAATTTGCGCTGAAACTCGCCGATCAGTTCGCGGGCGCGCTCGTTCTGTATCTCTTCGAGCGTACGCTCCCAACTCTTGAAGACCGTGAATTCGGCGATACCCGCACGGTTTTTCACCTGGTTGAGATAGAATTTCGTCTGCTCCAGATTCTCCTTCATACACCAGCACTCGGCTGCCATCAGCACGGCGTCGGCATAGCGGAAAACCTTGTAGTTGTTCGAGTCGTAGCTGTCGCGCATGCCGGGACACCAGAATTTCGGGCCGAGCCACGGGCGCGTCCCGACGCTCTTGAACTCCTGTCCGCCGTACTCCCACGCAAGGTTCATCTCCACACGGCGGTCGCCGCCCGTACGGGTCTGCAATCCGGCGCTGAAAACCAGGTTGGGCCGCATGCCGGGCCACACGTTGGCGTCGTCGCCCAGCTCCTCGATCTTCACACCGTCGAAAACGTCGCTTCCCGACTCCGCGGTGGTCTGGTTGGGCATGCAGATGCAGGCGTAGTTCGAAGTATAGATCAGGCCTCCCGAAGTGTAGGAATGCTGGATTTCGAGGATCGACTCGGGAGTGTTCTTCATGCGGAACGGAACGTCCGAGAGCGGGTACTGGTCGAGCGTGCCGTAAATCTTCTCCAGTTCTGCGAGCGCTTCGAGCGCCGTGTCCCACTGCTTGTTCCACATCGCCATCTTGGCGGCGAGCATCCACCCCACGGCCGCACCCATGCGGTTGTCGGCAACCTCCGACGAACGCACCTGGTCGAGGCTCGGGACGTTATCCATCAACTCTTCGATCAGGTAATTGCGGGTCTCGACGGCCGACATGCGCGGCAGCCGGGCTGCCTGGTTGAGCAGCTCCTCGGTATTCACGTCGATCGTGTAGAAGGGCACGTCGCCGAAGACCGACGTGAGCAGGTAATAATACATCGCCCGAAGGATCATGCCCTCGGCCAGCAGCTTTTGGCGATCATCCTCGCTCACGGTGGCATTCTTGATGCCCTCGATGGCAGCGTTGCAGTACATCACGGCCTTGTAGCCCTGCGTCCACACCGTAGCTCCGTAACCGGGCAGCGCAGGCGAGATTTCGAGACGCGAATCGTAGACCGTCGGCGAGTTGTGGAACAGCAGGTCGGTGACCCCCTCGGTCATCACGCCGAAGTTGAAGTTATAGATCGTCTTGAGCGGAATGTAGCAACTGTTCAGACCGGCGATACACTCCGACTTGTTGCGGTAGAAGTTGCTCCGGTTGACGAAGAACTCGGGCGTTTCCTGAAGCGAGCAGGCTCCCGTGAGCGCCGCCACCGCCGTCAGCAAAACCAGTTTTATCGATTTCATAATCGTAGTCGTTTTTTGATTAGTAGCGGATTTGAACACTGAAAATCACCGTGCGCGCCCGCGGATAGGCGCCCATATCGACGCGGCGCAGCGTCGAGCTTTCGCTCGAAGTCGAAACGTCGGGGTCGAAACCGTTGTACTTCGACCACAGGTAGAGGTTTTCGCCGCTGACGCTCAGCGTGATGTCGCGCAGCCACTTCACCCGCTTGCGCAGGTCGAACGTATAGGCCACCGAGACGTTTTTCAGGCGCAGGTACGATGCATCGTGCACCTGCAGGTCGCTCGGGACATGCACCTGCACGCCGCCCGCGCGGGGCAGGTCGGAGTCGGGGTTGCGCACCGGATGCCACGAGTTGGCCATATAGCGGTACTGGTTCGTGGAGTAGGTTCCCGCCATGTAGAGCTCCGAGTAGTTGTAGATTTTGCCGCCGAGCGAATAGGCGAAGTAGACGCCGACCTTCAACTGCCCGATGTTGAACGTGTTCTGCAGACCTCCGTAGATCGTGGGGTCGGCGTTGCCCAGGTAGACCAGGTCCTTCTGGTCCAGCGAGCCGTCGTTGTTGGTGTCGACGTAGCGCGGCAGGCCGGGGTTGATCGCGGTCGTGGCCGAAACATAGGTGTGGGTCACCTTGTTGCGTTCGATCTCCTCCTGGTTGTGCCACACGCCGCCGTACTTGAAGCCCCACAGGGCGTTGAGCGGGCGGCCCTTGACATAGCCGTACATCATGTACTGGCTGTTGCCGGGGCTGTTCATGGCGCTGACGAAATCCTCCGTACCGATGTCCTCGACCATCTGCTTGTTGTGCGAGAGCGTGAGCGACGTCGACCACGAGAATTTGGGCTTAACGATGTTGCGCGTCTCGAGGGTCAGCTCGAGGCCCTTGTTCGACGTGCGTCCGATGTTCTCGAAGTGGCTCGTATAGCCCGACTGCGCGGCTTTCTGGACCGACAGCAGCAGGTCGCGGGTCTTCGAAATGTAGCCTTCGAAGGTGATGTTCAGGCGCTTCTTGAACAGCGAAGCGTCGATGGCGGCGTTGTAGAGGTCGGTGGTCTCCCACGTCAGGTTGTCGCTCGCCACGCGCACCGGGTAGTACGCCGTCGACTGCGAGCCGCCCAGCAGGTAGCCGCCCGAGGTCGAGGTGTAGGCCTCGATCGAACGGTAGGGCTTGATGGCGTCGTTGCCGGTGCGTCCGGCGCTCAGGCGCAGTGACAGCTCCTCGACCCAGCGCACGCGGCGCATGAAAAACTCGTTGGAGATGTTCCACTTGACGGCTGCCGACGGGAAGAAGCCCCACTTGTGGTTGGCGGCGAAGTTCGACGATCCGTCGTAACGGCCGGTCAGCGTCAGGTAGTAGCGTTTCTTGTAGTTGTAGTTCACGCGGGCCAGCACCGACATCTTCGTAACATAGTTGGTATAGGAGGTGCACGTGTAGTTCTCCTTGTCGTAGATGCCGTTCATGTTGTTCCACTTGTTGTCGTCGACGATCAGCCCCTTGGCGGTGAGTTCCATGCCGTTGAGGCGCGATTTCGAGCCCGTGAAGCCGCCCATCACGTCGAACTGGTGGCCCGTTTTCGAGGTGTAGGCGTAGGTCGCGGTGTTCTCGGTCGAGAGCGTGCGCGTGTCGTACTCGGCGCGGTAGCCCTCGCCGCCCTCGCCCTCGTTCTTAACGGGCAGCGTGCTCGGGTAGAAGCGGTAGTCGTGCCGCTGGTAGAGGTAGTAGGTGAACTTGCTGCTGATCTTCAGCCCCTCGACGGGTTTGATGTCCACATAGAGGGTGTTGGTCGAGGCGAATCGCTCGAGCGTGTTCTCGTTCAGGTCGATCGTGAAACGCGGGTTGTTGATCGTCTGGCCCGAACCGTAGAAGGGGTTGTAGGTATCCTCGGGACCCAGGATGGGCGCCAGGTAAGTCGCGGCGTTCCACACCGACGAGCCGCCGATGTTGGCCTTGTTGTTGGCCTCGTCGCGGTAGGAGATCGACGAGTTGACGCCCGCCGTGAACCACTTGGCGAATTCGTGCGAGACGTTGACGCGGGCCGTCGTGCGCTGGAAACCGCTGTCGTCGACGATACCCTGGATGTCGCTGTAACCCAGCGACACGAAGTAGCTGCTCGTCTTCGAGCGGCCCGACACCGAGAGGTTGTAGTTCTGGTAGGGAGCCGTACGGGTGATCTCGTCGATCCAGTTGGTTCCCCGGCCCAGCGAATAGGGGTCGTTGTAGGTGTAGTCCTGGACCGGACGGTTGCCCATCTGCCAGTTGAAATAGGTCACGTCGTTGCGGTAGAGGGCGAACTCCGTGGCGTTCATCACGTCGAGGTTGCGCGGAAGCTGCGAAAAGCCCATATCGGCCTTGAGCGTGATCCACGGTTTGCTCACCGTGGGATTGCCCTTCTTCGTAGTAACGATGATTACGCCGTTCGACCCGCGTGCGCCGTAGATGGCCGTCGACGAAGCGTCCTTCAGCACCGAGATCGACTCGATGTCGGCCGAATTGATGTCGCTCAGGTCGTGCACGGCGTCGATGATGCCGTCGACCACGATCAGCGGCTCGTTCGACGCGGTGATCGAGCGCGTACCGCGGATGCGGATCGAGGTCGAGGCGGTCGGGTCGCCCGACGTAGACATGATGTCGGCGCCGGCCACACGGCCCTGCAACGCCTGGTCCACCGAGACCACCGGAATGTCCTTGATGTCGCCCATCTTGACGTTGGTCACCGAACCCGTGAGGTCGGTTTTCTTCACCTCGCTGTAACCGATCACGACCACTTCGTCGATGTCCTTGTTGTCAGCCACCAGCCCGACATCAATCTGCGAACGGTTGCCGACGCGGATTTTCTGGGGAACGTAGCCCAGGTAGGAGAAGTCGAGCACCGACTCGGCGGACTGTGTCCTAAGGGTGTAGGCTCCCTTTGCGTCGGTCGTGGTTCCGCGCGTCGAACCCGAGAGCACGACCGTCACGCCGGCCAGCGGGCCGCCGGTGTCGCTGTCGGTCACGACGCCTTTCACCACGCCCGGTTCCCGGGTTTGGGACGCGGGTTTCAATGCCACGTCGACCTGCGTCCGGCCTTCGGTGGGGACCTTCCGGGCGACGTATCCCTCCAGGGAGAATTCGAGTACGGCCTCGGCGGAGGACACCCGGATGGTGTAAGCGCCCTTTGCGTCGGTCGTGGTTGCCGTAGCCGCGCCGGAGAGTTTTACACTCACGCCGGCAAGCGGCCTGCCGCTGTCGCTGTCGGTCACGACGCCCTTCACTCCGGCGGCCGTCTGGGCCGTCAGCGAAGAGAGGGTGACCGATACCAGCACAAGCAGCGCTCCGATCATTTTGTAGAATTTTCTCATATTAGGTAGTATTAGGGGACTTCGGTTATTTTTCGATCCGTGTGACCACCCGGAAATCGCGGTTCAGGATGTGGTCCGTACCCACGATTTCGATCTCGGCGTCGGGGTCCTTCGGGGTGTAGAGGTAGAGGCGCACAGGCTTCTGCTTGAGCCAGGTATAACGCTCGTAGGGGATGATGCCCTCCTCGACCAGCGAACGGGCCGCAAGGTCGTAGCGCTGAACCAGCCGGCCGCGGCCATAGGTCTGCTCGCCGTTCTCTTTGCAGACGAACGTCCAGTTGGGAGCGATCCCCCAGAAGAAAACCAGCACCGACGGTGCGCCGCCCGCAGGGTCGAGCGCTGAGGAGCTCGCAATCCCGGTGTTCGAGGTCACGCCTTTGTTGTAAACCCGGAACTGCCGCTTGCTGTTGCCGTCGGCCCAGTCGACGAGCGACCGGCTTTCGAGGCGGTCGCCCCGGAAAACATACTCGGTGAAAGCGGCGGGATAGCCGTTGCAGCAGATGCCCTGCCGATACCACCAGTTGCCCGTAATGGCCGGATGGACGTACTCCACCATGCGGTCGCTGACGCGCGTCGTGCCTTCGGTGTGCCAGTCGCCGGTCATAATGGTAACGTCGTAGTCCTGTAACAGCACGAACAGTTCGTCCTTGTTCTTGAGGTTATACCAGATATCGTCCCAGGCGCCGTTGTTGGCCACCAGGGGCACGTGGCAGGCCACGACGAGCCGGCGGATCGAGGGGTCGAGCGCCTTGAGGTCCTTGTAGAGCCACGCCAACTGTTCCGGGGCGATGATCTTGTCGTACTTGTTGCGGCCGTGGTAGAGCATGTCGTCGAGCACGACGTAGTGGACCTTGCCGAGGTTGAACGAGTAGTAGGTCGGACCGAAATACTTGCGGTATTCGGCTTCGGCCTCGTAATCGGTTTCGTACTTGTGGCAATGGTCGTGGTTGCCGATGACGTGGTACATCAGGAAGGGGGTGTCTTTAGCGAGCCGCAGGTACTCGGGCATGCCCGTCTTGTTGCGGAACCAGTATTCCGAGTGGGTCATGTCGCCCAGGTTGAGCCCGTAGACCGGCATGCGCTGCATCACGCTGTCGGCATACCCGACCAGCCGGGGCATAAAGTCGTCGCGGAACTGGACCGAATCGACCGGGGCGATGACGTTGCCGCTGCCGGGCGGAATGTCGATCACACGGCCCGAGACGTGTTCGTCGGCCACGACGAGCAGCGTGTAGTCGTCGTTGGCGGCGCGTGTGAGGTGGAAGTCGAACTGCTGGACGCTCTTTTTATCCGCCGTCTTGTCGAGGGCGTAAAAGAATTTGGGCAGGAATCCGGAATAGACCTCCGGGTCGTAGCCGCGCGGCGTGGAGATCATCACGAACTCGGAGCGCGAGAGTTTGGTTTTGAGCCAGTAGCGGCCTTCGGCATCGGTTTTCGTGACATTGAAGCCGTCGGAGACGACGACCCCCTCGATGCCGCGGCCTTCGCACGCGACATAACCTTTGACCGTAACCCCCGATTTATCGGGAATGGCCGGCAGTCCGGCGCTTCGGGCCGGCGCCGCGAACAACACGGCAACGGCCAGGAAGAGCAGAAATTTTCTGTTTTTCATCATATAAAAGTGGTATGGATTCGGATTATTCGATCTTCGTGTCGATGACGTGCAGCAACGATCCTTTCTGGTTGGTAACCGTGATGCGGACGGCAGCCGCAGGATCGGCCGGGACGTATTGCAGCCAGTGGTCGGCCGTACGGACCGTCGCGCACCACGAATACTTCACCCATCCGATCAACTCCCGGTTGCAGAAGTCGCGGTGGATGGGGTCGTAGCGCGCCACGCGCGTCAGCCGGCCCGAAGTCTGCACGCCGTTCTCGTAGCAGGTGAAGGTCCAGTCGGGGCGCATTTCCCAGAGATTGACCAAAATAGCGGGCGAACCTCCGGCAGGGTCCGACGATGCGCCGGGAGCGACGGTCCCGGTATTGGTCGTAACTCCCTTGTTGTAAACGCGGTAGCGTTCCGCGGCATACTCCTCCCCGAACGGCACGATGCGGTGGCTCATGGAAGCTCCGTTGACGGTGTAGGCGGCAAAAGCCGCCGGGGTCCCGTCGTTGCAAAGGAGTTTGTACCACCATGTGCCGCACACGGCCGGAAGGATGTATTCCACAGCCTTGTCGCCGATGCGGACCGAATGGGCATGATGCCAGTGTCCGCTCATCACCGTGAGGTTATAGCCGGCAAAGAGCGCATAGAACTCGTCGAAATTTTCGAGGGCCTTTTTATAGGAGCCGTCTGTCTGGAGGCTGTTGACAGTAGGAACGTGCATCGCGACGACCACGTCGCGGAGGGCCGGGTCCATCGCCGCGAGGTCCTTGCGGAGCCACTCCATCTGCCAGTCGTCGATGCGCGTGGAGTAGGCGTTCGAACCTTTGTAGACCATGTCGTCGAGCACGACGTAATGGATGCTTCCCAGGTTGAACGAATAATAGGTGGGGCCCAGCGCCGCTTTATACTGCGCATCGGCCGTATCGTCGGCAACTTTGTGGCAGTAGTCGTGGTTGCCGATGACGTGGAAAACGGGGAAGTCGATCCCCTTCATCGACTCGATATACTGCGGAAAGGAGTAGTTTTTCGAATACCAGTACTCCGAATGGGTCATGTCGCCCAGATTCAATCCGTAGACACGGTAGCCCTCGGGGGCCGAGGCGGCATAGGAGGCCAGGCAGGGAATGAAACGATCCCGGCACTGTTTGGCATCGAGTTCGGCGACGACCGTTCCGGCATCGTCGGGATAGCCCGGCTTGCGCCCCGAAATGTGCATGTCGGCCATGACCAGCAGCAGGTGGCGGGTATTGTCCACGGCCATCAGGTCGAAGTCGAAGCGCTGCATGCCCGTGGCGGCGGGGTCGATAGGGGCATAAAAAGATGAAAGGATTCCGTCGCGGGCCGTCTCGTAGCCCGAAGGCACGGAAATCCGCACGAAGTCGGCCGAAGCGAGGTCGCTCGCAAAGGAATAATAACCTGCGGCATCGGTTTTCACGACGTTCACGCCGTCGGAAACCACGACTCCGGCGATGCCCTGGCCGTTGCAGCGGACATATCCGCAGACATCCCCCGCCCCGGCGGGAGGAGGCGACGGATTCTCCGGCGAAGATTCGGACGAACAGCCTGCAAAAAGCATCAATGCAAGCGCGGCCGATGAAAGGCAATTCAAGATTCGGTTCATTTTTGGTTGGGTTTGCGTGTTGCCGCCTGGCAACGGGTTTGTCGGTATGGCAAATGTACCCATAAATAGACAGCCCCCGCAGGAGGCCCGGAAAAATCAAACCCATCAAAAACGCAATCAAATGAATATCAATACCTCGAGAATAAATCGGGTTTGTTTTATCAAACCTTTCAACAATCCCGCAACGGTCCAAAAACCCTCCGAAACGTTTTTTTGAAACCGAATTTTACTATCTTGTCTGACCGAAACACGCCATTTACCATGAACCGAAACCTCCGCTGCCTGCTGTTTGCCGTCACGGCCCTCCTGACGACCGGCTGCCACGACGACCTCGACCGCGAGATCGACGCGGCGATCCATGAACTGAACGACGTAATCCGGAACGAAGCGGTTTACGTGGGCCGCCGCCACAACATCATCCGCAAATACCAATACATTGCCGACACCACCCGCAGCGACAGGACACGGACCTGGGCCTACATCACCCTGGCGGGCCATTACAGCCACTTCCAGCTCGACTCGTCGGCCTACTA
The DNA here is from genome assembly GCF_018362775.1 of Alistipes montrealensis. Classification (GTDB taxonomy): domain Bacteria; phylum Bacteroidota; class Bacteroidia; order Bacteroidales; family Rikenellaceae; genus Alistipes; species Alistipes montrealensis. Next base: position 336,298 of record NZ_JAGYXY010000002.1, read on the forward strand.
CTGCATGCAGGCCCGCGCGCTGGCCGAGCAGTTGGGCGACAAACGGCTGATCAACGACGCCAAGGTCCGTACGGCCATCGTCCTGATCGGCAACGTCGAACTCGCGGAGGCCAACCGCGTGCTGCGAGGCGTCGACACCACGAACAGCCGGGAGGTCGACCTGACGCTCTACTACCGCACCCGGGCCACGGTATTCCGCGAATCGAAGCGTTTCAGCGTTTTCCCCGAGGTGCAGCGCCGCTACGACGACTCGCTCAAATACTACCTTAAAGCCTATCTCAACCGCGCTTCGGGACCGCGCATCGCCTACCAGAAAAAGAATTTCGAAGCCGAACTGCTGCGCCTCGAAGGACGCAACCGGGAAGCGCTGGAAAAACTCGAAGGGCTCATCAGAGACGACATCGACAGCCTCGATATATTCCAGAAAGGCAACATCATCTATCAGATCGCACGCAACTATACCGACATGGGCGACAACCGGCAGGGCATGCTGTGGGCCGCGCGCGCCTCGATCTACGAACTCTCAGCCTCGACGCGCGCCCATATGTCGCTCTACCGGCTGGCGCAGATACTCTACGAAACCGGGGAGATACGGCTGGCGAACGCCTACATCAAACGCACGCTGAATGACCTGACGGTCAGCAACTACCGCCTGCGAATGGGGCAATACGCCGAATCGCTGGACATGATCACCCGGTCGTTCGACAAATCGATGCACAGCAAACTGCTGCTGACGCTCTTCACGGCCATATCGCTCTCGGTGCTGCTGATCATCATTCTCTGGCAGGCGATCCACACCCTGCGGCGCAAACGCGAAATCGAGCGGCTCAAAGACAGCTATTTCGAAATCAACCGCCAGTTGACCGACATCAACCAACGGCTCAACGCCACCAACAACGAACTGGTACGCACCAACGACCAGCTCAACGACGCCAACAAGATCAAATCGGAATACGTGAGCCAGTACATGCAGCTTTGCAGTTCGTACATCCAACGCCTCGATACCTACCGCATGGGAATCATCAAACTGCTCAAAACCGAAAATGCCGAGCAAACACTGATCACGCTGCGCTCACAGGAGTTGATACAGACCGAGCACCGCAATTTCCTGCGCCTCTTCGACGAGACTTTCCTCGGGCTGTTCCCCGACTTCATCGAGCAGGTACGCACCCTGCTCCTCGATCCCGAGCGCTTCATGCCCAAGCGGAGCAGACAGCTTTCGACCGAACTGCGTTACCTGGCGCTGGTCCGGCTGGGCGTCTCGGACTCGGCGCAGATAGCCCTGTTTCTCAACAGCACGCTCTCGACGATTTACACCTACCGGGCACGGCTGCGCAACGACCGGATCGACAAATCGTCGGACATCGAAGAGCAAATACGCAGGATTTGCCTCTCGTAGGGACGAAAATGCTTATGCGGGCGTTGTTTTTTTGCAAAAAAGTCGTCCGGAAGTTCCTCAAAGACCGATATTTTGTTATATTTGTTGATCCGGAACAATCCGGACCTTAACAAGGTAAGGAAACGGAGTCCGGCGGTCAATCATTACAAAACCCGGGCTACGGCCAAACCCGGCAGAACGACCATTATCAATAGAGCATCAAACACCATATCATGAAAATCACACCCGCTTACACAGCTCCCATACTGAGCTCCACCCAGAGCAAAGTCAATGTCGAGACCTACGAGCAGAGCGTCGACCGCTACAACGAGGGCAAGCACCTCGAAGCGCTGCACCTGCTGCTCGACCACCTCAATCCGGAATTCCGTACGAAATACGGAAACACCGACGGCACGGAATTCCACATTCCCCACGGTTCGATCCTGGTAAACATCACCGTCCGCGACAGACGGGTGCTGATCGAGGCCGACTTTCTCCAGCTTCCGGAAAAGGGCCGCGTGGCCATGCTCCGGCAGGTCGCCGACCTGAACATCAACCGCCTCATGCTGCCCCGGTTCCGCAAACAGGGAGACCGGCTCAAAATGGAGTACGGATGCGCCCTGTCGCAGAGCCATCCCCACAAGCTCTATTTCGTGCTGCGCAACATTTGCCACATCGGAGACCGCTATGACGACGAATTCTGCACCAAGTTCGGGGCGAAACGCTGCTACGAACCCCGCATCACTCCCTATCCGGAAGAGGAAGCCGGGCGCATTTACGAAGCCGTGCAGCAGACCTGCCGCGAAACACTCGATGTCGTGAAAGAGTATGAGACGGAGCGCAAATACGGATATGCATGGAACGTCGTCGACACGGCCCTCTACAAAATATCCTACTTCGCACACCCGCAGGGTCAGTTGACCAACGACCTCGAAAAGGCCATCGACGACATGGACAAAGAACTGCCCGTAGCCGAGTTGGTAGCCAAAGGCAAAGCCTTCCTCGAAAAACTACTCGCCATGCCCCGTGAAGAGATGGCCGACAACCTCTATTTCATCGACACGCTCGTCTCGACGAAACGGCGTTCGTCGCTCAACAACGTCCAGGAGAACATGAAGGACGTTTACCAGGAGGCCACCGAAGCCATCCAGGCCGAGAACTACGAGCGCGCAGCAGTCCGCATGCTCTACAAATTCTACGAAATGTATTTCTACAACGACGTACAGGACGACCTGAACGCCGTTGCGGCGCGCGCCCTGAGCCGTTCGGCCGGAAAACCGGTGGAAGAGGCTTCCGAAATTCTGTACGAAGCGCTGGACAACATCATGGAGGGCGAGCTCGACGCGGACGACGACGACGAATCGCTGGAAAACCTCACCGGAGCGGCTGCGGAAGCGATGGCCGGAGCCGTCGGACAGATGCAGCAGATGGCTGCGGCCATGGAGTCGCAGGTCGCCGACATGCAGACCAAGATGCAGGAGGCGATGATGCGGGGCGACATGGCGGAGTACATGCGTCTGGCGACCGAATTCCAGATGAAGATGATGGAACAGGCCATGGGTAAAAAAGAGTAACGACTAATAAAGCGCAAAACAATGGAACAGAACAACATATACCAACTGGTATTCAAGGTGACGCACGCCGGAGGCTCGGGCAGTTGCTTTTACCTGAAAAGCTGCAATCTTTTCGTAACCAACTATCACGTCGTCGAAGGGTTTCACCATGTCGCCGTGCACAGCAACGACCGCACGCCCTACCTGGCGAAGGTCGTATTGGTGAACCCGGTACTCGACATCGCCCTGCTGGCCGTCGACGGGGATTTCTCGGCGCTGCCGGAACTCAGCCTCGCCGAAAACGAGTCCCTCGCCATCGGACGCAAGGTTTACGTCGCAGGTTATCCCTACGGCATGCCTTTCACCGTGACCGAAGGTTCGGTGTCGTCGCCCAAGCAGCTCCTGGACGGCAAATACTACATCCAGACCGACGCGGCAGTGAACCCCGGCAACTCGGGAGGCCCGATGCTCAACGAGAACGGCGAGGTAGTGGGCGTGACGGTCAGCAAGTTCACGCAGGCCGACAACATGGGATTCGGTATCCGCGTCGAGACGCTGCGCAAACTGCTGGAGACGGTCGGAGAGTTCGACCGCACGATTTTCCAGGTGCAGTGCGGCAGTTGCGACGAACTGATCGCAGAGGAAGAGGAATTCTGCCCTTCGTGCGGCGAGAAACTCACCGAAGGGGTCTTCGACCAGCGCGAGCAGTCGCCCCTGGGGTCGTTCGTCGAGAGCGCCATCGAGCAGATGGGGATCAACCCGATACTGGCCCGCGACGGCTACGACTCGTGGCTCTTCCACAAGGGCAGTTCGGAAATCCGGATCTTCGTCTACGACGGCAACTACCTCTTCTCCACCTCACCGATCAACCTGCTCCCCAAGAAGGACGTGGAACCGGTGTTGGACTACATGCTGACCGAAGATTTCGGACCTTACAAGCTCGGTATCGAGGAGCGCCAGATTTACATCGCCTACCGCATCCACCTCTCGGACATCACCGACGAGTCGGAAGAGGAAATCCGGCAAAACATCGTACAACTGGCATTCAAGGCCGATGAGATGGACAACATGATGGTCGAACGTTTCGGGTGCGAATTCTCGGAATATTCCAAGGCCGAAGCCTAAGAAATTTTACCCGGTATGAAAAGCGGCGGATTGAGTTTTCAATCCGCCGCTTTTGCCGAACGGCCGGCACGGGCCGGGGGGGGGCGAATAAATTTGGCAGTGCCCCCGGGTTGCGTTATCTTTGCCGGAGAACTTTTCCGAACATGACCGAACAAATCATATCCCAACGATTGCAGATTTCCCTGCCCCAGGTGCAGGGAACCGTGCGCCTGCTCCGCGAAGGAGCGACGATCCCCTTCATCAGCCGTTACCGCAAGGAAGCCACCGGTTCGCTCGACGAAGTGCAGGTCGGCGCCGTCAAGGAGTGGCTGGACCGCCTCACCGAACTCGAGGCCCGCAAGCAGACCGTGCTCACGACGATCGAAGGGCTGGGCAGGCTGACCCCGGAGCTTCGCAAACGCATCGCGGAGTGCTGGGATGCGGTAGAACTGGAGGACATTTACCTGCCCTACAAACCCAAACGCCGCACGCGGGCTACGGTGGCGCGCGAACGGGGGCTGGAACCGCTGGCTGAAATCATCCTGGCGCAGAACGCCCGCAACGTCGCGGAGCAGGCCCGGCGTTTCATCTCGGCCGAAGTGCCGACTCCCGGGGAGGCCATCGCCGGGGCCTGCGACATCGTCGCCGAACGGGTGTCGGAGGACGAGCGCGCCCGCAACACGCTGCGCCGCACGTTCGCGCGCGAAGGCGTCGTACATTCGAAACTCGTCAAGGGCAAGGAGGCCGAAGGAGCGAAATACTCCGACTACTTCGACGCCACGTCGCCCCTGCGCAGCATCTCATCGCACCGGTTCCTGGCCATGCAGCGCGGTGAAGACGAGGGAATCCTGAAAATCACGATCGACATAGATGCGGAGTATTGCACCGAAAGCCTTTGCCGGCAGTTTATCCGCAACGGTTCGACGACGCGCGAATGGATGGAAACCGCCGTGGCCGACTCGTTCAAACGCCTGATGCGCCCCTCGATCGAAACCGAGCAGCTTGCGGCGGCCAAGGCGAAAGCCGACGACGAAGCGATCCGGGTCTTCGCCGAAAACCTGCGCCAACTGCTGCTCTCATCCCCGCTGGGGCAGAAGCGCGTCGTAGCCATCGACCCGGGGTTCCGCACCGGATGCAAGGTCGTCGCACTCGATTCGCAGGGCAACCTCCTGCACAACACGACTATCTATCCCCATCCCCCGCAGGGCCGGCAGGCCGAGGCGGCCGAAACCCTGAAATCGCTGGCCGCCAAGTACAAGGCCGAAGCGTTCGCCATCGGGGACGGCACGGCGGGCCGCGAAACCGAACAGTTGGTCCGCGGACTGGGACTCGGCGACGTGGAGATTTTCATGGTGAGTGAGGACGGAGCATCGGTTTACTCCGCCTCGGCCGTGGCGCGCGAAGAGTTTCCGGACTACGACGTAACGGTGCGGGGAGCCGTCAGCATCGGGCGGCGTCTGATCGATCCGCTGTCGGAACTGGTCAAAATCGACCCCAAGTCGATCGGCGTGGGGCAGTACCAGCACAGCGTCGATCAGTCGAAACTCAAGGCGCGGCTCCAGACGGTCGTGGAAAGCTGTGTCAACAAAGTCGGCGTCAACATCAACACCGCCTCGAAGCACATCCTGACCTACATATCGGGCCTGGGACCTGCGCTGGCGGAAAATATCGTTGCCTACCGTGCGGCAAACGGCGATTTCAAGAACCGCAAATCGCTGCTCAAAGTGCCGCGGCTGGGCGCCAAGGCGTTCGAACAGGCGGCCGGATTCCTGCGGGTCGTGGGAGGAGCGAACCCGCTGGACAACAGCGCCGTGCACCCGGAGTCATACCACATCGTCGAGCGGATGGCGGCCGATGCGGGTGTGACGGTCGAGAAACTGCTGAACGACAAATCGCTGCGCCGCGACCTGAAACCGGAGCGGTACGTGAGCGGGGAGGTAGGACTGCCGACCGTGACGGACATCCTGGAAGCGCTCGACAAACGGGGGCTCGACCCGCGCGAACAGTTGCAGGTTTTCGCGTTCGACCCCAATGTACACACGATCGGCGACCTCAGCGAAGGGATGCTCCTGCCGGGGATCGTCACCAACATCACGGCGTTCGGAGCCTTCGTCGACATCGGCGTCAAGCAGGACGGGCTGGTGCATATCTCGCAACTGGCCGACCGCTACGTAGCCTCCCCGGCCGACGTGGTACACCTGGGGCAGCATGTCGAGGTGCGGGTAACGGGCATCGACACCGTCCGGGGCCGGATCTCGCTGACGATGCGCACGAAGGCGTAGTCCCCGTGCAGGCAGGGAAACATCCGACAAAAAAGCAGTCCACAGATAACCGTGGACTGCTTTTTTGAAAGTCCGGAACTGCAACCGGAACCCGCCGGGAAAGCGGATCACGAAGGCTGCCCGGAAACCGGTTATGTGAGTGAATGATATCCGATTAATATTCGCCTTCGTAGACCGTAAAGCGCTCGCCCAGCTTCTCGCGGATGATGCGCAGGGCGGCAGCCTTGTCACCGACGCGGTCCAGAACCGGGAAGTTACCCTTGCCTCCGCCCGGAACATTGCGGTAAGTGACATGCAGTTCGACGTTCATGAAGATCGACGAAAAAATCTTCTGGATAATCAGCGACAGGTAGTTACGGTAGGTGATCACGCCCGTCAACTCGGCGCGGTTCACATCCTCCCACGCCAGTTTCTCTTTCATAAAGGGATAGAAAGCCGGCATGGTGATCCGTTCGTCGTCGAAAGTCACTTTGCCGCTGAAGGCGCAGCGAAGCGCAAGAAGTCCGTAGACGATCATCACACCCATCAAAGCGAAGTAGTAGATCGGCATATTGCCCGCAATGCCCGTGGCCTGAGACCCCATCGAGCCGAGCGCCGAAAACAGCAGCACAACGGAGGCGCCCCAAGCCACGACGGTTTGGAGCAGGTAAAACATTTTGTTGACCGGAAGTGCATAGGGCTTCCCGGCGGGAAGCTTGGCGGTTTCGGAACTTTTCAGGAGTTTTTCGATTTTTCCCATGTGGTTTCTTTTTATTTAATCGGGTGAATGGATTTGATCGCGGTTTTGTAGTCGTCGTACTCTTTGCCCGAGACGGTCATGACCTCAGCAACAGGATTGAACTCCGAAGGCGACTCATAGGCACGCAGTTGGAGATAAAATTCATGCCCCAGGGCATCTTCATAGACATAAAGTTGCAGGGGGTCGTTCTCGGTCTCGGCAGCGTCGGAAAGGAAATCGAAGTCCCGGCGCAGGAAAGCCTCTAGGACCTCGGCGGCCGAGGTATTTACGCGATCGAATTTCTTGAGCCCGATGTGGCGGATGCGGCCGTTGCTCTGGCGGTTGTAATATTCCTCGCAGCCGAGCCAGACGGAAGCGGCGCAAATCAGCAGCCCGATAACCGCGGCGACGCGGATCATCCAGAGCGGAAGGAGCGGAATCACCGCAGGAAAGACGATCAGCAGTACACACACCGCAGCTCCTGCCATATAAAGCGTCTTCTGAAGGCGCTGTGTGCGTTTTTCGAACTTTTCGGGATGGCGGTCGCAATAGATCTCGAAGGTCTGCGCCAGGTCCCGGGTATTTTCTGTCATAGGTAAAATGTTTGGGAATTACACAGTTATTCAATCCGCAGTTCGCGCAGGACCGACTCCGTAGCCGCGATGTCGGCCTGAATCTCTTCGACGATACGGCCGTTGCCGGCGGCTCCCGAGCGCAGGCTGAGGAACCCGTCGGGCATCGACACAGCGATATAAAAGCGGTTGGCATTGAACGAGAGCATCATGTCGCGTCCGTATTTCTGCTGCAGGCGGGTGATGTCGCGCATCATGACCGGCGTCAAGACACGGCGGCACAGCACCTCGTCCGATGCATAGACAGCGAAAAGGCGTTCGAATTCGGGGTCTTCGAGTTGGACGAGTTTGCGGCCGTCGCTCTCCTTGAGCCGCTGAATCGAGCGGGCGAGGTAGCCCAACTTGTTTTCGAGGTGATCGGGCAGGATGACGATGCTGCCCGGGACACGCTGTTCCATCTCGGCCCAGGCAAACATCCCCCGGAAGTCGTACAGCGAGTTTTCGACACGCGACGCGAACAGCGGACGGACGATCGTCCGGTACATCCCTGCCAACCCGGCATTGCCCTGCGAAAGATTGCGCCCGAGGCCCAGATCGGTAACGGTCAGTTTCGATCCGCAGGCAGGCAGGCTGAGCGAAGCGAACGTACAGGCGTACAGATTGCCCGACTTGGCGTAATTGCTCATAAAGAGGCTCCCACGGAGAATATGATCGGGGACATTGCGGGCGGGCGTCTGGAATTCCGCCCCCGGAAACAGGGTTGTCACGATATGCGACACAGCGGCCTGCTCCTGTCGGGAAAAAGCGCTGTAAGCCCGTACAAAGACCAATTCAAGGACAATCAGCAGCGCCATGGCCGGCAACATCCAGATCATGATCCCGGAACTGACGACACCGTATTGATCTCCGGTCAGGAAATAGGGACCGCCAAAATTCAGGAACAGCACGAATATCAGCCACAGGACGACAGCCAGGAAAATAGGCGTTTTCGTCCAACGGATAATACGCCGGTTACGTTCGGCGCGCCGCAGCGTGAGCATCAGCTCCGCCTGAAGGGATTGCATGTCGGGAGCAGACATTATTACTTGAAAAGTTGTTTCACATCGGGAACAGCGCGTTCGGCTTCAGGAATGTCGATCAACTCCTCGCACCGGTGTTTCCGGCACACGGCAACCCACGACGAGGGAAACATTTCGATGGCATTGTTGTAGTCGACGACGGCGGCGTTATAGGTACGACGGATGGCCTGAAGCTGCATTTCGACCTCCTCCAATGCATGCTGCAGTTGCAGGAACTGACCGTCGGCTTTCAGGTCGGGGTAATTCTCGGCCGTGAGCCGCAGTTGCGGAAGCAGTGCCGAGAGGCGGTTGCCGGCTTCGATCTGTTTGCGTTCGTCGGTTGCAGACGCGGCCTGCGTACGCAGTTCGGTAATCTGCATCAACGTCCGGTTTTCATAGTCCATATAGGTGCGGGCCGCCGCAACCAGATTCGGGATCAGGTCGTTGCGCTGCTTCATGGCTACACAGATACCGCTCCGGCATTGTTTCACGCGGTTGCGCTTTGCAATCAGGCTGTTTGACGTAAAGATGAACCAAAGGGCAAAAACGGCCGCAAAAAGAACACCTCCGATAATAAAAAGAGTGTCACCCATCGAACATTCGGTTGTTTGGGGACAAAGGTAAGGGGGAAAACAGCCAAACCCCATCATCGGCAGGGGGACAAATCGGCAGACTCGGGGCTATGTGCAACAGACTGATTTTCTACAACATATACACAAAGACGCCGGGACAATCCGGGGGACAATCAGAAATTATGGAGCAGCGATTCGAGCGTATAGCCTTCGCCCGACTTCATTTTTTCGAGCCGGATGCGGCGTATCCGCTTTTTGACCGAATCCTTCTCCAGGCAGACAATCCGGGCTATTTCAGAATGGGAAAGCTGCATCTTGACCATGCAGCAATAGCGGATATCCTCTTCGTTGAGGACCGGGTAAGCCTCGCGCAGCCGTTGGGTAAATCCATCGAAAATCGCATCGGCATGTCCGAAGATCACCTCCCAGTCCGCGTCGCTCAGACGGATAACGTCCTTGCCGGAAGCAGGGATGAACCGCTGGGTGAGCTGCCGGAAGAAGACCGTTTTCAACTGGTCGACCTTCCCGTCCAGCTCCGACAGGCGGGTTTCGGCGTGGAGCCGCTCGGCCTCCTTCTGCCGCAGGTATTCCTGCTGGCGGATGAGCTGGTCCTGCTGTAAGATAATATGCTGTTTCCGGAGGCGGTCACGCCGGAAATGGACGACACACCCGGCGAACAGCAACATTGCGGAAATCAGAATAATGCGGTAAATCCACCTGTCGCGGGCGATTTTCTGCTCTTTGAGCAATTGGTTCTGCTCGCGGAATTTATCGTAACGAAAAACCCGCTGGGTCTCGAAAATACGGGCGCTTTGCTCCTCTTCGTAAATCGAATCCTGAAGGCAGTTATACTGCCGTTGGAAATCGAGCGCCGAATCCAGGCGGCCCATTTGCTCATACGCGACGGCATATGCCTCGGCCCGTATTTGTCGGTCGGAGATCGACGGGATACCCATTTTTTCGGCTTGTGCGAGGCAGTGGAACGCCGAGTCGCAATGTCCCATACGGGCATGGATACGAGCTTTATCGACCAGTTGGGAAGGCTGCCGCCGGTCATTCTCCGACAGCAAAGCCCGGGCCTGATTACGGTATTTCAAAGCCTCCGGGAAGTTGCCCTCGGCATAGCCGATATAACTCAGGAGCGTATAGGTCGGCGAGAGGTCCTCGCCCAAGTTCGCCTTACGGCCGGCATCCAGGGCCCGGAAGGTATAATGACGGGCGCTGTCGTATTGCTTCAGTTCGACGAACCCATAGGCAATGTCGTTCAGCGAAATGCAGCGGTAAAGGTCATTGTCGAGCGAATCGGCATATTGCAACGCCCGCTTCGAATAGACGATCTTAGCATCGTGGAGTCCCTGCTCGCTGTTCAGCACTCCAATCCACGTATTGGAAATGTAATGCTGGTTGAAATTGCGGCTCGTTTCCAGGAAAGCGTTACCTTTCAGGTAACAGGTGATGGCCTGTTCGGGCCGCCTCATGGCCCGGGCCACCTGCCCCGCATAGAAATAGGACTTGTAGGCATTGGCCGAATCGGTGGTATTGCGGAAATAATCGACTGCGACATAGGACAATGTGTCCTGCGTAAGGTCTTCGTGCAACTGGCAACGTGCCTGCGTCACGAGCAGCGCAAAGAGCGCATAATCGTGGCGTGAAAGGCTCGCAGGCTTCCGGATGGTCTTCAGCAGTTGCATGGCACTGTCGGGATGCTCGCGCACAAGGGCATCGGCCCGTTCGAGGGCAACCGGAGTCGGAGTGCACCCGGCAAACCCCAGAGCAGCACACAAAATCGGAATAATAGACGCAAATTTCATTCCTCGCTATATTTGGAATACAAATATAGCGGATTTTTCAGTTTGCAAAACGGCAACGCGCCATTTTCAGAAATACAGTCGCCGGCACAGCGCATACGGACAGAAGACTGCCGGAGTAAGGGAGGGGCGCATTCCGACGAATGCGCGCAGCGAAGGCGCAAACGAGCCGGAAGGTTTCCCGGCCGGAGAGGTGTCCGAACGACCGACTTGGTCGGAAAATGGCCTTTTAAGGTCGGATATTATCCGGGAAACCCGTAAAACATCGTTACCTTTGACTATTCGGTTTTCTGCCGAAACAACCCGCTAACCGATCTACGCTATGAAAAACGGAATGTTGATTAAGTCGTCATGCATATTGGGTGCACTGGCCTCGTGCTACGGAGCCTCGGGAAAAGACCCGCGGCCCAACGTCATCCTGATCCTTGCCGACGACATGGGAATCGGGGACGTAAGGGGACTCAATCCCGACTCACAGATAGAGACCCCCTGTCTCGACGAAATGTGCAACCGCGGCATCGCGTTCACCGATGCGCACGCCTCATCGGCCCTCTCCACCCCCTCGCGCTACTCGATCCTCACGGGACGCTACAACTGGCGTTCGGAGAAAAAAGGAGGCGTACTCGGCGTCATGTCGCCCCCGATGATCGCTCCGGGACGCAAAACCATCGCCGACATGTTCAGGGCCTGTGACTATACGACGGCAATCATCGGCAAATGGCACCTGGGCTGGGACTGGACCGGCAAGGACGGCAAGCCGGCAAAGAAGATCGACGACATCGACTTTACCAAACGCGTAGCCAACGGCCCCACCGACAAGGGGTTCGACTATTTCTACGGACTGACCTCACCCTCGGGGCCCCCGCACCTATACCTTGTCAACGACATGGCGGAAAAACAACCGAATATGGTATTCGAAGACTCCGGCGGAGGATTGTACAAGATCAAGGGCGGCGTCGGGCACAGCGACTGGAGTGCGGAGAGCATGCAGCCGCACCTGGCGGATAAAACGCTCGAATACCTCGACGAGAACAAGGACTCCGACAAACCGTTTTTTCTCTACATGGCCCTAACGGCGCCCCACATCCCGCTTTTCCCCAGCCCGGAATTCAAAGGAAAATCGGCGATCGGCGATTACGGCGACCTGGTGATGATGATCGACGACATCGTCGGCAGGATCAACCAGAAGCTGAAAGAGATCGGCAAGTACGACGATACGATCGTGATGTTCGCTGCCGACAACGGCTGCGCCGGATACATCAACATGGGGCAGATAAACAAGAAAGGCCACTATCCGTCCTATATTTACAGGGGATACAAATCCCACGGCTGGGAAGGCGGTCACCGCATTCCCTTCATCCTGTCGTGGGGCGACCGGTACGGCCGCCGGACAGATAATTCGCTCGTGTCGCTGACCGACCTCTACGCTACATTCGCCGACATGCTCGGCTACCGGGCGGACGCCGGCGAAGCCGAAGACAGTTACAGTTTCTGGCCGATACTGAACGGCACGGGCGATACGTCCCGAACCGACCTGATCGCAACGTCGGGAGCCGGTTATTTCACCTACCGAACGCCGCAGTTCAAGCTGATATTCAATGCAGGCAACGGCTCCGCCGAAGAGTACAGGATCGAAGGCCGGCCTTCGTTGCAGCTCTACGACATGGTCAGCGACCCCGAAGAGAAGGTCAACCAGATAAACAATCCCGCATATGCCGGCCAGGTCCGCGAGATGGCGGCCCGGGTAAAGAAATACATCGAGGACGGACGATCGACGCCCGGTCCCGAATCGACCAACGACGGCGGCGATTCCTGGAAACAGGTTCTCGACATCATGAACGACCTATACACCAAAAATCTGTAAAGGACAAACGGCATTGATGGACGCCGGACCGAAACCGGAGGTCCGACTCCGATCGCAAAAAACCTCCGCATCCCGGAATCGACGATGCGGAGGTTTTTTGTCAGCGGCAAGCAGCAATGCCGGAGAAGCATCTTAAGGTTTGGAATTTCCGGCGGGAATGGAGTCACCGGGCGCTCCGGCGGCAGGATCGCAGACGGCTACGCCGACATGCGAATCGGCACACCCGTAGTAGAGATACCATTTGGATTTATAGTAAACCAGCCCTTCGATGAAGACCGTGCCGTCCTTGTACTGACCGCTCTTTTCGAAATCGTCCATGGGGCGGAAAAAGGGCACGTCGAGGCGTCCGATGACCTTACCCGGGTCCGCAGCGTCGAACAATAACTGTCCGGCAGAGTACGTGCCGCCCGGATAGCGCATGTCGCGGCGGTCGTCGGTGCGGTTCCGACCGTTGTAAAGCAGCAGGATGCCTTTGTCGGTCAGGATGGCCGGAGGTCCGCACTCGGTCAGGTCGCTGTCGAAATAGCCGATACGCGGAAAGACCACCCCCTTCAGTCCGCCCTGCTCATTCACTTCGGGCGTCCAGTCAACGAGGTTGTCCGACGTGGCGATGTTGATCATCCGCTCACCCCAGTACATCAGGTATTTGCCATTTACGCGCGTGATGACGAGTTTATCGCCGTCGAGTTTGGTCACGATCGAGGCCGATTTGCATTTCAAGTCGCGGAAACGGCCGTTATAGGCCTTTTCGAAGGCATAACCGTGCTTCGTCCAGGTCACCAGATCGCACGAGGTCGCTACGCAGAGCCGCGGAATGCGGCGGTTCCACGCCGTATAGAGCATTACATAAGTACCGTCCTCGGCCATGGCGACACGCGGGTCTTCACAACCTCCCGGCCACTCATACTCTTTCAGTCCATCTTCGGCCGGAAAAAGCACGGGATCACGGCGGAATTGCATTGCCACGCCGTCGCTGCTTTCAGCCAGACCGATGCGCGAAGTACGTTTGCCGATGCCCGTCGCCGAATTGTCCTCGGCACGGAAGAGCACGCATATTTTACCGTCGCGGACGGTCGCAGCAGGATTGAACGTATCGCTCTCCATCCATCCGACCGAGTCCTGCCGCATGGGGCAGAAAAACCGAACCTGCGGGTCGGGCATGATAATGGGATTGGCCCCTGCAGGACGGACAAAGCCTCCCAACGCCCACTCCGGCAGCCGGTTTTCGCCGGTTTCCGCACCGAAGACCCGGTTCGCGCTGCAACTGAAAGCAGCGATGCCGAAAGCCAGCAGCAGCATTTCGAATGATCTCTTCATAGAATTCAGGTTTATTTTTGGTTGCACTCCAATATTTATCAAAAACAAAAATAACGCAAAATAGAGAAAGACCACCATATTACACCGGAAAAAATCGGCCGGGCGCAGAACCCGCCCGACAAATCCGGGAAACGGATAAATCAAAAACAAAACAGGGTTGCAGATAACCGCACCGCTGTTTTTTTGTCTATCTTTGCAGATAACCTCTCGCTCTATGACAGCCGGGCGGCTAAGTATTCAGATCATATACCAACGCACCTTCGAAATGACGATTGCCTTTCTATCCGATACGCACGGAAAACACCGGGAGATGAAAAATATGCCGCAGGCGGATGTGCTGATTCATGCAGGGGATTTGTCGTGGAACGGCACGGAGGAAGAGATTGCCGATTTTATCAGTTGGCTCGGCCCGTTGGATTACAGACATAAAATCTTTATCGCCGGCAATCACGACGATTGCCTGGACGGCGCGGAAATCGAAGGTCTGCCTGAAAATTGCCACTATCTGTGCAACAGCGGCATAGAAATCGGAGGTGTGCGGATCTGGGGAGTGCCGCTCTTCCTGTCCGATGAAATCCATTGGGAAGACCTCTATCCGGAGAAAATCGCCCGGATTCCGGAGCAGACAGATGTGTTGATTTCACATTGCCCGCCATTCGGAATCTTAGACAAATCGGCATTCGGCGCAAACATGGGAAGTGAAGATTTACGCAAACGCGTAGAAAAGACGGCTCCGCATTACCACTTATTCGGCCATATCCACGAAGCATGCGGAGTGTATGAAACGCCCCGGACAACCTTTGTAAACGGTTGTATCGTGAACGAAAACTACGAACCGGTCAATCGCCCCACCGTTATTCATATCTAAAACGGGCCCGTCTTCGGGCCCTGGCAAAAAAAGTCCTCGGAAGTATTAACTTCCAAGGACTTTCGCGTTCAGATCGAGGTCTGAAGCGGATTCGAACCGCTGTACAAGGTTTTGCAGACCTTTGCCTAGCCACTCGGCCATCAGACCATTTTTACCCGAATACCCTGTCTTTTAAACCGAGCCGAATTTTCAAAATTCCCGGAATCCGATCGATCGGCTCCGCAAATCCAAAGCATACGGCTTCATTTTTCAGTGCATCGGGAGTGCAAATATACAAACATTTCTAAAATCTGCAAAACTTCGGCTTAACTTTGCGCTCTTTCCAAAAAATATTTACTTTTTAATCTTAAGGTAAGCGTACATGGGCTTACCTTTTTTCAATCGCAACCGGTTCTTTACGAAATTCCGCCCTGCGTTGCGTTATTTCCCGAAAATGGCTACCTTTACATCGTTCTAAACGTTTTTTCGCGGTATGACCATCGAGGATATTGCCCTTCAGATGACTCCGGGCATCGGCATTAAAGGCGCCGTGCACCTGCTGGAGCAGTTCGGCGATGCGCGAAGCATCTTCGCGGCCACGGCCGACGAGCTGATCGGCAAAGCGGAGCTGCGGCCCGAAGCGGCACAGCAGATCGTCCACCGGAAAGGGTTTTCTGATGCGGAAAAGGAACTCGCCTACTGCCGCCGCAACGGCATCACAGCCATTGCCTCGACCGACCCGGAATACCCGGCGCTCCTGCGGGAAATCCCCGATTACCCTCATGTGCTGTATATCAAAGGAGACACCGAAGCCCTCTCGGCCCGTTGTATTTCAATCGTGGGAACACGCGAAGCGACGCCTTACGGGCAGACGGTCTGCAACCGGCTCGTAGAAGGGCTAGCAGAGCGGGTTCCGGAACTCTCGGTCGTAAGCGGCCTGGCTTTCGGGATCGACATCGCGGCACACCGTGCGGCGCTTGCAGCCGGAGTGCCGACCGTCGCCGTGGTAGCCAACCCGCTGCCCGGCGTTACGCCTGCCCAGCATACGGACGTGGCGCGCGACATCCTCGCCCGCGGAGGGGCTTTAGTCACGGAACTGCACTCGCAGTCGAAGCAGAACGGCAATTTCTACCTCGCACGTAACCGCATCATTGCGGGGCTGAGCGCGGGATGCATCGTCGCCGAGTCTCCCGACAGCGGCGGCTCGCTCTTCACGGCCCACTGCGCCGACGCCTACAACCGGACGGTAATGGCCGTGCCGGGACGCATCACCGACCGGGCGTCGGCAGGCACGAACCACCTGATACGCAACCGCAAAGCACAGTTGGTACTGACGGCCGACGACGTGATCCGGGAGTTGATGTGGGACCTCGGAGAAAATCCCGCGATGCTGCGGGCAAAGCCCCCGACTCCGGAACTGACGCCCGACGAGGCCGGACTGCTGGGGTGTTTCCGCACCGACGACCCGTTGTCGGTCGAGACGCTCGGGGAACTGAGCAGCCTGAATCCCGGCGAACTGGCGACGCTGCTCGTAGGGCTCGAACTGGCAGGCGCCGTGCGCCAGTTGCCCGGAAACAGATACATGAAACTATGATACTGACAGATACGCATTCACACCTCTACGACGAAGCATTCGACGACGACCGCGAAGAGGCTTTAGCCCGCGCCGCAGCCGAAGGCGTCGGGCAACTGCTGCTCCCGGCCATCGACTCCGAAAGCCACGAGCGGCTGTTCGGACTTTGCCGCAGCCATCCGCAGCGGTGCATCCCGATGATGGGACTGCACCCCACCTCGGTAAACGACAATCCCCGCTGGCAGGAGGAACTCGCCCTGGTGGAACGCTACCTGCAAACGCCGCCCGAAGGAATCGAGGGATTCTGCGCCGTAGGCGAGATCGGGCTGGACCTCTACTGGAGCCGCGATTTCAGGGCCGAACAGGCCGAAACGTTCCGCCGCCAGATCGACCTCTCGCTGCAATACGGGCTGCCGATCGCCGTGCATACGCGCGACGCATGGCCCGAAACGGCCGCTATCATGCGCGAATACCGCGGCCAAGGCGTCCGGGGAGTCTTCCACGCCTTTTCGGACGGAATCGAGACCTACCGCAAACTGAAGGAGTACGGTGATTTCGCCTTCGGGATCGGCGGCGTGGTAACTTTCAAAAAGAGCAAACTGGCCGAGGTCGTGCGCGAAATGGAACTGCGGGACATCGTGCTGGAAACCGACTGTCCCTACCTCACGCCCGCACCCCACCGGGGAGAGCGCAACGAGTCGGCCTACGTGCGTTACGTCTGCGAAAAGGTCGCCGAACTCAAAGGACTCACACCGGCGGAGGTCGCGGAGGCGACGACGGCCAACGCCAAACGAATATTCAAAGGAATCTGATACCATGAGATCTTCGATCCTCATTATTTACACGGGCGGAACCATCGGCATGAAGACCGACGCCGCCACCGGGGCGCTGGTCCCCTTCGACTTCAGCGGCATTTACGACGAGTTCCCCTCGTTGAAACGCCTTAACGTCGACATCGACGTACACACGGTGTCGCCCGTGATCGACTCTTCGAACGTGGAGCCGTCGAACTGGCTGGCCCTCGCCCGCCTGATCCGCGACAACTACGCCCGCTACGACGGATTCGTCGTGCTGCATGGGACCGACACCATGTCCTATACGGCTTCGGCGCTGAGTTTTTTGCTGGAAAACCTCGCCAAACCGGTCGTCTTCACCGGAAGCCAGATTCCGATCGGCGTGCTGCGTACCGACGGGCGAGAGAACCTTATCACAGCCATCGAGATCGCCGGGGCCCGCATCGGCGGCCGCCCGGAGGTTCCCGAGGTATCGCTCTATTTCCAGAACCGCCTTTTCCGCGCCAACCGCACCACCAAGCGCAGCGCCGAGGCCCTGAGCGCCTTCCGCTCCTACAACTACCCGCCGCTGGCCGAAGTAGGGGTCAATATCGCCTACAACCTCCCGGCGATCCTGCGGCCCGCGGATACTTCCCCGCAACTGCGCATCGCCACGAAACTATCCGGGGGCATCGAACTCGTCAAACTCTTTCCGGGACTCAGCGAAGAGATCCTGCGGGCCATGCTTTCAGCCCCGGGACTGCGCGCCGTGGTACTCGAAACCTTCGGCGCCGGCAACGCCCCCACTTCCGAATGGTTCATCCGCGTCATCGGGGAAGCCGTCGCACGCGGGATCATCATTCTCAACATCACGCAGTGCGGCGGGGGCTGCGTCTCGATGGAACTCTACGAAACGGGGCTGCAACTGCAAAAAACCGGCGTCCTGTGCGGTTACGACATGACTACCGAAGCCGCCGTCACCAAGTTGATGTACGTACTCGGATTGGGGCTTTCGGACGACGAGACACGCATGCTCCTGCGCAAACCCCTGCGCGGAGAATTTACGGCATAAGCCGTTGCATGTAACAATTTTTTTTTCTATATTTCGCACTGCTAATGTACCCTTTCCGCAGGAAGCAATGGGTGGGTCAGGCGGCAAAAAGCATGCGAAACTATTGGCTTACAGTCCATTAATCGAATCCGGGGTGAATTATCCGGGGTTCGGCTATATGTGCAGAAATAACCTTCCGCAGCAGCTCCGGAGCAGAAAAGGACACTCCGAAGGCTGCGAAAGACAAAAAAAATAATTATTTTTATTGAAAAAATAACGGACGGCAACGTTTGAAAATAAAAAAACGGCATTCGGCGGCGACCGGAAAGAAGAAGAAACCAAAAACACAACAATAAAAAGATCAACTAATCAAATTTAATTTATCTAACACAACTATGAAAAAACTTTTTTTGATTCCGTCGGCTGCCCTGTCCGTACTGGGTACCGTTAGTGCGTTCGCACAGGATGCAGCTGTCGCAACCGAAGCGGTTGTAGCAGAAACCCAGGTTGCAGGCGACAGCATGCACCACGTCATGATGCAGAAGTTCCTCGAAGGCGGTTGGGAGTGGATGCTCCCGGTGCTCCTCTGCTTGGTGATCGGTCTGGCAGTGGCTATCGAGCGTATCCTGTACCTGTCGCTCTCGACGATCAACTCGAAGAAACTCATCGCTTCCGTCGAGGAGGCGCTCAAGAACGGCGGCATCGAAGCTGCTAAAGAGGTCTGCCGCAACACCCGCGGTCCGATCGCCTCGATCTACTACCAGGGTCTCGACCGTTACGACCAGGGTCTGGACGCTGTCGAAAAAGCCGTTGTTTCCTACGGTTCGGTTCAGACCGGCCAGATGGAGTCGGGCCTTTCGTGGATCGGCCTGTTCATCGCCCTCAGCCCGATGCTCGGATTTATGGGAACCGTCGTCGGTATGATCGCGGCGTTCGACGCCATCCAGGCTGCCGGTGATATCAGCCCGACGCTGGTTGCAGGCGGTATCAAGGTCGCCCTTCTGACCACCCTTATGGGTCTTATCGCTGCGGTTATTCTTCAGTTGTTCTACAACTATATCGTTTCGAAGATCGACTCGCTCGTGAATGATATGGAGGACTCGTCCATCACGCTGATGGATATCCTGACGGCTTACAACAAGAAATAATCCGACGCGGATAAGATTAAAAAGTCAAAAGCAATTATGAAAAAGATTTTAAACATATTGCTGGGTGTTCTGATGGCTATCACCGTAGTCCTTTTGGTCTACGCGATCGCTACCGGCGGCTCGGACGCATCGATCAGCGTGAACCTGATGTGGGGATATTTCCTCTTCGTGTTCGCTGTCGCTGCGGCTATTTTCTGCGCCGTTTTCGGAATGATCCAAAACCCGGCAGGCATCAAGGGAACCATTCTGTCCCTGGCGTTGATCATCGTCGTCGTCGGCGTTTCGTATTTCTATTCGGCCGGCCATACGGTGAATATCATCGATCTGCAGAACAACGGTTTCTTCAGCCACGGTGAAACCGTAATTACCGAAACGAGCATCCTCGTAACCTACGTTGCGTTCATCGCCGCTTTCCTGACGGCCGTTGCAACCGAAATCTGGGGCGCATTCAAATAACTGAATAAAAAACGATGGCAACAGATAAAAGAAAAATACAGGAGATCAATGCCGGTTCTATGGCCGACATCGCCTTCCTGCTGCTGATTTTCTTCCTGGTCGCCACTACCATGAATACCGACACGGGTCTGGTGCGCATGCTTCCGCCGATGCCTCCCGAGGATCAACCTCAGGATGAAATCAAGGTCAAGGAGCGCAACCTATTCCTCGTGTTCATCAACGGTAGGGGAGACATCATGGCAGGAGCAGCAGGCAAGCAGGAGCCGCTCGATCTTCACCAGCTCAAGGACAAGACCAAGGAGTTCATCACCAACCCGATGAACGACGAGAACCTGCCCGAGAAGCAGAACAAAGAGATCGAGCTCGCAGACGGCAGCAAATGGGTATATCCCGAGAGCCAGGGCGTCGTTTCGCTTCAGACGACCCGAGACACGGGCTACCAATCCTATATCATGGTGCAGAACGAACTCACGCGCGCATTCAACGAGGTGCGTAACGAGGTGGCACAGCGTAAATTCGGCGCAAAATTCCTCGATCTTCCCGAGGAGCAGCGCAATGCAGTATCGAAAGCCGTACCTCTGAAGATTTCGGAGGCCGAACCGCGTAACATAAAGAAGTAAGCCATGGCAGTAATGAAAAAGAAGGGCAGCAAAGGTCTGCCCCCTATCTCGACCGCATCGCTTCCTGACGTGATCTTCATGATCCTCTTCTTCTTTATGGTCTCGACGACCATGCGCGATCAGGAACTGCTGGTAAGATACAAACTTCCGGAGGCTACCGAAGTGCAGAAACTCGAGAAGAAATCGCTCGTAAGTTTCATTCACATCGGTCCCCCGTCGATGACGATGCAGGCAAAGTTCGGAACCGCGCCGCGCATCCAGTTGAACGACTCGTACAAATCGACCCGGGATATCCTGGACTTCGTCGCCGCAGAACGCGATAAGCTCACCGAAGCCGACCGTGCTTCGATGACGATCTGCCTCAAGGCCGACGAAAATACCAAGATGGGTATTGTGACCGACGTTAAGCAGGAGCTGCGTCGCGCCAACGCCCTGAAACTCTCCTATGCGGCCTCCAAGTCGCTGGGATACTAATCCGGGGATTATGTTGAAAAAGAGCAGGCTTGAAAGCCTGCTCTTTTTGTTTTGCCGGGAGGAGGGCGCTATGCAAAACGGTTCGGCGCGGATAACCTCAGGTCCGCTCGCAACGAAAAGCAGCCGCCTCCGGTACAGGACAGATGGCGCATCGCGTAAAAATTCCCGAATGGAGAGAGCGCTTCATTCGGGAATTTTCGGGGCGGTGGCAGGTGCGCCGCAACCATCGGAAACGTCAGAAAGGGAGTTCCAACTGGTCGATCTCGTGGTTGAACGTCAGCCGGTGGTGGGGCGTAAGACCGTACTCCCGGATCGCCAGCCGGTGTTCGCGCGTGGGGTAACCTTTGTTTTTCGTCCAGCCGTACTGCGGGAACTCTTCGGCGATGCGCAGCATATATTCGTCGCGATGGGTTTTGGCGAGAACCGAAGCCGCGGCAATGTCGGCGTATTTGCCGTCACCCTTGACGATGCAGCGATAGGGAATTTCGAGGCGCGTGCGGAACCTGTTGCCGTCGATAGCCAGGAACGACGGAGCCGGGTCGAGGCGCGCCACAGCCAGCGACATCCCTTCGAACGAAGCGTTCAGGATATTGATTTCGTCGATCCGCGCAGCCGAAACCGCCTCGACGGCCCATGCGACAGCCTCGCGTTCGATGACGGCACGCAGCTTTTCCCGGTTGCGCTCGGTCATCTGCTTCGAGTCGTTGAGCAGCGGATCGTGGAAATCGGGCGGCAGAATCACAGCCGCCGCAAAGACCGGCCCGGCCAGGCATCCGCGCCCGGCTTCGTCGCATCCGGCCTCCGAAAGGTCGTATTGGCACTGGTTTTCTAACATCGTATCACAAATCGCGTAAAACAGACAGCAGTCGGACGGCGTTTGCGCCCAAAGATTACGGGACTACCTTCCATATTCTACAAAGTTACGGATTATTCCGGCTTTTTTCACTAATTTTGTCCGAGGAAAAAAGCCCCGACATGAAATTCGACATTGCACGGCAGCCGCTCGTTCCGGCCTTTCTGACCCTCGCCGCACTCACCGTCGTCGCGATGTGGGGTGCGGGCGGCTCTGACGCGGCCCCCGCGGCGCTGGCCGGGAATATAGCCGGCCGAAGCGCTTCCGACGTAGTCGCCATAACCTTGCCCGGGGACCTGCTGGCACAGTTCCAGTCGGCGCATCCCGCCTGGTCGCGTTGGATCGCCGGCCTGCTGATGCTCTTTACGGGGATGTCCGTCGGACGCCTTACCGTACGTTACAACCTCTACACCGTCGGAACCTGCCTTGCCATTCCTCTTTACGGGGCCATCGCCTGCGGTCTTGCCGGTGACAGCGATTTCCTGACACTCTTCACCGCATCGGCCCTGCTGGCCCTGGCCCTGAAAAACTTCTGCCGCTCGTTCTGCAACGGATTCGGGTTCGACGCCATCTTCCGCGCCTCGTTCTACACGGGGCTGCTGCCGCTCGTCTGTGTGGCCGCTACGCCGCTCCTGATCCTGCTGCCGCTCGCCGTCATGCTCTTCCGGCGCACACTGCGCGAAGTCACCGTCGCCATTGCCGGATTGCTGCTGCCCGTCCTCGCACTCTGCTACGTCAACTGGGGCGCCGGGGGCGAATTTACAGCTCCGGTCACACTCCTGGCGAATACATTCATCACGGGAAGGCCGTTGTCGCTGTTCCTCTCGACACCGATAGAAAGCCTCGTGTTGCTGGGCGCCGTTTTTATGCTCGACCTGATGGCCCTGCTGTTTTTCCTCTCGGACATCTACGCCGTCGGAACCAAACCGCGCTTTATCTTTATATTTAATATAAGTATACTCCTGCTTGTCACCGCCGTGCTGTGCGGTCCCGCCGCGACCCCCGGAGTAATCGCTCTGACGGCCGTACCTTCGGCCGTTCTATTACCCTTCATGTTTGTCCGGATTCACCGGGCCATCGCCCTTCCGCTTTACCTGCTATTGCTCGCTTCAGCAGTCATCAACACAACCTTACAATAATCTATTTAGCCCAAACCATAGCACAAAAGGTCTTATTTGCCCTTTTGTGTCCAAATATGCTATTAATTATGGTAGATTGAAAAGTTAAAATTGTATATTTGAGAACGAACATAAGTGACGCAATGCTTTGTTCAGAAAAACTTAAATTACAATTACTATGAAGAATTCAATGAATTCGTCGGTTCAACAGCCGATGATCGTGAAGTACGTCGAGTCGCTTCACAACGGTATCCAGTCGCAGTCCCTTTCGCGTTACGCAATCGGTTACATCCTCCGCGGAACGAAGTACATCTACGACGGCGATAAGCGTCAGACACTTTCGCGCGGCGATGTTTTCTACCTGGGCATCGGACACCACTACATTGAGAACTTCCCCGAAGGCGGCCAGCCGTTCGAGCAGGTGCTCTTTTATTACACGCCCGATGACCTCCAGCGTATCCTGATGCACCTGAACATCACCTACGGCCTGAACATTTCGAACGAACATTCGTGCGAAAACTGCCGCAACCGCTCGCACGTCACCATGCCCGCATGGAACTCTCTGCGGAACTTTTTCGTCAATACCAACAACTACCTGCGCGACGAGGATTTCCGCCACGACGAGACGGCCGAGAACATCAAGATGACCGAGTTGATCTACCTGATCGCCTCACACGAGGATTGCTGCATCAAAAGCAAGTTGTTAAGCAACGTGGATGCCGCCAAGGAGAATTTCGAACAGATCGTCTACGACCACATCTTCAAGGACATTTCGATCGAAGAACTCTCGAAACTCACCAACCGTTCGCTCACCTCGTTCAAAAAGGAGTTCCGCCGCCACTTCCAGATGCCGCCTCACAAGTGGTACATCCGCCAGCGGCTCATGCACTCGCGTCTGCTGCTGATCTCGACTTCGAAGTCCATCTCCGAAATCGGCAACGAATGCACGTTCCCCAACACATCGCACTTCATCAAACTCTTCAAGAAAGAGTACCAGATGACGCCCGCGACCTATCGCCACAAGCACCTCACGTCTCTGGTCCCCGAACCGCAGCCCAGCACTATCGGCGAATCGGCCGAGAGCCTGGAAATGCGCGAGGCGCTTTAATCAAAAACTTATAAACACAGGGGTATTTTAAAAATTTTAATTATAATCTATAAACAAAATTGCGTTAGGTTTTAGAAAAATGTTACAAAACATTTGGTTTTTCGTAAATTTCAATTACCTTTGTGTAACAAACGTGGGATTCTCCCACTCTCATTAACCTAACTAACCTAACCAGAAGAGGTCCGATACCGGCAGGTGTCCGACCTCTTTCTCTTGCGGGATAGCCCCGGACCGGGGATTATGCCCCGTCACGAACTCCTGCAGGGCATCGCGGAAGAAAATGGGCCGATCACAAGGAATATCCAATCTTTTTTCTTATTTTTGCATCAATTGGAAAATAATGAACTTAAATGCCGAAGTTTTATGACAAGGTAGATGTACTGAAAAAACCCGGATGGCTGAAAATCCGACTCCACCGCACTCCCGAATGGGGCGAAGTGCGGCAGATCGTCGAAAAACACAATTTGCATACGATTTGCAGCAGCGGCAGGTGTCCCAACCAGGCCGAATGCTGGAGCCGGAGAACAGCGACATTTATGATTCTGGGCGACATCTGCACCCGTGGCTGCCGTTTCTGCGCAACCAAAACGGGACATCCCCTTGCTCCCGACGCCGAGGAACCCCGAAAGGTGGCCGAAAGCGTCGCACTGATGAAACTGAGGTATGTCGTCGTAACCTCCGTGACACGCGACGACCTCCCCGACGGCGGAGCTGCCCATTGGGCGGCAACCGTGGAGGCCATCCGGTCACAAAACAACGACGCCGTAATTGAGCTCCTTATTCCCGATCTCGACGCACGACCCGACCTCTTGGACGTAGTTATCGCGTCGAAGCCCGATATCATCGGGCACAACATCGAAACCGTCGAGCGACTGACCCCCGTGGTGCGCTCCAGGGCCAAATACAACACGAGCCTGGAGACCCTGCGTTACCTGAACGGACAGGGCGTCGTAACGAAAAGCGGACTGATGGTCGGACTTGGCGAGAGCGATGATGAAGTTTTGCAAACCCTGCATGACCTGCGCGACGCAGGCGTGCGGATTGTAACACTCGGTCAGTACCTTCGGCCTACTCTGGAGCACTACCCCGTAGCGGCGTATATCACTCCCGAAAAATTCGAATGGTACAGACTCCGGGCGCTTGAAATGGGTTTCAGCTATTGTGCGAGTGCGCCGTTGGTCCGCTCGTCGTATATGGCCGAAGAAGCCCTGCAAAGCGTAAAAAGTTTGTAGCGATGAAAGCCTCCTGCCGGGACCTCGGATGCATGGACTACAAAACCTGCTGGGACTTGCAGCAGGAGTTGTTCGACGCCAGGGTGGCCCGTAAACGCGCAGGCGGAGCAGGTTCGAGCCTTGTCCCGGACACTGAAAACGCCCCCGGAGACAACGCAGGGACGATCCTGCTGGTGGAACATCCGCCGGTTTACACGCTGGGGAAAAGCGGACACGCCGAAAACCTGCTCATCGCCCGGGAAACGCTCAAGGGGATGGGCGCACAGTTCTTTCACATCGACCGCGGCGGCGACATCACCTTCCACGGCCCGGGGCAGTTGGTCTGCTACCCGATTCTCGACCTCGAACAGCTCGGGATCGGCCTGAGGGAGTACATCGAAGCACTGGAAGAAGCCGTGATCCGCACGGTCGCGGAATACGGCATTGCAGCGGGACGCATCGCCGGGGCTTCGGGAGTCTGGATCGACCCCGGAAAGGCTCGGCCGCGCAAGATTTGCGCAATAGGAGTCCGTTCGTCGCGTTATGTCACCATGCACGGGTTCGCCCTGAACGTCACGACCGACCTAAGGTGGTTCTCGCGCATCAACCCCTGCGGATTCACCGACCGGGGCGTCACGTCGATTGCCGCCGAAACGGGCCGCGAAATCGGAATGAGCGAAGTAAAATCGCAGGTTGTGCAATTTTTAAGTGAGATTTTAAATGTTAAAATATATAAATAACAATTCGTATGCCTATAGAAAAACGCTGGGTAGTGAAGCCACAGGGCGACCCCGCGACGGCGGCCATGCTGGCTGCCGCTCTGCGGATCTCGCCCGTACTGGCCAATCTGCTCGTACAAAGAGGCATAGACACCGTAGAAAAGGCGGAGAAGTTCTTTAAACCGAGCCTCGCCGACCTGCATGATCCGTTCCTGATGAAGGATATGGAGAAGGCGGTCGAGCGGGTCGAACGGGCCGTTGCGAACAATGAGAAAATCATGGTTTACGGCGACTACGACGTGGACGGCTGTACGGCCGTTGCGCTGGTTTACAAGTTCCTGCGCCAGATCGGGCACAAAAACCTGATGTTCTACATCCCCGACCGGTATACCGAAGGATACGGTATATCGATCAAAGGTATCGACCTTGCCGCCCGTAAGGGCGTGGGGCTTATCATCGCCCTGGACTGCGGCATCAAAGCCACGGAAAAGGTTGTCTATGCGAAGACGAAAGGCGTGGATTTCATCATCTGCGACCACCACCTCCCGGCCGAGGAGATTCCCAAGGCCGTAGCCGTTCTGGACCCCAAGCGGGTCGACTGTTCCTATCCGTTCGACGAGTTGTCGGGCTGCGGCGTAGGATTCAAACTCGTGCAGGCCTATGCCCAGAAAAACCGCATGCCCTTCGAGCAAATCCTGCCCCTGCTGGACCTGCTGGTCGTCTCGATCGCCTCGGACATCGTGCCGCTGGTGGGCGAGAACCGTATTCTGGCCTATTTCGGCCTGAAGAACCTCAACCGCGAGCCGTCGAAAGGACTGTTGTCGATCATCAAGATCTGCGGACTGGACAAACACAACATCACCATCGACGACATCGTCTTCAAGATCGGGCCGCGCATCAACGCCGCGGGCCGCATGCGAATGGACGAGAACGACGAAAACGCATCGCCTTCGGGCGGGCACGCCGCCGTCGAACTGCTGATCGAGGGTAACGAGTCGATCGCCGAAGAGTTCGGCAGCGTGATCGACGCCTACAACCAGGACCGCAAGTCGATCGACCGCTCCGTTACGCAGGAGGCGCACGACTACATCGAAGGCAATCCCGAAATGAAAGCCCTCAAGAGCACGGTGATCTACAATCCCCGGTGGATGAAGGGCATCGTGGGGATCGTCGCTTCGCGCCTGATCGAAACCTATTACCGCCCGACGGTGGTGCTGACGATGAGCAACGGTTTCGTGACCGGCTCGGCGCGTTCGGTTCCGGGATTCGACCTGTATCAGGCCGTCGAATCCTGCTCGGACCTGCTGGAGAATTTCGGCGGACACATGTACGCCGCAGGGCTGACGATGCGCCCGGAACGGGTCGAGGAGTTCACCCGGCGGTTCAATGCCTACGTGGAGGAGAACATCGACCCACAGATGCTCGTTCCGCAGGTGGACATCGACAGCGAACTGCTCTTCTCCGACATCACGCCGACGTTCCGCAAGGACCTCAACCGCTTCCAGCCCTTCGGGCCGGGCAACACGGCGCCGGTCTTCGCGACCTACGGCGTGAGCAACCACGGCGACGCCAAACTCGTCGGCATGGAGTGCGAACACCTGCGCATGGACCTGATGCAGCGGCAGAAACCCAATACCAAGATCCAGGCGATCGCCTTCCAGCAGCCCCTGCACTACGAATGGGTGCGCTCGGGACGCCCGATCGACGTATGTTACCAGATTGTCGAAAACCACTACCGGGGTACGGTGACCACACAACTCCGTATCAAAGATATAAAACCGGTACTGAACAGATAAAAAATCACACTTTCACGACAAGGTCCGGAGTTGCGTTCCGGACTTTGTCGTTTGATACAACGCGTCACGGCCGGGGAAACCCGGCAACCTGCATTTCAAAAACATGAATCTTCTGAAGAAAGCGTCCGGCATTCCGCTCCGCGTCCTGGCGGGAATCATGCTTTTCAGTTGCCTGCTGGCACACCCATTTTCCGAAGCGACGAGCAGCCCTCCGGGCGACAAGCGCGATTACATGCTGGTATTGAATACCTACACCGAATCGTCGCCCTGGAGCCGCAACATCATCAACAACATCGTCACACATATCGATCATGTGGACAATTTCGAGGTATACACCGAGAACATGAACTCGCTGCTGATGAGAATCAAGAACAACGAGATGGGGGAGATCGAAGCCTTCAAGAACAACCTGCTGCGGGAATACGGCAAAAATCCGCCCCGCATGCTGGTGTTGCTGGGCGCCCCGATTGCCGTACTGCGCGACTTCGTGAAACAAACCTGGCCCGGCGTACCGCTTATTTTCTGTTCGGAATTCGACTATATCGCCCCCGAAAGTGCATATATACAACGCCGGGCAATCCAACCCGAAGAACGCAAGCCACTGCTCGACAAAGCCGAAGCAGACAACATCACACTGATCCGGACACCGTTCTACCTGCGCGAGAACGTCGAGCTGATGCGCCGGATGATCCCGGGCATGGATTCGCTGATCTTCATCGGAGACAGTCGTTACATCAACCAGCAGGCCGACAACGACCTGCGCGATTTGCTGCATCGCGAATTCCCGCACATCGACTACCGCTTCTATTCGGCGGACAGCATGTCGACCGAGGCACTGCTCGACTCGCTCAACCGCATCGACAACCGCCGCACGGGCGTTCTCTTCTCGTCATGGCACTTCACGAAAAAGATCGGGACCAACGTCGTTCCCGTCACCGACTCCTACCGCGTCATCGCCAGCGTGCAGGCCCCGATGTTCGCGCTGATGCCCGCAGACATCCGCGACGGCGGGCTCGTCGGAGGCTATGTGTACGACGATACAGAGGTGAACACGCAGATCATTTCGGCCATCGACGCCGTCCTCGCCGGCCATCAGCCGCGCGACATTCCGTTCTACACCCCCAAAGACCCCCGCCCGGTGTTCGATTATACGACCCTCGAACGCAAAAACCTTTCGCCCCATACCTGTCCGGCAAACACGCTTTTCTACAACAAACCGGTTTCAGCGCTCGAACAGTACAAATGGGCGATCGGCGGGATCGTTTTGCTGCTGCTGGCCTTCAGCATCATCCAGCAGTGGCGCATCCGCATGCTGCACAACGTAGATACGGCCCGCCGGCGCGAATCGGACAGCCAAGCCCGCTATTCGAACTTGTTCAACAACATGCCGATCGTCTACATCCAGGCAAAGGTCGTCTTCGACAAGGACCATACCCCTGCGGATGTGATTTACTGCGACGTGAACACCCATTTCGAGCGTCTTTTCACCGCCCGGGAAAAGGTGATCGGCAAACCGGGCAGCGAACTTTTTCCCTACCCGATGACCGAGTTCCTGCGGCTTATCAACATCGCGCTGACTGAAAACCGGACTATCACCTATCCCGTCTATTTCAAGCCGCGCGACGCCTTCTACGAGGTCGTCATCAACCGCTCGTATGTCGCCGACCACATCGACATCTTCTGCCTCGACGGTACGGCACTCCACCAGACGCAGAAGAAACTCGACTCGATCAACCACAAACTCTCGATGGCGCTCGACGTGGCGAACATCGTCCCGTGGAAGTGGGACCTGCAGAACGGCACGATCCTGTGCGATGTCAACAAATCGGTGCGCAACCAGCAGCTTTTGGCCAATCCCGATGCCGACATACAACTGTCGGTCCCCGAAGGGAGTTATTTCGCGAAAATCCACAAAGAGGACCGCGAGCGGGTACGCCGCGCCTACGACGATCTGATTGCCGGGCGGAAGGAGAAGGTGCGCGAAGAGTATCGTGTAGCTTCCGATGCCGGAGGACACTGGCATCTGGACTGGGTCGAAGCCCAGGCCGTCGTGGACCAGCGCGACGAAGAGGGACGCCCGCTGAACCTCGTCGGATCGTCGCTGATAATCACCTCGCGCAAGCAGATGGAGGAGGAGCTCCTCTCGGCCCGCGACCGCGCCGAAGAGTCGAACCGGCTCAAGTCGGCGTTCCTGGCCAACATGAGCCACGAAATCCGCACGCCGCTCAACGCCATCGTCGGATTCTCGGGAATCCTCGCCGAAACCGAAGAGGAACAGGAGAAACGAGAGTACATCTCGATCATCGAGAACAACAACACGCTGCTTTTGCAACTGATCGGGGACATACTCGACCTCTCGAAGATCGAGGCCGGAACGCTGGAATTCAACTTCTCGGACTTCGACCTGAACGATCTGATGCACGAAAAGGAGAGTATCTTCCTGATGAAAGTCCCCGAAGGCGTCGACCTGGTTTTCGAACCCGGACTCGACGAATGCCAGTTCCACTCCGACCGCAACCGGCTTTCGCAACTGTTGATCAACCTGCTGACCAACGCTTCGAAGTTCACCCGCCAGGGGTCGATCCGCTTCGGCTACAAGGTCCGGGGCAGCCAACTCTACTTCTACGTCACCGACACGGGATGCGGCATTTCGGCCGAGGGCCAAAAACTTGTTTTCGAACGCTTTGTCAAACTCAACTCCTTCAAGCAGGGCACAGGACTGGGACTTCCGATCTGCAAGAGCATCGTCGAGCACCTCGGCGGGGAGATCGGCGTCGAATCGGAGGAGGGAAAAGGCACGACCTTCTGGTTCACGCTCCCTTACACCGTGGGCAAGCCCAGCGAGGTCCCGCGCGAAGAGGCTCCGGCATGCTCGGTCGAGAAGGACAAACTGACGGTTCTCGTCGCCGAAGACAACGAAAGCAACTACCGCCTTTTCGAAACGATCCTGCGCCACGACTACCGCCTGCGCCACGCCTGGAACGGACAGGAGGCTGTCGAACTGTGCCGCACGGAGCATCCCCACCTGATCCTGATGGACATCAACATGCCGGTGATGAACGGCTACGAGGCCGCGGCGGAAATACGCAAATTCGCCCCCGGAACCCCGATCGTCGCCGTAACGGCCTACGCCTACGCTTCCGACGAACAGAAGATCATGCAGAACGGCTTTACGGGCTACATGCCCAAGCCGATCAGCGCTCCGCAGCTTAAAAAACAGGTTCTCGACATCCTGCGAAAACACATTACGCTGATATAGAAAAGGACGCCTTGCAGGCGTCCTTTTTCAGTTTATCCGAGCCGTATGATCCGCTCTTTGTCGTCCGCGGGCGGAAGCGGGGCAGGGGTGAAATCGGAATAGCCCAGGGCGATGGCGCAGAGAGGTTCGCAACCGTCGGGAACAGGCAGGAACGTGCGCAGGTAATCGGCGGCCTTCTCGCCGTCGGGAGCGTCCTTGCGGCGGGGCCGTCCGTTGACATGGACCCAGCACGAGGCGAGTCCTTCGTCGACACAGGCCAGTTGCAGCACCGTCGCCGAAATCGCGGCATTTTCGCGCCACAGGTCGCTTGCCGAGGTTTCACCCAGCACGAGGACCGCCAGTGGCGCATCCTTCATAAATGCCGAGCCGTAATCGCGCATGTCGGCCATGCGGGCCACCAGCGCAGGATCATCGACCACCATGAGGCGCGTCGAACGCGTATTGCGCGCCGAAGGAGCCGAGAGAGTCTCGTGAAGGATGCGGTCCACGACTTCGCGGGGAACCGTGCGGTTCGAGAATTTGCGGACCGAGCGGCGTTTTGCAATTAATTCCTTGAATTCCATAATCGATTGTATTTTCTTACGTTATTTCGGAAAAAGGGGCTCCGGTTCAACAAGGCCGCACCCCGGCAGAACACACGCACCGCCCGACCTTGCAACCGGGGTGCGCCGTTTTTGCAAAAGTAGCGAAAAAAAGTTATCTTTGAGAATCAAAAACTTTGAAAACAATGGAATTCAGATTCACCATAGCGCTCATCTACGACTTCGACGGAA
Source organism: Alistipes montrealensis (assembly GCF_018362775.1). GTDB lineage: Bacteria > Bacteroidota > Bacteroidia > Bacteroidales > Rikenellaceae > Alistipes > Alistipes montrealensis. The sequence continues at coordinate 368,303 of NZ_JAGYXY010000002.1, forward strand.
CGCTTGCCCCGGGCAACATGCAGGAGTACGACTTCATTCCGGCGGTCGGCAAAAGCAACAAGGACTTCTGGGCCGAAGCCAACTCGCTCGCCGAAGAACAGGACGCCGACATGGTCCTCACCTACATGGCCCGGATGATTCAGGAGGCCAAATCCAAAGGCCTGTCGCTCCGCCGCGAAGCGTTCCAGGATTCGGGACGCCGCGTGACACTGTTCAACGGCGTGAAGGAGTGGTTTTCGCGGATCAACGCCTACGGCGAACAGCGGGGAATCCGGATTCTGCACTACATCAACTCCTCGGGCCTGAAAGAGATTATCGAAGGGACGGAGATCGCCCACGAATTCCGCAAAATCTACGCCTGCTCGTTCCTCTACGACGTGGACGGCATTGCCTACTGGCCTGCCGTGGCGGTCAACTACACCAACAAGACGCAGTTCATGTTCAAGATCAACAAGGGCGTGGAATCGGTTTTCGACAGCAAGATGGTCAACCGCTATATTCCCGAAAACGAGCGTCCCGTGCCGTTCAAGCACATGATCTACGTCGGCGACGGAACCACGGACATCCCCTGCATGCGGCTGGTAAAGAACTTCGGCGGACACTCGATCGCCGTTTACAACCCCGACCAGAAGGGAGCGCGCAAGGAGATGACCTCGCTGATCCACGACAACCGCGTGAGCCACGTCTGCCCGGCGGACTACTCCCCGGGGTCGGAGATGGACGTACTCGTAAAGACGATCATCGACAAGATCGACCTCGACGACAAACTCGAAAAACTGGAGGCCGTCAGATAACCATGCCAACCCGAAAACAGCGGCACATCTACTCCGGGCGGCTGTTGCGCATCAGCCTGCTGGGCGGATCGCCCGAGTGGACGGCAACCCTGCGGCGTCATCCGGCCGCTGCCGGGACAGTCGCCGCCGCACTGGCCGTTTGCGCCTGTGTGCCCTATGCCGGATTCCCGGCGCTTTTCCTGGCGGCCCTGCTGTGCGGAACGTTTTACGCCGGCAACGAGCCGCTGCAACTCGTGCTGCTGCCCGAAACGGGGGCGGCGCGGTTTCTCGCCCAAAAGACATTAACGGCCTGGCGCAACTATTTCCTGCTGTCGCTGCCTTTCGCCGTCCTAAACCTCATTCTATGGCCCGGAACAGCGTGGATGGCCGCAGCATGGGTCCCGTCGGCGGCATTGGCTTTGTTCTACTTCGTCACGGCCAAATACGCCTGCTACGAGCCCCGCAGGGCCGCTCGCCGGCCGCTCGCCGCCAAACTCGGCGTCGCAGGATTCCTGGTTCCCCTGCTGCTGCCGCTGAGCCTTTGCCTCCTGGTAAGCTACACCCTCAGGGCCGAACGCAACCTCAACCGTTACCTCCATGATTACGATTGACGCAATCCGGGTCCGCGACGGGGAGCGGACGCCGCTCGACGGCGTGACGATGCTCCTCACCGCAAACGCCGTCCACGGTATCGCGGGCGAGGGACGCAGCACGCTGCTTCGGACCGTATACGGGCTCCTGAAGCCCGAATCGGGACATATATCCGCCCACGGACATCCCCTGCGACAGCGCGATATGGCTTATCTGGAGGCAGAACCGCATTTCTGGCCGGGACTGACAGCGGGGGATTACCTCGACCTCGTGCGCCGCTACACACCCGGGGCCGATCCTGCGCCGTTTCTACGGCGGCTGCCCGTAACGCCGGACGCCGAAGCCGCGGCGATGTCCCCGGCAGAACAAAAACGGCTGGCGCTGGTCCTGGCGCTAATGCGGCGCAAACAGGTTCTGCTGCTCGACGAGCCTTTCCGGGGACTCGACATCGAGAGCGTTTTCGTCTTGCAGCAGTTGATCCTGCAACTCGGCTCCGAAGGACGGACGCTGCTCGTCGCGGCGGATTCGCTCACGCCGCTCGACGGCATCTGCGACGATCTCTATGTGCTCGGCGACGGCGGCGTCCGCAGCCGCTACGAACACTACGAATTTGCACGTGCGGCCCGGGAAGCGGGCCTTGCGCCCGGTTTCCCAGAAAAATAGTACCTTTGTCCAAAACAGCAACCGATGAAAATACTTTTCGCCACCAACAACGCCCACAAGCTCACGGAAGTACAGGCCGTGCTGGGCGACGCCTATACGCTCGTGACACCCCGCGACTGCGGCGTTACGGAGGAGATTCCCGAAGAACAGGAGACCCTCGAAGGCAACGCCTCGCAGAAGGCGCACTACCTGCGCGGCCGCACGGGGCTGGACTGTTTCGCCGACGACACGGGCCTCGAGGTCGAAGCGCTGGGCGGAGCTCCGGGCGTCCATTCGGCGCGCTACGCCACCGACGGGCACGACTTTGCGGCCAACAACCGCCTGCTGCTGAGAAATCTCGAAGGCGAACAGAACCGCCGGGCGCGTTTCCGTACGGTCATTTCGCTGCTCCTGGGCGACGAAGAACACCTTTTCGAAGGGATTGTCGAAGGGCGGATCATCGACCATGAGGCCGGGCACGAGGGATTCGGTTACGACCCGCTGTTCGTTCCCGACGGCTACACGAAGACCTTCGCCGAAATGACCACCGAGGAGAAAAACACCGTTTCGCACCGCGCCCGCGCCGTGCGCAAACTGGCGGCATATCTCCATTCGATTGAAAAATAACCTTATGGAAAACGTCAACTGGGGAATCGTGGGCTGCGGCAATGTCTGCGAACGCAAGAGCGGCCCGCCGATGTACAAAACGAAGCACTCCGCACTGGTGGCCGTCATGCGCCGCGATGCGGAAAAAGCCGCCGATTTCGCGCAACGTCACGGCGTACGGAAAAGCTACACCGACGCAGCGGCACTGATCGCCGATCCGGAGGTGGACATCGTCTACATAGCGACTCCGCCCGACACGCACTGCCGGCTGGCCCGGCAGGTGCTCGAAGCCGGCAAACCCGCCTACGTCGAGAAACCGATGGCGATGACCCATGCCGAGTGCACAGCGATGAACGACGCGGCGGCAAAGGCGGGGCAGAAGCTTTTCGTAGCCTATTACCGCCGGGCGCTGCCTTATTTCCTGAAGGTAAAAGAGCTGCTCGACGGGGGCGCCGTCGGCAAACCGCTGACGGTCGGCATCCGCCACTTCCGCCCGGAAAGAGCAGAGGACCGCGATGCGGTAAATCGTCCGTGGCGGCTGTGCCGGGAGGTCGGCGGGGAGGGTTATTTCTACGACCTCGCCCCGCATACGCTTGACATCCTCGATTTCCTGCTCGGGGAGATCGCCGACGCCAAAGGATACAAAACGAACCGCGGCGGATTTTACGACGTGGCCGACACCGTCACGGCAACCCTGCGCTTCGAATCGGGCGTCACGGGGACCGGGACCTGGTGTTTCGCGGCCCCGCCCCAAGCCGCCGAAGACACGGTCACCATCACGGGACGCAACGGCATCATCCGGTTCAGCACCTTTGAGTTCAGCCCCATCGAACTGACGACGGCGCAAGGCACGGAGTTTTTCCGGATCGAACAGCCCGAACACATCCAGGGTCCGCTGATCGAAACGATCGTGGCCGAACTGCGCGGCGAAGGGCATTGTCCCTCAACCGGAATTTCAGCCGCACGGACATCGCAGGTCATGGACTGGATTATGAACCGATAAAAATCGTTATCTTTGCACCCATGGAACTGAAAAATTACGATAAGGAGGAACGGTTCGACCCGGCGACCGTCGAAGCGCTGAAGCTCCACTACACCGAAATACTGCGCCTGCTGGGCGAAGACCCCGCACGCGAGGGATTGCAGAAAACCCCCGAGCGCGTGGCCAAAGCCATGTCGTTCCTGACGAAGGGGTACGACGAAAATCCGCTGGAAATCATCCGCTCGGCGACTTTCCGCGAAGAATACAAACAGATGGTGCTCGTGAAGGACATCGAACTCTATTCGATGTGCGAACACCACATGCTGCCTTTCTACGGCAAGGCCCACGTAGCCTATATCCCCAACGGCCATATTACGGGACTTTCGAAGATCGCGCGCGTAGTGGAGTGCTTCGCCCGCCGCCTGCAGGTGCAGGAACGGCTGACGGTGCAGATCCGCGACTGTATCCAGGAGGCGCTGAACCCGATGGGAGTAGCCGTGGTGATCGAAGCCAGCCACATGTGCATGCAGATGCGCGGCATCGAAAAACAGCAGTCGGCCACCACGACATCGGCGTTCACGGGTATTTTCCTCTCCGACCACCGCACGCGCGAAGAGTTCATGACCCTAATTTCACACCACTACCGGTAGACCGGAGGGAGGCAAAGGACACGAAAAATCCGCACACTTCAACGGTGTGCGGATTTTTTTATCCGGAACGGTCATGCTTTTTTCAAGTCGACCAACACGCTGTTCAGCGCCTTGTTGAGCGAGTACTGCGACAAGGGTTTGATCAGGAAGTCGTTACAGCCGGCCTCCTTCGCCAGGCCGGCGTCGTTGGCATAGGAATAGGCCGACATGGCCACGATCGGAACATCCGGCGACACAGCCCGGATACGGCGCGTAGCTTCGAGCCCGTCCATCACCGGAAGACGCACGTCGATCAGTACGGCATCGGGCCGCACGCGTTCGAACTGCTCCACGACCTCAGCCCCCGTAACGGCGCGCACAAGCCGGAAACTCCGGCTCAAAACAGCTTCGATCAGCCGGAAACTCGGGTCGGAATCCTCGCCGACAAGCAGCGTCCAGCGGCCCGAAGCCCCCTTCTCTCCCGGAGCAGCACCGGCATCCTCCGCCGGAAGGTCCCGGTGCTCCATCGGAATCGAAAAGCAGAACCGCGTTCCCTTGCCGACCTCCGATTCGACGCCGATCGTTCCGCCGATCCGCTCGACGATCATTTTCGAAATAGCCAGCCCGAGTCCGGTTCCCGAGGCAAAATCGTTCAGTTTGACGAAACGGTCGAAAATGGTCCGCACCTTCTCCGGCGGAATACCCACGCCCGAGTCCTGAACGTAGAACTCGATATGGTCGCCGCAGATATCGAACCCGAAACGGATCGAACCGCTCTCAGTGAACTTCGCGGCATTGTTCACCAGGTTGGTGATAACCTGCGCCAGCCGGTTCTGGTCGCAGACGATCTGCACATTCTCGTATTTCTCCTCGAAAACAAGCTCCACGCCCGGTTTCAAACGCGTTTTGTGGACCTCGTATTCCGAACGGCACAGTTCGTTGAGGTTCATCGGTTTGAACTTGAATTCGAGCGTCCCGGCCTCGATCTTCGAGATGTCGAGAATGTCGTTGATCAGTTGCAGCAGCAAATCGGAGTTGGTGTCGATGATCTCGGCATACTGCTCTTTCTCCTCCTCGGTCTCGGCCGATCCGATCAGTTTGGCGAAGCCTACGATGGCATTGAGCGGCGTACGGATTTCGTGGCTCATGTTGGCCAGGAACGCCGACTTGAGTTTATCGGACTCCTCGGCGCGGATACGCGCCTCGACGATCTCCAGTTCGGCATTTTTCAGGTCCGTGATGTCCCACGACACGCCGATGATGAGCGGCAGGCGGTTTTCGACCGGAACCAGCGATTTCGAGGTGTTGACGATGCGCGTTTCGCCCGCCGTGTTGACGTATTCCTCCACAAAGGTCACCCGTTCGCCCGTTCGCAGCAACTCCAGGTCGTCGCGGCGGAAATGCTCGGCATCCTTCGGATTGGGGAAAATCTCCGAATCGGTATGCCCGATCGCCTTCTCGACCGGAATGCCCGAATATTCGGCGAAAGCCCGGTTCCAGTAGAGATAGCGGAAATCGTTGCCGGGATCCTTCACGAAAAGATAAACCGGAATGTTGTTGAGGATGCTGTCGAGGATCGAATTCATCTCCTTGACCTTGTTCTCGTGTTCGATGCGCAGCGTCACGTCGCGGCCGAAGAACCAGACGATCTCGCGCTCCTTGAAATGGTCGTAGATGATATAAGCCACAACGTCCCAGGCCATGATGCGGCCCTGGCCGTCCTTAAAACGCACGGTATACTTGTGCGATCCCCCGTCACGGCGGATTTTCCGCAGGCGGTCCTCCCACTGCTGCTTCGTACCCTTGAACGACCAAAACTCGTAGACCTTGTGGCCGGAGAGTTCGTCCGTAATATTGTGGCGCAGGCGGTACTGCTCGTTGGCGTACTCCATCGTGCCGTCGAGGTCGCAGGCGTAAATCTCCTCGTCGACATTGTTCAGCGCGTATTTGACCATCTCCAACTCGTGCTTGGCCACCTCGGCATCGGTAATGTCGCGGCAAATACAGAGCGCATGCTCGCCGTCGAGCGGAAAGATGCGGTTTTCGTAGTTATGGGTTATGCCTTCGAGTGTGATGTCATGGTGCGACGAAGAGCCGTAACCCGTGGCAAAGACGTTTTCAAGGTTGTTGCGCACATTATGGTACGCCTCGGGAGAGAGCATCTCCCGGATATTCTGGCCGACGATCTCACTGCTCGGAGCGCCGACATGGTTGGTTTCGTCTGAAGACACCAACTCGACGAGTTGTCCCCGCCGGTCGAGCACGGTCAGCATATCGGGAATGGAATCGAGAATCTTGCAGGCATAACGCTCCCGGAAGCGTTCTGCCGACCTGTCCTCCGGACCGAGTCGCTGTTCAAGTTCCTCGATCCGGCGGATCAACTCCTCCCGGGAGCTGTTATCGTATCGGCTCATAATAATTCAGTTATTGCAGTAGGACTCAAGACAAAGATAACATAATTTACAAAAAATGATTCCCGGGGAGACAAAAATAGGGCCCTTCGAACCCGAAATCGGCGGAAATGCCGGAAAAACAGTATCTTTACCCCGCAAACGAAACTCTTCATTCCATGAAACTTCTTCACTTTTTTGCCTGTGCGGCCGCTGTTTTCGCAGCGGGCAATACTTCGGCGCAAAATCCCGCCCCGGAAAAAGAGACGGTGATCGTCGATCTCTTTTTCCACAACCGGGCCGTTCCGGCTCCTTATGCCGAAACGCTGCGCGGATATGTCCTCGGGGCTTTTGCCGACCGGGGACGCCATAACGTCATCGACGCTGAACGTTCGGCGGCCGGGCCGGTTCCCGGACCCGGCGTCACCACCCCGGAGAATGCTGCGGCCGACATGAGTGCCTTTCTGGAACTGCGCGCCCCGCAGGCCGCCGCAGAAGGCGCGCGATACCTCGTCAGCGGGGCGATTGTGGATTACAAATTCGAACACGCCCAACTGCCGCCGACGGACAGCAAAAACCCGCCCCGCCAGGGCTTTAAAGCCACGTTCCGCGTCGTCATTTCGGGCCTCGACCTCAAACTGGGCAAACGGCTGCCCGACGAGCCTTATACCCTGACGGCCACGGCTCCGGCGGCCACCGATGCCGATATGGCGGCATTGACCCGCATCCGCGGTTCGCTGGGGTATTACATCGACCGCAACTTCAAGTTCGAAACGCTGATCCTCGACCTTTGCGCACCCGACAAAAAGGGCCGCATCCGCGAACTGTACATCCACAGCGGCACGCAGATGGGCGTTAAGGTCGGCGACCTCTTCCTGGTTTACGAAGAGAGCGCCGTCGGCGGGATAATGATGCGTCAACAGGTAGGCCGCCTGCGCGTGAACAACGTTGAAAACCCGGACGTGACACGCTGCAAAATCGCCAAGGGCGAAGACGAAATCGCCGAAGCGTTCCGTGCCGGCCGCGGCCTGATCTGCGTCAGCGACGGCAAGGCGTTCGGTTTCTGACCTGCAAAAACACCAATGTTCAACCGGGATTCCCTGCGGGGTGTTCCGGTTTTTTCGCGCCCCGAAAACGGCTCATTTATACACGTTTCGGGCTTCGGAACGCCAAACGTTCGCGCGGGGAACGAAATTTGAAACGACATGCAGGACAGCAAACCAAAAAAATTTCAAACACCATGAACGTCAAAAAAATCCGTTACATTGCACTCGCACTCGTTGTAGTTGCGTTCTGCTCGTGCCAGAAAGAACCCTCGACGTCGGATCTCCACAGGGATTATCTGGTCTACACCGCTCACGATACCGGCACCGACTTCGCCGCGATCGACACTTACTACCTCCCCGACAGCATCCTCATTATCGGGAACAGCGACAAAACCGAATACTGGAAAGACGCCGACGCACTGGCGATCGTCGGCACGGTGGCCGGCAAACTCGACGATGCGGGCTACACACGCACCGAAGACAAAGATGCTGCCAGCGTGGGTATCCAACTCAGCTATGTCAAGAAAGTGACCTACTTCGTAGGCTATGACTATCCTTACTGGTGGTGGTACTATCCCTACTACTGGGCTCCCGGCTACTGGGGCGACTGGGTAGGCTGGCACTATCCTTACAGCGTTTACTACGGATACACCGCCGGTTCGCTGCTGATGGAAATGCTGGATCTTCAGGCCGACCAGGAGAGCGGCAAGAAACTGCCCATCGTGTGGGACAGCTTTATCGGCGGCCTGCTGACCTCCGACGCCGACCTCAACCAGCAGCGCACGATCGCCGCCGTCGAGCAGGCGTTCGAACAGTCGCCTTACTTGGCCAAATAGTTTAACAGCAAAAAATCGTCCGATTATGAAAACATCGAAATACCTCAAAACCATCGCTTTCTGCGTCTTCATGCTCGCCGCAGCCATGCCGGGCAAAGCGCAGGTATTCCCCAACACGTACATCAACATCGACTGGCAGGTAGGCGTGCCTCTGGGCGCCGATTTCGCCGACAAGACTTCGGGCTGGGGCATGAACTTCGAAGGCGGCTACTTCGTAACGCCGGCAATCACCGTAGGTCCGTTTATCTCCTACCAGACCAATCTTCAGACCATTGAGCGCCAGACGCTCGACCTGGGCAACGGCTCGGCTCTGACCACCAACCAGAAACACGCGCTGTTCCAGTTGCCGTTCGGTGTCACGGGTCGCTACAACTGGCTTACCGACAGTGTATTCCAGCCCTATGCAGGACTGAAACTGGGCGCTAATTACGCCGAAATGTCGTCTTACTACTACATCATCAAGCAGTACACCGACACCTGGGGATTCTATCTCTCGCCTGAAATCGGCGTGTCGATCTTCCCGAGGCCCGACTACCGGCTGGGGTTCCATGTAGCGCTCTATTACAGCTACGCAACCAACAGCGGCGACGTGCTGACCTACTCGATCAACAACATCAATAACTTCGGAATCCGCGTCGGTATCTCTTTCTGACGCCGCGGGTGACGCCTCGACAGGAAGCGCCGGACCTTTTTGCAGGGTCCGGTGCTTTCAATTTTATCCCGCGCCACCAAGGGCGTCCGCCACCGCCTCAGCGTTTTTTGGCATTTCGGAATTTTGTGCGTAACTTTGCAAAACCAAAACTATTGGATGTTTAAAAAGGATTCGGCATCGTAGGAATCCATGCCTTAAAATGGATTCCGTTTTCTTCGCACATCCGGACGACTCTGTCCGGAGGAGTTTTTATGTACAATTTCCTGCCGTCGACGTACGGCACAAAATCAAAAAAACATGAACAAAGAAAACAAAGAACCGATTTTCGAATTCGATTTCACCCTCATAGCAAACTTTTTCTGCGGCATCGACCGACAGGGTCCCGGCAGTGACGAACAGACTCTCCGGGCATTGGAATTTATCGACACGAACCGCACGGGACTGCGCATCGCCGACATCGGCTGCGGTACGGGACGGCAGACCGAAGTACTCGCCCGGCACCTGGACGGCACGATCACGGCCGTCGACCTGCTGCCCGAAATGATCGCCGGACTCGGCGCACGGATGCAGAAAGCAGGTCTGAGTGACAAGGTTACGGGCATCGTCGGCTCAATGGACGACCTGCCGTTCGCCGACAATTCACTGGATATCATCTGGGCCGAAGGTTCGATCTACAACATCGGTTTCGAAAGGGGACTGACCGAGTGGCGGCGAATGCTCAAACCCGGCGGCGCGATCGCCGTGACGGAGTGCTCGTGGCTCTCGGCCAAAACACTCCCGGAGTCGGCGTTCATTCGGGACAATTTCCCCGACATCGACACCCCCTCGGCAAAAATCCGCATCCTGGAAAACGCCGGATATGCACCGCTGGCCCATTTCATCCTGCCCGCAACCTGCTGGACGGACAATTATTTCGATCCGGTCGCCGCGCGCATCCCCGGCTTCCTGGAGGAGCAGGGCCACAGCCCGGTCGCCGTCAGGATGGCCGGCCTGATGGGAGAGGAGAGGGAGCATTACCGAAAATACGGAACGTATTACGGATATGTCTTTTACATCGGACTCAAACCGGAAGAGTAATTCCTACGCATAGACGAGAGACCCGCTTTCTGAGGAAAGCGGGTCTCTTTTTTCGGTTCCGGAAGCTGGTTATTCCCGCGAAAGAGCGTCGATACGCGCCAGTTCCTCCGCGGAGAAAGAGGCGTTCTCCAGGGCCCGCAGGTTGTCTTCGATCTGCGCCGTGGAACTGGCGCCGATGATCACCGACGTAACGCGGTTGTCGCGCAGGAGCCACGCCAGCGCCATTTCGGCCAGCGTCTGACCGCGCTGCCAGGCGATGTCGTTCAGGCCGCGGAGGCGTTCGAGCATGGCATCGGTCAGCACGTCGCGCTGTAAGGAACGGCCTGCGGCCATGCGCGAATCCTGCGGAACGCCGTCGAGGTAACGCCCCGTCAGCAGCCCCTGGGCCAGCGGCGAAAAGGCGACGAACCCCGAGCCCGACGCGGCGGCCAGCGACAGCACGCCCGAAGTCTCGGGCTGACGGTTGAAAATGTTGTATTTATCCTGGAAAACGAGACAGGGAACATCACGCTCGGCAAGGTAACGAAACGCAAAACGCGCGGCTTCGAGCGGGTAGCGCGACAATCCGACGTAAAGTGCCTTGCCGCGGCGGACGATGTCGACCAATGCCTGGAGGGTCTCTTCGAGCGGGGTCTCGGGATCGTGGCGGTGCGAATAGAAGACATCCACATAGTCGAGTTTCATGCGGCGCAAACTCTGGTCGAGACTCGCCATAAGGTATTTGCGCGACCCCCAGTTGCCGTAGGGACCCGGCCACATGTCGTAACCCGCTTTGGTCGCGATGAACATTTCGTCGCGGTAGGGGCGGAACGACCGTTCCATCAGGCGGCCGAAATTCGCTTCGGCCGTGCCATAGGCCGGTCCGTAATTATTGGCAAGGTCGAAATGGGTGATTCCGCGGTCGAAGGCGTAGTGCGCCATCTGCTGCACCTTGGAAAAGGTCTGCTCGCTGCCGAAATTGTGCCACATACCCAGCGAAAAGGCCGGCAGGAGCACGCCGCTGCGCCCGGCACGCCGGTAAACCATACCGTTCGCATAACGGTCCGGCGACGGTTGATAGGGTGATTCGATCATAGTTGTAAAATTTAACGCTCAAAAGTCTCCCTTCCCAAAGGGAGATTCAGAGGGATTGTCAGCATAGATGCGCACGGCTCATTGATTGCGAAAATATTCACAATCAATGAGCTTCCAACCAGTTATTTCCGACTCCTGCATCGGCAATCAGCCGGACTTTGAGCTGCGCGGCCGATTCCATACATTCGGTGACGATCGCCGTGACGCGCTCCTGCTCCGAGCGGAGCATGTCGACGACCAATTCGTCGTGCACCTGCAGGATCACCCGCGAGCGGATGCCCTCGGCGGCGAACCGGCGGTGAACGTTGATCATGGCGATCTTCATAATGTCGGCTGCAGAGCCCTGGATCGGGGCGTTCACGGCATTGCGCTCGGCAAGGCCGCGGGCAATAGCATTGTGCGACGAAATGTCGTTGAGGTAACGGCGGCGGCCGAAAATCGTCGATACGAACCCTTCCTCCTTGGCCTTCTCGACCACGTTGTCCATATACTCCTTGACCCCGGGATAGGAGGCGAAATAGCCGTCGATGATGTCCTTGGCCTCCTTGCGGGGAATTTCGAGCCGCTGGCTCAGGCCGAAGGCCGAAATACCGTAGATGATGCCGAAATTGGCCGTCTTGGCCCGGCGACGCTCTTCGGAGGTCACCTCTTCGAGCGTTTTGTTGAAAAGTTTGGCAGCCGTGGCGGAGTGGATGTCCTCACCGTGCTCGAAAGCCGCAATCAGCGACTCGTCGCCCGAGAGATGGGCCATCAGGCGCAGTTCGACCTGGCTGTAATCGGCAGAGAGCAGCAGGTGGTCGTCGTCCGACGGAATAAAGGCCTTGCGGATGCGGCGGCCCATGTCGTCGCGGACGGGGATGTTCTGCAGGTTGGGATTCGTCGACGAAAGACGCCCCGTGGCGGTCACAGCCTGGTTGAACGAGGTGTGGATACGCCCCGTGGTACGGTTGACCAGCTGGGGCAGCGCCTCGACATAGGTGGAAAGCAGTTTCTTCACGCCCCGGTATTCGAGGATCAGGTCGACGATGCGGTGTTTGTGGGCGAACGACTGGAGATAGTCCTCGTCCGTGCAGAACTGCTTGGTTTTGGTCATCTTGGGCTTCTCGGCGATACGCATTTTGCCGAACAGCACCTCGCCCAGCTGGCGGGCGGAGTTGATATTCAGATTCGGCTCGCCCGCCTCGATGCGGATCACCGCCTCCAGTTCCGCGAGTTTGCGGTTCAACTCGACGGCGTACACGGCCAGCGCTTCGGAATCGATCCTTACGCCCGCCATTTCGATGTCGGCAAGTACGGCGATCATCGGTTCCTCGATCTCGAAATAGAGGTGCTGGAGCCCGATTTTTTCGACCATGGGGTAGAGCACCTGCTTGAGCTGCAGCGTCACGTCGGCGTCTTCGGCGGCGTACTCCTTGACGCGCTCGACGTTTACAAGGTCCATCGTCAGTTGTTTCGAGCCCTTGCCGATGAGCGTTTCGATCTCAATCGGTTTGTAATTGAGGTATTTTTCCGAGAGGGCGTTCATGTTGTGCCGCGACTCGGGATCGAGCAGGTAGTGGAGGATCATCGTGTCGTACATGCGGCCCCGGATCGTGATGCCCAGCCGGCGCAGCACCATCAGGTCGAACTTGATGTTCTGGCCGATCTTGGCGATCGTTTCATTTTCGAACAGCGGCCGCACGATCTCGGTGTATTCGGCGATATTCTCCTCCCTGAAAGGCACGTACCACGCCTTGAAAGGCTCCACGGCGAGCGACAGGCCGACGATGCGGTCGTTGAAGATGTCGAAGCCCGTGGTCTCGGTGTCGAAGCAGAATTCGGGGTATTTGCCGACCTCGGCAATCACCTCCCGCAACTGCGCGGCATTCTCCACCAGCGTGTACTCATGGGGGGTATTCTGGGCTGTTTTGAACTGCATCGCCTCGGCTTCGGCCTGGAGTTCGGCCACGGGAACCTCCTGCATCGACGGAAGCGGCACGACCGGGTCGCCGAACAGGTTGCCCTGGCCCGCCAGCGCGGCCTTTTTCGCCGCGGCCGACTTGGCGCGGGCCATCTCCGCCAACTGGGTCTGCGCCTCCTGGCGCGGCCCTTCGGGGAGTTCCTCGGCAGGCGCGAGGTTTGCCAAATCGTTTATAAAAGCTTTGAAATCGAGTTCGGCGAAGACCCCGCGCAATTCGTCGATATGGGGCTCGCAGACCGTGAGGTCTTCCTCGCGGAAGGGGATCGGGACATCGAGGCAGATGGTCGTGAGGCGTTTGGCCAGCCGCAGGTTGTCGGCCCACTCGGCGATCTTCTCGCCCTGCTTGCCCTTGATTTTCGAGACGTTGTCGAGGATGTTTTCCACCGTGCCCCACTCCTGCACCAGCTTGCAGGCGCTCTTCTCGCCGATGCCCGGCACACCGGGAATGTTGTCCGAAGCATCGCCCCACAGAGCGAGGATGTCGCGCACGAGCTGCGGATCGTCGATGCCGTATTTCTCGCGGATCGCATCGCGGCCCACGATCTCGATACTCCCTTCGGCGCCGCGCTGCTTGTAGATGCGACAGTTGTCGCGGACCAACTGGCCGTAGTCCTTATCGGGCGTCACCATATAAACGTCGTATCCGGCCTCGACGCCCTTCTGCGAGAGGGTCCCGATCACGTCGTCGGCCTCGTAACCGGCGACTTCGAGGATCGGGATGCACATGGCTTCGAGCACACGCTTCACATAGGGAACAGAAAGCAGGATGTCCTCGGGAGTCTCGGTCCGGTTGGCCTTGTACTCGGGGAAGATGTCACGCCGGAAACTGCCGCCCTTGGGATCGAAGGCCACGCCCAGCAGGTCGGGCCGTTCGCGTTTCTGAATGTCGCGCAGGAACTTCACGAAGCCGAACACCACGGAGGTGTTCATCCCCGCACGGTTACGCATGGGACGGCCCAAAAAAGCATAGTAATACTTGAAAATCAACGCATAGGCGTCGACCAGAAAGAGTTTTTTCATATTAGATAAGTTGCGTCAATTAGAGTCACCTTCTCCCGTTGCGGGCATTTTCACAAATCCGCAGCACCGGGAATCCCTTTTTATTTCAATCCATATTGTCTTCGGCAAACCATTCGGCGAACGAGGTTGCGGTTTCGTGCAGGCGCAGCGAATGGAGCGCAACGCCTTCGGGCAGTCGGGCGGCGATACGGGCAGCGAAATCGCCCAGCATGTTCTCGCACGTCGGCTGGTAACCTACCGCAACGACATTGTCGAAGCGCTCCGTGAGCACACGCCGGAGTTCCGCCCCGGACTCCGTATCGCGCAGCACCAGGGCATGGTCGAAACGCGAAACGATCTCCTCGTTCACGATCCGTTTCAACACGCCGAAATCCAGCACCATGCCGCATTTCGGGTTCGCAGCATCGTCCGCCGGCACGCCTTTAACCGTCACGAAAAGGCGGTAGGAATGACCGTGAATCTCGCGGCACGGTCCGTCGTATCCCTCGAGCGCGTGGGCTGCCTCGAACGAAAATTCTTTTGTCAATCTGATAACTGTCATAATGCAAAGATAGTGTAAAGCGGAAAATATTCTCCCCGATCGGACGTTTCTGTTTAAAATTAGTTATATTTGCCCGACTATGAAGCAGATTCTCGCAGATATTAAACCTGTGGGCAGCAACAATCTATTCGTTACCCACTATTGGCCCGACAAGCAGACCGATCCGCCGCTCCATTACCACGA
The DNA here is from genome assembly GCF_018362775.1 of Alistipes montrealensis. Classification (GTDB taxonomy): domain Bacteria; phylum Bacteroidota; class Bacteroidia; order Bacteroidales; family Rikenellaceae; genus Alistipes; species Alistipes montrealensis. Next base: position 383,305 of record NZ_JAGYXY010000002.1, read on the forward strand.
AGATTACATGCTCTGCCTGACACTTCACGTGCGCGGCAAACGCATTATGGACAACGTGGTCGAAGATTTCACCGAAAAAGACCTCGTACTCATCAATCCCGGCACACCGCATTGTTTCAAGCGTGACGCAGCGTACGCCGACGCCGCATGCGAAACCTCGACGGTCATGTTCAGCCACGACATGCCGGAGTGGAAACTCCTCGCCCTGGATCACATGATACCCATCCGCGACCTGCTGCTGCGCCCCGTGGCAGGACTGCGTTTTTCAAAAAAAATAATCGACTCCGTACTCGACCGGATGCTGCAACTGCCCAAGCTCAGCGGTTTTGAAGCCGTCTCGCTCTTTTTCAACATCCTCAACGACCTTGCCACAGCACCACCCGAAGAGGTCGAACCGATCGGTTCACGCCACAGCGGGTCGTATCAGGACCACCGGGTGCAACGGATCGTCCTGTTCGTGGAAGACAATTATCCCCGGAAACTCACGCTCGAAGAGATCGGCCGCGCGGTAGGCATGTCCCCGTCGTCGGTATGCCGCTACTTCAAGCGCCGCACGCACCAGAACCTGTGGGAGTACATCAACAGTTTCCGCATCAACCGTGCAGCGCAGCTTATCATCGAAACACAGCTCCCGATTTCGGAAATAGGCTCCCGGTGCGGATTCAGCAACATCTCGAATTTCAACCACCTGTTCCGCGGCCATCTCGGAACCACGCCCAGCGACTACCGCCGGCGGTTCCGGACATCGCCCCTTACGGCAGAGTGACCCGCATACTTACATAAAAACAGGCGACCTATTCCGGGTCGCCTGTTTTCGTATCGTCGGTCGAAGTTAGCGTAACTCGACCTTGTAAGGCGAGTACATCAGGACGCCTTGCTGGCTCAGGGCCTCGCGCACGGCGTTGTACTCCTTCATCATCAGGCCCAGTTCCGAACGGGCGAATGCTTCGCGGACGCTCACGTTCAGCGAAGCGATGATTGCGGCAAAACCCGTCGGCTCCTCCTTCACTTCGACCACCCGGTAGTTGTCACCCAATTCCGCTTTGTCGACGGCCAGCGCGATCGCCGTTTTCAAACCTCCGTAAGTGTCGATCAGACCGATTTCCAGAGCATCCTGACCCAGCCAGACACGGCCTCCGGCGATGTCGAGGACCTTCTCGATGGGCAGGTTGCGGCCTTCGGCGACATTGTTGGTAAAGGTCGTATAAACGCGGTCCACGCCGCGCATGATCATGGCACGCTGGACGGGCGACAGCGGTTCCGAACCGGCAAAGTCGGCCGCAGCATTGCTCTTTACGCCATCGACAGTAATGCCCAGCTTGTTTTTCAGGGCATCGCGCGTATCGAGGAACATGCCGAATACGCCGATCGAACCCGTGAGGGTCATTTTGTCGGCTACGATGGCATCGGCCGGGCAGGAGATGTAGTAACCGCCGCTGGCTGCATAAGAGCCCATCGACACGATGACGGGTTTCTCGGCACGCAGGAGTTCGATTTCACGCCAGATGACATCCGAAGCCAATGCGCTTCCGCCGGGGGAGTTGACACGCAGCACAACGGCTTTGACCTTCTCGTTATCACGCACGCCGGCGATCTCCGAAGCCAGCGTATTGCCGTAAATCTCCCTGCCGTAGCCCTCGCCGTCGACGATCTGTCCGTCGGCATAGACAATAGCCACCTGATCGGCGGAGATATTTTTCAGGTCGGCCCCTACCTGTGCGGCATAGTCGCCCAGCGTAATGAAATCGTAGTCGGAAGAGACACCCAGTTCGGCAAAGATATCGTCCATCTGGTCTTCGTAGACCAGGCTGTCGACAAGTCCCTTTTCGAGGGCGTCTTCGGGAAGTGCGACCTCCAGTTTGTCGGCTATTTCGTTCAGCGTCTTCAGTTCGATTCCGCGCGACTCGGCGACGGCTCCGGAGATAACGCCCCACATCGAACTGACGAGGCTCTGCATCTGTTCGCGGTTGGCGTCGGACATCTTGTTATAGATATAAGGTTCTACGGCGCTCTTGTATTTGCAGGCCGTGGGGCGGAACACTTCGGCCTTGAGGTCGAGTTTATCCAGCAAACCCTTGTAGAACATCAGGTTCATGGCCAGTCCCGACCACTGCATGCCGCCTTCGGGCTGCATGTAGATCTTATCGGCGGCCGAAGCGAGGTAGTACTGTCCCTGCGAATAGACCTCGTTGTAGGAGACGACGAACTTGCCGCTCTGCTTGAATTCCACGATCGCTTCGCGGAGTTCCTCCAGGATCGCCGAGCCGGTAACGCCGCCGTTGCCGTTCATCCGCAGGTAGATGCCCTTGATACGGTCGTCGTCACGGGCAGCTTCGAGGGCGCGGAGCGCCTTCAGGAGCGGCAACTGCCGCTGGGTCTGGAGCGTCATCAGGTCGAGGCCCGCCAGCGGGTCGGACGACGGAGCGTCGGTCAGCATCTCCGAGAAGTCGATTTTCAGGATCGACTCGGGATGTACGGTAACGCTCTTCTCCATCGAACCGGCTATGCCCAGCAAAATGAAAATCCACAGGAAAAATACCAGGAACGTTCCCACGATGACCGCGAGAAGCCCTGCCAGAAAAGTCTTGAAAAAATTCATAGTTGTTATAATTTGTTGTTGTCTTTCGTTTATGCGATGACGCAAATATAGCGATTTTTTACGAAAAACAAATAAAATTTATCGTTTTTCGATAAAATAAATCCATATACTATATATATTCTCTAAAATATACGTTATCTTTGTCGAAGATAAACACCGGCAAAGACAGGCGTGCCCCGGCACAGTCCGGATAAATCCGGATTTTCGCCCGGTCCGTACTGCCGTTGTCCAAACGAACCACCGAAATACGACATGGAAGAAAGAATCAAAAAACTGCTTGCATCGGTCGTCCATCCGGAAACGGGACAGGACATCGTCACGAGCGGATTTATCGAACATACGGCATCCGCCGAAGGCAAGGTCACCGTCGTGCTGCGCTTCGCCAAGGCCCGCGACCCGTTTGCGGTGAAGATCAAGAATCAGGCCGAGGCCCTGTTGCGTGAGGCGTTCCCGGGTGCGGAAGTGCTCGTGGTCATCAAAGAGGGCGGCGCGGCTCCGCGTCCCGAACCCAAGTTGCAGACCACCACGGGCGGCATTGCCCGGGTGATCGCCGTCGCGTCGGGCAAGGGCGGGGTAGGCAAGTCGACCGTTACGGCCAACCTGGCCATCGCCCTGCGGAACATGGGCTTCCGCGTGGGAATACTCGACGCGGATATTTACGGACCGTCGCAGCCCAAGATGTTCGGCGTGGAGGGTTACGTGCCCGAAGCCGTGGCGGAAGACGGGGTAGACCACATCGTCCCGGCCGAATCGATGGACATCCGCCTGATGTCGATCGGGTTCTTCATCAAGCCCACCGATGCGTTGCTGTGGCGCGGCGCGATGGCGGTCAGCGCCCTTAAACAGATGATTCACCAAACCCGGTGGGGAACTCTGGACTTCCTGCTGGCGGACCTGCCTCCCGGTACGGGCGACGTACACCTGTCGATCATCGGCGAACTGAAAATCGACGCCTCGGTGATCGTTTCGACCCCCCAGCAAGTGGCCGTTGCCGACGTGGTGCGGGGTGTGGAGATGTTCCGCAACGAAAATGTCAACATCCCGGTAGCAGGCATCATTGAAAACATGGCGTGGTTTACACCCGCCGAGCTGCCCGAAAACCGTTATTACCTCTTCGNCTGCGAGAGGGTCCCGATCACGTCGTCGGCCTCGTAACCGGCGACTTCGAGGATCGGGATGCACATGGCTTCGAGCACACGCTTCACATAGGGAACAGAAAGCAGGATGTCCTCGGGAGTCTCGGTCCGGTTGGCCTTGTACTCGGGGAAGATGTCACGCCGGAAACTGCCGCCCTTGGGATCGAAGGCCACGCCCAGCAGGTCGGGCCGTTCGCGTTTCTGAATGTCGCGCAGGAACTTCACGAAGCCGAACACCACGGAGGTGTTCATCCCCGCACGGTTACGCATGGGACGGCCCAAAAAAGCATAGTAATACTTGAAAATCAACGCATAGGCGTCGACCAGAAAGAGTTTTTTCATATTAGATAAGTTGCGTCAATTAGAGTCACCTTCTCCCGTTGCGGGCATTTTCACAAATCCGCAGCACCGGGAATCCCTTTTTATTTCAATCCATATTGTCTTCGGCAAACCATTCGGCGAACGAGGTTGCGGTTTCGTGCAGGCGCAGCGAATGGAGCGCAACGCCTTCGGGCAGTCGGGCGGCGATACGGGCAGCGAAATCGCCCAGCATGTTCTCGCACGTCGGCTGGTAACCTACCGCAACGACATTGTCGAAGCGCTCCGTGAGCACACGCCGGAGTTCCGCCCCGGACTCCGTATCGCGCAGCACCAGGGCATGGTCGAAACGCGAAACGATCTCCTCGTTCACGATCCGTTTCAACACGCCGAAATCCAGCACCATGCCGCATTTCGGGTTCGCAGCATCGTCCGCCGGCACGCCTTTAACCGTCACGAAAAGGCGGTAGGAATGACCGTGAATCTCGCGGCACGGTCCGTCGTATCCCTCGAGCGCGTGGGCTGCCTCGAACGAAAATTCTTTTGTCAATCTGATAACTGTCATAATGCAAAGATAGTGTAAAGCGGAAAATATTCTCCCCGATCGGACGTTTCTGTTTAAAATTAGTTATATTTGCCCGACTATGAAGCAGATTCTCGCAGATATTAAACCTGTGGGCAGCAACAATCTATTCGTTACCCACTATTGGCCCGACAAGCAGACCGATCCGCCGCTCCATTACCACGAAGATTACATGCTCTGCCTGACACTTCACGTGCGCGGCAAACGCATTATGGACAACGTGGTCGAAGATTTCACCGAAAAAGACCTCGTACTCATCAATCCCGGCACACCGCATTGTTTCAAGCGTGACGCAGCGTACGCCGACGCCGCATGCGAAACCTCGACGGTCATGTTCAGCCACGACATGCCGGAGTGGAAACTCCTCGCCCTGGATCACATGATACCCATCCGCGACCTGCTGCTGCGCCCCGTGGCAGGACTGCGTTTTTCAAAAAAAATAATCGACTCCGTACTCGACCGGATGCTGCAACTGCCCAAGCTCAGCGGTTTTGAAGCCGTCTCGCTCTTTTTCAACATCCTCAACGACCTTGCCACAGCACCACCCGAAGAGGTCGAACCGATCGGTTCACGCCACAGCGGGTCGTATCAGGACCACCGGGTGCAACGGATCGTCCTGTTCGTGGAAGACAATTATCCCCGGAAACTCACGCTCGAAGAGATCGGCCGCGCGGTAGGCATGTCCCCGTCGTCGGTATGCCGCTACTTCAAGCGCCGCACGCACCAGAACCTGTGGGAGTACATCAACAGTTTCCGCATCAACCGTGCAGCGCAGCTTATCATCGAAACACAGCTCCCGATTTCGGAAATAGGCTCCCGGTGCGGATTCAGCAACATCTCGAATTTCAACCACCTGTTCCGCGGCCATCTCGGAACCACGCCCAGCGACTACCGCCGGCGGTTCCGGACATCGCCCCTTACGGCAGAGTGACCCGCATACTTACATAAAAACAGGCGACCTATTCCGGGTCGCCTGTTTTCGTATCGTCGGTCGAAGTTAGCGTAACTCGACCTTGTAAGGCGAGTACATCAGGACGCCTTGCTGGCTCAGGGCCTCGCGCACGGCGTTGTACTCCTTCATCATCAGGCCCAGTTCCGAACGGGCGAATGCTTCGCGGACGCTCACGTTCAGCGAAGCGATGATTGCGGCAAAACCCGTCGGCTCCTCCTTCACTTCGACCACCCGGTAGTTGTCACCCAATTCCGCTTTGTCGACGGCCAGCGCGATCGCCGTTTTCAAACCTCCGTAAGTGTCGATCAGACCGATTTCCAGAGCATCCTGACCCAGCCAGACACGGCCTCCGGCGATGTCGAGGACCTTCTCGATGGGCAGGTTGCGGCCTTCGGCGACATTGTTGGTAAAGGTCGTATAAACGCGGTCCACGCCGCGCATGATCATGGCACGCTGGACGGGCGACAGCGGTTCCGAACCGGCAAAGTCGGCCGCAGCATTGCTCTTTACGCCATCGACAGTAATGCCCAGCTTGTTTTTCAGGGCATCGCGCGTATCGAGGAACATGCCGAATACGCCGATCGAACCCGTGAGGGTCATTTTGTCGGCTACGATGGCATCGGCCGGGCAGGAGATGTAGTAACCGCCGCTGGCTGCATAAGAGCCCATCGACACGATGACGGGTTTCTCGGCACGCAGGAGTTCGATTTCACGCCAGATGACATCCGAAGCCAATGCGCTTCCGCCGGGGGAGTTGACACGCAGCACAACGGCTTTGACCTTCTCGTTATCACGCACGCCGGCGATCTCCGAAGCCAGCGTATTGCCGTAAATCTCCCTGCCGTAGCCCTCGCCGTCGACGATCTGTCCGTCGGCATAGACAATAGCCACCTGATCGGCGGAGATATTTTTCAGGTCGGCCCCTACCTGTGCGGCATAGTCGCCCAGCGTAATGAAATCGTAGTCGGAAGAGACACCCAGTTCGGCAAAGATATCGTCCATCTGGTCTTCGTAGACCAGGCTGTCGACAAGTCCCTTTTCGAGGGCGTCTTCGGGAAGTGCGACCTCCAGTTTGTCGGCTATTTCGTTCAGCGTCTTCAGTTCGATTCCGCGCGACTCGGCGACGGCTCCGGAGATAACGCCCCACATCGAACTGACGAGGCTCTGCATCTGTTCGCGGTTGGCGTCGGACATCTTGTTATAGATATAAGGTTCTACGGCGCTCTTGTATTTGCAGGCCGTGGGGCGGAACACTTCGGCCTTGAGGTCGAGTTTATCCAGCAAACCCTTGTAGAACATCAGGTTCATGGCCAGTCCCGACCACTGCATGCCGCCTTCGGGCTGCATGTAGATCTTATCGGCGGCCGAAGCGAGGTAGTACTGTCCCTGCGAATAGACCTCGTTGTAGGAGACGACGAACTTGCCGCTCTGCTTGAATTCCACGATCGCTTCGCGGAGTTCCTCCAGGATCGCCGAGCCGGTAACGCCGCCGTTGCCGTTCATCCGCAGGTAGATGCCCTTGATACGGTCGTCGTCACGGGCAGCTTCGAGGGCGCGGAGCGCCTTCAGGAGCGGCAACTGCCGCTGGGTCTGGAGCGTCATCAGGTCGAGGCCCGCCAGCGGGTCGGACGACGGAGCGTCGGTCAGCATCTCCGAGAAGTCGATTTTCAGGATCGACTCGGGATGTACGGTAACGCTCTTCTCCATCGAACCGGCTATGCCCAGCAAAATGAAAATCCACAGGAAAAATACCAGGAACGTTCCCACGATGACCGCGAGAAGCCCTGCCAGAAAAGTCTTGAAAAAATTCATAGTTGTTATAATTTGTTGTTGTCTTTCGTTTATGCGATGACGCAAATATAGCGATTTTTTACGAAAAACAAATAAAATTTATCGTTTTTCGATAAAATAAATCCATATACTATATATATTCTCTAAAATATACGTTATCTTTGTCGAAGATAAACACCGGCAAAGACAGGCGTGCCCCGGCACAGTCCGGATAAATCCGGATTTTCGCCCGGTCCGTACTGCCGTTGTCCAAACGAACCACCGAAATACGACATGGAAGAAAGAATCAAAAAACTGCTTGCATCGGTCGTCCATCCGGAAACGGGACAGGACATCGTCACGAGCGGATTTATCGAACATACGGCATCCGCCGAAGGCAAGGTCACCGTCGTGCTGCGCTTCGCCAAGGCCCGCGACCCGTTTGCGGTGAAGATCAAGAATCAGGCCGAGGCCCTGTTGCGTGAGGCGTTCCCGGGTGCGGAAGTGCTCGTGGTCATCAAAGAGGGCGGCGCGGCTCCGCGTCCCGAACCCAAGTTGCAGACCACCACGGGCGGCATTGCCCGGGTGATCGCCGTCGCGTCGGGCAAGGGCGGGGTAGGCAAGTCGACCGTTACGGCCAACCTGGCCATCGCCCTGCGGAACATGGGCTTCCGCGTGGGAATACTCGACGCGGATATTTACGGACCGTCGCAGCCCAAGATGTTCGGCGTGGAGGGTTACGTGCCCGAAGCCGTGGCGGAAGACGGGGTAGACCACATCGTCCCGGCCGAATCGATGGACATCCGCCTGATGTCGATCGGGTTCTTCATCAAGCCCACCGATGCGTTGCTGTGGCGCGGCGCGATGGCGGTCAGCGCCCTTAAACAGATGATTCACCAAACCCGGTGGGGAACTCTGGACTTCCTGCTGGCGGACCTGCCTCCCGGTACGGGCGACGTACACCTGTCGATCATCGGCGAACTGAAAATCGACGCCTCGGTGATCGTTTCGACCCCCCAGCAAGTGGCCGTTGCCGACGTGGTGCGGGGTGTGGAGATGTTCCGCAACGAAAATGTCAACATCCCGGTAGCAGGCATCATTGAAAACATGGCGTGGTTTACACCCGCCGAGCTGCCCGAAAACCGTTATTACCTCTTCGGCCGCGGCGGAGCGCGGGCATACGCCGAAAAGAGCGGAGTGGATTTTCTGGGTGAAATACCTATCATCCAGTCGATTATGGACGGTGCAGAGGCCGGGACGCCCGCAGCGGGGAGCGACTCCCGTGTCGAAGAGTACTACCGGGAAATCGCCGAAAAGATTGTCGGTAAAGTGGTAAAAAACGGTTGATAACTTGTCGAAAACCGGGTTGATAACCGATGATAAAGAATGAAAAGTCGGGGCCGAAAAATTTGCTTTTCGAAAAAGAAGGCAGGTATAAAAATCTTTTCGCCGAAACCAAATTTTCTTTTCAGAAGTTGTCACGGTGCGGGAACGGCCGAAACCGGAACAGAATGTTAAAAACAAATGGCTGTCGATATGTGGACAACCCTTTTCAACAAATGTTCACTACTTTTATTTATTATTGATTCTTAATAAATTAAAAGGAAAAAGAAAGAACAGTGAAAAGGAGAAATGTTGATTGCCGATTTCCGGACGGAGTTGTCAACAGTATGAACAGCTATTCTATTTATTCTTCTTTATTTATTTAAATTTATTAAAGGAATAAAAATAAAAAATGAATGTGGAAAACAACTCCGAACTCAGCCGCCGTATCGGGGAACTGAAGCGTGAGAAAAACGCCGTGATCCTGGCGCACTACTATACGACGCCCGAGGTGCAGGCCGTTGCCGACTTCCTGGGCGATTCGCTCGCCCTGTCGGTGCGGGCACAGTCGGTCGACGCCGATATCATCCTCTTCGCCGGAGTGAACTTCATGGCCGAGACCGCGAAGGTCCTTTGCCCCGGGAAGAAGGTGCTGCTCCCCTGCCCCGAGGCGGGATGTTCGCTGGCCGAGTCGTGCGATGCGAAAGACCTGGCCGCGTTCAAGGCGGAACATCCCGGACATACGGTCGTTTCCTATGTGAATACGACGGTCGGCGTAAAGGCGCTGACCGATATTTGCTGCACGTCGTCCAACGCCCTGAAGGTCGTGGAGTCGATTCCCGCTGACCAGCCGATCATCTTTGCGCCCGACCGGAACCTGGGAGCCTATATCCAGAAACTCACCGGGCGGCAGAACATGCTGCTGTGGGACGGCGCCTGCCATGTTCACGAAGAGTTTTCGCTGGAAAAACTATTGAAACTAAAGGAGGAACATCCTGCGGCGAAGGTAGTCGTGCATCCCGAATGCCGGGCCTATATTATTGCGGTTGCCGATTACGTGGGGTCTACGGCAGGTATCCTGGAATATTGCGGCAGGAGCGATGCGCAGGAGTTTATCGTGGTGACCGAATCGGGAATCCTCTCCGAGATGAAAAAACGCTATCCCGGAAAGACCTTTATTCCGGCGCCTCCCGACGATGAGACGTGCGGGTGCAACAACTGTAAATATATGAAGATGGTGACGCTGGAGAATATCTGCGCGTGCCTCGAAAATGAATCGCCCGAGGTGTTGCTCGACGAAGAGGTGCGCCGCTCGGCGGAACGCTCCATCCTGAATATGATCAATGTCAAATAATTTTTAATACTTTTTATGAAGAAAATCTTTTTACTGCTCGCCGCGGCATGCGTCACGCTTTCGGCAGCGGCCGACGAGGGCATGTGGATGCTGCCCTATCTCCAGAAAATGAACAGCAAGGATATGAAGGCGCGCGGATGCAAGCTCACGTCCGAGGAGATTTACAGCATGAACAAATCTTCGCTCAAGGACGCCATCGTCATCTTCGGGGGCGGATGTACGGGTGAGATCGTGTCGCCCGACGGGTTGCTGTTTACCAATCACCACTGCGGTTACGGCTCGATTCAGTCCCTTTCGTCGGTGGAGCACGACTACCTGAAAAATGGCTTCTGGGCCATGTCGCGTGCCGAAGAACTTCCGGCTCCGGGACTCAAGGTACGGTTTATCCGCAAGATCGTCGACGTGACTCCCGACGTGCTGGGCGCCGTGCCCGACATCGCCGGCGGGAAAGAACGCGAGGAACTGGTCGCCGGACAGGTGAAGGCCGTTTCGGAACGCCTCGGCGGCGAGAATCCCGGGATGGAAGTGGAGGTTAAGCCCTTCTTCGGCGGAAACCAGTATTTTGCTTTTGTGATCGAGGTCTTTACCGATGTGCGCCTGGTCGGCGCGCCTCCCACGTCGATCGGCAAGTTCGGCGGAGACACCGACAACTGGATGTGGCCGCGTCATACGGGCGATTTCTCGGTCTTTCGGGTCTATGCCGGACCCGATAATAAGCCGGCGGAGTATTCGCCGGAAAACCGCCCTTATAAAGCCGAAAAATTCCTGAAGGTTTCGCTCAACGGATTCGACGAAGGCGACTTTGCGATGATCATGGGTTTCCCGGGTTCGACGCAACGTTACATGACCTCCTATGAGATCGACCGCCTGCTCGAAGTGGAGAACCCGCAGCGTATCTTTATCCGGGGCGAACGCCAGGCTATTCTGAAAGAGGATATGGCGGCCAGCAATAAGGTTCGTATTCAGTATGCTTCGAAGTATGCCCAGTCGTCGAACTACTGGAAAAATTCGATCGGCAAGTCGCGCGGCATCAAGCGCCTCGACGTGAAGGGCCGCAAGCAGGAGCAGGAGGCGGCGTTCGCTGCCTGGGCCGCGAAGAACACGCTGCCTACCGAAGGGTATTCCAATGCGCTGAACATGATCCGCGAATCGGTAGAGGAGACGGCTCCTTATTTCGCTTCGAGTCAGTATCTGAGCGAGGCGATCGGCCGTGCCGTGGAGATTCTTTCGCCGGCGCGTTTGGCCGTTATGAAGAAGGGCGATGCGCTGAAGGAGTCGCTGAAGGGTTTCTATAAGGATTACAATATGCCGACCGACCGGCGTGTGGCGAAACGGATGTTCCAGATTGTCAAGGAGAATTGCAAAGAGCTGCCTTCGGTATTCGCCGATGTGATCGACAAGCAGTTCGGAGGAAATACGGATGCGTATGTCGATTACCTTTACGACAATTCGGTTTTTGCCGATGAACAGAAAGCCTTGGCGGCCGTTGAGGCCGGAACGGATATTTCGAACGATCCGGCTGTGCTGCTGAGCAAGTCTTACAGTGCCAAGATGCGTGAACTCGCCGGGGCACAGGTAGCCGGGAAGCAGAAATTTGCAGACGGACAGCGGCTTTATATTGCGGGCCTGATGCGCATGCAGCCGAACAAGGCGTGGGCTCCGGATGCGAACTTTACGCTTCGCCTGACCTACGGACGGGTTCTGCCTTACGATCCGGCGGATGGAATCAGCTACAATTATTATACGACCCTCAAAGGCGTGATGGAGAAGGAGAATCCGCAGAATCCTACGGAGTTTACGGTTCCTGCGAAGCTCAAGGAGCTCTATGCGGCAAAGGATTTCGGCCGCTACGCCAATAAGAAAGGCGAACTTCCCGTGGCGTTCCTTGCCGACTGTGACATTACGGGCGGTAATTCCGGTTCGCCGGTTCTCGATGCGAAGGGAGCTTTGCTCGGACTGGCTTTCGACGGTAACTGGGAAGCTATGTCGGGAGATGTGGCTTTTGAGCCGGAATTGCAGCGGACGATTGCTGTCGATGTACGTTATGTGCTGTTTGTGATCGACAAATTCGCCGGAGCCGGATGGCTGCTCGACGAATTGCAGTTCGAATAACGACCGGATTTTCCGGTAAAACTATGGAGGCGTGCCCGGCGGGTGCGCCTCTTTTGTTAAAACCTTTCACAAAATATGCGGTTTTCGTTCCCGATTCTCTTAAAAATTCGTAATTTTGACAGAAATTAGTAATACTGTATTCGTTTTATGGCAAAAGAGTTCAAACGCTACCTCGTAACATCGGCACTCCCCTATGCGAACGGTCCGGTACATATCGGCCACCTGGCGGGAGTTTACATACCTTCGGATATTTATACCCGTTACCTGCGGCTCAGGGGACGCGACGTGATTTCGGTCTGTGGATCGGACGAGCACGGCGTGCCCATTACGATCAAGGCCCGCAAAGAGGGTGTAACGCCCCAGCAGATCGTGGACCGTTACCATGCGCTGATCAAGAAATCGTTCGAGGGGCTGGGAATGTCGTTCGATATTTATTCGCGCACTTCGTCGAAGACCCATGCCGAAACCGCGTCGGCGTTTTTCCGCAAACTCTACGACGAGGGTAAATTCATCGAAAGGACTTCGTTGCAGTATTACGACGAGGAGGCGCAGACTTTCCTGGCCGACCGTTATATCGTGGGAACCTGTCCGAAATGCGGGAATGACCGTGCTTACGGCGACCAGTGCGAGAAGTGCGGTTCTACCCTCTCGCCCGACGAGTTGATCGATCCGCACAGTGCCGTGTCGGGTTCCGTGCCTGTAAAGCGTGAAACGAAGCATTGGTATCTGCCGTTGGATCAGTATGAAGGATTCCTGCGCGAGTGGATTCTGGACGGACACAAGGAGTGGAAAACAAATGTTTACGGGCAGTGTAAGAGCTGGCTTGACGGTGGTTTGCAGCCGCGTGCCGTAAGTCGCGACCTCGATTGGGGCATTCCGGTTCCGGTGGAAGGCGCCGAAGGTAAGGTGCTCTATGTCTGGTTCGACGCTCCGATCGGTTATATATCTGCTACAAAAGACCTTACGCCAGACTGGGAGCGTTATTGGAAGTCGGAGGACACCAAGATGGTTCATTTTATCGGTAAGGATAACATTGTCTTCCATTGTATCGTCTTCCCGTCGATGCTCAAGGCGCACGGTGACTATATCCTGCCGGAAAACGTTCCTGCCAATGAATTCCTGAACCTTGAAGGCGACAAGATTTCGACTTCGCGCAACTGGGCCGTGTGGCTGCACGAATACCTCGAAGAGTTCCCCGGTAAAGAGGATGTGCTGCGTTATGTATTATGTGCCAACGCTCCCGAAACGAAAGATAACGACTTTACGTGGAAGGATTTCCAGGCGCGTAATAACAACGAGTTGGTTGCCGTACTGGGTAATTTTGTGAATCGTGCATTGGTGTTGACGCAGAAGTATTATGGCGGCAAGGTTCCGGCATGCGGCAGCCTGACAGATTATGACCGCCAATCCATTGCGGAAGTGGTCGCCGTAAAGGCTTCGCTCGAGGGGAATATCGAGAATTACCATTTCCGCGAAGCTCTGAAAGACGCCATGAATATTGCGCGTATCGGGAATAAATACCTGGCCGATACCGAACCGTGGAAGGTGATCAAGACCGATCCGGCCCGGGTGGAGACGATTTTGAATGTGGCTTTGCAGATCACGGCCAATACGGCGATTGCCATCGAACCCTTTATGCCGTTTTCTGCGAAGAAAATTCTTCGGATGCTGGCTGTCGATAAGTTCGGTTGGGAACGTCTGGGGGCAATGGATTTGATTCCGGCCGGGCATATGATCGGAGAACCTGCCCTGCTGTTTGAAAAGATCGAGGACGATGTGATTCAGGCGCAGTTGGATAAACTTGCGGCGACCAAAGCAGCCAATGAAGCGGCTGAATCATCGCAAAGTATTGAACCTCAAAAAGATACGATTCAGTTCGATGATTTCCAGAAAATGGATATTCGTGTTTCGACGATTCTGGCTGCAGAAAAAATTGCCAAAACGAAGAAATTGTTGAAACTGACGATCGATACGGGTATTGACAAGCGCGAAATTGTTTCGGGTATCGCCGAACATTTTACTCCTGAAGAACTCGTAGGACAACAAGTGCTTGTGTTGGTAAATCTTGCTCCGCGCGAACTGAAAGGCATCCTTTCGAACGGTATGATTCTGATGGCGGAAGATGCTTCTGGAAAATTGCGTTTGTTGCAACCCGGAGAAAAGACCAATAACGGTGCTGTTGTCGGTTAAAAATAAATTTTTGGTAAATCTTTTAAACGAATAAGATATGGAAAATACAGATTGGAGCGCAATAGGCTTCGACTATCGTAAAACCGATTTTAATGTCCGCTACTCCTATGCCGATGGCAAATGGAGCGACATGGTGGTTACGGATGACGAGTATATCCAGATGCACATGTCGGCTTCGTGCCTGCACTATGGCATCGAACTCTTCGAAGGGCTTAAGGCTTTCCGTGGTATCGATGGTAAAGTACGCCTTTTCCGAGTTGCTGATAATGCCCGGCGTCTCCAATCGTCGGCAAAAAGATTGTGTTTGCCCGTTCCTTCGATTGAAATGATTGTCGATGCCTGTATCGAAGTCGTTAAGCGGAACGAACGTTTTATTCCTCCCTATGGTACGGGCGCTTCGCTCTACCTGCGTCCCGTTATGTTCGGAACGACAGTCGGACTGGGTGTGAAGCCCGCCAAGGAAGCCCTGCTGATCGTTTATTGTTCGCCCGTGGGTGCTTACTTTAAAGGCGGTGTCAAGCCGATCCGGGTCGCTATCGACCGTGAACAGGACCGTGCTGCTCCACGTGGAACAGGAGACGTGAAGGTCGGAGGTAACTATGCGGCCAGCCTTTTGTCGGGCGAAAAAGGCCACGAAATGGGTTATTCGAATATCATGTACCTCGACGCTGCCGAGCATAAATATATCGAAGAGTGTGGAGCTGCCAATTTCTTCGGTATTAAGGAAGGTAAGTATATTACTCCGAAATCCCCGTCCGTACTGCCTTCCATTACCAATATGAGCCTTCGCCAGATTGCCCGCGATATGGGATTGACGGTTGAAGAACGTCATATTCCGGTTGAAGAATTGGATTCGTTCGAAGAGTGCGGAGCCTGTGGAACGGCTGCTGTGATCTCCCCTATCGGTTATATTTATGACATGCAGACCGAAAAATCATATAATTACGGTGAGGAAGTCGGTAAAAACTGTATGGAACTTTATACTCGTTTGCAGGATATTCAGTATGGTCGCGCAGAAGACGCCCATAACTGGTGTACGATTGTATTGTAAAAAGTTGTTTTATGCAAAAGAAAAGACCATCTCACAAGATGGTCTTTTCTTTTGTTCTATGTGGAACTATTTGGATTTGTCGGGGATTTGTTCCACGTGGAACGTTTTATCGCCCGAATTTAATTAGCAATACATTTACGTCCGCCGGTGAAACACCGGGAACCCGTGACGCTTGTCCGATCGTTTCCGGTCGGATGCGGGATAGTTTCTGGCGGGCTTCGATTGTGAGTGCATTCATTGAATAAAAATCAAAATTGGCAGGAATACGAATGTTTTCGAGTCGGTGTAACTTCTCTGCAATGAATTTTTCGCGTTCTATATATCCTTTATACTTGATTTGTATCTCTGCTTCTTCGATTACTTCCGGGCCTATTTCGTTCGAGACAATGAATTTTCGTAATTTGGGCAGGACTCCTTGCAGTGAATCGAATGTTACATTGTTACGCATCAGGATGTCGTAAAGCTTTCTCCCTTGTGTTAAAGGGTCTGAATTTATCGATTTTAAATAGTCGTTAATTTCGGCTGCTTTGATGCTCTGCTCGCGGGTGAATGAAATAAGCGATTCTACAAGCGTGTTTTTTTTGATAAAATGGTCATATCTTTTTTGCGTAATAAGTCCGATTTGATAACCTAATGGTGTCAAACGGATGTCGGCATTGTCTTGTCGGAGCAGAATGCGGTATTCTGCCCGGGAGGTGAACATGCGGTAAGGTTCGTCGACACCTTTGGTCACCAGGTCGTCGATCAGTACGCCGATGTAAGCTTCGTCGCGCTTCAGTACGACGGCCTTCTCCCCTTTCAGTGCCCGGTGGGCATTGATGCCGGCCATCAGGCCTTGTGCCGCTGCCTCTTCATACCCCGTCGTGCCGTTGACCTGTCCGGCGAAGTAAAGTCCCGAAACCAATTTTGTTTCGAGTGAATGATGCAACTGGGTGGGTGGAAAATAGTCGTATTCGATGGCGTATCCGGGGCGGAAAATGTGCAAATCTTCGAATCCGCGGATTTTGTGCAGGGCTTTCCACTGAACTTCCCAGGGTAATGAAGACGAAAAACCGTTCAGATAATATTCGTTGGTCGTGTTTCCTTCGGGTTCGAGGAAGAGTTGGTGCTGCTCTTTGTCGGCAAAGGTGCGGAGTTTATCCTCGATCGACGGACAGTAGCGCGGACCGATGCCGCAGATGGTTCCGTTGAAGAGCGGCGACTGGTCGAATCCGGTGCGAAGGATATTGTGAACTTCAGTCGAGGTATAGACCAAAAAGCAGGGTAATTGCTTTTTGACAGGCTGTGTTTCAGGTGAAAAGGAGAATTTGGCGGGGTTCTCGTCTCCGTATTGCGGTTCGAGAATTTCGAAGTCGATGGTACGGGCGTCGAGGCGCGCCGGGGTTCCGGTCTTCATGCGCCCGGTTTCGAATCCTACGGCCCGGAGGCACTCCGTGATTCCGTGCGAAGCGGCGTCCCCTGCCCTGCCGCCCTCGGCGTGCGAGGCCCCGCAGTGCATCAGTCCGCTGAGGAACGTGCCGGATGTGAGTATGACTTTCCGGCACGAAAATTCGACTCCCATGCGGGTTCGAACGCCCCGGACTACGGGTTTTCCAGGGGCGGAAGCGCTTCCTTTTCCGCTGTCGGGATTGGTGTCCGGAGTCGTGTCGAACAGCAGTTCGGTCGCTGTATCCTGCCAGATATAGAGGTTCCAGGTGTTCTCGAGCGTGTGGCGCCACTCCTCCGAAAAGCGCGTTTTGTCGCACTGGGCCCGGGGACTCCACATGGCTGCACCTTTTGACCGGTTGAGCATCCGGAACTGGATGGTCGTGAGGTCGGTAATACGGCCCATTTGTCCGCCAATGGCGTCTATCTCTCTGACAATCTGCCCTTTAGCAACTCCGCCTACTGCCGGGTTGCACGACATGGCAGCCATCTTGGCCATGTCCATCGTGAGCAGCAACGTGCGGGAGCCCAGGCGTGCAGCTGCCGAAGCGGCTTCGCATCCGGCGTGTCCGCCGCCGATGACGATGATGTCGTAGTCGAGTGTCATCGGTTTACATCCCAGAATTTCAGGTACTTATCTTCTTTTCGGTGCATTTGCGCGTTGGTGCGGGGTGTCTTGTCTCCCTGTCCGCAAAGGTGCAATACCCCGTGGACCACTACCCTGCGCATCTCCTGCAAAGCCGATGCGCCGTACTGGCGGGCGTTGTCGGCCACGGTCTCGATGTCGATGAAGATGTCGCCCGAGACGATGCGGGCCTCCTTGCGGTCGCTGTAATCGAATGTAATGACATCGGTGAAGTAGTCGTGCCCGAGGTACTGGCGGTTCATCTCCAGCAACCGCTGCGCCGAGCAGAAAATGTAGGCGACATCGCCGAGCGTATAACCCTCCCCTTCGGCCACTTCGCGCAGCCATTGCGCCGTGAGACGCTTTTGAGGGAGTTTATAGCTGCAATCGTCGGTAAAGTATCTGACAGCCATTTTCGTTGTTGTTATGTCGTGTCTGTCCCGGGGGTGTCCGGCGCAGGGGCGGACGTTGCCGGCCGCCGGGCGGAACCGCAGGAGACGGCAGTTTTATTTCTTGAAACAGTCCTCCGCCCGCATCTTCTGCCCGGGATTGGGCGGATAGATGCCGAAGACGAGTTTGTACTCCGTTTCCATCGTCATCACGTTGACCGCCGAACCGATGGTTCCGAGTTGTGCGTTCTTTGCCACTTTCTGGCCCTTTTCGACGCAGATCGTCCCCATGTTGGCATAGGAGGTTATATATTCGCCGTGAGCGACGTAAACGTCGTATTTGTTGGTTATGCGGTTGCGCTTCACGTCGACGACCTTGCCGTCGTAGATCGAGATGACATGCGCCCCCTTCGGGCCGGAGATCTCGGCCATGTTCTCCTTGTAGCGTTTCACACGGCCGGCCGTTACCGGAAGGCGCAGTCCCGAGGTCTTCGTCGAGAACGACGCTCCTTCGGTGTTGCCCTTGGTGAGCTTGCGCAGTTCGCTGATCGCCACATCCAATTGCTGTTCCTGCGAGAGTTTGCGCTGGAGGGCGGTCTTCTCTTTCTGCGACATCGAGCGGATGCTGGCCTTGGCATTGCGGGCGTCGCGCTGGAGCTTCTCGCGCTGCGCCGAGAGTTTCTGCGTCACCGAGTCGAGCGACCGTTTGCGGCGGTCGAGCGCCTCCTTTTCGATGCGGACCTGCACGGTCAGGGCTTCGATGTCGCGGAGTTTGCGTTCGCGCAGCGAGGCGACTTCGCGCAGGGCGGTAATCTTGCGAGCCACGTCGGTAAAGTCGCGCGACGAGAAGAGGAATGTCAGGTAATTGTTGTGTTTGTAGTTGCGGTAGGCTTCACGCACCATTTCGCCGTACTGCGCCCGGTCGCGTCCGAGCGTTGCCGAGAGGTTGCCGGCCACGCTGTCCGTGCGGGCGATCTCCTCGCGCAGCAGGCGCGCCTGCTTTTCGGTCTCGTCGAGCAGTTGGTTGCGCGAATCGATCTGCCGCGCCAGGCGCCTCACCCGCTCTTCGGTGGCCGTGCGGCCCTGCTGGAGCTTCGAAATCTCCTTTTCTTCGTTGGCGATCCGCTTTTCGAGGGCCGCGATGACGCGTTTCTGCTCTTCGATGCGGTTGTCGGTGGTTTGTTGGGCCACGGCGGCGAAAGCGAAGAACAGGAACGCAAGGGTCAGTGTCCGGAGCGGTCTCATGGGCGGGTTATTCTTGGGGTTTGGGGCTTTTGGCGGGTTGTTTGAGCCGCATTTCGATCTGCTGGGCATCGTATTCCTTTTCGAGCGCCCGCCGCCAGTAGATTTCAGCCATGAACTGCTCGCCCAGTTCGTGCAGGATATCGCCGTAGTGAACCATCAGTTCGGGGCTTTTCTGTCCGTCGAGCGCAACGGCTTTCTGCAGGACCTTCTTGGCCTCGTCCAGGCGCCCCAGTTTGAAGAGCACCCAGCCGTGGGTGTCGAGGTAGGTCGGGTTGTTGTCGGTGAGCGCCACCACGCGGCTCGACATCGTCAGCGCGCGTTCCAGGTCGCGTTCTTCGAGCGAAAGGAAATAGGCGTAGTTGTTGAGTACCACCGGGTTGTCCTTCCAGTAGCCCAGGCTGCGGTCGTAAGCCTTGTAGCACTCTTTCATGTCCTTGCGGTAGGAGCCCGATTTGGCCGACTGCGCTATGCGGGTTTCGTCCCATTCGGGCGCCCCGGCGATGGCTTTCTGATGCCAGGCGTCGCCGATCATGCCCCAGATACTGCCTTTCAGCGAATCCGTATCGGCGAAACGCAGCGACTCCTTGTAGGCTTTGACTGCCTTGTCGTACTGCTTCGCATAGCTCATCACATGCCCTTTCGAGATGTGGAAATCGACCTTTCCGGGGAAAAGTTCCAGGGCGCGGGTGACGTATTTTTCCACCGAGTCCGGGTGCTGGAGGTAGCTTTCGATGTCGATGACCGTCCGGAAATAATCCTCCACGGGTGGCTCGTCGGCGAGGTGGTTCTTGTAGAGCGCGAGCGCCTGTTCCAGTTCGCCCGAGGCGATCAGGTGGCGGGCGTAAAGCTCTACGACGCGTTTGTCGTCGGGGTAACGGATGGCCAGCGTCGAGGCCAGGTCGTTCAGTTGGAAGTAATATTCGCGGTAGAAGCGCGTGTCGGAGGTGAACTGCCCGAAGCGTTTGATCTTGGTTTCGAGCGGCAGGTCGTCGGAGCGGAATAACTGCCGTGTGACGGCCAGCAGCGACCGGTAATCCTGTCGTTCGGCGTGGAAATCGGCCAATGCCATCAGTGTCTGTACGTTCGTGGAGTCGATCGCCAGTGCACGGGCATATTCGGCGCGGGCCAGCGAATCTTTCTTGGCAATGGCATAGAGGTCGCCCAGGACCACGTGGTGCTGTACTTCGTAGGGTGCGTCGTCGACCATCGCCCGGGCTTCGACCAAGGCTTTGTCGATCTGGTTCGTAGCCACCAGCAGGCGCCGTTTCATGACGCTGAGCAAAGGGATACGCCCGAAGCGCAATTCCGCCGAATCGAGCGTCACGAGGGCCATGAACGGATTCTGTTTCTGTTCGTAGAGGGCTGCCAGGATGCGGTAGTTGTCGGGGTCCTTCGGATTGTCGGTCTGCAGGCGGCGGTAGACTTTCAGCGCGTCGTCGTAACGCCCGGCGTAGATGAGCGCCTGCCCGTAGAACTGGTGATACCACTTGTTGGTCGTGTCGAGCCGGAAGGCCGTTCGGGCCAGCTCCACGGCCTCGTCCGGCGAGGCGTACATGCCGTTCGCCGCGAGTTCGTAATAGGCCGGGGCGTAGGTCGAATCGCTGCGGATGGCTTCGTGGAACAACTCCCGGGCCCGTACCGAATCGCGGGCGATGGTGTTCTGCTTGATGCCCTCGGTGTAGAGCCACACGCTGCGCAGCGAATCGGGGTATTCGGGCGCTGCCGAAGGACCCTTCCCGGTGACGAATGCCGTGGAGAAGAGCAGGAGGCAGAAAACCGTTGTCGCTGTCAGGCGTTTCATGGGCAGATGCGGGTTTAGAGCGCTTCGTCGAACTGGTGGAGGAACCGCACGTCGTTTTCGAAATAGAGACGCAGGTCCTTCACGCCGTATTTGAGCATGGCGATGCGCTCAATACCCATGCCGAAGGCGAATCCGGAATATTTTTCGGGGTCGATGTTGTTTGCTTTCAGTACGTTCGGGTCCACCATGCCGCAGCCCATGATCTCGAGCCATCCCGTGCCTTTGCAGACCGGGCATCCCTTGCCGCCGCAGAGGTTGCACGATACGTCGACCTCGGCCGAAGGTTCGGTGAAGGGGAAATAGGAGGGGCGCATGCGGATCACGGCCTGCTCGCCGAAGACCTCCTTGGCGAAGTAGAGCAGCGACTGCTTCATGTCGGCGAACGAGACGCCTTCGTCGATGTAGAGGCCCTCGATCTGGTGGAAAATGCAGTGTGCACGGTAGGAGATGGCTTCGTTGCGGAAGACGCGGCCCGGGCAGATAACGCGGATGGGCGGTTTCTGGCGCTCCATCGTGCGGACCTGGATCGACGAAGTGTGCGTACGCAGCAGGATGTCGGGGTCCTTCTCGATGAAGAACGTGTCCTGCATGTCGCGCGCCGGGTGCTCGGGCGGGAAGTTCAGGGCCGAGAAAACATGCCAGTCGTCCTCTATTTCCGGACCGTCGGCCACGGTATAGCCCAGCCGCGAAAAGACCTCGACGATCTGGTTCTTCACCAGCGAAATCGGGTGGCGCGAACCGAGGTGCTCGGCCGAACCGGGACGCGTCAGGTCGCCCGACGACGAGGCGTTGTCGGCGGCGGCGTTCTGCAACTGCTCGCGCAGCGCATTGATGCGCTCCGTGGCCTCGTTTTTGAGGCGGTTGAGTTGCTGCCCCATTTCGCGCTTGAGTTCGGGGGCTACGGTTTTGAACTCCTCCATCAAGGCGGTCAGCTCGCCTTTCTTGCCGAGGATTTTGATGCGGAATTCCTCGATTTCGGCGGCAGCTTTCGGTCGAAACTCCTCGACACGTCGCAGGAGTTCATTGATTTTGTCGGTCATATTTTGATAGTATTTCTTTTTTGTCTACTTTTGAAGGACATCATAGTAACGTGCAAAGTTATAAAAAAATTGAGATATGTTGCGTAAAATCGGCTCATTTGTCGGGATGCTGCTGCTGGCCGTACTCCCTGCCGCGGCCCAGAAGGTAGGGGTCGTGATGAGCGGCGGCGGCGCAAAAGGACTCTATCACATCGGCGTCCTGGAGGCGCTCGAAGAGAACGGCGTGCCGATCGATTATGTGGCCGGGACCTCGATGGGCTCGATTATCGCTGCGATGTACGCCGCGGGCTACTCTCCGGCGGAAATGCGCGATATCGTCAACTCGGGCGTGGTCAAGGAGTGGGTTTCAGGACGTATCGACCCCAGCAAGTACATGGCTTATTACCGGCAGGTGGGGAGCAATCCCGCATTCCTGAGCCTGCGGATCGATGTCGAGAATCCCTCCGGCAAACGGTTGCGCGTGCCCCGGAACCTGATCTCCTCGACGCAGATCGACATGGCCCTGACGGAGTTGTTCGCACCGGCGACAGCGGCTTCGGACGGCGATTTCGACCGCCTGATGGTTCCCTTCCTTTGCGTGGCCAGCGACCTGAACCATCGCGAACCGGTGGTGATGCGCGACGGCGACCTGAGCGAGGCCGTCCGTTCGTCGATGTCCATTCCGCTGGTTTTCAAACCGATGGTGAAGGACTCGATGCTGCTCTACGACGGCGGCATTTACGACAACTTTCCGTGGAAACCCCTCGACGCCGATTTCAATCCCGACCTGATCGTCGGTTCGATCTGCACCGAAGGCAACACCCCGCCCAGCGAGAAGAGCAACATCATGGACCAGGCTTTCATGCTGGCCATGCACGATACCGACTACACGCTGCCTGAGGACCGCAGTGTTACGATCCGCCGCGCCGTGGGGGTCAACATGCTCGACTTCGACCAGGCCGGGGCGATTATGGATGCGGGCTACGAGGATGCGATGGCGGCCATGCCGCAGCTGCTGGAAAAGGTCTCCGAACGCCGCGATTCGGCCTATTATGCCGAGCGCCGCGAGGCGTTCCGCGCCAAGTGCCCGCCGTTGGTCTTCGACGATTACAAACTCGAAGGGCTGAAACGGGCCCAGCGGGCCTATATCCGTGATTTCGTGCAGGTGGACCGTCGCACGCCGGGCATCCAGCGGCCGATGGATTTCTCCGAATTGCGGGACAATATCTACGAGGTGCTTGCGGGCGGCGACTTCACGATGGATTTTCCCACCGTGCGTTACGACTCGGTCCGGAAACGTTATTCGTTCGAGGCCAAGTTCGGTACGCGGCCCAACTTCAAGATCACCATCGGCGGAAATATCTCCTCGACGGCCTTCAACCAGGCGTATATCGGTGTCAACTACAAGACCATTGGCCGTGTGGCGCAGCAGTTGGGCGCCGACCTCTACCTGGGACCTATCTATACCTGGGGAATGATCGGGGGACGGACGGATTTCTATGCCTGGAAACCGATTTTCCTCGACTATTCCTACAACTTTGCCGTCCGGAATTTCCGCCACGGCTATTTCGGAAACGTTACGAAAGTCCGTAACGCCGAGCAGGTCAAGAACAGCGAAAGCTTCTTTTCGGCAGGTGTCGGCATTCCGCTGACCCACCGCAGTGTCTTTGCGCTGCGCCTCAACGGCGGGCACGTCAACTACCGCTACGATTCGGAGATGCTGTTCGCCGACGACACCGACCATTCGCGCTTTTCGTTCTTCGGCGTCAGGGCCGGACTGGCGCGCAATACGCTCGATAAGTTTCTCTATCCCCGGCGGGGCTCCGAGCTGCACCTTTCGGCCATCTATGTCGCCGGACGCGACAAGTATGAGCCGTACGATGCGGATAAGTTCATCGTACGTCAGACCCGCCAGTGGGTCGGGGCGCGTTTTACGTGGGACAAATTTTTCGACATGCCGGGCTGCCATTGGTTCTCGTTCGGCCTGAACGTTGACGCCGTCTTGACCAACCATCCGGAGTTCCGCACCGAGTCGTCGACGCTGATGTCGATGCCGGATTACGCCCCCATACCCCACGCGAGGATGGTTTACATGCCCGATTACCGGGCCAAACGCTTCGTCGCGGGCGGACTGATGCCGACCTTCGATTTGATGTCCAACTTCTTCTTCCGGACGGGTTTCTACGCCATGTACCGCGAAAAACGGGATTTCAATCCGCTGGGCGAGCCCGACCGGCGCCTGCACTACATCGCCGAGGCGTCGCTGGTCTACCACACCCCGATCGGCCCGGTGAGCCTCGCGCTGACGAAGTACGACCTGAAAAACTGGCGGAACATGTACCTGACTTTCAATTTCGGGTATGCGATTTTCGCTCCGAAAGGAACGTTTTACTAGCGCTTCCAATCTGCTTGCGAATTGGGCGGCACGCTGCACGGAGGAGGGCTTTTTCCCTCTTCGGCGGCGGCCTGTCACAGTCCATCATGTTAATCCACAGCACACTCGAAGTCCGGGTTTTTCAGAAGGGCACGGATGAAGATTTTCAAAAAAATGCTTGTATGTGATCTTTTTTTTGCTTAATTTTGCTTATTCGGCTTATAATGGAGCATGAAAATGCTTTTGAAAACAATTTGACCAATAACCCAAACGAAAGGAAATGAAATTGTTTCACTGTCGGCTGTTTGATTATTGCCATTCGGTTGCGATGCACGATGTGCATGGTGCGAATGGTGAAATTCCCCCCCCCTCAGCGACGGTAGCTTAGCGAGCAATTTTTTAACAGACATATTGTTATACCGTGTATATATTGCCTTTCCGGCAATGTGTACACGGTTTTTTTGTGTCCTATTCCGACCTCGAACCTGATTCGATCAAACCCTAAAACCATACATTATGACTTTAAATCTACGAAAATTATTGAGTTGTATTTTAGGATCGGCCCTGTTGCTGACCGGTCCCGGATGTAGCGGCGGTGAAAAAGGCATCGACGATCCCGGCAATCCCGAGAATCCGGGTAGCGGATACGAGGATATCAAGGTGGTGGACGGCAAGGTCCGGTTCTATCTGCTCGAGTCGGAAAACGCCGCCCGTAAGTCGATGGGTATCGGCGAACGGGCGTGGAGCAAATCGACCGTCTCGGTCAACGGGAAATCCTATCCGGTCGCGACCGACGAAAGCGGACGCAACTACATAGAAGCCAGCGCGTCGAGTTCGGGAACGTACAACGCCATCCTGACGACTCCGGGTTCTTCGGGCTGGTATGGCACGTCGGCCTATGCCGATGTGAAACTGCCCTATTCGCAGTTCTGGGCCACTACGGCCGCGTCGTTGCAGTCATATCCCATGTACGGCTCCTACACCAAGGAGAACGGCAACAAGATGGTATTCGAGGACGCCTTCGCCGTGCTGGACCTGGCGCTGACCGGTTCGGCCAGAATATCTTCGGTGAAGGTGAGCAGCCCTGCGGCGGACATCGTGGCCGGATTTGCCAATTTCCTGCCGTCGCAGGGGCAGTTTAAGATGACCGGAGGCGTCGGTTTCGCCGTGCTCAACTGTACCGACAACGGCAACTGCGTCCCGCTGAGCAGCAGTACGCCCAAGCACTTTTACATCATGCTGGCCCCGGGCGATTACTCGTCGGGATTGAAAATCACCGTGTCCGATTCGGAACACCGTTCCATGAAACATACCTTGTCGCCGGCGCAGCTCGTAGCGGGCAAAGCCACGACCGTAGCGCTGAAATACGCTCCCGACGCCGACCTCGTGTTCTCCGAAAGTTTCGATAATTTCGTGTGGGGCGGCAATATCATGGCCGGCCAGGAATCGACGGGATATGCGCCGACGGCCGAAACCATCACCGCCAGTACGGGAACGGACCGGAATGGCTATGCGGACTCTTTCGAAAAGGTATCCTACAACAATCCGGGTTCTGCTTTCATCCAGTCGAATACCTGGGACGAAATCAGCGGCAAGACGGTCGGCACGTCGCATCTGATGTCCGATACGTATGTCGCCAGCCGCAATATCGGCGATTACACCTATATGTTCCGCTGCCAGGAGTATCAGGGCTTCCTCGCCTGCGGCGCGGGCAACACGGGACGCGGTATTTTCCAGACCGCGGCTTTGCAGGCCATCGACGGCATCAGCTCCGTCAAGGTTTCGTTCGATTTCTGCTACCAGTACGGGTCGACGGACCTGCTGGTGTTCCAGGTGGTGAACGGCGGCATGATCGCCTCGGCCGCCGTCGACGGAAAGGAGATACCTCTGACGGCCGAAAACTCGGGCTATGCGAGCGCTGCGGGGAAATACATCGTCGAAAAGAAGCACGTTACGCTTCCGTCGGGCGAGTCGGCGGCCAAGGAGTGGCACCGGGTGGAGGTCGTCGTAAACAATGCGACCGACGGCACGATGCTCTACTGGGGCGGCAACGATACCGGCAGCGGCGTCCACGGCTTCTATCTCGACAACATCGAGGTCCGCTCGCTCGGCGAAATGGGACGGGGCGCCGACAACCTGCGCGTTCTCTACTGGAATATCCAGAACGGCATGTGGTCCGACCAGGGGAACAATTACAGCAATTTCGTCGCGTGGGTGAAAAAATACGATCCCGACGTTTGCATCTGGTGTGAGTCGGCGTCCATTTACAAGAACAACACGAATACCGGAGCGCCGGAGTCTGAAAGGTTCCTGCCGGCCGGGTGGGCCGCACTGGCTGCACGCTACGGTCATTCGTATACGGCCGTCGGCGGCCACCGCGACAACTATCCGCAGACCGTTACGTCGAAATATCCGATCGAAACGCTGTTGAAGATAACCGATTCGGACCAGGCGGGCAAACCCATATCCCACGGCGCCGGCATCCAGCAGATCACCGTGAAGGGGCGTAAGATCAACCTCGTGACGCTTCACACGTGGCCGCAGGCCTATGCATACGGAGTTACCGGCGCGGCGAACCAGGAAGCGAGCGCAGCAAAGAACGAGGGCGACAAGTACCGCGAGTTCGAGATCAAGTATATCTGTGCGAAGACGGTCAACGATCCGGCGTACGCCGCCCAGCAGGACTGGCTAATGATGGGCGATTTCAACTCCCGTTCCCGCCTCGACAACTGGTACTACGGTTATCCCGCCAACGATACCCGCCTGCTGGTCCACAACCACATCCTGGACAATACCGATCTGGTGGATATCATCGCCGAGCGCAATCCGGGCTGTTTCGTATCGTCGACCTACGGCAATGCGCGTATCGATTATATCTATGCGTCGCCCTCGATGTACGACCGGATCGTGAACGCGCTGATCGTCGTCGACAAGTGGACGACGGCGACCAAAAGCCCGTATGTATCCAATTTTTACGACCCCTCGGACCACCGTCCGATACTGGTCGATTTCGAACTGAAATGATCGTCCGCCGCAGAATACCCGACTTAGTAAACATACAACCAATCGTTAACCTTTTTACTTATGAGAAAAACAATTTTGACGGAGAGTTTCGTCCGTTTTTCACGGAGATTGATCGGCATCGCGCTCCTGGCGGCGGTAACGGGCATCGCATCGTGTGAAACGCATTCGAACTCTGATCGCAACGAGTCGATCGCAGTCTATGCGGACCCGACCGGGAAGGAGCCTATCGACGCCGCTTACGTCGACGTGCGGGGCGGGCTTGCCCGAATTTACGTGGATTCCAACATCGATTTCGCTGCATCGTGGCAGGACGACGCGACGACGCCTTGGGTTTCGCTCCTGCCGTATTACACGGTGGATCCCCAGACGGGCCGCAGTATGGTGACCATGAATGTCCAGCGCCGCAGCAAGACATCCAGTTACTATACGCGCCGTACGGNTTGTTATACCGTGTATATATTGCCTTTCCGGCAATGTGTACACGGTTTTTTTGTGTCCTATTCCGACCTCGAACCTGATTCGATCAAACCCTAAAACCATACATTATGACTTTAAATCTACGAAAATTATTGAGTTGTATTTTAGGATCGGCCCTGTTGCTGACCGGTCCCGGATGTAGCGGCGGTGAAAAAGGCATCGACGATCCCGGCAATCCCGAGAATCCGGGTAGCGGATACGAGGATATCAAGGTGGTGGACGGCAAGGTCCGGTTCTATCTGCTCGAGTCGGAAAACGCCGCCCGTAAGTCGATGGGTATCGGCGAACGGGCGTGGAGCAAATCGACCGTCTCGGTCAACGGGAAATCCTATCCGGTCGCGACCGACGAAAGCGGACGCAACTACATAGAAGCCAGCGCGTCGAGTTCGGGAACGTACAACGCCATCCTGACGACTCCGGGTTCTTCGGGCTGGTATGGCACGTCGGCCTATGCCGATGTGAAACTGCCCTATTCGCAGTTCTGGGCCACTACGGCCGCGTCGTTGCAGTCATATCCCATGTACGGCTCCTACACCAAGGAGAACGGCAACAAGATGGTATTCGAGGACGCCTTCGCCGTGCTGGACCTGGCGCTGACCGGTTCGGCCAGAATATCTTCGGTGAAGGTGAGCAGCCCTGCGGCGGACATCGTGGCCGGATTTGCCAATTTCCTGCCGTCGCAGGGGCAGTTTAAGATGACCGGAGGCGTCGGTTTCGCCGTGCTCAACTGTACCGACAACGGCAACTGCGTCCCGCTGAGCAGCAGTACGCCCAAGCACTTTTACATCATGCTGGCCCCGGGCGATTACTCGTCGGGATTGAAAATCACCGTGTCCGATTCGGAACACCGTTCCATGAAACATACCTTGTCGCCGGCGCAGCTCGTAGCGGGCAAAGCCACGACCGTAGCGCTGAAATACGCTCCCGACGCCGACCTCGTGTTCTCCGAAAGTTTCGATAATTTCGTGTGGGGCGGCAATATCATGGCCGGCCAGGAATCGACGGGATATGCGCCGACGGCCGAAACCATCACCGCCAGTACGGGAACGGACCGGAATGGCTATGCGGACTCTTTCGAAAAGGTATCCTACAACAATCCGGGTTCTGCTTTCATCCAGTCGAATACCTGGGACGAAATCAGCGGCAAGACGGTCGGCACGTCGCATCTGATGTCCGATACGTATGTCGCCAGCCGCAATATCGGCGATTACACCTATATGTTCCGCTGCCAGGAGTATCAGGGCTTCCTCGCCTGCGGCGCGGGCAACACGGGACGCGGTATTTTCCAGACCGCGGCTTTGCAGGCCATCGACGGCATCAGCTCCGTCAAGGTTTCGTTCGATTTCTGCTACCAGTACGGGTCGACGGACCTGCTGGTGTTCCAGGTGGTGAACGGCGGCATGATCGCCTCGGCCGCCGTCGACGGAAAGGAGATACCTCTGACGGCCGAAAACTCGGGCTATGCGAGCGCTGCGGGGAAATACATCGTCGAAAAGAAGCACGTTACGCTTCCGTCGGGCGAGTCGGCGGCCAAGGAGTGGCACCGGGTGGAGGTCGTCGTAAACAATGCGACCGACGGCACGATGCTCTACTGGGGCGGCAACGATACCGGCAGCGGCGTCCACGGCTTCTATCTCGACAACATCGAGGTCCGCTCGCTCGGCGAAATGGGACGGGGCGCCGACAACCTGCGCGTTCTCTACTGGAATATCCAGAACGGCATGTGGTCCGACCAGGGGAACAATTACAGCAATTTCGTCGCGTGGGTGAAAAAATACGATCCCGACGTTTGCATCTGGTGTGAGTCGGCGTCCATTTACAAGAACAACACGAATACCGGAGCGCCGGAGTCTGAAAGGTTCCTGCCGGCCGGGTGGGCCGCACTGGCTGCACGCTACGGTCATTCGTATACGGCCGTCGGCGGCCACCGCGACAACTATCCGCAGACCGTTACGTCGAAATATCCGATCGAAACGCTGTTGAAGATAACCGATTCGGACCAGGCGGGCAAACCCATATCCCACGGCGCCGGCATCCAGCAGATCACCGTGAAGGGGCGTAAGATCAACCTCGTGACGCTTCACACGTGGCCGCAGGCCTATGCATACGGAGTTACCGGCGCGGCGAACCAGGAAGCGAGCGCAGCAAAGAACGAGGGCGACAAGTACCGCGAGTTCGAGATCAAGTATATCTGTGCGAAGACGGTCAACGATCCGGCGTACGCCGCCCAGCAGGACTGGCTAATGATGGGCGATTTCAACTCCCGTTCCCGCCTCGACAACTGGTACTACGGTTATCCCGCCAACGATACCCGCCTGCTGGTCCACAACCACATCCTGGACAATACCGATCTGGTGGATATCATCGCCGAGCGCAATCCGGGCTGTTTCGTATCGTCGACCTACGGCAATGCGCGTATCGATTATATCTATGCGTCGCCCTCGATGTACGACCGGATCGTGAACGCGCTGATCGTCGTCGACAAGTGGACGACGGCGACCAAAAGCCCGTATGTATCCAATTTTTACGACCCCTCGGACCACCGTCCGATACTGGTCGATTTCGAACTGAAATGATCGTCCGCCGCAGAATACCCGACTTAGTAAACATACAACCAATCGTTAACCTTTTTACTTATGAGAAAAACAATTTTGACGGAGAGTTTCGTCCGTTTTTCACGGAGATTGATCGGCATCGCGCTCCTGGCGGCGGTAACGGGCATCGCATCGTGTGAAACGCATTCGAACTCTGATCGCAACGAGTCGATCGCAGTCTATGCGGACCCGACCGGGAAGGAGCCTATCGACGCCGCTTACGTCGACGTGCGGGGCGGGCTTGCCCGAATTTACGTGGATTCCAACATCGATTTCGCTGCATCGTGGCAGGACGACGCGACGACGCCTTGGGTTTCGCTCCTGCCGTATTACACGGTGGATCCCCAGACGGGCCGCAGTATGGTGACCATGAATGTCCAGCGCCGCAGCAAGACATCCAGTTACTATACGCGCCGTACGGGCATGCTGATTCTGGCGGCTACCGACGGCGGATTGAATTACAACCGCATCCTTCCGGTTCACCAGGGCTCCACGGCCCGTGTGAGCAACGATTTTTCGTCCATGAAATACGGAAAGGAGGACCCCCGCTTTACCGACAGCGAGACTTCGATCGACAATTGGACGACGGCCCAGAAGAATTACGGCTTTTCGTCCACGAAGATCGAAGGGGAGGCCGTCACCCACTGCTACGGCAAGAACGGTTACCTGAAACTGGGCGACGACAAGGGACACGGCGCCGACCTGATTTCGCCCTACACCAACACGCTCCGGAGCGACTCGATGCTCATGGTTTCGTTCAGGGCCGTGGCGTATACCGACTACTATACCGGAATCAAAGACGATAACAAGATCAGGGTCGAGGTGCTCGACGGCGGCGTGATTGCCGATTTTGCCGACTCCGAAAAGACTTCGATCGATCTCGAAACCGCCTACTACGATCCCAAAAGCGATGAATTTCCCGAAAACATGTGGGAGGGAAGCGATTTTCTGATCTTCGTGGTCAGCACAAAGGCCAACCCGATTACGGTCAATACGCGGATTCGCATCACTTGCGGTTCGCTTACGCAGCCTTCGGCGACCAACAGCCGTATTTTCCTCGATAACTTTTATATCCGCCGCCTGGAAGTGGACGGGCAGGACTATTTTGCCCAGAACAACGGCAGCGGCAAGGATATTATTCTCGGGGCGCCTTTCGAGGAGTAGCAAGCATGGAAATGGAATAAGTCGTTTTACCTAAAAAAGCCTAAAATGAATAAATTTTTTCAAATAATGAGAGCATCCGTCCGAGTGATGTCGCTGGTGGCGGTAGTGATACTGCTTGCGGCATATGCGGGACCGGCAACGGCTCAGCAGCAGGCCCGTACGGTCAGCGGAACCGTTGTCGATTCGGATGGCAGTCCGCTGACAGGAGCCACGGTGGTGCTGTCCACCGGTAAACAGGGTACGATCGTCGATGCGAAAGGCAAATTCACCATCAAGGCCCAGCCTTCCGATTCGCTGCACATCTCCTATATCGGCTACAAACCGCAGACGTTGAGCGTCGGTGCGCGGACGAATTTCATCATCCAGATGGAGAAGGACTCGTCCACCGACATCGACGAGATCGTGGTTATCGGTTACGGTCAGGTCGCCAAGAAGGACCTGACGGGTTCGGTCGCCACGGTCAAGATGAACGATATCAAGGACGTGCCCGTGCTTTCGGTCGACAACGCCTTGCAGGGCCGCATCGCCGGCGCCGATTTCATGTCGACCACGGGTGAGCCGGGCGCCACCACGACCATCCGTATCCGCGGTACGCGTTCGATCAACGCCTCGAACGAGCCGCTGATCGTCGTCGACGGCGTGATGGACGCCATCCACGACCTGAACGACATCAACTCCGACGATATCGCGGCGATCTCGGTTCTGAAAGACGCCTCGTCGACGGCGATCTACGGTTCGCGCGGCGCCAACGGCGTTATCCTGATCACGACCAAGCGGGGACTCGGTTCCAAAGGCAAGACGAACATCACGTTCAAGACCGACCTCGGTTTCTCCCAGCTGCCCCGCCGGCTCGATATCATGAATGCGTCCGAGTTCGCGCAGTACCGTAACGACTACGCCTATTTCGGCGGCGATGCCAACCACCCCGATGTAGGCAGCGATACGCCGCTTTCCGGTTCGGTGTATCCCGACCCGCTGTCGCTGGGAGAGGGAACGGACTGGATCAAGGAGATTACCCGTACGGCCGTTTACTCGAACTACGCCCTCTCGCTTTCGGGGACCAACGATAAGTCGTCCTATTACGCTTCGTTCTCCTACAACGACACCCAGGGTATCATCCAGGACAGCGGACAGCAGCGTTTCACGGGGCGTATCAACCTCGAACGCCAGTTGTTCAAGTGGCTGAAGGTCGGCTATACGGGTTCGTATACCTGGCGGCATAACGACCAGAACAAAGCCACGATCGGCGGTACGGCCTGGTACAGCGGTGCGCAGTACCTCTCGCCGATGCTCAAACCGAACGATTCTTACAACCCTCTGTACTACAATGGACAGAAGGTGAATACCCCTCGTGCGCTGATCGACCAGAACACCTATTACCTCGAACGCCATTCGAACAACCATGCCTTCTCGCTCAAACTGGAGCCGGTGAAGAATTTCACGATCAACAGTACTTTCTCGTATTATCTCTATCAGCGCCATACCTACCGGTACTACCCGGGAACCCTGCCCAAAAAGGGTGAAAACGAGGGCGGCGAGGCCTACCGTGCCGACTGGGATGAAAATTCGTTCTCGTGGGAGACCACGGCGGGATACAAATTCGAGAAGAACGACCACGCGTTCGACGTTCTCGGCGGTTTCTCGGCCTACCGGTTCGCTTCGCACGATTTCAACCTGTCCGGCAGCGGGTACATGGACGACGCCATCATGTGGAACAACATGAATGCGGTCCTGGACAAGGAGACCTATTCGGCCGGTACGTCCTATTCGAAGAAGACCAAGATGTCGGCCTATGCGCGTCTGAATTACAACTGGAAATCGCGTTATTACCTGACCGTGACGGGACGTTATGACGGCGCTTCGAACTTTGCGGCCAATAACAAGTGGGCCTTCTTCCCGTCGGCCGCCGTCAAATGGAATCTGGCCAACGAGAATTTCCTGAAGGACTGCCGGTGGATCGACGACCTGTCGATTCGTATGAGCGCCGGCCTGACCGGTAACGACGCTATCAGCACCTACCGTTCGCTGGCCACGCTTTCATCGACGACGGGCGGCTACCTGTTCGCCGGATCGCAGCCCGTCGCATTTTACCGCAGCCGCCTCGATTCGCCGGACCTGACGTGGGAAAAAACCGCCGCATACAACATCGCACTCGACTGGTCGATGTTCAAGGGCCGTCTGAATATCACGGCAGAGGCGTACAAGTCCAAAACGACCGACCTGCTGATGTCGCTGGCCGTTGCGAGCCAGACCGGTTACACCTCCCGCTGGACCAATATCGGTTCGACTTCGAACAAGGGTATCGAACTTTCGATCGAGAGCCAGAATATCGTCCGCCCGAAGTTCCACTGGTCGACGACGCTGACCATGTCGCACAACGACCAGATGGTAGACGATATCGGCTCCGAGGATTTCATCTCGGCCTACAACTCGCCGGGTAACAACCCCTACATGATGTATGGTTACGTCAAGGGTTATCCGCTCAACTCGCTCTGGGGATTCAAGTACGGAGGAACGTGGAAAAACGCCGAGGAACGGACGGAAAACAACATTACGAAAACCTATGTGAGCCCGTCCAACACCGACGGCGGTCCGCGCTATTACGACATCAACCACGACGGCGTGATGTCCAAGGAGGACCTGATCTACCAGGGCAACGCCGATCCGTATCTCTACGGAGGTTTGCAGAATACGTTCTACATCCACGGCCTGAAGGTGGGAGTCTATTTCGCCTACTCGCTCGGCGGTAAGATTTACAACTATTCGGAAATTTACATGGCGGGGTCCCAGTTCTCGAACCAGTACCGCTACATGCTCGATGCGTGGCATCCCGTCCGCAACCCGGATTCGAATATTCCGCGTGCCGGAGCCAAGAGCGACGCTGCCCTGCCGAGCGATTTCATGATCCACGACGCGTCGTATCTCCGACTGAAGAACATCACGCTTTCGTACACGTTCGACCTGAGGAAGAAATGTTCGTGGGTGAAGGACCTGACGGTGAGCGTTTCGGGCGAAAACCTCTACCTGTGGAAGAAGTACAACGGCTTCGACCCCGACGTTTCCAGCGAGGGTACGTCGTCGACGCTGCGCCGTATGGACCTGGGTGCATATCCCAAACCCCGTACCATCATATTCAGCCTTCAGTTGAGATACTAAATTTAACAGCATAAAGACGATGAAAACCAAACATATAATCTTTGCGGTTGCCGGTGCGGTGCTCCTTTCGTTTCAGTCGTGTTCGCTGAACGAGGATACGTCCGGAATTTCCAGCCCCGATGACTTTTTCCGTAAATTCTCGGAATGCCAGTCGGTTGTAAACGGTTGCTATATCCCGATCAAGTCGATCTATAACTACACCTACATGATCGCCACGGAGTGTGTCACCGACATTGCATACTGCCCCTCGGGTACGCTCGACGCCAGCCTGGACATCTCTCCCTCCGTGCCGCGCCTCGGCTCGACCGTCTGGACACAGGGCTATCTCGGCGTGCAGCGCTGTAATTTCGCCGTCAACGGCATCGAACGCGCTTTCCAGAACGAAGTTCTCAGCGAGCAGCAGTACTATCAGTTGCTCTGCGAGGCCAAGACCCTGCGTGCGTTCTTTTATTGGACGCTGACCAGTTTCTTCGGCGACGTGCCGTTCTACTTCGACGACGTTACGGATAACGAAGTTCTGAACCGGATTCAGGTGCTGCCGCGCATGGATGCCGGCAAAACCCGCGACAAGGTCATCGAGGACCTGTTGTCGATCGCTCCCCTCGCCGCCCAGACCCGTACTTACGACAACGAGGCCAATCGTCTGGGAGCGGCCTGCGCCTATATGCTCGTCGCCAAGATGGCCATGTGGAACAAGGAGTGGGATATCGCCCTGGACGCCCTGGAGAACATCGAAACGATCTACGGTTCGCTGTCGCAGTACAACTATGCGGAGAACATCCTGTTCCGGAACAAGAACACGCCCGAATCCATCATGGAGATTCAGCATGTTTATACCCAGGGCGGCCTGACCTATACGTCCAATGTGGCCTGCATCTGCCAGCCCTATCCGCGTGCGGCCAATTCGGCCATTTACGACGGTGTCGAGATTCCCGAACTCGGCGACCAGGCGACCGTTTGGGCCGCCATGCGTCCGAACGTCTACTTCTGCCAGGGCCTCCAGTCCAAAATGGGCAAGGATATCCGCGCCAAGTACAACATGGCCTGGGGCTACGAGGATAAGACGTTCAACAACACGAATACCCGTCCGTGGTGCGGACCGAAGTTCTGGTGTCCGAACATGCAGGCTTCGGCCGACGGCAACAATTACAAGGTGTTCCGTTATGCCGATGCCCTGCTCATGATGGCCGAATGCTATTTCTACAAGGAAAACTACGAGAAGGCGGTCGAATACCTCGACATGACCCGTACGCGCGCCGGTCTGGCCAACTACACCTACCGCACTCCCGCGCGTCTCGAAGAGGAGATCCGCAACGAGCGGGCCCGGGAACTCTTCGGCGAGTTCCAGCGCAAGTACGACCTGGTCCGCTGGGGCATTTGGTACGAAGCGGTGACGGATAATAGCGATTACGGCTATTTGCAGCTCAACACGGCGAACAGCCGCATCAAACCGTGCCACCGTTACTATCCGATTCCCGATACGGAGGTTACCTATTCGAAGAATAATCTCGATAACAATGAATACAAGGCCTACGGCTTGTAATAATCCGAAATTTTCAGACTATGAAAACAATATTCGATAAACAGAAAAGATCGGTCGTCGGTCTGCTGATCGCCGTAATGGCGTTTACGGCGGCTCTGACCGGTTGTCAGAAGGACTTCGAACTGGAACTGCCGCTGGCGGTCTCGGCGCGGGAGTTGTCGCTGACCAAGGATGCCGGATCGACCCACGTACTGGTTTATTCGACCGGTGACTGGAAGGCCCGCTTTACGCGCAATGTGAAATGGGCGTCGCTCAACAAACTCGAAGGGTACGGCAATCACGAAATCGTGTTCACGTATTCGGCCAACTACGGCCTGTCGAGAAAGGTTGGCGTCATCTTCGAGAAAGGTTCCCTGGTCGATACCGTAATGTTCATGCAGGCCGGATCGGTGACCGATCCGTCGATTGCATTCTCGAAACCTGCCGTCACGTTGCTGAAGGCGCAATCCCAGATCCTGGCTCCGATCAACACCAACCTGCGTTACAGCATCGACGATATGGAGGCTACCGTTACCTATTATGACGAGAACGGCCTGCCCAACGACCCTGTTCCGGTCATAACGCGCGCCGGGGAGGACGATGGCGAAGAGGGCGGCGACGAGCCGCAGGCTCAGCCCGTCGCACCCTGGATTTCCAATGTTTCGATTACGCAGAAAGGCGTTCGGTTCGAAGTTGCGGATAATGAAACGAGCTTTGTCCGGTGGGCCGACCTGACCGTCCTCATCGAAAGCGCCGAGGGCGACGTTATCAAATCGGTGCTGACCGTTACGCAGGGTAACGCCACCCCCGCATTCAAACTGGACAGCGATGCGGGGACCTACGAAGGTTACGCCCAGCAGTGCATCGTTCCGGCCATGACCAACAACCTCGTACCCTACTCCGACCAGGTCGATTATTATGTAGTGTACGACGTGCCCGTCGAGGAGGGAGCCGAGTGGATTCTGAAGCCCGCGATCACCGACGACGGACTGACGTTCTCGCTGGCGAAGAACGAGGGTTCGGCGCCGCGCACCGCCACGATCAAACTCAGCTTTACCGACGCCTCGGGGGCATCCGCTTCGGCCTTGTGCAAGGTTACCCAGAAACCCTATCCCACGGTTGCCGACTTCGCAAGCGTGCGTGCCCTGACTCCGGGCGAGATCACGCTCGCGCAGTATATCGAAGGGTTCGTCGTCAGCGATCCGGCCAGCAAGAACATCGTTTCGAGTCCCCAGACCCAACAGTTCTTCTTCGACCGCGGCGAGAACGACCGGACGGTCTACATCGAGAGCCTCGACGGGCAGTATGGTTTCTGCCTGAAGTTTGCGACCGCCGAAGACAACACGCTGGCGCGCTTCTCGAAGGTGCGGCTTGCAATCGCCGGAGCTACCCTCGAAAAGAAGGCCGATCCCGAATGCTATACCATCTCGGGGCTTACCGCAGCCAACATCCTGGAAACCTCGACTCCCGACGAATTCAAGATTCCCGTTAAGACCAAGAGCATCGCCGAACTTACCGACGCCGATATCTATACGCTGGTTTCCGTGACTGGCCTGGAGATCATGTGCAAGGACGGCGCCTACACCAACTGTACCGACGGCTATTCGTTCAAGGACGCACTGAACGCGATCGGTACGGCCACAGCCCCGCGCTGGGATGTCGCTCCGCTGATGTGCTACGACAAGGGCGGCAACTCCATCTTCATGCTGACCAATGCGGCCGTATCGTGGCGCCGCCACAGTTCGGGCCGCGATCTGGAGTTTAACTCGATCGTTGCACAGGGTTCGGGTACGTTCCGGGGCATCGTTGTCGCCGACGATATCGCCCCCATCCGTTTCGGCGACCTCGGCCGCTACCAGTTGCGCGCCATGACCAAAGAGGAGATCGCGCTGAACGACGAACCGTTTATGAAAACCGTCGTAGAGTGGAACTGGAACGACCGTAAGGTCGACCTTATTCCGGAGATCGGCGCGGGCGAGATCAACAAATACGGCGCTACGCAGGCCGGTGCTTCGGACTTCAACAACGTCGTCTGCTCGGGTACGGGCGGTGCGACGACCGAGCAGAAGGGACTGGTGGCGAACGGCGGAATCTTGTTCTCCCAGCAGTGGTGGGACTTCAAGGCCGACGAAGGCAAGTATTTCGACATTTCGTTCTCGACGCAGGGCATCAGCGGTTCGAGCCTGATCTTCGGTATCACCTGGGGCCACGGTTCGATGAGCAATACGACGATCTTCGGTCCTGCCCACTGGAACCTGCTTTACTCCGTAGACGGCGGCGCGACGTTCCGGGCCGTTCCCAACTGTCCGATGCTCAAAAAACGCTCGATAACGTGGTGGTCCACCACCTCCCAGGATGCGACGCCGGGCTTCACCGAGCATCTGCGCAAACTGCCCGCCGACTGCTTCGGCAAGGAGAAGGTGGTACTGCGCCTGCAAGTGGCCGACAAGGTTACCGACATCGATCCGAAAGCTACGGCTTCGAACTACCTGACGGCCCTGGGCATCGAAAAGGGCACGCTCACCGAGTCGGTTGCGGCGGGCAACAGCCAGACCCGTATCGGTACGATTACGGTACGCTATAACTAAATGTCTTCGAGCCGTGCGGCAGATTGCCTGCCGCACGGGCGAAGACCAGACAAACAACGCATAAAATTCAGACCATATGAACTATCGTAAATCGATAATTAAGTTTTTAGGCATTGCGGCCATATCCGGGGCCATGGTGGCTTGCGCCAATGCCGATGCCGAGGACATCGACCTCGTCAAACTGGGTGCGCTGGAAAAGGAGTTTGTTGTCGAAGCCGATGCGAGTACGTTCGATATCGACATCTATGCAAACGGCTCTTACCATATCGAGCGTATCAACCAGGCCGACTGGCTCAGCCTGACCTGCGGGGAAACGGAAGGCGGCAAAGCCAAGATTACGGCCGAATGCGAATTCAACGAGGATTTCAAGCGCAAGGCGGGGTTCGTGCTCTGTTCCGACGTGGATTCCCGTCGCGATACGCTCTACGTCAAACAGAAAGCGCTCGTCGACGCGCGGATCGAGTTCGACAACTCGTCGGTTACCGTTGCCGGGGCCGGAGGCGAGAACAAGTCGATCATCACCACCAACGTGCCTTTCTCGGCAATCACGGTCAATATCGAATATTCCGATCCCGAGAACGCCGGTTGGATCGAAGGGATCGAAATCGTGGATTCCGACAGCGAGAAACGCGATCTGATTATCAGCACCGAGGCCAATACCGCGGATGAGATTCCGCGCTCGGCAGCCGTATCGCTCTCTTTTACCGACGGCTGGGGAGAGACCGTTTCCGTCGAGTTCAACCTGTTGCAGCGTACCGCCCGGGAGACGCTCGGACGCGAAATCACGTTCGACGAATTCCGCCAGACGTATGCCGCCAACAAGAAGATCGAAGATTACGTCATTCTCGAGGGTATCGTGGTCAGCAACACCGCGAACCGCAATGCGGGCGAAAACTCGCAGCTCACGACTTCGACGATCGACTATACCGTGTCGGAAAGAACGGTCTATCTCGAATCGTTTGACGGCAAGTACGGTATTGCCATGCAGACCAAGTCGACCGAGGACAATGTGTATGACCAGTACGATCATGTGCAGATTCTCATTCAGGGCGCATCCGGCTACCTGGTCGAGAATCCCGACCGCTACGAACTGCGCAACGTCACCAAGGCGATGGTCATCTCGCGGGTCGCAGGCTCGGCCTCGGACGTTCCCGTGAAGGAGAAGTACATGAGCCAGCTTACCGACGACGACATCTATACCTACGTTACGCTGAAAGAGGTCGAATTCCCCGTGCGCAAAGGCGCGATCACGCCGATCAACGAGGGTTATGCGATCGGTACGAACGCACACCGTATCAGCAAATACCCGCTGCTCGTGCGCGACATCAACGGCGACGACATGTATATGCTGACCAACACCAACTGCGCTTATCGCAGCGACGGTACGCGCCTGCCTTACGGTTCGGGCAAGATTTCGGGTGTGATCGTCCACGAACGTTTCCCGCGTTTCGACTGGCGCGACGGAGCCGACCCGGCCGAAATGGACGATGATCCGACACTCGGGTTTATCGGCCGTTATCAGATCCGCCACCAGACCAAGGGAGACGTTTGGAACAACATGCAGAACAGTGTCGAGGATAGCTTCTCGGCCCTGCTGACGGAGTACCGTTACTGGAATCCCGATGTCAGCAATGCGGTTCAGAAGCCTACCTACGGCACGAACGGCTACCTGACGCACACCTATCAGCAGAAGTATTCGGGTTCGGAAAGCAAGGAGTACGTGCAGGCGGCCTACAATCAGCACATGTGGGGCGGCGGCACGTATGAATACCTGGGGCCTATCGGTAACAACGTCAACTATCTCTTCGGAGCCAACTACGGCAACAAGAACGGCATCGGCATCGTGATCGACCCCTCGAAGGAGAGTTGGAACCCGCTGATGAACGACCTCGTAAGCCGCAATCCCGATGGAACGATAGAGTGGTGCGGTCCGTATGCAGCCGATAAGAACGTCGGGTGCGGCACGGGCGGCTGGACGAGCAACGAGGCGATTGCCACCAACTCGCCCCAGATCAATTACAGCGGCAGCACGGGCCTGCGCGGCAAGGGTAACGTCGGCGGAAGCTGCTACACCTCTTTCGCCAACCACTTCTGGTGGGACGACGACACCGACCGCCCCTATGCATGGCTGATCAACTTCTCGACCGCAGGAATCTCGACTTCGCACATTTCGATGCAGATTTCCGTCATGAATACGCAGCAGACCTTCTATTCGCCCCGGTTCTGGTGTGCCGAGTGGGCGCTCACCGATTCGCAGGACCCGAAGGACGATTCGCAGTGGAACCTGATCGGAAATTACACCATTCCCGACGTTTCCGTCTGGTCGAATACGCTCTATTCGTCGTGCGTGGCCTACAAGGGTATCGACTTCGAACTGCCCCAGGAGATTCTCGGACACGAGAACGTTTACATCCGCCTGCGTCCGACGAGCGACCTTTGCAGCGACGGCAGCGATTACGCCAATGCGCGCCTGAACCAGAGCGCCAGCGGCGCGGCCCTGGCTTCCGAGCATTCGAGCAACCTCGAATATTTCGCGATCCGTTATAACAAATAGTAAATCCGTCGAATAACCGGGGGCTGGCAAGTGAAGAAAAAGTCCGGAACTTGCCGGCCCCTGTTCTTAAATGTCCTTCGAAACCATGAAACTGAATATTACGATGCTCCTGGCGGCGCTGTTGAGCTTTATAACCGGGTACGCCGGCGTCGGCATCATTCCCCGTCCGCTCACGGTCGCCGAAGGGAAAGGTTCGTTCCCGATCACATCGCGTACGGTTATCGCAGCTCCCGAACCGCTGCGGACATCTGCGGAGATTTTCGCCGAAGACCTCGCACGGGCACTCGGCGTAAATACGGCCGTCGTAACGGATGGAAATGCGGGCAGGGCGATACGGCTCGCCGTAGATACTTCGCTCGAAAAGGAAGAGTATCTGCTCGCCGTAACGCGCAAAGGCGTAACGATCCGCGGCGGTACGCCGCAAGGCGTGTTTTACGGATTGCAGAGCCTGCTGCAACTGGTGGTGGCAAATGCGGGGGACATTCCTGCCGTGGTCGTACAGGACAAG
This sequence comes from Alistipes montrealensis, assembly GCF_018362775.1. GTDB lineage: Bacteria > Bacteroidota > Bacteroidia > Bacteroidales > Rikenellaceae > Alistipes > Alistipes montrealensis. The sequence goes on from NZ_JAGYXY010000002.1 coordinate 425,158, forward strand.
CCCTGTATGGCTTATCGGGGAGCCATGCTCGACGCCTGCCGCCATTTCTTCCCGGTCGAAGCGGTCAAACGCTACATCGACCTGCTGGCGCTGCACAAAATCAATCGCTTCCATTGGCATCTTACCGATGACCAGGGCTGGCGCATCGAGATCAAACGTTATCCCCGGCTGACGGAGATCGGCTCCTGGCGCAGGGAAACCCTCGTCGGGCTTATGCCCAAAAAGGGCGAGGAGATGCAGTTCGACGGCCGGCCCTACGGAGGTTACTACACCCAGGACCAGATCCGCGAGGTGGTGGCGTATGCTGCGGCCCGCTATATCGAGGTAATCCCCGAGATCGAAATGCCCGGTCACGGACTGGGTGCGTTGACGGCCTATCCCTGGTTGGGATGTACGGGCGGCCCCTACGAAGTATGGACCCGATGGGGAATCAGCGAGGACGTATACTGCGCGGGAAAGGATACGACCTACGAATTCATCGAACATGTACTCGAAGAGGTGATCGGGTTGTTTCCTTCGCGCCTGATCCACATCGGGGGCGATGAATGTCCGAAACACCGCTGGAAAGAGTGTCCGGCCTGCCGGGGACGCATTGCCGAAGAGAACCTCGAAGACGAAAAAGCCCTCCAGAGCTATTTTGTCCGCCGGATTGAAAAGTGGCTGCAGGCGCACGGCCGCGAGATAATCGGCTGGGACGAGATACTCGAAGGCGGAATCTCCCCGACCGCGACGATCATGGTCTGGCGCGACCAGCAGCACGGTATCGAGGCTGTGCGGAAGGGCAACAAGGTCATAATGACCCCGAAATGGAATTGTTATCTCGATTACAGCCAGACATCCGATCCGAAAAGATGGGAACCGCTCTGCAATCTCCGGTATCTGCCCTTGCGACAGGTTTACCGCCTCGATCCCTACGACAGGCTGCTCCCGAAAGAGCGGGAGAATGTCCTCGGTGTGCAGGCGAATGTCTGGACCGAATACATGCCGGACATGCAATGCGTGGAACGGATGGTTCTGCCCAGGCTGGCTGCACTGGCCGAAACGGCCTGGGCCTGCGACCGCAAGGACTACAATGACTTCGTAAGGCGGTTGCGGGACTTTGTCCGTGTATACGATCTGCGATCCTACCGGTATTCCGATTTCGTATTCCGGGGGATAGAATAGCTGGTTTGGAAACCGGGGTGTTTATTCCGGAAAACTGATGATTATGAGTAGATTAGTTGCATTTATGACCCTGTTCGCGATGCTGTGCGGCGGTACGGCGGCGGGGCAGGACGACGGGGCTTCGAAAAAGGCCGCCAAAGCCGGCCTGAAGCTGATGTCGTTCAACATCCGCTACTACAAGCCCGGAGCCGACGGGGACAACTGCTGGGAAAACCGGCGGGAGGGTGTGCTGAAGATGCTTCGGGCCGAGAGTCCCGATATCGTCGGGTTTCAGGAGCCGCACCGTCCCCAGGTCGATTTCCTGAAAGTAAACATGAGCGATTATGCGACACTCGACATGGGAGTCGATTCCGACGCCAATATCGTGAAATCGCCCGATGGAGGGGCCCATCTGATGATCATGTACCGCAAGGCGCGGTTCATCCTGCTCGACAGCGGGTTTTTCTGGTTGAGCGACACGCCCGGGAAACCCTCGCGCGGCTGGGACGCCGTGTGCCGCCGCGTCACGGTGTGGGGGAAATTCCGCGACCGCAGGTCGGGGAAGGAGTTTTACTACTTCGACACCCACTTCGACCACAAGGGGACGAATGCCCGCATGCACGAGGCCCGGATGATGGCTGCGAAAATGAAAGAGATCGCCGGGGAGAAGGCCGCCGTTATTATGTCCGGCGACCTGAATACCACTTTCGGCAACGAGGCCCTCGCTCCGTTGCGCGAATGGATGTCGGGAGCGCGTGAAACGGCTCCCGTGACCGATTCGCTGCCGACGTTCAACGGCTGGGGAGCACACGACCTGCGGATAGACCATATCTTTTATCGTCGGGTGAAGGTTGCGGGTTATGAAAGTCTTGTGAACGACGCCGTGCGTTACGGCGTACCTTATTTGTCGGACCATAATCCGATTGTCGCCTGGTTCAAACTCTAAAAATTACGAAGATGAGAAAACTGTTTATATTGTTTGCCGTGTCGTTCGCCCTGACGCTGTTCGATACGGGTTGCGGAAAATCGGACGCAGGTAACGGCCAGGAGGAGCCTTCCGGGCCGGCTCCTGCTCCCGGCGGCGAAATCGACTGGTCGAAAGTCGATCCGGCGGCTACCGTGCGCGGCGTCGTCACGTCCGGCGGCGTGGGTGTGCAGGGCGTCGTCGTAACCGACGGCGTGAATATGACGCGCACCAACAAACAGGGTGCATACGGTCTGCGTACGTCGGCCGGAAAGTCGAATCTGGTTTACCTGACCGTGCCGTCGGGCTATGAGGTCGAGTCTTCGCGGGGCTTCATCCCCCGTTTTTATCGCAGGCTGACTTCTCCCGTAAGTGTCGAAGCGGTCCAGCAGCACGATTTTACGCTTAAAAAGGTGGACAACGACCGCCATATCATGATCGTGTCGGCCGATATGCACATCCGTAATCGTGCGATGATAAAGTCGACATCGGCAACGACGCCGTCGATTTGTCCGCCGAAAGGCGAACTCGATTCGGTAACGTTCCGGCGGACATACCTCAAAACCCTGCGCGAGTACGTGCGCGGCCTGCCTTCGGGCGTGTCGGTTTACGGGATGAACCTGGGCGATATGACGCAGGAATCGCACTGGACGAATGCCAACAAGGCGACGCTGGCCAATTTTGTCAACGTATGCGAACGCGGGGGCATGCCGATCCAGACTTTCCATGTGATCGGCAACCACGATCACGACATGGCGGTGCAGAACATCGTCGGTGAAGACGATTCGGAGGCCGAACTCGCGTATAATGCAGCCTTCGGCCCGACGTATTACGCCGTCAATATCGGCAAGGTGCACTATGTCGTGTTCGATAATACGCAATTCATAAACAACGGCGGCGACAGGTCCTATACCGTCCATCTCAGCCAGCGCCAGCTCGACTGGGCGCAGAAGGACGCCGACTATATGACTGCCGGCGTCGAACGCATCGTGATCGCCTGGCATTGCCCGGCGTTCCGCCGCAATCCCAAGGCTTCGACGCCGTCGCCGATGGACAATGCGAACGCACTGCTCGACATATACAAGGACAAAAAACTGCCCGTGACGATCTGGTCGGGGCACAACCATATCGCCGAAACGGTGACTGTGCCGCGCAGCGATATGACCGTGACCGAATACACCCATCCCGCCGTTTGCGGCGCATGGTGGTATTTCCCGCTTTGCCACGACGGAACGCCTGCGACGTTTACCCGTTACGATTTTAGCGGCGGGGCGATAACGAACCGGCGGAGTGTGAATTTCAGCGACGAAAACGAACAGTATTACAGGGTATATAATTCGGGACAGACGAATGTCGACGGGAAACCGGTGATACGCATTAACGTCTGGGACTGGCATTCGACGTGGAAGATAGAGTGCCGCGAGAACGGGGCGGCAGTGCCTGCTTCGCAGCTCAAGGCCGTGAATGCCTACGACGGTTATTATGTCGCCGTCCATGATGCCTGCGGCAACGACATCGCATCGTTCGATTTCCTGAATAAGTACAGTACCGACCATATGCTCGAATATACGCCCGTTACGCCGTCGGCGAATATTCAACTTACCGCAACCGACGAGTACGGCAACCGACTCTTTGTCATCGATACGAAAGTCGTAAACTGATCCGCCGTATGCGCCCCGCCGGAATGCGGGTAAATCGGGAACGCCTGGAATTAATGCTAATTCCAGGCGTTCGGTATCTTTTCGCTTGCTTGGGGAAAAGGGGCGGTTACTCCGTCAGTGTCAGTTTTATCTTTTTGTCCTTGACGAGGATGAAGTAATCGCCTGCTTCGAGGAAGCGTTTTCCGTCGCCGTCCGTAAAGCTCAGGTCCCGTTCGGGGTCGATCTCAAAGCGGAACGTGTGCGTTTCGCCCTTTCGGATAAGCTGTTTTTCGAAGTGTTTCAACTCCCTGACGGGCCGTGAAATACGGCATACGGGGTCTGCGATGAACCAGTGGACCGTCTCGGCGCCGTCCATCTCTCCGGTGTTGGTCACCGAAACCGCGACGGTCAGCTTTTCCCCGCGGCGGAGTGTCGTCGCCGAGGGCTGAAGGTCACCGTATTCGAATGTCGTGTAGCTGAGGCCGTGTGTGAAGTCGTAGAGCGGTGTGCTGGGGATGTCTTGGTATTTGCCCTGGTGTGTGCGGCCGCTCTGGCGGTGGTTGTAGTAGATCGGGATCTGGCCGGTCGAGTAGGGGAATGTCATGGCCAGTTTGCCCGAGGGGTTGATGCGTCCCGACAGAATCCCGGCAAGCGGGTTTCCGCCCCGCAGGCCGGGCTGCCACATCTGGACGATGGCGCTGCACAGCGGTTCGAGCCGGCGCAGTTCGAGCGGGCGTCCGCTCGACAGCACCAGGACCACCGGTTTGCCGCTTTTCGCGAGTTCGGCGGCCAGTTGTTCCTGGACGGCGGGCAGTGCGATCGTGGACCGCGAGGCGTTCTCGCCGCTCCAGGTCTTTTTCTCCCCGAGGCAGAGCACCACTACGTCGGCTTTTTCGGCGGCGGCGATAGCCTCGGTGAATCCGGAGCGGTCTTCGCCGTCGAATTCACAGCCCTGCGCATAAAACAGTTCGGCTTTATCGCCGTATTCGTTTTCCAGTCCGGCGAAGATGCTCACCACATCCTCTGCATCGCCCTGTGCGGACCAGGAGCCCAGCAGGTTGAACCGGCTTTTGGCCATGGGACCGACGACGGCAATCCGGCGGACTGCCCTGAGCGGGAGTGCGTGCTGCTCGTTCTTGAGCAGCACCATCGATTCTTCGGCGAGTTGCTCGGCGATTTCGAGGCTGGCGGGCAGCAGGAAGCGTTCGGCTTCGGTCGATGCGGGCGTATAGGGCTTTTCGAACAGTCCCAGCCGGAATTTCAGCCGGAGGACACGCCGGACGGCGTCGTCGAGCCGTTGCTGCGGGACTTTGCCCTCACGCACCAGGGCGGCCAGGTGGGCGTCGTAGCAGCGGTTCATCATGTCCATATCGAGACCCGCGTTGAAGGCCTTTTCGGCGGCCTCCTTCTTGTCGGCGGCGATCCCCTGCGAGCGGAGCTGCTCGATGGCGCCCCAGTCCGAGACGACGAATCCGTCGTGTTCCCAGCGCTCTTTGAGCACCTCGGTCAGGATGTACGGATTGGCCGATCCGGGTGTTCCGCTGATGTCGTTGAAACAACTCATGACGGTCGCGGCCCCGGCCTTGATGCCTGCTTCGTAGGGCGGCATATAGGTGTCCCAGAGCGTTTGGCGCGAGATTTCGGTATAGACGTAGTCGCGTCCTGCTTCCGAAGCGCCGTAACCGACGAAATGCTTGAGGCAGGCGGCAACGCGGCGGTTGTCCGCAAGGTCGTCGCCCTGGTAGCCCTCTACCGTCGCTGCGCCGAACACGGCGTTGGTGTAGGGGTCTTCGCCGTAACCTTCGGCTACGCGCCCCCAGCGCGGATCGCGTGCAACGTCGATCATGGGCGAAAAGGTCCAGTCGACGCCCGCCATCCGGGCTTCCCCGGCAGCCACTTCGGCCGCCTTTTTCACCAGTTCGGGATTCCACGAGCAGGCCTGGGCCAGCGAGATGGGATAGGTGGTGCGGAATCCGTGTATGACATCGTAGCCGAACAGCACGGGGATTCCGAGTCTCGACTGCTCCACGGCTTTTTTCTGCACCCGGTTGCGCAGTTCGGGCGACGTGCCGAAGTAGATGAGCGAGCCGATTTCGGCGGGAATGTCGTTCACCGGATCGGCCATATTGTTGGCGTTGTCGTTGCGTCCGAGCGTGTACTGCGTGAGCTGCATGACCTTCTCTTCGGGGGTCATGCGCGACAGCAGGTCGTCGATGCGCTCCTCGACGGGGCGCGAGGCGTCCCGGTAAACGGGCGTCCGGGACTTTTCCCGGGCCTGTACACCGTATGCGGAGGCCAGCAAAAGGCTGAAAATAAGGATTTTTTTCATCGGTTGTGGTTGTTATTTAAACACGGGCTTGTCGGAAAGGCGCATTCCCGAGCCGGGGTTGTTGTTCTTGATGTCGAAGACGACGATGCGGTTTCCTTTTTCCGTGAGGATTCCGGCCGGAATCAGGATCGACTGCTGTTTTTCCTCGTCCCAGAACGACCCGAGGTAACGGCCGTTGATCCAGACCTCGCCCATGCCCCATCCCGATACGTCGAGATAGGCGTCGCTCTGCGACGCGCTGTCGAAATAGCCGCGGCGGAAACAGGGGATGCCGCATGTTCCGATAGGCTCGAATCCGAGCGTTTCCGGATCGGCGTCGCGTACCTCCAGCGGAGTGATCTTCCAGTCGGCGATCTCTTCGCCGCCGATACGGGCGCTGCCGAACAGCCCCTTCGAGTTGTCGAGGATTTCGGGCCCGTAGGTGATGCGTCCAATGTTCTCGACGTAAAGCCGCAGGGTCCGGGTTCCGGGCTCCGCTTTCAGTTCCAGCGTTTTCCGTCCGTCCGTCACGGTTCCCTGGAACGTATCGTCGAGGTAAACCGCGGCATAATCCCGTACGTTTTCCAGTTCCAACAGGCTCTCCTTTCCGGGAAGGTCGACGGCGGCTTCGTAGAGGACATATCCGAATTCGACCCCCACATCGTTCATCGGGAGCAGTTCTTCGGACTCGCTGACCTCCCCGTAAACCTGCGTCAAGGAGGCGCATTCGGTCATTTTCAACTCCTGCGCCCCTCCCCGGAGGATGCCGAGGAAGAGAACGCAGAACAGGAGGGTTTTCTTATTCATAACCGTGTGTTTTTAGCGCATGAAAGAAGCGATGAACGACTCGTCCAGAGCGACCTGCGGGTCGAAACGCCCGCTGTGGACGTAGTTGTCGATACTTTCGAGCAGTTGCCGGGTTGCGGGGCGCTGGTCCATCTTCTTCTGGGTGTCGACCGTCAGGACGAGCAGCTTTCCGCCGCCGACCCGGGCTTCGAAGCCGATGCCGAGCTTTTGGTTGTTGTCGAAACTGTCGATGACCTGGATGAACGGCCTCAGTTCGCGCGGGGTCTGCTGCATCTCGATCACCTTGGCGTTCTCCAGGATATCCCACCACTGCCAGTCGGTGTGGTAGGAGGTCGGGAAGTCGGCGAATACCGGCTCCTCCGAGTGGATCAGGCAGCCGATGGTCATCGGCGCCCAGGCGAACATGATCGGGTTCCAGAAATGGTTGTGGAAGGTCGATTTGCGCCCTTTGACCTTGTTCAGTGCCGGGGTCAGGATGACCGTCTTTCCCTGCTTGAGGTGCTGTCGGGCCTGCTCGCCGAACTCCTTCGTGTAGAGTACCTCGCCATCCGACTGCATCAGCGACGGATTGCGCGGGTAAACCCAGATGTCCCAACTGTTGCTTGTCTTTTCGCCGACGTTCAGGTGAACAGTGAGTTTTTGCGGCCCCTGGACTTTGTCGAGCGGGATCGAGAACTCCCCGGCGGGGAAAACGCCGTCGATGCCGATGGTCTGCGATTTGAGGCTGCCTTTGGCGAGCGTTTTACCGCTGCTGTCGGTCAGCGACCAGCGGATTTTCGCATTTTTGAGCGCGGCTGCACCGAAGTTGTAGACCTCGGCTTTTGCGGTGAACGTTTCGTCGTCGAACCAGGCGCTTTTCGGGTAGCGGAGCAGGGCTACGGTCGGGGCGCAGAAGGCCCGCCACTCGTCGGGCGTCACCAGTCCCTTGGAGTCCCAGAAGGGGTCGAGCACACCCACCGGGGCATAACCCTGTCCCGGGAAATCGTTGAGCGAAAGCAACTGGAACCCGGCCGATTTGGAGGACCGGAGCAATGCCTCGATCACGGCTTTGTACTCCACGACGGTCAGCGCACCCGATGCCCGGAAGAAATCGTGGGCCTGGTCGAGCATGCCGTTCTCGTCGAGCATTTCGCGCCAGAGTTCGAAATTCCGCGCCCGGACGGGGCCTGTGAATTTCTCGATCTCGCGGAAGTCGGGGTAGATGCACCGCTGTCCCGATTCGTGGGAGATGACGGGCACGTCCACGTCCGATTCGCTGCTGCGGTCCCAGTCGGTTGAAGGCAGTCCTTCGTAGACCTTCACGGGACCTTTGTTGGTCTGCTGCGAGACGTAGTACTGGTCCGACGGAACGCGCGTGCGCGCCGTCGAGCCGCTGAACAGATGGCGGTTGTCGAGTTTGCGGCCGTCGGCGGTCAGCTCTTCGATGAAGTCGAAGTTGCCTGTGATTTCGTTGCCGTTGCAGTAGAGGACGAACGAGGGGTGGTTGCCGTACTCCTTGAGGATGGCCCGCATTTCACGCCGGAAAAAGTCGTAGCGCGCTTCGTCCGGTTCGGCGTCCTTGCCCCACATGGGCATTTCGACTTCGAGGTAGATGCCGTGCCGGTCGGCCATGCGGAAGGCCGCTGCCGGGGGACACCACGAATGGAAACGCATGTGGTTCATGCCGTAGTCCTTCAGGATGAGCATGATACGCTCCCACTCGGCGTCGTCGAGCGGGGCGTGTCCCGTTTTGGGGAACACGGCGTTCTCGACGGTTCCGCGCAGGTGGAGCGGCCGTCCGTTGAGCAGGACGTGGTTGCGGCCCTGCGTCACTTCGCGCAGGCCGAATGTCGCCGATTTTTTGTGCTCGTAAGCGTCTTTGCCGGTATGGGTGAGCAGGGTGCACTCCACGGTGTAGAGATTGGGGTTGAATTCGTCCCAGCGTTTGGCGTCTTTTCCCAACGGAATGGTTTCGGTGAGGCGGACTTCCGCTGCGTCGCCGCTGACGGGCATTTCCTTGGTTATGCTGAGTCCGTTGCCCGAGACGGTGAGCAGGGCCTTGCCTTCGAAGGGCTTCTTCGTGCGGTTGTCGACGGTCATGCGGACTTCGACGCTGTTTGCCGCGATATCGGGATACAACTGCATGTCGTCGACGTAAACCGGGTCTACGGCCACGAGTTTCATCTCGCCGAGGATGCCGTTCCAGTTGATCTGCGTGAATTCGGTGTGGGCATGGTTCCATTTGTGGGTGTTGTACTGGAACCGGTTGTCGATGCACACCGTGATGCGGTGCGTCTTGCCCGGGGTGACGAATCCCGTGAGGTCGTGGTTGTGCGGGACGCTGATATAATCGAGGCGGCTCACCTCCTTGGTGTCGACCCACACCGAACTGAGCCAGTGGGTGCGCTCGAAATAGAGGAAGATGCACTTGCCTTTCCACTCGGCCGGAAACTCGATGTCGCGCTGATACCAGGCCGGTCCCATGTACTCGTAGACGCGTGTGAGGCGGTCGACGTGGCGGTAAGGCGATTTGTAGCCGATCTGGTAGTCATCGGTGATGCCGGGGAGCGTGATCGTCTCCTGCAGTTGGTGGTTGTACCTGGGCGAGAGCGATCCCCGGCGGAAGTCCATCACGTCGGTCTGGAACCTCCATTCTCCCGAGAGGTCCACTTCGCGGGTCTGGGCCGCAGCCGGGGCAAACGATGCAAGGAACACGGCCGCGAGGAGCAGTTTTATAAACCGGTTTTTCATGTATAGATGTTGTTTTTAGATTATCGTTTCAGGTGTTTGTCTGCAAATTTCACGAATTGCCGCCAGTCGTAGGGCGTGATGTCGTGGCCGCCCGAACGGACATGGTAGCCGATGTATCCCGACTGTTCGGGAGCATCGTTTTCGGGCAGCTCCGTGTCGGGCAGTCCTTCGAGCCCGAAGAGTTCGTAGACGGGCGTAGCATGGACTCCTGCGAGAAATTCGCCCCGGATGTCGGACCACTTGTCTTCGGCTGCGCTGGCGATGTAGACCGGGCGCGGGGCTATCAGTGCGACCAGTTCGTGCTGGTCGACGGGCAGCGCGTCTTCGTTACCGGCATATTGCTTGTAATTTTCGCAGAACCAGTGGGGGAACAGAAGGTTTATCCGGGCGACCGTCTCGGCGTAGCGTCTTCTGGCCAGTGCGGCGCCCCCGCACCCCGATTCGTTGGAGACGACCATCGCGAAGCGCGGATCGGAGGCTCCGGCCCACAATGCGGCTTTCCCGAGGCGCGAATGCCCGATGACCGCCACGCGCTCGCAGTCCACGTCTTCGTCGGTTTCGAGGTAGTCCATCGCACGGCTCAGGCCCCAGGCCCAGGCCGCGATCGTGCCCCATTCGTCAGGCTCCGGACGCGTTTGCCCGTCGCGGTAGAACAGCGGGTGAACGCCGTTTTGGAACCCGTCGTCGTAGTCGGGGTCGATGTCGCCGCGGTAGACCGTAGCCAGTCCGTAACCGTTGGCGATCAGCATTTCGACCGGCCAACGCGATGCCGCTGCGGCCCGCGGGAATCCGTCGGACGGCCCTTTCCCGGGTGCTGTCCGGGGAATGGACGGCGCGACGAGCGGATCGTCGCAGATCGTGTGGTTGCCCTTGAAATTGAGTCCCAGGAAGATTGGAACGACATCCGTGCGCTTGTTGGGAATGTAGAGCAGGATCGTCATGAAATGCGTTTCGTCGTCGGTGAAATAAACCGCGATTTCCCGGCGTGTGGCCATGTTGCCCAGCGTGTAGCGGTCTTCGCCCAGGACCTTGAAATGCAGGCCTTCGGGGCGTCCGGGGGCTTTGCCGTAGACCTGCGTCTCGAAGAGCGCGAGCAGTTCGGGGCGGCGTTTCGAGGTCCACGTCGCGGCGTCGGCCACCTTCGTGCCGTCGGAGCAGGTCAGCGGATCGGGCAGGACGTAGTCCGGGACCAGCGATTCGTCGTAATTCATCGCAGGTTCCTGTGCCCGGGCGCAGAACAGTCCCAGGCAGCAGAACACGGGCAGCGCGTATCTCTTCACGACGCTCATGATTGCAGTTTTTGTTTGATCCGGGTAAGCGCTTCGAGGTAATAGTAGTCGGCGTAGGTGAGCGGCGCATCCACTTCTGAAGAGAACGGATAGGCTCCGGTGCTGTGCAGGAGGATGAAATCCCCGTTTTCGCCCGGCTGTGCCGTGTATTCCGGCGAAGCCAGCGTGCGGACCTGCTTTTCGGCGAAGGCCATGTATTTTTCCCCTTCCGCAGGCTCCACGAAGCCGCTCAGTTCGACCAGCGCCGAAGCCATGATCGCGGCCGCCGAGGCGTCGCGCGGGGTAGAGGGAATGTCCGGCGAATCGAAATCCCAATAGGGAATCCCGTCGGCGGGCATGTTCTTGTGGCCGATGAGGAATCCGGCGATATTGCGGGCGTGTTGCAGGTAGCGTGCATCGCCCGTGAGGCGGTACATGCAGGTGTAGCCGTAGAGCCCCCACGCCTGTCCGCGGCTCCAGGCCGAATCGTCGGAGAAGCCCTGGTGGGTTTGTTTGAGGTGGGGCTGTCCCGAGACGGTGTCGTAGGAGACTACGTGCCACGAACTGAAGTCGGGACGGAAATGATGCTCCAGCGTCTTGTCCGCGTGAGAGACTGCCATTTCGCGGAAGGATTTGTCGCCCGAACGTTCGGCGGCCCACATCAGCAATTCGAGGTTCATCATGTTGTCGATGATAACCGGATACTGCCACTTGTCCCGGTTGTGGTCCCACGAACGGATCAGACCCACCTGGGGTTTGAAGCGCGTCGCCAGCGACCGGGCTCCGGTGAGCAGCACTTCTTCGTAGGCTTTGTCGCCCGTGAGGCGCAGTCCGTTGCCGAAACTGCAGTAGAGCATGAATCCCACGTCGTGGTTGTCGGTCGTGTATTTCTCCCGCTCGACACGCGAAGTGTACATACGGGCATATTCCAGCACCCTGGGGTTGCGGGTGTTCTCATAGACATACCACAGCGTTCCCGGGAAGAAGCCGCTGCACCACCAGCGTGAATCCGACGAAACGTCCTCGCCGTTCTCCCACGTGCGCGGGAGGCGGCCTTCGCGGCCGGCGTATTTTTCGGCCATCAGCAGCGTTTGCTGTTCGGCGCGGGCCAGCGCTTCGTCCACGACGGCTTCCAGCGGCTTCTGTCCGTCTCCGGCGCAGCTTGCGAGCAGGAGCGCCAGGGCCATGTATATCGATCGTATTTTCATTGTCGTTTTAGTGTTTGTCGTAGTACTCTTTCATCAGATACCACGCTTTCTTGCGGTATCCCTGGTCCGAAACCAGTCCTTTGCGGTTCCAGCCGTCCTGGTTGGTGGGGTGGAAGCGGAACGGCGAACGGAAATCGAACAGAATCCACGGCGACACGCCCCGCAGGTTGGGGATGTTTTCGAACATGCGGAGGTTGTCGGCGTAGAGCGCCGCCTGGTACTCCTCGCTCCACGAACTGGCCACGTCGGCGGGCCCGTGCTGGCCGTAGAGCGCCTCGCCGCCGAATTCGGAGATGATCAGTGGTTTGCCCCGCGCCACGTCCCACACCGCCTTGTCGGGCGTGAGGGGCCACGGGTGATACCAGCCCATGTATTTGTTGATGGCCACGACATCCAATTCTTCGATGAACGGATCGTTCATGACGAACAACTGCCGTTCGCGGTCGAAACGCACCAGGTCGAAGGCCGCTACGATGAGGCGGGTGTCGTCGATGCTCCGGCAGCACGAAATCAGGTAGCGCAGGAAAGCGTTGCGCGCCTCGGAAGGCTGTGTCTCGTTGGCTACGCCCCAGAACGTCAGGGCACAGCGGTTCTTGTCGCGCATGACCATCTCTTTGATCATGCGTCCGGCTTTCTCCCGGGTCCGGTCGTTTCCGAAGTCGATGCCCTGCCAGATGGGAATCTCCTCCCAGAGCAGGAATCCCATTTTTTCGGCCAGGCGGACGATGTATTCGTTCTGGGGGTAATGCGCCAGGCGGATCATGTTGCAGCCGAGTGCTTTGGCTTCGGTAAGCAGCATCACGGCGTCTGCCTCGGAGTGCGCCCGGCCCATGCGCTGGGGGATCTCCTCGTGGAAACTGATCGACTTGAGGAACAGGGGCGCGCCGTTGAGAACGATCTCTTCACCCTCGACGCGGATGTTGCGGAAGCCGATCGACTCCTCCACCCGGTCACGGTCCGTGGAGACGATCACCCGGTAAAGTTTCGGGGCGGCGGGAGACCAGCGGTCCAGTTTTTTTACGTTGAACGACATTGTGGCCGTTCCCCGCTCGTCGGTAACGGCGGTTTTGCGGACCTTCAGTTCCGGAATTTCGATCTCGACGGCGGTTCCCGGGGTTGCTCCCGACAACCGGATATCGGCGTCGATCCGGTCGGCAGAATCCTTGCCGAGGCGGATGAAGTAGTCTTCGATGAAAGCGTCCGGGACGCTGACGAGCGATACGTCGCGCGTGATGCCGCCGTAGTTCCACCAGTCGAAGGCCATTGCCGGGATGGCGTCGGGTGTACGGGTGTTGTTCACCTCCACGGCCAGGAAGTTGCCTGAAGGCTTCACCTTGCCGGTCACTTCGATCTGGAACGGCGTGAAACCGCCTTCGTGGCTTCCGATCTCCTCCCCGTTGAGGTAAACCCGGCAGCGGTAGCTGACAGCTCCGAAATGGAGGAATTGCCGTTGTCCTTCCTGCTTCGGGGCGTCGAACCGCCGGGCGTACCAGACCGTACCTTCGTAGTATTTCAGTTCGGGCGTCTGGCTGTTCCAGTCCGAGGGAACGTCGAGCCGCAGCCCGTTTTCGAACGAATATTCGTAGAAATCGGTTTTCCCCTCCGGCTTGCGGTTGAGGTAAATCTTATTTTTGCGCCCCTGGTCGTAAAGGTCGACGATGGCGTCCCATTTCCCGTTGAGCGACTGCGTTTCGCGTCCGTAAACGTTGGCGATCAGCTCCTGCGCTCCGAGGTCGGCGGCCGTGAGAAGCGACAGCGCGAGCGGCATTATCAATTTTGTCAGCGTTTTCATTTTCATGGTGTTTCGTAGTTTTTGGATTCTGCAAACAGGGGCCGTGTCAGTTCCCCGGCTTGCCGATTATTTCATAGCGGTACAGGGCGTAATCGTTGGGCGAAGGCAGTTCCACCTCCAGTGTTCCGCGGCGTCCGGTCGTTTTCACGGCGGCTTTGCCGCTGCCCAATACCGGCGTTAGGCGGACTTTGGTTTTTTCGGGCAGCCACGTCTCGACGAAAGCCTTCCGGACGGGGGTCTGTTCGCGGAAGAAGAGCAGGTAGCCCCGCTCGCCGCCGACCGACTGGAAGCCGGTCCAGGAGCGGCCCGAAGGCTCGTCGCCGACGGGCAGGACCACCCCGCTGTGGAAATCGTGCTGCACCTGTTTGTAGCGTTCGATCTGACTGCCGACGCCCAGCGCTTCGTCGGGCAGTCCGCTCGCCTCCATCCAGGCCAGCGGTTGTCCGGCCATCGTGGTTGCGAAGAGGTATTCGAAGTTGTAGTTGGCCGGGGCGAACGGGTCGCCGGCATATTTTTCCGTGTTGCGCCACTTGTTCAGGAACTCGATCTGGAGTTTCTCCGCCGGGACGTATTTGGAGAGCATCCACAGGTTGCGCAGCGTCCAGTAGGGGTAGTAATTCTGCCAGTCGGTATAGCGGTTTTCGAGGAAAATGTTGCCGTACTCGTTGAACATGTGGTAACCTCCGCGCCGGCCGGCCGTTGCGTCGAGGTTGAAAACCACTTTGTCGCCCGTCTTTTCCAGCACGCGGTCGAACAGCCGCCGCAGGTTGGTTTCGGCCTGTTTGCCGGGTATGGCGAGGCCGTCGATCTTGAACGTGCGGATACCGTACTCGTCGTAGAGGTCTACCAGCGCCTGCGCGTCTTTCTCCCAGTCGGCGTAATCGTGCTGCACGCTCGGGTTGAACCAGAGACAGATCTCCACACCCAGTTCCCGGCCCAGTTCCACGATCGGACGCAGTCCGCGGGGATACTTCACCGGATCGGGCGTCCAGTAGTCGGGGTTGTCCCAGATGTTTTTGAACGACCCCTTGGCCAGGGCCGAGTTGGGGCTTTTGCCCACCTGCCAGCCGTCGTCGATCTGGAAATGTGTGATGCCCAGGCGTGCGGCTTTCCGGACTTCGGCTAGGCAGAACTGTTCATTCACCTTCGTGTCCTGGCTGCGGTCGCCCCAGGTGTTCATCATCACCATTTCGTCGCGGCCGGGCAGTAGTTTCCGTACGTTTTTCTGATAGCTCCGCAGGGCTGTCAACCGGTTGAGTTCGCTTCCCGACCAGACTCCGAGGACACATCCGTAGGCTTTCAGCCATTGGTCTTTGCAGAGTTCCTTTTCCGTCATGCCGAGTCCCGTTACCGTGAAATGGCCGAATTCGGTCGTGAAATCGTATCCGCTGTATGCGGGCTGCACGTTCGAACAGGGGGCCTCTTTGAGGAAGAAGAACCCGTTGCCGTTCTCTGCGTTGTGGGCGAAGAGCAGGTTGCCCCGGTAGTTGTTTTTCCGGTAGGGAATGATGTCGGTTTCGAAAACCAGGTTGTTGTTCCAGTCGGTGACATCCTGGAATTCGACGATCCGCGTCCGCCAGTGGAACCCTCCGGGGTTGAATTGGTCGAGGACGGTCGCGGCCAACTGCGCGTGCATGTCTTCGGTCGATTCGATGTTCTTCCGGTCGGCGGAATTTGTAGCCTTGCCGCCGGGAAGCCGTTCGATACTGCCTTTGAGGTAGGTGTCGCAGGCGATTGCCGGGGTATCTGCGTAGACGCGGTAAACCCGCCTCACGGAGAGGTCCCCCAGCGAGAACTCCACGGTGGTTTTCAAATAGGCGGGATGTATTTCGGTTTCGGCGACCTGTACCGACGAATAGGTCCCGGAGACGCCTCGGGCATCGTTCGAGACCTTGAAATCGGGCGTCAGGGAACGGCTCGTCCACACCTGTCCCGACGAAAAATCGGTCAGGCTGCAAGTCATGAGGTTGCCCCCGTTCCAGACGAACCTGCGTTCGATCCGGGTGTTGCCGATCGTCAGGGTGTCGTTCTGCAAACGGCTGTAACATCCGTCCTGCGAAAAGGCGGATGCGCTGCACAGCAGCAGGAAGGACAGTATCGGGAATATTCGTTTCATCGTTGGAATCTATTTTGCCGGCAGGATCTTTTTCATGGCGTCGGCGAAAATCGCAGCCATCCGCTGCTGGATGTATTTGTCTTCGCCCC
Organism: Alistipes montrealensis; assembly: GCF_018362775.1. Taxonomy (GTDB): domain Bacteria; phylum Bacteroidota; class Bacteroidia; order Bacteroidales; family Rikenellaceae; genus Alistipes; species Alistipes montrealensis. The sequence goes on from NZ_JAGYXY010000002.1 coordinate 441,223, forward strand.
GCTGGGGATGCCATCCGTAGGTTACCCCTTCGATGGTCTGCGTGTCCTGGGCGTAGAGGAGGCTCTGCTGGGCGCCGGTAGCCGGATTGGGCGTCTGCATCGAAAAGCCGATGTTCGCATCGAACTCCACGAGCGGCAGTCCCCATCGGGCTGCGAGCCTCCGTATGGCGGCGTTGTAGGTTACCCGCGCGTCGTGCCAGTCGGTGCAGAGGACGATGACCGCCGGTTTGCCGGATTTCGTGCCGTAGTATTTCGATTTCGGGTTGTCCTTGAGCGCATAGCATTCGCTGAAATAGCGTTTGATCACGTAGTCGAACGCCGCGGCGTAGTTGCTCCGGTCGAAGGGGATCGTGTAGTCGGTGTATTGCGCTTTCAGTCCGCCCGTGCCGGACACGTCGCGGTTGTGGACCTGCATGATGACGAAAGCGTCGAGGTCATCCAACTCTTCGGCACTCCAGAGCGTGCCTTCGGCCATGCGGTTGGCGGTGTTGGCGATCGATTCGCCGCCGATGGCCCGGTTGATCGCACGGGCGCCCAACTGCCGGCAGCCGATCTCGAACCAGCCGTTCTGCGGCGATGCGAAAGAGGCTCCGGAGAGGAGGATGTTATATTTCAGGCTGTCCTGTGCCGTGGTGTGTCCGCACAGCAGGAACAGTGTAAACAGCAGGGTCAATACTTTTTTCATGCGTGTGTTTTCAATCGTTGCGCAGGGCGCGTGGCGCCTTCAGCCGGTCGCCCTGGTTGAACTTCTGGTTGTTGGGAAGGTCCTCTTTTTTGCCGACGCCTTCGCGCATCAGCGTTCGGAGCTCTCCCAGGTGTTTCTGGTAGACCTGGCGCGGTGTAGCGCCGTATTTCCGGCACAGGAAGGCCGCCATGCCGACCACTTCGCCCATCATCCCGGTGGTGCGCATGACGCGTACTGTGCCGAGCGCCACATGTGTCACGCTGATGTTCCGTCCGGCCATGAACAGGTTGTCCACGTTGCGGGAGTAGAGACACCGGTAGGGCACGGCATGGGGATAGATGTGGACGTGTTTTGTCGCAGCTTTGAACTCCCGGCCCGGGAAATGCACGGAATTGACCGAATCGGGGAAATGCAGGTCGATGTCCCACGTCGCGGTGAACGAGGCGTCTTCGTGGAAGACGTTCTTGTCGATGTCGTCCTGTTTGAGGACGTAGTCGCCCAGGAGCCGCCGCGATTCGCGCTTGCCCGCCACGTAGGCTACCCAGCCCAGTTCGCGGTTGCGGTATTTGGCATTGTCTTTCAGACCGTTTTTCAGAAAACTCCAGTTCGAGTAGATCACCAGCAGGCCGTAGTCGCGGATGCGTTCGAAATCGTAGACCTGGTCGAGATTCATGCCCGTCTCCCATTTCCATTCACCCATCGTCACGCGTTCGCAGTTCGATTCGTTGAACTCCACGCCGTAGCTGAACCGCGGGAAATCCGTCCTCCGGCTGGCATCGACCGAATACCATTGGACGGACGAACCCATCGTCATCCGGTCGGCGGTTTCGGGCGCCAGCGCTTCGCCGAATTCATCCCGGCTTTCGCGTCCCATGCGGTAATCGGCTCCGGCCAGGAATCCGACGGTTCCGTCGCCCGTGCAATCGGCGAAGAGGGGCGCTTCGAGCGTGGTCTCCTCCCCGGTTTCGATATGCCGGATGACGACGGACCGGATCCGGCCGCCGTCCTTGTTCACCGCAACGGCTCGGCAGGAGGCGAACAGCGTTACGTTCTCTTCCGCGGCTATAAATGCGCTCTTTTTCGCGTCTTCGTAATTTTCGGCCGGCTGGGCGTTGCCTGCGCGCGAATGGCCGAACTCGCGGATCATACGGCCCAGTCCCTTGTTCGGACCGAGTTCGATGACTCCGCCCAGGTGCACCCGGATTTCGGAACTGTTGTTGCCGCCCAGCACCGGACGGTCGTTGACCAGCGCGACGGTGCAGCCCAGGCGCGAAGCCGCGGCAGCGGCGCACATCCCGGCGATGCCTCCGCCCACGACGACGAAATCGAACGATTCTGCGGCCTGCGGGGTTTCGGGGATGCCGAGCATCCTTTTGCGGAACGCAGCGAGTTCTGCGGCTCCGGAAGGGGGAATATCGCCCTCCTCCGTGGTGAAGTAGACCGCGTCGCAGCGGCCGTCGAAGCCGGAAAGGTCGGTCAACGCAATGTTGACCGGACCTTTCCGGACCGAGACTTTTCCGGCGCACTGCCACATCCATTGCGTGCCCGTGTTGCCGAGCACGGCGGGCAGTTTCCGGTTGCCGACTCTGAGGGAGAACTTTCCGGGACCGTCGCCGTCGTACCACGGGGCGACCCAGTTGAATGTACGTACGTACGCCCGGTAAGTCCCGTCTTCGGGAAACTCGACCGTCGTCGTGGCGTCCTTCACGGGCTTGCCCATGCCGTGCGCGATGAGGTACGGCGATCCCATCAGGTCCATGAACTGTTGGTCAACGGCCCAGCCTCCCTTGTCGCGGAAGCTTTCGGCCTCGACCAGAATCCCGGCCCCGAAAGATGCGCTGACGCTCAGCAGCAGCGATACGGAAAGTAAAACAACCCTCTTCATCGTTTATTTTGTGTTAATTGATTTGAACCTCCAACAGTTTAACCCAGCCTTCGGCGGTCTTTTCGTCGTTCACGGCAAGCTCGATGGCCGGCTTATTCTCCTTCGTCGTGTCGACGATGGCTACGGCCCACATGTACTTTCCGGCCGGGAGATTCGTTGTCGTCTGGAATTCATAGGAGAAGGGTTTGCTATCGACCCAAGCCGAAGGTTCGCAGTTCTTGTCGACGAAAACCTGCTGTGCTTTGCCTGAAGTGTCGAGCAGCGCAAAGGCTACCTTGTACTTGTAGTTCCATTGCGGAAGGTTGTTCGGGCAGTATCCCCAGCCCATGTTGCGCCAGCGGGAATAGATTTTGACCGTTTCGCCGCTCTTCATCTTGTCGGGAAGCGATACCTGGTCGGGATAGAGGCGGTAACCGCCTTCGGAAATGAAGCGTTTTACGAGGGTGAAACTGTCTTTGAACCACGATTCGGTCTCCTGTCCCACGCGGAAGTCCATCATATTGACGTGCGCTTCGGCCGAAGCGTTGAATTCGCCTTTGCGAACGTCTTCGGGATGACCCTCTCGGTAACCGGCCGGATCGTTCCAGTAGCTGTGACTGCTGACGATATAACCGCCCTCCATAAGGATGGGGACCTTGTAGCGCCATGTAGCTGCGACCGCCTTTTCCCAGGCGGTGTAACCCCAGCTCGAATTAGTCATGCCGAAGGCATCCGAACGGATGCAGTACCCGTTGCTGATGGCCAGCGCCACTAATTCTTCGCTGTGTTCGTTCGGCGTGCCCTGGCTCGTGGGGTGGCCCAGTACGCGGTGGTAGTTGATCACCAGGGGAACCTTGGTGAAGTGTTTGGCGTAGAGTTTCGTGATCCAGTCGAGAACCTCGCGTTTCACCGTCTCCGTATTTTCGTCAACGCGGGAAACATCTTCCGTGTTGTAAGCCACGCTGTGCCCTTCACCCCATTTACCCAGTCCGTATCCGTCGATGAAAGCCGTGCGGTCCGGATCGTTGAACCGGGCGGCGAAGGCTTCGACGAACTTTTCGTAGTACTGCTGGAAGATCGGGTCCTGCGGCATCGGTGTTTTGCGGTCGGGGTATTTTGGCTCCGACATTGCGTACTTGGCTCCGGCGTCGTAGACGAACTGGGGTGTATTCGCACCCTGGTCACGGCCGTCGACCACCACGCGGAAAGCGATCGGAAGCCCCCGTTCTTCGGCGCCCTTGATCAGCTTGTAGACTTTCGAATTGGGGTCGTCCCAGGCATACTTGCCGTCCGCGGGGTTCAGGACGGACCATTTCGTGCGGATGTAGCAGGCTGAGGCATAATCCGCCACTTTGACATTTTCTCCGAGGTCCGTGATGTAGAACTCCGTGTCCCAGTACGAGGGGTCGTAGTCGGCGCTGCAGTACATCACCCACCCGCTCAGCGGGTTGCGCAGATTTCTGGATTTGTTGTATTTGGGCTTTACGGTAACGCCCGACTGCGGACCGTCGTTGTTACCGTCGTTCTTGTCCTTCGAGCATCCGCAGGAAACGGCTCCGAGGAACACGGTCAGGATACAACCGACGATCAGGTTTTTCATAGATGTCATATTGCTGTTTTTACATTTAATATTCATTGAAAGAAAATATTGCCGTATCTTCCTGTCGGCTTGAATTTGGTCTTCATTCCGATACGGCAATATTTTTCGGTGGTCGTTCCTACTTCTCGACCTTCAGGGCCTTGATTGTCATGTGTCGCAGGTCGAAGATGATCTGGTTGGTTCCGGACGGGACCTTGTAGTAGCTGTTACGGGTTTCTCCATCGGAAGCACCATGCAGTTCGGCCTCTTTATTGAGTTCGAGCGAAAGGTTCTGGCGTTTGCCGTCCGCCTTCAACGGGCAGGTAAAGCAGTATACGTTATTTTGGTTGTAATCGACACCGTCAACCGAGAAGTTTTGAGCGATACAGAACTTCATATCTCCGGCGATGGCTGTACCGTTGTAGACCAGAATCTGCGGATCGGCAAGACTCGGGGTGCAGCCGAGTTTCTTGACGCCCCAGCCGGTGCCGCCACCATAAGCCCACAGTTCGGTCACCTCCATCGTCGTCTCGGGATTAGTGTCCGCACCGTTCGGCCGGAATGTGACGGAGAGCGACTTCATGTCGGTTGCGGGCGAGTAGATGGTGGCCTGCTTCTCCTTCATATCGATCACGACGCGGTACCGACCAGGTTCCTTGATCTCCCAGGAGATGGGGGTTTCCTGCATCTTCACATTTACCGGTTGGCCGTCTTTCAGCGTGCCGTCGCCGTCCTCGGGGGTGATGTAATAGGTCAGACCGTCAAGTTGTACGGGAATCTGGAGTTCGCCGCGTGTAAAGTCGCCCAGCCAAGCATATTGGTTGGCATTTTCGATTGTTTTCGAAATCTCGGTTTCTTCGTTCATTGCGCTGCCGGCCAACGACATCTTGTCGGCGTCGAACACCTCGACCTTGATCGGCGTTACCTCGACCTCTACCGTACTCACGTCGGGAACTTCGAACGTCGGACCGCCCGTCCATTCGACGATGACGCGGAACTCCAGCGTGAATTTCTTGTTGACGGGTAGTTTCCACTTTTCATTGGCCCAGTTGTTCAACTGCTCCGAGGTGAAACTACGGCTGAAAATACCGTCTTCCTCGCTCGTGACGATGGCGGTGGAGGAACCGAAGTTATTGCCGACGATATCTAACTTGGTCGTATAGGAAACGATATAGTCGTCGGGCATCTGCCGGGCTTCGGTCCAGTTGAAGGTCACCACGACATCCTTGGGATGCTCCCCATTCAGCGCGATTGCATCGGCGGAGGCCGAAACGGTCGTTTTCAGGCTGTCTTCGATTTTGGAGATGTCGTGTTTGTATGGATCGTATGTGCATCCCCACTGGAGGAGAATTGCCGAGATCAGCAACAAAGCGCCATATATAAATTTTATTTTTTTCATATCCTGTTTGTTCTTTGGTTAATCAATACGCTCCGAATCATCCGGCTTTTTACTTCTTGTACCCGTCATACCCGGGGTTCTGCGGGAATTCCGCGCCGCGGTTTGCATCGCGGATCGCTTGCGGAATGGGCCACAGCGCATGGAAGTCCTCGATCTTGTCCTTCAGCGTCGAATTGTATTGTTTGACGCGGTCGATCAGTTTGCCTGTACGCACCAGCGTGAAGCGGCGGCTCTCCTCGCCGACCAGTTCGCGGATGCGTTCGTCGAGCAGGAAGTCTATATCCATGTCGGCCTCGGAAACTTCGCCGGCTTTGGCGCGCTTGCGAACCTCGTTCACCGCTTTGGCAGCCTCGCCCGGATTGTTTTGGCCCAGGTAAGCCTCGGCGAGCAACAGGTAGGTTTCCGACAGGCGGAACTTCATGCGGTCCTTGTAAGAGCCGGTGAGCGACAGGTTGTCGGCTTTACCGAAGAAGAATTTCGTCAGCGCCGGGAACAGCAGGCCCGTCGACCAGGTTCCGTCCGTAATGTTGCACTTCTTGCCGTACGTGCTGGGGACAGCCTCGTTGTTGTAGTACCAGTTGCGTTTAATGTTGTAGTTCGAATTGCGGATGTCGCCGTCGGTGAAGATTCCGCGGGCAGGATCTACGCCTTGCGGAAGGCTCGCGTCTACGGTCGCGTTGGTTCCCTGGACGCCCATCCACCATTTCATCGGGGAGATCTGCGCCAAGCCGCGGCCGCCGAGCGAGTCGGCTAGCGTGAAACCGTTGATCGACATATACTGGGGGTTCCAGGCGCGACGGGTCCAGTCGTCGGAGTTCGTGCCGCCGCCGATCGTCTTGTACTCGAACTGCATGACCCAGATGCTCTCCGTGTTGCCGCTTTTCCGGTTTTGGTTGTTCTCAATGAAGAGGTCGCTGAACACGTCGCCCGGCTCGGTCTTCTTTGCCCCGAAACGAGTCTTCATCAGGCTGTAATATCCGCAGTCGATCACCTCGAGCGCTGCTTTTTCAGCGAGCACGTACTCTTTCTGAAGCAGGTACATTTCGCTTAACAAGTGATACGCCGCCCAGCGGGTCAGTTTGCCCGGGTTTACACTTTCGGGGTTTTCGGGAAGATTTTCGCTGGCGAACTTCAGGTCGTCGATGATGTGCTGCAACACTTCGTTCTTGGGAGTGCGCGTGAACGAAAGCTGGAACTGGTCCTGAATGGTCTCTACCCAGGGTACGTCGCCATAGAGGTAGATCAGCGTCCGGTAGGCATAGGCGCGGAAGAAGCGGGCCTCGGCCTGATAGTGCGCCTTGTCGGTGGGATAATCCCAGTTCTTGTTCTTCTCGGAGAAGACCAGCAATTCGTTGGCCGAAGCGATCAGGTTGTAGGACCAGGTCCAGTAGGTTCCCACGAACTGCGTGGAGGGGTTCAGGGTGAGGTCGGCGAAGGGAGTCAGCGAGCCGTCCTTGGCCCCGTTCTGATCGACGATGTCGGTAGCGATCTGCATTGCCTCGTACGGGCAGGCGCCGTTGTGGATGAATGCGCCGTTCTCGCCCCAGGTGTTATATTCTGCGCGGGCGATCGAATAGAGACCGGTGCTTCCTACCTCGAAGCCCATCGTACTCGTATAGGTATTTTCCGGGGACAGGTCGCTTTTCAGATCTTCTTCCAGGAAACTGCTGCATCCCGATGCAAGGGCTGCCATCGAACAAGCGACGCCCAATTTTATATAATGATTCATTTTCATGGTTAGGTCTCAATTAAAAGGTTAAGGAAATTCCGAGCATATAGGAACGCGCCGTCGGGTAAGAGGCGAACCAGGTGTTGTCATAGTTCAGCATCTGACGCATATTGGAGAAGGCGCAGACGTTGTTGACGCTGACATTGAGATCGATGGCGCTCAATCCCAGTTTCCGGACGAATCGTTGGTTCACGCGGTAACCCAGCGTGATGTTCCGGATCTGCACGAAGTTGAGTTTCTTGTAGAAACCATGGCTGAATTTGTTTTCGTACCCTGGTGAAACATAGTCGGCGTCGGGTGTTTCGGGGGTCCAGTATTTGGCGCCGTGAATGTAGTTGCCCGCACCGAACGAATACGAACCGACGTTGGCCACGTTGTCCGTCATCCATTTTCCGAATACGCCGTTGATCAGGAACGAGAAGTAGAAATCTTTGTAGGATAAACGGTTGCCCATCGACAGCGTGAAGCTCGGTTGCTTGCTTCCGATCACCTTTCGGTCTTTTTCGGTGATTTCGCCGTCACCGTTGACATCCTCTAGTTTGGCCGAACCTGGCTCGGCTCCGGTCTGATGTGCGATCTCTTTTCCTTCGGCATCGGTAAAGGTGAACTCATCGCCCTGCTGCCAGAGGCCGATCATATTGTAGTCGAAATAAACCTGCAGCGGCTTGCCGATGAACCACTTGTTGCTGACGTCGTCCTGACCGTCGCCGCGCAGTTCGACGATTTTGTCGCGGTTGAGCGAGAAACTGATGTCGGTGTTCCATGTGAAATTCTTCTTGCGGATGTTCTGCGAGTTCAGCGTGAGTTCGATACCCTTGTTCTGCGTCTCTCCGATGTTGTCCATGATCTTGCTGTAACCGTTCATGATCGGTACGTTGCGAAGCATCAGCAGGTCTTTCGTGTTGGAGATGTACATGTCGATAGCACCGCCCAGGCGGCCGCCGAAGAACTGAAAGTCGATACCGAGGTTGGTTGTGTAGGTAGTCTCCCACCTCAGGTTGGGGTTACCTTTGCCGTCGCCGGGGAAGTAGGCCGCATTGACTGCCTTCGAGCCGTCGCCCCAGATGTACTTGATACCGTTGGTGGCATAGAGCCTATCGAGGGTTCTTCCGACGGTGATGGCATTGTTGCCGTTGGCTCCGTACGAAAGACGGATTTTCAGCATATCGATCCATGAGGCGTTATCCTTGACGAAACTCTCTTCACCCAGATGCCAGGCCACTGCGGCCGAGGGGAAGAAAGCCCACTTATTGTTCCGGCCGAACACTGAAGCGCCGTCGGCGCGTCCGGTCAGCGTTACTAGATACTTATTGTTGAAGGCGTAATTCACGCGCAACATGCTCGATACCATCGTTTCCCGGGAATAACTCGAGGAGATCGAAATGTTATTCTCTGCACCGGACATCCGGTAGAAACTCGAATCGTCGTTTACGAAAGTGTCGCCGCTCTGCGACGATTTCACTGTTTTTTTCTCCTGCACGCTGAACAGTCCGGTGGCGTCGATACGGTGTTTCCCGAATACGCCTTCGTATTTGAGGACGTTCTCCCACGTGTAGTCCGTGGTGCGGGAGTTGCTGATGCTAGCTTTGCCGTCCACCTGCTTTCCGGTGACGGTGTTGCGACCGTAGTAGGTTCCCGTGAAGTTATCGCGGTAGTTGTATCCGAACTGCGAGCGGAACGACAAACCTTTCACCGGGAACAGGATGTCGACGAACCCGTTGGCGAGGAAGTTGCGCGACGTATTCTTGCTGTCGGCATTCACGTCCTTCATCGGGTTGGGAAGATTGTCGTATTCCATCGGTTTTTCGTAATAGGCGCCCGTCTCGTCCTTGTAGATGCCGTAGGGGCTTTGTTTGATGGCGTGTTCGAGATTCGGGGTCGCGCCGCCGGTCTCACGGTTTACGAACTGCGAGGTAAGGCCGACCGTCAGCCACTTATTCAGTGTTTGGTTGATGCTGGTGTAGACGTTGATACGCTCGTAATTTGAATTGTAGACGACGCCGGGGTTATCCAGGTAGGAGACAGCGGCTGTGTAGCTGGTCTTGTCGTTACCACCCGAGATGCTGAGTTGATGGTCCATCGTGAAGGAGGTGCGGAAGACATAGTCTTGCCAGTCGTGGGTGATTCCTTTGGCGTAATTCTGTTTTTCGCTGGCGCTGATGATCAGGCCGGCCATCGGGTCGAGATCTTCTCCGGAATATTTATTTTTTCCCAAACGGCCGATGTCCTGCTTGTAACGGATGAATTCGTTGGGTCCCATGACTTCGATGCGCTGCATCGGTTCGGAGATACCCAACGATGTCTTGTAGGTTACGTGCATGGTGCCTTTATTACCTCGCTTGGTCTGGATCAGGATAACGCCGTTCGAGCCGCGCGAACCGTAGATGGCCACCGACGATGCGTCCTTGAGCACCGACATGCTCTCGATAAGGTTCGGGTCGAGGTCGGCCAGCGAACCGCCATACGGAATGCCGTCCAGAATGATCAACGGGTCATTGGTCGCCGTGATCGAGTTCTGGCCGCGGATCAGCAGAGTCTGGTCGCTGCCCGGAGCAGCATTGCCGGTCGTGATGTTCAGACCGGCCACCTGTCCGACCAGGCGGTCCATCAGGTTGTTGGTCGAAACCATCTCCAGCGTCTGTTTGTTGACTACGGCCAGGCCTCCCGTGAGGTCCTTCTTCTTCTGCGTACCGTAACCCACGACGACGACCTCTTCGAGCGACTGTGCGCTCGGGATCATTTTTACGTCGACGACTCCGGATACGCCGATTTTGACTTCCTGGTTATTGTAGCCCAGGCACGAAAATACCAGGGTCGAGGAGGCGGGAACTTTCAGTTCGAAGGTGCCCTGTACGGTGGTGACGGCTCCCGCATTCGTTTTTCCGTCTTTTATAACAACGACGACGCCCGGCAGCGGGGCTCCGTTTTCATCGATGACCGTACCGGTCACTTTGACATCGTTTTGCTGGGCAAACGACGGTGTTGCGGACAGCAGGGTTAAAAGGAGAATGACCAGGCTGCCTTTAAGCTTTTTGTAAATGCTCATTATCATATAAAGGTTTCATATTGGTTAGTACACTTGTCTGTTAAGAGATTGCCGAACCGGCAGAAGACCTCTTGCCGTTCTTCGTGGGTTTCAGGTTATCTTTCCATTTCGGTTTAGGTTTTAATTATTACTGTTATTTAATCTTTTCAAAGAAACAGGTGGACGCCGGAGGCTTTATCCCCTTATTGCAAAGGTCAATAAAACGGTGCGACCTTATGGGCGTCTTTTATTCGGAAATGGTTCCATTTTGTACGGGACGTAAAAAAATCGAACCCTGTCCGGGGGTTCCGGATGCCCGGTGGGTCCGTGGTGGTATTTGTCCGGACAGAATGAAGCGCTCCCGTCGTCGCGTAAAACGACGGCGGGAACACCCCGTCGGTGAAGGTACAATCCATCCCTGTTCCGGCAGACGCGGAGGCGCATATCCATGACGCATTGGACATGTTAAATTACCTTCGTATGGTCCGGATTACGATTTTTTCTTGAATTCGGAGGGGGTCAGTTCAAAATGCCTTTTGAAACAAATGCTGAAATATTTGGGATTGGCGAATCCTGTCATGATCGAGACTTCGGCGATGGTCAGGTCCGACTCCTTTAATAATTGCGCCGATCGTTTCAGACGGACATCCATGATGAATTCCTTGATCGACATGCCCGTTATGTCGTTGATCTTCTGATACAGAAGCGTACGCCCGATCGACATGTCCGTGACGAACGAATCGACGTTGTAGTCGCTGTTGTCCATGTTGCGCTCGATGTAATTCATCGCCTTCTTCAGCAACTCCTCGTCCATCGACGAAATGGTGATCTTCGAAGGTTCGGCGATGAATTTTTTGCTGTACAGTTCCTTGAGCTCTTTCTGGTTCTTGATCAGGTTGGCGACCTGCCGGAGCAGGAAATCCATGTCGAACGGCTTGTCGATAAATACATTGGCGCCGCTTTCCAGCGCTTTGATTTTGTTTTCGGTGTTTTTGCCCAGGGCCGACAGCATGATCACCGGGATATGGCTGGTCTTGATGTTCGAACGCAGGGAGCGGCATACGTCGAAGCCGTCGGCCTCGGGCATCATCAGGTCGGTAATGACCATCTGGGGGCAGATTTTCTCCGCCTTGGCGATGCCTTCGTTGCCGTTTGCGGCCGTGTATACGTTGTAATGTTTCGACAACCGCTGTTCCAGGTAACTTCTCAGGTTGGGGTCGTCCTCGATCACTACGATATTGCAGGCCTTGCGGTCGTGCTTGTCGTCCGGCGCCGTTACATCGGTTTCCGTCAACAGGTTGTCGATCTCGGAAACCGTGTATTCGTACGATTCGGCCGCACTGTCGGTCTTTTCGGCATTCAGCGTGAAAGGCAGAACGACCGTGAAGGAGACCTTCGAATTCCCGGAATGAAGGGTTATTCCTCCTTCGAGGTTGCCGACCAGTTCTTTGACGATGGACAGTCCCAGGCCGCTGCTGCTTTCGAATTCGGGGCGGCGGGTGGAGAGGTGGTTGAACGACTCGAAGATGGCCTCCTTCCTGTCGTCGGGGATTTCGGCCCCGGTGTTGGTGACCGTGAAGGATATGTACTCGGTGTCGGCGGCCGGTGCGGCGGAATCCGGTATCTGCTCCTGTCGGGCCGGGTATATCTTCACTCCGACATAGCCGTTCTCGGAGGTGTATTTGATGGCGTTGGAGAACAGGTTCGTGAAAATCTTCTCGATCACGTCGTGGTCGAACTTGGTGTAAAAACTTTCGTACTGGGAATTGAACCCGGTTTCGATTCCCTTTTTGTTGGCGTAAAACTCGAACAGCGAGAAGATGCTGTCGATAAACCGGATCAGGTCGCCCGGCTGGCGGTTGAGGGTGATCTTCTGGCTCTCGATTTCGCGGAATTGCAGCAACTGGCTGATCATGCGCTGGATGCGTGCTACGTTCTTTTCGATCAGGTGCACGTAGGCGTTGCCCGGCGTGTCTGCGGGCAGGTGCTCCTTGAGCTGTTTCAGCGGATCGACGACCAGGGTGAGCGGGGTCTTGAGGTCGTGGGAGATGTTCGTGAAGAAGTTGATCCGGGCCCGGGTCAGTTCCTTCATGTTCTGCTCCTTGATCCGCTCCAGTTCGAGCCGTTGTTCGAAGATTTTCTTGTTGGTGAAGTACCGCCAGATGAAATAGACCACCGCCGAGAGCAGTGCGGCGTAGACGAGGTAGGCCCAGACGGAGAAGAAGGGCGACGGATGCACCTTGAACCCGAGCGCCGTAACTTCGTCGCCCCACAGACCGTCGTTGTTGGCGGCCTTGACCTCGAAAACGTAGTTTCCGGCAGGCAGGTTGAAGAACTGCACGCCCTTCTGTCCCTGCGGCAGCAGAGACCATTGTTCGGAGAGCCCGAGCAGCCGGTAGGCGTATTGGTTCTTTCCGGCGTTAAGGTAACTGTCCGCCGAGAACCGGATTTCGAAATTCGACTGCCTGTGCGACAATTCGATCATATCGCCTTTGCCTTCGCGGTAGGACAGAGTGGAGATCGCTTTATCGAGGGGTGAATTTTTGGCGCCGGGAATTACGGGTTTGCTGTTGATCAGCAGGTCGGTGAAGAAAACCTTCGGCTTCTGGTCGTTGTATTTTATGTTTTCCGGGGTGAACAGGATGAAGCCGTCCGTTCCGCCGAACAGCATTTCGCCTTTCGAAGTCTTGTAGCAGGCCCGCACGTAGTAGGCGCCGCAGTGGTTCGGGGTGTCGATCTGGGATTTGTTGATCGTCCCGGCAGCGTGGTCGTAATAATAGAGACCGTCGTTGGTGCTGAACCAGACATCTTGCGAAGAGGTGTCTTCCAGGATGCCGAAGACCGTTTTACCCGACAGCCCTTCGCCGTTCCGGTCCTTGAAATTGACGTAACTGCCGTCGCGGCGCAGCAGGTTGACCCCGCCGCCGCGGGTCCCGAACCAGATGTCGGAACCCGACGTGACGCAGTAGGAGCAGAGGTTGTTTACCGCATAGGGGGCCTCGTCGATGTAATAATGCTTTACGATCCGCCTCGTGGCGGCATCTACGATGTAAGCTCCTCCGTGGCTGACGAGCCACAGGCTGCCCTCTTTGTCGTGAAACAGCGTTTCGATATGAATCCGGACGGGATTGCCCCGGTTGTCCGAGAACTGGACTGCTTCGATGATCCCTGTCTTTGCGTCCTTGTACATCAGTTCGGCGTCCGGGTCGGTCATCCAGATGCCCCGGTCGCCCTCCTTGACGAAATCGTAGACGCTGAGCGGCTGCCCCGAGACCGGATGGTTCATGTGCAGGTCGGTAAAACGCCCCTGCTGCTCGTCGAACGCCCGCATGCCGCCGTTGAACGCCGAGACCAGCAACGTGTTGTTCTCGTCGTGCCACAGCTTTTTGATCATGTTCGACGTAAGACCGCACTTGCTTTCCTGCGTATAGTAGATAAACCGGCCGTTCTTGCGGTCCCAGCGGTTAATTCCCCCCCCCTCAGTTCCGATCCACAGGTTGCCTTCCGTATCTTCCTCGAAACAGCTGACAATAGGATGATTAAGGCCTCCCGGGGTGGCTTTGAAGTAGTCGACGCCGTTGTCCGAGAAGGTCATGTAGGCCAGTTTGCCCCCGTATGTGCCGACCCATACCCCGCCGTCGGGATCGGCGAAGATCGACCACACCGAGTTGTTGGGCAGCGAGTAGGGATAATGGAGGTCGAAGCGCAGCAGGCGTGTGCTGTCGGTGAGCGGGTCTAGCAGGAGCAGTCCCGACTGCGTCGCTACCCAGATGATGCCTGCCGGGTCGAGAAACAACTCTTTGGCGCCCGCGGACTTTTCGTATTCGTGCGGGAGCCTGTAATACCGCCCGATCCGGCCGTCGCCGTCGCATTCGTAAAGCCCGTCCATGTGCGTGAGGACGTATACCGAGCCGTTGTATTCCACTACGTCGCGGATCACGCAGTTGTTGCCGCCGACCGACGTGAACGGAACGTACTGTCCGGTTTCTCGGTTCAGGCGGTAGAGGTTTCCGTTCGAGGCGGTATAAACATACTCTTTCGTGCAGACGAGCGTCAGCGTTTGTCCGAGTGTGAATATCTCTTTCGGCAGCGGATAACTGGTTACGGCGGGCAGCCGGTCGGGATTGAACGATTCGATGGTGTTGTTCCGGATCAGCCAGACCGTCCCGTCGCCGTTCGCCGTGACCGAACCGATGTTTCCTTCCAGGACGAGTTCGAAATCGAGCGTTTCGTAGTCGAAGTGCAGCAACCCGTGGTTGGTTCCCACGTACAGCCCTTTCTGTTTGTCCGTGACCACCTGCCCGTAGGACCAGTAGGAACTCGGGGAGAGGTTTGCGACCCGGTCGTTCATCCGCACGAACGACGTGCCGTTGTACATGAACAAGGCGTCGTACCCGCTGAACCAGATGCGTCCGACGCTGTCCTTGGCGATGCTGTGTATGCCTCCGTAATAGGAGGTTTCGGGCATGGGATGGAACCGGTAATCCGGAATATTCAGGGCGTGGAGGGTTTCCGGGAGCAGTCCCGTGACGAGTAGCAGTGCTGTTAATAATGATCTCATAGATGCCCGGATGAGGTCTGGTCTTTCATACAAAGTTAGAAAATTTTGATAAAACAGGCCGTCTGCCGTCGTTTTTTCGCTCTTTCCGGGTTTGATTGACCGGTTTTCGGGGCTGAATACTATTCCGGGGCCGGTGTCCGGGATCGAAAAAGGCGGCCGGAAAAACTTCCGGCCGCCTTTCTTTTCAGTACGGTATTTTACCAGATAATCACGCGATCCTGCTCGGGCAGGAACATCGCGCCGTCGGTGATCGAGAAGGCGTCGTAGAAGTCCTGCAGGTTGCGCAGCGTGGCATTTACGCGCCATTTGCCCAGCGAGTGTACGTCGAGCTTGGTGAGGCGTGCGATCTCCTCGTCGCGGATATTCTGGGCCCACAGCGTGGCGTAGCCCAGGTAGAAACGCTGGTCGGCGGTGAATCCGTCGATCGGGGCCGGAGCCTCCTTGCCTGCGAGCGAGTTGCGGTAGGCCGAGTGCGCTACGCGCAGACCGCCCTGGTCGGCGATATTCTCGCCCAGGGAGAGGGAGCCGTTGGCGAAGATCGCGGGCTGCCCGTCCTTGGCGGGCAGAACCTCGATGGCGTTGAACTGCTGTACCAGGATGTCCGTCTTGGCCTTGAAGGCGGCGGCGTCCTCTTCGGTCCACCAGTTGTTCATGTTGCCGTCCTTGTCGAAGTTGCGGCCCTGGTCGTCGAATCCGTGGGTCATTTCGTGGCCGATCACCACGCCGATTGCACCGTAGTTTACGGCGTCGTCGGCCTCGGGGTTGTAGAACGGCGGCTGGAGAATGGCGGCCGGGAAGCAGATTTCGTTGGTCGTGGGGTTGTAGTAGGCGTTCACCGTCTGGGGCGACATGTGCCACTCGTCCTTGTCCACGGGTTTGCCCAGTTTCGAAATGTTGTCGGCCGTATACCAGGCGCTGGCTTCGACGTTGTTCTCCCAATAGCTCTTCGCCGGGTCGATCGTCAGCGAAGAGTAGTCCTTCCACTTGTCGGGATAACCGATCTTCACCGTGAAGGCTGCCAGTTTCTCCTGGGCTTTGGCTTTGGTGGCGTCGGACATCCAGTCGAGGCCCGCGATGTGCTGGCCGAGGGCTGTCTGCAGGTTCTTCACCATTTCGAGCATGCGGGCCTTGTCTTTCTCGGGGAAATATTTGGCGACGTACATTTCGCCCACGGCTTCCGACAGGATACCGTTGGGGACCGACATGGCACGCTTCCAGCGGGGTTTCTGCTCCTGCTTACCCGACATCACGCGGCCGTAGAAATCGAACGATGCGTTGATGAAATCGTCGCTCAGGAAACCGGCTGCATTGCTGATGTATTGTGCGGCGAGGTAATAGCGGATGTCCTCCAGCGGGGCCGTCTTGATCACCTCGTTGGCGTTGGCCAGGGCCGAAGGGGTCGTCACGATGATCTGCTCGAAGTCGCCGATGCCCATCGTCTTGTAGTACTCGGCCCAGTCGATGGCGTCGTACGCCTTCTCGAAATCGGCTTTCGCCGTGGGATTGTACATGGCGGGGATGTTGCGCAGTTCGACGCTCGACCAGTTTTTCTCGGCCAGTTTGGTTTCGATCGAGATCACGCCGGCAACGGCCTTCTCGATGTCGGCCTCGGGGACGCCCGTCAGGCGGAAGAGCTTGCCCAGGTACTCCTTGTAGGCAGTGCGGATCGACTCGTTCTCGGGATCGAGGTAATAGTCGCGGTCGCCCATCATCAGGTCGGGCTGCGAAGCGTAGAGCGCATTGATATCGCTGTTCATCAGGTCGGACTGCACGCCGACGCCGAAGAAGGGGTTGGCGATCGAGGTGTGGAGCTTGGCGATGGCTGCGGTCAGCTGCGCACGGTCGCCGATGGCGAGAATCTCGTCGACGGCGGCTTTGATCGGGGCGGCGCCCTCGGCGTTCAGGCGCACCGAGTCGAGGCCCATCTTGTAGAGGTCCGAAATCTTCTGCTCGACGGTTCCCGGCCGGGCCTTCTGCTTGGTCATGCCGGAGAAGAGCTCGTTGATGCGCGTCTCGTTGTTGTCGCGCAGGATGTCGAACGAGCCGTAGCGCGAATATTCGGGTTTCAGGGGGTTGTTCTTCTGCCAGCCGCCCGTAGCGTATTCGTAGAAATCGGCGTTGGGAGCTACCGACAAATCGAAGTTGGCCATGTCGATGGCCGGTTTCTTAGGGGTATTCTGGCAGGCTGTCATACAAGCCATTGTTGCTGCGAAAAGGATAATTTTTTTCATACTGTTCGGGTTTTTGATAAAACGGGGACTTCCGTGAAAACCGGAAATCCCCGCTTTTGAATTTGCTTCGGTGCGTCCGGTTTAGTCGCGGATAGCCGCGACGCCCGGCAGGTCGCCGAACTCGATGTATTCGAGCAGCGCGCCGCCGCCCGTCGAGATGTACGATACCTGGTCGGCCAGGCCGAACTTGTTGATGCAGGCTACCGAGTCGCCGCCGCCGATGAGCGAGTAAGCGCCCTTTTTGGTCGCTTCGGCGATGGCCACTGCTACCTCCTTGGAACCGGTTGCGAACTTGTCGATCTCGAACACGCCCACGGGGCCGTTCCAGAGGATGGTCTTGCAGCCCAGGATGTGCTCGCGGAAGACCTTCTTGCCCTCCTCGCCGATGTCGAGTCCTTCCCAGCCGTCGGGAATGTCGTTGGCCGGGGCCTCCTTGGTGTTGGCGTCGGCCGAGAATGCGTCGGCGATCAGCGCGTCGGGCGACATGACCAGTTCGACGCCCTTCTTCTTGGCCAGTTCGAGGATCTCCAGCGCCACGGGGAACATGTCGGGCTCGCAGATCGAGTTGCCGACCTTACCGCCCTGCGCAGCCGCGAAGGTGTAGGTCATGCCGCCGCCGATGATGATCGAATCGACCTTCTCGATCAGGGCTTTGATGACGCCGATCTTCGACGACACCTTCGAACCGCCCACGATGGCGCAGAACGGATGTTTCGGGGCTTCCATCAGCGACGAGATGGCCTTCACCTCTTTTTCCATCAGGTAGCCGAACATCTTGTCGTTGGGGAAGTTTTTGGCGATCAGGTAGGTCGAAGCGTGCTTGCGGTGGGCCGTTCCGAATGCGTCGTTGATGTAGCAGTCGGCCAGCGAAGCGAGTTTCTTGACGAACTCCTTCTGCGGACCCTCTTTCAGCGCCTTCTTGGCGGCGTCCTTTTCCTCCTTGGTGGCGTCCTCGGCCAGGCCGCGGGGCTTGCCCTCTTCCTCGGCGTAGAAACGCAGGTTCTCAAGCAGCATCACCTGTCCGGGTTTGAGGTTCTTGGCCATTTCGGCAGCCTTCTCGCCCATGCAGTCGCCGGCGAACTCGACCTTTACACCGAGGTTCTTCTCGATGGCGGGAACGATCTGCTCCAGCGAGTATTTCATATCGGGGTTCTTCTTCGGGCGACCCATGTGCGACATGAGAATCACCGAACCGCCCTCGGAGAGCACCTTCTTGATGGTGGGGATGGCGGCGCGGATACGCGTGTCGTCCGTCACTTCGCCCTTCTCGTTGAGGGGCACGTTGAAATCCACGCGGATAATCGCGCGCTTGCCTTTGAAATCGTAGTTGTCGATCGAGATCATAGCTGTTTGATTTTTAAGTATATTGTTAAAAGATTTTCGGTAAAGCCTAATTCGGGACAAATTTATGAAAATATTTTAAGAATCTGTTATTCCGATAACAGAAAAAACGTTCTCCCGAACAAAAACCGGGCCCGCCTGGTCGGCGCAGCCCGGCTTGGATTACGGAACGAGGAGGCGTGTCAGTATTTGTACCGTACCCATTTGAACAACTCCTTGAGCGACGGTTTCTTGCCGTACATGAAGATGCCCACCCGGTAGATTTTGGCTGCGAACCACACCATGCCTATGAACGAGGCGTAGAGCACCGCGAGCGAGAGGACGATCTCCCACAGCGGAATGTCGTAGGGGATGCGGGCCATCATGACGATGGGCGAGGTGAAGGGAATGATCGAGAACCAGAATGCCAACTGCGAGTTGGGGTCGCGGATGACGACGAACATCATCAGCAGAGCCAGGATAATCGGCAGCGTGATGGGCATTTGCAACTGGGACGCGTCCTGTACGTTGTCTACGGCCGAACCGACTGCGGCGAACATTGCGGCGTAGAGCAGGAAGCCGCCGAAGACGAAGAGCACCAGGCTGGCGAAGATTTTAACGATGTAGGCGATGTCCATCATGGCGGCGACGGCCTGCAGCATCTCGGGATTGATGTCGACCATCGAACCCCCTGCGGGCATCCCCTGCTGCATCGCTTTGGCAGCTTCCATCACGTCTGCGGGCAGCAGGTTGGAAACGATCAGGAATCCGACGCCGACGATCAGCACGCCCCAGATGAGCACCTGCACCACGGCCACCGAAGCTACGCCGAGGATTTTGCCCATCATCAGGTCGAAGGGCCGCACCGAGCTTACCATTACTTCCAGTACGCGGTTGTTCTTCTCCTCGATTACCGACTGCATGACCATCGAACCGTAGATCAGCAGGAACATGTAGAGGATGAAGCCCAGGACGTAGCCCACGCCGGTGGCTACCATCGACGACTGGGCCTGTGTGTCCTCCTCCTGCGACTTGTCGTTGCGGAAGGTCTGCATGTTGACCTTGGTCTTCACCTCGTCGAGGATTTTCGAAAGGTTTTCGATGTTGTAAGCCTTGAGTTTCTCCGCTTCGAGGATATGCTCGATCTGCCCCGTGATGGCGCTTTCGAGCGAGAGCGACGACGAAGAGTTGGCGTAGAGCTTGACGTTGCTGGCGTTTTCGAGAATGTCACTCCCGATGTACAGGACGCCGAATTTATCGGTCAGTTGTTTGCGGGCCTCCTCGGTCGAAAGGTCTGTGGTTTCGAAGGCGATCTCTTCGCTGTTTTCGAGCTTCGGGGCTACCAGGCCGCTGTCGTCGACAACGGCGATGACCTTCTCGTCGCCGCGCGAATACTGCATGATCAGCGCCGGCGAGGCCATCAGGGCGATCATCAGCACGGGCATCAGCAACGTGGTGATGATAAAGGATTTTTTGCGCACGCGCTCGTTGAACTCGCGCTGGATGATGATGGATATGTTTGACATAAACCGTATGTTTTTAATTTATTAACCGTTTGTTTGCTTCCGGTCGTCGCCGGGTCTTTTCTCCCGGCGCAGAATCCATACTCCCGCGGCGGCGGAAACGAGGCAGAAGACCAGCGAAACGAGTGCATCTTCGCCTTCGACGACGCGCCGGAGGTTGCGCAGCGACTCGGAGACGCCTGCGAAAAACAGCGCCAGCCCGATGATCACAGGCCACGTAAAACCGAACCTGCGGTCGTGCGAATTCTTGTTTTCAGTTCTGTCCATGGTTTGCCGATTTATTGTTGAAGTTCTTCCCTCGAAGAGAAATTGTCTGTATGGCCGGACCGGCTTTTCATAACGAACCGTTTACGGCTCTTATGAAAATGTCGTTCATCGAGGGGATGATTTCGCGGAACGAGCGCAGTTCGACGGCGTCGTTGACCGCGCTGATGACTCCGCGCACTTCCGCGTCGTTCTCGACATGGAGTTTGAGCATCCGGTAGACCGATTCGTCCTCGGCGCCGTCGAGAATCTCGCAGCGGCCTGCAACGGCCTGCCGCAGGACCTCCTCTTCGCCGCGGTAGGCCACTTCGAAGATGTTCGAGCCGTGGCGGCGGCGGATTTCGTCGACCTGGCCCGAGAGGATATTGCGTGACTTGTTGATCAGCGTGATATGGTCGCAGATCTCCTCCACGGAGGACATGTTGTGCGTCGAGAAAATAATCGTCGCGCCTTTGTCGCGCAGCGCCAGTATCTCTTCTTTCAGCAGGTTGGCGTTGATAGGGTCGAAGCCCGAGAAGGGTTCGTCGAAGATCAGTAACTGGGGTTCGTGCAGGATCGTGACGATGAACTGTACTTTTTGGGCCATGCCCTTCGAGAGCTCCTCCACCTTCTTGTCCCACCAGTCCTGGATGCCGAATTTGACAAACCACTGCTTGAGCCGGGTGACGGCTTCGCGGCGTGAGAGTCCTTTGAGGCGGGCGAAGAAGACGGCCTGTTCGCCGACTTTCATTTTTTTGTAGAGACCTCGCTCTTCGGGCAGGTAGCCGATGCGGTAGATGTCATCGGGGGCGATTTCCCGGTCGCCGAACAGCACGCGGCCCGAATCAGGCGCCGTGATGCGGTTGATGATGCGGATCAGGGTCGTCTTGCCGGCCCCGTTGGGTCCGAGCAGCCCGTAAACCGAGCCTTTGGGGATGGCGAGCGATACGTCATCGAGCGCCGTGTGCGAAGCATAGCGTTTGGTGACGTGTTCTACTGTGAGTAAATCCATAGTCGCGGATGTTTTATTTTTGGATTGTTACAGCCGCAAATATAGGAACAAATTTTGAATATCAAAAAATATTTATCGTTTTTCGATAAAATATTTCAGCCGGGTTTTTGGAGGGCTTTCGGACGGCAGGCGGGGATGCCGTGCCGGGGCGTGGATTTCCCGTGTGGGAAGAATGTCGGGGATTGAAGTTCGGTTTCGGTCGGGCGGATGTCCTTGGGGCGTTGCTCGTGCTGTCGTGTTTTCGGGGTTTTTAGTCTGTTATCTATATATAGTACGGCAAAAAGCCCCGCCATACGTAACGGGCCGGGTGATTTTTTGTGCGGAAAGGGTTGCGGTCGTTTAAATTTTCACTATATTTGTACGGGCCTCCGGACGATTTCGGTTTTCGTTCGCAGAAAAATAAGGCCGGGTGGGTGTTCCGCATGGTTTTGCGGAGCGCTGTTTTACGTACCTTATTCAACCCAATTTTAAATTTCAAAACATGAAAAAACTACTGATCTTCCTCGCCTGTCTTTCCCTGCTGGGAGCTTGTACGCAAACCGCGCCGGTTGCCGGAAACCGTGCCGAAGCCATCGTTGCCGAAATCCACAACCCGCATTCGAAAAACGTCATCGTCGCGTCGCACCGCGGCGACTGGCGCAACTACCCCGAAAACTCGCTGGCTGCCATCGAATCGGTGATCGGCATGGGGGTCGACATCATGGAGTTGGACCTCAAACTGACTTCGGACAGCGTCCTGGTGCTCTGCCACGACCGGACCATCGACCGGACGACCTCGGGCAAAGGCCGTGTGTGCGACATCACCTACGATTCGATCCGGCGCTGCGTCCTCAAGACGGGCCACGGTGTGAAGACCACCCATAAGATGCCGACGCTGCGCGAAGCGCTCGAAGTCTGCAAGGACCGCATTGTGGTGAATGTCGACCAGGGTTATGAATTTTACGATCTGGTGCTTGCCGTCACCGAGGAGCTCGGCGTCACGGACCAGATCCTGATCAAAGGCAAGCGCGGCACGGATGTCGTGGCGGCCAAATTCGCCGAACATCCCCGTAATATGATGTACATGCCGATCATCGACATTCTCAAGCCGCAGGGCAAGGCGCTCTTTGCCGAATACCAGCAGAAGGGCATCGTGCCGCTGGCTTACGAGGTGTGCTGGAACGAATACACCCCCGAGGTAAAGGAGTGCATGGATAAAGTCGTGGCCAGCGGGTCGAAGCTGTGGGTCAACTCGCTCTGGGCGTCGCTCTGCGGCGGACTGGACGACGATGCGGCTTTCGACGGAAATGCGGCCGAAATCTACGGAAAACTGGTCGACATGGGCGCTACGATGATTCAGACCGACCGTCCCGAATTGCTGATTTCCTACCTCCGCTCGCGCGGACTGCACGATTAACACCGGACACCGATGAATCGTATTTCCCGTTTCTACCGCATCAGCGAACCCGCCCCCGCCCGTGAAATGGACGAGGCGCAGCGTACCAAATATTACCACCGCCTGCGCTTGCAGGCTTTCATCGCCGCGACGCTCGGTTACAGCCTCTACTATGTTTGCCGCACGAGCCTCAACGTGATGAAGAAACCGATCCTCGACAGCGGATCGCTCGATGCTTCGCAACTGGGCGTCATCGGCTCGGCGCTGCTCTTCGCCTATGCCATCGGCAAATTCGTCAACGGATTCATTGCCGACTACTGCAACATAAAACGCTTTATGGCCACGGGACTGATCGTCTCGGCCGCAGCCAATGCTCTGATGGGTGTATTGGGGCTGATGCACAGCGTCATTCCCACGGCTGTCATTTTCATCTCCTTTGCCGTGATGTGGGCATTCAACGGCTGGTCGCAGTCGATGGGCGCCGCCCCGGCCATCATCTCCCTTTCGCGGTGGTATCCCCTGAAAGAGCGGGGGACCTATTACGGATTTTTCTCTGCGAGCCACAACCTCGGCGAGTTCTTCTCGTTCCTGTTCGTGGGCTCGATCGTCACTTTCGCAGGCTGGCAGGCCGGATTTTTCGGCTCGGCGATCGCCGGAGCTATCGGCGTGGCGGTCATCCTCGTAATGCTCCACGACACGCCCGAATCGAAGGGCCTGCCTCCGGTCGAGGCGCTGGCGCACGAAGCGCCGACGGCAGCGGCCGACAAGTCGGTAAAGGAAATTCAAAAGCAGGTGCTCCGCACTCCTGCCGTGTGGATCCTGGCTGCCGCGAGCGCTTTTATGTACATTTCGCGTTATGCCATCAATGGCTGGGGCGTGCTGTTCCTCCAGGAAGCGAAGGGATTTTCGGACGTTCAGGCGATCTCGATCGTCTCGATCAACGCCCTGCTGGGCATCATCGGCACGGTGCTGTCGGGCTGGTTTTCGGACAAGCTCTTCAAGGGCGAACGCAAGATGCCTGCGCTGATCTTCGGTATTCTGAACGCCCTGTCGCTCGCACTGTTCTTCTACGGAGGCAATGCGCTGTGGGTCAATGTGCTGTCGATGGTGCTGTTCGGTATCGCTATCGGTGTGCTGATCTGCTTCCTGGGCGGGTTGATGGCCGTGGACATCGTGCCGCGCAAGGCTACGGGCGCCGCGTTGGGTGTGGTCGGCATGACCTCCTACATCGCTGCCGGTATTCAGGACGTGGCATCGGGCTGGCTGATCGACTCGAACATTACGGTGGCGGCCGACGGCGTCAAGCATTACGATTTCGGCCCTGTGGCGATTTTCTGGCTTTCGGCGGCGGTCATCTCGTTCCTGCTGCCGCTGCTCAACCGCGGCAAGGTCAAGGAGTTTTAACGCGACCCGGACCGGGTTTAATAAGACGTTGCAGGCAATAAGGCCTGCAACGTCTTTTTACCCGTTTTGCCGGGCGGGGGCTACCTGTCGACACCGTATTTTTCCCAGTCCCTTACTTTTTTCTGGTAATAGGCCTTGTCGGCCCGGTAGGCCTCGATCCGCATGAGATGCTCCGTTGCAGAGCAGTTTCCGGCTTCGGCGGCCCGTTTGGCGAAATATTCCGCTTTGTCGAGTTCGTTGATCCGGATGTAGAACGACGAGAAATAGAGCCATGCGTCGGGTTCCTCCTCCAGTCCGCGGAGGAATTCCAACGCCGTGTGGATGTTGTTGTCCAGGAAACTGAACATGGCCATCGAAATGCGGTTGACTTTTTCGTTGGGGTACATCGTGGCGGCTCTTTCGAGGACGTTCCGGAACGGTTGGCTGCCCGGGTCGTACAGGTTGGCCAGCAGGTAAAATTCATAGAGTGACAACATATATGGACGTTTTTTTGTGGTTTTTTATGATTTCACGGTGATAATTCTTTTCTGATAACAAATATAATGCACCGCAAGGCGTTGATAAAGACAACTTTATCGGCGCAGGTCCGCTGTGCCGGACCTTTCGGTGAAACGGGTTGCTGCCGGGGACACGATCCGGCGGAAAACGCGGAAACAGCGTTTTTCGGGGACTTTTCGGAGAAAACCGAACCGCATTTTCTCCGAAAAGGAGAAAAACAACCTGCGCGATCGCTGTTTCTGCGGTCCCGGACGGGCCTGTTTTTCGGACCGGCTTTTTTCTTCGCATTTTTTTTGCTATTTTGCAAAAACGGGGATTCCCGTTTGACGCAATTTTACAGGTTATGAGAAACAGTACTGCGAGCAGGGAAGATCTTCACGATGCTTTCATCGGTAAACTATGTAAAAAAGTGCCCCGGCGGGCGGACCTCGTGGCCCGCATATCGGACATCCTGCGCCTGGAGAAGGAATCCGTCTACCGGAGGATTGCCGGACGGGTGAATTTTTCGGTACGGGAAATGGGCATCCTGGCCCGGGAGCTGGGCCTGTCGCTCGACAGCCTGCTGTATCGGGACAAAGAGTTCCAATGGCTGCCGTTCCGGCTCGAATCGCCGCAGCAGTTTCGGTCGATGGATTCGTTTTACGACATGATCGAATTCAACCAGAAGTGCATCGGCGAGATGACACGCGACGAACCCGGCGAGACGGGCAACGTCTACAATTCGCTGCCGATGGAATTCTTCATTTCGTCGCCCCTGCTGACGAAGTTCATGTTTTTCAAGTGGGGCAACTATTTCGTCCGGTCCGAAGAATTCAACAGTTTCTCCCGCTGGGAAATGCCCGAAAGGGTGGCTGCAATTGCGGAGCGGTGCGCCGGGTTGTACAATTTCAGGGAGGCCTTTTATATCTGGGACAGTTCGCTGGTCTGGACGCTGGCCCGGGAGATCGATAATTTTCACCGGATGGGGGTCATCACTCCGGAGGAGAAGGACGCTATCAAGGCCGAACTGACGAACCTGCTGCGCCGTATCGAACAGGCGTTGAACGGGACCTACGTTTCGTCGGTTCCGTTTCCGGCCGAGATGTCCTTTTATGTGTCGTCCATCAATGTCGGGTTTTCGAGCAGCTATTTCGCGGCGGGCGACAGGCATTTCGCTACGCTTCAGACCAATTTCAGTTTCTCGAAGATCGAAAATTCGGAGGAGGATTTCCTGCGGATCAAAGAGTGGATCAGGTCCTTCTGCAATATCTCCACCCTGCTCTCCTGGAGCGGGCGTATCGAAAGGCGGCAGTTTTTCGAGAGCCAGTATAAGATCGTCGATTCGATGCTGTAACAGCACGGAATCGGGCTGCTTCTCCGGACGGATTTGACGGTTACGCCAGGATTCGTTATCTTTGCAGCGTCGATAAAAGACACCGTACCATGAAAAAACACAAGATTACCGAACAGGATTACCTCAAAGCCCACCGCAAGGCAGGCCGCGAAGAGGAGATCGCACGCCACGGCCGGCCCGTAGGGCTGCACGCCGTGCACAAATCGAAAAAAGCATACGATCGCAAACGCGAAAAGGCAGGTCTGAGAAACCTGCCTTTTCCATTTTACCTGTTTGCCGAATACGCCGGGCCGCTTACAACTGCTCCGGCAGGGTTCCGGGCGTTTTTTCCGGTGCAGGCCGTACGGTGACGATGCTGTCGACGACGAACTTCGTGAATCCCCGCCAGGGCAGAGCCCCGAAGTACTCCTTGTAGTGCAGTTCGAGCGTTTTGCCGCCCTGCAGCATCAGGTCGCGGGCAAGCGCCTCGTCCTCGACCGAAAATTCGAATTCGTAGGATTGGATCGAACCGGCTGTTTTCGACCGGATTCCGGTCTGGATCAGTTTCCCCTCATAGGTTTTGAACAGCACGCCTTTGTAGACGACGTAATTCAGTTCGCCGCTCTTGACGCCCTCCCCGAAGACGAAAAAGAACCGGAAATAGAAGGCTGCCGCCAGTACGACAGCAATCGTTATCAGAATCAGTACCCAATGTTTTTTCATAGTTTTCTCGGCCGGGCTTTATCCGCACCGTTGTCACAAAGATAATCATTTAATTCTGTCGCTGTGCACTTTCCGTGCGCAGGTTCGCCGACACCCTCTCCAGGCCTTCCGGCGGGGGAATTTTTCCGGAAGGGGCCCTCCGGCGTTCGCCGCGATATAGTAGCGGAATGTACGGTTTTCCCGGCTTTTTCGTATATTTGGACTGTGAAGGAGTCGAAATATGTCAAAACGAAGATTGCGGCGGGCTATCTCCTGTTGATTGCGGTCTGTATCCTTTCGGTGGGCTACGTCTATCGGGTGGCGGTCCGTTTTTCAGCGCCCGACGGCAGCTATTCCCTGCTGCATACCAAGCGCGGGGCCATCAACCGGACTCTCTACCACCTTTATCAGGCCGAAAGCTACGGGCAGTTGATGATCGCCGGATACCAGTCCTATGAAAACCGTTACCGGCGCGAACTGCGCACCGTAAGAGGCTGTATCGACTCGCTGCGATCGCTTACCTTCGGCGGAGATTCGCTGCAGGCGATGAGGCTGGACAGCATTACGCGGCTGATCGCCGATAAGGAACGCCGCACGATGAGCCTGCGGCATGCGATTCGCGCCGGGGCTACGGCGGGCTTGCTGGACAAAAATATCCGCAGCCTGATCGGTCCCCGGGAGAGTATTGTGGCCGATACGACGCCGTTCCGCAGCGTCGTGCGGCAGGATACGACGGTTGTGCCGCGCGCCAAACGCCGTTTCTTTCAACGGCTGGGCGACCTGTTCAGCCCGCCGGAGGCCGATTCGAGCGTCGTCATCTCGCGCCGTGAGCAGATCGGCTCGGTCATGCCCGCAGAGGCGGTGAAGGATACTATCACACTGGTGCTGCGGGCATTGCAGGACAGCGTTACGAGCAACCGGCAGGGTTTCTACGACCAGGTGTGGCAGGAGGGACTGCGGCTGAGTTACAGCAACGAACTGGTAAACACGAAGATATACCGCCTGATCATGGATTTCGAATCCGAGGACACGGCTTACCTGATGCAGCGCATCGAGCGCAACGAGGTGTTCCGCCGGCGGTCGTCGCGCATTCTGGGCGGCGTGGCCATCGGGGCCGTGGTGCTGATGCTCCTGTTCGTCGGGATGCTCTGGCGCGACATCAACCGAAGTAACCGCTACCGCCGGGAATTGGAGCAGGCCAACCGCGACAAGGAGGCGCTGCTGGAGGCGCGCGAAAAGCTGATGCTGGCTGTTACGCACGACATCAAGGCTCCGCTGGGGTCGGTGATAGGCTATATCGATTTGCTTTCGCGGTTGACGGACGACAAACGGCAGGAACTTTATCTGCACAACATGAAGGAGTCGTCGGAACATCTGCTGGCGTTGGTCGACAGCTTGTTGGATTTCTACCGGCTCGACATCAACAAAACCGAGGTCAGCCGCGTGGCGTTCAGCCCCGCGCAGTTGTTCGAAACGATCCGGGCGGGATTTGCCGCCGCGGCTGCCGCGAAGGGGCTGGAGTTGCGTCTGGAGGCCGAGCCGGCCGCCGGCCGGGAGGTGACGGGCGATGCTTTTCACATCCGGCAGATTGCCGATAATCTGATTTCCAATGCGCTGAAATTTACCGATGAAGGTTCGGTGACGATCCGTGTGGACGTGGTGCGTGGACGGCTGGTCTTCTCCGTGCGCGACACGGGCCGCGGCATCGGCCGCGAGGAAAAAAAGCGGATTTTTGCGGAGTTCGTGCGCCTGAGTTCGGCGCAGGGTGTCGACGGTTTCGGACTGGGGCTGTCGATTGTCGACCGCCTTGTGAAACTGCTCGGCGGCACGATTTCGCTCGAAAGCCGTTTGGGTGAAGGGAGTAAGTTTATCGTTTCGGTCCCTGTCGGCGAAGTGACAGAAGGGGCGGCGGCCTGTGCTGTTGCCGAACCGGTTCCGCAGCCGGGATTGCGGGTGCTGCTGATCGATGACGACCCCCTGCAACTCGAAATGACCGCCGCGATGTGCAGCCGGGCGGGAATCGGGTCCGAAAGCTGTCAATATCCCGAATATGTGGCCAAACTTGTCGGTGAAAGCCGTTTCGATCTGGTGCTGACCGATATACAAATGCCGTCGGCGGACGGATTCGGTGTGCTGGAGGCCGTGCACGGCGTCGATCCCGGGTTGAAAGTAGTCGCCGTATCGGCGCGCGGGGATTTGGATGCGGGGGATTTCACCGCCCGCGGATTCGCCGGATGCCTGCGCAAGCCGTTTACATACAGTGAGTTGATGGCCGTCATTCGGGCGGCTTGCAGTGGCGCGGAGATTGCCGTATCGGCGGACGAAGCCGGGATTCCGGCGGCGGGTGTCGATTTCAAGGCTTTGACAGCCTATGCGGGAGACGATACCGAAGCGGCCAGGAGCATTCTGGGATCGTTCGCTGAACAGACGGCGGCGAACTGCGCCGGGCTTGAAAAGGCGCTCGGCGACCGAGATGCCGCAACGGTGAAAGCGTTGGCGCACAAGATGCTGCCGATCTTCACGATGCTCGGGGCGGCGGAGATCGCCGCCGTCCTGCACCGGGCCGAAACCTGTGAAGGAGCGCTGACGGATGCCCTTTGCGGCGAACTGCGGACGGCCGTGAAAAAAATCCGCACGATTGTCGCGGATGCTGAAAAAACGGTATCTTTGTGAAGCCTATGGAAGAACGGATTTTAGTCGTGGACGACGATATCACCTTCGCGCTGATGCTGCGCACATGGCTCTCGAAACGCGGTTTCGGGGTCGAGACGGCTTCGTCGGTGGCGGCAGCGCGCACGGCCCTCGCCGCGGGCGGCTTTTCGCTCGTGCTGAGCGACATGCGCCTGCCGGACGAGGACGGTATCGCCTTGCTGCAATGGATGGCCGGTGCGGGTGTCGTTGCGCCGGTGATCGTGATGACGAGCTACGCTGAAATCCAGAACGCCGTGCGGTGCATGAAACTCGGCGCCTGCGACTATGTGGCCAAGCCGGTGAATCCCGACGAGCTGCTGAAAAAAATCCGTGAAGCGCTGGACGCCTCCGTGCAGGCGGCCCCGGCGGTGAAGTCCCTTCCGAAGGCTGGCGGGAACGCTGCGGGACAACCGCTCAACTATATCGAAGGCCGCAGCGACGCCGCGCGGCAGTTGTACGAACACATCCGGCTGGTGGCCCCGACCAACATGTCGGTGCTGGTGAACGGTGCGAGCGGAACGGGCAAGGAGCACGTGGCGCAACTGATCCACCGCGGGAGCAAGCGGGCCGGGAAACCCTTCGTGGCGGTCGACTGCGGAGCCATTCCCCGCGATTTGGCGGCCTCGGAGTTCTTCGGGCATGTCAAGGGGGCGTTCACGGGGGCTTTGGCCGACAAGACAGGAGCTTTCGAGGCCGCCGACGGCGGCACGCTGTTTCTCGACGAGGTCGGCAACCTGAGTTACGAAACGCAGGTGCAGTTGCTGCGTGCCTTGCAGGAACGGCGCATCCGCCCTGTGGGCAGCAACCGTGAAATTCCGGTCGACATCCGCCTCGTGGCTGCGACTAACGAGGACCTCGAAGCGGCTATCGCACGCGGCTCGTTCCGTGCCGACCTCTACCACCGCATCAACTCCTTCACATTGCGTATGCCCTGTTTGAAGCAGATGCGCAGCGACATTCCGCTTTTCGCCGACTTCTTCCTCGATCAGGCTAACCGCGAACTGGACAAACGGATCGTCGGGTTCGATGCTGCTGCGGCCGCGGCCCTTGTCGCTTGCGACTGGCCGGGCAACCTGCGGCAACTGAAAAACGCGGTGATGTCGGCGACGCTGCTTGCCGCGGGCGAGTACGTCACGATCTGCGATCTGCCGGCCGAAGTTACCGGCGGTCCGGCGGAGGAACCTGCTGCGGCATCCCTTTCGCTGCGCGACCCGGCTTCCGAGGAGGAGCAGATTCGCCGCGCCATCGCCGCTGCGGGCGGCAACAAGTCGCAGGCGGCCAAACTGCTCGGCATCGACCGCAAAACGCTCTACAACAAACTGCATCTCTACGGCATCGAATAGCGGCCGCGGCCTGCGGCCTCCGATTTGCCTGTTTCCCGGCCGCCTTTCCACAGCCGGCTGTGGAATTTTTCCACACTTTTTGTCCTGTCTCCACACTTTTCCACACCCGGCCTATTTTTGGCATGGTGGAATTTTGCGTTGGAAACCAGTGTGTTGTATTTTCTGTTCCGGCATGGCATCGCGCTTGAACTTCAGAAAGACGGAACGGCGAGGAAACGAGCCGCTAAACGAGAAAATGAAGTTCAACCATTTTAATTCTTAAAACTATGAAAAAGACAGTTGTAATGATGGCGGCATTGATGCTGATGGCCGGAGGTATGGTCTATGCACAGGAGCCCGAGAAGCAGGATTCCACCAAGAAGGAGGCTCCGACGGCGCCCGCTCCCGAAGAGAAACCCGATCCCGTGAAGCCGGAGCCGGTTCCCGCAGAGCCGGAATCGGAACCCGCTGAGCAGAAATCGGAACCTGTGAAGGTTGAGAAAGCCCGGAGCCTGGAAAACGAGTACGGCGAAGTCGTTCGGTAATCTTTTGCCCGGAATCATTTAGTTAAATAATTGTTTGCCTGGTCCCCTGCTTCGGCGGGGGATTTTTTTTGCGCGTAAAAAAGGGCGCCTTCCGATCGGATAGCGCCCCGGTATGCTGCGGGTTATGGAATCACCGGATCCATTCGACGTTCGTGGCGTCGCGGAAAAGGATGTTAAGCGGCCGTATGAGGCTTGCGGCATCGGTGGCGAAGAGGAAGCCCACCTTGTCGAGCGGCACGGAGATGAAGGTCGTCGAGGGGTAGCCGCCGATCATGTCGATCTTGTCGAGCAGCGACCAGACGAAGATTTCTAACGGCATCTGGCCCGGCAGCAGAGTCAGCCCTTTGAACCGTTCGGGGTAATCGGCAGACGAGGAGTCGGCGGGGTGCGGCTTGAAGAAGATGTCGTACCGGTCGCCGTACTGCTCCATGATTTTTCCTACGTAGTTTGCCTGCTGCTGTTCGCTGGTCGCGGAGGAGTGGCTCGTCCCGATGATGATGAGGTTTTTCTTCGGCGACTTGTCGAACAGCGCCTCGAAGTCGTCGTAGCTGAATTTGGCCATGCGGTAGAACTGCTGTTTCGACGCTTCGGGAAGGGCTGTCAGCAATTCGTAGGGCTGGATGCTCACCATCTTCATTTCGGCGAGCCGCCCGGTGATGAACGGGCACGAAGATTCCATCAGGTCCTTGTTCTGGAGCATCAGCCGGTAGTTGGGACGCGTCGAGAGGTAGTAGGGCCATGTGTAGGCATTGAACTCCTCGATGCCGCGGGTCACGGGATAGCGGCCGCCGTGGTTCCAGTCGAGGGCTTCGACCTCCCCTTCGTAAGTGTTCCAGTTCTGCTCGGCCGTGGCGGGATCGCCGAAATAGAGGTGGAAATTGTTGTAGGTTCCCGAGCCGTCGGAGAGCATCGTCACTTTCACACGTGTGGAGTCGATGCCCTGCGCCACGAACCAGTCGTAGCCGAGGCGGCATCGCAGGTCGTCGACCAGCAGTCCGAAGATGGCTGTGGGTTCGGCGGCGTTGATCTCCAGAATGCGGCGTTTCATCGCGTCGCGCATCTTCTCCATGTCGGTTGTGGCCGAGGAACTGACCTCTGCCCAGTCGGGGAATTGGGCGGGATCGAAGGTCTGCGAGCGGTCGAAATAGAACCAGCTTGGTTTGTTGTGCGAAAGCAGGTGGAGGCCTGCGTAAAGGCTGGGCATGGTTCCGAACGTCGCGTAGAAATAGTAGTCCGGGGAGTCGAATCCGGTGTAGCCGGCACTTTGCGAGAGTTGGAACGGGTAGTTCTTGCCGTCGCAGAAGAAGGTCACGAGGGCGCTGCGCGCAGCCCCGTCGTTGGCGTCGAAACTCACCTCGATCTCCGAATAGCCTGCCGGACCTTTGAGGGGCGAGAGTGTGAACCACTCTTCGGCCGGTTCGGGCAGGGTAATTTGCCAGGGAGCGGGCGCATTTACCGTGATTTTGCCGCTGCGGGCCAGATCGTCGAGCGACAGGAAGTCGGTGCCGCCGTTGATGCGGACCTTCGGGGTTTCGTCGTCGCAGGCCATGGTTCCGGCGACGAGGCCGAGAGCCAGGATGAGGCGGAAGAATCGTTTCATGCGAAGTGTTTTTTGGGTTTGTCTGTATTGTTAAATGCAGAAAAAGCCGGTTTACTGCTTCGGATGCAAAATTCAGACCGTCCGGACAAAGCGTCCGGACGTGAATACAGGCGGGAACACGTTATGCGTTCCGCTTTTTCTTGATACGTTCGAAATGTTCGCGCAGGCGTTCGCTGAACTCCTCGCGGCGATGTTTCAGGTTGGCCCGCCAACCCAGCCAGCGGGTGTAGCGGAGGCGTTTTTCGGGATAAATGTCGCGAATCGTCACCAGGATGCCCGTCTCCTCCACGCCGCCGAAATCGGGGTTCGACACCGTGTCGAAGACCCGCATCGTGGGCGAAAGGTTCATATAGGCGTTGATCAGCGGGGGAATGTTCTCGTTGAACTCGCGGATTTGCTGGATCAGGATGCGGTAGTTCTCCATGTAGGTCGCGCCGCAGAACAACTCCTCGTAATAGGGATCGTCGAGGTCGAGCGGGATGGGATTGATCCCTTCCACCAACTGGTCGCGGTCGGGGAAATAACGGCGCAGGAACCAGATGAGCGCATTGCGCGCCACGGCTTTGTAGGTCGTGTACATCGTGACCTTGCCAAAGAGGTATTTGGCCTTGGGGTTCAGGACGATGAGTGCGCCGAGTCCGTCCCAGAGGTTGTCCAGTGCGTAGATGCTCTTGGCATTGCCGCGGGCCTGGTAGGCGGGCTGCACGAACGAACGGCCCAGTTCGATGGTCCGGGGCAGGAATTTTTGGCGGAAACGTTCGCTGAAACGGAAATAGTGCTCCGTCGAGAGGTGGCGGGGGTTGGGCGTGGTGCAGACGATGAAGCGGTAGCCGCCGACGATCTCCTGCGCTGCGGGGTCCCAGACGATCAGTTGGTAGTAGCCGTCGCCTGCGAGGTCCTCCTCGTCGATGTCGACCTCCTGCCCCGTACCGCCGCCTGCGCCGCGGAAAGCTACTTCACGCAGGCGTCCCACTTCGCGCATCAGCGCGGGGCATTCGGCTGCCGAGAAGATGTAGATTTCATTGCCGGCCTTGTGGGTGCTGCGTATTTTGCGCGCGGGCGTCAACTCCGCGAGCAGCAGTTCCCGGCTGACCGGTTCTATAATGGGTTCCATCTTATTTTGTTGCATGACGGGGCAAAAATACCAAAATTAGCGCGTTTGGTTCGGGTCGGCGAGTTTTTTTTCTAAAAAATACGCCTTTTTGCGTACTTCCAGCGCCTGTTCGCGCAGTGATCCGTAATGCTGGAGCTCGGCTACGGGGATGGGATCGCCGACGATGATGCGGAAATGCTTGCCCTTTTGGGAAAACATTTCGTCGGGCAGCCACAGCATTTCGATGTTGAATTTGATCCCCAATGCTTTGCGCAGGCGGTAAACCCGGTAGAAGAATTTCGACAGGTGGCCCTCGACGAAGACCGGAACGATCTGCCGCTGCGAAGAGTAGGCCTTTTTCAGGAAACTGATTTTCCACTCCGGATCGGTCACTTCACCGCCGATGCAGCGGGAACAGAGGCCTGCGGGGAAGGTCAGGATGGGCAGTTCGCCGAAAAACTCTTCGTCGAATTTCCGGGCGTAGGAGGCGCTTTGCGCGCCGTGTTTGTTGACCGGGATCCACAGCGGCTGCAACGGTTCGAGGTGCATCAGCAGGTCGTTGACCACCACCCGCGCATCGCCGAAACGGTCGATCAGTTTGTCGGCGAGCATCATGCCGTCCATACCCCCGAACGGGTGGTTCGAGGCGAAAAGGTAGCGTCCCTTGGGGTCGAGTTTTTCGAGCCCTTCGACCGAATAGGTGACCTGCCATTCGCGGAAACAGGCGCGGATGAACTCCTGCGGAGGCAGCGACCAGTAGTGTTCGAGGATATAGTTGATTTCCGACTCGTGGATCGTGCGGCGAAGCCAGTTCACGACCGGACGGGGTATCCAGCGTGCCAGCCGCGGAGCTTTCTGCTTGAGTACGGCGCCGATGTCGATTTTAGGCATGGAATGTTCACAAAATTATATCCACAAATATAGGTATTCTTTTTTGAAAAATCCCTAACTTTACACCCAAATAGACCTTTGCAAACAACTATTATGTCGCAATACCATACTCCCGTACTGTTGGAAGAGTCTGTGGGACTGCTCGGTATCGAGTCCGCAGGCACATACGCCGACCTCACTTTCGGCGGAGGCGGCCATTCGCGCCGCATCCTCGCCGAACTGGGACCGGAGGGTCGTCTGTACGGTTTCGACCAGGATCGTGACACGCTGGAAAACCGCCCCGAAGATGCGCGTTTTCACTACGTGGAGAGCAATTTCCGGTTCCTGCGCGGAGCGCTCCGGCTGCGCGGCGTGACGGAGGTGGATGGCGTTCTGGCCGATTTGGGGGTGTCGTCGCACCATTTCGACGCCGTGGAGCGCGGCTTTTCATTCCGCGGCGAGGCGCCGCTCGACATGCGTATGAACCAGCGCGGGCGGCTCACGGCGGCCGACGTGGTCAACAACTATTCTGCGGAGGACCTGACTCGCATATTGGGCGACTGGGGAGAGGTCGAGACGCCGTGGAAGGTGGCTAACTGTCTGGTGAAGGCCCGCGCCGTAACGCCTGTCACGACTACGGCGCAGTTGGTCGAGGCGGTGAAGCCCTGCACGCCCAAAAAGGACGAGGCCAAATTCCTGACCAAACTTTTCCAGGCTCTGCGTATCGAGGTCAACGGCGAGATGGAGGCGCTGAAAATGGCCCTGGAGCAAAGTCTGCGGGTGCTGAAACCCGGCGGCCGGCTGGTCGTCATCTCCTACCATTCGCTCGAAGACCGTTTGGTGAAGAATTTCATGCGCAGCGGCAATTTCTCGGGCGAGGTCGAAAAGGACTTTTTCGGCCGGCCGCAAACGCCGTTCGACCTGGTGACGCGCAAAGCCGTGACCCCTTCGGCCGAAGAACTCGACCGCAATCCCCGTTCCCGTTCGGCGAAACTCCGGGCGGCCGTAAAACGCTGACAGGATGTACCGCGATCACGAATTCGACCCGATAACCCCTGAGGAGCAGGCCCGCCGCGAACAGGAGGAGGAGTTCGCGCGCCGCGTGCGCCGCGAGGTGCGCCGCATGGAGCGCGGTGAAGCCGAAGAGGACCTTCGCGCCGACGAGGAGCAGGAGGCCGAGGAGCGCGCCGAAGCCGAGGAACGCGAACGCCGGGAACGCCGCCGTTCGGCCAGCACCTTCTGGCAACTCTTTTCGGGAACGATCCTCGTACGCGAAGGCGTTTCGAAATATTACCCTTACATGCTGACGATCGCCGGTATGTTCTTCCTGAGTATCATGGTGATGTTCTGGTCGTTGCACCTCGACATGCGTTATACGCGCCTCGAAGGCGAGGTGCAGAAGCTTCGCGAGCGTTCGATCCGCCTGCAGGAGCAGCGTTACCAGCGTACGACCCATTCGGCGGTCGTCGAACAGCTCCGGGCGCGGGGCATCGAACTTTACGATCCGCAGGCGCCGGGCGAAATTATTGAAAATTAGGCGGCGATGAAACAGGAACGTTCGAAGGTCAAAAGCGACATTCTGCTGCGGGTGAGGCTCCTTTACGTGCTTTTCATCCTCGCCGGGGCCATCGTGCTCGCGCGGCTTATCTGGGTGCAGCTTTTCAGTTCGGAGGTCGCCTACAACGCCGACCGCCTCGCCAGCCGTATTTTTACCCAGGAGGTGATTCCGGCGCAGCGGGGCAGCATCCTTTCGCGTGACGGCGAACCCTTAGCGACCTCGATTTTCCGCTACCAGGCCGCTTTCGATTTCGCATCGCCGGGACTCGATTCGCTCAAGACGTTCCGGGAACAGGCCGACTCGCTGGCAAAACTGCTGGCTGTCTTCTTCAAGGACAAACCCGCTTCGGCCTACTCCAAACGTTTCCGCGAGGAACATGCCCGCCGTTACCGGCTGGTCAATCCGCGCGACACCTCCTACCTGCGTTCCGACGGGTGGTTCTCGCGCATGATGGACCGCATGCGGGGTGAAGAGTGGGTCAAACGCCGCATCTACGATACGATTCGCGACCATACGCCCGTGAACATCTTTCCCCGCGAAGTGGACTTCGCCGAATGGGAGACGCTCAGGCGCTATCCGCTGCTGAACTGGAACATGGGCATGGTTTACCGGCTCATCGAGCGCGACGAACGCATCTATCCGCAGGGCGAACTGGCGCGCCGTACGATCGGACTGACCGGAGACAAGGGTAACTACGGCATCGAGGAGGCCTACCGCGAGGAGTTGGCCGGCCGTGACGGCAAGGCCCTGCGGCAACGCATCGCGCGCGGCTTCTACGGCCGGGTTGCGGGCGGCGACCATGCGGACCCGGTGGACGGCTACGATATCGTTACGACGCTCGACCTCGACCTGCAGGATGTAGCCGACAAGGCCCTGCGGCGTCAGTTGGAGGCGCAGAACGCCCTGTGGGGCACGACCATCGTGATGGAAACCCGCACGGGGGAGATATTGGCATTGGTCAACCTGGGCCGCAATGCCGACGGAAGTTTCGCCGAGCGGGAAAATTATGCCCTGAGCCGCAGTATGGAGCCGGGTTCGACGTTCAAGCTGGCGACGATGCTTACGCTGCTCGACGACGCCCGGATGCCCGTATCGACGGTTTACGACACGCACAACGGCGATCCGGTGACGGTCGGCCCGGCCAAGAACATCCGCGACTCGCACCGCGGCGACCATGAAATCGATTTCCGGCGCGCTGTGGCTTCGTCGTCGAACGTCTATTTCGCCAAGGCGATCTGGGACCGCTACGGGATCACAGGCAAGAAACAGGAGTACAGCGATTTCCTCCATAAAGAGCTGCACCTGGGCGAGACGGTGGGGCTGGAACGCCTCGGTGAACGGGCTCCTTCGATCACGACAGACTGGAAGGTTCCCGATCCGGGCGTCATGCTCGTGAAAATGTCTTACGGCTATCGCGTGCGGCTGGCTCCGATTCAGATGATCACCTTCTACAACGCCATTGCCAACGGCGGCAAGATGATCTCGCCCGTGCTGGTGCGTGAACTGCGTCATGGCGACCGGGTCGAGGAGCGCTTCGAAAGCCGGACCATCGCTTCGTCGATCGCCTCGCGGGCTGCACTGCGCGAGGTCCAGCAAAGCCTCCAGGCAGTCTGTACGGAGGGTACGGCCAGCGCTTTCTTCCGCGACACGACGCGCCTGCGGGTGGCGGCGAAGACCGGTACGGCACAGATCACCGATGCCCGCAGCCGCGAGGGCCGCTACTACCTGGGTTCGATGGTGGCCTACTTCCCGGCCGATGCCCCCCGGTATACGGTGCTCACGACCATCGAGACGCGGGCCCAGGCCGGAAAGGCCTATTACGGCGGTCCGCTGGCGGGCCCCGTGGTGAAACGCATGGTCGACTACATCTTTAACCGCGGCCACGATTGGTATGCGCGTATCGACGACGGCGGTCCGCGCCGTTATCCCGACCGGATGAAGGGCGGCGATATCGCCCAGATCCGCCGTGTGGCTGATAAACTCTCACCCCGCGCCTCGTTCGACAGCCGTACGGGCTGGGGACGCGCCGCGGTGGACAGCCTCGCCAATGTGGTTATCTCGTCCCTGCCCGAAGACCGGGGCGTGATGCCCGATGTGCGCGGCATGGGACTCAAAGATGCCCTTTTCGTGCTCGAAAGCCGCGGCCTGAAGGTCCGCTTTTCGGGGCAGGGAGCCGTAACACAGCAAAGCATCACCGCCGGAACCCGCATTACGCCGGGTACGGCGGTCGTTATAACCTTGAAATAAAATGAAAAAATTAACCGATATCCTGCAAAATACCCCCGTCAGGGAGGTGCGCGGCGATGCGAACGCCGCCGTCGGCGGATTGGTCTACGATTCGCGCGCCGTGAAGCCGGGCGATTGTTTTTTTGCCGTGCCGGGTACGCAGAGCGACGGCCACGACTTCATTCCCGCGGCCCTCGGGAAGGGCGCGGCGGCGGTGGTCTGCGAGCGGATGCCCGAGACTCCGGCGGAGGGCGTGGCGTATGTTCTCGTCGAAGACTCGGCGGGAGCCATGGCCGATATGGCCGCGGCGTTCTACGACTATCCGAGCCGCGGGTTGAAACTCGTGGGCATCACCGGGACCAACGGCAAGACCACGACCGTGACGCTGCTCTACGATCTCGTGCGGGCAATGGGTTACAAGGCCGGGCTGATCTCGACGGTAGTCTACAAGATCGACGGACGTGAAATCGAATCGACCCACACGACGCCCGACCCGGTCCGGCTGAACGCCATGATGCGCGAAATGGCCGACATGGGTTGCGAATACTGCTTCATGGAGTGCTCGTCGCACGCCATCGTGCAGGAGCGTACGCGGGGCCTCGACTTCGCAGGCGGTATCTTCTCGAACATCACGCACGACCACCTCGACTACCACAAGACCTTCGCCGAATACATCCGGGCCAAGAAACTCTTTTTCGACGGACTTCCCAAAGGGGCTTTCGCGCTGACGAACGCCGACGACCGGAACGGCCGCGTGATGGTGCAGAATACTGCGGCTGTGGTGAGCACCTACTCGCTGCGTTCGATGGCCGATTTCCGCTGCAAAATCGTCGAGATGCATCTCGACGGCATGTTGCTGCGCCTCGACGGCCAGGAGTTGTGGGTGGGCCTGCTGGGGCGGTTCAACGCCTACAACCTGTTGGCAGTCTACGGCGCCGCCGTGTTGCTGGGCCTCGACCGGGGCGAGGTGTTGCGCGTGTTGAGCATGCTGCACGCCGTGAGCGGCCGTTTCGAGAAGGTTCGGGCGGCGAACGGCACGACGGCCATCGTCGACTATGCCCATACGCCCGATGCCCTGGAGAACGTGATCCAGACCATCGAGGAGATTCGCACGCCCGAACAGCAGTTGATCGTGGTGTGCGGCTGCGGCGGCGACCGCGACAAAACCAAACGTCCCGAGATGGCTGCCATCGCCGTGAAATACGCTACGACAGCGGTTTTTACCTCCGACAATCCGCGCCACGAGTCACCCGAGGCGATTCTCGACGACATGGCCGCGGGGATCGAACCCGGGGCGCGCTACCTGCGCATCGCCGACCGGGCCGAGGCGATCCGTACGGCCGTGATGCTCTCGCGTCCGGGCGACATCATCCTCGTTGCGGGCAAAGGACACGAAACCTATCAGGTCGTCGGCGATGTGAAGCACCATTTCGACGACCGGGAGGAGGTCCGCAAGGCTTTCGACACATTGATCAAATAAAAAACAAGTAAACAGAAGACATGTTCTACCATCTTTTCAGGTATCTGGACGAGGTTTATAACCTTCCCGGCTCGGGAATGTTCCAGTACATCTCCTTTCGTGCCGCGGCAGCCATTATCCTGTCGCTGCTGATCGTCATTATCTTCGGACGTTCGATCATCGACTTTCTGCGCCGCAAGCAGATCGGCGAAGATATCCGCGACCTCGGACTTCAGGGCCAACTGCAAAAAAAGGGAACCCCTACGATGGGCGGCGTCATCATCCTCATCGCCATCCTGGTCCCGATGCTGCTCGTCGGAAAACTCGACAACGTCTACATCCAACTGCTGCTCGTGTCGACCGTGTGGCTCGGACTGATCGGCGGCCTGGACGACTACATCAAGGTTTTCCGCCACAAGAAGGAGGGCCTGAACGGCCGTTTCAAGATTGTGGGACAGGTGGGCCTCGGTATCATCGTCGGAACGACGATGTGGCTTTCGCCCGATATCGTCGTCCGCGACAAGGTTACGCAGCCCGTGCAGACGGTCTACCTGAACGAGGACGGCACGGTGCTCGAAACTGTTCAGCGCCACGTTGTTATCAGTTCTGAGAGCCTCAAGACCACGCAGACGACCATTCCTTTCGTCAAAAACAACGAGTTCGACTACGGCTGGCTGACAGGCGGAAACAGTACCGCCACGTGGATTCTCTATGTGCTGGTGGCGATTTTCGTGGTGACGGCCGTATCGAACGGCGCCAACCTCACCGACGGACTCGACGGACTGGCTACGGGCGTTTCGGTCCCGATCGTCGCCGTGCTGGGCGTGCTGGCCTATCTTTCGGGTCACATCGTCTATGCCGACTACCTCAATATCATGTATATCCCCGACAGCGGCGAAATGGTGGTCTTCGCCGCGGCGCTGGTGGGTGCGCTGGTGGGCTTTTTGTGGTATAACTCCTTCCCGGCGCAGATTTTCATGGGCGACACGGGGTCGCTGGCCATCGGCGGCGTGATCGCGGTCTTCGCGCTCTGCATCCGCAAGGAACTGCTGCTGCCGCTGCTGTGCGGCGTCTTCCTGGTCGAGAGTTTCTCGGTGATGATGCAGGTCAGCTACTTCAAATACACCAAACGCCGGTACGGCGAGGGGCGGCGAATCCTGCTGATGTCTCCGGTCCATCACCATTACCAGAAAAAGGGTATTTTCGAGACCAAGATCGTCCTTCGCTTCTGGATCATCTCGCTGCTGCTGGCGGCAATTACACTGGTAACGCTGAAGATAAGATAATATGAAAAACATCGTCGTACTGGGCGGGGGAATCAGCGGCTACGGTTCCGCGATCCTTGCCAAAAAGAAGGGGTTTGGGGTCTTCCTCTCCGATGCGGGGCGTATTGCCGACCGCTACAAGGCCAAGTTGGACGAGTGGGAGGTTCCCTACGAGGAGGGCGGCCACAGCGAGGAGCGTATTCTCGCGGCTACGGAGGTTGTCAAGTCCCCCGGCATTCCCGACACGGCGCCGATGGTGTGCAAAATCCGCGAAGCGGGAATCCCGGTGATTTCCGAAATGGAGTTTGCGGGCCGCTATCTGGGCAAGGCCAAATGTATCTGTATCACCGGTTCGAACGGCAAGACTACCACTACGTCGCTCATCTACAAGATCATGCGCGACGCAGGCGAGAACGTTGCGCTGGGAGGCAACATCGGCGAGAGTTTCGCCTATTCGGTCGCGACGGGCGAATATGACTGGTATGTGCTGGAACTGAGCTCGTTCCAGCTCGACGGCATGTATAAGTTCCGGGCACACGTGGGCGTGTTGATGAACATTACGCCCGATCACCTCGACCGCTATGACCACTGTTTTCAGAATTATGCCGATGCGAAGATGCGCATCACGCAGAACATGACCTCGCGCGACTGGTTCGTCTATTCGGGCGACGACGAGGTGATCTGGAACGAGCTTCCGAAATACGATTTGAGGATGCGCCAACTGCCCTTTGCGGCTAAAAACGCCGTGGCGAGCGGCGCGGGCGATGCGTTCCTCTGCGACGGGAAATTCACTGCGACGGCCGGAAAGGTATCGGTCGAGATCGACACGGCGAAAATGCAGATCAAGGGCCTCCATAACGCTTACAATGCCATGGCGGCGGCCCTTGCGACCCTTGCGGCGGGCGTTGCCCCGGCGAAAATCCGCAAATCGCTCTACGACTTTGCACCCGTCGAACACCGCCTCGAACCCGTGGCGGAGAAGGAGGGCGTGCTGTGGATCAACGATTCGAAGGCCACGAACGTCGATTCGGTTTACTACGCGCTGGAGAGCATGACGCGTCCCGTGGTGTGGATCGCCGGAGGCACGGACAAAGGCAACGATTACGAACCCCTCAAGGCGTTCGCGGGTGCGAAGGTGCACACACTGGTCTGCATGGGACTCGACAACGCCAAACTGATCCGGGAATTTACGGGCGTGGTTCCCGAGGTGGTTTCGACCGACTCGCTCGAAGCGGCCATGGCGGCCTCGAAGGCGGCTGCACGTCCGGGCGACGTGGTACTGCTGTCGCCGGCCTGCGCGAGCTTCGACCTCTTCAGGAACTACGAGAACCGCGGGGAACTGTTTAAAAACTGGGTCAAAGAAAAAGCATAACCGATGCTACGGGACGAGAGCAGAGCCGATGAGCAGGCGACGGCCGAACTGGCGCGCGACGCCGCGCCGCGCGGTGGCAGACGAACTTCGGGGGGCGGTAAAGCGGCCTCCGCGGACGATGCTGTCTGCGGAGCGGAGACGGCCGCCGAAAAACCCAAATTCCGGATCTTCAACGGTGACCGCGTGCTGTGGATCATCGTTGCCGCGCTGGCAGTGATCTCGGTGCTGGTGGTCTACTCATCGACGGCCAAGATGGCTTACGACGCCCATACGGCCCGTACGACGGCACATTTCCTGCGTCAGCAACTGATGCTCCTGGTCGTCAGCCTCCTTATCATGGTCGCCGTGCAGAAAATCAACTGCCGCATTTACAACCTTTTCGCCCGGCCGGCTTATTTCCTTTCGGTGGCGCTCACCGTCGCCGTCTACTTCATCGGTGCAACGACCAACGGCGCGGCGCGCTGGATTCCGCTCGGCCCCTTCCAGTTCCAGCCTTCCGAGGCGCTGAAGGTCGCCACGGTGCTGTTCCTGGCCCAGCAACTCGCCGGGCGGCAGTCGAAGATCGACAAAATCCGGATCGTGCCGTCGTGGAAGTTCTGGACGTGGCGTTCGTCGCCCGAGCAGCGGAAAATCTGGCGCGAAGGGACGCGGCCGATTCTGTTGCCGGTCGCTGTTTCGGCAATGGTGATCTTTCCGGCGCATACCTCGTCGGCCGTGCTGGTGTGCCTGGCTTCGTGGGTGATGATGCTGATCGGCCGTGTCCGGTTCGGGGAACTGATGAAACTGGTGGGATGGGGCATTGCGGCCATCGTCGTCATCATGTCGCTGAACCTCGGGCGCAGCGAAACAGCCGAAGGGCGTGTTTCGACGTGGATTCACCTCTGGACCAAGTCGCAGACCGCGAAACCCATCGAACACCTTTCCGACACAGAACGTTCGATGATCGCCATTTACAACGGCGGTATTCTGGGCGAAGGCGCCGGACAGAGTGCGATGCGCGTGGAGATGATCCACCCCGAGAGTGACTACGCCTACGCCTTTTTCGTCGAGGAGTACGGCTTTATCCTGGCCGTGTTGCTGCTGATGCTCTATCTGTGGGTCTTCTTCCGGGGAATCGAGATATTCCGGCGGTGCGGAACCGCTTTTCCGGGATTGCTCGTGCTGGGGCTTGCGCTGCTGATCACGTGCCAGGCGCTGCTGCACATCATGGTGACGGTCAATCTGATCCCCGAAACGGGCCAGACTCTGCCGCTGATCTCGCGCGGCGGCTCGTCGATGCTCTTCACGATGATCGCCTTCGGGATGATTTTGAGCGTCAGCCGCCAGAACGACGAACAGTCGCACGACCGGCCGAAAAATGAAACGTTGTACGAAAAATAGTTGAATCCCGATGAAACGTTTGCTGTATCTGCTCTTTGCTGCGGTGGCCGTAACGGCCTGCGCTCCCGCTGTTCCCGCCGGCGAATTTTTGATCGCCGGGAAGATAGAGAATGTGCCTGACAGCGCGGTGGTCTTTCTGTATGAAATGCGGGGGAGGATATTGCAGGAGATAGCCGTGGATACACTCGTCGATGGGAAATTTTCCTTCC
Source organism: Alistipes montrealensis (assembly GCF_018362775.1). GTDB lineage: Bacteria > Bacteroidota > Bacteroidia > Bacteroidales > Rikenellaceae > Alistipes > Alistipes montrealensis. The sequence continues at coordinate 485,275 of NZ_JAGYXY010000002.1, forward strand.
GGGATACGGTGGCTTTTCCGAAACGGGTGTTGCTCTACGCCGAGGGTGAAGGTTATCCGAACTGGCTGTTCGAAGTCTGGGTGGCTCCCGGCAAGCGTGTGAATGTTAAGGGGCGGGATAAGATGATCGGACTTTGGGATGTTTCGTCGGAAATACCGGAACAGCAGGAGGAGAACGCTTATCTTGTCCGGGTCGTTCCGGAGATGCGTGAAATGATGCTGTTGATGGCCGATGCGCCCGAAGAGCCTTTTTCAAATCGGAAGGATTCCTTGTATAAGGGGTTGTTGAGTCGGATCACGGCTAAGACCGTCTGTTACATGCAGACGGCCCCCGTAACGACGGTCTGGATAAATAAACTGGTCGAATATGCCGGATCTTTGCAGTATGGAATCGGGACGGGCTGCAAGGCGGAGATGCTTGCGCTTTACGATCGGATGTCCGCAGAGCAACGACAGTCCCAGAAAGGGCAACTGATTGATGCCTGTCTCAATCCGCCTCCGGCGATCGGCATTGGCGATGAGATGGTGGACGGCGACCTGTATGATGTGGATGGAAATCGGCATCGCCTGTCGGAATTTGCCGGGAAATACCTCCTGCTCGATTTCTGGAGTGCGGGCTGCGGTCCGTGTGTGCAGGCGATTCCCGAATTGAAGGAGATCGGCGAACGCTACAAAGATCGGGTCGAAGTCGTGAGCATCAGCCAGGACCCGGAACGGGAGTGGAAGGAGTTCGTCGCCGGGAGGCAGTTGACAGGAAACCAGTGGAACCAGCTTCTTGAGGGTAATATCGGTCTCGGGGCCAGTTATCGGGTGAAGGGAATCCCGCACTTCGTATTGATCGCTCCCGACGGCCGGGTGCAGGATATATGGGTCGGTTACGGCAAGGGAAGCCTGCTGGAGAAAATAGCGGAAAACATAAAGTAATATGGAAGATATTCGATTGGACAAATATCTTTGGGCGGTGCGTATTTTCAAGACCCGCAGCGATGCCGCCGATGCCGTGCGCAATAATAAGGTGACGGTCAACGGGGTTTATGCCAAGCCTTCGCGCGAGGTGAAGACCGGCGACGTGATTGCCGTGCGTAAGTTGCAGGTGACCTATTCTTATAAAGTCCTCGATCTGGTGTCGAGCCGCCAGCCGGCGAAAAACGTCCCGTTGTACTGCCTCAACATCACCCCGCAGGAGGAGTTGGACAAACTCAACGTCCCGCGCGAGACGATCTTCGTCGTTCGCGACCGCGGTACGGGCCGCCCGACCAAAAAGGAGCGGCGGGAACTGGACGGACTGATGGACGAGGTTTACTACGACGAAGATGAATGAAAAAAGCGGCTTTCGGCCGCTTTTTCCTGTTTGATGCGAGCCGCTCTTCCCGTTCGGGAATGGTCGCGGCCCTGTCGGATACCTGTTTTTTGAGTTACTTCTTGTTGAAAAAGTTCATCGTCATGGCTGTTCCGACGGTCGCGAACGACCGGACGGCGTCGACAAAGACCTTCAGTCGGTCGGGCATGGCCTTCTGTTCCTCGTCGGTCCACTCCCCGAGCACGTAGTCTACCTGGTGTCCCTTCGGAAAGTCGCCGCCTACGCCGAAACGCATCCGGGCGTACTCCTCCGTGCCGAGCAGTTCGGAGATATTCTTTAGGCCGTTGTGGCCTCCGGCGCTCCCCTTCGGGCGCAGGCGCAGCGTGCCGAACGGCAGCGCGATGTCGTCCGAGATGACGAGCAGGTTCTCCTGCGGAATCTTTTCGGTGTCCATCCAGTAACGGACGGCCTTGCCCGAGAGATTCATGTAGGTCGAGGGTTTCAGCAACACCAGTGTCCGCCCCTTGTACTTCGCTTCGGCCACATCGCCGTAACGTTGGGTGGTAAAAACAGCGTTGGACGCCTCTGCAAGGGCGTCCAACACGTTGAAACCGATGTTGTGACGGGTTCCGGCGTACTCGGCGCCGATATTCCCGAGCCCAACAATGAGGTATTTCATACTCCTTCGGCCGGCTTATTTCGCAGCCTCGGCAGCACCGCGCGACGCACGGGTTACGCGAACGGCGCAGACAGCGGTCGTAGCAGGGGTAACGAACTTCAGGTTCTCGATATCGAGGTCGCCGACGAAGATGGTCTTGCCTACACCCAGCTCCGTAACGTCTACGACGATTTCGTCGGGCAGGTTCTCGACCAGTGCGCTGACGACCAGCTTGCGGGCCGACAGGGCCAGCTTACCGCCGACTTTCACACCCTCGGCGTTGCCGGTCAGGCGTACCGGGATGGCGATCGAAACGGGTTTGCCGTCGGCGATACGGTAGAAATCCAGGTGGAGAATCTCCTCGCGGATGGGGTGGAACTGAGCCTCGCGCAGCACAGCCTTCTCTTTTTTGCCTTCGAGGTCGAATTCTACGATGTAGGAGTTCGGGGTGTAGATCAGGGGTTTGATCTCGCGGGGATCGACCGAAAAGCTTTCCGTCTCACCATTGCCGCACAGTACGCAGGGGACCATGCCTTCGCGGCGTACCGCTTTGGCTGCTTTCTTGCCGAAATCGGCGCGCTTTACAGCCTTTACCGAAATAGTTTTCATAATTTGTTTTGTTTTTTAATGTGTTACCTTCGGCGGTTCTCAATGCGGCCTCTGCGGACCGCATCCCATTTCCGCCTGCTTTGGGAGCGCAAAGTTAGTGTAAATAATTAAAAATGAAAAATTAGCGCCCGAAAAATCACTGTCTGCCGGTAAAAACAAGGGGAGGAGTTGCTGCTCCGCCCCTTGAAAAAGATCTTTTGCGTCCGGTTATTCGATTCCGCGGATGTGTTTCTCCCAGGCCCAGGCGGCGCGGAGCGTTTCGTCGAGCGAACGCTCGGCTTTCCAGCCCAGTTCGTTGTTGGCCAGGGCCGGATCGGCCCAGATGGCGATGATGTCGCCCGCGCGGCGCGGAGCGATCTTGTAGCAGAGCTTCACGCCGTTGACCTCCTCGAATTTGTGCACCAGCTCCAGTACCGAGACCCCGCGGCCCGTGCCGACGTTGAAAATCTCGTAAGGCTGTTTGTTCTTGTCTTCGATCATGCGGCCGATCGCGGCTACGTGGGCTTTCGCGAGGTCCACAACGTCGATGTAATCGCGGATGCACGATCCGTCGGGCGTCGGATAGTCGTCGCCGAAGACCGAAAGGCACTCGCGCAGTCCGGCGGCGGTCTGCGTGATGAAAGGCACGAGGTTCTGCGGCACGCCGCGCGGCAGTTCGCCGATCAGGGCCGAAGGATGTGCGCCGATGGGGTTGAAATAACGCAGCGCGATGCCCTTCATGCCGGGATAGGCGGTGAGCGAATCGCGCAGGATGTCTTCGCACATCTGCTTGGTGTTGCCGTAGGGCGAGGTCGCCGGCTTGCGGGGCGTCTGCTCGGTTACGGGCTGCTTCTCGGGTTCGCCGTACACGGTGCACGACGATGAGAAAACGATGTTCCGGCGGCCGAATTCACGCATCAGGCCGATGACGTTCATGAACGAGGTGAGGTTATTGCCGTAGTATTCGAGCGGCTTCTGGACCGATTCGCCCACGGCTTTCGATGCCGCGAAGTGGATCACCGAGTCGAACTCGTATTGTTCGAAGACCTTGCGGAAAGCCGCGCGGTCGCAGCAGTCCACCTCGACGAAGGGTATGTCGACGCCCGTGATCTTGCGCACGCCTTCGACGGCGTTGAGGTCGCTGTTCGAAAGGTTATCGACGATCACTACGTCGTAACCCGCGTTGATGAGTTCCACGGAGGTATGCGAGCCGATGTAGCCGGCTCCGCCGCTGACCAATACACACGATTTTTTCATAAGGAAGCTGATTGTTATTTGAGCAACAAAGATATTATTTTTTTATACGGCGGCAAAGAAAATGCCGTTGAAAAAACGACTCCGGGATATTGAAGCCCGGCGCTGATAACAAATTGTAACCCGTATCGTGAAAAAAGCATTCGGAACGTATCGGTTTTCAAAAAATTATCGTACATTTGTAACAAATCGACACTTTGCAATCGGAATTTCATCAAAAAATTAACGGATATGTACGGGAAAATCAAAGAGTACCTGCAGCATGAACTCGCCGAAATCGAGGCCGCAGGGCTTTACAAACGGGAAAGGATCATCGCTTCGCCCCAGCGGGCCGAGATCGAGGTTGCAGGTCGGAAGGTGCTTAATTTCTGTGCCAACAATTATCTCGGTCTCTCGGACAATCCGCGGCTGATCGAGGCTGCCAAACGCGCCATGGACAACCGGGGTTACGGCATGTCGTCGGTGCGCTTCATCTGCGGCTGCCAAGATATCCACAAAGAGCTGGAAAAGGTTATCGCCGACTATTTCGGCACGGAAGATACGATCCTTTACGCCGCCTGCTTCGACGCCAACGGCGGTATGTTCGAACCTCTCTTCTCGGAGGAGGACGCCATTATTTCCGATTCGCTCAACCATGCTTCGATCATCGACGGCGTGCGCCTGTGCAAGGCCGTGCGTTATCGTTACGCCAATGCCGACATGGGCGAACTGGAGGAGTGCCTGAAGAAGGCCCAGGCCCAGCGTTTCCGCATCGTCGTCACCGACGGCGTCTTCTCGATGGACGGCAACGCTGCGCCGCTCGACAAAATCTGCGCTTTGGCCGCGAAGTACGACGCGCTGGTGATGGTCGACGAGTGCCACTCGGCAGGCGTGCTGGGCAAGACTGGCCGCGGCATCACCGAACTGTACGACCTGCGCGGGCAGGTGGACATCCTCACGGGTACGCTCGGCAAGGCCTTCGGCGGTGCTGTGGGCGGATTCACCACGGGCCGCAAGGAGATAATCGACATGCTGCGCCAGCGTTCGCGTCCCTACCTCTTCTCCAACTCGCTGCCCCCTGCCGTGGTGGGCGCCGGGATCGAGACCTTCAAGATGCTCGCCGAGAGCAACGAAATCCATGACCGCCTCGTGGCCAACGTCGAGCATTTCCGGGCCGGGATGATGGCTGCGGGCTTCGACATCAAACCTACGCAGTCGGCCATCTGCGCCGTGATGCTCTACGACGCCAAGTTGTCGCAGGAGTTTGCCGCGAAGTTGCAGGACGAAGGCGTTTTCGTCACGGGTTTCTACTACCCGGTGGTTCCGAAGGGCCAGGCGCGCATCCGCGTGCAGGTATCGGCGGGCCACACGACCGAACACCTCGACCGCTGCATCGCCGCCTTCACGAAGGTCGGCAAAGAATTGAACGTAATCAAATAAATTTACCGCTATGGCTAAAACCGCATTGGACGCGATCGATCGCAAGATTCTCAAATACCTCATTAAGAATGCGCGCATGCCTTTCCTGGAGATCGCCCGCGAATGCGGAATCTCCGGCGCTGCCATCCACCAGCGCATCCGCAAGCTCGACGAGTCGGGCGTGATTCTCGGAAGCCGGCTGATCGTCGACCCCAAGATGATGGGTTTCGATGTCTGCGCCCACATCAGCATCACGTTAAAGGACCCGCAGTTGCTCAAACAGACCGTCGAGGAGCTGCGGAAGGTTCCCGAAATCGTGGAGTGCCACTTCATCACCGGCAACGGCAATATCCTGGTGAAACTCTACTGCGTGGATAACGAACACCTGATGCGGACGATTTTCGACGGTATCCTGCGTATCCAGGGAATTGCGACGACGGAAACCAACATTTCGTTGCAGGAGGTGTTCCAGCGCGAGGTGAATATCGATTTTATCGACGAATAGCGCAGGTATCCCTGCATTTGTACGTAAGGCACGGAGGGGTTCCCATCCGTGCCTTGCTTCGTTTGCGAGGGGCCGGGCCTTTACGGGGTTCGCCGGGGATCGGTCCGCGGTCATGCAAAACCCCTCCTGGAGGGGAGGGGTTTTGAACGGGTTGGACAAAATGTTGTCCGGAGCGGTTATTTGTTGAAGACGGGCCGGTCTACGGATTGGGATGTCGGCTGCTGGCCCGGCGAAACGGGCCAGCCGTCCACCCAGTTGATCCGGTCGAGCATCAGGCATCGGTAGTCCTTGTCGTTGGGATAGGCGTGATAGAGAATCCAGTCCTGTCCGGCATCGTCGGTGATGATGCGCGAACAGTGTCCCGGCGAGGAGAATGTGCTGTTGCCTTTCAGCACCAGCTCGTGGTGGACGCTCATCATGTCGTTTCCGTTCTTATCCACATAGGGACCGAAAACACTTTGCGACCTGCCGACGACAATCCGGTAAGTGCCGCCTTTCGAATAATCGCCCGTCGAAACGATCAGGTAATACCAGTTGTCCCTTTTCAGGACGACGGAAGCCTCGTACTGGCCTCCGGCCACCTCCCGGCGTTTCTGGGTGGCCTTGTTCTTGATGGCCGTTCCGTCCTCGGTCAGTTCGAGAACGCTGATGCTGCGGAAGCTGCCCCAGAACAGGTAATTCCGGCCATCCTCCTGATAGAGGTAGGCGTCGATGGAAATTTCTACGCCCTGTTCGTTGCTGTCGATCAGTTTCCCGAGATCCGTGAACGGTCCTGTGGGCGAGTCGGAGACGGCGACGCCGATGGCGTGTTTGTAATTCTTACCCGGCTGGGAGTAGTAAATCACGTATTTATTGCCGACTTTATTGACCGAGGGCGCCCAGATCCCGGCGTCCTGATCGGTGATCTGGGGATGGGTGGAGTCCGTAAAGAGCGAACCGACGCGTGTCCAACTGATCAGGTCGGGCGAACGCATGATCGGACTGTTCTTCATGTCGGGGTCGTTGCGTTTATGTTCGGTGGCGTAGAGGTAGAAATAACCGTCGTCGCCCCGGATTACGTCGGGGTCGGGCAGCGAGAAGTTCGTGAAGATTGCGTTCGAATAGGCTACCGGAAGCGTTGTCACGGTTAATTGGTATTGCTCCGAAGCCAGCCATGCGTTGTCTTCCACGTTGCACCGCACCGTCCAGACGAGCGGAAGGGTTTCGCTTCCGCTTTCCGCATGGGCGTCGAAGAGCTTGCGGACCTCTTCCTTCGAGAGGTCGAATTCGGTTTTCCCGGCCAGGTCGAACGAGGCCAGGGGTGCGCTGAAGTCGCCGCCCTTTCGGTCGAACAGCAGGGTGTACGACGGGGTTTTGGTTCCGGAGGTCTTGGCTGCCGACCAACTGAAGTGGAGATTCTCCTCGAGCAGGGTCAGGTCGGCCCTGCTGCCGTTTTCCGGGGTGAAGAGCGCCTCGACGATATACGGCTCCATGGTGTTGGTGACAATCAGCTTGCGGGACTCCTTGCCGCCGTATGTTTTATCGCCCGCAAGCGCGTTTACGGTCCAGATGAGAGATGCCGTGCCGTCCTTCTGGGTTGCTTGGTAGAGGGTTTTCACGTCCTGGTAGGAGAGGGTCAGTTCGGTCTTGCCGCCTGCCGGGAAAGAGGCCGCCGGGGCGGTGAAATCGCCTCCTTCCAGATCGAATATCAGTTCGTATCCGTCGGGTTTGCCGGTGGTACGCTCCCACCAGAACGTGAGGTTCGACAGGGCGTCGAGGTTGACGGAAAGCCCGTTTTTCGGGGCTGTCAGTATGGTTGCCGGTTCCCCGGTTGCCGGCCCGTCGGGGCCGGCCGGAGAAGACTCCGACTGGCTGCATGCCGACAGGATTGTTCCGCAAAGGATTGCGAATGTGCTGATCATTTTATTCATGTGTGTTCTTGAATTCGTGGGTGTAATGTCCCTTGTCGTCGTTCATATAGAGGTACAGGTCGGCATACCACCGTGTCAGGTTGTTGCCGTCGCACAGTGCGTCCGGATATTTGAATGCGGGGTCCCACTGGTTCGCCAGGGAAGGCTGGACGTACCAGTAATCCGCTGCCGTCGAAGCGTTGGGACGATCGCCGTTTGTGGACATGCGTCCGAACGGCTGCGCCTTTCCGTCGATGGTGAATTTGAACTTATACCGTTCGTCGAAACCCCAGCTCGTCTTCTGGAGCGCGATGTTCAGGTTCTTTGCCGCCCATACGCCTTTCCCTTCGTAGGTCATGGCGGTCAGTTTGGAGGTCCAGCAGAAGAAGTGCTCCACGTTGTCTACCGGGACGATATAAGCCTTGCCCGATGTGATGTTGAACCGGATGCGGTAGATGCCCTCTTTCGCTGTGGTTCCTTCGGCTTCGGCGGCCGAGTTGATCTTCTTGACCTGGGTCCCGTCTGCCGTCAGCGTGTAGAAAACGGTTCCGGTAACTGATCGGAAATAGAACTTGCTTCCGGCGCCGAGTTTGGTGAAAATTTCGTATTTGTAATCCTGGTTCTTGAAAGCGTCGACTTCGCCCGACTGGCCGATGGAGGTGTTGTAGGAGGCCGAAGTGATGTAGGAGGCCTTCTGTCCGGCCTCGCTTCCCGTGCCGTCGATATACAGGGGATCGCCGTCGGCGAATGCCTTCACCTCGACCGGATTAACGAACTCGTGGGTATAGTGTCCCTTGTCGGCGTTCATATAGAGTCTGACATCTGCACACCATTTGGCAAGGTTCGAATCGTCGCAGAGCCAGGCCGGATACTTGAATACCCAGTGGTCCCATCCCGTATACGAAAGCTGCAGGTCCCAGTAGGAGGCATCTTCGCTCTGTCCGGGACGGTTTCCGGTGACGCTGCCCTCGTTGTTTTTCGAGAGGCCCTGAATCTGGTCGATGCCGTCGAGTTTCATGACGAACCGGTAGCGGTCCTCCTTGTAGCTTCCCATGTCCTTGAGGACGATGTTGTAGGACGACAGGGTCCAAAGTCCCTTACCGGCGTAATTCATCACGGCGTCGGTGAACTTGTTCTGGTCATAAGCTCCCCAGGCGAACCGGAGGTTGATGTATTCCACCTTCCGCACGTCGGCCTTCTTTGTTCCGTCGGCCTTGAAGCGGATTCGGTAGATGCCGTCCTGTGCGATTTTGACCTGTGCATCCTCCTCGGTTTCCGTTTCGACGAATCCGTCGGAGGCGGTCGCCTTGAAGAAGTGCGTCTTTTCGTTGTTTTCGTCCGCCGTATAGAAATAATACTTTTCGTTTGCCTTCAGCGAGACGAATACTTCGTAGTAGGGGAAATCCTTCCAGTTCTGGCCGATCTTCTCCATCCGGTCGTGCCAACTGTCGTTGTCCGTTTTGTAATAGCTGTCCGGGATGTAGACCATCTGCTGGCCGGTTTCGGTCGATCCGGGAACCCCGATATAAAGCGCGTCGCCCCCGGTGAATGCGGGAATCTTCTCCTTCGGGATGACCGAGAAGGTGCGAATCTCCTCGGAGATGGTTTTGTTTGCGCCGATCTTGGCATAGACGGCCCATTTCAAATAGTAGCTGTCCCCGTCGGCTGCTACCGGCGAGGCGTCGTAAAGTTCGGTCAGTTTCTCTTTGGTCACCACGGTTTGGGTCGCTGCGAGTGTCTCCTCTCCGGCTTCCAGTTCCACGCTGAGAAGCGGCTCCGAAAAGTCGTTGCCGGCCTGGTCGATCACGAATGTGTAGCTGATGTCCTTTTCACTACCCAGCCATACGGGCTTCGACCAGGAGAAAGTCACATCTCCGGCGAGTTTTTTCAGATTGAAAACGGTCTCTTTCTCGGGTGCGATCAGCGTTTTGACAACCACCTTCGCTACGGTCGTGAACGTGATCAGCCGGGTCTCTTTCGACTGCGTCCTGCCCCGCTCCGAGGTCGTGTAGACCCGCCATGCGAGTTCGGCGGTCTCTCCCGCTTCGTTTTTATTCTCTTCGAAAAGCCGCTGGATGTCCTCGAACTGGAGCGTGTGCGACGTTTCGGTCGTTTCGAACCGCTCTGCCGGAGCGGAGAAGTCGCCGCCGGCCTTGTCGAAGACGAGTTCGTACTTCAGGCCCTCCCCGGCCGATTTCCAATCGAACCGGAGGCCTTCGAACTCTTCGGGGTTTAAAAGTAACGTGTTGACGCTCAGCCCGTCTCTGGGCGCCGCCAGTTTTTCTACGGTTGCCGGTCCTGCCGGGTCCGAATCCGTCTTGTCCGACGAACAGGACACGAGCGTTGCAGCCAGAGCAAACACGGATAATAGGGAATTTTGAAGTGTCATAAGTATGGCTTTTAGTTGGTTTTAATTTGATTTTTATATCGGGAATCAGCCGTTGCCACCTGTGTGGACGGCGGTCCGAGGTAAGAGCGTTTCATGCCTCCGAAATCGATGACGATCTTCTGGATCACCATCCCCGGGTCACCGGTCCGGATGCGGAGCGTGTGGCGGCCCGGCGCGTCGACGTGCAGGACCGATTTGTTCACCACGCTGTTTCGCAGGACGCTTTCGTACCATACCTGGGTGTATTCGGTATGGGATGAAGTGGGGGTCGCGATGGCTCCTCCGTCGATCTGGATACTGTATTTGGTGTCTGTATTCGTATTCTCAGGCAGCTTGAAATCCCGGTCCGCATGGAGCGGAAAGAGCGGAAGAGCGTAGGTGTAGACATCCACCGGGCCGGCGTCGAAACAGTAGAAATCGTATTCTGCCGAAGGGGTGTTCTCGTCCCGGTAGTTTTGCAGGGGTGCAGCAGGGTCGCCGAGTTGAAGGGCGTCGCCGTCGGGGCCTAACCCGGGAACCGGTTTCACGGCGACCTTCCCGTTGCCTGTTATCCGGTGGAAAGCGGCCGCAGGAATCGAAACATATCCGTCGCTTTGGACATAGAGGTTTCCGAGGGCTTCCCGCGTGGGTTCCGCCGGATTGAAGACCGAAACCAGGACCTTTAGGGTTTCGCCCGTTCCCCGGATGGAAATCTCCCCGAGGATATTCTTTCCCGCGGGAACTTTCGTCCAGTCGACGGACACCCCGATCCGCTCTTCGGAGCCGGTCATGCCCGACGCTTTCGAGAGCACGATCCAGTCGTCGGACACCCCGGCTTTCCAGTCGACGCTTCCGCAGCCGGTGTTGTACACCTCGATCCAATGACTTTGGCGCAGGTATTTGTCGAAGACGGGCAATGCCCGAAAACTCCGTATACCGCTTATGTCCTCCCCTTCTACGGCAAGGGCGAGGGATGCCGGGCCGTCAAGGTCGATGTAATGCAGTTCCGGGAGTTTGAAATAGGAACTCGTATGATCGTAGTTCTGCCTCAGGGACATCATATGGCGCCACTTCCCGCCGACAATCGAATTGTATTCCTCCGTGATCAGGACAAGCGAATCGCGGCAGGCTTTGACTTCGTCCGCTGTACGGTTGGCCGATGCGCGGTGCTGACGGGCGTACATCCGGTTCAACTGGCCTTTGAGCGTCATCCGGTTCATCAGTTCGATGCCCCGGAACGGATACCAGACGAGTTGGCAGAAAGCTGCCCGGTATGCCTGCGGAAGCGAATCGTAGCTCTTCCGGGCGTAGCTTCCCAGTTCCGAACAGGCGGCGAGCCGCCGCTGCGCCTCGTCGTAATTGAGGAACGAGAAGTCCGTGTCGGTCGGCTGCTCGCATTGGTTGCCGTAGTGGTTCCAGTGATAACCCCAGCCCATATACTCCGGTTTGCGGCTGAACGCCAGGTTCAGGAATGCAGTGTAGTTCCGGCACAGTTCGTCGTACATCGTTTCGCCGAAAATGGCGCTCAGCCATTTAGCCGGATACTCTACGACGGTTTCCGGCGTGAAGGCGCCGATGTCGTAGCCCATGTCCATGAACAGCGAAACCTGCATTTCGCTGCCTTTCAGGTCGCCGCAGTTGAGCAGCCAGTAGCGGTCGGCTGTCGTGTCGTACGCTTTTTTCAGCTCTTCGTACATCAGTGCCGGCGGCGTGGTGCTGAACCACAGGTAGCTGTGGGGAACCCCGAGATAGGAGACGTGGTAATAGACGCCCGAGCGTCCCGAACGCTGTTGTTCCCGGATGCCGCTCAGCCGCTTGAGGTAGCCGTAGTTGTCGTCGGGCCAGACGATCGTCACCTCGTCGGGAAGTTCCAGTCCGTTGGAATAGATTTCCAACACCTCCTTGTAGGGCGTGAAGACCTGGGGAACCTCCCCGACGGGATCCGAAACCTCCGCGGAGATGATTTTCCGTTGGTCCGCAAGGGCTTCGGAGAGCATCCGGACCTTCTCCTTCACCGGGATTCCGTTCGCCATGACAGCATCGTGCAGGCCCCGGAGCGCCAGCGGGTAAACGTTCTCGTACGGGGAAGCCTCGCGGACCCGTGCGGCCAGAACTTCGTTCATCTTCTCCCGGTTGGCGTCGTAGTCCCATGGTCCCATCGTCTTTTTGTCCCACTCGCCGGCCGTGTTGAGCAGCAGCGGTTCGCAGTGGGTTGCGGTCAGGACGATGGCGAAGGAGTCTGCGACCATCCGGTTCTCGGGAATGCTGTGGAACGGTGTCGATACCGGATGCATGGCCGGAGCGAGCATGTTGCCCTTCAGGCGCAACAACAATTCGCAAACTTTGGAATAGGTGCGCGGCCCGATGTTGCCCCGCTCCTTTTCGAAGGTTTTCGCTGCCCAGGGCGTAAGTCCCCAGTCCTCGTCGTTCAGGAAAATCCCTCTGTACCGGACCGAAGGCTCGGCGGAATAGTGACCGGGGGCGTCGACATACAGCCGCTCGTGTTTTCGGACCGGCACGTCGGCCCACCAGTACCACGGGCTGACACCTGCCTTCTCCGAAAGGGACAGGATGCCGTAGGCTGTGCCCCGGCGGTCGCTTCCGGCGATTACGAGGGCCTCGGAAATTCCCGGGAAAGGTTTCCGGACAGTCCGGATGTGGTACTGTTCCCAGCCGTTCCGGATCGGTTCGAGGTCGATTTTTCCCGCTTCGGCAAGACGTCGGATGGCATCGCAGCCGTCGATGGTTCCGACGATGACGCAACTCTTTACCCCGTCGAGCGAGGTTACGACTTTCGCCGGGATTCCCGTGACGGCCCCGATGTCCGAGGCGAACAGTCCGGCGGATTTCTTCACGACGGGTGCGTCGCTGCCGTCGACATAGACGACCGGCTGCCGGTGCGGTCCGGCGAGATAAAAGACCGACGGAGAGTTCCCTTTCGCAGGAAGCACCGTCACGTCCTTCGCATCCAGCGGGTGGATGCAAAGGACGGAGAGCGCGAATGTGTAAAACAGACTGCGTGTCATACGGTTTTCCTACTTCGTCGGAATGGGGTTGCGTCGGCCGGAGTTACCGTCGTGGGCGGATTCACCGGATCCGGTTTCCGCGTCGGCTTTTATCGGCATGGCTATTTATCCTTGAATGAGCGTTCGTGGAAATAATCGGCCTTGTCCGCATTGTTCATGTGCACCCGGAAAGTCGCCAGTTGGTTGATGCCCTCGCTGTCGTTGGTCGTTTTCCACGAATGGACCCAGTCGTCTTTGAGTGCATTCACGAACCGGTAGACGTTGAAACATTTCGGATTCGCCTCGGGGTTTTCCTCGGGGCGGAAGTCGTCGTTCCAGTAAGCCCATCTTTCGATGCTCTGGTCCGTATAGTACACCTTGAAATGATACCGGGTGTCCTTCTGGGAGGTCGTTCCGACATTCCAGGCGAAATCGACGATTTCCCATACGCCGTTGCCTTTGTAGGTCATCGGCTGCTTGCTTTCGGCGCCGAACCACGGACGGTTCCAGAATACCACTTTTTCGATCTCCTTCATCGACCAGGTCATGGTGTTGAAGTCGAGGTATACCCAGTAGATGCCCGCTGCCGGAGCCGCATTGGGACTCTCTTCGGCATAAGTGCATCGCAGCGTTCCGTTCTCTTCGAGTGCGAAGTAACGGTCCAGGTCGTCCTTTACGGTGAACGTCCCTTCCGAGAATTGCGTAAAACATTCCATGGCGCCCTGTTTCCGGTCTGCGATGTGTTTCCCGGTAGTTGCCGATACGGGAAGTGCGGCGTTGAGCCTGATGGCGGCCTGGTTCTCCGTTGCCGTACCCTGAAGCGCGAGCGTAGCGGGAAGCGGGTCTACGGTATTCGGCATCGTAACCAGGATGGTTCGTGATCCTCCTTCCTGCACGCCTGTAACCTGGTCGAGCCCTTTGAGCGTCCGGACGGTCCACTTTACGGTGACGGTCTGGCCGGGCAGTCCGCCGCACAGGGCGACGATGGTCGACATCGTGGCGGAAGATACCTCCAACGAGGGCATGAAGCCGTTGGCCGTACTCGTGATTACATACGCGGGTTTGGAAAAGTCACCCTCTTCTTTGTCGAAAAGAACCTGATAACAGGCGTTGTTTGTCTTGGAGTTTTCCCATTCGAACACCACAGGCTGCCCGGCGGTGATATCGAGCGGATACTGATCCCTCGGGAGGTAGAGTTTGCCGGGGGAGCAGAGTTCGTTCTGACGATTGTTATCGTCGGAGTCGCATGCCGTTACAGCCATGACCGTAACGACAAGGAGAAGCATATTTAATATACGTTTCATGTTTCGATCGAATTTCAAACGGACTATTTATATCTTTCAACGAACCACATGGATTCGAGCGCCTGTGCCGCACTCGTATAGGCCCCGAGCGAACCGCCCGTTCCGGGCGTCCTCGCCTCGTAGCACTTGACTCCGAAATAAGAGTCGGCCCAGCCCAGCGGCGACTTGTCGATGCCGCGTGTCCAGTAGTAGGAGGCATGGCGCAGCAGGTAGCGGTCGAGTTCTTCGCGGATGCGCGAATCGACGGCGTCGATATTGCTGTCGACGGCCATCCGGGCGGCCCAATGGAAGAATACGGCGTGGAAGATCGAGTTGTTCTCGTCGGTTCCTTCGTCGCGCATGATCCGCTCTGCTTCGTACGTTTCGTTCATGGACGCCGCCGACATCTGTCCGCGGGCTGCGGAGATCGCTTTGCGGATGTAACCCTCTTCGCCGGTCAGTTTCCAGATCAGCCGTCCGGCCTCCATGCAGGTTCCCTGGGTATAGCTCAACGGCGGGTCGCCCAGCGTGCCGTCCGAGTTCATGGCATGGATGTTCTGGTCGAAACATTTGAAGGCTTCGTTGAGGTAGCGGTTGTACTCCTCGCTGTTTCCGGCCTCCTTGGCGTAGCGGGCCAGGGTGGCTGCTGCGATCGCTCCGGGGCCGTTGGTGCACTCGTTGGCGCCCAGGCTGGTCCATTTCCACGGCAGCCAGCCGTATTGGTTGTAGGCGAAACGGGGCCGCACGCATTCGTCCCAGGTCTGTTTGGCCGCAGTGTAGTAGGTTTCGTCTTTTGTGGCGTCGTACATTTGCAGCAGGGCGATGGTGATCCAGAGCGTATCGTCGGTGAAGTCGTTGCCGAAGCCGGTGCTTCCGCGCCACGAGGCGTTGCCTTCGTAGTTGTTGCCCCGTTTGTCGTACCAGCGTTTGAAATAGCTCCGGATGAGTGCGGCCTGGTCGGGATCGGAGTACTTGATCCGGTTGTAGTAATCGACCATGGCCCCCATGGCGTGGGCCTGCTGCCAGTAGCAGTTGCTGTTGTTCTTTTGGTTGTTGTACTCGCTGTAGGAGAATACTCCGTCGGCTCCGTTGCGGTTCGAACTGCAATAGAACCGTTCGATGAATGCGGTTGAAACCGAGTCGGCAGCCTCCGCCCAATCGATTTCGTAGTCGGAGTAAATGTTGGCTTTCTGCTCCGTAGGAGGGTTGGTGATGGACATATAGTCTTCCTCGCAGGCTACGGGAAAAACGGCGAGCATCGAAAATATAAACGGTAGACCCATGAATTTATACAGTTTCATAATTGTTCCTTATTATTTGAATTTATACTCGTGCCACCACGTTCCGGCCGGATTGTCCCCGTTCAGGTAGAGGTAGCAGTCCAGTTTGCGTCCGCAGTCGGCGGTCAGGAATTTGTAGGTCATCTCCCAGTTCACCTTGTCCGTCGTATTGACTGTTTCCGTCGTATAGAGATTGACCTTGAGGTAGTCGGTCGTATAGGAGGTTCCGAGCGAGGCCTGGGTTCCGAGATACAGTTTGGTTCCGTCTCCGAGCGTGGCGTTGAAGCGGTGGCGCGAATCGTTGGCGGAGTTGTTGGAAATGGTATTCTCGTAGTCGAGCAGTGTCCAGACGCCTTTCCCGGCATAGGTCATGGCCTGGTTTACGGTCGACATCTTGTTGTCGGCCCACGCCGCCGCATAGTATTCGATCTTCGAAACGGTGTTGTAGGACCAGGTCATCATGTCGAAATCGATCTTGAGCCAGTAAATCGCCTCGGAGGGCATCCGGTTGTTGACGGCGGTTTCGGAGTAGGTTACGGTTTTGTTTTCGTTCAGCACATAGTACCTGCCGAGGTCGTCCTCGACGGTGAAGCCGGTGCTGCCCTTGATCTTCGTGAAGCATTCGAAGGTTCCCTCCGAGGCGGCTGCCTTGTCGATGCCGGCCGATGCCGCCATGTTAATGCCCGTCGGGTCTTCGAGGGCGTCGCCCCGGAGAATTACGGTCCGGGGGAACGGATTCATGGCGTTCGTCGTGGTCACCGACAGCAACCGCGACTCGGAATAGATACTGCCGAAAAGGCCTTTCGAAGCGCGTACCGTCCATTTGAGGTTGCCGGTTTCGGAGGTTCCTAATCCGGCGGCCCGTGCCACGGCGTTCAGTTTCTTGGACGTGACGCTCAAATAGGTCTTGGAGCCGTTGAGCTGGCTTATCATTGCCGCCAGGGGAGCCGAAAAATCTCCGCCCTCGAGGTCGAACAGCAGTTCATACGATACGAAGCCGTTGTCGTAGGCGACCGACGGGGCCCATTGGAATTCCACGTCGGCGCCCCGTGACAGGTCGACGGCCTTCCCGGAAAGGGGGAGGTAGAGTTCGTTTCCCGGTTGGATGTTATAGTTGATCTCGTTACCGTCGTCGGTGCATCCCGAAACGAAGGGAGACACCGCTACGGTCAGAATCGCGATATTTCGAAATAGGGTTCTCATCTTGTTTTATGTCGTTTAGTTTGTCTGCCGCCGGTTTACCAGCCGGGATTCTGCGTGAGGTTGTGGTTGATGTCCCGTTCGCTCTGGGGAATGGGGAACCAATATTTCATGTTGTAGGATGCCGGGCACTGGATGTTGCTTCCGTCGTCGAGGAATGGAGCTCCGGTCGCCCTGGAGGTGAGGACTGCCGCTCCCGTGGACTTGATGGAGGGGTTGTCGAGGGCCGCCCAGCGGCGCAGGTCGAAGCATCTGCGGCCTTCGAGGGCGAGTTCGGTGCGGCGTTCGTCGCGGATTGCCTGGCGGAGGTCATCGCCGCCGGGATAAGCGCAGTAGTCGTTCGAGAATCCGGCTCTTTTGCGGAGCGGGAAGATCGTGGCGTTCCATACGTCGGCGGTCATCTTGCCGGTTTCGAACATCGATTCGGCGTACATGAGCAATACGTCGGCATAACGGATCTCCATCAGCGGTTTGTAGGAACCGCCGCCCGAGCCGACCGTGTTGGCTACGTAGTTCTTGATGTTGTAATAACCCGTCAGTGTCCGGTCGTTCGTGCCGTTGTACGAATCTCCCAGGGCGGGATCCTTTTTCTGGGCCGCCGTCTCGTCGGCCGGATTGGTCCAGCAGGTATAGGTCCCTTTGCCGACCCCTTCCGAACCGATGATCTTGCAGGATTTGGCTTCCGGAATCTGGAGGGTGCAGCCGTTATAAGCTATCGTTGCGTAGAAACGCAGGTCGCGGTCTTCGTAGTCCGTATCGTCGGCCACCGTGCCGTCCGTCTTGCGGAAACAATCTACCAACTCCTGCGTGGGCGAGAAGGCGACTTCGGCTCCTGCGCCGATCGACTGCGGGATTCTCGGACCGGTGGCCCAGCTCCGCTTGATGTTCTCCACGCCGCCTTCGTAGGCGAATTCGATGGTCATGATCGATTCGGGGCCGTAATGTCCGTTGGTGAAGAGGTCCGTATAGTTGTCGGCGAGCGCATAGGTTCCGTATTCATCGCTGTTGATGAGTTTCGCACACTCCCGGGCGCAATTCTCGAAATCGTTGTCGAGCAGGTAGGCCCGGGCGTTGAGCGCGACGGCGGTTCCGCAGGTCACGCGTCCGTTCTCGGCTGCGGTGAGCGCCGTGTTCTTCGGAAGGATGTGCGAAACCTCTTCCAGCTCGGAATGGATGAACTGCTTGATATAATCCGCGCTGGTGCGTTTGATCGTTTTCGACTCCGGCAGCGTGGGATTGCTCGTCAGGAAGGGAACGTCGCCGAACCACGCCGTGAGGCGCATATAGGTAAAGGCCCTCAGCAGTCGGAGTTCCGCGATGAGCCGCGACTTGACTTCGCTCCTGATATTCATGCGGTCCTGGTTGTCCAGCGCGGTATGGATGGTACGCAGTTCCTGGTAGCACTCTTTCCATTCGTCCGAGAAACGGCCGCCGTTCGTCGTTGCGAGCCCTGTCGCCGTTTCCGTGGAACTCGTCGTGTGGCGGCTGCCGTAAACGTCGTCGGAAAGGAGGTTGTTTCCGAAGTAACGGTCGGCACTCCAATACTGGTTGTATCCCAGGTAGAGGGCGGCCATGCAGTTGTCCTCGTAGTTCCAGAACGTTGCGTCGGAGTAGGAGTTGGTAGGATACTGTTCGATGCCCACGCAACCGGCCAGGCCGACCAGCAGAAACGATAATATAGTGTACTTTTTCATAAACTTAGCTTTTTAGAAAGTCAGATTGATTCCGCCGCCCCAATAGCGCAGGGCCGGGTAATTACGGACCGAGTTGGCTCCCGAACGTCCCATGTTGCTGCCGAATTCCGAGGACTCGGGGTCCACGAAGCCGTATTTCGTAAGTGTCAGCGGATTTTGGGCGTCCAGATAGATGCGCAGGCTCTTGCAGCCGAACTTCTGGGTCCATCTTTTAGGCAGGGTATAGCCGAGCTGGATATTCTTCACGCGCAGATAAGCTCCGGTGATCATGTTCAGCTCCGAGCCGGCCTGTCCCCAGTTGTTGGTGGCGCTGACGGTTCCTTTCGTTGCCAGGCGGGGCCACTTTGCATCGGTGTTCTGGGGTGTCCAGTAGTCGAGCTGGTGCTCGTACATGGTCATGCCGTAGTCGCTGTGGAACGGCTCGACCAGCTCGCCGCGGATGGCGCTCGTACGCTTCAGGACGCCCTGGAGCATCAGCCCGAGGTCCAGTCCCTTCCAACGGACATTGTAGCTGAATCCGAAGGTGTAGCGCGGGAAACCGTAACCCAGGTAGGCGCGGTCGTTGATGTCGATCACGCCGTCGCCGTTGACATCCACATAGCGGACATCTCCCGGACGGAGCTGCGAACGGTCGATCGTCGAGGGAATGGCGGCTTCCTGAATTTCGTCGTAACCGGAAAAATAGCCGGCTACCTTATAGCCGTAATAGGAGTTGAGGGGAAGTCCTTCCTGGATCAGGACCGTGACGCCGTCGTTGGACGAGATTTTCGGCGTGCCGTACGTCACGACTTCGTTTTTCGAGTCGGCGATGTTGAGCGAGAACTTGTGGTCCCAACTGCCGCGCACGAGGTTGTAGTTCAGTGTGACTTCCCAGCCCTGGTTGTCCATCACGCCACGGTTTTCCTTGGCAATGCTCGCGCCGAAGACGCCCGGGACGATGGCCGGAAGCAGGATGTCGGAGGTCCGTTTGTAGAAATAGTCGAAACTTACATTGAGCCGGTTTGCGAAGAACGATGCGTCGAGACCGATGTTGAAGGTTTTGGAACGTTCCCAGGTGAGGGCTTCGTTACCCATGGTGAACATCAGGCCCGGAACACTCGAGCCGTTGAACCCGTAGGCGTTCGTCCAGATGCCGTAGGTCGTCATGAAGTCGTAGAGGCCTACGTCCTGCTGGTTGCCGTTGACGCCGTACGAGGCCCTGAACTTGAGGTCGCCGACCTTGTTGCGGTAGTCGCCCATGAAGCCCTCCTGCGAGAGGCGCCAGCCTACGGAAACAGCCGGGAAGAAGCCTCCGTTGCGAACCTTGAGGAATTTGGACGACATGTCGTAGCGGGCCGTAAATTCGACGTAGTATTTATCGTCGTAGGAGTAGCCGATACGCCCGAAATAGGATTGCAGCGCCGAACGGGTGTTGTCCTGTGTCGACAGTTTCGTATCCTCGTCGACCACGACGGTTCCGTCGCTGGGTTGATTCAGGTCGTTGAGGTATTTTTTCGATACGCTTAAGGAATAGTGCTTTTTCGACTCCTGGGACCAGCCGGCCAATGCGGTAATGTTGTGCTTTTCGGCGAATGTGCGGTTGAAATCCAGAAGTACCTGTCCGTTGAGGTAGGTGTCTTTTCCCACCCAGTCGTCGGCGGGATCGGTCGTGCTGCCGGCCAGCGCTGCGGTCGAGGAGTCCGACCAATTGGCGCCGTTGTCGGTAACTACGTAATAGGAAAAGTGGTCGGAAAAGCGGTGCTCGCTGCGCGATTCGGCGCTGAGGACTCCGCGGAGCTTGAGGCCCTTGACGATCTCGAATTCGGCGTTGAAAACACCGCTGATGTAGTCGTTGTCATACTTGTTGTACCCCCCCCCGACAAGTCCGCCGAAGACGGCTCCGCAGCCTCCGTATTTATAGTTGTTGGCGTAGAAGGTTCCGTTGCCGTCCATCGTGCGCATAAAGTAATAGGTCGGGAACCGGGCGAGGTCGGCGAAGAGGAATCCGCTGGTCGTCGGGGATTTGGTTTCGGCCCGCGTATAGCTGACATTGGCGCCGACTTTGAGGCGGCCCCACTGCGTCGATATGTTCGAACGCACGTTGTAGCGCTGCTTGCCGTAGTCGGGGCCGATGTAGTTGGATTCCTGGTCGAAGTATCCTGCCGACAGCATGTAGGTCGTATGTGCCGTTCCGCCGGAAACGCTCAGGTTGTAATTCTGCTGCATGGCGGTTTTCATGGCCTGCTTTACGAAGGGTTCGCAATCCCCGTGTACGTACATGTCCTGAATTTCGCTTGCCGAGAAGATCGGGTTGAGCCCCGAATTGGTAAGCGCCTCGTTTCGCAGGATCGAGTTCTTGTACGAAGGAACCGGGTCCCAGAGGATGTGCGGGTCCTGGGCGCCGAGCTGGGCGCTGAAGGTGATGCTCGGAGCCGTTTCCCGGTGACCCTGCTTGGTCGTAATCAGGATGACGCCGTTGGACGAACGTGCGCCGTAGATGGCCGAGGAGCCCGCATCTTTCAGGATGTTGACGGATTCGATGTCGTTCGGGTTGAGGTCGTTCATCCGGGATGCCTCGGCCTGCGGGACTCCGTCGATCACGACCAGCGGCGAGTTGTTGCCTATCGTGTTGACGCCGCGGATGGAGAGGTTCATCTGGTCGCCGCCCGTCGGGTCGTAGTTGCGTGTCTGGATAATCAGGTTGGCCGCCGTTCCCTGAAGGGCCTGCTGGATGTTGGCGACCGGCCGGTCCGCCAGGTCTTCCCGGTTTACGGTGGAAATGGCCGAGGTGATGTGACGCCTTGTCGTCGTTCCGTAGCCGATGACGACTACTTCGTCCAGGTAACTCGTGTCTTCGGCCATGGTCACCGAGATTTCGGTCTTTTTGCCGACCGCCTCCACGACTGTCTTGTAGCCGAGGTAGACGAACTTCAGGTTGTCGGTGTCCTTGACGCCCTTGATGAGATAGGTTCCGTCTGCATTGGTAGCCGTACCGTTGACTGTGCCTTCAACGAGTACGGACACCCCGATTAGCGGTTGGCCTTTCTCATCCACAATCCTGCCGCTTACCGATTTCGCACCGGATTGTCCGTAGACGCCGGAAATGCCGGTTGCGATCAGACACCACAGCAATGCGAGCGAATAGCGCGCAAAGGTGCTAAAAGTAGATTTCTTGATCATAAGTGGTTATTAGAATAAAGGTTGCATGGTTTCTCCATACAAACATATTTATTATTGAATAGACGTATGTACGATTTTATGCCATTTAAGTACAGATTTGTACTTTCGTGCTGATTTATGAAAAAATTGGCTTAATTTCGGGGCAAATAGTACGAACGTGGGCAATAGAAACGTCTTTTTACTCATTTTTGCAAGTACGGTCCTTACGTGCTGGTGTCCGGGGCTTTTTGCCGGTAATCTGAGAATGATCTCCAGCAGGGAGGGGATCAGCAATAACTCTATTCTGTGCCTGAACCAGGACACGGACGGTTATATCTGGCTCGGGACCTGCGAAGGCCTCAATCTGTGGGACGGACAGCGCATGGTCTGCTATCCGCAGGAAGGCAGCGGGATGAAACCTCTGTCGGGAAACCTGATCGAGAAGATCCAGCCCACCCGGGACCGATACTACTGGCTCCGGACCAATTACGGTCTCGATCTCATGCACCGGACCAAGGTCGTCGAACAGCACAAGGAGTTTCAGGGAACCTATTTTCTGATCAGCCGGGACAAATCCGAGACGATCGTACTCACCCAGGACGGCAGTTTCTACGGCTATTGTGAGGAAACCGCCTCTTTTCAGCGGATTCCGGATGCATTTCGGTTCGATTCGTACCTCACTTCCTGGACCGGAAAGAGCGATTCTGTCTTTGTTTTCCGGAAGGACGGAATTTACCGGACGGCTTTCGCGGCCCGGAAACCGGGAGAGCCGTGCAATTTCGGGGGATTCGACCGGGTGCTGCCGATAGAACTCAGTTATGCCTTTGCAGACAAGGATACGGTGATACTGATCGACGCCAAAGGCGTGTTGTATAGCTTCGATCCGGCGACGGAAGTGCTCGAATATATCGCGAATATCCGTTCGGAGATCAGTCGGTACGGAATGGTTTCCTATGCGATCCGTTACGGCAACGATTTTCTTGTTTCCTTCCTTTTCGACGGCGTGACAAAACTTCGTTTTACGCCGGAAAGCCCCCGTAAATATGTCATGGAGCGGTTGGACATCAACTGCGGCGTGTTCTGCCTGCTCAGGGATGCGAAGCAGGATATCGTTTGGATCGGCAGCGACGGGCAGGGATTGTTCATGTATGCGAACGGCGAGGTGTCGTTCCATTCGTACAGCTACGACAAACTGCCTTACAACCTTTCCAAACCGGTCCGGAGCCTGCTGCTCGATTCGCGGGGCACGCTGTGGTTTGCGACGAAAGGGGAAGGTATCATTCAGATTCCCGGATTCTCCACGGCCGACAAGCCGACGGAGATCGTCCAGATAAACGGTCCGGGGTCGGGGCTTGCCGATCACGCCGTGTTCGCTTTGGAGGAGAGCTCCCGGGGGCTTGTGTGGATCGGGTCCGAAGGGGCCGGGATCAATTACAAGTCATTCGCCGGGAACGAAATCCGGACGCTGGGCGGAGATGTGCCTCCGGACCTGCGTTATGTGCACGCCATTCGGGAGAGCGACAGGGATACGTTGTGGGTCGCTACGGTGGGGTGCGGCGTCTTCCGGCTGGTTATCGGCGACAAGGGCGGTATTCCTTATGTCCGGGAGTGGAAGAAACTGGATTTCGGGAAAGCGCTGGAGAACAAGAACTTCTTTTTCACCTTGTTCGAAGATGTGGACCATACGCTCTGGATCGGCAATCGCGGAGGCGGGCTGGTCCATTACTTTCCCGACAGCGACACTTGTACCGTCACCACGTTCGACGACTCGCGGGCGGAGATAGCCAACGATGTCTGGGCCATCCTTCGTGCCAAAGACGGGAAACTCTGGATCGGGACGAGTTGGGGACTGCTCCAGCTCGAAGACGACGGAACCGTGCGGGAAACTCCCATCCGCAATATCATTCACGGGATACTCGAAGACAGCGAAGGAAAACTCTTCCTTACTACGAACAGCGGGCTCGTAAGGTACGACCCGCAAACCTCCTACCAGGCGAAATACGGGTATTCGTACGGGATATACACCATTGAATACAGCGACGGGGCCGCCTATAAGGACCCTCGGAGCAATACGCTGTTCTTCGGGGGAACCAACGGATTCGTCGTTATGGAGCAGACCCGCTACAAGGCCGAACCGTTCTATCCCGAACTGCTTTTCCGGAGCGTGCGGATCGACGACCGGCTGATTCCTTTCGAAGATGCGGTCCGCGAAGACAGTACGTTGGTCATCGGTCCCCGTGAAAGGCTCTACGATGTGGGTGTAATCGCCCTCGACTACATCAACGGCAGCAATTATGTCTATCTCTACAAGATCGAAGAGGCGGAGAACCGATGGATGGAATCCCCTTCGGAGATCCTGTTCGCGGAAAAGAATCCCGGGAAATACCGGTTGAACGTACGATACAAGAATATTATCACGGGAGATACCAGTCCGGTCAAATCCCTGACGATCATCATCAAGGCCCCCTGGTACAGCAGCCGGTTCGCCAAATGCGCCTATCTGCTCCTGTTTTTGCTTACCACTGCTCTGGCCGGCCGGCATCTGTATAAAAGACGCTGGCGGAAAAGGGCGGCGGCCATGGAACGGCTGGAAGCCAGCCGGAAAGAAGAGGCTCTCGATTCGCAGCTCCACCTGATGGAGAACCTCGCCCAGCAGATGGCTGTTCCGGTATTCATGGTGTCCGTACCCTGCCAGCAGATTTTAGAATACCCCGAATCCGATGATTACATCCGGATGCGCATGAAAAGGATTCTCCAGCAGAGCGCGAAGTTGGGCAATATCATCCACATGCTGCATGATTTCAGGGAGTCGAGCGAGTCGAACAAGGTAAACGTGAAAATATTCTCCGTCACGGAATACATGATGGAGATCACGAAGAGTTACGTGTCGTTGGCGGAAGAGAAGGGGATTGCGCTCAGGGTCGACGTGCCCCAGGGGCTTCTTTGGACGAGTGACCCGAAACGGGTTGCCGCCATAACGGATATGATGATGACCAATGCCTTCCTCCATGTGGTCCGGAAGGGGCGGATCGGGTTCGAAATAACGTCCGACGGGGACCGGTTCGTTATCCGGCTCGAAGTCGAAGGCAAATGGATCGGTGAAGCGGATTTCAGGCGGCTGACCGACCGGTACGACATCATGGCGGACTTTCAGAAGCGGGGCAAACAGGGCAAGTCCTTTCAGGACGAGATGCGGCTTGTCGTCTGCTTCAATTATGTGGCGCGGCTCGGCGGTGTGATGCGGTTTCGGGATAACGGCGGCTCTTTCTCGTTCGAAATCGAACTTCCGCCGCTCACCGTTTCCGATTCCCGGACGGACACAACCCAGGACTCCATCGGGGAGTTTACGGAGGAATACCTGCTGAACAGCCATATCCTGATGATCGAAAAGGAGGGTATCCGGCAGTTCGACACGGCGGCCGACAGGCAAACCCTGTTCATTATCGGCTCCGATGCGGGAATCATCAACTCCATCGCGGATATGTTCTCCGAAGAGTATAATATTCGAACCTTCAGCAAGCCGGCGAAATTCACCGAGGGGATGCAGGCCGGGCATCCCGACATCATTCTTTGCGAGAATATCTCGATGCGGAGCGAAATCGAGGCGCTGATGGTTTCCGTCAAGAAGGACCGGATGACGGTCAAGATTCCCATCGTGCTTATTACCAGCCTGCAGCATGTCGATTCGCTGACGGATGAATATGCGGACTCGGTACTGTCCCTGCCCATAAACGTCAAGGCGCTGCAAGCTGCCGTGAAGCAGAATCTAAACCGGATCAGTTCGCTCCGGGAATATTACAATTCGGCCATCAGCGTCTACGAATTCAGCGGCGGCAAGATGCTGCACAGCGAGGACAAGATGTTCCTCGAAAAGATGTTCAAAGTCATTCAGGACAACATTTCGGACAGCGGAATGACGACCGGGACGATCGCCCGGAAAATGGGCATAAGCCTGAGGAACCTGTATCACAGGCTCGACGGGATCGTGACCGTCACCCCGAGCAACATCATCCGGGAATACCGGCTTACGTATGCGGAGCACCTGCTGACGAAGACGAAACTTTCCGTCGACGAAATCATCTATAAGGCCGGATTTACCAACAGGGGAACGTTCTTCAAGAACTTCCAGGCGAAATACGACTGTACGCCGAAGAGCTACCGAAAGCAGAAGATGGAAGATATGGAAGAACGCGAATAAGGAAGCCTTATTCGCGTTCTTCGGTTTTATCGGGGCTGTCCGGATGGACGCCCCTTATGGGGCCGGAATCGTCAGAGCCACTTTTTGTACTTGAAGTACCAGATCGTCAGTGCAGAACAGAAGATCATCATCCCGATGGCGAAGATGTAGCCCAGGGGGATGTTCCAGCCGTTGCCGAGCGTCAGCGTCCAGTCCAGTTCGGGCATGAACTTGAAGTTCATGCCGTAAATCGACGCGATGAGCGTCGCAGGCATGAAGATCACGGCTGCCACGGAGAAGATCTTGACGATCTCGTTCTGCTCGATGTTGATCAGACCCAGCGCCGCGTCCTGGATATAGTCGAGTCGCTGGAAACTGAAGTCGGCATGGTTGATCAGCGAGTTCACGTCCTTGATCATCAGTTGCAGGCGCGGGTAGATGTCGTTGGGGAACCGCTCCGAGCGCAGGATGCCCGAGAGTACGCGCTGGCGGTCGAAGATATTCTCGCGCAGCGACATCGTCGACTCCTGCAGGGCGCTGATACGGTGGAGCACCTCCTTGTCGATCGAGTCCTCGGAGTTGATGTCCTTCGAGAGCGCTGCGACCTGTTTGGCGATCAGCTCCACGAGGTCGGCATCGAAGTCGATGCGTACTTCCAGCAGTGAAATGAAGAGGTGGTAACCGGTCGAGTAACTGCGGTAGTTCATCTGGAGCCGCTTTTCCGTCTCGCGGAAGGTCCTGAATTCGGCGTTGCGCACCGATACGAGCACGCCCTCGTTCGAAATGATGAACGACACCGGTTCGACGATAAACGAGTCGCCCGTGGGGACGAAGAAATTAGAGTTGGAGATGATGGAGTTTTCGTTCTCGGAGTATTTCGAGGTCGACTCGATCTCCTCGACCTGTTGTTTGGTCTGGAGGCTGATCTCCATGAAGTTCTCGACGGCCTTCTGCTCCTTGATCGTAGGCAGCAACATGTCGATCCACAGGATGTCGTCGTAGCCCAGTTCATCGAAGAGCTTGGTGTCGGCATTGCGGATGATCTTGTTGTATTGCTTGAGGTAAATTGTAATCATAAGACGCTCTCTTAAAGTTCGTGAATCCGTTTACGTGCAGAGAGGCGGACCGCTGCCCGCTAGGCTCTTCAGCCGGGATTGGCTCTCGGGGCTACCTTGAGGCCCGAGTTCCAGAACTTTTTCAGCGCTTTGTCTTTCTGATTGTCGAAGATGTAGTCGAAATGTGCCAGTTCCCCGTAAGCGTGCCCGGGATCGGCTGCGAAGGCCGATTCGAGGATCGCTTCATAGCTGTGTTCGAGACCGTAGGTCAGTGCGTGCTGCAGGGCCTCGACCGTGTCGGGGTCCACGTCGGCGTGCGCCACCCAGACGGCGAAGGCGCAGGGAAGTTTTCCGAACGGTTTCCACGCCTCGGCGAATACGTCGTCGCTGGTGAGCAGCGCCTCCTTTGCGGCGGGAACGCCTCCGACACAATATTCGGTGATGATGCGTGCCCCGGCCAGCGACGGCACGGCGGCGGCAGACACCAGGGCGATGTCGGCTTTGTGTTCGGAAAAGGTGCGGATTACTTCGGAAGGATCGGACAACAACAATTCGGCACGGAAGTTATCTGCGTGCTGAATACCATAGATGAATGGCGTCGTGCTGAGGCACGACACGGCGGCTATACGTGGAACTATGACCATCATCCATAAAGTGTAAAACTGTTGGTTCGTGGAACAAAGATAGGATATATTCCTGAAAAAAGGGCGAAATACGAAAGATTTCTTTTCGGAACGGCTCCGCAGCGGGCCGCAGCCGCGCCGCAAAAGACGCCACCCCCGAAAACACGGGGTTTCCGGGGGCGGGCGGGGAACAGTCCGCAGAATCAGTTCGTCTTAACCGGGGTCAGGCGGTAAAGCACCACGTCCTCGGCCGGAACGAGCACCTCACGGACGCGGTTCGTGCGAAACGGTTTGCCTCCGGACCAGAGATCGCGCCCCTGGTAGACCACCTTGTCGAAATCTGTCGAGCGCTGCGAGACCTCCACGTCGGTGAAGCAGAAGCGCCGCCAGTCGATCAGGTAACGGCGCGGTTCCTGCGTGCGGTTGAAAAGGCAGAAAGCCCAGTCGCCGCCGGCCAGCGGCTTGAACCAGATTTCCAGTCCGTTATCCGTTTCGTAGCGAAGCCCCTGCACACCCAGCGGATCCTGGTCGATGGCAATTGCCTCCTTGTTGAGCAGGATGGCCGCCGTCTCTTGCGGCATCGCGCGGAGGTCGTTGCCCAGAATCAGCGGGGCGGCCATCATGCACCACATCGTGAAGTGCGCGCGGTCCTGGTTCACCGACATGCCGTTGCCGACTTCGAGCATGTCGGGATCGTTCCAGTGGCCCGGTCCGGCATAGCGGCGCAGTCCGGCGTTGGAGTCGAGGTTCTCCAGCACGGTGCGGGGTTTCCATGCGCCGGGCTCGGCCTCTATCGGACCGGCGAACACCGCGCCGATATCCCCCGTCGAACGCCACATGTGGCCGACCTCCGACGCCCATTCCCAGGGTTTGTTGGAGCCCCATTCGCACATCGAGAAAAGGATCGGGCGGCCCGCGGCGCGAAGCGCATCGCGCATCAGCGTATAGGCCCCTACCGGGTTGATATTTTCATTGTGACACCAGTCGTATTTCAGGTAGTCGATTCCCCAGCGGGCATACTGGAGGGCGTCCTGGTATTCGTGTCCGAGGCTGCCGAAACGTCCGGCGCAGGTCTTGTGTCCGGCGTCGGAGTAGATACCCAATTTCAGTCCCCGGGCGTGGATGTAGTCCGCAAGCGCCTTCATGCCGCCGGGAAAATGTTCCGGGTCGCACTGCGGAAATCCGTCGGCGTCACGATCGGGAGCGTGCCAGCAGTCGTCGATGTTGATGTAAACATACCCGGCGTCGGCAAGGCCCGAAGCGACCATGGCATCGGCCGTCTCCCGAATCATCCGCTCGTCGACGTTGCGGCCGAATTTGTTCCAGGAGCTCCAGCCCATCGGAGGGGTTTCGGCAAGGCCCTCCCATTTCTGGGCATGGGTGATCGCCGCACAGCAGAGGGCAGCGCAAAGGAAAAGAAATCGTTTCATAATTATTAGTTTGGTTGGTAAATAAATTTATCTATAATTTGATAATTTATAAAACTTATTACAAATATAGCTACTTTCACGAAAATCGGGCTTGTTTTTCCATAAAATTTAGAAAAAGTGCTCCGGGGTCTTGACAAGGGGGTATCCGGTGTTGTATATTTGCCGTACAATTCACAGCCAGCCGTCGCGGCGGTCAAGTTATCAACATGTAGAAACAGCTCTGTTTCTGAAAATTGTGAATTGTTATTTCTGCTTATCAACAAGTTTTCAACCCGTTGTTAACAACCCGGACGCATTTCGGGTCCGGATGTGCCGTCCCTGTTTCTTTCTCCTTTTCTGCCGGGCAGGCCTCTCTTACCCATGTCATCATCTCTAAAAACATTTCCATGCAATTCACACAAATTCCGCAACAGTACGCCCCGCTCGGCGGGGAACTCCGCTATGCCGTCAGCCGGGAGGAGGCCGGGAACATCGACATCCGGATTGCCGGAGCCGCAGACGCTGCGCTGCTGGGCGCAAAACGGTTTGCGGCCGTAACCGAAGCCGCATTCGACGCGGCGCCCTACCTGCGCCGCCAACTCCGGTTCGTCCCTGCAACGGGTAAAACCGGGTTTTATTCCACCGGGGGAAGGACCGTCTCGGTCGTTGTCGAAGCCTCGGAAACGGACGACGGGACAATCGCGGCAACATCCCCGGCGCGTACGTTCCTGCCGGGCGTCGAGGTTCCCGCAGGGCCGTGCCTGCGCACCTCGATGCCTCTGAACCGGCTGATTCCGGAGGGCGCGTGCGACGAACTGACATTGTTAACCTCCGGAGCCTGTGCCGTGACGGTGACGGCCGAAGCCGGGGATTCTACGACGGCCGAAAGCTACCGCACGGCTGAATCCGGACTGCACCTTTTCCGCCTCGACACGCGCGATTTCCAGGGTGCGGAGTGCATAACGGTGGATGCCGGGGCGTGCGGAACGGCAGTCTATTCGGTAATGCCGGCTGTCGAGGGTGCGGTCCGGCTGGCATGGCGCAGCAGTGCAGGGTCGGTCGAACACTATACCTTCCCTGTGGTGAGGACGACGACGGTCCGTGCCGGGAGGCTGGAGGCCGAAGGCCCGGAAGGGCGTATGGTCGTCGCGGCGGACGCGGAATGCGAGATGCTGCTCGTGTCGGCCTACGAGGCCTGCGCTGTGCTGGAAGCCCTGGCCGAACTGATGACGGCTCCGGAGGTGTGGATCGCCGGGGAGAGCGGTTACACGCCGGTAAGCGTTGCGACCGGCGAGGCGGTGGTACGCCGCCATGGCTCGCTGTGTTGCCTGGAGGTCGCCGTTCGTCCTAAACACAAAATCCGCATGCCATGGAACTGAGAATCGACGGAAAAGTTTGCGACCTGGGGCCGGAGAGCGTCGCTGTGCCCGGCTATGATGCCGCGAAATCGGCCGATGTGGAGGCCTGCCGCGAAGGGCGGTCGCTGAAAATCACGATCCCCGCAACCCCGCGCAACGATGGCCTCGTGGGATTCGCCTGCGACCCGCACGCCGCAGGACAATTCAACGGTGCGCTCCATACGGCGGAATTGTCGGCCGAAGGAGCGGTGCTGATCGGGGGAACGGTGCGGCTGCTGGCCGCCTCGGGAGAAGGCTATACGCTCGAAATCCGCGACGGAGGGGCCGGATGGGCTGAAAATGCCGCACGGAACATGTTCAATGCGCTGGGCGTGACGTGGAACGCTCAGTTGACGCCGACGATGATCGTCGACAGTTGGACCGACGACTCCCCGGTGAAGTTCTTCCCCATCCACCGCGACGAATACCGGCAGCAGAACAGCTCCTCGGACCTGCTTCCGGCGGAACACCTGCTTTCGGTGGAGGATTACCATCCGTTTCTGCACATCGCCACGCTTGCCGACCGGATTTTCCGTGAGGCGGGCTACGAGGTCAGGAGCCGGTTTTTCGATTCGGCGTTCTTCCAGTCGCTCTACATGAGCGGCGCTTACTCCTCGCGAGACACTACGGCAGCGGCCGGACGCATGGGTTTTTCGGCGCGGCGGCTGGCCCCGGCAACGGCCTCGGCCAATGAATTGGGACGGGTTGCGGCCAACCCCAAGACCATCCTCAACTCCGTGGGCAACATCGTCGACACGGCCACGCCCCAGAGCGTCGATGCCGACGGCGAAGCGGTCAGCGGACTTTTCAACAACGGCAATTGTTTCTCGACGGACAACGGTAAGATCGTCTTCACGCCGCCGGCCGAAATAAACGCCGGATTCGAGTACTGCCTGAAATACACCACCGCCCACCGTATCGTTTCGCGGACGCGGCTCAAAGGGTTCGACACGGTGTACCTCGGTCCCGGGGCGGAATTCGTATTCGGGTTGGCAAACCGCTATAAGGACCTCCGCGATGCTATCGTGCCGAATTTCGGCTACCTCGCACTGGTCTTCGACCACACTGCCGGGACGCAGTACCGCCTGACGTATACCCGCAACGGCGTGGCGGGGACGACGTGGACCGACTTCGCGGCACGTTCGGCGCAGGTCGCCACCCCGGCGTCGGGGACCGTCGCCGACCCCGTGCTGCTGGTTCGCAGCGGTTCGCAGTGGGTTGCGTATCCGGGCGACTGGGCGCTCTACAACGGTTACATCGGCGAGACGGGCGAAACGACCGTCGAGGTGCGGCTCCGTACGGCCGCGGAGACCGTTTCGCCGGCGTCGCCCAAGTATTTCAACCAGATTTACTTCGCCGGAGCGGAGCCCGGGATGTCGCTGACCCTGCATAAGGAGTGCTCGCTGCGGCCGCGGTTCCTCTCGGCCCCGGGATTCGGGGCGCGGATCGCATTCGCCGACGTGGCGCAACTCCGCATCCGGCAGTCGGCCCTGCTCGAAGCCCTCGCGCATCTGTTCAACCTGCGGTTTTACACCGAAGAGGCGACCCGAAGGGTCTGGATCGAGCCGGAAGAGGCGTTTTTCGGAGCAGGTCCCGAAGCGGACTGGAGCGGTAAAACGGATTTTTCGCAGCCCGTCGAGCGGGTGCAGATCGCCCCGGAGATTCACGAAGTGCGGACGTGGCGGTATCAGGACGGCGACGGTGCGGTGACGCGCTTCGATGCCGGGCAGGAAATCCCGCTGGGGGCATGGAGTTTCGCGGCGGATTCGTATGCCGCGGTGCAGGGCGAAAAGGTGCTGCGCAACCCGCTGTTCAGCCCTTCGCTCAACAGCGTGGGGCACTATCTCAATGCGCCTTCGGCGCTGATCCTGCAGGTCGGCGACCGTGACGACGCGGAGGAGGACGGCACTAATTTTACGCCCCGCATTGTCCGCTACGCCGGGATACATCCGCTGCCCGG
Organism: Alistipes montrealensis; assembly: GCF_018362775.1. Taxonomy (GTDB): domain Bacteria; phylum Bacteroidota; class Bacteroidia; order Bacteroidales; family Rikenellaceae; genus Alistipes; species Alistipes montrealensis. The sequence goes on from NZ_JAGYXY010000002.1 coordinate 517,455, forward strand.
AGGCGAACGGTGGGGCTATCCGTCGGGGCGGGCCGAATATCCGCTCGCGGCGTTCCACTTTGCGGGGGATGCTTCCGAAGCGGGGTTCACGCTTTGTTTCGAGGACCGCGACGGGCTGGAAGGGCTGCACCGTTATTACGACCGGCAGGTGCGCCGGGAGGCTGTCCGCGAACGGATTGTCCTTTCGCTCCGGCTCGCGCCCCATGAGTTCGAAGCGCTCCTGACGCCCGGTACGGGTGCGCCGGATATCCGCTCGGTTTTTCGCATCGACACCGGGGCGGGTGTAGTTCGGGCCGTACTGCACGCCGTCGGCGGCTACGACCCCGGGAAAGCCTCGGTGCGCTGCACGTTCGACCGCCTTTCGGAGGACTGATGACGCGTCACGACGAACTGTTGGCCGAAGCGGTGCTTCGGGAGGTCCGGGGGCTTACGACCCGGCAGGCGGTATTGCGGTTGTTCGAATTGGGGCTGGTCAGCCGCCGGGGGTGTGAACAGCGCGCTATCCGCGACGAAATCGGGCGGCTCGAAAGGGAGGGCATGCCCCGCTGCGAAGCCTTCGAGGTCACAGCCGGGAAACTCTGCTGCTCTTACGAAAAGGTGCGCAACGCATTTTATAACACTTACAAACATTAATCATGAAATCGGAAATTCAAATTAACAACACCGCCGGAGCCTGCCAGATCGACATCGAGGGGACTATCGGCGTGCCCGAGGAGTGGCAGTTCGACGAACCCGAAGCCCGGGTGGCGACCTACGAGCGGTTTCGCGACGCTTTGCGCCGCATTGCGGAGATCGAAGCCCCGGAGGTCGTCGTGAACATACGCTCGACGGGCGGCGACGTGAACGACGCGCTGCTGATCCACGATGCGCTCGCCGCGCTTCCGGCGCGAATCACCACCCGCTGTTACGGTTACACGGCATCGGCGGCAACGATCATCGCCCAGGCGGCTTCCGAAGGGTGTCGCGAACTGTCGGCCAACGCCCTCTACCTGATCCATACGGCCATTTGTTCGACCGAGGGCAATGCCGCCGAGATTGCCGGAAAGATCGACCTGCTGCACCAGACGGATGCGCGTATCGCCGCGGTTTATGCCGCCCGTTCGGGCCGTCCGGCTGCGGAGTTCGGGGCCCTGATGGCCGAGAACAACGGCAACGGCCGCTGGCTTGCGCCCGAAGAGGCCGTTGCGGCTGGGCTGGCCGACAGGGTAATAGACGCTGCGGAGCGGCCTGCGCCCTCGCTGGCGCAGAATATTGCCCGGGGATGGGACCGCCTGCTGGCCAACATCGGCCTGCGGCCCGGAGCCGTGTTGCCCGCCGACCGCAACGTCCTCCACTTCGACGAAGAGGTCCAGGCCCTGCGGCGCCGTTCGGCCATCGCCGCCGACGAAGCCCGCCGCCAGGCCGCGCCGACGCGTACGCAATCCCGGGAGGATCCCTCCTATGGCGATACGGTCCGGTCGGCGAACGAACGCGCCTATGCCGAAGACGCAAAACGCTTCCGCTGTTGACAGCGGAAACGCAATTAAAAATTAAAAATGAAGAATTTAAAATTGCCGAAGGGGAAGCCTCCCTTATCAAAGGGAGGTTTGGAGGGATTGTCGACATAAAAATGGAAGTCAGGCAACATCCGTCCTCAACGGTAAAACGAACAACCAAATTCAACAAACATTTAAAAACACAACATCCATGACTTATCTTGAAAATTCGAAACAGTACACCGGTTCCGACCTCGAAAACATTTTCTTCCGCCCGATGCTGACCGGAGAGTCGGCGCAGGAATTGGGCGTGCGCGTACTCTACAACATGCCCCAGCCCACGCACATACAACTTTGGGACGGGCAGCGCAACATCCTCCAAAAGTTCACCTCCGCGGGCTGGACCGGAGGCAACCCGGCCACCAAGTACGAAAAGACGGTCAACCTCAGCCGGGTGAAAGCCGAACTGGGATTCTCGGCCGCCGACTACTTCTCGATGGTCTACGAAAAGATCACCGCGCTGGCCAACGTCAATATGGACGACCTCTCGGGGACGGAACTCGAACAGGCCGAAACGGCGCTCTTCAAGCAGGCGCTCGCCGAGAATATCCGCGTCACGATGTGGCTCGGCAACACCGCCTCCGCGACGGGTTACAATACTTTCGACGGTTTCCTCAAGCCGATCAACAGCCTGGCCGGTGACGAGGCCATTTACTGCTTTGCCTACCAGGCGTCGGAGCTCGCGGACCCGGCCTGTGCGGTCGAGGTGTTCGACAAACTGTGGACCGGGGCCGATCCCCGTGTCCGCGACCTCAAGGCCGACGGGCAGCTGGTTTATTTCGTGTCGTCGGACATTTATCACCTTTACGAGAAATACCTCGATTCGAAGGGTGCGGACGCTGCCTATACCGATGCGATGAACGGCCGCCGGGCGTTGGCCTATCACGGAATCCCCGTCGTGGACGTACGGCTGGGCAGTTACCTCGGCGCAACCACGTTCCGCCAGTCGTTCGCCCTGCTCACCGACCGCCGCAACCTCGTCCTGGCCGTCAATACGGCCGACATGCCCGGCAACGAAGTGCGCATGTGGTATAACCCCGACGAGATGGAGAACCGCCAGCGTGCAGTCTTCATGGCCGGCAGCGAAATCCTCGACGAGGCGCTGATCTCCTTTGCCTACAAGCAGTAAAAACCCGGGGACGTGCATCCGCAGGAGTCTTTTCCTGCGGATGCCGGACTCACTCAAACCCGAAAAACGCCATGAGCAAAACGAAAAAAATCAAAACCGCCGTGGGGGTCGCCGACCGCACGGACCCTTACTTCGCACTGGGGGCGTCGCGGGTCGACAGCGATAAATTCTGGCGCTGGGGCGACGATAACCTCTTTCCGGCGGCGCTGGCGCTGATGGCCCGGCGTTCGACGACCCACCGGCGTATCATCAACGACAAGGCCGATTACATCTCGGGCAAGGGATTTACATGCGACGAGGCCCGGCAGCCGCTGCTGGCCGAATTTGTTCGGCGCGTCAACGGCAGCGGCGAGAGCCTGAGGCAGGTGCTGGGCAAACTGGCTTTCGACAAGTCGCTGTTCGGCAATGCCTTCCTCGAAGCGGTCACCGACCCCGGACACACCTATTTGTCGCTCTACCACCAGGACGCCTCGCGCTGCCGCGTGGCCCGCGACTCGAAACACATCCTCCTGCATCACGACTGGGCGGCATTCAGGCCCGCCGAAGCGCGGTCACTGCCGCTCTATCCCGATTTCGAAGTGCAGGACGACGGCACGCTGCGCTCTATGATCCACTACAAGGATTACGAACCCATGTTCGAACACTACGGCGTGCCGCCCTATATCGCGGGGTTCAGCGTTTCGGCGATCGCCTGGAAGACCGACCGCTGGAATATCTCGCGGCTCGACAATTCGTTCCAGTTGTCGGGCGTGATGATGCTCGACTCGTCGGTGGACAACGAGGCCGAAGCCGAACGCATCGTGCGGCTGGCTGAACAGAAGTTCGCCGGGAATCCCGGGCAGGTGATGTTCGTCATCCGGGACGGCGGCGAGGACGACAATTCGCGTTTCATCCCCATTGCCGCACAGAACGAGGGCGACTGGCAGGCGCTGCACGAACAGGCCGTCGGGGACATCGTCGTGGCCCACTCGTGGTTCCGGACGCTGAGCGGGCTGGACTACGCGGCGGGCTTCAGCGCCGAGCGCATCCTCCACGAGTACGAGGTGGCGCTCAACACGGTGATTCTGGCCGAGCAGGCCGAACTGACCGAGCCGATCCGGGCCCTTGTGGCTTCGGTTCTGGGACTCGACACCGTCTCGCTGCAAATCGTCAACCGTCCGCCGACCCGTTCGAAACCCATCTACATGAAGGTCTGGGAGGCCCGCAAGGCCGACGGGCTCGACTACGATCCGGAGGACCCGAAACAACAGGCCTTTTTATCCGAAATTACGAAGTACAATATCAAGAGTATCGAATAAACGTATAGTTTTCGCGGGATCGAATGTCGTTCTTGCGGTGTACCGCCGCGGGGCATTCTGCCGCTTTTGGTGGCAAAAGCGGCGCAAAACCATCCGCATGTCGCTTTCGCGGGATCATCCTCCGGCCCGCGCTGAGCGGGCGCAGTAAGATCGAGCCTTTACAGCCTCCCGCTCCGGGCGCGCGGCCCCTCGGACGATCTTTTTCCGCTCCAAGCGAGAATGCGGAATTATGTTACCGTAGAACCGGTACGCTTTTCACTTTTAACCTTCCACCTTTATGAACACGTTAATCACCCCTTTACAGGTCCTGCGCCTTGCCTTCGGCGTCGGGGAATACCTGCCGCCCGAAACCATCACGGAAGCCGACATCGCCGCCGCCGAGCAGCGTTACATCGTTCCGGTCATCGGGCGGGCGCTTTACGAAAAACTTCTCGGCGGCTCCTATGCCGGTTTCCGGACCGGATACCTCGCGGCCCCGGCCGCCCTCTTCACGCGTGTATCCGTCCAGCCGCGGCTCGACATCCGCACCGGACAGTGCGGCACGACGGCCCCGAAATCCGCCTATACCCAGCCGGCCGGGGACACGGCCCGCCGACACCTGCGGCGCGCTCTGCTGGCACAGGCCCGGACGCTGCTGCGCCGTGCTGCCGAACACCTCTGCGCCCATGGGACGGAGTTCCCGGAATACGACCCCGAAAAAGACATCTTCAACCGCTGTACGACCGATGGAGGCTTTGTTCAGGTTCGTTAGCGGCGCGGCGGCAGGGATTGCCGCGCTGTTCGCGCCGATCGGGCCGCTGGTGGCCACGACCGTCGTCTTCATCGGCGTCGACTTCCTTTCGGGGGTGGCCGCCGACCGCGCCGCGGCCCTCCGCGAAGGGCGCGCTTGGTATTTCGAGAGTTGCAAGGCCTGGCGCACGGTGCTCAAACTCACGCTTGCGGTCACGGCGATCTCGATGGCGTGGCTGATCGACAGTTGCGTCCTGGATTTCATGCCGTTGAACCTGGCCCGGCTCCTCACGGGATTCACCTGCGGCGTGGAGCTGTGGTCGTTTCTCGAAAACGCCGCACAACTTTCCGACGCCCCGTTGTTCCGCTGGCTGCGCCGTTATGTGCGCCGCCGTATCCGGAAGGAGGCAGGCGATGAGTAGGGGGTTGGTGAACTGTAACCGACGCAGCTGGCGAGAGCAAAGGTTGCTTGCAACCTCTGCCGAGTTGCAAGGAGGAAACGGTTTTTTACCGCTAAAAAACAAAATATGGCAAGAGGATTAAAAAACCGTAATCCGGGGAATATCCGGCAGTCGAAGGTCCGCTACAAAGGCGAGGTGTGGCCTTCGCGCGATCCGGCCTTCAAGCAGTTCGAATCCCTCGCATGGGGCTACCGGGCTGTCTTCATGCTGCTGCACACTTACCGGATTCGTCATGGACTGCGGACTGTCCGCGGAATGATTTCCCGATGGGCTCCGCCGTCGGAGAACCACACCGAAGCCTACATCCGCGCCGTGACCGCCGATACGGGCATCGGGCCCGACGAACCGGTCGATACGTTGGATCCGGCGACGATGATTCCCCTTGCTGCTGCCATTTCCCGCGTGGAAAACGGTGTCGTAGCGGACCGGGACGAAATCGGGCGCGGCTGGGCGCTGTTTATCGGCTGATTTTGCTATCTTTACGGCTCGATAGACTATCCGGATGAAGATTTCCCGCCTGTTCGCGCGGCTCGACCGCATGCCGATGCTCAGGATTCTCGTGCCTTTCGCCGCGGGAATCGCCCTGGCTGGCCGCTATGTATTGCCCCTGTGGTTTCTCGCAGGGGCTTTCGTATCGGCGGGGCTCGTGGCGCTGTTGCTGCGCTCGTCGGCCGCCACGGCGGCGATGATCGTCACGGCGGGATTTGCCGCGGCGCAGCTTCGCGTGCCCGAGCCCACTGTCCCGCGCGGCGTGCATACGGCCTATGAAATCGAGGTCGAGGGATTTCCTGCCGACCGGGGGCGTTACCTCTCCGCCGATGCGTCGGTCGCCGCATGGCGCAGTCCTGTGGACGGGCATTGGCATGCCTCGGACGCCCGTATCAGGCTTTATGCCGATTCGCTGACGGAGTTACACCCCGGGGAACGTATCCGCTGCCGGGGTACGGTGAGGCCGCTGCGGGGCGGGGCGGAGAGCTACCGCCTGCTCATGGAGCGGCGGGGGTATGCCGGAACCCTGTGGATCGCGGAACAGACGATTCTCGAACGGCTGCCGGGGCGGCACGCGGGCCTGCACCGGGCGGCTGTCGAACGGCTCTCCCGGCTGCCGATGGAGCCGCAGGCCGCGGCGGTCGTCGAGGCCATGGCGGCGGGCGAGCGGCGGGGCATTACGCCCGAACTCCGTGCGGCGTACTCCCGGAGCGGGTTGTCGCACCTGCTGGCCGTATCGGGCCTGCATACAGGGATCGTTTTCGTGTTGGTAAACCTTGCGCTGTGGTGGCTGCCCCTGCTCCGGCGGGGACATCTCCTGCGCAATGTGCTGGCGGCGGGGGCCGTGTGGCTCTTCGTCGCGGCGGCGGGATTTCCGCCCAGCGCCGTCCGGGCCGCCGTGATGTGCACCGTGTTGCAGGCAGCATTGGCCTCGGCGTCGGAATACGTCGGACTGAATGCCCTGGCCGCGGCCGGATTCGGCATGCTGGTCTGGAATCCCAACTGGCTGGGAGACATCAGCTTCCAACTTTCGTTCATTGCCGTGGCGGCTATTCTCGCCTGGGGCGTGCCGCTCTGCCGCCGCTGCCGCACCCGGTGGAAGGCGCTGAACGTCGTGATCGACGCCTACCTGATCGGCCTGGCGGCCACGCTCGCCACGGCGCCGCTCGTCTCGCACACCTTCGGTGTCGTGCCGCTGGCCGGACTGGCGGTCAATCCGCTGGCCATTGCGCTGGCCGGGGTCGTGGTGTGCGGCGGCGCGTTGTGGATGCTCCTGCCCGTCGGAATCCTCGCGCCCGTATTCGGGTTTGTCACGGGAACTGCCGCCGGGTGGATCAATGCGCTGGCCTGTTTGACCGCTTCGTTGCCCGGAGGTGCTGCCGACCACACCCTTGGCGGGTGGCAGACGGCGGCTGTTTATGCCGTTTTCGCACTTGCAACCGTCGCGGTGTGGAGCACCGAACCGAAAAAAAGCCTACCTTTGCGGATGTGATTACTCCCGAAGAATACTCCCTCCTGCTTACGGACGAAGTGCAGCGCGCTATTGCCGCCGCACGGGGCCGCGACCCGTTGGAAGTGGCGATGGACCGCGCCGTTCCCCATGCCCGGATCGTAGCTACGCAGGTCAAATACCTCGCACGGGCCGCCCGGAAACTTCCCTCGTACGCCGCGGCGCAGTGCATTTTCCCGCCGCTGGCTTTCGAACAGGCGTCGAGCGAAGCATGTGCCGCCCATAAGCGGATTGCGGGCGACAGTGTGCTGGACCTCACCTGCGGGCTGGGTGTCGATGCCTATTTCCTGAGCCGCCGCTTCCGCCGTGTGGTGACGCTCGAACGCAACGAAATGCTTGCCCGCGTGGCCGCGGAGAATTTTTCGAGGCTCGGCGCCGCGAATATCGAGGTCGTAAACACCTCCGCCGAAGAGTACCTGCAACGCGACGGCCTGTGTTTCGACTGGGTCTACGCCGACCCTGACCGCCGTTCGGCCGAAGGCCGCAAACTGGTGCGCCTGGAAGACTGTTCGCCCGACATTATCGCCCTGAAACCCCGTATCGACCGGATTTCGGGGCGTTTGTGTGTCAAAAATTCTCCGCTGTTCGATGTGGACGAGGCCCTCAGGCTCTTTCCCGACAGCCGTGTGGAGGTGTTGTCGCTGGGCGACGAGTGCAAAGAAGTGCTGATTTATGCCGACGGTTCGGGTCCCTCGGTCACTGCTACCGCCCTCGGGTGCGGCAGTTTTTCGGCGAACCCCGGCCAGACCGTCTCTCTTCCGGGGCCGTTCGATCCGGCGCGTTACCGTTGGCTCGTTGCGCCGGACGTGGCGTTGCAGAAAGCCCGCCTTGCGCGGCTGCACCTGTCGGGCAGGGCCGATATGTGGAGCGAAAACGGTTACGGATTCGCCGCAGAGGAGCCGCAGGGCGTGCTGGGCCGGGTCTTTGCCGTCGAAAGCATCGAACCTTACGACCCCAAGCGGCTGAAGCGTGAACTGAAAGGCTGCGGTGCGGAGGTGCTCAAGCGCGACTTTCCGCTCGCCGCCGAAGAGTTGATGCGCCGCCTCGGATTACATCCCGGAGCCGACTTGCGGCTGGCGTTCACGAAAATAGGGAACGATTTTTGGGTTATACGGTTTAAATGACTACATTTGCGTATGCAACTTGAAGCCTGCGGTTTATGAAGCTCAGCGAATTCCTTACATACTTCACCGACACGATTTTCCGGCGCGATGTCACCGAATGGCGCAACCCCGTCGTCCGGTGGCTCGTCCAGCAATACAGGCTGTTGTTTTATACCGCCCGCGGCCTGCTCGAGCACGGAACCATCGTCCGCTCGGCGGCACTCACCTTCTATACGCTGATGTCGCTCGTTCCGATCGTCGCCGTGGTCTTCGCCGTCGTGAAGGGCTTCGGGCTGGCCGACGGACTGGTCCAGAACCTTTACGCCCTTTTCCCCCAGAACCCGGACATCGTGGACTACGTGGTCCAGTTCGCCGAAAACGCCCTGGTCCGCACGCAGGGCGGCGTGGTTGCCGCCGTGGCCCTCGTGATGCTTTTCTGGGCCGTGATCCGGGTTTTCGGGTCGATCGAAAGCGCTTTCAACAACATCTGGGAAGTCAAAGTCGAACGCAGCATTACCCGCCAGTGGACCGACTATATCGCCGTGGTGATGATCGTCCCGATCCTTTGGATCGTAGCCAATGCCGTGGGCAACTACGCCGAGGAACTGCTCGGATTCGACGACAGTTGGTATTTCAGCCTGCTGTCGCACCTCGCTTCGATGTTCGTCATCTGGGTGATGTTCACCTTCCTCTACATCATCATCCCCAACGCCAAAGTGCGCTTCGGGAGTGCGCTGATGGCCGGTATCGTCGCCGGGACGATCTTCCTGCTGTTCCAGTGGGGATATGTCTACGTCCAGCGGTGGATGACCTCGTACAACGCCATCTACGGCAGTTTCGCGGCACTGCCGCTGTTTCTGATCTGGATGCAGACCTCGTGGGAGATACTCCTTTTCGGCGGCGAGTTGTCGTTCGCCTACCAGAATATCGCACGTTTCGGTGAGGAGCGCGAGTCGCTCTTGATCAGCTACGACCAGCGCCGCAAAGTGCTGCTCGCGGTGATGCTCTCCGTCGTGCGGCATTTTCGCAATGAGGGTGGTACGATGCCTGCGGACGAAATCCGCGAACGGCTCGGCCTGCCCACGCGTATCGTCAACGACGTGCTGTTCCAACTGGTGCAGGCCGGGCAGTTGATCGCCGTGCGCAGCGGCGACGGCGAGCGTGAAATGGGATTCACCCCGGCGCATGACATTGCTTCGATGACCGTCTACGGTGTACTGGAAGCGGTCGAGCACTCGGGGCAAACCACATTCGACCTCGGGCAGACGCCCGAACTCGCACGTGTCGACCGCGAACTGGAAATGCTGAAAGAATCCGCCCGCAAATCGCAGGACAACGTGCGGCTGGTGGACTTGCTGTAAAACCCAAACAGGAAGAGCCTATGAAACGCCTCGTCATCATCGGCAGCGGAAACCTCGCGGAAGCGCTGGCCCGTGCCGTCGCCAAGAGCGACCTGGAACTCGTGCAGATTTTCGCCCGCAATCCCGAACGGGCGCGCATTGTTGCGGAACAGTCTGCGACTGACTGGGCGACGCATCCCGAGATGCTTTGCAAGGAGGCGGACATCTACATCATCGCCGTCAGCGACAAGGCCGTGGAACACGTGGCTGCGACGCTTCCGATCCCCGAAGGCGCCGTCGTGGCCCACACCGCCGGCAGCGTGCCCCTCGCGGCTATTCCTGCGAAATTTGCCCGCCGGGCGGTTTTCTACCCGATGCAGACCTTCACCAAAGGCCGTGAAGTGGACTTCTCGGTCATTCCGGTCTTCCTCGAAACAGCCTCTTCCGATTTGCGGCCCGAACTGGAGGAGTTCGCCCGGAAACTCTCCGGAACGGTCGTCTGGGCCACCTCCGCACAGCGCGTAAAAGTCCATCTCGCAGCGGTTTTCGCCTGCAACTTCGCCAATCACATGTATGCCGTGGGCGAACGCATCGTCCGCAGTGCAGGGCTCGATTTCGATGTGCTGAAGCCGCTGATCGCCGAGACTGCGGCCAAGGCCTGCGACGCCCGTTCGCCGCTCGACGTGCAGACGGGGCCCGCCGTACGCAACGACTTTGCGACCAAAGCCCTCCACTGCGACCTGCTGTCGTTCGACCTTCGTTTGAAAAACATTTATTCTACGATAAGTCAAAGTATATGGGAAACTTCAAAGAAGATATAGCGCGCTGTGAAGCCTTCGTTTTCGATGTCGACGGCGTGATGACCGACGGGGGCATCATCCCCACGCTCGACGGCGATTTCATCCGCCGCTACAATGCCAAGGACGGTTATGCGCTGGCCTATGCGATCAAAATCGGCTATAAGGTCTGTATCATCACCGGCGGCCGGGGCCGGACGCTCGAAAACCGCCTCCGGATGCTCGGCATCGAGCATTTCTACGTCGACTGCATGGACAAGATCGCAGCCATCCGCGAATACATGGCCGGCCAGGGACTCGATCCGGCCAACGTGCTCTACATGGGCGACGATATCCCCGACCTGGAGTGTATGCGCGAAGTGGGCCTTCCGGTCTGCCCGGCAGACGCCGCGGCAGAGGTGATCGAGGCGTCGCGCTACGTCTCCGAGTTCCGGGGCGGTGAAGGGGCCGTGCGCGACATCGTCGAGCAGGTGCTGCGTGCCCGCGGCGACTGGGCCCGCGATTCGCGGGGCGTTACGCCCTCGTCGCTCGCAGCGTCGCGGTAAGGTTTTCCGGAAGAGGCCGGGTTTTTTCCCGGCAGACGGAAAAAGGTTTGGTCTGCTTTCTCTTCTTTCTTTGAAAGAAGGAGAAACTATGCGGGGTTTCCGGCTAAAATTTGTATCTTTGCCGGGCATAAAGCCCGGCTTGGATAGGCTGCGCCTCGGCAAATCCTCGTAAAACTTGGTTCTGCCCTCGCCTTGCGCTATCTTTGCAGGCTACAAGCCTCCGTTATGCTCGAAAAACTGGCCAAACAAACTGCCGTCTACGGCATCAGCACCATCGTAGTAAGGTTCCTGAGCTACCTGCTCACGCCTTACTATACCCGTGTTTTCGGGCAGGAGACCTATGGTATCGTTACCGACATCTATGCCCTTATTCCGCTGGCTCTCACGCTCCTGACGATGGGCATGGAGTCGAGCTATTTCCGTTTTTCGGCCAAGGCCGAGGCGGCGGGCGGCGATGTGAAGGCGGCCAAACGGCGGCTTTTTGCCACGACGTGGGGTGTCACCTCGCTCGCGGCGGCGGTGTTCTTCCTTGCAATGGCCTTTTTCTGCGACGGCATTGCCCGCATGATGGGCGAGGCCTATGTTGCACACCCCGAATATGTCGTCTGGGTCGGCCTGATCATCCTTTTCGACGTTTGGGCCTGCATTCCCTTCTCGCGGCTGCGCGAACAGGGCCGTGCCATGACTTTCGTGGGACTGAAGGCCTTCAACGTGGTTCTGAACGTGGTGCTGGCCTTCGGGTTCGGCGCCGCGGGGCTTTTCGCTACGGAGTTCGGTGTGGGATGGGTCTTCGTCGCCAACTTCATTGCCAGCGCCGTAACGTGGCTGGCGATCCTGGCCACCGTCGACCGCACGGTCCCGAAGATCAATTGGGCGCTGCTCGCCGCAATCTTTGTTTATTCGCTACCGCTCCTGGTAGGCGGACTTGCCGGCACGGCCAACGAGTTCATCGACCGTCAACTGATCAAATACCTCGTTCCGGAGGGCGCTATGGCGCAGGTGGGTATCTACGGCGCCATCACCAAGATCGCCGTGGTGATGATGCTTTTCTACCAGATGTACCGCCTTGCCGCCGAGCCGTTCTTCCTCTCGAATTTCAAGAAATCGGATTTCGTGCAGATGAACGCCGCGGCGTTGAAGTACTACGTTATGGCCTCGATGGTGATCTTCCTCGGCATCGCGCTGTTCCGCGACCTCTTCGCGCTGATCGTGGGCCGGGACTTCCGCGAAGGCATCTTCATCCTCCCGGTGGTGCTCGGGGCGAACGTGCTGACGGGCGTCTGGCTCAACCTTTCGTTCTGGTACAAACGCGAGGAACGGACTTCGCTGGCCATCGTCGTTACGGGTGCGGGACTTGTCGCCATCACCGTTTTCGGTTTCTGGCTGATTCCGCTGTGGGGCTACTACGGGGCTGCCTGGGCACGCCTGGCGAGCGAATCGGTCATGGTCGCTGTCAGTTGGTGGCTCAATCGCCGCTACTACCCGACGCCCTACGACTGGCGGCATATCGGCGAGTATGTCGGTGTGGCGCTCGTGGTTTTTGCCGCCTGCGAGGCCTTGACCGCCTTTGCGGACAATATGTTTGTAAGCTATGCGTTTAATATAGTGCTTTTTGCGTTGTATGCCGCCTACCTCGTCCGCCGCGAGCGGATCGACCTGGGGGCGATGCTGCGCGCATTCCTGCACCGGTAAAATTGAATTGGAGTATGCAGAAACGACTTTTTCCCCGAATTGCAGCCGCGGCCACGGCCGTCCTGCTCCTCGCCGCCTGCGGCCAACCCCGCCCGACTGGCTCCGCCGAGGTGTTGCTGCATACCACGGCGGGCGACATCCGTATCGAACTCGATAGCCGTACGCCCCTTCACCGGGACAATTTCCTGAAACTGACCCGCGAAGGATTTTTCGATTCGGTCCTTTTCCACCGTGTGATCGCCGATTTTATGATCCAGGCCGGCGATCCCGCTTCGCGCCGGGCTCCGGCGGGCAAAATGCTCGGCGAGGCCGATGCAGGCTACCTGATTCCGGCCGAAATCGTCTACCCGGCGTTGGCGCATACGCGCGGTGCATTGGCTGCGGCCCGGACGCCCGATGAGATGAACCCCGACCGGAAATCCTCCGGAAGTCAGTTCTATATCGTTTGGGGCAATACTTTCGAGGACGAGGTGATCGATAGAATGCAGGAGCGGATTTCGGCGGCCACCGACGGCCGAATCGTAATCCCCGACTCGCTGCGTGCACTCTATAAAACCATAGGCGGCACGCCGTTCCTCGACGGACAATATACTGTCTTCGGCCGTGTGACCGAAGGGCTGGAGGTCGTCGAAGCTATCCAGGGCGTCGAGACCGATCCGGCCGGCCGGCCGCTGGAAGACGTACGGATACTCAGCGCCGAGGTGGTGGAAAAATAGACGGAAATGAAGAAATCGACCGGAAAAATCGTGGTGATGGGCGTGAGTTTCGCGCTTTTCCTCGGCGGAGTCGCCGCCCTCCAGATGGAACGGGGTACGGCGCGTACCGTCATCCTCGCACTGGTTTTTGCGGGATTATTGACAATCGCCGGTGTGCAGACAGCCTGCCGGTTGAAAAACAGGAAATAAGATGCGTTTTGCGGACATAACGGGACAGGAGGATTTGAAACGGCACTTGACGCAGTCGGTCGACGCCGGGCGTGTGAGCCATGCCCAGCTCTTCACGGGCACGGCGGGTTCCGGGGCGCTGGCTTTGGCCGTGGCCTACATCCAGTACCTCTGCTGCCGCCATCGCCGCGACGGCGACTCGTGCGGCGAATGCCCCGACTGCAAGCAGATCGCGGCGCTGGCGCACCCCGACCTGCATTTGGTCTTCCCGGTTAACAAGCAGGGCAAGAAATCGGGCGAAGTGATGCGCAGCGACGAATTCCTGCCGCTGTTCCGGGCTTTGTTCGGCGAGCGCGGCGGGTACTTTTCGCCGCAGGACTGGTACGACCGCCTCGACCTGGGCAAGACGCTCAAAGGCATGATCGCGGCCCGCGAGGCCGACGAGATTATCCGCAAGTTGTCGTTCAAGAGTTTCGAGGCCGATTATAAGACCATGCTGATCTGGCTTCCGGAGGCGATGAACGAGGAGGCGGCGAACAAGATACTTAAAATCCTCGAGGAGCCGTGGGACCGTACGCTTTTCATCCTGGTCTCGGAGCACCCCGACCGCCTGCTGCCGACGATCATTTCGCGGACGCAGGAGGTGGCCGTGCCCCGCATCGCACCCGACGTGCTGGAACGTGTGGCGCGTGAACGGGGCGTGACCGATCCGTTGCAGGCCCGTAATATGGCGCGCCTGGCGGGGGGCGACCTGCTGGAACTGGGCCACCTGGTTGCGGGTGAGAGCGATGCGCTCCGCAAGGAGCATTTCGATCTTTTCTGCGGTCTGATGCGCCTGAGCTATAACGATAAGCACCTCGAACTGGTCACCTGGGCCGAGGATGCCGCGCAGCTCACCCGCGAACAGCAGCGGGCGTTCCTGCGCGATGCGGCGCGGCTTTTGCGCGAGAGCTTCATGCTCCACGCCGGCATCCGCGAGGTCAGCTACCTCTGGGGCGAGGAGCTGGCTTTCTGTTCGAAATTCGCCCCTTTCGTCGGCTCGCAGAATATCGAGCCGCTGATCGCCGAGATCGAGAGTGCCGCCGCGCAAATTGCGCAGAACGGCAATCCGACGATCGTATTTACCCATTTTGCCCTCTCGGTGAGCAAGATGATAAAACGTTTGTAATTTATGGCACGTGTGGCACTTCTTTTAGGCGGCAACCAGGGCGATGTGAAACGAACCCTGCAAACGGCACAGCAGTTGATCAACTCCCGTGTGGGAGCCGTGCTGCGCTGTTCGCACCGTTACGAGAGCGAGCCGTGGGGATTCCCGGCCGCGGAGCATTTTTCAAACCAGGCGCTGGAGGTCTCCACCGACCTCACGCCGCTCGAAGTGCTCGACGCCTGCCAGCAGATCGAGCGCGAACTGGGCCGCAACCGCGCCGCCGAGCTAATCGAGAAGGCCTCTTCGGGCGCTGCGTACTGTTCGCGGCCGATCGACATCGACATCATTTTCTACGACGACGAAGTGATCGACGACGAACGCCTCTCGGTTCCCCATCCGCTGCTTGCCGAGCGGGAGTTTGCCCTGACGCCGCTCTGCGAGATTATGCGCCAGCGGCAGCATCCCGTGACGGGTGTCACCGTCGGCGAGATGCTGGATGCGCTCCGAAACAAATAGACGGGTATGAACGCAAAACGAATCATATTGCTTCTGGCTGCCGCCGCGGTGACGGCGGGGTGCTTCAAGGACGTGTCGTATAAGACGAACTACATCCTCAAGCCCCTCGCGCAGGAACTGTCGGGCGACCCGAGCCTGCCGTTCGAAGGGCTGAAAGCCTACGCTTTCTCCGCCGATACGGCCTTCTATACCGTGGCCTCCTACGAGGATGCGCTCAACGGCGTCATTTCGCTCAAGGACAATCCTGCCGATCAGATTTCCACTCCGCTCGCCACGGCCGAGCCCTATGTGCAGGAAGGGACGGTAGGCTGGGTGCAGATGCCGCTTTCGAGTCCTACGCAAATGATCCTCGCCGTCGATCCGACGCATCGGATTTACGCCTATACGCAGCAGGAACTGGGCGAAAACCTCCCCAACCTCTATGTCTCGCTGGTCTTCAAGGCCTGGAAGGAGGGCTTTTCCTACAAGGACGGCAACTGGAGTTTCTACAACGAATTCTATACGCCTCCCACCTACCTCGACTGCCTTATCGACCCCTCGGTCCAGGCCGAGGAGGGTGGCCCCACGGCTGAAATTTCCAGCCTGAAGGCCTATGCCTTCGCCGCCGATACCACGGCGTGGTACATTGCTTCCTACGACGATGCCGTCGCCGGAAAGATCACGTCGAAGAGCGACGATTCGTTCACGCGTACGAATCCTAACTTTACGGCTTACAAGGAGGACAACTCGACGCTCTATAAGATGAAAGTGTCGGCCCAGACCCTGATGGTGGTCGTTGTCGACCGCACCAACCGCCTCTATGCCTATTCGAAGCAGGAGGTCGACCTCGACGGCGAATCGGTGATGCTTCCCGTCGTCTTCCGCCCGTGGCATGCCGCGTGGATCTATGTCGAGGACGGCTGGCGCGTCGTCAATCCGGCGCACGCCCCCGGAACGGACACTCAAACACAATCCCGACGCCGATGAATACTCCGCGAAATATGCTTAACATGCTGCGCCTCGCGGTGGCGCTGCTCTTTGCGTCGGCCTTCCTGAGCCGCTGTGCGAGCATGATGACCCCTACGGGCGGTCCCCGCGACTCGCTGCCTCCCGTCATCCTGAACATGACGCCCGACAACTTCTCGACCAACCGCCCGACGGTCGGCCACGGGAAGATTTACATCGAATTCGACGAGTTCGTCCAACTCAAGGACCAGCAGAAGGAGTTCTTCACTTCGCCGGCGATGAAGAAAAAACCGCTCATCACCCTGCGCGGCCGGGGCATCGTCGTCCAGTTGCGCGATACGCTGGCCCCGAATACGACCTATTCGCTCAATTTCGGCAGCGCCGTGCGCGACAACAACGAGGGCAACCCGCTCTACTCGATGCGCTATGTTTTCTCGACGGGGCCCGAGATCGACTCGATGGTCCTTTCGGGCTATACGGCTGACAGTTACAAGGCCGACTCCGTTTCGAAGTCGTTCATCTGGTTCTTCCCGGCCGATTCGGTCGAGAATGTCGCCGGGTACGACTCCACGATTTTCAAGTACAAACCCGCCGCAATCGCCCGCGCCGAGAACAACGGTATCTTCATTGCCCAGAACCTCAAGCCGATTCCCTACCGCGTCTATGCCGTCCAGGATAAGAACGACAACCAGATGTACGAGCCGGGCAGCGACCAGGTGGGTTTCCTCGAAGGGACCTACAACCCCGCCGAGATGCCCGATTTCGCCGTTTGGTACGACTCGATCCGCCAGTATGTGACGGCCGATCCGCAGCTTTATTTCCGCATGTTCACCGACAAGGCGTTCCGCCGCCAGTTGCTTTCGCAGTCCGAACGGCCTTTGCAGCACAAGGGAATGCTCTACTTCGCTGCCGCGCAGCCCAAAATCGTGAAACTCCGCTTCGACAGCATTCCCGCCGACCGGGTGATCGTCGATCCGCAGACCGTGGGCCGCGACACGATCGCCCTGTGGTTCAACATGCCCTCTTCTTCGCTTCCCGATACGATCAAGGGTGAAATCACCTATTTCAAGCACGATACGGTCAACCAGTTGCAGGAGGTCACCGAACCGCTGAAACTCGCATGGCGGCTGATCGAGACCAAGGAGCAGGAGCGCGAACGCGAGAAGCTCGAACGCGACCGCCGCAAGGCCGAGGCCGCGGGCGAGGAGTGGGTGGAGCCCAAGAAGGAGAATCCTTTCGCCTTCAAGATGCCCACTTCGGGCGAGATCAATCCCGAGAACCACCTCACGGTCGATTTCGACTATCCGCTCGTAAAGCTCGACTCGGCGAAACTGCTGCTGACGCGCGTGCTCGAAGACAATTCGATCGAGGACATCCCGGTGCGCATGGTGCGTGATACGGGGTTGCTGCGCCGCTGGCAGGTCCGCGCCCCGTGGAAACTGGGCGGACAGTATACGCTGACTATCCCCGAGGGGGCCATCACCGATGTCGCGGGCCTTTCCAACGATTCGATCATTGGTAAGTATACGGTCCTCGACCCTGAGAAGTTCGCCACGGTGATCATCCACGTCAAAGGGCGCGACGACGGTACGAAGTATATCGTCCAACTGCTCGACGGCAACAACGCGCTCAAGCAGGAGAAGTGCGACGTGTCTACGGGCGATGTCCGTTTCAACTTCGTTCCTGCGGGCGAGATCAAGTTCCGCGTCATCGAGGACCGCAACGGCAACGGCAAGTGGGACGCGGGCAACGTGGTCGAGCGCCTCCAGCCCGAGCGGGCCGAGATCTATGCCAACGAACAGGGCGAAGACACCTTCGCCACGAAGACCAACTGGGAGATCGAATTCTCGATGGACATGAACCGCATTTTCGCACCGGTTACGATGCAGTCGCTCTCGCGCCTTCTGGACGAACGCGAGTCGCAGCGCCTGCGCCGCGAGGCGGAGAAACGCGCCAAGGAGGGTCCGAAGAAGGACCAGGAACGCGACCGGCAGCAGCAGAACAACAACAGCAACAACAGCAACTTCAACTCGGCCGGCAGCATGTTCAATAATTTCAGGTAAGATGACGATGAAACGACATATCCGAACCGCGCTCTTCGCCCTTGCCGCCCTCGTCGCGTGGCAGGGGGCTTCGGCGCAGCATACGCTCGGCTTTACGGTGGGCTACGGCATGGGCAACGGCCGCTTCCAGCCCAAGCAGGAGATGCGGGCGATCTGGGGGCTTTACAGCGGCGGCGTCTCGTGGCGCTACTACGGCAAGCAGCGCTTCGTGGGAGGCTTCGGCATCGACCTGGAGTTCCAGCAGCAGGGCTTCTCGTTTGCGCCCAACGCGTCGCTGGTTGAGGAGAAGAAAGACTACATCTACTATACGCGGCATATCAATTCCATCGTGCTGCCGATTGTCTGGCAGCCGCACTTCTACATGCTGCGCAACCATGTCCGCATCTACCTCGAAGCCGCTGCGACGTTCTCCTACAACCTCTCGTCCACCTACGAAAACGAGCAGGCCCGGGACAGCGGCGCCGCCGACTGGAAGGGCGACTACCCGTTCAAACTCGCGCGCGACAACCGCTGGGGCTACGGACTGGCTGGCGGCGGCGGTATCGCCTTCCTGATCCGCCGTTTCGAACTGAACTTCCGCGTGCGTTACTCCTTCGGCTATTCGGACATCGTCCGCAACCGCAACAAATACTACGACAACAACAGCGACGGATCGGAAAACCCCTTCTGGGTCTCTCCGATGCGTTCGCCGCTCGATAACCTCATGATCTCCGTGGGGTTGAACTACCGCTTCAACAAACAGGGCTTCGAGTCCTGGAAACCAAGACCCAAGAAGGAGAAGAACCGCGAGGTCTTCAAATTCGGGTTGTAAAAACAGCAAGTTTATGGAAACTACCCGCCAGCAGAAAATCACCAAGCAGATCCAGAAGGATATCGCCGACATCTTCCAGAAGGAAGGCGCTCCGATCGTGCGTGGTTCGCTCGTAACGGTCACCGCCGTGCGTATATCTCCCGATTTCAGCTATGCCAAAATCTATGTCAGCATCTTCCCGTTCGAAGAGAGCGGCGAGGTGATGAACCGGCTCGAACACCAGAACTGGTTCATCCGCCGCGCTTTGGGCCAGCGTATCCGCAACCAGTTGAAGAACGTCCCCGAAATCCAGTTCTACCTCGACGATTCGCTCGAATATATCGAGAATATCGACAAGGCACTGAAGAATGAATAATCCGGGGCGAAAGACTCGCCGCTGCGGCGTTTGCTGCTGTAATGCGCGGCATGCCGCCGTGTTTGCAGGCCTGCTCCGCAACTGCCGCGGTGCGTTTTCCCGTGCCGTAACCCCCGCCCTGCCGGGAACTCCCGGGTTCTCGGCTTAACTCTTTGTCCGCCATGCTGCCGCAGCTTTTTGCCCGTCGCTACCTCTTTTCGTCCCAGTCCCGGTCGGTCGTCAACCTGATCTCGGGGCTGAGCGTCGCGGCCATTGCGATGCCTGTTGCGGCCATGATCATCCTGCTGTCGGTTTTCAACGGCTTCGAGTCGCTCGTCAAGTCGATGTACTCGGCTTTCGACGCCGACCTGACGATCGCCCCGCGGCAGGGCCAGACCTTTGCGCAGGGCGACCTCGATACCGTGGCCCTCGCGCGCATCCCGGGTGTCGGCGCGTTGTCGTTCGCCCTGGAGCAGAGCGCCCTGCTGGAACACGGAGGGCGCCAGGCCACGGCTACGATCCGGGGCGTCGACGATGCCTATGGCGAGGTCTTTCCCCTCGGCGATGCCGTGTCCGCCGGGGAGTGGCGCGTACGGCTGGGCGACCTGGAACAGTTGGTCGTCGGGCAGTCGATGGCGTGGATGCTGGGCATCCGCTCGCTGGCCGACGCCGATGTCACGCTCTACGCCGTGCGGCGGGGATCGTTTTCGTCGCTGCTGCCGCTCGAAAACTATACGCGCCGTACCGAACCCGTGGGCGGGGTCTATACGCTCGACCTCGAAACCGAACGCACTTACGTACTGGCTTCGCTGCGGCTGGCGCAGGAGTTGTTCGGCTATCCGGGCCGCGCCTCGGCGCTCGTCGTGCGCCTTGCTCCCGGAGCCGACGCCGCGGCGGTCCGCAAGGCCGTTGCGGAGACCGCAGGCGACGAATTCCGGGTCCGCACGCGCGACGAACTGCGGGCTTCGTTCTACCGCATCATGACCTACGAGAAGTGGGGCATCTTCTTCATCGCCCTGCTGGTGCTCGTCATCGCCTCGTTCTCGGTGGTGGGGGCGCTGGCCATGCTGATCGTCGAGAAACGCGGCGACATCTCCACGCTCCGCGCCCTGGGGGCCGATACGGGCCTTGTACGCGCCGTGTTCCGCTCCGAAGGTTTTTTGATCTGCGGCCTCGGCGCCGTCGCCGGAATCGTTCTCGGCGTCGGTATGACCCTCTTGCAGCAGTATTTCGGGCTGATCGAGATTCCCGCCGAAACCTTCCTCACGAAGAGCTATCCCGTCGAATTCCGTTTTGCCGACCTCGTG
Organism: Alistipes montrealensis; assembly: GCF_018362775.1. GTDB lineage: Bacteria > Bacteroidota > Bacteroidia > Bacteroidales > Rikenellaceae > Alistipes > Alistipes montrealensis. The sequence continues at coordinate 538,090 of NZ_JAGYXY010000002.1, forward strand.
GCTGTCGTCGCCGCTTTTGCCGCCGTCGCCGCCGTCCTGTCGAATATCACCGTTCGCAGCATGATTAAAAATACCTCCCGATTATGAAACGACTCCTCCGTATAACGGCTTCCGCGGCTCTGGTGCTGCTGCTTGCCGCCTGCGCCCGCCACAAGATCATTCCCGACGACAAACTGGCGCAGATTTTCCACGATGCGTTCCTCACCAATGCCTATATCGGCAGTGAGAACGTGCGAACCGACTCGCTGCGCATCTACGAGCCGATCTTTGCCCGTTACGGCTATACGACCGACGATGTGCACTACACCATCGGCAACTTTTCGAAGCGCAAGAGTGCCCGCCTGGGCGACGTGGTCGAGCGTGCCATCGAGATGCTCGAAAAGGAGGGGAAAATCTATAACCAGGAGGTCGCCGTCCTCGATACGATCGACAACGTCGCCCGCCGCACCTTTACGCGCACGGTGCTGGCCGATTCGCTTATCCGCGTCGCGTCGCTGCGCGATACGGCCCGCCTGAGCTTTTCGCTCGATGTCGAGCCGGGCGAGTATAACCTCTCGCTCAAATACCTTGTCGATTCGCTCGACCGCAACCAGCGCGGCCTGAAAGGCTCCGTCTGGCTCGAACTGCGTGACAGCTCGCGCACCAACGTCTACACCACGACCCTGCGCCGTAACCGTGAGGAGACCTTTTCGCGCCGGTTTACGACCGACACGACGCACCGCCGCCTGCGTATCGACTTTTTGACCTTCAACGGCAAACCCGAGCGGCCTTCCGTGACGGTCACCGACCTGAAGGTGGACTACACTCCCCCGACCCGTAAGGCCGTCGAAAAACTCTACGAAAAGCAGCTCGATATCCGGATTTTCGCCGATGACTTCCTCCGTGCAGCAGCCGTCCCGAAGGATAGCCTCTAACCTGTTGTGGACCCCGCAGGGCCTTGTCCGGCATCCGCTTCTGACGCTCGGGCCCGACGGTCGTGTGCTCCGGGCCGAAAGCTGTCCCGAGCCCGACCGCCTCGCCGCTACGGAGTTCTATGCGGGGCTGCTCGTTCCCGGTTTTCCCGCCGACTACCGCGCGGCTTTCGAGGAAATGCGCACTGCCGCCGCCCCGCTTTCCGAACTGCTTCCGCAGGTCGTGACACCGGGCGGGGTGCTGGTCGTCATCTCGGGACTCGACTACGAATCGCTGCGGCTTACTCCGCAGTCGCAGATTCGGAAAATCTGATTATTCCGGGGAATCTCGGTTGATTTTCGGCTGCTTCTCTTGCTCCGCCACCCTGTTCGCGGCCGATGGCCGCATCTGTGAATCCGACCCCTCCCCGGCCTCGCTCAGGGAGGCCGAATGGCGTACGCTCCGGACGGACGGCACAATAAGGACTGTGGCTGTGATGCGCGTTAAATCGGCAGGTGCTCTTCGACCGTACGCCGCAGGTGTTCCTGGTCGAGGTGGGTGTATATTTCGGTGGTGAGGATGCTCTCGTGGCCCAGCATTTCCTGCACCTGGCGGATGCTTGCGCCGCCTTCCAGCAGGTGTGTCGCGAACGAGTGGCGGAAGGTATGGGGGCTGATGCTTTTCTCGATTCCGGCCCGCCGGGCGGCCTGTTTGAGGATCGTGAAAACCATCACCCGCGTGAGTTGTCCTCCGCGGTTGTTCAGGAAAACGATCTCTTCGCCCGTCCGGGCGCTCCGCCGCTCTTCGAGGTAGAGCTGGATGCGGTCGCGCGCCGTCGAACTGATCGGCACGAGTCGTTGTTTATCGCCTTTGCCGATCACGCGGATGTAACCCTCCCCGAAAAAAAGGTCCTGCATCCTGAGCGACGTGAGTTCCGAGACCCGCAGCCCGCACGAATAGAGCACTTCGAGCATGGCGCTGTCGCGCAGTCCCTTGACCGTGGAGGTGTCCACGACGGCGATGATGCGGTCGATCTCCCCGGTGGTCAGCACGTCGGGCAGTTGGCGGCCGAATTTGGGCGGCAGGACGAACTCAGCGGGCGACGATTCGATCTTGTCGTTGATCATCAGGAAGTTGAAAAAACTCTTCACGCTGCTCAGCGCCCGGGCCTGCGAGGTCTTCTCGCGGCCGCGGTCGAAGAGCCACGCCATGTAGCGTTCGACCATCTGGGGTTCGACCTTGTGGGGCGCAACGTCCCACTGGCGGAGGATGAAGTGTGCGAACTGCCTGTAATCGCGCATGTACGATTCGACGGTATTTTCCGAAAGCCGTTTCTCCAGTTTGATATACGTACGGTAACGGCGGCCCGTTTCGTCCCATTTTTTCGTATTTTCTGCCATCTTTTGGTCCGCTGAATCCGGGATTATTGTAACTTTGTCCGAGCGAAGGTATAAAAATTTTACATAATATGGATTACACGGTCCTCAATATCGCTGTCGACGACGACGTGCAGGCTGAAATCCTGACCGCCGAACTCGCCGATTTCCCGTTCGAGAGTTTCGAGCAGGAAGGCGGCGCGCTGAAAGCCTATATCCCCGGCGAACAACTGGCCGGATGCAGGGCCGAAGTCGACGCCCTGTTGGCGCGCCGCGGGGTCGAAGGGCGTTATGCCGCTATCCCGACCCGGAATTGGAATGCCGTGTGGGAGAGTGATTTCCCGTCGGTCGATGTCGAAGGCCGCCTGCGCATCCGCGCTCCGTTCCACGATCCGGCTCCTGCGGGCGAGATGGAGGTGGTCGTGATGCCCCGCATGTCTTTCGGCACGGGCCACCATGCTACCACGTGGCTTATGTCGCGCGCGGTGCTCGACCTCGGAGTTCCGGGCCGCCGCGGACTCGATATGGGCAGCGGCACGGGCGTGCTGGCGATCGTTGCCGCCAGGTGCGGCGCAGCGCATGTCGACGCCGTGGACATCGACGACTGGGCCGACGAGAACTGCCGGGAGAATGTCGCCGCCAACGGCGTCGCAGACCGCGTTACCCCGATGCTGGGCGACGTGGGCCGCATCGCGGGGCGGCATTATGACTTTATCCTGGCCAATATCAACCGCAACATCCTCCTGGCCGATATGCCGGCCTATGCCGCGGCGCTGGCTCCGGGCGGCGACTTGGTGATGAGCGGATTCCTCGAAGCGGACGTTCCGGCAATCACCGGGGCCGCCGCGAAACTGGGGCTGAGGACCGCCGCTACCGAAACCCGCGACGGCTGGGTCGTAGTACATACTAAAAAAAGGGAGTAAATCCGGTCGCATGCGATAAGTCCCCGCCGAGGCGGGGATTTAGGGGGCAGACTTGTAAACGCGGCGTTTCGCCGCGAGAACGGCGGTCGGGTCCGAAAGGCGTTCGGGAAAAGAGATTGATTTAGTGATTTGAAAACCTACAAGGGGCGCGGCATCGTACTGCATACGCTCAAATACGGCGACACGTCGATGGTTGCCTACCTGTTGACCGATGTCGGGGGACGCCGCAACTACATGGTGCAGGGCGTCCGCAGTCGCAACGGCCGGGGTTCGAAGCTGGCGCTTTTCCAGCCGATGTTTCCCGTCGAATTCGAGGGGCTGGAGTCCTCGCGGCAGCAGATGGACCGCTTCAAGGAGGTGCGTGCGGGATTTGCGCTGCAAAGCCTTCCGTTCGATGTCCGCAAGTCGACGATGGCGCTGTTTATGGCCGAAGTTTTGTACCGCCTCGTCCGGGAGAGCGAGCCCAACGAACCGCTTTTCGACTTCGTGTGGAGTTCTGCCGAAGCGCTGGACGCCATGGACGACGGGGTTTCGAATTTCCACCTTTGGTTTCTGGCCAACCTGAGCCGCCTGCTTGGTTTCCGGCCGGGCAACGACTACCTTCCGGGGGCGTGGTTCGACATCCGCGAGGGCCTCTACTGCGCCGCACGGCCGACACATCCGGGGGTGATGACCCAGGAGTGTGCCTGCCTGCTGGACCGGATGCTGTGCTGCGACGTGCGCCGCCTGGGCGACGTGGGGCTCAACCGCGACCAGCGGTCGGACTTCCTCAGCGCCATGCTGGCCTACTTCGGCTACCACCTCGATGCCATCAGCGCCGTGCAGTCGGTGCGCATACTAAAAGAAGTTTTTTAACGTTCAATTCAAAAGATAAAAACCGGGAAAATTATGAGAAAGATGTTGCTTGCGGCCGTTGCGCTCGCCGTAGCGCTGACCGCCTCGGCCCAGGAGCCGAAATTTGATTTCAGGCGCGACACCACCCGCACTTCGGGCTTTACGCTTCCCGATTCGCTGGCGCATATGTCGCCGTGGAAACCCGATTACAAAACGATGGCGCCGGTGAAGACCAAACCTTCGGTGTCGATGACCTCGGTGGTGGTTATCCAGAAGGAGAACCTGCCTTCGCGCGTCACCGTCATCGACAACAATACCCTGCGCCTGGGCCAGCATTTCTCGCTTTCGAACGGCCAGGCCTGGAACTGGAGTCCCTTCCCCGACGCCTACCTCGATGCACGTACGCTTTCGTTCCCCATGCCGCGCTGATGCGCTGTAAGGGTGTTCCGATAAAAGGGCCGGATATGTCCGGCCCTTTTTACGTATTTACGCGTATTGACCCGAAGCGGAGAATTTGCGACTTTTGTACCCGGAAAAGAACCGTCGCTTATGAAACCGATTCTTACATTGCTGCTGTCGCTGTTCCCGCTCGGAATCCTTGCCGGGGAACCCTCCGCACCTACCGTTGCGGAACTTTCGGCCGAAATCGAAACTTTGAAAACCAAAACCTCTGCGTGGGATAAAATCCTGGCCCGCCTGCCCCGGATCTCGGGCTATGTCCAGACCGGTTATGAATGGTCGGAGACCTCTTCGACTTTCTACATCAAACGGGTGCGTCTGAATCTGGCGGGCGACATAGCCCCGAAACTCGACTACCGCGTGCAGATCGAGTTTGCCTCGCCGAAACTCGTCGACGCCTACGTTCGCTACCGGCCTTTCGAGCAGTTGAATTTCCAGTTGGGCGAATACAAAGTGCCTTTCTCGATCGAAAATACCGATTATGTGCCGCTTAAATATGAGTTTATCGAATATCCGATGGCGCTGCGCAGGCTGATGGGTTTCGACGACGTGTGCGGACTTTCCGCCACGGGGCGCGATCTGGGGGCCATGGTCTACGGCGGCTTTTTCAACAAGAAAGGGTATAGCGTCCTGAGCTACGACCTCGCGGTTTTCAACGGCGAAGGACTCAACACCAAGGATAAGAACAAGTCCAAGGACATCGTGGCGCGCATGACGCTTCGCCCGGCCCGGGGCCTCCAGGTCACCGGATCCTATTACTGGGGCGAATATGGCTCCGATTACCTCAAACGTATCCGCTACGGTGTCGGAGCCTGCTACGACGAGGGTCCCGTGGTCCTGCGCAGCGAGTATGTCAGCGGAACGACGGGGCTTCCCACGGGCGGCGAACTGGACAGCAGGGGCTGGTACGCCGTCGGTGGCTGGCGCGTGACGCCGACGCTGATGCCTGCGCTGCGTTACGATACGTTCCTCGAAAATGCTTCGGAGAACGCTTCGCGCCAGACCAACTATACGGCAGGCCTGACGTGGCAGCCCGTGCGTTACCTGCGCTGCCAGCTCAACTATACTTACGAGGATTACGCCTCCCGTGCCGCTGCGAACCGCAATGTCGTGTCGCTGATGCTCTCCGGTATTTTTTAAGCGGTATGCGCATCCCCTCTGAAAATTGCAAACAATTCTGATATGAAAAACTTTTTCGAAAAATTCCGTGTCGAAGACTGGGTGGTAGTCTGGGTTTCGATTCCGCTGCTGCTGCTTGCGGCGCTCATCCCCGCCGACCTGCCCTCCGTCCCCGGGACGCTCGTGGGCAGTGTGGCGTGGTACAACATCGCCTTTCTCTTCGTCATCGTCCTGGTGGTGCTCTACGTCGGCTGCCTCATGCTGCGCCGTCCCCTCAGGGGACTGCTGCCGTCGCTGGTCGTAGTTTTCGCCGTGTCGTTGCTGGCGCAGGTCGTTGCCAAAATCCCGGCGGTCTCCTACTATGGTTTCGAGTCGGTCTTCTTCTCGGTGCTCTTCGGCCTCTTGATCCGCAACGTGTGGCGCGTTCCCGCGTGGATGAAGCCTGCTATCCAGGGCGAATTCTTCATCAAGATCGGCGTGGTGTGCCTCGGGGCGACGATCCTTTTCAGCGATGTGATGAAATCGGGTGTCTTCGGACTCGTCCAGGCCTGCCTCGTGGTGGCCGTCGTGTGGTTCTTCGCCTTCTGGTTCTCACGCCGCATGAAGGTCGATCAGCGTTCGGCGATGATTCTTTCGAGCGGCGTTTCGATCTGCGGCGTCTCGGCTTCGATCACTGCGGCGCGCGTGGTGGGCGGTGACGACCGGAAGCTCTCCTACATCGTCTCGCTGGTGCTGATCGTCGTCGTGCCGATGATTTACCTCATGCCGTGGCTGGCGAACCTGATCCTGCCCCGTTTGTTCGCTCCCGAGGTTGCCGAGGAGGTTGCCGGGGCGTGGATCGGCGGCACGATCGACACTACGTCGGGCGTCGCCGCGTCGAGTATGATCGTCGGCGAGGTCGCCAACCAGCACGCCGTGATCATCAAAGCCGCGCAGAACGTGCTGATCGGCGTGGTGGCCTTCTTCATTGCGCTCTACCTTTCGACGCGCGGCGAGAAGGGCGGACAGGCGCCCTCGCTGGGTATCGTGTGGGAGAAGTTCCCCAAATTCATCCTCGGGTTCGTCGCCGCGTCGCTCGTCTTCAGCCTCTTCCAGTCGAACGGCCTGTTTACGCCCGACGCCAAAGGCAGGCTGCTCGAACCGGGTGTTGCGAAGATGTTCTCTACGGTCTTCTTCTCGCTGGCCTTCGTCTGCATCGGCCTCGATACACGCCTCAAGGATATTATTTCTAAGGAGAACCGCAACGTCCTCTGGTCGTTCCTTGCGGCGCAGACCTTCAATATCGTCATTACGTTCTTCATCGCCTGTCTGCTGTTTGGCGTATTGAAACCATTGTGGAGTTAATGTCCGGTAGTTCTGTGGCCGCGTGCGACAAGCCCCTCCCGAGGGAGGGGTTTGGGGTGGGGTCAGACTTGTAGACACGGCGGAACGCCGTGAGTGGAGGCGGACCGGGTTGTAAACCGGTAGGTTTACCGGAATCGTTTTTTAAAGAAATAGCTTTTCTGCCGCCGCTTTTCGTCCTGCGAGCGGGCGATGTAGACTTTTTCGTGCGTGTAGGGATTCTCGCCCGTGTAGAACATCACCGACGAGAGGGTCATCGGCGTAGGGGTCAGGTCCTGCACCTGTTCGAGGTTGAAATGGAGTTTTCCCAAGACCTTGTCCGCCAGCGATTTCATGTCCTGCTCGGTGCACCCCGGGTGCGACGAGATGAAGTAAGGGATTAACTGATAGGGCAGATGTTCCTGATTACAAATGCGATGGAAGTCGGCCGTCAGCCGTTCGAAGAGCGCGAACGGCGGTTTGCGCATCAGACTCAGCACGTTATCCTCGGTATGCTCTGGCGCCACTTTAAGTCGCCCCGAGGTGTGGTGTTTCAGAACCGTTTCCAAATAAGGCGATTGGTCGAACAGGTCGTAACGGATGCCGCTGCCGATGAAGGCTTTCTTGATGCCTTTGACGGCGCGGATTTTTTCGTACAACGCCAGCAGCGGCCGGTGGTCGTTGTCGAGGTTGGGGCACATCTTCGGGTGGAGGCACGACGCGCGGCGGCATTTGCGGCACAACTCCCTGTCGCGGCCGCCCATGCGGTACATGTTGGCCGACGGAGCGCCTACGTCCGAAAGGTAGCCTTTGAACCCGGGCGATTTCACCACACGCGCCACTTCGGTGAGGATCGACCGTTCGCTGCGCGAATTGATAAACTTGCCCTGGTGGGCCGAAATGGTGCAGAACGAACAGCCGCCGAAACAGCCGCGGTGGATGTTGACCGAATGTTTGATCATCTCCCACGCCGGGATGTTACCCTTGCCCGTGTAACGCGGATGCGGGGCGCGCTCGTAGGGGAGGTCGAACGAGTGGTCGAGTTCTTCGGTCGAAAGCGACGTGTTGGCAGGCGTTACGACCACATAGCGGTCGCCGACGGCCTCGACAAGCGTTGCCGTGGGCTCCATCAGGTTGCTCTGGGTTTCGATGACGGTGAAATTCTCCCCGAAGGCGGCCTTGTCGCCGACGCACTTCTCGTAGCTGTTGAGGCGGATCGTTTCGACGGGGTCGAGCCGCGCGACGTAACTTTCGTCGGAGAGAAAGGCCACCTGCCGGATTTTGCGCAGCAGCTTGGCATTGTAGCCGTTGCGCATCGCCTTGGCGACCTGCTGCACGACCCGTTCGCCCATGCCGTAGATCAAAAGGTCGGCGCCCGAGTCGGCCAGAACGGAGGGCTTCAGCGCGTTGCTCCAGTAATCGTAGTGGGTCAGGCGGCGGAGCGAGGCTTCGATGCCTCCCACCACCACCGGGACGTGCGGAAAGAGGCGTTTGAGAATCTGCGAGTAGACCGTTACGGCGTAGTCGGGACGGAATCCCGCCTTGCCGCCGGGCGTATAGGCGTCGTCGCTTCGCAGGCGGATGTTGGCCGTGTAGTGGTTGACCATTGAATCCATCGACCCGCCGGAGATGCCGAAAAAGAGGCGCGGTGCGCCCAGCTTGGTGAAGTCGCGCAGGTCGTCCCGCCAGTTGGGCTGGGGAACGATCGCCACGCGGTAACCCTCGGCCTCCAGCAGACGCCCCACGACGGCCGCTCCGAATGCCGGGTGGTCGATGTAGGCGTCGCCCGAGAAGAGGATCACGTCGAGCTGATCCCATCCGCGTGCGCGGACTTCCTTGATGGTGGTCGGTAGGAACATGAATTCGCAATTAAAAATTAAGAATTAAAAATAGGGGCACAGGTCGCGTATGGTCGGATGTATGGGAAGTGAATCCTTGGGGCATCGCTTGGCCTCCGGTTTCGAGCAGCCCTTTGCGAACGGGTAAAATTTTTAATTCTTCATTTTTCATTTTTAATTATTGTTCGGCATCTTTGGATGTCGAACAATAGGTGTCCCATTTGGCCAGCAGGGACTGGAAATCGGCCGGGAGGGGGCTTTCGAACAGCACCTCCTCGTGCGTCGCGGGGTGTTCGAAGCCCAGCAGGCGGGCGTGCAGCGCATGGCGCGGCATCACGGAGAAGCAGTTCTCGATGAACTGGTGGTATTTGGCAAAGGTCGTGCCCTTGAGGATGCGGTCGCCGCCGTAGCGTTCGTCGTTGAACAGCGGATGCCCGATCCACGCCATGTGGACGCGAATCTGGTGGGTGCGTCCCGTTTCGAGGCGGCACTCCACGAGGGTCACGTAACCATAGCGTTTCAGCACTTTCCAGTGCGTCACGGCGTGTTTGCCGTCGGATCCGTCGGCGAAAACGAACATCTTTTGCCGGTCCTTGGGGCTGCGGCCGATGTTGCCCGTGATCGTGCCTTCGTCCTCGTCGAAATTGCCCCACACGAGGGCCACGTAGCGGCGTTGGATCGTGTGGTCGAAGAACTGCTTGGCCAGCCGGGCATGGGTCTGCTCGTCCTTGGCGATGACCAGCAGTCCCGAGGTGTTCTTGTCGATGCGGTGCACCAATCCTGCGCGGTTCTGCTCCTCGGCGGGGATCCCCTGCTTGTTGAGGTGGAACATCAGCGCATTGACCAGCGTGCCGCTGTAATTGCCGACGCCCGGATGTACGACCAGACCTGCCGGTTTGTCGACCAGCAGCAGCCATTTGTCCTCGTAGGGGATTTCGAGCGGAATGTCTTCGGCGAGGAGTTCGATCTCGCGCCGCGGGTAGGGCATCACGATCTGGATGCGGTCCAGCGGTTTGACCTTGTAGCTCGACTTGGCGGCCTTGCCGTTCACGAGGATGTTTCCGCTGTCGGCTGCGGCCTGGATGCGGTTGCGCGAACAGTGCTCCATCCTTACGGTCAGGAACTTGTCCAGCCGCATGGGGGTCTGGCCCTTGTCGGCCGTCACCGCATAGTGCTCGTAGAGGCCGGCTTCTTCTTCGTCCTCCGCGTCGGCCGGGACTGCATCCAGTTCCGGGTCGTCGATGGGGTGCTTGTCGGTCATCAGTCGAAAAATCCGTCGTTGTCTTTGCGGGCGGGCTGGTCGGCGGCGGGTTCGGCCGAAGCCTCTTCCAGGGCTGTGCGGGCCAGCGAGTCGGCCAGTTCCTGTTCCTCGGCCTGGCGCTCCCGGGCGGCCTGTATGGCCTGCTTCTCGGCCTCGGTCCGGTATTGGGCGAGTTTCTTTTCGTCGAGTGTCAGCCGCAGGTCGACCTTCGAGCCCAGCGCAGCGCTGCGTTCTGCGCCCGGGGTTTGGATGTAGACGCGCGAATCCTTCTGGTTGAGGAGGTTGATGCCTTCGTCGAAGTCGATGCGCCCCACGTTGAGACCCAGTTCCCAGAGGCGGCCTTTGGCCTGCGCGAAGGGGAGTCCCACCAGCCGCGGCACGATCGTCGAGCCGTAGCCGTCTTCGACGCCCACGTAAAGCGTCACGCCGGAACCCATCTCTGCCTCCATGCGCGTGGTTTGGGTGACGGGTTTACCGTCGCAGTACTCCTCCAGTACGTAGTTGGTAGCCATGTCGGCGCGGTAGACCAGTTCGGCGATCTCCAGACCGGCGATTTCGAGCATGTTCTTGGCCTGCCGCAGGGAACGTCCGGCCACATAGGGCACGGGGACCATCTTCTGGCGGAAGGAGTTGATCGTGATGTAGACCGTGCGTCCGGGTTTCACTTCGACGCCCCCTTCGGGCAGTTGGTCGAGGACGATGCCGCCTTCATAGGCGGGGACGAACAGCGAGTCGTTGATATGCAGGTGCAGGTCGTGCTTGCGGGCGATGCGCTGGGCTTCGTGGAGCGGCACGCCCGCGAAGTCGGGCACGGTGCGCCGTGCGCCGTGGCGCGTACCCAGCTGCATGAGGATATGCGCGGCAACGGCCATCACGAGGATGATCGCTCCGATCAGTACGAGGTTCCACAACAGCGGGCGCTGCCGGAGCCGGGACAGGAAATTTTTGGGTTTCTCCATAAATTGCAGGTTATTTCGGGGCCTTCCGGTAAAGGTAGACGGCGATGAAGAGGTAGATGATGTTCGGGAGCCACACGGCCAGCCCGGGCGGGAGGGTTCCGCTCTTGGCGAACTCCTCGAAGAAGCGGTTGAAAAGGATATACGAGAAGCAGAGTCCCGTGCCGATGCCGATGTGCAGGCCGGTTCCGCCGCGGACCTTACGCGAGGAGAGCGAAACGCCGATCAGCGTCAGGATGAACGTCGAGAGCGGATAGGCGTAGCGGGCGTGTTTCTCGACCTCGATGATGTTGATCGAGTCGGAGCCTTTGGCCCGCTGCTGGGCGAGGAATTCGTTGAGCTGGCCGATGTTCATGGTCTGGATCAGGTCGTTGATTTCGCCCAGCTCGGTCACTTCGAGGTTGATCAGCGTGTCGAGGTTGCGGAACTGTTCGAACTTTTCGACACCCAGCGAGTCGAACTCGCGTTTGGTGTAGCGCGGGGCGGTCCAGCGTTTGGTCTCGGCGTCGAACTTGGCGTCCGACGCTTCGAGCGAATGGGTCATCGTGCCGCTGTTGTAATGCTCCAGGACGAAGAACGAGGCCTGGCGGGCGCCGTCGTTGTAGCCGCGGATGTAGGCGAAGGTTCCGGGTTCGATCTGGCGGTAGATATGGCGGTCGTATTTGGTGTTCTGTTTGCGTTTGATGTATTGCTGCTCGAAATCGACGATGTGCCGCTGCGAGAGGGGAATCAGCCAGAGGTTGAGCGTCAGCGAGAGCGATCCGATGATCAGCGCGCCCAGGAAGTAGGGCCACATCAGGCGGCGGAACGACATGCCGCCCGAGAGCATGGCGACGATCTCGGTCTGGTAGGCCATCTTCGAGGTGAAGAAGATACACGCGATGAAGGTGAAAAGGCCGCTGAACTGGTTGATGAAGAAGGGAATGAAGTTGAGGTAATAGTCGAGGATCACCGATTTCAGGGGTGCGTGCAGTTCCGTGAAGTCGTCGATTTTCTCCACGTAGTCGAAGACCACCACGATGACGATGATCATTGCAATGGCGAAGAAGTAGGTCGTCAGGAACTTCCCCAGTATGTAGCGGTCCAAAATCTTGAACCCCGGAAAGCGCATTTTCATTATTTAGAGTCTTCGTTGCAGTTTCCCGACCATGGTCTCTTTCCACGCCGCAAAGTCACCGGCGAGGATGTGTTCGCGCGCCGCGCCGACCAGCCGCAGGTAGAAGGCGATGTTGTGCAGCGAGGCGATCTGAGCCGCGAGCATCTCGCCGCAGACCGTCAGGTGGTGGAGGTAGGCCTTCGAATAGAGTGTGTCGACGAAAGCCGTGCCTTCGGGGTCGATCGGCGAAAAGTCGTCCTCCCACTTCTTGTTGCGGATGTTGATGACGCCTTCGGCCGTGAACAGTTGTCCGTTGCGGCCGTTGCGCGTCGGCATCACGCAATCGAACATGTCTACGCCGCGTTCGATGCCTTCGAGGATGTTCACCGGCGTACCCACGCCCATCAGATAACGCGGACGATCCTCCGGTAGTATGGCGTTGACCACTTCGATCATTTCGTACATCACGGGGGTAGGTTCGCCGACGGCCAGTCCGCCGATAGCGTAACCGTCTGCATCGTATTGCTTTACATTCTCCGCAGCCCGGGCGCGCAGGTCGGGGTAGGTGCATCCCTGCACGATGGGGAACAGGGCCTGGTAGTGGCCGTATTTGGGCTGGGTCTGGCGGTAGCGGTCGAAACAGCGGTCGAGCCACCGCTCGGTGAGGTCGAGCGACTTGGCGGCGTATTCCCGCGGGGCGTCGCCCGGGGGGCACTCGTCGAAGGCCATCATGATGTCGGCGCCGATCGTACGCTCGGTGTCTATGACGCTTTCGGGCGTGAAGAGGTGCTTCGAACCGTCGATGTGCGAGCGGAAATGGCATCCCTCCTCCTTGAGCTTACGGCAGGCTGCGAGCGAGAAGACCTGAAACCCGCCGCTGTCGGTGAGCATAGGGCCTTCCCAGGTCGAAAACCGGTGTACCCCGCCGGCCCGTTCGAGGATTTCCATGCCGGGCCGCAGGTAGAGGTGGTAGGTGTTGGCCAGGATGATCTGCGCCCGTGCCTCGTCACGCACGTCGCGGTGGAAGATGCCCTTCACCGTAGCCGCCGTGCCGACGGGCATGAAGATCGGGGTCCGGATCACACCGTGGTCGGTCTGCAGTTCGCCTGCGCGGGCGTGCGACGAAGGGTCTTTATGTTGCAGGGTGAATTTCATACTCATATATTCGGCAAAAATACACAAAATATTTCTATCTTTGCGCATATTTCGTCAATATGCAATTTATCGATTCTTTTCTGGCATGCTACGGCTGGGAGGGTGCGGCTCTTGCGGGAGCGGTGCTGCTCATGCTCGGCGTGCAGTTGTACTATTATATTTTCGTCTACGGCCGTATCCCCGGCTATAAGAACAACCGCCGTCCGCAGACGTTGGACCGGGAGCCGTCCGTGTCGGTGGTGGTTCCGCTCTTTTCGGAGGACTATTCGTTCGTCGAGGAGCGGCTGCCGCTGGTGCTGGCCCAGAATTACCCCGATTTCGAGGTGGTGATCGTCTACGTGGGCCACGACTCCGATTTTTACGAGGACCTCGTGCGGCTGAAACAGTCGTTCCCGCAGATCACGACCACGAAAATCCACCTCGATCCCCGCTTTCCGATTTCGCGCAAGATGGCGCTCAACGTGGGTATCAAGTCGGCGCACTACGAGCACATGATTTTTACCTCGACCGACGCCGTGCCGCAGACCGACCGCTGGCTGTCGCTGATGGCCAAGGGCTTCATGCGCGGCGAAATCGTGGTGGGTTATTGCGGCGTGGAGCGCGGAAAGGGCTTTTCGAACTTCATGATGCGCGCCTGGCGGATGATGCATTCGGCCGACTGGATCGCCCGGGCCGTGCGTCGCCGCGCCTATCGCGGAACGCTCCACAACTACGGTTTCACCAAGAGCCTCTATTTCGGAGCCAACGGCTTCAGCCACCTCAATATGAATATCGGCGAGGACGACCTGTTCATGCAGCAGGTTATGACGCGCGACAACGTGAGCGTCATCCTTTCGCCCCGTGCCTCGCTGCGCGAGAAGATGTGGGGCGGCATGGGCTGGTGGATGAGCCAGCTGCGCTATTTCGGTTCGGCGTTCCGGTTCTATCCCCGTGCGGTGAAGACCTTCGTCGGCTGGGAACTGGGTTCGCGCGTACTCTTTTTCGCCGCCGTGGCCTGCGCTATCGCAGTCATGCCCCCGGAATACAAGCTCGCCGCACTGCTGCTGCTGATCGTCCGCTACGTCGTCGTGGCGCTCGAAGTGCGCCGCGTCGCCCGGCGGCTGGGCGAGGGCGGCATTGCGGGCCGTTACTTTATCTACGACCTGCTCAGCCCGCTGTGGGCTGCCGCGCTGTGGGCAATGCTGCTCCGCCGTGACAACCGCGTATGGAGATAGCCGACTATATCGTAGCCGAAGACCGGGAACTGGTCGAACGCGTGCTCAAAGGCGACAACGGCGCCTTCGAGTACCTTTTCAACCGCTACCGCGATGCCATCCACCGGCTGTTCGTGCAGCGGCTCGGGGGTGCGAACGACGCCGACGACCTGTTGCAGGAGACTTTTATCAAAGTTTATATCAACCTTCACCGTTACAGTGCGGAGTACACCTTCGGGCAGTGGGTCTATACCATTGCGCGCAATACGTTCATCGACTTCGTGCGCCGGCGTCAGGACGATTTGCCGATCGACGAGCGTTTCGCCGCCCCGGCGTCGAGCGCCCCGACTCCCGAGGAGAGCGTGATCAACCTTCAGCAGCGGACGCAGATCGAACTCTACCTCGAACGCCTTACACCCCGTTACCGGCAACTGATCCTGATGCGCTTTTTCGAGGAGTACTCCTACGAGGAGATCGCGGCGAAACTGGTGCTGCCGCTCGGAACCGTGAAAACCCAGATACACCGTGCCCGCGAGCAGATGTGCAAACTGATCGCATTGGGCGAAAACAAGTGATGCCATGGAATTGATCGAAAAATATTTCCCCGAAATTACCGACGGACAGCGGCGGCAGTTTGCGGCGTTGTACGACCTCTATGCCGACTGGAACGCCAAGATCAACGTCGTTTCGCGCAAGGATTTCGACCAGCTCTACCTGCGCCACGTGCTGCATTCGCTCGCCATCGCCAAGGTATGCACGTTCGACGCCGGAGCGCGGATTCTGGACGTGGGGTGCGGCGGAGGATTCCCCTCCGTGCCGCTGGCGATCCTCTTTCCCGAGGCGCATTTCACGGCCGCGGACTCCATCCGCAAGAAAATAACCGTGGTGGAAGGGGTCGCCGAAGGCCTCGGCCTTACGAACCTCGATCCCCGCTGTGTGCGGGTCGAGACCCTGACCGAGCGTTTCGACTATGTCGTTTCGCGCGCCGTAACGGCCATGCCGGAGTTCGTCGGCTGGATATGGAACCGCATCGAGCGGGGGCAGAAAGGCTCGCTGCCCAACGGCATTCTTTATCTCAAGGGCGGCGACCTGGCCGAAGAACTGGCCCTGACGGGCAAGCGGTGGTATATCTACGACATCCCGCGTTTTTTCGAAGAGGAGTTCTTCGAGACCAAGAAAGTGGTATATACCCCTAAAAAATAAACTCCGGAAATGCTGCCGGGTCTGTTGCTGTGGCTGTTGCCTGCGGTGTTCGTGCTCCACGACGCCGAAGAGGCGCTCTTCCTCCCCGGATGGCTGCGGCGCAACCGGGATGAACTTTCGCGGCGTTTCCCGCGCCTCTCCGGCCGTGTGCTTTCCCATGTCGCCGCAATCACCCCGGTGCGATTTGTGGCGATGGCCGCCGAGGAGTTGGCGATCTTGTCGGCCGTTACCCTCTACGGCGCCGTTTCACACGATTATCTGCCGTGGCTGGCCCTGTTCCTCGCCTTCGGCGTGCATCTCGTCGTGCATATCGTGCAATGGATCGCCGTCGGGCGCTATATTCCCGTCGCCGCGACTTCGCTGGCGGCGCTGGCCTATTGCGGCTGGGGACTGTGTACGGTGATAAACTCACGGCTTTTTACGCTCCGGGAGTTGCTGATCTGCGGCGTTGCGGGGTGTGTGGTTGCGGCCGTCAACCTGTTGCTGCTGCATGCCGTTGCGGGGGCGGCGGGCCGAAAAAAGTGACTATCGTTTTGCCGCGGGTTTCTGCCGGGCGATGATCGTGCGGAGGTTGTCCATGAAGGTGTCGGCGTCGGCGGCGCCCTGGATGCGGCCCAGCAGTTCGCCCTGCGTGTCGAATACGAGGTAGAGCGGAATGGCTCCGCTGCCGTACTTTTTCATCAGTTCGCGGCCCGTGGTTTTGTCCGTATCGTATTTGGCCGCCACGAAACGCTGGTCCATGAACTCCCCGACATCTTTGCGTGAAAAGACCTCCCGCTCCATTGCCCGGCACGGGGGACACCAGTCGGCGTAAAGGTCGATGAAGACCAGCTTGCCCTGTTTGACGGCCATTTCGCGCACGGCATCCGTCGATTTGGTTTCGAATTTCACCTGTGCCTGCGCCGCGCCCGTTCCGAGGGCGAGCATCAGTACGAAAATCAGTTTTTTCATGCGAGTCGTGTTTCGTGTTTTCGGTGACGGGAGCAAAAACCGGACCGGGTGGATTTTGCGGTTGCAAAAAACGGAGGCAGCCTCTAAAGTCCGGCTTTCAGCCGGGTGCTCAGCAGTCCGCAGGCGGCCTGGATGTCTTCGCCGCGCGAAGCCCGGATCGTGGTCTGGATGCCGCGGGCGGTCAGCGCGTCGCGGAAACGGATCATCGCCTCGTCGCCGGGCGAGAAGTAGGGCGAGTCGGGAATGCGGTGGAACCGGATCAGGTTGATGCGGCATTTGATGCCGTTCACGAGGCGCGTCAGTTCGCGGATGTGGCGCGGGGAGTCGTTCAGCCCGCTCATCACGATATATTCGAACGACACCCGCCGTTGGTGGGTGAAGTCGTATTCCCGGAGGATTGCGGCGACTTCGGCGATGGGCCAGGCCCGTTCGACGGGCATGATCTCCATGCGTTCCTCGTGAAAGGGGTTGTGCAGGCTGACGGCCAGGTGGACCTTCGTTGCGTCGAGAAACCGCCGCAGTTCGGGTACGACGCCCGCCGTGGAGAGCGTGATGCGCGTCGGCGACCAGCCGAAACCCCACTCGGCGGTGAGGATTTCGAGCGCCCGCAGCACCTCGCCGGTGTTGTCGAGCGGCTCGCCCATGCCCATGAACACGAGGTTGGTGAGTTTGTCGCGTTCGGGCAGTGAGACGATCTGGTTGAGGATCTGGGCTGCCGTGAGCGATTGCTGGAGCCCCTGCCGCCCTGTGGCGCAGAACCTGCATCCCATGCGGCAGCCGGCCTGCGACGAGACGCAGAGCGTGGCCCGCTCCCCGTCGGGGATATAAGCCGCTTCGATATAGTGTCCCTCGGGGGTGCGGAACAGGTATTTTTTTGTGCCGTCAGCCGATTCGGTGACGCGTTCCGGTGCGCTGAGGACCTGCTGGAACCGTTCGGCGAGCCGCTCGCGGTGGGCGGCGGCGATGTCGGTCATCCGCATCGGGTCCTCCGTGTGGCGGACGTAAAGCCAGCGGGCGATCTGCCGCGCAGCGAAGCGCGGCATTCCCAACTCGCCGCACAGGGCCGCGAGCTGGTCGGGCGTTTTGCCGTATAACGATTCCTGATGTGCCATTCTTCGGGTTCCGGGGGCTATTTCCGGTGACAAAAGTAGGCAAAAAATGAAGATTTTTGTGTCCGTCTGTGCTTTTTTGAATTTTTATCCATATATTTGTGGTGCATAGCGCACCTATGTACGTATTTACCCGAACAATTAAAAATTTTTAAAATAAATGGAAGTTAAAAAATCACCCAAAGCGGACCTTGGGAACAAGCGGGGTCTTTTGCTCGAAATCGGTTTGGTCATTGCGCTTGGTCTCGTGATCGGGGCATTTGCGTACACACCGAAGGAGCGCACGATTGAAAAGATTGATTTGCAGGCAGCTATCGTCGAAGAGGAGATCGTCGAGATCACCCGTCAGGACCAGAAGCCTCCCGAGACGCCGAAGCGTGTCGAGGTGAAGGTTATCTCCGACCTGCTGCAGGTCGTGACCAACGACACGAAGATTACGACCGAAGTGGACTTCGCCGAGTTCGACGAGAACACCGAAGTGATTCAGCAGGTCGAGGTGGGTGAAGAGACCATCGAGGACGACCAGCCGTTCCTGATCGCCGAGACCATGCCTTCGTTCCAGGGCGGAGACCTCAATACGTTCCGTAACTGGGTACAGCAGAATGTGAAGTTCCCGCAGATCGCTCTCGAGAACGGTATCCAGGGCCGTGTGGTTCTCTCGTTCGTGATCGAGAAGGACGGCCGCCTGACCAACATCCAGGTG
Organism: Alistipes montrealensis; assembly: GCF_018362775.1. GTDB lineage: Bacteria > Bacteroidota > Bacteroidia > Bacteroidales > Rikenellaceae > Alistipes > Alistipes montrealensis. The sequence goes on from NZ_JAGYXY010000002.1 coordinate 556,477, forward strand.
TTGCAGACGCCCGACCGTTCGCTTTCGGAGGAAGCCATCCGCGTACTGAACAAGTCGCCGAAGTGGAGCCCCGGAAAACAGCGTAACCAGGTAGTGCGTGTGAAGTATACCCTGCCGGTAGACTTCCGCGTACAGAACTAAGACCCCGGGACAGGAATATCCGCCCGGCAGCCGCGGCGGAGTTCCTGCAAATAAGGCTGCATCGATTCGTTTCCGACAACCCCCTAATGCTGACTGATATGGAAATTAAAAAATCATTCAAGGCGGACCTTAGGAATAAGAGAGGCCTTTTGCTGGAAATCGGTGTAGTCTTGGCGCTTGTGCTCGTCATCTCGGCGTTTACCTACGCTCCGAAAGAGTACCGGATTGAACAGGTCGAACTGTCGTATGTCCCCGATGATGTCGAAATGATCGACGTGACCCGCGACCGTCCCAGGGAGACGCAGCCCCGGAAAATCGAGGTTCGCATTCCGAGCCAGGTTATTCAGGTTGTGGATAACAATACGAAGATGGAGACGGATATCGACATGTCGATTTTCAATAACGACGAGCCTATCGAGTTTGTCGTGCCTGCTCCGGAACCCGCTGTTGAGGACGAGATTTTCCTGATCGCCGAAACGATGCCCTCGTTTATGGACGGAACGATCGAGACCTTCCGGGCATGGGTGATGCAGAACGTAAAGTTCCCGCAGATCGCCGCTGACAACAACATTCAGGGCCGTGTGGTCCTTTCGTTCGTGATCGACAAAGACGGACGCCTCACCGATATCGAGGTGTTGCAGTCGCCCGACCGTTCGCTTTCGGAGGAGGCCATCCGCGTACTGAGCAAATCGCCGAAATGGAGCCCCGGTAAACAACGGAATCAGACGGTGCGTGTGAAATACACCCTGCCGGTCGAGTTCCGTATGCAAAACTAAGGTGTTCAACTGAACTTTTTGAGGGTATCCTGCTTTTGGGCGGATACCCTTATTTGTAGCATCGTGTTTGCAGCACGTTGCCTGTCCGGCAGGAGCCGGAATTGAAATTTGTAAAAAGAACTTATTTTGGAAGAAAATAAACTGAATCCCCAGCCTGCCTCCCCGGCCGCGGCCGATTGCCGCGAACGTGCCGTGCTGGTCGCCGTGATCCGCGACAACCAGGATCCGCGTCAGGCCGAGGAGTTTTTCGACGAACTGGAATTTCTGGCCGAGACGGCCGATATCTGTTCGGTGAAACGTTTTACGCAGCGCCTGCCGCAGCCTTCGTCGCGCATCTATGTCGGCCCCGGCAAGCTGGAAGAGATCGCCGCGTACTGCAAGGAGCATGAGATCGACGTGGTGATCTTCGACGACGAACTGACTCCGTCGCAGACGCGCAATATCGAGAAGGAGATGCCCTGCCGGCTGCTGGACCGCACGCGCCTGATTCTCGACATCTTCATGTCGCGGGCCCAGACGGCCTATGCCAAGACGCAGGTGCAACTGGCCAACTATGAATACATGCTGCCCCGCCTGTCGGGCATGTGGACCCACCTCGAACGCCAGCGGGGCGGTACGGGAACCCGCGGCGGCGCGGGTGAGCGCGAGATCGAGACCGACCGCCGTATCATTCGCAACCGCATTTCGAAACTGAAGGAAGACCTCAGGAAGATCGACCGCCAGATGGCCGTGCAGCGTTCGAACCGCGGTGCGATGGTCCGCGTCGCCTTGGTAGGGTATACCAACGTGGGCAAATCGACGCTGATGAACCTGATCTCCAAGAGCGAAGTATTCGCCGAAAATAAACTCTTCGCAACGCTCGACACTACGGTCAGGAAGGTGGTTTTCGACAACCTGCCGTTCCTGCTGTCCGATACCGTGGGTTTTATCCGCAAGCTGCCTACGGAGTTGATCGAGTCGTTCAAATCGACGCTCGACGAGGTGCGCGAGGCCGACCTGCTGATCCACGTGGTAGACATTTCGCACCCGCAGTTCGAGGAACAGATCGCCGTCGTAAAGCAGACTTTGCAGGAGATCGGCGCGGGGGACAAACCCGTCTACCTGGTTTTCAACAAGGTCGATGCTTATACCTATGTTAAGAAAGAGGAGGACGACCTGACGCCCGCGACGCGTGAGAACCTCTCGTTGGAGGAACTCAAACAGAGTTGGATCGCAAAGGCCAATACGCCCTGCATCTTTCTCTCGGCGCTGGCGAAGACCAACCTGGAAAAATTCCGCTCGGATCTGTACGGCATGGTGCGTGAAATCCATGCCGGGCGTTATCCGTTCAATAATTTCCTCTATTGACAACCAAACCCTTCTCAAACATGACGTTGCATATTCTCTCCCAGCAGAACACCGTTCTCAACAAATTCATCGCTGAAATCCGCGACAAGCAGATTCAGAAGGATTCGATGCGTTTCCGCCGCAACATGGAGCGTATCGGCGAGATCACGGCCTACGAGATTTCGAAATCGTTCAGCTACAAACCGTGTGTCGTCGAGACACCGCTGGGTGAAGCCACCGTCGAGATGATCGACGAACAGATCGTCGTGGCGACGATCCTTCGGGCGGGGCTCCCGTATCACCAGGGATTCCTCAATTACTTCGACGATGCCCAGAACGCTTTCGTTTCGGCCTATCGCAAGAGCACCAAGGACGGGAAGTTTACCGTAAAGGTCGAGTATATCTCGTGCGGAAGCCTCGAAGGCAAGACGCTGCTGCTGGTCGATCCGATGCTGGCCACCGGGTCGTCGCTCGTGCTGACTTACAACGCATTGTGTGAGAAGGGCGGCACGCCTGCCCGGACCCATGTCGCGGCGGTCGTCGCCAGCGAACAGGGGCTCGACTATGCGATGAAGAACATGCCGCGGCTGACCACCACGATCTGGACCGCCGTTGTCGACGAGGAGCTGACTTCGCGTTCTTACATCGTTCCGGGCATCGGGGATGCCGGGGATCTTGCATACGGCGAAAAGATCTGATTTTTCGATTTTATAGGGTATTTTCCGCATTTTCTTTGCGGGGCGAAATGGGGCACATACTTTTGGATGATCCTGCTTCGCCCCACTTCACGAAGCACGAAAACAGCACCTCTAAAATCAAAAATTAAGTAGTATTGGGCCAATTGGCGATGATGACTGTATAAGGTCCGACTTGATGCCGGAGTTGTGAAACGACGTGCCGGCTAAAAGCGCGAGCGGAGGGGACGGGGCGCGTGCGCCCCCGCGAATAGTCGCCCGGAGCCAGCGTTAGATGGCGCGTCGTAGACGTAGGCATCTGTCGGAGAGTTTTTGGTACTTTTTGCGGAAAAAAGTACATGGACCGGTGGTTTTAACCGCAGCATCTTTTGTCGATCAAAAAGCGGTAAAAAGAAAACATGAAAAGAAAACTCACATTCCTCGTTGCCGTGTTTTGTGCGACCGTCCTCGTGATGGCCGTGCAGAAACCCGTCTTCATGGCCTGGTATGCCGAGGAGGCGGCCGGAGCGGGGTTCGGGGGCTGGCTGGACGTGTTGTGGCACGGACTGACGCTCGACATGACCGTTGCGGGTTACGTTACGGCGCTGCCCGTCCTGGCCGTGTTGCTCTCGCTGTGGGTGCGGATTCCGGAAAAGGTGTGGAGGGGCGTGCTGACGGGCTATTTCGTGCTGATCGCCGTGGTGACGGCCGTGATCTTTGCCGTCGATGTCGCGCTGTACGAGCATTGGGGATTTCGCCTCGATGCGACCGTACTGATCTACCTTACCGATCCGGAGGAGGCGATGGCGAGCGTCGATTTCTGGCTCGGCGTGCGGCAGACGCTGCTGGCTGCGGTGTATGCCGCGCTGATGATCTGGGTTTACCGCCGCGTCGTGCGTATTTTCGATAGTAGTCCTGCCGGCTGGCGGATGGCCCTGCCCGGGAGCCTGGTGGTGCTGTTGCTTGCCGGATTCGATTTCCTGGCGATCCGCGGCGGTCTGGGGGCTTCGGTGGCCAACGTTTCGAAGGTCTATTTCAGCCCGACGCTGTTCCTGAACCATGCCGCCACGAATCCTGTTTTCTCATTCCTGGCGAGCCTCGGCGACCGCGCCGACTATGCCGACGAATACCCCTTTTTCGACGAATCGGTGCGCGCTGCCAATTTCGACGCCCTGCGGGGTAACGGTCCGTCTGCGGGACCTGCCGAGCCGGTGCTCGACACACGGCGGCCCAATGTGGTGATCGTGATTCTGGAGAGTTTTGCCCGTACGGTCATGGACGAAGAGGTCGACGGAGAGCCTGTCATGCCCAACATGCAGCGGCTGAAACGCGAAGGGATCTGGTTTGAGAACTTCTTCGCCAATTCGTTCCGTACGGACCGCGGCGAGGTGGCGATCCTGAGTGGATTTCCGGCCCAGACGCGCATGTCGATCATGAAACTTCCGGCCAAGAGCCGCAACCTGCCTTCGGTGGCGCGTTCGCTTGCGGGCGAGGGTTACAAGACGAGTTTCGCCTATGGCGGCGACCTCAATTTCACGAATCAGGCTTCGTACATGTATGCCACCGGATGGCAGGAGTTGATTTGGCAGAAGGACCTGCGTTTCGATGCTCCGGCTTCGGACTGGGGTTACGACGATGCGCTGATGTGCGACTGGTTCGCCGACCGGGTGATCGCGCTGAGCGATGCCGGGGAGCCGTTCCTGGCGGGTTTGCTGACGCTGAGCAGTCACACGCCGTTCGACGTTCCCTATGCGAAGTTCAGCGACAAGGTGCTCAATGCGATGGCTTTTTCGGACGACTGTGTCGGGAAGATGATCGACCGCCTGAAGGCTTCGCCCGCGTGGGAGAACCTCCTCGTCGTGCTGGTCGCCGACCACGGCTATCCCTACCCGAAGACCTTGGCTTATAACGAACCGCTGCGCCACCGGATTCCGATGATCTGGACGGGCGGAGCCGTTGCGGGGCCGCGCGTCGTGGAGGAATACGCTTCGCAGATCGACATCGCCGCGACGCTGCTCGCCCAGATGGGTGTCGCGCACGATGATTTCGATTACAGCAAGGATATTTTTGTTCCCGAGCCTCCGCGCAAGTTTGCCTATTATACGTTCAACGACGGTTTCGGCGTGGTCGACGCTTCGGGTGAAGCAGTGTGGGACGCAACGAGCGGGCAGGCTGTGACGGCGACCGGTCCCGAACTGCTCGATGTGGGCCGCACGATGCTGCAAACGACCTATACCGATATCGGACGCCGCTGAAAATACCGGATTGTAGGTATTGTGGCATTGTGCTTGTCCGGATATCTTTGTGCTCGGAAAATAATACCTATGTTTATGTATAAGAATGGTGGATATACAGGCGAGGACCGAATGTGCGATTTGGTGTGCGACCGCTATGCCGTGTTGCAGGTGATGAGCCGATTCGGCATTGCGCTGGGATTCGGCGACAAAACCATTGCCGAAGTGTGCGAAGAGAATAAAGTCGACGCCGAGACGTTTCTGGCCGTGGTAAACATGCTGATGAACTTCGGCAACGGCGCCGAACTGGCCGGGGAGGTCTCGGTGCGTTCGCTGACCGACTACCTGCACAATTCCCACCATTATTTCCTGGATTTCAGGCTTCCGGCCATCCGCCGCAAACTGATCGAAGCGGTCGACTGCGCCCTGAGCGACGTTTCGTTCGCCATCATGCGCTTTTTCGACGAATATGCCGCCGAGGTCCAGCGCCACATGTCCTACGAGGAGCAGACGGTTTTTCCCTATGTCGAGTCGCTGCTTGCGGGCGAGAAGAACACTGCTTATTCGATCGACATTTTCCGCCGCCAGCACGACCAGGTCGAAATCAAACTGCGCGAACTGAAGAATATCATCATCAAATACTACCCTTCGGGCAGCACGAACGAGCTGAACGGCGTGCTGTTCGATATCTTCAACTGCGAGCACGAACTCGCGTCGCACAACGCCGTGGAGGACGAACTCTTCGTTCCGGCCGTCGAACGGCTGGCGGCGACGGGAACCCGCACGATGAAATCCGAGCCGCTGAGCGGCCGCGAAAAGGAGATTATCGTCTGCGTGGTGAAGGGGATGACCAACAAGCAGATCGCCGACGCGCTCTGCATCTCGGCCCATACCGTGATCACCCACCGCCGCAACATCGCCGCAAAACTCCAGATTCACTCCGCAGCGGGCCTTACGATTTACGCCATCGTCAACAAGCTGGTGGAACTCTCCGAAATCAAGGATACCATAACCGATTCGCAGTCATGACGCACGAACATCACCACCACGACCATGCGGTTTCGTCGCTCAACAAGGCCTTTATCCTGGGCATTTCGCTCAATGTGGCCTTCGTCGTCGTCGAGTTTGCCGTAGGGCTTTATTACGGCTCGATGGGGCTGTTGTCCGATGCCGGACACAACCTTTCCGATGTCGCCGGTTTGTTGTTGGCCATGCTGGCTTTCCGGCTGGCGCAGGCTCATGCGACCCCCAGGTATACCTACGGGTATAAGAAGAGCACGGTGCTGATTTCGCTGCTCAATTCGGTGATCCTGCTGATTGCCGTCGGGGTCATCGTCGCCGAGAGTATCGGTCGTATGCTCCACCCCGCGCCTGTCGAGGGCGGCGCTATTGCCTGGACGGCGGGCATCGGCGTGGTGATCAACGGGTTTACGGCCTGGCTGTTCATGAAGGACAAGGACCGCGACCTGAATGTCAAGGGAGCCTACCTGCACATGGCCGCCGATGCGCTGGTGTCGGTCGGGGTGCTGGTCTCGGGGCTGGTGATTTCGTGGACGGGCTGGACGATCGTCGATCCCGTCGTGGGACTGGTCGTCGCTGCGGTGATCGTGGCGTCGGTCTGGTCGCTCACGCGCGACAGCCTGCGTCTTTCGCTCGACGGGGTTCCCGGGGGTATTGACATTATCGAGATCGAACGGCAAATGAGTGCCGTTTCGGGGGTGAAGGAGGTGCACCACATCCACGTTTGGGCCATCAGCACAACCGAAAACGCTCTGACGGCCCATGTCGTGCTCGACAGCCTTTCCCGGATGGAGGGTGTGAAGTGTGACCTGAAGGCCTTGCTGGCCCATTCCGGAATATCCCATGTGACGCTCGAATTTGAATCCGCCGGCGAGCGATGTTGCGATTTGCACGACTGATTAGTATACTTGGACGGAATAGTTCTGTTTAAAGGCGAAATCCCGACCGTAAACTTTAGGGTCGGGATTGGTTTTTTCAAAAAAGGTTGTAATCTTTGTTCTCGGTAATGAGAATAGATTCAAAAAAGAAGTGACGCAACTTTTTTTGGGAGGAGGACGGTCGGCTGACAGCCGGCCGTCTTTTTGTTTACGGTACGGGGTCGTAGCCGCTGCCGCCCCAGGGATGGCATTTCGAAAGGCGCCGCACCGCCAGCCACAGTCCCTTGACGGGACCGTATTTGCGCAGCGCTTCGAGGGCATACTGCGAGCAGGTGGGAGTAAACCGGCACGACGGGGGCGTGAAGGGCGAGATGCAGAGTTGATAGAACCGCACCAACCCGATCAGCGGCAGGGCGCATATCCGTTTAAAGATGCTCCACGACCGACTCCAGAATCCTGCGGACTGCATTTGCGACGGTTTTATAGGACAGCACCTCCTTCGACGAGTAAATCAGCGCCAGGTCGAGGTTGACCGGCTTGCCGTCGTGCAGAATCTGCTTTTGCAGGCGGTAGGCCTCTTTCGTGCGGCGGCGCACGAGGTTGCGTTTGTTAGCCCGTTTGTGGAACTTCTTGGGGACGGAGAACATCACCTCGACCGATTGTTCGGTGTCGGGTTCCGCGAACCACACGTAGCGGAACGGGAAGATAAAGCCGCTTTCGCCGCTCTCGAACATACGGCGCACGGCCCCGAGCGAGCGGAGCCTTTCGGTGCGGGAGAGCGAGTTTGCGGACATGGCGGCAGAGGGCTTCGGGCCCTTATTTGCGGGATTCGGAAGCCGGACGGCGGCGGCCCTTCTTGGTCAGCTTGTGCTGCTGACTGCGGATGAACTCCTCCTTGCGGGCGTCGGCGATCAGTTCCACGGGTTCGATCGGCTCGCCTTTCTGCACCTTTTGCAGGTAGAGGTCGATGGCCTTGACCATCGAGGGGGCTTCGGGCCTCGGGGCGTTGGCCAGCACAGTTATTCCGCCTTCGAGGGCGGCGCGCAGCGTGCCTTCGCCGAATACTGCCACGGCAGGCAGGTTGTCGGTTCCGAATTTCTCGATCAGGGCCTTGACATCCGAAGGCGAATAGAGCGCCAGCAGGTCGTAATCGGTCAGTTTAACGTCGTCCAACTCCCCGGCGACCGTACGGGCCAGGATGACGGGATCGAACGAAAGTTTGAGCTTGGAAAGCGTTTCCGGCAGCTCGGGTTTGTGGGGCTCGCTCAGCGAGAGCAGGAATTTCTCCTCCTTGTGTTTGATGATCAACTCGACGAGCGATGTGAACGATCCGTCGGCAAACGAAATCTTGCGTTTGCGGTAGACGATGTATTTCTGCAGGTAGAGGGCTACGGCCTCCGTCTGGCAGATGTATTTCATGGTTTCGGGCACGGTGATGCGCGCCTCTTCGCAGATGTGGAAGAAGCTGTCGACTGTCGTGCGGGATGTGAAGATGACGGCCGTGTGCGTGAGTATTTCGACCCGTTGGGCGCGGAACTCCTTGAGGGATACGCCCTCTACGCGGATAAAGGGCTTGTAGGCGATCTCCACGTTGTATTTTTGGGATAATTCGTAGAACGGGGACTTCTCGATAACTGCAGGCCTCGGTTGCGAAACTAATACACTCTTAATTTTCAATGTTGCGGATTGATTAATTAGGTTTGTCTTTGCGGTATCATCTTGTCACAAGCAGCCATAATAGGCTGATTGGAAAGACTTCCACCGTGCAAAGGTACAAAATCCAATGCAAAATCGAAACTTTTTTGGAAAGAAACAGGTTTAATGTCTCCCTGAGGTAGAGTGCGGCCACGGCAATCAATTCGATCGCCACGACGCAGAACCAGACGCCGCCCGTGCCGCGCGGGCAGAGGGCGAAGAGCAGCAGCGCGGGTGAGGTGACGATGACCGAGAGGGAGAAGTAGGTGCGCTTGAGCAGTACGAGCTGCGATATGAAGGGCTGCGTGAGGGTTATGGCTCCGGCCAGGCGCACGATGGCTGCCTGATAGACCGCCACCCCCATCCAGGCCAGCGTCGCCAGCAGGCTCAGCAACAATACCGCGCCGTGCGGAATGGCGTTCATCGACTGTCCGGGGATCAGCATGTCGCCGCACTTGACGGCGGCGATCCCCATGAAGAGCATGCCGATCGTTGTCGCGATGTGCAGGAACCGCGAATAGCCGCTGCCGCCCGGATCTTCCGAGAGGCGTTCTCCCGTAGCCGTGTCGCGCGAAATACGGCCCAGCAGCGTGCGTATGTCGCCCAGGTTGCGGTAGAGCAGCATGGCATAGGTTGCGGCGAGCAGCAGCACGAAACCCTGGAAAACGGCGTTGTCGGTGAGCGACGGCGGCGGTGTGAGCGGAATCCGGGGAGTCTCGACGGTGACGGCCTGTGTGCCGAAAACCGCTGTGGAGGTGGTGTCGCGCCATACGGAAGGACCTGTCGTGCCGGCGGCAAAGGGAAACAGCGCGGCAGCGCTGTCAGCGGGAGTGGCGGCCGCGAGGGCCGAATCTGCCGGTGTGAATCGGGCCGAATCCGCAGCCTCTGCCGGCGCCGTTTCGGTCCCGGTCCGGATGGTCTCCAGTCCGAGGCCGTAACCCGCGCGGACGGTTGTTCCCGGCCTTGCGGCTGCCGAATCCGCCGCAGGCACTGCGATTTGCATATGTGCCAGCGAGTCGGTCATCAGGCGAAATGGCGTTTGAGTGTGATGCGGATGGTGGTTCCCTTGCCGATTTCGGAGTCGATGACGGCGATTTTACCCTGGTGGTACTCTTCGACGATGCGCCGCGAGAGCGACAGTCCGAGGCCCCAGCCACGGGTTTTGGTCGTGAATCCGGGTTCGAAGATACGCTTCCAGTTGCTCTTGGGGATACCCTTGCCGGTATCCTTCACGTCGATCATGACATCCTTGTCGTCCGACGAAATCCGCACGTCGAGCGCTCCGTGGCCCTGAAGGGCGTCGAGCGAGTTCTTCATCAGGTTCTCCACGACCCATTCGAACAGCGCGATGTTGATGTTGGCCTGCACCGGAGCGATAGCCAGTCCGTTGTAATCGAGCGTTACATTGCGAGGGATGCGTTTGCGGAAATACATGACCGATTCGCCCACCACCTCGTTGATGTTCGCCGGGGTGAGGGGCGTTTCGGAGCCGATTTTCGAAAAGCGGTCGACGATTTTCATCAGGTGGGTGAGGTCCTTGTTCATCTCTTCGACGGCGGTTTGGTCCACGTTCTGCGTCCGCAGGTATTCGATCCAGCCCAGCAGCGACGAGGTCGGGGTTCCCAACTGGTGTGCGGTCTCCTTGGCCAGTCCGATCCAGACGCGGTTCTGTTCGTCGTGTTTCGACGAGCGGAAAGCGATGAAGCCCAGGGCAATGAAGGCTGTGATGACGAGGATTTGCACGTAGGGGAAGTAATAGAGCGACTTGAGCAGCGCCGACTTGCCGTAGAAGATGATGTGGTAGTGCTGCGACGACCAGAAGAATTTCACGGGAATCGGCGGATTCTCTACCGAGAATTTGTCGATCTGCTTGCGCAGCCGCCCGGGATGGTTGATGATCTTCTCGGGAATGAGGTGCGAATTGATGACCTCCAGATTCTCGTTGGTGATGATGAACGGGATGTTGTTGCCGTTGGACATGATGTCGGCCACGAACGGGTCCTGGATCGTACCGCCCAGCACGTCGCGCGTCACGCGCTCCATGGCGTGGGCCCACAGGGCCACGTCGTGCTGCTCCTTCTCCCTTAGCCGCTGGGCCATGTTGTTGGTATAGAGCAGCGATACGGCGCCGAGCGTCACTCCGACGACGATCACCACCACCCGGTTGCGGAACGAGAAGAATTCGGTACGGAGTTTCATGGCCTTATTTGCGCTTGGTGTCCTGTTCGCGGGTGATACGGACGTACTCTGCGGGATTGCCGAGCACCTCGACGGCCTTTTTCACCTCCTTGTCGCCCGGCAGCGAGTGCTCGATGACGCCGGCCTGGTAGCCGTGGCGCATGACGATGTCGTTGTTGATCGCCTCGACGACCTGCGTGCGGTAGGTTTCGAGGTTGGTTTGCGTATCGTCCTTGAGCTCGGCCTCCACCTGTTCGAATTTGTCCTTGAGTTCGGCGAAACGGTCGTCGTCAGCGGCTTTTTTCAGCGCCTTGAGCGCCCGCCGGGTGTCGGATTCGTAGGGAACCTTCTTGTCGCGCATAAACTCCGCAAAGTCGGCGTAATCCTTGTCCGTGATCGAGAAGGTGCGGATGTCGATTTGCCGGCCGGGGTTGCGGCGCGTGTATTCGTCGCCGAAATCTTCGATGAATCCCAGCGCGTAGAGCGTCATGGCGAAGCGCGAAATATACTCGGGGGAGGTTGTGATGTCGGGCATCACGCCGCCGCCGTCGTAGACCTTGCGGCCTGCGCGGGTCGTGAACTCCGAGATCAGCGAGTCGGGCACGGTCCGCACCGAACCCTCCTGCGAATGGGAGTAGTCGATGGCCTGGATGCAGCGGCCCGAGGGGATGTAGTATTTGGCCGTGGTAAGTTTCAGCATGGCGTTGTAACCCAGCGGACGGGTCGACTGCACGAGCCCCTTGCCGAAACTGCGCTGGCCGATCAGTACCGCGCGGTCGAGGTCCTGCAAAGCTCCGGCGACGATTTCGGCCGCCGACGCCGAATTGCCGTTGACCAGCACGGCCAGCGGCAGGTCGGGAAGTATCGGCTCCGAGTCGGTGCGGAAAACCTGCTTCGAATCTTCCGAACGGCCCTTGGTGCTGACTACTTCGGTCCCCTTGGGGACGAACATCCCCAGGATTTTGATCGCCTCCTGCATGATGCCGCCGCCGTTGGAGCGGTAGTCGAGCACGAGGCCTTTGAGTTCATCCTCGGCGCGCAGTTGTTCGATGGCGCGGCGCATCTCTTCGTAGCATCCTTCGGTGAAGTCGCCGTGGCGGATGTAGCCGATGCCGTCGGCAACCCATCCGACGTAGGGAACGCCCGGAATGGCGATCCGTTCGCGGCGGATCACGGCAGTCTGCTGCGTGCCGTCGAGGTGTTCGACGGTCACCCTGACCTTGCTGCCCGGCTCGCCCTTGAGGCGCGAAGAGACCTGCTCGGTGGTGAAGCCTTTGGCGTCCTTGCCGTCGATCGAAAGGATCTTGTCGCCGATCTTCAGTCCGGCTTTGTCGGCGGGCGAACCCTGGTAGGGCTGGGCGATGCGGACGTAGTCGTCTTTCTGGCGGATGAGCGATCCGATGCCGCCGTATTTGCCCGTGGTGAGCAGTTCGAAATCCTGCATTCCCTCCTCCGGAATGTACTCCGTGTAGGGGTCGAGGTCGCTGACCATGCCTGCGGCGGCCCCCAGCATCAGTTTATCGGGGTCCACGGGGTCGACGTAGCCCAGCGAGAGCTCGCGCATCATGTTGACGGTGATCTCCATGTTGCGGCCCAGCCCGAAATCGTTACGGGCGGCGAAGGTCAGCAGGCCTGCGGCGGCGATTGCCGCCGCGGCGGAGAGCAGGTAGCGGTATTTTCTAATCATTGCGTGTCATGTGTATATATGAATCGAGCCGGTACTGCACCCGGGCTACGCCCCGGCGGATGCCGTCGAGCACGATCCATTGTCCGTATTGTGAAACTTTTATCTCGTCTTCGCCCAGCAGCAGCAGCTTTTGGCCGAAACTGTCGGCGCGGAAGGTCATCACCCCGTCCTTGTCGCTGCGCAGCGAAAAGCCTGCCGAGCGGAATGCGTTGATGATCTGTTCCCGGTTTTCTTCGATGTCACCCTCCACTTTGCGTTCCACGAACCCGAATTTGGGATAGGCGATCGCCAATACCATGATCGCCGAAAACAGCATCAGGTAGCGGTCGGTGTGGAACATGGCGTAGAGCGTGTCGTCGAGCGACAGCGCCGAGGTCCCGGTCATCAGCATCAGCCCCATCAGGACTATACACAGAACGCACAGGGCGAAGAAATATTTTAACGAACGGACGAAGTATTTCATAGCGAAATTTTTTAATTCTTCATTTTTAATTTTTAATTGAGGAGGCCGATTGCATCGGCCACCTCCTGCATCAGCCATTTGGGTGTCGAGGTAGCCCCGCAGATGCCGACTGTCGCGGCCCCGTCGAACCAGGCGGGATCGATCTCCGAGGCTTCTTCGACGATATGCGTGCGCGGATTGGCCCGGCGGCACACCTCCGAAAGTACTTTGCCGTTCGACGATTTCCGCCCGCAAACGAATACCACGACATCGAACCGCCCCGAGAACTCGGTGAGGTGTTGTTCCCGGTTGGAGACCTGCCGGCAGATCGTGTCGTCGATGTGCACCTGTTCCGCATCGGCGGCCCGGCGGCGCATTTCGGCGCCGAGCGTTTCGAATAGCCCGATGCTCTGCGTGGTCTGCGAAAGGAAGTAAACCGGGCGTGAGAAGTCGATCAGCGTCAGGTCTTCCGATCCTTCGATGACGATCGTCGGGTCGGGAACCTGCCCCGTGAGGCCCACCACTTCGGCATGGCCCCTCTTGCCGAGGATCACGACCTGTCCGCCGAGCGGACGCATCCGTTCGTGGGCCTCCTTCACCCGGCGTTGGAGCCGTGCGACCACCGGGCAGGTGGCGTCGATAATCCCGATGTTCATTTCCCGGGCGGCGGCGTAGGTGGTAGGGGGTTCCCCGTGGGCGCGGATGAAGAGCCGGCAGCCTGCCAGGTGCGGCATGTCGGCATGGGTCACGGTCCGCAGGCCCAGTTGTTCGAGGCGCTGGACCTCGATGCGGTTGTGGACGATGTCGCCGAGCGAGTAGACCGTGGAGCCCTCCGCGAGGGCCCGTTCGGCCTCCGTGATTGCGCGGACTACGCCGAAGCAGAAGCCCGATTTATCGTCGATCTCGACTACCATAGCCGTTTGCGGTGCGCCCGGCGGCGCTTTATCTTATTCGTTGATTTTTGCGAATTGCTCCATAAACCACGCCATCTGTTCGTCGACGGTCATGTGGCTGTTGTCGAGTACGATGGCGTCTTCGGCCTGGCGGAGCGGCGATATGGCGCGGCTCATGTCGGCCTTGTCGCGCTCGCGAATGTTGCGTTCGACCTCCTCCATCGTCACCGACATGCCCTTGCCCGTCAGCTCCTTGTAGCGGCGGCATGCGCGAACGGCGGTGTCGGCCGTCATGAACAGTTTCAGCTCGGCGTCGGGGAATACTACCGTGCCGATGTCGCGGCCGTCCATCACCACGCCCCGGCGTTTGCCCATCTCCTGCTGCATGGCGACCAGTTTGCTGCGCACCTCGGGGATGGCGCTCACGCGGCTCACGCAGTTCGAGACCTCGATGGTGCGGATTTTACCTTCGACCAGGTCTCCGTTGACGTAGATGTCGCTCGCCCCGCGTTCGGGGTTGAAGCGGAAGGTGATCGAAATGCGGTCGAGCAGTTTCACGACGGCTTCTTCGTCGACGATGCCCGAGTGGATGGCTCCGTGTTCGAGGGCGTAGAGCGTCACGGCGCGGTACATGGCGCCCGTGTCGATGAAAATATAGCCCAGGCGGGCCGCGATGGCTTTGGCGAAGGTGCTCTTTCCGCACGACGAAAATCCGTCGACGGCGATTATGATCTTATGTTTAGTGTCCGACATTGGGGAATATATCAAAGAAGGTCGATAATATGGTATAAATTCCTAATATTCCGATGATAAAGCCCGCGACATGGTTGATCGTGAGCATGTGCCGCGGTCGGAAACGGCGGCGGAAGAGGTTGATGATGAAAGCCAGCAGGGTCCACCAGGCCACCGAACCGCCGAAGAACCCGGCGATGACGAACAGCGAACGCATGAAACCCCCGAAGGTGTGGTCGGCCACGTCGCCGCCCGAAATCTTGAATACCGCGAAGAAGGCCAGGATGTAGGGGATAACCATGATGAAGTTGGCGATCGTAAGCCCGAAAATCGAAGCGAAGTCCTGCCACAGCGAGGTTTTGCCCGCGCGGTTGCGGCGAATCTGCGGCACGGGGTTCTGGGCGAAGATGAAAACCCCGACGATCACGACGAAGATTCCGCCGATCACCCGCAGCAGGGTGTTGTACTGCTCGATCTGGGTCTGGAGCATCGAGTAGAAGAACAGCGCGGCCATGGCCATGAACGTGTCGGCGCAGGCGACGCCGATGCCTGAGACGATGCCCGAACGGCGGCTTTTCGACAGCGTACGCTGAATACAAAGCACCGCCACGGGGCCCACCGTGATCGAAGCGGCTATGCCGACGCAGATGCCGCGGAACAGGGTTTCGACGATTTCAAATGCCATTTTCTCGGTTTGCGGAGTTTTTCTGACGGCTGAGACGGTCCATGCCGGGCCATAACCGGGTTTTTCCGGATTTGCCGAGGCGCCGCCGGTCCAAGCCGCGGTTTAACTTCGGCAAAGATACGAAAAAGCCCGGACATCCGCCTATGAAAAGGCAAAAAAAGGGCGCGGACGGTTGTCCTTTGAGGCGGATATGTTGATAAAATATCGAAAACTTTGGCCCCATGCTTGTATAATATTAATTGAAAATGAATAAATTTGCAAGAAATAGCACTCCACAATGGCAGAGATGAAACAATTCGGCATCGACCTCGAACTGGACGACGCCGTGGCCCAGGGCCACTATTCGAACCTGGCGATCATATCGCACTCCACTTCGGAGTTCATCATCGACTTTGCGACGGTGCTGCCCGGTGTGCAGAAGGCGCGGGTCAAAAGCCGCATCATCCTCACTCCCGAGCATGCCAAACGGCTGCTGCGCTCGTTGCAGGAGAATATCGTGCGTTACGAGAGCAACGTGGGCAAGATTGAAATTCCGTCGCCCCAGCCTACGCCCGACGCGGGTCCCAAGATGGGACAGGCCTAAAATTTCAAGGCGCTGCTATGCAGCGCCTTTTTTGTGTCGGGTGTGCCGTGTCACGTTTTTGTCACGGCTGAAAAGTTTTGTGGCATGGAAAAAAATGCTATTTTTGTGGCAAAAGCCCAAAATCTGCTATGTCCACACCCTCGCCGTCCGACCAACGGTTATTCGAAGGCATCAAATTCGGCAACGAAGCCGACTTCGAGTGCTTTTTCCGGCGTTATTATCCCCGATTGGTGAACTATGCCGCCCGGTTTGTCGCCGGACGCGAGACTGCGCGCGACCTGGTGCAGGACAGTTTTGCGGGCCTGTGGGAGCGGCGGCGTGAACTGCGCGAACTGGACCTGGCGTCGCTGTTGTTCACGATGGTGCGCAACCGCTGTCTCAATTATCTGAAACACAACGGCGTCGTAGCGCGCCACGAACTGGAGTATACGGCCCGTATGCGGGGCGAAGAGCGTATTTACAGCTACGATTTCCTGAGCGACGCCGAGCAGCCGTGTCTCTACGAGGAGTTGCAGCGCGAGGTGCAGAAGGCGGTCGACGCACTGCCCGACCGCTGCCGCGAGGTTTTCCGCATGAGCCGCTTCGAAGGGCTGAAAAACCGGGAAATAGCCGCCCGGCTGGGTATCTCCGAGACGGCCGTCGAGAAACACCTCTCCCGCGCCGTCGGTCGGCTGGGCGAACACCTGCGGCGGAGCTGCTCGTTCGAACTCTCCGTGGCGGTGCTCTCCTGCCTGCTGGCCAATTACCTGTAATCCGATAGACGATATTAACTGTACGACGGCGGAGATTTTCCTCTCCGCTGTTGCCGTTTTCTTTCTTTTTGTGACTTTTTTGAATTTTTTATGGTTGCGAAGGTTGGGGAAAAGCAAATTAGGTTGTTTTAAAATATGTAACGGAAATGGAAGAGATGAAATTCGATCAGGAAGAGATGCGGCATTTGGCCGGACGTTATTTTGCGGGAGAGATCACCGCCGAGGAGGAGCGCGAACTGTTCCGCTTCGTCACCTCCGATGCCGGGTGTCGCCGGCAGTTCGCCGCGTGGCGGCTCGAATGGGAGTCGGCCCCGGTGTCGGACGCCTTCACCGACAGCGACTGGCGTCGCCTGCGGTCGCGTATCCGTTTGCAGGGCCCCGGGCGGAATCCCCGTCTCGGGCGGGTCGCTGCTTGGTGGCGTGTAGCGGCGGCCGCGGCGGTCGTGTGCGCGACTTTCTTCGGGGCGCGGCTCTACGACCGCCTGCTGCTGGCACATGCCACGGAGTGTTACACCGTGACTACGAAATGCGGCGACCGCAGTACGGTCTGCCTGCCCGACGGGACGCAGGTACGGCTCAACGGGTCGTCGACGCTGACCTACCCGGCCAATTTTAACGCCACGAACCGCTCCGTAGAGCTTTCGGGCGCTGCCTTTTTCGACGTTTCGCCCGACGACAAGCACCGCTTCGAGGTGAAGGTCGGAAATTGCTCGGTGGTGGTCAAGGGTACGAAATTCGACGTGGCGGCCTATCCCGACGACTCGCTGATCACGACCACGCTGCTCGAAGGCGCCGTGGATTTCGCCGCCCCGCGCGGCGAGACCGTGCTTCGTCCGGGCGAATCGCTCACCTACGATCGTTTCGCCGAGACCACGACGATCACGCACGTCAACACGGCGCAGTACCTG
This sequence comes from Alistipes montrealensis, assembly GCF_018362775.1. Taxonomy (GTDB): domain Bacteria; phylum Bacteroidota; class Bacteroidia; order Bacteroidales; family Rikenellaceae; genus Alistipes; species Alistipes montrealensis. Next base: position 574,081 of record NZ_JAGYXY010000002.1, read on the forward strand.
GCCTGGATCGAGGGCCGTATCGAGTTCATCGACGTGACGATCGTGCAGCTTTGCGAGAGCCTGAGCAGCCTTTACGGCGTCGAGATCGTGCTCGACGACCGCCTGCGCGCCGACGGAACCTTCATCACCATCCGCCTGAGCAACCAGGAATCGCTCGACAGCGTGCTGAAGGCCCTCGACCTGATCGTTCCGGTCTCGGTCCACCGCCAAGGCCCTTCGGTCCGCCTCTCGGCCAAGTGACGCCCGAATTCCGAAACTACTTTAAAACAACCAATACCTTAAGCAAATGAATCAATTTTCCAATCTGAAACGGGTGCTTCTGCCGTGTCTGTTCGTGCTGCTGACGCTCCCGGCGTGGGGGCAGATGCAGCCCGTCACGAAGAATTTCCGGAAAACACCCCTCAAGAACGTCCTCAAGGAGGTGGAGGCGCAGACCGGGTTGTCGATCATGTACGACACCCGGGAACTGAACCTCGAACGTCCGGTCACGGCCTCGTTCGACCGTACGCCTGTGTCGCAGGTGTTGCGCGAAGTGCTCGACCGCAGCGTCCAGTACTCGATCAAGGACAAGATGATCGTGATTTACAAGGCCTCGGCGACTCCCTCTTCCGCGACGGAGAAAGGCAGGGTCCTGACCGGTACGGTTCTGGACGAGACGGGCGCCCCGATGATCGGCGCCGCCGTCACCACGCCCGACGGGCGCCGCGGAACGGTCACCGACAGCAACGGCCGCTACTCGCTGACGCTCGGCGCATCGGACGCCCTGATTTCGGTCTCCTACCTGGGTTACGTCACCCAGCAGATCGTCGTAGGCGACCGCACGCAGGTCGATGTCAACCTGGTTCCCGACGCCAAAAACACCATCAACGAGGTGGTGGTCATCGGCTACGGCTCGGTGAAAAAATCCGACCTGACGGGTTCGGTCTCCAACGTGAAGATGTCCGACATCCGCGACGTGCCCAACACCTCGGTCGACCAGGCCCTGCAAGGCCGTATCGCCGGCGTTGACATCATGTCGACCTCGGGTGCGCCCGGGGCCACGACCTCGATCCGCGTGCGCGGTACGCGTTCGATTTCGGCCTCGAACGAACCGCTGATCGTCGTCGACGGCGTGATCGACGCCGTGAGCGACCTGAACGACATCAACTCGGCCGACATCGAGCAGATTTCGGTACTCAAGGATGCCTCGTCGACGGCCATCTACGGTTCGCGCGGCGCCAACGGTGTGATCATCGTCACCACGCGGCAGGGCGTCACGTCGAAGCCGTCGATTACGGCCAAAGCCGAATTCGGCGTCTCGAAACTCGCCCGCGACCTCGACCTGATGAATGCGCAGGAGTTCATTCGTTACCAGAACGACCGCTATTATTTCACTTCGCGCGATCCGCAGCGCCCGCCGCGTTTCGACCCCTCGGAGTACGGACGCGGAACCGACTGGATCGACGAAATCACCCGCACGGCCATCTATCAGAACTACAACCTTTCGGTCAGCGGCCGGGGCCAGAAGTCGAGCTACTTCGCGGCCTTGGGCGGCAATGACACCCAGGGTATCGTCGACGGCAGCGGATTCCGCCGCATTACGGCCCGCCTGAATCTCTCGTACGATTTCGCCAAGTGGCTGACCGTCGGGTTCAAGGGCAGCTACACCTTCCGCGACGAGAGTCCCAACCGGGCGACCATCGGCGGTGCGAACATCTGGGACGGCGCCGTCTACCTGGCCCCGACGATGGGTCCCAACGACTACATCAACCCCCTTTACGAGAACGGTGTGCGCATCAACACGCCGCGCGCCAAGATCGACTGCAACGAGAACGAGAGCGAGCGCATGACCAACACCGACGTGCTGGAATTCACGATCAAACCCGCGCGCGGGCTGATTATCAAGAGTCAGAACTCCTACATGGTCTATCAGCGTCACGACTACCAGTTCTGGCCCAGCTACCTTCCGAAGAACACCGAGGGCGAAGGCGCCGACGCCTACCGCTACGAAGGCGACGCACGCCGCCTGACCTCGGAAAATACGATCTCCTATTCGAAAAAATTCGCCTCGGGGCACTATTTCGATGCGATGGCGGGTTTCTCGGCCACGCACGAAACGGCCAACTTCTTCTCGCTGAAGGCCGAAGGTCTTCTGACCGACGACCTGAAATGGAACAACATGAACGGCATCGGCAGCAAGGAGAATTACAGCGCTTCGACCAGTTCGAACAAAGTCGTGCGCGAATCGGTGCTCATGCGCCTGAACTACAACTACAAGAGCCGCTATTATTTCACCTTCACGGGCCGTTACGACGGATCGTCGAACTTCGCCGAGAACAACAAATGGGGCTTCTTCCCCTCGGCGGCCGTCAAATGGAACGCCAAGAACGAGAATTTCCTCAAACAGGTGCGCTGGCTCGACGAACTGTCGCTGCGTCTGAGCGCCGGGCGCACGGGTAACGACGCCATCGCGACCTACCGTTCGCTCGAAGCCTACGGGACCTCCACGAACGGTTACCTGTTCGGCGGCAAGCAGTCGGCGTCGTTCTTCCCGACGCGCGTGGCGAACCCCGACCTGACGTGGGAGAAAACCACGCTCTACAACGCCGGACTCGACTTTTCGGCCTTCGATGGCCGCCTGACCCTGACTGTCGACGGCTACTATTCGACCACCCGCGACCTGCTGCTCTCGTTGCAGACGATCCACACCACGGGCTATACGAGCCGCTTTACGAACCTGGGCAAAACGTCGAACCGCGGCGTCGAAGTTTCGATCGAGAGCCGCAACATCGTGAAGCCGAAATTCGGCTGGACGACGAGTTTCACCCTTTCGCACAACAAGCAGATGGTCGACGACATCGGCCACGAAGAGTATGTGTCGTGCCTCGAAAGCGGCGGCAACACCAACTATATGATGTACGGTTACAAGACGGGTTATCCGCTCAATTCGCTCTGGGGATTCCAGTATGGCGGAGTCTGGAAGACGACCGGCGAGTTCGAGCGCAACCGATTTACCAAGAGCTATATATCGTCTTCGACGGGCAGCGACGCCCAGTTGATGCTGGGTTATCCCAAATACGTCGACCAGAACCGCGACGGCATTCTTTCGGAAGAGGACCTGATCTACCTGGGCAACTCCGACCCCGTGCTTTACGGCGGTTTGCAGAACACCTTTACGATCGGGGGCCTGAACATCGGATTCTACTTCTCCTATTCGCTGGGCGGCAAGATTTACAACTACTCCGAACTGGCGATGGCCGGCGGTTATGCCACCAACCAGTACCGCTACATGCTCGACGCGTGGCATCCCGTGCGCAACCCGGATTCCGACCTGCCCCGTGCGGGAACCGACGACCGGCTGGTTCCCAGTTCGCTGCAGGTACACGACGCATCGTACCTGCGCCTGAAGAACGCCACTGTTTCCTATACGTTCGACCTGAGGAAGAAAACCCGCCTGCTGCGCGACATCACGCTGGCCGTCACGGGCGAGAACCTCTGGCTCTGGACCAACTACAACGGTTTCGACCCCGACGTTTCGAGCGAGGGAACCAGCTCGACCCTGCGCCGCGTCGACATGGGCGCCTATCCCCGTTCGCGGATGTTCGTGTTCAGCATCCAGCTGCGTTATTAATCCACCTGACAATTACCGAAGCAGATGAAAAACTTCAACCATTCCATATTGGCCCTTTTCGCGGCGGGACTGCTCGCGTCCTGTTCCCTGGCGGAGGAGCCGACCTCGTTCGTCAACCGCAAATCGTTCTATCAGAACGAGTCGCAGTGCATTGCGGCGCTCAATTCGTGCTACATGCCCGTCAATTCGATCTATACGGCCAACTTCATGCTCGTTACCGAAGCCTGTACCGACATCTGGTATTCGTCCTCGACGACCGTCGACGCCTGCCTCGACGTGACCCCGGCCAAACCGCAGTACGGCAAGACCGTCTGGACGCAGGGCTATAAGGGCGTGATGTACTGCAACGAGTGCGTCGAGTGTATCTCGACGGCCGACCTGCCCGACGGGGTGAAGATGCCCCTTGCGGCCGAAGCCCGCGTGATGCGCGCGCTCTACTACTACATCCTGACCTGCATGTTCGGCGACGTGCCGTTCTATACCTCGATGGTCGACACCGACCAGCGGCTGGCCGAAATCCGCCGCCTGCCCCGTACCCCGGCCCATGAAATCCGTCAGGAACTGTACGACGACCTGGAGCAGAACGCCCTGCCGTGGTTCACGGCCGAGAACGGCCGCAAGTGCCGCGCCTCGGAGGCTGTCGACAACCGTTCGGGTTATGCGCTGGCGTTGATGCTGATGGCCAAGTTCGCCCTCTGGAACGAGGACTGGAACGGGGCGCTGGTTCCCCTGCAGGCTATCGAGGAGCTGTACGGCGACTTCAACGAAGGCAACTACCCGCTGGCCGAGACCCAGTGGCGTTACAAGAACCCTGCGGAGACCATCTTCGAGATCCAGCATGCATGGTCGCTCACCGGAACGCAGTACAACGGCAACGTCGCCGCGATCATGATGCCCACGCACAACGGCGACGGCGTGTTCGACGGCGTGCCTCTGAAGGGCTACGGGACGACGATGCCCGGCTGGTCGTCGCTCAGAGCCTGCAACCGCTATGCGATTTTCCGCCCTGCGACGGGCAACACGCAGACCGAGAATGCGACCTATATCGACGCGTTGTTCAATCCCCTGCCCCTGACCTACGACACGTACGACGCTTCGCTGAACCGTTATACGGTGAAGATCGACATGGCGGCGCTGGCCGCCGGGGAGATCCGCGGTCAGAAGATCGACCGCCGTGTGAAATACTTCCTCGGCCTGGGCGACCTGGAGACGGGAGCCACCTTCAAGATTACCGGCACGTACGGCGTGCCCTGGCCGGGACCGAAGTTCTGGTGTCCGGACATCGAGCAGAACTACGATTCGAACAACTACCGCATTTTCCGTTATGCCGACGCTGTCCTGATGATGGCCGAGTGCTACTGCAACCTGGAGAACGCCGACGAAGCGATGCGCTACCTGAACATGGTCCGCGAACGGGCGGGCGTCGATCCCGTCACCAACTTTACGGGCTTCGAGGACCTTACGCTGGCCATCCGCTGCGAGCGCGCCCGCGAACTGGGCGGCGAGTTCCAGCGCAAATTCGACCTGGTGCGCTGGGGCATCTGGTACGATCAGACCTATGCCTACACCAACAACTCGACGCTCAAGGGCAAGATGCGCCCCTGCCACCGTTACTATCCCATTCCCGATGCGCAGTGCGCCCTTTCGGGGTATGTGCTGACCAACGACGAGTACCTTGCCGACGGATTATAAAAACCAGAACCGATGAAACGAATCAACAACCTGATACTGGCGCTCGCGGGACTCTTCGCGGTTGCGTGCGCCGACACTTTCGAGGAGCGTTACGACCTGAGCATCAATACGGACAAATATTCGGTCGACGCCACGGCCGCCCGGCTCCCCATCACGGTCTACTGCTCGGGTGCGTGGACCGCACAGCTCGTCGCCGAATCGGCATGGGCGACGCTCAGCCGCACCTCGGGCAGCGGCATTACGACCATTCATCTCGACTGCGCCGACAACTCCGGGCTGGCCCGTTCGGTCGGGGTAGTGCTGCGCGGTTCGGGGCTCGAAAAGTCCATTACCGTGGTTCAGAAGGCGGGAATCACCGCTCCCGAACTGATTTTCCTGGCGAAAGACCTGGCCTTTGCCAACGGCGCCTATAAAGGTACGACGGCCTTCGAGACCAACCTGCCCGACGAACTGCTCCGCGAGGTCGTTCCGGCCGTGACCTACGCATCGGAGGGCGATGCGTGGATTTCGGACATCGCATATCATGCCGACGATACGGAAGCGGGCGAGACGGAGATACCGCTGGCCCGCCGGGGACTGATCACCTTCTCCACGACCGCCAATGCCACGGGGGAACCCCGCACGGCGACGGTCGATTTCTCGGTCGAGGATGCCAACGGCAATGTTTTCGGCGACAGTTTCACCGTGACGCAGAGTGCCGACGAGGGCCGCATCACGCTCTCCGACGACGTGGTTCCCATCGAGGGCGGCAAGCGTACGGTGGCCTTCTCGACCAACCTCGGGGCGCTGCTCGGCGAAATGAAGACCGAGGTGACGTATGCCGATCCCGCTGCGGCCGGGTTTATCTCGAACGTCGAACTCGGCGCAGAATCACTGACTTACGATATTTCGGAGAATACCGGCGTGGAGAAACGCTACGCCACGATCACGGTCTCCTACACCGACCTTGCGGGTAACGTGATTTCGGCCTCTTCGGCCATTACCCAGCGTGTGACGGCCCAGCCGCGCGAAATCCCGTTCGCCGACCTGCGTGCGCTCTTCACCGCCGAGGACAAACCCTACGCCAGCGACGAGGACCACATCGACTACCTGCTGTGCCGTGTCATCGGCGACGCCGGGAACCCGAACATGGACCAGAATGTCAATACCGGCCCCAACAGCATTACGACCGACGAAAACGACCGTACGAACTACGTGCAGAGCCTCGACGGTATGTATGGTTTCCGCCTGAAGTTCGCCTCCGCGGCGGACAACGCCTGCCTGCGGGGCGAGCAGGTGAAAATCCTGCTCGACGGTGTGATCCTTTCGCGCGAAAGCGATCCGATGCGCTACACGCTGCGCGGCGTGAAGGCTGAAAACGTCGAAAAGGTGGCCGGGGCCGCAGCCCTGGAACCCAAGGCGCGGACCATCTCGACGCTTACCGACGACGATCTCTATACCTATTGTACGCTTTCGGGGCTGGAGTTCTCCGTGAAAGAGGGTGCTTACGCCAATGTCCGCGAGTACGACGCGATCCTGAATCCCTATAACGAAGGGATCACCTTTGCCAGCGGCACGCAGGCCCAGCGGGCCAAAGACGGTGCGGCCAACCTGCTCTACGACGGATCGAACGACGCGATTTATATGCTCGTGAACATGAACTGCGCATGGCGCCGCACGGGACAGAGCGTCCCGCAGGGCGTCGGATCGGTCAGCGGCATCGTGGTTCACACGCCGATGGAGCGCTGGGGCGGCAATGTGGGCCGTTACTCGATCCGGCCCTTCGACGAGGCGGACATCGACGTTGCGCGCGCCGAGGCTTCGTCCTATGCGAAACTCGTCGAGTGGCGGCTGGACAAGGGTGTGGTTTCGGTCGGGGCCTATGTATGGAACGACGGCGGCGGCTACACCGTCGGCAACGCCACGAATTCGGCCGCGCAGCTCGTCCAGAACCGGATGCACGCCACGACCGACAACACGGACGGCAGTGCGCGGCTTTACAGCGAGAACCGGATGCTCAACCAGACCGTTACGGCAGACCGTTCGTACCCCGTGGCCATTGTCCATGGTTACCGCGGACTGAGCGCCTCGAACTACGTGGCGGGCGACGGTACGACGATGGGCATGTCGAAATACACGATGCTGGCCTTCTGCGGCAATGTCGCCGGCTGGTACGACTGGAACGGCAATACGTGGACGGGCAAGACCAACGGCATCGTGATGGAGTTCCCGACATCGGGCGTCGGCGGTTCCGCCGCTGCGGTCAGCTTTTCGATCGCCGCGGGCAAGCACAGCACCAACGAAGCCGCCTGCTCGTGGACCAATGCCAGTTCGTATCCCGTCTACTGGAAGGTGGAATATGCCACCTCGACCGATAACGGTGCGACGTGGAGCGACTGGACCGAGGCTGTCAATGCCGCCACGGGCGTGCGAGGTTTCGAGATGCGCTCGCTGCCGTGGTGCATCAACAACAGTGCGACGCGCACTTCGATCTTCGACACGGCCAACCAGTCGGGTGTCTACACCCAGTCCGACTTCGGCTTCGGCCTGGTTCCCTACCGCTTCGTGCTGCCCGCCGACGTGCTCGGCAAATCGAAGGTCCGGGTGCGCATCAGCCCTTCGTCCGACATCATCGCGACGTGGAACGCCGGGCTGGGCAACTACGGCCTGGGCCAGACCTACCGCAACGTACGCGTAACGCGGACCTATCCGTTCGCTATCGCCAATGCGGTCTATGTGGAAGACCTTTCGATCCAGTACAAATAAGCTGAATTATGAAACACCTGTTGAAATACCTGCTCGCCGTCGCGGCTGTCCCCCTGTGGGGGCAGGCCGCGGCCGCCGGGCCGTTCGACGCGCTCCGCGCGCTGTGCGAACCGGGAAAATCGGTCCTCCTGACCGCACCGGCGGTGGTCGAAGGCGTCGTTGTCAGCGACTACCGCAGCCCCAACATGGAGTTGAACCCCAACCTGAACTACTACTCCGTCGACCTGGAAGAGAACGACCGCACGGCTTATGTCCAGGCCGCAGACGGTAGTTGCGGCGTCCGCCTGCGTTTCGACGAGGCGAGTGAAAACCGCCTTGCTCGCTACGACCGCGTACGCCTCGACCTCGCCGGCTGCCGTCTCACGCGCACTGCTTCGCCCGACTGCATGACGCTGACGGGCGTGCAGGCGCTCAACGTCGTCTCGGTGACACCCGGCACGCCCGCCGACGTTCCCGCGAAGGAGCGGACCGTCGCGACGCTTACGGACGGCGACCTCTATACCTTCGTGACGCTGCGCGACGCCGAATTTGTCTTCAAGGAGGGTTCCTATACCAACATCTGGGAACCTTACGCCCAGTTCTGCGGTGCGCTCCACCACTATAAGTACGACATCAACAACCGCATGGACGGTTGGGCGTCGCTCGTGCGCGACTCGGAAGGCGGCGCGATCTATATGCTCGTCAATACGCTCTGTGCGTGGCGGCGCACGGGCAATCCCCTGCCGCAGGGCACGGGGCCGCTTTCGGGCATCGTGGTCCATACGCCGATGCGCCGTTACGGCGGCGATATGGGCCGCTATTCGATCCGCCCGCTCGACGAGGGCGACATCGCCGTCAGCCGCAAACGCAACTCCCCGTGGAAACGCCTCACGGGGTGGGTTCTCGACGGTTCGGCAGGCGCTTCGCTCGAATTCGAACTGCTCGGCTACCAGAACCTCGGGACCGAAGGCCGCAAGGGCGACCGGGTGTTGAGCGACGCCGGCGCTTCGCGCGGATACCTCTGGACCGACTGCGGCGCTTTCGTACACGTCGAAGCCGACTACAATGCCACCGGGACACAGAACCGGGGATGGATCGGCAACGGGGCGGTCGTCTTCAAGGCCCCGACCCCCGATTGGTACAAATGGGACAATATGGGCCGCATGGCCGGGTCGAATGCCTTCTACATTGCATTTCCGACCAAAAAAGCCCGCGGCACGGAGTTGCAGCTCGCTTTCGAATGGGGTGCGGGTAATCAGGACGGCAATTTCTCGTGGAATTTTCCGCTGGAGTGGAAAGCCGAATATTCGGTCGACGGCGGTGAATTCCAACCCTTGAAGGATGCCGCTACGGGACAGGAAACCGTCGTGCTGCGCGCACTGCCCTGGTGGGACAAGGTGATCGACGGGTCGGGCCATGCCGACCGCCTGCGCACGCCCTACGATTGCGGTATGGGCCTTCAGCAGCGGGTTTTCCGGCTGCCGCCTTCGGCGTTGGGCCGCGATGAAGTCGTCGTGCGCCTTTCGCCCGCCTCGGGCCTGCTCTCGCAGATTCGCGGCAACCCCTCCGCCGACGTGCTGATCCCGACCTCGGTGGTTCGCAAGAACTGCAAGCAGACGACCGTCATCCGTTTCGGGACGATCTCGGTCGATTACAAATAACACCAAAACTGAACCTGAATATGAAATACAGCAAGCTATTACGTAACAGTGCGGCGTGCGGCCTTGCGGCCCTCGCGGCCGCCGCCTGCTCGGTCGACGACGCCGAAACCATCCGCGTGCGCGAACTTACGGCTGCCGAGCGCGAACTTTTCGTCCCGGCGTCGGGCGGAACCGCCGAAATACAGCTTTACTCCAACGGTCGCGTCCGGGTCGAGCCGCTCAACGACACCGGCGACTGGGCCGCTGTCGATCCCGTGGAGTTCGACGGCGACCGGAAAGTCTCGGTCACCTTTACGGAGAATCCCTCGTTCCGCCGCATGGCCAAACTGCGCTTCGTGCTCGACGGCGGCGCACGGGTCGATACGGTCTGTGTCAAACAGTACGGCGTGGTCCCGTCGCTCGAATGTCCGGCTCCCTACAAGGCTATCCGCGGCAGCGTCGAGACCTTCACCCAGTTCGAGATCGACACCAACATTCCGCTCGGCGACTTCGCCGTCAAAACCTCCTACGTCGGTAAAACCGAGGGGTGGATCAGCAGCGTGCAGCCTGAACAAGGCATGCTGGTCGTCGATACGAAGCCCAACCCGGGCGACGATGTCTGCAAGGCGGTCGTCAACCTGAGTTACGTCGACGGCTGGGAGGAGACCTTCTCGGCCAATCTCTACATCACGCAGGCCGACAAGGACGACGAATTCGGCCGCGAGGTCTCGTTCGCCGAAGTACGGGCGCTGGCGACCGGGGAAGGTACGGCCGTCGACGAGGATATCCTGATCGAAGGCATCGTCATCAGCGATTTCCACAGCAAGAACATGGAAGTCAATCCCAGCGTGTCGTACGACAAGGTCGACGTGACGGTCAACGACTGCACGGCCTATATCGAGAGTCCCGACGGCCGTTACGGCTTCCGCCTGCGCTTCGATACGCCGGAAGACAACGTGCTGGTCCGCGGGACGCGTCTTTCGCTCTCGCTCAACGGCACGGTCCTGACGCGCGAGGAGAACCCCGAACGCTATACGATCAGCAGCCTGGTCGGTGAAAACATGGTCGAAAGCGCCGCCGGGGAGACTGTCCCCGCCAAGGTGCGCCGGATTTCGGAACTGAGCGACGAGGATGTTTACACCTATGTCTCGTTGCAGAATACCGAGTTTCTGTTCAAAGAGGGCAGTTACGCCAACGTTTACGAGAATTACAGCCTTCTGTCCGAAGTCAACGCTTCGCAGACGGGCAACAACAACCGCATGGACGGCTGGGCGTCGCTGCTGATGGACGATGCGGGGAATTCGATCTACGCCCCGGTCAACATGCTTTGCCTCTGGCGCCGTTCGGGGCAGGGCGTTCCGCAGGGCGTGGGTTCGACCCACGGCATCGTGGTCCATAATGAGCTGCCGCGTTACGGCAATGTGGGCCGTTACCAGATTCGCGTGCTCGGCGAAGAGGGCTTCGACATGGAGTGGGCCGGGCAGTCGGCCTACACGGAATTTGCCGAGTGGGACGGCAATCCCCACAAATACTCGTTCGGAACCTATGCCGGGTTCAACAGCCGCTACGCTTACAACCGGTTGCAGTCGATCACGCCGTCGGACGATATTTCGGCGGACAAGACCACGCCGAACGCCGAACTGTTCTGTGAAAACGGGGTCGAAACCACGACCTCTGAAGCCTGGCCCATCGGAAGTACAGGCAATTACAACAATCCGGAGGTGGGTTCGCTCGGAACCTCGACGACCTGCAAGGCCTATTTCGTCAAAGCCGGCGTGAAGGGCTGGTATCAGTGGGAAGGAAACGAGGTCGTGGGTTACAACGGCCTGCGGCTGGAGTTTTCGACCGCTTCGGTCAGCGGTTCGCACATGCTCCTCGGGTTCTCGTTCGCTGCGGGAACGATTTCGGCCAACACCTCGAAAACCTATCCGGCGCACTGGTGCGTGGAGTATTCCGTCGACGGAGGACAGCATTACACCCTTTGTCCGGGCACGGCTACGGGGGCCGATTACGTGCATATGCGCTCGCTGCCGTGGTGGGACGCTTCGCTGGCCGGAAACCGCTACAACACATGCTCGTCGGCGGGCCTCGGGCTGACCGACCACCTCTTCCGCCTCCCGGCGGAGGTCTTCGGCAAAGAGAAGGTGATGGTCCGCATCCGGCCCTACGACAAGGTGATGACCGTGCTGCCGCTGGTCTGGAACGGCGATACGGAAACCGCCGAGATCAGCGCCGCCACGACCTACGACAACCAGTTGCGGTGGGGTGTCATCACCCTGCGCTACCGATAGCGCCATGCGTAGCGTTTGTCATTCGATATGCCTGCTGCTCGTCCTGCCGCTGCTCCTCGGGGGCTGCGGCAAGGACGGGACAGGCGGCGGGGAAGAACCCCGCCCGCCCGTGGGCGGCGAGGTGACCCTGCGGCTGAGAGTCCCTTCCGGGGAGTCGGGCCTGCGCTGGGACTGGACGGGGGAGGAGCGCGCACTGGTCAACGGCGTGGCCTGCACGGTGGGCTTCGATGCCGGCGGCGTGCCGGTCGTGGGCACAGACGCCTCGCCCGACGGCCTTTATACGGTTTATTTCCCGGCCGATGCGTACAGCCGCGTGAAGCGGGCTTTCATATTGCCTCCTGCGCAATTCCCGGCTTCGGGCGGGAGTTTGCAGGCCGCTGCGTGCCCGATGTACGGCACGGTGCGGACTGCCGACGGTGTGGGCGAGGTGACGCTTTCGCCGCTGTGCGGCGTCGTGCGTATTGTGCTTGCAGGCGATGCGCGTATCGCTTCGGTTCGTGTCGAGGATAAGGCTGCCGGAACTGTTTCGGGCCTGTTTCCGTTCGATCCGGCCGTGCTGAAACTCACGCAGGACAGCGATCCCGGCAACCTTCCGTGGGTGGTGCTCGACTGTGCCGGAACGGGCGATGGGGTTTCCCTTGCAGCCTCTGGAAAGGAGTTCTGCGTGGCGGTCCCCGAAGGCAATTACGCTTCGGGCCTTCGCATCCGCGTCACCGACTGCGGCCATCGCTCCGCGACCTACGACATTCCCGGTCCGTGCGCCGTCACGGCGGGCGGGGTGAAAAACCTCGCGCCGCTGGACTACGCCCCCGATGCCGGCCTGCTCTTCGCCGAGCATTTCGACAACTGTGTCTGGGGGTGCGACTATGTCGGCGAAAAGAGCGGTTACGGGGTCGGGGCCGGCAGTTCCGTGCCGTCGCCCGCCACGTCGGCCGGAACCGAGGCGGCCTACGTCGCCAAGGGGGGCGGAACGCCCGGGAGCGTGCTTTTCGAGACTTCGGACTACAACTCCGCGCCCGCCGCGAGTTCGACGCTCGCCGTGCGCCGCGACTACCTGCGCAACCGCGGCCTCTACGACTGGCAGCGCCTCTTCTATGCCTCGGAATACCGGGGCAGCCTGTGCGGCGGCGATGTCGGTAACTACGGCAACCGGGGTATTCTCGTAACGCCTCCGATGACCAATGCCGATGAGTCGTGTTATGCCGAACTCTCGTTCCGGATCTGTCTCGAACGCGGCATGGCCAGCGATGTGGCCTGCCTGGCCGAGTCGGGCGTGTTGTTGGGATGTACGATCGACGGCGAGCCGGTCGATACCGATGTTACGACCGGGACGGACATCTCGCAGTCGGTGCAGGGAGTTACCCGCACGGCCGTCGTGCTGCGCACGGCCAAGTTGGCGCACGGGGTGTGGCACGAGGTGCGGATGTCGTTCGGGGCCGTGGCCGGCGGAAGTGCGTTCCGCTTTATGCCCACGGTGATCCGCAACGCCGCGAACTGCTTCTGGATCGACGACGTGGAGGTTCACCGCACGGCCCGCTACGCCCATTCGGGCGATTACGTCACGGTCGAACCTACGACCCAACGGGGCGTTGCGGGCGAGGATGTTTCGCGCCTGCGCCTGCGGCCGAGCGCCGTGCTGTCGATGGCCAACGAGACGACTTACACCACTACGCCGGGCTATGGCATGACGTGGATCTGTCCCAGCCTTTCGTCCGACGAATCGGTCTGGGCGCAGGACATCGCGTTCGCCCAAAAACAACTCGCCGCCAACGGCTGCAAAGTGTGGTGTATACACCTGCCTTACGGGTCGACGACCGCTGTCCGCAACCGCGACCTCTGTGCCGCGGGAGCCGACCGCACCGCCTCGGTGGCCTTCTTCACGAAGGCGATCCGCGCCGTTGCGCCCCTCGGTCCGAAAAACGTGCTGGTTCACTGCAACCAGACCCTCGCCTTCGGCGACGGCAGTTCGGCCGCGAGCCTCGCCCTGTCGCTGCACGAGTTGCAGACGGTCGCCGACGAGATCGGGGCGCACGTCTGCGTCGAGAACATGTCCTACGGCGTGGGCGCCGATGCCGCGGTGCTCGCTGCTGCCGTCGACGAGGCCAATGCGATGGGCAGCCACCGTCACGAAGTCCGCATCGCTTTCGATACGGGCCACGCCAACCTCTACCTTACGCGCGAACAGCCCGGAAAGACGGTCCTCGACTGGCTCCGGACCGCCGGCGCGCGCATCGGTCAACTGCACGTCCACGGCAACCGCGGCTGGACCGGGCGGATCAACGACGACCACCTGATGCCGGGCTACGCCGGGCGGCTGGGTTATTCCGACGCCATCGGCAAAGCGGGGCTTTGGGGCGAATTCTACCGGGTGCTGCTCGCCGAATGCCGTTACCGGGGTCCCTTCACCTACGAGATTTCCACCCGCTCGTTCGGCGCGGTCGCGGGGGAAGAGCGTTATGACAATGTTTCGGCCCCGTGGACCATTGCCCATAATTACGACACTTATATGTACCCCGCCTTCCGGGGGTACGGCAACCGAAAATGAACGCCATGAAAAAACTGATTTGTCTGCTGCTGATGCTCTGTGCGGGCACGGCGGCCTTCGCGTGGGGCGGCCGTGAACACCGCCTGATCGCCTATATCGCCGAGGCGCACCTCACGCCCCGCACCCGGCAGGTGCTCGACCGCTATCTCGACCAGTCGATCGTCGAGTATTCGACCTGGATGGACCGTTACCGTACGGCCCCCGGTTACGAAATAACGACCTACTGGCACATGGTCACCATCGATGCCGACGGCAGCGTGCCGCCCGAACCCCTGCGTCCGAACGGCGACGGTGACGCCGTGCGCCAGCTTACGCGTGCCATCGAGCGTCTGCGCAACTACCGTGAATTATCCGATTCGACGGTCAACGTCAACCTCAAATACGTCATCCACCTCGTCGGGGAGATGCATTGCCCGGCACATATCTATTTCGCCGACCTTCCGGGCGGCATGGACGCTCCGCGGCACTACGACTTCTTCCACCTGAAATACAAAGGGAAAGAGGTTACCTACCACTGGGTCTGGGACGGTTCCGTGTCGCGCCAGTATCCCGATTGGACCGAGGAGGATTATCGCCGGGAACTGGACAAATGGCCCGCCGAGAAGCAGCGCGCCGTGGGTGAAGGTACGCCGACGGACTGGGCACTGGAGTGCGCCCGCAGTTGCCGCGTGATTTACGACTGGGCCAAACCCGGCGACAACATCGACGAAGGGTTCCTTGAGAAGCACGGCGTCCTGCCCGTCGACCAGGCCCTGCGCGGAGCCTACCGGCTGGCGCGCGTACTCAACGATTTGTTCGACAACTAAAATCTACCGACTATGAAACATATGATCCGAACGGGGGCAGCCGTGGTGCTGTGCCTCGCGGCGACGGCGGGCGTGCGGGCCGAGAGTTTCGAGGCGCTGCGCGCGCAGGCTGCGGGCCGCACCGTGCGGCTGGCTCCCGGCGTACAGATCGAAGCCCTCGTGGTCAGCGACTACCGCTCGCCGAACATGGAACTGAACCCCAACATCTCTTACGATAAGGTGGACCTCGGCGAGAACCTCCGCACGGCCTATGTCGAAAGCCCCGACGGCCGTTACGGCTTCCGGCTGCGTTTTGCGGGTATCTACGAAAACCGCCTCGAACGGGGCGACCGCGTACGGCTCGACCTGGGCGGTTGTTCGCTGACCGGGGACGCCGATCCCGAACGCTACACGGTCGACGGCCTTCGCGCCGAGAACGTCGCGGTGCTCGAACGCGGCGTTGCGCTGCCGAAGAAAGAGAAGCGTATCGCCGACCTGAAAGACGAAGACGTTTACACCTATGTGACGCTTACCGCGACCGAGTTCCTGAGCAAACAGGGCTGTTATACGAATGTTTTCGAATCGTGTGTCCAGCGTTCGCGGCTCAACGCCTTCGACCAGCCTTCGCGGCGCACCGACGGGTGGGCCGCGCTGCTTAAGGATGCCGACAACGGTTCGATTTACATGCTCGTGAATACCAAATGTACCTGGCGGCGCGACGGCCGCGGCGTTCCGCACGGCGTAGGACCTGTTTCGGGCATTGTGGTACACACCCCGATGCGGCGTTACGGCGGCGACATGGGGCGTTATGCGATCCGTCCGCTCGACGAGCGCGACATCGCCATTCCGCGCGATACGGCTTCGTCCTACACCGCTGTCGCCGAGTGGAACTGGGACCGTAACTACGACGCTGCCATCCGTTTCGAGAAGAAGGGTTACACGCCCCGGGCCCCGAAGGAGGGCGTTGCGGGCGACCGTGTGCTGGCTGACGCGGGCGAGGGATTCCTTTCGACGACTTCCGGGGCCCGGATGCGGCTCGACACGGAGTACGACACGCGCTATGCGCAGGACAACGACGGCAAGGCCATGCGCGTCAACGCCGCCCTGCGGCTCGATTCCGATACCCACGACTGGTATCAATTCGACAACCGGGGCCGCATGAGCGGCGCGGAAGCCATTGTCGTGGAGACTTCGACCGAAGGGGTGAAGGGGCGCGGCCTCTCGTTCGACTTCTCGTTCCTCGCAGGCAACCACGACATCAACCGTTCGTGGGGTTTCCCCGTGGAGTGGAAGGTCGAGTATTCGGCCGACGGACTGCCGTTCATCGATGCGGGGCGCGTCTTCGTGCTGCGTCCGATCGTTTACAACGACGCCACGATCAAGGACCTCGGCCTGCGCCGCCTCTCGTACGACGCCGCGCCGGGATTCACCGAGTACAGCGTGCCGCTCCCGGCCTCGCTGCTCGGGCATAAGAAACTCACCGTACGCCTCGTGCCTGCCTCGGCGGTCATGGCTACGATTCCCGAGAATCCGGCCGACGATTCGGCCGGCGGGGTCGTCACGGCCGATTTTCGCCAGCCCTTCGTGCTGCGGCTGGGCCGGGTGGCCGTCCGGGTGCTCGAATGACGAAAAAGCCCGCTGTTCCGGCAGCGGGCTTTTTTATTTATCGGGGCCGTTTACAGCGCTTCGGCTACCACATAGGTGCTGCCGCCGATGAAGATCATGTCTTCGGGTGCGGCCAGTTCCCTGGCGCGGGCTACGGCGGCCGTCACTTCCTCCACCGCTTCGCCGTGAAGCCCGTAAATTGCGGCTTTCGCGGTCAGTTCGGCGGCCGGGAGGGCGCGTTCGGAGTGGGCCTGCGTGAAGATGTAGTGGGCGTCGCGCGGCAGCAGGGGCAGGATGTGCGCCAGGTCTTTGTCGCGTACGAAGCCGATCACGCAGTAGAGTTCCTTGTGGGGCGTGGCCTTCAACTGATCGGCGACATAGGCGATGCCGTGGGCGTTGTGGCCCGTGTCGCAGACCGTCAGCGGCGCTTCGCCGAGCGTCTGCCAGCGGCCTTGCAGGGCCGTGTTGGCGGCAGCGCAGCGCATGCCTTCGAGGAAGGCGCGGCGCGAGATGGTGAGCGGCGTCTCCTCGTGCAGGTAGTCGATCGCCGCCGAAGCGGTCACGATGTTGCGGCTCTGGTAGCTGCCCTGCAGGTCGAGCGACACGTCGAAGGTCCGTTCGTCGCGCGTGCGGCGCAGGCGGAAGCGTTGGCAGCCGCACTCGGTGTGGTGCTCCTCGCACGAAAATTCCTGCTCGGCGTAGATCACCCGCGATTTGTTGTTGGCGGCGACCTGTTCGAAAACCCCGTTGTAGCGGGCGTCGGCCTCGCCGATGATTACCGGGATGCTCTTTTTGATGATCCCGGCCTTTTCGGTTGCGATCTTCGGCAGCGTGTCACCCAGCAGGGAGGTGTGCTCCAATCCGATATTGGTGATGATGCTCAGGATCGGGACGATGATGTTCGTGGCGTCGAGCCGTCCCCCGAGGCCCGTTTCGATCACGGCGACCTCGACATCGCTCTGCGCGAAGTAGTCGAAGGCCATCGCGGCGGTCATTTCGAAGAACGACAGTTCCAGTTCGATCATCTTGTCGTGGTGCTTGTCCACGAAGTTTACCACCTTCTGCTTGGGGATCATCTCGCCGTCGACGCGGATGCGCTCGCGGAAATCCTGCAGGTGGGGCGAGGTGAACAGTCCCGTGCGGTATCCGGCCTGCTCCAGCACCGAAGCGATGATGTGCGCCACGGAACCTTTTCCGTTGGTCCCGGCGACGTGGATCGTGAAAAAGTTGCGCTGGGGGTTGCCGATGTGGCGGCAGAATGCGGTGATGCGCTCCAATCCCGGTTTGTAAGCCGTCGCGCCCTGGGTTTCGAAGACGGGTAGCGACTGAAAGAGGAATTCGAGTGTCTGGGTGTAATTCATATCAGCAAGGGATTTATTTGACGAGGTGGTTCCTGCGTTTGTAACGGTAGGCGACGAAGTAAAGTACGCACAGCAGCAGGACATATTCCGAAATACGGGCCAGGTAGTCGCCGTAACGGGTGTAGAACGTGAGCCGGGCGTTGAGCGGGACCTGCGCCGTGATCACGCCGCGCTGCTCCCAGCCGAGCGTTTCGCCCACGTCGCCGCGGGCGGAAATGAAGCCCGAACGCCCCGTGTTGGCCGAGCGGGCGACGGCGCGGCGGTGTTCGATGGCCCTGAGGCGCGAGATGGTGAACAGGTGTTTGTAGCCCGGCGTGTCGCCCCACCATCCGTCGTTCGATATGATGGCCATGAACTGGGCGCCCCGGCGGACGAAACCGCCGTAAAAATCGCCGTAAAGCCCTTCGTAGCAGATTGCCGGGCCGGTCTTTACGCCGTTGTGTTCGAACGCCTTTCCGTGCGGCCCTTTGCCGATCTGCCCCAGCGTCCCGCCGAGGTCGATCACAAGGAATTTCAGTACGTCGAAGACCCACGTCGGGGTGTTTTCGACGCCGATCACCAACCGCCCTTTGTGGTAGATTTGCGTGCCGCCTGCGGAATCGAGGCCCACGCTCGTGTTGAAAATGTCGTAGTAATTCCCGAAGCGGTCCTGGCGGGCCGTTTCGGTCTGTGCCCCGGCCGGGTAGCGGCGGATGGTGTTGGCCCCGGCGATAAGCAGCGCGCCGGGATGGCTGCTGCGGAGCGTGTCGGTCAGTTCCTGCCAGAAAGCGCCCGGTTCGCCTGCCGAGTAGAAATCGCTCAGTTCGGGTTCCAGGTAGTGGCCCGGGACGGAGGTTTCGGGCAGCAGGATGAACTGTGCGCCGGCAGGAACCTCTGCCAGAAGGTCGATGATATTGCGCTCCTGCCGCTCGGTGTCGCCGTGGAATTTGTCGTAGCAGTCGACGTTGGGCTGGATGATGCTCACCGCGACCGATCCTTCGTCGGGCTGTTTCCAGCTTCCCCAGATGGCCAGCGATACGGCTGCGGGCAGCGCGACGGCGCAGGCCGCTGCAATCCACCGCCGTGCGGAGCGCGCCCGGAGAGCCTCGAAAATCAGGATATTGGCGAGCAGCACCCACAGCGTGCCGCCGAAGACGCCCGTATATTCGTACCATTGCACGGCCCAGACTTCGTGTGAAAATCCGTTGCCCAGCACGAGCCACGGCCACGAGAAATCCCCGACGGTGTACCAGTATTCCGTGGCGATCCAAGCCGTGACGAGCGTGACGTAGGCCAGCGCTTTCGGAGCTTTTTTCGAAACGGTGTGGAAGAGCATGAAGGCGATCATGTTCATCGTCGTCGAGGCGAGTGTGGCGGCCGCAGGCCCTACGGGCGTCGCAAACCAGATCCACCAGATCGTCATCAGGTTCCACAGCACGAACGCGAGCGTCGCCCAGCCGAACATGTGCCACCACGAGCGGCGCGTATCGTCGTACGACGCGCTGATCCACAGCAGCGGAACGAACCCGACAAGGAGCGTCAAGCCCGTCATGCTGAGCCATCCCGGCGAAAGCAGGATGGCCGATAGGATTACCGCCGCGAGTCTACGAAACATGAAATGAGATTTTTACGACGGCAAAAGTAGTCAAATGAGCGCATATTTCAAAATATTTCATACTTTTGTAACGAAACCAACCAATCTGCTATACTAATGAAGAAATTCCTTGTTTTATTGACTGCCCTTATGGGCATTCTCCTGTTTTCCGGTTGCGAATCGAAAGGCTGGAAGACCGTCGACGGCGTGATCGTTTTCGATACTCCCGCGCGTGAACCGGGTCAGAAATCGGTGCTGGGGCTCAAAACCGCACCGATGGATGTCGTTCGCGTGGGCTTCATCGGGCTGGGCATGCGCGGCCCCGGGGCCGTGGAACGGTTCACACACCTCGACGGGGTCGAAATCAAAGCCCTCTGCGACCTCTATCCCGAACGGGTGGACAGCGCGCAGGCGATCCTCGTGCGCCGCGGATTCCCCGAAGCGGCTTCGTACAGCGGCGAGGAGGGCTGGAAACAGCTTTGCGAGCGCGATGACATCGACCTGGTTTACATCGTAACCCCGTGGTTGCAGCACGTTCCGATGGCTGTTTACGCCATGGAACAGGGCAAGCATGTCGCCGTAGAGGTTCCCGCCGCCACGTCGCTCGAAGAGTGCTGGCAGTTGGTGAACACTGCCGAGAAGACGCAGCGCCACTGCATGATGCTCGAGAACTGCGTTTACGATTTCTTCGAACTGACGACGCTCAACATGGCCCGGCAGGGGCTGTTCGGCGACATTCTCCATGTCGAAGGGTCGTACATCCACGACCTCGACGCCTTCTGGGATTATTACCAGGATAGCTGGCGCCTGAAATTCAACCAGAAACACCGCGGCGACGTTTACGCTACGCACGGCCTCGGCCCTGCCTGCCAGGTGCTGGACATTCACCGCGGCGACAAGATGAACTACCTGGTGTCGATGGATACCAAGTCGGTCAACGGCCTGAAGCTCGCCGAAGAGAAACTCGGCGCCACGGAGTTCGCCAACGCCGACCAGACGCTGACGATGATCAAGACCGAGAAGGGCCGCACGATCCTGCTGGAGCATAACGTCTATACGCCCCGTCCTTACAGCCGCATGTACCAGGTGACCGGTACGAAGGGCTTCGCCAACAAGTACCCCATGCAGGGCTATGCCTTCAATCCCGAGCAGCTTTCGGATTCGGGAGTGCCCGACCACGAGAACCTGAACGCCCACCGTTTTGTGTCGAAGGAGGTGCGCGGGGCGCTGATGGAGCGTTACAAGGACCCGATCGTCATGCAGATCGAGGAGAAGGCCAAGGAGGTCGGCGGCCACGGCGGCATGGACTTCATCATGGATTACCGCCTGGTCTACTGCCTGCAGCACGGTCTGCCGCTGGACCAGGATGTGTATGATGCGGCCGAATGGTCGTGCATCGGAGCCCTTACGGCGATGTCGCTCGAAAACAACAGCGCTCCGGTGGCCGTTCCCGACTTCACGCGCGGCGACTGGGACAAGACCGACGGCTACCGTCACGCGATGCTGGTCGACTAGGCCGGAATCGTTGTACGAAAAAGGCGGAATCCGCAAGATTCCGCCTTTTTGATTTACAGGTTGTGGCCGCGTTTTTGTACGTACCGTTTCAGCCTCAGCGCCGAACCCCCCCCCGCGACAATACCTCCTCGAAGTAGGCAATCGTCTTAAGCAGACCGTCGCGCAACTGGATTTTCGGTTCCCAGCCGTCGAGCATGTTGCGGGCGAGCGAGATGTCGGGCTGCCGCTGCTGGGGGTCGTCGGCCGGCAGGGGCAGGTGGACGATCTTCGAGTTCGAACCGGTCAGGTCGATCACCTCGCGGGCCAGTTCGGCGATGGTGAATTCGTGCGGGTTGCCGATGTTTACCGGGCCGGTGAAGTCGTCGGGCGTGATGTTCATCATGCGGGTCATGCCTTCGATCATGTCGTCGATGTATTGGAACGAACGGGTCTGTTCGCCGTCGCCGTAGATCGTGATTTTATCGCCCCGCAGCGCCTGGACGATGAAATTCGACACCACGCGCCCGTCGTTGATGTCCATTTTCGGGCCGTAGGTGTTGAATATGCGGATGATCTTTACAGGGATGCCGTGTTCGCGGTAGTAGCTCATGAAGAGCGATTCGGCGCAGCGTTTGCCCTCGTCGTAGCACGAGCGGATGCCCAGCGGATTGACGTGCCCCCAGTAATCCTCCCGCTGGGGATGGATCAGCGGGTCGCCGTAAACTTCCGAGGTCGAAGCCTGGAGGATTTTGGCCCGGTTGTATTTGGCCATGCCGAGCATGTTGATCGCGCCGATGACCGATGTCTGGGTGGTTTTGATCGGGTCGTGCTGGTAGTAGATGGGCGAGGCGGGGCAGGCGAGGTTGTAGATCTCCTCGACTTCGGCCATGTAGGGATAGACGATGTCGTGGCGGATAACCTCGAAATTCGGGTTCGACAGCAAATGCCGGATATTACTTTTGTGCCCGGTGAAATAGTTGTCGATACAGATAATATCGTTACCTTCCGCAAGTAGTCTTTCACACAAATGGGACCCGATAAACCCGGCGCCGCCTGAAATTAATATTCGTTTCATTCTCAAATTGAGACGTTTGATTCTAATGAGCAAAGATAGAATTATTATTTAAAATTATATATCTTTGCAAACGAAATAAACAAATTAGGTCGAAATAATATACCTTATGGGCCGAAAAGCTGTATCCTATCTGTTGAAAAGTCTGGCCGTTGCCTTTACCGCACTGTTGCTGGCGGCAGCCGTCGTGAGCTGGCGTTCGTCGTTCATCTCGCCCGAAGCCGGGAATTTCTGGGCTTCGATCGCGCTGCTGATGCCTGTCATCCTGCTGCTGAACCTTGCAGCGCTCGTCTGGTGGCTTTTCCGTCGCAAATGGGGTGTTGCGCTGATGCCCGTTGCGGCGCTGGCGCTCAACCTGGGTTACATTTCGGCGATGGTCCAACTGCCCGATTTCGGCAGCAAAGGCCCGCACGACATCCGTGTGGCGACGCTCAACGCCTTCGGGTTCCGCCGCCTCGGTCCCACGTCGGTCACGGCTTACGGTATCGCAACCGTGATGAAACGCGAAGAGGTCGACGTGCTCTGCCTGCAGGAGTTTCTCCAGGACTCTAAATTCCCGGCCGACAGCATCGCCCGGTTTTTCGCTTCGCGGATGCCTTACCATGTCGCTCAGAACGGCCAGGCTATCCTGAGCCGTTTCCCGATCCTCGACCACCGCTACGTTCAGTTCCCCGATTCGGGCAACGACTACCTGGAGGCGGACCTGAAGGTGGGTGACGATACGGTGCGCGTACTGTCGGTGCATCTTCAGACTTCGGGTATTTCGGGCCTTCGTCACCGTTTCCGCAAGGATTACAACAGCGACGCCCCGGTCGAACGGGTGATCGGCGAACTGGAGCGCAACAGTCGTATCCGGGCGCAGCAGGTGCGTGAAATCCGCGCTGTGATCGACTCTACGCGTTATCCGGCTATCCTTGCCGGAGACTTCAACGATACTCCGTCGTCCTATACTTACCGTCAGATCAAAGGCGGTATGACGGACGGCTTCCGGGCCGTCGGCAACGGATTCGGCGGCACGTTTCGCTACCTGGGCGGCGTGCTGCGCATCGACTACGTCTTCTACGACGATAATTTCACGGGAGTCGGTTACTACATGCCTGCCGACGATCTGAGCGACCACAAGGCCGTCATCGCCGATCTCAGGCTCAAGCGGTAGCGTCGTTTGCAGTCGCCGGTGCGGGCTGTTCCTTGGCGATGGTGAAGGTGAAGGTCGAACCCTCGCCCTCCTTCGATTCGACGGTCAGTTCGCCTCCGTTGCGGCGCGTGAGGTCCTGCACCAGTTGCAGGCCCAGCCCCGATCCCTCCTCGTTCTTGGTTCCGTAGGTGGTATGGTGGATTTCGGGGTTCAGCAGTTTGGGAATATCCTCTTCCTTGATGCCGATGCCGAAATCGCGGACCGAGATGACGGCATGCGTGGGCGAGTCGCTCACGGAGATCACGATGCGGCCTCCTTCCTGGCTGTACTTGATGGCGTTCGACATCAGGTTGCGCATGATCGTCTTGACCATATCCACGTCGCAGTGGACCGTGATTGGTCCCGGAATTTCGTATTCCACCTCGACGTTCTTGACCTGCGCCACCAGGTCGGACATCTTGCTGGCGAAAAGCACCACTTCGGAAATGTCGACCTCCTGGAAGACCGTATTCATGCGGCCGATCTGGCTTTTGGTCCATTTGAGCAGGTTGTCCAGCAGCATGAACGTGCTCTCGGTGATGTTGTTGCCCATCGAAATCATTTCGAAACTCTCTTCGCTGACCTGATCGGGCGTGATGCTGATCGAAAGCATGTTGAACACCATCTTGAGCGTGCCGATCGGCGAGCGGAGGTCGTGGGCGATCACCGAGTACATCTTGTCGCGCGCTTCGACGGTGGCCTGCAGTTCGTCGCGCTGCTGGAGGATGGTCCGCTGCGCCGCAGCCAGGTAGATGTGGTGCGCCACGCGGGTGATCAGCTCTTCGTGGTTGAAGGGTTTGGAGACGTAGTCGCTGGCTCCGTACTTGAAACCCTTCACGATGTCTTCGGGATTATGCAGCGCCGTGAGGAAAATGACGGGAATGTCCTCGTGCGCGGGATTTGCCTTCAGTTGCTTCAAAACCTCGTAACCGTCCAGGTCGGGCATCATGATGTCCAGCAGGATCAGGTCGGGGTTCACTGCCGCTACCTTTTCCAGGGCCTCGTAACCGCCCGATGCCGTGACGATTTTGTATTTCGCCCGGCTCAGCACGGCTTTGAGCAGCATGATGTTCGTGGCGATATCGTCAACGGCGAGAATGGTGTAATCCTCGGGTTTGATAGCAATGTTTTTCATGGCAGTCAGCAGTTTATGACGAACAAATTTAGTAAAAAAATCGCGCTTGTGCAAAAAATCATGCACGGCGCGCTTTTTCCCATGCGCCCCGGCCCCTGTGGGTCGCCAGATACCCTGCCCCGCGGAAGACGTTGAGGTTCATGAAGAGGAAATAATAGGGAACCGAAAGCATGCCTCCGCGGTGTCCCCGGCGTTCGCGCAGCCATCCGGCGAAAGCCGTGAGGTAGAAGGCCGCCTGCAGAGCGAGCAGCACGGCGTAAAGCGTCGGATGCCCCGACCACAGCAACGCGATGTTGAGGGGGATGAGCGCCGCGAGCGCTACCGGAGTGATGGTCCAGCGCAGCACGCGGTGCGAAACGTACTGAAACCACAGCACGCCGTAGCGGAAGGGATTTAATAACTTGCGTAAACGCCATACCGACTGCAACCCGCCCGCCGCGATGCGGCGTTTGCGTTTGCCCTCCTCGCCCATGTCTGCGGACGGGGTTTCAAGGGCGTAAGCCTCTTTGCAATAGGCTATTTTGTAGCCGTCGGCGGCGATCAGCATCGAGCAGACGAAGTCGTCGAGCAGGGTGTCTTCGGGCATCGTCCGCCACAGGCTGCGCCGTACGGCGAACAGCTCGCCCGCAGCTCCTACGGCCGAGTAGAGGCGGTAATCCCAGTCTTTGAGTTTCGATTCGTATTTCCAGTAGGCTCCTTCGGTTGCCGCGGCGCCAGAGGCTGCCGCGGCCGCCACGCGTTTTTCGCCTGCGACGCACCCCACTTTTGGGTCGTTGAAGCAGCGCACGATCTCCGTCACGGCTTCGGAATTGAGCATGGTGTTGGCGTCGGTGAAGATGACGATCGGGGTGTGGATATACTCCAGCGCACGGTTCAGGGCTGCGGTCTTGCCGCCGCGGCGGGCGTCGTGGAGCACCGTGACGCCGGGATATTCCGCCAGCAGGCTGGGCGTACGGTCGGTCGAACCGTCCGTCACCCAGGCGATGTGAAGCCGTCCTTCGGGGTAGGCCAGCGTCCGGCAGTTGGCCATCTTTTCCGCCACGATCTCCTGTTCGTTGTAGGCGGCGATCAGCAGTGTTACTTCGGGCGCTTCGGCCGGGGCGGGATGCTTCGCCGCGGGACACAGGGCTTCGCGGAGCTTCACCAGCCCGGCGAGCAGGACGCCGTATCCGACGTAGGTATAGACGACGAGTGCGGCGCAGGTCCAGAAAATAATTGCAATAGCGGTCATGGCATCGGTCGGTTTATTTGCGGCGGATCAGCCGTTCGACTCCCCGGACGAATTTGTATCCGAAGAGGTTGACAAAAAAGGTCCGGGTCCGGTAATACGCATAGGCCTTGGGCGAGAACCAGGAGTTCTGGTAGTGGTGAATGGCGTAGGTGTCGGGCGTCAGCATTACTTTGCGCGAATCGAAAACTTTGGGCGAGAAGTAATCCGGCGGCAGGATGCAGACCGCTTCGGAGAGGTCTTTCCGTTTCAGGGCTTCGAGTCCCCCGTCCACCTTCACGATAGGTTTCAGTTGAGGAATCCGCTCCTGCATGATCTCCGGCAGCATCCGGATGTCGCAGGACCCGTCCTGGCGGATGAAGTTGCGGCCTTGGTAATAATCGAGGCACTGTTTGATCCAGTCGCAGCCCTTTTCGGCGCCCAATACGGCGGCTTCGATCGTCCCGGAGGTCTCGGCTCCTGCAAAGTAGGGAAGTTCCAGCAGCGGGTCGAAGCTCCGGAGCACCTCGACATCCGAGTCGAGGTAGATGCCCCCGTAGTTGTAGAGGGCGTAAAAACGGATGTAGTCGGCGGCGAAGGCGTATTTTTTCGCCTCGAAAGCCTGTTTTACCCAGGGTACGGATTCCAGGTCGAAACGTTTCGTGTCCCAGAGGATGACTTCGTAGTCGGGCAGGAATTTTTTCCAGCTTGCGAGGCACTTTTCGATCTTTGCAGGATAGGGGTCTCCGCTTAGCCAGCAGAGATGGATTTGCTTGGGTATCATAGTGTCGGGGATTTCATTTCGGTTATTACCTGTTGCATCTGCCGCTCCCACGAGAGCGTGCCCTCGATCGTCGTGCGGATGTGCGCCGGGGTGCGGTCCGCCGTGTCGAGCCAGCCGAGCAGGCCCGGGATGTCGAGCGGCGTGTCATCGGCCGGGGCTTTCACGACGTAGGGCATGCCGTCAAAGTCGCTGTCCCGCTCGGAGTAGACGAACGGGATGCCCCGTGCGGCGTATTCGCGGTTTTTGAGGCTTTTGAGGCTTTCGATGCCGTTGCGGTGACGGGCGAGGCTGGCCACGCCCATGTCGCACCAGGCAAATTCGGCGTCGAGCGCCGCGCCCGAGCGGGGCCCCGTGATTTCGACATACTCCTCCAGCCCGTATGCCGCGATGCTCCGGGCGTAGCCGTCGATCAGGTCCGGCATGCCGTCGCCCACGATCCGGAGCTTTACCACCCGGTCGTGCGGTCCGGCATAATAGTTCTTCAGCCCTTCGATCACGCGGTCGAACCCGTGCCACGGATGGATGTTGGCCACAGCCAGCAGCCGGACCTCCTGCGCGATGTCGTGCAGTTCGGTTTTGAGCGGGATCGTTCTGAAATCGATACCGTTGGAGATGCGGATGGTCTTCTGCCCGAAAATCTCGTCGTCGTCGGAGAAGGTGACGATGCGGTCGACCTGCCGGGCCAGGCTGTGGCGGAACAAACGGTCGATCTGCAACTGGACCTTCTCTTTCCAGCCGCTTTCGCGGAATTCCGCATCGTAGGGATAGGTGGGGATTTCGAGGGCGATGTGTACCCCGAGCCTGCGCACGCGGCGCAGCCAGCCCACCAGCAGCGGATTGGCATTGAGGTCGTGGCGGATGTAGAGGAACTCCACCTTTTCGCGGCGGATGTAGTCGGTGATGTCGGAGTAGGAGATGCGTTTGAGGACCTTGGCGCGGAACCCGTTGCCGAAGGAGCGGATTACGGCGTCGCCGGCCAGGCGGCGCTGCGTGCCGTCGGGGCCGATCTCCATGTGGCAGAGCGCGATGTCGATGCCGCCCAGGCGCAGGGCTTCGCACTGGGCGAAGATTTTCTTGCTGATGCCGCTGTGGGCCGAGAATCCGTGGAATACGATGAACAGTCCTTTCATGGCGGTTTTATTTTCCGGGCCGCAGGCGTGCTGCAAGCTCTTTCAGGTTATACACTCCGCCCAACTGGATGTAGGCGAGCCAGACGGCCAGCGCCGCGGCACTTTTCGCGGCCAGTGCCGCCAGAAGGGGCGTTTGGGCCGGCAGCGACCACGTCAGGGCGGTCAGCGTGAGCGACAGAATGGCCGTCAGCAGCAGCGGCGAGAGGAAACTTCGCCAGAAGGGACCCCATTTCATGCGGAGCGTCAGGCAGAACATGGCGTGGTAGCACTGTACGAAGTTGACGGCAAACGAGATGCAGATGGCCCATGCCACGGCTTCGAGCGTCCCGAAGGCGAAGATGCCGGTGCAGATGGCTGCGACGTTGAGCGTCGCCGAGAACAGGCCGCAGATGAAGAGCATCCGCGTGGCGTTGGCGGCCTGGAAGATCGAACCCGAAGTCGACATGACGATCTGGATGCCGACCGAAAGGGCCAGGATCCGGAACGCCGGGACCGACGGCATCCACTGGTCGCCGAAGATGATCAGCACGAGCTCCTCGGCCGTGAACCACAGCACCGCCGAGAGGGGCAGTCCGATGAAGGCCAGCAGGCGGATGACTTTCATATACGACGCGCCCAGTTTTTTCAGGTCGTCCTGCATGTGGGCGAAAACCGGGTGCATGACGGGCGAGATGACGAAGGCGATGTTTTGCAGGGGCATCATCATCAGGCGGTACGACTTGTCGTAATAGCCCAGGTCCGAGAGGCTCATGTAGCGGCCCATGAGCAGTTTGTCGAGGTTGCGGCTGAAGAAGTTCAGCAGTTGGAACGAGAACTGGTAGGCCGAGAACGAAAAGACCTTGCGGATCGCATCGTACGAAGGCCGCAGGCGGATGCGGAGCGGATATTCGCGGTAGTTGATCGCGAAGAGCATCAGGCTCGAAAAGACGGGATTGATCGTCAGGGCGACGATGCCCGCCCCGGCGTAAGCCGCGATGATGCCCGCCGCACCGCCGACGATCTGCACTGCCAGCGAGCGCACGGCGGCGAAGCGGAAGCGCTTGTCGCGCATCACCAGCGAGTTGGGAACGATGTTGGCCGTGGCGAAGAACAGGTTCACCGCGAGGATGCGGCAGATGTCGCGCAGTTCCACGGAACCCTCGTAAAGGGAGGCGATCAGCCCCGAGGCGGCGAAGAAGAGCAGGGCGATCACGGCCGCGGACCACAGCGTGAGCGAGAAAATGCCGCTCAGGTCGTGCTGCGAGAGGTTCCGGTGCTGGATGACGGCGGGTCCGATACCGAGGTCGCTGAAGATGGCGAAGAAGGCGATGATCACCGTGGCGATGTTCACCACGCCGAACTCCTCGGGGGAGAACAGGCGCGAGAGGACGGCTGTCACGAGAATCGTCACCACGACGCCCGCGTACTTGGCGACCGAGGTGTAGAAGACGCCCGAGGCGAGTTCGCGGCCTACGGAATGGGGTTGCTTATCGTCGTTCTGTGTCATGGAGTTGTTGGTAAAGTCGTCCGTAGGCTGCGGCGATCTGCGGCAGGCGGAGGTGTTCGAGGGCATATTTGCGGTTCTCGTCGCCGTGCCCTGCGGCCGCGAGGCGGGCCGCTTCGGCCAGCGCGTGGTTCACCGAGGCGGGATCGGCCGGGTCGAAGACCGGATTTCCGGTTTCGGCCAGGATTTCGCCGATGTTGCCGGAGTTCGGTCCTGCGACCATGCGCCCGAAAGCGAAAGCCTGCGGCACGTTGCCTGAGTTGAGGATGTCGGTGCGCTGGATGAAAATCACGTCGGCAGCCGCGAAATAGGCCGGCAGGTCGGTATCGGAAATCAGTCCTTCGGACGACGTGATGCGGCAGTGCAGCACCTTTTCGATGGCGTGCGCCGCGAGGTAAAGGGTCTTCACGGCGAGGCGTTTCAGTCCCCGGTGGTGCGACCCGTTGAGGACGTAGGGCCACAGGCGGGGCGCCAGCAGGAACTTTCCGGGTTTGTGCAGTCCGCGGAACGCCTGCCATGTGAGGCGGCGCTCCCGGTCGTGGCGGAATGCCCCGAAGGCCAGCATCACGAACGCATCGGCCGGAACCCCCAGTCGCCGCCGGGCATCGTTTCGCCCGATATCGGCATAAAGCCCTTCGTAGATGTGGTGCGGGATTACGATCTGGAGCTGCCGTGAAGCGGGATAGGCTGCGAGGAACTCCCGGCGGCTGTAATCGCCCAGGTGGACTACGGCGTCGGCATTCTCCTCGGTCAGCCGGTAGGCCTCGGCCAACTGCGCATCGCCCTTGTGGGGGCGGGTGTTATGGCGGGTATAAACGACCGGGATGCCGCGCTCGTGCAGCATCCGGAACCGTTCGCGCAGCGCAGCGACCTGTTCGGCTGTGGGGTAGCTCCACCCGAAGAGCTCTTCGGGCCATTGGAGGTGTACCACGTCGTAGGCCGCGGCGTTGTTCCAGAACTCTTCGGCCGAGCAGACGACCTCGAATCCGCAGGTGCGGATGCCCTCTGCGAGCAGGCGCACGAACGGGTTGTCGCTCAGACCCGAGGCTTTGTAGACGATCAGTATTTTCATGGCCTGCATTAAACCCGGACCCATTCTTTCTTTTCGTGGTCGTAGCGTTTGACGACTTTGGCCGGATTGCCTACGGCCACGCAGTAGGACGGGATGTCTTTGGTGACGACCGATCCCGCACCGATCTGGCAGCGCTCGCCGATCGTGACACCGGCCACGATGGTCGAATTGGTCCCCAGGTGGGTGTAGTCGCCCACCTTCACGGGGCGGAGCATCAGCGGCTGGAGGTTGGGGTCTGTCGTGACATCCTCGTAACCGTGTATGAGGCCCTGCACCGAGACGTGCTGGCCCAGGAAGACGTAGCGGCCGATGTCGACCGGCCCGACCACCACCGAGCCCAGGCCCACGCGCGAGCCTTCGCCGATCCGCACGTCGCCGGCGCCGTTGTTGACCACGGCGAAATCTTCGATCTGGGCATCCCGTTCGAGGAGGAAGCGATGCCACGGGAAGATGTCGGCGCGGGCATACCGCGCTATTCTGGAACCCCGCCCCGCCGGGTGCAGCAGGGGACGCAGCAACCGGAGCCACCACCGCGGCCGAGGCCGCTTGGGCGAGGACAAAAACCACAGCGCGAGGCGTCTGAGCCGGGGATTTTGTTTGATAGTTTCGATCATTATTCAGGCGTATTTTTACAAAGATACGGAATTTACGGGATGAGTTGTTCGTAAAGCGCCAACAGTTTTCGTGCGGTCTGCTCCCAGGAGAAAAGCTTTACCCGTTCGAGTCCGTAGGCGATTTTTTCGGCGCGGAATGCGGCGTCGGTTTCGAGCCGCACGAGGGCGTCGGCGATTTCCGACGGTGCTGTCGGGTCGACGAGGATGGCCCCTTCTCCTGCGATCTCGGGGATCGCCGAGGTGTTCGACGTGACCACGGGGGTTCCGCAGGCCATCGCTTCGAGTTGCGGGATGCCGAAGCTCTCGCGCAGGGAGGTGTAGAGGAACGCCGCTGCACCGTTGTAAATGGCCGGGAGGTCGCTGTTGGGAATGTATCCCGGTATGCGGAGCATCTTTATCAGCTCCGGTTCCCCGATCTGCTGGAGGATCGATTCCGCGGCCTGCACCGTGAGGTCGGCGACCAGCAGCGGCAGCGGACTGGCCGAGCGGCGCACGTATTCGGCATAGGCGCGCAGTGTCCCCGGGGTATTCTTCTTGGGATCGGTGTTGCCGAGAAAAAAGAGGTATTCCGGGTCCGGGAGGTATTTTTTCGTAACTTCGGCCGCGTCGTCCATCGGCCGGAAGCGCGTGTTGTAGCCGTTGTGGATGGCGGTAATCCGCTCGGGGTCGAGACCGAGGGCCGTGCGGATGCGGTCGCATTCGAATTGAGATACGGTGATGATTTTCCGGCATTTGGGCAGGATACGCGGAACGACCAGGCGGCGGTACTGCCGCCCGAGCGACTGGTAGAGCGACGTGTTGCGGGCGGCCTGTTTTTCGAGGAAGATGATGTCGTGGAGCGTCACCACGAGGGGCGTCGATCCCCACACCGGGGCGGTGTTGCTCGTGCAGTGCAGCAGGTCGGGCCTGATGCGTGCCACGGCCCGCGGCAGCGCCCATTGTTCCCACAGGGGATACGACGGGCAGCGGAGCGTCAGGATATGCACGTTGGGCGTCTCCTCCAGACAGCGGTCGGGACCGTCGCCCACGAGGATGAAGTATTCGTTCCGGGTGTCGAGCCGTTGCAGGCAGCGGATGGTTTCGAGCGCTACGAAGTCCATGCCGTGTTTGTTGGGGCGGAAAATGCGCTGTGCCTCGATGGCGATTTTCATGGAGCGGGTTCGTTTTCTTTCGGGGCGGCGTCGGCGGCTCCGGTATGTTGGGTGTGGATGAACTTGTCCTTGGTTCCGCCGAGACGAAAGAGGTTGGCGACGGTGAGCAGCACCAGAACCGGGATTCGGCGCAGGGCGTGGCCCAGTTTGGCGTCGGCCTGGTCGTCGGGCAGGGCCATCGCCATCGCGAAGAGCAGCAGCAGTACGGCGACCCACCATTTGACCGACCCCCACGGGTCGAGGATAGTCATCGCGACGGCCCACATCGGCACGAGCCCGATGAGCAGCATCCGCGGGGGCAGACACCACTGCACCAGTTTGTCCACATAGTCGTAATTGGCGCTGAACAGGGCTGCCGGCAGGTTTTTCAGGGCCGAGCCGAGGGCGTAGAACTGGGCCGCAATCCAGCGCCGGCGCTGGTTATAGTAGGCTCCTTCGGCCTGCACTTTTTCGTCCAGTACGAAGAGGTCGTCGAGGTATTCGATAAAGATGCGCTGCTGCAAAAGCAGTACTTCGAGTTCCTTGTCTTCGCCCGAGGTGCAGCATTTGCGGATATTGTCACGGAACCAGTCGTAGCGGAAAGCCATTCCCGAGCCGATCAGCGCCGACGAAAGGCCCAGCGCCACGTGGCCGCGGCGGAAAATCGAATTGTTGATCTCTTCGCTGGCGGCGTCCAGCACCGCCGTGTCGCTGTCGCGGTTCTTGGCCGTGCGGTGGGCCTGTACGGCTACGATGCCTGCGTCGAAGACCTCGTTGATGCGTACGGCGAAACTCCCGTCCACGAGGTTGTCGGCGTCGAGGATCGTGACGATCTCCGCCGCATCGGGACCTAGCCGGTCCACGGCGGCCGTCAGGGCTTTGGCCTTCGAACTGTTTTCGAAGGTGACTTCGATCACCGTCAGGGGAAGTTTGCGCAGTTCCCCGAGCGTTTCGGGTTTCAGTTGGTCGGCGATCACCACCACGCGGTGCAGCTCCGCGGGATATTCCTGCGCGAGCGCCGCCTGCGCCGTGCGGACGATCACTGCGTCGGCCTTGTAGGCGGGAATCAGCGTCACTGTACGGCGTTGTTTGCGAGCCGGGGGATAAACGTCTTTACTCCGCGGCATCGAGAAGGCCGCAAAGAGGAAGAGGTAGAGCACCGGGAGCAGCAGTGCCAGGACAAACAGCCAGTCGATGATGGTTACCGCGATCATTCTTTTCCGGTTTTATGGCGCAGGAAATCCCGGCAGCCGCGCAGGGCGGCTGCTGCGAGGTCCCTGCGGCCGTGCAGCAGGGCTGCGGCGACGCTTTTGGGAAGCGCTACGCCCAATTGGTAAATTATCGAAAGCCTCCGTGCCGCGCCGCGCCGGTTGCGGCGGGCGAACAACAGGCGGTTGCGTGTGAGGTAGTAGCTCCTCAGGGGGCTTTGCTGGCCCGTGGTGGCGCTCTCCTTGTGGAAAACGGTCGCCCGCGGATCGTAGACGATGCGGTAACCTGCTTCACGGAGGCGTTCCGACCAGTCCAGTTCTTCGTAGTAGAGAAAATATTCTTCGGGCATCGGCCCGGCCTTTCCGACCGCCTCGCGCCGTACCATCATCGCCGCGCCGTGGGCGTAGGGCGTCTCGTGCGGAGAGTCGTAGGAACCGTCGTCGGGTTGTCCGAATCCGATCAGCCCGTTGCGCAAGGTGATGCGCGTCAGGGGCGTGTAACCCGCAAACTGGATGGCCTGCGGAGGCGTCCAGAAGCGGATTTTGGGGCAGACGGCGCCGATCGACAGGTCGGCGTCGAGTGTCTCCGCGAGGTGGTGCAGCGTGTCGTCCGTCACCTCGGTGTCGTTGTTGAGCAGCAGCAGGCAGTCGCCCGTGGCCGCCCGGATGCCGAGGTTGTTGCCGCCTGCGAACCCGAGGTTCTCGTCGCTGCGCAGGACGACGATGTCGGGATAGCGTTCCCGCAGCAATGCGGCTTCGTCGCGCGCCGAACCGTTGTCTACGACGACGATTTCGAGCGGAGTCGTAACGTGCCGGCGCAGCGAGTCGATCATCGCCGCCGTGAGCGCGAATCCGTTGTAATTGACCGATATGATGGATATGCGTGCTTTCATGCCGTTACTCTTTTGCCAATGTCGAGGGAAGCGCCGTCCGGCTGCGGGGGTTCAGGGCCAGGAGGTTTTTGCCGGGAACGGCATGCTTCTCCAACTCGGCCTCCTCCAGCTCCTTGTCGAAGCGCGGGGAGAGGAAAATAAAGGCCATGCTCATGTAAATAATAGCGCCCGTGGGAATCTGCCCCAGCACCTCGTTGCCGTAAGACATCACCACGACGCCCGAGATGCCAGAGATGAGTGCCGCCGTAAGTCCCCGCAACTGGTTGTTGCGCAGCCGGAAAGCCACCAGGAAGGCGCCCCGGCCCAGTATGTAGAGCAGGATGCCGATGTGCAGCAGCAGCCCGACGATGCCGGTTTCGACCCAGATCATCACGAACCACGAGTCGGTGGGAATCTGCGACAGCGGCGCATTCGGGGCGAAAACCTTGGCCTTGCCGCCGCCGTGTCCGAGGCCTGCGCCGAAGGGTTTGTCCTTCATCAGCGCGCGGATCCGGTCCTGGTTTTCGAGGCGCACCTGGAACGAGGCGTCCTGGGTGTTGAAGGCGCTTCGGGCGCGGCGGATGATGGAGTTGCCTTGTCCGATGCTTGTGAAGTTGAGGAAGATGAAGGCTCCGATAATCAGGATTACGCCTGCCATCACCATCCGGAAATTACGCGAGAGCACCACGAATACGGCATAGCCGGCAAAGGGAACGGCCAGAGCGCTGCGCGTTCCGGAGATCAGCATGCCGTAGCATGCGGCCGCGGCCACTGCCAGCAGGTAAATTTTCATCCACCGGTTTTCGTAATAAAGCGCCGAGATCGAAAAGACGACCATTGCCAAACCCATTCCCGCACCGAAATTCGCCGCGTCGCTGTACACCGAGAAGTAACGCACGCCGGTGTAGATGATGTGCGTGACGGATCCGCCCTCGACGAAGAGCCAGTAGTTTTCGGCCGCGTTGAATCCGACGTATTTCTGGACGAGGGCCTTCAGTACGGCGATGAGCGTCAGCACCGACCACACCACCAGCATGGCTTTCAGGTATTTGTAGCGGGCCATCGTAAGTTGCGTGAGCACTACGATCAGGAAAAAATAGAAAGCCAGCGAACGGATGGCCATGGTCCATCCCTTGGGCGAGATGCTTTGGGGATTGAAGAGTTCGAGTACGCAGTAGATCATCCAGATCGCCGAGGCGAGGGTCACTCCCGTAGCGGCGCGCCGCCACTCGACCCGTTGCACGAGGGCCTGCATGAGCACCATCGCCACGTTGAAGAAGATCGCGCCGTCGAGGATCAGTCCGACCGGAACGCCGTGCAGGAACTCGCGGCCGAGGTACATGATGAAGTAGTTGAGCACCAGCATACCCAGCATCGAGACGGCCGGGTTGCGGAGCGAGAACCACAGTGCACAAAGGCCTATCGGAAGCATCGACACGGCGGCCCCCGCCGGCAGTCCGTAATGGGTGAAGGCGTAGGCGATAACGGTTACGCCTCCGGCAATGAGCAGTCCCACGGCTATGCGGGGAATGCTCAGCGAGGCAGTTATGTTACCGTGAAGTTCCATCCGCAACGTGTTTGCTGAATTCCGTGCGGACGGATTATTTTACCGCGGTGAATCCGAACTGGCTGATCTGATAGCCCAGCCTGCGCAGGCGGCCGAAGGGCGGGAGCAGGCCCGTGAAGGTCTGCACGACATCGCGGCTCGCGTAGTTGAGGAAGAGCACCGTGGGGGTCTCCCCGGCCATTTTCTCGCCCTTTTCGAAGAGCAGTTGGTCGGTGTCCTTCCAGGTGCGGTTGGCGGGGGCTACCACGATGTTGAGTTCCGCGCTTTGCAACAGTTCCTTCGATACGGGGCTTTCGTTCAGGGGCGGGTATTCCACGAGCACCACGTCGGCCTCGGCGAACGGAATTTCGCCTTCGGCGTCGTGGACGAAGTCCCCGAGCCGCCCGGCGAGCAGGTAATCCCGCTGATGGGCGTCGAAATCCTTGTTCCACGACACGGTGCGCACCTTCATGCCCGTTTCGCGGAAATGGTCGGCGAGGTATTCGACGAGGGTCGATTTTCCGTCGCCCGGCTCCGTGGAGAGGATATTCAGGATGTTGGGCCGTTTGCCCGGATCGAAATAGTTGAGCACGGCATTGCCCATGAAACGGGACGAAATCTGCCGGTATTGCTGGGTGTAGCGCCGCTGGCCGAACCGGCCCCGGCCCGGGAAAGCCCCGATGACCTTGCCGCCGGTGATGCGCTCGGCGCGGATCTTGTCGCGCAGCGTGCGGTCGAGCAGTTCGAGCAGGATGAAGATGCCGAGAATGAAGACCAGCGTGCAGAAGAACGCCGCGGCGACCATCATTTTGCGCTTGTTCGGCTCGGCCGAAATGGGCAGTACCGGCGGGTTGATGATTTTGAGCGTCGCCGAGGTCATTTGCAGGTTTTTCTGGCGCAGGCGTGCCGTGTTAAGCGCCTGGAGCATAGAGAGGTACGACTGTTCGGTGAAGCTGATCAGGCGGTTTTTGCGTTTGAGCGTCGAGCCTACCGGAGCATATTGCACGTAACGGTCGTCGAGCGATTTTTTCCACTCGTTCACCACCTCCATCTCGGCCTGCGATTTGGTCGAGAGCAGTACGGCGTCGAGCCACTGCTGGACCAGCGATTCCGTGGAGATGCCCTCCTTGGTGTATTGCTGTTGGGAGATGGCCGCGGTGATTTGGCGCAGGCTGTCGGTCGCCAGTTGCATCCGGGCTTGCAGGCGTCCCACGTCGATGGGCTGGATCACCGGCTGCCGCCCCGATGCGGGGTCGGGAATAAAGGCCTCCGCGGCAGTGATCTGCGCCTGCAGGTCGCTGATTTTGTGGAGCTGTTCGACGAATGCCGCATTGTTGTGGTAGATTTGCAGGTTTTCGAGTTGTGCCTCGATTTTCTGCCGCAGCGATTCCGAACTGTTGAGGTTCAGGCGCGTCTCCTCGTAACGCAGCTCGAAGTCGCGTGAGAGGATGGCGATGTGTTTGGTCTGCTCGTCGTAGTTGATGATCAGGTTTTCGACGCTGTAATCGCGCAGCGAATCCTCCTGCTCGCGCAGTTCGTTGCCCACGCGGGCCAACTCCTGTTCGAAGAACTTGATGACGCTGTTGGTTTCGCCGTAGCGCAGTTCCTTATACTGGTTGACGAACTCGTCGTTGAGGATATCCAGCGTGTTGTAGACGACTCCGGGGTCGTCGTTTTCGTAGCTCAGTTCGAGCATGTCGCTGTTGGCGATGCGCTTAACCTCGATCTGGCTCAGCGCCTGGTAGCTGTAATAGCGGTGCGTCCAGTGGAAAAGGCCGTAGACGTGGTTGCCGTGCTCGGGAACCTCGTAATCGAGGAGATTCTGATAGGTTTTCTGTTCG
Source organism: Alistipes montrealensis (assembly GCF_018362775.1). Classification (GTDB taxonomy): domain Bacteria; phylum Bacteroidota; class Bacteroidia; order Bacteroidales; family Rikenellaceae; genus Alistipes; species Alistipes montrealensis. The sequence continues at coordinate 611,669 of NZ_JAGYXY010000002.1, forward strand.
CTGCTGCGGTCGATCAGGGCCAATACCGCGGGAGGCGTGTGTTCGATTTCGCTCCGGTAGTTGCGGGCGTAGATGTAGCCGTTTACATCCTTTTCGGGGTCGCCGTTGACCATATTCCGGGCATAGAGGCGCAGCGAAACGTTGTGCAGCGTCGATTGCGACTTGATGATGTTGATCAGGTTGTCCATCGCGTTGTTGATGATGTTCCAGTCCTGACGCGATCCTTCGCCGTTTTCGAGGTCGTAACCCGACACGATTCCGGTGTAGATGGTCGATGTCGAGCGGTAATAACGCGTTTGCCGGCCCATATAGAAGTAGACCAGCAATCCGACCGCCACCGGGCAGATGATGAGCCACCATTTGATCCGATAGAGGAATTTTATAATGTATGCGATATATGTCGTCATGTGCGGGGCGTTTTATTTTGTCGGGGCGGGTTGGCTGATGATCGGAGTCTTCGAGAGTACTTCCAGTTGCAACAGCGCCTTGTTGAGCAGCGAACGGGTCTGTTCGTATTCGCGGACGGTCGAACTTTCGATGCTCTTCTGGCGGCTGAGCGTCTGTGCGTCGATCTTGCCGTTCACGAAATCGGCCTCGGCGGCAAGGGACTGCGCCTTGGCGGCCACCATCGAACGGGCCGAAGTCTCCAGCAGCGAGAGGTTTTCGACAGCCGAGGTGTAGCATTCGATAATCTTCAGGCAGATTTCGTCGTACCAACTGTTCATCTCGTACTCGATGCTTTCGAGCCGCTTGCGCTGCTGCTTGATGCGGTTGCGGCGGTTGAAAATCTCTTCGAGCGGCAGCGAAATGCCGGCTCCGACGGTCCACCAGGCCTGGGTTGTTCCCGTTACGTTCTGAATAATCGGGAGGTTTATGTCCTGGTATATCTGGCTGTTGACATCCGTCGATCCGTAGCTGTACTGGGCGTTGAGCTTGATGTTCTTGAGCCACGAGCGGCGCAGAGTCTTGATCTCACGCTCCTCCTGTTCCTTGGTCGAGGCGAACTGGTTGACCTGCGGCGAACGTTCGCGGGCGTTTTCCAGCAGCACGTAGAGGGGCGGCAGATGAAGGTTCATATACGATTCGGCCGACATCCGTGCCAGGTCGGTGTATTCCGAGTAGACTGCCGGTGCGGCCGTCGTGCTGTCGCCGGTATGCTGCACGTCCGGAGCCTGCGCCCGGAGCAGGGCCGGGAGATACATCAGGACGGGTAAAAGCAGGAACTTTTTCATGGTTTAAACATTTTCTTTCTGGATGAACGCCGTGAATGTACGCAGTATTATCTTCAGGTCGAACCAGGGTGACATTTTCCGGGCGTATTCGATGTCGAGCTGCTTGCGCTGCTCGGGCGAGAGTTTGCCGGCTCCGCCGCGTTTCTCGACCTGCCACAGGCCCGTAAGGCCCGAGGGGCACATGAAACGTTCGATGTATTCGTCGCTGGTGAGGCGTTCGGCCTCGTAAAGCGGCAGGGGGCGGTTGCCCACGACCGACATGTCGCCCCGCAGGATGTTGAACAACTGCGGCAGCTCGTCGATGCTGTATTTGCGCAGGAAACGGCCCAGCCGGGTGATGCGGGGATCGTTCTCAATCTTCACGAAGGCGTTTTCCTGCTCGGTGTCCACGATCTGCTGGTGTTCCTCTTCCGGAATCGCGAAATCGTCGGCGAAAAGCATGCCGCTTTCCATGTCGGCGAGCAGCTTCTTCATCTCTTCCTCGTCGAGCGAAATTTTCGATGCTTCGGCGTTTTCTTCGTCCGAGGCATACTGGTTCAGGTCGCTCAGTTCCTTGAGACGCTGATCGGCGTCGGAGCGCATCGAGCGGAACTTCAGGAAGTCGAAAACGCGGTAGTTGCTGCCCACGCGCTTCGACCGGTAGACGACCGGTCCCGGGCTGTCGAGCTTGACGGCGATGGCTACGACGAGCAGCAGCGGCGAGAGCACGATGATCGCCCCGAGCGAAGCCGCGATGTCGAAGGCACGTTTCCAAAGCGGCATCCGGAAAACCCGCACCTCGTCGTTTTGGTGTACGACGGGCTTGTGCGAGAAGGTGTAATCGGTCATGAACCGCAGCGTGTGCTGGAAATCTTCGTCGGAAACGTCGCCCGCTACGGCGCTGTTGACTCCGGCGCGCAGGTAACTGCGGCGTTCCTCGTCGCGGAGTTGGGCCGAAGTGATCAGAATAATACCCGTTTCGGGGAACCGCGACCGCAGGAAACGGATGTTGCTGTAATCGGTTCCGGCGTCGTGCTGCTCGTAGAGGACGTAGGCGTGTTCGGCATGCAAGGCCGTGAGCGCAGTCATCGCCGAAGCGATGTCGCTGACAACGCGCATCTGCCCGCCGGTGAGTCCGGCGAATCGGGTCGTATGGTCGCCCCGGCCTTTTATGTAAATAACGGGGTATTTCAATCGAGAATCTTTTTGATGCGTATTTTCAGTTCCATCGGGTTGAAGGGCTTGACGATGTAGTCCTCCGCACCCTCTTCCAGCAGCCGGATGCGTTCCGAGGTGCTGTCCTCGCTCGAAAGCATGACGACCGGGATCTGCCGGAAAAGCTCGTTGTGCTTGAGGTAGGCGAGGAATTCGTCGCCCCGCATCTCGGGCATGCGGATGTCCGAAATGATCAGGTCGGGCATGTTGCCCTGGTTTATCCACCCGATGGCTTCAACGGGATTTTGTTTGTAATAGCAGTCGTAGTCCGCCTGGAGGTATACGTAAAGGATTTTTGCGATCTGTTCTTTGTCGTCGACGATCAGCACCTTTTTTTTGTTCATGTTACTGTTGATTTATCCTGATTTTCCGGCCTTGCCGGGTGTTTAGCGTATATTTGAACGTAAAGATAATGATATAAATCTGAATCTTGCATGCAAATATCGGTAAAAAAAATGAAATGTATACTATTCGGGGCAAATAGCCTATCAAAAACGGCCGATTTTGGCTGTTTTTTGCCTTCTGAAATCCTTTTTCCGGAGTAAATAGTAATAGGTATTCAAAAAATTGTTAACTTTGTAACTGATGCGGTCCCCGGTTCTACTCCGGAAACCCTAAAATTTGCACGGTCTATGGAGTGTGAACACAGCGGCGTCCCTTCGCGGCGCCGGATCCTTGTCGCAGAGGATAATCCGAGTAACTATAAACTCGTCGAGGTGTTGCTTCGGCGGGACTATGACCTCGTTCATGCGGTAAACGGGGCGGAAGCCGTCGAACTTTTCAAGGCACAGGGTGCAGACCTCGTGCTGATGGACATCAACATGCCCGTCATGGACGGTTACGAGGCGCTCCGCCTGATCCGGGAATTGTCTGTCGACGTTCCGGTCATTGCGCTTACGGCCTATGCTTTTGAAACCGACCGCCGGCGCATGTTCGAGGCCGGTTTCAACGAATGTCTTGCAAAACCCCTCCGTGTGGACGAACTTCGCAACAGGGTCGCCCAAATGTTGGAGGGAAATAGAAACCTATGAGAAAAAACTACGCGATAAAACCAGGCTGGCTGCTGCTGCTTTGCTGCTGCATCCAGTTGCTGCCCGCATTCGTGCAGGCGCATGAAACCCAGGGGCGCGAGAGTATTCTGATCATTTCGTCGTATAACCCCGACACGCGCCGCATGTCGAGTTTCATCACCGATTTCGAACAGCGCGTCGTTGCGTCGGGCGTTCCGTGCGACATTTACGTCGAGACGCTCGAATGCAAGGGCATTGCCGATGCGCCGCAGTGGATGTCCCAGATCGACAACCTGATCACGCGTTACGAGAACCGCCAGTTGCGGGCCGTCGTGCTGCTGGGGCAGGAGGCGTGGGCCTCCTTCGTGTCGTTGGGCCGTATCCCCGAGGGGGTGATGTGTTTCAGTTGCTTCGCCAGCGAAAATGGCGTCATGCTGCCTGCGCCTCCCGATTCGTTGCAGACGTGGAAACCCCGCATGGTCGATTACCAGGGGATGAGCGACAGCCTGAACATGGTGGGCGGCATGCTCAACCGGTACGACATCCGGCGTAATATCGACCTGATTCGTACGTTCTATCCCCAGGTGGAAAATATCGCTGTCGTGACGGACAATACCTACGGCGGCATTTCGTTGCAGGCCCTTGTGCGCGAGGAGTGGAAGGATTACCCCGACCTCAACCTCGTGCTGGTGGACAGCCGCGACGGCGAGGAAGCTGCATTCCAGACTTATGCGTCGCTGCCGCCCCGTTCGGCCGTGATGCTCGGTACATGGCGCGTGGGCAGCGACGGCGAGTATTTCATGCAGCGGTCGCTGAACGACCTGGTGCAGGGCAATCCCCGCATCCCGGTCTTTTCGGTGACCCGTACGGGTATCGGCGACGTGGCGATCGGCGGTTACGTACCCCAATATGAAAACGGTGCGGAGATCATCGCGGCACAGATCAAGGATTATTACGATACGGGCAAACTCGACAAGACCCATTTCCATACGAGCAAGAACCTCTATCTGTTCGATTCGCGCAAACTCAAAGAGTGGAAGATCGCCGAATACGCCCTGCCCAAAGGCAGTGTCATCGAAGATACGATGGCGGCCAAGTTGTCGAAATACTCCCACTACATCGAATTGCTGGTGCTGGGTATCGCCCTGCTGGGGCTTCTGCTGTTCTTCGTGACGTGGCTGTTGCTGCGTATGCGGCGGCTGAAGCTCACGCTCGAGGAGCGCGAGGGACAGTTGGTCATCGCCCGCGAGAAGGCCGAGGAATCGGATATGCTCAAATCGGCGTTCCTGGCCAACATGAGCCATGAAATCCGTACGCCGCTTAATGCCATCGTGGGCTTCTCGTCGCTGATGCAGAGCGAGGAACTCTCGCAGGAGGAGCGTGCCGAGTACTGCGCCATCGTGGTGAACAACTCCGAGATGCTGCTCACGCTGCTGAACGATATTCTCGATATTTCGTCGCTCGAATGCGGCAAGATCAAGTTCAACTACGCTTCGGAAGATATCGTGCAGATTTGCCAGCACGTGATGATGACTACGGCCCATACGCGTCAGGAGGGGGTCGAAGGCCGCCTGGAATGCCCTGTCGAATCGTTCATGCTGACCACCGATGCCCACCGCCTGTCGCAAATCCTTATTAACCTGCTCACCAATGCCGGTAAGTTTACTTCCGTAGGCAGTATCACGTTGGGTGTGGAGATCGACAAGGAGCGTAACGAGGTGCTCTTCTCGGTGGCCGACACCGGGCCGGGTATCCCGCTCGACAAACAGGAGATGGTTTTCAACCGCTTCGAGAAACTCGACGGCAACAAGAAGAAGGGTACGGGACTGGGCCTTGCCATCTGCCGCCAGATCGCCATGATCGTCGGGGGCCGCATCTGGGTGGACCCCAACTATACGGCCGGCGCCCGCTTCGTTTTCGCACATCCTATCGGTCTCGACCCCGGTGGAGAGAACCGTGAGGGGGGGGGGGGATTTCAACCCTGTAAGCAGCGCAAGTCCCTCTCTGTGAACAAAGACGGCGGACTGTCCTCCGACGATAAATAACGCCCGGAAAACCGTACATAAAAGGCCCATGATTTCATGGGCCTTTTATGTATCGGTGTGGTTGGGTTCGGTTTTCAGGATCGTCGGCAGCCCGGGACGCCGCAATGACCTGCCAGCCCCGGCTCTTGTCCTTGGCCCTGATCCGGGTATAAATCGGGACCTCTCCCGCCGGAAGCTGAAAACGAAAAAGCCTTGCTTATCATTGATAAGCAAGGCTTTTTGCGATGATGACATGACCCTTTTCACGTCTCTGGAGCTGAATCCGAGATTTGAACTCGGGACCCCTTCATTACGAGTGAAGTGCTCTACCGCTGAGCTAATTCAGCCTTTGGGGAACACGGAGGTTCCCTTTGGGATTGCAAATATCTGAAAAATATTTTTTTCTCGCAACAATTTTGCGAAAATTCTCGCTTTTCTTGCTATATTCGCGTTTAAACTGACCCCAAGCTATTCGCGATGATTACTTTCCTGGTGTGCCTGGCGCTGTTGCTGGCCGCATATTTTACTTATGGACGCTATTTGGAGCGGCTTGTCGGTATCGACCCTGCGGCCCAAACCCCATGCAGCCGGCTTTACGACGGTGTAGACTATGTACCTCTTCCCCGTTGGCGCATCTTCCTGATCCAACTGCTCAATATTGCGGGCCTCGGCCCGATTTTCGGCGCTGTGCTCGGTGCGGCCTACGGCCCCGTGGCATTTTTGTGGATCACCTTCGGCGGTATTTTCATGGGCGCCGCGCATGATTTCATCGCCGGGGTCATCTCCCTGCGCCACGACGGTGCGAGCCTTCCCGAGACCGCAGGAGTGTATCTGGGCAATGGCATGAAGATCGTGATGCGGCTCTTCTCCGCAGGACTTATGATCCTTGTCGGGGCGGTGTTTCTTTCGCAGCCTGCCTCGCTCGTCGCTAACCGCCTCGATATTCCGGCGCTCGAAGGCATTGCCTTCGGAGGGTTTTCGTGGCTGCTGCTGATTGTGTTGGGCGTGATTCTCATCTACTACATTGCCGCCACGCTGCTGCCCGTCGACAAGATTATCGGCCGGATTTACCCCGTCTTCGGATTTGCTTTGCTGTTCATGGCCGTGGGTATCCTCGTCGTGCTGCTTTTCGGCGGGGAATATACCATCCCGGAATTCACCTCTTTTAAGAACTGTATCGCCGATGCGAAAGAGTTTCCGATCGTTCCGATGCTCTTTACGACTATCGCCTGCGGGGCTATTTCGGGTTTCCACGCCACGCAGTCGCCGCTGATGGCCCGCTGCATGCGTAACGAGCGCGAAAGTCGCTCGGTCTTTTACGGCGCGATGATCTCCGAGTCGATTATCGCCCTCGTCTGGGCGGCTATCGCCATGGCTTTCTGGGGCGATGTCGCGGGGCTCAACGGGGCCATCGCCGAATACGGCGGACAGGCGGCCGTCATGGTCGATGTTATCGCCAATGCGACGCTGGGGCCCGTGCTGGCCGTCTTTGTCATCTTCGGCGTGGTGGCCTGCGCCATCACCTCGGGCGATACGGCCTTCCGCTCCGCGCGGCTGATCGTCGCCGACTTTATGGGAGTCGAACAGCGCACGCTGCGCAAACGCATTTATATCTGCATTCCGCTCTTCGCGCTGGGGCTGCTCATTATCTTTGCACTGCCGTTCCAGGCCATGTGGAGCTACTTCGCGTGGATGAACCAGACCCTCGCGGCGGTGACGCTCTGGATGATCGTCGTTTATCTTCGTCGTCGGGGACGCGGCGTCTGGGTGGGGCTCGTCCCGGCCCTCGTCATGACGTATGTCTGCGCCAGCTATATTTTCGTTTCGCCGCTGATGCTGGGCATGCAGAACCGTACGGCAGCCTACCTGCTGGGCGGCGGCGTGACGCTGGTGGTACTCCTTGCAATGATCTTCAAACTCAGAAATAATGATGCAAAAAGCATATCTTAACCCTACGCCCGACCAGACCTTCGAGGTGGTCGGCGAAGGACCCTATAACTTTGCGAAAATCTTGGCGCACACCCGTGAGATGCAGACGGCCGGCGATGTCGAAGGAGCCTGCAACGAGCGCTTCCGGGCTTTTCAGCGCCTCGCCGAGCTGATTCCCGAGGACGAGGAGGTCAATCTCGAATGGAACCACCGCAATTCGCGTGCGGCGCTGGAGCTGATCCTCGCCTCGGCCATCGACCACTTCCTGATCAATGATTTCGAAATGTCTGCGGCGCTGCTCGAAATGCTGTTGGAACTCGATCCCGAGGATCATCTGGAGGGGAGTGAACTGCTGGCTTTCGACTATCTGGCCATGGACGAACAGGAGTTGTTCGACGAGGTGATCAACGATGTTTCGGACAAACATCCCGGGCGCGAGGTGCTGTTGCTGTGGTCGGCTTTCCGCCGCGACGACAAGCTGCCCGAAGGAGAGTTGCAGCGATTCCGGACACGCTTCGCCCCCTGGTTCGCCGAATTCACCGCCGCTGAACATCCGGCCGACGAGGCGTATCTGCGCGACATCGAGAGCGAACGACCCTCGCCCGCCGCACAGGCCCGCGAACTGTGGTTGCAAACCGAGAACCTCTGGGTACTCTGGCCCGGGTTTATCGACGCCCTGCGCGCCGCCCGCTGACGAAATCGCCGGGCATTCCCGGGAAAAGAAAACCGCAATCCAGGTTTTGGGATTGCGGTTTTATCATTGTCGGCCCTGTGGCCGGGAGTTACTCTTTCCCGCCGTTCGCCAGCTTGTTGAAGCAGTGGCGGCAAATGGGTTCGTAGCTGTCCTGCGCACCGAGCATCACCTGCTTTTCGTCGCTGGTGAGACGGTGCGAATGGTGCGCGAGGTTGCCGCAGCGGACGCAGATGGCGTGAACCTTGGTGACGTATTCCGCAGTGGCCATCAGCGCAGGCATCGGGCCGAAAGGCTTCCCCGTGTAGTCCATGTCCAGCCCGGCGACGATCACACGCACGCCGTTGTTGGCCAGCCGGCGGCATACATCGACGATGCTCTCGTCGAAGAACTGCGCCTCGTCGATACCTACTACGTCGACATCGGCGGTCATCAAGAGGATGTTTTGCGGCGATTCGACGGGGGTGGAGCGGATAGCGTTCGAGTCGTGCGACACGACCTCCTCCTCGGAGTAACGCACGTCGATCCGGGGTTTGAAAATCTCGACTCGCTGGTGGGCGAACTGGGCCCGTTTCAGGCGGCGGATCAACTCCTCGGTCTTTCCCGAGAACATCGAGCCGCATACGACTTCGATCCAGCCTTTGCGGCTGGCATTTTCTAAAAACATAAGCGGTAAAATTGTTCCTTTTTGTTCGTTCGGTTTTGCTCGCCGCCGTTACGTCCGTGTCCGTCTCCGCGGCTTCTGTTTTCGTGCAGACAATCCCTCTACCCCCCCCCTGAAAAGGGGAACTTTACAGGCTCGCTTTCCGGTTTATTCCCTGCCTGCATAATTCGTCAGAGGTGTTCCTGTCAACCGGCATACAAAGATAACCTGTTTTTTCTTTTTTGCAAAGCAAAACCGGGGCTATGCAGCCTGTGGATTTCCTGAAAACGATCCGGCCCTCCCGTGAGGGAAGGCCGGATCGGAATGAGGATGGCCCGACGCGTCGTCAGTTCGATGTCGGGAATTTGTACGTCACGGCCACGGGCTTTTCGCAGATGCCGACATACTCTTTTACGGTCTTCATCGTCTTCAGGCTGTATATGTAGAGGCTGCCGGGCTTGCGGTCTTTCGCCGTCGGATTGTAGGTGGCGATCAGCAGCATGTCGTCGTCGATCACCGTCGACGAAGTCGAGGGTTTGGCGTTGCTGCAGATAGCCATGATCTGTTCGCCGTCGGGAAGTGTGATGTCCGCCTTGTCGCCCTCGGCCGGAAGCGTGGGGCTGACACTGGTCATCGCCCAGTGGTAGATTTTGTTGTCGTAGTTGTAATAGACGTTGTCGTTGAGTTTGGTCGGGATCATCGTCGAGTTGCGGTCGATCAGCGCCGGAAGGCTCTCGTTGTACTCGATCACGGTGTTCTGCGCCGAGATGCCGGAGTTCGACTTGATGACCTGGATTTTACGCGGCGTACCTTCGGTCGAACGGGCGATGACGTAGTAAGCTTCCGTCCCGACGCGCGTTCCTGCGGCGTTGACGGCCTCGAATCCCTCGGGAATGGGGAAGCCCTTGATGTTCGAGTTCGGGAAGCCGACCACGCCGTTTTCGCTGAACAGCAGTGGTACGCGCGTGCCGCTGCTTGTCGTGGCGTAGTAGCTTTGGTAGCCGTATTTCACCGGATAGGGCGTCTGGCGTACGGCCAGCAGGTCGGCCGTGAATTCGTAGCGGTAGGCTTTGCCGTCGTCGCCGATGGCATAGGAGAAGTGGCCGCGCGTGGTTTTCTCGCCCAGGATCCGGCCCGTGCAGGTCCCGTATTCCTCCATGGCTTTGACGCGGAAAGTTACCTCCATCGTCGTCGGGTCGAGGCGGTAGACCGAACCGTCGGCATCGCCCGAGGTCATGAGTATGCCCGACTCGCTGGTCGACGAGAAGACATAGACATCGCGCATGTTGCGGAAGTCGTACTGCGGGTTGATCGTCAGCAGGTCGTCCCATACCTCCTGGGCGCCTTCGGCCTCCTCCTGGGGCGAGCGTTTTTTGACGAAGGCCAGCGATCCCGCCCCGTCGTTGTCGTTGCAGAGAACGAGGTAGCCTTCGTCGAAGCCGGCCTGCACGCGCAGTTCGTAGTAATGGAATCCGATGCTCTCGCCGTTGTCCACCTTCAGGCGCAGTACATAGCTGCCGGCATTGTTGAATGTGTAGTCGAGTGTCGGCGAATTGGAAAGGAACATGGTGTCGGCCATGCCCGGAAAGTCGTCCTTGGGTTTGCCGTAGGCCCACTCGCAGTCGACCGCCTGGCCGTTTGCGCTCTCGATGCGGATTTTGTCGAGGTGGAGTTTCTCGGTCGCCTTGGTGTAGATCGTCTGGTCCAGGCCGGTTACCGTTATCGGAGCCAGTTCTCGGAAGTTTTCCTCTTCGAGGCCGTAGCAGGAAGCCAGCGCGATGCCGCAGCAGAGCGGCAAAAGGTATTTCAGCAGGTGTTTCATAGTCGCTCGCGGTTAATAGTTATAATCCGGGTTACGCCACCCCTTCGTGGTTACGTTCACCGACTTGTCGGTGTAGACTTCCGCGTCGGGGTAGTTGGTCGAATAGTAGTCGAACATGGGGCAAAGCACGTAACGCACCCATGCCAGCTTCTGGGGGTTGTTGCTGCGGACCATAAAGCCCATGGTCATCTCCGCAAGTGTCCCGGAGGTGGTGACGTATGTCTTATTATCGATATTTTCGCCGTACTGCTCGATCATTTTCTTGTAAAGCGAAGGGTTGGTTTCGCCGATACCGTGGTAGAATTCGAGCAGTTTGCGGTATTTGCCGGGCGTGAAGATACCGAGGTACATGTACCATTCGTTGTTGGCGTCGTAACGCCACCAGATCGGGCAGGCGGGTTCGCCGTCCGAGATCAGGATGCGGTAGACGTTGCGGGGTACACCTTCGAACAGGTCGTTTTCCGCGATCTGAAGCACCAGCGATGCGGTTTTTGTCAGGATTTTCTCGGTGCGTTTCACCGTCACTGCGATCTCTCCCTCCACGGCGCCTGCCGGAATGAAGAGCTGCCCCAGCGTGTAATCCTCCCCTTCTTTGGCGTCCACCAGTTCGCGGTGAATACCTCCCGACGTGAAATACGACGTGGTGTCGTGGATGGCCGTTACGGCGAACGTACGGTCGTAGTCGGCTATCGTGCCCATGAGGGATACCGTAACCTTGGCCGGAAGTTCCTTGACCGATTCGTCGAGCAGGGCGAACGATACGTCGGTCGAGATGTATTTGTCGAGGTCCGCGCCTTTGCCGGTCGAGAAATAGAGTTTGCCTTTCCGCGAAGTGTCGTATTTGAGCCAGGTATCGCCGCACGATACGAATCCCGCGGCGATACCGGCCAGCAGGATGATGTTGAATAATATATTGCGTTTCATAAGGCTTCGGTTATTGTCTGTAATTGTCTTCCACGCTTGGCGGAATGGGAATCGTGTAGGTTGCGTCGTCGGTTCCGGAGAACGTACCGGCGCCGGTGAGTTCGATGTCCTTCTGCAGGCGTTTCATGTTGAAGAAATCCTCGCCGTCGGCATAGAACTCCTTGCGACGTTCGTTGAAGATGTTGTCGGCGGTGATTTTGCCTTCGCGCTCCTCGAACGAGGTCAGGTCGCGCGAGGTCACTACGGCGTCGAGGTATTTCATCGCCTTGCCGGGATCGGTCGTCAGGTTGGCTTCGGCGACGATGTAATACATCTCGGGAATGCGGATCAGGCTCAGACCCGGGATCGAATTGCCGCTGTAAGTGGGGCTCGATTCGCCCGATGCGTACATCTTGTTGAGGTGCTTGATGCATTGCCCCGTTGCGGTGTTGAACCATGTGCTGTAACGCTTGTCGCTGCCGGCCTCGTCCGTGGCGTACACTTCGCGGTATTCGTCCGATAGTTCGATGTTGGCGCCGCTGTCGATGTGGTATGTGTAGAAATTGGAGGTGTAGGGCAGCGAATAGAGTCCGCAGATGGTCTCCTGCATGTTGAGCGTTCCGGCTTCGACGGCGTTCCAGGCTTCGGCAGTGGTCATCAGCGGGAATTTGCCGCTGTCGATCACCTTTTCGGCATAATCCGCCGCCAGGTCCAGTTTGCCCATCGTCCAGTAGGCGCGGGCCAGCAGCGCCTGCACGGCGTAAAGGTTGAAGTGGGTGATGCGGCAGCTTGAAAATCCGTCGGCGGCGTTGGTGCGCGCGGCGGTGACCAGGCTTTCGTCTTCGGCGAGATACCCTTCCGCGTCGGTCAGGTCCTTGACGATCTGTTCGAAGACTTTGTCCAGCGAACTGTAAGGGGTGACTTCGATGCCGTACTTGGTCACGTAGGGAATCGCTTTGGCCTTGGCCGCAGCGTCCCCCGAGGCGAACGACACGGCGAACAGGCGCGCCATCTCGAAGTGCAGGAACGCGCGCAGTGCGAGCAGCTCGCCCTTGTAGAGTTTCACGTGGCGGTATTCGGTGTCCGACTTGGGCAGGATGTGCATCAGGGCCTTGTTGACGTGGCCGATGACCTTGTAGCCTGCGATCCAGATATTCTCGGCGGCGGTGACGGCGTTTGTCTGCTTCCATTGGCGCTGGACGAGGTAAGCCGTGTTGTCGTTCGAGTCCACGGTGAAGTTGCCGATCATCAGTTCGGGGTACTTGAACGAGAGCATCATGCTGAACAGGCTGTTTCTGTTCGCGAAGTTGCCCATCTCGGCATAGATGCCGTAGATGGCGTCCTCACAGCCTTCGGCTGTCGAAAAGAGCTTCTTGTCAGTCACTTCCGATTTTGGGTTGACATCGAGGTATCCCTCGCAGCCGCCCAGCAGCGGGAGGAGCGCCAGTAAGATATAACCGTATATTTTTATGCGTGTCATAATTTCAGCGTTTTAGAATGTAGGACGGAGCGTCAGGTTGATCGTACGGCAGTAGGGATAGCTCGTGCCGCGCTCGTACTTGACGGTCGAGAAGCGGACGAGGTCCGTGACGCCGACGCCGACGGCCAGGCGTTTGAATCCGATCCGCCGGAGGAATTTCGACTGGAATTCGTAGGTGAGCGTTGCGCTCGAAAGCCACAGTTCGTTGAGTCGTTCCACGAAACGCTCCGAACTGTAGGAGTCTACTTTTTTATTCTCCTTGATGGCCAGGTAGCGCGAGAGGTCGCCCGGGTTCTTCCAGCGGTCCGTGAAGGCGCGTTCGTCGACGTTGTAGCGCGGGTCGATGTCTTCGACCTTCTCCCAGAGGGTCTTGTTGTAGGTGTCGCCGCCGAAGGTGTAGCTGAACACGAAGTTCAGCGACCATCCCTTGTAACGCAGCGTGTTGAGCCACGTACCCTGCAGTTTGGGCTGGGTGTTGCCCACGACCACTTCGTCGTTGGGGTCGTACTTGAAGGTCTCCTCGCCGTTCTGCTTGATGAAAATCTCCTGTCCGCTCACGGGGTCGATACCTGCCGAGCGTACGGCGTAGATGTCATACTGCGAGCCGCCTTCGCGGAAACGCAGGCGCAGGGGGCTGCCTTCGTCGATCTGGTAAGAGGTTTGCTTGAGCGTGTTGCTGATCCGGTTGATGCGGTCCTTGACGTGCGAACCGTTGACCACCGTCGTCCAGGCCCAGTTTCTGGTCTGGATGACCTTGCCCGCCACCGAGAAGTCGTAACCGAAGTTCTGGTTCTCGCCGAAGTTCACGGTGATGTCCTCGGCTCCGGTCGATGCCGGAAGCGGGATGGTCATCAACTGGTCCTTGGTGGTGTTGCGGAAGTAGTCGAAGCTGACGATCAGGCGTTCTTTGAAGAGCGTGAGGTTGATGCCGAAGTTGTTTTTCAGCACGCGCTGCCACTTCAGTTCGGGGTTGCCCATACGGATGGGCACGGTTCCCGCGCCTGTGTAGTAGATGTTGCTGTTGTCGTATTTGTAGGTCGTGATGGCCTGGTAAGGGTTGCCGGTGGTCTGGCCGTTGTATCCCCACGACCATTTGAGGCGCAGCACGTCGATCCATTTGACATTTTCGAGGAACTTCTCCTTGTGCAGGTTCCATCCCAGGCCGAACGACCACATCGGGGTGAAGCGGTTGTCCTTGCCGTAGGCCGACGATCCCGACGTACGGAAGGAGACATCGGCGAAGTAGCGGTTGCGGAAGTAGATGTTGCCGCTGGCGAAGAATCCGACCTTGGCCAGCAGCGTCTCGGTTCCGCCCGGGAGTTTCGAGGTATCGTAACCCAGGGCGTATTTGATGTCCGAAAGGTTGTCCTTCAGGAATCCCATTGCCGTGACGTAGGAGGTCGTGGCGTTGGTGTGCTGGATGTCGCTTCCGGCGTTGACGACGAATCCCGATCCCTCCTGCCCGATGTTGCGGCTGTAATTGAGCACGATCTTACCGTCGTAGTTGAATGCCTTGCCCGTTCCCAACTGGTAACTGCCGCGCTTGGCGGGATCGGTTGTGCCGAGGAACGAAGCGTCGTCGGGCGAAGTGTATTTGTCCGACTGGCTGCTCTTGATGTCGATGTTGAACTGGCCGGAAACGTAGAAATCCTTGGTCACGTACCATTTGGCGTCGAGCGTGTTGCGCAGCGCCTGGTTGCGTGTGGTGCTGAAACTCGACAGCGTGGCGTTGTAGAGCGGGTTGACCTGGTAGCCTTCGCTCGTTGTCGAGGTTTCTCCGGGGATGAACTGGAACGCCTTGACCAGTTCTCCGTACTCGTCGTAAGGCGACTCGTAGGGATTGAGTTTGGTGTAGGCGCTGAAACTGCCGTAGGGCGAATCCTTCGCGTCGGTCAGCGTGTAGTTGGCCGTGTAGCGCAGCGTGAGCTTTTCGCGTGCGTGGTAACCGATCGAGAAGTTGATCGAGTAGTTGCGGCGGTTGTCACCCTTCATGACGCCGTATTTGTCGCTGAAACGCAGCGACGTGCGGTAGTCGATCTTCTGGGCGCGGCCGCTCAGGGCGAGCGAGTGGGTCTGACCGAACGGGACGCGCAGCGGCGCTGAAATCCAGTCGGTGTTGACGCCCCGGCGCACGTTCTGCAGTTTGTAGGCGTATGCATTGTCCATGCTGCCGTCGCTCTTCGAGTAAAGTCCGGCCAGCCGTTCGAGTTCCAGTTTCTGCGCTGCGTTGCAGAGGTTCATCGAACTGAGGTCGGGAATGCTCAGTTCGGGCACGAAGTTGTAGCTCAGGCGGGGCTTGCTGTCGGTCACCTGCTGGCGCTCGATGACGATTACGCCGTTGGCGGCGCGGTCGCCGTAAACGATCGAAGCCTGGGCGTCTTTCAGTACGTCGATGCGCTCGATTTCGTACATGTCGAGGTCGTACAACTCCTCCATGGTGATTTCGGCGCCGTCGAGGATGATGAGCGGGTTGTTGTAGGCTTTCTGCTCGGCCGACGTGGCGATGGAGTTCGAGCCGCGGATCAGGATTTCGGGGATGGCGTTGGGGTTCGAACCTAAGGCGTTGTTCTGCACGACCACCATACCCGGGGTCACGGCGCTCAGGGCCGACATCAGGTTGGTGTTCGAGATGGCCACGAGGTCTTCGCCCTTGACCGAGGTCACCGAGCCCGTGTAGGTGTTCTTGTTGCGGGTAAACATACCGTTGACCACCACGTCGTCGATGCGCGTGCCACCCTCCTTGAGGGTGACTTTCATTCCGTTTGCCGAGCCGGTCATGATCACCTGCTGGGTCTCCATGCCCAGGAATCCGACTTCGAGGACCGCAGGGCTGGTCTTGGTCGAGAAGGTGAACGAGAAACGGCCTTTCTCGTCGGTTGAGACACCCTGTCCCCCGCCGCCTTTCAGGATGACCGATGCGCCGGGAAGCACCGCCTTGTTCGTGTCGAAGACGGTTCCGCTCACGGTGAACTTACGCATCTTGACCGTCGAGTCGTAGACCAGCACGACATTATTCTCGATCGCGTATTTGAACGTCGATCCTGCGATGCATTTGTCGAGCAGTTCGTGTACGGAGGCTTTTTTGAATTCGCCGCTCACGGCCGGAAGCCGGCGAATATCCTCGGGGTCGTAGGCGAATTTGATCCCGGTCTTTTTGGTGATGTCGTCCAGCACGGCAGCCACGGGTTTCTCCGCCAGCGTGACGCTGAGTGTCGCATTCAGGTTGACCGGGTCACCCCCCCCCTGCGCCTGCGCTGTAATTGCCGCACTGCATAGTGAGCCCACGAGCAGCAGCAGCCGGAGCGCACGGCTGAAATGTTGTAGAATTCTTTGCATGTGTTTGGGTTTTTAAGCAGACCGGCCGTTTCGGCCGGTCTGCCCGGATTCTTTAGTTTTTCTGTGACGGGAACAGGCTGCGTTCGAGCACGTAGATCATGCCCTGATAGTGGGCGCGGGTCTCGCCCGAGGCGCTTTTTACGCGCGCGCGCAACAGTTTCAGGATACGGTCGTTGATGTTGACGAACAGTGCGCGCGACTCGTCGATCGACCGCAGTTGGACGTTGTACTGCCAGCCGTAGCCCGATGTCAGGGCGTCGTTTTTCCAGAGCTGCGAAGCGATGTATCCCTTGCCGTACTCCTCCTCGGCTTCGCGCAGCGGTCCGAGGTAACGTTCCACGACGCCGCTCCGGTCGAGACCCATCAGTGCGATCTCGTCTACCGAGGGGGCGTAGGCCTCCGCGATGCCGCCCAGTTTGACGCGCTTCGCCTCGCTGGCCGCCACGTCCGCGGCCGCATCGACGAACATTCGCTGGATCAGCCGCTCCGAGGCCGACACCGGACGCCCCTTGATCGTGCTTTCGAAGACGATGTCGTAGAGGTCGTTCATATACTCCTGCGGCGTGTAGGGGTTGTCGGCGATGTGCGACGAGAGCATCACGTTCTTATAGTATGTGAAGAACGCGCGGCAGAAGTTGAAGCGCAGGATGGACGAGAGGTCTACGTGCAGCGGCAGTTTTTCGGTCAGCGCAGGCTGTTCGAGCCACGACGAGTCTTTCATCTGCGCGAGCACCCACTTCAGCGAAGCCCGCTGGAGTTCTTTCGGAACCGGAACGGCCTGCGGGCCGCCCGCCGTGTTGCTGTTCACGTCCGTGAGGTAGATGCCGCCCACGTTGAGCATCACGGCGTTCACGTAGCGGGCGAACTGGCCGGCTGCAGCCTCGTACAGCTCCGTGCGGATCTTGAGGTCGGGATCTTCCTCGTCGGTGATCCACTCCTCCATGTGCGAAACGACGTATTTGAGGTTGCTGATACCGTAGTCGCCGGCCTTGATATGGTCGTCGCCGAGGTCCTCCTCGATGGCGGTGGGGTCGTAGCGGGCGATCACCTGCTGACGGCCGTAACGGTAGATCGGGTCGCCGACCTTCTCGTCGATCCATCCGCGGATGGTCTTCTCCTCGTCGAACATGCCCTTCTTGTCGGGCAGCGGCGTGTAAGCGTACTTGATCACGTACTCGTCGTAGGGCCCGAGGTCCGGCGGGGTGAGTTTCACGCCTTTGTCGCCCGGCTGGGCCACGTAGTTGAAACGGGCGTAGTCCATGATCGACGGGGTCGTGCCGTGCTGCTGCGTGAACGTCGCGCTGCGGAGCGAATCCACCGGGAAGGCGTTCGATGCGGCCATGTTGTGCATCAGGCCGAGGCAGTGTCCCACCTCGTGGGCGAGGATGTATTCCAGCGACTCCTGGAACACGTCGTCGGGCAGTTCCTTGCAGCGTACGCGCTCATCGACCTGCGAAGTCTGCACGAAGCGCCAGATGGCAGCCAGTTTCACCACGTCGTTGTACATCAGCACCGAGGCGTTGATGATCTCGCCCGAACGAGGATCGACCCACGAGGGGCCCATGGCGTTGGCCACGGCCGCCGGAACGTAGCGGATGCAGGAGTATTTCAGGTTATCGGGGTCGAAATCGGGGTTGTCCTTCGGGAAATCCTCGATGTGCATAACGTCTTTGAAGCCGATTTTCTCGAAAGCCTTGTTCCAGCGGAGTACGCCGCGGCGGATCGGTTCGCGCCACAGCGCGGGGAACGCATCGTCGAGGTAGAAGACGATCGGCTTTACGGGCTCGACGAGTTCTCCGCGTTTCCAGGCCTCCACGTCCTTGGGCTGGAGGTTCCAGCGGTTGATGACCGCGAAATCCTCGATCTTGTCCTTCTTGCCGTTGATGCGCGACATGCCGGTCAGGAAGATGCCGATGCGTGCATCGGCCAGACGGGGCTGCATCGTCTCTTCGGGCAGCAGCAGGATGGTGCGCGTCACCTTCATGGTCATCGGTTCGTCCTTCTTGATGACCATCAGGCCCAGCAGGTCGGCCGTCAC
This sequence comes from Alistipes montrealensis, assembly GCF_018362775.1. Classification (GTDB taxonomy): domain Bacteria; phylum Bacteroidota; class Bacteroidia; order Bacteroidales; family Rikenellaceae; genus Alistipes; species Alistipes montrealensis. The sequence continues at coordinate 629,971 of NZ_JAGYXY010000002.1, forward strand.
CGAATAGGAGAGGTACGATTTGATGGTCGCATTGTCCTCGAAAGACTTGATCTGGTCGATGACCGAACCTTCGTCCTTGAACTTACCCGTGATATTTACTATGCCGCCTTTGGTGTTCTTGATCGGGGCGAGCAGGGCGTTGTCGCCGGCGAAGAATTTGGTCATGTCGATCACCATTGCCGAACTGTCGCGGTTGTAGCAAACCAGCGCGTAGGCGTTCATGATCGGCGGGAGGGTGCTCCGGCCGATGGCTTTGACCATGTGGGGGTCGTCCGTGTCGTGAACGGGCGGCACGATGGCCTGCGAGAGGTAAAGCGTCGTGTCGATGCGCGTGAATTTGACGTGGATCGGGTCCGTGGGCTTGTAGCCGATGGTCCCCAGGTTGGTGTCGCTCGCCTCCGAGATCGTGGATGCAATCAGCATTTCACGGCCGATCGTCTTGATCGGAACCTCCACGTAGAGTTTGCCTTTGAGTTTGTGGAGCGTCAGGAACGGACCTTTCGCGGTCTGGCACGACTTGTCGTTGACAAACATTTTGGTGTACTTGTCGACTTTCGGTTTTGCCACCTCTTCGGTTTTTCCTTTTTTCTTGTTGGATTTTGATTTTGAAGCCGCCGTCCCCGACGCCGGGACGATCAGCAACCCTGCTGCCAGGAGCAGGACGCAAAGTTTGGATAGTGAACGCATGTAAGTAAAATTGATGAATATTCGGCTTTTTGTAAGTAGATAACGCGTTGAAGTTTCAGAATGTTAGGTGAAAAGTCGTTTTACCCGTTGCCGTTGTTTCGCCTGGGCGAAAACTCGACTCGCAAATATATAAAAAATAGGCCGAAAATTCGTTCAGCGTGTTTTTTAGCTGCGAATCTTTCGGCAAAAGTCGGGTAAATATGCGGGGAGGTAACCGCTTTTGCGACGGTATTCCGGAAAAACCCCTGCTGCGCAATTTGTTAAATATTGCGCGACAGGGGTTTTCTTTCGCAGGGCGGAACCTTATTTGCAGTCGTCGATGCGGGTGATCCGGGCCCCGAGGGCGTTCAGGCGACCGTCGATATCCTTGTAGCCGCGGTCGATCTGGTCGATGTTCTGGATCGTCGAGACCCCTTCGGCCGACATTGCCGCGATCAGCAGCGCCACGCCTGCACGGATGTCGGGCGAGGTCATGCGCGTCGCGCGCAGGCACAGCCGATGGTCGTGGCCGATCACCGTGGCGCGGTGCGGGTCGCAGAGGATAATCTGTGCGCCCATGTCGATCAGTTTGTCGACGAAGAACAGGCGGCTTTCGAACATTTTCTGGTGAATCAGCACGGCGCCGTTGGCCTGTGTGGCCACCACGAGGAAGATCGACAGCAGGTCGGGCGTCAGCCCCGGCCAGGGGGCGTCGGCGATGGTCATGATCGACCCGTCGAGGAACGTCTCGATGCTGTAATGGTCCTGCTGGGGAATATGGATGTCGTCGCCGCGCTGTTCGAACTGGATGCCCATGCGTGCGAACTGCGCGGGGATGATGCCCAGGTTCTCGAACGAGACGTTCCGGATCGTCAGTTCCGAGCGGTTCATGGCGGCCATGCCGATAAAACTGCCTACCTCGATCATGTCGGGCAGCAGGCGGTGTTCCGTGCCGTCCAGCGCCTCGACGCCTTCGATTTCGAGCAGGTTCGAGGCGATGCCCGAAATCTTCGCACCCATGCGGTTGAGCATCTTGCACAACTGCTGCAGGTAAGGCTCGCACGCCGCGTTGTAGATCGTCGTCTTTCCTTTGGCCATCACGGCGGCCATCACGATGTTGGCCGTACCTGTCACCGACGCTTCGTCGAGCAGCATGTAGGTTCCTTTCAGTTCCCGGCCTTCGACCATGAAAAACTCGTCGGCGATGTCGAAATTGAATTTGGCGCCGAGCTTCTGGAACCCGAGGAAGTGGGTGTCGAGCCTGCGGCGGCCGATCTTGTCGCCGCCCGGCTTGGGGATGTAACCCACGCCGAAGCGCGCCAGCATCGGGCCGATCAGCATGACCGAACCCCTGAGACGCGTGCAGCGCTGGCGGTAGTCCTCTGATTTGAGGTATTCGAAGTCGATGTCGCGGGCGCAGAAGGCATAGGTGTCTTCGGCGAGTTGTTCCACTTCGACGCCCATGCAGCCCAGCAGTTCGATGAGTTGCATCACGTCCAGGATGCGGGGAATATTGCTGACGACGACCCGTCGGGGTGTCAGCAGCGTGGCGCAGAGTATCTGCAATGCTTCATTTTTGGCCCCCTGGGGCGTGATTGCACCCCGCAGGCGGTGACCTCCTTCGACTTTGAATACAGCCATCTGTTTGTCGTGTGTTATCCGTTTGAAAATAAAGGGGCTCCGGACCGGTCGGCATCCGATGCCGGCTTCCGGAGCGTGCTTTCCGTACAAAGGTAGCAAAAAACCGGATGCTTCCAAAACCGGATTGCATGCCGTTCGGCAAAACTTTCCGACCGGTAGAAGTGTCGTTACGACACCAAAGGTAGCAAAAAACCGGATGGTTCCAAAACCGGACTGCGTGCCGTTCGGCAAAAAGTTCCGACCGGTGGAAGTGCCGTTACGACATCGAAGATAATAGGATTCCGGGCTTTTTTAGCGATTTTGGTAAATATTTTCACGAAAAACTTTTGCGGATAACTTTTTTGTTGTACTTTTGCAATCCGTAAAAATGTCTGAAACAATAAAAACTATATAGCTATGGCAATGAAGAGAACATACCAGCCTTCGCGTCGCAAGCGTATCAACAAGCACGGTTTCCGTGCTCGTATGGCTACGGCTAATGGTCGCAAGGTGCTGGCTGCGCGCCGCGCAAAAGGTCGCAAGAAACTGACCGTATCGGACGAGTCGACGTTCAAGTACGCTTAATTTCCTGCAGGAAAGATTTAAGGTCGGCTTTTTGCCGGCCTTCTTTCATTTAATACCTATCGTATATGCTTTCGATCCGCCGAGCCTGCGAAAACGACTGCGGACTGATCCGCCGCCTGGCCGGGGAGGTTTTCCCCGCCACCTACCGCGATATTCTCACGCCTGCGCAACTGGATTACATGATGGAGTGGATGTACTCCGCCGAAAGCCTTGTGGGGCAGTTCCGTGCGGGCCACGTCTGGTTCATCGCCTCGTCCGACGGCGAACCGTGCGGTTATCTCTCGGTCGAACGGCAGGGCGACGACCTGTTCCACTTGCAGAAGATTTACGTCCTGCCCCGCTTCCAGGGCCTCGGCGCCGGGGAGTTCCTGTTTCGGCAGGCCGTGGACTACATCCGCAGCGTGCATCCCGGGCCGTGCAGGATGGAACTCAACGTCAACCGTCATAACCGGGCGCTGCACTTCTACGAACGCATGGGTATGCGTGTCTTGCGCGAAGGGGACTTCCCGATCGGCGACGGTTACTATATGAACGACTATATTATGGGACTGGAGATAAAATAAAGGGTTGGCCTCGGCCAACCCTTTTTAGTTTTCGTCTGTTTTGAACAGGTCCACTTCGCCCCGCTCGACTTTGCCGTACATGTCGGCCAACTCGGCGATTACGGGAGAGATGTATTCGAGCGTGTCCGCCACGGCCGGCTTGTCGCCTTCGCCCTTGATGCGGTAGAGCATCGCGGCGTAGAGCGCCCGGAAACAGAGTTCCGTGTCGTTCATCCCCGGATTGCCCATCACGGTCCGCAGGCGCGGCAGTTCCGGTTCGAGACGTGCGTATGTCTGGCGGTAATGCGCTCCGACGGGAAGTTTCATCAACTGTAAATGCAGGTTGTGCAGGTCCTGGATCAGGTGGAGCGTATGCTCCAGATGCCCTTTCTCCTCCTTGCCCTCCTCGCGGAGCAGGTTCGCCAGATCCATGTACCAGAGCAGGAATACGTGTTTCTGCTCCTCGCCGATGTCCTTGCGCGGGGCGATCAGCGTCGAGAAAATCGCTTCGGGACTGAATTGCAGCGCCCGGAGCAGGTCTTCCAACTGCCACAGGTAGAGAATATATTCGGCGATGTTCTCCCGCCGTTTGGCTTTTGCGATGTCCATTTTGTAAATTCTTTTTCGGAAGTTCCGCCCTTCGGGAACGTTACTTCATCCAGTTTTTCGGCCCCGGCAGATGCTTGAGGAAGTACTGCTGCGATTTGAGGAGGTTGCGTGACTGGAGCACCATGTTCTTGGTCTCGGTCAGGATCGTCAGGTACAACATGCTTGCCTTGGTGTTCGACCGGGCCTCGTTGATGCGCGTAAGTTCGGATTTGATCGCTTCGGCGATCGCTTCGAACAACTGGTCGCGGAGCGTCAGCACCATTTCGATTTCCGAGAAGTCGCCGTCGCGGAGCATCAGGTTGATGTGGCGGTAGATCGACTCCACGTCGTCGTTGATCGACATCAGGTCGCGGGCCTGCTCTTTCGAGAGTCCTTCGTGGTTGTTGTCGATATGCTCGAATGCCGGGCGCGTGATGTGCATCAGCGCCTTGGTCATTTCGTTGAGGTAATCCACCACCTGTACGTAGTAGTGGGCCGTGTTGACATCGCCGCCCTGGAGCTTCTTGAGTGTCGGGAGCAGCGAATATTTGCGTTCGCGCGACTGGTAGAACAGGTCGTTCGACTCCTTGACCATGTCGCGCAGCACTTTGCGGTTCTCCTTGAAGACGGCGATCAGCGTGCGGTCGTAAATCTTCGTGGCGCACTCCATCGTGCGGCACACTTCGTCGCGCAGGTTTCCGATGATATCTTCGTTGGCTTCCGCCTCCTGCCGTACGGTGGCGGCGCTCTTGTTTTTCTTGATGAAGTTGCTGTGGATAAGCATCCATCCGCACAATACCGTGATGACGATGAATGCCGGGGTTCCGCCGTAGATCAGCGCCAGCCCCACCACGAAGGCGATCAAAAATCCGCCCAATGCCGTGATGAACCATCCGGCCACGACGGTCATGACGCCCGAAATGCGGTATACGGCGCTTTCGCGGCCCCAGGCGCGGTCGGCGAGCGACGAACCCATAGCTACCATGAAGCAGACGTAGGTGGTCGACAGCGGAAGTTTGAGCGAGGTCGCCATGGCGATCAGCAGCGCCGAGGTCGTCAGGTTGACCGTGGCGCGGATCATGTCGTAGGGCGAACCGCTGTGCTCCACGTCTTCGTATTCGAAACGGCGCGAGATCGATTCGCGCAGGTGCTTCGGAACCACGCGCTCGATACCCGAGCTGACGTTGAGGGCCGCGCGGACGATCGTGCGCGAGAAGACCGACGATCCGTACTGCTCCTGCCCGTCGTCACCCTGCGCCGAGAGCGAAAGCTCGGTTTCGGAGACGTGCATCGCCTTTTTCGAAGTCCACAGTGTGAGGATCATCATGATGCCTGCGGCGAGCAGGATCAGGAAATTGGCCGGAACGTTTTCGTTCAGGGCTCCCATGAGCATCCCCGTGTCGCCCGCTTCCCGGGCGATGGTGTAAGCGTCGAATCCGGCTACGGGCACGCCGATGAAGTTCACCAGGTCGTTGCCTGCGAAGGCCAGCGCCAGGGCGAAGGTTCCCGACAGGATCGTGATGCGCAGGATGTTGATCTTGAAGCGCTGGATGAAGAACAGCAGCAGCGAGCAGACGATCCAGCAGATGGCCAGGGCCGAGAGCAGGTGGTTGTCGATGAGCTGGATGAAGGCATTGTGGGCCAGCAGGGACTTGAGTCCCTTGAAGACGGCGAAATAGACGATCGCCGTCAGCGAGGCGCCGCACCAGAGCGAACCGTAGCGGCGGAAGAGCACCGTGTAGCGGAACGAAAAGATCATGCGCGAGATGTACATGACCAGCGTTCCGCAGGTAAAGGCGATCACTACCGACAGCAGGATGGCCGAGACGATACCCATGGCGCGCGAGGTGTTGATATACTGTCCGAGCGCCGAGACGCCCTGTTCCGGGTCGTTGGCGATTTTATAGATCGACACGGCGATCGCTGCGCCCAGCAGGCAGAATATCAGCGATACGGTAGTCGATGTAGGGAGTCCCCACGAATTGTAGAGGTCCAGCAGGATGACGTTGGCGAACATGACGCCCAGGTAGAGCATCATCACTTCGTGGAAGGTGAACAGTCCGGGGTTGAACATGCCGCTGCGTGCGACTTCCATCATGCCGCTCGACGTAACGACGCCGATGATGATGCCGATGGACGCTACGGTGAGGATAATCTTCATCGAGGCGGCTTTGGAGCCGATAGCGGAGTTGAGGAAGTTGACTGCGTCGTTCGTGACGCCGACGAAAAGACCTGAAATAGCGAGGATTCCCAGAATGCCGACAATGACGGTGTAAATTTCGCTCATGTTGGGGGTTTAGTGCAAATTGTGAACAAATTTACGCCATTTTTTCCGATGAAATGGTTTAGACACCCAATGTTAACATTAATTTAACACAAAAACGCCTGCACGGTGCGCTGCGGACGAATCTGTGGGAACCGGGCAGGCTGACGAATGCCGCGCGGCGGGGACGCATGGGCTTCCCGTGTGTGGTGGCAATTGACTCTGGGCTGCATTTCCGGAAAGGGAAAAGGTCCTATTTCCTCTGTTCGGGTATAAAAAAACCTTCTGCAATGCGCAGAAGGTTTTTGCGGATAACGGATTGTTCCGGTTGGAACGCATATTGGCCGGGACTCCTGTGCCGGAACCGCCGCCGTATGCAACCGCCGGGAACTATTCGTCGTCGGTGTCGGTGTAGGCTTTGAGCAGTTTGTCCTGCACGTCGGCGGGAACCTGCTCGTAACTGTTGAATTTCATCGTGTAGGTCGCCGAACCCGATGTCAGCGACGAGAGGGTCGTCGAGTAACGGTAGAGCTCGGCCAGCGGAACCAGTGCATTCAGGCGGTCGAAGCCCTTGTCCGACTCCATGCCGGCGATCATCGCGCGGCGGTTTTGGAGGTCTGACATCACGGCGCCCATGTATTCGCTCGGAACGAGCACTTCGACGCTGTAAATCGGCTCCATGATCTTGGGCCCTGCGTTGCGGAAAGCCTCCTTGAAGGCGTTGCGCGCCGCCAGCTTGAACGAGATTTCGTTCGAATCCACCGGGTGCATCTTGCCGTCGTAGATCACCACGCGGATGTCGCGGGCATACGATCCGGTCAGTGGGCCCTCGTCCATCTTCTCCATGATGCCTTTCAGGATGGCGGGCATGAAGCGTGCGTCGATGGCGCCGCCCACGATTGCCGAGTAGAACTGCAGTTTGCCGCCCCACTGCAAGTCGTATTCCTCCTTGGTCTTGGGGTTCAGCACCATGTCGCCCTTGCCGGGGACCTTGTAGTTCTTCGGTTCGCCGATGCCTTCGTAATAGGGCTCGATGATCATGTGCACCTCGCCGAACTGGCCTGCGCCGCCCGACTGCTTTTTGTGGCGGTAGTCGGCCTGAGCCACCTTCGTAATGGTCTCGCGGTAGGGAATCTTCGGTGCGATGTGCTCGTAGGAGAGTTTGTTCTCTTTCTCGATGCGCGAGCGCAGGATGTTCAGATGGTGCTCGCCCTGGCCCTGGATGATGGTCTGCTTCAGTTCCTTGGAGTATTCGACCAGAATGGTCGGGTCTTCGAACTTGGCGTCGTTGAGCACCTTGCCCAGCTTCTCCTCGTCGGCCTGGTCCTTGCATTTGATGGCGGCGCGGTAGCGCGGTTCGGGGAAGACGATCGGCTCGATCGTCACGGGAGCCGACGGCGCCGAAAGCGTGTCGTTGGTGCGCGTACCCTTCAGTTTCACCGTGCAGCCGATGTCCCCGGCCATGAGTTCCGTGACCTTGATGCGGTTTTTGCCCGCTACGGCGAACAACTGCGAGAGTTTCTCCTTGTTCCCGGTGCGGGTGTTCACCAACTCCGTTCCTTCGGTGATCTTGCCGCGGATGACACGGAAATAGGTGATTTCGCCGATATGCTGTTCCACCTGGCTCTTGAAGACGAATGCTACCGTGGGTGCAGTCTCGTCGGCCGTGATCTCCTCGCCCTCGGTCGAGAGGAATGCGGGGGCCTTCTGCGGGCCGGGCGCTACGTTGATGATGAACTCCATCAGGCGCTTGGTTCCGATGTCGCGCTTGCCGCTGGTGCAGAAAATAGGCATTACCTCGCGCTTCGAAAGGCCGATTTTCAGGCCCGAGCGAATGTCGTCCTGCGTGAGCGTGCCCTTGTCGAAGTAGAGTTCCATCAGCGCCTCGTCGTGTTCGGCGGCCATTTCCACGAGTTCCTTATTCAGCTCCTGTGCTTTTTCGAGTTCTTCGGCGGGAATTTCCAACTCTTCGCGGTGGCCGTCGTTGTCCTTGAAGCGGTACATCTTCATCAGCAGCACGTCGATGAACGCGTTGAAGCCCGGGCCCTGGTTGACGGGATATTGTACGATGACGGGTTTCACGCGCGACGACGCTTTGATCGACTCGACCGTCGATTCGAAATTGGCCTTGTCGGCGTCCACCTGGCTCACCACGCCGATCACGGGTTTCTTGAGCAGCCGGGCGTAACGGGCCTGAATCTCGCTGCCGACCTCCCAGCCGTTCTGGGCGTTGAACAGGAAAACCCCCACGTCGCCCACCTTGAATGCCGAGAAGAGACTTCCGCAGAAGTCGTCCGAGCCCGGGCAGTCGATGATGTTCAACTTGCGGTCCATGAATTCGGTGAAGAGGATCGTCGAATAGATCGAGCGCTTGTATTCGTGCTCGATATCCGTGTTGTCCGAGAGCGTGTTGTTCGTCTCGATACTACCCCTGCGGTCGATGACCTTACCCTCAAAGGCCATCGCTTCGGCAAGGGTAGTTTTACCCGTGCCGGGCGCGCCGATGAGTACGATGTTCTTGATCTCTTTAGCTGAATAATTTTTCATATTCCCGTATGGTTTTAAGGTTTTTCGTTCATTCCGGACCTCATTTCCCGTGCCGCAATCGGATACAAGGTTCCGCGTCGGCCCGGGCGTTTCGGTTAGCCGACTATAAATATACAAATTATTCGTGAAAAACAACTCGGGGAATAAAAAAATCGCCCGAGGAGGGCGATTTTTTAAGTCTTCGAAAAACAGCGGGTTTACTTCGCGGCGGCAGGCCGGTAGTGTGCCAGTGCGGGCAGGATGACACGCTCCATGACGGCGTAACCTTCGGCCGTGGGATGCACGCCGTCCTTGGTGTATTCGCTGCGCAGCGAACCGTCCTCAGCCTGCATGGCGCTGTGGTAGTCGATCCAGATCAGCCCGCGGTCCCGGGCGTACTGCTTCAACTGTGCATTCAGGGTGCGGATCTTTCCGGCGGCGTCTTCGATTTCGGCTCTCCACGGGAATTTTCCGGCCGGCAGGACCGAGCAGATGATCGGCCGTATGCCTGCGGCCATCGCCAGTTCGGCCATCGAAATGACATTTTCGGTGATGTGTTCGATTTCGATGGGGCCGTTGTTCTGGGCAATGTCATTCGTCCCGGCGAGAATTACGACCGCCTGCGGATGCAGGTTGATCACATCGGCCCGGAAGCGGCAGAGCATCTGGCTCGATACCTGCCCGCCGATTCCCCGGCAGGCGAAATTGTTGGCGGTGAAGAATTCGGGATGGGTTTTATACCACCCGGCGGTGATCGAGTTTCCCATGAACACCACGGCGGGAGGGGCCGTGAGTTGTGCGTTGGCCGTCGCGTAATGGCCGTAATTGGCCCAGTCGCGCTGCTGGGCCGAAAGAGCGGCCGGAAGCACGAGCGCGAGCAGAAGAATCAGTTTTTTCATAAATCTTTTGGTTCTTATTTCTGTGCCCGGGTGATGTTGCGGGCGTTGCGTTCGTCGTCGTTGCGGTGGCGTTTGCCTCCGAAACGCCCGAATAACCATCCTGCCGCAAAGGCGGCCAGCAGGAGAATGATGTCGAGGAAAACGTCGGCCAGCCACCGCTGGATGGCGGGTGCGAAATTCCAGAGCAGCAGGAAGATGATCAGGATGCCCAGCATTCCTCCGATGATGATCCATTTCTTGTCCATAATAACTGTGTCGGATTATAGTGTTGTTGTAAAATCAAATACCGTTTTCTTTGTCGCCGGCGTATTCCCGGAGCCGGCCTTCCCTTTACGCGCTGTTTCACGGCAAATCGGTGTTTGCGCTTGCGCTTGTCCGGGGCGGGGCGGAGGGATGCGGCCGGCCTTATCTGCCGACTGTGGCTTCGAGTTCCTCGACCGTGACGGGTATTTTCCGGTCGCCGATGATACGGCTGCCCGAATCCGTCACGAGGATGTCGTCTTCGATGCGGATTCCGCCGAAGTCGTGGTAAGCCTCCAGTGCGTCGTAATCGACGATCCCTTTGTAAAGCCCTTCGGCGCGGCACTTGGCGATCAGCGCAGGGATGAAATAGAGCCCCGGCTCGTCGGTCAGGACGGTTCCCGGCTCGATGCGCCATGCGGCGCGGTAGACGCAGGTTCCCGATTTGGCCGCGCGTTCGGCGATCGAACTGTAATCGAACGACCGTTCGCCCATCGCTTCGCAGTCGTGCACGTCCATGCCCAGTCCGTGTCCCAGTCCGTGGGGCATGAGCATCGTCATCGCTCCCGCGGCAACGGCGTCGGCGGCCGAACCTTTCAGCAGCCCCAGTCCGACAAGACCTTCGGCCAGGGTCATGTAGGCGGCGTTGTGTATTTCGGTATACATCATGTGGGGCTTCACGATGTGCGCCACATGGTCGTGCGCCGCCAGCACGATGTTGTAAATGTCTTTCTGCTTCTGTGTGAAACGTCCGCTCACGGGGTAGGTGCGCGTGTGGTCCGAACAATATCCCTCGACGCTTTCGCCGCCGGCGTCGCACAACAACAGGCGTCCTTCCTCCAATACGCCGTCGGCGTTGAGGTTGTGGAGCGTTTCGCCGTGCTGCGACACGATCGACGGGAACGATACGCCCTGTCCCCGGGACTTGGCGATGCCTTCGATGGCGCCTGCGATCTCGCGTTCCACGACGCCCGGGCGGCACATCCGCATGGCCGTCGTGTGCATGTCGTAGCCGATCCTGAAGGCGCGTTCCATCTCTTCGACCTCTTCGGCGCTCTTCTTCTCGCGCATTTCCGCCACGGCGAACATCAGGTCCACCGACTTGTAGTCGTGCAGCAATGCGGGCTTGATACCCAGCAGCGCCGACAATTGGAGTTTGGTCTCGCCGCGGTAGGGCGGCAGGAAATGGATTTTGCGGCCCAGGGAGACGGCCCTGCGCAGCCGCGCTTCGAGTTCCGCCATCGGGAATGTGGCCGTGATGCCGACTTCGGCGCCCATCTCGCGCAGCGTGGGCTGCGGTCCGGTCCAGATGATGTCCTCGACCGTGAAATCGTCGCCGTACAGCGCCTCTTCGCCCGTGTCGGCGTCGATCAGGCCGGCGACGGCCGGCACGTTCAGCCCGAAATAGTAGCGGAACGAGGAGTCCTGGCGGAAATAGTAGGCGTTGTTGGGGTAGTTGTTCGGCGAGAGGGGGTTGCCCGGAAGCAGGATGATTCCGCTCCCGATCTTCGTGCGCAGTTCGTGGCGGCGCGCGGTATAGGTTTTTGCTGAAAACATGGCGATTATCGGTTTTTGGGCTCCAAAGGCTGCCTGCGCCCGGCAGGCCTGCGCCTTTCGGAACACAGCCCGCCCGTATGGAGCGAGTCTTTGGCAAATATAATAAAAATATGCCGGACTGCGGTTGCCGATGCGGGATTTTTCAGAATTCCACGACCGATCCCTGCTCCCCGACGGTGATGTGTACCTTGCGGTTCATGAAAACCGGGAGGTTGGGAGCTTCATGTCCGGCGGGAAATCCGAATACGACGGGAATGCCGAGCGGCGCCGTGTAGCGAGCGACGATCTGCCGGGCGTCTTCGGCCCGGAACGATTTGCTGTTTTCGATGCCGGTCAGGTGGCCGACGAGGATGGCTTCCGCCTGTCGGAGCATTCCGCTCCGGAGCAGCTGCTGCATGAGCCGGTCGAGGCGGTAGGCACTCTCTCCCACCTCCTCGATCAGCAGGATCGTCGGACGGCGCATGTCGATTTGCTGCGGTGTGCCGATGGCCGAGCAGATGAGCGTGAGGTTGCCTCCGGCAATCGTTCCGCGGGCCGTCCCGGGACGGTCGAGCGGATGGGGCGGAAGTTCGATCCGCCGGAAAGTCCCCGTCAGGGCGCTGCGCAGCGAATCGGCCGAGGCGTCGGTGCTTGTCGAGTCGCTCTCAAAGCAGGTGGGCATGGTGGCGTGCAGGCTCTCCACGCCGAGTTTTCGGAGGGCCATGTGGAGCATGGTGATGTCGCTGAACCCGACAATCCATTTGGGATTGCGGCGCAGGGGCCTGAGGTCCACGAGGTCCATGAGGCGCACCGAGCCGTAGCCGCCTTTGAAGGCGATGACGGCCTTGATCTGCGGATCGTCGATCATCTGCTGGAGATCCCCGGCCCGCAGGGTGTCGTTCCCTGCGAGGTAGTCCGTGTCGTCGCCCGCCAGCAGGTGCTCCCCGAAGCGGACCTTGAGTCCCCATGCTTCGATACGGCGGCGGACCCCGGCCGTATCGGCTCCCTGCCGGAGTTTTCCGGCCGGGGCGACGATGCCCACGGTGTCGCCCGCATGCAGGTAGGGCGGGCGGATCGCCGGGGCTTTGGACAGTCCGAATCCGGGCGTCAGCAGCAGTAGCAGCAGGAGTGCACGAAACATGGCGTTATTTTTTGCGGGTTAATCCTTCGGGCAGGGGCAGGGAGATGCGGGTGAGACTGATGATTGCGCCCGTGACGGCGAATCCGCCTGCCAGCAGCAGGGCCGTGTGGGTGCTGTTTTCGGGAACGATGTGGAACAGCAGGGCCATCAGCGCGGCGCCCGTCGTCTGTCCCACGAGGCGTGCCGTGGCCAGCATGCCGCTTGCCGAACCGCTTCGCTCGGGCGGGGCCGAAGCGATCAGGATACTGTTGTTCGGCGACTGGAACAGTCCGAAGCCCGCACCGCAGAGCACCAGCCGCCAGATGATGTCGAAATCGGTCGGATGCTCCGGGAGGAAGGCCAGCAGGAACAGTCCCGCGGCCATCATCGTGAGGCCCGTGCCGCCCAGCAGTCCGGCGTGGATGCGTTCGACCAGCATGCCCGCTGCCGGGGCGACGATCATGATGATGGCGGGCCAGGCCGTCAGCAGCAGTCCCGTCTCGACGTCGTTGTAGCCGCAGGCATCCTGCAGGTAGAAGGGCAGCGCCACCATGGCGAGCATCTGCCCGAGGAACGAGCAGATCGAGGTCAGCACCGACACCGAAAAAATCGGGATGCGCAGCAGGTCGAACGGCAGGATGGGATAGGGCTCGCGCAGCTGGCTGCGGATGAAGAAGAATCCGATGACTAACAGCGCTGCGACGCCCAGCGTGAGCAGGCGCGGGTCCAGCCCGTGCGAGAAGCCTTCGACCGAGGCCATCAGCAGGCCGAACGTCAGGGCGTTCATCACCGCGTCGCGCCAGTCGAACCGGTGTGCGCTCACCCGGACGGGATTTTCCGGCAGGAACCTCCGGCTGAGCGCCAGGGCAACGAGCCCCATCGGGATGTTCACGGCGAACAGCCACGGCCAACTGGCTACGGAGAGGATTCCTGCGGCCAGTGTCGGCCCGGCCACCGACGACACGGCGACCACCGTGGCGTTGATGCCCATACCGCGGCCCAGTTGGGCTTTGGGGTAGATGAAGCGGATCAGCGTGGTGTTGACCGAGGTGATGGCTGCGGCCCCGAATCCCTGCATGACGCGCGCCAGCACGAGGGTCTGGAGCGATCCCGAGAGTGCGCAGGCCACCGAAGCCACCGTGAAGAGCATCAGCCCGCCGATGTAGATTTTGCGGTAGCCGACCACGTCGCCCAGCGCCGAGAACGAGAGCAGCGAAACCATGATGGCTAACTGATAGGCATTGACGATCCAGATCGAGTCGGCCGACGAAATGCCCAATTCCTGCCCGATGGTGGGCAGGGCGACGTTGGCGATTGTGCCGTCGATCACCGAGAGCGATACGCCGAACGCCACGGCCAGGATGGCCCATACCCTGCGGGGCATGGGCAGTCCGTCTGCCGGACGCAGGTGTATGTGGGGTTCGGCGTTCATTGCGACTGCAAAAGTAGGGATTTTTTCGGGCTTTTCCGGGAAAAATACCAAAAGTCGTTCCTTCGGCGCGGGTGCGCCGCGGCTTTCCGGCCGGCAAAATAGCGGCACACCGTCCACGGCCGAAACGCGCAAAACACGCGAAGCCCCGGATATTCCGGGGCTTCGGCACACAACTAAGTGGGTTTTTCCGTTTTGCGGCTGGTAAGAGGACCGCTCCGGGCAAACCCGGGTTTGAACTTTTTATTTGGATTGGTTGCGTTTCTCGGGTCGGGTCGAGTTGAACACTACCGGCGGCAGCTTTCCGGGACGATGTTGCCCTCGGGCTGGATGCCTTTGAGGTATTTGCCGAAGAATTTCTCCATCGCGCGGTAGAAGTCGAAACGGTTCTCCTCGTTGTGGAATCCGTGGCCTTCGTTGTCCTTGACCATGTAGTCTACCGTTACGCCGCGTGCGCGGAGTGCGTCGACCATCTGGTTGCTTTCGTTGATGTTCACGCGGGGGTCGTTTGCTCCCTGGACCACCAGCAGCGGACTCTTGATCTTGTCGGCGTTGAGTGCCGGGGAGTTCTCGGTCAGCATCTCGACCTGCGTTTGGGGGTTGCCGACCATTTCATACATCTGGTCGAGCAGCGGTTTCCAGTAGGGCGGAATGGTGTTCATGAACGAGAAGAGGTTCGAGACACCCACGTAGTCTACGGCGCAGGCGTAGAGGTCGGGGTCTTTCACGATGCCCTGCAGCGTTGCATAACCGCCGTACGAGCCGCCGTAGATGGCGATCTTCGCGGGATCGGCGATGCCTTTTCCGATCAGCCAGTTCACGCCGTCCGTGATGTCGTCCTGCATCTCCTGGCCCCACTTGCCGAAGGCTATCTCCATGAAGCGGCGTCCGAAGCCCGTCGAGCCGCGGAAGTTCATCTGCAAGACGGCATAGCCGCGGTTGGCGAGGAACTGCGCCTCGGGGTTGAAGCCCCACGAATCGCGGGCCCACGGGCCTCCGTGCGGATTCACCACGACGGGCAGGTTCTTGGCGTTGCGCAGGGTCTTGCCCACGGGCAGCGTGAGGTAGCCCTCGATACGCTCGCCGTCGCGCGAAGTGTACTCGATCGGAAGCATTTCGGCCATCTCCTCCTGCTTGATCCAGGGTTTGAGGTCGGCCAGCTTGGTCATCGTGTCGGCTTCAACGTCGTAGATGTAGTAGGCGCCTGCCGTACGGTCGCTGCCGGCTGCGACGATGTATTTGTCCTCGGCCTTGTTCGAACCGACGATGCCCAGCTCGTAGCCGCGCAGGTGGCGCTCCATGCGGCCGAACATGTCGCCGGCCTCCTTATCGAAGAAGTGGCGCGTCGTGCCCTTGTGTCCTTCGTACGATACACCGAGCAGTTTCTTCTCCTTCTCGCTGTACCAGACGCCTTCCAGGTCGTAGGTGTCGTTCGTATAGAGCATCTCTTTCTCTTCGCACGTCGCGGGGTCCATCAGTACGAGGGCCTCCTTGTCGCGTCCGAGGTTGGTGATGGCGTAAACCATCTTGTTGTCGGGCGTGAACGTCGCGAAGTAAACCGACTCCTTGAAGTTGGTCGTCAGCACGGGGCGGAATTCCTCGGCCTCGGTCTCGCGGTAGCGGATCTGGGAGTTGACGCCGTCGACGATGGCGTAAGCCACGCGCAGCTTGCCGTCGTGGTCGGTCTGCCAGCCCTGCACGTCGCCGGGGTTTTCGCAGAGCATCGTCATCTCGCCCGTGTTGAGGTTCAGGCGGTAGGGGTCGAATATCTGCGGGTTGCGCTGGTTCGTGCCGATGATCATCAGCGAGTCGATCTCCTCGAGCGGGTCGATGATCTGGGTCCGCACGCCGGGGATGGCCGTGTAGGCCTTCGGGTCCGTGCCGTCGATATTGACGCCGTAAAGTTGGTAGTTCTCGTCGCCGCCCGTGTCCTTGAGGTAGAGGATGCGGTTGTCGTTGGCCCAGAAATAGCCGGCCAGGTCGCGCTCGGTTTCCGAGGTGAGGCGGACGGCCTCGTCGGAACCCACCTGCTGCACGAAGATGTTGCGGCGGCTTTCGTAGGGAGCCATGTAGGAGAAATAGCTGCCGTCGGGCGATATCTGGTAGCCTGTCTTTTCCGAATTGCGGAAGAAGGTTTCCATCGGCAGCTCGGGGGCTGTCTTCGGAGCGCATGCAACGGCTGCGGCGGCCATCGCGGCGATAATCAGGAGTTTTTTCA
This sequence comes from Alistipes montrealensis, assembly GCF_018362775.1. Classification (GTDB taxonomy): domain Bacteria; phylum Bacteroidota; class Bacteroidia; order Bacteroidales; family Rikenellaceae; genus Alistipes; species Alistipes montrealensis. The sequence goes on from NZ_JAGYXY010000002.1 coordinate 646,203, forward strand.
TGGGATTATTTGTTTGGTTTCTCATTCTTGCGGGTTGCCTGGCGCCAGATGCTGCCCAGGCAGAGGATCAGTACGATGATCAGCGGGAGGTCGCTCGTGTGCGATGCCCCGGGGAACATCAGGCGTGTGGCGACCTTCACGGCGAAGGCGGCTGCGACGAGGAAAATGGTCAGAATGCGGATGACTTTTTCGATTTCCATGGGATGTCTTTTCTGTTTTCGACACTGCAAACATACGAAACAATTTTTGAAAAACAAATAATATTTATTGAATTTCGATAAAAAATTTTCGATAGTTGGCCGTCAGCAGTTTTAGGGGCCTGAAAAAAGGCGCACCTTGCGATGCGCCTTTCAGTTGTTGGGGCCTGTCAGATTTTAAGGTATATCTTTTTCCGGTCCAGGAACCACAGCAGCAGCCAGCAGACGGTCACGTAACCCGCCGAAAGCACCACGGCCGCCACTTCGGGCGAACATTTCGAAGCCAGTCCGCCGAAGAAGAACTCCGAGGTGTAGCTCACGCGTACGACGCGCTGAACCATATAGATCGTGATCGAGTTGACGCCGATGACCTTGAAGAAATAGGTCCACCGCCGCCACTGTTTTACATCTATTATATAATAGAACAGCGCGAACATGCCCAGCGAATAGGCTCCTGCAGCGCAGACGAACGCCGGGGTCCAGAGCTTCTTGTTGATCGGCTGCACTGCGTCCAGGCAGAGCGCCGCCGCCAGCAGGACAACGGCTGCGGCGGCCATCCAGAGTGCCTTGCGGCTTCCGGAGGTCTGCTGCTCCGAACGGCGGACGAACTCGCCCGTGAACATGCCCAGCATGGCTGTCACGATCGCCGGCAGGGTGCTCAGCAGCCCTTCGGGGTCGAATCCCTTGCCGCCCAGCAGGTGCGAGGGCATGATCATCCGGTCGACGTAACCCACGATATTGCCTTCGAGGGTCAGCGGCCCGGCCCCTCCGGCGTCGGGTGCGGCGACGAATTGCAGCAGCAGTCCGTAGCCGACGAGAATCGCGGCGGCGATCAGGATGCGCGTGCGGACCCTGAAATTGATGAACAGCAGCGCTGCGAACATCCACGCCAGGCCGATGCGGCCCAGTACGCTCGGCAGGCGCAGCGTGCCGGGTTCGAGGTTGAACAATCCGCTGTAAACGAATCCCAGCACCACGAGCGTCAGTCCGCGGCGGATTACCTTCAGGTAGATGCTCCGCTCGCCCATCCCTTTTTCGCGCTGTTTCGAGAGCGAGAAGGGGAACGAGATGCCGGCGATGAAGAGGAACAGCGGGAAGATGGTGTCGTGGTGGAAGAATCCGTTCCAGTCGGCGTGGCCCATCTGAGCGGTCATCCAGGTCGAAAAATCCCCGGGCCAGAGTTTGCACAGGCCCACGACGAGCCCTGCAAAGCCCATGATGAAGAGCATGTCGAAACCCCGGAGGGCGTCGAGCGAAAGAAGCCGCTGCGAAGCGGCCGGTTTGGTCGGTTGAGGTTTATCCATCGGTATCGGGTTTTAGGCTTTGTCGGCTGGGACGAATTTATAGAGCTGGTCTCCGCGGCGGATTATGCCGGGGGTGCGGATGGCGCACAACTCTCCCTGTGCGACGGACTGCACCGGATTGCCGTCGGGTCCGTGCAGTTCGGTGAGCGTCTGCTCGGCGACGCCCGTGGTTGCGCCGAGGAAAAATATTGTCTCTCCGGTATTTAGCGGCGCCGCTTCGACCAACACTTCCGCTACCGAGAGTTTCTTGTAGAAATTCACCACTTTACCTACGTACACTTTACGCTGCGTGGCCGACGAACCGTAGGCGGGACTGTGCTCTACGACGGGGCGTCCGGCGTAGTAACCTTCCCAGAACCCGCGGTTGAAGACCGTGGCCAACCGCCCTTTCAGCCCTTCGGTTAAAGCGGGGGTGTAGCTCCCGGCCTCCATGGCCCTGAGCGCCTGGTCGTAACACTCCACCACGCGCTTCACATACTCCGCGCCGCGTGCGCGTCCCTCGATTTTCAGCACCCGGACTCCCGCGGCGATCATTTTGTCGAGGAAGTCGATCGTGCAGAGGTCTTTGGGCGAGAGAACGTAGCGGCCGTCGATGTCGAGCTGCGCCCCGGTCTCCTTGTCCGTGACGGTGTATTTGCGGCGGCACAACTGGCGGCAGGCGCCGCGGTTGGCCGAACAGCCCGTTTCGTAGAGCGACAGGTAGCATTTGCCCGAAACGGACATGCACAATGCGCCGTGGGCGAACATCTCGATCTCGACCAGTTCGCCGCGCGGACCGCGGATGTCGTCTTCGACGATCCGGCGGCGGATCGCCGCAACCTGTTCCAGCGAAAGCTCCCGGGCCAGCACCACCGTGTCGGCCCACTGGGCGTAGAAACGTACCGCCTCGGAGTTCGAGATGTTGCTCTGGGTCGAGATGTGCACCTCCTGTCCGATCCGGCGGGCGTAAAGGATCGCCGCCATGTCGGAGGCGATGACGGCGTCGACGCCTTCCCGCTTCGCGCGGTCGATCACGGCTTGCACGTCCGTAATTTCGTCTTCGTAGACGATCGTGTTGACCGTCAGGTAGGTCCTCACCCCGGCTTTGCGGGCCGTGGCGACGATTTTTGCGAGGTCGTCGAGTGTGAAGTTGGCCGCCGACGCCGAGCGCATGTTGAGTTTCCCGACGCCGAAATAGACGGCGTCGGCCCCGGCCTGGATGGCGGCCGCCAGCGATTCGTAGCTCCCGACGGGAGCCATTATTTCAATGTCGGAACGTTGCATCGTTTAGTTTTTCCGCCCCATTAAACTCATTGCGTAGTCGCGCATGCGCCCCGTCCGTGCAGGCTCTACCGAAAGGGTGTCGAGGATCGACAGCGCACGTTCGAAACGCACCTGGATCTGCTGTTCCGTGAGGCGCGGCACGTCGAGACGGTCGTAGATGGCCTTCACCTTGGCGATCTTTTCGGTGTCGGAAAGCGTTGCGTCGCGGTAGGCCGTGCGCAGGACTTCGCGTGTAGCCTCGTCCGAGCGGCTCATCGCCGTGACCATCAGGTAGGTTTTCTTGCCTTCGAGGATGTCGCCCCCGATGGCTTTGCCCAGCCGTTCGTCGCCGTAACTGTCCAGCAGATCGTCCTGCAACTGGAACGCCAGGCCCAGTTCGATGGCGAAGCGCCGCAGGCGGCGGCAATCCTCCTCCGAGGCGCCGCCCAGCATGGCGCCGATCACGACCGATCCGGCCAGCAGTACCGAAGTTTTCAGTTCGATCATGTGCATGTACTCGACCACCGAAACCTTGGGCTTTTGTTCGAAATCCATGTCGTATTGCTGTCCTTCGCACACTTCGAGCGACATGGTGTTGAACGTCGAGAGCACCTGCGGCAGCAGTTTGGCCGGAACGGTGCTCAGCAGGCGGTAGGCGTAGATCAGCATGGCGTCGCCCGAAAGAATGGCTACGTTCTGGCCCCATTTGGCATAAACCGAGGGTTTTCCGCGGCGTACGGCGGCGTTGTCCATGATATCGTCGTGCAGCAGCGTGAAGTTGTGGAACACCTCGACTGCCGCCGCTGCCGGCAGCGCCTGCTGTACGTCGTCGGAAAAAATTCCGTATGCCAGCGTCAACAGCATGGGGCGGAGGCGTTTGCCGCCCCCGGCCAGCGAGTAGCTGATCGGAGCGTACAGGAGTTCGGGCTCGGCCGGAAATTCGGCCTGGGCGAGATAATTTTCGATGGCGGAGAGCATCTGCTCGTTGGTCTGCATAGTCTTGAATAGAGTCTTGAATGGTGCTTTTGGGTCGGAAACTGTCCCAAAAATAGGAAAAAACTTTGGAGTAGCCGAATTTTCAATTAACTTTGACAGGATAAAACTAACTTTTAACCTGAAACACGATATGAAAAAACTCGCGATCGGCGTGGACATCGGCGGCATCAACACCGCTTTCGGCCTCGTAGACGAAAACGGCGACCTTTATGCCGAATCGGTCATCTCGACCAAGAAGTATCCCTTTGTTGACGACTATCCGGCTTACGTCGAGGACCTTTGCGACTCGATGCGCGCACTGGCCCAGAGCCTTTCGTTCGAGTACGAGTTGACGGGTATCGGCATCGGAGCCCCCAACGCCAACTATCACAAGGGTACGATCGAGACCCCTGCGAACCTGTGGAAGTTCAGGGAGGGCGACCCCAATCCCGACGAAAAGCGCCGCGTATTCCCGCTGGCGGACGATATTTCGAAGTGTTTCGGCGGCGTGAAGACGCTCATTACGAACGACGCCAATGCAGCGACGATCGGCGAGATGATCTACGGCAACGCCAAAGGCATGCGCGATTTCATCATGATCACCCTCGGTACGGGCCTCGGCTCGGGATTCGTTGCCAACGGCGAGATGATCTACGGCCACGACGGCTTTGCCGGCGAGTTCGGCCACGTGATCGTCGAGCGCAACGGCCGTGAGTGCGGCTGCGGCCGCAAAGGCTGTCTGGAGACCTATGTTTCGGCAACGGGTATCAAGCGCACGGCGTTCGAACTGATGGCGAAAATGAACGCTCCCAGCAAACTGCGGAGCATCGCTTTCGACGACTTCGACGCGTCGATGATTTCGGCCGCTGCCGAGCAGGGCGACCCCATTGCACTGGAGGCTTTCCGCTATACGGGCGAGATGCTGGGCCGCGCGCTGGCCGACGTGGTGACGGTGACTTCGCCCCAGGCGATTTTCCTCTTCGGCGGACTTTCGAAGGCCGGCAAGCTGATCTTCGAACCGACGCAGTGGTTCATGGAGGAGAACATGCTCTTCGTCTTCAAGAACAAGGTAAAACTGCTTCCCAGCGGTATTCAGGGCAAGAACGCTGCCATCCTCGGCGCGTCGGCGCTGATCTGGCAGGAAGCTGTCAAATAGCCGTGTCAGGCGGATTTTATAAAGGCGAAGTCGTGAAAACTTCGCCTTTTTTGAGAACCGATAACTTAAATTTACACCAATGAAACGCTTTTTTCTTTTGGCCGCTGCGCTGCTGGCGGCCTGGGCTGCGGCCGCACAGGTCCGGTTTGTGGACGCTACCGAGTTGAACCTCATCGGCAAGGCACAGCCTACGCCGCATCCTTACCACCGGATCGATACGGTTGTTTATAAAGGCTTTACCAAGGCCGAAAACCAGCAGGTGCGCTGCTCGGCGGGCCTCGCGCTGGTGTTCAAGACCAATTCCACGCGCATTGACCTGCTGCCGGACTACGCGCCGTTCGTTTACAACGGTGCGAGCACGCCCCGGGTCGCTTCGGAGGGCTTCGACCTCTACATCCGCAAGGATGGCGAGTGGCTTTATGCCGCTTCGCGCGCCCCGAAAAAACGCGGCGAGGCCTATACGATGATCAGCCACATGGATTCCTCGGAGAAAGAGTGCCTGCTTTACCTGCCCAATTACAACGAGCTGACCTCGCTTCAGGTCGGCGTGGACGAGGGGGCGACGATCGTTCCGATGGAGAATCCCTTCCGCCACAAGATCGTGATTTTCGGTTCGAGCTTCACCCACGGCGTGAGCACCAGCCGTGCGGGTATGAGCTATCCGATGCAGATCGGCCGTAACACGGGCCTCTACTTTTGCAGCATCGCCTGCAGCGGCAACTGCAAGTTGCAGCCCTATTTCGCCGACTACCTCGGCGACGTGAAGGACGCCGATGCGATGGTTTTCGACGCCTTTTCGAACCCTGACGCCAAGATGATCGAGGAGCGGCTGATTCCCTTCATTGCACGTATCCGCGAGAAACTGCCTTCGACGCCGCTGATCTTCGTGCAGACGATCTACCGTGAGAGCGGCAATTTCGACCTCCGTTCGCGCAAGGGCGAGGAGGCCAAGCGTGAGATGGCCCGCAAACAGATGGCCGAGGCGATGAAACGTTTCGACAACGTTTATTTTATCGACAAGGCGGACCTGACGGGAACCGACCACGTGACCTCGGCCGACGGCACGCACCCTTCGGACCTGGGCTATTGGCGCTGGGCGCAGAACCTCCAGCCCGAACTGCTGAAGATCTTCAAGAAGTGCGGCATCCGCTGATCGGGCGGGTTTTGCAGAAAAAAAAGGGAGACGGTCCACAACGGACCGCCTCCCTTTTTTTGCGAGTCGTATGGGGAATCACTTTTTCTGCGACACCTTGAAATTGTCGATCCAGAAACGACTGTAACCCCCGTTGCCGGAGACGCCCAGTTGCGTCTGTGCCGTGGCTCCCGTGACGACGACGGTGATGTGATGCCATTGCGCGCCGTTGGTCCATCCGGCATAGTTGCCGCAATAGTAGTTGTAACTCTTGCTGTCGGCGGCCGGACCGGTGTAGGTATCGCCGCTCACGCCGGTGTAATTGCCTGAGAGGGATGCGATCTGTCCGTCGCCGTGTACCGAGAAGATCGATTTGCCGGTCTCGGCGGCGTTCTTATACTCCAGTACGTCGTACTCGACTACGATGTCGGTCGGTGTCGGACCGATGGCTGTCAGCGCCGGGGAGAGCATGTCGCCCACGGCGGTCGTCGTTCCGAAGCCCAGCACGCCGTTCTTGGCGTAAAGGTAGCCCCCGGCGGAGGTCCAACCGTATTTGGTGTACTTTTCAGCCCATGCCGTAACCTTTGTGCCGTTGGTTCCGATGGTCGTCGTGTTGGTCAGCGAGCCGCCCAGGATACCGCCCGTAGTACCGTCGCCTGCCGTCCATGCGAAGTCGTCTTCGAGGTAAACGACCTCGGGAATCTCGTTGGTCTGCGTGACGGTGAGCGTCGCCGTGGCCTGGTCGCCGGACGAAACGGTGATCGTTGCCGTGCGGGGGCGGTCGGAGAGGTTCTGCGACAGGGCGCGGAATGTGAGGCTGTAGGCCATGCCTGTTCCGAGGCCTTCGCTCATCGGCGAGACGGTGAGCCAGTCGGCGTCGGTGCTTGCCGACCACGAGCCCGGGGACTGGATGATCAGCGATGCTTCGGCGCCTTCGAGGTTGTTGATGTCGGCGCGGCTGCTGCCGTGCACGCGGATTTGGGGGACGATGGTCGAAGGTACGTCGCGCGATCCGGCGACGGCGCCCTTCACGGCTTTGCCGATCAGGATGTTGTCGACCAGGATTCGGCCGCCGGCCGTTGCGTCGGCTGCGCCGAAGACGATGCTCGTCTGTGCCGTGGCGCCCTTGACGATGACCCAGTATTTCCGCCAGCGGAAGCTGTTGGTGAGGGGCAGTTCGACCGAGGTGTCGTCCGTGTCGCCGATCGTGCCGGGGCCGTCGACCGAGATTGTCAGCGGTTTGGTATCGGGCGTCATCGTCGCCGTGGCGTAGTTGGCTCCGAAGAACGAAACGAGCAGGTCGGCGGGTTCCGTGCCGATCGCGGTGAGTGCCGGGGTGACGAGCGCCGCGCGGCGGGACGAAATGCCGAGGCAGACATAACCCTCGTAACGGGCCTGCACGTCGGTGCGTGTACCGAGCGTGGAGTAGCCGATGCGGGTGAAATCGTCGAGCAGGTCCAATGTGAAGTAGTTGGCCTTGCCCGTAGCCGAAGTCGCTGCAGTCACGGTGGGCCATCCGCCGCCCGTGAGTGAGTCCCAGCGGCTGGAGGCGGTGATCCAGGCGAAATCGTCGGAGAAGTAGACCTCGTTGGTCTCGTCGGAGATGACCTCCATTTTCATCGTGTGGGGAATGTATTTGGCCGCGACGAATGCCCCCGTGTCGTCGGTGACGTAGGAGGTGAACGGCTCTCCGGCGAAGATGGTTTCGCTGAAAACCCGTTCGTCGGTGGTCACGACCTTGAGCGTGAGTCCGCCCGCTGCGGAGGTGAAGCGTCCCAGCGGGATGCGGACCGAACGGGCCTGGTCCAGCGCGAGGCCGTCGCCGTCGCAGACGACTTTCAGGTGGTCGGACTGTTCGGTGAGGGTCACGTTGCCGAGGTTGTCGGTCGTTCCGTCGGCCGCCATCCAGCCCGTCAGCGCGGAGCCTTCGGCGGGAGCGATTTCGATGGTTGCGACCGAGGTCTCTTCGAGCGGCTCGAAATTCAGTTCCAGCACCGAAGCGAAGTTACGGAAGCGCAGCGCCACGGGGTGCTGCTGCGTGGCGGAGGTCGAAGCCTCGCCTATGAGCAGCGGCAGGGTCGTGTTCGCGCCTGCGGCGACGTGTTGTTCGGCGGGAACCGAGAAACGGATGACGGCGCGGTTGAGCAGTCCTCCGGCGTTGGTCTGGTCGTAGGGATAGTAGGCGAAGTAGGTGCGCCGCCCGGTGACCGACTCGTTCCAGCGGATGGCTTCGGCGGCAGGTGTCAGCATGCTGAACGTCGTGGCGTCGGAGAGCGTATAGGGGATGTTTTCGATGTGGGGCGTGCCGTCGATCATTGCCGTGATGCCGATTTGGTCGCCGGCCTCCCAACGGATGGCTGTGCCCTCCTGGACGACGCGGCTTTCGGTCTCGACGGGGTCGATCGCCGCTGCGAACTGCACGTCGCCGATCACGGCGGGCTTCTGCTCCGTCGTTTCATCGTCCGAGCAGGCGCCGAGTGCGGCCAGACACAGGCTGAGTAAGAAAAAACGTTTCATATCGGTAAGTTTTAAGGTTTTCGGAATTTAGTCGAACAGCCTTCCCGGGGAGACCGTCTCGAAGGAGATGCGGCGGTAGAGTTGTTCTTTGCCGCCGGGATCGCCGTTCTCGTAGAGGATGCCGACCGATCCGTCGGGCAGGCACACCAGGTCGGAGTAGGCCGCGCGGCCTTTGCTGACGGTGACGAAGCGGCTCCATGTGCGGCCGTTGTCGCGGCTCACGCCGATCGACATGTTTTCGCGTTTGAGCGAGCGCGGGTTGGAGAAGAGCAGCGTCCGCGAAGGCTTTCCGCCGTAGGGCGTGTAGTTGAGGATGCTGCCCTGGCAGCGCGGTTCGATGAGCTGGGTCTCTTCCCACGTGCGGTCCCACGTGACTCCGCCGTCGCGGCTCACGGCGCACAGGCGCAGCGAATCCGCGCGGTCGTAGTGGCGCATGTTGAGCATCAGATCGCCGTTGGAAAGTTCCACGACCGTGCTTTCGTTGCCGCCGGGCTGTGAAACGGCGCCGATCTGCCACGTCGCGCCCCGATCGTCGGAGTAGAGCAGGTGGGAGTTCGAGGCGATCGTGCCTTCGGGAGTCACCCACTTGTGGTTGGCCGGAACGACGAGGCGGCCTTTGTGCGGGGCTTTGGCCTTCTGGATGGCATGGCAGGGACCGGTGGCGTACCAGGTCCATCCGGGGCGTTTCACCGTGGAGGTGATCTCCACGGGGTCGCTCCACGTCACGCCGTTGTCGTCGGAGTAGAGCGAAAAGACACGGCGGGTATTGCCGGCTTTGCCGGTTTCGATGTCGCGTTCGTGGTCGGGGCCCCGGTTCCAGCAGGCCACGAGGACGATGCGTCCGGTTTCGCGGACGACCACCGGGGCGGGGTTGCCGCAGGTGTTGCCAGCGTCGTCCCACAGGACGGCCATTTCGCCCCATGTGCGGCCGTTGTCCGCCGAGCGGCGCACGACCAGGTCGATGTCGCCCCGGTCGGCCGTGCCGTCGCGCCGGGCCTCGGCGAAGGCCAGCAGCGTGCCGTCGGCGGCGCGGATGAGCGCCGGGATGCGGAAACAGGCGTAACCGTTGTCGCCGTTCCGGTAGACGACGGTCGCGTCGGGGTTTTGGGCCCGGCAGCCGAGGGCCGCCAGGGCGGTACAGACGATCAGTAGGAGCGTGCGCATGGTTTCGGGTTATTTGGTGCGGTTGAAAAAGTCGATGGCTTCGAGTTCGGATTTCAGCTCTGCATATTCGGCTTCGGTGAAGGGAGCCAGCGGCAGACGGCATGAACCGCAGTCCACGCCCACGAGGCGCATGATGGCTTTGCCGCCGCGGACGCCGCCGCCGTGGCGGATGATCACTTCGACGATCTTCACCGAGTATTGCTGCAACCGGGCCGCCGCGGCGATGTCGCCGGCGCGGAAGGCGTCGAGCAGGCGGTTGTAGACCTTCGCGGCGTAGTTGTAGGTGCTGCCCACGGCGGCCGTGGCGCCGAGCGAAAGCCCGCACAGTAGGATTTCGTCGTAGCCGTGGAGCACTTCGTAGCGGCCTTCGTCGAGCATCAGGCATTGGGACATTTCCATCAGGTTGTTATGCGTGAATTTCACGCCGGCGAGCGTCGGCATCGCCTTGCCGCCTAGGGCGAGGAACTCCGGGACGGAGACCGAGACGCCCGACATCGAGGGCATGTTGTAGTAGTAGAAGGGCAGCGAGTTGCTGTTGGCGATGGGGGTGAACCACGCCACGAGTTCTGCGGCGGTCTGCGGCTTGAAGAAGTAGGGAGCCATGGCGCCGATAGCGTCGGCGCCCGACCGCTCGGCGTGCTGTGCCAGGGCGATTGCGTCGGCGGCGCAGTTGGAACCCACGTGCACGATCACCTTCAGGCGTCCCGCGGCGGCTGCGACCCACGCTTCGGCGACGGCCCGGCGTTCGTCGGTGGTCAGCGATGCCGATTCGCCCGTCGTGCCGCAGATGAAGACCCCTTTCACGCCGCTTGCGACCAGCAGGTCGGCGTAGGGTTTGACGGTGGGGAGGTTGAGTGCGCCGTCGGCTGTCATCGGGGTAAAGGGAGCGGCGATCAGGCCCTCCAGTTTTTGCTTGTTAACCATTGTTGCGAGTTATTTTTTGGTTTTATAAATAGTCAGGTTATCCGTGTGTTTGGGGTCGCTGCCGCCCGTGAAGAGGCTCACGACGTAGCCGATGGCGAAGCAGGCGATGAAGCCAGTGGTCGAGTAGAGCAGCAGGTTGACCCATTGGTGCTGGGTGACGAGCGTCTGGACGATGATGCTTCCGACGAGTCCGCAGAGGGCTCCTGTGGCATTGGCGCGGCGGGTCACCAGGCCGAGCAGGAACAATCCGCCCAGTCCGCCCAGCAGAATGCCGAGGAATTTCGAAAATTCGTCCCACAGCGATTTGATGTCCCACGAGGCCATCACCACGGCGAACAGGATGCCTACCATGCCCAGCACGAAGGTCGCCCAGCGGGCAATCGAGAGCATGTGGCGCTCGTCGCGGCGGGGCTGCATTTTGCGGTAGATGTCCGTGACGAAGGCCGTGGCGGCCGAGTTCATGCTGCTGCTCAGCGTCGACATCGCCGCGGCGAACAGGCCTGCGATGACCAGTCCCAGCACGCCGCGCGGCAGTGCGGTGCTCATGTACCACGGCAGGATGGCGTCCGAATCGGAGATCGACATGCTCAGCTCCTGCGGAAAGTATTTGTAGAAGGCCCAGAGCGCCGTGCCGAGCAGGAAAAACAGCAGGCTGGCGGGAACCGTCAGTGCGGCGTTGGTGTAGACGCCTTTGCGGGCGGCCTTCTCGGAGTCGGTCGTGAGGTAGCGCTGGACGATGGTCTGGTCGGTTCCGTAGGTGGTGATGTTGGTGAAGACCGTGGCGATCAGTACGGTCCAGATCGTAGGCTGGCGCAGGTCGAAGAACGATTCGCCGAGGCTGAATTTTCCGGCTTCACCCGCGGCGGAGAAGATCGTCCCGAATCCGTCGGGCAGTTGGAATGCGATCGAACAGCCCACGGCTACGGCGGCGCCCAGCAATACGACGACCTGCAGGGCTTCGGTCCATACCACGGCCTCGATGCCGCCCATCAGCGTGTAGGCGAGGCTCAGCACGCCCATCAGGGAGATGCAGAGAAAGATGTCGAAGCCCGTGACGATGTTCAGGGCGATAGACGGCAGCAGCAGTACGACGGCCATGCGGCCGATCTGGAAGATGATGAACGAGACGCTGCACACGACGCGGATCAGGGCGTTGAAGCGCAGTTCGAGGTATTCATAGGCCGTAGTGACGTTCAGCCTCCGGAAGAAGGGGATGAAGACCCCGACGATCAGCGGAACCACGAGGACGATGCCCGCGTTGAACAGCAAATAACTCCAGTCCGTAGCGAAAGCCTTGGCCGGAATGGCCATGAAGGTGATGGCCGAGAGGCTCGTGCCGAAGATGCTCAGGCCGACGACGAACCACGGGATGCGGCCGCCGCCCTTGAAGTAGTCGCCCGTCGATTTCTGGTTTTTCGAGAAGTACCAGCCGATCCACGCCAGCGCCAGGAAGTAGAGCCCGATCACCAGGATGTCGAGCCAGCCCATGCGGTGGAGTTCGTCGGCGAGGTGTCCGCGCAGGATCACCGGAGTCCGGATGCCGGGGGCTGTTTCGCCGCTGGCGATCGTGATGTCGCGCCCGTCGCTCACCACGGCGGTCGTCACAGGCAGGATGAAGGACGATTTGTCGACATCGGCCTGGGTCATCGTACCCGTTACGGTGTGATAGAGCCTGAGGGCGTTGTCCGATGTGGCTTCGTCGTGCGACTTGCCGCCGAAGAAGAGGATGTGATTCGTGCCGAAAGCCGCTGCCGTGCCCGCCATGACGGGAAAGTCGCCTTCGAGAGCCGTCCATGCGTCGAGCCGCGGATTGTAGCGGTAGCCGTCGCGATGGATCGTCCACGGCGCGTCGCCGTCGTAGTCGCGGCCGCTGAAGAGGTAGAAACAGTTATCCATTCCGTCGCTCTGGCCCGCGGCGACGGCATAGCCGCGCGCAGGACCCGGCCATGCGGCCAGTTCGCGCCATCCGGCGGCAGGGGCGGCCGGGTCGAGTACGAAAAAGCGTTTCGAGGCCTTGGCGGGGGTCATCGACTCGTTGCCGCCGGCGACATAGACCTTGCCGCCCGCGAGGCATCCCGCGGCATTGGCCAGCGGGGCCGGGAGCGGGGGCCACTCCGCGATGCGGGGCGCGCCGTTTTCGACGGTGAGCAGGTACACCTCGTTCATGCAGCGCGAAGCGTCGCAGCCGCCGATGCAGAGTATACCCCCGGGAAACGTTACCGAGACGCCGTAGGCCGCCGGGCGCGGCAGGGCGTCGGGAAACGTCTGCCACCCATTGGTTTCGTCGTAGAGGTATACGTCGCCGTACCAGCGTTTTTCGCCGCCTTCCCACGGCATCGCACCGGGGAAATTGGCGCCGCCTGCGATGACCAGTTTTCCGCCGGTTTTTCCGGCGAAAACGCCGGCAAGACCGCGGTGGGCCGTCGAATCGTTTGCGGCGGGGAGGCACAGGGCGTCGTTCCAGACGATGGCGTCGGTACGCGTCAGTTGCGTCGTGGTCTCAGCGCCGCGGGCAGGGGCTGCCGCCGCTGCGAAAAGCAGGGCGAGGGGTATGATAAATTTCAGCACGTTTTTAAGTTTATTTTCTGGGTTTCCGGTTTTTGCTCAGGTAGATCGTATAGAGCTTCAGGTGGTCGGCGATGGCCTTGCGGTAACCCTCCTCGTCGCCGCGCTGGATGTACTCCAGCAGGTGCTTGTGGGTCACCAGTTCGCCGCTTTCGGCAAGCTCCTTTTCGATGGGCTCGAAGAAGTCCTGGAAGTTGTCCTTCACGAAATCCATCACCGGATGGATTACGGCCTGGAACTCCGAGATCATGTCGTTGCCCGTGATTTCGTAGAGTTTCGAGTGGAAATGCACCTCGCTCATCGGGGTGTAGCGGTTGACACCGATAATCTCGCCCATCTCGACGATCTGCTCCAACTCCCGGATGTCCTCGGGGGTGATGTTGGCGAAGATGTAGCCGCTGATGCCGATTTCCAGCGCGATGCGGAATTCGAGGATGTCCAGCACCGTGTCCTTGTTCATCAGCAGCGGATTGACGCAGCGCTTCATGCCGCCGAGGATCGAAGGCTCGGCCAGGATCATGCCCCGCTTGGTGCGGGATTCGATCATGCCGGTCATCTTGAAGCGGCTCAGGGCTTCGCGCAGCACCGTGCGCGCTACGCCGAGGGCGTTGGCCAGTTCGGCTTCGGGCGGAATGCTGCTGCCCGGGCGCAGGCCCTGCTCCTTGAAGTATTCGATGAGGCTCTCCTCGACCTGGTCTACCAGCGTCGTGTGGGGTTTGTTGATTTTCAGTGCGCTAAGCATAGTTTACAGTTTTTTCAGATTTATCTGATAAAATTACGAATTATTCGGCGTCCGCCCAAAAAATTACTCGCGTAATTGCTGGGTGAAGACTTTTCCGAAGCGGTCCGTAACCCGTATCAGAACCGGCGAGTCCGCAGCCGCCGTTACGGCCGAGAACATGTGCGGCGTACTCTGGGCGCTGGCGGCGCTCTTCGACATGTCGTCGCCCGAAGGCTTGTAGACCGTCTCGACATAAGTCAGGTAGCCCGGGTCCTTGCGCGCCTGGCGCGTCACCGTGAGCGGGGTGTTGTTTTCGAGGACCTCGACTTTCCAGGCAGCATCCCATCCGCCCCAGACGTTGACCAGTATCTCGTTGGCGACGGTCTTGTCCTTGTAGGGCTGTTTGTTCATGTCGTAGGCCGTGAAAGCCCGGTCGGCGGCGAGTTCACAGCCTTTGTAGCTCCAGCGGATGCTGCGGCCGCTGATCTCGTAGATGCCGTAGCCGACGGGCGAACCGTCGGTCCCGGAGCTGTATTCCGTTCCGCCGTTGAAACCCTTGACGTTGTACCAGAGCGAACCGCTGATGGCTCCGAGGTTATGCTCCCGGATGGCGGCGCTGCCGGGAACCGTGCCCGTGTGGTTGTTGTGCCAGTGGCCCGAGAGGACCAGCACGTCGGTAAAGCCGGCGAGACTGCTGACGAGTGCCTGGGCGTTGCGGAACGAGGCGTTGAGCGTCGGGGTGAACTGGCGGCAGGAGGTGAGCGGAGCATGAATCCAGATCATCAGCGGCGCCGTTTTGTCCTCAATGGTTTTGAGGTCGGCTTCGAGCCATTCGAGCTGGCGGTCCGAAAGTTCGACGGCGTAATATCCGTCGCCGAAGACGCCCTGCGAAGCGCCGTTGTTGTCGATGCGGACGTTATCGAGCGCGATGCAGTGGACCTGGCCCAGGTTGACCGAATAATAGGTCGGCCCGAGGTGGCGGCGGTAAGGCTCCTTCGTGGCATGGTCCCCGGCGATGTAACGGTCGTAGTCGTGGTTGCCGACGGCGTGGAAGAAGGGGATGCCGAATTCGCCGATCAGCGAACGGTATTCCGCAAATCCGAATCCGTAGAGGTACATGTTCTTGTCGAAGATCATGTCGCCGACCGACAGGGCGTAGACTTTGCGGCCGCCGAGTTCGGAAACGGTTTTTTTGAAGTCGGGCACGAACGAGTTGCGGCAGCTCATGAGCGACGACTGCGGAACCATCAGGCGGGAGTTGTTGTCGATCTGGATGTCGGCCGTGGCCAGCAGCACGTAGTCGTCCGTGCCGGTTTCGGACAGGGTGAAGTCGTACCGGTCGCGGCCCTCGGCGAGCAGGTGGTAGAACTGCGGGACGGGTCCGTCGGCAGCCGCCTCGTAACCGCGGGGGAGGGTGACGAAAACCACGTCGGAAGCGCGGTCCGAGACCATCGACCAAATGCCCTGTGCGTCGCTTTTCACGACCTGGAGTCCGTCCGAGACTGCAACGCCTGCCAACGCTTCGCTGCCTGAGTAGACGCGGCCGTAGAGATTCGTGCCTTCGGGGAGCGTCGCGGGGTCGATGCGGTCGAAAGCCGAGACGGTGACGGCGGTGACGCCGAGCGACTGGCGGTCGGCGCCGCGCTCGATCCATACCTCCCAGTCGCCCGAGGCGAGCGACGCCGGGAACCGGATGGTGATGCCTTCGGCGCTGCAACTGACGACGGCCGCTTCCAGGCCGGTTTGTCCTTCGGTGGCAAAGCGGATCTTGTCGCCCTCGGTGAATCCTTCGCCCGGAATGGTTATGATCTCACCGCGGTCCACCGTGTAGGCGGCTTCGAGTTGCACGTTGCGCACCAGGCGGAAAATGTCGACGTTGAGCATCGCCGTGCCGAGGAACTGGGTCTTCGCGTCGCGCATGCACCAGAGGCTCCAGCGTCCGGTCGTGACCTCTTTCGGAATGCGGAACGTAACATCGGTGGGTGTGAATCCGCTGATCGCGACGGCGGTCTGTTCGGTCGATTCTCCCCGTTCGCCCGGCGTCAGGGCGAGGCGGTCGCCCTCGGCGAATTTCAATACCCGGAGGGTCATTTCGCCTTCGTAGTCGAGGTCGTAGGCGTCGTCGACCAGCGCAATGACGAAATAGTCTTCGCGCGGGGTTTCCTGCTGTGTTTCGTCCGAATCGGAGCATCCGGCCAGCAACGGTCCGCCGGCTAATGCCGCGGCAACGAGCAGTCTGTATAATAGCTGTTTCATGGCGTTCGGTTATTTGATTTCCACGATTCCGAGGTGTCCCAGGCGCGACGTGCCGGTCGCGGCGATCAGTGCGTTGTTATGCTGGGCGTTGGTCTCGGCAGCGCAGCGTATGAGGATCGTCACCTGCTGCTTGCCGCGCATGGCGTCGGGCAGGCGGAAGCTGTACGGGAAGAGGAACGGCGTGAAATTGATGCACGGGGCGTCGTAAGTGCCGATGTCCTCGAACTTCACCTTCGTCAGGTCGCTCTCCGCCGAGTCGCTCCACTGGACCTTCATCTTGCCCGGACCGCCCTTCGAACTGGTGCTCGTGAGATAGAGGTAGAGCGCTCCCGTCGCGTTGCGCAGCGTATTGGTGCGGATGATGAATGCTTCGCCCACCTCGTCGTTGTTCGATACCAGCGAATGGTGCGTCGTCACGTTCCACCAGAGTTTGGCGTTGAGGCTGTAATAGTGCTCGGGCTCGTCGGCGAACGGAATGTCGTGCTGGCGGCGTACGTCGGTCGTGAGCCAGTAGGAGGCGATGGCCCCCGAACTGCTCGGGAAAACGTCGAAATTGTTGGTGTCGTCGTAGATCGAGAAGACCGCCGAACTTTGGTCGCCGCCCGTATTGCCGACTGCGAAGACCGGCACGGCGTCCTGGGCGAGCCACGGCCCGGCCTGCATCAGCGTCGTCGAGAAGCGGGTTTCGCTGTCGGCCGAGAGCGCGTCGTCCGCCGTGTTGCGGATCTGGAGGATGTATTCGCCGCGGAACTTCGTGACCAGCGCCGTCAGTGCGCCCGACCCGGCCGGGAGATTGCGTGCGTACATCTCGGTGAAGGAGCGCAGGAAGTAGAGTTTCACGACGTTGCCCTTCGTGTCGCGCACGAGCTGCGGGGCGAGCGTGTGGTAGGGGAAGAGGGCCCGGTAACCGGCTTTCACGTTCTTCACCCACTCTGTTTCGGTAGTCTCCTCGTTGTTGCCGTCCTTTTCGAAGAACGGTGCATAGCCGCCGTAGGGCGTCACGAACTCGACGGGGTCGATGCGGACGACCGTGTTGGCATATTGTGAGAGGTCGCCCATGTCGTTCAGGGCCACCGCAACCGGGGTTGCGGGAGCTTCGTCGGTGCTGCGTTTGACCGAAGAGGCTGCGAAGTCGATCACGCAGAGGTTGCCCTCGGCGTCGTTGCGCAGTTCGGCGGCGTACATGTGTATGGCGACTTTGCGGTTCTGGGCATACCATCCCCGCTGTTCGGCGGAGGGGCTGAGGAATTCGTTCTTGTCCTTGAGTATGAATTTAATGCCGCGGCCGCTGGCGTCCTGTACGTAAAGGACGCTGTCGGGCAGGTTTTTTCGCTCGAAGTCGCTGGTGATCCAGCCTTCGACGGCATAGTTTTCCTCCAGTTCGAAGCGTCCTTCGGCGTCGAGCTGCACCTCGCTCAGCAGGCGGGCTATCGTCACCGTCTCGGCGTGTTCGAACGAGGTGTTGCCGTCCATCTGCTCGACGGGGACCGACACCTTGTAATCGCCGCCGACCATGCGGAAGCTGATCTGGCCGGTGCGTTTGGGCTGGCCTGTGTTGTCCGTAAAGAGGAACTGCTGCGACGTTTCGGTCGTTTCGCCCAACGAAATCCACGTGTCGCCTTCGTCGACGGCGGCTTCCCACTTCACGTTGCTCGTGATGCCGACGGTGACGGGCGTTCCGGCGATGTCGACCCGGATTTTCGACGATGTGAGGTTGGTTTTGATTTCGGGGGTCAGTCCGGCCTGTTTTACGCGGATCTGTCCCGCAACGCCGTGCGCCGTGCGGATGTCGAATGTCATTTCGCGGCCGTAGGCGTCTCCGACAGGCTGTACGGTGAGGGTCGTGCGGCCGTTGTCGTCGCCGTAAGCGGGCCACACGTCGATCCACGAAGCCGCAGGGTCGTCGGCGACGATCTCCCAGTGTCCCGAACGGGAGAAGAACGAAATGTCTTTCGTACCGCCTTCTGCGGGACATTCGAACAGGTTGTCGCCGCCCAGGAAGGTCATCTCGCCTCCGCCGGCCGTGTCGTCGTCGGAACACCCGGCGGCCACTACTGCGGCAAGGAGCAGCGCCTTCGGACGGAGTATGTTGAAAAGTTGACGGATCATATCTTGTTGAATTTTTAAGGTTTTAGTTCGTTGCGCCCGTTTCCAGTTCCACGGCGCGCCTGCTCCACCAGACGGGTGTCAGCATGTTGTCCCCGCCGACGGTTCCCCGCCCGACGATCGGATAGGTTGTCCTCATCCGGGCGATTTGCTTCTGGTAGTTGGAACTGTTGGTCGAAATCAATGTCTGCGGATAGCACAGGCGTGTGGGCATGACGCCTTCGTTGTCGCACCCGGGGCCGATCGGCAGTTTCGGGTAGCCCGTGCGGCGGTAGTCGCACCACGATTCGAAGCCCTGCAGGAAGAGCGATACCCATTTTTGCAGGAGAATCTGCTCCTGAGTGCCGTTATAAGCGACTTTCGATCCTGTGGCGTGCAGAAACCGGTCGATGTTGGCGTCGGAGATGGTCGGGCTCCACTGCCGGATCGAATTGGTAATGGCTTTTTCGTAGTATTGCTCGGCAAGGGCCTCTCCGCCGGAGATCATCCCGATATGGGCCGCTTCGCTGAGGATGAAGCAGACCTCCGACGAGGTCATCAGCCAGACCGGCGAGGTGTACTGCTTGAGCACCGAGGCGTTCATCACGCTGGCTCCCGTGCCGTCCGGCTCGACCACGCCGCTCACGACGCCGTGGATGTCCTCCGAACCGATCGTCCGGACCCATTGGGCCATGCGCGGGTCCGAGGTGGTGTGCAGTTGGTCGATGAAGAAGGCCGAGCACTTGCGCGACGAGGTCGTGAACGTGGCTTCGGTCATGTCGCCGAACTCGTTCTTGAAGGGGGCGATGCCCGTGTAGCTGACCTTGGCATCGTCGGCGCAGGAGGAAAAAACGGGGTGCTTGGCCGGGTTGCTGACGATGGTCTGCATGATGGCGGCCGAACCCGCCTCGGGACGGTTGCTCAGGCGCATGCAGAGGCGCAGGCAGAGCGAATTGGTGAACTTCTGCCAGGCGGCGATGTCGCCTCCGTAGAGCAGGTCCTTGCCCGGGACGGTCAGCGGATAGGTGTAGTTGCCGTTGTTGTCCGTGGCGGTCCGGTAGAGGCTGTTCGCCTCCAGCAGCATGTCGATCAGCCCCGCGTAGATTTCCGACTGCGGGTCGATCTGCGGCTGGGTGATGTTCTCGTCGATGCGGTAGGCCTCTTTATAGGGTATATCGCCGTAGAGGTCGGTGATGAGCGACATGAAAACCGCCTTGAGGGTCATGGCGATGGCCTGTGCATTGGGGTCCTCGTATTTTTCGGCCAGCGCGATCATGTGGTTCGCATTGGCTGCATAGCGCTGGAAGCGTTCCCACGGGGTTTTGTACTCCCCGACCTGGAAAACGTAGCGCTGGATGTCGGTGGCGGCGCTGCAGTCGACGGTATACTGCATCAGTTCGTTGTTGACCCGCCACGAACGTTCGTAGATGTAGTAGGCTCCCGTCGAAATCAGTTGTTCGAGCAGCGTGCTCGGGTCGACGTTGCCGTATTCGGGACTCTCTCCGTTGGTGTTGTACTCTTCGAAGTTCCCGGTGCACGAGCCGAGGCCCATGCCCGCCAGGAGGATGAGGACTGTGGCGTATGAAAGTATCTTTTTCATAAGGTCAGAAGCTGAGTTTGATGTTGAAACCATAGGTGCGGGTCATCGGATAGGAGGCCGTTTCAAAGCCTCGCGTGATGCTGGCGCCGTTGAGCGTACCCACTTCCGGGTCGTAGAAGGGCCAGTTGGTCCAGCAGAAGAGGTTCGTGCCGAAGACGGCTACGGATGCGTCCTGCAATATGCGCGTGCGGGTAATCCACTTTTTCGGAAGGGTCCACTCCAGACGCAGTTCGCGCAGTTTGAGGTAGGAGGTGTCGAACGTGCTGGTCTCGACGTTGTTCATCGAATAGACGCGGTCGAGGTAGTAGGTGACGACGTTCTCGGTGACGGTGTTGTTGGGATTGTAGACCATGTTGCCCTGTGCGTCGAGTCCGCGGGCGACGACGCCTTCGTGCAGCACGCCGCCGTAGCGTCCGTAGAGCGTGTTGGTCAGTTTGCCCTGGCGCGAGAGTTGGGCGTTGGTCAGCGAATAAGCCATGCCGCCCCACTGTGCGGCGAAGGTGGCGCTCAGGCGGATGCCCTTGTATTTGAGCGAGGTCGAAAGGCCGGCGCGCCAGTCGGGCTGGACGTTGCCCATCTTGACCATCTGGTCGGAGGCGAGCACCGGATAGCCGTGTTCGTCGATCACCGTCTGGCCCGAAACGTCGATGCGCGAACCGTCGGTGTTGAGGATGTAGGAGCCTGCCGGGGCCTTGGCATAACCGTAGCCGTAGAGGTCGCCGAGCGTGCCGCCGGGGGTGGCGATCACCTGTCCGCGGGCTCCCGAGGAGATCACCCACGAGTCGACGCCCGGGGCCAGGCTGATGACCTTGTTCCAGTTTTTCGACCACGTGAGGTTGATGTCCCAGTTGAAGTTCTTGGTGCGTACGGGCTGCAGGCGCGAGGCGAGTTCGACGCCGCGGTTGCGGATTTCGCCCGCATTGATGTATTTCGAGCTGACGCCCGTGCTGTAATCAACGGGGGTGTTGATGATCTGGTCGGTGGTCGTGTTGTTGTAGAACGCCGCATCGAGGGTGATGCGGTTGCGCAGAAATTTGGCTTCGAGGCCGAACTCCCAACTTTCGACGTTTTCGGGTTTCATGTTGTAGAGCGCCCAGGTCGTCGGCAGGAAGTAGCCGCTCGAAAAGTCGGTCACCGAATAGTAGTTGTTGATGACATAGGCACTGGTGTCGTTGCCCACGTTGGCCCACGAGGCGCGCAGTTTGAGGAACGTGAGCCACGGCATGCGGTCGCGCAGCCCCAGCGCCTTGGTGTCGGTGAGCACCCAACTGGCGCTGACCGACGGATAGAAGAACGACCAGTGGCCCGGGGCCAGGGAGCTCGACCAGTCGTTGCGGCCCGTGATGTCGAGGAACAGGCAGTCGTCGTAGCTCAACTGCACCAGCCCGTAGAGGCTGTTGACCATCTTGCGGGTGTGCTGGCTTTTGGTGATGACGCCCGACTTGGCGTTTGCGAGGTTGTAGACGCCCTCCGTGAGAAGTTCGTCGGCCGTGGCGGTCACGACGCGGCTCTCCTGGTACATGCTGTTGCCGCCGAGGTTGACGTTGATATGAAACTTGCCCAGGGGGCGTTCGTAGGTCACGAGGAAGTCGTTGTTCATCTCGGTGTTCTCGACGTTCTGCTGCCGGAAGTAGCCGTTCAGGTTCGACAGCGTGCCGAAAGGTTTGCGGCGCGTGCGGAACTCACGGTTCATGTCGAGGCCCGTGCGGAGCATCAGTTTCAGTCCTTTGTAGATGTCGAACGTGGCGCTGACATTGCCGTAGACGCGGTCGCGGTCCATCGTGTTGAGCTGTTCGTAAGCCTGCGTATAGGGGTTGTCCGAAAGGTTGTTCAGGGCGTTCGGATAGAGGTTGGCGCCCTGCCGGTATTCCTGTTCGTACCAGCGTACGTCGAGGTTGTTGCGGCTCCAGAGCAGCGTGTAGGTGGGCGACGAGGTGCTGTAACCGATCATCGGCAGGTTGTCGCTGTCCTTGCGGTAGTAGTTGATTTTTCCGGACAGTTCCACGATGCGGAACTTCTGGGCGAAGGAAGCCGAGAAACTCTGCGTCTTGTAGCCCGTATTGGGGACGATCCAGGTGTTGCGCACGTCGGTGAACGAGACGCGGATCGAACCGCCCTTGCCGTTGTTTCCCGAGATCGACACCGAATTCTTATATGTTGCGCCAGTCTCGAAGAAGCCCTTGTACCAGTCGCGCGGCTTGAAGTCCAGCGGCGTATACATTTTGGTCTCCGGGTCGTACGAAGCCCATTGGTAGAGCTTTTGCCCCTCGTAGCGCGGTCCCCACGTGTAGCGGCTGTAAGTGCGCGAGGCGGCTTCGCCCGTGGTCGACTGGTCGGCCTTCACGGTGTAGAACGAGTAGGTGCGGGCGCCGTTGTTGCCCGGGCCGTATTCGTCCTGGAAATCGGGCCAGTAGCCGGCGCGTTCGAACGAGAAGTTCGAACTGAACGTGATGCCCAGTCCTTTGGTCGACTTGCCGGCCTTGGTCGTGATGACGATGGCGCCGTTCGCCGCGCGCGACCCGTAGAGGGCTGTCGCCGCGGGGCCTTTGAGCACCGAAACGTTGTCGATGTCCTCGGGATTGAGGTCGGCGGCTCCGTTGCCGTAGTCGACGCCTGCGTCGGTGTTGTTGTATGCCGCGCCGCCCATGGCTGTCATGCCGCTCGACATCGGAACGCCGTCGATGACGAACAGCGCCGTGTTGTTGTCCATGTTGACGGTCGATTCGCCGCGCAGCGTGACGCGCAGCGATCCGCCGGGACCCGATGAAGCGTGGTCGAAATTAAGACCTGCGACTTTGCCCGATAGCGCGTCGAGCCAGTTGTTCGAGACGGCGGCCGTCAGGTCCTGGTTGTCTACTTTCGACACGGCATATCCCAGTGCTTTCTGTTCGCGGGTCATGCCCAGCGCCGTGACCACGACGCCTTCGATCGCCTCGGCCTTGGGGTGCATCGTCACGTCGAGACGTGTCTTCCCCCCCCCGATCCGCTGCGTTACCTCCTCATAGCCCAGGTAGGTGAAGGTCAGCTCCTCGCCCTCTTTGGCGCGGATGCTGTACTGCCCGTCGGCTCCGGTGACGGTTCCCCGGTTGGGAGCCCCTTTGACGATCACCGTCACGCCGACGAGCGGGCTTTTCCCGTCTCCGTCGAACACGGTTCCCTGTACCGAACGTTCCTGAGCTGCGGCTGCGATCGCCAGCCAGAGGAATCCGGCCAGGAGGGTCGCTGTTCGTAGTAGTTTTGTTCTCATTCTGTATGTAATTAAGGTTCAGTCGGTAGTTGCGGAAAATAAGAGAACGGGCCGAATTCTGCGTCTTGATTCGCCTTATTAATCTTATTTGTATGACAAATGTAAATGCTTTCCTTGAATCGTCCAAGCATTTTTACACGAAACCTGAAAATAAATTTCTTTAAAATTGCGCAGGGTGATTGGCGGTTAGCTTGTTTTTCGGGTCGGGCAGGCCTCCGGAGGGTGTTTCAGGGGCAGGGATAATTTGCATCGGGATGGCCTTCGTCGGGGATTTACGTAGGGTCGGGTATGCTTCCGGCGTGTGTTTACGCAGGCCGGAGCGGTTGTTTGGGAACTTGTTGTTTCGGGAACGCTGTTTCGGGCGGCAGGACCGGACGGGCCGAAAAAAAGCCGGGCGACCTCTCGTGTCGCCCGGCTTTTAAATATAAGTGTGCGGTTTTATTTCATCACCACCTGCGTCTGGCCGATCAGGCGGCCTTCGCTGTAAAGCTGAATCTGGTAGGTTCCGGCGGCAAAGCCTGTCGAATTGTAGTAGATACCCACTTCGAGGTCCTGGTTCTGGTAGTCGACCTCACGCATGGCCGAATAGCTCAGCCGTTCGCCCTCGAATTCGAAGGTCGGCATAGCCTCGGTGGTCAGCACGTAACCGTCGGGCGAAGTGATACGCACGTAGATGGCTTTGTTGCCCGGGGTGGCCAGTTCGTTGGCTGCGAGCACGAAATCGACGCGCAGGCGTGCGGCGTTCTTGACCCTCGATACGGGTTTGCTGCGGTCGCTGAGGGCCGAGAGGCGGATATCGCGGGCGCGGAGCACCGAACCCACTTTGACTTTGTTGTCCAGTTCGGCGGCTTTCTCTTCGGCCATGTCGGCGCGCAGGTTGGCCGAAGAAATCTCCTTGCGGAAACCGACGTTCTCCTTGATGAGCTTCTTGTTGAGCGTATTGAGCGAGTCGATCTGCTTCACGTAGCCCTTCATGATCGTACGCAGCGTGCCGACCTCCTTTTCATATTGTTTGATTTTCGCGAGGTTCCACGAACGCTCTTTCTTGAGGCGCGTCATGAGCGAGTCGGCGCGTTCGCGCTCGAAATTCAGCCCGGCGGAAATCGAGTCGTTCGAAATCCGGAGGCCGTCGTAGTCGGTCATCAGCCGTCCCAGGTCGTTCTGGATCGAGTCGCGGTCGGCCTGCAGCAGTTCGTTGTCGAGCATCTGCTGGCGGTGGATGCTGAAATAAAGCACCGAAATCGCCACCAGAATCACCGAAAGAATGATGATGACGATGCGGTAGCCGCGAATCGATTTACCCGCATCGGGCTGCGGAGTCGTGTAGTAGTCGTCTTCGAACTCCGAAGGATCGTATCCCTGTCTGTTTTCCATAGTGGTCCGTTTTATTACAAAGATAGTACAAACCGGGGCGCAACGCAAATTTATTTGTCATGCCGGGGAGCCTATCCAAGCAGGATGTTATCTTAGGGCAAAGATAGAAAAAAATATGAAAATCCAATGCGGGATAATGACATAACCTTATTGTTTTCGGTCTCGCC
Source organism: Alistipes montrealensis (assembly GCF_018362775.1). Classification (GTDB taxonomy): domain Bacteria; phylum Bacteroidota; class Bacteroidia; order Bacteroidales; family Rikenellaceae; genus Alistipes; species Alistipes montrealensis. The sequence goes on from NZ_JAGYXY010000002.1 coordinate 670,829, forward strand.
CGATGATGGTGTCGTAGTTTCCGGCTGGTTCGAATCCCATCAGCAGCGGTCGGGGGCGGGTGGCGTCGAATAGCTCGCCGACGAGGCTGCGCGTCGGGTCGTACCACCGGCATCGGATGCCCGCCAGGTCCAGCAGCAGGTGTGAAAGGTCGTCCGACGAGAACGGCCGGTCGAGCGAGCCTGCGACCTGTGCCGCGACATCGGGGCGGTTGCGGCGGTAGGAGTCGGACATCCAGATCATGAACGGGATTTCGAACTGGTATTTGCAAACCTCGGGAGTAAGCGGCAGGCCGTGCGAACGGCAGAAGAAATCGCGGTAGTCGTAGACCTCTTCGCCGTGGTCGGAGAGGTAAACGGCGATGGCGTCGCGGTCGGCGAAACGCGCCAGGATCGCATCGACGACCCGGTCGTTATAGCGGGTGGCGTTGTCGTAGTCGGCGACGACCTGCCGCTGCTGCCGTGTCAGGTCTTGGCGGGGAATATCCCCGGGTGTGAAATACGCCTCTTCCTTGGGATAGCGGTCGGAATAGCCTACGTGCTGTCCCAACAGGTGGAAGACGACCAGTTCGGGGGTGTCTCTGGGGGAGGCGATCCGGTCGTAGTCGCCGAGCAGTTCCAGGTCGTAGGGATGGCGGTTCTCATTGTGGACCGAGAACAGGAACGGGGTGCTGCGGGCATTGAAAAGGGCTTTCAGCCCGAGATCGTGGTAACCGTAATCGCTTCCGGCGGCCTGGTTGTCCATGTGGCAGGTGGTATACCCGGCCTTTTTGAAGAGGGCCGGGAAAAGGGGGCTGTCCGTCCAGGACTGTCCGGAACCGAGGCTTGCAGGTGAAAAGAGGTTGGACAGCACCGAAGTGGTCAGATTCGCCGGAGAAACGACATCGCGGAAAACAAAGAGTTCGCCCCGCCGAAGCCGCTCTTCGAGCCGGGGATTGGTCGGCAGCGGATAACCGTAAAGGCTCGAATGGTATTTGTTGAACGACTCTCCGATGATGACGACGACGCAGGGCGAGCGGAAAGAGCAGCTTTCGACTTCGGCCGCTTCGAGCGTGCGGAGCAGTTGGTCCGCACGTTCGGCGGAGAATACGCGCCGGAACCAGAAGAGCGATGTGTGAAGCCGTTCGAAAGGGGTGAGGGTTGCGGTTTTGTGCGTTATCATCTCTCCCGGAAAATCGTCGGCCCGGGTGAGTGCGTACTGAAAGTGCAGCCGGCTGGCGTAGAAGGCGCCGCAGCCGGCCAGCAGGAGCAGGAGCGGTATGCGTATCTTGCGGCTGCGCAACCCGAACCGGATATGACGGCGTTCCGCCAGCAGATACCCTGCGGCCAGCAGGATGCATGCGGCGGCCGGAAGCAGGAATGCCGCGGCCGTGCAGTAGGTTTTTAGAAATTCAAGGCATTCGCGTTCGTCCGTTTCCCAGAGAAGCTGGATGACGGAGAACGAAAAGGGCGTTCCGAAACGGATCAGCAGAAAACTTTCGGCCAGGGAGAGGAGGCCGAGACATAATAGGACGAGTGTGCGGTAGACCGCGCCGGCGATCCGGAATGCAGGGATTACCCCCCCCCTCTTATCGCGGGACCTCAGACATAGCGGAAGAGTCAACAGCCAGGCCCGGAAAAGTGACAGCAGCGTTCCGTAAAACAGGTTCCTTCCGAGCACGAACGACATTTCGTTCTGGAAGAAACGAATGATGTCCGGGAACAGCGGCAGGAGCGCCGTGAGGAGCAGGAATGCCGGATACTCGCCGAAAGGCCGCACGAGGAACGCGGCAATGCGTCCTGCAAAACAGGATGTTGCGGAGCGTTGCATGAGCATGAAACAGTGACGTTTTTCTCCGCAAAGATACGAAAAAATTCCCGTGTTACTGTCCGATGGAGGTGCGGCGTTTATTTCATCAGGCTCGTTACCGGGTATTTAAGTCCTTTGTAGCCCGAAATGTAAGCGTTGATGCTGCCGATCTTGACCGGCGATTCGATATAGAGCGGTATTTTGTTTTCGTCGTCCGAAATCCAGATCGTGAAGATCGTGCCGTCGGTGAACGAGTAGCCTTCGGTCGTCCCCAACTGGCATTCGAACTTCAGGGTGCGGTAGCGGCCCATGTTGCGGATTTTCTTGTTTTCGCGCCCCAGGTAGCGGTAGTGCAGGTGTTGGACGGTGTCCTGGAGGACCATTTGCAGCGTCGCCGGTTCGCCCACGCGGAAATCCTCGGCGGAGGCTGAACGCAGGTTGAAGAAGAGCGAGATGGCGTCCATGCTCTCGGCGGTCAGCGGCAGTTGTTTCTCCTTAAACGGATTTTGGCGGCTGCGCCAACGGGTGTGGACGACCGAGTCGGGCCAGTTATAGGTGTAATAACTCTGGAACGTATAGTCTCCCTCGCGGATGTCGCTCACGAAACGTACGGGGCGCAATGCCGTAGTGTCGATCCACACGGTGTAAATGTCTTCCAGGTTGAAGAACCAGCGGTAGGTGGGCAGCGTACGGCCTGCGCCCTCGACCTTGTAGAAGGTTTTGCCGTCGACGGTCTCCTGGGTCGTTGTGACTTCCACAGCCCCGACCTCCGTGTTGGGGAACATCTTGGCCTTGTAGCTTACGCGGTAGAAGAGCTGTTCGCCCGGGTGGTAGAGCTGCGCGGCGAGGGGCGAGGCTGCGGCGAGCAGGAATATGGCGAGTAAGAACCGTTTCATCGGAGAGGGAATTTAATGGGTTAACGTTTTTTCGGGGCCGAATATTACGAAATACGTGAAAAATCGAGTTCTTCGCGCCCCGAGTAGCGGCGGCGCAGGGCGTCGAGACCGCGGTTCTGGGGCTGCGCCAGCGCGGGGTCCTCGGCCAGTATTTCGGCGGCGGCTTCGCGCGAGACGGTAAGTATCTGTACGTCCGCCGTGGGGCTGGCGATTTTCAGATCAAATGCCATGCCGCTCTGCATCGTGCCGTTGATGTCGCCCGCGCCCCGCAGTTTGAGATCGAGTTCCGCGAGGCGGAAGCCGTCGTTGGTCTCGCACATCGCTTCGAGCCGCGCCCGCGACTCGCGCGAGAGCTTCTCGCCCGACATCAGGATGCAGTAGGACTGTTCGCCGCCGCGTCCCACGCGCCCGCGCAACTGGTGGAGCTGCGAAAGTCCGAAACGCTCGGCCGATTCGATGACCATGACCGTCGCGTTGGGCACGTCGACGCCCACCTCGATCACCGAGGTGGCCACGAGGATGTGGGCTTCGCCCGCTTTGAACTGGCGCATCGACTCCTCCTTGTCGGCGGGTTTCATCTTGCCGTGGCAAATCGCCGTGATGTATTGGGGCAGCGGGAAGTCGCGCGAGATGGCCTCGTAGCCGTCGGTGAGGTCTTTGTAATCCATCGCTTCGGACTCCTTGATGAGCGGGTAAACGACGTAGACCTGCCGGCCTTTGGCGATCTCCTGTCGCATGAATCCGAAGAGCTTGAGCCGGGCGGCGTCGGTATAGTGGAACGTTTTGATCGGACGCCGGCCCGGGGGCAGTTCGTCGATCACCGACACGTCGAGGTCGCCGTAGAGCGTCATGGCCAGCGTGCGGGGAATCGGCGTGGCCGTCATCACGAGGATATGGGGCGGCTGGTCGTTCTTGGTCCAGAGCCGTGCGCGCTGTTCCACGCCGAAACGGTGTTGTTCGTCGATGACGACGAAGCCCAGGTTCGAGAACTGCACGCGGTCCTCGATCAGGGCGTGCGTGCCGATGAGGATGTCCACCTCGCCCGAGGCGATGCCTTCGAGGGAGGCTTTGCGCTCCCTGGCTTTCGAGGCGCCGGTCAGGATGGCCACCTTCACGTCCATCCCGTCGAGCATCTTGCTGACGGTGGCGAAATGCTGGCGGGCAAGGATTTCCGTCGGGGCCATCATGCAGGCCTGGAAACCGTTGTCCACGGCCAGCAGCATCGACATCAGCGCCACGAGGGTCTTGCCGCTGCCGACATCACCCTGCAGCAGGCGGTTCATCTGGAATCCCGTCACGGTGTCCTTGCGGATCTCCTTGATGACGCGTTTCTGCGCCCCGGTGAGCGGGAAAGGAAGTTTTTCTTCGTAAAAGGTGTTGAACACGCCCCCGACCTTCGTGAAAAGGAATCCGTTGCTTTTCGACAGGCGTTCCGTGCGGCGCGACTGGATGTTGAGTTGTACGCCCAGCAGTTCGTCGAATTTCAGGCGGTACTGCGCCTGCCGCAAGGCCTCCTGCGACTGCGGGAAGTGGATGTTGTAGTAGGCTTCGCGCAGCGGAATCAGCCCGTAGCGGGTGCGTATGGCTTCGGGCAGCGGGTCTGCGATGCGGTCCTTCGCCAGCGCCCAGGCGTTGCAGATGATCTGGTACATGCCCTTTGTGCCCAGCACGTTGCCCAGCTTCTCGGTCGAGGGGTAGATGCCCTGCATGCCGCTTTCGGCTTTGCGCGAGAGGGCTTGTTCCATGGTTTCCAGCTCGGGGTGGGCGATCGACAATTCGCCGCGGTAGAACGACGGGCGGCCGAAAACGAGGTATTCGCGCCCGACTTCGACCCGTTTTTCGATCCATTTGATGCCCTGGAACCACACCAGTTCGGCCGATCCCGTGGGGTCCTGTACGAAGGCCGTGAACCGGCGTTTGCGGCCTGCGCCGGCATAGGCGACGCCCGTTATGCGGGCCCGGAACTGGACATAAGAGAGACCGGCGGCATCGGTGATTTCCGAAATGCGGTAGATGCGCGTGCGGTCGATGTAACGAAAGGGGTAGTGGCTGAGCATGTCGCCCAGCGTGCGGATGCCCAGTTCCCGTTCGAGGAGCTTGGCCCGGGCGTCGCCGACGCCCGCTACGAATTTGATGTCGTTATCGAGTGTATCCACAGGGACAAATATAGGAAAAGTCGGGCGTAAAGCCAAACATGTCCGTGTTTTGCCCGGACACACCGCTGTTTTGAAAGGCGCAATGATTGCGTGTCGCGGCTATTTCTTCTCCTCGAGCGTCTCGTCGACACCCGATTTGGCGAAGGAACCCTGGTCCCAGCCCTTCCCTTGGGCCGTACGTTCGGCTTCGGTGAATTTGATGTCTACCGTCTTTTCGGCGAAGTCGCCGCCGTTGGCCGGACCGTCGGTGTCGGTGAAGGTGACTCTTGCCATGTTGCCGAAGCCTTGGCCTGCAAGGTCATAGGTTCCGTCGGCCGCGGTCGTCGCCTCCGGCGTCGGTAGGGCGGCGTTGCTTCGGACCTCGATGCCCTTGATCGGCTGCCCGGCCTTGTCGGTCACTTTTCCCTTGATCTTGTAGTTGTTGTACGGGGTTCCGTACATTACCGTGCGTGGATTTTCCTTGTCGTTGCATGCCGTTGCGAATCCGAGCAGCGCGGCGGCCGCCAGCAGTAGTTTCTCTTTCATGATGCCCGCATTTTAGAGATGTCTCCGAAATATAGCGTTTTTTTCGCGGATCGCCAAATCGTTGCTATCTTTGCATCAGCTAATCATAAATGCGATGAATCTTTCGAAATTCATACGCCGCCCGGCGCACGAAGTACGCATCGGACGGGTTACGATCGGCGGTGAATACCCCGTCGCCGTGCAGTCGATGACCAATACCGACACCAACGATGTTACAGCGAGCGTCGCCCAGATCGAACGCATCGACCGGGCCGGGGGGCAGATCGTGCGCCTCACGGCGCAGGGCCGCCGCGAGGGCGAGAATTTGCAGCATATCGTCTGCCAGTTGCGTGCCGACGGGTTCGATACGGCCGTCGTGGCCGACATCCACTTCGTTCCGGAAGTCGCCGCGGTCGCCGCCCTGTATGTCGACAAAGTGCGCATCAACCCCGGTAACTACCGTACGCAGAACGGTGAACTGGAAGCCCTGATCGAACTGTGCCGCGAGCGGGGCGTCGCCCTGCGCATCGGCGTCAACCACGGGTCGCTCTCGAAACGCGTCTTCGACGAATGGGGCGACACGCCGCAAGGTATGGTCGTCTCGGCCATGGAGTTTTTGAGAATCTGCAAACAACATTCGTTTGACCAGGTCGTCGTTTCGATGAAGTCGTCGAACACGCGCGTGATGGTCGCCGCCTACCGCCTGCTGGTCGAAGCGATGGATGCCGAAGATATGCACTATCCGATTCACCTCGGAGTCACCGAAGCCGGAAACGGCGTCGAGGGGCGTATCAAGAGCGCCGTGGGCATCGGGGCGCTGATGGCCGACGGCATCGGCGATACGATCCGCGTCTCGCTGACCGAGGCCCCCGAAAACGAAATCCCCGTGGCGCAACTGCTCGTCGAGCATTTTGCCGACCGGCCGGGCGAATTCGAAGTCCTGCATCCCGAACGTTATAGCCCGACCGAATACCGCCGCCGCTCGAAGGTGACGGTTCCCGTCGTGCATACCGAGCCGCTCGAAGGATTCCGTGTCATCGAAGCCGTGTCGGGCAACCCGACGGCCGAACTGCGCGCCGCGATCCTGAACCTCTGCGTGGCCGACGAACCGGTCGTCGTAAAACGCCGCTATGCGGAGACCGGGCTTGCAACGCTTGCCGTGAAGGCCGCCGCCGACCTGGGCCCGCTGCTGCTCGACGGCCTTGCCGACGGCGTTTGGATCGATGCCCCGGGATTTACGGAGGCCGAAATCCGTGAAGTCGAGTTGATGATCCTGCAAGCCGCACGCGTGCGCTTTTCGCATACCGAATATATCGCCTGCCCGAGTTGCGGCCGTACGCTCTACGACATTGAGAAGACACTGGCCGACATCAAGGCGCGCACGTCGCACCTGAAAAACCTGCGGATCGGCGTGATGGGCTGCATCGTCAACGGTCCCGGTGAAATGGCCGACGCCGATTATGGCTATGTGGGCGCCGGACCGGGCCGCATCACGCTATACAAAGGCCGCACGATTGTCGAGCGCAACATTCCGCAGGCCGAGGCCCTCGACCGGCTGGTGGCGTTGATAAAAGCCAACGGCGACTGGACGGATAATTAGGAGAAAACAGGGACGATCGTGTGAATTGTCGGATACGGACATACGAAGACAACCTGTAACTCGTTTATACTAAAACACCTGCAAACGAATCCTGTTATGAACCGACTCTTAGTTTCCCTGCTCGCGGCGGCGGCATTGGCTTCCTGTTTGCCGAAAGCTTTTCCGACGGGCGGAATGACCCGTTATAATCTTGATTTCGAACACCGTTTCCGCGATGCTCCTACTCATTTCCGGTGGTATGCTTATGCTCCGGGTTACGACCTGTCGGCCGATACGACGTGCTTTCACCACGGCCGGGCAAGCCTGAAAATCGAGCGGAAGGACTCGCTTTCCGGGGAATATGCGTTTCTCAACCAGGAGTTGGCGGCCGATGCTGCCGGGCGGGATGTCTGCCTGACGGGCTGGGTTCGGACCGAAGGCCTCGACGGGGCATTGGCCGGTATCTGGATCGGCGGCGACGACGATGCGGACTGGGACCCGGCCGATGACTGGGCCTCTCCTTCGGTGAAGGGGACTTCCGACTGGACGCAGCTGACCGTCCGGGCGCATCTGAGCGATACGGCGAAATTGATCGTTGCCGCTATCTTCATGGGCGAAGGAACGGCGTGGTTCGACGATTTTCGTGTTACGATTGACGGCGTGCCGCTTGTCGATTCGCTGGTTCCCGCGCCGAAGAGCGTGCTGACCCGGGCCGAGAAGCGTTCGTTGAAGAAATATATCTATCCTCTGCGGACCTGCGATGCCGACGGCGGCAGCACGGAAGACCTTGCGGTGCTGAACGACCTGGTCGGCGGTGCGGAGGTTGTCGCGCTGGGCGAAACGACGCACGGGTCGAGCGAAATCTTCCGGATGAAGGACCGGTTGGTTCGCTATTTGGCCGGAAATGCCGGTTTCGGGATTTTCACCCTTGAGGACGATATGGCGGCGGGATATAATGTCGGCCGGTATGTCGCAGGCGGCGAAGGCGAATTGCAGACGGTGCTCTCCGGATTGTATTGGATGTGGAATACGGAGGAGATGCGCGATCTGGTGGAGTGGATGCGCGCCTGCAACGATCCGGCGCTCCGGATTGCTTATACCGGCATGGATATGCAGATGTTTTACCAGGAACTTTATACGCTCCTGGGTGCTTTCGGCGAGGAGAAGCCCATGTACAAACTGATCGGAGAACTGGCGCGCATATTTTCGGCCGTGAACGAAGCGCGCTCCGATCCTTTCGTTATCACGCCGCCCCAGATGCTGGCGGCCGCGGAGCCGCTGCTCGTGCAATTGGAACAGCGCGTCACGGCGTTGTCGGACGAGGAGGCCGAAGCCTTCAGCGTGCCGGCCGGAGGCTCGGGCCGTGCCTGGCTGCTGCAAAATATCGTATTGCTGCGGCAATACCTGGCGGGAGTTCCCGACCGCGACCGTTTCATGGCCGAGAACCTGTTGTGGATTCGTGGCCGGAATCCCGGAACGCCGATTGTCGTATGGGCCCATAACGGACATATCTGTAAAACCGACGGTTTGATGGGTGGTTATCTCCGCGACAGCCTGGGCGAAGGTTACGTCAACTTCGGATTCGCTTTCGCCGAGGGAGTCTGCTCTTATATCGGCGACAGGGGAATTGGCTCCTATGAGGCGCAGCCGGCTTACCCCGGTACGCTCGAATACCTGTTGGCGCAGCTCGATGAGCCGATATTCGTTCTCGACCTGAAGAAAATGCGTGAAGCGGACGACCCGGCGCTGAAGTGGATCGATGCGATGGAATTCCGGGTCATCGGCTATCTGAAGGCGATGCGGGAATTTTACCCGGAGCGTGTTTCGGAGGCATTCGATTACCTGATTTTCATCCGGGAGAGTACCCCTTCGCACTTGTTGGGGCAAAACGACGGAACAAACAGTTGACTATGACGATCCTTCCCCTTGCATACCTCCCGTCGGTGGAGTATTTCACGCACCTGGTGCGCGGCGGCTGCGTCGTGGACCTGGGCGAACATTTCGTGAAACGTTCCGAGCGCAACCGCGCTCGGATACTGGCTGCGAACGGCGTGATGGAGCTTACCGTGCACGTCCGCAATGCCAACCGTCCCGGCCAGCCGGTGCGCGACGTGCGCCTCGATTACTCCAAGCGGTGGCAGCACCAGCACTGGGGGGCGTTGGTCGCTTCTTACAAGTCGTCGCCCTATTTCGATTTCTACGCCGGGCGGTTCGAGCCCTTCTACCGCCGGGAATATGAATTTCTCGCCGATTACAACCTGGGCCTGCTCGACGTGATGTGCTCGCTGGCGAAGGTCCCGATGCCGGCGCTTTCCCGAACCTACGTCGAAGCCGCCCCCGGAGACCTCGACCTGCGGCCCAAGCGCAAAGAAGGCCCGGCGTTGATTGCCGAGCCTTATTTCCAGGTCTTCTCGGAGAGAATGCCTTTCGTGCCTAATTTGTCGTTTGCGGACCTGTTGTTCGCCGAAGGACCGGCGTCCGTTTCGGTTTTAGGACGTTGCCGACAAGGATAGTCACGCTGTCGCGCAGCTCTCCTGCCGCGGCTTTCACCTCGGTTTTACCCCGCAGCGACACCGAATCGGACCGGTACTGGCAGGGAGCGTATTCGCTCATGGCCAGTGTGTCCGTGCCGACGACCAGCGTCGGCACGCCTGCCGACGAATAGACGCGGAACGCCTGCATATCGTAGTCGCGCAGGCGGCGCCGCTTGTCGACGATATGCAGCGTCGGTTCTTCCTTGTTCCACATCGCCTTGTAGAGGTAGTAGGCGTCTTTGCACTCGCGGCGGTTGAGCGTCACGAGCCCTGCGCCGTTGACCCCGTAGGCGCGGCGCGACGAGCCGTAGTCGAACATGTTGTCTATCCATACGCCCCAGAACAGCGAGTCGTTTTGCAGGTTTTTGGCATATTCCTCGTGGAAACGCGTCTGCTTCTCCTCGGGCATCCAGTTCGAGCGGATTTCGGACTGTGCCGTGTAGCTCTTGTGTCCGATAAATCCGCTGCCGCCGTAGCTTACGGCCGAGCGCAGGTGGGACCAGTTTTTCTGCAACTGGTCGCGCCAGACGATCACGTCGTCGGTCGAACCGCGCCGCCAGCCTACGTCCTGCCGCCAGACGATCAGGTCGGTGATGAAGTTGATGTCGCCGTTCTGGTCGCTGTAAGCTACCGTCGGACGCGAAGAATCCATCGTGTGGGCTGCCTCGTTGAGCCGCCGGATATAAGGCGTCACGTCGTCGCCGCGCATCCAGAGGCGCGAGAAGATGCCCCACATCACCACCGACGGGTGGTTGATATTCTGGGCGATGATCTCCTGCAACTGATTCATTCCGTTCTGTTCGAAAGCCGGGGTGGCGTAGTAGGCCACGTCGCCGAGGAACGACGAGCGGTGCAGCGGTGCGTCGATCCAGACCAACATTCCCTGCTCGTCGCAGCGGTCGTAGAGGTACTGCGCATGCGGCATAACCGCCGAACGCAGGGCGTTGGCTCCCAATGTGCGGATCATCTTCAGGTCGGTGTCGTAATCCTCCGGGACCAGCGTTCCGCCCGAGAGGGCGTTGTCGTGGTAGAGCGCGACGCCGTGTACGGGGATGCGCTCGCCGTTGATCGTCAGCCCTTCGGCCGTGCTGGCGCCGATCGTGCGGAAGCCCGTGCGGACGACGACGCTATCGGTGATGCTGTCTTCGCCTATGGAGGCCGTCACGGTGTAGAGCGCCGGGTTGTGTGGGTTCCACAGCCTTGGGTTGTCCACCGCGAAGGGTACGGTGACGGGTTTGCCGTCGAGGCGCGCCTTCTGGCGTTTCGAGAAGACCTGCTCTCCTTCGGGATTGGTGATCTCGATGTTGAGCGAGCAGTTGTTATCGCCTTTCGAGGTGATGTGTACCTCGATTTCGCCCTCGACTTTCTCGGGACTGACGGTCTGGGGATGTACCAGTACGCCGTCTGAACCGAGGTAGAGCGGCGAGATGGCCGTACGCTCGGTGAGGATCAGTTCCGCTTCGCGGTAGATGCCGCCGTAGAGGTTCATGTCGGTCGAAGCGGGCAGCACGTCGTCGCGGCCGCTGTTGGTGACCACCACGAGCAGCGCATTGTCGGTCCCGAAGCGGATTTTGTCGGTGACTTCGAATGTGAAGGCCGTTGCGCCGCCGCGGTGTGTGCCGACGTGGTAGCCGTTGACGAAAACGTCGGCGACCGACTGCACGCCGTAGAACTTCACGAAGAGGCGCTTGGACGACCATTCCACGGGGATGTACATGCCGTTCTGGTAGTTGCCCGTGGTTTCGAGCCAGTTGCCCTGGGCCTGGGGGTCGGTGTTCCAGCTATGGGGCAGGGTGATGTGGCGGGCGTTGTCGGAGGTTTTCTCCGACTTGAAGAAAAAGCGCCAACCTTCGTTGATCGGAAAAACCTCGCGGGCGCCGGCTGTCGTTGCAAAGCCCGTCAGCAGCAGCAAAATCGTCAGGTATCTTTTCATGGTACTGTCGTTTAAATTGTTGTTGGTCGCAGGGGTGCGTCTGCCGGAGCCGGGCCGGATTTCTCCGCGCCGCACCGGGGTTGCCGCCTGCGGGACAATGGGTTGTCTTCTGCAAAGATAATACAACCTGCGCTCAGCGGCAAATTTTTTTGTCTGCGTCGTTGCTCCGTTTGTGTTCCATCGGCGAAATGCGGGCCGGGCGCAAAGCCGGGGTGGGTCCGGTTTTACGCCCGGCGGGCATCGGAAGGCGCAGGGGCAAAAAAATGGCGGACCGCGCCTCTTCGGTCCGCCAAAAAGCAGGGGATGGATGTGAAACTTGTTAACTAAAAAACAACTCCTTGGGTGTCATCCCCTGCGAGAGATTCGGTTTAGTTTGCAGGAGCGGGTTTCGTGCCGCCCTTGACCGTAACGATTACCTGATCGGCTTTCGTCGTACGTGTGCCGAACTGGTAGGTGTATTCGACATTTACTACGACTTTGATCGGGGTCAGGATCTCCAGACCGCTGTCCTTGAGCGTTACGACGCCCGTGGCCTCGTCTACCGTGATTGCGGTGTTGATGTTGGTCGTGGTGTACTTGACGGTAGCGTTACCCAGGGCTGTAGCCAGATTGCTGTTCAAACCGCTGTCCTGCGTAGCGTCGAATACGTTGGCTGCCGGGTCGATTGCCGTGCCGTTCTGGGCTGCGAGTTTCAGCATCGAAGCTACCTTGAAGGTCTTGGTGCTTTCGCCTGCATAGATCGTAGCGTCCACTTTGCTGTCTACGGTGATTGTCGCTGCGACGGGATCGTCGATCTTTACGATGAAATACTCCGTGTCGAGCACCTTGCCGTTGAGTTTCAGTTCGGCTTTCACGATCAGGTCGAGGTTGTTCCAGTCGTTCCAGGTCAGGACGTTGCCGGTGATTGCGGGAATCGTCTTGCCTGCGTCGGCGAGTTTCTTGAGGGCTGCGGTCTGTGCTTTCTGGGCAGCGTCGGTGGCCGTAGCGTCGTTGACTACCGAGTAGGCGATCTCGGTTCCCTGGAGTTCCCCGGTGTAGGCGAATGCCTGCGCCAGTTCCTTGTCAGTCACGCTGAACTGCGAACCCGAGAGCGTCGTGCTGGCTTTGGCCTTGCCGTCCGAACCGAAGTAGGCGTTGTTCTTGGTCATCTTGGCCGTCGGCTCGACGAGTTTCACGTCGCTCTTGAAGGTTACTTCCAGGCCGGTTCCCTTGGCGTCGACGAACTTGATGCTCGGTTTGTACGAGGTAGCGTATGCAGCGTCGCTGTCGAACGTCACCTTGATGACTTTGTTGGCTGCATCTGCACTCAGAGCGGCTTTTCCGGCCTTTGTCGGGGTAGCCGTAGCTGCATAGATGACGCCCTGGAAGGTGGCCTTGTCGCCGAATGCATCCTTGAGTGCGTCCGTCCAGAGCAGGTCGGCGTAGTTCTTCTGCAGGTCGAACTCGTAGCCGCCCGTGTAGGTCTTCGATGCGGCCGGAAGCATGAAGACGCCGTCCGTGCCGAGTTTGGGCATACCCGTTACGTTGACCGTCGTTTCGATCGTCGAGCGGGTCTTGTCGGCGTGCATGTAAACGGCTTTCACTACATAAGTTGCCGTCTGCTTCAGGTCGCCCGTAAGGGTTACGTCGGCCAACTGGCCGTCGGATTCCAGTGTCGGCTGCGAAATAAGTGCGATGTCGGCAGTGATATCCGTAACGACTTCACCGTTCTTGGTGATCTCTACAGTGTATTTTTCGGCAGCGAGAGCATCGGCTTTTACATAACCCGCCATCTGCTTGTAAAGGGCGGCTTTCAGGACGTTCGTGCCGTCTTCGTTTTTAGTCAACACAATATTTTCCGCCGTGTATACGTTTTTATTCACAGTAGCCGACGCAGTTGCGTATTTCCACATCAGGTTCGCACCCGAAGTCGTAACGTTCGTGTTGATGCCCACAACCGTTACTTTCTGCTTAGCGGTTCCGAGTTTCAGCGTCTTGCCGCCGGTCGTCACATTAATGGTGTAATCCTTGGACGTAATGGAGTTGTCGATCAGCGACACGTCGCCTACCTTGGCGGCTTTGATCGCTACCGAACCTGCTTTCAGATCATAGTTGGCCGCCGTGCCGACGACATCGGGGTTCGTTGTCGGAGCCTTGATCTCGTAAGCGAGTGCATCGCCCCACATTTCGGCGAGAGAGTAGTATTTGCCGGTCTCGGGCGTGTAATAAACCTGGAAATCCTTGAAGAACGTGACGGTTTCCGACGAATTGTATGCCAATTCGCTCGCATAGACAGCACCCATTGTGGCGGTTACGAACTTGTCACCCTCTTTTTTGGCAAGTACCAGCTGGTCGTTGATCTTGCCTCCGGTGTTGGCTTTCTTGTCGGCTCCGAGGAATGAAGTGGTGTAGTCGATGCCGTATTTGTTCTCTTTGTCTTTCGAGGGGATATTGACATTCAGGGCGAATGCGAGGGCCTCGTTGGCTACCGAACCGAATTTGTAATTCGTCGAAACGGTTACGCGGAATTTACCGTTCTTGGCCGACTGTTCGTCGGGAACGACGCTGATGACCGTAAAGGCCGGATCGGCTGCTGCGCGGGTCTTTACCTTCTCGACAACGAAGCTGACATTGTCTTTGGAGATTTCGGCGGCTTTCGACGCGGGCGAAACACGGAACGTCATGGTTGCCGTAGGTTCGTCCTTGGCACCGAGATAGTAGTTCGTGCCGGCTATTTCGATAAATGCGGCAGCGTTGAAGTAAACGGTGTTGTCCTGAGCCTCGTCGAGGTATTCGGGAACGAAGACGATCGACTGAATGCGGCCTTCGAGTTCGGCGACACGGTCGAGCAGCGGTCCGATCTTGTCGATCAGGGCTTTCAGTTCCTCGTCCAGATTCGTGGACGATACGACACCCTGACCGAGGTTGTTGATGGTTGCTTTTCCGACGATTGTTTCGATAGCTTTCCAGTATTCGCTTTGCTCGGCCTTGATTTGATTCAGGATTTCCTGGCTTGCAGCCGTTGTTGCGTCGGCCTTGGTGAAGTTGTAGCCGTTGTCTGCGAGGTATTTCTGGATTTTCGGGCCCATCCAGTCGCCTACGTTGTTTTTCAGATTGGCAATATCCTGCTCGCGCAACTCTTTGAGGGCGGCAGCGACGGCTGCGTCGATCGAGCCGCCTTTTTTGGTGATGGCTTCGATAGCGGTATCCAGATCGTTCAGAGCCGTTGCCGTGGCGTAATAGTTGCCCAGTGCCTTTTTCAGTGCATCGGCTGTAGTGGCTTTGCCGATCTCGGTTGTAACATACTGTTTGAGCGAGCTTTCCAGCCCGTTGAGTTTTTCCAGCTGACCTTTGAGATCGCTTACGCCGTCGAGTTTTCCCGCAAGTTCGTTCACCTTGCTAGTGAGGCTGGTGATATCGGGAATTGTCTTTTTGATGGCTTCAAGCTGCTCGGGAAGACTGGATATGGTTACGTCCATACCATCGAGGCGCTTGTTGATGGAGTCGATGTCGTCGTCGTAGTCTTTACAGCCGACACCGGCCAGCATGGTTCCGGTCAGGAACAATGCCAGAAATTTTTTGAACAAGTTGTTTTTCATAGTAAAAAGTAATTGAGATGATAATGTGTTTGTATTTAGTTTTCAATTTGTTATCAGTATGACCCTCTTTTTTGATGGTATCATATATGATACGCATGGTGCAAATATATATATAAAAATTTGCACAACAAAATTTTTGTCCAAATTTTTGAAATGGGAATGAATTATCAGGAAGAAATCCTTTATATCTCTACGAGGATCAAGGAGTTGAGGAAGGAGCGTAAGCTGACCGTACAGGAGTTGGCTTACCGGTGTGACATGGAACGATCCAATCTGAGCCGTATCGAGGCCGGACGGACTAATCTTACTGTAAAGACCATCTGTAGCATCTGTAATGCGCTGAGTGTTAACCTGCGCGATGTAATCCGTTAACGCAATATACCTATATTTATATGGATTGCGCTTAATCGTTCATTGTATGCTTTTTTTGGGCTGTTTCTTTAAAATTTGTATCTTTACGGAGCTAATTTGAAACGGCTTTTTGAATACACTTGATTTAATCGTTTGCCTCGTACTGGTACTGGCCGTCTGGAACGGATGGCGCCAGGGATTCATCGTGCAGATATGCTCCCTTGCCGGGATTGTGGCGGGCATCTGGCTCGCTGCGCGTTTCGGTGCGCAGGTCGGCGAATGGATGCGGCTCGATGCCGACGTGGCCGCTGCGGGCGGCTTCGTCACGGTGTTGGTCGTCGTCGTGCTCGTCGTTGCCATCGCCGCGAGGCTGGTGCGCAAGGTGTTCCACTTTGCAGGGTTGGGCATTGCCGATACGGTGCTGGGCGTTGCGGTATCGGTTTTGAAGTACCTGCTCATATTGAGCGCGCTCTTCTCGGCCTTCGATACGCTGAACGAGGACTATTGCCTTGTGGGGCCGGAGACGATCGAACATTCGAAAAGCTATAAACCCGTCAAGCGGCTCTCCGAATCCATTTTTCCTTTTCTGGAGTGGGTCGGCGAGCAGGTTCCCCGGCGGGAAGAAAAAACGACAGCCGATGGATAAGAAGTTTACGGCCACAGTGGTCCGGGCGACGGGCAGTTGGTACGACGTGTTGCACGACGGCACGCCCGTACGCTGCCGTATCCGGGGTAAACTGCGCCTGAAAGGGGTGCGTTCGACCAATCCGGTGGTCGTGGGCGACGAGGTGGTATGCGAGGCAGACGACGGGGGCGACTATGTGATCGCCGACATCGTGCCGCGGCGCAACTACGTGATCCGCCGGGCTTCGAACCTCTCGAAAGAGTCGCATATCATCGCCGCCAACGTCGATCAGGCGTTGCTGATGGCGTCGCTGCGTTCGCCCGAGACGCCCACGGAGTTCGTGGATCGTTTCCTGGTGACCTGCGAGGCCTATAAAGTCCCCGTGACGATCCTCCTGTCGAAGATCGACCTGCAGGATGCCGAGGCCGTTGCGGAGTTCCGCGCGGTCTACGAGGGCGCCGGTTACCGGGTGCTGGAAGTTTCGGCCACGGAGGGCCGGGGCGTGGAGGCGGTGCGTGAACTGCTCGCGGGCCGCACGACCCTCGTTTCGGGAAATTCGGGCGTCGGGAAGTCGACGCTGATCCAGTGCATCGACCCTGCATTGGACATCCGTACGGGCGAAATCTCCGAGAGTCACCACAAAGGCCGCCACACGACGACCTTCTCGACGATGTATCCGCTGGCCGGAGGCGGCGCAGTGATCGACACGCCGGGCATCAAGGGCTTCGGGCTGATCGACATCGACGAGGCCGAGTTGTGGCACTATTTTCCCGAGATGATGCGTGTTGCGCCTGCCTGCCGGTTTTACAACTGCACCCACACCCACGAACCGGGCTGTGCGGTGGCCGAAGCTGTGAAAGCGGGTGAAATTGCCTGGCCGCGCTATGAGAGTTACCTGAAAATCCTCGACGATGATGAAAAATACCGCAAATAACGACTCTCCGGAAACGGCCTTCGATTTCGGGCCTGATGCTGTGCGCTACGCCGAACGCATTGCCTGCCTCGCCGGGTTTATGACGCCGGAGCGGTATGCCGTTTTGAGGAAGACGGTCTCCATGCGTACGCGCTATATGACCGTGCTGGCCGAGAACATGTACCACGGGCAGAACGCCGCGGCGCTGATCCGCCATTGCGAAGCGTTCGGCGTGCAGGAGATGCATACCGTGGAGGCGCTCTGCCGGTTCGAACCCAACCCCGACATTGCGCGCGGCACGGACCAGTGGGTCGACGTGTGCCGCCACGCCTCGACAAGCGAGGCCGTCGCCGCTCTGAAGGGGGCAGGCTACCGTATCGTGGCCACTACGCCCCACCGCGAGGATGTAACGCCCGAGACGTTCGATGTCGGACGGGGGCCTTTCGCACTGGTCTTCGGGACGGAGCACGCCGGAATTTCCGACGAGGTGATCGCCTCGGCCGATGAGTTCCTGCGCATCCCGATGTGCGGCATGGTCGAGAGCCTGAACGTTTCGGCCTCGGCGGCGATCCTGATTTACATGCTTTCCGAGCGGATGCGCATCACGGTCGACGGCTGGCAGATGACGCCCTCCGAACAGGCCGAAGTCCTGTATGGCTGGATGCGGCGCAGCGTGAAGGACGCGAATGCGATTTTAAAAAGGAAATTCGGTGAAAATGAATAATATCCTGCGTAAACAATTTCTCGCGCATGTCGCCCAGACTTCGCCTTCGCCGATGCTGGTGGAGGTCGCACGTGCCGAAGGCTCGTTTTTCTATACGCCCGGGGGTAAACGCTATTTCGACCTGGTGGCCGGGGTTTCGGTGAGTAACGCCGGGCACTGCAATCCTGCCGTGGTGCGGGCCGTGCAGGAGCAGGCTGCGCGCTATATGCATGTGATGGTCTACGGCGAATTGGTCGAGACGCCGCAAGTGGAGTATGCCGCCAAGGTCGCTTCGCTGCTGCCCGCACCGCTCGAATGCGTTTACTTCGTCAATTCGGGCGCCGAGGCGGTCGAAGGGGCTTTGAAACTGGCGAAGCGCTTCACCGGGCGGACGGAGATCGTCTCCATGCGCCGTGCCTACCACGGCTCGACGCACGGCGCGATGAGCGTTATGGGTGCTCCCGAAGGCGAGGAGTGGAAAGGGGCGTTCCGGCCCCTGCTGCCCGACGTGCAGGCGATTTCTTTTAATGATTTCGATGACCTGAGTCGCATCACACGCCGCACGGCCTGCGTCCTGGCCGAGCCGGTGCAGGGCGAAGCCGGCGTCCGTCCGCCCCGCGCGGGTTATCTGGAGGCGCTGCGCAGGCGCTGCGACGAAGTCGGCGCGCTGCTGATCTTCGATGAAATACAGACCGGCATGGGCCGCACGGGCGAACTTTTCGCCATGCTCAAATACGGCGTTACGCCCGACATCGTGTGCCTGGCCAAAGCCTTCGGCGGGGGAATGCCCCTCGGGGCGTTCGTCTCCCGGCATGAAGTGATGGACACATTGCAGGACAACCCCGTGCTGGGGCATATTACCACCTTCGGCGGGCATCCGGTCTGCTGTGCGGCGGGACTTGCGGCGCTGAACTATTTGCTCGACAATCGCGTGGTTGAGACGGTCGAAGCGAAGGGTGCGCTTTACGAGCGCCTGCTTGCGGACCATCCCGCCGTGCGGGAGATTCGCCGTTCGGGGCTGTTGCTGGCCGTCGAGCTGGGTGAATCGGGAAAGCTCTACCGCATCATGGAACTTTTCAAGGAAGAGGGTATCCTGAGCGACTGGTTTCTGTTCTGCGACACGGCATTCCGCATCTCGCCGCCCCTTACGATTTCGGAGGACGAAGTGCGTGAAAGCGCGGCGATTATCCGCTCCTGCCTGGACCGGTTGTAAAAAGATAGGGAGGCTTTCCGAAGCCTCCCTTTTTTATGCCTCCCCGGCGAATGATTTGAGCTGGGCGATCTCCTCGTTCCAGCGCGCCTCGTCGGGTGTTTCGAGGATCAGCGGAATTCCGTCGAAGCGCTTGTCCCCGGCGATGTAACGGAAGCACTCCATGCCGATCATGCCTTCGCCCAGCGGCGTGTGGCGGTCGACGCGGCTCCCCAGGATTTTCATAGCGTCGTTCAGGTGCATGCCTTTCAGGTATCGGAATCCGACGACGCGTTCCAGTTCGGCGAACGTAGCGTCGCACGCTTCCCGGGTCCGAAGGTCATATCCTGCCGCGAAGGCGTGGCAGGTGTCGATGCAGACGCCCACGCGCGATTTGTCCTCCACCCGGTCGATCAGGTAGGCCAGGTGCTCGAAGCGGAATCCGAGGTTCGAACCCTGCCCCGCGGTATTCTCGATCACGGCCGTTACGCCGCTTGTCTTGTCGAGCGCGATATTGATCGACTCGGCGATCCGGTCGAGACTCTCCTGCTCGGTGATCTGTTGCAGGTGGCTGCCGGGGTGGAAATTCAGGCGGTCGAGGCCCAGCAGTTCGCAGCGCTGCATCTCGTCGAGGAACGCTGCGCGCGATTTTTCGAGCGGCTCCTCTTCGGGATGTCCGAGGTTGATCAGGTACGAGTCGTGGGGCAGTATCTGCGCCGGGGTGTAGCCGTATTGTTCGCACGCCTTGCGGAAGGCGTCGATCTCACCCGCAGAAAGCGGCTTGGCAACCCATTGGCGCTGGTTCTTGGTAAACAGGGCGAAGCCCGTGGCTCCGATATTGTGTGCGTTGACGGGGGCGTTCTGTACGCCGCCCGATGCGCTTACATGTGCTCCGAAATATTTCATAGTTGGTCCTTTCCGTTTAACTTTCAGACAAAGTTAAAGATTTTGTAAATAAATTCATAAATTTGTAGATTGAAAATCAAATACAATCGCTTCGCTATGAAACATTTTTACCTGATTCTCGCGTTGGCGCCGATCCTGACGATGTCGGTCCCGGCTTCGGCGCAGATTTCCATCGACGAAGTCAACGCCGAACAGCAGAGCGTGACTTTCCGCGACCGGCTTAAATCCACCTCTGTCGATGCCGATTATTTCAGTCTGGCCCGCTACAAGGCCGAGCGTGCCGCGATCCGCAAGGAGCGCAACTACCTCGAATTCGGCGGCGGCCTGCAGGGATCGCTGACCTCGTACAACGACCCCTGGATTTCGGTCTCGGGCGGTGATAATTCCATCGCGCTGACGGCGACTTTCAGCCTGCGCCATATCTTCAAGAAAAACCTCTTCTCGATCGAAACCAAGTTCAATGCCAAGCTGGGCTACAACCGCATGAAGGTCGAGACGCAGCGTCTGGACCAGGACGGCAAGCCGATGGTCGACGAGAGCGGGAACAAGATCATGGACAGCGAAGGCGTGTGGTTCAAGAACCAAGACGAGCTTGTCATCTGGATCAACCCTGCCTTCGAAATGGCGAAGAACTGGTCTTACGGTTCGATCCTGCAATTCCGTAGCCAGTTTGTCAACGGTTACAAATCGCGCTCAGAACAGGAGAAGAAGCATCTCAAGAGTAAATTTATGACCCCGGGTTACCTCGATGTTTCGCTGGGTATCACCTATAAGAGTCCCCAAAAGAAATTCCCCATTACGGTCAACATGTCCCCGCTCGCCCTGAATGCCACCTTTGCCGAAAGCGACTGGATTCGTATGCGGCAGGTGGATGGTGACGGCAAGGAGATCAAGCCGGCCTATCCCTACGGTATCGAGGATCCCGACAAGACTTCGAAATACGAGGGTGGTTCGTCGATCGAAATCGGTTTCGACCGTACGTTCGGCAAAACGGGCTACCTGCGTTATCGTACGACGATTTTCTCCTTCTACGGCTGGATCACCGACATCGGCCAGAAGAACAAGATCGGCGATTACACCGAGTACCTGGAAGCGTACGACAAATGGGCGGCCGGCGACAAAAATATCAAGGACAAACCCCGTCTGCCGATCCATCCTACGGTGCGCTGGGAAAATATACTCGACATCAAGGCAACAAAATACCTCGCCACAACGTTAAATTTCCAGCTTTATTACAACCGGTCGCAGAATCCCGATGTGCAGGTCCGTACATTGTTGAGCGTGGGCCTGACGTACACTTTCAAAAACAAGCCGAAACCCTGATGACCTGATGTCGTTGCGGAATATTAAATACGGAACCGGCGTCCGGAATGCCATAATATGATGTATAAAAACTCGAAACATACCATCCTCTTCCCGCTGCTGCTGGCCGCGGGGGTGGTTCTGGGCCTGTTGCTGGGCCAGTATCTGGGCCGCAATACCACGACCTCGCAGCTCAAGGGCATGCTCAGCCGCATGGCGCTGCCCAACAACAAACTCTCCTATACGCTCTCGCTGATCGAGAACCAGTATGTCGATTCGGTGTCGATGGATTCGCTGGCCGAGCACGTCATCCCGATGCTGGTCAAGGAGCTCGATCCCCACTCGGTCTATATTCCCGTTTCGGAGATGCAGGCCCTGAACGAACCCCTCGAAGGGGAGTTCGACGGTATCGGTGTGGTCTTTAACATGGCTACCGACACGGTCATCGTGCTGAATGTCATTCCCCAGGGTCCGAGCGACAAGGCCGGGATCAAGGCCGGCGACCGGATCATCGAGATCGACGATTCGCTTGTCGCCGGACGCAAGATTCCCCAGTACAATGTCGTCAAGAAACTGCGCGGCCCGCGCGGTACGACGGTTCACCTGGGCCTCGAACGGCAGGGTATCTCCGACCTGGTCGAGGTCGATGTCGTGCGCGGCGTGATTCCGATCAAGAGTATCGAATCGGCTTTCCGCATCGCCGACGGCGTAGGGTACGTCAAGTTGGGGCAGTTTGCCCGCAGTACGTTCGACGAGCTCGACCGGGCTCTCGCCTCGCTGCGCGCCGAGGGTGTGACGAAGCTGATCTTCGACCTGAGGGGCAACTCGGGCGGCTTCCTCGACCAGGCGATCGCCGTGGCCAACGAGTTCCTGCACGAGGGCCAACTGATCGTCTATACCGAAGACCGTCACCACAAGCAGGTGCGCGAATACGCCGACGGCAAAGGCAAGGCGCAGGATATGGAGGTCGTGGTGCTGATCGACGAAGGAAGCGCCTCGTCGAGCGAAATTCTTGCCGGAGCGTTGCAGGATAACGACCGGGGTACGATTGTCGGACGCCGTTCGTTCGGCAAAGGCCTCGTGCAGCGCCAGATACCTTACAGCGACGGTTCGGCCCTGCGGCTGACGACGGCGCGTTACTATACCCCGACGGGCCGTTCGATCCAGAAACCCTACACGATCGGCGATGACGCCGACTACGAAGAGGACCTTTATAACCGCTATAAGAACAACGAGTTTTTCTCGGCCGACAGCATCCATTTTGCCGATTCGCTCAAACGGGTGACTCCGGGCGGAAAGGTCGTATACGGTGGTGGCGGTATCATGCCGGACGTATTCATCCCGGCCGACACGACCGACGTGACGAAGTATTTCGTCGAGGTGGCGGGCCGCAATATCCTTTACCGCTATACGATCGAGTATGCCGACCGTCACCGCGAGGCGCTCAACGCGGTGAAGACGATCGACGAGTTGCAGGCATTGCTCGACAGCGATAAAACCCTTGTGGAAGATTTCGTCCGCTATGCCGCCCGGAAGGGCGTTGCGCCGCGTCCGGCAGACATCGCCCGTTCCCGGAAACTGATCGAAGCCCAGCTTAGGGCCTATATAGGCCGCAATACGGCGCTGGAAGACAATGGTTTCTACGTAAATATCTTCCCGGTGGACAATGTCGTCATGCGCGCCATCGGGATCTTAAACGAACCGGATAGCAATGATTAAGAAACTGATCGGTATTATCGTGGCCGTGGCGGTAATCGCCATTATTGTCGTCGTGGTCCTCCGGCGCGACAATTTCCGGTCGATGGTCCTGCGCGGGGAACAGCCCGACGCTCCGGCGGCGGCTGTCGTCGCTGAGCCCGCGCTTCCGGCAGCGGTCGATTCGCTTGCCGTCGGAGTCCGGGATTCGATCTGAAAACCTTTTGCAGTCTGAAACAGCGGCCCCCGTGTGGGGCCGCTGTTTTGCGTGGTCTGGAAGGCTCAGTCCGTGAGGAAAGCCTCGTAGATTTCCGCTAACCGGCTGCGGAGGTATTTTACCGCATAATGTTTGCGCGACAGCAGGGTCGCCACCGGAATGCCCGTGTCTTCGGCGAGTTCCCGGAAGGTGAACCCTTCCATTTCAGTCAGGCAGAATACGTCGCGCTGGGCGGCGGGCAGTTCGCTCAGCGCCTTCTCGACCTCTTCCCAGACCAGTGCGCGGAGGTACTCCATTTCGGGCGAACTGCTGTCGTCGGCCAGCAGGGCCGTGATCTCGCTGACGAATCCGCTCTCGTCATCCGGGTCGCGGAGTTGGGGCATTCGTTCCTCGCGGCGTTTACGGCCGTGGTCGATGATGCGGTTGCGGGCCGTGCGGAAGAGCCATGCCGCGACCTGCCCGATGGGATTCACCGTGTCGGTCTGTACGAAGCGCATGAAAACCTCCTGCAGGATGTCTTCGCTTTCCGCTTCGGAGTCCACGCGCCGCGAAATAAAGGCCCGCAACTGCCGGCGGTAATTTTCGAATACCTCCGTGGGATTATTGTGCTGCGGCGTCATCTGCGGACTGTTCCCGTTCGCATAATTCCCGCATCCGGCGGCGGATGAACTCCCGCTTTTCGCTGTGCGACATGCCCCGCATCGCCTCGTGCAGGTGGCGGTGCTCCCGGCGCGACATGTGCGGACGGCCGAAACCTCCGCGGCCGAAGTGTCCGAAATGCCCGAAGAGCAGCCGCAGCAGTACCAGCAGGCCCAGCGATTGCCAGTAGTTGATGGCTTTCCAGCCCACGATCTCGGGAATCAGCGCATTCCACAGCCACATGGTCACGGCGACGCCCAGGGCGAGCAGGGCCACGCCTCCCAGGGCGTATCCTGCAATTTTCAGTTTTTCTTTCATCGTATTGTTCGGTTTAAGTAAAATCGCATTGTTCGGGCATCGCCGTTCGCACCGTCCGCATTCCGTGCAGCGCGAAGCGTCTGCGACGTTGACGAAGCGGCATGTGCCGTTGTCGACCAGCTTGAGGACCCCGCTGCCGCAGACTTCGGTGCAGTAACCGCATCCGGAGCAGTCGAAGGTGTAAAGTACGATCTTTCGTTTTTGTGCTGTCATTGCCGCTGCTTTCTACTTATGCAGACGATCCGGCGGCCCGGATATTTTAAATCTTCGGCTTTTTTCGTTCCGGGACCTCCCGGATATGAAAAACAGCAGCCCGACAGGGCTGCTGCATACCGTTTTCGGGGCTTTCGGGCCGCCTAGAAATACTTGATCTCCACGCCTTCGATAGCCGAGAGGATGTTGTTTGCGGCCGAGGAGGCGCCGATGCGGAACAGGTCCGGCGTGAGCCACTCCTTGCCGAGAATCTCCTCGACGATCGTGTAGTAGAGCGCGGCATCCTGGGCCGTACGGACGCCGCCTGCGGCCTTGAAACCGACCTTGCGGCCCGTTTTGGCGTAATAGTCCCGGATTGCCTGGCACATCACTACGGCGGCTTCGGGCGTTGCCGCCACGTCGATCTTGCCCGTCGAGGTCTTCACGAAATCGGCTCCTGCGAACATCGAAAGCAACGATGCCTTGCGGATCAGGTCGGGCGTTTTCAGCGCTCCCGACTCGATGATCACCTTCAGGACCACATCCTCGTCCATCTCCGTGCGGATTACCTCCACTTCGTTGGCGGCCTCGTCGTATTCGCCCGTGAGCATGCGGCCTACGTTGAGGACGATGTCCACTTCGTCGGCGCCGTTCTCCACGGCCATAGCCACTTCGAGGGCCTTCACTTCGAGGAAGGTCTGCGCCGCGGGGAATCCGCCGCCGACGCTCGTGATCTTCATCGGCGTGCCGTCCACAGCCAGCCCGACAGTCTCGACGAACGAAGGATAGATGCAGATCGAAGCCACATTGGGAATGTGGGGATATTTCTGGTAGAACTCCACGGTCTTGCGGGCGAACTCCGTGACGGAGGTCACCGAATCGTTGCACGACAGGGTCGTGATGTCGATGGCCGAATAGCAGAGTTTGTAAACTTCGGTGTTGTGGTTGCGGGCCTCGGCGACCTTGCGGATGCGGGCGACTTCTTCGTCGACTTGAGCTGCACTCCCGGCCGGGGCGTATTCTTTGAGATGGTTGGCGTATTCCATACGATCGTGTTTTTTACAAAATTAGAAAAATTATTCGATCCCGCATCGCTTCCGGATCAATTATTTTAACCGGTGTCCGCCGTGAACCGTTGTTGTCGGAACATACGCCGGAGCCGCTTTTTACAGTTACAACGTTCCCGCCCGCGCATTTGTTGCAGGGCACGCCGGATGAGATGCAAAAAAAGAGCCTGAACCGTAAACGGCCAGACTCTTTTTTATCGGGAGAAGCTGATTACTTCTTCAGTGCCTTCAGGTTGATGTCCTTAGCGGCCTTCTGAGCCAGCGCGGGGTTCTTCGAAACAGCGCTCTTCAACTGAGCCTCTGCAGCCTTCAGGTCGCCTTCCTTAGCGGCGATAACGGCACGCAGGTAGTCGGCGTCAGCCGAGTTGTCCTTGGCGATGGCCTTCTTGGCGCCGGCCAGGTCGTTCGACTGAACCAGGGCGATAGCCTCGTTGTAACCCTCGAGGTTCTTGGCAGCAGCCTTGTAATCGCCTTCGGCAGCAGCCATGGCAGCCTTGGCCTGAGCGTCGGCAGCGGCAGCGTACTTCTTGGCCTCGGCGGTGTTGCCGTTAGCCAGGTTGGCGAGCAGCAGGTTCTTGCTGAGCTCCTTCGACGAATCCAGCTTGGCAGCCTTCTCGAACGACTTCAGGGCAGCAGCCTTGTCGCCGGCCTGCGTCTGGGCAACGCCGAGGTTGTTCCATACACGGGCGTCGTTGAACTTCTTCGAAGCGGCGGTCAGGATAGCAACCTGCTCCTCAGCGCCGTTAGCCAGCTCCTGTGCGGCATAGAGATACTGCTCTACCGTCAGGTTGCCGCCGTTGCGGTAAGCGGCCATGATCTCAGCGTCGGTCAGACCCTGGAGGTCGGTGCTGTTGACGATCTGCGAGCGACGCAGTTCGGGAAGGATGTCCTTCTTCAGTTCGTTGAATACGCTCGACATGTTCTTGATCTCGGTCTCACGCTCTGCGGGCGAGTTGTAGAGGCTCAGCACCTGGAGAATGAGGTTCTTGTCTTTGATGTCCGACTTCTCGACCAGTTCCTTGAAACCGTCCCAGTCTTCGCCGTAAGCGGCAGCGTCGATATCCAGGCCTGCATCCTTGAGCAGTTTGGCAACGACTTTCTTACCCGATTCGCTACGCGACTTCGAGAGTTTGTCGTTGAACTTCACCGGACCGTCGGGCGAAGCGTAACCCTTCACGGCGATGTTCTGCGTAGCGCGGTCGTTCGTGAGGTTCTTGTCTACGTTCTCCTTGAATGCGCCGAGGTTGGCGTTCTTCTCGTTCTTCTTCGTCACAACCGACGAGTTGATGGCGTAGAGCAGGTCGGTCTTGTCGACTACCGTCGTCACCTTCTTGTAGTTGTTGGCCATCTGATCCATCAGGTCGCCGTACTTGAGGTCCTTCTGCAGGGTGTTCAGACCGTAAGCTACCGTCAGGCCGAATTCCTTGTTGATGGCAGCCTTGGCAGCGGCGTCGTTGCCGGCCAGCACGGCAGCCTGCTCCTTGGTGGGAATGGCTCCGGTGTTCAGGTTCACGAGCACGAACTCCTTGGCCTTGCCTTTCGGGCACTTGATCTCGGCGCGGAGCTGCAGGGCGCACTGGTCCATGCGGGGATCGTACGGGAACTCAACGTGCTGCGTAAAATTGCCGCCGTTGCTCATGTCTACGACTGCATAGTTCTCGTCCACCTTCGAACCCTGGTAATATTTGGTGGCGCCGGCTACTTCGCCGCCTTCGAATACGATGACGGGGGTAACTTTGATGATGGCCTTCTTGTTGAAATACTCCACGGGGAAGGTAACATTGATGTCGGCGGCAACGATGCCGTTGTTCAGCGTCAGAATTTCGGGGGTGACCGTCAGCTTGATGTCGTCCCGGTTCTTCGCCATCTTCTTGAAGCAGTTACAGCTCGAGAATGCCAGTGCGGCAGCCACGAGCACAACGCTCAATTTCATTAAGTTTTTCATAATAGGTAAAAGTTAATGTGTTTATTTTTAATTGTTTGCCTCTCGTTTTTCGTTCGTGCAGTCCTGCTTCCGGGGCTTGACGCCTCCATTCAGGACCTCCGAACAGCGCAAATATAGAAAACTCTTGCTAATTCTGCAATATCCCGGACGGAAAAAAGAACAGCTTTTCGTCCGAAATATCCACATTTACAGCCATTTTACTCTTCCTTGTGTTCAGGACGCTCCCGACGCTCGCCGCGCTCGCGGCGTTCGCCACGGTCTCCGCGCTCGGGACGCGGACGGCGTTCACGCTCCACATACCCTTCGGGTTTAGGCAGCAGCGCCTTGCGCGACAGCTTGAGTTTGTTGGTCTTGGGGTCTACGCCGATCAGCTTCACGTCAATCTCGTCACCCTCTTTCAGACCCGTCTCCTCCATGGTCTCGAAACGCTTGTAGTCGATCTCCGAGATGTGGAGCAGGGCGTCCTTGCCCGGCATGATCTCGACGAATGCGCCGAATGCGACGATCGAACGGACCTTGCCGTGGTAGGTCTCGCCTACTTCGGGAATGGCTACGATGGCCTTGATGCGGGCCAGCGCTCCGTCGAGAGCCTCCTTGTCGATGCCGAAGATATCTACGATACCCTTGTTGTCCACCTCCGTGATGGTGATGGTCGTGTTGGTGGTCTTCTGGATGTCCTGGATCACCTTTCCGCCCGGGCCGATAACCGGACCGATCATATCCTGCGGAATGACGATCTGTACGATGCGCGGTACGCAGGGCTTGTAGTCCTCGCGCGGCTCGGCGATGCACTCGGTGATCTTGCCGAGGATGTGCATGCGGCCTTTGCGGGCCTGCTCCAGTGCGGCGGCCAGCACCTCGTACGAGAGGCCGTCGACCTTGATATCCATCTGCGTGGCGGTGATACCGTCCTTGGTTCCCGTCACCTTGAAGTCCATGTCGCCCAGGTGATCCTCATCGCCCAGGATGTCCGACAGCACGGCCCATTTGCCGGTTTCGGAATCCGAGATCA
Source organism: Alistipes montrealensis (assembly GCF_018362775.1). Taxonomy (GTDB): domain Bacteria; phylum Bacteroidota; class Bacteroidia; order Bacteroidales; family Rikenellaceae; genus Alistipes; species Alistipes montrealensis. The sequence goes on from NZ_JAGYXY010000002.1 coordinate 698,869, forward strand.
GGCCCATGGCGATACCCGATACGGGCTTCTTGAGTTTCACGCCGGCGTCCATCAGTGCGAGGGTTCCGGCGCAAACCGTAGCCATCGACGACGAACCGTTCGATTCGAGGATGTCCGATACGACACGTACGGCGTAGGGGTTGTCCTCGCCCATCGGGATCATCGGTTTCAGGGCGCGCCATGCCAGGTGGCCGTGGCCGATCTCGCGGCGGCTCAGACCGCGGGCGGCCTTGGCTTCGCCCGTCGAGAAGGGCGGGAAGTTATAGTGGAGCACGAATTTCTCGGTTCCCTGTACGAGCACTTCGTCCTTGACCTTTTCGTCGAGTTTCGTGCCGAGCGTTACGGTCGTCAGCGACTGCGTTTCACCGCGGGTGAAGATCGCCGAGCCGTGGGCCGCGGGCAGGTAGCCCACCTCGCACCAGATCGGGCGGATTTCGTCGGTCTTGCGGCCGTCGAGACGCTGGCCCAGATCGAGGACCATGTTGCGCATGGCCTTCTTCTGTACGTCGTCGTGGAAGTATTTGTGGATCAGCGGAGCTTTCTCCACCAGTTCCTCTTCCGAGTAGCGGGCTGCGAACTCGGCTTCGAGGGCGTTGAACTTGTCTTCGCGCTCGTGCTTCATCGTGCCGCTCGTAGCGATGGCGTAAGCCTTGTCGTAGAGCTCCTTGATGATCGTCTGGCGCAGTTCTTCGTCGTTGACCTCGTGGCAGTAGGTGCGTTTTACGTCCTTGCCCAGTTCCTTCGAAAGTTCGATCTGTACGGCGCAGTGCTTCTTGATCTCCTCATGCGCGAATTTGATGGCGCCGAGCATCACCTCTTCCGAAACCTCCTTCATCTCGCCCTCGACCATCAGGATGTTGTCGATCGTACCGCCGACCATGATGTCCAGGTCGACGTTCGCCATATCCGAGTAGTTGGGGTTGATGACGTACTGCCCGTCGATGCGGGCTACGCGAACCTCCGAAATGGGGCCGCCGAACGGAATGTCCGATACGGCGAGTGCTGCCGAAGCGGCCAGGCCGGCCAGTGCGTCGGGCTGAATATCCTTGTCCGCCGAAATGAGGTTGACCGTTACGTAAACTTCGGCGTGGTAATCCGCGGGGAACAGCGGGCGGAGTGCGCGGTCGATCAGGCGGGCGACGAGCACCTCGCTGTCATTGGCCTTGCCTTCGCGTTTCATGAAACCTCCGGGGTAGCGGCCTACGGAGGCGTACTTCTCCTTGTATTCGACCTGGAGAGGCATAAAGTCGGTGTCGGGTTTTGCATCCTTTGCGGCCACGACGGTTCCGAGCAGCATCGTGTCGCCCATCTTGACGACGACCGAGCCGTCGGCCTGTTTGGCCAGTTTGCCCGTTTCGATCTCGATCTGGCGACCGTCGGCCAGCGTAATGATCTTGCGGACTGCGTTGTACAGCTTCTTTTCTTCCATAAAAAATTAAACCTATAGTGTTTTCAAATTGTTTCAGCAACGAAAATGAAGGCAACACCTCTCGGGCCTTGCCTTCATTTCTTCCTCGGGATTACTTACGGAGGTTGAGCGTCTTCACGATTGCGCGGTAGCGCTCGATGTCGATCTCCTTCAGGTACTCCAGCAACGCGCGGCGCTTGCCGACCAGGCGCAGCAGTGCGCGCTGGGTTCCGAAGTCGTGCTTGTTGCTTTTGAGGTGTTCCGTAAGGTGGCTGATACGGTAGGAAAACAACGCGATCTGACTTTCGGGCGAACCCGTGTCGGTGTTAGACTTGCCGTACTGGCCGAAAAGCTCCTGCTTTTTCTCAGCTGTTAAATAAGCCATTGTGTAAAATTTATTTACGTTCCACTCTACGACGCATCCCCCTTACCGTGGATAACGCCAGAGCGTTCGGCAAAGGTATGAAATAATTGAGAATTATACATTGAAAAATGAAAATTATTTACCTTTGGAGGCCGAAAAACGACAAGTTAACAGGGAAAATCGTATTTTTGCCGCTAAACAAGTGAAAATTATGGAGAAAACGGGTATGCGCTGGGCTTTTGCCGCGTTTGTCGCAGCGGTGCTGTGCGGCTGCGCGGGCCGGCCGGATTTCACCGTTGTCGACGGGGTGATGCTCGGCACGACGCTGCATGTGGTGGCCGATGTCAAGGGCGTCTCGTCGCAGGAGCTTTATGCGGCCGTCATGGAGCTGGACCGCGAGGCCAAGGCGTCGATGTCGATCTACGATCCGATGTCGCTGCTGAGCCGCCTGAACCGCAACGAAACCGACACCGTCGACCGGCATATCGCCTTTAACCTGCACCTGGCCGACAGCATCGGGGCCCTGAGCGACGGACGCTACGACGTGACCGTCAAACCGCTGGTCGAGGCGTGGGGCTTCGCCGGGAAGGAACGCACCGAGCATCCGAACATCGATTCGATCCTCGAGTTCGTGGGGCGTGAAAAAGTGCGCGTAGCGGGCGGACGGCTGGTCAAGGACGACCCGCGCGTGCAGCTCGATTTCAACTCCGTGGCCAAAGGTTATACGGTCGACCTGCTGGCGGCGCTGGTCGAAAAATACGGCGCCGAAAACTATATCGTCGATATCGGCGGCGAGGTCCGCTGCCGGGGCGTCAACCGTCAGGGGCAGGCGTGGCGCATCGGCGTCGAAACGCCCTTCGACGGCAATATGTCGAACGGCGAATACCTCCAGAAACGGATTCAGATGACCGGCGGAGGAATGGCCACCTCGGGTAACTATCGTCGTTTCTACCTCGACAAGGAGGGCAACAAGGTCGCTCATACCATCGACCCGCGTACGGGCCGCAGCGCCCTTTCGCGCCTGCTGTCGGTGACCGTCGTTGCCCCGACCTGCGCCGAGGCCGACGCCATGGGGACGATGTTCCTGGCGATGGGCGCCGACGATGCGCTGGCGGCTGTCGGCCGGATGCCGGGCGTGAAGGCTTACTTTATCCTGGCCGGGGCCGGGGAGGACGAATACGAAGAATATGTTTCGCCGGCGATGGAAGCGCTGGTTATGAAATAATGAGATCATGAAAACAGCGGTATTTCTCTACAATCCCGGGTCGGGCAAAGGAAAGATCGCCCGCAATGTCGGGTGCATCAGTACGATTTTCCAGGCTTACGGATACGAAATCACGCCGCAGCCGATCGATTTCACGGTCAATCCGTTCGACGGGAACGAGACGATCGGGCTGATGGTCGTCGCAGGCGGCGACGGCACGGTCAACTACGTGGTCAACGCCATGAAACGTAAGGGGCTGGACATTCCGCTCGGGGTGATTCCCGCCGGTACGGCCAACGATTTCGCCCGCGCGATCGGCATGTCGTGCGAACCGCTCGAAGCGGCGCGGCAGATCGCTTCGGGGGCCGTGGACCGGGTCGACGTAGGCCGGGTGAACGGGCTCTATTTCGTCAATATCTTTTCGTTCGGCATCTTCACCACCACGTCCCAGCATACGCCCGACAAACGCAAACACCGGATCGGTAAATTGGCCTATATCATCGAAGGAATCAAGGAGTTCCGTTCGATGCACGCCGTGCCGCTGGAGATTGTCGCCGACGGCGAACGGTTCGATCTGCGGTCGCTGATGGTGTTGATTTTCAACGGCGAGACCGCAGGCGGGTTCCACCTGGCGCGGCGTTCGTCGATACGCGACGGACTGTTCGACTGCCTGCTGTTGGAGAAGAAAAACTTCTTCCGCTCGACGCTGGCCATGTGCCGTTACCTGGCGGGCGGCAGTCCGAAAATCGTGCGCCACCTGCAGGTGCGGACGATCGACATCCGTTCGTCGGTCAACGAACCGACGGATGTCGACGGGCAGAAGGGCGCCGAATTCCCGTTGCATATCGAGTGTCTCGCCGGCGGCCTGCGCGTGATGTGCGCCCGGCAGCGGGAATAAGTTTTTTATCTCCCGCGCTTGCGATTTTAAGCGGTAATTGTTACTTTTGTCGGAAAAACTACGACGATATGGCGGATAACGGCAAAGCGACGCGTGGCGAAGGACGCGAAAGCCTGCGCAAAGTCTCCATCTCCCGCATCAAGAAGGAGATGAGCGATGTCTTTTACCTCTCGGACGATCTGGTCATCGCGGCGCTTTCGGCGCAGAACAACACTACGGCCGATTATCCGGCGACGATCGACGGCTTTTCGGCCATTGTCATGATGACGGGCGAGGCTACCGTGTCGATCGACATGGAGAATTACAACGTCAAACCCAACACCCTCGTCTTTTTCAATCCCGATTCGATCATCCGCACGGTGAAGTGTTCGTCCAACGCGGCGGCTTATTTCCTTGCCTTCTCCAAGTCGTTCGTCAATGAGATACAGATCGACCTTTCGACCTCGCTGCCGGTCTACATGCGCTTCGGCAAAGCCCCGGTGCTGGAGGTGACGCCGCAGGACGTGGACGAAATCCGGCAACTGTTCCAGTTGATCAAAACCATGCTGCGCAGCGACAAGGAGCGTTACCGCCACGAGATCATCCGCACGCTCTTTACGACGGCGTTCTACATCATCACCGAGATCAACCAGCGCGAGCAGCCCGGCGAAATGAAGCAGGGCCGCTGCGAGGTGCTTTTCGACGAGTTCATGTCGCTGCTGCAACAGTACAACAAAAAGGAACGCAACGTGAGCTTCTATGCCAAGCAGCTCAATATCACGCCCAAATATCTTTCGTCTGTCGTCAAGGAGGTGAGCGGCAAGACCGCTGCGCGGTGGATCGACGAATCGGTCATCCTCGAAGCCAAAGCCCTGCTGAAATATTCGGGCATGAGCATTCAGGAGATCGCCTACCACCTCAATTTTTCGACGCAGTCTTTCTTCGGTAAGTATTTCAAGCAGCACACCGGAACTTCACCCTCGCGTTACAAGCGCAAAGGCTGACGGCGATGAGACGGTTTTTGCCCCTCTGCTGCTGTCTCCTAGCGGCTATGCCCCTTTCGGCCCGTACGGGAGCGCTCGAACGCGACATCCGCGTTGTGGCCGACAGCGTCCGCGCGACGGTGGGCGTCGCCGTGGTGTTCGGCGACGGCGACACGCTCGTGGTGAACAATGCGCACCGTTATCCCACGATGAGCGTCTATAAATTCCACCAGGCGCTGGCCCTGCTCGACAGCCTCGACCGCGCCGGCCTTCCGTTGACGACGCGCATCCCGGTCCTGCGCTCCGACCTGCTTTCCGATACTTGGTCGCCGCTGCGTGATGCCCGCCCCGAAGGCGGTTATGAACTCACGGCGGCGGAACTGCTGGATTACAGCGTTGCACAGAGCGACAACAACGTCTGCGACCTGCTTTTCCGGTTCCTGGGCGGACCTAAGACCGTAAACCGCTACGTCGCCCGGCTGGGCGTCGGCCGTACGGCGATCGTTGCCGACGAGGAGACGATGCACCGCCGTCCGGACAACCAGTATCTCAACTGGACCACGCCGCTGGCCGCCGTGCGGCTGCTCGAGCGCTTCCGCCGCGGCGAACTGCTCTCCGCCGAATACGGGGACTTTCTGCTGGAGACGATGTTCGGCACGACGACCGGTCCCGATAAACTCCGGGGACTGCTGCCTGCGGATGTCGCCGTAGCTCATAAAACGGGCAGCGCTTTCCGCGATGCGCAGGGCGTGATGGTCGCCGACAACGATATCGGCATTGTCCGCCTGCCCGACGGGTGCAGCTATTCGATAGCGGTCTTCGTCATGGATTCCCGCGAGGACGACCGGACGAACGCCGCCGTCATCGCCCGCATCTCGCGGCTCGTCTACGACTACGCCGTCCGGCGATAACGAAAAGCCCCTCCGGAAGAGGGGCTTTTTCAGGCGGTTATTTCAACGCTTCGACCACTTTCGGGAGCATCTCCGGAATGGCGTGTTCCTCCTGCGCGGTGAAGAAGTTGCCGTCGGTTTCATAGGCGGCGTCCGTTGCGACGGGTCCCGTCACGGCGGCTTTGGCCAGCGGATGTACGGCGACCCGCCGCCCTGCGGCGACGCCCGCGAATCCGAACATCATTCCTGCGGCACAGTGGCCGATCATCAGCTTTCCCTTTTCGCCGAAGGTTTTCAGCACCTCCATCAGGTCCTTGTTCCAGGGTTCGCCGGCATGCTGTGCGAAGACCGGCACGGCGTCGCCGCAGGCAAATACGAGGGCGTCGTACTCGTCTTCATGGCCTTTGAGGTTGGCGATGACATCGTCGGCGGTCAGGCCGACGCCCGAATTGGTGCGGATTTCGCGGCTGTCGGCTACCGCGAAGAGGGTGTAGGGAATTTTGTTTTCGAAAAATGTTTCCAGATACTGGAACAGGCCCATCCCGTTCACGGGATTCACGGCCACGACGGCTGCTCGCTTTGCCATAGTCACAATTTTTTGAATGAAACGACAGTTATTTTAAGTAAGTTTATTACGTTTGTGAACAAATATACGATAAACCGCGCGCTAAAACAAGTACGCACGTAAAAATGAGTAGGTTACGAAAAAGTAACCGTTGTTGGAAATCAAAGGAATGGAAACGGAAAAAAGTTTGGAAAATTTTATACCTACGGGATGCTGTCCGGTTCGGGACATACTGAGCCGCCTGGGGGACAAGTGGTCGATGCTGGTATTGCTGACGCTCAATGCCAACGGGGTGATGCGTTTCAGCGAGATTCACCGCACGCTGGGCGACATTTCGCACCGGATGCTGACCGTCACGCTGCGGATGCTCGAAACCGACGGAGTGGTCAGCCGCGAGGTCTATGCCGAGGTTCCGCCGCGCGTGGAGTATAGGCTGACGGAGCGGGGCCGGAGCCTGCTGCCGCACATTTTCGGGTTGGTGGAGTGGGCCGAGACGAACAAGGAGGCGATTCTCAGCGGCCGGGCGAAAGGCTGAGCGCCATGCGCCGGGCGTCGGCGCCGTCGTGGTAATAATCGCGCAGCAGTTTCCCGGGCCGGAATCCGCTGCGGGTGTAGAGCCGTATGGCCGCGTCGTTGTCGGTGCGCACTTCGAGCGTCACTTCACGCAGCCCGAGCTGCCGGGCCAGCGCAACCGCCGCATCTATCAGTGCCTGCCCGGCTCCGCAGCCGCGGGCCGCAGGGTCTACCGCCACGGAGTAGATGCGCAGGTTGCCCGCCGTGCGCCGCGCCAACAGCGAAATGTAACCGACGACCGCGCTGTTGAGGCAGGCCACGTAATTCGCCCCCTGCGCCTGCGTGAGCAGGTAGTGCAGCTGCCGCCGCGAGAAGGCCTCCTCTGCGGGAAAGCAGCGCCGTTCGACGGCCTCCACGGCATCGAGGTCCCCGGCGGCCGCCGGGCGTATTTCGACTGCGGGCGTCATTGTGCGTGCAGGCGGTTGAGGCAGTGGATGAAGTGGTTGAGGATGCGGTAATAGAGCTCGTCGCCCAGTACGGCGTCCTCCACTTCGTGATCGATCGACGGATTGTCGTTGATCTCGATCACCACGGCCTTGCCGTTGATGAGTTTCAGGTCTACGCCGTAGAGTCCCTTGCCGATCAGCGCCGCGGCTTTGACGGCCGTGTCGAGCACCTTCTGCGGGGCTTTGTAGATGGGCACGGTCTCCCAGGCGCCGCACAGGTTGCGTCCCGTGTCGTCGTGGGCGTGGTTGTAAATCTGCCAGTGGCCTTTGGCCATGAAATACTTGCAGGCGAAGAGCGGCTCGCCGTCCAGGAGGCCGATCCGCCAGTCGAATTCCGTGGGAATGAACTCCTGGGCCAGCAGCACGGCCGAGTGGGCGAACATTTCGTCGAGCGCCGCGCGCAGTTCTCCGGCGTTCGAGACCTTGTGCATCCCTACCGAGAACGATCCGTCGGGAATCTTGAGGATAAAGGGCGAGCCGAGCTGTTCGCTGATCTCTTCGTAGGTGTATTCGTTGCTGCGGAACAGCAGTTGCGAGGCCGGGGCCGGGATGCGGGCCTTTTCGAAAAGCTCGCTCAGGTAGACCTTGTTCGTGCAGCGGATGATCGACTCGGGATCGTCGATCACGGCGATGTCGTTCATCGCGGCCCGCTGTGCGAGGCGGTAGGTGTAGTGGTTGAGCGACGTGGTGGTGCGGATGAACAGCGCGTCGAACTCCATCAGCCGCGTGGCTTCCTCTTCGGTGATCAGTTCGGCGTGGATGTTCATCTTCCGGGCCACTTCGAGGAACTTGTTGAGGGCGTCCTTGTCGCTGGGCGGGAATTTCTCGTCGGGATCGTAGAGGATGGCGAGGTTGTAACGTGCGGGCTTTGCCGAGCGTGGCGAACGCCACACCTTCTTGTTGAAGCAGTCGAGCGCATTTGCGAAGTCGTCCTGCTCGCTCTCCGAAAGCCGGTGCAGCGAAAGGGCCTGCACCGATTCGATCTGGTTGCGCGCATGGTTGTTCATCGTCACGCGCAGGATCGGGCAGGGATAGTGGTCGAAGATGAAGCGGGCGATCTTCTCCAGCCCCTTCTCGCGGCAGGTCCCGAAGTAGATGTTCAACTGCCAGATTTCGTCGGTGATGCGGTTGCGCTCGATCCATTGATGGCAGAGCTGCTGGAGGTTGCGGTTCATGCGTATTCCTGCGCCCGATTCGAGTTTGTTGAGGGTTTCGACCCCCGGCAGTACGCGGTGTCCGCGGGCCTGGGCCAGCAGCGAGCAATAGTAACCCTCGGAGTTGTAGCCGTATTCGTCGCTCAGGTTGATGACCAGTTTGGGAGTCCGCTCTCCGTAACGGTGTTCGAGGTAGTCGGTGGCGGTCATCAGCGAGTCGGTTTCGCAGTAGGGTTTCCAGTCGTTGAGGCTGTTCAGCAGGATGAAGACGCTATTCATGCATGTGTATTTTCAATGCGCCAAATGTAAGCAAATAAAACATACGCTGTACATCCTTTGCTCCGTTTTGCGAATAAAAAAAACGGGCTTCCGAAGAAACCCGTTTCAGATCGTTCCCAAGGCGCTCAGGCCCGCTTTTTAGCCGCCTTTTCCGCCACGGCCTTGTCCAGTTCGATGATGAAATCCGAAAGGACGTTCATGTAGTTGATGAAGGCGTCGTAAGCCGAGTCGTAGGGATTGAAATAGGAGTGTACGTCGCCGTCCGACAGCCACTTGGTAGCCATGTAGTAGAAATGGTCGGAGGTCTGCATGAAACTCCATACGTAGTCGAAATCGGGGTTTTTCAGCGCCGAGACCTTCTCTTTCTGGGCGTAGAGTTTCGAGAACGCCTCGTTCTGCAGTTCGTTGCCCAGCCATGCCGTCACGTCGCGCTCCTCGTCGGCCCACGACATCACGTGCGGGCAATGGAGCACGGCGACGGGTTGGTATTTCTTCGCGGCTTCGGTCACCGTGGCGAACTCCAGGCCGTTCTTCTTGGCGAGGATCGCTTTGGGCAGTGCGCGCATGAATTCGAAGATGCCCGTGTCGGCGGTCTGATGCTCGCCGAAGGTCTCGTAGTCCATAAACAGGTTGATGACTTCGCCCGGCGTCTCGTCCGAGGCGAGCCACTGCACGTATTTCTCCGCCGTCAGGGGCCATTCGTCCCAGTTCTTGTTGGAGAAGCGGAAGGCGATGTCGTCCGAGAGCTTGTAGTTGCGCAGCAGCAGGCGCAGTTTCTGGTCGATGGCGTTGGCATAGACGTAGTTGGGCGATTTCCAGCCCAGTACGTGCTTGGCGCCTTCGGCCAGCATCGTGCGGAAGCCCATGCCGGCCACCATCTCGCCGATCTCGTCCGAATAGATCAGCTCCGTGTTGCGGAATGCCGTGGGTTTCAGCCCGAATTCCTTTTTGATAAGGTTCGTGTGCAGCTTGACTTGCTCCGTAAAATCCTCCTTCGAAGCCAGCGAGGCCAGCGAATGGGAGTAGGTTTCGGCGAGGAACTCCACGCAACCCGTCGCAGCCAGTTCCTTGAACGAATCGAGGACCTCGGGGGCGAAGGCGCGGAACTGTTCGATGGCGATGCCCGTGATCGAGAACGAGCAGCGGAACTTGCCTTTGTTCTCCTTGATGAGTTTGAGCAGCAGGGCGTTCATCGGCAGGTAGCACTGGCGGGCGACCTTCTGCATGATCGAACGGTTCATGAGGTCATCCAGGTAGTTGTGGTCCTTGCCCATGTTGAAGAAGCGGTATTTCTTCAGACGCCAGGGCTGGTGCACCTGAAAATAAAGACAGACGGTTTTCATGCGGGTTGCTATTTTAATTGTTTTTTATTCTCTTCGATCACGGCTTCGTAAACCGATTTGATCTTCGCCGCGGCGTCGTTCCACTTGAGATTGGTCACCTCTTCGAGGCCTTTCGAGGCGAACATGTCCGACAGGGCCGGGTATTTGATCAGCCCGTAAATGGCGTCGGCCAGGGCGTCTACGTCCCAGTAGTCGACCTTCACGGCGTAATCCAGCACCTCGGCCACGCCGCTCTGCTTGGAGATGATCACCGGCACGTTCGAACGCATCGCTTCCAGCGGCGAGATGCCGAAGGGTTCCGAGACCGAGGGCATCACGTAGACATCCGACAGTTGGAACATCTTGTGTACGTCCTCGCCGCGGAGGAATCCCGTGAAGTGGAAACGGTCGGCGATGCCCAGCCTTGCCACGCGGCGGATGACGTGGTTCATCATATCGCCCGAACCGGCCATCACGAAGCGTACGTTGGGAACCCGCTTGAGGACCTTGGCGGCCGCTTCGACGAAGTAGTCGGGGCCTTTCTGGTAGGTGATACGGCCCAGGAACGTAACGATCTTGTCGTCGACGCCCCGCTCGGGCGTCTTGCCGCAGTTCTGGGCGAAACGCACGGCGTTGTGCACCGTGACGACCCGTTCGGCCGGAACGCCGTAGCGGTTGATGACGATATTGCGCGTGAGGTTCGAAACGGCGATCACGCGGTCGGCGGCGTGCATGCCGGCCCGCTCGATGGCGTAAACCTGCGAGTTGACGTTCTCGCCGCTGCGGTCGTATTCCGTGGCGTGCATGTGCACCACCAGCGGTTTCCCGGAAACGCGTTTTGCGGCGATCCCGGCATAATAAGTAAGCCAGTCGTGGGCATGGATCACGTCGAATTGTCCTTCGAGGTCCTTGGCTACCTGCGCGGCGACCACCGCATAACGGGCCACCTCCTCCATGAGGTTGGCGCCGTACTTGCCCGAGAAGGTGTAACGCTGTTTCCAGGCGTCGGTCGTCGACCAGGTTTTACGCCCCGATTTGACGTATTGCTCGTGGTAGGTTTCGTACTCCTCGGGAGAGATATAGGGGACCATGTTCGAGTCGATGTGGATGAAGGACATCTTTTCCAGAATATCGTCCGCGCCGCTGCCCGTCGAGCCGTACATGGCCTCCACCTCGCTGGCGTTCACTACGTGCGTGAAACGCTGGTCCTCGTCGCCGTACGCGTGCGGGACAATGAAGGTTACGTCGACACCGTTGCGCGCCAGTCCGCGGGTCATTCCGTAGCAGGCCGTTCCCAATCCGCCCGCAATGTGGGGCGGAAACTCCCATCCGAACATTAAAACTCTCATACCTTATCCTTTTTGTAAATTTATATTTTCGGCGGCCTTTGCGCTATCGGCGGTCGGGTGTCTGCGGCTTTGGGCCGTGCTTCCGACTCTGACTTCTCTCCGAATCCCCTCCCTGGAAAGGGATTCGCCATCCGGCACAATTCCTCTTCACATTGTGCGCCCGGGCTGTCGTTGTTATTTCTTCTTTTCTGTCCCTTTCTTCGCTGTCGTTTTCTTTACCGCCTTTTTTGTGGTTTTTTCTTCGCTCCGGGGCGTTTTCGCCGCTTTTGCGGCGGGTTCTTTCGCCCCTATCTTTATAGGAACGCTTTTTGGGGCCTTTGCAGTCTTCGGATGCGCTGTTTTCGAAAGTTTTTCCGACTTTTCGGTCTTCTCTTCCGGCTTGCGCGCCAGGATCATGCCGTGAATGTCCAGCAGGGCTGCAACGCTCCAGGCCTGTGAAATGGCTCCGCGCGGTGCGAACGGGGGATCGGCGTCGAAAAGTTCGCCGATCGAACCGATGCCGTAGGTCTGGATGTCCTCGTCGAATCCGGCCAGGGCTTCTTCAGCCTGCTGCAGGAACGCGTCGCCGTTGACATCGAAGCAGGCCCTGACGTAGAACGACAGCAGCCACGGCCATACCGAGCCGTTTTTGCCTGCGAAGTCGCGTTCGGCAGGCGTGCCCTCCTGCGAACCCTTGTAGAGCGGGTTGCGGGGCGAGAGCGTGCGCAGTCCTTTCGGTGTCAGGAGGTGCTGCCGCACCGTGCGGATCACCTCCAGTTGGATCTGTTCGTCGGGCATCTTGTAAGGCAGCGCGCAGGCGATGATCATGTTCGGGCGGATATCCGTCGATGCGCCGCCGCAGCCCACGTAGTCGGCCAGATAGCCTTCGGACAGGGGGAACAGCGCGTTGAACGACGCCGCGGTGCGCTCGGGAAGTTTTTCCCACGCCTTGACGAATTTTTTGTCGTCCGCCTCGCCGGCAAGCCGGAGTGTATAGCAGACGGCATTGTACCACAGGGCGTTGACCTCTACCTGGTAGCCGTTGCGCGGGGTGACGGACCGTCCGCCGACGACCGAGTTCATCCATGTGAGGGGAACTTCGTCTGATGCGGCCCATACGAGTCCGTTGTCGTTCAGTACGACGCGGCCCGCAATGCCCCGTTTATAGGCTTCGAGCACCTGCTTCATGGCCTCGCCGTAGTGTTTCCAGATTTTTTTCGCCCCGATGTGCGCTTCGAGCCGTTGGAGGGTCCAGAAAAACCATAAGGGAGCGTCTGCGGCTACTGCGGCCGACGTGTTCCCGGCGAACATGCCGTCCTGCATGTCGCGCACCATCGTGTCGAGCGCGTCGATGCAGTCCTCCTTGTGGTCCTGCTCCAGGGTGATTCCCGGCAGCGCCACAAAGGTCTGGCGGCCCGAAACCCCGTGCCACGGGTAGCCTGAGACCACTTCCGTGCGGTTGCCCGGACGGCGGATCAGGAACTGGCGCGCCGAGTGCTCGAGGCAACTGATGAAGTCGATCTTGTGCGTGCGGCGCGCGATGGAGCCTTTGAAAACCTCTTCGATGGTTTTCGTCGAACCCATTTCGTCGAGCGATGCCGAGAAGATGATGCTTTCGCCCTTCTTGAGTTCGGTTTCGAAGTATCCCGTGGTCATCAGGTCCTCGTAGCCGTCGTAGCCCCGGGCGATGTCCTGGAGGTATTCGAAATTGTAGTACCAGTCGGGGGCCGGCACGAACTCCGCACCGGGTTTGCTGGTCTGCATGTAGAGCCACGGGAACGACCTGTAGAGGCGGCACTTTACGCCGTTGACCGCCGGGTAGGAGTGCCCGTCGGCCTCCATGTTGGCGTGGGTCAGCGCATGTTTGTCGCGAAAAGCGAGGAAGGGGCGCAGGCGCAGGCGCGTTTCGGAATGCGCGTCGACGAGCGTATAGCGGATCATCAGTTGCGTGCGCTTGTGAATCCACAGCATCTCCTTCCGGAGGATCACGCCGCCCACACGGTAGGTGATCGTGGGGGTGGGCGTGTACTCGAAATCGGTGATATATTTGTGGCCGCGCGGCTCGTAGGTTCCCTGGAAACGGTGCAACGCCAGGTTGAATGTCTGGTCGTGCTGGATAATCGTTTCGTCGAGCGCCGACAGCAGGACATAAGTCCGGTCGCTGTCGTCGATCGGGGCCACCATCAGGCCGTGGTAACGGCGGGTGTTGCAGCAGACGATGGTCGTGCTCATGTAACCGCCGATACGGTCCGTTGCAAGCATTTCGCGCTGGAGCGAGTACTCCAGATTGCCCAATTCGCTTTTGTCGAAAGTAAGTGCTGACATATCGCTTTAAAATACAGTTCGTCCATTAAAGATATTAAAATTCCCGGACTGTTACAACTAATTATTGCCCGATAACCCGAAATTAATACCTTTTTAACCTTTTTTTATTAGGCCCACTTCACCAGCGCGAAATCCATGCGGTGGGGCAGGAGCGGGTTCGAGGGGTAGATACGCAGTGCCACGTCGAACATACCGGCCTCGTCGGGCATGTAGTTGAGCGTGTAGGTCACCTGGCTGCCGTCGACCTGCGTGCGCTCCAACTGGATCGTGCGGGTGACGTTGACCGACTCCCCGCCGACGATCTGGCGGGCGACGACCATCTCCACGCCGATGTCCTCGGGCCGGAGGTTGGCGATGTCGAGCGTCACGGCGAAGTGGTACGTTTCACCGACGCAGACGGCCTCCTTGTCGATTTTCACACGCTGCACGTCGACGATGCGCACCTGGTCCCAGGCGGCCGAAACCTTCCGTTTCCAGGCTGCGATCCCGCGCGCCGTACGGTAGGCGTCGGCGCACAATTCGCGTTTGCGAGCCGCGAGTTTGTCGTAGAAGCGTTCTTCGTAGTCGATCAGCATGCGGTTGGTCGTGAAGTTCGAGGCGATGTCCGCCACGCATTTCTTGACCGAAGACACCCATTCGTGGGGGATGTTGTCCGCATTGCGGGCATAGTATTTCGGGGCGATCTGCTCCTCGATGGTGTTGTAGATCATCTCGGCGTCGAGTTCGTCCTGGTAATGCTGGTCGGAGAAGGTGCGTTCCAGCGGAAGCATCCAGCCGGCGCCTTCCTTGTAGCCTTCGACCCACCAGCCGTCGAGTACCGAGAACTGCAATACGCCGTTCATCACGCACTTTTCGCCCGAGGTTCCCGAAGCTTCGAGGGGGCGTGTGGGCGTGTTCAGCCAAACGTCGACGCCCTGCACCATGCGGCGGGCGAGCTCCATGTCGTAGTTTTGCAGGAAGAGGATTTTACCCACGAACTGCGGCATGGCGGCCACTTCGACGATGCGCTTGATCAGGTCCTGTCCCGGCTTGTCGTTGGGGTGTGCCTTGCCGGCGAAAATGAACTGCACGGGGCGCTCCTTGTTGTTGACGATCGACGCCAGGCGGTCGAGGTTCGTGAAGAGCAGGTAGGCGCGCTTGTAGGTGGCGAAGCGGCGCGCGAAGCCGATGGTCAGCACGTCGGGCTTGAGGCCTTCGATGACCTGCAGCATCTGGCGCGGCGAGTCGAGGCGTACCTGTTTGGGGTCGCTGTAACGCCGGCGTATGTGCTTGATGAGTTTGTTTTTGAGCTTCATGCGCTCTTCCCACAGTTCCACGTCGGGAATGTTGTGCACCTTCTGCCAGGCGGGAATGTCGTAGACGTGGCCTTCGAATCCGTCGGCGAAATAGCGGGCGTAGAGGTGGCGCAGCGACGAGGCGATCCAGGTCGGGAAGTGCACGCCGTTGGTAACGTAGCCGATGTGCAGTTCGTTCTTGAAGTACCCCGGCCACATGTTGCCCAGGATCTCCTTCGAAACCTCGCCGTGGAGCCACGATACGCCGTTGACCTCCTGCGAGAGGTTGCAGGCCAGCACCGACATCGAGAATTTCTCGTTGGGGTCGTTGGGGTTGGTCTTGCCGAGGTTGATATACTGCTCCCAGGTGATGCCCAGCACGTCGGGATAGTGCGACATGTACTGGCGGATCATCGACTCGGGGAATGCGTCGTGGCCTGCGGGCACGGGAGTGTGCGTTGTAAAGAGCGACGAACTGCGTACCACCTCCAGCGCTTCGGAGAACGAGAGCTTGCGGTGGTTCACCAGGTCGCGGATGCGCTCGACGCCGATGAATGCGGCGTGGCCCTCGTTGCAGTGGAACACGTCGTGTTTGATGCCCAGTTTGCGCAGTGCGCGGATGCCGCCGATGCCCAGCAGGATCTCCTGCTTGAGGCGGTTTTCCCAGTCGCCTCCGTAGAGGTAGTGGGTGATTTGGCGGTCCTCCTCGAGGTTGTCCTCGATGTCGGCGTCGAGCAGGTAGAGGTCCGTGCGGCCTACCTGGCATTTCCAGACGTGCGCCGAGAGCGTACGGCCCGGGTAGGCGATGGTGATGGTCACCCAGTTGCCGGCTTCGTCGCGTACGGGCGAGATCGGCAGTTTATAGAAGTTCTGCGCTTCGTAGGTGGCCTCCTGCGCTCCCTGTGCCGAGAGCCGCTGGGTGAAATAGCCGTAGCGGTACAGAAGGCCCACGGCGGCCATCGGGACGTTCTTGTCCGAAGCCTCCTTCAGGTAGTCGCCGGCCAGGATGCCCAGGCCTCCCGAGTAGATTTTCAGCGACGAGTGCAGGCCGTACTCCATCGAGAAATACGAAATGGTCGTCGCCTTCGGGTCGGGCTTCTCGTTCATGTAGTCGCGGAACTGCGTGTGTACGGCGTCGAGCTGTGCAAGGAAATTCGTGTCCTTTTCGAGTTCTTTCATCCGCTCGACGCTCATGTTGTCGAGGAAGGCGATCGGATTGCGCCCCGATTCGGCCCACAGCACGGGATCGATCCCTTCGAACAGGTCGCGGGCGCCGGGATTCCAGCACCACCAGAGGTTGCGCGACAGCTCTTCGAGGGCATGCAGCCGCTTGGGCAGCGTCTTGTCCACCATCATGCGGCTCCAGTTGGGTTTCTCGACGAAAAGCTGCTGGCGCACGAAGTTGATCTGCTCGGTTTTGGCGCCGCCGTCGAGCACGGCGCGGTTGGTGCGGACGACCGAACTCTCGACCGCCTCGGAATAGGCTTGTTCGTAAGCGGCGAAAAGGTGCTCCCAGAGCGCCGTCAGCGAGATTTCATACGCCGAGGTGCACTGTTCGTTGACGTGCTTTTCGTCCAGCAGGCTGAAGCGCAGCAGCGCTTCGGCGATCTTCTCCTCGACCTCCTTGTCGTTGTAGTCGTCGCGGCGGATGACCTCCACGCCTGCATGTTCGCGCTGCTTGTCGACCCAGATGCCGAACCCGGCCAGCGTCGTGGTAACGGTCGGGATCGAGAACGCCACCGATTCCAGCGGGGTATACCCCCACGGTTCGTAATACGAAGGGAAAACCGTAATGTCCATGCCCACGAGCAGTTCGTAGTAATCCTTGTCGAAGATGCCGTCGGCCCGGTTGAGGTACGTGGGGACGAAGATCACCTTTACTTTCGATCCGGGGGCGGTGAGGTTGCTGTTCTTCAGCGCATTCACGATCGGGTCCCAGACCGGGTTTTCGAGGTAGTGGGTCGAATATTTGTACTGGTTTGCGTCGATGGGGTTCGAGGGGTCGGCCAGGTGCGCCTGCAGGTCGACGCGCGGGCCGCGGTTGCCTGCCGGTACGGTGATGTAGGCCAGCACCTCGCGGCGGAGTTTGTCCGAGGCGGCGAGTTTTTTCAGCGATTCGATGAAAACGTCGATGCCCTTGTTGCGGAACTCGTAGCGGCCGCTGGTCCCGACGATCAGCGGGTCGCCCGCGAATTTTTCGCCCAGGCAGGCTTCGGCCACCGTGATCATCGCTTTGCGGGCTTCGTCGCGCTTGGCGTAGTATTCGTCGCCGGTCCAGACGAAGTCGTTTTCGAATCCGTTGGGCGTCACGCCGTCCGGCTCGCGGCCCAGCAGGTATTTGCATTCGTTGGCCGTGATGTCGCTCACCGTCAGGAAGGCGTCGTGATACGTGGCGGCCATCTTCTCGATCGAGTGCTTGGCCGTGACGTTGAACTGGCGGGCCAGTTCGTCGGCGTTGAATTTCGTGAGGTCGTTATAGAGCGGCAGGCGGTTGCCGGCGATGCAGCGGCCTATGACCGTGGCGTGGGTGGTGAACACCGTGGCGATGTAGGGGGCGCGGTTGCGCAGGTAGAGTCCGCCGGCAGCAGTCATCCACTCGTGGAAATGCGCGGCGGCCTTCTCTGCCGGCGACCCGAAAGTCTCGACATAGGAGGCGATCACGACGCCTGCGGCCCAGCCGAAGAGCACCGGCTCGACGTAGTCCCACTGGCCCGAGATCGAGTCTACGTGGTACGATTCCCAGAGGTTTTTGAGTATTTCGTCCTTGCGGGGGATCAGCGACGAGAAGTCGACCAGCACCACCGTCGGCTCGCCCTTGATCTTCCAGTGGCCTACGCGCACGCGGATGCCTTCGTTGTAAAGGCTTTGGCGCCACGCCTTGAGCAGATTGGGGTCCTCTTCGAACTCCGGGTTGACGCCCTCGTGCGAGAGGTCGGGGCCCAGCAGTACGTAGCGGTCTGCGAATTTGCGGGTTACGGTTTGTGCTTTGGTCGAGATGACAGTGTGTATGCCGCCGACCTTGTTACATACTTCCCAACTTACCTCGAACAGCAGGTCAGGGGAGTGTTTGGCGTTGCTCATATACTTTTGCTAATTTATAATTTTCGTGACGAACAGAAACGGTTTTCGGCCACAAAGGTAACACTTATATTTATATTAACCAATCGGGTTTCAGTATTTATAAAAAAATTTAAGAATAACTTAACATTTCAGTTTCACTTGGTTGCGGGCTTTATTGCGTTTCGAAAAACGCTTCGATCACCGCATCGGAGACCAGCATCCGCTCCGGAGGAACGGCTATCCGTCCGTTGGCGGCGACAAGTGTGCCGGCTTCCAGCCACGGTTTCGCATCGCGCATCATTCGTGCCGCACGTTCCGCCCCGAACAGTTTTTCCGCCTCTCCGGGGTCGATGCCTTCCGCCGTGCGCAGCCGTGTCATCACATACTCGTTGAAACGGTCGCTGTCGGTGAGTATTTCCGCTTCGGCGGGGGCTCCGGCGATATATTCCGCCACCGATTCGGTGTTCCAGTGGCGTTCGCGGCCGTCGAACGAGTGGGCTGCCGGCCCGATGCCGAGGTACTTTAGGCCGTGCCAGTAGGCGGCGTTATGGCGGGCACGGAAGCCCGGGAGGGCGTAATTCGAAACCTCGTAGTGTTCGAATCCCGCCCCGGTCAGCGTTTCGTGCACGAAGGCGTATTCCGCTTCGCTGACTGCCTCGTCCACCGGGGCGAACTCTCCGCGGGCGGCCCGCCGTCCGAAAGCCGTACCGGGTTCGATGGTCAAATGGTATGCCGAAATATGCTGTACGCCCAGCCCGAGCGTCCGGTCGAGCGAGCGGCGCAGCGCGTCGCCTCCGAAACCCGGGACGCCGAAAATCAGGTCGACGGTGATATTTTCGAAACCTTCCCGCTGTGCATTGCGCACGGCCTCGACGGCCTGCGCTGCGGTGTGGCGGCGGTTCATCAGTTTCAGGCAGGCGTCGTCGAACGACTGGACGCCGATCGACAGGCGGTCGATGCCCGCCCGGCGCAGCGCCGCGAGGTAGGCGGGCGTAAGGTCGTCGGGGTTGGCTTCGAGCGTGGTCTCCTCCGCCGCGGAGCAATCGAACAGCATTGCCGCATGATCGAGCAGCCCCGCAATGGTTTCCGCCCGGCACAGCGAGGGCGTGCCGCCGCCGAAGTAGCGGGTGCGGACCGCCTCTCCGCCCGTGTATTCGCGCCGTGCATCCAGTTCGCGGTGCATGGCCTCCACGAGTTCGTCCATGCGGCGCAGGTCGACGCTCTTGTAGAAGTCGCAGTAGGCGCATACGCGCTTGCAGAAGGGTATGTGGAAATAAAGTCCGGCCATTGGTCTATTCGAGCCTTCGGGGGTCGGTTTTTTCTTCAAAGTCAGCAACGAGGGCTTTTATCTCTTTTATTGTTCTTCGTCCGTATCGGTTGAAGGTAAATATCCCTCCCGTGATGTTGTACCACGGATCATAAATCACTGTCCATCTGATTTCGTCGCTTTTCCACCTCAATATCAGCAAATCCTCGTCTAAGACAGGGATACCTTTCTGGTTTCTGGCCTGCAAATAGCGGTAATTATCGTATTCGATAAACCATTCCCGGCTGATCAGTAATTCCCGGATCTGATTTTTTAGCCCGTCGTGCTGTTTGGGAATGGGAATGCATTTTAATTTCAGCCTCTTGAGCCGAAACGAATAGATGATGAGGCCCGAATCGAACAGCAGAAGAGCGATCAGCCAATCCCAGTTCCATAATCCGGAA
This sequence comes from Alistipes montrealensis, assembly GCF_018362775.1. Taxonomy (GTDB): domain Bacteria; phylum Bacteroidota; class Bacteroidia; order Bacteroidales; family Rikenellaceae; genus Alistipes; species Alistipes montrealensis. Next base: position 718,631 of record NZ_JAGYXY010000002.1, read on the forward strand.
ACAAAATCACGGACGGAATAGTATGAATAGCAGATTCCGAAGAGAAAGAACAGTATGGTGTCTCCATGATAATTTGTCCATTCGAATGAAAATGGTTTTAGAACGATTTTATCAGTTTGTACTTTTATCGAATACATTGTTTAAAAGGCCGCAAGACTTTTGACATATAGAGCTATGTTATCAAAGGTATGAAAAAAACGGAGAAGCCGGCACGCTTGCGGCCCGGATTTTTCGAAATTTGTGTCCGTAATGTCGGCTCGGTTCCCTTCGGTCACCAGATCGACCCGACGGCGAACACCTCCAGGCTGCAAACCTTGATCCGGTTGCCCCGGAAGCGGAATCCTCCGTTGTTGCCGGTTTGGGGCCGCCGCTCCATCGAATAGGAGTACAGCCCGCCGTCGATAAAGACCTCGGCCGAGGTGCGGTCGAGGTAAATATCGGCCGTCAGGCGCATGCTGGTCGGGTCCTGCGGGGAGTAGAAACGGCCGTTGAGCGTGTTGTGGTTCAGGTCGTAGGCGACGATGGGCTGGCCGTCGAGGCTGAGCCCGGCGTCCGTTGCATGGGATAATTTGATCGTCGTGCGAATCCGGAGCCGGTCGGCCTTTCCGAACTCCTCCAGCTTCCGGTTGGCTTCGTCCGGGGTCAGGCCGCGCCATTCGGCGAGCGGACGGAACAGCCGGTCGAGTTCGGCGATCGGAGTGCTCGCCAGGCGGACCCCGTCTTTGGTCGTGCGCAGCGTCAGCTCCGTCGGCAGCGTCATCATTCCGTTGAAGGGCATGCCCGGGTGTGAAATGCGGCCCCAGCCGATCTGGATGCGCCGTCCGTCCGCTGCCGGGATGTTGGTATAGGTCTGGGCTGCGTAGATGCTGCCCGTCGTGTAGCAGTATTTGCCGGATTCGGGCCGGAATACCCGGCCGTCGAACGAGCCGAGCATGTAGGTCCCCGAAGCGCCGTACATCACCCATTTCTTATTTTCCGGATTGCCGTCGACCGGAAGTTCGAACAGCTCGGGGCACTCCCAGAATCCGGTGACATGGCTTTCGTACGTCCACTTTTTCAGGTCGGCCGAGGTGTAGATCGAGTGTCCGTCGCGTTCGTTGAGCACCAGCACCCAATGTCCGGCCGGGGCGTACCAGAACACTTTGGGATCGCGCGTGTCCTTGCTGTTCCATTTGTCCCGGGAGTCGATCACCGGATTGCCGGCGTATTTGGTGAACGTGCGCCCGTCGTCGAGGCTGTAAGCGAGGCACTGCACCTGCCGCTCGGGGCCTGCCGCCGTGTAGATCGCGACCAGGGCGGGCTTGCCGTCCCGGTTGAATCCGGCGGTGTTGGCGTAGTCGATGACCGCCGACCCCGAATACATCGTTCCCAGGCTGTCGGGGCAGAGCGCGTCGGGCAGTTCTTTCCAATGTACGAGGTCTTCGCTGACGGCGTGTCCCCAGTGCATGTTCTGCCAATCGCGCTCGTAGGGGTTGTGCTGGTAGAACAGGTGATATTCGCCGTTGTGGAAGACCAGCCCGTTCGGGTCGTTGATCCAGCCCCGGCGGGTCGTAAAGTGGAACTGCGGGCGGTTCTTTTCGCGGTAGAGGCTGTCCTGGCCGGCGATCCGGTCCGACTGGTAGATTTTCGCAAGTCCCCGCGGGTCGCCCTCGTAAGCGATCCGCACGGTCTTCCCTTCGAAGGCCGACATGTCCCTGAATACCCAGTAGTCCGCCTCTTCCGGGGCCAGCCGGATCACGACCGAAAGGTCGGGCGCGCCTTCCGTTTCGAAGGTCATCCTGCTGCGCTCCTGCTGGTGCGAAACCGGGAAGTTCAGGTATTGTTTTGTGATCTTCAGCGAGATGTTCCCGCCTTGTGCGCCCGAAGCGCACAGGGGCAGCAGCGAGCAGAGCAGTAATGTCATTTTCGTTCGTGTTTTCATGGCGGGCCGGTAGTTTGTGGGGATTCGGGTTTTCGGTCGGGGGCTCTTTTCCGGGTGGCGCGGCTGCGTCTCCCGGGGCGGAAAACCCGCTTCTTCCAAAGATAATAAAAAATCGCCGGAAGAAAAACCGGACGCCCCGGAAGGCGTCGGAAAATTCCGGCAAAATCTTTGCCGTATGATCCTCGTTCCGGGTTGCGGACGGCTTTCGGGCGGCGTGGTACGAGGGTATAAATGAAGCGTATAGCCCCATCAAGAAAAATAATAAATTTTTTTTGTAATTTACGCTGTTAATTTTTTCACAATTCTGAAAGTTTTTCTACCTTTGTGCCGTTGAGGTCCGGACTTGCGGTCCGAAACATTCGATTGAAAAGAGGAGTTTTAACAAATAAATTACAATTATGGACAAAATGGATTTGAAAAAGTACGGGATCACGGGCGTTACCGAGATCGTGTACAATCCGTCGTACGACGAACTGTTCCGTGAGGAGACGAAGAAGGGCCTGCGCGGTTTTGAGAAGGGTCAGCTGACCGAGACCGGCGCCGTGAACGTGATGACCGGCGTTTACACCGGCCGTTCGCCCAAGGACAAATTCTTCGTAATGGACGAGACTACCAAGGATACGATCTGGTGGACTTCCGACGAGTATAAGAACGATAACAAGCCCGTTACGAAGAAGGCTTGGAAAGAGCTGAAGAAGATCGCTGTCGAGGAGCTTTCCGGCAAGCGTCTGTTCGTTGTCGACACCTTCTGCGGCGCCAACGAGAACTCGCGCCTGAAGATCCGCTTCATCATGGAGGTTGCCTGGCAGGCTCACTTCGTGAAGAACATGTTCATCCGTCCGACCGACGCTGAACTGGAGACCTACGGCGAGCCCGATTTCGTGGTGCTCAACGCTTCGAAGGCCAAGGTGAAGAACTACAAGGAGCTGGGCCTGAACTCGGAGACGGCCGTTGTCTTCAACCTCACCGAGAAGATGCAGGTGATCATCAACACCTGGTACGGCGGCGAGATGAAGAAGGGTATGTTCTCCTACATGAACTACCTGCTTCCGCTGAAGGGCATGGCTTCGATGCACTGCTCGGCCAACACCAACGCCAAGGGCGAAACCGCTATCTTCTTCGGTCTGTCGGGAACCGGCAAGACCACGCTTTCGACCGACCCCAAGCGCGAGCTGATCGGCGACGACGAGCACGGCTGGGACGACGACGGCGTATTCAACTTCGAGGGCGGCTGCTACGCCAAGGTGATCAACCTCTCGAAGGAGAACGAGCCCGACATCTGGAACGCTATCCGCCGCAACGCGCTGCTGGAGAACGTAACGGTGGACAAGAAGGGCAAGATCGACTACGCCGACAAGTCGGTAACGGAGAACACCCGCGTATCGTNTTCGATGCACTGCTCGGCCAACACCAACGCCAAGGGCGAAACCGCTATCTTCTTCGGTCTGTCGGGAACCGGCAAGACCACGCTTTCGACCGACCCCAAGCGCGAGCTGATCGGCGACGACGAGCACGGCTGGGACGACGACGGCGTATTCAACTTCGAGGGCGGCTGCTACGCCAAGGTGATCAACCTCTCGAAGGAGAACGAGCCCGACATCTGGAACGCTATCCGCCGCAACGCGCTGCTGGAGAACGTAACGGTGGACAAGAAGGGCAAGATCGACTACGCCGACAAGTCGGTAACGGAGAACACCCGCGTATCGTACCCGATCTACCACATCGACAACATCGTGAAGCCCGTATCGAAGGCTCCGGCTGCCAAGAAGGTTATCTTCCTTTCGGCCGACGCATTCGGCGTGCTGCCCCCGGTTTCGATCCTGACCCCCGAGCAGACGAAGTACTACTTCCTCTCCGGCTTCACCGCCAAGCTCGCAGGTACGGAGCGCGGTATCACCGAGCCTACGCCGACCTTCTCGGCTTGCTTCGGCGCTGCCTTCCTGTCGCTGCACCCCACCAAGTACGGCGAGGAGCTCGTTAAGAAGATGAAGAAATCGAACGCTACGGCATACCTCGTGAACACGGGTTGGAACGGAACCGGCAAGCGTATCTCCATCAAGGACACGCGCGGCATCATCGACGCGATCCTCGACGGCTCGATCGACAAGGCTCCGACCAAGACCATGCCTATCTTCGATTTCAAGGTTCCGACCGCTCTGCCGGGCGTAGACCCCAAAATCCTCGATCCGCGCGACACCTACAAGAACGCCAAGGATTGGGAAGTCAAGGCTGAGGATCTGGCCAACCGCTTCGTGAAGAACTTCGTGAAGTTCACGGGCAACGAGGAAGGCAAGAAGCTCGTAGCTGCCGGCCCGAAGGTAAAGTAATTCCGAGCGGCGCAGGCCGCTGCAAATAGAAGAATCCCGGTTTTCGTATGGAGACCGGGATTTTTTTGCGAATATGGAGGCGGGTTGTGCGACTGTTCCGGTTGTATGGCTGTCCCGGTTGCGGGAATATGGGGGCGTTGCCGAAGTCGGTTCCCGGCCGGGAATGATCGCCGTCGCGGGGGATTATTTGCGGGGCTGGAAAATCCGGTAGCCGATCGAGATGCCTATTTTATTGGGATACCATTCCGACGAGCCGTTGAACGGATCGGGAAACTCCGGCTGCTCGGGCCGGTGGGGATACATGTCGGTCTCACCCTCGAAACTGTACCCGTTGTAGTGGCTGTCCATCCAGGCCCAGCCGAAATAGGCGTCGACGAGCCACCGCTCCCGGAAGCGGTATTCGTAGCCCACGCACAGGCCGAGCATCATGCCGTAACCCTTGCAGTAGCGGTTTTCGAACTGAAGCTTCCAGTCCTTGATAAAGGGTTTGGTCATGTCGAAAGCCATCATGCCGATATTGGCGCCCAGATACCACCCGTCGTTGTGCGCCTTGAAATAGCGGCGGTATTCGCCCATGAAGATGGCGAAGTTCATGTGTTTCCCGTTGATCGATTTCCAGGGCGAGATGACGATGTCGGTTTGCAGGGCGGATTTGGGGGTGATAGCGAATTCCACGGCGGGGTTTATCACCCCGAGCGCCGCATAAAGCGCGTTGAGTTTGACATACCCCTGCGGGAGGGCGTGCTGTGTGCCTAACAGCGTGAACAAGAGTGCGCAGGCCCCGAATCTGCAGAGTTTGTTTTTCATCATTCGTGAAATTCAGCCAGGAACAAAGGTATGAAAAATCCGGCCAATTATCTACATTGGCCGGATTTTCACTTCAGACTCGGACTTTGACGCCGAGACCTCCTTACATTGCTTCGAATCGGACCGTCATGGTTTTGAAGTCTGCCGTGATTCGGTAGTTCCCGTCTCCGAATCCCATCATCAGGGGATAAAACTGGTTGCTTCCCTGGACAAGCTCCCATCCTGTATACCCGTCGTCGAACGATCCTTTGGCGCCGTATTCCGTGAGCCACTCGGTGTTCGAGATGATGAATTTGAATCCGTTGCCTTTCGGATTTCCCTCCTGTGCCGTGCCGACCTTCACCGGGACGTTCTCTGCGGTGAAGACTCCCGGGGTGGTTTGGGTCATCGCTACGGCCTGGCCCAAATCCCAGCCGTGGGGCATAGCGTCTCCCAGGATGTAGAGCGCTGCCGGGTAATCCGGTCCCTGCTCCGGTTCGAAGCGTACTGTCATCGTCGTGAAATCGACTGTGATGTCGTATGCCCCGGAGGCGTGCCCCATCAGCAGGGGATAGAACTGGTTGCTGTTCTGTGCGAGTTCCCAGCCGCGGTATCCCTGTTGCCCGTCGTGGTCGTCGAAAGCCTCCTTGGCGCCGTATTCGGTGCTCCATTCGCTGTTCGAAATGCCGAATTTAAATCCGTTGCCCTTGTTGTCGTCCGGATTGGCCGTGCCGACATCGATGTTCACGCCCTTGGCCTGGAATACGCCGTTGCTTACTTTGGTCAGCGGAATGAAGCTGCCGAGGTTCCAGCCTGCCTCCGTGGCCGGACCGAAGAGGAACAGCGTTTCGGGATAGGAGGGCGCACCGCCGCCCGTAAGGGTGACTTTCAGGGTGTTGAGATCGACGCGCACGGTGTAGTAGCCTTCGCCGAGTCCCTGGTCGCCCGGAATGAAACGGATGTCACCGTCGCCCTCGCCCTTTTTCCGCAGGGTCCAGTAGTCGCCGGCCGCATCGTCGCGGATATACTCCGTCCAGTCGTAGAAGTCGAATTTGAAACTGCTCTCCGGTTTGAGGTAAATACGGGTGTTTTCATAAATATTTTCCCCGACAGGCAGCAAGGCGTTCGCCTCGACCATGTTCCAGCCGTTCTCCATGTTGTCGCCCAGGATGTAGAGGGCTGTTTCGGGGTCGAATTCCGTAACGTCGCCCGTCCGGGTCAGCGTGAGCATCATCGTATTCAGGTCGATATGCACGGTGTAAATGCCGCTTGTGTAGTCGTACTGCAGGGGATAGAATTGCGAATCCCCGTCGTTGGCGATGGCGAAGGTCTGGACCTGGCCGAATTCGCCGCCGATCTTCTGTCCGTAGAACGGATAGCTGCCGTTCTCTTCGACGTAGAATTTGAACCCTTTGTTGTCCGCGGGTTTGCCGAACTTCAGTACGACGTTCTCTGCCGTGTAGATGCCTTCTTCGCCCTGCGGCAGTTCGATCGCCTTGTCCCAGCCGTATTCGCAGGCGCCTCCCTTCATCCAGAGCGATGCGGGTTTGACCACCTCGGCGGCATAGGCCGTGGCGGCAAACGATACCTCTTCCGAAGTTTTATCCTCGATGAGGTAGTTCCCGGTGTGCGCATAAACGCAGGCCCGGAAAGCGAAGCGTTCGCCGCTTTTGCCGCCGAATGTGGATATGATGAGATCGTTGAGCTCCTTGTGCGTGAAAGATATTGCCAGGTCGGGCCCTTCCCATTCGCGTTTTATGCCTTTGAAAAGGTCTTCGCCCTCTATGTTCAGGTACAGGTCGTACATGACCGACGAACTGCGGGTCACGACCGAGGCGGCTGTCCACGAAAATTTCAGGGCCTCCTGGTCGGCTTTGTCGGTGTCGAGCGTTACATCCTCGTCCGAGACCGTGAGCACGGGGGCCGTCAGTTCGCTCCACTCCTTATCGGGGAAATCCGATGTGTTGTCGTCGCTGCACGAGGCAATGGGAAGTGCAAAAGCCAACGCGCCCGCGATGTATTTCCAAAGATGTTTCATACTGGTTGGTTTAGGTTCGTTAACAAATTTATTTTCGAACGTAAAAATAGAGGACAAAAACCGGATAACCATGGAAAGCGCCGCATGGTACAAGCATTTGATGAAAAAGTATCATTCGTGCGATTCGCTGTTCCGAAGGTCAGGGGGCGGTAATAGGGGGCTTTCGTCGATTTGCGGCTGTAATGCCGTTTGAAGGGGTGTTTCGGCGAGGATGGAAATACTTTTGTCGTGCTGCGCATGTCAAAATGGTATTATCCCATCCAATTATGATACTTTTCAATCCTTCTGCTGTATATCCGTTGCAGAACCCTTTCGAAACCTCTATTTTTACGCAGCATAAACGGGAAATGCCGCCTGTTTTATTGTGTGCTTCGGGATTTTCCATAAACCGGCTTATTACCTGTGAACCATGAAGAAAATAGTTGTAATCGCTTTATTTACATTGCTTGCGGGGGTTGCTGCCGCCCGCGAAAAGAGTTATACGGTCTCTTCTCCCGACGGGACGATCGGGATCACACTGTCGCTCGGGGAGCGCTTCGCTTATGAAGTCCATGTGGACGGCCGCCCGGTCGTGGCGCCTACGCCGATCGCGATGACGCTGGACGACGGGTCCGTATGGGGCGGCCCGGCGCAGCCTTCCCGGATTCGCAAAGGGACGGCCGATACCTCTTTCGCCACGCCTTTTTATATCAAGGGGCGGGTCGCGGATCGCTATAACTGGCTGCGGGCCGATTTCCGGCAGGGTTTTGCCCTCGAGTTCCGGGCCTATGACGACGGGGTCGCTTACCGTTTTGTCTCCACGACGGATAAACCGCTGGTCATCGCTTCCGAAGAGGCGGGCGCCCGTTTCCCGGGAGACTGGACGTGCTGGGTTCCCTATGTGCGGGATTGTGACGGAGCCGAGATCGTACCTTTCGGGAGCCAGTTCAAGACTTCGTTCGAGAACCTTTATACCGTAGCCCGGCTCTCGGAACTCGATCCTGCGCGGCTGGCTTTCCTGCCGCTGGTCGTGGCGGCCGATAATGGCGTGAAACTCTGCTTTACCGAGGCCGACCTGCAGGCCTATCCGGGCATGTATTTCAATTATCCGGGTCAGGGCGCTTCCTTGCGCGGTGTTTTCGCACCCTATCCGAAACGTACGCACGACGGCGGACACGACAATCTTCAGAACGTCGTGGACGAGTATGCCGATTTCATCGCCAAAGCCGCACCCCGGGCTTCGTTTCCTTGGCGGACGGTCCTTATTGCCCGTGAAGACCGGCAACTGCTCGACAACGACATGGTCATGCGCCTCGCCGAACCGTCGCGCCTGGAAGACGTGTCGTGGATACGGCCCGGACTGGCGGCTTGGGAGTGGTGGAACGACTGGGGCCTTTACGGCGTCGGTTTCGAGTCCGGGGTCAATACGCCGACCTATAAGCATTATATCGACTTCGCGGCCCGCAACGGGGTTGAATACCTGGTGATGGACGACGGTTGGTCGAAGGACAAGACCGACCTGATGTCGGGTGGCAGCGACCGCCTCGATCTGGAAGAGGTGCTGCGTTACGCGAAACAAAAAGGCGTCGGCATCATCCTCTGGGCGGGCTACCGCGCTTTCGACCGGGACATGGAGGCGGTTTGCCGCCACTACTCGGCCTTGGGTGTCAAAGGATTCAAAGTCGATTTCATGGACCGCGACGACCAACAGATCGCCGAGTTCCTCTACCGTGGAGCGGCAACCGCCGCCAAATACGGGCTGCTGCTCGATTACCACGGTATTTATAAGCCTGCCGGCCTGCAGCGAACCTATCCCAATGTCGTCAATTTCGAAGGCGTACACGGATTGGAGCAGATGAAATGGTCGGACGAGTCGGTCGACCAGGTGACCTACGATGTGACGATGCCGTTTATCCGAATGACGGCCGGTCCTGTGGACTATACCCAGGGAGCCATGCTCAATGCTGCGAAGGGCCATTTCTTTCCGCGCCGCAGTGAGCCGATGAGTCAGGGTACGCGCTGCCGCCAACTGGCCGAATACATCGTTTTCCATGCCCCGCTGTCGATGCTCTGCGACTCGCCTTCCAACTACGACCGGGAACCCGAATGCACCGCTTTCATCTGCGGTGTCCCCACGGTATGGGACCGTACCGTGGCGCTCGACGGGCGTCTGGGGGAATATGCGGCCGTCGCCCGCTGCAAGGGAGATGTCTGGTATGTCGGCGGCCTGACGGGACACGAAGGCCGCACGGTGACGGTCGATCTCGGATTTTTGGGTGAAGGAAATTTTACGGCCGAACTCTTTTGCGACGGCGTCAATGCTGCCAAATACGGCCATGATTACCAGCGAGTAATCCGTGCGCTGGGATCGGACCGTACGCTGGAAATAACGATGGCTCCCGCCGGCGGATTCGCCCTGCGGATCACGCGGGAGTAAAATAAATATTCTATTCTATCCGTTTTATGACAAATTTAGATTTCGAGAAGCGTATTTCACTTCTGCGTTCGGCTCATGAGGAGTTGATCGCCAGGAAGAACCCGGCCGCGGATTCCAACGGTGTATGGACCCGTTACACCTATCCGATCCTCACGGCCGCGCATACGCCGCTCTTCTGGCGCTACGACCTGGACCCCGCTGCTAACCCTTTTTTGCTCGAACGGTTCGGGATCAACGGAACGTTCAATGCCGGTGCTATCAAGTTTAACGGCAAATACGTGCTGGTAGTCCGGGTCGAAGGGAATGACCGCAAATCCTTTTTCGCCCTGGCCGAAAGCGATAACGGGATCGACGGATTCCGTTTCCGCGATCATCCGCTGACGATTCCACCGGCCGGCGAGAGTGAAACGAACCTCTACGACATGCGTCTTACGGCCCATGAGGACGGTTGGATTTACGGTATCTTCTGTGTCGAACGGCACGATCCGTCGGCAGCCCCGGGCGACCTGTCGTCGGCCGTCGCCACAGCTGGCGTAGCCCGGACGAAGGACCTCGTGCATTGGGAGCGTCTCCCCGACATCAAGTCGCCTACGCAGCAGCGTAATGTCGTACTTCACCCTGAGTTCGTCGGGGGAAAATACGCCCTTTATACCCGTCCGCAGGAGGGGTTCATCGCCGCCGGAGCACGCGGCAGCGGGATCGGTTGGGCGTTGGTCGACGATATGACCCGTGCGGAAATCCGCGATGAGAAGATCATCGACGTGCGGTTCTACCATACGATCAAGGAGGTAAAGAACGGCGAGGGCCCCCATCCGATCCGTACGCCCCGGGGCTGGCTGCATATGGCCCACGGCGTGCGCGCCTGCGCAGCAGGGCTCCGTTATGTGCTTTATATGTACATGACGGCCCTGGACGATCCTTCGCGGCTGATCGCCGTGCCGGCCGGATATACGCTGGCCCCGGAGGGCGAGGAGCGCATAGGCGACGTGTCGAACGTGCTTTTTTCGAACGGCTGGATCGCCGATGACGACGGCCGGGTACTCCTCTACTATGCGTCGAGCGATACCCGTATGCACGTGGCGACATCGACCGTCGAAAGACTCGTGGACTACTGCCTGCATACGCCGTCAGACGGCCTGACGACGGCAGCCTCCGTCGAACGGCTGAACGAACTGATCGACAGAAACCTGAATTATTACCGAAAAACAGACCGATGAAAGACAACGTCACATTCCGGGAAAAGATCGGATACGGCTTCGGGGACATGGCTTCGAGCATGTTCTGGAAGATATTCGGCATGTATCTGCTCTTTTTCTATACCAAGGTGTTCGGCATCACGCCGGCCGCTGCCGGGACCATGTTCCTGGTGACCCGCATTTGGGATTCGCTCAACGATCCCATCATGGGCCTGCTGGCGGACCGCACCCGCAGCCGTTGGGGACGTTACCGCCCTTATCTGCTGTGGGGAGCCGTGCCGTTCGCCGTGATCGGGGTGCTGACGTTCTGGACTCCCGATTTCGGGATGACGGGGAAACTGGTGTGGGCCTACGTCACCTATACGGCCATGATGATGGTCTATACGGTGGTCAATGTCCCTTATGCCTCGCTGCTCGGGGTGATGACGCCCGATACGAAGACGCGCAATACGTTCTCTTCCTACCGGATGTTCTTCGCCTATGTCGGCAGCCTGGTGACCTTCATGCTGTTGCAGCCGCTGGTGGATTTCTTTGCCGGGTGGCTCGGCGGCGGGGATGCGGACCTGCTGAACGAAAGCGTCGCCGGAAGCGACGTAGCTATATCGGGCATGCCCGAGGCGTGGACCTGCGCCGTGGCCGTTATCGGGGTACTCTGCGCCCTGCTTTTCTGGCTCTGCTTCCGCTGGACGCGCGAGCGGATCCGGGTCGACGATGCACAGCAGGCCAAAGGATCGGTCGGCCGCGACCTGAAAAGCCTGGCCCGCAACGCTCCGTGGTGGATACTCCTGGTGGCGGGAGTGGCGGTGCTGCTGTTCAATTCGATCCGCGACGGGGTAGCGATCTTCTATTTCACCGACTACGTCCGGAGCGCTTATAAACTGCCTCATCTGGGCTGGACGCTCGGAACGCTTTACCTGCTGCTGGGGCAGTTGGGAAATATGGCCGGCGTCGCCCTGGCCGTGCCGCTGGCGGCGCGTATCGGCAAGAAAGGCGCTTTTGCCGCGGCGATGGGTGCGGCAGGCGTGTTGAGCCTGTTTTTCTTCCGGCTGGAACCTTCCGAACTGGGCTGGTTGTTCACCCTGCAGGCCCTTGTCAGTGTCGCGGCGGGCGTTGTGCTGCCCTTGTTGTGGAGCATGTATGCCGATATCGTCGATTACGAGGAGTATCGCAGCGGCCGGCGGCCTACGGGGCTGATCCTCTCTTCCTCGTCGATGTCCCAGAAACTCGGCTGGGCGCTGGGCGGGGCTGTGACGGGCTGGCTGCTTGCGGCGTTCGGTTACGATCAGTCGGCTGCGGTGCAGAGCGGCGAGGCGATAGCGGGCGTGCGGCTGATGATGAGCTGGCTTCCCGCTGCCGGATGCCTGCTGGCCGCCGTGGCGGTCCTTTTCTACCCGCTCGGCGAGAAACGGATGAATCGAATCACGGCGGAACTCGGCCTGCGCCGGAAAACGAACGAATGAGAACGATGGAAAAGATGCTTGTACAATGGCGGAACGAGTTGTCGGAGGAGCTGACCTGCGACATCCTGCCCTTCTGGATGGCATTCCTGGGTGACGGAGAGCATTTCGCGGGGCGTATCGACGGTTGCGGAAACGTACATCCCGAAGCCGGAAAGGGCGCTGTCCTGATCGCGCGGATGCTGTGGACCTTTTCGGCGGCTTACGGGGCGACCCGGCGTCCCGAGTACCTGGATGTGGCCGGTAAGGTCCGGAACCTGCTTGTTGCCCGGCTGATCGACCCGCTCTACGGCGGGGTCTATTGGGAGATCGCACCCGACGGCCGGCCGGTTTGCTGCAAAAAACAGAGTTATGCGATCGGATTCGCAGTTTACGGCCTGAGCGAATATGCGCGGGTAACGGGTGACCCGGCGGCGCTGGACGAAGCCGCCGCATTGTTCGCTTCGCTCGAAGAGCACGTCTGGGATGCTGCACGGGACGGATATGCCGAGGCCCTGGCGCGGGATTGGCGGCCGCTGGAAGATATGCGCCTGAGCGAGAAGGATGCCAATACCTATTTTAGCATGAATACGCACCTGCACCTGCTCGAACCCTGTGCCAACCTGTTGCGGGTCTGGCCCGGGGAACGGGTTGCGGAAGCGGTCCGGCGGTTGCTTCGCATCCATACCGGCCGCATCTTCGATCCGCAGACGGGACACCTGAACCTCTTTTTCGACGCGGAGTGGCGGCCTCAGGGGCGGACCGTCTCTTTCGGGCACGATGTCGAGGCGTCGTGGCTTATCGACGAAGCCGCCGCCGTGCTCGGCGATCCGCAGGTCTCGGCCGGTGTCGGCCCCGTTGTCGAAGCATTGGCGAAGGCCGCCGGCGAAGGCGTGCAGTCCGACGGTAGCCTGATTTACGAATACGATCTGCTGACGGGACGCGCCGATGCCGACCGCCATTGGTGGGTGCAGGCCGAGGCCGTCGTCGGATTTTTCAACATGTACGAGCGGACCGGGGACGAAGCGTTCCTGCGGCGCAGCCGCGATGCCTGGCAGTATATCCGGACGCACCTGCTCGATACCGAAAACGGCGAATGGTTCTGGAGTGTTCGCGCCGACGGTTCCGCCAACCGCGACGACGACAAGGCCGGATTCTGGAAATGCCCTTACCACAACGGCCGGATGTGCCTGGAACTGATGCGGCGCATCGGACGGCTGCTTGCAAAAAACTGAAACCGAAAAACTGACGGCTATGGCAAATTACAATATCCTTACGGAGGTCCCTCCCATTTCGAAACAGGACAGTTTCGTCGTGTTCGAGCGGCGGAAGAGCAATTTCAATTTCCCGATACATATCCATAGCGAATACGAGCTCAACTATATCATCGGGGCGCGCGGTGCGCGGCGTATCGTCGGCGACCATGTGGCCGATATCGGAGACCGGGAGATGGTGCTTATCACAGGCAGCAATCTGGAACATGCGTGGATGGACGGCAATCTGGCGCCCGGAGCCGAGATTTACGAGGTGACGATCCAGTTTTCGCCCGAGTTGTTCCAGGGCGGCGGACTGATCGACCGGAAACAGTTCGTGCCGATCAAGAAAATGCTGCAGGATGCCCAGCACGGGATCGCATTTTCCGAAAAAACGATCCTGCAGAGCGAGTCGGGAATCCACCAACTGATCAACAGTACGGACAATTTCAACTCGATCCTGATCTTCCTTTCACTGCTTAACCTGCTGGCCCACGACCAGGCTTACACTGTGTTGTCGCATTCGCATTTCAGCAAGCTGGAGGATACCTACGACAGCCGCCGTGTACGGACCATCATGGATTTTCTCAACAACAACTACCACCGTCCCGTGCGGCTCTCGGAAATGGCGGCGTTGGTAAATATGAGCGAACCTTCGTTCAGCCGGTTCATCAAGCGGCGTACGGGATACAATTTCGTCGACTGCCTGAACAATATCCGCATCAGTGCGGCGTCCCGGCGGCTGATCGACGAACCGGCCAATACGATCGCCGAGATCGCCTACAAGTGCGGGTTCAACAATCTCTCGAATTTCAACCGGATTTTCAAAAAGTACAAGGGGTATACGCCCCACGATTTCCGGGAATACTACGACAAAAAGAAAATCATAATCTGACAAACCGCTCTAACCTGCTTTAAACGATGAATAAACTGCTTTGTATCGTGTGTTCGGCCGTGCTTTCGGCCTCCTGCTCGGGGCCTTCGCCCGTCCCGGCGGATTCGCAGGCCACGCCTGAAACACGGGCCCTTTACCGCAATCTGTTCAAAGTTGCGGACGAAGGGGTGATGTTCGGACACCAGGACGACGCCCTGTATGGCCACGACTGGAAGTACGAGGAGGGCCGCTCCGATGTCAGGGAGTGCTGCGGCGATTACCCGGCTGTTTTCGGCTGGGAACTCGGAGGGCTCGAAACCGGAGCCGACCGGAGCATCGACGATGTCCCTTTCGCCGGGATCGCACGTCTGCTGTGTGCCGCCTATGAGCGCGGAGCCGTGAATACGGTCAGTTGGCATCCGCAGAATCCGGAGTCTGGAGCCAGTGCCTGGGACTGCAAGACCACCACGGCCGTGAAGTCGATTCTCCCGGGCGGCGCCAACCATGCCCGATACCGGTTGTGGCTCGACCGTGTGGCCGGGTTCTTCTCGGGGCTGAAGGCCGCCGACGGGACGCCCGTGCCGGTGCTGTTCCGTCCGTTTCACGAACATACCGGCTCCGGATTCTGGTGGGGCGAAGCGCAGTGCACTCCCGACGAGTTCCGGGCCTTGTGGCGGTTTACCGTGGGATACCTGCGCGACGTGAAGGGCGTGCACAGCATTCTTTACGTCTACTCTCCCGATCTTTACCGCGATGCGGAGCACTATATGGAACGCTATCCGGGCGACGAGTGGGTCGATGTGCTCGGCCTGGACGCCTATCACCGCCAGCAGGACTGGGATTTTCTGTCGGGCGGCGAGCGGATGCTTTCGACCCTGCGGCAGTTGGGCCGCGAGCACGGTAAACCGACGGCTTTCACCGAAACCGGACTCGAGGGCATTCCCGATGCCGAATGGTGGACCCGATGGCTGCTGCCGGTCATTCGCGGCAAAGGACTGAGTTATGTGTTGGTGTGGCGTAATGCCCACGACCGTCCGACGCACTTTTTCGGCCCCTGGCACGGCCATGCTTCGGAGCCCGACTTTAAGAAATTCGCCGGCAACCGGGAACAGCCCGTCCTGTTCGAAAGCCGCCTGCCCGACATGTATCATTGACAATTAACCTAAAATAGCTGATAATTATGTGGAAACAAATTTTTTATCTATCGTGTCTGGTCGTGGCCGGGTGCAGTGATATTGCCGACCGCGAATATCCGGAGCCTCAGCCGGCCCCCGCTGCGACGACCGACGGACAGGCTACGGCGCAGACCCGCAACCTGCTTGGCAACCTGCGCAGCATTGCCGAGAACGGCGGTACGCTTTTCGGCCACCAGTGTTCGTCGCTCTACGGCATCGGCTGGTCGGGCGACGCCGACCGTTCCGACGTGAAGAGCATTTGCGGCGACTATCCCGCAATAATGGGCTGGGACCTGGCCCAGATCGAACTCGGGCAGGATGCCAATATCGACGGCGACAAGTTCGACGACATCCGCAGTCGTATTCTCGAGGCTTATGCCCGCGGCGGTGTGACCACCATCGGCTGGCATACGACCAACCCGGTGACGGGCGGCACGGCCTGGGACGCGACTTCGGCCGTAGGGCGGATCATTCCGGGCGGCGACCTTCACGAAAAATACTGCGGCTGGCTGGACAAGGTCGCCGATTTCATGCTTTCGCTCCGAACCGAAGCCGGGGAGTACGTCCCGGTGTTGTTCCGCCCGTTCCACGAGCATACCGGCAACGGTTTCTGGTGGGGCAAGGGCAACTGCACCGCTGAAGAGTATGTCGCCCTGTGGCGTTTTACGCTCGAATACCTGCGCGATACGAAAGGCGTGCACAACCTGTTGTATGTCTACTCGCCCGATATCGTCAGTTCGCAGGACAACTACCTCGAGTTCTGGCCGGGCGATGCCTATGTCGACGTGCTCGGCCTGGACGCCTACGACCGCAGCTCCTGGGCCATCGAGACCAACGGTCTCAGGCTGATGCGCCTGCTCAAGCATATCGCCTACCTGAAGAATAAGCCGTTCGCTTTCACGGAGACCGGGCTCGAGAACAATACTTCCCAGCCCAAATGGTGGACCGAAAAACTCTCGAAAGCCATTGACGGTGTCCCCGTGGCCTATGTGCTGGTCTGGCGGAACAAGGACACCAACCACTTCTTCGGGCCTTATCCGGGTTGTGTTTCGGAGGCGGATTTCAAAACCTTCGCCGCCGGGAAGCAGATACTCCTGGAGGGGGATATAGCCGGTATTTACGAATAATCCCCGCCTGAGATGAACAAGATCAGAACTTTTTTAGGGTGTATCGCCGCATCGGCCGCCGTTTCCTGCGGAGGGAATCAGCCGGTTTCACACGGGGAGGTCGCCCGGGTGCGCGATTTTATCCGCACGTCGTGGGATGCGTCGGTGCAGTATAATCCGGTCGATTCGCAGACGCTGATCGGGCTGCCCCGTCCTTACACGGTTCCCAGTGTCAGCCAGACCTTTCAGGAGCTCTATTATTGGGATACCTATTTCACCAACGAAGGACTCGTGCGTGACGGACGCCTCGACCTGGCGAAAAACAATACCGAGGACATGCTTTATCTGGTGGACCGTTTCGGCTACATGCCCAACGGCAGCCGGACATGGTATCTCAACCGTTCGCAACCCCCTTTCCTGTGCATGATGGTTGACCGGGTCTTCGAACAGACCGGGGACAAGGAGTGGCTGGCCGGGGCTTTTGCTACCTTGCAGAAAGAGTATGATTTCTGGATGACCCGGCGCATTACGCCCGTCGGGCTCAACCGCTACTCCTCGTCTGCGGGCGACCAGCTCAAGCAGGAGTTCGTTACTACCGGGGGCCAGCGGCTCAATACCGACTTCCGCAGCCGGGGGCTTTCCGAAGCGGAGATCCTGCGACTGGGGGCGCATTTTGCCGCCGAGGCCGAGTCGGGCTGGGATTTCAATCCCCGTTTCGACCGCCGCTGCGAGGATTTCTGTCCGGTGGACCTCAATGCCAACCTCTATTTCTACGAGACGCTCTTTGCGCGTTACGCCCTCCTGCTGGGCGATCCTGCGGCTGCGGAGGCGTGGAAAACGCGGGCTGAAAAGCGCCGTGAACTGATAAACCGCTACTGCCTTGGGGAGGACGGAGTCTATTACGACTATGATTTTGTCAACGGCCGCCGTTCGACAGTGGTTTCGGGCGCGGTGTTCAGCCTGCTCTATGCCGGTGTCCCGGATGCCGGGCAGGCCCGGACTCTCGTGGAAAAGGCGCTCGAACGGTTGGAGTTCGAATACGGAATCGCCGTTTGCGAGGACAAACCCTACGACTACGATTACCAGTGGTCCTATCCCAACACCTGGCCTCCGGTCGTCTACCTGGCCATCCGGGGGCTCGACGCCTATGGTTACAAACAGGATGCGCGGCGCATTGCGGGGAAATATGCCGCGATGGTCGTGAAGACTTTCGGCCAGACCCGTAACCTGTGGGAAAAGTACAATGTCCGGGAGGGCAATATCAACGTCAGCAACGAATACGACATGCCCACGATGCTGGGATGGAGCGCCGGGACGTTCATCTACGCCAGCGACTATCTCGACGGTAAAATTGACAATCAAGCGAAACACTAAAACTCAGACACCATGAATACAATAAATCGATGCCGGCGGGGCAGGTGGCTCCTGGCGCTTTTTGCCACCCTGTTCCTTGCAGTCGGCGCATCTGCCCAGAATGAGGTCCGGGGCCGGGTGACGGCCGACGGACAACCGCTCGTCGGAGCCAGCGTCATCGTCAAGGGAACGACGACCGGAACCAGTACCGATACCTCGGGTAATTTCACGCTTCGCGCCAGGAACGGCGCCGTGCTTTCCGTGGGATTCGTCGGTTACAAGACCCGCGAGGTCGCCGTTACGGCCGGGGCGACTTTCCTCGACATCGCGCTCGAGGCCGAAGAAGCCCTGATCGACGACGTGGTCGTTATCGGCTACGGCAGCATGAAGAAGAGCGACCTGACCGGATCGGTCGTTTCCGTGAAGATGGACGCCATCAAGGATATTTCGGCTCCGTCGGTGGAGGGATTGCTGCAGGGCCGCGCTGCGGGACTGCAGATCATGAACACGTCGCAGGACCCCGGTGCGGGAGCCGTCGTGCGCATCCGCGGTAACAGCTCGCTCAACGGTTCGAACACTCCGCTGATCGTGGTCGACGGATTCCCCATCGGCGATGCCGGCAACCTGTCGCAGATCAACCCGTCGGACATCGAGTCGATCGAGGTGCTGAAAGACGCCTCCTCTTCGGCCATCTACGGTTCCCGCGGCGCCAACGGCGTGATCCTGATCCAGACCCGCACCGCCAAGGGCGGGCAGACCCATGTCTCGGTGAATCACCGGACCACGATCGGGCAGTTCACCGACAAACTCAACGTCTGGCGCAATCCGTTGCAGATGGCGCAGATCGCCAACGAGGAGCTGACCAACGCCGGACTGCCGGCCCTCTATACGGGCCAGTACAACAATGGAACCTACTATCCGTCGCTCATCGAAATCCAGCAGGGCAAATGGTCGAATACCGATTGGGCCGACCTCTGCATGCGCACGGCCGTGGTCAACAACACGACGGCCACGCTGTCGCATTCCACCGACAAGGCGGCGATCAACCTGAGCCTGAATTATTACGATGACGAAGGCGTCTACAAAAAGGACAACTTCCGCAAAGGCAACGTCACGCTCAACGGTTCGTACAAACTGGCCAAAAACTTTACGCTCCAGACTTCGAACATCTTTTCGATCCACAAGCGGCACGTGAACAACACGCTCGAATACGGCCGTAATCCGCTGTGGCCCGTCTACGACGAGGAAGGCAATTACTTCGTCGCTTCGGAGACCGACTTCGGCCATCCGCTCATCATCTCCGACAACGTCAAGAACGAGACGCAGGGCCGCGACCTCATTTCGTCGCTGGCCGCCGAGTGGGAGATCGTCGAAGGGCTGAAAATCCGTACGCAGCTCAATTACAGCTATTCGACCACCGTGCAGGATGTTTACAACGCTTCGAACACCTCGCAGGAGGCGCATGACATGAACGGTATCGCGCAGATGAACAACTCCCTGTCGCAGGATGTGCTGAGCGAGACCTACATCACTTTCCAGCGGGCCTTCGCCGACCGGCACAACCTGTCGGTCATGGCGGGCCATTCGTACGACTACAACATGGGGCGCACGCTCAGTACCACGGCCTACGATTTTGTGAACGACGCCCTCGGCAACGAGAATATGGGTGCGGGCAATCCCCAGAAGAACGTGATCAACAACACCTATCAAAACAGCAAGCTGCTCTCGTTCTACGGCCGTCTGAACTACGTGCTCGACGACAAGTACCTCTTTACGTTCACCATGCGCGCCGACGGATCGTCGAAATTCGGCAAGAACAGCAAGTGGGGTTATTTCCCTTCGGGCGCCGTGAGCTGGAAACTCCACAACGAGTCGTGGATGCAGAAACTCAATGCTTTCGACGAGTTCAAGATCCGTGCGAGCTGGGGCCTCTCGGGCAACCAGGGCATTTCGCCTTACCAGACGCTCAACCGTTACGGGACCGAGAAATACTGGTTCGCGGACAAGTGGCAGACGGCTATCGGTCCGGGTTATGAGGCCGGCCGCGAAGGAGCCAACGACCGCTATATCCTCTGGGGAGGTATCTCCAATCCCGATCTGAGGTGGGAATCGACCCGTCAGTGGAACCTTGGCGTCGACCTGGCCTTCTTCAAGCGCCGCCTGCGCCTGACGATGGATTACTACGACAAGTACACCACCGACCTGTTGCGTGAAAAGTACCTGCCGCTGTCGAGCGGTTATGACAAGATGTGGGTCAACGACGGCAATATCCGCAACCGCGGATTCGAGCTCACGCTCGACGGCGACATCGTCAGCCGGAAGAACACCTCTTTCTCCGCGACGTTCATCTTCTCGCGCAACCGCAACAAGGTGACCGACCTGGGCAATGCCGTTTCGAGCGGCCTGAGCACCGATTACCTCACGGGTATGCAGTACGAGGTCTGCGGCCAGTCGCTGTCGATGTTCAACGGCAATCCGAGCGTCTACGCCATCGGCTATCCGATGTATGTCTTCTACGGCTACCGGGTCGACGGCATCATCCAGCAGGGCGAGGACCCCGGTTTTATGAGTTCCGACGGCAAGGACCTGCCCGGTGAACTCAAATACGTGGACCTGAACGGCGATTACGCCATCGACGACCGGGACCGCTGCATCATCGGCGACCCGAACCCCGATTTTACGGCCAGTCTCAACCTGGCGTTCCGCTACAAGAATCTCGATGTGTCGGTATTCTTCAACGGCGTCTTCGGCAACGATGTCATCTATAACGGCTATACCTACGATCCGCGCGTGAAGATCAAGCGCTGGACGCCCGACAACCCGACGAATAAATACCCGCGTCTGAATTCGACGCGAAGCTACCTGTTCTCGGACTACTTCGTCCACGACGGTTCGTTCGTCCGCCTGCAAAATATCAACATCGGCTATACGATCCCCGTGCGCAAGGCCTTTATCCGCAGCGTGCGCGTGTTCGCCAACATCGACAATGCCTACACTTTCACCAAGTTCGACGGTTACGATCCCGAGGTGGGTGTCGACGGCATCTACTGGGGCGGTTATCCCCGTCTGCGGAAATATACTATCGGTCTGGACCTGAAATTCTAAGCTGACGACTATGAAAAACTTGCTTTATATCATTTCGCTCTGCGGGCTGCTCTCGGCGTGCGACCTGCAGGAGGAACCGTACGGATTCTATTCCGACGACAACTTTTACAAGACCGAGACGGATGCCGAATCGGGTCTGCTCTATGCCTACAACGCCCTGACGTTCCTCGAATATTCGCGCGGCATCTTCTACATCGGGGACATCCCGACCGAAACCATGTCGCCCAAGAGCGACGAAGCCGGCGATGTCTACCAACTCGAGAACTGGATCGCAGGCCGGGAGACCGAGCAGTTGAAATACTATTTCAAATACTGCTACATCGCTATCAACCGTGCCAATACGGTGATCGACCATATCTACAACAGTTCGGCGCTGAGCGAAACGGCGCGCCGCCGCATCCTCGGCGAAGCTTACTTCCTGCGTGCATGGAACTATTTCAACCTGGTGCGTACGTTCGGCATCGTTCCCGTGCAGACGAAGATGGTGGCGGAACTGTCGCAGACGACGCCTCCGATGGCAACGGGCCTCGACCAGCTTTACGACCTGATCTTCGGCGACCTGGCCCGGGCGGACGAACTGCTCGAGGTTAACAAGGTCTTCGGACGGGCGGACAAGGTAGCTGCGCAGGCGCTGATGGCCAAGGCCTACCTGACCGTTGCCTCTTCGAAGGAACATAACGTCTACCGCTATACGGAGATGCGCCGCGAGCCGCAGATCATGTACGACAGTGCCGCCTATTGGGCCGGGAAGGTCGTTCGTGATTATAAAAATTCCTATGATTTCGACGATAACCTGCGCGACATCTACGACGTGAACAAACCTACGGGCCCCGAACATATCTTCATCATGCCGATCGACCGCAGCGGTACGCAGGAGGGCAACTACTCCAAACTGCCCCTGCTTTTCCTGCCGTCGAACAACTCCGTGCCTTTCTACATCCGTTACGGCAACGGGGACCTGCAGCGGGCCAACGGCAACGGCTGGGGCGTTTTCCTCTGTAACGACGAGTTCGTCGAGACGCAGTTCAGCACTACGGACAAGCGCCGTACGGAGTTGATCCACCGCGACATTTACGACGTTTCGGGCAACCCGATCGTGCCCAACCAGGTCAAGGGCTACTTTTCGAGCAAGTACGTCGATCCCGATTTTATCGGCGAACGTACCAGCGCCCGTCCTTACCTGATCCGTTTCTCGGACATTGCGCTGGTGTATGCCGAGGCCGCGGGACCCGAAGCGGGATTGGCGTATGTGAACCGCATTCGCGAAAGGGCCGGCGTGACGCCGCTTCCGTCCGGAATGGCTCCGGACAAGTTCCGCGAAGCCGTGATCAAAGAGCGTGCGCTCGAACTGGCCTTCGAGGGCAACCGGCTCTATGACCTGCGCCGTACGGCCTCGGTTACGACCACCGACATCAAGGCTGCCGGACTGAGCGAGGCCGAAGCCGCCTATTATCCGATTCCGCAGCGTGAAATAGATCTGAATCCCAATTTGTAGCGTTATGAAAAATCTGAAATATATCGTATTGTTGCTTTCGTGCCTGGCCGTGGTTTCCTGCACGAAGGATATCGACGAGAAGGAGCCGAGCAACGAGTGTTCGATCCTCGACATCAAACTGGCGGGACAACTGGGCAAGGCCGCCATCGAACGGGTGGACGACAATCAGGGAACCGTGACCCTCTATATCTTCGAGCAGGCCGATTATCCGTGGGAGGCGGTCGAGGTCGAGGCGCTGGCCCTTTCGGCTTATGCTACGGCGGACGTTTCCGACGGCGGGACGCTCGATTTCCGGAATCCCGACCGCAAAGCGCGTATCATCGTGCGTTCCCAGACCGGGAAACAGGTGCTGTGGACGGTTTGTCTCAAACCTTACGATCCGTTCTATGTCGGCACGTGGGCCGTCAGCGATATCAAGATCTACGTGGATCAGAATATCAGCGGCAATGGCACGGGGAAGTGGGATACTTCGATGGGCGGTTCCGAGTTCGGGACCTTTGCTTCGCCGGAGCTGGACAACGTCATCACCATCACGATGAACGAGGAGATGGTCGACGGAAAGTTCACGGGCAAGATCGTCAATTCCGCCGGTCCCGACGGGCAGTACGGGTCATTCAAGGGTGTCTACCCGGGCGAATACACCGAGGACGCACCGTTGGATATGGACCCGCGCCTGCGTCATCTGATCCCCGCCGGAGAGTCCGACTGGGTGCTCGATCTCTCGACCAATCAGATGAAGATTTCGAAGAACAACATCACTTCGACGATGACCTTCGACCGGGATACTTCGGGCAATCTGTTCTTCGATTTTGCTTTGCCCGATGCGTCGGGCGATACGCCGGGCAGTAATTTCTACAACAACTTCTGGCGCAGTTCGTACAAGTTCTCGTACATCGTACGGGCTGCCGAATAAGAAACAGGGCTGCCTTCCGGAAAGGCAGCCCTGTCTTTTTGGGGACATTTGAAAAAATCCGGACTTGCCGTCGGCAGGTCCGGATTTTTGATCGTCGGGGGCGAACGGTCAGACCGTCATGATCTCCTTCTCTTTCTTGGCGAGGGCTTCGTCCAGCAACTTGGCGAACTTCTCGACCAGTTTCTGCGACTGTGCTTCGCCGTCCTTTGACTCGTCTTCGGGCATGCCCTCCTTCTGGGCCTTCTTGAAGGCGTCCACGGCGTCGCGGCGGGCGTTGCGCAGGCTGATGCGGGCGGTTTCCGCCTCGTTGCGCACCTGCTTCACCAGTTCCTTGCGGCGCTCCTCGGTGAGGGGCGGAATCGTCAGGCGGATCTGTTCGCCGTTGTTCGACGGCGTCAGGCCGATGTTCGAGTCGATGATCGCCTTCTCGATCGGGCGCAGCATGTTCTTGTCCCACGGCTGGATCAGGATGGTCCTGGCGTCGGGTACGGTAACGCTGGCTGCACCCGAAACGGGAACCTGCGAACCGAAATAG
The DNA here is from genome assembly GCF_018362775.1 of Alistipes montrealensis. GTDB lineage: Bacteria > Bacteroidota > Bacteroidia > Bacteroidales > Rikenellaceae > Alistipes > Alistipes montrealensis. The sequence continues at coordinate 742,560 of NZ_JAGYXY010000002.1, forward strand.
TCGATCATTACGCCGTTCAGGGCGTTGGGCGACGCTTTGCCGGCGCGAACGTTCAAAAGTTCCTCTTCGAGGTGGTCGATGGCCTTCTGCATGCGGCCCGTAGCTTCGTTGAGAATCGTCTTGGTATCCATAAGTGTTGGGGTTTAATTTCCGAGTGTTTGTTCGATGGTCTGGATCAGTTGTTCGAATTCCTGATCGTCGTAACCTACCGTGGACAGCACGACTTTGCCCTTTTGGTCGATTACGAAGTTTCGCGGAATGTAACTCGAAGCGTAGCGGTCGTAGATGGTGTGCGACGGGTCGAGGCCCATCGGAAAGGCATAGCCTGTCTTTTTGCGGAATGCCTCCACGGCTTCGCGTTCCTCGCCGCGCGATATGGGCAGGAAGACGAACTCCTTGCCGGCGAAGCGGTCGATGATGTCGGTCTGTACATGGGTCAGTTCCTCCCGGCAGGGCGGACACCACGTTGCCCAGAAGTTGAGCAGTACGACTTTGCCCTTCAGGCTGCCGAGCGTCACGGAACTGCCGTCGATCATTTCGACCGTGAAATCGGGAGCCGTGTCGCCGGCTTTCACGAGCGTCGTCGCTTCGGTTTGCGTTTCGGCCTCGTTCGAGGTTTCTCCGGTGGGGAGCAGCAGGATGACGGCGACGATCGCGACGATCAGCGCCAGCATCAGCCACAGCGATTTATTACTTTTTTTTGTTGCCATAATTTTACAGTTTTACCAACGTTCCGATCTTCTCCCCGGCAAGGACCTTGCCGAGGTTGCCCTCGGTGTCCATGTCGAAGACGATGATTTGCAGACCGTTCTCGCGGCAGAGCGTGAAAGCCGTAAGGTCCATGACCTTCAGACGGCGGTCGAGCACCTCCTCGAACGAGATTTCGTCGAACTTCACGGCTGCGGGGTCCTTCTCCGGATCGGCCGTGTAGACGCCGTCCACGCGGGTTCCCTTGAGCATCACGTCGGCCTCGATTTCGATGCCGCGCAGCGCCGAGGCCGAGTCGGTCGTGAAGTAGGGATTCGACGTGCCGCCTCCGACAATCACCACATAACCCGCTTCGAGGTATTCGATGGCACGGGCCTTGGAGTAGTATTCGCCGATGGGTTCCATGCGGATCGAGGTGAGCACCTTGCACTTGACGCCGTTGTCTTCGAGTGCCGATTGAAGTGCCAGCGAATTGATGATCGTGGCGAGCATTCCCATCTGGTCGCCCTTCACGCGGTCGAATCCCTTTTTGGCGCCCGTGAGGCCGCGGAAGATGTTTCCGCCGCCGATGACGATGCCGATCTGGACACCCGTTGCCGCGGCAGCCTTGATCTGTTCGGCGTAGGATTGCAGCATCCGGGGCGAGAGTCCGTATTTCTGTTCGCCCTGCAGCGATTCGCCGCTCAGTTTCAGGAGTATTCGCTTGTATTTCATCGTTCGTAGCTTTTTATCGTAATGCGAAGATAGGTATTTTTTCGAAAAAATTCACATATATTCCTTATCTTTGTGCGCCATGGCATCGGAAGAATATAAACTGCTCGATACGATTTCATCACCCCGGGAGCTGAAAAAACTCTCGGAGGAGGAGTTGTCTGCCTACTGTGACGAACTGAGGCGTTATATCATCGACGAGTGTTCGGTCAATCCGGGCCACCTGGCTTCGAGTCTCGGGGCCGTGGAACTGGCCGCCGCCCTGCACTACGTCTTCGAAACCCCCGACGACAGGATCGTCTGGGATGTCGGCCACCAGACCTACGCCCATAAGATCATCACGGGCCGCCGCGAGGCATTCAGGACCAAGCGCCGTCTCAACGGCATCAGCGGTTTTCCGCGCATGTCGGAGAGCGAGTACGACTCGTTCGGGGGCGGTCACGCTTCGGTGTCGATTTCGGCGGCGTTCGGCATGGCCAAGGCCGCCGAACTGCGGGGCGAAAAACGGCAGGTCGTGGCTGTGATCGGCGACGGTTCGATGACCGGAGGCCTCGCGTTCGAGGGGCTGAACAACGCCGGGGCCTCGAAGCGCACCAACCTGCTGGTGATCCTCAATGACAACAACATGGCCATCGACCAGGCTACGGGGGCGCTGAAAAACTACCTGCTGAAGATTTCGACCTCGGTGCATTACAACCGCTTCAAACAGCGGTTGTGGGGCCTGATGTCGCGTACGCCGCGGCTGCTGAGGCTCTGCCAGAAGGCGGGCAACGCCGTGAAGCAGGGACTGCTGAACAAGAGCAACCTGTTCGAAAGCCTTAATTTCCGGTACTTCGGGCCGGTGGACGGCCACAATATCAAGGAGTTGGTGCGGACACTTCGTGCGCTGCGCGATATCGAAGGGCCTAAGTTGCTGCACGTGATGACCGTGAAGGGCAAAGGTTACCTGCCGGCTGAGCACGACCAGCCCGCCTGGCATGCTCCGGGGCGTTTCAACCCCGATACGGGGGAGCGGATTTCGGCTCCGGGCGGTGCGGCGCGTTACCAGGATGTTTTCGGCGAGACTTTGCTGGAACTGGCCCGCCGCGACCCGCGTGTGGTAGGCGTCACGCCCGCCATGCCGTCGGGCTGTTCGATGAATATCCTGATGCGCGAGATGCCCGGCCGCTGTTTCGACGTGGGCATCGCCGAAGGGCATGCCGTGACCTTCTCGGCCGGACTGGCCGCAGCGGGCATGGTTCCGTTCTGCAATATCTATTCGACTTTCATGCAGCGGGCCTACGATAATGTGATTCACGATGTTGCGATCCAGGATCTTCCGGTGGTGATGTGTCTCGACCGGGGCGGACTGGTGGGCGAGGACGGCGTGACCCATCACGGGGTTTTCGACATGGCCGCTTTCGGCGCCGTGCCGGGGCTGACGATCGCTGCGCCGATGAACGAACCCGAACTGCGCAATATGATGTATACGGCCCTCGAATCGGGCCATCCTTTCCTGATACGTTATCCGCGGGGGCACGGCGAGGGCCTGCCCTGGCGCGGCGAGCCGTTCGAGGCGCTGCCCGTCGGACGGGGCCGCCGCCTGCGCGAGGGCGAAGACGTGGCGCTGGTGACTGTCGGGACCGTCGGCAACGCCGCTGCCCGGGCGGCCGAACGCGCTGCGGCCGGGGGTGTAAGCGTTGCGCATTACGACCTGCGTTTCGCCAAACCGCTCGACGAGGCGCTGCTCGACGAGGTGGGACGCAGGTTCCGCCGTGTCGTCACCGTCGAGGACGGTTCGCTGCGCGGAGGCGTGGGCGAAGCGGTGGCGGCGTTCTTCAACGACCGCGGTTACGACGCGAAGGTGCAGCGGCTCGGCATCGGCGACGAGTGGGTCGAGCACGGCACGCCCGAACAGCTCTACGCCCTCTGCGGTTACGACGAGGAGGGTATCCTGCATGCGTTGCTGAATTCCGGGGAGTAAACTTTCCGCAATCGGTTTTTCCGGCACAAATTCTGTGAGAAAACCATAAAAGACCGGAAAATGAAAATCGTCATTTTATTGCTTGTCGCCGTCCTGCTGATCCTGGCAGTGGCGGTCGTGTCGGCTTCGGACCGTATCGACCGGAAGCCTGTCGGCCTGTTCGACCTGCAACGCTACCTGGGGACGTGGTATGAGATCGCCCGCTACGACCATTCGTTCGAACGGGGATTGGCGGGAGTGCAGGCGCACTACGAATTGCGGCCCGACGGTCGGATCGGGGTTGTGAACAGCGGCGTCGATTACCGCTCGGACCGGCGTAAAGAGGCGCGTGGCAGGGCGTATGCCACGGCGGTTCCGGGCCGCCTGAGGGTCTCTTTCTTCTGGATTTTCTATTCGGACTACAACGTGCTCGAACTTGGGCCCGATTACGATTGGGCGCTGGTGGGCAGCCGTTCCTCGAAATACCTTTGGATTCTTTCACGCACGCCTGTGCTGCCGAGCCCCACGCTCAACCACATCCTGCGGCTGGCCGAGGCCCGGGGCTACGACACCCGAAAGTTGCTGTTCGTCGATCAGGGGTAGGGGCTTATGCGCTTTTGGTGTCGGTTGACACCAAAAAAAACTTTTGCGCGCCTTCGCCGCGGGGATAGCTACCTTTTGATGGTAAAAGGTAGTACCAAAACCATCCGCATGTTGTTCTCCGCGGGATCGTCTTCCGGCCCGTGCTGAGCGGGCGCAGTAAGATCAAGCCTTTACAGCCTCCCGCCCCGGGCGCACGGGCCGTCAGCCGCTCTTTTCCCGCTCCGAACGATAATGCGGACCATTCACGCCGCCAACGGCGGCGAATAATCCCTGCTTGGCAAAAAAGGCGTCAGGAAAGATGCGGAATAAAAGCGCGAGCGAAGGCGCGGAAAAGGCCTCCCGAAAAAATACAAAGAATCCCGCAGTTGCAAACCGCGAGAATTTCTATGTTACATCGTAAACACCCAGTCGTCGCCTTTGGAGAGGGCCGCGTCGAAACGGAATCCCTCCCATTCGAAAGCTTTGAGCATTTCGGGGTCGGCGATGCGGTTTTTCAGGATATACCGCGTCATTTCGCCGCGGCACATTTTCGTGTAGACCACGATGGTTTTGAGCCGGTCGCCTTCGCGGACGCGGAATTCGGGCGTGATGACGCGCGCTTCGCGGCAGATGCGCCGCCAGTCGAACAACCGTTTCATTTCGCTGCTGGCGAGGTTCAGCAGGATGCCGTCGTCGGAGCCGGTCCGGCCGAGCAGGTCGCCGGTCAGCCGCCCCGGCCAATAGGCGAACATCGTTTCATCGCCGTGGCCGGGCAGTACGGCGTCGCCTTCGAGCCGGTAGGTGCGGATGGCGTCCAGCGGACGGAGCAGCCCGTAGAGAAACGAAGTGATGTTCAGGTGCTGCTGGGCGTATTCGAAATCGGCGTCGGTGAAACTTGCCGGGGCGATTCGTTTGAAAACGATCCCCGTGTAGGCCAGCAGAGCCGGGAGGGCCGCCCCGTCGTCGCCGTGGAAACGGCCGTAGCGCTGGCGGTTTTCGGCTGCGATGCGGCGGTTCACGTGCAGGAGCCGTGCCAGGTCGTCGGTGGGGAGCGTCGCCAGTTCGGCGGCCAACTGCGCGGCCTGGTCGCGGTAGGCGGGCCGGGTCGTGCGGGGCGTCGGGACGGAGGTGTGTTCCGCCATTGTTTTGGCACAGGAGAGGAGTAGCTGCATGGCGCCAGGTTTCAGGCTACGGAGCAAGGGATGCCGAGCGCTTCGACGCGCGCGGCGATCCGCTGCAACTCCTCTTTGGAGACTTTTTCGAGCGTTCGGCAGGGCGTGTCGCGGTCGAGCGAGTAGACCATCACCTGCCGGGGCCGGATTTCGGCGACGAGGCCGAGCCAGGCGGATACTTCCTCTTCGGTGGTGTTGTCGACGGGCTGTCCGTCGCACGAGCCGCGCAGGAACATCGTCTGGAGGATCATATGGCCGTCGAAGCGTTTCATCTCTTCGACGGTCTTGCGGACCGAGTAGGCCGGGCTCTGCGGGTTGTTCATCCGCCGCACGGTTGCGTCGAAGGCCGAGTCGAGTTTGAGGATGTTGTTGTCCACTTTCATCAGGGCGCGGCGGACGCTGTCGCGGTGGATCTGCGTGGCGTTGGAGAGCACGGAGACCTTCGCCGCGGGGCACAGTTCGTCGCGCAAGGCGATCGTGTCGCCGATAATGGCCTCGAACTCGGGGTGCATGGTGGGTTCGCCGTTGCCGGCGAAGGTGATCACGTCGGGCGGGGCGGCGTCGGCCACCATGCGGCGCAGGGTGGCTTCGAGTTGGGTCCGCACGTCTTCGCGGGCGTTGAAACGCCGTCCGCCCGGGTGTTCGGCATTCCAGCCGCATTCGCAGTAGATGCAGTCGAACGAGCAGAGTTTCGAGGAGACCGGCAGCAGGTTGACCCCCAGTGAAAGGCCCAGTCGCCGCGAATGTACCGGGCCGAAGATAATGTCGTGGAATAGTGATGTCATGGTGCGAAATTAAGAATTAAAAATTAAGAATTAAAAATTATGCCTATCTTTACATAAATCGTTTTCGGATGAAAATTAAATTCGGATTGTTGCCGCGTGTCGTGCTGGCCATCGCGCTGGGCGTCGCCTGCGGATTCTTCCTGCCCGGTTGGGCGACGCGCATTGCGCTGACTTTCAATGCGATTTTCGGGCAGTTTCTGGGGTTTGTCATTCCGCTGCTGATTCTCGGGCTGGTGGCGCCGGGCATTGCCGACCTGGGCAAAAGCGCCGGACGTCTGTTGGCGCTGACCGCCGCGCTGGCTTATGCCTTCACGCTCTTTTCGGGTTTCGGGACCTATTTCACGGGCCGGGCCGTGTTCCCGGCGCTGCTCGAAGGTTCTGCGGCCGTGCTGCCGGAGGAGGGAACGGCCCTGGCACCCTATTTCACGGTCGAAATGCCGCCCGTGATGGGCGTGATGTCGGCGCTGGTCCTCGCCTTCGTGTTGGGGCTGGGTATGGCCTATATTCATTCGGTGACGCTCAAGGGTGCGATGGACGATTTCAAACGGATTATCGACCTGGTGATTCTGCGTGTCATCATTCCCTTGCTGCCGTTCTATATTTTCGGGATTTTCCTTTCGATGACCCAGTCGGGGCAGGTAGCCGGGGTGCTGGGGGTCTTCGTAAAGCTGATCGCGGTAATCTTCTGCATGACGGTCGTGCTGCTCGTCGTGCAGTTCTCCATAGCGGGGCTCGTGGCGCGCAAAAATCCGCTGAAGATGCTCCGCACCATGCTGACGGCTTACGTCACGGCCCTCGGAACGCAGTCGTCGGCAGCGACGATACCGGTGACGCTGGCCCAGACCGTGAAACTCGGCGTGCGGCCCGAACTGGCGTCGTTCGTCGTGCCGCTGTGCGCCACGATCCACCTCTCGGGGTCGATGATGAAGATTACGGCCTGTGCGCTGGCCGTGTCGATGATCGCCGGGCTGGATATCCCGCCGGGAACGTTCGCCGGGTTCATCCTGCTGCTGGCTGTGACGATGGTCGCGGCGCCGGGCGTGCCGGGCGGGGCCATCATGGCGGCGCTGGGGCTGCTGGAGTCGATGCTCGGCTTCGACGAGACCCTTGCGGGGCTGATGATCGCCACCTATATCGCCATGGACAGTTTCGGCACGGCGACCAATGTGACGGGCGACGGCGCCGTGGCGGTGATCGTCGATGCGATCGACCGGCGGCGACGCTGAAGGGAACTGTTTCGGGGCTGCTTTCGGCAGCCCTTTTCTTTTCTTATTGCCGGAAATAAGTATAAATGCGTATCCTTGTGGAATAAAAAACGGCTACTTTTGAATGCTAATTCTGTTTTATTTGTACTTTTGTGCGTTCAAAACGGAACGAAGGGAGACATAAACTCATAATTACAAGATAAATATGGTTGATATTTTTTCACGCCTCGAGAAAAATGCGGGCGGACCGATCGGTCAGTACATGGCGTATGCCCACGGTTATTACGCCTTCCCCAAACTCGAAGGCGACATCGGCCCCCACATGGTTTTCCGGGGCAAAAAGATGCTTAACTGGAGTCTGAACAACTACCTCGGACTGGCCAACCACCCCGAGGTGCGCAAAGCCGACGCCGAGGGGGCAGCCCAGTTCGGCATGGCGGCTCCGATGGGCGCCCGTATGATGAGCGGACAGACCGTTTACCACGAGCGGCTGGAGCGCGAACTCGCCGAGTTCGTCGGTAAGGAGGACGCTTTCCTGCTCAACTTTGGTTACCAGGGTATGATTTCGATTATCGACTGCCTGCTGACTCCGCGTGACGTGGTCGTCTACGATGCCGAGGCGCATGCCTGCATCATCGACGGCCTGCGCCTGCACAAGGGCAAGCGGTTTGTTTTCGGCCACAACGACATGGATTCGCTGCGCCTGCAGTTGCAGCACGCTACGGACCTTGCCGAGGAGCAGAACGGCGGCGTGCTGGTGATTACCGAGGGTGTGTTCGGTATGAAGGGCGACCTGGGCAAGCTCGATGAGATCGTGGCGCTGAAGAAGGATTTCCAGTTCCGCCTGTTGGTGGACGATGCCCACGGTTTCGGTACGATGGGCCCGGACGGCCGCGGTACGGCTTCGCATTTCGGCGTTTCGGACGGTGTGGACGTGCTCTTCAATACGTTCGCCAAGTCGATGGCCGGTATCGGTGCATTCGTATGCGGTCCCCGCTGGCTGGTCAACCTGCTGCGTTACAACATGCGTTCGCAGCTCTACGCGAAGTCGCTCCCGATGCCGATGGTAATCGGCGCGCTGAAGCGTCTGGAGTTGATCCGCAACCATCCCGAATTCCAGGAGAAACTTTGGGAGATCGTTCGCGTGCTCCAGAGCAGCCTGAAAGAGAACGGATTCGAGATCGGTGTGACCAATTCGCCCGTGACCCCCGTTTTCCTGAAGGGTGGTATTACCGAGGCCACGAACCTGGTCGTAGACCTGCGTGAGAACCACGGTATTTTCTGCTCGATGGTGGTTTATCCCGTAATTCCGAAGGGCGAGATCATCCTGCGCATCATCCCGACGGCGGTGCATACGCTGGAGGATGTGAAGGTTACGATCGAGGCTTTCAAGGCCGTTCGCGAGAAACTCGAAACCGGCGTATACGCTTCGATGCCCATTCCGGCGCGTGCCGACGAAGGCTTCAAGCTTCGCTAAATCTCGCAGATAACAGACAGGCGGATGTTCCGGAAGGGACATCCGTTTTTTTGTCCGGTGTGGGGCGGGATCGGATGCCGGGTGTTGTTGAAATTGTTGGGCATGACGGCTTTGCTTGTGCTGCGTCATATCGGAATTATATGGATGAAGTCAGTTCCAGGCGATGTGTCGTGCCGGAGTGAACGCATTTGAAAAATGCCGGCCGGCGGGAATTGGCGGATAAAATTCGCCGAAAATTTTGCAGAATAAATTTTTCAGTTTATATTTGCAGTCCCGAAGCGTAGGAAACAACGGTTTCCAAAGTGGCGGAACCGATATTTGCGGAAATAGCTCAGTTGGTAGAGCGCAACCTTGCCAAGGTTGAGGTCGCGGGTCCGAGTCCCGTTTTCCGCTCCAAAGAGGTCATTTTGGCCTCTTTTTTTGTTGCGCAAAGCGACGCAAATAGAAGCAAATAATATTGTATATCAACGATATGCGGGATTATTTCATTTTGTAGCCATAGCAAAGGGACGCACACGAAAGCAGGTCACCGGAGTGCTTAAACGTGGTACATGGGTACGAGCCGCAAAAATGTACCACGCGAATGGTGATAATGCGCTGAACGACATCGGTTTGCTCCAAACATTCAAGGCTTTTCAATCGTAAGGATTGTTAAACTAAACTGAATTTTGGACTATGGAAAGAAAACGATTTTGCGTGACCTTTTTTCTGCGCAGGGCACGAACCAACAAGACGGGACTGGCCCCGATTCTCGCCCGTATTACCACGAACGGGGTGTCGAAAGAGGTATATATCCAATGCTCCGTACCTGCCGACCGCTGGAACCAGTCGAAAGAGTGGGCTACGGGCCGGGGCAAGCTGTGCCAGCAGGTGAACGCCTATTTGAAGGAGCTGGCGGGTATCTGCAATATCGACAAGACGCTGACGACGCATTGCGCCCGCCACGCGTTCGCCTGCCTTGCCGTGGAGTATGGAATGCCTATCGACGTGCTGGCGAAGATTCTGGAACACTCCAATACGAATATGACCCGTCATTATGCGAAATTCTCCGAACAGCTTATTGGTCGGGAAATGCAGAAGATAGGGGAAATACTGACTGCGTAGGCAGACAATGATGCTTTGATAGAGCGGACAAGAATGTCGGATGATTCCTGCCTGCTCGGCCTAGATTGGTCGTATTTGCTCGTGGAGTCATAGAAATATTTATTTTTATAAATCTGCGAAAAATATCTAGTTGTAGAATCCCGTGTCTGATAATTTATTCAGTCGGTTATAGATCGCATCGAATATTTATTCGAACAAATCTTTTAGCCGCAAGATATGATTTCGGAAAGGTTGTAATATTGCACCGGAAACGACTCTGACTGCAGGAGTTGTCAAGGAGGACTTACAAAACTTTGGGAAGAGATTCCCGCCGCGAATTTTTCATGTCGTCAGACATGAGCGAGCTATACCTTTGCGAGGCCGGGCGTTCTCCTAAGTCGAACGCCTTTTCCCCGATACCATGAATACCGATCGAAAACTGACAAATAAGAGTGACGGGAGCCTGCAATGCTAGGTTATAAAACTCTTTCCGGTTCAATGAAGAGCAAAATAATTAAGATATTAATCTGGCAAAACGAGCGATGGAATGCTTGGAAAGATAGTGATCAATCGTAAAATTGTTCGGTTTTAAATAAAACCGTTTCTATGTAAGAGACCATA
>NZ_JAGYXY010000003.1:0-219979 GCF_018362775.1 Alistipes montrealensis
TTCGCTGCCCGTAGCGAACTACGACGCCTCGTCGGCCAAAACCCGCGCGGCCCTTACAGCTCTCGTGGAGAACTCCGCCGCAACCTACAACGGCACCTTCGCCGAGGTGTCCACCGCGGCCAAGCGTTCGGGCGGCTTCGTGATGTCGGGCTCCACGTCCAAGACCGTCGGGGCCGTGAACACCACTACGAACATCGGCATTACGCTCAAACGCACCGTCGCCAAGGTGGCTTTACAGACGACCATCGACCCTTCTTTCTCCCAGAAATACGGCGGTTCGCTTACCGTCAATTCCGTAAAACTCTCCAAAGCCGCCTCGCAGTCGCTCGTCGTGGCCGGGACACCGACGCCCGGAGCCATGACCTTCAGCCACACGCAGACCCCCGCCGCGGCTTCGGGAAAATACAATGCGCTGTTCTACTGTTTCGAAAACGGAGCTTTGGCCGCGGGAAGCCGCGTTCTGCTGGAAATCAATGCCACATACGATCCGGATGGCAATGCCTCGACCCCGGACGATCGCTCGGAGGTAACCTATTCCATCGAGCTGACGGGTAAGGCCGCGGGCGAAATCCTGCGCAACGGCTACTACCGCATCGCGGCCAATATCACGGGTCTCGTAGGTCAGGATTGCGCCGTGACGGTCACCGTCGCCGACTGGGAGACGCCCGTAACGCAAAATGTCGATCTCGGAGCATAATCCGAATTGTTGCACCGGGTTCCGTTCTGTCTTTCGGGCGGAACCCTTTTTCTTGACACAAGATGAAACGATTTCTTTATAGCTTATTGCTTCCGCTGAGCATTCTTTGCAGCTGCATCTACGAGGATGAGCCGGCTTGCTGCCGCCCGATGAAAGTTCGGGTCGAAATGGCGGTTCGTCCCGACCCCATGATGACCGTAACCCGTGCGGACGAAGCAATGATTCGGGACCAGAACTTCTACCTTTACGACGATAACGGTAGTGTTGTCCTGCACCGTTATCAGACCTCTGCGACGCTGTGTTTCGAGTGCCGGCCCGGTGACTACCGGATACGTATTGCCGCTAACATGGGCCGAGATTTGGGTGAAAACCCTGCATCGGAAGATTTCACCGTGTCGCATACCGACGAGTACGACGTGCTTCCGATGTCCTATGAGGGCGACGTTGCGATAATCCCGTCGGCAGACGGTGTGCTGATGCTTCCGGCCGTCGAGGTGCAACGTTGCGTGGCAAAAGTTTCTTATAACATTTCCGTCAAACCTGCGGATATCGAACTGCGATCTGTGCAGTTGCTTTCCGTACCGCGCTCGGTATCCGTGTTCGATATGGCGGCTGCACCATCAGATAATCCCAACGACTATACGGACTGTCCGGAAACCGCACTCACTGGGCCGCAGGCCGCAGGCGACTGCTATCTGTTGCCGAACATGCAAGGCACAGAAGCTTCGATTACCGACCAGCGGCAGAAGAACCCGGAGAATGCCCCCGCGAATGCCTCGTATCTGCTGATCCGCGCCGTGCGCGGGTCGAAAGTATTGGCTTATTATATTTACCTCGGAGGAAACAACACCTCGGATTTCAATGTCCGGACGAACATCCACTACCGGTTCAACATCTCGATCCTGGGCGACAGCGAGGTCGATACCCGCATTTCATCCTATACGCTGCATGTCCGGGATGATTTCGACGATTACAACTACGGCGGCTACTGCCTTTTGGACGGCACGCGCTACCTCTATATCGACGTGGACAGCCCTGACGGCACGGCCCCGACGCGCGGACGGCTGGAAGTCCTTTCGGGCGATCTGGACTGCTTTACGTTCAATTACGGAGACAAGGGCGCCGTCCATGATTTCGATCTGTATGATTCCACCGGCGAGAATGCCTACGAAATGGAGTATTACACGCCGGTTTACACGGCCGACAATTCGCTCCTCTCTTACCGTATCACACTGACCGACGCCCTCGGCTTCACCCTGAGCTACGACTTTACGCACCGCATGGCCAACGCTGCCATCATTCATACCGACGGCGGAGGAAGCGTCCGGGTCGAGGGTGCGCTTCATGTCGAAACGAAATCCGAAGGTTCGGGAGTACGGACTGTGGCGCTCTGCATGGAAAACTGCACGCTCACGGCCGTTCCCGACGCAGGCTATACGTTCGACGGCTGGTACTCCGATGCGGAGTACGATCATCTGCTCTCGAACGAAGAAACCTTTGAGTTCGTGCCTGCCGGGCCGCTTCGGCATATCTACCCTGTATTCATGCCCGGCGAAATACAGCTCGATGCGCTCAATACCGCCAACTGTTACATCGCGCCGGAGCTTTTACGCGACTATTCGTTCGATGCCACGGTGCAGGGCAACGGCTGCGCGACGCTCAATATCACGCCGCAGCGGCTTTCGGGCGCTTATGCACGATTGGTTTGGGAGACCGGGACGCAGGCCAACAGCGTGATCTCCTCGCTGGGCTATGACGGCAGCCGCATCCGCTTTCGTACCGGGACGCAGCAGGGAAACGCCCTTATCGGCCTGTTCAACGCCGGGGGCGAGTGCGTTTGGTCATGGCACATTTGGGTTGCAAACTACGATCCGGAGTCGTCAGCGCAGAAATACAGCTCCGGAGACATCTTCATGGACCGGAATCTGGGGGCCGTCGGAACCGACTATACGAAAGTCACGGCCTGCGGACTCTACTACCAGTGGGGCCGCAAGGACCCGTTCCCGTATCCGGCCTCGTTTACGAACAATGCCAGACCCGCCTCATTCATCTATCACGACAACTACGCATACGGAACGATCCGTCCCGAAGATCATGACGCACGGGAGGTGATGAGCGTGAAATGGGCGACGCAGCATCCCACGACCTTTATCCGTAAGGCCGACTATGAAGTCGATGAGCCCGAAGAGGATGTTTTGGACTGGCTCTTCCGGAGCCATCACAACCTTTGGGGAAACACCACCGAACAGGGATACGACGTGAGCAAGGTCTGCCATAAGACCATCTACGATCCCTGCCCTCCCGGATGGCGGGTTCCCGACGCCTGCGACTTCGAAGGGATCGCCATGTCGCAAACACAGCTTCCATACTGTGTGAATATCGTATACAGCGGGACGAAAACAGCGCGCTATCCCGCGGGCGGAACGTTTGACGGCGACAGCTACTCCGGTGCCGGAACATACGGACAGGTCTATACCAATACGCCTTACTTCTGGAACTTCGACTACGGAGCGTCGTACTTCGACGGCGTATCCTGCACCTCGATCTATCTGGCAGGAACACGCCGCACGACGAGCGAACTGCGCTGTCAGGCCAATCCCGTGCGATGTATCAAAGAATAAAGAATCGTGTTCCAATGAAAAAGCCAAGAATCATTCTGTGCATGCTGCTGCTTGCAGCCTTGTGGGGAGCGCCCCGCAGGGCTTCGGCACAGATCTTCACCATAAGGGTCAACGCCCTTGCGGCATGCAGCGCGACGCTGAACGTCGGGGCCGAAGCGGCCCTGACGGACAACTGGTCGCTGGAGCTGTCCGGCTATTGGAATCCGGTGCAAACCGCATCCCTTTCGATGAACTTCCATGCCGTGCAGCTCGGCGGCCACTACTGGTTCTACGAATCTTTCGTCGGGCACTTTCTCGGACAGCACCTTACCTATGTCGGCTACGATCTCGGAAGCCGCACAAAACGCTATAAAGGTCATGCCTACGGTCTTGGCGTCAGCTACGGATATGCGTGGATGCTCTCGAAACGATGGAATATCGCTCTGGAAGCTGGTTTCGGACTTTACCGCACAAAAGATACCCGCCGCGACCCGACTATCTCGGACTGGGAGGATGAATACATCTACCGTTATCGGCGATGGACGCTGGCCCCGACAAAACTGGAAGTTTCATTCAGCTATCTGTTTTAAGGATGAAAAAAAGAAAAATCATAACTGCCGGAGTAATTCTCGGCAGTTGCCTGTGGATGATGTTCGGCTGCTCGGTAGCCGGACGGCTTCAGCGGCATCGGACGACAGCCTCGCTCTCGCAGCTTACCCGCGCCGAACGGCAGCAGCGGCAGCAGGACTACCGCCCGCAGGTTGTGAAGTTGCAGCGTGACAGCAATACGTTCTATCTCACCCCGGTCGATACGCTTGCTGACGGCGAGCGTGTGATGGCGCTTCGGATCGAGCAGGTGACGGTCGAGGCGAAGGCCCGCACCATTCCCGAACGCAACGGGCGTGTCGTGCTGGATTTCATCGTGACACTACCTAAAGCCCTGCTGGGCCATAGCCGCAGCGTCGTAATCACGCCGATACTCCACAGACCAGACGGGCGCATGGAGCTCGAAGACTTGGTGATCCGCGGCGGACGTTTCTCGCTGCTGCAAGAACGCGACTACTGGCAGTACGAGACCTATGTCGAACGATTCCGCCCCGACACCGTGGGGCGCGAGAACGCTTTCAACCGTTTCGTAAAGTTTCCCTATCCGGAGGACGCCCGGCTCGACTCACTGGTCGAAGGACGAAGCTCCGTCACGTATTACTATTCCTAAGCAGTGAAAACCGATGAGACCTCGAAAAAGATGCTGATAACGCTTCAGGGGCAGGTGTTGGCCGTGGACGACAGCGCCTACCGTCTGCCGCCGTCGGATACATTGAGCTACGTCGTCTCCTCGATGCTCTCCTTCGTCGATACCTTGCCGCGTTACCGTATCAAGGTCATCGACAAGTTCGTAACGGTCGAGGATCGCAACCACATTCAGTTCTTCGTGGGCGATACCCGCGTAGTCGATACATTGGGCGACAACCGACGGCAGCTGGACAAGATCACCTCCCTGATGCGGCAGATCGTCGAGCAGCAGGAGTTTTACGTCGATACCATCACGCTGACGGCAGCGGCATCACCCGAGGGCAGCTATGCCGCGAAT
This sequence comes from Alistipes montrealensis, assembly GCF_018362775.1. Classification (GTDB taxonomy): domain Bacteria; phylum Bacteroidota; class Bacteroidia; order Bacteroidales; family Rikenellaceae; genus Alistipes; species Alistipes montrealensis. Next base: position 4,889 of record NZ_JAGYXY010000003.1, read on the forward strand.
AACATCTTGGCATGTGGCCGGGCGGAGGCTCTCAAACGTTACCTCGTCCGCCGATACGGCAGAAGCATCGACACGATGCTCTCCGTGCGGTGGGTGGCCGAAGACTGGCAGGGGTTGACAAACCGCATCCGAACAGACCGGGAGATCGTAAACCGTGACGCTATTCTGGAGCTGATCGCCGAGGAAAAGAATCCCGACCGGCGGGAGCAAGCCATCCGGCAACAGTTTTCGAAAGAGTATGCCTATATCCGCTCGGTGATCTACCCGCAGCTGCGGGCCGTGAATTTCCGCTATAACCTGCGTCGTAAAGGGATGGTCAAGGATACGATCCACACTACTGAACTCGATACGGTCTATGCCCGCGGCGTGGAGCTATTACGGAAGCGCAAATACGCCAAAGCCTTGTACATTCTCAACGATTACAACGACCGCAATACCGTCGTGGCGCATCTGTCGCTGGATCACAACGAGCGGGCATTGGAACTGTTGGCCGCGATGCCGAAAGATGCCGTAACGGAGTACCTGCGGGCCATCGCCTGCTCGCGGCTGGGACGCAAGGCGGAAGGCCGGGAGCATTTTCTCGAAGCATGCCGCTTGGACGGGCGTATGGAATATCGGGGCAATCTCGATCCGGAGATTGCTGAACTCTTAAAACAATAGTCATGCGGATCGGACTGGTGGATGTGGACGGGCACAATTTCCCGAATCTCGCGCTGATGAAGCTCTCGGCATGGCACAAGCGTCGGGGCGATACGGTGGAGTTTGCCGATCCCGAAACGGGCCGTTACGACAAGGTCTATATGTCGAAGGTCTTTACCTTTTCGCGTGATTGTACGGATCGTTACGATTGCGAGGTCGTGCGGGCCGGAACGGGTTACAAAGACTATACAACGATTCTTCCCGAAGAGATCGAGCATATATGCCCGGATTACCCGCTTTATGGGGTCAAAGAAGCCTATGGGTTCCTGACGCGCGGATGCGTGAACTGTTGCCCGTGGTGCGTCGTGCCTCATAAGGAAGGTGAAGTCCGGGCACATGCCGACATCGAAGAGTTCCTCGACGGGCGTAAGCGTGCCGTACTGCTCGACAACAACCCGCTGGCCTCGGAATGGGGAACTCGCGCAGATCGAGAAAATTGCCCGCATGGGTATACGGGTGGATTTCAATCAGGGACTCGATGCCCGGCGTATCGCCCGCACACCGGAGATCGCCGCGCTGCTCGCACGGGTCAAATGGATACGTTTTCTGCGCATGGCCTATGACAGCCGTGCCATGCAGGATGACGTTCATAAAGCCATAGAACTCCTCCGTAAGCACGGCGTTCCGGCCCGGAGACTATTTTTCTATGTGCTGATAAGGGATGACACCGAAGATGCACTCGGACGTATCCGGGAGCTGAAAGCGTTGGGGTGTCAGCCTTTCGCGCAGCCGTACCGGGATTTCGAACACGAGGGGAAACCCTCGCGGGAGCAATGGCGGCTGGCCTACTGGTGCAACCGCAAACCGCTGTTCTACTCCGTGGATTATGAGGAATACCGAAAAAACCGAACTTAACGATTGAACTTATGAACAGACTGAAAATCAAATATGCCGTCGCGTACGGCTTTCTTGCAGCAACGGCGGTCGCGCTTATCGCATCGCTCTTTACGGGTTGCAATGTCTATGAACACGAAGAGGTGGAAATTATCCGCTGTCCGGTGATCGAAGCCGATACAATCGACATCCCCGACTGGGAGAAGCCGGTCGGACATTCTGAATTTTAATCTATATACACAATGAAAAAACTCAAAAGAATAGCGGCACTATGCGCTGGAATCATTGTAATGCTCATGCTTGTCGCCTCTTGCAACAAGGAACTGGACGTACAGCAGGCGTACAGGTTTGAACTGGAAACAATGCCCGTGCAGAAACGTATCGCCGTAGGCGAAACCGCCGAGATACGCTGCACCCTATTGCGTGAAGGTGAATACGATGATGCCCGTTATACGATTCGTTACTTTCAACCGGACGGATGCGGCGAACTGCGCATGGATGACGGGACGGTGTTTCGGCCTAATGATCGTTATCCGCTGGATCGCTTCTCATTCCGGCTCTATTACACCTCCCGCAGCGACGACCAGCAGACCGTAGATGTTTATATCGAGGACAATATGGGGCAGGCTGTGCAAAAAAGTTTCACCTTTTATGTAGAGGACGACGTTATGTAAAGTTAGTATTACAATACAAATAGTTACATATATTCCTTTACAATAAAACTTTACATAAAGAATTGCTTTAAAAAGAGAGTAGTTAATAATCCTTGAAAACGAAAGCTCACCCACGTTACAATCATCTGCAACGTGGGTGAACTTGTAAAAGAGCGACTTGTCAGTCATCCTCTTTTAGTTTAGGATCATACTTGATTAAGCCCTCAAAATGTCCATATTAAAACTCAATCCCCGGTAATTTCATGAAACAGCTATAGTTTTTCTCGGATGCACCATATTTAGTAAGTTGTGTATTGCTTGCTGTAAAATAAACCTGTTTTCGAGCTCTCGTTACAGCAACATAAAACACGCTTAATTCTTCGAGAAAGGAATTTTCTATTTCTTTGTTAACTATTAAATTGCAATCTGTGCCACATTTACATTTACTGCATAATCCATAATAATTAGGGAATGAGTCTTTTTCCATGTCTGGTAGTATTACATAGTCCCATTCTAAACCTTTGGCTGCATGCACGGTTGAAATGATTATTTTTGTATCCAAAAACTCCATGTATTGCTTTATACCATTATGCTCAAAAGTATCTTTAATTAGATTAATTTTATCCTCGTTAGATAAGAATGAGTAATCAACAAACACACGGCTCCAAAATATGTCTAATAGTTGGAAAAGAGCTTTTACAGTTGGAGAATCGTTATCTACATATAATTCTTTGATTTTTTCTATGTGTTTTTGCCCGCATTTTTTCGTGACTTTTGTCTGCATTTTTAGAAGTTCTATGAATTCGTAAAGACATTTCCTGTTGAATTTTACATATTCAGGATCTTCATCAGAGAACAGTCCATAGAAGAAAGGTATCTTATTGCAATTAAAAGTGTTGATAATCTGCTCAATATTCAGCCCCCTTTGCTTGGCTAATATAGCTACGTTAGATGAAGGATGCTCATGTAATATCGCCTGTGATTTAATAACAACTTCTAATGCTTCTTTTGCTTGATCTTCATAGATGTTAAACTCAATTTTGGAATTTAATGCGCCGGGGTTCTTGAAAGGGGTGAGTGCATTTTGTCTTATTATCCTATCAAGTCGGAGCATATTCTCATTTGAGGCAAATCTATAATTCTTATCCAATGTAATAAGCTCAAGATTGAACATTTCCTTAGCACGAGATAATAAATTCGGCACAGCTCCAATAAAACCATAAATTCGCTGAAGAGAGTCCCCTAAGAATAATAAATTTGTCTTCTCTGTAACTAAAAAATGCAATAGCCAATAACTTAGTAGATTGGTGTCTTGAAATTCATCAACAAGAATCGATGTATAATAATTTTGATAAAATGTCAGAATATTTGGACATTCTTGAAACAACTTAATAGTTAATGTTATAATTGCATTGAAAGGGATGGCTTTTTTGGGCAGTAGTTCAGAAATTACCACGGAATTATACTTATCAATATTCTCTTTTAAATATCTCCCATGAATAGTCTTCACTCCCGAATTAAAATCAGACAAGATATTTGCTTCATCTAATGAAATGGTTTTAAATGACCGCATGATAGCATCGCTCTTACTGTCATCCACAGATTGCAATGTATCCAAGTGTGATAATGCCGGATGTAATATATGACCATACTTTTTCAATACACTCCGACAAAATCCATGATAATTAGATATATATGTTTTTTCTTTGATTCTAATTTGCTTGTTAAGTCCTTCTAATAGTTCTGGTATATTCTTACTAACATCCTTTTTAATTTTATAGGCGGCATTAACGCTAAAAGTAAGAGCCAAAAGTCTTTTGGGTACAGGTATTTGTCCTATTGCTATCAAATAAGCAATTCGGCTCACCATTGTGTGTGTTTTCCCATATCCAGCCGGCGCTTCGACTAATAGCCGTTTATGAGGTGAAAAAACGACTTCTAATTGCTTTGCGTCTCCTTTATGCTTATCTTCAATCCGAGATTTGATAAGAGTGATTCCGGAAGTATCCATTAGCATAACCCTTTAGCATACTCAATTACATCTACATATATCTGCGGAATATCGTCTTTTTCTAACTTCATTCCGATTAAAAGGCCAAGAGGTTGTGATTTATTTATAGAGAACCATGTTGAATAAAAAGCCTTTAGATTCATAATATCTCGTTTATCTATATCTAATAATTTAAGACTGATGGATGTCGGAGCTGGCAGAAAATTATATTTTTTATGAGCTCTCTTATTCAAAGCGGCGGCATCCAAGACTCGACTCTGACCGGCTGAATCAAACTCACAAACAATCTCACATAATTTATTCTCCTTTTCGGAATCAATTAACCACATTAACTCAGCCTCAAAATCACGTGCTGTCGTTTTCCATAAATTAGGGATACCTGTAGGGGTATTATCTCCATCACTATCCCTAATTCCAACACATGGAATACCGAATTTCTCTGCTAACTGAATTAATTGCAAGACAGAATCCCCTCCAGCTTGGATAATACATATACCGTAATCATCTATATCCACACCACATTTTTGAGCAAAGAGAGGAAAACTACCATATTCGGAATCTCCTTCAACAAAAATGGCACATCTGGCAAAGAAAGCTTCTTTAATAAAAGGAAAGTGAAGTAGCAAATGTCTTTCGAGTTGTTCTCCAAGAGATAAGTTTGTTCCTGACACTATTTTGGTATTTATTCCATCTTTATAAAGTCGAATAATTTGCTTGAAATCATTGAGGATAATACTTGGTGAGTGTGTTGCAATGATTATTTGACCATCTATTCTATCAATTCCGAATAATTCTTTTATTAGTATCCTTAAATCAGAATCTTCATTATTAATAACTCTATTGAGATACTTAACAAGCGAACGTTGCATATAGGGATGTAAATGTATCTCTGGCTCGTCAAGCCCTAACACGACTGAAATAGATTTCTCCCCGGTGTCTTCATTAACAAAAACCCCAGTTTCACCCCGTTGGTCAGAGATTGTTTGAAGCTTATCCAAAATGGATAAAGTTACTAATAATAAAAACTGGATTCCATATCCACACTTTGATAATGAACCCCCTTTATTATCCTGCAATGAGATGAGTTTTGGAAGCAATAGTGAAATATCGCCCTCTAAAACCGCCTTTATTTCATAGTCTTTAAACGATTTTATTTTCCCTAATTTAGTGTTTACGTTAGCTAACAAATTATCAGTAAATTCGGTATCAACCAAATTGTTAGTATCAATATCTTTATCTGACAAATAATCTTTAATCATTCTTGATAAAAAACGCCCTACACCTCTGCTGCTATCAAAATTAATTTCGGATATGGGATTTCTTAACGAATCATAATATATAAAATTCAAGCATTTAATAAGAGCAGGGGAAATGTATGTTTCCGTCTCTAAATGATAGAACTCCATATTCTCATCTGGCGACACCTGCCTACAAACGATATTGATATATGTGTAATCATCTGCGTCAAATAAATCTTCAAAATGCCCAATTTCATCATTTGCAAGTTTAATTCGCACCTTTACGGTTATAGGTAAATTTGCATCACTAAAGTCATCATAAGCAAACCCTCTACGCGTGAAAATTATATTTAGCAGGTTTAATATGTTTGATTTTCCTAAATTGTTTTCCCCAACTATGAAGTTGCATGATTCCTCTAATGCAATTGTTGCAGAATTTAAGTTTCTATAATTTTCAACAGAAAGTTCTTTTATTCTCATAGCCGTATAATTATTTGCAATATTTTATTTGTAAAGTTAATTATAAAAAAGCACTTGACAATGTGATTATCAAGTGTTTTTCAATATTGTTGGCCTGAAATCGATTATACCGCTGCGCTTGCTTCATAATTTATCAAAATTCTTTCAGCCATTCGAGGAGATTCTGATTCTTTTCCCATAAGCCAAGATTGTTGGATTCAGGAGTTAGATCAACGTAGCTTTTCTCAAGTGCTTCTCTTTTCTGTTTGGAGTCGGCCCTTGCGTATATATCCGTTGTCTGAATGGATGTATGTCCCAGAATATCGCGTATATACACTAAATTCACCCCGGCTTGAAGCAAATGCATCGCTTTTGAGTGCCGTAAGGAGTGGCAACTTACCGATTCCGGAATTAAATCGGGATTGGCCGCTCTTGCCATATTCGCAAATGTCTTGAGTATGTATGTGACGCCGGATCTTGTCAGTTTTTCTCCGCGACTATTAAAAAACAGAGGGTGTTTCAATCGATATTCTTCCGTAAGATTATTTTCCTCCATATATCGTTTAAGAAGTTCTACTTGTTTTTCCATCAGTGGTACAATCCGGAACTTACGACCTTTACCGAAAAGTTTTAACGTATATGTGAATGACGTTATTCTGATGGAATTAGGCGTCAGGTCTATAATTCCTGAACGCGGGCACCGGTGTCATACATAAGCGCCAACAATGCAAGGTCTCTACGTCCTTTCCTCGGCCAGTTCTGTTCAGTCCGCGACGAAGAAACTGCTCGAAAAGGACATTATCACGGAGATTGGTAAAGTCTACTCGCTAACAGACAAACTATTTGCCATGTGGATCAACGGTATATACGGGGACAAATTTATCATTTAGCTGATTTCTTGTATCGGCGTTTCAGAAACCAAAAAATCGGCGGTTCGAATCCGCCGATTTTTTGCGTACATAAATAAATGTATTATCAGTCTTTTTTGTGCCGGTCGCATTGTAATTTCTGCAACTGCCGAAGCATATAGGCGTGGTTTTCACCTACGGTATGCCCCGATTCCATCTTATAGGGGCTTCCGGCACATTCCCGACACTGTTTTATCGCTTTGCGGATATTGGTTACGATTACCGTATTTCCCACGATGTCTTTAATCGTTCTTTCCATGTTTTTATGCTTTTAGAGATTGATACCAGCTCTCCCGGTAGCGGTCGCCGATAATATTGAACGTGCCGCTACGGCCGCAGTTATCGGCATGGCTTCGGGCTTCCTGTTCCGAGCCGAATTCGCCTAACTTGTCGAAACCGACGAACAGTTTGTAGATGTCGGGGTTAACCCGGTGTTTTTCGACCTCTTTTCGCAAGAGGGCGTAAAGGTCGGCATAGTTGGCCCTTTTCTGCGCCAATTTCTCTTTGGCGCAGCGCAGCTGTTCGTCCGTCGCCGAGTCGAAGAACAGGTCGTTATAGGTCATATAATGCACATATTCCGTGATCCTGCGTTCAGTCTTGGTGATTTGCGCCTTGGCTGCCGCCACGCGGGAGAGCAGGAGGCCGAAGCCCGTTTGCAGGCCCGTGCGCTTGTCGTAGTAACAATAGAATATCTGCACCCTCTTGCGGGGATAGTGGCAGACAAGTGCGGCCCTGCGCCACTCGATGAGCCACCGCCAGCGGTCGAGCATCCTGCGGGGGATGTCGATTTTGTGGAGGACGACCCGACTGCGGTCGTCCTCACGGTACTCGAAGGTGATATACACCCAATGGTCGATTTGCAGCTCCCGTTCGGCACGGGCAAGGTCTTTAGCCTCCTGCACCCAATCATATACCTGTTTATGTGCCATGTCCTATGCCGTTTTCAGGGTTTTAATCTCCGTGTGCTTCTCCAGCCATTCGCGGACGCTCCTCATGTTGTATTCCGAGGTAATAACCGCCGTGCGGTCGCCGATTTGCGTAAAACGGGTGCTTTCGTAGCTATCGACCCACTCTTTGAGCGTGGCAACTCCCCATGCCTGCGAATCGTCGAAAATATGCCGCTCCAGCGTGCGGATAGGCTCGGCGAAAGTTATAACTAATGTTTCATAGTTGGGGACAATAGGTTCCGGCAACAGCCGGACGTATTGCAACGATCTGCCGTCGTCCTCCCTGTAGCCCTGCGACCAGCCGCTATACAAAATCTCTTGCCCCCAGCACTGGGGTTTGTCATAGCGTACCTTAATCTCTGCCGTATATTTTGTCAGCATTATATCCTCGATAACACCCGTTACCACCGTTCCGAAACTGATGCACTCGCACCGCCGCCCGATAAGGTCTTTGTTTACATCTGCTGTTTTCATAATCGTTCCGTTTTGTGGGCCGGGCAAAGCCCGGCCCGATTATCGCTATTATCTGATTAATGTTTGGGCGATGCCGCAAGGTCGGTTGTTGTCCTGCCTTTTGATAGCTTCGCCGATGAGCCACGCGAAACGCTCGCGGAGAAAATCTTCGGATTTACCCGCATGACACGTCCATCCCCTTTCCTTTTCGTGCTGTGCGGCCTGCTCCTGCAATATAGGCAGGTAGCGCGGGCTGTCGCGCCGTCCATCTGGAGGTAGTCTTTCGTGCCCTTGTGCCGGAACGATACGAGGCAATAGTTCTCCGGGTATAACCGGATCGTTTCGGTCGATTTTTCGTAGAAGCAAGCTACGAGGTATCTGTCGCCCGTTTCCCGGCGGGTGAAACTGCCGTGGCAGTATATCTCTATCGTGTCCGATATGCGGATGCCCTCGCCGTATTCCGTGCGGAACTCCTGCTCGATGCGCCGGAGGGCATCGGGCAATGACGGGAACCGGGCGTCTATGTTTATCGCCTTGGTCTTTCCGTCCGCGTCCCGTACCTTATGGGCGATACGTATGATGTACCTGTTATCCGGCAATGATTTTACCTCGATATGGTAATTCCAATGGCTGTTAATCGCATTATTTGTATTGTAGTTGTTCGTACAACCTTGTCTCTGCAAATAGATTGTTTTCATGTCGTTGTCTGTTATTTATATATTTCGAAATTGGTCAGAATGGCGGTTTGCCGCTCTTCGTTGTATGTGCCGGAACAATGCAGTTTCCCGCATAAGGCGGAAAATTGTTTTTCCGTAATACCGAAAACGGTTATCGCCGCATGGTCGAATCGGCAAATATCGACTTGGTATTTCGTTTTCAATCGGTTGAAAACCTCGTAGGTTTTTCGTTCTCTTTCATTAAGTTGCTTTTCCATCACAGTATAGGTTAAATTAATTCTGCTTTCGTGTTAGTGACACTGCCCCAAAATGCGCCGTTACGATAATAGGCCGAGCCGTTACGCCAATTACTGCGTCGCCGCAGTTTGGCTGTATCGGGCGGGCATATATGGATCGTGGTTGTGCGGAGGTCGTGGCCCAGCGTTACGATAAGAGCGCATCCGCGCCATATTTCGGTCGCTGTTCGGAATCCGGTCTTATTTGCGGTTAGCTGTACGGCATGACCGACGGCCCGCTGTACCTGCTTATCCGCTTTCTCCATTAGCCTGCGGCTGTCCGCTTCATAGATGACATTCATAAGCGATGACGATTTTTATTGCCGTATTCCGTTATGCCGTCATTCGTCGCTCGATAAGCGGCATATTACGCCGCACAAGGGCTACGATTTGCTTGTGGTAGGGACTGCTCGTATTACATATTCCCCGGCTCTGTATGACCGTAAGCCGGGACAGCGACACCTCGACCGTTTCCAGCCTTTCGCCTTCCATCGTGGCCGAGAGAATGAGTGAATCGGGCTTTTTGTGATAGTCGTTTGTAAAAACGCAATGGTGCATGGCTTCACCCTCCTGCCGTATCTGCTCGATGCTCTCCAGCACCCGGACATGGATTTTTCCGTCCGTGAGGTCGATGCCGAAAAAGCGGCCTTTTTCTTCTTTATACCGCTCCTCGTACTGCATAGCTTCCCGAATGCGCTCCTGCTCTTTCTGCTTGCGGTAATATTCCATTTTCAACAGCACATAGCGGTCGTGTTCTGTCCGCAGGTTGGCGGGACACACGTACCGGGCGTTTCGCAGGTCTTTGTCGAAAAAGCGCAGCAGGTCGATATAATCGCACCACATTCCGGCATCGGTGATTGAGTATCCGTTGCGGAGTACGATACGGATGGACGGCCAATAGTCGCCTATCTTGCAGGCTGTCGTGGCAAAGTGTTTTAGAAGCGTAATTCGTTCCGCTTTCAGCAGGGTTTCGGCACGGCTGTCGCGCAGCAGGGCGCAAAACATTTCCGACGGTGAGATGTTGTAAAACCGTCCGGCATAACCGCTCCGCCGCAATTCGGGAATCAGTTTCGGCTTGGGATATATATGCCGGGGATGTATGGCGTATAACGGTTTATAAGGACGCAGTTCCAGCGGGCTGTCGTACTGCCAGCCCGTTGCGAATGAAAACTCCGGGCGAAGCCGTGCGCGGACAGCATGCCGACCGTCGGGGGCTATCCAATGCTGTACGACCTCGGAAACGGTATATCGGGATGGCTGGCCTATCCATGCGTAATAAGCTACGTATACGAAGCGGAGCACCTGCAATCCCCTATGTGCGGTTATAAAGCAGGCATAATGTTCCATATTGTACGATCTGCGTAAAGAGCACTCGTCGATAGTCAGCCGGGTGCGGCATACAGGACAGATGCAATGCCCCTGCGCGGTTTTGTCCGTCCATGCGTGTCCGCACTCGGCGCACGTGATAACGCCCTTTTTCGTCTGGCGACCGTAATGAGTAATACATCGGTCGCCAGCCCACTTTATTTGTTTGTCGGTCAGCGGCCGGAGCGGCCGGGCCGCATCCGCTACTTGTCGTTCGTATTCGTTTCTCGGTTGCATAATTATCGTATTTGGGATTAGAAATTAGGCGGTGATACGTTCTTCGATGAGCCGCATATTGCTGTTTACGAGTTCCACGATACGATCGTGGTATTCCGTGAGTTGGTTGCATGCACCGCGACATTGGATAACTTTGAGTTGCATTATGGAGACCTCGACCGTTTCGATACGTTTATCGTCGATGGTCGCCGAAAGGATCAGGGAATCGAGTTTGTTATAGTAGCCGCCAACACAATGGTGCATGGCCTGTCCTTCTGCGATAAGATCGTCTACGCTTACAAGAGCACGAACACGGATACGCCCGTCCGAAAGCACGAGATCGCTGAATTTGGTTCTGTCCTCGTTATATCGCATCTTTCTTTTAAGCATGTGACGGTTGTATGCTTCTTCCTGCCGTCTGCGTTCCGCGGCCATTTCTTTCTGAATCTGTGCCTGCTGTCTCGAACAATAATAGTCATGGGCTGCTTTGAGATCGTCGGGGCACACGTATTTTGGATTGTGCAGGTCTTTTCCGAAATAGCGCAGGGCGTCGAGATAGTCGCACCACAAGGTCGCATCTTCAATTTTATATCCATTGCGGGATGCAATTCTGATGGAGGGCCAATAATTGTCGAGGTTCCGCCCCCGGTCATGCAGATACAGACGCAGCAGGTCGCTATGGCCCATTTTAAGCAAGGATTCGACGCGGTTATCTCCCAGCAGAGTACAGAATAAGGTCTTGGGATTCACTCCGTAAAATCCGCCTTTATAACCCGTCCGTTTCAATTCCGGAATAAGTTTCATACGCGGGTAGGCCGTGTCCGTATAAATCCGGTCATAAACATTTATATAGAATTTGTTGTTGGTATTCTCCTTACGCAGTTCCATCGGGGTAGAATAAATCCACGAATCAATATAATAGCATCCCATTGTCTGCCGGAGCAAAGCCAATGTGCAATGTTTGCCGTCGGGGGCTATCCAACGTTGCATGACCTCGACGTGGAAATAGTGCGGCGTCCGCCCTATTTTGGCGTAATAATGCACCTTGAATATCCGGATGACCTGCAAGCCGTCGCAGGTCGTAATATAGGTGGCATATCCTTCCTGGTTGAATTTCTGCTTGCGGGTGTCCTCAATGCGCAGTCGTGTCCGGCAGGCCGGGCAGGTGCAATGTTTCTGTTTGGTATCGTTGTAAAACACCTCTCCGCAGTCGAGGCAGGTAACGATACCTTTGCTTGAACGGCGTCCCACCGCTTCGACGACTTTAGTATAGGCCCAGCGTTCCTGCGCCGGGGTCAATGGCGGCAATTTCTTACTTGCTTCGACGGCTTTCTTCTGAAACTTGGTTCTCGGTTGCATGGCTTCTCGGAATTAGGTTAGAATAAGGATTGCTGATTGGCGGCATCGGTAGGTTTGGGCCTGTTCCGCCCTTGCGTGAGTTTCTTGTAGGCTTCGTCCTGCGCCCGTTGCATGGCCTTTGCCCGTGCTTGGGCCTTTTCTTCTTCGGTGAGTTGAATTGTGTGGTTTACCACGACCTTGCAATTTGTGAGCGGTTTGCCGATCTCGATGTCGTCCTCGTCGTAGTAGTGCATGGCCAGTGAGTAGATTTCATCGTCTGCAAAGCCATTGCATCCGCTCTGCTTCACGTAATTGAGGATATAGGTGATACAGTCGTCGATGTTCTTCTTTGGGCTGGCATACCGGGGCGCAAAGAGTTCATCTTCCTGCGCACGACTGCGCAAATAGTTTTGGATCGTCTGTTTGAAATAGTCCGTTGCTTTATTTTCTTGTGCCATAATCGTCTGTTATTGTGTGTGGGCAGGGCTACCGCCCTCTGATGAATTGAATTAGGACAGCCAATAGTCTATGTCTGCGTTAGAGAGGGCGTAAATGTCCCTTACGCCGTTGAGAAATTCCGCATAATCCTGCCGGAAGCAAGCGTTGCGTTCCCATGTATTCACCCCGTGCGGATTGTCTGTTTCCCATTGTTCGATAAACTCGCTGTTCGCCTTTAGGAATCGGCGGAAGCGGATGATTTCGGGAGGTTCGGGGGTATTGTCGGGCAGGAAAAACACGCTTGCGCGCAATTCCCCCGTTTGCGGGTTTCGTGTGAACAACTGCGGATTATTGCCCAACCAAATATAACTGCCCTCTATGCCGTACCGCTGTGTAATGGCAGGAATATCTATGGCGGTATGAAAGGAGAAAGGAGTTGCTTTGACCGTATTGCGCCGGATGTATTCGCCCTCTTTAAGTACGACCTTTACACCGGGTTGGGGGGGGCTGTTTGGTTGATATATTCGGTAAGCGTCATGTTCATTTGATTCGTGGGGGGGGGCGGGGTTACCGCCCCCGGATTTGACTTTAGGATTATTCGGCCATGCCGATTAACTCGCGCACCTGCGCTTCTTTCGCCTTTTGGAATATCCATCCGGCGCGTTTCTGTCCGTCGTAGTTCAGTCGGCTGTTGAACCGTCCGCCGAGGTCGGATAAACGGTCTTTAATGGGCTTGGTATCTCCAAACAGCGCAATAGCCTTGTCGGAATACTCTACGAGGATAAATTCGCCTTGTGTGGTCGTTTGTTCCTGCTCCTGCGCGGGTTTCTGCTTGGGGCTTTCAAGGCGTATATTCTCCTCGCGTCCGGCGGTATAGGCCAGCGTGTCGATAAATCCCTTGCGGGTGTAGTGGCTCATTTTGTGGATGCTCCACCCCGAATAAGGGCTTTTACCGAGCGTGAAGCCGGGGTAACGGTGTTCATAGTCTTTGTTATATTCGGCCAAAGACGCCGTTTCGGGCAGATTCCGTGCGGCCCTGCGCAGTTCCCCGAAGCCATTGCGGGTGGTGGTCGAAAAGCCGAGAATAACGGTGCGAACGCTTCGTGTTTGACGGCATTCATACGACGGGTCTGTGTACTGCGTTTCGTTGAGTTCGGCGAGGATTACCCCCTGCACGTTTTCGGGCATAATGTTCTCCAGCCGCTCCGCCCCGATTCGCGCGATACGGTCGTGTTCGGCTTGGGCCTGCGCATCTGCATCGGCTTTCTCCTGCGCTTTCCGCTCGGCTTCCGAAGCGAGGGCGGCGACCTCCCAAGCATCCATAAATTCCGGCGGCGTATCGGTGTAATACATGCCGATACCGAATTTCTGCGAGTACGGCTGGAGAATATCGGTACAGCGGATTTCTTTCGTGTCGGGGTTGACCAGATGGTACATATATCCGTGCGCCGTGTGTTCGACTTTGTAGACTACATACCGGATAGTAGAGGCGCCGGGGCCTTCGTCAATGACGATCTGATTCTCTTTTGCGACTTGAATTTCGGTGTCGGTGGTTGTGCCCTGAAAGAGCGAATAGTATTTTGCCATGGTTGTAAGGATTAGAAAATTTGCGTGAATAGAAAGGTCAGAAAGCCGATTAGAACGACAAGAGAGAAAAGACAAGAGAGGATACCCCGCAAGATGTCATAGCAGAACACAAGAGCCAAAACAGCCCAAAGAAAGCCACTCCCGAAGAGCTGAAAACCCAGCGCGACAACCCCGATTTTCAGCCCTGCCCTCAAACTCGCACCTATGCTGAGTGGAAGGTTGGAGGTTTTCTGGTTCCTGTTCCTTTTTTCTGTGCTTTTCATAACCTTCGACTTTTTTTTATATGCCGTAGCGGAGCCGGTGTGGATGGTATCTTGGTTCAGGAGCTTTGAAAAGAAGGGCTTAGCCCACGTCAAGATTTTTGCGGGAAATACGCTCGCCCGAAGGGAAAGAGGAAGATTTTTCGCAAAACCGCACGGCGGCCTGATCTTGCGGGGGCGGGAAGCCCGTAAATACCTTTGCTGCTGAACCAAGATACCATCCGCACCGGCCTGTGAAGGCTCTTCGAAATGAGGAGGAGGTTATGAAAAGTGCGGAAAAAACTGTATGCGCGGGGGCGCAACGGAACGCCCCCACGCATTACTTATTCACGGGAATAAAAAAGCCGTATCCCCTCGGAGGATACGGCTGTATGTATTATCTTATGTTTTTGTGGCTACGACGGATTGTCGGGAACGCAAGGTAAAACTGATTCAAACTATCAACTTACCGCCGTTCGTTGCGTATCTTCCGCATCCGGTATCCTTATCAGGATTGTCCTGGCCTGCGGCCGGTGTGTGAGCCACCGGCGGAACGCGCGGGCCTGCGGCGAATGCAGGCGGAAAGCCAGCGCCGCGATCATTTCCATATTGTAGAGTTCGAGAAATCCTCCATCAGGGGTGGTTTTAATACTATGGGTGTCATACTCGTTCAATGCTTCGGATTTATAGATCGCCCGGATATTGGAGGTCACGGCGACCACGAAAACCTCGAACAGACGGGCAATCTCGAAATCTGTCAGCCAGATATTCTCGACGTTTTTCACTTCGACAGCCCAATGTCCCGTCGGTTCTTCTGTAATATTTATATGTCCCTTAGTTTTCATAAACTTGTTTTTATGAGTGATAAAGTTAATGATTTTCAGCGATTGCATCAAATAACAAGGATGAAAGAGCGTTTCAGCCGACGTAGGCAACTGTCATATCTTCGATTTTCAGAGTGAGGGCTATAAAGTCGCGTTCCATCTCCGGCGTGGCTTCATCTGCCATATCGCCCATTATCCGGGCGACGGTCTCCCGCGTCAGGCCGCTGCTGAAAGCGACCGTATGGGCGAAAGTATTGCGTGCGGCCGATATGGTCAGGCGCTTTTCGATACCGCATAGCCCGGCGATTTCTTTCAGGTATAGATTCACTTTCGCATTGCTCGTTGCTGGCAACAGGGTTTCGTACTGCGCCATGTATTTTATGATGATCCGCTGAGGAATGTCCAACAGCGGGATGCGTATCGTACGGCCCGTCATTCGCCTGACGAATAGCAGGCACGGGTGTCCGTCCGTACAAGTGGAAAGATGCTCGCTCGTGATTTCGAGCAGATCGTCATGCCGCAATCCCGTGAACGAGGAGAAAACGAAGATGTCCCGGACTTGCCGCAGTCGCAGGGAGGGCAATTCGGCCCGGAGGAGGAGCATCAACTCCTCTTTGTTCAAGTACTCCTGCTGTGTCGAATAATTTCTAAGAGTGATATTGCCGGTAATTTCCCCGCTGGAGCCTACGCATCGGAGGATTTTTTGTAACAGCCGTTTGTTGCGGTCCGCAGTACGGGCGCTGAAGCGTTTCAGCAGGAAACTTCCGAAGCTTTCCAGAACGGCGTCCGTCACCTCATGCAGTGGCATGTCGCTTATCCGGCATTCGTCATTCAAGAACGCAGCGACATACCGGGGCGAGGTCTTGTAGAAGGCTTGCGAGGTAAAAGGTATGATTTTGAATAACTCGTGGTTATACTGCTCTATAACTTCCGTCAGGGTTACTGTATGATTGTTCGTCATGGTGATCCGATGTTTTCAGGCTAATTTCAACTCTTTGCCGAGAACGGCGTTCAATTTATCCATCTCCCTTTCTATCGTTTTATCGAGCATCTCGGCGTAAATCTCGGTAGTCGATCTCTTGGCGTGACCGAGCATCTTCTGGATCGCGCCGAGACTAACACCGTTGGCATAGGTGATTGTGGTGGCGAAAGTATGACGCGCGAGGTGGCTGGTCACCCGCTTCGCAATGTCTAACTTCTGGGCGATCTCCTTCAGGTAGAGGTTGTATTTGGCGTTGCTCATCATGGGAAAAATCGCATCGTCCTTACGTTCCCTGCTGTTCCTGTACTTGTCGAGGATTTCGAGGGCCTGCGGCAGCAGTTTGATTTGGGAAATCTCCCTCGTCTTGACGCGTGGCGTGATGATAAATACTCCGTTGTTTCGTTCGATGACGTTGTCTTCAGTAAGGGAAGACAACGTTGAGTAGTCCAGCCCCGTCAGACAGGCAAAGACGAAAAAATCCCTCACTTTTTGCAGCCTGTCGTTCATGGGCCGGAAGTTGTAGATCTTGGCGAACTCCTCCTCGGTAAGAAAGCCCCTGTTCGTTTTGACCTTCTTTATCGTGTAGACCGCGAACGGGTCTTGCTTTATCATTCCCGTTTTGAAAGCAAGCGTAGTGATACGTTTGAAAATCCGCATCAGTTTTTCAGACGAATTGACAGACAGCCGATGATCTACTTTTAGAAAGGTATGGAACGACAGTACGAAATCTCGGTCTATGCTATACATGGGAATATCTTTCTTATTCATTTTTACCGACAGAAACTCGTCGAGCCGGTTGTAGGTAAGGACGTACTTGTTGAACGTCGATTGTGTAATGTCGATTCCTACGAGCGGCCTTTGCTGTTCGATAAAGTTTCGGAACATGGAAAGCAGCGTGTTTTCCCTTACCTCCTTGCCCATGTACTTATCCCGGACCATGGCGGGCGTGACCGTTTCGTTGAACTGGAAAAGTGATTGATAATGGTTAAGTAAGGTTTTCTTGAAATGGTCGAGGTACAGATTAATACGGTCCGCTTCCTCGCTGTGTCCTTTGGCTCGATAGCTCTTGACGTCCCAGATTTTGGCCGTTACAGACGCTTTCGTGCTGAATTGACAGATATCGCCGTCGATGGTCAGACGGGTGTGGATCGGCGCCTGACCTGCGGCATTGACACGATCCTTTCTGATGAAGAGCATGATCTTGAATGTACTTTTCATACGGTTAAATTTTAGTATTGCAAAACTATATCTATACCTTGTTCAGCCGTTCGTTTTAAGAGGGCCAAATACAGTCTGTATCAGTCCTTTGAGAGGGAATACGTACCACATTGGGAAAAATTGGGGTGTGGTACGGTTAGGGTGTGGTTGCAGAAGGAAATTTGGGCGGATAGAACCCTACTTTGGCCTGCGTACAGACAACAAAAAACCCTCTTAGAAGCGATTCTAAGAGGGTTTGTCACTTTTTTGACCCCGAATGTCTTCGGGAGAGAGCGGAAAACGGAAACCGAACCTGCGATTCCTATTCGCTATATATCAATACATTACGGCGATATTTCATTGCTTTTGGTCACGCCTGCGGAGTGCCTTTTTTACGCCCTGTTGCATTTCAATAATGTAACACAAAGATAAACAATTATTTGCAACTTTCAAAATTAATATGCCGAAGTCGCAGTAAATCTTATCTGTTCTGATGCCCGGTTACTGTTTTTCCGGATTAACTTATTTATGGTTCTGCTGGCCGTAGTAGCCGATCTGCGCCGTGCAAACCTTTTCCACGATGTCGCGCAGGTGTTCGACTTTCGGCAGCAGCGCGTCGATGTCCTCCTTTGTGATTTCGAAGTCGGGGTTGTAGCGGGATTCGACATAGGCCCGTTCCAAGAGTTTGAAAAGCCGTTCTTCCTCCGGCGTGTCGCGCGGGAATACTTTGAATATCTCCGGCGCATATTCCTTGCAGGCTTTCATCAAGACAGTAAGATTGTGGTCCTTATGGCCGTAAAGAATAAAGACCATAGGAATTACCCGCAGAAGGTTTTCTGTTGCCTGATGTAAATGAAAAGAGGACATTTTATAATTGCTATCGTCGTAATAGAATCTGACCCCTTTAAGAAATGCAACTGCGGTCGAAAACTTGTCGTTATAATATTTCTGCGCCCGTTCTTTGATTTCTTCGAAATTCAACTTGCGGCGACGGGCCAGCTTGTATTCGCCCGAATCGTACAGGATAATTCCCTCGCGTTTTATCTCCGTTTCGAAATAGTGCGCTTTTGAGAGTGCATAGTTGAAATCATCTATTCCGTAATTGATAAACTGCGGGTGGGTGTGAAACGGGCGGTTCTTGTGCTGAAAAAAAGCATCCGTAATTTTATCGTACAGCGAATATTCAATCGCCCCGATCTCCTTGCGCGTCAGAATCAGAATATCGTAATCGCTCATGTAGTAGGTCGGCACGCCGAACTCGATGCGCTGGTCGTAATCGACATATTTATTCTTCGCGTAACTTCCGTAAAGAATAATCATGCCGACGTTCTTCACGTTCTCGCGGATAAGACCGACAAGTTGTTTCAGGTCGGATTGTTTCTTTTCGGGTAAGAAGTTGACGCTCTTTTTCATAACTACAAAATTATGAAAAAAGTTGGTAAAGCGCGTTGCCTTGTTCATATTTTCCGTATATTTGCTTATCATTCCTGCAAATAGTCTGCAAAAGTTTCCGAAATGAGGTGGCAGGAGCCACTTAAAAGAAACCGAACAGACCATGAAAAGGAACTATCAGAACTCGGCATAGCCGACGGACATAACTATAAAGGGTAAACAACTCTTTATACCTAACGACAAACATAGGAACCTCTTTCGGGAGGGTTTGAATCAGGTATAATAGTTGTCAGTCCCAGTTATGTCCTGCTCATATTTGGGCAGGGCGTGGCTGGGGCGCAGGACAGCTTTCTGATTCGGGTTTCCTATGACCTGTCGTTAGGGGCTGACACCGCGCCCCCTTTTTTTATGCCTATCCGGGGCGCATCTCCAACAATCCACACGAATTTATGGAAACCCGTTGCGTCCTGCCGTCCATGCGTAATATCGCCGCACCTGCGGATTGCACCCGTCCCCTGCTGGGGAGCGGGCGGAATCGGTATGTTGCGGCGGCTCCGGCATGGAGCGGAACGCCTGGTCTTGCCGCGCAAAATAACAAATCCCGCCTTTCGGTCGCAGCTAATAAATTCTGCCTGAAAGGTCGCACCTTTAAAATCTGGTCTTGCTGTCCTGCTCCGTATGGATGCGGACAGCATGTTTGCGCGGCACTTACGGGGCGGGTTCTCCAGCCTGCTCCGGGGGCGGCCGTTGTTATGATGAGGCAAAGGCGAAATTTTGGTACGGCCGCCCCTTTCTTCGACAATAAGCCTATTTTCATATATGCCCGGCTCGATGGCCGGGACCCACAAAACCGTCAGTCGGAAAATCAAAAGCACAAGATTCCAAGAGGGAGTAGTTCGACTGGCGGCGGAACAGCCGTAACAAGCCCGACAAGTAGGACGGGCGGCACGGAATTGCGGCTGTTCCATTCTTGGGACCTCTCCGTCTCCAGACCTACAAATAGACAAGAGCAGTCAGGCCCGCGGCGTATCAAGGCGTTACGCCCTGCCGGGTTTGCTGCGAGGGGCGTGTTGGCGCATACTCCGCGCCCCTTTCTCCGACCCACCGACCAAACCAACTATATGAACCTCCCCGGCGCATGGGTAAAGCGACCGGGGGCACGGGGCGGCTTTTCCCCCGGTCCTATTTTCTGATATGATGTTGCGTCACTACTTTTTCATTCTTCATATTGGACCGAAGCCGCCCCATTTTTCAGACCTCGTATGTAAAAACCTATATCACCATGTCAAGAAAAGCGCCCGAAGATTACGACTGTTTCATTTATAAACGTGACCTGCGCAGGTTCTTTTTCGATCTGCGCAAGCAGGCACACTACATTTACGCGCTGCTGGAGGGAGCGCCGAAATCGGTATTCTGGATCGTCCTGGAGAACGAAGATTCGGATGCGGACGAACAGACATTTACGGTCAAAGAGTTTTATGCGAACGTTGCGAGATTCCACCACCGCAAAGATACTTTCCGGCTCTATTTCGAAGCCTATTTTTTCCGGGACGAGTGGGACGAGTGCGTCGATGGGTGGCGGTTTATGGATAATCCGTTTAACGGGAAGATCAAATACGAGATCGGCGATCCCGGCGAATTATCCGTCGATGTGTTCGAAAAGGAGTGGCCGCACCTGTTCGCCTGCCTGTGCCGGAAACAGATTCTTGCAAATGCCCCTTTCAGGTTGGACCGCGAAACGATCAAGCACTACAAATTTTCATACGGGGACGTGAAACTGCTGCGGGAACCCGCTGCCCGGATTAACGAACGCATTATCGCCGAGCTGCGGGCGCAGTACGACAGGCTGGCAGCTATCGACTGCCTGCACCGCACGAAGCGATAGAGCGGCGGCATGGTGGGCCGCCTGTTTGGGAGCAGGGCCGGGGATTCGTTCCGGCCCCGCTCCGTTATAGGGGATTGGCTGCCGTTATTCGACCGACCATCTGCGATTAAATTCTTCGGTCAGGCGGACGACCTGCCCAAACAGCACGGTCAACTCTTGGGTGTGCTTCTCCAGCCGTGACAACAGAGCCACGGCCCGGCGGTCGTTGAAATTGGTGTGGATGGCTTTGACGGTCTGGTTGTAATTGACCCCGACGGCCCGGATTTGGGCATAGAGATTCGTCAGGCGCAGGTAATAGTCGTGCGCGTCCTTGTTGGTCTGAATGACTTTGAACGGTCAGCCGAAGATGCGGCCGAGGATAAATTGCGTTTTGCTGTGCTGCCCGGCTTTGAGCAGCATGTTTTCAAACTCCACCTGCTGGCGTTCGTCCAAGCGGAACGTGTGGCGGTAAATCTTCCCGCCCTCCGGACGGGTTTCGTTTTTGGGTCTTGCCATATCTTCAAATTTTAAGGTTATGCGACTTGGGAGCAAACCACCTATTCAATACCAGCGGCGAACCGCTGGCGTTTGTGTCGGACAAAACGGAGTTTGTCGGACAAAAACACACCTTGCTATTTGCCTGCGCAAATAAAATCCGTCCCCACGGGACGAAAAGGAGTTGCCACGGGCAACGACCTTTGACCTTTGGACCTCTATACCGAATTGGTAATCCTCCCGCTGCAAAGGTACGGACTATTTCGGCTTGTGGTACGGGCCAATTAGGGCGAACGAGGGCGAATGAGGGAGTAAAGGGTATCTTTTCGAGGGTTTCACCCTTTTATTTGTGCCGGGATCGAATGGAATCGGGCGGCCCAAAGACCCAAAGACCCAAAGACCCAAAGGCCCAAAAGCCCAAAGACCCAAAAGCCCAAAAGCCCAAAGACCCAAAGACCCAAAAGCCCAAAGACCCAAAGACCCAAAGACCCAAAAGCCCAAAGACCCAAAGACCCAAAGGTCCAAAGACCCAAAGGTCCAAAGGCTCAAAAGTTCAAAAGCCCAAAGGCTCAAAAGCCCAAAGACCCAAAGGTCCAAAAGCTCAAAGGCTGATGATAAGTTAATTATACAACACTAATTTTTTAAACTATGCCAATTATCAATATTGATGAGCGCGTATGAAGAGCGCTATTAGAGCAAGTAAAGATGCTGACAACCGATGTGCAGCAAACCAAACGTAAATTCGAGCCGAAACCTGCCGACAACTGACTGGACAGCCAACAGGTATGTGAAGCGTTCAGCATCAACAAACAAACGCTGAAAGCCTATCGGGTACGGGGGCATCTGGCTTTTTCGAGGGTCGGGGGTAAATTCTTTTACCGTGAACAGGATGTAGCCGAATTTTTACAGGCCCGGACGATCAGAAAGGAGGTGTAAAATGGGAGGCGATTATTTAACGACGGAAAGCGAAGATGTAAAAAGCATCTTCATAGCTATTGACCAAGCCCGGAAAACCTTGCAACTGGCTGCTGCAAATTATCGGCCCTTAATCGGCCCGGAACACTATCTTACAGGGGAGGAAGTTTGCGAATACCTGCATATCTCACCCCGAACCTTGCAGACGCTCCGCGATACGCGGCAAATACCGTTTGTCGCAATAAGCGAGCGCAACATCCTCTATCCCGAATCGGCGATCCGGGAAACGCTGACAAAGAATTACAGACCTGCCCAAGACCCGTTTTAGGTTGGTGTAAATGAAAAGGCGGGGCGCGTCAGGGATCATTCCAAATCCCGTGCGCCCCGCCTTTCGTCGTATGCTATCATGCCGGATTAGCGAAGATATTGCCGATCTTCTGCATCTCCCGGCCTATCAAGCCCTCCGAGAATTTCGCGTAATGCCGGGTCATATTCGTATTGGTATGGCCGAGGATTTTTGCCAGCACATCTATCGGCATACCGTACTCCACCGCAAGGCAGGCGAACGTGTGCCGCGCGACGTGCGTCGTCAGCGTCTTGTCGATATTGCAGATGCCTGCCAGTTCTTTCAAATAGGCATTCATCTTCGAATTGCTCGGTACAGGTAACATCTTTCCGCGTTGCCTACAATTCGGATCGTACTCGTACTTTTGCAGGAGTTTCACCGGGTGCGGCAACAGGGGGATGCGGCTCATTACGGCGGTTTTCTCGCGGGGCTTGTGAATCCACAACTGCCCGTTGTCGTCTGCGCTGATATGCTCCGGGCGCAGGTGGTCGGCATCCGTAAAGGCTAATCCCGTCAGGCAGCAGAACGCGAACACGTCCCGGATGCGTTCTATCCGCTCGTTGGGCATAGGTTTGGTTATCAAAACATCCAATTCCGCTTTGGTCAGGTGGTCTTTCGACTTGTTGTGTTCGGGTTTCAGTTTGTAGTACTGAAACGGATTCTTTTCGATCCACTCGTTGCGGATAGCATATAGCATAAAGTTTTTAAGACAGCACAACAGATTGACCGCGCCGTTGGTCTTGCAGTTGTGGGCCGTCTGGATAAAGGTATTCAGTCCGTCGAGGTATTCATAGTTCACCCTGTCCAGCGGCAAATCGTCTTTCTTATACTGCGCCAGCATATACTCTTTCAGGTAGCGCAGCAGGCGGTGATACTTGTTTGCCGTGAGTTGGGTAATGCGTGTCCCGACTTCTTTCTGCCGCTTGTCGCAATATTTCGATAATTCGGCAAGAAATAGTTTAGAATTGCCTACCGGATTGGCAAGCCGTTCTTTGATGGTAAAGCAATCCGGCTCTCTCCCCTCTTTGATTAGCTGATTGTAGACTGCGAAGATATTAGCCCGGTAGCTGGCGACGATCTCGTTTATTTGCTCCGCGAATTTGTCGCGCGATAAAATGCGCTCGGCTTTTTGATTCCAGCGCTCCGGCTCGATCTGGCATTGCGTGTAAATCTCCGTCGATGTGCCTGTCGTGGTTACACGCGCATAAATAGGGGCTTTACCCTTTTTCGATACTTTGGTTTTCTTGCAGAAAAAAGCAACGTTAAAAGTCTGTCTTTCCATAACTGTAAATGTTTTGTTAGTAATACGTTTACAGTATTGAAATGTTGCTGGCTAAAAAACTGCAATACAACGAAATAGCGTCTAAATCGTGACCTATTTTAAGGGCCTGAAAATTTGGTCACGAATAAGGACTGAAAAACTTGCTTTTCGTTGCTTTATCCGCATCGTTCCCAAACATAGAAAAACCCCATATATCATTGATATATAGGGTTCTTGCTCTTTGTTGCCGCTTGTTATTATCGGCTCCGGGAGCGGAAAACGGGACTCGGACCCGCGACCTCAACCTTGGCAAGGTTGCGCTCTACCAACTGAGCTATTTCCGCAAAAGCATATTTCGTAATTGCGAGTGCAAAGATAGCTAAAAAATTCGATACTCCAAATTTTTTAACCGCATTCTGCAAATTTTTTACGATATGCCTTGCTGCCGATTATCCTATTTGAATATCCGGATGCGCTCTTCCAGCGGCTCGAAACTCTTTTCCTGGGGTTTCCCGGCCGGAAGCCCGAACGGCATCTGTGCGATCAGCCGCCAACTGCCGGGCAGTGCCCAGCGTTCGCGCACATCCCTGTCGATGAGCGGATTGTAATGCTGGAGCGATGCCCCGAATCCGGCATCTTCGAGCATCGTCCACACTGCCAGTTGATGCATGGCCGAAGTATGTTCCGACCAGGTCGGGAAATTATCCGCATAGCGTGGAAAGCGGTCCTGGAGGTTCCGGACGACGGTTGTGTCTTCGTAAAAGAGTACCGTGCCGTAACCCGATGCAAAGCTGGTGTCGATTTTCTGCTTCGTGGCAACGAACGCCTCCGGGGAGACGACTGCCTGCAGGGTTTGTTTTACGATTTCCCAGAATGCCCCGTGGTGCTCGTGCAGCAGGAGCACGAGCCGTGCCGACTGCGAGTTGAAAGCCGACGGAATGTGTTTTACGGCAAAACGCACGATCTCCTCGATCTGAGCGTCGTCGATCGGGGATTCGGGCGTCAGTTCATAATAGCTGCGGCGGTGTTGCAGCGCGTCTTCCAGATTTTTCTCCATAGTCATTGGCATGTTATTGTATGCCCTCTTGCAAAAATAACACAACTTTGGGAAAAACGTGCGGATTACAACGTGAAATAGTATCTTTGTAGCCATGAAAAACAGAATTGAAACGTTTTCTGCATTGGGGGTGCGTTTGCTCGATTTTGGTGGCGACGATGCGACGCGTGCGGTTATGGCTGCCGCATGCCGGGCCAACGGTTGGTTTACACCTGTCGATATCTGCCGTGCCGTACGTGCAATTGCCGGGGACATGCTGCAACGTGAAAAGCTCGAAGCGTGGTTGGCAGCCTACCCTGCCGTCCCTGTCGCCATGCCGCGTCGCGTGCTGGTGGTGATGGCCGGGAATATCCCGCTCGTCGGATTTTTCGACCTGTTGTGCGTGCTTGCGAGCGGTCATCATTGCCTGGTAAAACCCTCGGCCAAGGATTCGGTGCTGATGGAATACGTGATCGGCCTGCTGCATGAAATCGACCCGTCTGTGCCTGTCGGGTTGTACGACGGAGAATCGGCCGTCGACGCCGTGATCGCTACCGGAAGCGATAATGCCAACCGTTATTTTCGTGCACACTATGCCGGGATTCCTTCGCTGCTTCGGGGTAGCCGCCAGTCGGTCGCCGTGCTTTCGGGCCGGGAAACGCCGGAACAACTGGCCGGATTGGCCGACGACATCTGGGCCTATTCGGGATTGGGATGCCGCAATGTATCGCTGATCTTCATGCCGGAAGGATATGAACCAATGTTGCAGATGCCGTCTGTAAATGTCAAATATAAAAATAATTATCGACAGGAACGGGCGTTGCTGGAGATGCAGAGACAGTCGTTTGTCGATCTGGGGAGCGCCGTAGCTGTCGAACAGCGGGCTTTCCCGGCGGCGTTGAGCCGGATCGCCTATACGCATTACAAAACTTTGGAAGAAGTCGCCGTGTGGCTTGCCGGAAACGACGACGAATTGCAATGCGTCGTCACCGAGTCCCTCCCCCACAGCCGCCGTGCCGGTTTCGGCCGTGCCCAGTCTCCGGCCCTGACCGATTATCCCGACGACTGCGATGTTCTTGCATGGCTCACGGCACTGAATTGACAAAAAGTACTATATTTGCTATTGAGAAATAAATTTTAAAATATTACTGCAATGTCGATGGTTTTTCGATTCCGGATGTTGAGCGACGAGAACGACAACTTCGTGCGCGATTACGAAGTGTTGTACGACATGACGCTGCTCGATTTTCATAATTTCATTCTCCAGACACTCGAATACGAGGATTGCATGGCCTCGTTCTTCACGGCTGATGACCGTTGGGAGAAACAGCGTGAATTTACGATCGTGGATATGGGTGACGGTACGGAAGATGCGCCCGTAGCGATGGAGAGCGTGACGCTCGGACAGGTTATTCACAATCGCCGCGACCGCCTGATCTATCTTTTCGACCTGTTCGGCGACCGGGCTTATTTTCTGGAACTTACCGGAGCTTTCGAGGCGGAGAAAGAAGCCTCCTATCCGCGTGAAATCTATGCACAGGCCGATGCTCCCGACCAATACGACCCGTCGAAGACGCGAGTCGGGGACGAAGGGTCGATCTTCGGCGATGTAATGAGCGAATTCAGCGATTTCGAAGGCGACGAGAATTACGAAGATGAGTAATAAACGGCTGCTTGTTGTCGTCGGGCCGACGGGTTCGGGTAAAACCGACCTGAGCATCCGGCTTGCCCGCCGCTATGCTGCGCCGGTTCTTTCTACCGATTCCCGGCAGGTTTACCGGGGCATGCCGATCGGCACGGCACAGCCTTCTGACGATCAGCTTCAAGCCGCTGAACATCATTTTATTGCCTCGCATGATATAAAGTATAACTTGAGCTGCGGCGAATACGAGGTGCAGGCTCTTGAGCGGCTCGAAAAACTCTTTGCCGATCACGATTATGTCGTCGCTGTCGGCGGTTCGGGACTTTATGTCCGGGCGTTGTGCGAAGGCATGGACGACCTGCCGCAGGCCGACGAATCGCTGCGTGCTGAACTGGGCCGGAGGCTCGAAGCCGAGGGCGTCGGGGCGCTGGCGGAGCAACTCCGGGAACTCGATCCCGTCTATTACGAAGTCGTGGACCGCAGTAATCCGGCGCGTGTCGTGCGGGCGTTGGAGGTTTGTCTCCAAACCGGACGCCCCTACTCCGAACAGCGTACCGGAGAACGTCGTTCCCGGCCGTTCGGAATCGTGAAAATAGGTGTGGACCTGCCGCGAACCGAACTTTACGACCGTATCAACCGCCGGGTGGACCAGATGCTTGCCGACGGTTTGGAGGCCGAGGCGCGGGCGATGTACCCCTACCGGGAGTTGAATGCGCTCCAAACGGTCGGCTATCGTGAATTTTTCGATTATTTCGATGGTCGTACGGGGTATGACGAGGCTGTTGAGTTGATCAAGCGCAATTCGCGCCGCTATGCCAAGCGACAGCTTACGTGGTTTCGTCGTGATCCGGAAATCCGCTGGTTCCGGCCCGATGACGACGACGCAATTCTGGAATATATTGGTTCGGAAGCGCGTTAAGCTGTCTGGATTTTTGCAAATCGCAAATATTTTCGTACTTTTGCGGGCATCTTTCGCTGAAAGAGTGCGCCCGGATGGTGGAATCGGTAGACACGCCGGACTTAAAATCCTGTGGCCAGTAATGGCCGTGCCGGTTCGATCCCGGCTCCGGGTACGGAAAACGCCGCTTAATCAACTGATTAAGCGGCGTTTTGCTTTTGCTGGGTGTAGATAAGGTGTAAAAAATGGTGAATACTATTTTTTGATCGTTTACCTACATCAATGTCGTTCCGGAGTTCGGCCGCCGGGTTATTCCACCGGGAATATCACGCGGATACCGGTATAAATCTCCCCTTGGGAAATCAGTGGTTTAGCGTTCCTTCTGGCGGGGCGGACCTGTCTTGTGGCTGTGCCAATATCACCGCCGCGGGTCACAGCATATTGGTCGTCGGGATTAGACCTTACTGGATCGGTTGCCGGTTCGGCAGGATACCCACTCATATTATCCCATGTGTCCAGACACCATTCAGGTGTGTTTCCGAGCATATCGTAAAGTCCCCAGGGATTAGGCAGTTTTGTTCCTACTTCGGCTGTTGTGCTGGTGTTTCCGATTATGATCCTATTACTAAAGTATACCGCATAATCTCCCAGTTTCGAGAAGTCGTCACCGAAAAAATAAGTTGTTGTCGTGCCGGCCCGGCAGGCATATTCCCATTGTGCTTCGGTCGGCAGCGTTCCGCCTGCCCATTGGGCATACGCAAGGGCTCCGTACCATGTTACAAACGACATCGGTCTGTTTGCTATGAAGTCGTGGCATTCCCACATTTGTGTTTCAGTATTCCACCTCGGCGTCCGGTATTCGTCGTGTCCGTTTTTTCCGTATACCCGAAATAAATTTTGGGTTCCATAATCTTTCACCTCTCCCTGAACTGTATCATAATTCTTGACACCGTCACCGGAAATTTTCCGGGCATTCAGGAACTCTGCGTACTGCGCATTGGTCACCTCGTATTTACCCATGTAGAAGTCTTTGGTCAGCGTCACTTCGTGCAGGTTTTCGTTTTCTTGGCGCTCTATCTCATCCTCCGGGCTGCCCATCAGGAACTTCCCGGCTTTTATAAGCACGGTCTCCACGGGCCAGTCGACCGTCACGGCGCATGTCGCCGATTTTTCGCCGGCCCGGGCGGTGATGGTCGCGGAACCTACGGCCATGGTCGTCACCTTGCCGCTGTCATCGACGGTGGCGATCTTCGGGTCGCTGCTCTCCCACGTTACGGTCTTGTCTGCCGCATTTTCGGGCGTGACGGTGGCGGTTAGGGTTTCGCTCTGCCGGAGTTTGAGCGTAAGCTGGGTTTTGTCGAGCGTGATGCCGCCGACCGCGATCGGTGCGGGATCGTCCTTGCTGCACGAGGCGAACGCCAGGGTTCCGGCCAGAAGAAGATAAATCAGTTTTTTCATGGTTTTGAAAGTTAAAAGTGAGACAATAATGTGTTTATTTTTGGGTTTCGTCATTTGTCCGCACTGTGTCCGGGGTGCAGGGGCCTGCATTCCGGGCGGTTCCGTTCGCCTGTGACAAGGCGGTTTCGACTACTTTTTCGAGCGTCTGCTTTTCGATGCGGGTATGTTCCAGTTCCTTTGCCGTGCGGTCCTGTTCGCGGATGCGCAGGATGATGCTGCGGTTTTTCTCCCGCTCCATCCGCCGGCAGCAGATGCAGACGGCGAATGCCGCTGTCAGCGACAGCAGGGTGACGGCCAGGGCAAGAAGAATGACATAGACGTACATGGCTTTCGGTTTTGATCTTGTCGCAAAGGTCTGAAAAGCAGACCGGGAGCCTGTTGCATATTGTCACGATGTTGTGGCGTTTTGTCATTTCCGGCCTTGCAGGGCCGCCGGAGGGCATAAAAAAAGCACGGATTGCTCCGTGCTTTAAAACTGTTGTCCGCGTTTGCCTATCGGTTCCGGTCGTTTGCCAGTTTGCGGTATTCCGTCGGGCTGATGCCGTACTGTTTGCGGAAGAGGCGGTAGAAGGTACTCGGGATGTTGAACCCGCAGGTGTATGCAACCCCTTCGATCGTCAGTTCGGGGTGGGTGTCGAGCATCCGGCGGGCTTCGTCGATTTTCAGGGCCCGCAGGTACTCCATGGGGGTCTGTCCCGTGACGGCCTTCACGGCTTCGGTAAGCGTGTTCTTGTTGACGCTGAGCGCCGCGGTGATCTCGTCGCGGCCAATATCCCCGTCGGTGAGGTTGCCGCCCGCGAGCAGGTACTCGCGCAGCCGCGCCACCAATTCGCGCTGCTGGGGATCGCCCGGGAGCGTTTCACCCCCTCCCGCACCGGCGGTCCCGGGTATGGCCGTCGTACTGCCGCTTTGCGCCAGCAGCGTGAGTTCGTCGGCCAGACGGTCCTGCTCCTTGATCCGGTCGTAGAGACTGCGGTTCTTGGCCGTAACGATGCGGTTGTAGTAGAAAACGCCGCCCAGCAGGAGTGCCAGCAGCGCACAGACTCCGAGCGTGAAGAGGAAATAGTGGCGGTTGCGCTCCTTTTCGGCGATGTGCTTGTCTACCTCGTACTGCGTGCGCAGTTCGTCGAAGCGGGCGTTGACCTCCACGTCCTGTAACTCCCTGTTGGCCGCCACGATTTGGTGGAACTGCTCCATCACCTCGTCTCCGCGCCCCATCCGGGCCAATATCTCCATTTTGAGCTGCCGGGCCGCATTCAGGTCGAATTCCGAGCGGGAGAACATGGCCAGGGCGCTGTCGACGGCGGCCAGCGCTTCGGGATATTCGCGCCGCGCCTGATGAATGAGCGCCTTTGCCCGCAGGCGTTCGTACCGCGACATCTCGGTATCCTGCGGCTCTTTTTCCAGCTTGGCGAGGTATAGGGCCGCCTTGTCGTACTCTCCGGTCTCGATGTAGTTGTTCATCAGGGCCGCATAGAAGTTTCCCCATGCTTCGTGCTGGATGCTTCCGGAGGCTTTCTCGAAGCGTACGATGGCCTTTTCGTATTCGGGAGCCAGCCCCAGCACCTCTTTGTAGCGTTGCTGCGTGCGTAGCGAGATGCAGAGGAACGCGTAGGCCTGCGTAAGAATGTTGTCGTAACCGGATGCGTCCCACAGCAGTTCGATACACTCGCGGAGGCATTTCTCCTGTTCGGGCCAACGTTTCTGGAGGTTGTAGATGTTGGCCGTGGTGTAGAGCGCCGTGGCCATGCCGCCCTTGTTGTCCTGCCCGCGGGCCCGGTCGTACATCTTCGTCGCCTCGGCGGCAGCCGCCTCGTAATCGCCCTTCATGTTGTAGGCGGAGATAAGCTGCGACTGTATCTGATCGTAGAATTTCCACTGTCCGTGTTCGGCGTAGAAGTCGAGTGCGTCGGGAATGAGGCGTATGACTTCGTCGTATTCCCCGCGGTTGATATGGGCGATGATGAGGTTTCCGTAGACCATGCCCTGACTGCCTGTATCGCCCTGACGGATGGCTTCGGCCTCCGTCTGGTCGAGCAGCATGCGCAGCGTGTCCATCTTCGCATCGTCGGCGGCCTCGGCCATATAGAGACGGTAGAGGTTGGCGCAGGCTTTCAGTTTCGCCTTCCCTTCCGTTCGGGCGATGACCTGGCGCAGGGAGTCTTTTTGCTGTCGGGATGAATTATCCGCGGCGGCGGACGTGGCGAGCCACAGCAGTGCCGCGGCGGAGAGAATGAGACGTGATATCATATTGCATGTCTGGTAAGTGACCTGTAAATATACGGATTTTCGAAATGAAAAAACCGCCATTCCGGAATTTTCTTTGCCTCGGACGACTTTACGTGCCTGAACCTGCCGGCATCCGGTATCGGTGTGCCGGGACTCCGGCACACATGGCGGGATATTCTGCTTTTGCTATTTCCCTGTCTTATCGGCTCCGGGTACAGCGAATGAAGGGAGAACAATATTTCTCCCTTCATTCTTTTACTTACGACCGCATTGCGGGCGCAAACGGAGGATTCGCTACCCCACCCCGCACACCCGCACGCAGTCCCTGATGCCGGACGGATCGGGCGCAATGGCGGGATAGCGTGTGCCGCCCATGATGCAGCCGGCGACACCGATGCGGCCGGGCTCCGCGTCCCGTTTCCGCAGGCGCGGGGCCAACCGCTTATTCCTGCACCGGCTCATGCCAATGCACCCGGATTTCGGGAAGGGCGTCCATCGGCATAAGCTCCGACGAGGCGGTCAGCTCGTCCACCGGAACCCCTGCCAGCAACGCCTCCGGAAGCCCGATATTCCCCCCCCCTCCGGCCGCAGTGCCGCCCGGATGCCGGAGGCAGTAGTGCGTAATGTCGGCCGTGTATATTCCCGCTTCGGCATCCGTCAGGACAGCCTCCACCGGCCTTCCCTCCGCGTCGGTCACTGCGTCCTTCACGCGGTTGCCGCCGTCCGTTTCGTAGAGGCGCACGGCAGCAGGCAGCGGGTAAGACCATTCTTTCCCTATGGTCTGATCCTCATCCTCCAGGTCCGGCTTGAGCAGATTTTGCAGCTCCCGGGCATGCAACCGGATTTCCACCTTCGCCGGGGTGCGTCCCTCCGCGTATCCCGGAAGCGTGCCCGGCAACTCCATCCGGACCATGTATCCGCTTATGCCGCACACCACGGCCTGCCCGTCGGGGTATTCCTCCCCGGCCTTCACATCGCCGAACGGCAGGGCGTCGGTCTGCTGCTGGAGTACGTCATAGGGAGTCGCCGCCGCATTGTTGATTAAATTCATAAACGAGGCATCCTCCGCACCACCCGTTACAAAGGAGCAGCTCCGGGCGGCGGCGCCGTCGTGCCAATGGAGGGTGATGCCCATGCCGCCTTCCGACGGATCGAGGGCGTAGATACAGGTGTTGTCCAGGTCGGATTTCAGGACCAGTCCTTTGAGATATTCCCGGAACTCGGCGGCGTCCCTCACCACGCTGCTCCCCGCCGCGAGCATGCCGAACAGCTCCTGCCCGAGGGCGTCGTCGAGCCGGAAAAGAAAATCGGACGGCACTTTTACCCAGACCCGGAGCGAACCCAAAGGTTCAGTCCCGTACGGAACAGTGGCGGTATTGAAGACCGGGGCCTGCGGGAGAAGTTCCTTCAGGCGGTAGAGACCGAATCGCTGCAGCACGGTTGTATCTCCCCACACCATCCCGCCGAAGCGGGCGAAAAAGGTGAGCGAATCGTACACGCAGTCTTTCCCCACCTCCACGCCGGAAGGGGAAGACGGCGAGAGGGTGAAGTAGGATGTCGCAATCGTTACATTCGTAAACTTCTCACCGGTTTTTCCCGCCAGCAGCAGCCGGGAAGAGGAGGTCGGAAAGGAGTCGCGCTTTATGGTCTGCGCCGGGAGTTCCTGCGCGGCGACGATGACCTTTACGGGGGGCTCCGGTTCGTAAATCGGGTCCTTCACGTCGCAGGCGCCGAGCGTCAGGAGCGCCGCCCCGGCGCAAAGCATTGTAATCGGATTTTTCATCTCTGTTATTTTCATAAGCGTATGCAGCCCGGCATATACATATCGGTGTTAATTGTCTTTTCCGGAATCGCCGGCATCGAACGCCACGCGGAAACCGTTGTGGTCCATGCCTGACTCATCGGTGTTCGAAGTTCGGTATGCCGAGCGTGTACACGCGGCATTGTCATAGTATCCGCCGCCCCGTCTTGATTTGATCTTGTCCTGGCTCACTCCGACGGGATCGGTGACGGGTCCGTCGTCATAGCGCCAGTTAAAGCCGTCGATCACCCATTCGCACACATTGCCGTACATATCGTAAAGCCCCCAGGCATTCGGCAGTTTCGTGCCGACCGGTTGTGGACCCAGTCGTTTTGCGGAGTATGCATTGTCTTTATACCATACATAGTCGTCTTCCTGCGCGTTGTCGTTTCCGAAATAGTAGACTGTTGTCGTACCTGCCCGGCAGGCATACTCCCACTCGGCTTCGGTCGGCAGCCGGCCGCCGACCCATTCGGCATAGGCTTTGGCTCCGTACCAGGATACATGGTTCATCGGCACGTCGGGACAGCCTGTCACCTCCCACTTTTTGGTCTCCTCGTTCCAGGTCGGAGTCCAGCTCCTCCAGTCCCTGTATTCAGGATATAGGCCTTCTTTGGCGATTTCTTCATCCACTTCCCGGAATATCTGCTTCTGTCCCTCCCCGAAATTCCAGAGTATGTGGCCGTATCCGTTTCTGAACTCCCGGGTTACGCCCTTGGCATTCAGGAACTCGGCGAACTGCGCCCGCGTGATTTCATACCTGCCGATGTAAAAATCTTTCGACAGCGTTACCCAGTGCTGGATTTCGTAATCATTCCCCATGAATACCATTCGGTTTTCATCCTTCGGTTCGGTATTCAGTTTCGTTGCCGGATCGCCGTCGGGATTGGAGCCGTTGGAAGAGCCCATTTTGAATGTTCCGGCCTTGATGCGGGGCAGGAGCGTATAAGGTATTTTCTCCATAAGGAACTGTGCTTCGGCGGTTCGTATTCCGAGGTCGGCCTGCAGTTTCGAGCCTTCGAGGTTCCGGCCGCCGTTTCTGATGCTGAAAATGGCTGTCCCCTGCGTCAGGCTCTGCTGCGGGACCAGTGCGCAGAACGTGAAGCTGCTCCGGTAATCCTCCCCGTCCGGCTGTTCCATACGGCACATGACTATATCGGCGGGATCGCCTTCCGTGGTCAGGGTCCACGAGCCGGATTCCAGCGTCTGTTTCTGCCGGGTTTTCACGCCCCGGAGCGTTACGGCCAGTTCTTCGTGCAGGTCTATGGCGCCCGCAGGGTCGCTGAGCGTGACCTGGACCATGCCGAGCATGTGTTCGAATTGCAACGGCACGGTTTCGCCTTCGGCGATGAATCCGGTTCCGGTTCCGGCCACCATCAGGGCGGAGCGGCTGAAATTGCTTTGCCCTTCCGTCGCGGCGTTCTGGTCGGCGGCGACATCGAACGTGATGTCGGTCATTTCGGCGGCCTCGTCATAGGGGTAATAGGCGAAAAACTTCAGTTTGTCGCCGTTCCGGGGCCAGTAGATCGGAGTTTCCGAATCCCAGGAGACGCCGTTGCAGGTCAGTTTCACATTCCGGATGTAATTTTCCGAAGGTTCCCCTCCTTCGCGGACTGCGAAGACGCCGATCTGGTCGCCCGGCTCCCAGGTGTTTTTGAATGGGCCGTCGGTTTTGCGGATTGTTGCGTCCCATTCGATGTCGTCTGACGCGACCACCCGGACTTCGAGTGTCCCTTCGGTTTCGGCGTACAAATCCTTGTTTACGGGCGTGAAGACCCATTCGGCGTTGTATGTTCCGATGTCGCTGTAGGTCGTCGACCCGTCTTTCCAGGCCATCGTTCCTTCGACGGTCCGGTCTCTGTGGGCGGCTGTTCCCGTGAGGGGCAGTTCCCGCAAAGGTTCGTTGATGCGGAGTTCGTAGGTTCCGCTGAACGATATATCCGGTCGTGCCATGTATATCGGGTCGTTCACGCACCCCGACAGCATGGCTGCCGCGGCCAGGGCGGTGAAAAAACAGAGTATTAACCGTGTTGCTTTCATTGTTTGGAGCTTTTAGAAATTCATTGACTTTTTCGTGATGTCCGCACAGCGGCTGCCGTGACGGGAGCGCAAATTCAGGCTCTTTTCTATTTGTGGCCGCCGATCGTCCACACGAGGCTTATGCCTGCCTGCGTCGGTCCCCAGCAGTTTCGGGTTTTGTCCCGCTCCTTGTAGACGCGGTCGTGTCTGATTTCCGGAAAATTATTGCCGGGAGTGCGGATTTCGGTTTTGTCCAGCGTGAACGAGTCGTACTCGGAACGGGTGTAGCCCAGCCCGAGGTTGAAATCTACGGAGAAGCGGCGCGAGAGGCGGAGCTGGTAACCCACCACTGCTCCGGCGCTCCACAGCGAGCCCTGATAGCCGGTGTCTTTGGAAAACAGGCCGCCCAGCGCGTATTTATAAAGGTTGTACTCGCCGTAGTTGCCCGACACGCCCACGTAGAAGCGTTTGTCACGGAGCAGATACCACCGCACTTCGGGGTTGAGCAGCCAGATCTTTTGTACTTTGCCGTGTTTGCCGCCCCACCGCGAGAGGCTTCCGTCGAGTTTGACGCTCCAGTCGCGGTTTACGCGCCACTCCACGCCGACGGTCGGCAGCAGCACGGCGTCGTACAGCACGTTCGTCCGCACGGCGAACCGGTACGGCGGAGCAGGCGCCGCGGCAGGTTGTTCCGCTATGGGTGCGGGCTGTTTTTCAGGGACCGGTTCCGGCTGCGGCTGCGGCTCCACGGCGGGCGCGGGTTCCGGAGCGGCTGCCGGGGCAGGCTTCACCGTTTTCGGTTCCTCCCGGACGGGTTCGGCTATCGCCGGGGCCGGAATGCGGAGCGTTACGACGACAATATCCTTATTGCCGTCGTATGCCTCGGCGTAATTGGCCGTAATGAAATCGGCCTCTTTCAGTCCTTTGCGCGTTATCAGTTCCGACTTCACGCGGTTGGCGCGGACGAATGCCGTGCGCAGGTTCTCTTTCGCGGTAGGCAGCGACGCGCAGTAGCCGTCCACCTGCACGGGCATCGTTCCCTCGGCGATCGGGGTGCGGTACGTGTCCACCAGCGCAGAGAGCCGTTCCAGTTCCGCGCCGTTGCCCGACCACGGGATGTAGAATATGTCGTCGGCAGCGACGAACCGGAATGTGACGGTGCTGTCGGCGGCATCTTGTGCGAAGCCGACCGTCGGCATAAGCAGAATTAACAGTGCAAGTAGTTTTCTCATAGAGGATGTTTTTAAGGATTGTTTTCTTTTTTCGCAGCGGAGGTTTCGGCGGCCGCCGCGAGTTTTGTTTCGAGTACCCGTTCGAGCGTCTCTTTTTCGATGCGGGCCTGCTCCAGTTCGCGGGCGATCCGGTCTTGCTCGCGCACGGTTTGCACAAGGCCGCGGTTCTTCTCCCGTTCCATCTGCCGGCAGTGGTAGCAGACCATGCCGATTGCCGCAAGCGACAAGGCGGCGACCACAAGGGCCATCAGGATAATCCACTCGTTCATAGCATGTTTTGTTTGTGTTGCAAAGATGGGGGCGGGAAGCCGTAAAAGGCATTGCAAATTGTCAGGAATTTGTGGCATTTTGACAGGATTTGCCCCTTGGAAGGCCCTTTCAGGCATGGGGCGGCGACGGCTGGGCACAAAAAAAAGCACGGATCGCTCCGTGCTTCGGCTTCTCCGTGGGGTGAAGTCTATCGGTCGGAAGAACCCGCGATTTTCCGGTATTCGGCGGGGCTGATGCCGTACTGTTTGCGGAAGAGGCGGTAGAACGTGCTCGGGATGTTGAACCCGCAGTTGTAGGCGACCGCCTCGACGGTCAGTTCGGGATGGTTGTCCAGAAGCCGCCGCGCCTCCTCGACCTGCAACTGGCGGATGTATTCCATGGGTGTTTTGCCCGTCACGGCCTTGACCGCCTCGGTGAGCGTGCTGCGGTTGGAGCCCAGCGCGGCAGAGATGGCCTCGCGGCCTGTGTTCGCATCGGCGAGGTGATTGTCCGCAAGCAGGTATTCACGCAGCCGCCCGACCAGC
Source organism: Alistipes montrealensis (assembly GCF_018362775.1). GTDB lineage: Bacteria > Bacteroidota > Bacteroidia > Bacteroidales > Rikenellaceae > Alistipes > Alistipes montrealensis. The sequence goes on from NZ_JAGYXY010000003.1 coordinate 41,611, forward strand.
TCGCGCTGAGAACGGCTGCCGGGAAGGACGGGCTGCGCCGCAGCATCGTTTGACGATTTCCCGGCCGGCACGAGTGTTTCGTATTCGCGTGTAATCCTGGCCAACTGCTCTTCGAGGTGGTCCTGTTCCCGGATCTGCCGGTAAAGGCCGCGGTTTTTGTGCGTAATGATGCGGTTGTAGTAGAATGTCGCCCCCAACAGCAGCGCCAGCAGCACGCAGCCGCCCAGCGCGAAGAGAAAGTAGTTGCGGTTGCGCTCCTTCTCGGCTGCGTACTTGTCCACCTCGTACTGCGTGCGCACCTCGTCGAGCCGCGAGGCGAACGCCTCATTGTAGTTTTTCTCCAGGTCGCCGATCACCTCGCTGAACAGTTCGACCGCCTTGTCAGCCTCCTGCAACTGGGCCAGCGTCATCAGCTTCAGAGACTTGACCTCCAGGTTGCCCGGCGACGCCTCGGCCGCCCGGTCGAGCATTTCGAGCGCTTCGCGGTAGCGTTTCTGCCCGTAGAGGACGTGCCCGCGCTCCTTGTACATCTTGAGCGCCCCGCGGCTCAGGCTGTCCACGCGGTCGATGCAGTGTTGGGCCAGATCGTACTGCCCCGTCTGGCGGTAGATGTCCGTATAGGTCACCCACAGGTTGCCCCATGCCGACGGCTGCGGCGTGTGCGACGCCTCCTCGTAGCGGCGGTTCACCTCTTCCGTCGCACGGGCCGCTTCGAGGGCTTCGTCGTAGCGCTGCTGGCCGATCAGGTTGGTCGCAAGGTTATTATAGGCCGTGGCAAGATAGTTCAGGTAAGGCCGCTCGTCCTCCAGCAGGCCGATGCACTCGCGCAGACAGGTTTCGGCATCCGAGAAACGCCGCTGCCCGGAATAGATGCGTGACAGCGTTAGCTGCGCCATGCCCATTCCGGCGCGATCCCCGCGTGTTTTGGCATGGGCGTAGAAACGCTCGGCCTCCTGAAGTCCCCGGTCGAAATCCCCCGTGCGGCGGTAAGCGTCCGCCAACTGCATCGAAGTCTGGTAATAGTCTTTCCACAACCCGTTCGCGGAGAGGAACTCCAGCACGGCCGGAGCCTCGTCGATTACCTTCCCGAAGAGACTCTTGCTCGCATAAGCTCCGATCCGGTTGGCTTTGGCCGTTCCCTCTACGGCGACATCGCCCTGCTGCCGGGCATCGGCCTCGATTGCGTCGTAAAGCGTTAAAAGCGTATCGATCACCCCCTCCTTGCGCACCTCGATCAGGTAAATACGCGCCAGTTCCTGACGAGCCAGCCGTCTCTCGGCGCCCTCCGTGCGGGCGATGACGCGGCGCAGGGAGTCTTTTTTCTGTTGTCTGTTGCTTTGCGCCCCGATGCAGGGCACGGATAAAAGGGCCAGGAGGACGAGGACGATGCCTGCCGGAAGAAGTTTCATGAGGACGGAGTGTAAGTTTGTAGTCGATCGGTGACGCAAGTTTCCAATGAGTTCAAAGATAGTAAAATATTTTCTTCAGTACGAACTTTCAGGCTTGATTCCGTTACTCGTTTGTTATTGTTCCTTTCAGCCTTTGTGCGTTTCGTGGTGTCGGATGCCGCGACGTTCGTACAGGGAGGCCGGATATGATTCATTCCGGCCTCTTTCTATTTTTGGCACCGAAACAGGTGATTTGCGTTCAATTTTTGCAGTAAATCGTGCAATGAAATACGAATACCCTATTTTTATTATCCCATTTGGGCGATTTACCGCAGATGCACAACAGTTTTCATATATATACCGACATATCGGCCCTTCCGGCCGGCGAACATGACGCGTACATGGAGGAAGGGTTCGGGGGAATCTGTACCCGGGGGACCGCTGTAATAAAGGTTTTTTCGGTGAGCCGCCGGATATCCAGGAACGATCTGGTGACCGTCCTGCCGTTGCAACAGGTGTCGATCCGTGATGTCAGCGATGATTTTGCAATGACCTTTTTCAGGTTCGACAAGGATATGTTTCTCGATATTATGAGCGGGCTGGGAAAGATCACTCCCGATTTCTTTTTTTACATGCGGAAGAATTTCCAGCTCCGCCTGAACCGGAGCGAAGCCGTGCGGTTCCTGGGTTTTTGCCGCGTAATCGATTTCCGGGGCCGCAGCGACGATTCCAATTTCCGCCGGGAGACCATTCTGCACCTGCTGCGCATCTATTTCTGGGATTTCTACGTCCATTTCCAGAAGGTCATGGCCGCCGGGGAGAAGCCGCTCGCGAACTCCAACAAGGAGAACATCGCCTTCAAATTCGTCATGCTGGTTTCCGAGCATTTCAAAATGCACCGGGAGATTCCGTTTTACGCCGACAAGTTGTGCATATCGACTTCTTACCTGACCCGGGTCGTTCAGGAGATGAACGGCCAGTCTGCGCGTGAGGTGATCGCAGATCATGTCGTCCTTGAAATAAAGAAACTGCTCCGGAACGCAACCTTCGACATAAAGGATGTGGCCCGGAAAGCAGGGTTCGCCAACCAGTCTTCGCTGAGCCGCTTTTTCCGCCTGCATACGAAGATGTCTCCCTCGGAATACCGGCGAACGGTCCATATCATACGATAGAAATAATACCTTATAAATGAAGCAAACTGAAGCCGCCGCCCGAAAAGCGGGCAAAATGTTATTTGAGAAGAATATGTCCGAATTGCTGCACGAACAGATATTCTTTACGGAACGTGTATATGCCTCCCTGCCGATGGGAGTCGAGATTTATGATGCCGACGGAATTCTGCGCGCGCTGAACGAACGGGCGCGGCTGATGTACGGCGTCGAGCGGGCTGCGGTGGTCGATAAGGTAAACCTGTTCGACAGCCCCTACGTCGACGAACAGCTCGATGCGAAGATCAGATCCGGCGAAGAGATCGTCCTGGAATTCGAATACGATTTCGACCGGATCAACCAGGAGTATTTCTCGACACGGAACAAGAATACCATCATTTACGAAGTCAAGGTTTTCGCCATTCGCAACCGGGACGGCGCTATTGTCGGACACATACTTCTCACCAACGACGTGACCTCCACCAAAGAGGCCGAGTACCGCACCGAAGAGAGCAAGAAGAACCTGGAGATGGCCATGGCTGCGGCAAACATGTCTTCGTGGGTCTACGATGTGCGCAAAGGTGTGTTCGGATCGCTCTACGGGACCCCGATCATCGGCAACGGCATGACGCTGGACGAATTGCTGGCCAAACTCTATCCGCAGGACCGCGTTCCCGTGGCGGAACTCTTTGACCGGCTGGCTCGCCGGGAGGTTTTGCAGGGGCAGATCACCGTACGCGTCTTCAATAAAGACGAAGGGCAGTACCGCCATTACGAGAGCCGAATGCGTCTCTCTACCGAACACCGGGGCAAACTGCAGATCATCGGCACTCAACTGGACGTGACCGAAAAGATCCGGATGACCAAGCGGACCCATGACCTTCTGGCCAAGCGCGAATTGGCCATGAAGATCAACGACATCGTCCATTGGGATTTCGACGTGCGGACGCAGAAATTCGAGTCTTACAACGATCCGGTCAACGATTACGCTTCGGACCGTCTGGTCTCCGTGGACGATTACCTGGCCGTGGTCCATCCCGAAGACCGCTCTTCGGTCAACGATGCCATCCAGACCATGTTGTCGGGCAAACAGCTTAACGTCGACTTCTCCTGCCGTATGCAGACCAAATACGACAATGTGTGGCAGTACTGGAACGTCACGGGCGTTCCGTTTGAGAGGGATGAAAACGGCGGAGTCTCGCGGTTCACGGGATTCCGGCAGAACATCTCCAAACTCCACCAGTTGAACGAGGAGCTTAAGGAGCGGAACTATAAGATGGACCTTACGTTCAAGACCGTCGGCATGTCCTACTGGGACTTCGACGTGAAGACCGGGCAATACCGGTCGTTTAACGATCCGGTGAACGATTACAGTTCCGAAAAGAGTATTTCGCCCGAAGATTACCTGAATGCCGCCCATCCCGACGATACGGAGCGTGTCCGGGAAAATATCGAAAGCATGTTCCGGGGCACGAACAAGGAGTTCAGCCTGCAATACCGTTCCCGGACCAAATGGGACCAGGAGTGGCAGACCCTGATCGTTACGGGGCTCCCTTCCGATTGGGATAAAAAGGGGAACGTCATTCGTTACACCGGTATCGCCTTCAACAATACCAAATGGGAAAAGATGGCCCAGGACCTGAAGGATATGAAAGACCGGGCCGAGCTTTCCGACCGGCTCAAATCGGCCTTCCTGGCCAATATGAGCCACGAGATACGCACGCCGCTGAACGCCATTGTCGGTTTTTCCGAATTGCTGGTCGACTGCGATGATCCGGATGAGAAGGCCGAGTACTGGCGCGTTATCGAGTCCAACAACGAACTGCTGCTGCGGCTCATCAACGATATTCTGGACCTCTCGAGGATCGAATCGGGAACTCTCGAACGCAAGCGGGAGAAATTCGACCTGTCGCAGGTCTGCAGCGAACTGTACACGATGATCCGGGCCAAGATCTCCAGTCCGGATGTCGAGTTGCTGCAGGACAACCCCTGTTCGGGCTGCTGGATCGTACTCGATTGCAACCGTCTCAAGCAGGTGTGGATGAATTTTCTGACCAATGCGGTGAAATGCACCAGGTCCGGACATATTCGGATGGGATATTCCGTCGAAAGGGAGGGCATCCGGGTTTATGTAGAGGATACCGGAACGGGTATTCCGAAGAAGCTCCAGGACCGGGTTTTCGGCCGATTCCAGAAACTCAACGAATTCGCGCAGGGTACGGGGCTCGGGCTGGCGATCTCCAAGGCTATCGTCGAGGCTGCGGGCGGCGAGATCGGATTCACTTCTGAACCGGGCGTGGGATCGACCTTCTGGGCCTGGGTGCCGTGTGAGGTATCGAGGCCGGGATACACAGGCCCGTCCGATCCGTCCCTTCCGAACGCCCGTCTGTCGGACGGCGGAGCCCCGGACCGGAAGCTGAAAATCTTGGTCGCCGAGGACAACGACAGCAACTATTCGCTGGTGCGGCATATCCTCAAGAACTACGATCTCACGCGGGCGGCTAACGGCGTGGAGGCCGTCGAGGAGGTTCGCAGCCGGAATTTCGACCTCGTGCTGATGGACCTGAAGATGCCCGTCATGGGAGGTTTGGAGGCGACCCGGAAGATCCGGGAGTTCAACGCCGAAGTTCCGATCGTCGCACTGACGGCTAATGCTTTCGATTCCGACAGGGTCAGCGCCATGGATGCGGGATGCAATGCCTTCCTGGCCAAACCTGTGAAGCGGAAACAGTTGCTCGATCTCTTCTCCGGCCGCCGGTAGACTGGCATCGCCCTCTTTGCAACCGGGTTGCAGCCCTGATCGCCATCCTGAATGCCGTCCGGATACAGAACATGATAAAATAAACCGATGGGTGCGCAGCCCGAAGGCTTTACGCTTCAGAGTGTTAACTGTGTTCTGAAAGGCCTCTGCCCTGCTTGCGCTGCAAAAAATAATGCTTTTGCAATCAGGTTGCACGAAAATACATCTATCTTTGCCCCAGTGAAACGAATCGTCTCCATCCTGTTCCTGTCGGCGGCGGCGCTGGTTTTAACTGCGCTGTCGCTCGTGCCGCATCATCATCACGGAAATGCGGTGTGTACGGTTGCGGAGTTATGCAAGGCCGATTCAATCTATAACGACCGCCACACGGGGCATGACGCTTCCGGCGAGAGCGAATCCGAAGGATGCGTTGTCCATGCGTCCTATGCTCCGTCGGATGTGTTGACGGGCGTTGCGGCTCCCTGCGTACAACCTGCCTTGCAGGCCGTTTCACCGACCCTGCCTGCCCCTGAGGTCTCGCTCCGGCATGCGGGATACGGTCTCTGTATCATCGCCTATACCTCCGTCGTGCCCGTTGCGGGCGGCGGATTGCGCGCCCCTCCCACCCTTTCATAAGCGGAAAATCCTGGTTTTCTCCGCACGCATGTTCTGTTCCGGCATTTCCCGGGGCGGAATTCCTTATGCATGATAATTGCATAATCCTCTTGTAGTTAAACTGAAACCGGATGCACGAACCGCATCCGTATATAAACGACCGAAAGATGAAAAAACAGATTCTCGGAGCGGCGGCTGTTGCTGCACTCCTGCTTGCCGGATGCAACAGCGGACAGGCTGTCGAACACACCGAAGGCGACGGGCACGACCACGGCGCGGAAACTCATGCCGAAGGCGACGGGCACGATCACACAAATGAAGGCCATGCGGATGAAATCGTTTTCAGTAAGGAACAGGCAGCCTTTGCCGGTTTGAAGATCGATACCGTGAAGCCCGCTGCATTCAGAAATGTTATCCGTACGAGCGGCGAAATACGCGCCGCCCAGGGCGACGAAGCGACGATCGTGGCAACGGCCAACGGTATCGTGTCGTTCCCCCGGCAAACCATGACTGTCGGCGCCCCGGTCGCGGCGGGAGCAACCGTCGTGACGATCTCGGCGAAGAACCTCGCCGACGGCGACCCTGCCGCCAAGGCGAAGATCGCCTACGAAACGGCGCTCAAGGAGTATGAACGTGCCAAAGGACTGGTTGCCGACCAGATCATTTCGACCAAAGAGTTCGAGCAGGTGCGCCTGCGCTATGAGAACGCCCGGACGACTTACGAGGCGCAGGCCGCCGACATGACGGCCTCGGGCGTGCGCGTTACCTCGCCCATCGGGGGATACATCACCAGCCGGCTGGTGGGTCAGGGCGACTATGTGACCGTCGGACAGCCCGTTGCCACCGTGTCGCAGAACCGCCGCCTTCAACTCCGCGCCGACGTGCCGCCCAGCCGGTTCGGCGAACTGAAAACCGTCGCCGGGGCGAATTTCGTCACGCCTTACGATAACAAAGCCTATGAACTGGCCGCGCTCGGCGGCCGCCTGCTTTCGGTGGGTAAAAGTTCCGACAAAACGTCGTTCTATATCCCCGTGACTTTCGAGTTCGACAACACGGGCGAGGTGGTTCCCGGCTCGTTCGTCGAGGTGTTCCTGCTCGGCGCACCGCAGCAGGACGTTATTTCCGTTCCCGTTACGGCGCTCACCGAGGAGCAGGGCGTCTATTTCGTCTACGTGCAGGTCGACGACGACGGGTATCTCAAACGCGAAGTCAAACCCGGCCAGAGCGACGGCGAGCGGGTCCGCATCCTTTCGGGGCTTTCCGGCGGCGAACGCGTCGTGTCGAAAGGAGCCTATCAGGTCAAGCTGGCGGCCACCTCTTCGATCGTTCCCGAAGGTCACACCCACTAATCCCCTGCTTCCATGCTGAACCGAATAATTCGTTTTTCACTCGATAACCGCATCGTCGTACTTGTCGGCGCGGTGCTGCTGATCCTCGCGGGCGGATATACCGCGAGCCGGATGGAGGTAGACGTATTTCCCGACCTCAATGCCCCGACGGTCGTCGTGATGACCGAGGCCAAGGGCATGGCTCCCGAAGAGGTCGAGCGGCTGGTGACTTTCCCCGTAGAAACCGCCGTAAACGGCGCTACCGATGTCCGCCGTGTGCGGTCGTCGTCGACCACCGGATTCTCGATCGTCTGGGTCGAGTTCGACTGGGGCACGGACATCTACCGCGCCCGTCAGATCGTCTCCGAAAAACTGGCCGTCGTGGGCGAATCGCTGCCCTCGAACGTGGGCCAGCCGACGCTCGGACCCCAGTCGTCGATCCTCGGCGAGCTGATGATCATCGGCCTCACGGCCGACACCACTTCGCTGCGGGAACTGCGTACGCTGGCCGACTGGACGATCCGTCCGCGCCTTTTGTCCACGGGCGGCGTGGCGCAGGTCACGGTCATGGGCGGCGATATCAAGGAGTACCAGATTCTGCTCGACCCGGGCCGGATGAAGCACTTCGGCGTCGGGCTGGACGAGGTGATCGCCGTGGTGCAGGAGATGAACCGCAATGCTTCGGGCGGCGTGCTGTATGAATTCGGCAACGAATACATCGTCCGCGGCGTGCTTTCGACCGATAAGGTCGAGGAGTTGAAAAAAGCGGTCGTAAAAAGTCCGGGCGACATTCCGGTGACGCTGGACGACATCGCCGAAGTCCGCATCGGCGCCAAAGCCCCCAAGCTGGGCGTCGCATCCGAACGCGGCATTCCGGCCGTGCTGATGACCGTCACCAAACAGCCGTCGACCAGTACGCTCGAACTGACCGAAAAGCTCGACCGCTCGCTGGCCGAGCTGCAAAAGTCGCTTCCCGCCGACGTGAAAGTTTCGACCGACATTTTCCGGCAGGCGCGTTTCATCGACAGTTCGATCGACAACGTCCAGAAATCGCTTTACGAAGGCGCCGTTTTCGTCGTCATCGTGCTGTTCATCTTCCTGATGAATGTCCGTACGACGGTCATTTCGCTCGTCACGATTCCCATTTCGATCCTCGTGGCCATCCTGACGCTCAAACTCCTGGGGCTGACCATCAACACCATGAGCCTCGGAGGTATCGCCATCGCCATCGGGTCGCTCGTCGACGATGCGATCGTCGATGTGGAGAACGTCTACAAACGCCTGCGCGAGAACCGCCGCAAACCGAAGGCGGAGCAGCTCGGCGTTATCGAGGTGGTTTACGAAGCCTCGAAGGAGGTGCGTATGCCGATCCTCAATTCGACGCTCATCATCGTGGCCAGCTTCGCACCGCTGTTCTTTCTCTCGGGCATGGAGGGCCGCATGCTGGCGCCGCTGGGCATCACGTTCGTCATCGCGCTCTTCGCCTCGACGTTCGTGGCGCTGACCCTTACGCCCATGCTGTCGAGCTACCTGCTGGGCAATCCCAAAGCGGACCGGGGCGGCAAGGAGCCCTATGTGGCGCGCATGCTCAAGGCCGGTTATGAAAAGGCGCTCGAATGGGCGTTGTGCCACAAACGCATCGTGCTGGGATCGACCGCCGCGGTATTCGTCGCCGCCGTAGTCATGCTCTCGACCTTCGGGCGCAGTTTCCTGCCGCCGTTCAACGAAGGTTCGTTTACGATCAACGTCAGCACCCTGCCCGGCATTTCCCTCGAAGAGTCCGACCGCATCGGCCGCATGGCCGAGGAGATTCTGCTCTCGGTTCCCGAGATTCAGACCGTAGGCCGCAAGACCGGCCGCGCCGAACTCGACGAACACGCATTGGGTGTGAATACCTCGGAGATCGAAGCCCCGTTCGTGCTCGGCAAGCGGTCGAAGGACGAGGTGCTGGCCGAGGTCCGCGAAAAGATCAAGGTCATTCCGGGCGCGAACATCGAAATCGGCGCACCGATCACCCACCGTATCGACGCCATGCTGTCCGGTACGCGGGCCAATATCGCCGTCAAGCTCTTCGGCTCGGACCTCACCAAGATGTACGAACTGGGCAACGGGATCAAGGCCGCCGTGGCCGATGTCCTGGGTATTGCCGACCTGAACGTCGAGCAGCAGGTCGAGCGGCCGCAGCTGCGCATCGAACCCAGGCGCGAAATGCTGGCCAAATACGGCGTGACGCTGCCCGAATTTGCCGAAATCGTCCGCGTGATGCTGGGCGGCGAGGTCGTCTCGCAGGTTTACGAGGGCAATCGTTCGTTCGACCTCACGCTGAAGGTGGACGATCCCAGCCGCGAGAGCGCCGAACGCATCCGCAAACTCATCGTCGATGCCAACGGCCGCAAGGTTCCGCTCGAAAATATAGCCGAGGTGGTTTCGGCTTCCGGTCCCAACACGATCAGCCGCGAGAACGTGTCGCGCAAGATCGTCGTTTCGGCCAACGTCGCAGGGCGTGACCTGCGGGGCGTGGTGAACGACATCCGCGACCGCATCGACACCCGGATTACACTTCCGGAAGGTTATCATGTCGAGTACGGCGGGCAGTTCGAAAGCGAGCAGGCGGCTTCGCGGACGATCCTGATCGTTTCGATATTTTCGATCCTCGTAATTTTCCTGCTGCTGTTCAAAGAGTTTCGAAGCGTCCGGCTGTCGTTGGTGATCCTGTTGAACCTGCCGCTGGCGCTGATCGGCGGCGTGGTGAGCATCTTCTTCACGCAGGGCGTCATGAGTATCCCGGCCATCATCGGCTTCATCTCGCTGTTCGGCATTGCGACGCGCAACGGTATGCTGTTGATCGACCGTTACAACTCCCTGCATGCTTCGGGCGCATCGGTCCGCGAAAGCGTCGTCCGCGGTTCGCTCGACCGTCTGAACCCGATCCTGATGACCGCCCTTACGTCGGGGCTGGCGCTGATCCCCCTGGCGTTGGGCGGCGATCTGCCCGGCAACGAAATCCAGAGTCCGATGGCCAAGGTGATTCTCGGCGGACTGATGAGTTCGACGCTGCTCAACGGCTTCATCATCCCCATCATGTATTCCTATATGTACAGTCGGCGCGAACCCGTGGCCACGGAAACCTTAACCGAAGAATAAGACCATGAAAAAGATATTATGGATTGCAGCGGCATTGCTGGCGGTTTCCCCGCTTGCGGCCCAGAACGCGACCGACGCCGTGCTGCGCTCGGTCGAAGAGAACAACACGACGCTCCGGGCGCTCCGCGAGGAGGTCGCCGCGGAACAACTGGCCAATAAAACCGACATTTTTCTGCCCGGTCCCGATGTGGAGTTCAGCTACCTGTGGGGGTCGCCGGGCGGCATCGGCAACCGCAACGACATTCGCGTCACGCAGTCGTTCGACATCGCCACGATCAGCGGCATGAAAAACCGGTTGGCCGATGACAGGAACCGCCTTGTCGGACTGCAATACAAGTCGGAGCGGATCAAGGTGCTGCTGGAAGCGAAGCAATACTGCATCGAACTCACCTATTACAATGCTCTTCGGGCGGAGGTCGCCAAACGGCTCCGATACGCCCGAACGCTGGCCGAAGGCTATGGCGAACGGCTGGAACGCGGCGACGCCAACCGGTTGGAGTACAACAAGGCACAGTTGAACCTCTCGGCCGTCGAGGGTGAAATGGCGCGCATCGAGGTCGAACGCGCCGCCCTGCTCTCGCAACTGGCGCGGCTCAACGGCGGTGCTCCCGTGCAGTTCGACGATATGCTTTACGGCACACAGGAGCTGCCCGCCGATTTCGAGGCGTGGTATGCCGATGCCGAGCAGCAGAATCCGCTGCTGCAATACGTCCGCACCCAGGTCGAAGTGAGTAAAAAGGAGGTGAAGCTCAACAAGACGCAGGCCCTGCCGACCTTTTCGGCGGGTTATATGCGTGAAAAGACGCTGGGACAGGCTTACCAGGGCGTCACGGTCGGAATGTCGATTCCCCTGTGGGGCAACAAGAACAAGGTGAAGCAGGCCAAAACCGCTGTCATTGCGGCGGAAGCCCGGCAGGAGGAGGCCCGGCAGCAGTTTTACGACCAACTGCAAACGCTCTACCTGCGTGCCGACGGGCTGCGGCAGACGGCGGCCAAATACCGTGCTTCGCTGTTGTCGCTCAACAACACGGAATTGCTGGCCAAAGCGTTGAACGCAGGCGAAATATCGTTGTTGGATTACATCGTCGAGATCGGGCTGTATTACGATACGGTCAATCAGGCTTTGTCTGCCGAACGGGACTACCGGCAGGCTTTTGCCGATCTTTCGGCTGTCGAGCTGTGACATGCCGGTCTTTTCCCTTACCCCGGTTCCGGCCTGTTTTTTCCGGAACGGGGGTAATTTGTTTCCGGGTCTGGAAATGCCTGCCTCAGCGCGTCGTGACGCCGTTTTGCGAAAATAATCCGGACTTTCGACCAGTTTTTCGGGAATAACCGCTATCTTTGCCACAGGTTTGGTTCTCCTGTTCCCGGATGCGGGAGGGAGTGAAAAGGGAATCGGGTGTAAGTCCCGGACAGACCCGCTGCTGTGTAGCTCCGTTTTCGTTCCGAACATCTCGGCCACTGGTCCCTAAGGATCGGGAAGGCTTCGGAACGGGAGTCAGTCAGAAGACCTGCCAGATCGATTCGACATCAGGTAACCCCGCGGAATGGGCATTTGATATCGGCTGTAATTACTGAATGGTTTTTGTTTCGGCCTGCCTCCGGATTCGTGCCTTTCCGGCACGCGGTTTTTCCCGGATCAGGGTCGGTTTGATGAGGATGACGCTTATGGAATTACTCGAACGATTATTATTTGGGTCCGAGTCGCTTTGGGGCGGCGGAGTTGCCCACTCGGTGCTGATCCTGGCACTGGTCGTTGCATTGGGCATCATGTTGGGCAAACTGAAAGTCGCCGGTGTGTCGCTGGGAGTGACGGGCATCCTGTTCGTCGGCATCGCCTTCGGCTACTTCGGAATGAATATCGACCAGCACCTGATGCACTTTCTCAAGGAGTTCGGACTCATCCTTTTCGTCTATTCCATCGGTCTGCAGGTCGGCCCCGGATTCTTTTCGTCTTTCCGCAAAGGCGGTATTACCCTGAATAAGCTGGCTGTGCTGGTGGTGCTGCTCGGCGTCGCCACGACGGTTGCGCTTTATTATATCACAGGTCTTTCCATAACGACGATGGTCGGCGTGATGTCGGGCGCTGTTACGAATACGCCGGGCTTGGGCGCCGCCCAGCAGGCTTTCAGCGACCTGCATGCCGGGGCCGATGCGCCGGACATCGCCACGGGTTATGCCGTGGCCTACCCGCTGGGTGTCATCGGGGCCATCCTCACGCTGGTAGGACTTCGCTACCTGCTGCGTATCAATGTGCAGAAGGAAGAAGCCGCCGCCGGACAGGGCATGGATGTACAGAAAGACGCGGTATCCCGTCGTCTTTCCGTCGAGATCACCAATGCGGCCGTCGATGGAAAAACCATTGCCGATATCCACAGCCTTGCGCTGCGCGATTTCGTCATCTCGCGCATCAGCCGTCCCGGCGGAAGTCCCGAACTGGCCGACGCTGATACGGCGCTCCACTGCGGCGACCGGATCCTGCTGGTAGCTGCGCCGCGTGATGTCGAAGCGCTGGTCGCCCTGCTCGGCCGGGAGGTCGATGCCGCGCCGATGATCCAGGACAAGACGATGATTTCGCGCCGCATCCTGATCACCAAGCCCGAACTCAACGGCAAGACCCTCGCCGAACTGCGCGTCCGCAACACCTGCGGAGTGACCATCACGCGCATCAACCGTTCGGGCATCGACCTGGTAGCTTCCGGGAACCTGCAACTGCAAATCGGCGACCGCGTGACGGTCGTGGGCCCCGAATTGTCGGTAGCCCATGCCGAGCGGCTCTTCGGCAATTCGCTCAAGCGGCTCAACCATCCCAATCTGATCCCTATTTTTATCGGCATTGCGCTGGGCGTGGTGCTGGGCAGCATCTCGTTCTGGATTCCGGGCGTTCCGCAGCCTGTCAAGCTGGGACTGGCCGGCGGCCCGCTGATCGTCGCCATCCTGATCGGCCGCTACGGACCGCACTACAAACTGGTCACCTATACAACGATGTCGGCCAACCTGATGCTGCGTGAAGTGGGCATTTCGCTTTTCCTGGCGGGTGTGGGGCTGGGCGCGGGCGAGGATTTCGTCCCGACACTCCTCGCGGGCGGATACGTCTGGATCGCCTACGGAGCCGTGATTACCGTCGTGCCGTTGCTGCTGGCGGGACTTTTCGGGTGTTTTTACTATAAACTCAACTATTATACGCTGATCGGCGTCCTCTCGGGGGCGTCGACCAACCCGCCTGCGCTGGCCTATTCGGTCGAGCAAACGTCGTCCGACGCTCCGTCGGTCGGCTATGCGACCGTCTATCCGCTGTCGATGTTCCTGCGGGTGCTGGCGGCGCAGCTTTTGATCTTGCTATTTGTATAAACCGAAAGACGCGGTGAAGAGAATACCTTAATCGCCATCCCCAAGTATAGAAACCTGCATTGGCCGCGTCTTTTCTTAAAAACGACAGTTATGAATATTGTACTGTATGGAGCGTCGGCCGAAACCGCCGGACGCATTGCAGGCAAGTACGGCCTGAAAGTGGTGAATTCCCCTGATAAATTCGACGCGTCGGGAACGATGATACTCGTTCCTGCGATCAGCACACCGCGCTATCTGCTGGCATTCTACAACGCCATGCTGCGCCACGAAAACGATGTCGATGCGGTTATTATCTGCGGCATCGAATCGTGTGAAGTCGCCAGTACGGTGCAGTATTGCACGCCCCAGGGCAAATTCTTCTCCCTCAGCGGCGAACTGGAAAAGGACGAACTTGTCTCAGAGTTGTGCCTGATCCTCGACTCTCTTTTTGCCGAAGGCAACCAGATCAACCTCTGACGAATTACGCTTCCTTCAGGTCGGCGAACCAGTAGGTGCAGATCTTCGTCTTTCCGTCGTCGAGGCGGATGTCGTAGCTCTCGCTGAAGGGTTTCCCGAGCCGGAACGGCACGGGCGAGCGGAAGATCGGACCGTCGTAGCAGAAGGTGTGGTATTCGCCGTTTTCCCCGTTGGGGTCGGTCCCGGCGGGCAGCGATGCGACGAACCCGGCGTCGATCACCTGGCCGATAGCGCTGGCTCCGAGACCGTCGGCCATGGTTGTCACGACGACTGTTTTCAGTCCCGTCGCGAGGTAATCGCGCATGACTGCCTCCGACGATTGACCCCACAGCGGTTCCACGACCTCGATTCCATGCGGCGCAAGTTGCTGTTCGCGGTATTTCCGCACGTCGTGCAGGAAGATGTCGCCGAAAATGAAATGCGTCACACCCTGGGCCGTGAACTGCTCCACGGCACGGGACATCGCTTCTGCATAATCCTCCATATTGCCTTTGGGCGTCAGGTCGGCTACACGGAGCGGAATGCCGATGCTTTCGGCCTGCGCCTGTAACAACGGCATCGGAATCCCGTGCATCGTCGAGCGGTGCGTGTCGCGGTTTACCGTCGTCAGCAGGGCTGCGATTTCATATCGGTCCGACCGGACGGCCCGCCACAGGGCATGGGCCGAATCTTTGCCGCCGCTCCAGTTGAAAACGGCCTTTATCCGTTCCATACGATCTTTTTCGTGTCGTGGAAGAACCCGCATACGAGCGTCAGGTATTCGGGTATCAACCCTTCGCTGCCCCATTTCAGGTGGATGCCGAACAGTTCGGAGGTCGTGCGCTCGATGTCGAACCCGCAGGCTTCGAGCGATGGCCGTACCAGTTGCGGATGGCGGCAGGGCCTGCCTTCAGGGCGCGTGCACTCCCCTTCCGGGCAGTAAAGACACGTTCCGACATAGGCGAACGACCGTCCGCCGTACTGCCCTTCCATTTCGAGCAGCCGTCGTTCGAGCCGTTGTCGTTCGGGACGGATCAGGTGCTTTGCCTCCGAAATCGGGATGCCGGGCTTTTTCGGCGTGATCTTCGTGGCTATGATCAATGCCGTTTCGTAGCGTGTGAGGTACTCGGCCTCGTTGAAGTTGAACGGCGGGCAGCCCCAGCTTCGTCCGTAGTTGCTGCAATCCTGGCAATAACGGGCTATTTGCCCGGCGTCGCGGAAGCGGGCGATGTAGTCGGCGACGGGAAGTTCCGCCGTAAAATCTTCTGCAATGTAGTGAGCTGAAAAATCCATGGTGCAAAATTAATAAAATCCGTCCATTGAGGACGGATTTTTTTTGCCTGTGGGAGCCGGCAGTAAATCGTTGTATGGCAGACAACGTTGAACTAATCTCTAATTTTCCGGCTCCCACCGACAAGGTATGTGTGTCACGGCTTGCGCCGGAATCGCTCCGTGATGTCCTCCATCCCGCCGTCCGGTCCTATCCGGTAGAGCCGCTGGTTGGTCGTCGGCGACGAGAGCGGACCCTGCGCTTCGACCCAGCCGCCCAGCTTGATGAAATCGAACGCCGTGGTCTCGAAGCCTTCCGGCAGCGTCTCCCGCCCCGAGTACCAGCCCGTATGCAGGATCGGATAGGTCTTCCGCACGATACCCGCCAGCCGGGCGATCGTGTGCGGCTCGGCGTCGCCGCCCATGAAGCAGACGCAGGTTACCGAACGCCCGTAGCAGGCCAGCAGGGCCAGCAGTTCCGCGTCGTCGAGCTCGCGGCCTTCGTCAGCCGCAAGGTGCGGACTGTGGCATCCCGGGCAGCGGTTGGGGCAGTTCGTGATGTTGAACGCCAGCGTCGTTTCGCCCGGGATTTCCGCGAACACCACGTCGAAATTGTGATACTTTACCATTTACTCAGCTTTTGCGTAGAAGCGCCGCGACGCCTCCTGCTGACGCGCCGCCGAGAAGTTCGAGACGCGCTTCATGTAGCCGATCACGCGCGTCAGGTAATCCAGGTTGTCCGAGTGGCACTCGGGACACTCCTTCAGGTAGCGTTTGTCGATGTGCCCGCACTTGTTGCAGACCGTGTTGGGGATGTTGAACGTAAAGTAGTTGCACCCTTCGGTGGCCGCTACGCGCAGCAGGTGGCGGTACTGCTCCTTCGAGAGATGCTCTTCGAGGTTCATGTGCAGCGCCGAGCCGCCCGTGAGGTGGTCGATATATTTGCGGCCGTGGAGGCGGAACTTGTCGATGACGTTCAGCGACTCGTCCTCGACGACGTAGAAATAGGAGTTGTAACAGTCGCGCGGCACGGCATATCCGTCTTCGCGATCCCACTTGGCATGCTTCACGCCGACGTTTTCCGCCGGAATCATCTCGCAGTTGAACATCACCTCCTTCGAGCGGTATTTCTTGTTGTAGCGCTCGATCAGCCCGAGCACCTGCTGCACGAATGCCGCATAGTCGTCGTTGTCGTCGATCCGGATGCCGAGTGCCTCCGCCGCCTCGACCAGCCCGTTGACGCCGATCGTGAGGTATTGGCGTGCGAGGTTGATGTAACCCGCATCGAAGAGCGGCAGCATGCCTTTGGCCTTCAGCTCCTTGAGGTTCTCGTTGTAGGCCATCTGCACCTTGTGGACCAGGTCCACGACCTCTTCCAGGTAAGTCATGTAGTGCATGCCGTTCTTTGCGGCATACTGGATGCAGCGATTGAGGTTGATCGTCAGTACGCTCTTCGAGCCGGTCGAAACGCCGCCCGCGCCCAGCGTGTAGCTGAACCCGTTGTCCTGGATCTCGTTTCGCAGGCGGCAGCACGACGACAGCGAATCGGCGTTGTCGCTGATGTAGGTGAAGAACGAGTGCCCTGCGGCGTACATCTCGGCCGTGAAGTCGCCCCACTCCCGGTCCATCGCGTCGCCGTCTTTAGTCAGCAGTGCCATCGTCTCGACGGGGAACGTCAGGACGGTTTTCGTGCGCTCGCGGTTGAACCACGTCATAAAGCGCTTCTGCAACCATGACAACGACTCCCAGTGGGGTTTCGAACCGTCCGGGAAGACGAATTCCCCGAAGAGCGATTCGAAATAGTAACGGTCGTAGTAGGCGACGTTCCAGAACACGGCCTGGAAGTTGCGCGCCCCGGTGGGCTGGTTGATCGAGTAAACGATCTGCTCGAAGCAGTCGGTGATCATCTTGTCGATCGTACGCTGTTTTTTCGAGAGGTCGACGACCTTGTCCGCATGCTTGTAGTAGTCTTCGCCGTATTCCTGCTCGACGAAATAATTCATGTACATCAGGAATTCGGGTGTGGCGCAGGCTCCCGACAACATCGACGAGACGATGAAGACCATGTTGACGAACCCGCCGCAGAACGATTTGAGGTTCGTCGGGCGCGTCGAATTGCCGCCCACCGACAGCGTGCCGCCCAGCAGCCACGGGTACATCGTGATCGAGGCGCAGTAGTTGGCCATCGATGTCTCGTCGTTCTTGTAGATGAAATGGTTTTTCAGCAGGCGCATGTATTTGTCCGACAGTTCTTTGCCGTACATCTCCTTGATGCGGTCGGTCAGCAGGCGGCGGTTCAGGCGGATGAAGTTCTGCTTCGGAAGTTCTCCGATCAGCGTGGCGATGTTCTTGTTTTCGACGTTGGCGTTGGCATCGTATTTCGAACCCGTCGCGGGGTTCGACGCATCGCAGTAATTGATCAGGAACTCGAGTTTTTCGCGGTCTTCGCGGTCCTCGGTGTGTTTCTGGCGGTAGAGCATGTAGCTCTTGGCCACGGCGAAATAACGTTCGGCCATCAGGGCCACTTCCACCTGGTTCTGAATCTCTTCGACGTTCATGCCGTCGGCCACATGCACGCGGCTCAGCACCGACGTGAGGTCGTCGTCCGTGGCATATCCGCCTACGGAGAGAAATGCTTTGCTGATCGCGCGTTTGATCTTCTCGACCGAGAAGGCTGCGCGTTTGCCGTCGCGTTTGACGATGTAAATCTCCGAAATACCCATATCTATCCCATATTTGTAATGTGCCGGCGCTGTGCGAAGTCCCGTTCCCTCCTGCGGTGACCGTGGGAGAGGCGTTCTTTCGTCGAAAACATTGACAGTGTAAAATGGTCCGGGTATCGCCCTAAATCCCGAAGGCGGATACCGTTCCCGGCAAGGCAGGTCTTCTGACTCGCTCCTCCCGCACGCCTTCCCGTCCCTGCGGACAGTGGCATAAAGAGTGTGCGGAACGCAACGGAGCTTACAGCTACGGGAATAGTCCCTGATTTTCACAGGAGTTCCCTTTTGATCTCATGCCGGCAGCCGCCGGCGGAGAACCTTGCACGGAAACAAATATAGGGATAGTTCCCCGGAAAGCGAATACCCTCCGGGGCTTTTAATGAACATTTTGTGAACAAAAGCTATCCGGCGTAGCTGTGCATGCCTCCCGGGGGAGTTCTGGCCGTGACCGTGTCGTCGCATAAATGTGGTATTGTTGTTGCCGCAGATCGGTGGAACGATTTAAAAAACTGAAAACCATGGGAAAGATAGAAATCCGGAACGACCGCACGGTCCTTTCCACCGAAAACAACGGCTACGCCGGCGACGAACGCGACGAGACTTTGGTCGAAGACGATTTGGTGGATACCGAGATTCCGGTCGACGATCGTATTCCGGACGGGATCGACGAGATCGTCGAGGACGACCGTCCGGTTTACGACGAAGAGGGTTACCGCCACAAACCGGGCGAATAACCCGTGCCGACACCGAAAAAGCCATCGTTCCCGAAGGGCGACGGCTTTTTCGTAATGCGGGCTGCCCCGCTATTTGTCCAGGTCGACGAGCTCGTATTGCCGGCTGCCGATGCCGATGGCTTCGGCGTGTTCGAGCGTGTGGATGCCGTGACGCGATTCCATGCGCTCGATCAGGTGGACTTTGCCCTCGTCGGACGAAGCGTAGACCAGATCGACGCACGCTTTGTCCAGCGCCACGGGGTCCAGCGAGGCCAGGATACCGATGTCGCCCATGCGGGGCGGTTCGGGGTGTGCATCGCAGTCGCAGTCCACCGATAGGTTGTTCATAACGCTGATGTACAGTATTTTGTCGCCGCAGTGGTCGGTGATCGCCTTGGCGGCTTCGGCCATCGACTCCAGGAAATCGTCCTGTGCAGGCAGGTTTCCCCACATTTCACCGGCGTTATCCGTTTTTCCGGCCGAGTGAATCCACGCTTTGCCGCCCGACGAGGCGATGCCGATGGAGATATTTTTGATCGCGCCGCCGAATCCACCCATCGCATGCCCTTTGAAGTGGGACAATACGACGACGAAATCGTACTCCGGAAAGTGAGAACCCACGATGTCGTAAGTGAGGTGTTTTCCGCCCTCGACAGGCAGGCGCACTTCGCCTTCGGCGTCCATGATGTCCACCGGGGCGATGGCCGTGAATCCGTGGTCGGCCGCGGCTTTGAGGTGATCGGCGGTTTTGGCCCGCCCGCCGCCGTAGGCCGTGTTGCACTCGACGATCGTGCCTTTTACCGATTTTACCAGGTCGCCGATCAGCGCCGGCTGCAGGAAGTTGCTGCCCCCGGGCTCCCCGGTCGAGAGTTTCACGGCGACCTTTTTCCCTTCGGCCTTTCGCCCCAGTGCCTCGTAGACGGCTTTCATTCCTGCCGGCGAGATGTCGCGGGTCATGTAAACTTTGGCGGGGGCCGCTTTTTCCGCCTTGTCGTTGTTCGATGCACAGCCCGGGCCTGTGGCCGCGAACTGCAAAACAAAGGAGATCATACAGATTTTTTTCATCATGGCTAGTTGCGTATTACGTATTTTATAAAGAAGTATCCGCCGAATATTTGCAGCAGCATGCCGGGAATCCCGATCCGGAAATCCTGCGCGGCGGCTGTAAAGCTGCCTGTCAGGGCCCACTCCCCCGCCGATCCGACTGTTTGATAGAACAGCACGACGGCTGTTAGCAGTGCTACCGACACGCGGTTGAAACGTTGCGCGGCATACCCTGCCGCCGCTGCCAGCAGCGCCGATTTGAGCAGTATTACGGGCAGTGCGGCGACCGACGGCATTCCGAACGCCGCCGCATTGGCCAGGGGCGAAGCGATGGCCGTAAGCAGTCCCGCGCGCCAGCCGTATTTGTAAGCGCCCACGAGCGTGAAGAAATAGATCGGCAGCATCGTAGGCCCGCCCAACTGCACGAGGTGGCACAACTGCGGCAGGACGATGTTGCCCGCCGCGAACAGCGCTGCCGCAAGGTAGGTCCTCGTTTCCCGGTATCCGGATGAATAAAGTGTTACTGAGTGAGTTTTCATGGTTATATCAACTAAAAGTTTAACTTCACACCGCCGAAAACCGTAGCCCGGGGCATCGGATATCCGGCATTGATTTCATAACGCTCCGCCAGCAGGTTCTCGCCCCGGGCGAAGAGTGTCAGCAGGCTGTTTACCCGGAACGTCGCCCGCAGGTTCCAAAGTACGAAATTTTCCCGGATTTCCGGGTCCGGGGCGACCGCCGTGTAGAGCCCTGCCACATATTGTATGCCTGTCGATACCGACCAGCGGCCTTTCGCGAAGTTGCCCCCGGCGTAAAATTTGTGCTCGGGCGATGCCGGCACGGGGTATTCCATCCTAAGCCAACTGTAATTGGCGTCCACGCTCCACGCCTCGCCGATACGCCATGCGACGTTCGCTTCCGCGCCCCAGTTCTCGATCCGGGCCTGGTTCCGGAGGATGTTGCGCCCGTCGAGCCTGCCGCGCTGGATGATGTCCTCGCCCTTGATGTAGAAGACGTTGACACCGTACGACACCCTGCCTGCGGCTGACCGCTGGGTCCACGAAAGTTCGTAATTCCACAGCCGTTCGGGCTTCAGGTCGGGATTCTTTACCCCGAACATGTAAAGTTCGCGGATCACCGGATTGCGGAACCCTTTGCTCACCATCGCTTTCAGTTCCCCGTCGCGTGCGGCCCGCAGCGATACGCCTGCCTGCGGGACCCACTCCGTGCCGGTGCGCGTGTGGTGGTCGAGGCGCACTCCTGCGTCGAACGTCAGGCGGCCCAGCATCTGCCGGAAATCGGCGTATCCCGCGATTTCGTCCTCCGTTTGGTCCACGATCGGTTCCTCGTGTCCGTCCGTCGTGAAGCGGTTCCACGCCCGGCCCCCGAAGTGCTGCCAGTCGACGCCAGCCGTCAGCCGGCTGCCGCGCCACAGTCCTGCGCTCTGATACCACGAGACGCCCAGCATCCGGTCTGTGGAGTTGAAACGGTAGTCGAGCGGTTCTTCGCCCGCGTCGTAGCCGTCGTTGATGCGGTGGTGGCCCCAGTTGTAGAAAAACTTCAACGCTCCCGAAGTTCGGTCATAGTTGTTTTCCAGTGAGACGGAAGCCATGCCGCGCGTGATGCGGGAATCGTTGTCGAAGACGGGCGCGGCGATTTCACCCGGATTCGAGGCGTTGAAGTGTGTCAGGTTCACATCGGCATAAGCGCTCCAGTTGCCGTTGATTTCGTAGCCGGCTTTGGCATATCCGCCGTATTGCTCGAACCCCATGTCGGCGCGGTGGCCGTCCGTACGGTTGTACGAACCTGTCACGACGCTCGTGAAGCGGCCTTTGCGAATGCGGTTCGCCAGTTCGGTCTGTAACGTGTTGTAGGAGCCGTAACCTGCATTGAGGTCGGTTTTTACACCCTCTTCGCGCTGCTTGCGGGTGACGATGTTGATCACTCCTCCCATGGCATTCGAGCCGTAGAGCACCGATGCCGGGCCGCGCACCACTTCGACCCGCTCGGCGAGCATCGACTGGTAGGCGTCGGCGATCGGATGGCCGAACAGTCCCATGTATTGCGGATGCCCGTCGATGAGCACCAGCATCTGTGCCGCCGACCCTCCGCCGACGCCGCGCAGGCTTATGCTTCCGGCCGCCCCGTTCGAGACGCCGTAACCCATCACGCCGCGCCCGGTGACGAACAGCCCCGGAACCTGTTCCGTGAGCAACGGAAGCACCGATGCTTCCTGCCGGCGGACGATCTCGTCGCGCCCTACGACCGCCACCGACATCGGCAGATGGCGGATGTCCGAAGCGTAGCGCGCCCCTGTCACTACGACCGAGTCTATCGCGACGTTCTTCGCCGCCTGTCCCGGCTCCTGCGCGCCGTATGCCGCGCCCGCAAGCCCTGTACAGGCCAGCAAGGCCGAAATAATCTTATTCATTGCGTTTCTTCATTTGGTCTAAAAATTCCCCGATCTGCGGCAGGCATTCCGCCGCGGTCCGCGCTTCGGCGCACAGGCGTTCGACGGGACAGATACCGTCCCCGGCACGGTTGACGATATGGGGTACGGCCAGCGTGTAGCTTACCGCAATTCCGGCCCCGTTGAGCAGTTCCAGCGCCGCATGGCTCACCACGTCGGCAAACAACTCTTCGACGCCGCCTGCTGCCATCAGTGCCGCAGCGCCTTTTCCGACCACCTTGTCGGCCACGAAAGCGCCGTCGAGCAACTCCGGTTCCTCGTGCAGCAACCGCCAGAGATCGCTGACGCCCCGTCCGCGGAACAGCCGTATCGTGTCGCCGTTGCGTACGACGCACGAGCACTTCTCTGCGAAGAGCATCTCCGTGGCCTGCCGGTTCAGTTTGTCGTCGTTCATCTTTTTGTCTGTTTTCTTTTTGCAAAGATACTTTGCCCGGAACGACGAACCGTTACGCAAATTACGGATGTTCCTACCCGAATTACTGATTCCGGCCTCCCGGAACGAAACCGCCCGCCGATCGGAAGATCGGCGGGCGGCATATGGTGCGTGTTTATTTATTGGTATATCTCGTTTAGCAGGCGTGCCAGGCGGTGTCCGCCGCGCAGGAACTGCTTTTCAACGACGGGCGTGTACTTGAAAATGTAGTCGTACGAGATTTTCGTCCCCTCGGGGCTGAAGTCGTAAATTTCTTTGCAGATTTCGTGCGTCTCCTTCACCCAGTCGGCAGGCTCCCCCGCTACGATCTGTGCAGCCTCTTCGTCCGTCAGCCGGTCGATCTGCTGCTGCCACTCGCTGTAACTCCAGTTGTGCACCGCTTCGGGAATGTTCGTATCCCAGGCCGAGTGCAGGTTCGTCTCGCGGCCGAAGAAACGCACGGGACGCTTGTTGCCGCCCAGGTCGCTCAGCCGTCCGAGGTGCATCGGGCAGTGCATGTCCCCGACCAGATGGATCAGCATTTTGAGGTTCAGCGTCTCCTCTTCGGGCGTGAGTTTTCCCGATTTGAGTTTTTCGGTGATCTCCGTTACCGCCGTCAGCACGTCGCCTTTGGGATTCCGGGGCATTGTTTCCAGCGTCTGGCCTTCGTCGATGTTCAGGTAATGCCAGGTCTTCGAGTAGGCGTATTCGGGCCAGTAGCTGGCGAAGTCGAGCCAGTTGGCGATATATACGGGCGAATAACCGTCGAGGGCTTTATGGACCTTATCCGCCGCTTCGGGCGTCAGATGGCATTCGGCGATGTAGGCCGTCACGTCGTGTCCCTTCTGTCCCCACGCAAAAACTCCGCGGGCGAAAAGGAGGCACAAACTTATCAGAAACAGTTTTTTCATCTATCCGGGGTGTTTGCAGTTCATGGGGCGGCGCGCTTAGTGGTTCATCGTTGCGAGGAACTCCTCGTTGGTGTCGGTAAGGCCCATTTGCTTCTGGAGGAACTCCATGGCTTCGACGGGCGTCATATCCGAAAGATACTTGCGCAGCACCCACGTGCGGTTCATCACGTCGCGCGGCAAGAGCAGGTCTTCGCGGCGGGTTCCCGAGGCGATCACGTCGACTGCCGGGTAGACGCGCTTGTTGGCCAGTTTGCGGTCCAGCTGCAACTCCATGTTACCCGTACCCTTGAACTCCTCGAAGATCACTTCGTCCATCTTCGAACCGGTGTCGATCAGCGCTGTGGCGATGATCGTCAGCGAACCTTTTTCCTCCGTGTTGCGGGCCGCGCCGAAGAAACGCTTGGGTTTGTGCAGCGCATTGGCGTCGACACCTCCCGAAAGCACCTTGCCCGATGCGGGCTGCACGGAGTTGTAGGCGCGTGCCAGACGGGTGATCGAATCGAGGAAAATCACGACATCGTGTCCGCTTTCGACCATGCGCTTGGCCTTGTCCAATACCATTTCGGCCACCTTCACGTGGCGCGAAGCCTGCTCGTCGAAGGTCGAAGCCACGACTTCCGCCTTTACGTTGCGGGCCATTTCAGTTACTTCCTCGGGGCGTTCGTCGATCAGCAGCACGATCATGTAGACTTCCGGATGGTTGTCGGCAATGGCGTTGGCGATCGACTGCAACAGCATTGTTTTACCGGTCTTAGGCTGCGCCACGATCAGTGCGCGCTGGCCCTTGCCGATCGGTGAAAACAGGTCTACGACACGCGTCGACATGTTGTTGTGTCCGTTGCCCGTGAGGCAGAATTTCTCGCTGGGGAACAGCGGCGTCATGTATTCGAACTGCACGCGGTCGCGGATGTACTCGGGTTTGAGGCCGTTGATTTCGTTCACGCGCACCAGCGGGAAATATTTTTCGCCCTCCTTCGGGGGACGTATCGCACCGTTCACCGTGTCGCCGGGTTTCAGACCGAAGAGCTTGATCTGCGAAGGCGAAACGTAAATGTCATCGGGGGAATTGAGGTAGTTGTAATCGGCCGAGCGGAGGAATCCGTAGCCGTCGGGCATGACTTCCAGTACGCCTTCGCCTTCGATCTCTCCGGCGAAGTCGTCCTTGGTGATGACCTCCTCTTCGGTGTGGCGGGGAGCGTGTTCCGCATGGGCGTTCTGTGCCTGTACGGATGCGGGCGAACCCTCTTCCTGCCCCTCCTGTACCTTGGGCTTGCGGCCCCGGCGCTTGGGCTCGGCCTTGACCGGCTCCGCAGCCTGTACTTCGGGCTGCGGCTCTGCGGCCCCGGCCTCTGCGGGCATGGGTTGCGGCTCTTCCTCGGGAGTAATCTCCATCGGCAGTTCGAGCTCGGGCATCACCTCCTGCTTGGGTGCGGGAGCTGCACTTTCGGTTTTCGACAACCGCGGACGGCGTCCGCGCGGCGCTTTGCCTTTGGCCTCGGCGGCCTGGGGCTCCGTTTCCTGCGCCGGTTCTGCGGCTGCTGCGGGAGCCTGGTGTATTTCTTCGTTTTTATCTTTTGCGGGAGCCTCCTCCGTGGAGTCGCTTCCGGCTATTTTCGCTATCAGGTCACGCTTCTTCACCATAACATTGGTGATGCCCAGTGCTTTAGCTATTTCACGCAGTTCGGCAAGGCTTTTCCCTTCCAGCGCTTTCAGATCTTGCATAATTTATTTCCGGTTGAATGTGATTGTCAAAAACAGGACGGTCGCCCTGTTCGTTGGAATTCGCCTGCAAAGATAGTGCATTATTTTGAATTACAAAATAAAAAAACGCCTTACTCCCTTGAACGGCAGGTGAAACGGTAATCTCCGAAGGCGAAATACCTACTAATAGCGATTGCGCGCCCCGGAATTTTGCACGACCTTTGTCCCGGAAACAATGAAAACAGGAATTTCTGCCGTCGCATTGTTTGTATTGTTAATGTTTGTGTGTGAAAAACCCTTCCGTGTCACGGAAGGGTTTTTGTGTCAGTTAGCGGTCCGGTATTCGTTGGGCGAACACCCTACTACCTTCTTGAACAGGCGCGTGAAGTGCTGCGGGTAACGAAACCCCAGCGAATAGGCCACTTCGCTGATCGAACGGCTGGTGTCGAAGATGCGCTCTTTGGCGATGTCGATGACTTTGAGTTGGATGTACTCCTGCGCCGACTTGCCGGTCTCCTTCTTCACCAGGTCGCCGAAATAGTTCGCCGACAGGTGCAGCTGCTCCGCACACCAGCGTACCGACGGCACTCCCTCCTGCTCGGGGCGGTCTCCCTGGAAATAGTCGCCCAGCAGGCGTTCGAATCCCGCCAGCACGTCGCGGTTGATGTTGTTGCGCGTGATGAACTGCCGTTCGTAGAACCGCGTGCTGTAATTGAGCAGCAGCTCGATGTTCGAGACGATCAGCGTGCGGCTGTGGTTGTCGATGGCGTGTTTCAGCTCCGACTGGATATTTTGCAGGCAGTCCAGCACGACCTGCCGCTCCTGCTCTGAAAGATGCAGGGCCTCGCTCACTTCGTAGGTGAAAAACGTGTAACCCGAGATGTTGCGCCCGAGCGACGTGCCCCGCAGCAGGTCGGGGTGAAACAGCAGGGCCCAGCCTTTGGGCTGGTAGGTCTGGCCGTTGTTTTCATAGCCGATCACCTGTCCCGGGGCCAGGAAGACGAGCGTGCCCTCCTGGTAGTCGTAGTAGTTGCGCCCGTAACGCAGGTCGCCGCATTTCACGTCCTTGAGGAAGATCGTGTAGAACCCGTACACCTGCCGTTCGTAATGGGCCGGTCCGCACTTCGAGAAGTCGATGACGCTCACCAGCGGATGCAGCGTCTCGATGCCGCGCGATTCGTTGTACTGGAAGATGTTGTCGTATTTAACCACCGTGTCCATAATCCGTTCGTTTTGTTTACGGCAAAGATAGCATAATTTTCGGCCTCTGCTCCGCCCCTGACGCCGAATCGGTAATTATGGTACGACGAACCGTAATCCGGGTAAGGTTGCCGGGTATACTGGGCCCTACTTTTGTCGAGTGGAATTGTGTAAATGGAAAAACGATGAAAACAAAATTGATTTTAGCAACGATGGCGGCTTTCGCCGCTTCCGGGGCCGGGGCCCAGCCGCAGCCGGCGCCTGCCAAAAAAGTATTGGTAGCCTATTTCTCCCACAGCGGCAACACCCGCGAATTGGCGCGGCAGATCGGCGAGGCCGCGGGCGGGGAGCTTTTCGAAATCGTCCCTGTCAAACCCTACCCTTCGGACTACCAGGCCGTGGTCGACCAGGGCAAGCGGGAAATCGAGGCGGGAGCCCGGCCCGACCTGAAAACCCGGGTCGGCGACATGTCGCAGTACGACGTGATTTTCGTCGGCTCGCCCTGCTGGTGGGCCACTGTCGCACCTCCCGTGGCGACGTTCCTTGCCTCCTATGATTTTGCGGGCAAGACCATCGTGCCGTTCATGACCCACGAAGGCAGCCGCATGGGCCGCAGCGAGGCCGACATCCGTAAACTCTGTCCGCAGTCCGCCGTTGCCGACGGGCTTCCTGTCCGCGGCGGTGCGGTGCGCAATTCGAAAGACGCCGTCGACAAATGGGTCCGGGGCCTTGGGCTGGGCAAATAATGAAAAAGAGCTTCGGAAAACCGAAGCTCTTTTTTTATCAACTGCAAAAGTAGACGCAGCCGTATATCAATCCGGCGGCCAATGCGCCCAGCAGCGGCCCCGCCACGGGAACCCAACTGTAACCCCATCCGCTCGGGCCTTTGCCCCGGATCGGCAGGACGGCGTGCGCCAGCCGCGGCGGCAGGTCGCGGGCCGGATTGATCGCATAACCCGTCGTGCCGCCCAGCGACATGCCGATCGCCATGATCAGCATCGTCACCGGGAAACTTCCCAGGCTGCCCAACCCGATCTCCGGGGTGTTCTGCTCGTTGCCGATGGCAAGGATCACGAACACCAGCAGGAACGTGCCGACAACTTCGCAGAAGAGGTTGCGCGGCTTGTTCATGATGGCAGGCATCGTGCAGAAGACGCCGAGTTTCGATGCCGGGTCGTCCGTCGCGTCGAAATGGTCCTTATAATACATGTATACCAATACGGCTCCGCAGAATCCGCCGAGCAGTTGCGCTGCGATGTAGCCCGGGACATATGCCCACGGAAACGATCCAGCCACGGCCAGCCCGACCGAAACCGCGGGATTGAGGTGTGCGCCCGAGTAAGGTCCTGCGATCAGCACGCCGCACATCACGGCCAGGCCCCAGGCTATCGTGATCACGACCCAGCCGCCTTCGAAGCCTTTCGATCGTTTGAGGACGGTCGATGCGACCACCCCGTCGCCCAGCAGTACGAGCACCAGCGTCCCGATGAACTCGAACAGGCATTTGGTGAAGAATGTGATTTCCATATCCGTTTCCGTTTAGTCGTTCCTGTTGTGTAATACCCGCTTTACGGCGTCTTCCCAGCCTGCTATGGCCGTCTCGATCGGCTTGCGGTCGGCGGCCGGTTCGAAGACGTGCTCCGCCTGCCACTGCTGCCTGATCTCGTCGATGCTCGACCAGTACCCTACGGCCAGTCCCGCCAGGTAGGCGGCTCCCAGCGCCGTGGTCTCCGTCACGCAGGGACGGATGACTTTCGTGTCGAGCAGGTTGGCCTGGAACTGCATGAGCAGGTTGTTGCGCGCCGCGCCGCCGTCGACTTTCAGTTCGACCAGCGTGACTTCCGCGTCGCGCTGCATCGCCGTCACGATGTCGAGCGTCTGGTAGGCAATCCCCTCCAGCGCCGCGCGGGCGATGTGCGCTGCCGTCGTACCGCGGCTGATGCCGCTGATCGCACCCCGGGCGTACTGGTCCCAGTGCGGAGCCGCCAGTCCGGTCAGTGCGGGCACGAAATAAACGCCGTTGGTGTCGGGAACCGATGCCGCCAGCGCCTCTATTTCCGACGACGAACGGATAATGCCCAGCCCGTCGCGCAGCCACTGTACGACCGAGCCGCCGACGAAGATGCTTCCTTCGAGGGCATAGTTGACTTTGTCGCCGATTTTCCAGGCAATGGTCGTCAGCAGGTTGTTTTTCGAAACGATAGGCTTTTCGCCGCTGTTCATCAGCAGGAAACACCCGGTTCCGTAGGTGTTTTTCACCGAACCCGGCTCGACGCACATCTGCCCGAACAGGGCTGCCTGCTGGTCGCCGGCAATGCCGGCAATGGGAACTTTGTGGGCGAAAATCGTGGTTTTCGTAGCTCCGTAAACCTCGCTCGACGATTTCACTTCGGGCATCATCGAGGCCGGAATGCCGAACAGCTTCAGCAGTTCTTCGTCCCATTGGAGCGTGTGGATATTGAAAAGCATCGTGCGCGAGGCGTTGCTCACGTCCGTCACATGCACCTCGCCGCGCGTCAGCCGCCAGATCAGCCATGTGTCCACCGTGCCGAACATCAGTTTGCCCTTTTCGGCCCGTTCGCGTGCGCCCGGCACATTGTCGAGTATCCATTTGATTTTCGTGGCGCTGAAATAGGCGTCGATGATCAGGCCCGTCTTTTCGCGGATGTATTCGGTTTTCCCCTCGGCTTTCAACTGGTCGCAATACTCCGACGTGCGGCGGTCCTGCCACACGATGGCGTTGTATACCGGCTCTTCGCTCTCCGAGTCCCACACGATCGTCGTTTCGCGCTGGTTGGTAATGCCGATTCCGGCGATGTTCAGGCCGTTGATGCCGATGGCTGCGATGGCTTCGGCGACGACCGAGGCCTGCGACGACCAGATTTCGTGCGGATTGTGCTCCACCCACCCCGGTTTGGGGAAATACTGGGTGAATTCCCGCTGGGCCATCGAGCAAATCTGCCCCTTATGGTCGAAAACAATCGCACGGGAACTGCTCGTTCCCTGATCCAGTGACAAAATGTATTGCTCCATATCTTTTCGGTTTTATCGTTGCTTCGAATTCAGCCGGACAACTTTGAAGCCGCCCGTATACAAAACTATGAAAAAAAACGGGATTCGAAACGAAAGTGTGAGGTTTTTTTTCGAAATAAAATGTGGAGTTGTTTCTGGGATATCCAATATGGACCGCAATCGGGGATTCAGCTTTGTGATGAAATAATTTACATTCATTATAAAACCGATCCCGTTCGTTGAATATATTTGTCCGGGAGGCGCGTTTGCGATAGTTTTGCCGACATATCATAGTGTAAAACTCAAAAAAAACAGAGACATCCGGCCTGCGTCGCCGAATCAACGGACATCCGGTTGTTTCCTTAGGGGCAAAATGAATTTTACTGTTTTCGGGCGGTTGTCGCCATGCGTGCCGGTCGGCTCATCTCTTTCATCCTGTTTCAGGGACGGGGTTCTCCGTTATGGCTATGTGTTTTAAACGATTGACAAATCAAACTGAATACTCATTAAACTTTAGACCATGAAAAAATTATTTATCTTATTGTTGGTGCTGGCAGGAATTGTCGGTTTCACCACGGCGTGTAGCGATGACAACGGACCGGACACGCGTTGGAAACAGATTCCTTCGGAGGAGATTTCGGGCGCCGATCTTTCGCTGACGCTCAACGGTGCTGCTTCCGCACTCGGTTCGGCGCAGATCGCCGCAAGCAGCGCTGCGGAAGGTGTGCTGACGCTTCGCAACGTGGTGGCCGGTTATGCCGAAGTTGCCGTTCCGGTTGCGCTTTCGAAACAGCAGGACGGCTCCTATAACTATTCCGGCAAGGTGAGCCTCGGGGCTCCGTCGGTCACGAGATCGGAACAAACTGTTGCGATTTTCGAAGTCTCGGCACAGGGAAACGTTTCGCTCGAAGGAAAAGTTTCTTCGGCAGTGGTTACCTCGCTGACCAAAGCCGGCCAGGGCGACCTGTCGGGTACATGGCCGATGTCGAAAGATTTTTATACGTTCGATGAAAACGGTTTTCCGGAGAATATGCTGCCCACCACACCGTTCCGGTTAACCTGGTCGGCTCTCGATGCAAAGCAGCCCAATGGCGGAAACCTGGCCATCATCGGTACGACGGTATTATCGCATATCCTTTCCGAGGTGCTTTCCAATGTTACGCTGGGTGCAGACGGCAACCTTACGGCCTTCTACTATCCGGAACTCATCACATCGAAGGTGCGTAACTCGGAGACCGGCGAGTGGATGAATATGTCCGATTACATGGAAGAGATGGGAGCTACCGAGATGTTTGACGAGATGACTTACTGGTTCATGCTTAAGATATTGAACGGCTATACGATCGACCCTTACGACCGTCAGTGGCTCTCTTCGCCTAAGAATCTGGTAACCTGGTACGTCAGCGGCGACAATTTCTACATCATTCCCAATCTTGCGCAGATTCTTGCACAGGTGGCGTCGGACCAGGGCGGTTCGTTCGATCCGCAGGAAATCCTGACCGCTGTGCAGGGTTTCCGCGAGATGGACGATGAGACGCTCAAACAGACGATTGTCTTGCTGGGGAACGGGCTTCTGAACATGGACCTGAGCGGTATCGACGTGGCCCTTGTCCGCAACATCTTCGATTGGCTGGAGACGGGCGTACCCCTGAAGTATTCGGTCGAGAATGGCGCACTGAAACTGTATGTGGATAAGGAGATGGCAAAACCCTATATGGACCTTATCCTGACCTTTATGCCTCTGTTGGATGAAAAGTTCCAGGAGATAGCTGCGGCCGACGAAACGGGTATGATGGGCATGGTCTTCCTTCTGCTCGGCTTTGAGAAGTTCACGGACCTCCAGACGATCTGGGCGGACAATACGGACAAGTTCGAACTGGGCCTCTGTTTCAAGAATGCGGCAAGCCCTGCTTCCCTGAAACGTACCGGTATGAACGCCGCCCGACTGAATCCGGTAAAGTGGACCGATCTCGGGGCCGTGAAGCAGCATTTGCGGATAAAGTAACCATTTGTACTAACCCGGTTTTAAAAGGGCGTTGCAGAATTTTTCTGCAACGCCCTTTTTTCTGAGATTCCTTCCATCCGGCTACCGGAGTGATCTGTTGATAATGCAGTTGTTCCAGATAACATATAAGGTCGCAACGATTTCACATTGCTTACAAAATGATGTTTTTATCTGCGCTGAAAAAACATTGCAAAAATCATTGAAAAACAAATAATTTCAATAACTTTATCATCGGCAATTATAGCGGTAGTTTTTAGATAATTATCATAAAATGAAAACGAAAATTTTGACTTTGACGGCAGCTCTGCTAATGCTGGGCGGGTTTGTCGCATGCAATGACTCGGAAGAGCCCGAATATATCGGCACTCCTCCCGTCACTGCCCCCGCGGACGTTTCGGCTTTTTTCAAGACCTATCTGCCTTCGAGTTACTATTCGCGCCCCGAACCGGAATTCAATTTCAGCGAAATCGATTCTCGCGACATCGAATGTTTTGTGATCAACAGCATGGAAGAGTTCGAGGCCGTTGCACCTCCTGCGGTCGAGCTGCCGGTAATCGACTTTGTGAAATACACCCTTATTATCGGACAGCATTGGATGGGGGATCCCGGATACACTTTCGAGAGGCAGGCTGTAGATTCCGATTCCGATAAGATGATATTGAATTTGGTTTACAAGCGATTGGGAGGGGCGCATCCGGCGAGTATGACTAATTTTTATTTTTGGGGACTCTACACCAAACTTCCCGAAAAAACGCTTACTGTTAACAAAATCATAATTTAGATATTCGGATTGACACGAACACTGTTTATAAGGTGGACAAGTGATCATCTATCAATCTGCCTGAAGCCTTTTCCAGCAGATTAAAGCAAACTCTTATTATTGGATTTTTATGTACTCCGAATATTTTATCTCGACAAAGGGATTATCGCTGGATATGGTTTGGTGTACGGTTTTCACGCGTTTCCAGAATATCTATCGCCGCTTATACTCAATCCATACTGCCTGGCGAAGCGTTACCGGAATCCTGATTTCGCATCCTTACGCAGATGATTTTTGAATACACAAGTCTTAAACGTAGCCATCTCTTAATTTTTTGAGCCATTTTTGGACAACATTTTGGCGAATAATAACCTATTTTTCGGCCTTTTTCAGAGATCGCACCAGAAAGCACCTGATGATATGAACGAGAAAAACATATCCAACGTGTTTTATAACACGCTGAATATGAGGTAAATGTGAAGAAATGCCTGAGATTTCTCTCTTGAGCGGAAAACGGAAACCGAACCTTGGGTTTCTTTCCGTTATGTATCAATATGTTACGGCGTTCTTTGGTTTTTTAGGTCACCGATAAGTAGCTCACCTTTTGCGCCTTGCTGCATTTCTATGCGTCAATACAAAGATACACAATCTTTTAGACATAAACAAATCTTTTATTCTATCTATTTTGGCGAAGTATTTTATCGTACCCGTCGAAATCCATCAGGTCGAACGATTCCACCCGCTCCCCCGCTTCCCGCCGGGCGGCTATGATCTCCAACAGTTGCCGGAATTGCCGGAACCGTCTTATCGCGTCGGCTCCCGACGGGGTTTCCCGGCCTCCCGCCCACATATCATGCCTTACGGCATAGGCGTATGCGAACACCTTGAGCGAAAGATGATCGTGGCGCGGCGTTTCCCGCAGGCGGAATATTAGGTCCGTATCGTCTGGGGTCGTCAGGTAATGATACCACCCCGGCGGCGGCTCGGACTGCCATTTACGCACAAAGACCGTCGGCAGATGGTCCGCCCGGATCACGAAATTATTGCGCCGCAGGTAGGCGACGCTTTGCCGAATCTCCTGATAGGGATCGTAATAAGGGCCTCCGTATATTCGGTACTGCTTCCGGTCGGCCGGATAATGCAGGCTCGCATAGCCGGGATGGAGCAGTTCGTATTGCACGGGCAGCGGCACGGCCATATCCGTCAGCAGTTCGCGCAGCAGTCCAACCATCTGCGCCCCGGCATGGTGTTCTTGAAAAACGAGCAGGTCGCAACGCTCGATAAACAGCCGGAACAGCTCCGGAGGCGAAAAACGCTCCGCGCACCGCTCCATCACCTCCCGACGATCCGCCGCGTCGATAATCGGGTTGCATTCGGCGGCTTTGCCGTACGAAACGTTTTGCAGATATTCCCGCCATTGTCGGGCCGTCAGCACGACGGCGACCTCCAACCCGGAGTGCTTCGCCCGTTGTTCCAAAAGGCAGGACGCAACCGACCGCTCGGCTTTGCCCGTCAGGGCAATCAGCACCCGGACGCGCGACATGGATTTCAGATAGTATGCGGCGAGTTGTTCGAAATACTGCGCCGTGCGGAAACCGCAGCCGCAGCCGTACAGGATACCGAGGGTAAAGGCTGGTTCCATAGTTTGTGGTTGTCGGATTAAAAAGCGGATGCGGGGCCGAAACAATCAAGTGACGCAACTTCACAGATTGAAGAATTCGTTTCGGTCGCCCGCATCCGCAGAAGTAAAAAAGAAAGGACGGCCGGGCACGGGATTACTTGCGTGTTACTACCAGATTTCAGGGCCATGTCCGCCGTCCTTGTGAAGCCCCCGGCAGACACGGCAATGCCCGCCGGCCAAGGGCCGACGGATGCCAAAAACGCCTCTTTTCGATTGATGTGCCGTGACATAATGCCGGGGTTGAGATTGTGTGAGTGCGCCCCGGATGGAAATAAAAAAGGGGCGCATTTGCAGCCCCGTTAAGCAGGTCGTGGAAAACCCGAATCAGTAAGCTGTCCTGCGCCCTTGTCTGCCCCGCCCGTAAAGGGCAGGACATAACAAGGACTGACAACTATTATACCTGATTCAAACCCTCCCGAAAGAGGTTTCCACGTTTGCTTAACGGTATAAAGAGTTGTTTACCCTTTATATGTTATGTCCGTCGGCTATGCCGAATCGAGATAATTCCTTGAAGTTTGCATAGTAGTTGCTTGCCAGTTTGTTCCCGGACGGCCTCTGCCGCCCCTATACAACGAAACTGCTTCAAGGAATCGTGAAACAAATATACGAACAATTTCGAATCTAATACTAACGGGCCGTGTGTTTTTGGAAAAATCTTGCTAATTTTGTGGGTATGAAGAACTCCATCGACTTTCTGCCCGAACGCAAACAGCGGGATTTACACGAATTGGCCGCACTGATCCGCGACGAGGTGAAAGATGTCGTTATGATTATCCTATACGGAAGTTATGCGGCGAATACCTATGTCGAACGCGACGAACGGCGCGACTACGGCGTGCGGACAATCTACATGAGCGACTACGATCTGCTGGTCGTTACCAAGCGTCGGCTGGGAGAAAGGGAAAGCACGGTAGAGGCCCGCGTTAGGGAGCGGTTTGCAGCCGGGAAGAACGACGAGAACCTGCCCCGACCCCAGATTATCAACGAAAGCATCTCCAAGCTGAACGACGCCCTGACGATGGGACGTTATTTCTACGTCGAGATCGTCGCAAAGGGTATCATGCTCTACGATTCGGGCGAATGTCAGTTAGCAACGCCCGGAGAGTTGGATTATGCCGAGATAAAGAAAATGGCGGAAGAGTATTATACAAGCAAATATACTCGCGCTACATATTTCTTTGATGACGCTATTACTAACATCCACAAAAACAGATTTGTCCAAGCATCTTTTTATCTTCACCAAGCTGCCGAGTATTTTCTAAAAGCTATCCCGTTGGTTTATATTCTTTACGGGTATAAAGAACATGATCTTGAATTTCTGATCGGGAAATGCAAGCCCTATACCTTGGAACTGGCAAAAGTATTCCCCTGCGACACGGACGAAGAAAAACGCCTGTTCGACCTGCTGCGCCGCGCCTATCTGGAGGCACGCTACAACGATAAGTTTGTTGTAACGAAATCCGACATCGACGCCCTTGTCCCCAAGATCGAACTACTCCGTGGGATTGTGGAAAAGGTCTGCGAAGAGCGGATCGCCGAATATGGGTGTCTGATGAAAAAATGACCTTGCAACAGCCCAAGCAGGTATAGAACCTATTCTATGGTTTTGGATCGTTTTTGCCGCACCATTTGTTGTAGCGAAAAATTTTATTATATTTGTCTATTCACCATTTTAACATTGATTATGGATTCGGGGTTCAACAGCATCAAGGATATTTTCGACTCGCTGATAGTGGCAGCGAGTTTAATCCTCTCTTTGATGTCGTTAAAAAAAATGCAATTTATTTTCACTTTCTATAAAAGTGAAAAAACGCAAATTAATGACTATCAATATAATATAAGTTAACACAACCCTCTTTTCTCCTCTTTTCTCCTCTTTTCTCCTCTTTTCTCCTTTTTTCACCCATTATTGCCAAAATCAAAGGCTATCGCCCAAATTGCAAAATATTGATTATCAATACTCTATCAATTCCACCTTATTTCAACTTCCTAATAAAAAATCGAATTTATTTTCACTTATTATAAAAGTGAAAATCGTAAAGTGCTGAATATCAACAACAAGAGGAAAATAAAGATTTTTATACCTGATTTTCTGCAACAAATCCGAGCGTTTCGATCATTCGGGCGGAAGCACCGAAAGTAGTAATCCCGCGTGGTTATCCAAAAATAGATTAAGCTAAAAATGCCTTCCTCGTTTTCTCGTCGGGTAACTTCTGACCTGCGGCCTCGGTTTCTGTTGCTGTTCCGATTTGACCTGTGGCTTTGTGTCGGGCTTCACCTCTTGCGGCTGTTGCACGGATAATACGCACTCGGTCAGCATATCTTTCTGTCCGGGCTTTGATTCCACCCCGAACCGGGATCGGTAAACCGTTCCGTCCTGCTTGCGGAACGCCTTAATCAACCCCTGCTCGGAATACAACTGTTTCTGTTCCTGCACCGTCAGCCGACAGCCTTTTATCGCCGTAACCAATTCACGGGTAAAGGCTTCATCCCTGCGGCGCAGGGCGATAAGGGTGTATTGCACCCCTCCTGCATTGTCGAACCAGTATTCGCGCAGCATATTTGCATCGCTGCGGCGAACGATTATCCGCAGCGTCCGGTTCTCCTGCAATTGCCGCCATTGCGCCTGCGTAAAGCGCGTACCGCCGATTTCGACCTGCTGTGGTGCGGAGGGTTTCGGTTCGGCTGAAGCCGGTTGCATCTGCCGCGACTGTTGCAGGCGGGGTGTTTCTTCCCGTTTGATCTGCGGCGGTTGCGGTCTTTCGACTTTCCGCGGCTTCGGCGTTGTGTTGCGTTCCTGCTCCCGCTGTCTTTCCCGCATGTATTTGATCTCCTCGTCGGCTGCTTCCCGTGCCAACGTCTCGACCCGTTCGCGGATCATCTTCGACAATCCGGCATAGCTGAATTTGCGGCCTACCTGCGAACCTTTGAATGTCAGTCCGTCTTTGGTAAAGGTTACACCCTGAACCGCTTTCTTCGGGTCGTTGCCCCGGTGGATGAACTGCATGCCGATCCCCTGCCGTTTCAGCTTGGCCGACAGGTCGGCGATCCGGTCGCATTTGGGCAGGATGCGGGTTATGGCGTCGAACACCTCCTGCCGCACCTTGTCCGTTCCGTGGAGCCGTTCAGTCTTTATGTCCCGCTTGCCGTTGGAGAATGTCAGCCCGTACTGGCGTTTAAGCTGTTTGCAGACTTTGACGTTCCGGCGGCGCTCGTTCTTATCCGCCACAAGTGTCCGGTCGTATTTCACCCGGTTGTAGATAATATGCAGGTGGGGATGCTCCGTATCGTTGTGCCGGGCGACGATATACTGCGTATCGGCGATTCCCATGCGTTCCATGTAGGCAGCCGCCAGTTCCCGCATCCGTTCGTCGGTCAGCTTCGGTGCATCGTCCCGATGGAACGAGAGCGAGATATGCCCCACGACCTTTGCGATCTCCCGGCGGGCCTTGCGCTGGAAGTTGAAATCGTCGATTATCGACCGGATGCTTTCTGTATCTACCCCGTCGCTGTCCAGCAGGCGGGCTTTCTCTTTCCTGAGGACATACTCGACGGCTCCGCCGAACGATTTGCCCGTTACGATCTTTCCTATCATTGCTACTCTCTTTTCAGTTTGGCAATCATCCGATTGTAAAACCGGATGATCCGGATCAGTTCCGCTTCCCGCGTTGCGGCTCCTGCGGCGTTTTGGACTTTGGCAAGTTGGTTCAGGTTGTTCTTCTCGCGGGTCAGTTCGGCAATCAGGCTCAGTTCTTCGGGGCTGGTCGGGGCGATGACCTTTCCGGCAAGCACCATTTGCCGGGCGTATTCCGACAGGGTCAGCCTGCTTTTCGCTGCGCTTTGTTGCAGGGTTTGCATCTGGGCGGCCGTTACGCGGAAACGGACAGTTTGGGAGTGCTTTGCGGCGGCGGTTTTGGGCGGTCTGCCGCCCTTGTTCTTTCGGTTCTCGGCCATGTGCAAATCCGTGTTAGTTCAGCGCATGGCCGCACGTCCGACCGCTGCCGGATGACCGGGTAAAACCCGTGAAGCGGGCACGGTCGTAAACCCGCGTCGCAGACGCCCCGAATCCCAAGCCCGCGGCGACCGCAGGGAGCGGCGAGCGTTTCGGAATGCGACCCGCACCGGGAGCAGTCCGAATGGGATGGCCTCGCAGAGCAAGGTTGTTTGAAGTGGTCGCAAAAAACGTCGGAGACGGATTTTTGTGGCACGAAAACACAACCTTGCTTCCTCCCGTTTCGGGAGCGGTCGATGCCGGGGCCGAAGCCCCGGACATGGCACGCCGAAGCTGGCCCGCAAGACCCGCCGGATATAGTCGGCGGAGGCTGCGGGCGGCAAAGGCGGGACGTATCGCATCGACGCTCACGCAAAGGCGCAGGCGGACAGAGCGGGAAAGTCAGTACCCCGAAAGGCGAGAGATCGGAGAGTTGATTTCAGGGCGGGCGGCTCTTCACGACGGGCGGAAGATCGCCGGAGTGAAATGGATGGTTCGGGTAGTCATAAATGTGTCGGATTTTAAGATTTGCGGCGAAGATAATACACAATTTTCCAATCTGTTACACGCCTGATATTATTGCGCCCTGCTGCGCGGAACTGCTCCGTAGTACGGACAAAACGTCCGGATGTTTGATTTTGGCACTGATACCCCGAAACTGCGGCTGATTTTGTCCGGTTTTCGGGGTCAATTAGCACCGTTCATAACCGTTCACTCTCCGGACAGCACCAAGTCGGGACGCTGCCCTTATCTTGCCGCCAAGTTTGCAGGAACGCCGAGGGGAGAGGCCGGGAGTTATGCCGCGGAATCCGCCCGATTCATGGGGCCAATTAGGGCGATCGAGGGAGAACGAGGGCGTAAACAGCATCAAAACAACGGGGCGTCCCTTATATTGCCGCCGGATTTGCAATAGAGAACGAGGGCGGACGGTCTGGGCGGCATGGAGCGGCCATATATCCGGAAACCTCCGGTTCGGTATTACCTTGCAAATGAAATTTATTATTAACCTATTTAATTCAAATTTTTATGACAAGTATTTGTATGGACGAGCGCGTATGAAGAGCGCTCACGGAACGGCTGAAAACATTGGCTGCTCAATCACAACGAACCGGGAAGCGGTACAACCCGCCGTCGCCCGACGGCTGACTGGACGGGGCGGAGGTTTGTCAGCGATTGCGGATTTCCAAGCGCACGCTCCAAAGTTACCGCGACAAGCGGGTACTGCCCTATTCGAATGTCGGCGGTAAGTTCTTCTACCGGGAAACCGACGTAACCGGGTTTCTGCGGACGCGGACAATCAGAAAAGGGGTGTAACATGGAATCGGACTATTTAACGATGGAGAGCGAGGAAGTCCGGGAGTTGCTCGCTATGATCGACCGGGCCGAAGAAACCCTGCAACTGGCCGATAAGAACTATCGTCCTCCGGTCGGGGCGGAGAACAACCTGACGGGCAGCGAGGTTTGCGATCTGCTGCACATCTCTCCCCGAACCTTGCAGACGCTCCGCGATACGCGGCAGATACCGTTTGTCGCAATAAGCGAGCGTAACATCCTCTATCCCGAATCAGCGATTCGGGAAACGCTGACAAAGAATTACAGACCTGCCCAAGACCCGTTTTAGGTTGGTGTAAATGAAAAGGCGGGGCGCGTCAGGGATCATTCCGAATCCCGTGCGCTCCACCTTTCTTCATGTACTATCATGCCGGATTAGCGAAGATACTGCCGATCTTCTG
The DNA here is from genome assembly GCF_018362775.1 of Alistipes montrealensis. Lineage (GTDB taxonomy): Bacteria > Bacteroidota > Bacteroidia > Bacteroidales > Rikenellaceae > Alistipes > Alistipes montrealensis. The sequence goes on from NZ_JAGYXY010000003.1 coordinate 81,382, forward strand.
CATCTCCCGGCCGATCAAGCCCTCCGAGAACTTGGCATAATGCCGTGTCATGTTGGTATTGGTATGGCCGAGGATTTTTGCCAGCACATCTATCGGCATCCCATACTCCACGGCAAGGCAGGCGAACGTATGCCGGGCGACGTGCGTCGTCAGCGTCTTGTCGATATTGCAGATGCCCGCCAGTTCTTTCAGATAGGCGTTCATCTTCGAATTGCTCGGTACAGGTAACATCTTTCCGCGTTGTCTGCAATTTGGGTCGTGTTCGTACTTTCGCAGAAGTTTCACCGGGTGCGGCAACAAAGGGATGCGGCTCATTACGGCGGTTTTCTCGCGGGGTTTGTGAATCCACAACTGCCCGTTGTCGTCTGCGCTGATATGTTCCGGGCGCAGGTGGTCGGCATCCGTAAAGGCAAGTCCCGTCAGGCAGCAGAACGCGAACACGTCCCGGATGCGTTCTATCCGCTCGTTGGGCATAGGTTTGGTTATCAAAACATCCAATTCCGATTTGGTTAGGTGGTCTTTCGACTTGTTGTGTTCAGGCTTTAGCTTGTAGTACTGAAACGGATTCTTTTCGATCCACTCGTTACGAATGGCGTACAGCATAAAGTTTTTAAGACAGCACAACAGATTGACCGCGCCGTTGGTCTTGCAGTTGTGGGCCGTCTGGATAAAGGTGTTCAGTCCGTCGAGGTATTCGTAATTCACCCTGTCCAGCGGCAAATCCTCTTTCTTATACTGCGCCTGCATATACTCCTTTAGATACCGCAGCAGGCGGTGATACTTGTTCGCCGTCAGTTGGGTAATGCGTATCCCGACCTCTTTCTGCCGCTTGTCGCAATATTTTGAGAACTCGGCAAGGAACTGCCGCGCATTGCCCGCGGGGTTTTCAAGCCGGTGTTTGATCGCAAAGCACGTCGGCTCTTTGCCCTCCTTGATTAACTGGTCATAGGCCGCGAGGACATTGGCCCGGTAGCTGGCGACGATGCTGTTGATCTGTTGGTCTATCTCGTCCTTATAGAGAGACCGTTCAAGCCGTTGATTCCAACGCTCCGGTTCGATTTGGCATCGCGTGTAAATCTCCGTAGCCGTGCCGCAGGTCTTGATGCGCACATAGATCGGGGCCTTGCCCTTTTTCGTTACTTTGGTCTTCTTGCAGAAGAAAACCACGCTGAAAGTTCGCCGAGCCGAGGGCATAGCCGAACTTGTTCGAGCTATGCCGAGGCGAGAATGAACTTCAACTTTGTTGAAAGTCTTTCTTTCCATACTGCTGTAAATAGTTTGTTAGTAATACGTTTACAGCATAGAATTGTTGCGGGGCAAAAAGCTGATAATTAATGCAATAACTTACATTAGTGACCTATTTTAGGTGTGAGCGAAACAGGTCACCGATAAGGTCGTAAAAACCTGCATTCCGTTGCTTTTTACGGCTTCAACCTAAAAACGAAAAAACCTTACATATCATTGATACATAAGGTTTTTGCTCTTTATTGCCGCCTCTTTCTCAAGGCTTCCTGAGCGGAAAACGGGATTCGAACCCGCGACCCTCAGCTTGGGAAGCTGATGCTCTACCGACTGAGCTATTTCCGCATTACGGAGTACAAAGTTACTCCGTTTTTTTTATTTGTCAAGTTTTCGGCCCCCGAAAATAGCGCTTAATCCACGATTTTTTTCAGCGATGCGAGGTTTTCGGGATTTTTCAGGTTGCGTCCGTCGGCTGAGTAGAGATAGTCGATCCGGCTGCGGAAATGCTCTTCGACCTTCCCGCGGACGACTTTCATCGTGCTGTTCACCAACCCGTTCTGCTCCGTGAAGGCCTCGTCTACAATAGCCAGCCCTACGGGCAGCCACCGCTCGGGGAACTCTCCGGCATAAGGACCTCCGGCCCGGTAACGGTCGATCTCACCCCCGATGATCTCCGCTGCAACGGCGGCGCGCTCCGCTTCGGGCGTTTTGCGGGCTTCCAGTTCGCGGCGCAGCGCCTCGCGGTTGGGAACCACGATCGCCCCCGTAAACGGACTTTGGTTGTTGTGGATGATGATCTGGTCGATATACGGCGATTTGTCCACAATCGCCTCTTCCATCCCCTCGGGGCTGTATTTCTCGCCGTCCGATGCAATCAACAGGCTTTTGAAGCGTCCCAATACATACAGGAAATCGTCCTCCGTGACATAGCCCATGTCGCCCGTGTGCAGCCATCCGTCGCGCACGGTGTCGGCCGTAGCTTCGGGATTTTTCCAATATCCGGCCATGACGTTCTCGCCGCGGATCACGATTTCGCCCTTCTGTCCGCGGGGAACTTCATTCCCCTCCTCGTCGAGAATCTTCAGATCGAGCGGAATGAGTATCTTGCCCGATGAACCGAATTTGTGTCCGTGATATTTGCCCGAATTGGCCGAGATCACGGGCGTCGCTTCCGAGAGTCCGTAACCCTGATACATCGGGATGCCGATGGCATAGTAGAAACGCTGTAACTCCGTGTCGAGCAGCGCCCCTCCGCCGACGAAGAACTGCAAACTGCCGCCGAACGCTTCCCGCACCTTTCGGAACAGGATGGCATCGAACAGCGCAACGGCGGGTTTGAGCACGATGCGCCAGCCGCGCCCTTTGCTGTATCCGTCCCGGTTGTAGATATATGCCGTGCGGAGCGCCAGGTTGAACAGTCCTTCGGTGAACTTGCCTTTGGCGCGTATCGAACTTTCGATGCCTTTGCGGAAATTCTTGGCCAGCGCCGGAACCGACAGCAGGAAGTGCGGCTGCACCTCGCGGATGTTCTGCGGAATATTCTTGAGCGTCTCCATCGGCGTCGAGCCGATCTGAACCGTTGCCACCGATGCGCCGCAGGCGATCACGATATAGAATCCTGCGACATGCGCGAAGCAATGGTCCAGCGGCAGGATGATCAGCGTGCGGTAATGGGACGGGATGTCGATGCGCGACAGCGACTGCTCGACATTGGCCGTGTAGTTGCGGTGCGTCAGCACGACGCCCTTCGGGTCGGCCGTCGTTCCCGACGTATAGGTGATCGAGGCGTAGTCGTCGTTCTGGATGGCCTGCCCGATCTTCATGAATTCCTCCTTGTTCTTGGCGAGATAATCGCGCCCCATGCGTTTCAGCGTCCCGTAGGCCGTCTCACCCGACTCCAGCGGAATGTGCCCGAGAACGATCACGTGTTCCAACTGCGGCAGTTCGGCGCGGATGCGGCGAATTTTCGGCAGTTGGTGTTTAGATACGAAAATGGCCTTGACCTCGGCGTGCCGCAGCCGGAACAGCAGGTCGTTCGACTCTTCGAGTTTCACCGACAGGGGTACGCTGATGGCTCCGGCGTAGAACAATCCCAGTTCCGAGATGATCCATGCGTTGCTGCCTTCGGCCAGGATCGCCACTTTGTCTGCGGGGCGGATGCCCATCGAGGCAAGTCCCGCTCCGACTTCCAACGCCTGTTCCCGGGTTTCGGCGTAAGTCGTGGGTTCGAATTTGCGGTGTCGCTTTTCCAGCAGGAATGTTTTGGCCCCGTATTTCCATACGGAGGCTTCGAAGAGGTCGATGATGGTCTTTTTCATGGCTCTAATCCATTTTCAGCACGGCGAGGAATGCCGACTGGGGTACTTCGACGTTACCGATTTGGCGCATGCGCTTCTTGCCTTTCTTCTGTTTTTCGAGCAGTTTGCGCTTACGCGAAATGTCGCCGCCGTAGCACTTCGCCGTCACGTCCTTGCGTACGGCTTTCACCGTTTCGCGGGCGATGATTTTGGCGCCGATGGCGGCCTGTATGGCGATGTCGAACTGCTGGCGCGGGATCAGCTCCTTGAGCTTCTCGCACATCTTGCGTCCGAAATCATAGGCGTGGTCCGTGTAGGTGAGCGACGAAAGCGCGTCCACCGGTTCGCTGTTGAGCAGAATATCCAGCTTGACCAGTTTCGAAGGCTGGAATCCCGTGCGGTGGTAGTCGAACGAGGCGTAACCTTTTGAAATGCTTTTGAGTTTGTCGTAAAAGTCGAAGACGATCTCCGAGAGGGGCATGTCGAAATTGACCTCCACGCGGTCCTGCGTGAGGAATGTCTGGTTTTTCATCACCCCGCGCTTATCGATGCACAGTTTGATGACGTTGCCCAGGAACTCCGCTTTGGTAATGATCTGCGCCTGAATATAAGGTTCTTCGATTTTGTCGATCTTCGTCACTTCCGGAAGCCCCGAGGGGTTGTGCACTTCGACGATGTCGCCCTGCGTCGTGGTGATGCGGTACGATACGTTGGGAACGGTCGTGATAACGTCCATGTCGAATTCGCGGTACAACCGCTCCTGGATGATCTCCATGTGCAGCAGTCCGAGGAATCCGCAGCGGAATCCGAAGCCCAGCGCCAGCGAACTCTCCGGCTCGAACGTGAGCGACGCGTCGTTGAGCTGCAACTTTTCGAGCGAGGCACGCAGGTCTTCATACTGGTCGGCCTCGACGGGGTAAACACCCGCGAAGACCATTGGCTTGACATCCTCGAAACCCGCGATGGCCTCCTTGGCGGGATTGGTCACCGAGGTGATCGTGTCGCCGACCTTCACGTCCGCCGAGGTTTTGATCCCCGAACAGATATACCCCACGTCCCCGGCCTTAATCTGCTGCCGGGGCTGCATCTTGAGTTTCAGCACGCCCACCTCGTCGGCGTCGTATTCGCTGCCCGAGTTGAAGAATTTCACGTGGTCGCCTTTGCGCATCGTGCCGTTGAATACCCGGTAATAGGCGATAATGCCGCGGAAGGGATTGAATACCGAGTCGAAAATCAGCGCCTGCAACGGTGCGTTCTCGTCGCCCTTGGGAGCGGGAATCCGGTGTACGATAGCCTCCAGCACCTCTTCGACGCCCAGTCCTGTCTTGCCCGAGGCGAGCAGGATGTCTTCGTCCTTGCAGCCTATGAGGTCGATCACCTGGTCCTTCACTTCGTCGATCATCGCCGAATCCATGTCGATCTTGTTCAGCACGGGGATGATCTCCAGGTCGTGCCCCACGGCGAGGTAGAGGTTCGAAATCGTCTGCGCCTGAATGCCCTGCGTCGCGTCGACCACCAGCAGCGCCCCCTCGCACGAAGCGATTGCGCGCGACACCTCGTACGAGAAGTCTACGTGCCCCGGGGTATCGATCAGGTTGAGCGTGTACTGCTGCCCGTCGCGGGCCGTGTATTCCATCTGGATAGCATGGCTCTTGATCGTAATTCCTTTCTCGCGTTCGAGGTCCATGTCGTCGAGCACCTGCGACTGCATTTCGCGCTGGTTGAGCGTGTTGGTCTTTTCCAACAGGCGGTCGGCGAGCGTCGACTTACCATGGTCGATGTGGGCTATGATGCAGAAATTTCGGATATTTTTCATATGTAAAAATGTGTGCGAAGGCAGTCCCGGCCCTCTCCCGGAACGGCCTTTGTTCGGGCTGTTCCGGAGAGCCGCCTGCCTGGCGGCTGTTTATTTGGTCGCAAATATACGAATTATTTTGAATTTACGGAAGTTCGTTTCGTGGGTGTTTTTATCCGGTTTTATCGGTCTCCCATACATTTAAGTAGGATTCGATTTGCTGAATTGAACCGAAACACTTATATTTGCGACTTCAATCAAGCAGTTAGGTATACATGTTAAGCAGACAAATCGCATCCAAGCTCCGGGGCTATGAAACCCCGTTCTACCTCTATGACATGGCGCTGCTGCGCCAGACCCTCGAAAGCGTCGTCTACGAGTCGAAAAAATACGGCTATAAAGTCCACTACGCCATCAAGGCCAACTACGACGACCACCTGCTCGCAGTCATCCGCGAATACGGGCTGGGTATCGACTGCGCCTCGGGCAACGAACTGCGCAAAGCCATCGAGTCGGGCTTCGACCCCAAGGGTATCGTCTATGCGGGCGTGGGCAAACGCGATAAGGAGCTGAAGTATGCCATCGAGCAGAATATCCTGGCCATCAACTGCGAGTCGATCCAGGAACTGGAACTCGTCGACGCCCTTTCGGCCGAGGCCGGCAAGGTGACCGACATCGCGCTGCGCATCAACCCCGACATCGACCCCAAGACCAACCACTGTATCGACACGGGCCAGGCCGACAGTAAGTTCGGCATCTCCTACGAAGAGGTCCTCGAACACGCCAAGGAGATCAAGTCGCTCAAGAACGTCAACATCATCGGCATTCACCTGCACATCGGTTCGCAGATCCGCGAACTGCACGTCTTCGAAAACATGTGCAACAAGGTGAACGTCATCGTCGAAAACCTCGAGAAACTGGGCTGCAAGTTCCGGTTCGTCGACGTGGGCGGCGGTTTGGGCGTCAACTACGACGTTCCCGAGAACGAGCCGATTCCCAATTTCGCTTCGTTGTTCTCGATCGTCCACAACCACCTTCGCATCGGCGACCGCGAGGTGCACTTCGAGTTCGGCCGTTCGATCGTCGCCGAATGCGGCGAACTGATCACGACGGTGCTCTTCAACAAGACCACCGCCACGGGCCGCAAACTGGTGATCGTCGACGCTTCGATGACCGAGCTGGTCCGTCCGGCCATGTACGGCTCCTACCACAACATCGAGAATATCACGGCCAAGGACGACGAGGTGCGCGATAAATATACGGTGGTCGGTACGGCCTGCGAATCGACGGACGTGTTCGACGAAAACGTCACCCTGCGCAAGACGCACCGCGGCGACCTGCTGACGATCAAATCCGCCGGAGCCTACGGCATGTCGATGGCTTCGCGCTATAATTTACACGACCTTCCCGGCGCCGTTTACAGCGACGAGATCAAATAGATGAAGGCGGCTCCGGCCGCCTTTCCTTTCGTATGTGGCTCACCCTCGCATTCACTTCCGCAGCGCTGCTCGGCTTCTACGATGCGGCCAAGAAAAAGGCCCTCACCGGGAACGCCGTGCTGCCCGTACTGCTGCTCAACACCTTTTTTTCAGCGCTTTTCCTGCTGCCGATGATCATTTCGGCAGAATGCGGCTTCGGATGGTTCGACGGTACGGTGCTGGCTGCTTCGCCCGGTACGCTTTCCGCCCACGGACTGGTGCTGCTCAAATCCTCCATCGTCCTCACCTCGTGGATTTTCGGCTATTTCGCCATGAAGCACCTGCCCATCACCATCGTCGGCCCGATCAACGCCACGCGCCCCGTTATGGTGCTCATCGGTGCGCTCCTGATCTTCGGCGAGCGGCTCAACGCCTACCAGTGGACCGGCGTCGCCTTTGCACTCGTGTCGCTCTTCCTGCTGAGTCGTTCGGGCCGGCGCGAAGGTGTCGATTTCCGTCACAACATCTGGATAATTTTCATTGCGGTGGCGGCTGTTGCGGCTGTCGCGAGCGGCTTGTACGATAAATTTATCATGTCGCGCCTCGATCCGGTCTTCGTGCAGGGATGGTGCAACCTCTATCTGTTCGGCCTGATGTCGGTGGTCATCGGCATTCTCTGGTGGCCGCGCCGCCGCACGACCACTCCGTTCCATTGGAGTTGGGCTATTCCGTTGATTTCGGTCTTTCTGGTACTGGCCGATTTCGCCTACTTTTACGCCCTGCACCAGCCCGATGCGATGATTTCCATCGTGTCGATGGTTCGCCGCAGTTCGGTTGTGGTATCGTTCCTCTGCGGCGCCGTACTGTTCCGCGAGCGCAACCTGCGTTCCAAAGCCGTCGACCTGGCCTTTATCCTGGTCGGCATGGTCTTCCTCTGGCTGGGATCACGGTAGAGTTTCAGCGGTTTATCTTAATTTGAATACAATGAAAAAAATCATTTCCCTGGCGGCCTTCCTCTGGCTGCTTACCGGTTGTAAAACCGATCCGGCGGACTCCCTGACATCGCTGTTTCCGAAAACGGAAACCCCGACGCCTGCACTCCTGTGTATCGGTCCGGACGCTATTCAGGAACCGGTTCTGCTGCTCAGTGCGGACAGCGTGCTGATCTGCACGAACCACAGGACCCCGAAAGCGATACGGGTTTACAACCTGAACGACGGGCGCTGGAACGATCTGGTTTCTTTGGGCCGGGCCGGGAACGAACTCTTGAATGTAGCGTCGATCTGGCTTTCCGGGAATGCGCTGCACGTATACGACGCCAATTCCGGTAAAATATTGTGCATTCCGTCGGATGAGTTGTTTCTTCCGAATCCTTCCATAACTGCCGTCCCTTTCCAGCGGGGCTATTTCGGGCTGGCGGCATGCGCCCGAGCTGATCGTTATGCGGGAATGGCTGTCTTGGGCGGAGAGCCGTCGGATGCTCCGTTCAGCCTGCTCGGCGGAGACGGCGGTAAAATCAGCGGTTTCGGGGCTTACCGCGATTCCGACTCCGGGACTGGCCGCAACGAATTGCAGTTCGCCTACCAGGGAGTTCTCAATATGAACGGCGACGGGACGCGGATCGCCTACGCTTCTTTTTTCGGTTCCGTCTTTCAGTTTTTCGACAGTTCCGATCCCCGGAATATCCGCCTTGCCCGGGAGTACCGCTTCGCCGAACCCTCCTATCTGCCGGTGTCCGATCCGGGGCAGCAGAGCTATTTCGTCCGCTGGGAAAAAGATTGCCGGAAAGGAGCGCTTGCAACGGCTTTCGATAAAGACGGTTTTTTCGTTTTGTGCGAAGAGGGAAAACTGGTCTCCGACAAAGATTGGCGGATGTCGACGGTCTATTTTTTCGACTGGGACGGAAATCCCCGGAAGAAATTGGATCTCGGCCGTAGGGTCCAGGCCATAGCCTGCAATGAAACCCGCAGCCAACTGATCGCCCTGGCGGTCGACGAGCAGGAGCAATACACATTCGTAGCATATGATTTGTAGGTTTCCGGGGGCCGGTTCTAAAACAAAATACCCTGCGAATTATGCGGTCCGCAGGGTATTTTAAATGAGTTGTTATGGCGACAGAAAAGAAAATAAAGTATTTTGAAAATCGGGATGCCTGGCGAAAGTGGCTGACCGACAATTTTGACACAGCCGATGAAATTTGGTTTGTATTTCCCGGTAAGTCGTCAGGCGAAAAAAGCGTTTTATACAACGATGCGGTTGAAGAAGCCCTTTGTTTCGATTGGATTGACAGCACGATTAAATCGCTCGACCGGGAACATAAAATTCAGCGCTTCACTCCCAGAAACCCCAAAAGCACCTATTCGCAAGCCAACAAGGAAAGACTTGAATGGCTGTCGGCGAATGGGATGATACATCCTGAATTTAAGGATAAAATACAGACTGTTTTGTCGAAACCTTTTGTCTTCCCGAATGATATAATCGACAAGTTGAAAGAAGAAGAAACCGTCTGGGAAAACTATCGGCGTTTTTCCGAATCATATAAGCGTATTCGGATTGCATACATTGAAGCGGCGCGAACGCGGCCCGAAGAATTTAAGAAGCGGTTAAACCACTTCATCGGCAAGACGAGGGAAAATAAGCAGATAAAAGGATTCGGAGGAATTGAAAAATACTATTAAAGCAGAAAAGACGAACCCGTAAAGGTTCGTCTTTTCTATCTGAATTTTCACTTTAAATAAGGTGTTCCAACTGGTTGACCGTCTTGCGAATCTCTTCGTCGCTGGGCGAAAAGTCCTTCAGCGCTCCGGCCAGATACTGCTCATAAGCGTAAAGATCGATAACGCCGTTGCCCGAGAGGTTGAACAGTATGGTTTTCGATACGCCTTCCTCCTTGGCTTTCAGTGCCTCGCGGATCGTTGCGGCAATGGCGTGCGTCGATTCCGGGGCCGGAATGATACCTTCGGTCTGGGCGAACAATACGCCTGCGGCGAGGGTTTCGACCTGCGGCAGCGATTGTGCCTCGATCAGCCCGTCCTTGAGCAGTTGGCTGACGATCGAACCCGCCCCGTGGTAACGGAGACCTCCGGCGTGAATGTCCGACGGCTGGAAGTCGTGACCCAGCGTATACATCGGAATCAGGGGCGTGAAGCCGGCTACGTCGCCGAAGTCGTACTGGAATTCTCCGCGCGTGAGCTTCGGGCATCCCGCCGGCTCCACGGCGATTACGCGGATTTTCTTCCCCTCCGTAAGGTTCTTCTGCAGGAACGGGAATCCGATCCCCGCGAAGTTACTGCCGCCGCCGAAACAGCCGATCACCATGTCCGGTTCAGCGTCGGCCATCTCCATCTGCTTCACGGCCTCCTGTCCAATCACGGTTTGGTGCAGTGCGACGTGGTTCAGCACGCTGCCCAGGCAGTAACGCGTATCTTCGGGACGGCGCAGCGCCATTTCCACAGCCTCCGAGATCGCCAGTCCGAGGCTTCCCGAGCAGTGCGGGTCGCGCGCCAGGGCCGCACGTCCCGATTCGGTCAGCGTCGAAGGCGACGCCACGCACTCCGCGCCCCAGGTGTTCATCATCAGACGGCGGTAGGGCTTCTGATCGTAGCTGACCTTGACCATGAAAACCTGCAGGTCGATTCCGAAATGCTTCGCCGCAAAGGCGATCGAGGCGCCCCACTGCCCTGCGCCCGTCTCGGTCGTCAAGTGCTTGATGCCCTGCTTGTAGTTGTAGTAGGCCTGCGGCACGGCGGTGTTGGGCTTGTGCGAGCCTGCCGGCGACACGCTTTCGTTCTTGAAATAGATTTTCGCCGGCGTTCCGAGGGCTTTTTCCAGCCCCGTTGCGCGTACGAGCGGCGTCGGACGCCATATTTTATAGATTTCCTGCACCTCTTCGGGAATGTCGATATAACGTTCGGTCGACATCTCCTGGTCGATCAGTTCCTCGGCGAAGATGGCCGACATCTGCTCTTTCGTGACGGGCTGCTTCGTTCCGGGATGCAGCGGCGGCAGCGGTTTGGTGGGCATGTCGGCCACGATGTTGTACCATTGCGTGGGCATTTGATTTTCGGAGAGACAGAATTTCTTGGTTTCCATTGTCGTTATTTGTATTTGAATTTAAAGTGCTAAAGAAAAAGCCCGCTGTTTACTTTCTCGTAAACAACGGGCTTGTGTATTTTCAGGTTTTCACTATACACGCGCGGTTCCGCACTCATTGTTCACGAGAGTCCCGGGGCGCCACCACCATGCCTGTATGTTGAAATTGTAATTCATGTTTCGTTTTGCTCGTGCAAATATATGCCCTCGAAAGCGAAAAAACAAATTTTCAGCCGAAAATATTCAAACTCTGATGTGTCATTATTCTTGTTTGGATAAATAATTAGTTATATTTGAGGTACTATAATAAACAGCGCGATTGCATAATGGAGATTGTATCGTATCAGATATGAAGATGACCATTAACAAAAAGTGATTAAGTATGAAAAGATTGATATTTTTTTCTGCCATGTGCCTCGCTTTCTTGCGATGTTCAAATGAAACTGGACTGACCGGAACTCATCTAATCTATAAGGAATATCTCATAGATTCCTATCTGAGCGTTGATCGGATAAGCATATCTCTAATAAATGAGATAACCTTTGTAATCGATGGTATTGGCCCTATTTACAGCATAATATCGGATGATGCTGCAAATGTTGCACGATTCAAAGAACTGGCCGCTGAAAAGAATGATAATTTCAAACAGGATGCAGCCGTTGAAGATTGCTATTCAATCGGTGATTATGAATGCTTTGCCGAGAATTTCAAAGAGATTCATATCTCCAGTAATATAGCCTGGGACGACAAGCATTCTGCCGGAGATTCTTTAAATGACTTATGCTATTTTATGGCCTATTCATACGCTTCGGCCCTGAAAGAGGAGCATTCATACGGGGCCTTGTCTTGGGTTAAAAAACGGGTGAATGAATTGACCGCCGCTGATTTGGAATTATTGAGTACCAAATCGGTGAAGTTGGCTTTCTTCGACGAAGGATTGCCGATAACGAAGCCTCAGACGATTACGGTTTCGGTGACAATGGAAACCGGGCGGGTTTTGACAGCAAGCTATAAAATAACTGGAAAGTAAAATCCGTTTCTTTCCTTCACGGATCGACGTTAAGCCCTCGGAGCAGTAGCCCCGAGGCTTTTTTCTTTTGCTCGTGCGAGTTATATGAGGTGTTTTTTCCACGTTTTGCGGAAAAATACTTATCTTTGCTTGATTTTAGAAAATAATTTATCCTACCATGAATATTTCGTATAACTGGCTCAAACGTTATATCGACACCGATCTTCCGGCCGAAAAGGTCGCTGAAATCCTCACGGACATCGGCCTCGAAGTCGAAGGTTTCGAGAAGATCGAAACCGTGAAAGGAGGCCTTGCGGGCGTTGTCGTCGGTGAGGTCCTGACCTCGGCGGACCATCCCGATTCGGACCATCTCCACATCACTACGGTCGATGTCGGGGCCGTCGAGCCGTTGCAGATCGTCTGCGGCGCGCCCAACTGCCGGGCGGGGCTCAAGGTGTTATGCGCTACGGTCGGTGCGGTGCTCTACCCCGACGGCGGCGACGAGGAGTTCAAAATCAAACGCTCGAAAATCCGCGGCGTGGAGTCGCTGGGCATGCTCTGCGCCGAGGACGAACTGGGCATCGGAGCTTCGCACGACGGCATCATGGAACTTCCGGCGGATGCCCCCGTGGGCATGACAGCCAAGGAATACCTGCATATCGAGGACGACTACCTGATCGAGATCGGCCTGACGCCCAACCGTGTCGACGCCGCTTCGCATATCGGCGTGGCGCGCGATCTGGCCGCCTACCTGAAGAGCCGCGGCGAGAATGTCGCAATGAAGCTGCCCGACGTGTCGGCTTTCGCTCCCGACGACCACAGCCTGGAGGTAAAGATTCGCGTCGAGAATCCCGAAGCCGCTCCCCGCTATGTCGGTGTGACGGTTAAGGGCTGCAAGATCGCCCCTTCGCCCGAATGGATGCAGAACTGCCTGCGCGCCGCGGGCATCAATCCCAAGAACAACCTTGTCGACATCACCAATTTCGTGCTGTTCGAGCTGGGCCAGCCCCTGCACGCCTTCGACGCCGACAAGATCGAGGGCCGCGAAGTCGTGGTCCGCACCTGCGCCGAGGGTACGCCTTTCGTGACGCTGGACGGCGTGGAGCGCAAGCTGACCGACAAGGACCTGATGATCTGTTCCGCGGAGCGTCCGATGTGCATCGCCGGTGTTTTCGGCGGTTTGGATTCGGGCATCAGCGACACCACGACCGACGTATTTATCGAGAGCGCCTATTTCAATCCCGTCTGGGTCCGCAAGACGGCCAAACGCTTCGGCTTGAATACCGATTCGTCGTTCCGCTTCGAACGCGGTATCGACCCCAACATGCAGGTCTACGCCGCCAAGCGCGCCGCCCTGCTGATGAAGGAGCTGGCCGGCGGTACGATCGCGAGCGACATTACCGACATCTACCCTGCGCCGATCGGAGATTTCGTCTTCGACCTCTCGCTGGCGCGTGTCGACGCCTTGATCGGCAAGCAGATTCCCGAAACCGTCGTCCGTACGATCATCGCGGCGCTGGAGGTGAAAATCCTCGCCGAGAAGGATGGCGTGCTGACCGTCTCCGTGCCTCCCTACCGTGTGGACGTGCAGCGCGAAGCCGACCTCATCGAAGACATCCTCCGCATCTATGGCTATAATAATGTCGAGATACCCGTGCAGGTCCGTTCGACGCTCTCCTATGCACCCAAACCCGACCGCAATAAGCTGATGAACCTCGCCGCCGATTTCCTGACGGCCAACGGGTTTACGGAGATCATGTCCAATTCGCTGACGAAGGCGGCCTATTACGAGGGCCTGCAATCCTACCCTGCGGAGCATTGCGTGCGCATCCTCAATCCGCTGAGCGCCGATTTGAACGTGATGCGCCAGACCTTGCTGTTCAACATGCTGGAGGCCGTCGAACTCAACGCCAACCGCCGCAACGGCGACCTCTGCCTTTACGAGTTCGGCAACTGCTATTTCTACGACGAATCGAAGCGTACGGAGGAGAACCGCCTTGCGGCCTACTCCGAGCAATACCGCCTTGCCATCGCCGTTACGGGTGTTTCCACGCCCCAGTCGTGGAACGCCAAGCCGGAAAAAGCGTCGTTCTTCACCCTGCGCGCCGTTGCCGAAAAGCTGCTGCGCCGTTTCGGCATCGACATCTATTCGCTGAAAACCGAAACCCTGCAAACCGACCTCTTCAGCGAGGGCCTCACGCTGTCGCTTAACGGCAAGGAGTTGTTGCAGATCGGTTCCGTCGCTGCGAAAATCCGTCGCCAGGCCGATGTCAAGCAGGATGTGTACTACCTGGAAATGAACTTCGACACCCTCGTAAAATCCACGAAGAAAAACCGGATCGTCGCCGAGGAACTCTCGAAGTTCCCCGAGGTGAAACGCGACCTGGCCCTGCTGGTGGATAAGCAGGTGACTTTCTCGGCGCTGCGCGACGTGGCTTTCGCTACCGAGCGGAAACTGTTGAAGAGCGTTTCGCTGTTCGACGTTTACGAAGGCGACAAACTCCCCGAAGGCAAGAAATCCTACGCCCTGAGTTTTATCCTGGAGGACAAGACCCGCACGTTGGACGACAAGACCATCGAGCGTGTGATGTCGAACCTCACCCGGCAGTTCGAGGAGCGCTGCGGCGCTCAGGTCCGGGCTTAACGAAGTTTTGGCAACCGAACAGCCGCCCGACCCTGCAAAGAGTCGGGCGGCTGTTATTTGAATACGACAATGAAACGATTATCGGAAATATTCGTCTGGACGACGCTGCTCTTTGCGGCGGGCGCCGTATTGTTCTTTTCGAAAACGGCGGCGCTTCCGTACAAAGTCGCCTACCCCGTCCTGCTGCTGGGGCTGTCTACGCTCCTGCTCCGCCGCAGGGAGCTGTACCCGATCGGGGTTGCGTTTCTGCTGTCGGCCGCCGGCGACGTGATGGGTGCAAAACACCTGTTTATTGCGCAGATGGCCTTTTTCGCACTGGCCCACGTCGCCTATATCTGGTGGTTCCTGCCCCGGGCGCGGCGTGCTCCCCGCGTCCTGTCGCTGGCCATCATCGTTCCGCTGCTGCTGTTTCTGTTTATCGGCGTTGTTCCCAACGCTCCGTTTCCGGCCGAATTTATCGGTGTCGCCGTCTACGGGCTGGTTATCGCCGGCATGCTCTATTCGGTGCTGCAATACGAAGGCGTTTACAGCGTCGGTTTCCGCTGTGCGGCCCTGCTGTTCGTCTTTTCCGATTCGGTGATCGCCTGGAACCGTTTCATCGGGCCTGTTCCGGCCCGGACCTATGTCATCATGGTCACCTATTACCTGGCGCAGTACCTGTTTTTCTGCTTTGCTCTCAAATCCCTGGAGCGCGGCGCCGCGTCCCGGCTTTGAGTTTATAACACCGGTTTTACCTGCGGCGGCTGGATCGTCACGTAAGGCGTCCCGTTGTCGTCGCATGTCGAGACGATCCGCACGGCCTTCACCGGGCGTCCGGGCCGAAGCGTGATGCTGCCCATTTCCAACTCTCCGGCCTGTTCGAACTTTACGCCGTCGTACGATACCTCGGCGTAACCTGTCGTCACGATCGTCTTCGGCAACTGGCGATTACCCGTCTGGAGATACATTTCCCGGCACTTTACCGGCTCGTCGAACGTGTAAAGTATCCAGTCCTTCTGGCGGCACGCGCGGCGTGTGCGTGAAAGGCCCTTGTAGGTCGCGGCATTCGTATAGGGGAATTTCTCGCTTTCGCCCATCGAGGTAGTGATCGTAACGGCCGGCGCAAGGGTCCGCCAATAAGATTTGTCGGTCACATAGGGGCTGCGGGCGGTCTTGTAACGCGAGTAAAAGCGGTAGAGATGCGGTTTGTCGGTCCGCAGCGGACGCGTCAGGCGCAGCTCCCCGGGCTCGTCGTCCCGTGTGTAGAAGACCTTCGAACCGTCGTCCGCCGAGGCGGTGAATACCCCGTCCTTGTAGTTGAGCTTCGGCGGGAACAGCCGGAAGCGGATGTCCATGGCCGCCATGCGGGGGTAATGCCGTTCTTTCAGTTCCTTGTAATAAGCGTCCCATCCTTCGGCGTTGCCGCTCCATGCGATTCGCGACAAGGCGCAGACGCGCGGGAAAAGCATGTAATCGAGGTAGTCGGGCTTTTCCGGTTCGTGCGAAATGTAAGCTTCGCTGAAGAAAGCCCCCTGCAATCCCTCGACGTTGCGCATCTGCTCCGGGGTGAATGCGCTGAAATCGAATCCGTAGACCTTTTTGGCGTCGAAGATCGCCGCCCAGTCGTGTCCGTCTTCGCGCGGCGACTGGCGCATGTCGAAATAGAAGTACTGGCCCGGCATCACGATGGTCCGGTAACCCTTCGTCGTAGCATCCTGGCAGGCTTTGACGCTCTCCCAACCGTGTACGCGGCACTCCTTGGTGAAGGCCCCCGTGCGTACCGCTTCGTTCCAGACGGCGGGCCGCTTGCCGTGCGAACGAAGGATCGAGGCCATGCGCTCCATGAAGAGGTCCTCCAACTGGTGCGTATCCGTCATGCCGCGCCGCTTCATCAGCGCCCGGCAGTCGGGGCACTGCTCCCATTGCGACATGTCGACCTCGTCGCCGCCCACGTGAATGTATTCCGACGGGAAGAGTTCGCAGAGTTCGCCCAGGATGTCACCCAGCAGTTTGTAGTTTTCCTCGCGGGCCACACACCACGCCGAGCGATAGTCGTAACCGTTGGTCGACACCGTATCGGGCGGATAGTTGCAGCGGATTTCGGGATGCACCGAGGCGATGTTGCGGCTGTGCCCCGGCAGGTCGATCTCGGGGATGATTTCGATGTTGCGCTCGGCGGCGTAGCGGATCAGGTCACGCATCTCGCTCTGCTTGAAATAGCCTCCGTATTTCTCCGACCACTTGCCGTATACGGGCCGTACGGGCGAATCGCCGCCGCGAAAGCCGCCGATCTCGGTCAGCTCGGGATGCGACTTGATCTCGATACGCCACCCTTCGTCGTCCGAAAGGTGTAGGTGTAATTTGTTGATATTGTGATAAGAAAACAGGTCTATATAACGCTTTACTTCCGGTACTCCGATCCACGTGCGCGCCACGTCGAGCATCATCCCTCGGTAGGCGAACCGCGGAGCGTCCTCCGTCACGCCGCAGGGAATCTCTGCGGGCAGCGGGCACTTGCGGGCGTATACCTCGGGCGGAAGCATGCGGAAGAGGGCCTGGATGCCGTTGAAAACGCCCCCGTAAGTTCCTCCGGCGATTTCGATGTGGTCTGTCCCTACCGTCAGCCGGTAGGCTTCCCCGCCGAGCGTCGTGTCGGTCGACAAAACGATCGCCCTGTCGGCCGACATGCGTTCCCCGGTCGTTCCCACGTCG
This sequence comes from Alistipes montrealensis, assembly GCF_018362775.1. Lineage (GTDB taxonomy): Bacteria > Bacteroidota > Bacteroidia > Bacteroidales > Rikenellaceae > Alistipes > Alistipes montrealensis. Next base: position 98,570 of record NZ_JAGYXY010000003.1, read on the forward strand.
ATGTAACTGCGCAGGTAATTGGCCAGCGGGGCCAGCCCCGATTCGTAGCTGAGGGCCGTTTGCGGTGTGATGGCGTAGACGCCGGGTCGGGACGTATGCCGTCCGGCGGCGGGTTGCGCCGTAGCGGAAAACAACCCGCATAGGGTCGCCGTAAAGGAAATCAGAAGTCGTAGTTTCATGCGACGGAAAGATTTTATTGAAAACAAAATTACTATTTTTCGCCGAATATGCTAACTTTGCGGGGGTAAAACCTCGGTATATCTGAAAAATAGAATCGTAAATGGAAGACAAACGTTTGGAGGCTACGGCCCGTCTTTTGGAGGTGATGAATACCCTGCGACGCGAATGTCCCTGGGACCGCGAACAGACTTTCGACTCGCTGCGGAGCAATACCATCGAAGAGACCTACGAACTGGCCGATGCCATCACCGACCACAATATGGAGGGCATCAAGGAGGAGTTGGGCGACCTGCTTCTGCACGTGGTGTTCTATTCGAAACTGGGTGAGGAGCAGGGCGCTTTCGACTTCGGCGAAGTCGCCGATGCGCTGTGCGACAAACTGATTTACCGTCATCCGCACGTCTACGGCGATATTCACGCCAATACGCCCGACGAGGTCAAGGAGAACTGGGAAGCGTTGAAACTCCGCAAGAAGAACCGCAAAACCGGCACGCTGGGTGGTGTTCCGCGGTCGCTTCCGGCGATGGTCAAGGCCTACCGTGTGGGCGAGAAGGCCGCAGGTGCGGGTTTCGACTGGGAGAAAAAGGAGGATGTCTGGGAGAAGGTCCGCGAAGAGCTGGGCGAGGTCGAGGCCGAAATGAAGTCGGGCCGCAAAACCGATCTCGAAGGCGAGTTCGGCGACCTGTTTTTTGCGCTGATCAACGCCTGCCGCCTCTACGGCGTAGACCCCGAATCGGCCTTGGAACGCACGAACAAGAAGTTCATCCGTCGCTTTAATTACATGGAGCAGCAGGCTGCCGCAAAGGGAAATACGCTCCATGAAATGCCGCTCGACGCAATGGAGGAACTGTGGCAGGAAGCCAAGGGGAATGAAAAATGAAAAATTAAGAATTAAAATTTATTATGGCGCTTATACGAAAAGTCCGCGGGCATGAGCCCGTTATCGGAGAAAACACGTTCCTGGCCGAAACGGCCGTTATCCTGGGCGATGTGACCATCGGCCGCGACTGCTCGATCTGGTACAACGCCGTGCTGCGCGGCGACGTGAACCGGATCGTCATCGGCGACCGTACGAATATCCAGGACGGCGTGGTGCTCCACACGATCTACGACAAGGCGAAGCACCCTTCGCAGACGATTATCGGCAGCGACGTTTCGGTGGGCCACAACGCCATCATCCACGGCGCCGTCATCGAAGACAACTGCCTGATCGGCATGGGTGCTACCCTTCTGGACAACGCCCACATCCCTTCGGGCTGCATCATCGCGGCCAATGCGCTGGTGCTTTCGAATGCCCGGTTGGAGCCCAATTCGGTCTACGCGGGCGTTCCGGCCAAGAAGGTCAAGGAGGTGACCGAAGAGCAGCGCGAAGAGATTATCCGCCGCACGGCCCACGACTATATGCTCTACGCCTCCTGGTATAAGGAGGAAGAGTAGCCTCGCCGGCGCTGACGCACGACGGCTGTTGCAACCCGGAGTTGCGCGTATGCAGTCCGATCTGCCCGGGCCGCTCCGGCGGAGGCCTGTATGCCGGGCGGCAGGAAGCGTTTTCCGGCCGCCGTACGAAACCGAACTAAATATTTTCGCCCATGAAACTGCAATCGAAATATGCCGATCTGGTACTCAACCTGATGGTTGCCGTGGCTATCAGTCTGGTAGTCAACTTCTCCTACGTATTGTTGATGCTCGTGGACCTGAACACCGACACGCAGTCTCGTCCTGCCGGCGAACGGTCTGTCGAACGGAGCGATGAGGGCATCCTTTCGGTACATCCCGACGGCTACGGCTACTTGATCTATGAGAACGGTGACAGCGTCTATGTCCCCACGCGGCGGATGCGCTGGCTGGGAATCGCCTCCGGTGACAGGATCGTGGCCAACATCATGCCGCCCCGCAACGAGCGGGCGCATCCGATGCTGGCCGAAGTGCGTATGCACAACGGCATGGAGTTCGATTACAGCAAACTCTACAACGGACCTTCGAAAATGACCGAACTGCTTTTGCAGTTGTTCTATTACCTCGTCGTGTCGTTCGTAATGCTTTCGATCCTCACCTCCGTAAGGCGCAATTATTCGATGCCGCGTTTCGTGCGCCGCTGCCTGTGGTGCTGCGTCGCCGCGGTGGCCCTCTACTGCGTGGCGCCCGTCACGGATTGGCACACGGGCCGCATCCAGATGAATTTCATGGGCGGGCGGATGTTCGACTACATGCTGCTGCTCAAATGCTCGTTCGCCGTGGTGGCGGCGATGCTCTACGGGCGTATCTACGTGCTGATCTCGCAGCGGCAGGCTGTCGTCGTCGAGAACGAACAACTCAAGAACGAAAACCTCACGACGCGCTACAACATGCTTGTCGGGCAGATCAACCCCCATTTTTTCTTCAATTCGCTCAACTCGCTGGCGATGCTCGTGCGCGAGAAGCATGACCAGAAAGCTCTGATCTATATCGACCAGCTTTCGTATACGTTCCGCTACATCATCCAGAACGGGCAGAGCATGCTGATGACGCTCGACGAGGAATTGAAATTCCTCGAAGCTTACAGCTACCTCTTTAAAATACGCTATGCCGACAAGCTCTTTTTCGACATCGACGTGGACGACCGGTTCCTGACGTGGAAACTCCCGGCCTTCTCGCTGCAACCGCTGATCGACAACGCCGTCAAGCACAACTCGATCACCCGCAACAAGCCGTTCCACATCTCGGTGCGTACCGAAGGGGACCTGCTCGTCGTGTCGAACCCCAAGGTTCCCAAGCTCGAATCCGAACCTTCGACCGGCATCGGGCTGGAAAACCTGCGTAACCGCTGGCATCTGATCACCGGCAGCGACATCGAAATCGTCGACGACGGCGAAACCTTCTCCGTGCGTATGCCGCTTCAAAATCCCGCTGTATGATGAAAGCCCTCATTATCGAAGACGAAACCGCCGCCGCCCGCAACCTCGCGGCAATCCTGCGGCAGGCGGCGCCCGATATGGAGATCGTCGCGACGCTCGAAAGCGTCGAGGAGAGCGTCGAATGGCTGCGCTCGAATCCCCACCCCGACCTGTTGTTCATGGACATCCACCTGGCCGACGGCGATTCGTTCCGCATCTTCGACGCCGTGGAGATCACCGCCCCGGTGATTTTTACGACGGCCTACGACCAGTATGCCCTCGAAGCCTTCAAGGTCAACAGCATCGACTACCTGCTCAAGCCGCTCAACGCTTCGGATGTCGGCCGTGCGCTGTCGAAACTGCATCGCCTCACGTCGGTCGAACGCCGCGATTACGGCTCCCGCGTCCGTACGATGGCCGCCAGCCGCCGCGAGGATGTTTTCCTGGTGCACGTGCGCGACAAAATCATTCCCCTGCAACGCGAACAGATCGCCTATTGCTATACCAGCAACGAAAAGGTCACGGCCTGCGGTTTCGACGGCACGGTCTACCCCATGGACAAGACCCTCGAAGCGCTGCAAACCCTGCTGCCCGAGGCGGACTTTTTCCGTGCCAACCGTCAGTTTATCGTCTCGCGCCGCGCCGTGAAAGAGATCGCCGTGTGGTTCGGCAGCCGTCTTTTGCTGCATCTTGTGGTCGAAACTCCCGAGCGAATCATCATCTCCAAAGCCCGTGTCCCCGAATTCAAAGCGTGGCTGAGGTCGCTTCACCCCGTTGAATAGGCGGTTGACCCCGTCGTTCTGCCGTTTTACCCGGAGCCCCGCTCCGGGTCTTCGTTTTGGTCTTACCTTTGCATCAGGAACTCCGGGAAAACGGATTCCCGAAATGTAATCAATGACGCACAACCAAATTCGAAAAATTATGAAAAAGAAGATTTTTGCGGCTGCTATGGCCCTCTGCCTGATGGCGGGAACGAGCGCTTTTGCGCAGGATAAAAAACCGGCTGCGGCCCCCAGGGAGCGTCCGACCACGGAGCAGATGGCCCAGCGTATGACCGAGCGCATGCAGAAGGAGCTGAAACTTACGGAAGCCCAGGCCAAGGAGGTTTACAACGTCAATTTCCAGCAGATAAAGGAGATGATGGCCATGCGCGAGAAGATGGCCGAGGCACGTAAGGCCGAGGCTGAGAAGATGAAGTCGATCCTGACGACCGAGCAGTTCGTGCAGTGGTCGCAGATGCAGGCCAAGCGTCCGGGCGGACAGCACGGCCACGGTCCGCAGATGATGCGCAAAGGAGATCGGCCGAAAGCCGGTAAGGAATGCTGCAACAAGCCTTGTCCCGAAAAGGGCAAGAAGGGAAAGGAGTGAGGTTAGGTCTCTCTGCGGCTAGTTGCAGCCGGGGGGCGTCGGTCCGGTCGACTGACGCCCTTTTTTTGTCGATTCGCCCCGCAGCAGGCGTAAAATAGCTGCAAAAAGGTTAACTTCGCGTGCGCAAACCGAAATACACCGCACAAACACGTAGACGCATACAAACAGAACAAGATGAAACGAATACTACTCACTACCCTGCTGACGCTTTTCGCCGCCGCGGCTTTCGCCCAGAAAGGCAGCGTCACGGCAACGGTCGTCGACGCCGACACCGGGGAGACCGTCGCCGGAGCCGTGCTGACCGTGGCTCCCGTAAAAACCCCGGAGAAGAAACAGTATTTCACCTCGGCCTTCAAGGGCGCCGTGTCGATTCCTTCGCTCAGCTACGGCGAATACTCGCTGTCGGTGGCGTTCCTGGGCTACAACAATTTCGACACGACCTTCCGGGTCTCTGTGTCGAAAGTCAACCTCGGCCAGCTGAGGCTCAAGGCGGGGGTGCAGATCGAAACCGTTGTCAAGGAAGCCAAGGCGCTGCGCACCTCGCAGAAGGGCGACACGGTGAGCTATAACGCCGGGGCGTTCAAGGTCGTCGCCGACGCCGATGTCGAGGGCCTGCTCAAGAAGATGCCCGGCATCACCGTCAGCGACGGCACGGTCGAGGCGCAGGGCGAGACGGTCAAGAAGATTTTCGTCGACGGCAAGGAGTTCTTCGGCGAGGACGTTACCACGGCCATCAAGTCGCTTCCGGCCGAGGCCGTCGACCGCGTAGAAGTCTACAACAAACTCTCCGACGCAGCCGAGTTTTCGGGCATGGACGACGGCGAGGGCTATAAAGCGCTCAACATCGTGACCCACGCCAACATGCGCCAGGGCCAGTTCGGCAAACTCTACGCCGGCATGGGCTACGACGCCGACACCAAGACCGAGGACAAGGTCAAATACCTCGCGGGCGGTAATGCCAACATATTCAGCGGCGACAGCCGCATTTCGCTGATCGGCCTGTTCAACAACGTCAACCAGCAGAATTTCTCGTTCGAGGACATCCTGGGTGTTTCGGGTGGCGGTGGCGGCGGTCGGCGCGGCGGCGTAGGTCAGTATATGGTGCGTCCGCAGAGCGGTGTGGCAACCGTCAACGCCATCGGCATCAACTACTCCGATTCGTGGGGCAAACGCGACCAGGTGACTTTCCAGGGCAGCTATTTCTTCAACAATACCAATACGGAGAACCGATCGACGGTGGAGAAGTGGTATGAAGCCCCGATGATCCCCGACACGCTGATGACCAACGGCTATTCCGACACGAAGGGCTACAACCACCGTTTCAATGCCCGTCTGGAGTGGAAAATCTCCGAGAACCAGAACCTGATGGTCCGTCCGCGTTTCAGCTACCAGTCCAACGATCCGTGGAGCCGCACGACCGGATGGCAGTTCGGCGCTCCTGCGGATGGCGGCAGCGGTTACAGCCGTACGGACAATTTCAGCGACGCCCTGCGCCACGGTTACAACGTCGGGACGAGCGCCGTTTACCGGGCCAAACTGGGTAAGAACGGCCGTACGATTACCCTCGACGGGTCGTTCAGCTACTCGGACAATACGAACAATTCCAATTCGTGGTCGAATATCCTCGGCACGCAGCAGGATCGTCCGGCGATCGACCCGGAGACCGGAGCCTGGGACCCGGCCGATTACCTGCAGCTGCGCTACCTGCGCAACCTGGCGCCTTCGTCGTCGTACAGCCTGCGGGGTAATTTCACCTACACCGAACCCGTGTCCAAGTATGCGCAGGTGAGCTTCCAGTACCGTGCGTCGTACAATTCGCAGGAGCGCGACAAGCGTTCTTACATCACGGGCGACGACTTCTCGATCGCCGGGCTTATTCCCGACCGTTCGCTGTCGAACTCCTACGAGAGCGGTTATCTGACGCAGAGCGTGGGCCCCGGATTCCGCTATTCGAAAGAGCGCAACACGTTCGTGGCCAACGTCTACTACCAGCGTTCGGCCCTCGACGGACAGATCGTGCGCGACGATGCCGAGAAGATCAAGCACGCCTACAACAATGTGACCTATTTCATGATGGGCCAGTTGAACATCAACCGCGAGAATTCGCTGCGGCTCTTCGTCTCGTCCTACACCGACAGTCCGTCGATCACCGACCTGCAGAGCGTTTACGACGTTTCCGACGCCCAGAACATCAGCCACGGTAATCCGAACCTGAAACCGACCTACTCGCACCGGGTGAATTTCCACTACACCAATTCCAACGTCGAAAAGGGCCGGACCTTCATGTGGATGTTCTCGATGAACACGACGCAGGACTACACGGCTTCGCATCTGGTGCAAAGGCCCAGCGCTATCACCATCGACGGAGTGTCCTATACGCCCAATTTCTATTCGACGACCACCAATCTCAATGGTTACTGGCAGTTGCGGACCCACCTGAGCTACGGCCTGCCGATCGGGTTCCTCAAGTCGAATTTCAACGTCATGGCGGGCGTCATCTACACCAAGACCCCCAGCATGCTGGGCGGCACGATAGACGAGAGTACGGGCATGATCTCGGGCGGCGAGCGCAACGACACCAAGAACATGGGTTACGATTTTAGGGCCGTGCTGGGCAGTAACATTTCGGAGAACGTCGACTTCACCCTCTCGTGGAACGGAACCTACAACGAGGCCACCAACTCGCTGAATACGGACAAGTCGAAGAACCGCTATTTCAACCACACGGCGCAGGGCAACCTGAAGGTCGTCTTCCCGCTGGGCTTCACCTTCACGGCCAGCGCCGCCTATACGCAGTATATCGGTTTTACGAACGACTATACCGAGGATTACCTGCTCTGCAACGCCTGGCTGGGCAAGAAGGTTTTCAAGAACCGGCGCGGCGAAGTGATGGTCGGCGTCAACGACCTCTTCAACCAGAACCGGGCCTTCTCCCGCTCGACGGGCTCGGGTTATACGCAGAACTCCACCAACAGCGTCATCGGCCGTTATTACATGGTGCAGTTCACCTATAACCTGCGCCGCTTCGGCAAGAAGGGCTCGCGCAATATGAAGGATTACGAGGGCGCCGAATCCTCCTCCGGTTCGCGCCGCATGGGTCCCGGCGGCCCCGGCGGACCTCCTCCGGGGATGTTCCACGGTCCGCGGTAACCCTGTTACGATCCGAATTAAGCAGGCAGGCTGACGAGAGCGATCTTCGTCAACCTGCTTTTTTTATACCGCCCACTGGCTACCAGATATTCTTGTGAATTCGGTCCGTTGTGCGGATTTCTTTCTGCTTGCAGATATGCGCATTCTCCGCGGCATAGCCAATGGCGAGGAAACAGGTGAACTCGTATTCGTCCGGAGCGCCGACGATCCGTTTCACATGTTCGGATTCGTTACCGATGGGAATACGGAACGCACAAGCCAAGCCTTCGTTCGTCGCTGCCAGCAGGATGTTTTCCACGGCGGCCCAGGCCGAGGCGAAATAGTTGAGCGAGCTTTGGTCGGCAGGACGGCACAGCGGACAATCTTTTTGCCGGAAAAACGGCAGCACGAGGCAGTCGCTCTGCATGAGCATCCGCTGCTGCTTAGGCAGTGCATCGACGAACATGGCATGTTCATCTTTATCCATCACATCTGCGGCGGCTTTCAGTCCGGTCTGTTGGATGGTTTCGGTGTTTTCTGCTACGGGCGATATGATCCGGGCGATGTTTTCCCGCCCCCGTACGACCACAAACTCGAACTGACGCAAATGGTCGTTGGTCGGAGCTTTGAATGCCGCCGACAAAATCTTTTCCAATACTTCGTCCGTGACTTCCCTGCCGGAAAAGTCGCGGATAGTCCTTCTTTTTTCCAATACCTGATAAAAATCCATAACAATTCGTTTTTAAGTGATACCGCAAAGTTACTCCGCTATATTGTTGCATATTTGTCGAATTGTTTCGAATATTTGTTGTATATTTGTAAATATATCCATTCAGCCTGTCAGTATGGAAGACACCGCTATCCCCTACGAACTGCCCGAAGCGGAGAATCACTCGTTTTTCTTTATCGACCAGCGGGTCGAAACAAACATCGAAGCCAAACTGCACCGGCACGATGCGTGGGAGTTGTATTACATCGTTCGCGGATACGGAAACCGGATGGCAGGTGATACGTTACAACCTTTTTCAGCGGGAGATGTGGTGCTGATCCCGCCCGGCATGTTCCACCGCTGGATTTACGAGCCGGATTCGGCGGACGATGCCGGGTGTGTCCGTTATCTGATGGCGGCTTTCAGCCATTCGTTCGTGGAGCGGTGTATGGAGGTATTTCCCGAACTGCGCAATCGACTGGCGGCGGTTGTCTTTCCGACCGAGGCTCTGAAATTCGGAGCCGAAAGTTCCCGGACCATCCGTAAGATACTTGCGGGGATGAATAATCTGGACGAATTGAGCCGCCTTTGCGAAATGTTTCGGTTGTTGCCCGTCGTCTTCACCTCGTCAGATCATACTTTCGCAGGCAGGCCCATGCGCATCGAACGGGACGTGCGCCGCATGCAGCACATCTGCGCCTATGTGATGGCACACTATGTCCACACGATTTCTTTGGATGATATTGCCGAGGAAATAGGCATGAACCGTTCTGCGTTCTGCTCCTACTTCAAGCGATGCAAGGGGGTGACGTTCTCGCAGTTTGTCACTCAATACCGGTTAAATACGGCTTGTGAACTGTTGAAACACTCGCAGAAACAGGTGTCGGAGATATGCTTTACGGTCGGATTCAATGATCTGCCCCACTTTATACGGGTTTTCAGAAAGGCTATGGGCATATCGCCTACTGCGTATAGGAAACAGTTTCAATAAAGTTCGGTTGGTTGCAAACCATCGCTCCGTAAAAACGAAACGCCGGGCTTTATGCCCGGCGTCTTTGTTCTGCCTGTCTTCGGAATTTGGTTACTCCTGCTTTTCGCCTTTCTTCGCGAGGCGTTCGCGCTGTTCGCGGCCGATCACCTGGTGAATGCCGATGCAGGCCAGTCCGCCGTAAACGACCGTGAGAATGACGAGCCATTTGATCTCGGCGAATACCTCGGGGATCGAAGCCCCCATGGTCTGGATGCGGATGAATCCGTTGACGCCGTGGCTGCTCGGGAAGAGTTGCCCGAGGTTGAACAGCCAGTCGGGAATACCTTCGCGCGGATACGACACACCGCTGAGCATGAGCACCGGAATCGAGGTCCAGAGCAGCAGCAGCAACGAGTTTTCGCGGTAGCGGAACAGTGTCGATACGGCGATACCCATGGCGATGCAGGCTGCCAGGTATGCCGCCATGAAGAGCATGACGGCTCCTGTCGCACCGTTCATCGGGAAGTGGAACAGCCGGTAGTGCAGTCCGAGAATATAGGTGCAGGTCACGGCGTAAATCAGTCCGTAAACCAACGCGCGGCCCAGCACCACGGGGAGCGTCGACATCCGCCGCCGTCCCGCGGGACAAAGTTTGTGGTAAAGCCCGAATTCGCGCCACGTACCGCCGATCATGCCGATGCCGATAAGCATCGTCTGCTGGATGATGACCATGATAATCGCCGGCATGACGAACGTGCCGTAACCCAGGTAGGGATTGAACAGGTTGTGCGATTGGTAGATCACGGGCTGTGTCGTGGCCTGCGCCTGCGGGATGTTGGCCCCCTTGGCGATCAGGCGCTGAAACTCGACCATCGCCCCCGTCTTGCCGATCGAGGTCACGACCTCCTGGAATACCTGTCGGTACATCAGGAAATAGCTGGCGTCGGCGTAGATCGCCACGTTGGCCTGCTCTCCGCCGTAGAGTTTTTCTTCGTAGTCGGACGGTATGTAGACCACGCCGTATATCTTGCGGCTGTAAAACAGTTCTTTGGCCTCCTCCATCGAGGTTGGGTTGTAAGCCACATAGGTGTTCGGCCCGGCGTTGAAGGTGTCGATCAGACTGCGGCTGGTCGGCGTGCGGCATTCGTCCACCACGCCGATCGGCACGTTGCGGAGCACCTGCGATCCGTAGGCCAGCGAGTAGGCCGTGGCGTAGATGATCAGCGCGAAGATCAGGATCAGCATCACGCCTCCGTCCTTGAAGATCGTGCGGAACTCGTTGCGGATGACCGTTCCGAATTGCTGCCAGTAGGAAGTTGTTTGTCGTGTGAATCGGCTCATATTACAATCTCCCCCAGAATTTTTCCTCCGTGCATACCTTTTTCAGGCGCGGCAGGCACAGGAGCGGTAAAACGATGAACAGCGACATGTAACAGAGGTCGGGCAGCGAGTAGACCCACGGGGTTCCGCGCAGCATTTGGTCGACGAAGATGTCGGTGTAGAAGGTGAACGGAAAAATCTTGCTCACCCATTGCATCGGCTCCCACATGGCCATGATCGGGAACGTCAGTCCCGAAAAGGTAAAGGCCAGCACCGAATATCCGCCGCCGATCGAAAGCGACAGGCGCAGGTTCGCGAGCAGCGAGACGATCAGCACCGAGATCGACTGGTAGCTGAGGATAAACAGCAGCGTGCCGACGAGGATGACCGTGAGGCTGCCGTTCAGGGGCGTGCCCACGATCTTGAAATTGATAAGGAGCATCACCAGCGAGATCATGAACATCACCGCCGTGATGGGCAGTACCTTGCCCAGCAGCGCCGCCACCACCGATCCGTTGCCCGTGCCGAGCCATTCGCGCGCCGTGGCGTGCTTGAGTTCCGTGCCGATGGCGAAGACGGTCACCATCACGACGAAGATCATCAGCATCATCGGCATGAAACTCGGCGAGAGGTAATAGCCGTAGTTGATATGCGGATTGAAGAGCACGTGTTTATCGAAACGTACGGGCATCAGCTGCGCCATGGCCTGCCGCTGCGTAAGCCCCTGTTTCATGAGCACCTGGAGCTGGATGCCGGCCGTAAAGGTCGTCACGGCGGTCTGTATGTCTTTCGACAACAGGCCGTTGACCGTGATGTTCGTCCCCGAAACATAGTTTTCGAGGTGGGTCTGGCTGTTGCTCAGGATGTTCTTTTCGAAGAAGGCCGGAATCTGCACGATACACATGATCTTCCCTTCGCGCATCAGCCGTTCGCCCTCGTCCATGCCCTGAATGCCGTAGGCCACCATCGCCGTCGGGGTGTCGTCGATCATCTGCACGGCCTTGCGCGAGAGCGTCGTGTTGTCCTCGTCCAGGACGGCGATCGGGATGTTGCGGATCGCACCCTGGTTGAACAGCAGGGCGAAAAACGCGAACGACACCACGGGCAGGATGATCATCAGCACGAAATACATCGGCTGGTGTGTCAGTCGGCCCAACTCGCGCCGCATTACGGCGTAGGTATTGTGCAGGAATCCGGGCATCGCTTACTTCCCGATTTGGTCCCAGTCGACGAGTACGCTCATGCCGGGGCGCATGTTCTCCGCTTCGGAAACGGCTTTGGCCTTGATGGCGAAGGTGCGGATGTCGAAACCGCCCTGCGTGCGGGTCGCCGACCACGTTGCGAAATCGGCCTGCGGCGAGATGTAGGTCACTTCGAACTCCACATCCTTGTCCAGCGCCGGGACGTATCCGCTCATGCGGGTTCCCATCTTCAGGCCCGGAAGCAGCGTCTCTTTTATGTTGAACGTCACCCACATGTCGCTCATGTCGAGGATGGCGACCACCGGATAACCGCTGCCGACCAGCTCGCCCTGTTCGGCGATGATCGTCGAGATTTCACCCGTCACGGGCGAATAAACCATCGCGTCGCTGATGTACGACTCGACTTCGCTCACGGCTCCTTCGGCCTGGCGGACGCGGGCTGCGGCAGCCTCCTTGTCCTCCTTGCGGGCGCCGTCCGTCGCCAGGTCGTACTGCGCCTTGGCGGCCAGGGCCGTCGCTTCCATGGCCTTGTAGTTGGCCGTGGCTTCGTCGAGCTTCTGTGCCGGAACTACCCCGTCGTTGTAGAGGTTCTGCACGCGCTCATAGGTCTTGCGTGCCAGTTCCAGCCCGGCCTGCGCCTTCTGCCACATGTTCATGGCGGCCTCGATCTGCTGCACGCGGGCCCCGGCGAGGGCCGCGGCGTCCAATGCGGCGGCTGCGCTCTTCACGGCTTCGGCCTGCTGGAGTTTAGCCTCCAGTTCGGGCGTCGAAAGCGTGTAGAGGAGTTGTCCCTTCTCCACGCGGTCGCCCTGTGCGACCTTCATGTCGTCGATGCGGCCCGGGACCTTCGACGAGGCCTTGTAGGTGGTGCACTCCACCGTGCCCTGAATCAGCGTCGGGGTCCGTTTGGTGAGGTACCAGCTGATCAGTACGACCGAGAGGACGATGACCGCTGCGGCCGCTAAGATTCCGATTACGTTGCTTCGTTTCATATCGTTTGCTGTCTTTATAATTTCGTTTGTGGGGGCTTCGGGAGCCGGGTCGGAGGAATCTCTACCCTCCTATAAATCCGTTTTCAGCGGGGCGAAATGGATCGCCTGTGCGTCGTTGCGGCGCGCATAGGCCGGAAATTCGTCGCTGATACCAGCCGCTTCGAGCAGTTGGGCCAGCAGCAGGTCGTAGTTGTAGGCGGCCTGCAAACGCTCGGTGCGGACGCCCGCGAGGTTCAGTTCGGCGTCGATCAGATCCGACGAAGAGCTCATCCCTTCGAGGAATGCGGCGTTTTTCATCCGCAGGTATTCCTCTGCGAATTTCAGCGACGAGTCGATCGAGGTCATCTGGTTGCGGTAGTTCATCATCTGGTTGTAGAGTTTCTCCACCAGCACCGAAATGTCTTTCCCGGCCTTGTTCTGCAATTCACCCACGCGGCGTACGGTCTGCTTGGCCGCCGAGTATTTGTATTCGCGGTTCAGTCCGTCGAAAATCTTGATGTTGACGCCCACGCCTACGGCCCAGCGGGGCACGAGCCCTGCCACCTGGTAGTTGTAGAACGATCCGCCGCCGATGGCTGCCACCTGCGGCAGGAAGTTGGCGCGCTGGGCGCGTACGCCCTCCTGCGCCAGTTCGCGCTTGAGCGACACCTGGCTCAGCAGCGGGTTGCGCGTCTGTGCGAGGTCCTGGTAATAAGCGAGTTCCTCGACTTTTCCGAGGATAAACATCGCCGTCACCGGACGCCAGTCGTTTTCGCGTCCCAGCGTGTTCGACAGGGCGCTGGCAATGGTTTCGGCCTGCAGTTTGGCGTTTGCCAGTTCGCGCTCGGCCTCGGCCATCTTGAACTCCACGTAGAGGCGTTCGGTCTGGGCGATCATGCCGTTCTTCTCGAGGGCCCGGGCGTCCTCGAGGTGTTTGCGCACCCCGTCCACCACCTGCTGGCGCACCTCGACGACCTGCGTGGCGAGAGCCAGGCCGAAATAGCGTTCCACCAATTCGGATATCAGCGCGTTGCGGGTCTGGTTGCCCTGCTCGACGGCTGTTTTCTCGTTGATCTTCGCAGCGCGGTTCGCGGCGTTGATCTTGCCGCCCATCCAGATCGGAACGGTCACTTCGCCGCCCACGAATCCCAGGCTCTGGTCCTGCACCTTGAGGAACCAGTCGGCACCCATCATCGGGTTCAGAAGCCCCTGGATGCCCTGGATAATGGCCGGGTCGGTAATCAGGCCGCTACCCAGCACTTTGCCCGCGAGGTCCTTGGCCGGACCTTTCAGGTCGTTGAAATCGAATCCGATGTCCTTGGCCATATAGGCGTATGCACCCGAGACGTTGATCTGCGGCATGCGGAGACCGATAGCCGCGCGGCGTTCCTGCTGGGCGGCGCGCTCCTCATAGGCGGCGGCCTTCAGCGCAGGGTTCTCCGTGAGGGTGACGGCGATCGCTTCGTCGAGCGAGAGCATCTGCCCGGTCTCCTGTGCGGACATTGCCGCCGGGGCCATCGCCGCCGCCATGAAGGCGATCTTGACTGCTATTTTCATAGTATTCATGCGTTTATTCGGCAAATATAGATTTTCTTGCAATATCTTCTGCTGCTGTGCCGGCATTTAGGACATTTTTAGGCCCTTATGGACACAAATTGCGCCTGTTTCATCACCACAGATGCGCATTGGCCTCACGTACTCCCCCGGCCATTTCGGGGTAAACCCGCACGTCCACCCCTGCTTCGCGCAGTGTCTGCGCCCCGCGGCAGCAGACGAAACGGTCGGGTTCGTACGACGCAAAGGCTACGCGTGCGAATCCGTGGCGCAGAATCAGCCGCGTGCAGCTCTCGGGTTCGCTTTTCCGCTGCGAACAGGGCTCCATCGAGGAGTAAATCGCCGCCCCGCGCAACTCTGCGCCCGCATCGAGGGCCTTGCGGATCGCCTCCTGTTCGGCGTGGTGCGTGGGCGACGTTTCGTGGGTGTAGCCCGTGAAAGTCCGTCCGTCGGGAAGTACTATTACAGCCCCGACGCAATAGGAACCGGGGCCGGGCGTACAGCGGAATCCCTCGGCGACTGCCAGCGCCAGGTAGCGGCGGTCTTCGGCCGAGGTGTCGGGGTGCAGCACACAGGTCGCAACCTCCATGCCGCCGAGGTTTTCGTGCCGGCATCGGGCTCCTTCCGGAACCTCGAAATCGAACCGCGTGCCACCCTTCTCCTGCCCCAGCGTTAACTGCGGGTTGACCGCCCGGCGCACCGTGTCGGCCATCCCTTCGGCGAGGAACATGCCGAGGATCGCGGCTCCCCCTTCGACCAGCAGGCTTTCGATCCCGCGCTTTTCGAGTTCGGTGACGATAAAGGCCGCCGTAATTGAACCTTCGGTTGATATAACCTCCGCAATATCCTTTAAATCGGGCATTTCAGACTGTGAAAAAACATAGCGGTCCGCATCCCCTTCCGTGAAGAACCGCAGGGCGGGAGCGAGTTCTCCCGAGCGGGTGACGGTGACTTTCGTCAGGTCGGGGCGCAGCCCCCTCGCCGTCCGCCGTTCGCGGGCCGCAGGATCGCGCAGGAGCAGTGCCGGATTATCGCGGCGCAGCGTTTCGGCTCCCACCAGGATGGCGTCGTGTTCGGCGCGCAGGCGAAGCACCGCTTCCCAGTCTTCGGGAGTCGAGATCATCAGCCGCCGGGGGGTGTTGTCGTCCAGGTAGCCGTCGGCCGTCGTGGCAAAAGAGAGTGTTATTCGCATATAACGCAGGTTCGGCGTATCGGTTTTATGTAATCCGGCCGTTGCCGGAATTTAGTTCGTTTTACACCTCAAGGTAAACAGGGTGACTTCGGGCCATGCGCCCAGCCGCATCGGATATGCAACATATCCCGTGCCGTCGTTGACATAAAGTGTGTGGCGGCCCGAGTCGTAACGGCCGCTCCAGTGTTTGTAAATCCACTCTGCAGGCGACCATCCGCGGCCCCAGGGGCGGATTTTGAACTGCATCGAATGTACGTGCCCCACAAGCGTCAGATCGCCGTAGCCGGCCTCCACGATCTGTTCCCAGAGCTGCGGAATGTGCACGAGGGTGATGTTGTAGAGCGAATCCGGAATACCGTTGTAGGCCGACGGAATCGCTGTGCCCGGCAGGTCGCGGTCGTGGCGGCGTTCGCGCAGCGCGGGATCGAACGACAGCCCCGTGAGCGAAATGCTGTCGGCGCCGCGCCGCAGGTAGACGGTCGTATCTTCCAGTACGTTCCACCCCATCGACCGCTGGCGCGCAACCACCTCGCGGGCCTCGTCGGCCGCCGGAAAACGCACCGAATCCTTGATGTAAGTTCCCACGTCGTGATTGCCCGTGACCGACCACACCGGACCTTCGATCCGCCGCAGGAGCGCCATGACGCGCTCGTCGAGCTCTTCGGCGCGGATGTTCACCAGGTCGCCCGTGAAGAACACGGCGTCGGGCCGCAGGGCGTTCACGCTGTCTGCCAGCCGCGTCAGTTCGCGTCCGGAACGGACGAGCGTTCCGACGTGCGTGTCCGTAATCTGAACGAACCGGTAGCCGTCGAAGGCTTCGGGAATGCGTTCGGAACAGATTTCCACCCGGTTTACATGGATGCGCGTACGGCCCCAGGTCGTGCCCCAGAGGAAGAAAAGGACCAATGCCCCGGCGACGGCGTATCCCGTGCGGCGCAGGTGTATGAAGTTGAAAACGTAGAATGCAAGGCGCGGCAGGACCGTTATGATCCATCCCCAGAACAGCCACATGTAGACGTACATCAATCCCGTTCCGTTGTCGCGGCTCAGGGCGCTGATGACCGACGAAATGACCGGCAGGGCGTCGGTCACGACAATCCATGCGATGAGCGTACGGCTTGCGGGGTTTTTGCGCCGACGGCGACGGTAAAAATGGACGCAGTCGGCGGCAATAGCCAGCAGGGAGAGGAACAAAGTCATTAAAAACAGCATATATACCTTTTATTTATGTCTGCAAAGATAGTAAATTTTGTTATTCGCACCGACCCTTTGGCATACAACTTGCTGATTTTTCCGGTGAGTTTTAACTCACTGAGAACGAGCAAGAACATTCGTATAAACCAAATTTATTCAGCTTATGAAAACATTTCGACTTCTGATTGTGGCTCTGCTGCTTGCGGGTTCCGCATCGGCGCAACGCTTCGAACGCAAGGCCATGCGGGGCGAGTATTCTCCTACGGTCTACCTGATCTCCGCGCAGGAGGTGGACACCATCTACTACGGACCGGCTGCCATGCGGCAGGCGGCGGCGCTCAACCGCATGGCGATGGACAATGCCACGCAGGACTATATCGACACGCACCGTCCCGGTTTCCAGCAGGTTGAGAAACCCCAGTTCGTCTTCGCCACGAAGAACAACCGGTTCTCGTTCTCGCTGGGCGGCTTCGTCAGCCTTCGTGCGGGCTACGATTTCGACGGCAGCGTCGACAATATCGACTTCGTGACCTACGACATCCCCGTCCACGGCAATTACGACACCAAGCAGAAACTGATGATGGACGCTTCGACCTCGCGTCTTTTCCTGAAGGCCATCACCAACACCCGTGCACTGGGCCGCGTGGTCGTATTCATGGACGCCGACTTCCGCGGCGGCGCCGAGGGCAGCTATACGCCCCGCCTGCGGTCGGCTTACGTATCGTTTCTGGGCTTTACGCTGGGCCGCGACGTGACGACTTTCTGCGACCTTTCGGCAGCCCCGACGACCATCGACTTCCAGGGTCCCAACGCCTATAATTTCAACTTCGCGACGATGATCCGCTACGAGCACGCCTTTGCGAACAACCACCTCAAATTCGGCGTTGCGGCCGAAATGCCCCAGGTGAGCGGCACGTACGACGACAATTTCGCCACCCTGAAGCAGCGCGTTCCCGACTTCCCGGCCTACTTCCAGTATGCCTGGGGCGCCAACCGCGACAGCCACATCCGCGCTTCGGGCGTCGTGCGCAACATGTACCTCCACAACCTCCGCACGGGCAATAACACCTCGCTGTTGGGCTGGGGCGTACAGTTCAGCGGCACGATCAAGGTAGCGCGCCCCCTGCAACTCTTCATGAACGGCGTTTACGGCAAGGGCATCACCCCTTACATCCAGGACCTGACCGGTTCGGGGCTCGACTTCACGCCCAATCCGGAAAATGCCGACCAGATCCAGACGATGCCGATGTGGGGATGGCAGGCCGCAGCCCAGATCAACCTGACCCGGCGGCTGTTTATCTCGGGCGGTTATTCGATGGTCCGCGTGCAGCGCAGCCACGGTTTCTATGCCGACGACCAGTATAAGCAGGGCGACTACATCTTCGGCAATATCTTCTATTCGATCACCCCGCGCTGCAAGGTGGCCGGCGAGTATCTTTACGGTTCGCGCAAGGACATGAACGACGACAAGGGTCACGCCAACCGGGTGAACGTGATGCTGCAATACAGTTTCTGACGATGCTGTATAATAAATAGTATGGAGTATTTTTCGGGCGGTTTCTTCGGGAACCGCCTTTTTTGCGAATTCATCCGCGGGGTTTTTATGTACTTTTTGGCCGCAAAAAGTACCAAAAACTCTCCGACAGATGCCTCCGCCTACTTCGGGCGGCCTAACGCTGGCTCCGGGCGACTATTCGCGGGTTTGTAAACAAACCGTCCCCTTCGCTCGCGCTTTTAGTCCGCCCTGCGTATTACGGCTACGGCATCAAGTCGGGATCATTCGCCGCCGTTGGCGGCGTGAGAGGTCCGCATTCTCGTTCGGAGCGGGAAAAGAGCGGCTGAGGACCCGTGCGCCCGGAGCGGGAGGCTGTAAAGGCTCGATCTTACTGCGCCCGCTCAGCACGGGCCGGAAGACGATCCCGCGGAGAACGACATGCGGATGGTTTTGGTACTTTTGACATCAAAAGTACAACGAAAGCCCGCGGATGAAAGCCGCGGTTAATAGCCGACCAAAAAGCGGCAACACTTCGCGGCGAAGACGCAGGTTTTGGTACTTTTGCCACCAAAAGTACAAAGAATCCCCGCGGCTGAAAGCTGCGGTTAATTGCCGATCAAAAAGCGGCAGAGAACAGCAGTCGCAGACTGCGGTTTCATCCTGTGCCTCTAAAAGTACAACGAATCCCCTTCGGACCGAAAAAACGGCCCGACTGTTGCACGGGGCGTTTTTTTTACTACCTTTGTCTTGACGATTCGCCTGTGTGCGGATTGTTTGCTTTGCTTCACGTGAAAACTGCAACTTTCAAATGTCGAGGCAAAGGTGCAAGGATGCTCCGCGAGTTGTCGGCCCACGGCCCGGCGACGGGGAGTTACCTGCTTTTTTATCGAAACTGCGCGTTACGGGCGTGGGTTCCTTGTATCTGTATTCGACATGGGCTGTTGCAGGCCTTCACGTGAGTATGGGTATCTTGGGGCCTGCGCCTTTCTTTTTTCGAAAGCGCCGGCCCGGCATACGGACCGGCGGCTGGATGTTGCGTCACTGCTTTCTGATTCTTCATAGAATAAGCTGCCGCCGGTCCTTTTTTCTTCCGGGGGCGGCCGTGCGGAACGTCCGACCAATCTAAAATAAGCTCAACCGCAGCCGTCAAGGCCCCGCCTCCGGTTTTCTTTCTCCGCTCCCCGGCGGCAACCGACCGGAATTTTGTTATCTTTGCCATCGGACTAATTGACTGAAGTATGGGAGAACTCAACGATACGATAGCCGGCTGGCTGACGGAATGCGGATGGAACGAAGCCTATATCGGCTTGACCGCCAAGTCGATCATTGTGCTCGGAATACTCCTCGTCGCCTATGTGACGACGATGTTGTTCCGCCGTCTGGTCGTCCCGGCCCTGCAAAAAATCAGCGCCCGGACCAAAGTGACCTGGGACGACTACCTTTTCAGCGACAAGGTGATGCGCTCCGCCGCGCGGCTGATCCCGCCCGTCGTCTGGTACGTTCTGCTCCGGGCCGCCTTTTACGACATGCCCCTGCTGCTCGACGTTCTGCACAAAGGCTGCCTGACCTATTTTATCGTCGTTTTCCTGCAGCTCATCGGGGCGTTCCTCGATACGCTCTACGACATCTCCAGCCAGCACGAAACCCTGCGCAACCGTCCGCTGAAAGGCGTTTACCAGATGATCAAACTGCTGGCGGTCTGTGTCGGGGGCATTCTCATCATCAGCATCCTCATCGGCCGCGACGCCACGACTATCCTGGCCGGACTGGGCGCCTCGGCGGCCATCATCATGCTGATTTTCCGGGACAGTATCCTGGGACTTGTCGCGGGCGTACAGCTTTCGGCCAACGACATGCTGCGCCCCGGCGACTGGATCACGATGGCCAAATACGGCGCCGACGGTTACGTCACGGAGGTGACGCTGACGACGGTCAAGGTGCAGAATTTCGATAAGACCATCACTACGATCCCTCCCTATGCGCTGGTCAGCGATTCGTTCCAGAACTGGCGGGGCATGTGGGACAGCGGCGGACGGCGCATCAAACGGTCGCTGCTGATCGATGCGAGTTCGGTGCGCGTCTGTTCGGAGGACGAGTTGGCGAGGCTTCGCAAAATCGGATTGGCCGAGGTTACTGACAGTGCGGAACCCGTCGTCAACCTCTACGCGCTGCGGGAGTATGCGGCGCGTTATATAAAAAATCACCCGGGCATCCATCCCGACCTGATGCAGATGGTCCGCATGCTCCAATCCACCCCCGAAGGCATTCCGATCGAGGTTTACTGCTTCACCCGGGAGACGGACTGGGTCACCTACGAAAGGGTTCAGGGGGCTGTTTTCGACCACTTGTTCGCCGTCCTTCCCCAATTCGGACTGCGGGCCTACCAGCGCTCCTCCGACCGGGATTCGCAGCCCGGGGAGTCCTGACGGGACGCGAACCGGACGGGTTTCGTATATTTGCCAAATTCAAAACCGAAAATAAAATGGAATTTTTAGCGCAATACAATCTGACGGGCATCGTCATCGGCATAGCTACCTTTCTGATCATCGGCATCTTTCACCCGATGGTCACCAAGGGCGAATACTATTTCGGCGTGAAAATCTGGTGGCTGTTCCTGGTGATGGGCATCGCCGCGATCATCGGTTCGATTGCCGTGCGGCACATCCTCTGGTCGACGCTGCTGGCCGTGTGGGGCGCTTCGTCGCTCTGGTCGATCGGCGAACTGTTCGAACAGCGCGAGCGTGTCGCCAAGGGCTGGTTCCCCAAAAATCCCAACCGCAAATAGCGGTTATTCCCGCCTCTGCGCGGGCGTATCGGTCCGGGGACAGGGCGATGCCTGCGGAGTTTGGAGAATGACGATGACGACAGCCGTGACGACGAGGATCAGCCCTATCGTGTCGTCGAACGAGAATTGCTCGCCGAAATGCACTACCCCGACCAGCACCGCCGTCAGCGGCTCCATCGACCCCAGGATCGAGGTCATCGTCGGCCCGATCCGCTGGACGGCCAGCACGAGGGTGAGGTTCGAAAGCACCGTCGGCAGTAACGCCAGCAACAGCAGGTTGCGCCATGCCGGCCATGTCCCGGCTACCTCTAAGCCCGAACTCGCGAGGGCGTAAACGAGGAACAGGACCGCCGAGAAGATCAACACGTAAAACGCCACGACCAGCGGATCGAGCCTCGCAGCCCGGCTTTTCATCACGCCTATAATGTAGACGGCATAGGTCGCGACCGTCATCGCGGCGAATGCCAGTCCGCGGGCCGGATCGTTCTGCCCGGCGTCGCCCCAGGCCAGCAGGGCTACGCCTACCAGTGAGATGAAGACGGCGACGGCGATCCACACCGAACTGCGTTCGCGGAAAAAGAGCGTCATCGCGAGCGTCACCACCAGCGGATAGAGGAAATTTACGGTCGTAGCCACCCCGCTCGGGATGTAGTCGTAGGAGCGGAGCAGGCCCAGCGCCGTGGCGGCATACATCACGGCCAGCAGGGCCAGCACGGCGGCGTCGCGTCCCGGGATACGCAGGGTGCGCCGCGTGAAAAGCACCACGGCCCCCGTCATCAGCGCTGCGATGAGCATGCGGTAGAAAAGGATTGCCGGCGACGCCATGCCTGCCTGCAGGAGCGGAATCGAGAACAGCGGGACCAGCCCGAAGGTCGCCGAAGAGACTACGGCGTAAAATATACCCTTGAAATTGTGCATGGATTCTTTTTTAGCGTAACTTTACACCGCAATTACCATGCGAATACGTCGAATACATATCCTGATCGCCCTGACGTTCGCCGCGACGTGTTGTACGCCCGCGGGAGGCCCCGTGCAGTTCTCGCCTCCCCCGCCTGCCGGCTGGACGGGACCGGGCTCCGTGCCGCCGCCCCGGCGGATGCGGCTGTTTTTCGGCGGCGACGTGATGCAGCACATGCCGCAGGTCAACGCCGTGCGCCGCGGCGACGGATTCGACTACGAACCCGTTTTCCGGGCGCTCGAACCCCGTATAAAGGCCGCCGACCTGGCTGTCGTCAACCTCGAAACCACCCTCACGCGCCGAAATACTTATACGGGCTATCCGCTCTTCCGGTCGCCCGTGGCGTTGGCCGACGCCCTGCGCGACGCCGGTGTGGATGTCGCCGTACTGGCCAACAACCACTGCTGCGACGGCGGGGCCGAGGGTATCCGCACGAGCATCGAGGAGTTGGACCGCTGTGGAATACGTCACACGGGTGTGTTTGCGGACAGCGTTGATTACAGGGCGAATAATCCGCTCTACCTCACGTATTGCAGCATGCGGCTGGCGATCGTGAACTACACCTACGGAACCAACGGCATGCCCGTCCCGAAGGGCACGATCGTGAACCTGATCGACACCGTACGCATTGCCGCGGATCTTGCGGCGGCGCGCACCGCCGGGGTCGATTTCATTGTCGCGTGCGTCCACTGGGGCGACGAGTACCAGCGGCGCGAGAATGCCGCACAGCGGAGTTTGGCCGCATTTTTGCGTCGTCACGGAACCGACGTGGTGGTCGGGAGCCATCCGCATGTGATTCAGCCCTGGACGGCCGATTCGTCGCACCTGGTGCTTTATTCGCTGGGCAACCTCGTTTCGGGCCAGCGCCGCCGTTACACCGACGGCGGACTGGTGGCCGCCGTCGAAGCCGTCCGGCATCCCGAGGGGCGGATGACTTACCGGCTCGAAACGACGCCCGTGTGGGTCGGCGTACCGGGTTACCGCATCCTGACGCCCGAAGCCGCCGACACCATGGCGCTGCCCGCGGCCTACCGCACGTTCCGCGACGACTTCGACGCACTGACCGGAAACGGCTTATAGGTAAACCGAATAGTCCCATAGGAAGAAACGATGGGATTTTTTTGGAGATTGTTTCCGGAAATTGTTATCTTTGTAACAGTAAAAACGCACACACATTAAACAATATAAGATTATGGAAAAGAGCATCAAAGGCACACGCACCGAACAGAATCTGCTGAAGGCATTCGCCGGTGAAAGCCAGGCACGCAGCCGTTACGTATTTTTCGCAAGCAAAGCCAAAAAAGAGGGCTACGAGCAGATAGCAGGCGTTTTCGCCGAGACCGCAGAGCAGGAGAAGGAGCACGCCGAGCGTTTCTTCAAGTTCCTCGAGGGCGGCGACGTGGAGATCACGGCCAGCTACCCCACCGGCCCCATCGGTACGACGGCCGAGAACCTGCTCGCTGCCGCCAAGGGCGAGAACGAGGAGTGGGACGTACTCTACCGTGAATTCGGCAAGGTCGCCGAAGAGGAGGGCTTCATGGAGATCGCTACGGCGTTCAAGATGATTTCGACCGTCGAGGCCGAGCACGAGCGCCGCTACCTGAAGCTGCTGAGCCGCCTGACGGACGGCAACTTCTTCAAGCGCGACGGCAAAATCTGGTGGCAGTGCCGCAACTGCGGTTTCATCATCGAGGCCGAGGAGGCTCCGAAGCTCTGCCCCGCGTGCAAGCACCCCCAGGCCTATTTCGAGCCCAAGAAAGAGAACTATTAGTCGCATACGACACGACGACCGGCCGCATCCTGCAAAGGGTGCGGCTTTTTTATCGGGCCTGCCCCGCGTCGACGGTTGGTTGGCTTTGGGGCGAAAGGAGCGGAATCGGGATGAAATATTCCGCTGTGCAAAACGCCGATATTACGGATTTTCGTTGTATCTTTGCAAGAATCCTTTTTTCGAACAATTCAAACACAGATATGGCAGACGAAAAAATCATCTTTTCGATGGTCGGCGTAAGCAAGACCTTCACCAACCAGAAACGGGTGCTCAACAACATCTACCTCTCTTTTTTCTACGGCGCCAAGATCGGCATCATCGGCCTGAACGGTTCGGGTAAATCGACCCTGATGAAGATCATCGCCGGACTGGACAAGAACTTCGACGGTGAAGTGGTCTTCTCGCCGGGCTATACGGTGGGTTACCTGGAGCAGGAACCCAAACTCGACGACACGAAGACGGTCCGCGAGATCGTCGAGGAGGGCTGTGCGGCTACGGTCGCTCTGCTCAAGGAGTACGAGGAGATCAACATGAAGATGTGCGAGCCGATGGACGACGACGCGATGGCCAAACTGATCGACCGTCAGGGCGAGCTGTACGAGAAGATCGACCAGTGCAACGGCTGGGAACTGGACAGCGTGCTGGAACGCGCGATGGACGCCCTGCGGTGTCCCGATCCCGACGAATCGGTCAAGCACCTCTCGGGCGGCGAACGCCGCCGCGTGGCCCTGTGCCGCCTCTTGTTGCAGCAGCCCGACGTGCTGCTCCTGGACGAGCCGACCAACCACCTCGACGCCGAGTCGATCGACTGGCTCGAACAGCACCTCCAGCAGTACAAGGGTACGGTAATCGCCGTGACCCACGACCGATATTTCCTCGACAATGTCGCCGGGTGGATTCTCGAACTCGACCGTGGCGAAGGCATTCCCTGGAAGGGCAACTACTCGGGCTGGCTCGACCAGAAGACCACCCGCATGGCCATGGAAGAGAAGCAGGAGTCGAAGCGCCGCAAGACCCTCGAACGCGAGTTGGAGTGGGTGCGCATGTCGCCTTCGGGCCGCCACGCCAAGTCGAAGGCCCGTCTGTCGGCTTACGACAAGATGATGAACGAGGATACAAAGCAGAAGGAGGAGAAGCTCGAAATCTTCATTCCCAACGGTCCGCGTCTGGGCGACGTGGTGATCGAGGCCCACGAGGTTTCGAAAGCCTTCGGCGACCGCGTACTGTACGAAGGGCTGGAGTTTTCGCTGCCCCCTGCGGGTATCGTGGGCGTGATCGGTCCCAACGGAACGGGTAAGACTACCCTCTTCCGGATGATCATGGGCCTCGAAGAGCCTACGAGCGGTTCGTTCCGCGTGGGGCCGACCGTAAAACTGGCCTATGTGGACCAGCAGCACAAGTCGATCGACCCCGAAAAAACGGTCTTCGAGGTGATCTCAGGCGGTTTGGACCTCATGACGCTGGGCAACCGGCAGGTCAACGCCCGCGCCTATGTGGCCCGTTTCAACTTCTCGGGCGCCGACCAGGAGAAGAAGTGCGGCATGCTGTCGGGCGGCGAGCGGAACCGTCTGCACCTGGCTCTTGCGTTGAAGGAGGAAGGCAATGTCCTGCTGTTGGACGAGCCGACCAACGACATCGACGTGAACACGCTGCGCGCCCTGGAGGAAGGTCTCGAAAACTTCGCGGGCTGTGCCGTTGTGATCTCGCACGACCGTTGGTTCCTCGACCGTATCGCCACGCATATCCTCTCGTTCGAGGGCGATTCGAAGGTGGTCTTCTACGAAGGTTCCTACTCGGAGTACGAGGCCTGGAAGAAGGCGCAGGGCGGCGATACGGCGCCCCACCGCGTACGTTACAAGAAATTAATGGCATAAATATACAATGGCACAGAAACCTTCCATTCCCAAAGGCACGCGCGACTTCTCCCCTGCGGAGATGATGCGCCGCCAATATATTTTCGATTCGATTCGCCGGGTCTTCCGCTCTTACGGCTTTGCGCCGCTGGAAACCCCGTCGATGGAAAACCTTTCGACCCTGCTGGGCAAATACGGCGACGAGGGCGACAAACTCCTGTTCAAGATTCTCAATTCGGGCGACTACGCCGCGGGCCTTTCGGACGAGGAGGTGCGCAACGCATCGAAAATCTGCGAAAAAGGGCTCCGCTACGACCTCACGGTCCCCTTCGCACGTTACGTCGTGCAGCACCAGGGCGAACTGACGTTCCCCTTCAAACGCTATCAGATTCAGCCCGTATGGCGCGCCGACCGCCCTCAGAAGGGCCGTTACCGTGAGTTTTACCAGTGCGATGTCGACGTGATCGGCACGCGGTCGCTGCTGTGCGAGGTCGAGCTGATCGAGATCGTCGAGCGGGTTTTCAAGGCCCTCGGCATCCGTGTCGCACTGAAGATGAACAACCGCAAGATCCTGTTCGGCATCGCCGAGGCCATCGGCCACGCCGACAAGATGATGGATATTACCATCGCCATCGACAAACTCGAAAAGATCGGACTGGACAACGTGAAGGCCGAACTGATGGAGCGCGGATTGGGGCAGGAGGCTGTCGACAAACTTCAACCGATACTCGAACTGAGCGGCGATAATTTGCAGAAGATTAAACAACTGCGCGATGTTCTTTCCGTCTCGGAGACGGGCATGAAAGGCATCGAAGAGATGGAAACCGTTTTCGGCTATGTCGATCGGTTGGGTATCGACCTTACGGTCGAGCTGGACCTTTCGCTGGCACGCGGTTTGAACTACTATACGGGAGCGATTTTCGAGGTCAAGGCCCTCGATTTCGCCATCGGCTCGATCTGCGGCGGCGGCCGTTACGACGATCTGACGGGCATCTTCGGTATGCCCAACATGTCGGGCGTGGGCATCTCGTTCGGCGCGGACCGCATCTACGACGTGATGACGGGCCTCGGGCTTTTCCCCGAGGATGTCAACTGCTCGACCCGGGTGCTGTTCGTCAACCTGGGCGCCGAGGAGGAGGCCGCCGTGCTGCCGTTGCTGCGCGATTTGCGCGGCCGTGAAATCGCCGCCGAAATCTACCCCGAAGCGGGTAAAATGAAGAAGCAAATGGAATACGCCAACCGCCGCGGCATCCCCTACGTGGTGATCGTGGGATCGCAGGAGCTGGAGTCCGGAGCCGCAACCGTCAAGGACATGCGCTCGGGCGAACAGCGCCAGGTGGCCTTTGCCGAACTGGCCGGAGCGGTTCAATAAAGACACTCAACGCCGCTTTCGTCCACTGCGGCGACAAATCCCGGGCGGGGGTAAATGCGGTCTTTGACGGTATTCCGGACCGCCCGGGTTAAACCCCTAAAATCATTACGCCATGCGCCGATTGTTCGTCATACTCGCTACCCTTTCCGTCCTGCCCCTCGCGGCGCAGAACGAAGACGACGTGCGCCAACTCCAGAAGTTCGCGCAGGTTTTCCGTTATCTTTCGGGCCTTTATGTCGATGACGTGGACATGAAACCCGTCGTCGAAGGAGCCATCACGGGCATGCTCGAAGAGCTCGACCCCCACTCGGCCTATATCGGAGCCGAGGAGATGAAAGGCGTGCAGGAGAGTTTCGACGGCGAATTCAGCGGCATCGGTGTGGAGTTCAACGTGCTGCGCGACACGGTGATCGTGGTCAACACCATCGCCGGAGGCCCTGCCGAACGGGTCGGCGTGCGTGCCAACGACCGTATCGTGCGCATCGATACGCTGAGTTCCGTGGGTATGGGACGTGCCGACGTGCCCAAATACCTGCGCGGAAAGACCGGCACGAAGGTCGAGATCGACGTTGTGCGCCACGGTACGCCCGGGCAGCTTCATTTCGTGATCGTCCGTGACAAAATTCCCCTGAACACCGTCGATGCTTCCTACAAGGTCGCCGACGACATCGGCTACATCAAGGTCAACCGTTTCGGCCGTACCACGATGGAGGAATTTACCGAGGCTTTCCGCAAACTGGGTAAACCCGGAGGCCTGATCCTCGACCTGAGGGGCAACGGCGGCGGCCTGCTGGAGCAGGCGATCGAGATGGCGGGATTTTTCCTGCCGCGCGGGGCCGTGATCGTCTCTACGGAGGGGCGCGCCGTCCCGGCTTCGTCGTTCCGCGCCCAGAACAACGGCGAGGACCTCAAGGACCGCCTCGTGGTGCTGATCGACGAGTCGTCGGCTTCGGCCTCGGAGATCGTCGCGGGGGCTGTGCAGGACTGGGACCGCGGCGTGGTCGTAGGCCGTCCGAGTTTCGGCAAGGGACTCGTGCAGCGCCAGATCGGGCTGCCCGACGGGTCGGCCGTGCGTATTACCGTAGCTCGCTACCACACTCCTTCGGGCCGCGTTATTCAGCGGCCTTATGAAAAGGGCAAACGCCGCGAATATTACCTCGACCACCTGCGCCGCTACGACGACGCTGCGCGCGATTCGCTCGACGCGGAGGCTCCGGCTTACCGCACGCTTCGCACCGGACGTACGGTTTACGGCGGCGGCGGGATTCGTCCCGACGTTCTTGTCGAAGCCGACACGGCAGGCTATTCGAATTATTACGCCGAACTGATCCGCCGCGGCGTCGTGGCCGATTTCGTGGGCGACTGGCTCGACGGATCGCGTGACAGCCTTTCGCGCCGTTATACGACCTTCGGCGCGTTCGACGCGGGATATACCCCTTCGGACGAAGTGCTCGACGCCCTTACGGCGCTCGGCGAAACCCGGGGCGTGAAGTTCGATGCGGAAGGGTTCGCCGTTTCCGAACCCCTGATGCGGATGCAGCTCAAGGCCCTCGCAGCCCAGCGCCTGTTCGGTACTGGCGCTTATTTCCAGGTCATTAACCCGGCCATGAGTCCTGCGTATGCCCGGGCCGTGGCGATTCTCGAAGATTGGGACAAGTCGGGACAACCCGTCCTGGAGCCGTAAAAATAGCGTCTCTGTTTTTGGAAATTTCCATTTCTTTTCGTATATTCGTTGATACGAGATGCGAATTGATATACTGAAACTAACCCAAAAACGACTCCTATGCTTCCCCCTACCCAGCCCCGTCGCGAAAGCGAGGATTACGGAGACCAGATTCTTTCCAAGGCCGTAAAAGCGGGCCGACGAACCTATTTCTTCGATGTCCGCTCCACGCGCGGCGACGACTACTTTCTGACCATCACCGAGAGCCGCAAAATCACGGCCCCCGACGGCACGTCAAGTTACGACCGCCACAAAATATTCCTTTACAAGGAAGATTTCTCGAAATTCGCCGAAGGGCTGAACGAAGTCGTCGAGTTCATTCGCCGCTCGAAGGAGTGTCCCGAACCGGTGAAATAGTCCCTGGTTCCGGCTGTTTCACAAACAGCCTCCGGGGCGATCCCTGTCATTGTGCCATCCTGTTCGGTTATGGTCGGGGAGCATGCTGTCCTGCCTTTCGGGAGACGGGCAAATCCGTTGAGCCGCAAGCCCTTGCCTGATAAATTCATCTGCGGTTGTTTCGTAACGGCCGTATAGCCTGAAAAATTGATGAAAACTTAATTTTCAGGTTGCGGGCTTTCGCCTTTTATCGCTACCTTTGACTTCGCCGAAGATACTCCCGCCCGGCAAAGTGCAAGCAAGCTTGCTTTTGCCCTCGCTTATTCGTATCTTTGCGTGCAAAACCAAATACGCAAACAGACTATGAATTTCTCCCGGTACATCGTACTCGCACTGAAAGGATGCGCCATGGGTATGGCCGATGTCGTTCCCGGCGTTTCGGGCGGTACGATCGCCTTTATCTCGGGTATCTACGAAGAATTGCTCGATTCGATTCGCAGCGTCAACGCCACGGCGCTCAAACTGTTGCTGAAACTCCGCCTCGGCGAGTTCTGGCGACATGTCAACGGCAGTTTCCTGCTGCCCGTGCTGCTGGGGATCGCCATTGCTATCTTCTCGCTGGCGCGGCTGATGACCTATCTGCTGACTTACCACCCTATTGCCATCTGGTCGTTTTTCTTCGGTCTGATCATCGCTTCATCGGTGCTTGTCGCCCGGCAGATCGGACACTGGAACTGGCGGACTGTCCTGGCCTTTGCCGTCGGGGCCGTCGCCGCGTGGTGGATTACCGTCGCTACGCCCGCCGAAACGCCCAACGACTGGTGGTTCGTGATGCTGTCCGGGGCCATTGCCATTTGCGCCATGATCCTGCCCGGCATCTCCGGGGCTTTCATCCTGCTGCTGCTGGGTAAATACCAGTACATCATGCAGGCCGTCGGAGACTTCAATATCCCCGTTATCGCGGTCTTCGTCATCGGAGCCGTGGCGGGTATCATCTCTTTCTCACACCTGCTGTCCTGGCTGCTCAAGCACCTGCACGACATCACGGTGGCCGTGCTGATGGGTTTCATGGTCGGTTCGCTCAACAAGGTCTGGCCCTGGAAGGAGACCGTGGAGACCTACCTCGACAGTCATGGCGTCGCACAGCCGCTCGTTCAGCACAACGTTGCCCCCGGGGCGTTCGAACAACTTACGGGACAGCCGTCGCTGCTCGTGCAGGCTATTTTGCTCTGCGCCGTCGGATTCCTGGCTATCTACGGCATCGAGTTGCTGGCCCGTATCATCGTTAAAAAAGAGGAGAAATAAACCATGCGTCGTTTCGGACTGATCGGTCGTCCGTTGGGCCATTCGGCTTCGGCGGCCTACTTCACGGAGAAGTTTAACAGGGAGGGTATAAGCGATTGTGAATATTCGCTTTACGAGTTGCCTTCGATCGAGGACCTGCCCGGCCTGCTGGCCCGGGTCCCGGAACTCTGCGGGCTGAACGTCACGATTCCTTATAAACGCGACGTGATCGCCTTTTTGGACTCGGTTTCACACGAAGCACAGGCTATCGGGGCAGTCAACTGCATCCGCCGCAGCGCGGACGGACGCCTCGCGGGGCATAATACGGACGTTATCGGTCTCCGGGCCGCATTGAACGAGTTATTGGGAACCGCCGTGCCGGAACAGGCTTTGGTGCTCGGCACGGGAGGCGCTTCGCAGGCTGTTCAGTACGCCCTTGCCGAACGCGACATTCCCTTTGCGCTGGTTTCGCGCGAGGCGTCGAAAGGCAACTATACCTACGACAACCTGCCTTGTGAAGTCGTGGAGACCAGTCGGCTGATTATCAACGCATCGCCCGTGGGGACCTATCCCAATGTCGATGCCGCGCCGCGTATCCCCTACGCCTATGTCACGCCGGAACACTATTTGCTCGATCTGGTCTACAATCCGCCGCTGACGCAGTTTCTCGACTATGGCCGCCAGCGCGGGGCGCATATCCTGAACGGACGAACGATGTTCGTGGAGCAGGCCGAAGCCTCGTGGCGTATCTGGAATGCTTAAAGCGACGCCTTAACTAAAACCTATAATCGCATGAAAAACATCTTATTGACTCTCTGTGCAATCGTCGCCTGCTGGGCCGGGGCCTTCGCGCAGGATTTGACGCCGCCCCGTTTCGACGGAGCCGTAATTCAGGTTTTCATGACGCGCATGGCCGCTATGGCTGAAAAGATCGCCGTCGAGCAGCAGATTCCGGCCGACTCGCTCTCGCCGGTCGTAGGGATCGCCCTGCACATTGACAAAACGGGAAATGCGGCCGAATGGACGTATATGGACAATACACGCGAAGGTCGCGACCGTGCGGAGTTCGCTCCTGCAACGGCCGCCACACGCCGGGTGCTGAAAGAAGCCTATGCCCGCCTGGGCGGAAAATGGAACCCTGCAACCACGGCGGACGGGCGTCCGGCCTCTTACACTTCGCGGATGACGATCCGCATTCCCGTCGAGAAGGTCGAGCGGGCACTGAATCCCGATCCGCTGTTGTTTATGGGCGGGAATCCGGAGAAGAGTTTCCATGAATGGGCCAAAGTGCGTATCCGTTACGACGAACGCTTTACGGAAAAGGGCGTAGACGGAGTTGCGCACGTACGCTTCTATGTCGAGCCGGACGGACGGATCACGATCGACAAGGTCGTGCAGACTCCCAACGACAAGCTGGCGAAGGAGATGATTCGCGTCATCCGCAACAGCAAGGGGAAATGGACGCCCCGCAAGGTGCGCGGCGTTCCTCAGCGTACGGCCTTCGACTACCGGGTCAATTACGGTGGCAACTGAAAATGAAAAACTCCGCCCGACGGCGGAGTTTTTTTATTGGAGTTTTGCGATGTAGCCGATAACGTCGAAGGCGGTCAGCCCGTATGCATAAGGAGCGTAAAGCGGATGGCGGGGATTGCCTTTTGCCGTAGGATCCCCGATTTTCAGCCAACGGCCGCGATGGGTACTTAAAACGGAGTGAATATCCCGGAAACACTGCTTTAAATAGGGCTTTACGGCAATGTCGTTGCCGAACGCCACCAGGATGTCGGCGGCCGGATAGCGTTTCGCGAGACGGGCTATCCCGTCCAGATTGCGCTGGTGCATCGCTTCGTCGAGCGCCGGGGACATGCTCCATTTGTCCGTGGCGCGTTCGGACGAGAGGTTCAGCATGGTGAATCCGTCATACCCGGCATTGGCGGCAAACCGCGTAACCTTGCGCAGCGTAGGGTCCGGACGCAACTCATTCGCCGTGCTGGGGTTGAGCCCGATGACGAAAAGCATCCTCTCCCCGGCTTGCTCCAGGATAAAGCGATAAGCGCCTTGCTCCCGCCCGGTTTCTTCCCAGTATGTCGGTTTGTAGCGGATAACAGGACACTGTTTCATCGGTGCCGCAGCATCGCTTTGGCTTTTTCGAACTCCTCTTCGCGGACGACTACCTGGGCAGGCATGGTCCCGATCGGATAGATGGCCGACATGTATTCGTTGCGGATAGTCGACCAGATGCCGGCGCTGTCGAGCATCGACTTGGCTATTTCGGCCTCTGTAATGGTGTTGTACTCCGCCAGTACAACCAACGAGTCGTCTTTCATATTTTTTCGGTTTTGGTTCGGTATTTAAAGTTAAGCATTTTGTTGATAAAATGCAAGAGCCCTGCCACGAATCTTCAATAAATACGTTATCTTTGTCTGACGATAACTTCAGGCACAGATAGACTGCACTTCGGCAAAACAAGTTGCCCGGCACTTGATTTTGCCCTCGCTTTGTATTATCTTTGCATACGCAAAATTTTGACGCAATGCCCCAGTTCGTACATCTTCACGTACATACCCAATATTCGATTCTGGACGGTCAGGCCAGCATCCCCCGACTCGTGGACAAAGCCATGGCCGACGGCCAGCCCGGCATCGCCGTGACAGACCACGGCGACATGTTCGGCATCAAGGAGTTTTTCAATTACGTCCAGAAGGTCAAAGGCAAGAATAAAGACAAGGCCGCTGAATGCGAAGCCCGCATCGCCGCCCTGCGCGACGGCACGGAGGCCTGTGCCGACCCCGCTGCGGAGATCGCCAAATGTGAGAAACAGTTGGCGGAGTGCAAGCGCCGGCTGGCCTTCAAACCGATCATCGGCTGCGAGGTCTACGTGGCGCGCCGCCGGCTGCACGACAAGGAAGGCAAGCCCGACCAGAGCGGCTACCACCTGATCCTGCTGGCCAAGAACCTCAAGGGTTACCACAACCTCATCAAGATCGTTTCGAAAGCGTGGACCGACGGTTTCTACATGCGTCCGCGAACCGACCGTGCGGAGATCGAGAAATACCACGAGGGACTGATCTGCTGTTCGGCCTGTCTGGCCGGCGAGGTTCCGCGCGCCATTACGGCGAACGACCTCGAAAAGGCCGACGAGTCGATCCAATGGCACAAGAAGGTCTTCGGCGACGACTATTACCTGGAGTTGCAGCTCCACAAGGCTACCGTCGAGCGGGCCAACCACGAAGCCTACCCCATGCAGTTGCATGTCAACAAATACCTGCGTGAACTGGCCGCGAAGCACAACGTGCGGATGGTCTGCACCAACGACGTGCATTTCGTGGACGAGGACAACGCCGAGGCGCACGACCGTCTGATCTGCCTTTCGACGGGCAAGGACCTCGACGACCCCAAGCGCATGCTCTACTCCAAACAGGAGTGGCTGAAAACCACGGCCGAGATGGCCGCGATCTTCGGCGAGACCGACCCCGAAGCGATGGCCACGACCGTGGACATCTGCAACCAGGTCGAGTGCTACTCGATCGACCATGCGCCGATCATGCCCGAATTCGAAATTCCCGTCGAGTTCGGAACCGAAGCCGAATACCGCGCCCGCCTCACGGAGAAAGACCTTTTCGACGAATTCACGCGCGACGAAAACGGCAATGTGGTGATGTCGGAGGAGGACGGGCTCAAGAAAATCCAGAAACTGGGCGGATACGACAAACTCTACCGCATCAAGTTCGAAGCCGACTACCTGGCCAAGCTGACGATGGACGGCGCGCATAAGCGCTATGGCGATCAGTTGACCGAAGAGCAGGAGGAACGACTGAAATTCGAGCTGCACATCATGAAGACGATGGGTTTCCCGGGCTACTTCCTGATCGTGCAGGACTTCATACGCGCCGCACGCGAAGAGTTGGACGTGTCGGTGGGACCGGGCCGCGGTTCGGCCGCAGGTTCGGCTGTGGCCTACTGCCTCGGCATCACGCAGATCGACCCGATCGCCTACGACCTGCTGTTCGAGCGTTTTCTGAATCCTGACCGTATCTCGCTCCCCGATATCGACGTTGACTTCGACGACGACGGACGCGGACGCGTCCTGAACTGGGTGACGCAGAAATACGGCAAGGAAAAGGTCGCGCATATCATCACCTACGGTACGATGGCCACCAAACTGGCCATCAAGGACGTGGCGCGCGTGCAGAAACTGATGCTCTCGGAGTCGGACCGCCTCTGCAAACTGGTTCCGGACAAGATTCCGGACAAGAAGCTCAACCTGCAGACCGCCATCGACTACGTTCCCGAGCTGAAAGCCGCCGAGCAGTCGGACAACCCGATCCTGCGCGACACGATCCGTTATGCCAAGATGTTGGAAGGCAACGTCCGCAATACGGGCGTGCATGCTTGCGGTACGATCATCTGCCGCGACGACATCACCGACTGGGTCCCCGTCTCGACGGCCGACGACAAGGAGACCGGCGAGAAGATGCTCGTCACGCAGTATGAAGGTTCGGTAATCGAGGACACGGGCCTTATCAAGATGGACTTCCTGGGTCTGAAGACCCTTTCGATCATCAAGGATGCCGTGGAGAACGTCCGCCAGACCAAGGGTATTGCGGTCGACATCGACGATTTCACGATCATCAACGACCCTGTGACCTATAAACTCTACGGCGAGGGCCGCACCGTCGGAACGTTCCAGTTCGAGTCCGCGGGTATGCAGAAATACCTCCGCGAATTACAGCCCTCGACCTTCGAGGACCTGATCGCCATGAATGCCCTCTACCGGCCCGGCCCGATGGACTATATCCCCGACTTCATCGCCCGTAAGCACGGCCGCAGTCCCATCGTGTACGACATCCCCGTCATGGAGAAGTACCTGAAGGACACCTACGGCATCACGGTCTACCAGGAGCAGGTCATGCTCTTGTCGCGTCTTTTGGCCAACTTCACCCGCGGCGAGTCGGACACGCTGCGTAAGGCGATGGGTAAGAAACTCAAGGACAAGTTGGACCACCTGAAGCCCAAGTTCATCGAGGGCGGCAAGAAGAACGGCCACGACGCGAAGGTGCTCGAAAAGATCTGGGGCGACTGGGAGAAATTCGCCTCCTATGCGTTCAACAAGTCGCACGCCACGTGCTACTCGTGGGTAGCTTACCAGACGGCGTACCTCAAGGCCAACTACCCTTCGGAGTATATGGCCGCCGTGCTGAGCCGAAACCTCACGAACATCGAGCAGTTGACGCTTTACATGAACGAGTGTAAGCGCATGGGCATCAGTGTTATGGGGCCCGACATCAACGAATCGATGCGGCAGTTCTCGTCCAACGCAGCCGGTGACGTGCGTTTCGGTCTCGCGGCCGTGAAGGGCGTCGGCGCAGCAGCCGTGGAGAGCATCATCGCCGAACGTAAGGCCAACGGTCCGTTCAAGGATATCTACGACTTCATCGAGCGGGTTAACTATTCGCTCGTCAACCGCAAATGCCTCGAAAACCTCGCTTATGCCGGGGCGTTCGACTCGATCACGGATTTCGCCCGCTGCAAGTTCTTCGGCATCGACCTGCGCGATTCGAGCGGCATCACCTTTATCGAGCAGTTGATGCGTTACGGACAGCGCTTCCAGACCGAGCAGAACAACGCCCAGCAAAGTCTGTTCGGCGGCGGCGAGCACGTCGACATCCAGCGCCCGGTACTTCCGTCCTGTGCCGACTGGAGCCAGTTGGAGAAACTTACGAAGGAGCGCGAAATGGTGGGACTCTACCTTTCGGCACACCCGCTGGACGACTATAAGGTCATCATCGACCATATGTGCAAGACCCAGCTTTCGGAACTGGAGAACCTCGACGCTATCAAAGGGCAGGAGATCGCTGTGGCCGGCATGGTCGTAAGCGTCTCGAACCTGATGACTAAAACCGGCAAACCGTGGGGCAAGTTCAAACTCGAAGATTATAACGGCGGCCACGAGTTCGCCCTCTTCGGCAAGGATTACGAGAACTTCCGCAAATACCTGTTTCCGGACTATTTTCTCTTTATCCGGGGCCGTGTGCAGCCTAAGCCCTACAACGACCAGGAACTCGAGTTCAAGATCATTTCGATGGTCCAGCTCCAGGAGATGCGCGACACGATGATCAAGGAGATGTACGTGCACCTGCCGATCGAGGATGTGACCGAAAAGCTGATCCGCGAACTTACGCAGAAGGTCAAGGAGTCGAAGGGCGACACGCTGCTGCGGCTGAGCGTCTACGACCGCGAAGCGCAGGTCTCGCTGGGCCTCTTTTCGAAGAGTCACAAGGTGAGCCTCTCGCCGTCTTTGGTCGGATTCCTGGATGACAACCACATTCACTATTCAATCGCATAATCGGACATAAAATCATAATTTAAAACTGTGAAACAATGGCATTAGCAATCAACAAAGACAATTTCGAGGCGCTGGTCGCAGGCGATCAGCCGGTAGTTATCGACTTCTGGGCCGAGTGGTGCGGTCCCTGCCGTACGATGTCGCCCATCGTGGATGAACTGGCTGCGGAGTTCGAAGGCAAAGTCGTCATCGGCAAGTGCGATGTGGAGGAAAACGACGACATCACGATAAAGTACGGCGTGAGGAACATCCCGACGATCATCTTCCTCAAGGGCGGCGAACTCGTCGACAAACAGGTCGGCGCCTGCTCGAAGGACGCCCTGAAAGCCAAAATTGAGAAACTGCTCTAAGCGATGCTGCGTACCATCGACTTCCACGGACTGAAAGGCGTGGAGTTTTCCAAGGGCGATTATACGGCGATCCTTATTCCGGAGATGGGGGCCAACCTCGTGCGGCTGGCCAACACCAGGCTGGGCGCGGAGATTCTGCGTACGCCCGGAGCCGACGAGGTCGAGACTTTCAAGGCCCGTCCCCAGGTCTTCGGACTGCCCATCCTGTTCCCGCCCAACCGCATCGCCGACGGCCGTTATACGTTCGAAGGTCGCACGTACCAGTACCCGATCACCATCGAGAAGGAACACAACTACCACCACGGCGTCCTCAAGAGCGAGGCGTTCATGGTGTCGAAAGCCCGTGAGACGGACGAAGAGGTGATGATCGAGTGCCGTTATTATGCCAATGCAGGCAACGATGCGATTTTCCGCGATTTTCCGCACGAGTTCAAGTGCAAAATCACCTATTGGCTCTCGGCCGAAGGGCT
The DNA here is from genome assembly GCF_018362775.1 of Alistipes montrealensis. Classification (GTDB taxonomy): domain Bacteria; phylum Bacteroidota; class Bacteroidia; order Bacteroidales; family Rikenellaceae; genus Alistipes; species Alistipes montrealensis. Next base: position 135,972 of record NZ_JAGYXY010000003.1, read on the forward strand.
GGAGCAGGAGGTGATGTTTTCGAACCGCAGCAAGATGCGCATGCCCGTGGGCGTAGGCTTCCATACCCCGCTGTCGATTCCGTTTGCAGGAGGCTCGGACGCTGATTACGTGATGCGCGCCGCAGTTGGAGAACAGGTTGAACTCAGCGAACGTAACCTGCCGACAGGAAGGAAGTTGCCGTTGTCGGAGAAATTTGCCAAACTGCGCAGCGGAGGCCTTCGGGTCACCGGCTGTGAACCGATCGAAGCCGGGTTTACGCTGAGCGAAATCGACGTGGACGGCAAGCATTTCCGCGGTGCATTGGTCGAGAATATCCGTACGGGTGTGAGGACCTTTTACGAGGTGGATTCCCAGACGACCTACTGGACGATCTGGAACAACGGCGGGCAGGTCCCCTACTGTTGTCCCGAACCGCAGTCGTGGACTACGAACGCCCCCAACCTCGCCGCACCCGCGGCCGAAGGATTCCGGTCCATCGCTCCGGGCGAATCGTGGCGCATGACTTTCCGGCTCTACGCTAAATAATAAAAGAGGAGGTCCGAAGACCTCCTCTTTTATTTAGAACGACTCATTGAACACCGTTTCCGACAGCGGTTTGCGCAGCATGTCGTGACGGTCGGGATCGGACGGGATGCCTTCCCCGTAGCCGACGAGCAGGATATTGACGGGTTCCACATGTTCGGGCAGCGAGAACTCCTCGCGCACGGCTTCGGGCTTGAACATACAGATCCACAGCGTGTCGAGGTCCAGCGATGCCGCGGCGAGCATCATGTGGTCGGTGACGATCGAAGCGTCGATGTCGCCGATCTTCTTGTCGTCGTACTTGCGGGTCCACACCTCGTCAGTATCGGCGCAGACGATGATAGCCGTCGGAGCTCCGAAATTACGCGTACAGCGCGCAAGGCGCTCCATCCCTTCTTTCGATTGCACGACTACCAGCCGCTGGGGCTGGCGGTTGGCTCCCGTGGGAGCTACACGGCCGGCTTCGAGGATAAGGGCCAGCTTCTCCGGCTCGACCTGTTTGTCGAGGTATTTGCGGCAGGCGTACCGCTTCTTCGCCAATGCTAGAAAATCCATGCTTTTTCAGTTTACAAAGGCAAAGGTAATAAAAATCGGGCCACGGCAATCCCTCCCTGCGGCAGAATTTGTCAGTCGGCACTGACATTCTGTCAGAAAAAAGGCGCTGGCACACCGTTTGTTGAATCAGAAGCAGGAAATCATAAAAACAACAACGATAAAAACTATGAAAAACGGAAAAATCGGAGTTACAACGGAGAACATTTTCCCCGTGATCAAAAAATTCCTTTACTCAGACCATGAAATTTTCCTGCGTGAGTTGATCTCGAATGCCGTGGATGCCACCCAGAAACTGAAGACCCTTTCGTCGATCGGCGAGGCCAAGGGCGAACTGGGCGACCTGACGATCCATGTAGCCGCGGACAAGGATAAAAAGACGCTCACGGTGACGGACCGCGGCGTGGGTATGACGGCCGAAGAGGTGGACAAATACATCAACCAGATCGCTTTCTCGGGAGCCGAGGAGTTTATGGAGAAATATAAGAACCAGGCCATCATCGGGCACTTCGGACTGGGCTTCTACTCTTCGTTCATGGTCGCCGACAAGGTCGAAATCTTCACGAAATCCTTTAAGGAGGGAGCTAAAACGGTGCATTGGAGCTGCACCGGGTCGCCCGAGTTCGAAATGGAGGAGACCGACGAGGCCCGTGACCGCGGTACGACGATCGTCCTGCACCTTGCGGAAGACACGCTGGAGTATGCCGAGGATTCGAAGATCGAAGGCCTGCTGAAGAAATACTGCCGCTTCCTGCCCGTGCCCATCGCCTTCGGCAAGGTCAAGGAGTGGAAGGACGGTAAATATGTCGATACCGACAAAGACAACATCATCAACAACATCGATCCGCTGTGGACCCGCAAGCCCGCGGAGATCACCGAGGAGCAATACAAGGAGTTCTACCACGAACTGTACCCGATGAGCGACGAACCGCTGTTCTCGATCCACCTGAACATCGACTATCCGTTCCACCTGACGGGTATCCTCTATTTCCCGAAGATTCACAACAATTTCGAGATTCAGAAGAACAAGATACAGCTCTACTCGAATCAGGTGTATGTGACCGACCAGGTCGAGGGCATCGTACCGGAGTACCTGACGCTGCTGCACGGCGTGATCGACTCGCCGGACATTCCGCTGAACGTTTCGCGCAGCTACCTGCAGAGCGACGCCAATGTGAAGAAGATTTCGAGCTACATCACCCGCAAGGTCGCAGACCGCCTGCAGGAGTTGTTCACGACGATGCGTTCGGACTATGAATCGAAGTGGGACGACCTGAAAATCTTCATCCAGTACGGCATCCTCACCGACGAGAAGTTCGCTGAGAAAGCCGCGGAGATCATGCTCTGGAAGAACATCGAAGGCAAGTACTTCACCCCCAAAGAGTATGTCGAGAAGGTCAAGGAGAACCAGACCGACAAGAACAAGACGGTGATTTTCCTTTACGTCGACGACCCCGTGGAGAAACACACGTTCCTCGAAGCGGCCAAAGGTAAGGGGTACGACGTGCTCGTCATGGACGGACAGTTGGACAACCACTACGTCAACTGGTACGAGTCGAAGAACAAGGAGAGCCGTTTCGTGCGCGTGGACAGCGACGTGATCGACAAACTGATCCAGAAGGAGGAGAACGTCAAGATGTCGCTCAGCGAAGGTCAGCAGGAGGTGCTGACGCCCGTGTTTGAGAGCCAGATGCCCAAGGACGAGAAGATTCACTACAACATTTCGTTCGAGGCCATGTCGCCCGACGAGGCGCCGGTGGTCATCACGCAGAACGAGTTCATGCGCCGCATGAAGGAGATGGCCCAGACGGGCGGCGGCGGTATGAGCCAGTTCTACGGCCAGATGCCCGACAACTTCACCATTGCGGTGAACGGCAACCACCCTATCGTCATCGACATCCTGGCCGACGTGGAGAAATCTTACGGCGACAAGCTCAAGACGATCACCAAAAAAATCGATGCGGCGGTGGCCGAAGAGAAACGTTTCGACGAGGTCGTGAAGGACAAGAAGGAAGAAGATCTCTCGGCGGAGGAGAAATCGACCCGCGAGGAGTTGTCGAAGAAGATCGTTTCCCTGCGCGACGAGCGCAACGAACGCCTGCGCGAGATCGGCAGTGAAAACCGCCTTGTCAAGCAGATCATCGACCTGGCGCTGCTGACCAACGGCATGCTCAAGGGCAAGAACCTGACGGATTTCATTCAGCGTTCGATTTCGCTGATCGAAAAATAGGTTCCGAAAAACTTTTGTGGGAGAGGCTGCACTTTCGGGTGCGGCCTTTTTTGTTTTCGCCGTACTTATTCCGTAACTTTTTCCGCGATTATTGCGTCCAAACGGTATAATCTGAGAAACAAATCGTTATATTTGTTTTATCACTACAAATCCAACCCTTATGAAAAACCTCCTGATCCTGATTACCGCGGCGGCCGGAACGTTCCTGTCGTCCTGTACCCCGGCCGACCGCGTCGTGGAAAACCCGCTGATCGAAACGGCCAACACGCGAACGCTCGACATCGTGAAAGTCGAACTGAGCGACACGGCGACCGTGCTGCATGTGAACGCCTACTTCCGGCCCAAAAACTGGATCGTCATTTCGTCGGACAGCTACCTGCAGGTTCCCGCCATGAAATTCCGCCTGACGGAGGCCGAAGGAATCACACCCGACTCGCTGTTCTGGATGCCCGATTCGGGCGAAGCGTCGTTCGTACTCAAGTTCCCGCCTCTGCCCCGCGGCACGAAATCGTTCGACTTTATCGAATCGGACTGCGACGACTGTTTCAAACTCTACGGCATAGACCTGACGGGTAAAAAGGAGTATCCCGAATATCCCGAAGGCTTGCCGAAGGCACTGCGCAAAGCCCCGAAGGACGGTCCTGTGCCCGATCCGATTTTGGCGGTCGGCGAGACGACCGTAAACGTTCATTTCTTAGGGTTCCGCGAAGGGATGTTCAAGGAGGCGACGCTTTATGTCAATTCGCTGTTCGACAGACAGAAACAGTACGATGCGCCGGTAGACCCCGAAAGCGGCGTTGCGACCTTCCGGTTCGAACAATACGGTACATCGCTGATCTTTGGCGAACCCGTCAGTCCCAGTTCGATGTTCGTGAGTTTCTGGACGGCCCCCGGGGAGACGGCGGATATCTACATCGACCTTGCGGAGAAAGGAAAATCCATCGTCCAGCGCCGCGACAAGGAGCACGAAGCTCCGCATAACCACACTCTGTATGCAACGGGAGCCTATGCCGATCTGAATATGCTCTGCGACCGGAACGAATGCGGAAGGATCGCGCTCAACAAATACACGGGTGAATTCGCCGACTACCGGATGACGGCGGACGAATATACGCAGATGATCGTGTCGAAATACAAGGCGCTCTCCGACAGCGTCGCCCGCAGCGGCATGTCGGAGATGGTCAAGGAAATGTCGTTACTTTCATTGCAGCAGGAAACACTTCTAGCTATCGCATCCGGCACGTTCCTGATGGAGCATAACTACCGGGCGGTGAACAACAAATGGGAGCGCAGCGACAAAATCGATTACAAATTCGCAGAGATCGGTCCGGAGCATATCGCCGCTGTCTGCAACCTTTTCGACGCTACCGATCCCAAACTGGTGATGGGTTCCAATATCGGCGATTACCGTCTTGCGGCGGTGAATCCGCATGTAGACTGGTCGAAAACCGCGAACATCACCGAAGGCCCGCTGGCCGACCTGCATAAAACTGGGCTCCTGCCCTCCAAAGCCGAGAATAACGAACTCACGGAAGAGGATCTCGCCGAACTCCGGTCGCTGAAAAATCCCTTCTATGCCGAGGCCTGCGAAGCCATCCAGGCCAAGGTGCGCAAAGACCTGGCTGCGCTGGAAGGTACGGTAAAGATCGAGCAGGCGCCCGACGTAAGCCTCGATAAACTCTTCGACGCCATCGTCGCGCCCTACAAGGGCAAGGTCGTGATGGTCGACTTCTGGAACACCTGGTGCGGACCGTGCCAGGCCGCGATCAAGGCCAACGAGCCGCTCAAGACCGGAGAGTTGAAGAGCAACGATTTGGTCTGGATTTACATCGCCAACGAGACTTCGCCGCTGGTGACCTACAAGACCCAGATCGGTAAAATCGCCGGCAAGCACTACCGGCTGAACGACAAACAGTGGGAATACCTGTGCAAGCAGTTCAAAGTCGACGGCATCCCCTCCTACGTGGTGGTCGACAGGGACGGAACCTACAAACTGCGCAACGACCTGCGGGACCACGGCAAACTGAAAAAGACGCTCAAAGCAATGATCGAATAACGAAAACGACCGCCTCCTTCCGGGGCGGTCGTTCCGTTGAAGGCGGGAACAGGGCAGGGCGAAAACCCAAAGTGTCCGGTCCTTATGCGTTTCGCCGCTCGATCTCGCTGATACTTTCGATCTTTTTCTTCCGGAGGAAGCCGTAAACGCCGTCGAGGTGCTCGATGACGCGGCCGTGTGAAAATTCGTAGATCTTGTGCGTCAGTCCGTCGAGAAAATCGCGGTCGTGGGAGACGATGATCAGCGTGCCGTCGAACGCCATCAGTGCTTCCTTGAGAATTTCCTTGGTCTTCAGGTCGAGGTGGTTGGTCGGCTCGTCGAGAATCAGCAGGTTGACGGGCTCCAGCAGCAGTTTGATCATCGCCAGACGGGTCCGCTCGCCGCCGGAAAGCACCTTGACGAGTTTTTCGCTGGCATCCTTGCCGAACATGAAAGCGCCGAGGATATCGCGGATACGGGTCCGGATGTCGCCCACGGCGATGTCGTCGATGGTTTTGAAGACGGTGATCGACTCGTCGAGCCCCGACGCTTCGTTCTGCGCGAAATAGCCGATCTTGACGTTGTGGCCCATCTGGATAGCACCTTCGAAGTCGATCTGGCCCATGATTGCCTTGACCATCGTGGACTTACCTTCGCCGTTGCGGCCCACGAAGGCGACTTTGTCGCCCCGCTCGATGGTGATCGATACGTCGCTGAATACACGGTGGTTGCCGTATGCCTTGCCCAGCTCGGTCGTGATGACGGGATAGGAACCCGACCGCGGAGCAGGCGGGAAACGCAGGTTCAATGCCGACGTATCCTCCTCGTCCACCTCGATAAGTTCCAGTTTTTCGAGCATCCGCACACGCGACTGCACCTGGTTGGTCTTCGAATAGGTTCCCTTGAACCGCTCGATAAACTCCCGGGTCTCGGCGATCATCTTCTGCTGGTTGTCGTAGGCCGCCTGCTGCTGCTCGCGCCGTTCGCGCCGTAGTTCCAGGTAATGCGAATAGTTGACCTTGTAGTCGTAGATGCGTCCGCGCGTGATCTCGATGGTACGTGTTGTGATGTGATCCACGAAGGCCTTGTCGTGTGAAATGACCATCACGGCCTTGGCGTTGTTCATCAGAAAATCCTCCAGCCATTCGATGGATTCGATGTCGAGGTGGTTCGTAGGCTCGTCCAGCAACAGCAGGTCGGGTTTCTGAAGCAGCAGTTTGGCCAGTTCGATGCGCATGCGCCATCCGCCCGAAAATTCGGAAGTCTGCCGCGTGAAGTCCGAGCGTTCGAAACCCAGACCCAAAAGGATGCGTTCCACATCCTCCTGATAGTTGGTGAGGTCCACGGCATAGAATTTCTCGGAAATGGCCGTCACCTCCTCGATCAGGCGCATGTACGATTCGCTTTCATAGTCGGTGCGGGTCGTGAGCTGCTCGTTGAGCGCCGCGATCTGCCGCTCGATCTCGAACAGGTGTTCGAAAGCCCGCGAGGTCTCTTCGACGAGCGTGCGGCCGTCTTCTACCGTCAGGTGCTGGGGCAGATACCCCACTTTGCCGCCCTCGCTCACCGTTACACGGCCGCGCGTTGGGGTTCGCACCCCGGCGATGATCTTCAGCAGGGTCGATTTGCCGGCTCCGTTCTTGCCCATCAGGGCGATCCGGTCCTTGTCGCCGATGACGAACGAAATGTCTTTGAAAAGCGTCGTGCCGCTGAACTCTACGGTCAGGGAGTCTATTGAAATCATAAGTTATTGCAAATTGAGCGGTAAAGGTACGAAAAAGGACGGACGCCTCCAAAATTGGACAGCGTGCGGCACGGCAAAACCTTACGGATGATAAAAGTGCCGTTATAGAACCGAAAAAACCGCTTCGGGTTGCGAAGCGGCGTGGAATAGCCCGAAAATCGGGGTTTTATTCTTCGGTCCAACGGTTTCGGATCAGTTCCAGGAACCACTCCGGACAGCGGCACGGACGCCGCGAATCGCTGTGTATAAAACCCAACTGCGTCATGCCCGTGTTCAGCAGGTCGCCCTTCTCGTTGTAGATTTCGTAGAAGAAATTGATGCGTGTGCTGGGAATCTCCCTGAGGATGATGCGCACCGTCAGCAGTTCGTCGAAATAGGCAGGTTTGCGGTATTTAGACTGCACTTCGAGGATCGGCATCATGATCCCCCGGCGTTCGACTTCGGCGAACGACATGCCTAACTCGCGCAGAAACTCGCTGCGGGCGGCTTCGTAGTAGCAGATGTAATTCGAATGGTGGCAAATGGCCATCTGGTCGGTGTGTTTGTACCACACGCGTATCTGACAATCGTGGCTTAACATGGCTTCTCTATTTTTTCGTTTTTAATTTTCCGGGGTACGGATTCGGGCCGGCAGCATCGGAGCGGTCCATCGCCTCTGAAACCGGCTTCCCGGGCCGGGGGCCTAACAGCAATTCGGCCTCTGCGGTTTTTCCCTCTTCCAACAGGCGCCGGATCTTTGTCGAACTGACGTTCATACCGCCAACGCTGCACGGTTCGACTTTCACGACCTTCAGTCGTCCCGGCGCTGCGAGCGCCTCGCAGTCGATCCGGTCATGGCCGAAGCGGTGGTTGAAACCTGCAACGAGGGTTTCGGCTCCGACCCGGCCGATCAGGTAGTCGTTCACGAACTCCTCGCCGGAGAGGGCACTGAACGTTCGGTCGAACGGTATGACGATTACATTGTCGACTCCCAGTTCCGCCAGCAGGGACAGTTTCTCGTCGAGCGTCGTCAGCAGGCGCAGCCCTTCGGCCCGGCCCAGCGTGATGCGCGGATGCGGCTCGAAGGTCAGCACGATACTCTCGCCGCCGTTGGCGCGGGCTTCGGCGACCAGCCGCCCGATCAAAGCCCGGTGGCCCAGGTGTACGCCGTCGTACGACCCGACGGTCACCGCCGGACGGACGAATTGCGGAAGCGTATCGAAACCGTGAAAAACCCTCATCTCTCCCTCTCCCGGCACGCGTTTACGAGTTGCTGCCGTCGCTCTCCTTGACGAAGTAGGCGACTTTTTCGAGCAGCGTGGTGATGTCGTAGTTCTCGACGATGATTCCCTGGGGGAAATTCAGCGGCGTGGAGGTGAAGTTCAACACGCCCCGTATGCCGGCGTTGATGATCGGCAGCACGAGGCTCGGGGCCACTTTCGTCGGCGACGAAACTATGACGATCGAAATATCCTTGTCCTCGACCACCTCTTCGAAGGTGTCCATGTGGTAGCACGGGATGCCGTCGATGGTCTTGCCGACCTTTCCGGGATCGACATCGAACGCCGCCGTGATCCGCAGCTTGAGGCCTTTGCCGTTGAAGTATTTGGTGATGGCCTGGCCCAGGTGGCCCATGCCCAGCACAGCGATGTTCATCGCCGAGGGGCTGTCGAGGATGCGGCTGATGTACTCGATCAGCACCTGCACGTCGTAGCCCTTCTTCGTATCGCTCGAAAAACCGATCAGCATCAGATCGCGGCGCACCTGCACGGCGGTGATGCCGTGGATACCCGCCAGCACATGCGAAAAAATGTGCGTGATACCCTGCCGGTGGCTGGCAAGCAGCGTACGGCGGTATTCGCTCAGCCGTTCGATGGTTTTCTCCGGAATCGTATTCGTCAAGGATGCCATGGTTCTCTATTCGATGGTTATGGTGAAATCGCTGTTGTAGTTGACCCGTGTCCAGTTGCGGTTGACGTGGTTGTCGCGGCCTTCGTCCTGTCCGAACAGGTAGGTCGTCTGCAACGGCGTATAGCGGCGGCCTTCGAGGTCGTACTCGATGTCGCCGTACATGGCCGGGGCGAAGATCATCGCCGTGTCGTAACCCCGGTATGAGAAGAGTGTCGGAAGCGCGCCGAACGAACGGATATAGGCGTTGTCGAACGCCTTCACGGTCTGCGAATCGCGCTTGGCGTGGTAGGTCGAGAAGAAGATCACACGGTCTTTGAAGAACATCGCGCGATCGACGGTGTTGTAGCGGTTCCAGCGGGTATTGCCCAGCACCACGAAACGCGGGGCCGTGCGGCCGCGGCTCGTGAGGCTCGTATCGGCCGACGCGAGGGCCGCGAGAATGCGGTCGATGTCCACCTCGCTGTCGGAGAGAATGATGAAGACGTTGTCGTCCGTATTTTCCAGCAGCGGTGTGAGGTCGCTCGGGCTGTTGGCCGAGCGGGACGAAGGATGCTCGTATTTATAGGTGTACCGGCGGTATTCCGAATCGCCCAGCAGCGCGAGCATCTCGCGTTCGAACTCCTTGTCGGTCGTCTCGGTGTAGATCAGCGTCACACGCCTGTCGCCGTTGATCAGGTCACCCGCCTTCTCGTACTTGCGCGAAGGGTCGGGAGCGAGCTGGAACAGCGCGTCGCTGTTCATCGCTTCGATATTGGCCAGCGGCGATACCACGGGGACCTGTTTGCGCTCGGCGAAACGGAGCACCGGGGCCAGTCCCTCTTCGTAGACGGGACCGACGATCAGGTTCGCTTTCCGGAAAGCGTCGCTTTCGACGATCTCGCGGATGCGTGCCGAATCGCGGGCCGTGTTGTAGAGGTCTACGTTCACCGAACGGCCGTATTTGGTCTTTACGCTGTCCAGTCCCAGCAGGAAACCCTGGTAAAACTCCAGGTAGTTGCCGTTGGCTTCGCCGTCGACGGCAAGGGGCAGCAGCAGCGCCACATTGAGCGGCTCGCTGGCCCGGAGCGCCCTGAAGTCGATCTGTACGGCCTGGGGCTCTGCATCCGGAACACTGTCCCGGTGCTGGAGGCTGTCGGCGCTCGCAGGGGCCTGTCCGGCCTCGGGTGCAGGAATCTTGACCATGGCCCCGGCCTTGAGGTCCGCGGGTTTCAACCCCCCGTTGAGCGCACTGAACTCGGCTTCCGTGATCCCGAAGCGGCGCGAAAGCGAATAGAACGTTTCGCCCGGATGGACGATGTGGTAGGCCGTTCCCTTGTCGGCTACGCTGTTCAGCGACTGGCGGTACTCCTCCCACTGCTCTTTCGTGCCGGCTTCGTCCTCCGATCCGATCTGTTTCTTGCGGATCAGAATCCGTTCGCCGAGGCGCATGTGCAGCGGATCGAGGTTCGGATTGTCCTCCAGGATGGTTTTTACCGGAATTTCATACTGACGCGAAATAGCGTAGAGCGTCTCGCCCTTCGAGATGAAGTGGAAATCGAAAGTCTTGCGCAGCTTCTTGTCCGATTTGGGTTCGGGAACATCGGCCACGAAGGGAATCTTGATGTTCTCGGCAGTTTTCAGGCCGCGGGCAATCGAGGGGTTGTTTTCGAGAATCACCTTCTCGCCCACCCCGTAGGTTTTCGAAAGTCCGTAGAGCGTCTCGCCCGCCTGCACCGTGTGGATATAATACTTCGCACCGTTGATGTAGACGATCGTCTGGGACTTCCCGGCCGCCAGGGCGCAAAGTCCCCACGCGATCAGCAGGAGTGTGGCAAAGAGTCGTTTCATCGTCATTTCATTTTTTCGCGCATCCGGATTTCGGTGATGACCTTCTTGGTGTAGAGCGGGAAATCGCCGTTCATCATCCAGGCGTAATAACTGGGTTCGATGCGGAATACCTCGGCGACCGAACGCCCCTTGTACTTGCCGAACCCGAAAACCTCCTCGCCCTTCTCGTTGAAGAGGATGCGCCCGGCATAGTCGGCCGCCTCGGCGCGGCACGAGTATTCGGCCAGCTTGTCGATGTCGTTCTCCAAATCGTCGTACCGGTCCAACTGGGCCATCAGCACCTCGTAGGTAGCCTTCGTGTCGGCTTCGGCCGAGTGGGCGTCCTCCAGGTTGCGGTCGCAGTAGAACTTATAGGCCGCTACCAGCGTGCGCTGTTCCTTCTTGTGGAAGATATTTTGCACGTCGATGAACTTGCGGCGTTTGAAATCCACGTCCACACCGGCGCGCAGGAACTCCTCGACCAGCACCGGCAGGTCGAAGCGGTTCGAGTTGAAACCGCCGAAATCGCAGCCGCGGACAAACTGTTCGAGCGAACGCGCCACCTGCGCGAACGTCGGGCAGTCCTTCACGTCCTCGTCCGTGATTCCGTGTACGGCCGTAGCTTCCTCGGGAATGTGCATCTCGGGGTTCAGCCGCCGGGTTTTGGTGATCTCTTCGCCGTCGGGCATGACCTTTATCATCGAAATTTCCACGATGCGGTCCCGTGCGGTATCCACGCCGGTGGTTTCGAGGTCGAAAAATATGATCGGGCGTTTGAGGTTTAACTTCATCCGTTGACTGCCGTTATGCGTTGATCATCATCGGCATCAGCAGCATCAGCGTCGCGCTCGACTGCTTGTCGTCATAAATGGGTTTGAAAACGCCTGCGCGGGTCGAATCGGCCAGTTCCACCACCACGGTCGGGGTGTCCATGTTCGAAAGGATTTCGACGAGGAACGTCGATTTGAAGCCGATCGAAATGGCCTGCCCGTCGTAGCTGCACGAAATCGTCTCGTTGGCCGACACCGAAAAGTCGATGTCCTGGGCCGTGAGGGTGATCTGGTTACCGGCGATGTCCATGCGGATGAGGTTCGTCGTGGGGTTCGAGCAGACGGCGACACGCTTGATGCCGTTGACCAGTTCGATCCGGTCCACGAGCACCTTGTTGGGGTTGTTGGCCGGAATCACGGCGTTGTAGTTCGGGTAGTTGCCCTCGATCAGGCGGCAGACGAGCGTGTGGCTCTTGAGTTTGAACAGGGCGTTCTTCGAGTCGAACGCCACTTCGATGGCGTCGTCCTCCTTGAGCAGCACCGATTTCAACAGGTTGGCGGGCTTCTTCGGAAGGATGAACGATGCCGTTACGTCGTTTTCGGTCTCGGCTTCGTATTTCACGAGTTTGTGTGCGTCGGTTCCCACGAACGTGAGTGCATTGGGCGCCAGGTTGATATAGATGCCGTTCATCACGGGACGGAGTTCATCGTCCGCCGTGGCGAAAATCGTCTTGTTGATACCGTTCACGAGCGTGTCCACGTCGAGGCGGAGTTCCTTCTTCTCGGCACTCAGCACCGGCACGGCGGGATAGCTTACGGCGCTGGCTCCGGGAATCGAGAGCGATCCGCTCTTCCAGTTGATCTTGATCTCCCAGTTTTTGTCGTTGACCTCGATGGTCAGCGGCAGTTCGGGGAACTCCTTCAGCGAGTCGAGCATCAGTTTGGCCGGAGCGGCGATCGTACCTTCGTTCTCGACGCTGTCCACCTCGATCGAACCGACGAGCGTCGTTTCGAGGTCCGAAGTAGTAACCTGCAGCGTACTGCCGTTGAGTTCCATGAGGAAGTAGTCCAGGATGGGCAGCGTGTTTTTATTGCTGATAACCTTGCCGGTCGTAGCCAGAAGCGAGAGCAGGGCCGAGCTTGATACGGAAAATTTCATACGTTGTTTCTGTTTTTGTCTGTTTATGGTTTCTTACTTTAAAATAGCCAGTTTGTCGAGGGCCGTTTCGATCATCTTCCGTACGAACGGCTTGTAATCGGTATTCACGTCCTGCGCGATACGCTGCGCGATGATCGTGCAGATCGTGGCGGCGCGGTGGCCCATCAGGGCAGCCAGGCCGGCCAGGGCCGAACCCTCCATCTCGAAGTTGGTGACACGGCGTCCTTCGTAGTCGAACGACTCGATTTTTTCGTTCAGGTGCACGTCGTGCGGTTCGAGGCGTACCCAGCGGCCCTGCGGGGCATAGAAGCCCGGAGCGGCGATGGTGATACCTTCGCGCGTAACGTCGCGGAAATGCTCGAAAAGCGCCTTGTCGGCATTGACGAAATAGGGACGCGGCATCTTCTCATACCAGCCCGTATGCTTCACGAACGCCTCTTCGAGGCCCAGGTCGCAGACCGCGTCGCGGCCTTTGTAGTAGCTCAGCAGGCCGTCGAAGCCGCACGAAGTGCGCGAAAAGACGAATTCGCCGACCTCGATGTCGGGCTGGATGGCCCCCGAAGTGCCGAGGCGGACCAGCGTAAGCTGCTTTTTCACGGCTTTCTCCTGCCGTGTGGCAAAATCGACGTTGGCCAGGGCGTCCAGCTCCGTGACGCAGATGTCGATGTTACCGATGCCGATGCCGGTCGAGAGGACCGTCATGCGTTTGCCTTTATAGGAACCCGTCACTGTTTTGAACTCGCGGTTCGCAACTTCACACTCCTTCGTATCGAAATATTCGGCAACCAGGGCCACGCGGCCGGGGTCGCCTACCAGGATCACCGTATCGGCCAATTGGCCGGGTTGGAGGTGCAGATGGAAAATCGAACCGTCATCGTTGATAATCAATTCGGAAGCGGGAATGGTTCTCATAATTGTCGTTTTTTAATTTCCATAATTGGCATAAAAGTAATATATTTACCTCGAATATCAAAACATCGGGGTGAATTTTTCATAAATATAAGTATACATAAAACCGAATACAACATGACACTCATCAAATCCATCTCGGGCATCCGCGGCACCATCGGCGGGCCCACGGGCGAGAACCTGACGCCGCCCGACGTTGTGAAATTCACCACGGCCTACGTGCGTCTGATCGCCCAGCGCAGTCCGGGCAAAAAACTTACCATAGTCGTAGGACGCGACGCCCGTATTTCGGGCGAAATGGTTTCGAACCTCGTGGAAGGAACCCTTCTGGCCTGTGGCGCCGATGTCATCAACGTCGGGCTGTGCACCACGCCCGGAACAGAAATGGCCGTGATCACCAAAAAGGCCGACGGCGGCATCATCATCACCGCGTCGCACAATCCCCGCCAGTGGAACGCCCTGAAACTGCTGAACTCCGACGGCGAGTTTCTCAACGACGCCGAGGGCAAACAGGTGCTGGCCATGTCCGAGGAGGAGGATTACGACTACCCTGCCATCGACGCCATCGGGCATGTGCTGTCGCGCGAGGACTTCAACGAAATCCACATCCATCAGGTGTTGGATTTGCCGTTAGTGGACATTGCGGCCGTGCGCAAACGCCGCTTCAAGGTGGTCGTCGACGCCGTAAACTCGGTGGGCGGCATCGTGATGCCCAAACTGCTGCGCGAACTGGGCTGTGAAGTCGTGGAATTGAACTGCGATCCCACGGGCGAATTCGCCCACAATCCCGAACCCCTGCCGCAGAACCTTACCCAGATTTCGGAGGTCATCGTGCGCGAGAAGGCCGACCTGGGTATCGTCGTCGATCCCGATGTAGACCGTCTGGCATTCGTTTCCGAGGACGGTTCGATGTTCGTCGAGGAGTATACGCTGGTGGCCGTCGCCGATTACATTCTTTCGGAGAAGCCCGGCAATACGGTTTCAAACCTTTCGTCGTCGCGCGCCCTGCGGGACGTTACCGAGCGCCACGGCGGCAAATACTACGCCTCGGCCGTCGGCGAGGTCAATGTCGTGACGAAGATGAAGGAGGTCGGCGCCGTGATCGGCGGCGAAGGCAACGGCGGCGTGATCTATCCCGAGCTCCACTACGGCCGCGACGCGCTGGTGGGTACGGCACTCTTTTTGACGTGGCTTGCCAAGAAAGGCATGACGATGACCCAGTTGCGTGCAACTTACCCTTCGTACTTCGCTTCGAAAAACAAAATCGAACTGACGCCCGCCATCGACGTAGATAAAGTGCTGCGTGAGGTGAAGGAACGTTATTCCGGTGAAAACGTGAATGATATCGACGGCGTAAAAATCGATTTCCCCGAAAATTGGGTACACCTGCGCAAGTCGAATACCGAACCGATCATCCGCGTTTACACCGAAGCCAAGTCGATGGCTGAAGCCGACGCGCTGGCACAGCGATTCATTGCCGAAATCAAGGAAATCTGTAACATTTAAGACAATGAAAAGCAAATTACTGATTCTCGCCGCAGCCGTCGCAATGGTCTCCTGCGGCGGAAACGCACAAAAAAAGACGGCTGCCGCCGACACGCAGAAAACCGCCGCGGCGGCTCCCGACATGCACAACGCCGAGACTTCGCTCGACTACCTGGGTACGTACAAGGGTACGCTGCCCGCGGCCGACTGCCCGGGTATCCAGACGACGCTGACGCTCAAGCCCGACGGCACGTACGCCCTTCACCTGAAATACATCGACCGGGATTCGGAGTTCGACGAGCAGGGAACCTATACGGTTCGGGAAAATCTGCTGACGCTGACGCACGGCGAAGGCGAGCAGCCCGAATATTATAAAGTCGAAGAGAACCGTCTGCGTCGTCTCGACGCCGAAAAACAGGCCGTCACCGGCGTACTTGCAGAGAGTTTCATCTTACAAAAAACAGCCGAATAAATGGATAAAGCAAAAGATTATATAAAGACCCATAAAGATCGCTTCATCAGCGAGTTGTTCGACCTGATCCGAATCCCTTCAATCAGTGCCGAATCGGAGCATAAACCCGACATGCAGCGTTGCGCCGAGTTCCTCGCGGCAGCACTCGTGAAGGCCGGCGCCGACCGCGGCGAAGTGATTCCGACGGAAGGCAATCCGGTGGTTTTCGCCGAGAAGATCGTCGACCCCAAAGCCAAAACGGTGCTGGTTTACGGCCACTACGACGTGATGCCCGTGGACCCGCGCAGCGAATGGCGTACGGAGCCTTTCGAACCGGTCATCAAGGACGGCCGCATCTGGGGCCGGGGTGCCGACGACGACAAGGGCCAGTTGTGGATGCACGCCAAGGCGTTCGAGGCGATGTGCGCCACGGATTCGCTGCCCTGCAATGTGAAATTCATGCTCGAAGGCGAGGAGGAGATCGGGTCGCCCAGCCTCTACAGGTTCTGCGAGCAGAACAAGAAGATGCTCAAAGCCGATATTATATTGGTATCGGACACCTCGATGATTTCGATGCAGACCCCGTCGATCACCTGCGGACTGCGGGGCCTCGCATATATGGAGGTCGAGGTGACGGGGCCCGACAAGGACCTTCATTCGGGACTGTTCGGCGGCGCTGTGGCCAACCCGGCCAACGTGCTGACGCGGCTGGCAGCGAGCCTGGTCGACGAAAACGGGCGGGTGACGATTCCCGGTTTCTACGACGACGTACGCGAGTTGACGCCCGCCGAGCGCAAGGCGTTCAACAAAGCGCCGTTCAACCTTTCGGACTACAAAAAGTCGCTCAATATCGGCGATGTGGAGGGTGAAGCCGGCTTTACGACGCTCGAACGTACGGGTGTGCGCCCGTCGCTCGACATCAACGGCATCTGGGGCGGTTACACGGGCGAGGGGACCAAGACGGTCATTCCGTCGAAGGCTTCGGCCAAGATTTCGATGCGTCTCGTGCCGAATCAGGACTACCGCAAGATTTCGAAGCTGTTCGAAAAGCATTTCCGCGCCATTGCGCCCAAGAGCGTGAAGGTGGTCGTAAAATCGCTCCACGGCGGCATGCCCTATGTCTCCCCGACCGACATGCCGGCCTACAAAGCGGCAGAGAAGGCCGTCGAGGCGACTTTCGGCAAAAAGCCGCTGCCCTTCTATTCGGGCGGTTCGATTCCGATTATCAGCGGATTCGAGTCGATCCTGGGTATCAAGTCGCTCCTGATCGGCTTCGGACTGGCGGAAGATGCGATCCACTCGCCGAACGAGAGCTACGGCCTCGAACAGTTCGACAAGGGTGTGGAGACGATTCCGCTTTTTTACAAGTATTTTGCTGAAAATGAATAGTATGTACGACGAGTTCCTGGAATTTGCCGTGCAGATGGCAAAGGGTGCAGGCGGGATACAACTCTCCTACTTCCGGGGCGACGACCTGTCGATCCGGACCAAATCCAATGTCTACGACGTGGTTACGCGCGCTGACAAGGAGAGCGAGGAGTATATCGCGAAGGCCATTACGGCGTGCTACCCCGATCACGCCATCCTGGGCGAGGAAGGCGGCTCCCGGGGCAACGCTTTGGGCGACTACCGCTGGGTCGTCGATCCGCTCGACGGCACGACCAATTACAGCCAGGGACTTCCGTTGTTTACCGTCTCGATAGCCCTCCAATACAAGGGCGAGACCATCGCGGGTGTCGTCTATGCGCCTTACCTGAAGGAGCTTTTCACGGCGACGAAAGGCGGCGGGGCTTATCTGGAGACTGTTCTCCGCACGCCGGAACGCCTCCGTGTCGGACAGAAACAGACCCTTTCCACGTCGGTCATTGCCACGGGATTTCCCTACGACAAGGATGTCAACCCCGACAACAACAGCGACAACGTCGCACGGATTATCCCCCATGTACGGGATGTACGGCGGCTGGGGTCCGCGGCTTACGACATCTGCTGCGTCGCCGCCGGACTGCTGGACGGTTACTGGGAACTGGCGCTGCACGAATGGGACGTATGCGCCGCCGACCTGATCCTGCGGGAAGCGGGAGGCGTCATTTCCGACCTGCGCGAAGACCGCGGTATCTCGATGATCGCCGGGAATGAAACAATCGTCGGGGAGATTCGGAAATACGTTCGGTAAATTCATTAAACATCAGACGGTTATACGCGTTGTAGCCGTTTCCGGAAAAGGGCGGGAGTAAATTCCCGCCCTTACACATGTGTGATTATTAAAAATTTTTCTTAATTTTATCCCGGACAAAAACAGAGAAAACACATGTGTGGAATCGTTGGATATGTCGGACGGCGCGACGCCTGTCCGATTCTGATAAAGGGGCTGCACCGCCTCGAATACCGGGGATATGACAGCGCCGGCGTAGCGCTGGTCAACCCGCAAGGTACGTTGAACGTCTTTAAATGCAAAGGCAAGGTCGCCGACCTGGAGCACTTCCTCGACGGGAAGGACCTCGGCGGCAGTATCGGCATCGCCCACACCCGTTGGGCTACGCACGGAGTCCCGAACGACGCCAACGCCCATCCCCACTATTCCGAATCGGAGAATATCGCCTTGATCCACAACGGCATCATCGAGAACTATCGCGTCCTGAAGGATGCGCTCGAGGAGAACGGATATACGTTCCGCAGCAGCACCGACTCCGAAGTGCTGGTGAACCTGATCGAATACGTCCGTGCGACAAACGGCTGCACGCTGCTCGAAGCCGTACGGCAGGCCCTCAAGCAGGTGGTCGGAGCCTATGCCATCGCCGTCGTCGAGAAGGGTAACCACGACGAGATCATCGCCGCGCGGCAGAGCAGTCCGATGGTCGTCGGCATCGGCGAAGGCGAGTTTTTCCTCTCGTCCGACGCCGCGTCGATCATCGAATACACACAGGATTTCGTCTATGCAGGCGACGGCGAAATCGCCGTGATCAACCGCAACGCCCCGCTGAAGATCGTTACGCTGGACAACCACGACGCGAAGATCGACATCCGGAAACTCCAGCTTTCGATTTCGCAGCTCGAAAAGGGCGGTTATCCCCATTTCATGCTCAAGGAGATTTACGAGCAGCCCCGGACCATCGTCGACTGCATCCGCGGGCGGATCAACCCCGACACCTGCGAGGTGAAACTGTCGGGGGTGATCGACCACCGCGACAAGTTCGTGAACGCCCGCCGCATCGTCTTCGTGGCGTGCGGCACGTCGTGGCACGCCTCGCTGATCGGCGAGCACCTGATCGAATCGATCTGCCGCATTCCCGTCGAGGTGGAATACGCCTCGGAGTTTCGTTACCGCAACCCGATCATCCGCGGGGACGACATCGTAATCGCCGTGTCGCAGTCGGGCGAGACGGCCGACACGCTGGCTGCCGTCGAACTGGCCCGCAAAGCCGGGGCGTTCGTCTTCGGCATCTGCAACGTCGTAGGGTCGTCGATCGCCCGCGCTACGGATTCGGGGGCCTACATCCACGTCGGTCCGGAGATCGGCGTCGCCTCGACGAAGGCATTCACCGGGCAGGTGACCGTGATGGCCATGCTGGCGCTGGCCGTGGGCCGCGAGCGGGGAACCGTTACGGACGAATACTACAACGAGGTGTCGGCCGCCCTGCTGCACCTGCCCGGGACCATGGAGGAGGTGCTGAAGGTCGCCCCGCAGGTCGCCGACCTGGCGAAGATTTTCACCTATGCCCATAATTTCATCTACCTCGGACGGGGCTACAACTACCCTACGGCGCTCGAAGGGGCGCTCAAACTCAAGGAGATTTCGTATATCCATGCCGAGGGCTACCCGGCCGCCGAAATGAAGCACGGCCCCATTGCGCTGATCGACGCCGAGATGCCCACCGTAGCCATCGCCACGCCGGACCACACCTACGAAAAAACGGCCTCGAACATCGAGGAGATTCGGGCCCGCGGCGGGAAGATCATCGCCGTCATCGCCCGCAACGACGAGCATGTGCGCCGCTCGGCCGATTTCGTGATCGAAGTCCCGGTGATCACCGAATGCCTGATGCCCGTCGTGGTGTCGGTTCCGTTGCAGTTGCTGGCCTACTACATCGCGGTTTACAAAGGCCGCAACGTCGACCAGCCGCGCAATCTGGCCAAGTCGGTGACGGTGGAGTAACCGCCGTTCGGACGACAAACAGAAATCCGCAGCCTTCTTCGGAAAGCTGCGGATTTTTCAGTCGCGGCAAGCAGGTCAGTGACCGTAATTGGCGTCGATGTAGTCGGAAATATCGAAGTCCTTGGGCACTTCCGGCACATCGAGCGGCGTGACGTAGGTGTCGATTACGAGCGGCTGGCGTTTGAAGACCAGTTTTTCGAGGAACGAATCGATCTCGCTGCGGTTCTCGGTCATCGGACGCCACGCCATCGAATGGTTCGTATTGGCGACCGAGTAGAACCAGTGCGGAACCTTGCGGCGCGTGAGGTCGTCGGCAATGTGTTTCGAACCGAACAAATACACTCCGTCGACTCCGACCACACCGTAGGGAACGTTGCGGTCGGCATCGCCGTGAAAAAGCATTATCGGCGCGGGATTGCGTGTCCAGCGCAACTCGCCTTGCATGTCGCAAATAGCTCCGGCAAAAGCGATTACCCCAGCATAGTTAAAGTCCTGCTTGAGTTTCTCGGCCGCCATCGGATGTGCGTTACAAATGCCGTATTCACCCATCAATACCGTGATGGCTCCGGCGCTCGACCCGCACGTCACGATCCGGGCGGGATCGACATCCGGCATGTGTCCGCAGATGTAGGCCGTAGCGTCGTACAAATCTTCGGTCGCCATCGAAAGCGTCGATTCCAACGCCTGCGTGAAATGGGCTTCATCGAGCAGCCCGGCCGCTTTTGCCCGCTTCATCCCCAGCCGGTAGTCGATCGAGACGACGACAAATCCCCGGCGGGCATAATAGTCGAAGAAGGGCTGGAAACGCCGGTTGTCCCGTGTTCCGGTCATGAACCCGCCGCCGAAAAGGAACACCAGGCAGGGTTTCAACCGGCTGTCGGGCGTGAGGGCAGCATAACGGTCCAGCCGCAGCGTATCGGCGTCGTGCACGGCATATGCGAAGGTGGTCTTTTCGATTTTCCACGGCGCGGCGCCGTCATTCTGCGCCCCGGCCGTAGCCGCCAGGAACAGTGCAACGATCAGAAACAAGCGTCTCATGCTACTTCATCTCTTCGTAGGCGTACTGGATCGCACGGTTCAGAATGGCGATGAACGGCTGCGTGCGGCGGAACTCCTCGACGGTCCGGTCGAGCAGGCCGGGAGCCAGCAGGAACTCCTCGGTGATCGGCTGTTCGATGTAGAAATCCTTCAGCTTCAGCATCTCGGCATATTCGCTGTCGGCCGGAAACCCGGTCGGAACCCGCTTGAGCTTGTTGTTGTCGCACAACCGGAAGCCTTTGGCCTTTTTGATCGCCGCCTCGATTTCCGCACCGTTGTCGAGAACCTCCTCCCGGATCGAACGCAGAACCGTCGGTTCGATGCAGACGGCTCCCGCCGAAAGCAGGTTGCACCACACCAGTGAGTCGGCACAGGGTTCGATGTGGAAATAGTAGCCCGCATAACCCGATTTCTTGCCCTTCGGAGCGATGTAGGCCCCGATGTAGTTCTTATAGGGCGTCTTGTCGTTCGAGAAGCGCGTGTCGCGGGCAATGCGGTAGGTGCAGTCCTGCGGACGCAGGCCGCGCACCGTGGGATCGAACGACGCGATGCCCTCGATCAGTTGCCCGGTGAAATCGGCGAACCGCCCTTTCACCCGGGTCCATTCGGCGCGATTGGCGTCGAACCACTCCCGGGTGTTGTTGTCGTGCAGCCGGCGGAAGAAATCGATGACCTCTTTCATATTACCATGCGAAAAGCGGATAGTCGGCCATCAGGGCGTTCACGTCCTTGCGCACGGCGGCGATATTGGCTTCGTTCTCCGGATCGTGCAGCACACGGTCGATCAGCCCGACGATGTAGTCCATCTTGTCCTCCTTCAGGCCGCGGGTCGTGATGGCCGGAGTACCGAAGCGAAGTCCCGAGGTCTGGAACGGCGAACGGCTGTCGAAAGGAACCATGTTCTTGTTGGTGGTGATGTCGGCTGCCACGAGGCACTTCTCGGCCAGCTTACCCGTCAGTTCGGGGAATTTCGTGCGCAGGTCGACGAGCATCAGGTGGTTGTCCGTACCGCCCGAAACGATCTTGTAACCGCGCTTGACGAAGGCTGCGGCCATGGCGGCGGCGTTCTTCTGCACCTGCGCCTGGTACTCCTTGTAGGCGGGTTCCAGCGCTTCGCCGAAAGCGACGGCCTTGGCAGCGATGACATGCTCCAGCGGACCGCCCTGAATACCCGGGAAAACGGCCGAATTGAGAATCTGCGACATCATCTTCACGGCGCCCTTCGGCGTGGTCTGTCCCCAGGGATTTTCGAAGTCCTTACCCATCAGGATAATGCCGCCGCGCGGTCCGCGCAGGGT
Source organism: Alistipes montrealensis (assembly GCF_018362775.1). Classification (GTDB taxonomy): domain Bacteria; phylum Bacteroidota; class Bacteroidia; order Bacteroidales; family Rikenellaceae; genus Alistipes; species Alistipes montrealensis. The sequence continues at coordinate 158,015 of NZ_JAGYXY010000003.1, forward strand.
CTTGTGGGTCGTCGAGGTGACGATATGGGCGTATTTAACGGGATTCTCCAGCAGTCCGGCGGCAATCAGGCCCGCCGTGTGGGCCATGTCCACGAGCAGCAGAGCGCCTACCTTGTCGGCGATCTCGCGCATGCGTTTGTAGTCCCATTCGCGCGAATAGGCCGAAGCGCCGCCGACGATCAGTTTGGGCTTGCACTCCAGGGCTTTGCGCTCCATGGCGTCGTAGTCGATCGTACCGGTCGCCTCGTCGAGCTGGTAGCCTACGGCCTCGAAATATTTACCCGACATGTTGACCGGCGAACCGTGTGAAAGGTGTCCTCCGTGCGACAGGTCGAGGCCCATGAAAGTGTCGCCCGGCTGCATGCAGGCGAAGAAAACGGCCATGTTGGCCTGCGCGCCCGAGTGGGGCTGCACGTTGGCGTATTCCGCGCCGTAAAGACGGCAGATGCGCTCGATGGCCAGCGTCTCGACTTTGTCCACGACTTCGCAGCCGCCGTAGTAACGTGCCCCGGGATATCCCTCGGCGTATTTATTGGTCAGTACCGAGCCCATGGCCTCCATCACCTGCTCGCTGACGAAGTTCTCCGAAGCGATCAGCTCGATGCCATGCATCTGACGGCTGCGCTCGGCGGCAATCAAATCGAAAATCTGGGAATCTCTTTTCATTATAGTAAGGGTTTATGAAATGCTTTTATGGCTGGTAAAGATAAGCAAAAATGCCGAAATTAGAGTACTGCGCAAAGGTTTAAGATATTTTTTGCTATCTTTGTGCTGCAAAATTGGTAGATAGTACCTTAAAAAATAGAACCATTATGAAATTACTGGACGGAAAAGTGGCCGTTGTAACCGGCGCCGCACGCGGCATCGGCAAGGCCATTGCACTCGAATTTGCCAAAGAAGGCGCCAACGTAGCGTTCACCGACCTCGTGATCGACGAGAACGGCAAGGCTACCGAAGCCGAGATCGCAGCGCTGGGCGTGAAAGCCAAGGGCTACGCTTCGAACGCCGCCAACTTCGAAGAGACGCACAAGGTCATCGAAGAGATCGTGAAGGATTTCGGTCGCATCGACATCCTCGTAAACAATGCCGGAATCACGAAGGACGGCCTGATGATGCGCATGTCGGAGGCCCAGTGGGACGCCGTGCTGACGGTGAACCTCAAGTCGGCGTTCAACTTCATCCATGCCGTAACGCCCGTCATGGCCAAGCAGAAGAGCGGCTCGATCATCAACATGTCGTCGGTGGTGGGAGTCAGCGGCAACGCCGGCCAGTGCAACTATTCGGCGTCGAAAGCCGGTATGATCGGCCTCGCGAAGTCGATCGCCAAGGAGATGGGCCCCCGCGGTATCCGCGCCAACGCCATCGCTCCGGGCTTCATCATGACCGAGATGACCGACAAACTGCCCGACGAGGTGAAGGAAGGCTGGTACAAGCAGATTCCGCTTCGCCGCGGAGGTACGCCGGAAGACGTTGCCAAGGTGGCGTTGTTCCTCGCTTCGGACCTTTCGTCGTATGTCAGCGGACAGGTTATCCACTGCTGCGGCGCGATGAACTGCTAAAAAACAATAGACGGCAAAAGAATCGCAGAGAAGATGCCGTCAGGCATCAGCCGAAAATAAGAGCGTCCGCCAAGTTTACTTGGACGGACGTTTTTATTTGCAGTCAGGGAGTTTTTGCAATTCTTTTACTGTTATTGCGCCGCCAGCAGTCACGGGCGGAGGAGCGGAACGAAGCGAAGGTAAATCCCGCCGCAGATAATCCGGAACCGCCCGTCGCCCTGTGCAACTTGCATCTTTTTTGCTATCTTTGAGGCTGTAACGGCGTCGATTCGCATTTGCACCCGTCAGGCTTTTTACTATCTTTGCAACTATGAAACGATTCGTAACCCTGCTGGCCGCACTGGCCGCGCTCCACACATACGCCCAGGAGGCGACGCTCCCCAGCCCCGACGCCAAGTCGCTGGGCATGGGCGGCGTGATGATGACCACCCTTTCCGGCTCGCACGCCATTTACAACAACTCCTCGACGGCCATTTTCTCGAACACGCCGTCGCAGATATCCTCGTCCTACTACGGGCAGCAGAACTTCGACTACTATGCCGTATCGGGATTTTGCCGCTTCGACAACATCAACCTCGTGCAGGCCGGCTGGCGGCAGTACCTGCGCGGACACGGAAACAACGACATGGCCGTCGATCTGGGTTATTCGCGCCGCATCGGCGACAAATGGGCCGTCGGACTCGTAGGCCGCTACATGCACCTGAAACGTTCGGACGCTACAGCCGACGCATTGGCCGTGGACCTGAGCGCCGCTTACCAACTGCCGCTGGAGAATGTCGGCAGCTATTCGACGCTGCGGGCGGGAGCCAAACTGGGGAATCTGGGCGGCTATCTGCGCAGCACGGGATATACCCTGCCGATGGATTTCACGGTAGGCGCCGCCCTGGATACGTTTCTTTCCGACGCCCACGAAATCACGGTCGGAACCGACCTGGGCTACTATTTTTCGCCCGCCGAGGTCCGCGGGTTTCAAATGTCGCTGGGCGCCGAGTACAACCTGATGCAACTCGTGCAACTGCGTACGGGCTACCATTACGGCGAACGGCGCGACTATTACCCGAGCTACTGGACCGTCGGCGCGGGTCTGCGCATCCTTCACCTGCGGCTCGATTTCGCCTACCTCTTCGCCAAAAAACACACACTGCTGCGCAATACGTACAGCATCAGTTTCGGACTCGATTTCTGATCCGGTTATTTTCGGCAAAGACTTTCCAGAATCCCTTCGCAGCCGTCCTCCAGCATGTCGAGCACCAGCTCGAACCCTTCGTGTCCCTCGTAATAGGGGTCGGGAACGTACGTGCGGTCGGGATGACGGCGGCAGAACTCCGCCATGCGGAATATCTTCCGGGCGGCCTCGCGCGACGGCGCCAGCCGGTTGAGCGACTCGTAATTCATATCATCCATCGCCACGATCATATCGAAGCGTTCGAAGTCCTCCTCGCGGACCTGCCGGGAACGGTGTGTCAGCGCATAACCGCGGCGTGAGGCTGCACTGCGCATGCGTGAATCGGGCAGTTCGCCCCGGTGTCCCCCGTAGGTTCCCGCAGAGTCGATTTCGAAGTTGCCGGCCACTCCTTTTTCCTCCACGATACGGTGCATGATACCGTCGGCGGCCGGAGAGCGGCAAATATTGCCCAAACAGACGAATAAAATCCTTGTTTTCATATCCATAGGGCAAAGATAGGAAAAATTCCGGAACGCAAATTGCAGGATACGGGGGCATGAGAAAAAGAATTTCAGACTGGATCGAACAATACAGGTGCATGGACTGGGCGGTGCTCTACCTGCGGCTGTTCACGGGTGGCATGATGTTATTTCACAACATCGGCAAAATACAGAATTACAACGAGATAATCAATTCATATCCATCGTTGCTTTACATCAATTCCGCCGCCGTATTCGTCGTCGTCACGGTGGTCGAAGTACTTCTTTCGGTACTTATCATTATGGGGCTCTGGGTGCGGATGTCGGCCTTCCTGATGTCGCTGGGCATCCTCCTGGCATTCGCCTGGGGCGGATTCGGTGCCGGGGAATTGGAATTCACATGGCTCGGGGTCTATGTATTCCTGATCGTTTCGGGCGGCGGGCTCTACGCCTTCGACGCGGCGCTTACCCCTCCCGACAGAAAAAAACAACGAATCGAACAATAATAACCATCCCCTTCGTCTTGATCTTCGAAGAAATATCGTACCTTTGCCGCGATTTGTTTTCATTAGAAACCAACAAAAACAGAACGTAATGAAGATGAAAGTAATCGTGATGCTGGCCGCTTTCGCGCTGACCGCATCGGTTGCAACGGCACAGGAGCTGCCCCGCAAAGTACAGAATGTCGAAGTGCTCGACCTGGACGGGAATCCGGCCAAGCTGCCCTATTTCGGCGAAAAGAACCTGATGATATTCTATGTGGATCCCGACCGTCACAAACAGAACGAGGATTTCACGATCGAACTGGAGCAAAACCACCGCGCCGAGAGCGATAACATTTACGGCTTCGGGGTGATGAACCTCAAGGACGCCCCGATGGTTCCCAACGGCATGGCCCGCAACATGGCCAAGAAGCGCACGGCCAAGAACGGCGCGACGGTGCTGGCCGACCAGGACCGCATCCTGAGCACGGCATGGGCGCTGGGCGACTGCAACAACCAATTCGTGCTGATGATCGTATCGAAGGAAGGCGAACTGGTGTTCCTGCGCAAGGGAGTTCTCTCCGAGGCCGACAAGCAAGCCTTTTACGCAACCATCGACAAGTATAAATAATATATTCCGGATCGTATCCGGCGTTATCCGGTCCCGTGTGAGAAATCCGGCGGTCTCCGGCTCACGGTATTGTGCCGTGCCTGCGAGTTTACTCCCACCCTAAACCCCTCCCGGAGAGGGGCTTTACTCACACTGCCGACCTGTAACCGACGGATACGAAATACCGGATCATAAACCGATCCCGAATGTTTCGCCACCTCGCCGTCCTGCTTATCATAATCACTGGCCTGCACTTTACGGTGCGCGCCCAGGATTCCGGCATTCCCACGTCCGACGGCGATACACTCCATTACACCTATACCCCGCTGCCGCAGGAAGCTCCGAAAAAGAAGCCCTTTCTGCGGCGCGTCGTCGATTATTTCGGAGAGTCGACCACCGACAAGACCTTTGAGAAAAAGATCGACTTCACCTTCGCCGGCGGTCCCAGCTATTCGAAAAACACGAGTTTCGGCATCGGCCTGCTGGCCGCAGGGCTTTACCGCCTCGACCGTACGGATTCGATTACGTCCCCGTCGGACATCTCGATCTTCGGCAGCGTCTCGGTATCGGGATTCTATGCGCTGGGCGTCACGGGAAACACGATCTTTTCGCGGAACAAGCGGCGCATAGACTACACGGTGATGTTCTCCTCGGCTCCCCGCAGCCTGTGGGGCATCGGTTACAACGCCGGGCGCTATAATCCCGAAAGTACCTATTCCGAGAAACACTACCTGGTCGAGGGACGTTACCTGCACGAGTTTCTGCCGCATGCCTATATCGGGGGACTGGTAAGTTTCGAGCACACCCGGGGGCTGAAATTCACCCAGCCGGAATACCTCCGCGGGGAGAAACTGAAATACACCGCCACGGGTGTCGGCGCGATCCTGGAGTACGATTCGCGCGACTTCATCCCCAATCCGTTCCGGGGTATTTACGTGAGTTTCCAGGAGACGCTTTTCCTGAAAGGACTGGGCAACTGCGACAAGACGCTCTGGCGCACGACCTTCACGGCCGACGCCTACCAGCGGGTTTGGAAAGACGGCGTTCTTGCCGCCGATTTGTATGGCGTATTTAACTCTGACGGTACTCCGTGGCCGATGCTCGCCCGTATGGGCGGCAGCCAGCGGATGCGCGGCTACTACCAGGGCCGCTATACCGACAACGATATGATAACCGTTCAGGTCGAACTGCGCCAGCGCATCTGGCGGCGGATCGGATGTGCGGTGTGGGGCGGCGCGGGTAACGTTTTTCCCTCGCTGTCGCGCTTCGACTGGTCGCAGACGCTTCCGAACTACGGCGTAGGCTTCCGGTGGGAACTGAAAAAACGGGTGAATGTACGCCTCGATTACGGATTCGGCAAGAAAACGAGCGGATTCCTGCTGAACATCAACGAGGCTTTTTAAGAACGTACTTGACTTATGAGTGCCGAACCGACCAAGAAGAACCGACAGCGGGTCGTGAAAACCCGCAGCCGCTTTACCACTTTACTGACTGTCTACTTCTTCGTAGCGCTGATTATTCCCAATTGCGTGCTGGCAAATACGGAGCCTTACTCCATATGGACCGTCGAGGCGCTGATCCTTATGCCTTTGGGATTCTACATGATGTGGAGCGTGGCGCTGCGGCGTTCTGGCGTGATGATCTGGCTGGCATTCCCGTTCATCTTCTTCTGCGCCTTCCAGATCGTGCTGCTGTACCTCTTCGGCAACTCGATCATTGCGACGGACATGTTCACCAACCTGCTGACGACCAATCCGGGCGAGGCGGGCGAACTGCTGGGCAACATCTACCCCTCGGTGATCCTCGTCTGCGTACTCTACCTGCCGCTGCTGTGGCTTGCGGCGCGTGAAATCGGGCACAAACGCTACATCACGCGCACCGCGCGCATGAACATCGGCCTGACCGGTGCGGCGCTCTTCGCGCTGGGCCTGCTGACCCTGTGGCCTGCCTACCGCGTCAGCGAAGACCGGCATGTGCTGCGCGACGAGATTTTCCCGCTCAATATCATGTACAACCTCGGGCTGAGCGGCTCCGAGTTCCGTAAATCGTACAATTTTCAGAAGACCTCCGAGGGATTCACCTACGAGGCCGAGCGCACAGCCCAGGCCCCGGGACGCGAAGTCTACGTATATATCATAGGCGAGGCGGCGCGTGCGATGAACTGGCAGCTTTACGGCTACGAACGCGAGACCAATCCCCTGCTCTCGCAGGTCGGTGACCTGGTGGTTTTCCGCAATATGCTCACCCAGAGCAACACCACCCACAAGAGCGTGCCGCTGATCCTTTCGTCCGTGTCTACCGACGAACACGAAGAACTTTACCGCCGCAAGGGCCTTCCGGCACTTTTCAACGAAGCGGGATTCGACACCTGGTTCATCTCCAACCAGTCGCCGCAGGGGGCGATGATCGACCACCTGGCCCACGATGCCAAGCACGTGATCTACATCCGTTCGCCGCGTCACGACATGCAGTTGCTCGACGAAATGCGCCGGGTGCTGGACAAGAGCGATTCCCGGAAAATACTTTTCATACTCCACTGCTACGGTTCGCACTTCAGCTATCACCAGCGTTACCCGCGTGAATTCGCCCATTTCCAACCCGACGACGACGTGGCGATCGCCTTGCAGCACCGCCCGATGCTCGTCAACGCCTACGACAATTCGATCCGTTACACGGATTATTTCCTTGCGCAGACCATCGGTTTCCTGCGTTCGCAGCAGGGAACCTCGTCGGCGCTGCTCTACTGTGCCGACCACGGCGAAGACCTGATCGACGACGCCCGTGAGCGATTCCTGCACGCATCGCCCACAACGACGGCCTACCAGCTATATGTGGCGTCGCTGGCCTGGTTCTCGGAGGACTACCGGCAGCATTTCCCCGAAAAGGTCGCCGCCGCCGAAGCCAACGAGACGGCTCCTGCGACGACGCATGCGCTGTTCCACACGATGGCCGACATGGCTTCGATCCGCGGACGGTTCCTCACGACAAAGGTGTCGCTCGTAAGTCCCGATTTCGACCGTGCGGCTCCGCGCCGTTACCTGAACGACCACAACGAAGCCGTTCCCTTCCCCAAGACGGGCCTCAAGCCCGAAGATATGGAGGTATTCCGGCGCTACGGCATCGAACTTTAGACGATACTGAAATAATTAGGGCTGCTCCTGACGGGGCAGCCCTAATTGTTTAAATTCGGGGTCCGAATTATTTCGCAGCGTCTACGGAAACCTTGCGGAACTCCTTCATCATCTTCGAAATTTCCAGAGCCGATTTGCGGGCGCGAGTGCCTGCAGCCTTGTTGTTTTTCTCTACCTGAGCAGCTGCGTTGGCTGCAAATACCTCAAACTCTGCGTTGATTTTTGCTACTAATTCTTTCATAGTTTTATTTATTAAATTGGGTTTGTTATCAACGCAAAGATATAAAATTATTCTAATCCACACCATCGGGAGCCTGAAAAAACCGCCTTTTTTACAAGAAAATACCTATTTTAGAGGGGTGACGGTACGTTTTTTGCCTTTCCACCGGGGTAAAACATACCCTTATGGACAGATTTTTCCTTACAACATGCCTATTTGCCGCGCTCCTCACGGGCTGCGGAAAGCACACGCCGAAGCAGGTGATGCCGCCCCTGCGGGTCGGAGTAGCCGTGTCGGCGGTCGACAGCGTTCCCAACCGCATGAGCTTCATCGGTTACCTCGCGAGCAACTTCGACGCCGTGATCCAGCCGCGCGTAACCGGCTACCTCTCGTCGAAACAATACGGCAACGGCATGCCTGTCCGGCGCGGGCAGCTGCTCTTCACCATCGACCCCAACCAGTTGTCGACTTCGATGCTGGCGGCCGAGGCCGAGCTCGAATCGGCCCGGGCGCAGGCCCTCGAAGCCCGCAACAACTACGACCGCGCCGTACCGCTGGCCCGCATCAACGCCATCAGCCAGTCGCAGTTGGACCAGTATACGGCGCAATGGAAAGCCGCCGAGGCGTCTGTGCGTTCCGCGGAGCAGTCGCTGCTGAGCGCCCGGCTCAATGTGAGTTACACCGAACTGCGTTCGCCGATCGACGGCATCATCGAACACACAGCAGCGCATGTGGGCGACTATGTGGGCCCGGGCACGCAGTTCAGCGTACTGACGACCGTATCGAACATCGACACGCTGACGGTCGACGTGGCGATCCCCATGTCGCAGTACCTGCGCTATGCAGGGGACCGGACTTCGATTTACGACAACGATGGGCTGCTCTCGGACATCCGTCTCGTGCTGGCCGACGGCTCGCAGTATCCCCACGAGGGACTCTACGACTACACGCGCAAGGACGTTTCGTCCGCTACCGGGACGCTCGTGCTGGTGGTGATGTTCCCCAACCCCGACGAAGCGCTGAAACCGGGCCAGTTCGCCCGCGTCGAGGCCAACGTCGGACCCGTGCGGCCGAGGATCGTCGTTCCCCAGCAGGCCGTGAGCCAGGCGCAGGACATCTCGTCGGTGTGGGTCGTGGCGGCCGACAGCACGGCGCAGTACCGCCGCGTCACGCCCGGTGAAACCTACGGCGCACTGTGGTGCATCGACGAAGGACTGGACAGCGGCGAACAGGTCGTGGTCGCCGGACAGCAGAAACTGCGCAACGGCGCGAAGGTAATTCCCGAAAAGAGGTAGCGCCATGGAGAAATTTTTCGTATCGCGCCCGATCTTCGCCATCTCGCTGGCCATCGTCATCGTGCTGGTCGGACTGATCTCGATCATGAGCCTGCCGATCGAGCAGTATCCCGACATCACGCCTCCGGTCGTGGAGGTGTCGGCCACCTACGACGGCGCCGACGCCGAGACCGTGAACAACGCCGTCGCAACACCCGTGGCGCAGGCCGTGATGGGCGTCAGCGACATGCTCTACATGCAGGCCACCAGTTCGAACAACGGTGCGATGGTGCTGCAAGTCACCTTCGACATCGGGTCGGACCCCGACCTCGACGCCATCTTCACCCAGAACAACGTCGCCTCGGCCACGGCCGAACTGCCCGCTACGGTCACCAAGCAAGGTGTCACCACGCGCAAAACCATGACGGGATTCCTGATGGTCTACTCGCTGCACAGCGACGGACGCTACGACGGGGAGTTCCTCTCGAATTACGCCTACATCAACCTCCAGAACGAACTGCTGAAGATCGACGGCGTGGGCAAGGTCTCGATCATGGGGGCCGGCGAATACGCCATGCGCATCTGGCTCAAACCCGACGTGCTGAAATACTACGGCATTGCGGTCGACGAGGTGATCGCCGCCATCGAGAAACAGGGAGGCATCTACCCTGCCGGGCAATTCGGCGCAGAACCGGCTCCCGACGGCGTGGCCTACACCTATACGGTGACCATGCCGCCGCAAATCTCCACAGCCGGCGAGTTTGCCGACATCGTTGTCAGGACCACCTCCTCGGGCGAACAGATTCGCCTGCGGGACATCGCCGAGGTCTCCCTGGGCAGCCAGACCTACGGGGTCAGCTCTTCGTTCGAAAGCGACCCGACGGCCATGATCGTCATCTACCAGCAGCCGGGCAGCAACGCCGTGGCTGTCGGCGGCAAAGTCAAAGCCGCGATGGAACGCCTCTCGGAGCGTTTCCCCGACGGCGTCGAAGCCGCCACGATCGTCGACACGACCACGAGTATCGACGCCGGCGTGAAGGACATCTTCCGCACGCTGATCATCGCGCTGATACTGGTCATCTTCATCATCTACCTCTTCCTGCAGGACTGGCGGGCCACGGTCATTCCGCTCGTGGCGATTCCCGTGTCGCTCGTCGGTGCGTTCGCGCTGTTTCCGCTGCTGGGATTCTCGATCAACATCATCTCGCTGCTGGGCCTCGTGCTGGCCATCGGCCTTGTGGTCGACGACGCCATCGTCGTGGTCGAGGCTGCGCAGGTCAATATCGAACGGGGTATGAAGCCGCATGCGGCGGCACTGGAAGCCATGCGCAACGTCGCCTCGCCGATCGTCGCTACGACCGTCGTACTGCTGGCCGTCTTCGTCCCCGTGTCGTTCACGGGCGGCATCACGGGACGGCTGTTCCAGCAATTCTCCGTCACGATCGCCGTGTCGGTGGTGATCTCGGCGTTCAACGCCCTGACGCTCTCCCCGGCGCTCTGCGCCCTGTTGCTGCGCCACCGGGAACCGTCGCAAAAAGGTTTCTTCGCCGCCTTCAACCGCTGGTTCGCCCGGCAGATGGAGCATTACAGTACGTTTACCCCGACGCTGATGCGCCACGTCGCCCGCACGGGCATTTTCGTGGCCGTGGTCCTCGGGGTGATCTTCGTCGTGTGGCGCAAGCTGCCCGCCGGATTCCTGCCCGAAGAGGACCAGGGCTATGTAATGGTGATGGTCTCGACGCCCGAAGCCTCGTCGCTACAGATAACCCGGCAGGCCATGGCCGAGGCCGACGCCGTGATCCGCACGCTGCCCGAAGTGGCATCGACTTCGTTCGCCGCGGGATTCAACATGATGGCCGGCATCGCCTCGACATCGAGCGGCATCATCTTCGCCAAGCTCGTCGACTACTCCGACCGCAAGCTCTCGGCCATGCAGATCGCCCAGCGGCTCACCGGGGAACTCTACGTCGCGGTTCCGGGAGCCGAATGCTACGCCTTCATCCCGCCTTCGATCCCGGGCCTGGGCATCACCTCGGGTGTATCGGTGGAGGTGCAGGACCTCGAAGGACGCGGCACGGCCTACCTGCTCGAAAACGCCGAAAAGCTGATGGACTCGCTGCGCCGAAGCCCCTCGATCGCTTCGGTCACCACGCAGTTCAACGCCGGGGTTCCCCAGCGGCGGCTGCGCATCGACAAACAGCAGGCGCTGGCCGCCGGCGTGGACCTCGGAACGCTTTACGGCGAACTGACGACCCTGCTGGGCGGGGCGTATATCAACAACTTCACGCGTTTCGGCAAACTCTACCAGACCTACATCCAGGCTGCGCCCGATTACCGGCTCGACCATCGGTCACTCGACAGTTACTACGTCGCCTCGGCGTCGGGTGAGAGCGTCCCCGTAGCATCGTTCATCGACGTTGTCGACACCGTGGGCGTGGAGTACGTTTCGCAGTTCAACCTCTACCGGTCGATCTCGCTCACCGTCACCCCGGCGGCGCGGGCCTCAACGACGACCGTCATGCAGGAAATCACCGCGACGGCCTCCGACGTGCTGCCCGACGACATCGGCACGGCATGGAGCGGAACCTCATACCAGGAGGCCAACGCCTCGAAGACCGGGGGACTGGTCTACGTGCTGGCTCTCGTATTCGTGTTCCTCGCCCTGGCGGCCCTCTACGAATCGTGGGGACTTCCGCTGGCGATCCTGATGAGCGTTCCCGTAGCGGTGCTGGGCGCAGTGCTGTTCATCGGCGGCTCGCACCTGATGAATGCACTCTACGTCAACGACATCTACATGCAGATTTCACTCGTGATGCTGATCGGACTGGCGGCCAAAAACGCCATCCTCGTGGTGGAATACGCCGACAGGCTGTTCCGCGAGCAGGGTGCGTCGCTGATGGATGCGGCGATCGGGGCCGCGAAACTCCGCGTGCGGCCGATCATCATGACCGCCTTCGCCTTCATTCTGGGCGTCATGCCCCTCGTCTTCGCCAGCGGCGTCTATGCTACGGCCCGCAACATCATGGGCGTAGCGCTCGTGGGCGGCATGCTGTTCGCTACGCTGCTGGGCATCTTCGTCTACCCTGCGCTCTATTACTTCGTGGGAAAAATCGGAGGTTTCGAGAAACGCCGCGAACGCAAAAAACAGGAGGAAGCACAATGAAAACGAAAATCATAATCGCCGCCCTGCTGCTGGCGGCCTGTACGCCGAAATTCTACCCGCCGCAGGTCGCGACGCCCGAAAACTACATCTACGGCGACGGATTCTCGTCCGACACGACGGGCGTAGGCGAACGCTGGTGGGAGCTTTTCGGCGACACGACGCTCAACGCGCTGGTCGGACGGGCCCTGGCGAACAACCGCGATGCGGCGGCCGCCGCCGCCCGGGTCGAAGAGGCGCGGGCCAACCTCAGGGCCACCCGGGCGCAATACCTGCCGCAGGTCGGCATCGGAGCCACCGCCGAGGGCGAATACACGCCCCAGACCAAGATCGTGCAGTCGTATGCCGTCGAGCCGACGCTCTCGTGGGAGTTGTCGTTGTTCGGGGCGCTGCGCAACGCCAAGCGTGCCGCCAAGGCGGAGATAGCCTCCGCAGAATGGGCGTTGGCAGGAGTGCGGCTCTCGCTGGCTGCCGAGGTCGCCACGACCTATTTCACCCTGCTGGGGTACGAGCGCGACCTCTCGATCGCCCGCCAGACCCTTCGCCTGCGGCGCGAATCGGCCGCGCTGATCGACTCGATGTTCCGCTACGGCATGTCCGACGGCGTGGCGCTGGAGCAGGCCCGGAGTCTGGTCTACACCGCCGAAGCGGACATCCCGCAGTATGCGCGGGCCGTGGAGCAGACGTGGCTGTCGATGGGGATTCTGCTGGGCGAGACGCCTTCCCGGGCGCAACTCTCCGGTGCTGGACTGCACCTGCTGACCGACTACCGCCCTGCGGAGATTCCCGTGGGACTGCCTTCGGAATTGCTCAAACGCCGTCCCGACATCCGCCAGGCGCATTTCGACATGCTCCACGCTGCGGCGCAGGCCGGGCAGGCCCGAAGCGCTCGTTTTCCGTCTATTTCGCTGACTGCCAAAGGCGGAGTTGCATCCAATTCAATCAAAGGTTTAACTGCGGCGAATCCCTGGGCATGGGATGCCCTGGGCTCCATCGCCGAGCCGATATTCGGATTCGGAAAACTGCGCAATGCCGAGCGGGCCGCGATGGCGGCCTACACGCAGTCGGCCAAGAACTACGAGCAGACCGTGCTGACGGCTTTTGCCGATGTGGAGAAGGCATTGGTGGCCATCACGACCTACCGCGACCAGACCGAACGCACGGGCGAACTGGTGCTTTCGAACGACCGCATCGCCACGATGACCCGCGCGCTCTACCGCAGCGGATTGTCCGGCTACCTCGACGTGATCGACGCCGAACGCAGCCTCTACCAGTCGCAGATGGCACTTGTCAACCTCGTGGCGCAGCAGTATATCAACTACGTCACGCTCTGCAAAGCGCTGGGCGGCGGGTGGACTGCCGCAATTAAGAATGAAGAATGAAAAATTAAAAATCGTGTTATTCAGACATAATAGGGCCAGACCAGTAAATCCGCAAATTTTCAATTCCTAATTTTTCATTTTCAATTCAGGGCATACCTACTTATGGGGATTGCACATATCGCCGTAAAGTCGTACCTTTGGACGCAAAACAGAAGAAAATGCGTCTATCCGAACTGAAAACCGGCGAGTCGGCAACGATCGTCAAGGTGATGGGACACGGAGGTTTCCGCCGCCGCATCATGGAGATGGGTTTCGTCCGCGGACAACGGGTCGAAGTCATCCTGAACGCGCCCCTGAAGGATCCGATCGAATATAAAATCATGGGCTACGACATCTCGCTGCGGCGCAGCGAAGCCGACATGGTCGTCGTGCTCACCGACAGCGAAGCCGGGGAATACCTCGCCAGGCGCGAACATCATCACCATCATCACCACCATTTGCAATCCGGGGTGTGCGAATGCCCCGCGAGCGAAACGCCGTCGCCGGACGCTCCGGCAGCGGAATTCGGTGCAACGGAACCCGGCGAGGCCTGCTGCGCGAGTATCGACGAGGTCGTAGCGCGCCACACCCGGACTATCTACGTCGCACTGGTCGGCAACCCCAACAGCGGTAAAACGTCGCTTTTCAACGCCATATCGGGCGGCCACGAGCATGTGGGCAATTACAGCGGCGTGACCGTCGGGGCCAAAATCGGCAACCGCATCTACCGCGGCTATCGTTTCGAAGTAACCGACCTGCCCGGAACTTATGCCCTTTCGGCCTACACGCCCGAAGAGCGTTACGTGCGCAATCACCTCGCCACGAAAACTCCCGACGTGGTGATCAACTCGGTAGTAGCCTCAAACTTAGAGCGTAACCTCTATTTAACTACGGAGTTGATTGATATAAACCCGCGCATGGTCGTAGCACTCAACATGTTCGACGAACTGAACGACAGCGGGGCGAAACTCGACTACGACAACCTGGGCCGCATGCTGGGCGTGCCGATGGTCCCGGTCGAAGCGCGCAACAACCGCGGCATCGAGGCCCTGCTGGACACGGTGATCGACGTATACGAGAACCGTGACGAGCGCGTGCGCCACATCCACATCAACATGGGCCCGGTGATCGACGAAAGTTTGCGCAAGCTGAACAGCGACATGGGCGCCTTCCGCGACGAACTTCCGAAAGCCTTCCCGCCCCGCTACTACGCGATGAAGATGCTCGAAGGCGACAAGCAGGCCGAGGAGAGCCTCCGCAACTGTGAGCGTTATCCCGCTTGGGTCGAGATTCGGGACCGGGAAGCCAAACGCATCGCCGAGGCCCTGGGCGAGGATGTCGAAACGGCTTTCGCCAACCAGAAATACGGCTTTATCCAGGGCGCGCTGAAGGAGACCTTCACCCCCGGGCGGCGCGAGGAGGTCACGACGACGGCCATGATCGACACTTTCGTCACGCATAAACTGTGGGGATTCCCGATCTTCTTTGCGCTGATGTGGTTGATGTTCTGGTGCACGTTCAGCCTCGGGGCCTATCCGCAGGAGTGGATCGACGCGCTGGTGGGTTGGATCAGCACCGGGCTGGATACAATATTGCCCGCAGGACCGCTCCGCGACCTGTTGGTCGACGGCATCATCGGCGGCGTGGGAGCCGTGATCGTCTTCCTGCCGAACATCATGATACTTTATCTCTTCATCTCGTTCATGGAAGATTCGGGCTACCTGGCCCGTGCGGCGTTCATCATGGACCGCGTGATGCACCGGATCGGGGTACACGGAAAATCGTTCATCCCGCTGATCATGGGTTTCGGCTGCAACGTACCCGCCATCATGGCCTGCCGGACCATCGAGAGCCGCAGCAGCCGCCTGATAACCATACTTATTACACCGTTCATGTCATGCAGCGCCCGAATCCCGATTTACCTGTTGCTGGCGGGAACGTTTTTCGCCGCCAACGCCGGGATGGTGATGCTGGGACTCTACATACTGGGCGTCGTGCTGGCTGTAATTACGGCCCGGCTGATGCGCAGGTTCCTCTTCCCGGTGGACGAGACGCCGTTTGTGATGGAACTGCCGCCCTACCGCCTGCCGACATGGAAAACCACGCTCAGCCACATGTGGGACAAGTGTGCGCAGTACCTCAAAAAGATGGGCGGCATGATCCTGATCGCCTCGGTAGTCGTCTGGTTCCTGAGCTACTATCCCCGCACGGATGCGACCGCCGGAACCGAAGCGCACTACGAAAACTCCTATCTCGGCCGGCTGGGCAAAGGCTGCGAGCCGGTATTCAGCCCCCTGGGATTCAACTGGAAAGCCAGCGTGGCGTTGCTGTCGGGGCTCCCGGCCAAGGAGATCGTGGTCTCGACGCTCGGCGTGCTCTACTCCGAGGGCGCCATGACGGAAGCCGCCCCCGCAGGGACGGAAAACGTCATCGGCGGCGCAGAGGGTCCTACGCAGATCATCGTCGCAGAAGAACGGGCCGCGGCTCCCGAACCGGCCGAAGACGAGGAAATGGCGTCGCTTTCGCAGCGGCTGCTCGCCAGCGGCGACTTCACGACCGCCTCGGCGCTGGCGTTCCTGGTGTTCATCCTGCTTTATGTGCCCTGTATCGCCACGGTGGTGGCCATCGGCGCCGAAGCGGGGTGGAAATGGGCCACGGCATCGGTTATCTACAACACGGCGCTGGCATGGCTCGTGGCGTGGATCGTTTATCGCATCGCATCGATATTCTAACCGATGGGCTGGCAGAACTATGTTGTATGGGCCATCGGGCTGGCAGTCGCGGCGATCGTCGCGAGACGGCTGTGGTGCTTCGTGCGCGGACGGCGGCGGGGAGGCTGCGCGTCGTGTGCGTCGACACAATGTCCGCTGAAAAAGTTCAACGAAAAGAATTAAACCGTATCTTTGCCGCCGCAAACGACGGCGGTTTTCCGAAGCCGGCTGTAAAGTCCGGCTTCGAATGTATAGGCCGGCCGACGAAGTGCATACGACTATGGCAGGACTCTTCTATATTCTATTTTTCTGGCTGACAGGCAATGCGTTGAGCCTCCTTACCGGAGGTTATGTTTCAGGTAACATCATCGGCATGATCCTGCTTTTCGCGGCGTTGTGCCTCAAGTGGGTGCGGGCCGAGACGGTACGCCCTGCGGCGCGCTTCCTGCTGGGAGCCATGGCGCTGTTCTTCGTGCCCTACGGCGTGGGGCTGATGGACTCCTATCAGGTGATCCTCGAAAACCTCTGGGCCATCGTCGTCTCGGGAATCGTCTCGACGATTCTCGTGCTGATCGTCTCCGGCAAAACATTCCAAAGCCTGAACCGACGCGCCCGCCTGAGACACCTCAAACACCTCCGCCACGATGCTTGACGCCGCATTTCTCTCTTCGGACCTCTTTCTGCTGACCCTCACCGTGGGCCTCTACTGCCTCGGGGCGCTGATTTACCGCTGCGCGAGGCTGCCGCTGCTCCACCCGGTGTTGCTCACGTTCATCGCCGTGATCGTCTTCCTGCGCTGCGCCGGAATCGGTTACGAACGTTACCGGGACGCGACGGGCATCCTCAATTTCGCCCTCGGGATGTCGGTCGTGGCGCTCGGATACCTGCTTTACGAGCAACTCGAACGCCTGCGCGGAAGCCTGCTTCCGGTAGGTGTGGCGACCCTTGCGGGATGCGTCGCGGGGGTGCTGAGCGTGGTCTATATCGCCATGGCGTTCGGGACCGAGCGGCAGATTCTCAACTCCATAGCCCCGAAGTCGGTGACCGTGCCGATAGCCGTATCGGTCGCCGGCCCGCTGGGCGGCAACGTGTCGGTAACGTCGGTCGTGGTCTTCTGCGTGGGGATTTTCGGCAGTATCTTCGGCGAATGGATCCTGCGCCGCTGCGGGGTCCGCGATCCCGAGGCGCGGGGTTTCGCCCTCGGAGCCGCCGCACACGGCATCGGCACGGCGCGGGCCATCGAGATGGGCGCTGCCGAAGGAGCCCTGAGCGGTCTTGCAATGGCCCTGATGGGACTGGCGACAGCATTGCTCATGCCGCTGATGGAGCGGTATCTCTATTGAACCGGAGCGGATTTCGGCAGGCTGAAAACTCGACGAATATCCGGATCGCCCGCTATTCGGGCTCGATAGCGCACAATTTTTCACGCCGATTTATTAATTTTATTAATTATTTCCCTATCTTTGTCCGGAAGCATAATCCCAAACATAACTTATACTATGGCAAAAGCAGTCAACATCGCCCGTTCACACCGGTTGGACGGCATCGGAGAGTACTATTTTTCGCGTCGTTTGCGCGAGATCGCCGAGATTGAAGCGGCAACGGGCCGCCAGATCGTAAAACTGGCCATGGGCAGCCCCGACCTGCCGCCCCACCAGTCCGTGATCGACCGCCTGGCGAAAGAGGCACAGCGTCCCGACGTGCATAAATACATGTCTTACCAGGGTGAGCCCATCCTGCGCAAGGCCTTTGCCGACTGGTATAAGAAATGGTATCGCACAGAACTGGATTTCAAGTCGGAGGTGTTGCCGCTGATCGGTTCGAAGGAAGGTATCATGCACATCTGCATGACGTTCCTCAATAAGGGCGACAAAGTCCTCGTCCCGAACCCGGGCTACCCGACCTATTCGGCGGCCGTACGTCTGGCAGGCGGCGAGATGCTCCCCTATGCGCTGAACAAGCAGACCAATTTCTACCCCGATTTCGACGCGATCGAAAAGGCAGGGCTCGACGGTGTGAAGATGATGCTCGTCAACTACCCCAACATGCCGACGGGACAGACCCCTTCGATGGAATTGTTCCAGAAAATCATCGACTTCGGAGCCAAGCACAACATCCTGATCGTGCATGACAACCCGTACAGCTTCATCCGCAACGCCGAACACCCGATCTCGATCATGGAGGCCGAGGGTGCAAAGGACGTGGCTCTGGAGATGAACTCACTGTCGAAAGGCCACTCGATGGCCGGCTGGCGCGTGGGCGTCGTCGTGGGCAAGAAGGAGTGGATCGACTCGATCCTCACGTTCAAGTCGAACATGGACTCGGGTATGTTCTACCCCATCCAGGCCGCTGCCGACACCGCACTGGCGCTGGGCGAGGAGTGGTTCAAGGAGCTGAACGGCATCTACTATGCCCGTGAGAAGCAGGCTTACGAACTGCTCGACGCGCTGGGATGCCGCTATCGCAAGAACCAGGCAGGCCTGTTCATCTGGGCCGAACTGCCCGAGGGTTACAAGGGCGACAGCTTCGCGTTCTCGGACGAGGTGATGGAGAAGACCGACGTGTTCCTGACCCCCGGCGGTATTTTCGGTTCGGAAGGCAACGGCTACATCCGCATCACGCTCTGCTGCCCCGAAGCCCTGCTGAAGAAGGCTACCGAAAAGATCAAGATCGCTTTCGGCAAGTAAACGCCGATTTACAGATAGAGACAGCCGTCCTTTGGGACGGCTGTCTTTTTTGTGCCCGGACAGGCGGCAATAACAAAAAAGCCCCCTCTTGCGAGGGGACTTACAGGCCGGTCGGCGGTTATTTCATCAGCCAATGCCGCTTGAGCCATTCGCGGACAGGCAGGTCGTAAAGTTTCAGGCAGGCCCACGCCAACCCTACCGAGGCGACGAACACCGAAACGCTGACAAAAATATGCGTCCCGAGCGGTGCATCGGGATTGTTCGCCGCCCATCCCCACTGCATGTAGACAAGCGGATAGTGTGTGATATAGAGCGGGAAGGAGATTTCGCCGAGGAACTTGCAGACGGCTATCGACCGGGCGTCCGTGACACGGCTTCCGGCGCCCATCGAGACGATCAGCGGGAAGACGAGCAGGATGACCAGCGCCTGGTAGCCGCCGTCGATCCACGGCATCGAAACGCTGCCGACATGGGGCGTCACCAGTGCCGCGGCTACGAGCAGCGAACACCACCAGAATCCACCCCGCACCCGAATCGCCGCGCCGAGGCGCGAGAGCAGCAGTCCCGCGAAGAAGGGATAGAGCAGGCGCGAGAAGCCGATGTAGACTTGAGTCGGGGTGAGACTCCAGCCGCCGATGACGGTATAGGCCGCAGAGCGGTCGGCGGGAAGCATGCCGAACAGATCGAGGTTCAGCGTCAGATCGATCGTCAGCACCGCAGCAGCGGCCACGAACAAACCCAGCACGAATTTGGGAAAACGGCGGATGACAAGTGCATAGAGAATATTGGCGATGTACTCGTAGAACAGCGACCAGGCGGGACCGTTCAGGGGATAGGTTTCACCCCAGCCGCGGATGTCCCAGGCCATCGGGGCAGGGAGCAGCGTGCAGCCCAGCAGGAAAATCAGCAATACCTGCCACCAGGGCGTCGCCCCGATCGCCGGAAAAGCGCCGCAGGCTCCGAAGTAAAAGAATAGTGCGCCGACGAGCATCCCCATGACGACCATCGGATGCAGACGCACCAGACGGCGTTTGAAGAAGTCCTTGAGCGACATTTTGTTCCAGCGGTCGTCGTAGGCATATCCGATCACAAAGCCCGAAAGCACGAAGAAGAAATCGACGGCCAGGTAGCCGTGGTTGAGAATCTGGAAGGCAGGGCCTTTGGAGTAGGTTTCGAACAGGTGGAAGGCTACCACGATCATCGCCGCCACACCGCGCAATCCGTCGAGGATTTCGTAGCGGGGCTTGGAAGCCAGGTAACCGGTTGAAGCCGCAGTCATGGATTTGAGTTTGGGAACCGGGGCTACTCTTCGACGATGCGGATCGAGAGAATCTTATCGCCCGGACGGATGTCGTCGATCACGTCCAGCCCTTCGACCACCTGCCCGAAGCAGGTGTGGCGGCCGTCGAGGTGCTGCGTGTTCTCGCGGTTATGGCAGATAAAGAACTGCGAACCGCCCGTATCGCGTCCGGCATGGGCCATTGACAGCACGCCGCGGTCGTGACGCTGGCGCGGGGCCGAAGTCTCGCACTTGATCTTGTAGCCCGGGCCTCCCGTGCCGTCGCCCTTGGGACAGCCGCCCTGGATGACGAAATCGGGAATAACGCGGTGGAAGGTCAGTCCGTCGTAGAAATTATGTCCGGCCAGTTCGACGAAATTGGCCACTGTTCCGGGGGTTTCGTCGGCATACAGCTCGGCTTTCATCACCCCTTTTTCGGTCGAAATAATTGCGTACTTTTTCATGGTCGTATCGGTTTTACTCTTTAACAATGACTTTTGCAGCTGCGGCCTTTACCCGCTCGCGCAGGGCCTCGAGACTACTTCCGTGCGGCTCGTAACCCACGACGACGCCCATACGGCGGTTCACGCGCGCCGAGGGCTTGCCGAAGATGCGGATGTCGGTGCGCGGATCGGCGACAACGGCCTCGCCCACCCCTTCGTAATGCGGCGTTGCGGTCTCGACGCCCGAAAGGATTACGGCGCTGGCTCCCATGCGTTCGAAGGTAACCGCCGGAATCGGAATCCCCAGCACGGCCCGCAGGTGCAGTTCGAACTCGTTGAGATTCTGCGTCCCGGCCAGCGTCACCATACCGGTGTCGTGCGGACGGGGCGACAACTCGGAGAAGTAAACACCGTTGTCGCGGCTCAGGAAGAACTCCACGCCCCACAGGCCGGCCCCGGTAAGGGCTTCGGTGACGGCGGCGGCCATGCGCTGCGCCTCGGCGAGGTGTTCGGGAGCGACTTCGGGCGACTGGAAACTTTCGCGATAGTCGCCGCCTTTCTGCACATGGCCTATCGGCGGGCAGAAAAGCGTCGGACCGTTCTTCTGGGTGACGGTCAGCAGCGTGATTTCGCTGTCGAAGCGGATGAACTCCTCGATGATCAGTTCGCGGATATCTCCGCGCGACCCTTCGCAGCCGTAATGCCAGGCGTGCTCCAGTTCGTCGGGTCCTTTCACCAGCGACTGGCCCTTGCCCGAAGAGGACATCAGCGGCTTTACCACACACGGGAAGCCGATCTTTCCGGCGGCCTCGCGCAACTCGTCGAACGACGTGGCGTAGAAGTATTTCGCCGTTTTCAGCCCCAGTTCCTTCGCCGCGAGGTCGCGGATGGCCTTGCGGTTCATCGTGAAATTCACGGCCCGGGCACTCGGGACGACCTGTACGCCGGCACGCTCGAAATCGTAAAGCCGTTCGGTGCGGATGGCCTCGATCTCGGGAACGATGATGTCGGGGCGGTGCTTTTCGACCGCTGCGGCCAGCGCATCGCCGTCGAGCATGTCGAACACCTCGCAGGCGTCGGCCACCTGCATAGCGGGAGCTCCCGCATACTTATCGCACGCCACGACGGTCTGGCCCAGTCGCTGCGCCGCAATTACGAACTCCTTGCCCAGCTCGCCGGAACCCAGAAGAAGTATCTTTTTCATAGAAATTATGTAGTGTTATTAGGTTTTATAATATGTAAACCGGACCGCTCCCGACCGCAACGGCAGACGAGCGCAACGGATCGGGCATTAGCCGAAAGTCCGGAGTATCGCTTTCTGTTTTTTTGCGACACAAAGATAGTTTTTTCCCGTCGAATTTTGTACCTTGCAGCAATAAAACTACCCGAACCGATGAAATACCCTAAAATCTTACTGTGCTTTAGTGTGTTGTGGTCAACGATCGCTTTTTCGACCGTAACCGCGGCAACCGCTCCCTGCGACACGCTCCGCGTCGCTTTCCTCACGGACATTCACGTAACGCCCGGCAATGTGCAGGACTCGCTCTTCCGCGTCGCGGTCGCCGAGGTCAACGTCTCGCCGTGCGATGTCGTGATCTTCGGCGGCGACCTCACGAACCTGGGCAGCGACGCCGAACTCAGGCATGTCCACGACCTGATCTCGCAGCTCGAAAAGCCGTGGCATGCCGTTCCGGGCAACCACGAAAGCACGTGGTCCGAAAGTGCCTGCACGACCTTTGCCAAGGTGTTCGGCCACGACGGACGCACCGCTTTCCGTGCCGGGGGCTACCTCTTCCTGGGGTATGCTTCGGGACCTTTCATGAAGATGGCCATGGGAGCCGTGCGCACCGAGGACCTCACGTGGCTGGCCGAAGAGGCCGCGAAAGCCCGGCCGGGGGAACGGATCGTGAGCCTCTGCCACTATCCACTCAACAAGGATCTCACCAACCGGGCCGAGGTGACGGCGACACTCCGGCGGCTGGGCATCCCGCTCACGCTGTTCGGACACTACCACCAGGCTCCGTCGCTCTATAATTTCGACTCCGTGGCAGGAATTCAGGGGCGCGCCCTGCGGGGTAAGAACGACACTGACGCGGGTTACACACTGCTCGATTTCTGGGGCGACTCGGTCCGCGTCCGGGAGAAGGTGCTGGGAGCGGCTCCGCGCACCTGTTTCGCAATCCGCTTAGAGGACGATCCGCAAGTGCTCGCCATCGCCTCCGACCCGATGCCCGCTGCGCCTGACTACGAGGCGCACGCACAATTCGTCCTGCAAGACAGCGCTACGGTCTACACCGGAGCGGCATTTTACAAAGACATCGTATATTATGGTACTACGCAGGGCGTGCTGCGCGCCTACGACACGCGCCGCGGCCGGGAACTCTGGCAGAAACGCTTCGGCGGAGCGCTCTACTCCACGCCGATCGCAGCCGAGGGGTTGGTTATCGTCGGCACGACGACCGACGGACTGCGCGCCTACGACGCCCGCACGGGCCGCGAACGGTGGCACATAGATACCCCGACGCCGATCGTCGGGCAGGGACTCGTCGACGGCCGGGGCCGCAACACGGCACTCTACATCGGACTCGGAAACGGCACGATGGCTAAAATCGCGGTGCGCGACGGCAGCATCCTATGGCGTTACGACTACGGACGCGGCCAGTCGCAGGGGCAGCCCGCGCTGGCGGACGGAAAACTGGTATTCGGGGCCTGGAACCGCCGCCTTTACTGCCTCGACGCCGCAACGGGAACCCTTTGCTGGAAGTGGAGCAACGGCTCGAAAAGCTCGTTCCAGTCTCCGGGCAACATCGTCCCCCGGATCAGCGGCGGACGCGTTTTCATCGACGCTCCCGACCGGGCCATCACCAGTATCGACCTGGCGACCGGGCGCGTCGTCTGGCGCTGTACGGATTACAAGGCCCGCGAATCGTCGGGCATAAGCGCCGACGGCAAACGCTTCTACGTCAAAACCATGGACGGAGAACTGCTGGCCATAGACACGGCTTCGGACTCGTTTCGCCAACTATGGCTCACTCCCGTAGGCTTCGGCTACGACTACACGGCCTGTCCGGTAACCGTAAGCGACGGCATCGCCTACCTGGCCGACCGTTCGGGCAACGTCGCAGCCGTGCGCGAGGACGGCACATTGTTGTGGTGTGTCAAGTGCTGCAATTCGGCGGCGAACTTCATCACCGCGGCTCCCGACGGTTCGCTGTGGGCGACTTTCGCCGAAGGAAAACTCTTCAGAATCCCTAAATAGTTGGCGCTAAAGCAATATTTGTAAAAAACGGACCGGATAATTTGTATCGGTCCGTTTTTTTCGTACCTTTGTCGCAGGATTTACATTTCCGCCCAAAGACAAAACATCTTGGCCCACGGCGGACGCGCACTGCAACACCATACATGCAAACAAATATGAAAAGAGCAGTCTATGCACTTTTGTCACTGACACTTCTGGGCGGTTGTGTCAAGGACATTTCGGACAACGGTTCGACAAAACCCGGGGAGGAGTTCAACAAATTCGACTTCTCGACGGTAAAAGCTACCACCCTTTCGGTGGATTACGGCACACAGGCCGAAGTATACTTCGAAGTCTACGACGCCGCACCCGTACGGGAGAACGCCGAAGGCACGGCGTATGAAAAAGTCGAAGGCATCGAGCCGCTTTATGCGGGCTATACCGATGCAGAGGGCCGTTTTTCGGCAAAGATCGACCTCCCGGCCTATCTCGCCAAAGCCTATATCTACACCCCCAACGTCCACGCCCGGACGCTGCTGACCGCCGACAAGAACGGTGCGGCACTGACGGCTTCGGCCCTCGATACCGAAACTGCCGCCGCAGCGAAAGCTACCCGCGCCGGTTACGAGTCGGCAGCCGTCACCGGCGACGGCTGGAAGACGTGGCTCGGGACTTACGACGACACCTACGGCCGCATCGACTATGCCTATACGGGCGACGAACTGCGCGAGAAGAACTGGAAGAAGCTCTACAACGCCGCCAACAAGGTTTTCGACACTTCGAAGGCCTGCCCCGAAGAATATCGCTCGTCGAGCGACCTCTACCTGGAAAAGGACGCCGAGGTCGCCATCACGTTCCTGATGAGCAACACTTGCTGGAACTGCTCGATGGGCTACTATTATTACGATGCCGCGGAACATCCCGCATCGCTCAAGGACGTGCATCCCATTATGATCTTCCCCAACACGCAGGACGGAAAATGGAGCAACGACCCCAAAAAGGCCGCCAAATACAAAGGCGTGGACCGCGGAACCGCCGTGCAACTGATGTTCTACCCGAAAATCGCCGAGGGCAGCAAAGAAGGCGCCACCACGGTCTTCCCGAAGGGCTACCGCATCGGATTCGTCCTTGCCACCAACGCCTGGGGCAACCGGCTTCCCGGATTCACGGGAGTCAAAAAATACCGGGCGGCCACGTCCGACGGCCTGAGCATCAACGACAAGGGCGTCGCCTACAAGCAGCCCCGGACGGCCGTTTACCGCTACACCAACTCGTCGCTTGACCTCAATTCGGTGATCTGCTCGTTCGAGGACTACACGACCGACCAGAACTTCAGCGACGTGATCTTCACGATGAAATCGAATCCGGTGGACGCCGTGGTCGACATTCCGTCGGTCGACGAGAAACCCGGAGCCGACGACACCAAACGCGAAGTGCGCCTGCTGAAGGGCATCTATGCGTTCGAAGACCTGTGGCCCAGCCGCGGCGACTACGACATGAACGACGTGATGGTGAAACTCGACTACACGAAGACGGTCGGCAGCAAGGGTATTTACGAGGAATCGTATCTCTTCAAGACCTTCAACAACCTTGCAGGGCTCGAAAACGGACTGGCCTTCACCCTCGGAGGCGACGCCGTATCGTCCGAGCTGGAGTTCTCGATACTCCGTCCCGCCGGCAAGGACAATCCGTCGCCGGAATACGAATCGTATGCCGTTGAGCGCGAGGGCAACGTATTCCTGCTGACCCCCAACGTGAAGCAGGATATGGGTGCGACCTACAAGATCACGGCAAAGTACGCTTCGCCGATCGCCGAAGGGAAAGCCGCTGTCGTCAAGCCTTTCATCTATCGCACGACCGACGACGACCTCACCCCGGGCCTGCGCAAGGAGGTACACCTGCCCTTCGAAGCGCCGACCGCCAAAGCGGATACGAAATTCTTCGGCACGAGCGACGACAAGTCCGATCCGGCTTCGGGACGCTACTACGTTCGCGCCGAGAGTTACCCCTTCGCCTTCTTCCTTTCGGGTGCGACGGAGGTAGACCTCTCCAAGCTGCTCGACCCCGTAAACGAGAAGACGCCCATCGACAAGCTCTACCCCGCTTACATGGGCTGGGCATCGTCGAACGGCGCCGACAATGCCGACTGGTACAAATAGCCCAGGCAGGCATCATACAAAACAGGCTCCCGAAGGAGCCTGTTTTTTTATGGTTTGCGGTTAAGCAGGTCTTTCTGGGCGACGAACTGCGGAATGAGCCGGATGATGACGGGCGTCAGCGCGAGGCAGACAAGGAGCGTCAGCACCAGCAGAACGACCGACTGCACCCAGCTGTCGGCCAGAAACCGCGACACGAGCGGCCGCAGGAAAAAGAGCAGCGGACCGTGGATGCCGAGCGTGATGATCGAATAGCGGCCCAGGTAGGTGACGACGGGGACACTCTTCAGTTCCTTGCACAGGAGCATGACGGCAAAGATGCCGGCGAAAGCCGCGAGATAGACCTGAAAGATATTTCCCGGGTAATTATTGGTCCGCATCCCCAGGGGCGTAGCCGTGAAATACATCGCCGCAACAGCCAGCACGACGAACACCGGAATCAGTTTGTCGAAACGGTGGTGCGGATAGAGGAAAAAGTTGTAACGGCGAATCCAGAACCCCGCGAAATAGAACGGCATGGCCGTCATGGCCACGTCGATATAAAACGGCAGCTCGATCCGCTCTTTGCCCAGCCAGAATCCGGCGACACCGATCAGCAAGGTCACGGCGAACAATGCCGGAACGTGTTTGTCGCGCAGGTAGTGAACGATGTAAAACAGGATGTTGCAATTGAAGAGCGCAACCAGGAACCAAACCGGGGGATTGAAGCGGATCAATTCGTGCCCCCGGAAAACCAGCAGGAGTTCGCTCCAGCGTACCGGAAGCTGGAACGTTCCGGGCAACGCCTTCGAAATACCGTACATCAGCAGGAACGAACCCAGGTAAAAGACCAGGAAGGGAACGAGCAGTTTGTCTGTTTTACGGAGAAGGAAGCCCGCAAATCCTTCGTAGGACTTGAAGAAAAGCCCCGAAACGAAGAAATAGAGCGGCATGACGAAACTCGACAGGATTCGCCCGGTCGTGGGACCGTCGAAGATTCCCCCGACATGCACCATCACAACCAGCATGATACACAGACCCTTTGTAAGGTCGATGAAATCAATCCGCCGAGTCAGTTGTTCGTTCATTGCGGCAAAGATAATAATTTCGGATTGACGATATAGACCATTCCGGTGGAAAAAAACGCATTAAAACGTCCAAACACGCCACAAAAGAGGGATGCCCCGGCGAGAGGATGCCGGATTCTGCGGAAATGGGCGGGAGTCGAACGTGGCGAAGCCATCCTCACCGACCGAGCGCCGTTGTCGCCCGCAGGGCGGTACGGGGTTTCGCGACGGAGGTAACCCGCATCCAAAAAAAACAGTGCCCCGGAGAACCGGAACGCTGCGTTTCAGTGGAGGTGGCGGGAGTCGAACGTGGCGAAGCCATCCTCACCGACCGAGCGCCGTTGTCGCCCGCAGGGCGGTACGGGGTTTCGCGACGGAGGTAACCCGCGTCCAAAAAAAACAGCGCCCCGGAGAACCGGAACGCTGCGTTTCAGTGGAGGTGGCGGGAGTCGAACCCGCGTCCAAACAGGGAACCCGAAAGCTTTCTACACGCTTAGCCACCATTTGATCCTTCTCCCCGTGCCTGGCAGGCAGCGACCGAACGCGGGGCCCAGTTCCTAAATTTTCGCGCACCGGCCGGAACACTCCGGCGCACTATCTCTAAATGGATGATACCCCGTATGAAGAGCCGTTAAAGAGCGGAACGTCCCTTCGGGATACTCGTCGCCAAAGCGCCTAGGCTTCAGCGATTAAGCCAATTTTCCTTGAAAATTAGGCAGCGAGTGCAAGGCTGTTATTGCCATTTGTAGTTCGAGCATCGGGATTAACGAGCCGCCACACAGCGCTCGGCGTGCTTACAATCAAACTCTGCCTGCTGTCAAAACCAGGCACCCCCGGTCTTTCCGTGCAAAGTCAATCGGAAACTGATGCAAAGATAGTGCATTTTTTCGGATTTACGCCCTTCCGTCCCGGGAAATTGCATGCGGCGCTCCCCTCCCGCTACCTTTTCGATAACAGGTGGCGGAGTTTCTGCCGCAGTTTGTCGCCCGTAAGCGGCTTGGGGAGGTAGTCGGTGCACCCTGCGTCGAGCGCCCGCTGCCGGTCCTGGTCGTAGGCAAACGCCGTCACGGCAATGATCGGAACCGAAGTATTGCACTGCCGGATTTGCCGTGTAGCCTCCAGGCCGTCCATGCCGGGCATCTGGATATCCATCAGCACCACATCGGGCTGCAACTCGCGGAACAGCCGCACAGCCTCGATCCCGTCACGTGCATGCACGACCTCGTACTCCTTTTTAAGCGTCATCATGACGAGCAGGAAACTGCTCTCGGTATCTTCGGCTACCAGCACTACCGGCCGTTTTCCCGATGCGGGGATAACCAGAGCTTCCATTTCCGCGGCTTCGTCCTCCATTTCGGAGAAATCGCCGGTCCCGACGGGAACCGTAAACCAGAAACACGATCCCTTGCCGACTTCCGACTCCAGGCCGATCTGCCCGCCCATCTGCTCGACGATCGATTTGCAGATCGAAAGTCCCAGCCCCGTTCCCTGGACAAAACTGTTGAGTTTGACGAAGCGTTCGAAAACGGCGGCCTGCTTCTCCGGGGCGATTCCCGAACCGGTATCCGCGACCTGAAAACGAATCCGGTCGCCGGTCACTTCGTAGTCCAGCGAGATAGATCCCTTTTCCGTAAATTTCAGGGCGTTGTTGATGAAGTTGGTGATAATCTGCGTCAGCCGGTTTTTATCCCCGTAAATCATCCGCCGGGGCTCGCGACGGACAAAACGCAAGTCGACCGGACGATCGCCGACCTTCAAACCGAGCGCACGTACCGCCTCCTCGCACATCAGGTTGACATCGAACACGCTGTAATTGAACTCGAAGGTTCCGGCTTCGATCTTCGAAAGGTCCAGGATATCGGAGATCAGTTTGAGCAGCAGGTCGTTGTTCTCCTCGACCAGGTGCATGAACTCCCGCCGTTCCTCGATGTCTTCGGTCTCGGTCAGCAGGTTCGAGAAACCCACGATGGCGTTGAGCGGCGTACGGATTTCGTGGCTCATGTTGGCCAGGAAGGCCGACTTGAGGCGGTTCGACTCTTCGGCTTTCTCCTTGGCTTCGCGCAGGTCCTGTTCCAGGGCCTTCTGCACGTTGATCTGCAACGATGCGCCCACAAGCATCTGCGGCTTATGGCCGGCATCCCACTCCATGACGATGGCAAAACTCTTGACCCAGTAATATTCCGTCGCACCGGGGACATAAAAGACACGGTATTCCTGCTGCAGGATGTCCGTTCGCCCTTCGTGCAGGTCTACGTATGCCTTGCGGATGCGTTCGCGGTCGTCGGGATGGATCAGGTCGTAATACACGTCCGACGGGACGATCAACTGGTTATTCTCGATGTCATAGGACCCGGGGGTATATTCGAAATCGCAGTCGATCAACTCCGTGCGCTTGTCCCAGGTCCACGGCGTAAGTCCCGTGGCGCGCAGGACCAGTTTGTATTTCTCATAGAGTTTTTCACGCTCCCTGTTGTGCTCTTCCATATGCAGCTGCCCGAGGTGCTCCTCCGTACGGTCGATGCAGAAGATGTCGTCGACACCCGCTTCGCTGCTACGGAACGTCAGGCATTTGAAATAGCGGTCGCCCGTTTCGCCCGGCACGACGAAGATGTCGGATTCCAGGCTGAGACAGCGCATTTCCGCATGGGAAGGGAGCAGGTCGCTCAGTTTTTTGCCGACGACCTCGTCGCCGCTGCATCCGAAAGCGTGCTCGAAGGCGGTGTTCACATCCAGGAAAACGAAGTCCCCGCCGGCCTCGAGCGGTTTGCGGCGGATATAGATCACCGGCATGTTGTCCACCAGGCGGCGATACCGGGCCAGAAGGTTATACTCGCGGCGAAGCTGGCTTTGCCGCTGGAAGGAAAACCGCAGCCACAAACCTCCGCCGATCACAACGAGCAGCAACAGCGACAGCGCAGAGATGAACTGGAACTTGTATTTTTCGAAAAATCCCGGCGGAACCTGCGAATAGACCGCATCGCCGGGAAACAGTTCCTCGGGCACGTTGTGACGGTCGAGGTGGGCATAATTCAGGTAAAGGGCCGGGGTTCCTCCGTCGCGCCACGGGATGTCGCGGGCAGGGGTCCCCGAGAGTATCTCCTGCATCGTGGCGATTACTTCCGGGGCGAAATCCGCGGCGGCGATGTAGTAACCGCCCGCAAAATCCCCCACTTCGGAACTGCGGTCGGCAATCGAGAAAACCGGCGTACGGGTGAACGCAAAGAGTACTTTTTGAACGTTGTCGTCGAGGTAGCTGTGCGTCGACCTGCTGCCGGTCACAAACCACGAATAATAGATCAGCCCGACCGTATCGTCGAACTCGGCAAGCCGGTCGAGCAGTTGCTCGGTGCTCAGCTCGGGCGTACTGAGCAGTTCGAGCGTCAATTCCGGAAAATCCTCCCGGAAGGTTTTTTCGACCTCTTCCCGCACCCGCAGGCTGATGTAACGGTGATCGGAGATGAAAGCCACGCGCCGCATCCGGGGCAGGAGCCGCTGCATGGAGGCGACCGTTTCTCGAATATAGGACGGCTGGCGAAGCACGGTCACATTATATCCTTCGGTCACCTGCTCGGCAGGCAGCATCGTCTTTTCAGTCAGGTTTCCCGACAGCAGGTCTTCGGTGCGGGCAGGCATCCGGCTGCGGGAATAGAGGATGAGCGTCGGAATGTCTTTCCATTCCGCATCGAAAAGCGGCCGCGTGACCAGCCATCCCGGATCGCCGATAAAGATAATGGCACGCGGGGGCACAGGGTACTTTTCGAGCAGCATCCCGCACTTTGCCTGTGCATCGCCGAGCGTGGTCATTTTCGGGACCTGCAACACGTCCGTTCTGATCGCCACGCCCTGTTTGGTGAGGCCCTTGACGAGCGATTCGAGAATCACATCCGACCACGATTCGCCGAAGTTGGCCGAATTGAGCAGCAGGACGTAATTGCCCGACGCCGGCGGAACATCGGCACGCACAGGCAGATAGAGCCCGGCAGTCAGCAGGCATATTACAACGACGCAAATATTTCTTCTCATACAGTTTTGCAGCGGACGCATAAAATCCGGTTAAAAGTAACGAAAAACATCGGATTTTAGCCATTTCGGCCGATAATTATTCTGCCGGGCACGGTCCGGGATTCAAAAAGAGAGCCGGTCTCCCAACGGAACCGGCTTTCAAAAAACAGCGTTCACGGCCTACTCGCCTGAAAGCAGCACGTGCAACGTGTGTTTCAGCTTGTCGCCCGTAAGGGGTTTTGCAAGGTATTCATTGCACCCGGCATCGAGTGCCCGCTGGCGGTCGCGGTCGTAGGCGAACGCCGTCACGGCAATGATCGGAATCCGGCTGCCGCTGCTGCGAATCTGCCGCGTGGCCTCCAATCCGTCCATCACCGGCATCTGAATATCCATCAGCACGGCATCGGGACGGGCCTCCTCGCACAGCCGTACAGCCTCCTTGCCGTCGGCAGCATGGAGTATGTCATACTCCTTCCTGAGCATCAGCGACACCAGCAGGTAGTTGCTTTCGGTATCCTCGGCAACCAGCAGCAGGGGGCGTTTGCCGTCGCGGGCCGCCGCCAGGAACGGAACCGGAGCTTCGGCAGGCTGTTCCGGGGTGCACTCGCATGCACCGATCGGAACCGTAAACCAGAAGCGCGAACCCTTGCCGAGCTGCGATTCTACGCCGATATGACCGCCCATCTGCTCGACGATCGACTTGCTGATCGACAATCCCAGTCCTGTGCCCTGCACGAAATTGTTGAGCTTGACAAACCGTTCGAAAATATTCTTCAGGTGTTCCTGGTCGATACCCGTTCCGGTATCCTCGACCCAGAATCGCACGTCCTCCCCTTCGACCGCATAATCGAGCGTAACACTACCCTCGGCGGTGAATTTCAAGGCGTTGTTGATAAAATTGGTAATGATCTGTGTCAGGCGGCTCTTGTCACCCGACAGGTAGCACTGCTCCCCGTGGCGGGTAAAACGCAGTTCGACGGGCCGATCCTGCACCTTGATGCTCAGCGACCGCACGACCTCTTCGCACATCTGGTTGACATCGACCGTGCCGTAGTTGAAATCGAACGTTCCGGCCTCGATCTTCGAAAGATCGAGAATGTCGGATATGAGTTTGAGCAGCAGATCGTTGTTCTCCTCGACCACATGGATGTAATCGCGCCGTTCCTCGGGATCGTCGGTTTCGGCCAGCAGGTTCGAGAAGCCCACGATAGCATTGAGCGGCGTTCGGATTTCGTGGCTCATATTGGCCAGGAAAGCCGATTTGAGGCGGTCGCTGACTTCGGCTTTGTTCTTGGCCTCGATCAGGCGCTTCTCGGCCATCTTCAGTTCCGTAATATCGTAGTTGACGCAGACCATTTCGATCTTCTTCGGATCGTTGTTCATCGGGTTGCGCACCACGTTGATCCGGGTCCAGTTCTCCGAACCGTCGTCGTTCAGGATATGCAGGTCGAGGTTGAAGCTGTCCGACTCGTTGGCCTTGACGCGGGTAATCTCCCGGATGATGGCATCGCGGTCGGCCGGGTCGACATGCGGATAGATACCGATAATTTGGTTGAGCGGCGTCTCGGGCTTCTCGCCGAGGTTCAGGAACCACTGGGGAACGCCGTCGCCCTCCTTGGTCAGCAAATCGAAACGGCAGTACCCCATTTTTCCCAGGCGGCTCACCAGCGAGAACGAGGTCTCGAACTCCGCAAGCCGCGTATGGGCCCGGTTGATCTCCGTATTGTCGATGTTGATCAGCATGAAGTTCGCCAGCCGCCCCTGCGTGTCGTAGAGCATGTTGACCGTGGTGTATATCTCCAGGAACCCGGTTTTTCCGGACGTATAGTAACCGTCCAGCCGGTCGAAGGGATAGTTGAGCCGGAAAGCCTGCTCCCGTCCTTCGCGAACCCCGTCGCGGATCTCCTGCGGCACGAGCGGATTGTCGTAGAAATTGAGTCCGAGGGCGGCCTCTTTCGTGACGCCGAAAATCTCCATGTCCTTGTTATTGATGTCGACCAGTTTGCCGTCGGGGGTGTAAAGTTCCACGCCGACCTGGATGTTGTCGAAGATGTTGCGCAGCAGCTTCTCGTTGCGCTGGATCGTTTCGTGCGCCTGGTGAATATCGGTCTGGTCGAGGAAAAAGCCCGTGATTTCATCCTCTCCCGTGGAGTAAAGGACATAGTGCAGGTAGCGGTTTACAGGCTCGGCGACAATGTCGCTCGCTACGTAATTCCCCGTCCGGATCACCTCCGTAAGCCCCCGGATATGCGTCTCCAGGTTAACGCCCAATTCGGAAGCGGTGCGCCCGACATAGGTTTCGCGGGGGAAGCCGACAATCTCGTCGGCCGCATCGTTCGAGTCGATAATACGATAGTCACGCACATCCCCGGACTCGTCGTAAAGCATCTTCATCCGGATATAGCCCAGCGGCATGTGGCGGTAAAGGCTTTGCAGGTAAAGTCGGTCGTCCTGCGCCGCCTGCTCGGAGCGTTGCAGTTCGAGGCACAGACCGATGATATTGACCAGCGACGCAAACCACTGGCAATCCTCGTTGGTCCAGTTGCGGGGCTCCCCGACGATGTCTATCCCGGCATATCCCCATACCCTATCGCGGGAAACCAGCGGCATGATGATCAGCGATTTAATGTCCTGCACCTTCAGCAAATCGTGCTCGCTGGCCGCTTCGGGCGGCAGTTCGTCGAGGTTCGAAAGGATGATCGGCAGGTTGCGCTGAATATGATCCGTCCACCAGGGAAAGTCCTCCATCGGAAGCGAACTGAGCCGGTCCTGCTCGCTCGAAACGCCGTCCGCCGTCACTTCATACGTACAGTCGTGCGTGCGGCGCTCCCAGTCGAACTCTATAATATAGGCGCGTCCGCCGCGGAACATCGTAAGCACGTCGAACAGGATTTTGTTCACCGTATCTTCGGTCCTTCCGGTATGCAGCAGCGACAACAGCGTATGCGAAATACCGGTAAGGCGGAAAAGCAGGTCGTCCATCCGCGCCGATTCGACCCCGGCCGCACCCTCCCGCGCCGTCTCCGCGGGACGTACGTAGCCGATCAGGATATCGCCCTCCGGAGTCGCCTGGCGGCGAACGAGTTTCCACACGAGCCACAACTGCCGTCCGTCGGGCACGACCAGCGGAACCGTCCGTTCGAGCGTATCGTAACCGTGGAATATGCACTCCGAACCGGAATAGCGCAGGTAAGGCTCCGGAATATGGCTTTTGAATTCGTCGAAACCTATCTCCGGCGCCGGGAACTGAAGCAGGTTCTGCAAAAAATCGGACATGCGGATTATCCGGCGGGACATGTCCGCTTCCCACCAGCCCGTGTTCATATCCCGCATTATCGTTTGCAGAATCTCTTGTTCTTTCATAAGTCTATCAAATCCATGTAACAAATGGCGTGAACAAAAGTAGGTATTGGGGTCGGGATATGCAAATTATGGACACCGTTTTTCTATACACATGCGCTCGCCCCGAGGCAAATTCCGGCCAAACACACTCTCCCGGCACAAAATAGCCCGCATTTTTACCGCACGCGAAGGGTCGATCCGGATATTTTGCTTATCTTTGTTTACGCGAAACCACAACGATAAACCATGGATGAAAAATATGTAGTGAATCTCCGCGACGTGGCCATATACCACGCCGACAATCCTTTCGGCAGTTGCTCGGAAAAGAAACTCATGCAGCAGGGCGAGATGGTTCTCTCGGAAGTCAACCTTGCGGTGGCTCCGGGCGAATTCGTTTACCTGATCGGCCGTGTCGGGAGCGGGAAAAGCAGTTTACTCAAAACTTTATATGCCGAGGTGCAACTCCTTACGGGAAAGGGATATGTAGCGGGATACGACCTGCGCAAACTGCGCCGCAGGGATATCCCCTATCTGCGCCGCCGCATCGGCATCGTCTTTCAGGATTACCAGTTGCTCACAGACCGCAACGTCTTCATGAACCTCTATTACGTGATGAAGGCCACGGGCTGGAAACGCGAACAGGAGATCCGCGAACGGATCGACCGGGTGCTGGGACTGGTGGAACTCGGGGCCAAAAGCTACAAGATGCCCTTCGAACTCTCGGGCGGCGAGCAGCAGCGCCTGGTGATCGCCCGCGCACTGCTCAACGATCCGCAGGTATTGCTGGCCGACGAACCTACGGGCAACCTCGACCCGCTGACCGCTGACGGCATCATGCAGTTGTTCCAGAAAATCGCCTCGCAGGGCTGCGCCGTAGTCATGTCGACACACAACACCGCACTGATCGAAAACTACCCCGCCCGCGCCATCCTATTCTCCAAAGGCCGGACCCGCGAAATAGACCTCAAGGCCGAGCTTGCGTAAGCTCCGCACCCGGCCGCAGAGGAAACAAACAGGCGAAATAATCGACTATAAAGTCTTTTCCGGACACTTGTTTTATCCGGAAATATTTTGTATATTTGTACGATATTTTAAAGACTACGATGAGTACCGAATTAGAAAACGTTAAAAAACAAGAAGAAGAATATTCCGCGTCGAATATCCAGGTCCTCGAGGGCCTCGAAGCGGTGCGCAAGCGTCCTGCCATGTACATCGGCGACATCGGCGAGAAGGGTCTCCATCACCTGGTTTACGAGGTCGTGGACAACTCGATCGACGAGGCGCTGGCGGGCTATTGCACCGACATCGACGTGACGATCAACGAGGATAACTCCATCACGGTAAGGGACAACGGCCGAGGCATTCCGACCGACTACCACGAGAAGGAGGGCAAATCGGCGCTCGAAGTCGTACTGACGGTACTTCATGCCGGCGGTAAGTTCGACAAGGGCAGTTACAAGGTCTCGGGCGGTCTGCACGGCGTCGGCGTATCGTGCGTGAATGCGCTTTCGAACCTGCTGATCGCCGAAATCCACAGCCGTGACGGCAAGATTTACCGCCAGACGTACAGCAAGGGCGCCCCGACTTCGCAGGTCGAGGTGGTCGGCGAATGTACGGACCGCGGTACGACCATCACGTTCCGCCCCGACGACACGATCTTTACGCATACCACCGAATACAAATACGACATCCTGGCCAACCGTCTGCGCGAACTGGCGTTCCTGAACAAAGGCATCCGCCTGAACCTCATGGACCTGCGTAAGGACGAAGAGGGAAAGACGCGCGAGGACCACTTCTACTCGGAAGAGGGCCTCAAGGAGTTCGTCAAGTATCTCGACGCGACACGCGGCACGCCGATCGTCGAGCAGATCATCTACCTCGACACCGAAAAGAACGGCGTCCCGGTGGAGGTGGCCATGCAGTACAACGACTCCTTCTCGGAAAACGTGCACTCCTATGTAAATAACATCAACACCATCGAGGGCGGTACGCACCTGACGGGTTTCCGCCGCGCGCTGACCCGTACGCTCAAGAAATACGCCGAGGATTCGGGCATGCTCGCCAAGCTCAAATTCGACATCAACGGCGACGACTTCCGCGAAGGTCTTACGGCTGTCGTTTCGGTGAAGGTGCAGGAGCCGCAGTTCGAAGGCCAGACCAAGACCAAGTTGGGCAACGACGAGGTTTCTGCCGCCGTCGACCAGGCTATGGCCTCGGCGCTGGGCGACTACCTGGAGGAGAATCCGAAGGACGCCAAAGCCATCGTGCAGAAGGTGATCCTCGCCGCTACGGCGCGCCACGCGGCACGCCACGCCCGCGAACTGGTGCAGCGCAAAACCGTATTGTCGGGAGCCGGACTTCCGGGAAAACTCGCCGACTGTTCGAGCCGCGACCGTTCGATCGCCGAAATCTTCTTCGTCGAGGGTGACTCGGCAGGCGGTACGGCCAAATCGGGCCGTGACCGTAACTTCCAGGCCATCATGCCGCTGCGCGGTAAGATCCTGAACATCGAGAAGGCCCAGGAGCACCGCATGTGGGAGAACGAGGAGATCAAGAACATGTTCACCGCATTGGGCGTCACGATCGGAACCGAGGAGGACTCCAAAGCCCTGAACCTCGAAAAACTGCGCTACGACAAAATCATCATCATGACCGATGCCGATGTCGACGGAAGCCACATCGCCACGCTGATGCTGACGTTCTTCTTCCGCAAGATGAAGGAGTTGATCGAGAACGGCCATATCTACATCGCTACCCCGCCCCTGTACCTCGTAAAGAAGGGCAAACAGGAGCGTTACTGCTGGACCGAAAAGGAGCGTGACGAGATCACCGCCGAATTCGGAAAAGGCGCGCATGTACAGCGTTACAAAGGTCTCGGTGAGATGAACGCCCACCAGTTGTGGGAGACGACGATGAACCCCGACACGCGCATCCTGCGCCAGGTGAACATCGACAATGCAGCCGAAGCCGACCGCATTTTCTCGATGCTGATGGGCGACGAGGTTCCGCCCCGCCGCGAATTCATCGAGCGCAACGCGCATTACGCGAACATCGACGCATAAAACGACAGACCGAAAAAGGATTGCCCCCACGACAAGGGCAGTCCTTTTTTTGCGTAATTCCGGCCGCATTGCGACAAGCCCCTCCCGAGGGAGGGGTTTGGGGTGGGGTCAGATTTGTAAACGACGCCGAAGGCGGCGAATAAGAACAATCGGATATGCACAAGCGGTCCAATAACCGCAAAACTTACTGATAGATTATGAAAGTTACGGTAATCGGCGTTGCCGGAGGAACCGGCTCGGGAAAATCGACGCTCGTCAAGCGTCTGCAGGAAGCATTCGTCGGCGACGATGTCGTGACGCTCTGCCACGACTATTACTACAAGGCACACCCCGAACTGACCTACGAGGAGCGCACGAAACTCAACTACGACCACCCGCAGGCATTCGACACGGAGATGCTCGTGGAGCATATCAAGGCACTGAAAAACAACGTTCCCGTCGAACACCCGGTCTACTCGTTCGTGGACCACGACCGTACGGCCGAGACCGTAAGCGTGAAACCGTCGAAGGTAATCATCGTCGACGGCATCCTGATCTTCGAGAACAAGGAACTGCGCGAACTGATGGATATCAAGGTTTACGTCGACACCGACGCCGACATCCGCCTGGCGCGGCGTATCCTGCGCGACGTTTGCGAGCGCGGACGTACGATGCAGTCGGTCATCACGCAGTACACCTCGACCGTTAAACCGATGCACGAGGAGTTCGTCGAGCCGTCAAAGAAATACGCCGACGTGATTATTCCCGAAGGCGGTTTCAACTCGGTTGCCGTCGCCATGCTGATCCAGAACATCCGGTCGCTGATCCAGAGCAACAAATAAGGCGGAAGCCTAATAAATAATTCCCGGGCCTCGCAAGAAGTCCGGGAATTGTCATTTATTTCACCCTTACGATTTCAGACGGCCCTTTGACCAAATACCGCTGTTTTTCAACACCTTTGTCGGCAACGACATAATCTTCGTCGCCAAGTCCGTAAACCGAGATAAAATCGAACTCGAAAGGCATGAGGAGCTTCCCGGCCTTATTCAACAGGCCATAATGCAGTTTTCCGGCTTCATCTTCAAGCGCCCCCGACAGGAAACCGTATTTACCGCCCCAGGAGAAATTATGAAGTTTCACGCCGGGAACCGGAGTTCCTGTTTTGTCAATCCGGAACATCTCTCCGTCCTTCTCCACCCAGGCGTGATCGCCATCGAAATCGAGCGCCGCATCATACCGGCACGGAACGATTACACGCCCCTGTTTGTCGATATAACCGAAACGCAGTTTATCCGTCCTGATGCCGACAACGGCTATATCGGACGTGAAGCAGAAGGAGTCGTCGAACTGCGGTTTTATAACCATATTGCCCTGCCGGTCGATACCGCCCCATTTCCTGTTTTTGAAAACAGCAGCAATGCCTCCGGAAAAACTGCCGACATCCTCATATTCGCAAGGGATGACCTCCTTGCCGTCGAGATCCACGAAGCCGTATAACCCGTCGATTTCCGTTTCCGACCGCCAGTGGCCTGTAACAACAGCGGCAAGCCCGCCGCTGAAAGGCCGCGCATAAGCATAACGCAACGGAACGACGACATTTCCCCGTTCGTCAATGAAGCCGCATTTACCGCTGCGCACCACAATGGCACGCCCTTCGGAAAACGAATCGACGTAATCGAACTCCTGTTGCACGACGGGTTGCTGCGCAAAGGCCGCAAACGTTATCGACGCCACAGCAATGAACGTAAAGCAATACTTCATCATATACCGGTTATCTTCTTGATTTCATTGAGTTTATTGAGTGCCTCGATCGGAGTCAGCGAGTTGATGTCGAGGCCCTTGATCTGGTCGCGAATCTGCACCAGCACGGGATCGTCCAACTGAAACATCGACAACTGCATGTTCTGCGGACCGGCACTTTCGGCCGCTTCCTTCACGGCCTGCGCCGTGGGCTTGCGGCCCCGCTCCTTGAGGCTGCGGCTCGGCACGATCTCGTTGCTGCCGTAGACCAGTTCGAGGTTGCGCAGGATTTCGTCCGCACGCGAGACGATCGACGCCGGCATGCCGGCCATACGGGCCACGTGAATACCGAACGAGTGCTCCGTACCGCCGCGTTCGAGCTTGCGCAGGAAAACGATCTGATTGCCCATCTCCTTGACCGAAACGTGGTAGTTCTTTACCCGGGGGCACATCTGCTCCATCTCGTTCAGTTCGTGGTAGTGCGTGGCAAAGAGCGTCTTGGCATGGGCCGAGGGGTGGTTGTGGAGATACTCGACCATCGCCCAGGCGATCGAAATACCGTCGTAAGTCGACGTTCCGCGTCCGATTTCATCGAGCAGCACGATGCTGCGGTCGGAAATATTATTGAGGATGCTGGCCGATTCGAGCATTTCGACCATGAAGGTCGATTCGCCCTGCGAAATGTTGTCCGAAGCCCCGACGCGCGTAAAAATCTTGTCCACATAACCGATGTGGGCCGATTTCGCAGGCACGAACGATCCCATCTGGGCCATCAGAATAATCAGCGCCGTCTGGCGCAGCAGGGCCGATTTACCCGACATGTTGGGACCGGTGATCATCATGATCTGCTGCTGCTTGTCGTCGAGCATCACGTCGTTGGGAATATACTCCTCGCCGACGGGCATTAGCGTCTCGATGACGGGATGGCGGCCCTGGCGGATGTCGATGCGCTTGCCGTCGTCCAGCACGGGACGCACGTAACGGCGCTCGCAGGCGATACGCGCGAAGGACTGGAGGCAGTCGATACGCGCCACGACGGCCGCGTCGCGCAGCATCGGCGTAAGCGAACCGCAGATATAGGCCATAATCTCGGCGTAGATGCGCTGTTCCAGCACGAGCATCTTCTCCTCGGCGCCGAGGATTTTCTCCTCGTATTCCTTCAGTTCCCCGGTGATATAGCGTTCGGCGTTGGCAAGGGTCTGCTTGCGAATCCATGTATCGGGAACCTTCTCCTTATGGGCGTTGCGAACCTCGATATAATAGCCGAAAACATTGTTGTAGCTGATCTTGAGCGACGAAATCCCCGTCGCTTCGCTCTCGCGCTGCTGAATACGCGACAGGTAGTCCTTGCCGTGGAGCGCGATACGGCGCAGGTCGTCCAGTTCGGGATCGACGCCGTCGGCAATCACGCCGCCCTTCTGAATCTGGTTGTTCAGCGGATCGGGATAAATTTCGCGGGCAATGCGCTCGCGAACGTCGGCCAGTACGTCGATCTGCCCGGCAAGCCCGTGCAGGCGGTCGTCGTCGGTGGACTCCAGCGCCGCCTTGAGGGTCTCGATAGCCCCGAGCGAATTCTTGAGCTGCACCAACTCGCGGGGCGTAACCCGCTGGGCGGCAATACGCCCGGCGATACGTTCCAGGTCGCCGACCAGCGCCACCTGCTCACGGATGGCATCGGCCAGATCGGCATCCTTGACAAAGCGTTCGACCACGTCCAGCCGCTCGTTGATCCGCGCGGGGTCCTTGATCGGCATGGCGATCCAGCGTTTCAGCAGGCGGCCGCCCATCGGCGTCAGCGTACGGTCGATCACATCGGCAAAGCCGCATTTTTCGCGTGCCCCGTTCGAGGTAAAGAGTTCCAGGTTGCGGATCGTA
This sequence comes from Alistipes montrealensis, assembly GCF_018362775.1. Lineage (GTDB taxonomy): Bacteria > Bacteroidota > Bacteroidia > Bacteroidales > Rikenellaceae > Alistipes > Alistipes montrealensis. The sequence continues at coordinate 199,016 of NZ_JAGYXY010000003.1, forward strand.
AACTTATCGACCCACACGTAGTCATCCTGGTCGATGCGCGCGATCGAGGCGATATGCCCGGTCTCGCGGTGCTCGGTGAATTCGAGGTAATAGAGGATAGCTCCGGCAGCCGAAATGCCGCTGGTGAAGTGGTCCACACCGAAACCCTTGAGGGATTTGGTCCCGAACTGCTTGCAGAGTTTTTCCCGGTTGACATCCTCCGAGAAAACCCATTCGTCGAGGCGGTAGGTGTAGAGTTTCGATCCGAACGAACCGGAAAAGCGGTCCTCATAACCGCGTTGGTAAACGACCTCTTTGGGCGAGAGGTTCGAAATCAGTTTATCGACATAAGAGTCCGACCCTTCGGCCACGTAGAACTCGCCCGTGGAGATGTCCAGGAAGGCGACGCCCGTGGTCTGGCGGCCGAAATAGACCGAGGCGATAAAATTGTTCTCCTTGTTGGCCAGAATATTGTCACCCAACACGATACCCGGGGTAACCAGTTCGATGACACCGCGCTTGACAAGCCCCTTTACCAGCTTAGGGTCTTCCAACTGCTCGCAGATAGCCACGCGCTCGCCGGCCCGCACCAGTTTCGGGAGGTAGGTGTCGATGGCATGGTAGGGGAATCCCGCCAACTCGACATACGTCGCGGAACCGTTGGCGCGGCGCGTGAGCGTGATGCCCAGAATGCCGCTGGCCTTGATCGCATCGTCGCCGAAAGTCTCGTAGAAGTCGCCCACGCGGAACAGCAGGATAGCGTCGGGATGTACTGCCTTGATGGAGTAATACTGCTTCATCAAGGGCGTCTCGACATATTTTTTGTCGATTTTCTTGTCTGATGTCAAAATAAAAAATTGTATAATTTATACAACAAAGATAGGCCTTTTTTGGATGCCGTGCAAAGTCGGCAACCAAATTTTTTCGCCTATTTCGTCTGTTTCCCCTGCCGGGAGGTCAGATGATCCCGTTCTCGGAGAATACTTTGCGGTAAAACTCCGCTTTCCACTCGACGGGACGGGGATAAGCCCGCGACGAGGAGGGCATACGCCACAGCCGCAGCTCCCGGCCCGCAAAGGGCATCGGCACGCTCTCCCCCACGGCTGGTTCGTCGCAGCCCGTGATGGCGCGCAGCGTGTCGGTGGCTTTCTGCCCCGTCGTAACGACGGCCCGGCACGCGGGAATACGGGCCAGCAGAGCCTCCAGATCCACCTCACGCACTACTTGAAGAAAATTATCCGACGCATTGTCTTTCAATCGGATAACCTCTACCGCCGTGTCGTACAGCGCAATCCCCCGTTCGCGGCAGAAAGCCTCGATGCGTTCCCGGTCGAAGCGCTTTCCGCCGGGACAAAGGAAGTGCGTTTTATCGCCCGTCGCAAGGTAGCCCACGATCCGCCACATGTCGTTCTGCAAATTGGGATAGAAGAACTCCATCGACCAGCGGATGCGCTTGGGCGGGAAACTGCCCAGCATCAAAACATGGGCATTGGCAGGAAGGAAAGGCTCCAGGGGGTGCTGTTCGCTATTCATAGAATTTTTCGTCGAAATTTACAAGATACAGTTTATCGGTGGCGCGAGTCAGGGCCGTATAGAGCCAGCGAAGCATGTCGCGCGACATCTGCTCGTCGCCGAACAGACAGCGGTCGACAAAGACCGCCCGCCACTGGCCGCCCTGCGCCTTGTGGCACGTAACGGCGTAGGAAAACTTTACCTGAACGGCGTTAAAATGCGGATTTTCACGAATTTCCTTAAAGCGTTTGAGCTTGCTCTTGATGTCCGTGTAATCCTTCTCCACCTCGTAGAAAAGGCGCGAAGATTCGTCCCGGGTGAGCGACGGCGACTCCGAAGCGATCGTATCCAGCAGGATTTTACACTCGATTTCCGCCTCGTTGTAGTCGGGGAATTCGAGCACGGCATCGGCGAAACGGAAGCCGTAGAAGTCTTCGAACCGCCTGAGGCGTTTCAGGCGCGCAATGTCGCCGTTGGCGATGAAATTCATCGGACAATCTTCGGTATGTTCCGGAAAATAGTAGTTGTTCTTGACGACCATCAGCATGTCGCCGCTCTCGATCTCCTCCTCGGCATAGAGCACGTTGCGGCGGATACCCTCGTTATAGCGGTTGGCACGCTTGTTCGAGCGGGTAATGACGATCGTCTCGTCACGACCGTATTTGGCATAGCAATCCTGCAATTTTTCGAGAAACTCGCCGCCTTCGACCGCCTCGATGTCGGGATATTGCATTTCGAAATGCGGAATTTCATAGAGGCCGTTTTCGAGCATGCAGCGCACCAGCGTAGCGTTGAAAAGGATGCCCGACTGGGCCTCCTGCCGCACCACCTCGTCCATCGTACCGTAAACGATGTCGCCATAGGCATCCATCGACGCAGGGTCGAGCGCCGGGCTGAAATCGGCCCCGACAGGCGGCAACTGCGCACTGTCGCCGACTAATACCAGGCGACACCCGCGGCCGCTGCGGACGTACTCCACGAGATCCGAAAGCAGCGATCCGCTGCCGAAAACCGCCCCGCCCGAAGTGTTGTCGGAGAGCATCGACGCCTCGTCGACGATGAAAACCGCCCCGCGCTCGGCATTGAGGTTCAGCGAAAATTTCGATTCATAATCGGCATTCGTCCGCTGGCGGTAGATACGTTTATGAATGGTAAGTGCTTTTTCCTGAGCGTATTGAGCCAGCACCTTGGCGGCCCGGCCCGTAGGGGCCAGCAGCACGGATTTGATTCCCAACTCCTTAAGCGCACCGACGAGTCCGGCGATCAGCGTCGTTTTTCCGGTTCCGGCATAGCCGTTCAGCACGAAAATCTTCGAAAAATCGTCATCTGCAAGATATTCGGACAATTTTTCTATAATTTTTTTTTGTCCGGGAGTTGTTTCGAAACAAATTTTAGCGTAAATTTGGGTCGCGATACGTGTACTGAGCATGCGTCGGTTTTTTGCTGCACAAAATTAATAACAAATATTTATTTAAAATGAAAAAACTCTTTCAAATCATTCTTGCCGTAGCGATCGTGGCCCTGATCTACGTCATCTATGTTCAGATCTCGACACCGATCCGGTTCGAACAGGAAACGAAGGCGAAGAAAGCCAAGGTTATCGACCGCATCAAGGACATCCGTACCGCGCAGCGCTCCTTCAAAACGAAGTATCAGCACTTTACCGCCAGCTTCGACTCGTTGCAGTCGTTCATCCTGAACGACACCCTCGAACTGGAGCGCAAGATTGTCGACGAGGACGACTCGGCAGCTCTGGCTATGCTGCTGAAATCGGGCAAGAAGAATGTGGAAAAGTTCAAGATTGCCGTTATCGACACGATTTTCGCGCCTAAAAAACTCTCGCGCCAGGATGTCGAGAACCTGCGTTTCATCCCCGGAACCGACAACAAGGCCCAGTTCATCATGGAGGCAGGCATCATCACTACCGAATCGAAAGTCGTGATTCCGGTCGTGGAGGTTCGCGCACCCTACAAGATGTTCCTCGACACGGTAGCCTACCGCCAGGAAGTGATCAACCTGATCGACGACGAGCAGAATAACTTCAACCGTTATCCCGGCGTCAAGTTCGGATCGATGGAAGCTGGTAACAATGAGGCAGGCAACTGGGAGTAAAACTCCGCAAACAAATAATAAGGTGTCCATTCAGCTATCGTTGGATGGACACTCTTTTTCGGACCCGGCGCTCTCGGAGCTTCCTGTAAGCGGAGCTTCGGTGACAGTCGAATTGCTGCTGCCCCGTACGATGCTCGTTCCGGCTGAACTCTTCGACACAGAAAAAGGAGCGGACCTGCTGGCTGCGAACGGCATGCCGCCCACGGCGGAGGAATGCGTGGTCCACAGCGACCCGGAAGCGGCATTCGTCGCCGTCACGGCCATCAACCGCGAAGCGCTGCGGCAGGTAGAGGAGAAACTGGGCGACAGGGCACGGTTCACAACCCCGTTGCTCCATTCGCCCGCCAATACGGCTAAAACCGTATGGATGAGCCGCAGGGCGGGCATCTTATATATAAAGGTATACGATGCCGGCGAATTGCAGTTGGCCGAAGCTTTGCCCGCAGCGACGGAGACCGACATGGCCTACTTTTTCGAACGGCTGGACAGCAGTTTCCCGCTCAAAGGTTACGAACTTCGCATCGCAGGCGACGATCCGAAAGCGGCACGCAAACTGCTCGGCAAACGATTCAAACAGGTGATATGCGAATAGTCAGCGGAAAATACAAGGGCCGGGCGATCAATCCGCCCAAGAACCTGAGGGCGCGGCCTACGACCGATTTCGCCAAAGAGAACCTTTTCAACGTACTGGGCAATCTGGTCGATTTCGACGAATGCGACGTGCTGGACCTCTTTGCCGGAACGGGGTCGATCAGTTACGAGTTTGCATCGCGCGGGGCGCGGAGCGTCACGGCTGTCGAGATCAACGCCGTACACTACAACTTCATCAGGCAGACGGCGGCACAGTTGGGAATCGAAAACCTCTATCCGGTCAAAGCCAACGTTTTCCTCTACCTGAAAAGCTGTGCCAAACAGTTCGACCTCATTTTTTCCGACGCCCCCTACGACCTGGAGGGCAGCCAGGAGGTCGTAAAATTGGTCCTGGAGCGCAATCTGCTCCGTCCGGGCGGCATCCTGATTTTCGAGCACTCGAAAAAAATGGATTTTTCAGGTTATAATGAGTTCTGGCAATTAAGAAGTTACGGAAGCGTACAATTTTCTTTTTTCAAAAAGCCGTAAAACCATTTGCTGATTAAAAAAATTACACTATCTTTGCACTCGCAATAACCAGAATGGTGCGTTAGTTCAGCTGGTTAGAATACGTGCCTGTCACGCACGGGGTCAGGGGTTCGAGTCCCCTACGCACCGCCACCTTTAACGGCAATTTGAAGAAAACCTCTGTATATCAACATGATACAGAGGTTTTTGTTTGCCTCCACCCTGCAAAATAACACACTCCGATGCACTTCAACGTGTGATAATTCGTGTGAGATTTTTTAGGGCCGAAAATCTCACACGAATCGTCGCGTATCTCATTGTTTTTCATCATTTTTCAGGCTCTCCTTTTGTGCGGGAATTCTCACCTTTGAAAACCTAAATTGATCTTCATCTCTCATATAATCCTTCCGGTTTTTTCGAACTTCATTTTGTTGCTCTTCAGGCATGAACTTAAATATCATCAAATAGAGAGCGGTGGAATCCACCACCGCTCTCAGAAAAAGAAACTATTCCTTATGAAATAAAGAATAGGATAACTCCATGTCGGACAACCGCTCGAATTCAAGTGCCGTAATCTTATTTTTCTTCAAGAGTTCGACGACACGTGCCGTTACAATGACCCAATATGAATTGTCAAGTATAAAAAAATCACTGCCATCCCATGTATCGATGTCAAAATAGCCCCCTTTATAGACCTTACGGACAGGACCATCCTCGCGATACCTCTTTTCGCCGATCGGTTGATTGCTCATGTCCATTGCACCGGCACGGCCTGTAATCGAAAATCCGTGATAGCCTGTTACCCGAGCATTTTTCTTATCGTATAATTCGATGGGATAGCAAGACCAGCCGGTAATGCGATGTTCTTCGAGAAGGCTTTTCATCCGATCGGAAATCAAATAGGCCGGCGGATAACGGGTGTCCAATACATCCCGAAGGTTACGCCCCGATTCAGTTTGCCTGAAAACAAGAGGAAAGGTATACTCGACATATCGTCCTTTGATTAAATCATCCATTATCTGCCCTGCCAGATCACGATTACCACTGTTCAACGCATCATCAAAAAGAGCAGTTCTTGCAGAGAAGGTCGTTAAGTACCCCTTACTTGAGAAGTCATAAAAGTCTTTCATCGTTTTTGTTGTCATAATTAAATATAGAAAAAAGGCCAAAGATATAATCCTGGCCCCCGATAAATTGATTGTTACTCATGGATTATTCGAAATTTCCTGCTCTCCATAATTTTCCATCATATATGAAGTCTTATACAGACCTTCAATATAACGAAAAGCCTGTGTATCGGAATAATTATTTCGTTTAATAAATTCCAAAATCTCACCTAACAACTTTGTATTAACCCCGTGATCATATATTTTATATCCGGTGCTATCATACCACATAATCCACTTGGGAATATCGTCGCCATATTGTCCGAATTCATACAAACCGTATTTATGTTCAGCAATAGACTTTCGCGTGGAAATATCGTCAATATAAAAACTAACATTAAGTTCGGTTGGTTTTGATAAAAAATCTTCTGATGAAAGATTTGAATTTATAGTATCAACAACAATCTGTATCAATCTATTCACCGATACTACTTGTGCATTGCCCTGTTGTACAATAATGCAACATGAAACAAGAATAAAAAAGATCTTACTTTTCATAAATCATCAAATTTAACGTCTATATCATCCGCAATAATAGGTTTTTTCCTATCTACTTCGTTCAAATCAGGTCTTATATATTCAGGCGAGTATCATTTTCTCCCTCGGCAGCTTTCGTCCAATTTCCATTTTCCCACATCACTCGACCGTGTACATCAACAATTTTAGGTCCCTGATAGTCGATATATCTCACAGGATTATTCTTGGTATATGCATATGGTCCTGTTGCATAAGAATCTTCAATCCAAAAGGGAAGAATTAGCGAACTAACTCTTCCCTAATAAAAAAATTAATCCGAATACTTAAAATCAAGAACCCATCCGGAAGGAGATTTACGCATTTCAAACGCTTTATCGTCACTATAATTATAGTCAACAAATAACATTTCCGAAGAAATTTGAGTATCAAAATCTGTGTTATCGAACAGGTTTGAACCAAAAGAAATATAGCCTATTTTCAGAGAATCGATAAATCGCTGCATAAATTCGATATCCGGCATGCAGATGTTTTCAGTAGTCAATTGCTCTTTCCCAATCCAGGCAATCGACATTTTGTTTAAGAATCTATCATCACCTAACAATTCTATCCCTTCATATTGCAATTGTATGGGTATGGATTGTTGTGGTTCTATCTCAAATTGAGAAGAATAGCTAGAATATAAACGAACTGTATCTTGTCCATCAATTAAAGTAAAACAGCCATATTTACTATTTTTCGGATCAAAACGATGATTATAAGCCCCCAATATCTGATTTTCATCCGTATTATTAATAACATCCATGTCAATATACATAATGATCGGCGTAAGACGCATAGTATCCCCTGATACTTGAGGTAAACGGCAGTCAAACCCTATACCGTTTATTCGAATCGTAAAAACCTTGTCGTCAGAACATCCTGATATACACGAATTCATGCATATTAATATGAATCCAAATAGGAGGCATACACTTTTAAACTTAATATTATTCATCTCCATATTCTCTTTTATAACGTGATGGATCTTCGTCTCTCATATAATCCTTTCGGTTTTTTCGAACTTTATTTTGTTGCTCTTCAGGCATGAACTTAAATATCATCAAATAGAGAGCGGTGGAGTTCACCTCCGCTCTCAGAAAAAGAAACTATTCCTTATGAAATAAAGAATAGGATAACTCCATGTCGGACAACCGCTCGAATTCAAGTGCCGTAATCTTATTTTTCTTCAAGAGTTCGACGACACGTGCCGTTACAATGACCCAATATGAATTGTCAAGTATAAAAAAATCACTGCCATCCCATGTATCGATGTCAAAATAGCCCCCTTTATAGACCTTACGGACAGGACCATCCTCGCGATACCTCTTTTCGCCGATCGGTTGATTGCTCATGTCCATTGCACCGGCACGGCCTGTAATCGAAAATCCGTGATAGCCTGTTATCCGAGCATTTTTCTTATCGTATAATTCGATGGGATAGCAAGACCAACCGGTGATGCGGTGTTCTTCGAGAAGGTTTTTCATCCGATCGGAAATCAAATAGGCCGGCGGATAACGGGTGTCCAAAACATCTCTGAACTTAGACCCTGCATCATCTTTAATTTTATTAAATTTCAAAGGAAAAATGAAATTGTCATAATTTCCTCTAATGAGGTGATTCATTTCTCTTCCATACCCTGTTTCATTTTCGAAAATTGCAGGAAAAGCAGCAAACGTTGTTAAGTATCCCTTACTTGAAAATTTATAAAAATCTTTCATCGTAATTAACTCTTTAGAATGACAATCTGATTACTCCATGTCGTCTAGTATTTCTTCTCTGGCAGAAAAATGGCCTAAACTATCTATCGACAACAATATAGGACAACAAATATCTGTATCTGGAACGCAGATATTAATTAATATAACAATATTTTCATCATTATGCTCCCAGATAATCCCAGTATAAAGTTGAACTTTATTAAAAAATTCCCGAGGAATTATCGAGTCAAAATTTTGCTTACGAATTTCTTTATTCGAAATCAGAATTTCCCCCGCTTTTTCCACGGACAATATAATTGAACGGTCTGCTATTGCATAATGGTCTGTTGCGATAATATCATCATTATCTCGTATAATATACGAGATATGAAATGGGTGAATAATAGTGTCGATAACAAATGGAGGTGACTGTATAATACTATCAAAAATATTTCCCTGTTGATTATGCATAGGTTGAATATCAACCAATAATGAAGTAGAATCACTATTCAATATGATCGCATTTCTTCTTCCTGTATTAGAAATACAGCCAATAAAGAGAATGGCAAATGAAATTAAAAAAAGTTGTTTCATAATTTATCTTAATTAGAAATTGGAATCGAACATTCCCTCTAGTTCATCCTGATTAATATCCAAGTGTTTATTGGGGAAATTAATACGTGGCCTTTGAAACTTAGACTCGCCTAGAATAGTAATTTCAGGAATAGCTATATTTATCTCGGGAATAATGAACTTCATTGGATCAATAAGACTTTTAGAGCCATCGGTCGGATCAATTCTGCTTCCATTTACAAACATTTCATAATGAAGATGTGAATTAAAGGCATCTTCACGGCCATAACCAGATCCTCCCATTGTGCCTATTTGCTGTCCTTCACTAATGGGAACATTGGGTTTTATATCAGAGTTAATGGAATTTAAATGCATATAAAATGTTGATACAGTTCCATCATTAGCCATAATTTTCACTCTATTTCCACCTGCATTTCTACCTTCATCATATCGAGTAACACTTGTTACTAGGCCATCATGTGTAGCGTAAATTGGAGCCCCTAAATCATCATTTCCTGAACCAAGATTAATATCCACACCACTATGTGCTCATCCTTTGGGTCTCGATGCTCCATAATTATTCTCATGTCGTCGAGAACATCCATTATATGTTTCATTTACAGGCCAAATTCTCATACCATCCGGATCAGCATGCATAATTGGATTGTTTCGCACATAAGCATACGAACTTGTCCCATAATATACCTCGGCCAACGGATCAGGCACAAACCATCGTCCGAGTTCCGGGTCATACATACGTGCTCCGTAGTCGAGCCAACCGGTAGCACCGATAATCTGCGCTTCCTTGCCATTAAACAGGTAGCGGTTATCGGAAACCGGACGGTCTGGATCATCCCATCTTTTCCCGAACGCATAGTAGTCGTTGCGCTCCCGAACCATTCCGCATGAATCGACTACGACACGAGTCAAACCCAGATGGTCGGAGATATGGTGAAGAGCAAGCATACGCCGAGAATCAGTCTGAGCAGCAACAAAACGGCCGCCGCTGAAAGGGGTACTCTCCAAACGAAGATGACCACCTTTGCGCTCATATACCAAAGAACCCAGATTCACCCTGGGAATCCAGGCATGAGAGTTTAGTGCCATCCGAAAGATAACGATAATTTACCAAAATCATACCTTCCCGACAAACTTTCTCGGGAAGATTCAAGACATTATATTCTACATCCAGATTCCGGCGGCCATCGTGGGTCATATTGCCGTTAAGATATTATGTTTACTCATACACAGGGAATCAACTGACATCCTTACTTCAAAATGGAGACTCACGAACGTACCTCTATGATGGCAATGGGAATATGATACAAGATGGTCGAAATAATCTGTTTCTGACATATAACAACCTGAACCTGATTGAAAAAGTCGAGCAGGACAATGTCAATGTTGCAAATTATTCGTATCTTGCAGATGGAACTAAACTTGCTGCTACGAATGTGGCAGGCAATGGGTTGATTTACATGGGTTCTTTGGTATATCGGCTGCAAAACGATGTATTAACGCTGGAAAGTCGCAGTTTCAGCGATGGCCGTATCTTAAATACGACCAATGGTTATGATATTCAGTATCACCTTACAGATCATCTGGGTAGTATAAGGACGATCGTTGATGATGACAGCGATATATATAATATTGCAAGTATTTTCATTCATGAAAGGCAACATGTCCTAGATGGATGGCAAATGGGATATAATGCCTATAATAATTTAGGAAAAAACATACAAGAAATACGTGCATATGAAACTCAAATCTTTAATAACCCATTTTGGTTTTCCATTTCTCCACGACTCCAAATATTATTAGTTAAGGGATATTATAATTCATTATCTAAAAATGAGTAGATTAAGCTTCATAATAATAATTACAGTGTTATTTCACGGTTGCATTTCTCAACCTAGAGTAATATTACAACAGGACCTACGGATGACGATAGACAGCATTATCCTGGTAAACTATGACACTATCCGAGATAAAGCCAGAGGGCAAATTAATATTGTAGACTCTATTCCTACCATGATAATTTACTCTACCATTACCAATACAGGTCCCGATAGTATTCAGTTTCTACGGCGAGGGGATGATCGGCATTTTCTGATACAGTATGATTATCATGACACACAATACTCCCAAGCCGTAAGATGGCTTGATCTGAGGGCAAATGTCCACCATGGCTTTTATATAGAAGCCCCAAGCGAAGAAGACCGATTGTTATTATTACCCCCGGAGGCTTCTGTCCAATTCATTGTTTGGGCTCCGTCCCCAGAAAAAAACAATCGGACAGACCCTCGTTGGATTCATAAGATATCCGATTATTCCGAATGGATGAATGAAATCCTTCCCAATTTGCGAGTGGTTATTCCCAACTCTTGGACCCAAGCGCTATTATTGTCAGATTCAATAGATTTAAAATCAGTCATTATACATCAATATGTTCGCTCACCAAATAGATAAATTAGGCGGACTTACACAATAAAAGATTTGAGAAATGGTCAATCCTCTTGATTATTTATATTACAAAGTGTATAAAGGTTTATCCTATATTAGTGGTGGTGGCAATCCATTGTCGCAGATCGGAGCTACAATGGCTCTTTTATTGATAAATTTTTCTACAATATATTACTTGATATCAGGAGAATTGCCAAAGTCTGTCCTCGCAGTTGCAATAACTGTTATAATCTTGTTTTGTCCTATTTATTTTTTGATTAAAGAGGATAAAATCTTAGCCAAATACGATCAGGAATCGGAACAATCTTATAGAAAAGGCAATATGATCGTGACTATTTATGTGATATTGACTTTCGTTGCCGCCTTTTATGTTTTAAGACCCCGATAACCCTTAATCTACCGTTAAAACACTCTGGAGCCCTAATCGGTTTCGGGGTGTTTTTAATAGAAGAGAGGGTCTCTGACGTTACTCAATAGCAATACTGGCTTATAGCGACAAGCTCCAGACATTTTCAACCAACTGCAACCGACTGCGCAACTCTGTCTGTTCAGCCGATATCTGAATAGATTGCAAAATAAATTACGCATGGGTGTAAATCAAGCAATAGCAAGATTTACACCCTTTTTCGTATTCGGTGATATTCCGGCGGCACGAACACCGGCCTCCGCCCGTCAGTCGTCAACGCGCCGCAGGAATGCGGCATCGGATGAGAGATTCGAGGAGGTGTTCCCATCCAAAAACATGACATTAGTCTGATAACTTTCAAAACCGAAAGTGAAATAATTGATATCGAACCCGTAATCGAAATCATTATCGTTGGTGGATGTGGGAGATTTTCCCGCTTTCAGGCTTCGCAGGCCGTAGTAATAAAGAGCCCCTGTACTTGTATAAAGATCGTAAAAACAAGGCATCCCTATGGCGGTCGCCTCATCCATCTCCTCTGCACGATTGGCGTATTTCAACACGCCATTTCCTCTCAGCGGAGTATTCGTAGCGGTCTGGTCCTTATGCTTGCGCCGTCCATAACCGGTGTTACCAACCGGGAAAAAGAGATGCCGCTGCGTCTTAGTGTCATAGACGAAACAGCCTCTCATTCCGCGTTCCTGGCCTACGCTGGTATAGGTATTCGTAACCGTATTTGCATCGAGCGTATGGTCGCACTCATCCCCATAGAGAATTCCGTAATAACGGATGAACTGCGTTGGATTCAACAATGATTTCCAATCCTCGGCAGTGGCTACATGACACGCTTTGTCACCGTCCTTTTTCATCCCAGCGTCCGAGAATCCGGTCCGATAAGCGGCGATCGCTTTGAATGTCTTGGAACTTTTCCCTCCCGAAGCGTTATAGACATCGAACGTTTTGTCATAACAGGGAATATCGAATCCGTATCCATCCTTCAAATTGTTGGAGGATGCGATCGCATCCGTCGAATTGCCGAACTTGAACATCGCCCCTTCGAGCAGCGGATTGGCCGTGTCAGTACCGCAGTATTCGACATTGGTCATGTGCCACTTGCGGCCCTCGATTTCGACCGGTCCGAGGCCTTGGCTCACCAACACGACGTGCGTGCAGGTATTGTTGTGGAACGTGATTTCGATACGGCCGAAACGGCTTCCGTCCCGATACTCCGTGGCCGGTTTATAATCGAACTCGATATTCGATCCCGTACCTCCTATAACCGGCTCTGTACCCCACTCGTCAGACTCAGCGTCCTTGATACGCACCCACTCGCTGCCGTCGAGAATCTTCGCAGTCCAGGGTCCGTCGGAAGGCAGGGCTTCGAATTCGTGGGCTACGTTGGGGCTGGAATCGGAATTCTTCAACGTGATGCGGAACGCCTTGGTCGATGTCCCCGCACGCCAGATACCTTTGGGATTAACCAGTCGCCGCGACTGAATCACCTCGACGACCTTTTCCGTCAATTTCCTCTCGCCGTTCCATGCCGTAAACCGTACCTTTGCATAGCGCCGGCGTCCGACGGAATAGTTGTTGCCGGAGAACCCTTTGCCGAGCGTCATCGGACGCGTGTAAACGGAAATGTCGAACCGGTAGCGCTCGTCGTCCACACTCACCGGATTATTGTAGGTCTGCTTGCCTACATATTCTTTCGTCCGATCGCCTACCGAAGTCTTATCAATGAAACCCAGCGACAGGAATCCGTCGGTCAAAGCGTTGGCGGCCTTATCAATATAGGGATGATCGTAATAGCCCCAGTCGTTGCCGATAATCTCGGCCGTAACCTTCGTGACCTCCGTGATGTTTTTGTCATAATAGACCGTCAGCGGAATCGTCAGCTGCTGGTTCGAGAGGTAGGAAATGTACATCGGACTGGCCACGACGATCTCCGGCGGCTGCGGAACATACTCATAGTCGATATGCCAGTCGGGGTTGTTGGCGTCCTTGTTGAACACCAGCGTCAGTTTGTAGTGCGCATTGCGCTCGGCGTCGAAATCGTCCTCCATATTACGCCCCAACATACAGCGGTAGGTAATGTTGCCGTAGGAGGGATTGTCGACCGAGCGGTTGATGTAATACCCCTTGACTTCGAGGAAAGTGCCGTTGAGCACATTGTCCTTGTCTGGGCCCTGATACAGGTGCTTGCCGGGATGCTGCCCCTGCATGTTCTCGTAGAAGAACAGCGACGGAGCGTCTTCGGCATGGTTTCCGAAGGTGTTCGCGCCGCGACCGCACGAGAGCTTCGGCCAATTCGCGTAGTCGTCACCCTTACCGTAAAGGATCGTATCGCCTTCGGCAATCAATTCATCGGTTGAAGTGGGCGTATTGTCATCAACGAGCGAACAATGCGACGGAATATCCCTGATCTGCGCCGATTTGAGATAGATAAAGATGTTTTCGTTGAGATTCTTCGCGTCGAACGATACGGTGACCTTCGACGCCGCACGGCGGATCCAGGCATGGAGCGACACATTCGGTCGGTCTATCGTCACCAACTGCGGCGTGCCTTTGCCGTAGGCCGTGGAAAGTTCCTCGGTGAAGTAACCCGACATTTGGCAGTTTTTCGCCACATCCTCCTCGATCCACTTCAACGGGATGGCCCGAAAACTCTTCTCGGCACGGACGGCCTCGTCGTCGCTCAGATCGCCCATATTGGCCACGGCATAGATACGATAACGCCCGAAAGGCACTTCGCAGGAGAACTCCGCATGTTTGGTTTCGCGCTCCGTCTTGCTCTCTGAGCGCGGCACATCGGTCAGCGTCAGTTCGCTGCGGGAAAAATACCGGCATCCGGCCATCACGCCGTTATCCAGATACCACACGACGAAGATATCGTCGATCTCGCCGATGGCATCACCCTTGACGCTTCGCGTCTTTCCGAGCGAAGCGTCCCTCAGCGGCCGGAACATCGCACCGAACGTAACGACGCTTTCGCCCTGTCCCGACGAGGCGCCGTCCGCCAGCGGATCGTCCGTACATGCAGACAACCCGAACAGCGCCATCCCCGCCCAAAATATATAGAGAATAGTTCGATTCATTTTCTGCGCATTATTCGCCTCAGACACCGAATCCCGGTTCCAAGGACACCTCGTCGTACGGGACGACATCCACCTGCCATTCCACCGCCCCATTCCCGTACCGGGGGATGCGGGCGTTGACAACCACATGCGTATTGCGCGGCAACTGCGGCAACGAAGGGAACGCCTTGCGCTGTTCGATGCCATTGATCGCAAGGCTCGTCGCATACGGCTCCGCGGACTTTCCCTCCAACAGATAGATCGCCGGCAATTCCACCGTTTTTCCGTGCGGCAGTGCAATGCCGGCATCGGAAATCGCGTCGTCGGCATAAACGAACGTATAGTAATCGGCCGGTACGGCATCGTACTGCACGATCTCCCGGATGCCGTCCTCATTGTCCGCGTATACGGTCCCGTGAGGCAGACAGTACTCTCTGCGGGCCATCCGGTCTATGGTAAGTCCGGTCAGCACGAGATTCCGCTCACTCTGATTCGTAATCCGGTAAGTGAACTTCACCGCCGCGCGCGTCACGAAGAGTTCGAAACTGCAATCCGTCGCCCCCACCTCGATCTCGTGGCTCTCGTTCATGGGCAGCGCTCCGGAAAGCTGCGCCGAATCGCCATCCAGGCGAATGACCAGCGAGGCCAGCACGCCCGCAGGGAACGAATCGCCCACCCCTATCGCCGTAAGATACTCCGACAGCTTTCCGCCGGCCGACACCGGCGTTCCGTCCATCGTCTCGACCACGGTATTGCCTTCGTTCACGAAGAGATAGACCTGTTTTTTCTCGCGGCCTACGACTTTGAACCGTTCCTGCCGATCGTACACCAACGCCACGGAGGGTTTGACGAAGCGGTTGGCCTCTACCGTTCCATCGGGCCGGACGACGATGATGCGCAGCGTCTGCATCTTCTCGTCGTCGTTCGCCGGAGCCGCATCCGAGGAAACCCGCGACCGGGGAACGGCGATATCGGACAATGCGACGTTCAGATCGAGATTCACCAGAAACGGCTGCTCTTCGGTAGATACATCCGCACTCCGCCTGCACCCCGACGCCAGAAGCGCAAGACACACCCATACGACAACATATACCGATCGTCCCATTCCGCAAATTTCTCGTTACATCTCCGCATCGTTGATCCGCACCACCCAATCGTTCACGACGATCCGCGTATCGATCCACGAACCGTCGGGCCGCAGGAAGAAGAAGAGTACGAAATCGCACTCCCGATCCAGGTACTCCTGATCGTCCATGTCATAGCGATCGCTGCGCAACATAAGCAGGTATCGTTTCAACGGCATGTCCACGACCGCCCCGCCGTCGGAATGCCGGCGAACGACGAGCCGCGGAGCACTCTTGGTCATCAGCCGCGAGGTGCTCAACTCGGCGTAGGCCACTCCCACGGCCTCGGGAACGACATTGTCGCCCACGATCGTCACGCCGGTCTGCGCCCGCCCCGTCTTCCACGGCGTGTAGGTCACCGTACCGGCGGAGAGAAGATCGTTGTCGGAACCGAACAGCGTATTGTCGTCGGTAATCTCGAAATCGAAGTCGTCGGGCGACAGCGTCCCGCCGTTCTCCTGTTGGAGTACGATGCGGATATTGTTCGTGTTCTTCATCATCCCGACAGTGCCTTCCGCATAGAGATCGGCGGTCGAAAGCGTCAGCGTACCCCAATAGAGATCGTGCAGCCGTTTCCGATCGGGATTCGACAGACAATCGGCCTCCATCCGCACCCGCAGGTCGGAAAAACTCACTCCCCGCACAGGTACGGACATCATCGAGAACGAACGCCGCCCGCAGGCAAGGCCTCCGTAAGCCACGAATCGGTAAGTCCCCGCCTCAAGGTCGAGGGTCATCCGGTAATTCTCGTCGCGCAGCTCAGCTCCCATGACCGTCTCCGTCGCAACGTAGCGGCCTTCATCGTCGAAAACCAGAAGCGTCAGACAATCCACCTCCCGGGGGAAGGCGTTGGAATATGTCATGTTGTAATCGTAGACGAAACGCAACGACACACCGTGAGGACACGGTTGAAGGTCCTCATAGATGCTCTCGCACGCAGGCAAAGCGGCAATCATCAGTGCGGCGCCGAGCACCGCACCGATGAACCGTAAAACCGGATTTCGTCTTTCGGCCCGCATTTTCAGAATTCGATCTCGTTCACACGAACCACCCACGGCAATACCTCGACGGATACCGAGATATAAACGTCGCCGGTCTCGTCTGGATCTTTGGGATCGACGGGGTCGGGATCGTTCTCCGAAAGGCGGGGATGTCCGAGGCGGTTGATCTTCGTCACGGCGAGTTTGTAGACGTTGTTACGCACGACGGCAAACTCCATATCCCCCATCACGCCCGCATTGTCGTTGTTGTCGTGACGGTTCCAGTAGAAATAGTAGCAGTAGTAGCCCCACTTGCCGTCATCCTCGCTGGACTGGTAGAGCGTGATGCCGTTTTTGGTCGCGGCCTTTTTGAACAGTTGAAGCGCATCGTCCGTCTTTCCTTCGTCGTTCCACTTATGCCACAGATAGTTGGGACTATCCACATCCTGTCCTTCGCCTTCGTGGGCGCCTTTGCCGAACACCGCTTCGTAGAAACTGTTGGTCGTAACGATCGTGCCGTCCTCCAGCGTCGCAGCCTTCAATGCCGCCTTAGCCACATTGGGCCAACGCAGATAGAGATTGCCGCCGAACGTGTAGAGAATGGGATCGGTATTGGTGTTGTGATTGAGCTCCAGCGAGGCATCACTCATATCGTAGTCGAGCACTTTGGCCAGCGTTGCGATCTGCTCGTCGGACGAGGTCCGTGCAGCCTCCGTAGGTATCATCCGGCCTTTGAATACGACTCCCGTCGACAGGCCGGCGGTCATACGCTTGGTTTCGTTCACCGTATTTTCAGTCACATAACGCCAGATTTTGTAGGATGTAGCGCCATCGCCCGTGTACTCGTCGTTCTCTTTGTCCGTACCCAGCACCTCTGCGATCGGCGAGGTGTACCACTGTTCGCGGGCCGTTGCGTCGATGACGCCGTTGTCGCTCTCGGAGCCCACGCGGAACAACGGGAAATTGTAAGCCGCCGGACCCGGTGCTTTCGTATCGTAGTCGACATCGACGACATAGTTGCCCGGCGCCGTTCCCCACGGAATCTCAGGACGGCAAACACCGCCCTCTATGGCCCCGGCAGCGGTAACACGGCGAAAATAGTAGAACTTGTTGCTCATGTTGACCAACGCCATGCGATTGAGCTCGATGTCGACGATGTCGACGGGCTCCGCCTCGGCGGTCAGCTTCGTGGCAACCACATGATATTTATTGCCGCCCAGCTCGCTGCCGTCGCGGAAATCGAAACGCGCCACCGAGCGCTCGACACGCACGGGACCGTTGTTTTCGAGGCGGTCGCCGCTGGAAGTAGAAGAATTGATCGAGAGATCGAGAGGTACGGAAGCCGATGAATAGAGATCCCACTCTTTAAACGTGCGGGGCAGCATCTTCGTGGCGATGGTGGCATTGGTCATCAACATCGCGCCGCGGGCCCAGATCGACGTGTTCTTACCGGCGGTCTCCGACACTTCGCAGACCTTGTCGATCCACGACGTATCGCCGAGAGCGAAGCCGCTCTGGCTGTCGTCCGAGGTTTTGAAACTCGCCAGCAGGTCGTCGGTATAGTTGCAGATGACAAAGACGTTGACCCGCTGATCGGAAAGAGCATTGTTGTTATAATAAGCGGCCAGTGCAGTCTTCGAGAGTTTGGAGGTCGCCCTGACCGAGGTTTGCGACATTTCGAGACCGGTATCTACCGTCCCGGAAGTGATGTAACCGTTGTCGCCGGGACGGGCCAGCACGATGAGCATGCGCTTGACCGTGTTCTCATGATCCTTGCCGACCTCGGTCTTATCGTCGCTTGCCGAAGAACCATCTTCGGGATCGACGGTAGTGCTTCGCGTACCCTTACCCGCAGTAGGTAGTGACACAGATACGGACACATAAACTTTGTCACCCGGATTAACGACGCTGCCGCCGTCCACGTCGTTCTCGACGTCATCGTTGCTGCACCCCATCGCCATACCCACGGCAAGAAGGGCTGCTAAAAAATTGTTCAGAAGCTTCATTGCATTATGTATTAAGTGATCTATTTCGGTTCATTCGTCAACTCTACGACCTGTCGCAAAGCCTCCCCGGCTTCACCGATGCCGCGATTGCGGGCCTCTTCGAAGATCGCCGCCGCCACATCGTACCTCTCCGACAGCGCCGCCAGCACACCCCTGGCATAGAGCGCCTCGGCCCGGTCGCCGGCTTTGGACAAATAGCGTTCAGCACGTTTCAGGTCGCCGCGCATCATCGCCGTCGTGGCGGCATTGAGGTTGGCCGTCGGATCGTCGGGGAACATGCGCACGGCGATCTCGAACGTCTCGGCATACTCGTCACTGCCCGGCTCCATCTCCTGTGCGGCCATATACATCTCCTGCAAACTCAGCTTCTGCGGCTGCGTCTTCAACAGGCGCCGGATCTCGGCCACGTCGGTATAGGCGCGAACCTCGTATTTCACGGCATAGTCCGAATGACGCAACCCCGGATAGACGTTTGCAAGCAGGTAGGCATAAGATTCGGGGTAACTCTTTTTGATCCGCCACTCTTTCGCGTCGGGCGCCAGATCACTGCGGATCACCACAAGAATCGCCGTCCGGTCGGCGAGCCCCGATGTCTCGACGAAGCGTTCCAGGCCGGCCCAATCTTCCGGTTCGTAATCGGTGGTGAGCAGCGACTCGGGGAAATCATATTGCCGCTGCACATACTCTTTGAGCGTCTGCGTACGCCCCTTCGCCAACCGTTCGTTGTTGGCATACGTGCCTTCCGGTGAAGCATACCCCTTAATCGTCACACCGATGATCTTAGTGTCGGCGTCGGCTTTGACGGCATCGATCGTGGCGAGAATCTTCCGCAGCTCGGCGGGGTTATTACGATAGGTTTCGTAGATTTTCGTGCGGTTGACCGGGAAATCGATGTTAGCAGAACCTTCCACCGTAAGGATTTTCGCCTCCGCTTCGGGACGGACATAGACCGGAACCGGAACGAAATAGCGTTTCTCAGGTTCGAACCCAAGTGCCGTCAGCCGCTCATCGGCATCCGACAACGGAGCGCCGCAGCAACCTCGCACCTGACTCCTGGCGCTGAGTGTCGCCGTATTCATCCACGTTTCATAAGGGATCACCGCCCGGTATTCGATCACCCCGATACGCCCCTCGCGGTAGAGTGTCGCATCGTCCGGCGTCAGGCCATTGCGCAAATGATAATAATAGCGGTTACGGCCGGCGATCAGCGCCGGCGGCAGCGTCACACTCGCAGTACCCTGCGTCAGCGTCGGGGTCAGCAGCACCTCCAAATTGGTTTTAAGATCCAGTGCCGAAACATCGATGTCCATCGCTACGAACAGTTTCTCGTCAGCACGCGACACGGCCAGATTCGATACAGTCACCCGACCGTCGAGGATCGGCTGCGCCTTCGTCGGCTGTTCCGCAAGCAAAAACGACAATCCGAAGAAAAGAATTTTCGAAATATTATTTGCCTTCATGACTGCATGAATTAAAAGGTATAGACCAGATTTACAGCCGCTTTGGTCGGCCCCACATAATGGTGCGGCCGGTCTTCGGCGAGCTTTCGTCCGCATCTGGCGCACGGATAACTGTCGAATCGCGTATAGATCCATCCGACACCCAATTCGGCCTCCAGATTCCAGTGCGTACCCAGAATCCAGGCATAGCCATAGGCGACGCCAGCTCCGGTGAACCAGCCCTGATAGCGGCGCTCCGAGATTTTCGAGAAATCGGTTCCCAGAAACGAAATGCCGTTTTTCAGTCCACCTATATTATACTTGCCGCCCAGTATATGCATTCCCAGAAAATGCCCTGCAAAGCGGTCGCAAAACCAATAGCGCGCCTCGGGCTGCACGAGCCAATGTTTCCACCTCCGTTCATGCGACAACGTCCAACCGTTGTAATTGCCCGATACGTCGAGTGTCCACCGCGGCGCCATTCCGACCTCTACTCCGATGTTTATGGTATAAAGGGCATCGTAAAGCAGATTGGTTTTAACCGCGATCCGCTGTCCCTGTGCACAAACGCCGCAAAACGTCAGGCTCAGGAACAAGAATCCTTTAATCAAATTTTTCATTATCACATCCGATATTTCAATATAAACGAATCTTCGGTGGGAGTATATCGCAACCATGCCAGAATGCATTCATATACTCTGATATTCAGCCATACACCAAGCTGTCCCAAGTATTCCCGGAACAATTCTCACTCTCAATAATCTGACGCTGATACTGGAAATACGAGTTATGCTATGAATGGTTTCTTTCTAAGAAACCACA
>NZ_JAGYXY010000003.1:220845-691467 GCF_018362775.1 Alistipes montrealensis
TCCAGTGCCGAAACATCGATGTCCATCGCTACGAACAGTTTCTCGTCAGCACGCGACACGGCCAGATTCGATACAGTCACCCGACCGTCGAGGATCGGCTGCGCCTTCGTCGGCTGTTCCGCAAGCAAAAACGACAATCCGAAGAAAAGAATTTTCGAAATATTATTTGCCTTCATGACTGCATGAATTAAAAGGTATAGACCAGATTTACAGCCGCTTTGGTCGGCCCCACATAATGGTGCGGCCGGTCTTCGGCGAGCTTTCGTCCGCATCTGGCGCACGGATAACTGTCGAATCGCGTATAGATCCATCCGACACCCAATTCGGCCTCCAGATTCCAGTGCGTACCCAGAATCCAGGCATAGCCATAGGCGACGCCAGCTCCGGTGAACCAGCCCTGATAGCGGCGCTCCGAGATTTTCGAGAAATCGGTTCCCAGAAACGAAATGCCGTTTTTCAGTCCACCTATATTATACTTGCCGCCCAGTATATGCATTCCCAGAAAATGCCCTGCAAAGCGGTCGCAAAACCAATAGCGCGCCTCGGGCTGCACGAGCCAATGTTTCCACCTCCGTTCATGCGACAACGTCCAACCGTTGTAATTGCCCGATACGTCGAGTGTCCACCGCGGCGCCATTCCGACCTCTACTCCGATGTTTATGGTATAAAGGGCATCGTAAAGCAGATTGGTTTTAACCGCGATCCGCTGTCCCTGTGCACAAACGCCGCAAAACGTCAGGCTCAGGAACAAGAATCCTTTAATCAAATTTTTCATTATCACATCCGATATTTCAATATAAACGAATCTTCGGTGGGAGTATATCGCAACCATGCCAGAATGCATTCATATACTCTGATATTCAGCCATACACCAAGCTGTCCCAAGTATTCCCGGAACAATTCTCACTCTCAATAATCTGACGCTGATACTGGAAATACGAGTTATGCTATGAATGGTTTCTTTCTAAGAAACCACAATTCCGACTAAAACAATGATTATCTATTCATAAAAACATGATATGTCCTTTTTATGATAAACATTTTGGCATTATCCCTTTTGGTACATAGTCGAATGACCGATCGGAGGCATCGGAATAAAAGATTTGTTTGAAGAATCTAAAAACACAGATCGTTATGCAAACTGCTAATTTACAAGCGATTTTACGAGGGGGGGGGATTTTTTTCAAAGAAAAACGAGCCTGTTTTGTTTGGTCTTTTAAACAAAAAAACATATTTTTGTACAGCCATATGTGGTTTCTTAGAAAGAAATCATATTGCCAACTCACCCTGCACCTGGTTCCAGACGCTTCGTGGCCCCAGCCTTCGGCACGATCATCAGGCTTCGGCACGGTAAACTAAAAAAATATGCCGCAAATATTTGCGGTTTTCAGAAAAAACGGTATCTTTGCACTCGCAATAACCGGAATGGTGCGTTAGTTCAGCTGGTTAGAATACGTGCCTGTCACGCACGGGGTCAGGGGTTCGAGTCCCCTACGCACCGCCAGCAAAGGAAACGAGGTAGTCGACGACTGCCTCGTTTTTGTTTTTATCCCGTCACCATGCACTTCCGGCAGCCCATATACCGTAGTCCGGCTTACAAAAGGTCATGAAATCCGCGTGTGATTTCCCCGCGGTTTTGTATCTTTGTCAGAGGTAACAAGAATCGCAAATGGCAGACAACTATTTAGAACGGAAAATGGAAGAGTACCGGACCCGGACAGCCGGCCAGTCCGGCCGCCGCCCGCTGGTGACGTTAAGCCGGTTGTTGCAGAAAAACCGCAGCTATCGCGGGTACGACACGAGTTTCACCGTACGCGAAGATCAACTCCGGCGCATTATCGAGGTCAATACGAAAACACCCTCGGCCCGCAATCAGCAGGTATTGCGCTTCCGGCCCGTCCTGTCGGACGAAGCCCCCAAAGTGCTGAAGCATATCCGCCTTGGAGGCGCTCTGCCCGAGCTTCACCTACCCTTTCCGGGCACAGAGCCGAATGCCTTTATCATCATCTGCTCGACGGTCGAAGAAGACCGCTATGTCGATATCGATTTGGGCATTTCGGCACAAAGCATGCTCTTGCAGGCAACAGAGATCGGGCTGAACGGCATCTGTATCGGGGCTTTCGACAAAGAATCGATCAAACGGGAATTTAGGTTGGAACCCGACCCGCTGCTGATCCTGGCCATCGGCCGGGGTCTCGAAAAAATCGAACTGACGCCCATTCGTGAAGGAGGCAGTCACGCCTATTACCGCGAAAACGGAACGCATTACGTCCCGAAGGTTTGCCTCGACGACCTGATGATCAAGGGATAACCGCTGGCGATTCGGATTTTTTCGTAACTTTGTAAGACAAGCATACAACGATATGGCAAAATACGATTTCGATGAGATCATTCCGCGCCGGGGCACAAACTCGGTGAAGTGGGACGAGGAACCGGCCGCCGACATCCTGCCGATGTGGGTCGCCGATATGGATTTCCGCACGGCTCCGTGCGTTGTCGAGGCACTGCGCCGGAAAGTCGACCACGGCATTTACGGCTATGCAACAGTCCCGAAGAGCTATTACGACGCAGTTACCGGATGGTTTGCGCGGCGGCACGACTGGACCCCGGAATCCGGCTGGATACTCCCCGTCACGGGCGTGATCCCGGCCCTCTCGGCCATTCTCCGGGCGCTGACCCGTCCGGGAGACCAAGTATTGATGCTGACGCCCGTTTACAACCACTTCTTCATCGCCATCGACAACAGCGGATGCAAACCCGCCGAGTGTGAACTGATCTGCCGAGACAATACGTATACGGTCGATTTCGACGCTCTGGAACGTCAGGCGGCCGATCCGGGCGTGAAACTGATGCTGCTCTGCAACCCGCACAATCCTGCAGGAAGGGTCTGGACGCCCGAAGAGCTGCGGCGCATCGGCGACATCTGCCTGCGTCACGACGTATTCGTCGTAGCCGACGAAATCCACTGCGAACTGGTCATGCCGGGATTCCGCTACACGCCGTTCGCCTCGCTTTCGGAGGAGTTCTGCCGTCGTTCGGTCACCTGCGCCTCGCCCAGCAAGGCGTTTAACCTCGCCGGATTGCAGGTTGCGAACATCTTTGCGGCCGACGCTAAAATCCGGGAGAAGATCACGCGGGCGCTCGAAATCAACGAAACGGGCATGATCAGTCCCTTCGCCATCGAAGCCCTGACCGCGGCTTACAACGAAGGCGCAGAGTGGCTCGACGCCCTGAACGCTTACCTCCGGGAGAACTACCTCGCGCTGCAGGATTATTTCGCCCGCAACCTGCCGCAATTCCCCGTGCTGCCGCTGGAAGGCACTTACCTCGCCTGGATCGACTGCCGGGCCACGGGATTGTCGTCCGACGCCCTCACCGAAAAGCTGCTCGGCGAAGGCCGCCTGCACGTGAACTCCGGTGCAATGTACGGGGCTGCGGGCGAAGGTTTCATCCGCCTGAATATCGCCTGCCCGCGCAAACTGCTGGACGAAGGTCTCGAACGCCTGAAGAGAACGTTGCTGGACTGACGAAAGATTGCCATTCCGAAAAATATTCCTAACTTTGTAAAATAACTACATCCATAACCCAATGAAGAAAATAACACTTCTGCTGCTGCTCGCAGCCTGTTTCTCGATGCCGGCATTCGCCGGAAACGGCGCAAAGCCGATCAAACTGATCTCCTACAACCTGCGCAACAGCGGCGGCAAGGACGGCGACAACGCCTGGATGAAACGCCGCCACGCCACGCCGCAGATGATCAGCCAGGAGGCTCCCGACGTATTCGGCGTACAGGAAGGGCTCATCGACCAGTTGCAATACATCGACGCCGAATGTCCGCAGTACGCCCGTGTTGGCGCAGCCCGCGACGACGGCGCCCAGCAGGGCGAAACCATGGCCGTCTACTATCTCCGCGACCGCTTCGACCTCATCGACAGCGGCACGTTCTGGCTCAGCGAAACGCCCGACAAGGTGTCGCGCGGCTGGGACGGAGCCTGCAACCGCACAGTGACGTGGGTCGAACTGAAGGATAAGGAGTCGGGCAAGGAGTTCTTCTACTTCAATACCCACCTCGACCACAAAGGCAAGGTAGCACGCGAAGAGGGCGTAAAACTACTCGTCGAAAAAATCCATGAAATTGCGGGTAAGAAAGCCCCGGCAATCGTCGGCGGCGATTTCAACACCCCGGTCGACAGCCCGATCTTCAAGCCGCTGACCAAATACATGGCTTCGGCCCGCGCCAAGGCCGCGACGACCGACCACAAGGGAACGTTCAACGGGTTCGGCTCGGCGCCCGACACCATCGTCATCGACCACCTCTATTTCCGCGGCAAGCTCAAATGCACGCTTTTCGCCACGCTCGACGGCAACTACGGAGCGCCGTTCATTTCGGACCACTACCCGATCGCAATGGTCTTCACGCTGTAAAACACAAAAATCCCGGAGCGCAAAACTCCGGGATTTTTCATGCCTGCCCGAAACCCTTACGCCTCGATGCCGGTCACGGCTTTCAGCAGGTAACCGATCAGAAAACTGATTCCGGCCACCGAAAAACTCAGCACAGCCATCTCGGTAAACCGGCGGCGGAAACTCTCCCGACGCGCCACGGCGTAATAATAGTTGAACAGTGCGATAATCAGCAGCGCCGCCGCCAGCATAACAGCCAATGCGACAAGTGCATTCGAAATCAGCACGAACGGCAGCACGAGGGCGACGACCGTTATGACGTAGGCAATACCGGTATAGACTGCGGCCTTGACCGGATGCTTGCCCGGGGCGTTGTCGGACTTGGTCGAAAGGTATTCCGACGAGGCCATCGAAAGCGCCGCGGCAATGCCTGTGATACTTCCCGTCAGGGCGATCAGCCGCGAATCGCCGAGCGCCAGCGTGAAACCCGCCAATGCGCCCGTAAATTCGACCAGCGCGTCGTTCAGCCCCAGTACGACCGACCCCATGTACTCCAGCCGCTCTTCGTTGATCATTCCGATCAGGTCCTGCTCGTGCCGCTCTTCGTCACGGGCCATCTGCACGAAATCCGCCATGTCCGGATACCGCGCATAGACCTCCGCGGAAGCCGTCTCGTCCTGCTCCATCCGCCGCACGGTGAAGGTCAGTCCCAGCAGGCGCACCAGCCACATGTAGAGCCACACTTTCCGCCGTTCGGGTGCGACCTCGCGTCCCGTACGGGCACGCAGCAGGGCGTAATGGCGTTTCTCGTCCGCTGCAATGCGGAGCAGCACGTCGCGGTTCGCCGGGTCTTTCTCGATGGCCGCCAGCCGCCGGTAGACCTCGTAAGAGGTCGCTTCGTCGCGCTGGAGACCGGCTACGTTTTCCAATATCGCATCCATATCATCGGTTGTTTTGAAATTCGGCTACTCTTTGCGGCTCCGCAGGACGACGATCGACACCGCCGCCACGATCAACAGTATCCCCGCCGCACCCTTCGCCGTGAAAGGTTCGGCAAAGACCCAAATACCGATCACCACGGCCGTGACCGGCTCCATGGCCCCGAATATCGAAGTCAGCGTCGGTCCGATGCTCTTGATGGCCTGCACCAGTGCCATGTTCGAAACGGCTGTCGCCGGGATGGCTACTCCGAGGATGTAAAGCCACGTGTGCGGGTCGGTTTCGAGCCGGATGCCGCCTGTCAGGAATCCGCCCGCGGTGAAGAACAGCGCACCGAAAGCCATCACATAGCAGGTCAGCACCGTCGAATTGATCTCTACTGCCCGGCTCCGGCGCACGCCCACGATATAACCGCCGTAGGAGACGACCGAAACGATCGCCGAGACGATTCCCAGCGTCGTGTCGCCGCGCGTGAAATCGACATTGCCCAGCGACAGCAACACCGCCCCCACGATCGACATGCCGATCGCCGCAAAGGTCCACACCGAGCCGCGCTCGCGGAAAAAACAGATCATCACGCAGGCCACGACGAGCGGATACATGAAGTGAATCGTGGAAGCCACTCCGCTGGCGATGTTCTGGTAGGCGAACACCAGGCTCAGCGACGTTACAGCACGAAACAGGCTCAGGAAAAACACCGTGCGCAACTGGGGCCCCGCGAGGCGGAAATTACACCCGGCCAACAGGCCGTAAGCCCCCAGGCAGAGCGAGGCGACTCCCCAGCGGTAGGTGAGCACCTCGAACGAGGAATAACCCACGCCCAGCAGCAACAGGGTGAACAGCGGAGCCAGCCCGAATGTCGACGAGGAGAGGGCCGCCCAGAGAATGCCTTTTATACGATTCATAACTGATTTCGATTTCAGCGCAAAAGTAGGAAATAAATCGCTATTCGATGCTGCCGCGGCCCGAAAACAGCAGGCAGGGAACGGTTTTTGCGCCCTTCCCGGCAAAACGTTTCAAATTTTACAGCTATGAGCAGTTTACCCGTCCGGGACCCGAAAAAAGACCGGCTCCTGACTCCCGAAAATTCGGTCCTCGTGGTCATCGACTACCAACCGGCGCAGATCGATTCGGTCAACTCGATGAACCGTGCCGAACTCGTGCGCAACATCCTGCTGGTGGCGCGCATCGCCCGCAACTACCGCCTTCCGGTGCTCCTTTCGACGGTCAACGTCGCCGGTGGCAGCAAGGACACCATCCCCGCCCTGAAACGCATACTGGGCGGCATCCCCTCCTACGACCGCACGTCGATCAACGCCTGGGAGGACATGGAGTTCTACGAGGCCGTCAAGGACACGGGCCGCAGCAAGCTGATCATGACGGCGTTGTGGACCGAGGCGTGCCTCACCTTCCCCACGCTCGACGCACTCGCCGAGGGCTATGAGGTCTACCCCGTCGTCGACGCCGTAGGCGGAACCTCGCGCGCGGCGCACAAGGCGGCCCTGAAACGCATCGCCCAGGCCGGAGCGCACCTGACGGGCATCGCCCAACTGGCCTGCGAACTCCAGCGCGACTGGAACCGCGAAGCGACCGCCCCCGGAATGGTCGAAATCTTCAACGACGCGGGAATTTTTCTCAACCTGAGCAAGTAGATCCGCGGATTTTTTCGCACCTTTGCATCGGTACAACGACGCAATGGACAAGCAGAATATACGATTCCGATTCATCACGCCCGCAGCGGCCCCGGAACTCCATGTTCCGGCGGCCTGCGGCAGTGTGACGGCCTGCGTCGCCGCCTATCCAGAAACCCGAGCCTTATGCTGAAAAACCTCACCGGAAAAACCGCCTTCGTCACGGGCGGAGCCCACGGCATCGGCCGCGGCATCGTCGAAGCGCTGCGCCTCGCAGGCGCCCGAACGGCATTCTGCGACATCAATACAGAGTTGGGCGAAGCGACGGCCCGCGCCGCCGGAGCCGACTTCTATCCTGCCGACGTAGTCGATGCCGACGCCCTGTGCAATGCGCTGGAAGCAGCCTGCGAACGCTTCGGCGATATCGACATCCTCGTCAACAATGCCGGGATCAGCGAATTTTCACCCCTCGCGGAAACCTCCCTCGAACAGTTCGACCGCATCCTCGCGGTCAACCTGCGGCCCGTATTCGTCACGGCACAGTGGATGGCCGCACGGCGCAATACGCCCGAAGGCCGTACGCGCTACGGACGCATTATCAACATCGCCTCGACGCGCTGGCTTCAGAGCGAACCCGGCTCGGAGGGTTACGCCGCTTCGAAAGGCGGCATCGTATCGCTGACACATGCGCTGGCCCTCTCGTTTTCCGACTACAACGTCACGGTCAACTGCATCAGTCCCGGATGGATCGACAACGGGAACTTCGGCTCCATCTCCGAGCAGGACCGCCGCCAGCATCCGTCGGGACGCGTCGGGCGGCCCGCCGACATCGCCCGCGCATGCCTGTTCCTGGCCGACCCTAAAAACGACTTCATCGACGGGCAGAACCTCGTCGTCGACGGCGGTATGACCAAGAAGATGATCTACTGCGAATAGGCAAACACATCGAATATCCGACGATATCTCCGGCCGGACCGGCGCACGCTGCAACCAACATGCGAATCATTTGGAGGTGCGGAATTTAATCGTATCTTTGTTAATCTAAATCCGGATTCGTATGAAATGGTATTCGAAATACCTTCCCGTCTATGAAAAGCCCTTCGCCGAGGTCCCCGCGGATGTCGTCGCCGAAGTGCGCACAAAACTCGCCGAACGACAGTCGGACAAACCATTGGTAACCGTGTCGATCATCGCCTACAACGAAGAAAAGCGGCTGACGGCGTGCCTCTGGTCGCTCGCCGAACAGCAATGCCGTTACCCGATGGAGATCATCGGCACGGACAATATGTCGAAAGACCGCACGGCGGAGGTGTTCGAAGCCCTGGGACTGCCGTGGAAACGCGAAACGACGCCCGGATGCGGCCATGCACGCCTTTGCGGACTGGGCCGCGCCCGCGGCAAATACCACATCAATATCGACGCCGACACGATGTATCCGCCGCGCTACGTCGAAACGATGGTCGAAGCGCTGGAACGCAAGGGCGTCGTAGCCGTCAGTTCGTTGTGGAGCTATATTCCCGACGCCGCACACTCGGCCCTCGGGCTTTGGTTCTACGAACTGGCCCGCGACATGCACCTGTGGCTCCAGTCGTTCAAGCGCCCCGAACTGAGCGTGCGGGGACTGGTCTTCGCCTACAACACCTCCCTGGCCCGCAAAGTCGGCATCCGCACCGACATTATCCGCGGCGAGGACGGATCGCTGGCACTCGGTCTCAAACCCTACGGCCGCATTGCCTTCGTCCGCAAACGCCGGGCACGCGCCGTAACGGGCTACGGAACCGTCTCGAAGGACGGGTCGCTGATGGACAGCTTCCGGGTGCGTGCCGTCAAGGCGTTGAAAAGCCTCGGCGGGGTCTTCACCTCGAAATCGGAATACAAGGACGAAGACGACAACCTGCTGAAATAACACATTTCCCGGAAAGAGCCGTATCCCGGCGCTAATAAAAACTCCCGACCTGAAAAGGCCGGGCTGTTGTAGGTAACGGACTATGCAGAAAAGAGTAAATATCTTGTTTTCAGATATTTAATTCTCTGTTCTGCATGTGCTCCGAGCAATAGAATTGCAAAATCGGGCAGGTTTAACGGTGAGTTGTGTTACTTATCCGTTACCTGCCCGAAATGCTTTTATTTGCATTTAAGACAGTCGTTTTCAGTGTGTTGCATCGAATTTCCGCATAACAAATAACTTGACTAAACGTTTAACCAATCCTCAAAGTTCAAGTTATTATGCAACGCAGTACTTTCAAAGTCCTTTTCTACGTGAAAAGGCAGTCGGAGAAATCGGGTCAGGTTCCCGTTATGGGCCGTATCACCATTAACGGTACGATGTCGCAGTTCAGCTGCAAACTCTCGGTTCGTTCTTCTCTCTGGGATGCCAAAGCGAACAAAGCCTCCGGCAAAAGCCTCGAATCGCAACGCATCAACGAAAAGCTGGAAAATATCAAGACCAATATCGGCAAACAGTATCAACGCCTTTGCGACCGTGATTCGTATGTCACGGCCGAAAAGGTTCGCAACGCCTTCCTCGGTATGGGGGATGATTGCCGTCTTTTGTTACAGACCTTCGACGAATACCTTACGGGGTTCCTCAAACGTGTCGGTAAGGATCGCGCTTATTCCACCTATGAGGATTACTGTCTGCGTCGCAGGCGTCTTGCCGCTTTCCTCGAATACGAATACCACGTCAAAGACATTGCGTTCAAAGAGCTGAAACGGGAGTTTATCGAAAAGTTCGTCGTTTACCTCTCCACGGTAAAGGGTCTTGCTTCCGGGACGATCTGTGCCGGGGTCAAGAAATTGCGTCTGATGACCTATACAGCGTATAAGAACGGCTGGATTGCCGTCGATCCTTTCGCCGGGTTCCATGTCAGGCCCCAATACGCCGAACGGCGCTATTTGTCCGCTTCGGAACTGCAGGCCGTGATGGACGTCGAACTTCCCAACTACCGAACGGGCATCAACCGGGATGTCTTCGTCTTCTGCGCCTTTACGGGTCTGAGCCATTCGGACGTTGCAAAGCTGACCCATGCCGATATTCACACGGACGACAACGGGGATCGTTGGATTATCGACAAGCGGCAAAAGACAGGTACGCAGTTCCGGGTCAAACTCCTTCCCGTTGCCGAAATGATCTACGACCGTTATAAAGACCTGCATCTGGAAGGTAATAAAGTCTTTCCGATCAAACGCTACTATAAGACGATGAACATGTCGTTACGTCATGTCGCCAAACACGCCGGATTACCGTTCAACCCGACGATGCACATGGCGCGGCATACCTTCGCCACGACGGTTACGCTCTCGCAAGGCGTACCTCTGGAAACAGTCAGCAAGATGCTGGGACATAAACATATCACCACGACCCAAATCTACGCCCAAATTACCAATGACAAGATCGGCCGGGATATGGCGGCGTTGAGCGAGAAACTCAATGGTGTCTTCAAAGTCGCACAGTAATCTAATATTCATGTAATTTTCCGCCGGCAGGGAATTTATCGCCGGAGATGAAAATATGCAAGGCCATGCGAATCGCCCGAGGGGCGAGCCTTGCATATTTCCATCTCCGGCATTTTGCTAAACGCTACCGTCGGAAAAGGCGGCTTTCTGCGCCCCGGACGCTACCCACAGGCTATTGACTCTACGACACGTATATCAGAAACCCAAAGTAATCGGTCATTGTCTGTTTAAAATGGTCGTCTGTTATTCTTTTTCTCATGGAGATAGTTTAACTCGTCACGGTAAATTCCGATTACAAAGCGCAGCATATTGTCGACCAAGGCCGTTAATCTTGTATTATCATCTCCCAGCAGGTGGAGTATTTCCGATACTTTGTGCTTGGTTTGGGCGCTGACATAGATCGCCGAACGGTTACGGCAATCCACCGGTGCGAAGAAGGTGCGTTTGAAGTCCGGCAGCGCGAGCTTTTTACGACGAAAGCCGGCAGGCTCCTTTCCAGTAGTCGTTTGGGTGTCGACATCTGTTTTTTCAGCAGTCGATACTGGTGCTTCGGATGGAGTTTCCGAGGTGTTTGCCTCGGAAGCGTCCGTATCTTCCTCTTCCGGTTCGGGAATCCTGCGGACGACTTTCGAGTCCAAAGGAGCTTGTCCGGCGATCATCTGACGCATCAGTTCCTCGTCGACTTCGATACGGGGATGCTTAGAAGGATTGGGTGCGGGTTTGTCTTTTTCTTTTAATGAATACATGGTGTAACGTTTTTGAGATTGATTGTTAGCTATATGGTCGTAAAGCGTGTATGTTTGCTTCGTTGGATTAAACCATTCAAAATACCATTATTGACTTTCGAATCCATAGGAACCCTCTGGCGATCATCGGATGCATCAGTTCCTCGTCGACTTCGATACGGGACGCTTTGAAGGTTTTGGTGCGAGTTTGTCTTTTTCTTTGAATGAATCCATGGTGTAACGTTTTTGAAATTGATTGTTCGTTTTGCAGTCGTAAAGCATGTATGTTTGGTTTTATGTTTTAAACCATTCAAAATACCGTTTTCTGTTTCATGCGGTTTATATCGGGATAATGAACGGAATAAGAAAACCGACCTTTCATGCTGCAAGATACAACCGACTGAAATACCTCGGTTCCGATGTCCGCTCCAGACCGCTCCAGTCCGCACCGAGGGTTTGTTTTGGCGCCCGCACGGTTGTAATATTGCACCGGGAAAGACCCGCCCTCGGAGGCCGTAGCGGAGGCTTTTCAAAGTTTTTACAAAAAATTTTCCGCCGCGGATTTTTGTTTTCGCCAGGAAACAGCGAGCTGTACCTTTGTCCGACAAATTGGCATTTGTCCGACAAAGGTGCTCGCTCTGCGAGGCCGGGGTCGCTCCCCAGTCGCGGCCCTTTTTTAAGCTATCTATGGATACCAACCGAAAACAGACAAACAGAAATGCCCGGAAGCCTGAAACTGCGAGTTATAAGTACTCTTTCCGGCTTAATGAAGAGCAGAACATTCGCTTCAATGAACTGCTTTGCAAAGCCGGATTGGAACACAACCGCAGCCGTTTTATCGTCAAACGTATCTTCGGCGAGGAGTTCGTCGTCATCAGACGCGACCCTTCCAAAGTGCAGTTTGTCGCCCGACTAAACGACTTTTATTTCCAATTTCAAAAGTTGGGAAATAACTACAACCAGATTGTAAAGGTCATCAATGCGCACTTCTCCAACGTCGCGATCCCGCATCAGATCGCTATGCTGGAGCAGCGAACCCGCGAGCTGAAGGCTCTCAGTATCGAGATTCTGAACCTCGCAAAACAAGCTAAGGAGTGGTTGCGAATATAAGATCGGGTTCCTCGCCCGGCGGTGCTTTGCGCTATAACAAGGAGAAGATAGATAAAGGCGAGGCCGAACACGACGG
Organism: Alistipes montrealensis; assembly: GCF_018362775.1. Taxonomy (GTDB): domain Bacteria; phylum Bacteroidota; class Bacteroidia; order Bacteroidales; family Rikenellaceae; genus Alistipes; species Alistipes montrealensis. Next base: position 233,187 of record NZ_JAGYXY010000003.1, read on the forward strand.
CGACAATTAGCGTCTGTCGGCTATTGTCACATTTTCAAATGGGAGTAGGGTATCTGATGCTCTCCGAGCTGGCATCCCTCTGCCTGACGTTCAGAATGACCGTCGAACAGGATTCATGCATTTTCGGATAGATTGTCCGGGACTTCCTGGCGGACTACGAATAATTCAATTTCTCAAAGTATTCCAGTTATGACCCGATATAAAGACACAACTTTCCGACTTGCGAAGGATCTGGAAGAAGCACTCGACGACGAACGTTATAAGATTTCCACTCAAAATATTTGGCGGCACGAATCCCGTCGGTCATCATGGCCGTTTCTCGACATTATCTCCGGAGATAGAAAAAATATCGGAACTGTTTCGGCCGTCGATAGCGATCGCTCGTTATACGCACAAGTCTTTCGGTTTTTCCCATGTCAGTTACATTGTTCTGCAAGCCATGCTTCGATCTGTTTGGGAAAAGCGTCCTTGAGAATAACTTTCTTGTCTGCATCGAGCAGATAGAGCGTCGGCATGGCCTTCAAGTCGTAAACCTCTTCGCGCGTGAGGCGTTGCCCCTCGTCGCAGCCGTTAATCCAACCGTCGGGAAGTGTCGAACTCTGCCACGAGGGCGTTCTGCCTTCCACGCAGACGGACAGGAGCGCCAACTGTCCGGTTTTCAACAATGAATTTATCGTTTCCGACGCTGTGAGAAACTCCTTTACGCGGCGGCAGTCCCCGCAGTCGGGATCGTTGAAATACAGCAACGTGTATTCCGCCTCGATCTTCGAGAGCCGTCCCCGGCTGCCGTTACGGAGCAGATAGTCGAAATCGGCTGCCGTATCTCCCGGACGGTTCCTCAGAACCATCTTCAGCAGGTGACGGGGCCTGATTTTATCCGTATCGTCCATCGTGGGCTGGGCGACGAGGGTTCGCAGCACGAGGATGTACAGATCTTCGTTGCGCATCGGCGAATTGGGCTCGTAGAGGTATTTGTCGGAAAGCGAAATGAAATGGTAAAGCATCTCCTTTTCTGCCGCGGCACGCCGGAAAAGCGTATCTACAGCCTCCTGTGCCCTGTCGGTATAGGGCAGTATCCCGAGAAAATCGGCGAACGCCTGTTCTGTGATCTCCGGCATGTCGATCAGCGCGGTATCTGTGAAGTCGAAATGATCCCAATAATGTATGGCCAGATAGGCTGCTCGTTCCTGGGGTACGACCAGAACGGACGGTATTTCCGGCAGTCGGAAAGCCTTGGGCTCTTTCCGATTCTGGGCACAAGAGCTGAATATGATCCCCAAGGTGAAAAGGGATGTGATGAAAGTGGGTAAAAGGTTTTTCATGCCATGTCGCAATTATTCCTCAAAAACTCCGGATGTGAAAACATCCGGAATGACCGCTTCCGGGGCACGGAACTTTGTCCGGACAGCTTCTTCCGTCCCTTCCATTGCCTGCCCCCTGTTCCGTAGTCGTTTTCGGAACAGGGGGCGCACGGTGAGGGGAATGTTAGATCGGGATTTGACTGTGAATCAGTTTCCCCCGGGATTGTCGGTAGCATCGCGGACGCAACGTACTACACCCCCTACATTATACTTTACCAAATTTCCCTTGGTAGTAAGATATCCAAAACCCTCTCCTTCTGCTCCATAACCATAACCTGTTTTAGTCACATAATAACTACTACCAGTAATCGAGTTCATGAGTTCTGGATAGGTGGTGTACATCAGTGCAATTTCCCGCAAATTCGGTATTCGATAACCCATAGGGCACACACGGTTTGATATTTCATTTTCAATCCGGGTCCAATCTATTGAAGAAGGACTACCGTTGGATTGAGGGTATATCCAATTGGTTGTCGCCCCCTCGGTGTCGCTGAGAATAGCCAACGTGAGCGGAGGACGATTGTTGGCTTCCCGTTCCGTATGATTGGGTAATACGGCATTATCTCCTGTAGATGGGCGAATGCAGTTGTCAACCATTCTCGAAACGTCAATGGTCAACTCTTGATAAGTTGTTCCATCCTCTGCCGTGTAGGAAGATGTTCCTTTGGTGACATAATCATCCGGCATGGCCTCTCTGTTATCCAGACTTATACCCAAATTGCGTACACATCGGTAAGAAAAAAGACCGTCTCTAATTGCAGCAATACTAGAATAGTAAGCACTACCTTTTGAAACGCCCTCCTCACCCCATATCACATAAGGATTTCTCGGTGAATCAAGAGGTTCGCCGCCCCATTGTTCTCCAGTATAGTAGCTGCTACTCGCAATGTGTACACGTGTTTCTCCTTCAACCAAGGTTCCAGCACTCCAGTCATTATTGACTTCTGCCTGATAAAGTTTGGCAGTAGGTATACCGGCTTCTCCAACAAACATATCAGTCAATTGGTCGATTGAAGCCAAATACCAGCGTATTTCCGATGCCTGAACGATGTCATCACCGTTCAAGTCCCTGTTTCTCAGCAAACATGCATACCAAATGCTCTTATAGTCATGTAATAAGATATCATTAATACTTGTTATATCTGTATTGATTACCTCATCCCAGCGTAATTCTCTCTCGGAGCTGAGTATATTCAGCGTGTTGCTACGTCCGTTATCCGGTGTATTTATCTCATTATCAAATTTGTTTGTAAAAGTATTATTATCTACTCCGTCAGGCACAATAGGCAGGAATTTCGTTTCCACACTCGCTTCCACTCCCCAAGCCGTATTGAAATCACCGGAAGTACCATTGGGATTATAAAACGTGTAAACAGGATTCTGCGAAATGGTATATACACTACGAGACACGGAACTCTGCCCATCCGGGCTATACTTGGAACCTTCCACGCAGATGTTGAGCAATCGGTTTTCGGTATTTACCGTTTTTTTCCACAAGCTCAAGTCTATAACACCATCATTGATATTATCGTCTGTATCCACACCTGTCGGTCTACGATAAAAGTATTGCGTCGGGTCGTAAATATAGATGTATTCGTCTACAAATACCGAGATATAAACAATATCCTCGCCTGCATCATTCTTTTCAAAAATATCATCAGAGCTGCTATCTTCATGCGCTTTGTAATGCAGGAAATTCAACAACTGATTGACATCGTAGAGTCTCACTTGTTGATAATAAGCCGTCTCTTGATACTTCCCTCCAGCAATAGGGGCAGGTAGTAAGGGCGATCCGCCATCGTATGCTTGTTCTCCGGGGAATTTTATTACCTGCCCAATAGGAAACTTCTCTTTATTTACCGGTATACACTCCTTGTTAATAGCAAACTTTACCCATTTGTAATCATTGAGTGATAATGTGTTTTGGGGAAGACCGAATTTTGCTTCAGCCTTGGTGTTATCGGTACTTAGGTAAGCATCATCCACTATAGGTAAGTCTGTGTCGAATACTTGCAATCCGCGCTGGAAGGGTGTGGTTATCGACCATGAAAGTCCGTCCATGATTTCACTTTTCTTCAGAGTCATCACATAACGGGAATAGTGGGAATCCAACGTAACGTAATCGCCTTTTGTGAGAATCACATCGCCTTCAGCACCGGGATCCGGTTCTTCGTCCGGATTATTGCTTTCCGCTTCAACGATTATCTTGTCTACACCTGCAATGGTAACATTATAAGTGTAGTGCGTATTGCGTTCGATGCTGTAATTGTTTACTAAACTCACATCGTTTTGCCAGTCTGAGGTAGATTTATTACCCGTATCACCTAAAAAAATCTTATAACTTACTTTTGCATAAACTTTCTCACCGTCTTTTTCTCCCGTCACAGTTCCTCCCAGAATGACATAGGTCGAGTGGGCATTCGAATAAACAAAATCACCATTTTCGACATTACCATTTTCATCTGGAGTTGACTTTTCTTGTTTTGAACGGAGTGAATATAGTGTGTATTTATCTTCTCTGGTTACGTCTAGCAAGGCTTCTTCTGTTATTTGCTTTTTGGGGTTCTGCCTGTTCTCGCACAGGTAGAACTCGAAGAGGGAAGCCCCTTCATTGTCCGTCGAGAAATCGCTCGTACGGAAACCTTCGGCATAGCCGCCGGTTTGGAAATCCCATGTATTTTCCGTCGCACTACCTTTCTCTCGCGGAAGAACATACGTCCCACCCGGAATGTTCATCACACGGTAATATTCCGGCGTGAATTCGTATCCGCCGGTTCCCTTGATCTTGAACGTGATACGGGCGTCCACCCGTTTCAATTCCAATTCGTAGGCCTCTACGATTTCACCGCTACCGCCGGATGCTGCACGCACCGTTACGAGCTCTTTATCTCCTGTTTCGGAAGTTTTCAATACCTGCCCGGTCATCTTGAAATCCATTCGCTCGATGCTCTGCTTGTCGCGCAGAGCTGAGCCCAGATTTTTCAGGTCGGCCAACGTCTTTATTTTAGCCAGATCCTCTTCGCTCAGTGAACCCGACCCGGACTGCGGATTGCCTATAGCGTAAATCTTGCGGATACCGGTAGTCATCGGAAAACCCCCTTCCAACGTGTGCTCGTTATCGTAGGTAATTGCCTCTCCTACCTCGAAGTTCTTTGCGTTATCTACGACCCACTGGTCATCTGCGGCATTCCCGTTCTCCGTACCGTCTTGATTTTTTTCCGGTTTGAAGGCAATCACGTAGATGTTGTTGATGGTTCTTTCCGCCTCATCGCTCTGTGCCGCTCGCGTAGCAATCTTATTGCCGGAGAGCATCACCTTCAGCGGAAGTGTCACCGGGATATCGGGTTCCACCCGGTACTGTCCCGTACCTTCCAGTGTATCGTCATTCACACATGACCCCAGCAACAAAACCCCGGCCAGTAACGGCAGCAAACTGCATCTTATAAATTTTTCTGTCATGGCTTTTCCTTTTGTCAATCAAATGGAACATCTATCTCTTCTTTCTTCCAGTCGGCGAGGCTATATTTCAACTCGACATCTTGCTTATCTCCCGGTAGCAGCGTGACGATAACATTCAACTGCTGGCCGCCCTCGATCTGGGTCAGGAGATCGTTACCGTTCTTAAGGGAAAGACTCTTTGGTTGTTCTTCCGTTCCCAGCCACAAGGCAGTAAGGACATAGCCCTCATTCTTGGTGCCGGGATAGAGATAGCGGACGAGGGGCTGCGAACTGCCCGGAGCGCTTTCCGTACCGGCGGGTACGCTGAATGAGTTGGATGGGGAACCATCGCTCTGATTGTATGAGTACAGCATCACATCTGTATAATCTGCGGGAATATTGCCTACCGGCGCATCATGCGGGAACAGATATCCACGCCCCGGATTGGCCTCCTGCAACCCGATGTCCCCGAAATACTGTGTCCTGCCGGACTTGTTCTCGAATGTAAGGCATACCTTGGCTACGGGAAAAACCAAAGGTATAGTATAATCTTGTATGCCCTCTTTCGCCTCTATTCTGAACGTTTCTTTCGCGGCCTGCGGAAGGCTGTTGGTGAGCGAGGCGTTAAAGTCATTCGAAATAATGCGCTCTTCCAACACGCCTAAATTCACGTTTTTCCCTTCCAGACTTTCACCCTCGGATAAAAACGCCTCTTCATTGGCGATGGCGTAGAAATCGTATTCCGTGCCATTCTCGATATCTGCAGGGATATCGTTGAAGGTGACGGTCTTTTCCGTCAGAGCGTCGTCCAGATCATCGTAGTAGACATTATACAGAATATCTTTTGTCTGCATATTGGCCATGATGATCCGCAGTGTTCGCATGTGTTCGCCTTCCGTAAGGCTTCCATCGTTCGCACCGGCTGCGGTAGCTTGTGTCGTAAAGGTCATCTGAACCGTAGCCTTGTCCATTGCCGGGGCAGCCTCCTTATTGCAGCCGGCGGACAGAGCGAGCAGTACTGCCGGCAACAAGGCGGCACGGCGGGCGGATAGAATATGCTGTAAAAATCTGTTCATCATATGGATACTCCTTTCTGTCTCTGGGTTATTGCCATCCCGGGGTGATGTCTTCGATATACCATGCAGGGATTTTGATGGTCACACCCAGAGGCGTGAATACGATGCTGATGGGGAGGCGGGCCTCCTGACGGGTGACGTCTATCACGTCGCGGTGTTGTTCCAGATAGCCGGCCATGTCGAATTCAGCCAGCGGGTTTCCTTCGGCATCTTCGAGGCGGAGCCGATGGCAGCATAGTCCGGCATCCAGCGTGCCCTGCCTATCCATGCGGAAGAGGGTGAAGTCCCGGGTGTGCCATGTATCCGTCGTAGCGTCGTAGTGCAGGTCGGGAACGACGCAGCATGTCTGCCCGGCGTTGATTTCATTGTTGAAGTCGGTCTGCGCATTCGAGTCCTCGAAACTCAGCGTGCAGGGCAATACGCCCCGTTGCCCATCCACTTCGGCGGTGGGTAATCCATGTATTTCGACATCCACGTCGATGTGCGAACTGTAAAGGCGAACCGTTTCATACAGGTATTCGTTGTTGGACGGGACTACGATCTCGCGCTGTCCCATGTAGTTGTGGTCGTGCCCCGATATCAGTCCCTCATTGCCCCATTGGGGATGCTGGATGAACATACGGCTGAAGTCGGCTGTATTCAGACCTTCCACTGTGGTACGGTCGTAAGCGTTACCCACGGCCACCAAGGTATATTTGCCTGCGGAGAGCCGGAACTGGGGAGCGATGTCGGTGCCTTCCGCGAAATCATCCTGATCGAAGGCGATGATCCTCACCAGCCGGCGGCTTTCGTCGAAGATATACAGGTCGATCTTGTCGATATACTGTTTCAGTACATCGACCTGTCCATCAGCATCGTATCGAAAGAATACGGCGACATTCTTACAGTCGTCCATGTCTTCTCTGATACAGCCGGCGATCAGGAAGGCAACCAGCAGTAACCACACTATTTTCTTGATAAAATTCATTGTTTTTAAGATGTCGATGGAATCGATCGGTTTTTATTGGGTGAAAATTGCTATTCTGCAAACTTTCTCTGAGAACGGCCGGGCATTTCATCCGGCAACACTCGGAATAACATGTCGGAAATGCCCGGCCGTTTTCAAAGTAAGTTTTGTGTCGGCCTCGCCTCCCTCACCAAGAAGGGATCGCGGGGCATGCGAAAAGCGGTGTTATTCCTTCCAGTCGGCATTGATGTCGACAACCGTCCAAGTGGCTTCCGTGACAGTAACAGTGACGCCATATACGGTTTCACCGCCTTCGTCGCCGAGGATATGCTTGTCTTTCAACTCTGCCTTGGTAATGCGGTAGATGCGACCTGCCTGCATTGTTACCGGGTCACCGTTTTGGTCGGTATACTGCTCGATCATGGCATAGCGCGGCGAGAGAACGGGATCCGCACCCTCAGCAGCTTCTGCATGTCCGAAATAAATCTTGAACTTCGGGTTGCCTGCTCCGGTGTAGAAATTGTAAGCGAAGGTTTTATCCTCCGCGGGCCAAGTTCCGCTCTCCAGGAAATTATCGCCGTTCGTGCCGTTTATCACATCTTTCAGAATTGCTGTAGCGCCGGTTCCGGTATTAGATGTTCCATCCCAGCAGTAATCGGTCAGACCAGTCGCTCCGCCCGTAGCTTTCAGGCCATCCATGTAGACTCCGTTGATGGTCAGCGCAGAATATTTGCATTCATCTTCTTCTTCGTCAGGGTGTGTTACGTGAGTGATACCCGAAACTTCCAGACGTGCGACAGGAATCGACATTTGGATCGATGCTTCGTACATCTGGTAAGTCTTATTCTCATCGCCTGACGAGGCTCCCGTCTGGGTTGTCGAGTTAGTCAGGTCAGGAGAAGCCGATTGGTCAGTCAACGTGATGTCGTTCTTGCCAACTTCGCCGTAAGCAGGAATATTCGCGGGGAGAACCTGTAATTCCGGAGTTCCGCCTATGATGGCCACATTGCTGTAATCGGCTACGCCGCCGTTAATGGTTGCTTCGATCTTTGTGGGATTTTTAACATTCCAGAAAGTCAGCTTCGTGTTGTTATCAATCTGCTTTGGGTCGATCTCGATCTTCATAGTTTGGCCCTCGTTATGTGTCAGGGTTACGGTCAACGTACCGTCGATCTCGACATTTCCGGAACCGGACGTTGGATCCACAGTGGCACGGGTTAAGATTCCCGGATTCTGGATCTTGATGCTGACGGCTCCGATACCGTCAAACTTCGGATTGTCATTGCCCTCATCCTTGTTGCAGGAGGCGAGCACCATCGCAGCGGCGAGCGCTGCAAATGCGAAATAATTTTTTTTCATACGCAACTAAGTGTTTGGAATTGTGTTGGATTGTGAATAGTAATGAGTAGTAAATTGTTACTTTACTTGTTTCTTGGATTTACAACTGGTCGATCACGCCGCGTACCTGTTCGAGGTTATGCCGTGCCTTGGCAGCTCCCGCTTCTGCGGCCTTGGCGAATGCCTCTTCGGCCTTGCGGTATTCGCCTGCTTCGGCATAGGCCACGCCGAGGGTATTGAGCAGCGTGGGGTGCGTAGCCGTGACACGGGCCTTCTCCAGCAGTTCCACGGCCTTGCCGTATTCATCGCGCGAGATGGCCTCCATCGCCAGATCGTTCAGGACAGCCGCAGCTTCGGGAAAACAACGTGCGGCGGTTCGCATTACCTTGTCGTATTCGGGCGAGCCTTTTCCATACGACCCGGCGACCTTATACATCTCCGTCAGACTCAGCAGGTCGGGACGTTCGTTCACCATGCGCCGGGCCTCTTCGAGGTTGAAATTGCGCACGTTGTACTCGATTTTATACTCGTTGCGCCGTAACAGAGGATAAATCTCGTTGAGCAGGCGCTGGTAGATGGTCGGGGGTATTAGCTGCCGGAACTCCGCTTCGGCACGATCGTGGTCGTCGGGGTATTGGGCAATAATTTCCCTGATGCGGTCGAGGCCCAACAGACCGGGGAACTCGTCGAGACGCTTTATGAAGCCTTCCCAGTCCTCACCGCAGGGATTGACGTGCAGCAGCGAACGGTCGAGATGCTCGTAACGGACGATATAATCGAGCAGAGCCTTGGCGCGGTTCTCCGAGAGCGTCTGGTTGTAGGCAACCGATCCTTCGGGCGAAGCGTAACCGGTGATATAGATCCCCGTGATCTTCACGTCGGGGTTGTTTCGCACCAAAAGGATCGAGTTGGAAACCGTATCCAGTTCGGCGCGGTTATCCTTGAAATCAGGCAGGATCTTGTAACTGTCCTGCCGGAACTGTAGACGTGCCGTACGGGTTTCGGCCCGCACTTTTACGGGTTCGGGTTCGGGAGCGATGGTATCCAGACGGTATTCGGGTACGAAAGCCGGCAGCACGTTGCCAAGCGGCTGAGCAGTTTCTTTCTTGTCACAGTTCACACAGCCATGTACTTCCTCGCGCAATTCGATCCTGCCGTCGAGCATCCATCGCTCGTAGGGAACCTTTGCGCTGTAATCGTAGCTCTGTTCCTTGCCGTTACGGCGGCGGATGACCACTTGTGCCGTTGCATCGTGGTATGGCGGCAACGCCACGCTTTCCAGCCGCTGAGCCCGCAGGTAGACCTTGTTGCGGATCCTGCCGTCTACGACGAGCGGAGGGAAGGCCCATTCGCGATTCCCGTCTTTTGAAACCAGCACGGGAGTTAGCGCGAGCGTGTGCTGCGTCCGCAGGCGCAAGCTACTCAGGTCGAAGAGCATCGAAAGTTCGACTTCGCGGTTGTTCTTGACCACCTCACGGTCGCGGAGTGCGATCTGGGAAAGATAATCCGGCTCGTTCCCTGCATGTGAAACGCCGGGAGCGTATGCCAGTAAGATAAGTATAAGCAGGGATATATGTTTTTTCATCGTTTCTCGGTATTCGTTATTTGATAATATAGATCAGCGAGATACCCGCTTTCGTCGGGCCGAAGTAGTGTTTGTCGTTGCTTCCGCGGAATTTGCCGCAGGTAGCGCAGTCGTAACGGTCGTAGTTCGTATAGACATAACCCACGCCGACGGTAGCTTCCAGATTCCAGCGTTTGCCCAGAATCCACTGGTATCCGTAGGAGATGCCGAGACCGGTGGCCCACCCCTGATAACGGTAATCCTTCACGTGCTTTTTCAAAAACGGAATGCGCACGCCGCTGATGTTGTACTCACCGTAACCGGTATGCAGGCCGAAAAAATGGCCGTTGAAACGTTCGCACAACCAATAACGGAACTCCGGCATCACCATCCAGTGTTTGAGTTTCTTGTTCGTTTCTGCGTTGAGCGTCCATGGATTGTAACCGCCCATCACTTCCAAAGTGGTTTGAGCACCCAGACCTATTTCGAGGCCAAGGTTCATCGTACCGCCTGCTGCCCAATGAAGCAAATTGGTCTTGAGGCCGAGATCCTGCGCATGAGCAGACCCGACCGAACTGAAGCAACATAGAAATACTATGGCAAGAATTTTTCTCATCTACTTATCTTTTAACTGCTTGTCCCACATAGCTGAAATACGGCAGTCTTTTTGGAAAAGACTGCCGTGTTACATTCCCGAAGAAATAATAATTGATAACCAATAAATTATATTGCTACGAAACCGAAAAAATGTTTAACCATGAAATTCGATTTGCGAAACTGTGAAACTGAAAATGTAATTCTGTGTTTTTCAATCATATAATAGCCAAACAAATAGGATAAGTGATGAAACATCAAGTAAAAGCCACCGCTCACGCCGGGGAAACATTCCGTGCGGTCAATTGTCCGGCCGGTTGTACGAGCTGTTCCGCCGAGAAAGAACATCTCGATACAAGATTCACCCGGATGCTGCTTCCCGAGGCACATCTTCTTCCCCATGCGGAGTGTCGTTCGCACCGCATCCTCTTCCTGCTTTCGGGACACCTTCATATCCGCATAGGCAGGAACGATTGCCACCAACTCACGGAACTTCAATGTATTTTCCTTGCTCGGAAACAAGAAACCGAGGTCTCAGCGCTGCGGAACAGCGAGGTGGTAACGCTCGCTTTCAACAACCGGATAACTCTCTGCCGGCACGATATGCTTGCCGAAATCATGATGAAAGAAACGTCCGTAACGGGCTCACCCATCTTGCCTGTCGTGCCTGCACTCGAAACATTCTTCGACGGGTTGGGGCCGGCCCTCGATCCCGAAGGGCCGCATCTTCCCTGTTACCACGTTATCAAGGAGCACGAACTCTTCCTGATGATGAGACACTTCTACGGGGATGCGAAACTCAAAGGTTTTTTCCGTGATATTGCCTGTCCCAAAGATGACTTCCGGACATTCGTACAATGCTCCTACCTGCAGGCCGAGAACCTTGCCGAATTGGCACGGATGGGGCACATGAGCGAAAGCTCCTTTATTCGCAGGTTCCGCGAGACGTTCCGCGAACCCTACCACACTTGGCTGGTGAAACAAAAAGCCGCAGATATAGAACGTGCAGTCCAAAACGGGATCCGCGATAACGGCGAACTGATCCGCACGTTCGGCTTCAAGAGTTACCTGGCTTTTTATCGTTTCTGCCAGCGTTATTTACATTGTTCGCCGACGGCCCTGAAAGCCAAATATGACGGCAAGAGAGCACTCTGGGGGCAGTCGGATGACCAAAAAAAGATATGTTTTTGACTGATTTTCGTGAGGGGGGGGGGCTATTGAGAATATTAAATTTTTCGTTAATTTTGCCCCCAGAAACGGTATACGAACATCTCTTTTGAAAGAACGAAAAAAGGACGTAAAAGTCTTTTCCAAAAAGACCGTATTTTTTCTGTATATCCCGCACTTTTATACAAAGCGCCCCGTTTAAGGCAAAGATATTATTTTTTTCCGTTTCGGGTCTTCTCCCGATTTATTTTTTCCGGGCTTGAATGTGCTTTCTTCAAAAGTCCTGCAACGATTTCGTTGGCTTCGTCCACCGTTTTGTTATCAAGTTCGTCGAGGTAAATCCGGGTGGTCTTTTCTGAAGTATGCCCCAGTCCGACGCTGATCACTGAGACTGGAATACCTTGTTTGCGGGCAAGGCTTGCCCAACTGTGGCGAGCCACGTTGAAGGAGAGTGCGACCGGCAGTGCCAAACGCTTGCGGATGTCCCGGAAAAACCGCAGGTAATGGGACAGACTGTATTTATAGCGCAAGTAGAGCTTTGTCTCGAATTGTTTGCGTTCGTCCGGCGTTGTCCCGTTGTATACGAGCGGGTGCAGGAGTCCGTCGTCCTCAAAATCGAGCATTACGGGCAATGCCCATGGCGAACACCCTTCTCGGTAACGGTCGAGTATCGCCTGTACTTCGGGAATGATTCGCACCGAATATACCTGTCCGGTCTTACGGCGGCGGTAATGGAGCATTCCGTCCCGAATATCCTCCTGCCGCAGATAGGCCATATCCACGAACGACATCCCGCGGCAGTAGAAACTGAACATGAACATATCGCGGGCACAATTCAGTTTGTAGGAGTCCGGAAACTCGGACTGTGCGACACGTCGAATCACATCGGCACTTACAGCCAGTTTGCGAGTTTTTTCGATCCGGATGGGCACGACATCGAAAGGCGACTTGCCCCGGGTCACATACCCGCGTTTCTGAGCCTTGTTGTAGAGAGCCCGAAAATTACTCATGTAGAAAGAGACCGTATTGGGTTGCAGGGGAACCTGCCGGAGGTGCTGTTCGAAATCGAGCAGCAGATTCTCGTCCACGTTGTCGAAATGGATACGGCGGTTTCCGATGAATTTTTCGAAGGCGACCAGCGTCGCATTGTACTTGTTGGCTGTGCCCTGCGCTCCCTCTTTGCGCAACTCCTCGATCTGCCGGGCGAAGAAGGTATGCACATAGCGGTTGTCGTAGCGCTGGTGGTAAGCTTGCGTGACATCCCGGACAGAGAAGGGTTTTCCTTCGTGTTGCAACTCGGTCAGGACACGCTGTATCTCCTCCTTTTGTTTTTCCAGAAAGATGTTGACCTCGCGGATAAAGGCCATATGGGCTTTGCTCCGGGAGGTGGGAGCTGCTTTTCCGCGCTGTCGGTCGAACTCTCCGGGCAGTAACCGGTAGGGGGTGAATATGACGCCTCGGCGGCGTTCCCGGATCAGTTGTATGACGAGCGTGTAGCGACCGTCGGGACTTCCGCGACGAATATTGAGCATCGGCTTGATGCTCATATTCAGTCGTTTTTTCTGGTTATTTCCATCCATAATGCCTTTTTAACTGGTAAGATAATAAACCGTAAAGTTGGCATTTTCAAACGCATGATTAAAGTATTGACAGATCGGGGTATTGTCGGTTTTGTATTTTCTTTTTGCCATTGCTTTTCCGGTATTATCTTTCGGGATATAACCGACAAATATAAGGCCATGATAATGATGGCAGACAGTGTTGCGCCGAATCATCCGTAACGATGGAAGGTAAGTCTGTAAAGTTGAAAAAATAATCGCAGAATCGCTACGGGTTCTGTTGCGGACACGAGTGACATGCGCCCGATCGGCATATTTCGTTCCTCATACAGGATTTCTGTCAGCCTACATCCTTTATTTGGGAAAGGAATCACCGGCTTTATTTGTCGGTCGTCCGGACTGATAACGGAAACTCAGAAAGATTTATTATTAAAAAACTTAAATATTACCGTTTTTTGAATGAGCCGAGGGTGATATAACAAGAAAAAGCCCAGCCACAAGATCCCTCAAGGAGAACTTCCGCAACTTTTGTTAGAAATTATTCGGTCGGATTTTTGTTCTCGTCAGAGAACTGCAAATTGTGTTTTCGTCGGATAAACTATCTCAAAGACGTAATTCATCACTCGGCTGAACGACTTTTATTTACAAGTTCAACGCATTTGGACATACCCATAATCAATTGGCGGAAAATACCGGCGTTATTCAGCATAAAGTTTATTTATAAGGTTTCGACTGGACGTTCAAGCAAGGGCTAATAAAAAGCGATTTTGGATATAAGCTTTTGATGGAACTTCCGCATGTAGATTGTTTTTAGCGTTTCATTGGTTATGACGCTTATCTGTTGCGGTGAAAATCCGGCATAGAGCAGGCACAGCAATTCCACAAAACATGGCTTGATTTTCGGATATTCGGACTTGAAATTGGAAATCACATTATCGTATTGTTGATTCAGGGTATTCTCCAAATCCGACATTATCGTTTTATCCAAAATCTTTTCGATGCATTGTTTGATTTGCCAATTCCAAAAATTTTTCGTATCTTGCAATAGGTTATTTGAAATGCGGTATTTGAGCGCAACTAGCTGAAAATAAACCGTTTCCTTTTCGTTGCCTACTCTCTTTGCAAAAATGTAACGACCCGATAAATCAAGTCGTTACATCTCTTTAATCCCACACTGAAATGCCTGCCGTTTCTGTGCGGGTTGTTCGGTTATACCCGTCAGGCCTATTATAAACATTTACGGCGTAATAGGGAAGGATCCTTGTCCGACACCCTTCTTTTGGAGCGGGTGGGTTACTACCGGAAACTGATGCCCAGGCTCGGCGGTCGTAAACTGTGGCATTTGCTGCAACAAGACGGATTTCCGGTCAGCCGAGATCGGTTATTTACGCTGCTTTCGGAAAACAATCTTCTGGTCAAACGTCGGAAGAAATACAGCGTTACGACCTGCTCGCAGCACTGGATGCGTAAATATCCGAATCTGATCCGGGGTTTCGACCTCGAGCGGCCGCATCGTTTATGGGTCGGAGATATTACGTACATTTCTTTGAAAGAAGGATTTGCATATCTGGCTTTGATAACGGATGCCTATTCCAAACGGATCGTAGGCTATGATCTGAATACGACATTGGAACGGGACGGAGCGCTCCGTGCACTGAGGATGGCCATAGATCAGACTCCGCAGCAAAAACGGCAAGGGTTAATCCATCATTCGGACAGAGGATGCCAATATTGTTCGAAAGAATATGTGAAATTGCTGACCGATAATGGGATTCGCATCAGCATGACTGAAAAGGGCGATCCGTATGAGAATGCCGTTGCCGAACGGGTGAACGGTATTCTGAAGAGCGAATGGATCGACGAGGAATGTTTTGAAAGTTTTCAGGCAGCAAAAGAACGCATCGATGAGATCGTTATCCTTTACAATTCACTCAGACCTCATGCCAGTTGCGATTGGCTTACGCCCTTGGAAGCGGAACTTAGAACCGGAAAACTCAAACATCATTGGGGCCGAAAGACGGTTGTTCGGAAGGCATATGTAAACTTATATCAGGTCAATATTTTTTGAACCCAAATGCTTATCTTTAATTATCAATCTCTGTAAACCTTTTTCAGGACGGGACAATCGTAATATTGCACCCGGAACAGCCCCGGCATCGGGAGTTGCGGCGGAGGATTCCGAAAACTTCGGGAAGAGATTCTCCGGTGCGGATTCTTCGCCTCACATGAGGCGAGTAAGTTTGTGTTTTCGTAAACGAAAACCTACCTGCGCCGAACATCCCGTTGGTCTAACTCCTGCAAACAAACCGATGAAACAAACACAGAACAAGGGCGGCCGGAATTGAATAAAGGTCGTGTTCGCCAATATATCGTCAGTACGCGGCTCGATACGGAGCATTATTTACGTCTTCAGTCATTGGCCCGTACTTCGGGACAGCGTTCGGCGGAAATCGTCCGACAACTGCTTCAGACGGGAGAGGTACGAGAACGCCTGCGTCGCGAGCATCTGGATTTCATAACCCAGCTCAAAGGCATAGCTCGCAACTTGAATCTACTGACACGGCTTGCCCATGCGAAAGGATTTTCAAGTGTCGTATCCCGTCACGCGACCATCATGGCAAGCCTCGAAGCCCTGCTAAAACAGATCCGTGATGATCGGTAAAATCATTGCCGGTTCATCCTTTGCCGAGACTGTCGGCTATGTGATGAAGGAACTGTCGCGCGTCCTCGATGCCGAAGGCGTAACCCCGCCGGAGGTAAAGAACATAATCGAGGATTTTAAGGATCAGACCCGACTGAACCCTCGGTTGAAAAACACGGTCAGGCATATCTCCCTCTCGTTTTCGCCGAAAGATGCACCGCTCATGACCGATGCGCTGATGACGCAGATCGCCAAAGAATATATGCAGAAAATGGGTATTACCGACACGCAATATCTGCTGGTACATCACCTCGACCAGTCCCATCCTCACTACCATCTGGTCTACAACCGGGTCGGGAACAAGGGGCAGACTATGTCGGACAAGAATATCAAAATACGCAATACGAAAGTCTGCCGGAAACTGACCGAGAAATACGGGTTGCATCTTGCGCAGGGAAAGGACAGCGTGCAGCGGAAGCGATTGCGCGAACCGGACAAGAGCAAATACGAAATATATGATGCGATCAAAGGGTGGCTGCCCAAGTGTAAGAGATGGAACGATCTGGAAGATAGATTAAAAGAGCAAGGTATCAACGTCCGCTACAAGTATTGCGGAAATACCGACCGAAAACAAGGCGTTCTATTTTCAAAAAACGACTTCGAGTTTTCGGGGTCGAAGATCGACCGGCAACTCAGCTTCTCGAAACTGAATCGGCATTTTGCGTACGCGCAACAGCAAACCCGACATCGAAGCGCTATTGTCAAAGACTTCCATACGGCGGCAGGCACCTACCGTTCGGCCTTCTCCGGTCTGTTCGGAACGGGTGGCGGAAAGACCGACACGGATAGGCCGACGGTCAATTTCGGCGGTAATATCGGCGAACTTCCGTTGCCACCGAATAGTTCACCCGTCGGATTGTCCGTCGCCTAATTGCAATGCAAATCCGGCGAGAGTCCCGAAGAGTACCTCGCCCGCATCACGGGTTTGCTCAATACCGTCGTCGAAGCGATGGCGATTGCCGTAATGGAGCGGAAACGTCGTTTGCGAGAACGCATGACCAAACCCAAGCAGAAATTGTAAACAGGAAGCGATACAATCATGAAAGAAAATAATATGATGTCCTACGAAATGTATGAAGACTTCAAGGAGACGATGGCCAAAACCATCAAGACCGAACTATCGGCAAAAACAGCAAACAATAATCAATCAAGTGACAATGACTTGTCGCAACGATTGGAGCAAATCGTATATTATATATAGAACAAGAGCGGCATCAGGCGATAATAATCCAGCTTGCCGGACGATTGGAGAGCAAAGAGCAGAACTATACCAAAACGCAAACCGGTATCGATAATCTGCAAGCATCTGTCGAGGCAATCAAAATCCCCGCCGAACTGCCGCCGAGAATAACCCAACACCGAGTGATTTTCAGCTCCGAATCCCCATTCGTCATTTATTTGGTGCTATTTCTTTTCATAAGCTGCATGATCTTGTCGTCGGCACTCTATTTCGTTACCCAACCGAACCGCGACCGCATCGACAACGACCTGAAATACCGGTATATAAAGATGAACGGCGAAGCGACACCCGACCGTATTGCTGAACTGGAAGAGCTATTCGAATTAAACCGCGACAACGCAAAAATCCGTCAGAAAAAAAAGACGTTGAAGAATATGAACACACTATCCGCCAGAAAATCGAACTTGAAGAACAGGCGAGACTGAAAGAACGGGAAGTCGAAAAACTTAACAAAAAAGCTTCTCGATTAAAAAGAGAGCATTAGGTCTTTTGGAGTTATAGCTAACAATTTCATATCTTTATGCGAAATATGTTTCATTTTGTCCACAAAATATATGAATAGGATTAAGGAAGTGCTTGAAGAAAAGGGTGTTAAACAGATATGACTGACCGAACAGCTCGGTAAGAGTTTCAGTATGATAAATGCCTATGCCTGCAATCGTCGTCAACCTAATCTGGAATTGCTCTTTGAAATTGCACGCATTCTTCAAGTCAACCCTAAAGATTTAATCAGTAGCAAATAATATAATATGGCAATCAAGAAATCGGAATTATATAGTACCCTTTGGAAATGTTGCGATGAGTTACGCGGAGGTATGGATGCAAGCCAATACAAGGATTATGTATTGGTGATTCTGTTCGTGAAATATATCAGCGACAAAAGCCGCAACGACCTTAATTTCATGATAGATATTCCCGCCGGCTGCCACTTCGAGGATTTTGTCGCTTTGAAAGGCCATGCCAATATCGGCGAAGAGATGAACAAGAAAATGGCGGCTTTGTCCGAAGCTAATCAGTTGGACGGAGTGTTTATCGCGGATTTCGATGATGAAACCAAACTCGGCAAGGGCAAGGATAAGGTTGAAACATTAAGCGGACTTATCGGTATATTCCAAACATCAGATCTCGATTTCAGCAAAAACCGTGCGGCTGATGACGATCTTATAGGCGATGCCTATGAGTATTTGATGAAGAATTTTGCAACTGAAAGCGGAAAAAGCAAAGGTCAATTCTATACTCCTGCGGAGGTTAGCCGCGTCATTGCAAAGGTTTTGGGGCTCGACAAGGTGAACAGCATCCGTACCACCATCTATGACCCGACATGCGGTTCCGGTTCATTGCTTCTTCGCGCCAAAGCCGAAACTCCCACGGATGCGACCTTGTACGGACAGGAAAAAGACAATGCCACAGTCGGGCTGGCGAAAATGAACATGATTCTTCACAACGACCCCTATGCAACGATCAAACAGGGCGACACGCTCAACGACCCTCAATATAAAGACGATTCGGGAAATTTGCAGACATTCGATTTTGTGGTTGCCAATCCTCCTTTTTCTACCAAATCATGGTTGAAAGGAGCAAAAGAAGAGGATCAATATAAGCGCTGGGGATCGTCAATCGGCATTCCTCCAGAGAAAAACGGCGACTACGCCTTTCTGCTCCATATCGTTCGGTCAATCAAACAAACAGGATGCGGTGCTTGTATCCTTCCGCACGGCGTGCTATTCAGAGGCAATGCCGAAGCGCAAATCCGTAAATATCTTGTAGCCGAAAAACGATATATCAAAGGCATTATCGGTTTGCCTGCCAACCTTTTCTTCGGGACCGGAATACCGGCCTGCATTATCCTTATCGAAAAATCCGAAGCCTCCAACCGCAAAGGTGTTTTTATGATCGATGCAAAATTCGGCTTCATGAAAGACGGAGCGAAAAACCGGCTGCGCGAACAGGATATCCGTCGTATCGTAGACCTTTGGCAGACCCAACGCGATGTCCCACATTTCGCCCGATTCGTTCCGATGGAAGAGATCGAACGTAATGATTACAATCTGAATATTCCGCGTTATATTTCAGCTCCCGACACCGAAATTTTGCAAGACATCGACGCGCATTTGCGCGGTGGGCTGCCTGCGCATGATATTGAACAACTTTCCGACTATTGGCTGGTCTGTCCCTCTTTACGCGAAGATCTTTTCCGACCGCATGTCTCTCGCACGGGATATTTCACGTTGAAATGCAAATCGTCAGCCGTGCACGATACAATTATGGCCAACACCGATTTCCTTAATCAGACCGAAATTTTTTATCGAAGTTATACCGAATGGTGCGATCGACACCGCGCAAACCTTTACGCCCTTACTACGGGATTTGCGCCGAAACATCTTATCGAAGAATTGAGCGATTCGCTGCTCTCTATTTTCAAGCGGGATGAATCACTGGTTGATGCCTATGATGTGTATGACTGCCTGATGAACTATTGGAGCGAAACCATGCAGGATGATTGTTATCTGATCGCTGCCAACGGATGGAAAGCGGGGCTATATACGCCGCAGCCGGCGGCTAAAAAGAGAGATGCAAAGCCGAAAGAGAAGAAAGCTTCCGCACCGGAGGATGTCGTGTGCGACTTATTGCCCGTTTCGATTGTGATCGACGAGTATTTCGCGAAGGAGAAGCATCTTATTACGGCTTCCGACGAGTTATTGAGCGACAAAGAAAACCAATTAAATGAAATGCTGGAAGAGCACTCGGAAGGCGTATTAGACGAAGATAATTTTGCCGATGGAAAGTTCTCCGACAGCAACGTCAAAAAACGAATCAAAGCACTCGACAAAAAATCGGATGCCGATGAAATAGCCATTCTTACGCAATATCTCAAATTGAAAGAGGATATTTCGCTGACGAAGAAAACGCTGAAAACTTTGAAATACGATTTACTTACGGCTTTGATCGTCAAATATGCTGGGCTTACAGAAGGCGATATCAAACGCTTGGTTATCGAAAAGAAATGGCTCGCAGCTCTTTCGGCCCGGCTCGACAGTGAGATGCAACGAATCGGTCAACAACTGACCTCGAAAGTTTCTGCACTCGCCGAACGCTATGCTCAGACGCTTCCGGAAATCGACGCCGCAATCGCCGACCTCGAAGCCAAAGTCTCCACACACTTGAAACAGATGGGATATTAATAAAATACGATAAGTTATGCGCTGGTTTAGTGATGTTCTTGTTTCAAAAGATAGTGATATTATAACGATTCACTCTCTACAGAATGCTAACGCAGTTGATGATTTTATTAAACAGATACGCAAAGGACATTTGAAGGAGGGTTACGAGCAATTGACTATAAATTTTGATAAATCAATACAGGGTGTTTTTCCTAATGCTGCGGTGCCAATTGCTGGTATTATAGATTTCTTCCGCCAAGAAAAGAAATTGCAGATAGATGGTAAAAGTTATGATGTAAATTTGCAAAATATTCTAATACCATATGAACTTCCTTTGCATAAAACAAGTTTAGATAGAGCATTGGGCAAGATTTGGAAATTTAGGTCATCGAACGATGTTTATGAAATTCAATCGGCTATAATTCAAGAATTAAGGCGCTCAGATCAATTCGCAACTGGTATTCTAGAGGGTATAGAATGGTCTATAAACGAAATTATGGACAATGTGTTAAACCACTCTAAATCTTCATGTGGATTTATTATGGGGCAACTACACAAAACCTCCAAGCATGTGGTATTTACAATCTACGATGCAGGCATTGGAATCTACAAATCGTTAAAGCACTCTATTCATGCTCCGAGAAACAATGCTGATGCTCTTACATTGTGCATCCAAGCAGGTGTAACAAGAGATAAAAAGGTTGGACAAGGCAATGGCATGCATGGACTATTTTCTTTGGTTAAGGAAGGAAATGGCAGATTAGTTATAACCTCTGAAAGGGATTCGTACCACTATTGTAATGGGGAAGCTAAGATTTTGCGAAATAAGCATTGCTATCCAACTGATCAAAGATGTAGTACAACTGTAGATTTTCAATTGGATTACTCAAAGGATATTTCAATAGAGAAAGTTCTCACCTTTCAAGGGCGTAGTTTTGATTTTGTGAATTTATATGCGGAACAATTAGAGAATGAGCAAGGTGAACTTGTTTTTAAAATTGCAACATTGGCTGAGGGTACTGGCACAAGAGAGTCCGCAATTCGTCTTAAGAATGAGATATTAAACCTGATGAAGAGCAATTCTAAAATCTCCATTCTTGATTTTGAAGGTGTGAGCCTTGTGACATCTTCTTTTATAGATGAACTTGTTGCTAAACTATTGGTTGATTTAGGTCTGTTCCAATTTAATCAAAGAATTAAGTTGGCAAATATGACTTCGCTGTTACAGCAAACACTTCAGAAATCTGTGATTCAGAGAATAATAGAAGAGTATAAATAATATATGAATATACCAACAGGATATAAACAGACCGAACTGGGAATTATTCCAGAGGAATGGGAAATTATGCAATTAGGAGATATAGGCATTTTCTCTAAAGGGAATAGTATTTCCAAAGCTGAATCTAATTCTGGAAATATTCCATGTGTAAGATATGGTGAAATATACACCGTACATGATATTTATATCAAAAAGTTCTATTCTTTTATATCTAAAGATATCGCAAAGCATTCAAAATTATTAAAAAATGGCGATATCCTTTTTGCTGCATCAGGAGAAACAAAAGAGGATATTGGTAAATGTGTTGCTTTTATATCCAATCGCGAAGCATATGCAGGCGGAGATATCATTATATTAACACCAAACATAAATGATTTCGATGGGAAATATTTAGGTTTTATCCTCAATACATCTAAACTCTCTAAACAAAAAGCGTCGAAAGGGCAAGGCGACGCTATTGTACATATTACTACCAAATCTCTATCTAAGCTAATAGTCCCGATTCCTGCCACAATTAAGGAACAGCGAGCTATAGCCGAAGCACTAAGTGATGCAGATGCGTTGATTGCGGCACTCGACAAGAAAATCGCAAAAAAACGCCTTATCAAACAAGGTGCAATGCAACAACTTCTAACCGGCAAAAAACGTTTGCAAGGGTTTAAGGGAGATATTCAAAGAGTTACTTTGTCTGAATTAGGACGTTTTGTTAGTGGGAATGGATTTCCTCTACAATATCAGGGGAATTTGATTGGCGATTATCCTTTTTATAAGGTTTCCGATTTCAATACAAAGGGCAATGAAAATTATTTGAATATTTCAAATAACTATATAACAAAAGATATTGCAAATAATCTAAAATGCAATATAATACCCAAGAATTCTATTGTTTTTGCAAAAATCGGCGCGGCCATACTCTTAGAACGCAAAAAGATATGTTTAACAGATTGCTGTATTGATAATAATATAATGTCCTTTATACCAAATGAGAGTATTGACGCCTTATTTGTTTGTTATTTTTTACGAACTATTTCATTTGGAGAATTAGTAGAAACAACAGCTTTGCCAAGTCTTGGAATAAAGGCATTAGGTGAAATTATTGTTAATCTACCTTCTACTGTTGAAGAGCAAAGAGCCATAGCAAAGACTTTATTGGATATGGACAAGGAGATTGCAGATTTGGAAGTGTGTCGCGATAAGTACAAACTTATCAAAAGCGGTATGATGCAGAAATTATTAACCGGACAAATACGTTTAGTTAAGCCGTTAGCGCCGATTATTCCGCTTGAAACTCCAGATGCTCAAATTCGTGAAATTCCTCTGCAAACACATGTAGTTGCCGGACATATCGTAAATGCATTATATCAATCATCAGGATGGGGACGTACCAAATTGCAAAAATCGTTGCATTTGGTCGGGTATCATTGCCAACTCGATTTCGGAAACGACTATATTCGCAATACGGCAGGACCAGACGATCAGGTGATGATGAATCACATCGACAGTAAGTTCAAGCAATATCGTCATGTCAAAATAGAGGCAAAAAAAGAGAATGGCAAGACACGATATAATTATATTCCTACTACAATGATCGACGAATTGGAACAGGTGTATGAAACACATCCTCAAACAATTCGCCACGCAGTCGATTCTTTGATAAACAAAATTAAAAAGATGGATTTGACCCGTGCAGAGATTGTTTCGACGCTATATGCCGTATGGAACAACCGAATCATAAAAGAGGAACCGATATCCGACGATCTGTTACTGGAAGATTTCTATGCTTGGAGTAAGCACAAATCGGATTTCAGTCGAGACCTTGTATTGCAAGGATTAATTTATATGCGCAAGGAGGGAATTATTCCGACGGGCTGGGGAAAATATATTGGAAAGAAATAAGAACATGGACACAAACATCGGGGCAAAGGAACGAATCTCGCAGGAACGGCTTGTCGGGCTGTTTCAAAACATATTGCAATACGATTATCTCGGTAATTGGGAATACCGCGAAGGCAATGCGAATGTAGAGGAGGTGTTGTTGCATCGTTATTTGAAGAGACGGAGTTATGCCGATAAGGAGATCGACAAGGCCGTTGCGAAACTCAAACAAGCAGCGGCCAATATCGGCATAGGTTTGTACAACGCCAACCATGAGGTCTATACGTTGCTGCGTTATGGCGTAAACGTGCAGTCGGAAGTATCGGAGCACAAAAAGATGGTACACCTTATCGACTGGGCGAACCCGATGGAGAATGATTTTCAGCTTGCCGAAGAGGTGACTGTACAAGGCAAAAGCGACCGCCGCCCCGATCTGGTCATTTATGTCAACGGAATCGCCGTAGCCGTCATCGAGCTCAAACGCAGCAAGGTGTCCGTTCATGAAGGGATTCGTCAGAACATCCGCAATCAAGAAGACGAATATATTCCCCGATTCTTTACGACCGTACAATTGTTGTTCGCAGGTAATGATACCGAGGGGCTGCATTACGGAGTAATCAAAACACCCGAAAAGTTCTGGCTTCGTTGGAAAGAACCGTGCGGCGAACCGTGTGAACCTTCTCTGTTTACACCAGATTGTCATCCGAATGAACTGGATCGCAGCGTTTTGCAATTTTTCGAACCGCATCGGCTGTTGGAATACATACACGATTTTATTATTTTCGACGGCGGCCGCAAAAAGACAGCCCGACCGAATCAGTATTTCGCAATCAAGGCGGCGCAACCACGTGTGCGTAATAAAGAAAGCGGCATTATCTGGCATTCGCAAGGTGCAGGGAAAAGTCTTACGATGGTTTGGTTGGCACAGTGGATTCGCGAAAATGTTGTGGATGCCCGTGTGGTCGTCATCACCGATCGTGACGAACTGGACAAACAGATCGAAACCGGATTCAAGGATGCGGGTGAGAAAATCCGACGCGCCCGAAGCGGAGCACAATTGGTCTCGATGCTCAATGAAGCCGAACCGTGGCTGATTTGCACCCTCATCCATAAATTCGGCAACCGAAACGATAACGACGGCATATCAGTCGGAGGGAAAAAAGCGGTAAAATCGCTCGATTTCTATTTGGAGGAGGTTGCAAAGAAGCTTCCGCAGGGGTTTCAGGCCAAAGGCAATATCTATGTCTTTATCGACGAGTGTCATCGCTCGCAGGGCGGTATGCTGCACGAAGCGATGAAGCATATCATGGGTGAACGTGTCATGTTAATCGGCTTTACCGGAACCCCATTATTGCATACGGACAAGAAGAAATCCATCGAGACATTCGGTTCATACATACACAGCTATAAATTCCACGAAGCCGTTCGAGACAAGGTTATCCTCGACCTACGCTACGAAGCCCGGAATGTGGAGCAATTCCTCGGCAAGCGCGAAAAGATCGACGAGTGGTTCGATTCCAAGACAGCAGGGTTGAGCAAGGTCGCCCGGTCGCTACTGAAAGCGCGCTGGGCGAAGATGGAAAAATTGTTCAGCAGCAAGGAACGTATCCATCGCATCGTGGCGGATATATGCCAAGATATGGATACGAAACGGGCCCTGTCGGGCGGATACGGCAATGCAATGCTTGTAGCCGATTCTATTTATCAGGCCTGTCGCTATTGGGAGGTGTTCCAATCTACTGAATTGAAAAGGCATTGCGCCGTTGTGACGAGCTACGATGCGAACAGTTCGTCGGTAAAGGACGAATACGTCGGCGAAGGCGAAACGGAAGATTTTACCAAATACGAAATCTACAAAAGAATGATCGGCGACCGCACGCCCGAACAGTTCGAAGCATGGGCGAAGAAGGAATTCGTAGAACATCCAGCAGATATGAAACTGCTGATCGTCGTGGATAAATTGCTCACCGGATTCGATGCGCCGTCGGCTACCTACCTGTATATTGACAAAAAGATGCGTGACCACAACCTGTTTCAGGCGATTTGTCGCGTGAACAGAGTGGACAGCGACGAAAAGGATTTCGGTTATATCATTGATTATCAAGATTTGTTTGGTGCTATCAAAAACGCAATCGAAGATTATACGAACGGGGCGTTCGATCAATATGACGCTGCAGATATTCAAGGCTTACTGACCAATCGTCTGACCGAGGGACGCAAAGGGTTAGAAGAAGCCATACAAGCGGTATATACATTGTGCGAACCCGTAAATCCGCAAACGCAAGCCGGATATTTCGCCTATTTCGTTTATTCGGAAACAACGCCAATCAAGGAACAGCAGGATGAATGCAAAGCGAATGCCGCGAAGCGCGAAACATTCTATAAACAGGTGTCGGTTCTCGTCCGTCGATATATTGATATTGCCAACGAAATGGCGGCGGCGGGATACACGAAAGAAGAGGCCAAGCATATCAAACAGCAGGTCGATTATTTCAACAACCTGAAAGATGAAATAAAACTCAAAAGTGGCGATGCACTTGATTTGAAATTGTATGATCCGGCCATGCGCCAGTTAATCGACAACTACGTGCGGGCCGACGACAGCGAGAAACTGGTCGAGTTGGCTGATGTTTCTTTTCTTGATTTGCTTGATATTGACGGCGTACAAGCCATCGAAGCTCTTCCTAAGAATATTCGGCAGAACGAGCGCTCTGTTGCCGAAGTGTTGGCTGCCAACATGCGCAAGATGATTATCAGCGAGCGACCGAACAATCCCGCTTATTTCGACAGAATGTCAGATTTGCTGAATCAATTATTACAGAAACAGCACGATGGGAAATTGCAATATAAAGAGTTGATCGAACAGCTTATCGAAAAGCTCAAAGAAATGCGTTCGGAAACACGTACGAAATATCCGACAACGCTCGATACCAAAGGAAAACGTGCCCTATACGATAATCTGAATCATAACGAAGAACTCGCAATTCGCGTACACAATGCCGTAAAAGCTAATGCCCGAGATGGCTTCAGGGATGTAAGCGGCAGCAGATTGAAGATGAAAGCAGTGCGCAAAGCCGTCCGCAATGCTTTACCAGACACGACAGAAGACAAGATTGATGATATTATGCAAATTATCATCTCACAAAAAGAGTATTGATGACTGTTATCACCCTATCCGATCTGTCTGCCGAGATTGAGTGGAAGGCTATCAAAAACGTGCATTTGACCATCTATCCGCCCGATGCGCGAATACATGTCTCTGCTCCCCTTGCCATGACAGAAGATGCTATCAGGTTATTTCTAATAACTAAACTTCCGTGGATTCGGCAACGTGTGTCGCAGATTCTCGATCAAAACCGCCAGACGCCTCGCGAATATGTTTCGGGAGAAAATCACTATTACAAAGGACAACGGTATCGTTTGAAAGTCGTTTACGACCATATTCCTGCAAAAGTCGAAGTGCAAGGGAACGAATATCTTGTTTTGCATGTTCGCGAAAACTGCCCGTTGGAACGCAGAGCCGAGATACTTAAAGAGTGGTATCGTGCAGAGTTGAAAAAACTGTTGCCTGCTTTAATTGCCAAATGGGAAAAAATTCTGGATGTTCGGGCAAATAAATGGGAGGTAAAACAGATGAAAACCCTGTGGGGAAGTTGCAATCACCGGACACGAAATATCATCTTTAATCTGGAGCTTATCAAAAAGCCGTTGCATTGTATCGAGTATATCGTTGTCCATGAGTTGCTGCATATCAGGGTGCGATTGCACAATGAAGAATTTACAACTTTACTGAACCGCTATTTTCCCAATTGGAAGCAGCTGAAAGAAGAGTTGAATGAATTTATCGTGTAGGTATTACAAATGTATGACAAACAAAAAAGAAAACCGCGTTACAAGTCACTGCAACGCGGTTTCATCAAGGTCTGATGCGGAGGACAAATTCAAAAAAAATTTTATCAGATACCGAAGCAAATCACTCCGGGACTTGACATTGGCAAAGGCTGTCCCGAAATTGCCCGGTCGGAAAATTTTTCGTATCTTGCAGTAGGTTATTTGAAATGCGGTATTTGAGCGCAACAAGCTGAAAATAAACCGTTACCTTTTCGTTACCTACTCTCTTATACAAAAATGTAACGACCCGATAAATCAAGTCGTTACATCACTTTAATCCCAAACCTCGAAAGGCCGGGAGTTTTCAGTCAGAAACGCTTGGTGTAAGCGTGACAGTAAGGCTGCGTTCCTTTGCGGTCGTAATAGTCCTGGTGATACCCTTCCGCAGGCCAGAAGGTCGTAGCCTGCGTGACGTGCGTCACGACATCGTAGCCCTTCGCGCGCAGCTCGGCAATCAGTTTTTCGGCCGTTTCACGCTGGGCCGGCGTCGTATAGAAAACCTCGGAGCGATACTGATCGCCGATATCCGGTCCCTGCCGGTCGACCTGCGTAGGATCGTGAATCTCGAAAAAGAGCTTCGCCAACCGCTCATAGGAGACCTTCGCAGGGTCGAACGTCACCCGCACCGCCTCGGCA
Organism: Alistipes montrealensis; assembly: GCF_018362775.1. Lineage (GTDB taxonomy): Bacteria > Bacteroidota > Bacteroidia > Bacteroidales > Rikenellaceae > Alistipes > Alistipes montrealensis. The sequence continues at coordinate 261,013 of NZ_JAGYXY010000003.1, forward strand.
TGTCCCGTACGGTGGCTGCAAACCTGCTCGTAAGTGGGATTTTCGGTGTGACCGCCGATATAACCCGATTCGACATCGAGCACGCCGGGCTCCTTCGAGAGCAGGTGCTCCACACCCCAGAAACAACCTCCGGCGAAGATCGCCGTCTCGGTCTGCTCCTTTTTGGCGGGCTGGAACGCCAGCGACACGGAATTGACGCAGTGGCGCGTGTTCTTGGGCGTAAACCCCTCGCCTGCGAAAACATGCCCCAGATGGCCGCCGCACCGGGCGCAGGTAATCTCCGTCCGCCGTCCGTCGGCATCCACGCTCCGCTTCACGGCTCCGGGAATTTCGTCGTCGAAACTCGGCCAGCCGCATCCCGCGTCGAACTTGTCCGACGAACGGTACAACGGCGCGCCGCACTGCCGGCAGAGATAGGTTCCGGCCTCGTTGTGCTTGTAATAACGTCCCGTGAAGGGGGCTTCGGTCCCCTTGTCCACGATCACATGCTTCTCTTCCGGTGTCAACGGTTTCATGTTCTGTCCATTTACGACCCCGCACGCAGCGAGGCAAATTATCCATAATAAAATACGCATACGCTTCAACAGTCAAAAATTACGCCGTATACCCTGCCCGCATGCCTGAATTTACACGAATCGGCGTCGCGAAAACCGGGCCGGACACAAGGTCTGTCCCTGCACTAAAAACTGTTTCCCGAGCCGTACTCTTCCCCGCGCAGGAACACCCGCCGGATCAGCGGCGTCTGATAGGCATACGAGAAGAACTCGACGGAAGGCATCGGTTTGGTTATGAAAAAGTTGGCAACCTTACCTAAAGTAACGCTTCCGTATTCGCGGCTCAATCCCATGGCATAGGCCCCGTTGAGCGTCGCGGCGTTGATCGCCTCCGCAGGAGTCATCTTCATGCGGATCGAGGCCAGCGAAATCACCATGCGCATGTTGCCCGAGGGCGACGATCCGGGATTGTAGTCCGAAGCCAGCGCCACGCCCAGCCCCGCACCGATCATCGCGCGCGCCGGGGGATAGCTCATGCCCAGGAAGAAAGCCGCTCCCGGAAGCAGCGTCGGCATGGTCACCGCGCCGTGCAGGGCGCCGATCTCCTCGTCCCCCATGCGTTCGAGGTGGTCGACCGACAGGGCGTTGTACTCCACGCCCACCTGCACGCCTCCCGAAACGGCCAGTTCGTTGGCGTGGATTTTAGCCCGCAGTCCCAACCGACGCCCGGCCTTGAGGATGCGGGCCGTCTCTTCGACGGTAAAGAACCCCTCGTCGCAGAAAACGTCGACAAAATCGGCCAACCCTTCGGCCGCCACGGCGGGCAGCATCTCGTTGCACACCAGGTCGACGTACTCCCCCTGCCGGCCGCGGTAGGCACGCGCCACGGCATGCGCCCCGAGGAACGTGGCGCGAACCTCCAGCGGCGACGTTTCGCGGATGCGGCGGATTACGCGCAGCATCTTCAGTTCGTCTTCGGTCGTAAGGCCGTAACCGCTTTTGATCTCTACGCAGCCCGTACCCATCGCTGCAATCTCCCGCACGCGCTCCATCGCCTGAGCGTAGAGTTCGTCCTCCGAAGTTTCGTGCAGCAGGTCGGCGGAGTTGAGAATACCCCCGCCCCGCCGGGCGATCTCTTCGTAGCTCAGGCCGTTGATCTTGTCGAGAAACTCCTGTTCGCGGCTTCCGGCATAAACCAGGTGGGTGTGCGAATCACAGAACGACGGAAAGAGCATGCCCCCTTGTGCATCGACGACTTCGTCGGCGGCAATGTCACCCAGTTCGTCCATGCGTCCGAATGCGGCAAAACGACCGTTGTCGGCCAGCAGCCACGCATCCGCAAGCGTGTCGAGCGTATTCATCTCGGCGCCGCAGACCCGCATACGGCCTGTCGACTCGATGCCGACGATGCGGGCGATGTTCTTTACCAGTAATTTCATAGGCTTTGCAGGAATCGGACCGAGGCTTCGATATGGGGATACATCACCTCGTCGTTATCAATAAAGGGAACCTGTTGGCGGTAATCGGCCAGAATTTGCTCCAATACGGGCGACGTGTGCGCCGGACGGCGGAACTCGATGGCCTGTGCGGCGTTGAACAGTTCGATCGCCAGCACCCGTTCGGTGTTGCAGACCACCCGCCAGAGTTTCGTGGCGGCATTCGAACCCATGCTCACATGGTCCTCCTGCCCCTGCGACGAAGGGATCGAATCGACCGAAGCGGGCATGCAAAGCCCTTTGGACTGGCTCACGATCGAAGCCGCGGTGTACTGCGGAATCATGAAGCCGCTGTTCAGCCCGGGATTCGCCACGAGGAATTTCGGCAGTTCGCGGGCCCCGGAGATCAATTTATAGGTGCGGCGTTCGGAGATATTGGCCAGTTCGGCCAAGGCAATGGCCAGGAAATCCATCACCAGGGCAATCGGCTGGCCGTGGAAATTACCCGCCGAGACGACCATGTCCTCCTCGGGAAAAACCGTCGGGTTGTCCGTCGTAGAGTTGATTTCGGTGGTCAGCACGCTCTCGACATAGTCGATCGTGTCCTTCGAAGCCCCGTGAACCTGCGGCATACAGCGGAACGAATAGGGGTCCTGCACATGGTGCTTGACCCGGTCGATCAGTTCGCTGCCTTCGAGCAACCGCCGGATATTGCGGGCCGTCGTGAGCTGTCCTTTGTGGGCGCGGATCAGGTGGACCTCGTCGCAGAAAGGCTCGATGCGGCCATCGAACGCATCGAGCGACAGCGCTCCGATACGGTCGGCCCATTCGCTCAGGCGGCGGGCATTGATCAGCGACCAGACGCCGTAGGCGCTCATGAACTGCGTACCGTTCAGCAGCGCAAGCCCCTCTTTCGACTGCAACCGGATCGGTTCCAGCCCCAGCTCGGACAGCACCCCGGCCGAGGGGCGCACTTCGCCCTTGTATTCCACCTCGCCCAACCCCAGCAGCGGCAGGCTCATGTGGGCCAGCGGCGCGAGATCGCCCGAAGCGCCCAAGGAGCCCTGCTGGTAAACCACAGGCAGTATGTCGCGGTTGAAAAACTCTACGAGGCGCTCCACCGTCGCCAACTGCACCCCCGAATGGCCATACGAAAGCGACTGGATTTTCAGCAGCAGGATCAGCTTCACGATCTGCGAGGGGACACGTTCCCCGGTTCCGCAGGCATGCGACATCACGAGATTCTGTTGCAGGAGCGACAATTCGTCGCGGCCCACCGAAATATCGCACAGCGACCCGAATCCCGTCGTGATCCCGTAGATCGGCCGCTCGGTGTTCTCCATCTTGCGGTCGAGGTATTCGCGGCAGCGGACGATGCGCATGCGGGCATCGTCGCTCAGCGCGAGCGGCAGGCGGCGTTCAAGGATTTCGCGGATACGCCCGACGCAAAGGTGTTCCGCAGTGATATGGTGATATTCCATAAATTATTAAATCTATTTCTGTTTTTTTATTTTCAGTACGCTTACAACCTCACTCCGGTGCGGCTTACCCTTCGGGAATTCCACGACCAGCGTATCCCCCACCTCCGCAAAATCCGGACGGCAGTTCTGGCCGGGTTTAGGGATCGCAAAACGCCCCGTCACCGTATCGGATTCGTAGACAAACCGATAGTACAGCCAATAACGGAAGCCGCCCCGCACCAATTTGATCTTCCGGTCGTATATACAGGCACGCCGCGATTCGCGCTCCCGCGGAGCGCATCCGGAAAGCAGGACGGCCGCCGCAATCGCCAGGCCGGCTATCGCTATGACCCCGTGCAGCCGCAAGACGCTATTCGTTCAAAGCGTTACGCACAAGGTCCTCGTCGGCGAAACTGGGAAGTGTAACCCGCAATCCGGGCGTGCGGTCCATTTCGCGGCGGATGGCCTCGACGGCCCCTTCGTTGCGGGCCCAACTGCGGCGGGCGATGCCGTTGTTGACATCCCACAGCAGCATTTCGCGGATATGGCGGTCCGACTCCTCCGAACCGTCGATCACCATGCCGAAGCCGCCGTTGACGACCTCGCCCCAGCCTACGCCGCCGCCGTTGTGGATCGAAACCCACGTAGCGCCGCGGAACGAGTCGCCGATGACGTTCTGCACGGCCATATCTGCCGTCAGGCACGAGCCGTCGTAGATGTTCGAGGTCTCGCGGTAAGGCGAGTCGGTTCCCGAAACGTCGTGGTGGTCGCGCCCCAGCACCACGGGAGCCGTAATGCGCCCGTCGGCAATGGCACGGTTGAAGGCCTCGGCGATCTTCGTGCGGCCCTCGCAGTCGGCATAGAGGATGCGGGCCTGCGAACCCACGACCAGCCTGTTACGCCCGGCCTCGCGAATCCAGTGGATGTTGTCGTCCAACTGCCCCCAAATATCCCCGGGAGCCGTCTTCCGAATCTCTTCCAGCACTTCGGCGGCCAGCGAATCGGTCGTTTCGAGGTCCTCGGGAAGCCCCGAGGTACAAACCCAGCGGAACGGCCCGAAGCCGTAGTCGAAGAACATCGGCCCCATAATATCCTGCACATAAGAAGGATAGCGGAAACGTCCGCCCTCGCCCATCACCGCCGCCCCGGCGCGCGAGGCTTCCAGCAGGAAGGCATTGCCGTAGTCGAAGAAATACATCCCCTTGGCAGTCAGCTTGTTGATGGCGTCCACCTGCCGCCGCAGTGACTCCTGCACGCATTCGCGGAAGCGCCCGGGTTCCTCGGCCATCATCTTGTTCGAAGCCTCGCTGCTCAGCCCGACAGGATAATAACCGCCTGCCCAGGGGTTGTGGAGCGAAGTCTGGTCCGAGCCCAGATCAACGGCGATCTCTTCCGCAGCCAACCGTTCCCAGAGGTCCACGACATTGCCCACATAAGCCAGCGACACGACCTCTTTTGCCTTGACAGCCTGCCGGATACGGGGAATCAGTTCATCCAATGCTTCATGCAGTTCGTCGACCCACCCCTGCTCGTAGCGTTTCTGCGCCGCCTTGGGGTTGACCTCGGCAATAACGCTCACCACCCCCGAAATGTTACCCGCCTTGGGCTGGGCTCCCGACATACCGCCGAGGCCCGACGAGACGAACAGCATCCCGCGCGTATCGGTGCGCCCCGCCGTGAAGCGTTTGCGCGCGGCGTTCATCACCGTGATCGTCGTGCCGTGGACGATGCCCTGCGGCCCGATATACATATACGATCCGGCGGTCATCTGCCCGTACTGCGACACTCCGAGGGCGTTGAGCCGCTCCCAGTCGTCGGGCTTCGAGTAGTTGGGGATCACCATGCCGTTGGTCACCACCACGCGCGGGGCGTCGGGGTGCGACGGGAACAACCCCAGCGGATGCCCCGAGTACATCACCAGCGTCTGGCGGTCGGTCATCTCCGACAAATACTGCATTGCGAGACGGTATTGCGCCCAGTTCTGGAACACCGCGCCGTTGCCGCCGTAGGTGATCAGCTCGTGGGGATGCTGGGCGACCTTCGGGTCGAGGTTGTTCTGGATCATCAGCATGATGGCCGCCGCCTGCCGGCAGCGGGCGGGATACTCGTCGATGGGCCGCGCATACATCTCGTAGTCGGGACGCAGGCGGTACATATAGATACGGCCGTATTTGCGCAACTCCTCGGCGAACTCCTTCGCCAGAACGGCGTGGTGCTTGACGGGGAAGTAACGCAGGGCGTTTTTCAAGGCCAGCACCTTCTCTTCGTCCGAAAGGATATCCTTGCGCTTGGGCGCATGGTTGATCTGCCGGTCATAGGGTTTCGCGGCGGGCAGCCGGTCGGGAATACCCGCGCGTATGTCATTCTGGAATTCTTCGCGTGTCATATCATCCGATTTTCTGTTCGACGATCTTCAGTATTTCGGCCTCCTCGCGCCGGGCTTCGGTCGCCAGGGCGTCCGCCTCGGCGACGAGCGCGTCGGCCTTCGTGCGGTCCTTCAGCCCCGCGGCGTTGATCTTCACATTGAGACAAGCCCCCAGCACGGCGCTGCGGGCCGCCAGCGCGCCTACTCCCGCGTCGGAGACCGAATTGGGATTGCCCTCCGAGGCCATCGCACGCACGATTTCGAAAACCCGCGACGCGGCCTTCATCGTTCGCAGCGGAACCTCGGTGGCATAGAGCGTCGCCTGCTGCAGGGCCGCACTGCGCGCCGCCTTCTCCTCGTCAGTCGATTTGGGCATGGCAAAGACCGCCATAATGCGGTTGAACGCCGCGGTGTCTTCGTCCACGAGGTGCAGGAGTTCCGCGAGGACGGCCTGTCCCTTTTCGGCCCAGTCGGAAAACTCTTCCCAGCGGTCGTCCCAGCCCGCCTTGTGCGACGAGAGGTTGGCGACCATCGTGCCGAGGGCCGCGCCCAGTGCACCCATATAAGCCGCAATCGAGCCGCCGCCAGGAGCGGGCGATTCGCTCGCCGTCTCCAAGGCGAACGATTTGCAAGTCATATCAATAAGCCGCTTTTGTTCAACCTCCGCTTCAAGCAGGTATTCGATAACCTTTTCGGCCGGATCGAACGGTTTCAGATCGTCGAGCCCCATCGACTTGACGGCGATGCGGACGATCTCCTCCTCGGCGATACCCGTCGAGCGGCGCTGTTTGCGGAGGTAGTATTTGCCCGCCTCGACAAGGGCGCGCTTCGGAACCAGGCCCACGATCTCGGTCCCCGTAACACGCACGCCGCGGGCGTCGGCCTTACGGCACACCTCGTCGAAAGCGACGTGCAGGGGCGTCGCGGCCAGGTCGGTGATGTTCATCGAAACCTGCGCGATGCCGTACTCCTCGATAAACCACCCGATCGCTTTCGTGGCCGGAAGCGTCCCGGGCTGCATCAGGGGATTGCCGGCGGCGTCCTTCACCACCCTGCCCGTGATCGGGTTGCCCTCGCGGACGGGACGGCCCTTCTCACGTACGTCGAAAGCAATAGCGTTGGCACGGCGCGTGGAGGTGGTGTTCAGGTTGAAATTGACAGCAATCAGAAAATCGCGGGCCCCGACGGTCGTGGCGCCCGTACGGGCTATGCCCTCGTCGAAGGGACGGGTCCCGAAATCAGGCGCAGACTCCTTGCGGGCCAGTTTTTCGGGCAGGGCCTCGTACTCCCCGGCACGGCAGACGGCCAGGTTTTTCCGCTCGGGCATAAAGGCCGCGGCCTCGTAGGCGTAGGTCGGAATCCGCAGCTCGTCGGCAATACGCCGGGCCAGCCCGCGCGCCAGGTCGGCGCACTCTTCGAGCGTAATGCCCGCAATCGGGATCAGCGGCAGCACGTCGGTAGCCCCCATGCGGGGATGCGCCCCCTTGTGGCGGCGCATGTCGATCAGTTCGGCGGCTCGCTTCACCCCTGCGAAAGCGGCCTCGACAACCGCCTCCGGTTCGCCGACGAAGGTTACAACCGTACGATTGGTCGCCTCGCCGGGGTCTACGTCGAGCAATTTGACGCCTCCGGAGGCCTCGATGGCTGCGGTGATTTGCCGAATTACGGTTTTATCGCGCCCCTCGCTGAAATTGGGGACGCACTCGATGATTCGTTTGGACATAGGATCGGCTCTTTAAAATTCTTATACTTCCAAAGATAGAAAATAATCGGGATAATTCCGATAAATTCGTAACAAAACAGGCAGTTTTCGCGAAAAACAGAAAGGTCCGGCGCAACAATGCGCCGGACCGGGATTGCAGCCGGACGGGGACGGGAGGCATTCCGCAAACGGACATGTCCCGCCCCCGGAAGCGAAGATTACCTGCCGAGGGTCAGCACCACCCCGCCCGTGCACCAGAAGCCCGGCAGGGGAATACCGCCGATATCGCAGTAGCGCGTATCGGTGATGTTCGTTGTGTCGACATAGAGGCGGCAGATGCCCTTTTCCCATTGCAGGCGTCCGTCGAGCAGGAAATAGGGCTTGTAGTCGCGGTCCTCGCTAAGGGACGCATTGCCCGGCTCGGGGTAATGCGTGTAGCTGCCGTTGCGGTCGTAGACCGAACCGGTCAGCGCTAGCGACATTCGGCGCAGGAAACGCACCTCCACGGCCAGCGCCGCCTTATGGCGCATGAAATCCATGGCGCTTTTGGCGATGATGTCTGCATTCCGGTCGGTCGTAATATAGCCGAAGGAAAGTGTGATGCGGCGCAGGAAACCCGTCGCTGCGGTGTAACCGCCCGCGAGTTCGACGCCGTAGGTATCGAGACGGCTCGACTGTTCGGAATGCCATTTGCCGTCCATGTCTTCGCGCCGGACCCAGTCGATGATGTCGCGTCCGGCACGGTAGTAGGCCTGCGCCGAAACGCTCCAGCAACGCTTGAGGTAATCAGCCCCGAGACGATAAGTGACAGCATGTTCCGGCCCCAGATCGAGATTGTTGATCTGGGCCGGGGAAGTGTAGTAGAGGTCCGTGAATGTCGGCAGGCGCATCGACTGCCACGCCCCGGCTTCGAGGTGCAGCCCGGCCGCAGGGGCATAGCCCGCCGAAAGACTCCACAGGGCCGAAGTGCCGTAAGGCGTGAGGCTCACGCCCGCGGAAGCCGCCGCGTCGAAACGCCGCCACTGCTTCGTGTGCCGCAGCCAGAGATTGCCCGTATGGCGCGCTTTGGCATGGGTGTAGTGCCCCTCGGGACGCCGCAATTTCTCGCCGAGGTTGGTACTGTAAATATGATTGAAAGCGTAATCGCCTCCCAGCGAGGTCGTTCCTGCCGCCCAGCCGCAGTCGGCCCAGAACTTCGCCCCGGCATTATCGGTGTTGTGGCGGTTCATGGCCGTGCCGCGGGTCCAGTCGTAGCGGTCGAAGTTCTTGCGGTAACTCGCCGCAGTCCCGAAGGAGAACCGCCCCGCGGTTTTCAGCCACCGCAGCGACGCCAGCGCCGTTGCAGTATGCTCCCATTGGTCGGGATTGTAGGCGGCGTAAAAGCCGTTGGAGCCGAAATCGCGGTCCTGCCACCCGGCCTGCAAGTCGAAAAAACCGGCCCGCCCGCCGTCGCAGGTCGCCCGCACGAAGGCATTGTAGTTGGAGAAATCGGTATTGTGCCGGTAGCCGTCGCTGCGGCGGTACGAGGCCGCACCGAGCACCGAGAAACGGCCCGAGGTCACCGCACCCGAAAGGTTCGTGTAGGCGTAGCCGTACTGGCCGCCCGAGCCTTCGAAACGCAGATAAGTCGGGCGCAGCGGCGCGGTACGGATGTTTACCGCTCCGGCATAAGCCCCGACGCCGGGCACACCGTCGATCAGTTCCACGGACGAGATGCAGTCGAGATCGACCGGCAGCGCGTGGGACTGATGCCCGGTGCGGGCGTCCGTAAAATCAATACCGTTGAGAAGGACCATGGTCTGGTCGAAAGAGCCTCCCCGGATGAAGATGTCGGCCTGCGTCCCCTTGCCTCCGCGTTCGCGGACATCGACCGAAGGCGCAAGGCGCAGGGCGGCTTCCAGAGTCTGGACAGGCGCCGGGGCCTGGGCTTTCCGGTCGAAAAGCGGGGTGTGCGACTGGGCGTTGCGCGCGGGAGCCGCCTGGCTCCCTGTAATGCCGACCTCCCGGATCCGCAATGTCCTGAGGACAGCGGCCGTGTCGGCACTCTGCGCGGACGCACCTTGCGTCGCCAGCAGCAGGATCGACATCCCGACAGAGAGAACCCCGATGGTCACGTAGCGCCGAAGGCTCGCAAAGACCGACCAGCCCTTACGGTTCCAGCGCCTGAAGCAGGGGTACTGCTTTGCTTGGATGTTTTCCATGTGTTTAAATTTGGATTAAGAATAAAAAAACAGCGTCTGAACCAGGGTCCGGCTGCAAGTCCTCCCTCATTCAAACGCGGCAAAGGTAACAAAAAAACGGGCCTGTACAGCCCGTTTTCGGTAAATTGCGACCGCAACACACCGGAAATAACCGGCGAGCGACGATCTATCTTTCAATCCGGCGCAGCCACTCGGGATACTTTTTCAGCACCTTATTGCCCCACGTGCCGTACCACGAGTAGCCCACACGCCGTTCGGCAGGGACTTCGCGCAGGTCGTAGACCTTCACCCCCTCGCGCGTGGCGAAGAAAGGACGGTTATCGGCCAGTTCGCTGTAACGCGGCCACATCGGGGCGGCCCCGGGATCGTCGACCACCACGCGGTCCCTCTTGATCTTCCGGTCCTCCTCCAGTCCTTCGGGCACGGCAACCGTTACGACCTTTTTACCCGTGATTTTCGTACGGTCGAACCACGCGGCGGCGGCTTTGACCGCTTCGACGACCTCGGGCGAAGGTTTTTTGATACGCATGAGCAGCATCGTGATGTCGGCACTCTCGCCGGCCGACAGCGCAGGGAGTTCATAGGCCCGGGCCTTGACGGGCTGCAGCGTCTCATGGTCGTACTGCTGGGCCCAGACGGTCCGGACGCCGTCCTGCACCCACTGGGTTTTCAGAATCAGCTCGATTCCCCGATCCCACGAAGCACGAATGCGGGATTTCAGGGAGTCGTCGACCCACGTATAGAGCGATTTTCCGGAGAGCACCTCGTTCCACGTCGAAAGCACACCGTAGATGATGCCGTCGTTGAACGTCACGGCGTCGGCGTCCCAGCCCCGCCAGCCGCCGTTGGGATACTGCGCCGCAAGCATGTATTCCATACCCCGGCGGGCTGAATTGCGGAAGAGGGTATCCCCGGTCAGCGCATAGACGTTCGAGAGGTATTCGACCTGCGTGTAGACATTGGCGTTGTCGAGCGTCGAAAGGCGGTGGCGCGGTTTGAGGGCGGCCTTCACCGAATCGGGATCGAGCCTGGCCAGCATGTCGAGATTCTTGGGCCAGCCGCCGTCGGCGTTCTGGTAAGCGACGATGTTGCCGGCGATCTCACGGAACTGATCGGGCTTATAACGCTCGTAAGCCTGCGCGCCGTGCTCCTTGTTCCAATGGTTTACGGCATCGGCGAAACGCCCCGTAGGAACAGGCTGCTGAGCGCCTGCGGAAAAGGTGACTAACGACACGGCTAAAGCAATGATTGTCTTTTTCATAAGCCCGGTTATTTAACAAATCAGTTGAACAGCGCTTCGACTTTCTCCACGACATCGTTTTCGTCGGGGACAAGCGGGAAGACATGGCTCGGTTTGAGATACCACAGCTCCTTGCCCTCCTTGAAATGCTCCTCGCCGCCGCCCGTGATGTTGAGCATGACGGTAGCGTCTTTCTCGATCTTGCCCGCAGCGACCGCATTGACGAGCGAAGCCAGCGCAACACCCGCCGCCGAGTAGATGTCGACGCCTTCGAGTTCGTGGAACAGTTTGCGGGCCTTGCGGGCCATGGCGTTCGTAGCCACGAAAACCTCGCCGCCGGTAGCTTTCAGGGCATCGAACAGGCCGCCCGTGATACTGTAAGGGGGACGGCGGTTCGAGAGCACCTTGGCGTCGATAATCTCCGCATCGCGGCGCGCCTTATCGTCGTCGTAGTGCAGCAATTTGCGCGAATCGGCCTGCCAAGCGTCGTACATCGGAACGAACGGAGCGTTCTGCGACACCATCAGTTTCATCGTATTCTGCCCGAAACGGCCGTCCTGCACGAGACGCATATTGGCCTCCCAGGCGGCGATAGCGCCCGTGCCGCTGCCCACGGCCTGAAAATAGTAGTCGGGAATGCGGCCGATGGTCGTCACGGCAGAAAGCACCGTGCAGGCCATGCCGTCGCGGCGTGCGATGTTCTTGGCGCCGCCCTCGGCGTAGAACCCGGGGCCTTTCAGTGCGATGTCGCTCAGATTGATGGCATCGAAATAGTCGCCGCCCTTCTCGCAGGAAATGAGTTTCACGCAGGGGTTCAGCGGCTCGTCGAACCACAGGGCCCCGATATTGTCGAAGGGAACCGAAAGCAGCAGTTTGATGTTGTTATCCGAGCAGACCTTGGCGAAGGCACGGGCGGTATTTCCGGCCGAAGCCACCACCAGCACGCGCTGTTCGTCGGCAGCGGCACGGCCGCAGACGCTGTAAGCCTCGGTCTCCTTGAACGAACAGGTCGACATCGTCGCGCCGATGGCCGGATAGTAGCCGTTGAAGGTGATCCAGAGGTTTTCCAGCCCGAGATGTCCGGCAAGTCCCTTGCTCTTATAGGTCACGGGAGCCGACGAACCTTTGAGGATGCGCCGCACGGGCATCCAGTCCGAGAAACGGTACAGACCCCAGTCGGCAGGTTTCACGTCGATCTGCTTGCGGGCGTATTTGGCGCGGACAAGCGACGGTTCTTTGCACTGCGGGTCGGCAAGCATCCAGCCGGCGTCTTCGAATTCGCGGCCCGTGGCAACGCATTCCAGCGTGTAAGGTGTAGGTGTAAAATCTTTCATGAAAAGGTTTGGGATATCTTTGTATAGTTGTTTACGACATGCGGTTTTTGAAATCCTCGTAGCCGAATTCGCGGATGATGTCCGCGCGGCCGTCGCGGCGCACGATGACGATGGCGGGATGGTGAACGCCGTTGAACATCGTAGTCTTGACCATCGTGTAGTGGATCATGTCTTCGAAAACGATGCGCTCCCCTACTTTCAGGTCATGATCGAAAGCCCAGTCGCCGTAGTAATCGCCCGCAAGGCAGCTCGTACCGCCCATGCGCCAGCGTCGTTCGCCCTCGGCAGGCTCGTGCGCGCCGACGATAGCGGGTTTGTAGGGCATTTCGAGGCAGTCGGGCATGTGGCAGGCGAACGACACGTCGAGCATAGACGTCGTCACCCCGCCGTTCTCGACGATGTCCTCGACGGTCGAAACCAGATAGCCCGTACGCCACGTGAAGGCACTGCCGGGTTCGAGGATCAGCCGCAGGTTCGGGTGGCGGGACTTGAAACCGCGGAGCAGGGCGATCAGGCAGTCGCAGTCGTATTCGGCATGCGTCATCAGGTGGCCGCCGCCCATATTGAGCCACTTTACCCGATCGAGCAGATGCCCGAAATGTTTCTCGACGGCCTCCAGGGCCAGCCGCAGGTGCTCGGGGCGCGATTCGCAGAGGACATGGAAATGAAGTCCTTCGATACCTTCCGGAAGGCCGCCGTACGCCGCCAACTGCTCGGCCGTGACGCCCAGCCGCGAGCCGGGGACGCAGGGGTTGTAGAGGTCCGTTTCGACAGGCGAATACTGCGGGTTGATCCTCAGGCCGCACGAAATGCCGTTGATAAGGGCCTTCTGGCCGAAGCGCTCGAACTGAGATACGGAATTAAAAGTGATATGGTCGCTGCAACGCAGGATTTCGTCGATATTGGAGTCCGTGTAGACCGGGGCGTAGGTATGGGCAGGACGCCCGAACTCCTCGAAAACGAGGCGCGCCTCGGCGGCGGAACTTGCAGTCGCACCGTCGGAATGCTGCGCCAACTCGGAAAAAATGCTCCACATGGCGCAGGCCTTCAGGGCGACAATAATTTCCGCACCGGATTCCCGGCGCACACGGCCGATAGTCGCCAGGTTCCGGTCCAGCAATTCCTCGTCGAGGACGTAGCACGGTGAAGGCAGTTTCAGAAAGTCAATCATCGAATTGTTTTTAGCTCAAAACAGTTGCAAAAATAGCAAAATCATTGCGAATAACAGCCCTGCGTGGGCTGGTTTTTGGGAGAAATACGCATTTATACTTACACGCAGACCGCGCAAAACGGCAAAGGCCGCAGGTTTGTCCCTTAACAGAGCAGAGCGCGGACGGGACGTATTTAAACGCTCCATTCGCGCCCTGCGAAAGCAAGTGCAGAAATGCCCTATAAAACCGGAGAACTACACTTCGAGGTTCACATCGAACAACTCGTGCCACGGCAAACCCTGTTCGCCCAGTTCGGCGAGGAAGGGATCGGGATCGAATTCCTCGACGTTGAACACCCCGGCGCCGCGCCACAGCCCCTTGGCCCACATCGAAGCGCCCAGCGCCGCGGGAACACCCGTCGTGAACGAAACGGCCTGCGTGCCGGTCTCCTTGAAAGCCTGTTCGTGGTCGCAGTTATTATAGATGTAGTACGTGCGCTCCTTGCCGTCCTTGAGGCCCTTGATGCGGCAGCCGATCGAGGTCTGGCCGTGATAGTTGGCGCCCAGCGACTTGGGATCGGGCAAGACGGCCTTGAGGAACTGGATCGGAACGATCTCGACGCCGTTGTAGATGATCGGGTCGATACGCGCCATGCCGATATTCTGGATCACACGCAGGTGCGTGAGGTACTCCTGGCCGAAAGTCATCCAGAAGCGCGCCCGCTTGATCGTAGGATAGTTCTTCACGAGCGACTCCAGCTCCTCGTGGTAAATGACGTACGACTCGCGCTCGCCGATACCGGGGTAATTGAGCGGCCGGTGAATCTGGTGCGGCTCGGTCACGACCCACTGGCCGTTCTCGTAGTAGCGGCCCTTCTGGGTCACCTCGCGGATATTGATTTCGGGATTGAAGTTCGTAGCGAAGGCCATGCCGTGGTTGCCGGCATTGCAGTCGACGATATCGAGGTAGTGGATCTCGTCGAAATGGTGTTTGGCGGCATAGGCTGTGAAGATAGCCGTCACGCCCGGGTCGAAACCGCAGCCGAGGATGGCCGTAAGGCCTGCAGCCTTGAAGCGGTCCTGATAGGCCCACTGCCACGAATATTCGAAATGCGCCTCGTCTTTCGGCTCGTAGTTGGCCGTGTCGAGGTAGTTGCAGCCGCATTCGAGACAGGCGTCCATGATCGTCAAATCCTGATACGGAAGCGCTACGTTGACCACGATGTCGGGTTTGAACGAGCGGAACAACTCGCACAACTGCGGCACGTTGTCGGCATCGACCTCGGCGGTCTTCACGCGGTTGCCGCCGATAGCTGCCGCCACGGCATCGCATTTGGATTTGGTACGGCTGGCCAGCATCACGTCCGTAAAGACGGGATTGGCTGCAATTTTCTGCGTCACCACCGTTCCGACGCCTCCTGCACCGATTATTAGCGCTTTACACATAGAATTATTCAGTTTTAAAAGTTTAAATTCATTTTAATGCCTACAAAAATATCTTTTTATTTCGGCAAATCAAAATCCGCGCATCAAATTTCCCGCCCCATCACGTCCGGGCCTGCCGCAAGCAGGAAAGCAAAAAATGACACAAGGTTGTTTCAAAAACGGCAAAAACGCCGGATCGTCAGAATAACAATCCTTCTAAAGAAAAAAGGCGACTACTCTCGTAATCGCCTTTGTGATCCCGCTGGGGCTCGAACCCAGGACCCCAACATTAAAAGTGTTGTGCTCTACCAGCTGAGCTACGGAATCTCCGATACCAAAATGGGAATCGCTTCCGTTTTGGTGGTGCAAATGTACGGATTTATTTTTAATATGCAACACCCGACCTGCAATTTTTGCGCAAAAGTGTGTTTTTTTACCTTCCCGGATGGCTATCCTACCCTGTCTTTTTCCGGCCGAAAGGAATCCGACAAAACAAAAGAGCCGGCAAAAGCCGACTCCCGGAATCAGTTCGCTCCGATGGATTGCGGGCGTTTGAGGTGGGCCCAGACGGAACGCACGAAAGCGCCGGCGAGGCTCTCGTTGAAGACGATCCGGTGTTTCCAGCGGTTCGTCCACCAGCGGTGGGTCTTGAACCAGACGACACGCAGCAGGCCCGACGGCGCTCTATCCGAAAATGCGGGACTGAGGATTTCGTCCAGCACACGCTCTTCGAGATCGGCATTGCGAACCATACCGGGAACCGCCGCGGGGTCGAGCCCCAGGTAATCGACGCAGATGGCATTGAGGCAGTTCAGGAACTCTGTCATCCCGGCATCCCGGGCAGCAGCGTACAAAGCCTCCCAGTCGATCCGGTCGTGGCAGTGCGCAACGAAGACATGCCAGTCGATCACATGCCGCAGTCCGATGTTGATCGCAGCAAAGTGGACGGCAGCATGGCGCAGCAGGAACAGGGCGTTGAGTTGCTCCGAAGGCAGGTATACGGCGACCCCGGCAACGGCAACCGACTCGCCGGGCTGCGCCGCATATTGTTTGAACAGCCGTTCGAGGCGCGCGTTCGAGGCATGCGTCAGCGTGTTGACGAAATCGTAATGGTTTTCGATCATGACGCCGTCGATGTCGAACGTCGTATGATGCTCCTTATGTACGTCGACCGGAGCGCCCCACTCTTTGGCGACCAGTTTGTCGGCCTCGGGCTGGCGGCCGAAAAGCCAGATGTCGATGTCCCCGTAGGGGCGGTGCTCCGGAACGGGATAGAAAAGACTCAGTCCATAGCCTTTGAGCACCATCATCGGGATGGCGTGTTCCCGGTAGAACGAGGCGAGTTTGGCGATGACTTTCTCCTGCAGGCGGTAGACCTTTTCAATCTGATCGACATTGACGGCCCATTGCAGGCGCAGCCCTTTGGGAGGCTGCATCGTTTCAGGCAGAAATTGCAGCCCGTCCCATGCCTGGGCCAGCACGCCCTGGGCCGACGAAAGGTCGTAAATCCCGCGCCAGAGCCCTGCATCGCAGTTTTCGAACAGCGCAGCGTCGTCCATACGGCCGTGCAGCGTCGCCCGCAGCAGGGCAAACAGATTTTCAGCAGCCCGCGTCATCGCACCATGTCCTCCGGCGCCAACGGCGTATAAGGACCGTCCTTGACCTCGAACAGCACCGTGCCGCTTTCGAGAACCTCCAGCGTATGCCACTGCCCTTTCGGAACGTGGATGCCGTATACGCCTTTGCGCGGATCGAGGGCGAAGCGTTCGGTCTCGTTGCCGCGTTGGTCGCAGAAAATCACATCGAAGCGGCCACGCAGAATAACGTAGGTTTCAGCCGTATGGGGATGGCGGTGAACGGGCAGCACCGTGCCCGGTTCCAGCGCGTTGAGCAGGCGCTGGGCCTTGGCGTCGAGCGAGTCATGGAGGTTGAAATTCATCCGCAGGCGTTCGCTGTCCTTTGCCCGGGCAGTTACTTCGTCCAGAAGTTTATCGTCGAGAATCATCGTGTCGAGGATTTGAATTAGTCCCGGTAAAGATAGCGATACTTTGCAAAAAAACGGACACGGGAATCGGAAATTCGCAAAAAAAGCGTACCTTCGATCAAAATTATCCGCTTTCCAGCCCCGCAGGACGACCGCGGGGCAGTATAATGACGCAAGGAGATGAAAGGTATCGTTTTAGCAGGAGGCTCGGGAACGCGCCTCTACCCGATAACGAAGGGAGTCAGCAAACAACTGCTTCCGATATACGACAAACCGATGGTCTACTATCCGCTGTCGGCGCTGCTGCTGGCCGGCATCCGCGAGATACTGATCATCTCGACGCCGGCGGACCTTCCGGGCTTCCGGCGGCTGCTGGGCGACGGCTCGGATTACGGCGTACGCTTCGAGTATGCCGAGCAGCCTTCGCCCGACGGGTTGGCGCAAGCTTTCCTGATCGGCGAAAAGTTCATCGGCAACGATTCGGTATGTCTTGTCCTGGGCGACAATATCTTCCACGGGTCGGGATTTACGGGTATGCTCCGGGAGGCCGTGCGCAATGCGGAGGAAAAGGGCTGTGCAACCATCTTCGGCTACCGGGTCGAGGACCCGGAGCGTTACGGCGTCGCAGAGTTCGACGCCCAGGGCAACTGCCTCTCGATCGAGGAGAAACCCGCACAGCCCAAATCGAATTACGCCGTAGTCGGCCTGTATTTCTATCCGAACAAGGTCGTGGGGATCGCCAGGTCGATCGAACCGTCGGCAAGGGGCGAACTGGAGATAACCACGGTAAACCAGGAGTTTCTCCGGGCCGGGGAGTTGAAGGTGCAGACCCTCCAGCGGGGTTTCGCGTGGCTCGACACAGGCACGCACGACTCGCTGGCCGAGGCCTCGATCTTCGTGGAAGTGATCGAAAAACGGCAGGGGCTGAAAATCGCCTGCCTCGAAGGCATCGCCTACCGCAACGGCTGGATCACGGAGGAGAAGATGCGTACGCTGGCCGAGCCGATGCTCAAAAACCAGTACGGCCGGTATCTGTTGAAAGTAATCGAAGAATCGAAACGATGAGAGTGACGAAAACGGCGATCCCCGGCGTGGTGATCTTCGAACCGCAGGTGTTCGGGGATGCGCGGGGTTATTTTTTCGAACGCTTTTCGCAGCGGCAGTTCGACGAGGCGGCAGGTCCGGTGCGGTTCGTGCAGGACAACGAATCGAAATCGCACTACGGCGTACTCCGGGGACTGCATTTCCAGAAGGGGGACTTTGCACAGGCCAAACTGGTATGCGTCGTACAAGGCCGTGTACTCGACGTAGCGGTGGACATCCGGCGCGGGTCGCCGACCTTCGGCAGGCATGTCGCCGCAGAACTCAGCGGCGAAAACAAACGGCTGCTCTTCATCCCCCGGGGATTCGCTCACGGATTCGCCGTGCTGAGCGAGGAGGCCATATTCCAATATAAGTGCGACAACTACTACGCTCCCGGCAACGAGGGCGGCATCGCGTGGGACGATCCTGCGCTCGCGATCGACTGGCAGCTTCCGGCCGGCGACATCCTCCTTTCGGAGAAAGACCGCCGCAACCCGCTGCTCGAGGACGCCCCGGAACTATTCGAATACTCCCAATTATGAATATACTCGTAACGGGCGCCAACGGCCAGTTGGGCCGTGAAATGCAGCGGCTCAGCGCCGTATCGCCCAACAACTACCTGTTTACCGACGTAGCGGAACTGGACATCACCGACGCCGGGGCCGTGCGGCAGGCCGTCGGACAAAACGCCGTCGAAGTGATCGTCAACTGTGCGGCCTACACCAATGTGGAGCGGGCCGAAGAGGACGAAGAGGCTGCCGAACGGCTGAACTGCGAAGCCGTGAAAAACCTTGCGAAAGCCGCGGCTGCGGCCGGGGCGACGCTGATCCACGTCTCGACGGACTACGTCTTCGACGGCACGGCCCACCGCCCCTACGCCGAAGAGGCGGTGACCTCGCCGCTCGGAGCCTACGGGCGTACGAAACTCGCGGGGGAGAAGGCCGTCGAGGAGTCGGGGTGCAAATACCTGATCTTCCGCACGGCGTGGCTCTACTCCGAGTACGGGAACAATTTCCTGAAAACGATGCTGCGCCTGACGGGCGAAAAAGAGCACATGAACGTAGTCTTCGACCAGGTGGGAACCCCGACCTATGCCGGTGACCTGGCCATGACGATCTTCTCGATCATCGAGGGCGGTTATTTTGCCGGAAACGAAGGACTTTACCACTTTACGAACGAGGGCGTATGCTCGTGGTACGACTTCGCCGTGGAGATTGCGGCCGCCGTCGGGCACGACAAATGCCGCATCATGCCCTGCCACACGTCGGAATTCCCGACCAAAGCCGCCCGCCCGGCCTACTCGGTGCTGGACAAAACCAAGGTCAAAACCACGTTCGGCGTCGAAATCCCCCACTGGCGGGAGTCGATGCTCTACTGCCTGAAAAACATGCTGCGATGAAACGCGAAAACCGAATACCCAAGATCATCCACTGGTGCTGGCTGAGCGGCGAACCCGTTCCGGCATTTTTACAGGAGTGCATGGCGAGCTGGAAACGCCGCCTGCCGGACTACACGCTCAAATGCTGGACGCAGGAGAACTTCGACATCCACGCCGTCAAATGGGTCGAGGAGGCCGTAGAGGGGCGCAAATGGGCCTTTGCTGCGGATTACATCCGGCTCTACGCCCTCTACACCGAGGGCGGCATCTACCTCGATTCGGATGTCGAAGTGCTCAAGTCGTTCGACAAACTGCTGGGCTACGACTTCTTCACCGCAGGCGAATACAGCCCGATCCACTATAAGCGCGCCGAGGTCCCGGTCGACGCACAGGGCGTCCCCTTCGACCGCGACGCTTTCGTCCCGGCATACGGGTTGCAGGCTGCCATCATGGGCGCGGCGCAAGGAAGCCGGTTCATCCGCGAGTGTATGGACTATTACGAAGGACACCATTTCCGCGAGCCGGACGGCACGCTGCGCGTGGACCTCACCATGCCGCTGGTTACGGCCAAGATCGCCGAACGGCACGGATTCCGCTATCTGGACAAAACCCAGATACTCGACACGGACGCCGGGGAGAAACTATACATCGGCCGGAACAGCCTGCTGCCGAGCTGCATCCACCTGCTGCGCCTGCGCACGATGGCTTTCCACCACTGCGCGGGAAGCTGGCTCGACCCGAAAGACCGCCTGAAAAGACAGGCGATCGGAAACCAGCGTCTTTTCCTTATTTTGAAATACGCGGCAAAGATGCGATGGTGGCGTTGGCGCCGCTGGCGGGAAAAACGCGCAGAAAACAAGAAAACAACCAAATAACCGGCTATGAAACGCAGTATCCTGATCACCGGCGGCGCCGGATTCATCGGGTCGCACGTCGTGCGGCTGTTCGTCGAAAAATACCCCGATTACCGCATCGTCAACCTCGACAAGCTGACCTATGCGGGAAACCTCGCAAACCTCCGGGACATCGAGGACCGCCCCAACTACACCTTCGTCAAGGCCGACATCTGCGATTACGACGCAATGTACAGCCTGTTTGCAAAATACGATTTCGACGGGGTGATCCACCTTGCGGCCGAAAGCCACGTCGACCGCTCGATCCGCGACCCGTTCACCTTCGCACGGACCAACGTGATGGGAACGCTGGCGCTCCTGCAAGCCGCCAAAGAGCATTGGAACGGCGCATGGGAAGGCAGACGTTTCTACCATATCTCGACCGACGAGGTCTACGGAGCCCTGCAATTCGACGGGACGCTCTTCACCGAACAGACCCGTTATGACCCGCACTCGCCCTATTCAGCGTCGAAAGCCTCGTCGGACCACTTCGTGCGGGCGTTTCACGACACGTACGGACTTCCGGCCGTGGTGACGAACTGTTCGAACAACTACGGACCGTACCAGTTCCCCGAGAAACTCATCCCGCTGTTCATCAACAACATCCGGCACGAAAAGCCGCTGCCGGTCTACGGCAAAGGCGAGAACGTCCGCGACTGGCTCTACGTCGAGGACCACGCGCGGGCCATCGACCTGATTTTCCACAAAGGGCGCAACGGCGAAACGTACAACATCGGCGGGTTCAACGAATGGCGGAACATCGACCTGATCCGGGTAATCATCCGGACGGTGGACCGTCTGCTGGGACGGCCCGAGGGCACTTCGGAGAAGCTGATCACCTACGTCACCGACCGTGCGGGACACGACCTGCGCTACGCGATCGACTCGCGCAAACTCAAGGAGGAATTGGGCTGGGAACCTTCGCTGCAATTCGAGGAAGGCATCGAAAAGACCGTGCGGTGGTATCTCGCCAACCAGGAGTGGATGGATAAAATCACCTCCGGGGAGTACGAACGGTATTACGAAGAAATGTATACCGGGAGGTAGTCCCGAAAACATCCGTATGGCACTTTCGCGGGAACGTCGCCCGAAAAAATGCAGGAAACTCCGGATTTCTGAAAACTATCCCTCGCGGCTGATGTCGGCCAGCGTCGCCCGTACATAGGCCGCCAGGTCGGAAGGGGCGATTTTGAATTGCAGCCCGCGCACGCCCGCACTGATGTAGATAAAGGGATGTCCGGCGGCCGTGCTGTGAATGTAGGTCGGAAACGGCTTTTTCATGCCGACGGGCGAGCATCCGCCGCGGATATACCCCGTCACCGGCAGCAGGTCCTTCATCGGGATCAAATCCACTTTTTTATTCCCCGAAACCTTTGCGGCGGCTTTCAGGTCGACTTCGTGGTGGCCAGGCACGACACAGACGAAATAGCCCGTGCGGTCGCCCCTGAGCACGAGAGTCTTGAAAACCGACTCAATGTCTTCGCCCAACTGCCGGGCGACGTGCGTTGCGGCCAGGTGTTCCTCGTCAACCTCGTAGGGAACCAGTTCATAAGCGACCTTTGCACGGTCGAGCAACCGTGCGGCATTCGTCTTTTCAACTTTCGTATGTGCCATATTGTTCCTTTTATCTTCTTATCTGCCGCAAAGGTAGTTTAAATTACCCGAATATGCGCTTTTTTGCTACATTTGCCGGGTCATGCAGCTACGGATAATCATATTACTGGCCGGACTTTTCTGGGCCGTCGGCGCTTCGGCGCAAACGACGCGTGTGCGCGGACAGGTGACCGATGCCGCGGACGGAAAACCCCTGCAATTCGTCAGCGTCGTATTTCCGGGAACCACAATAGGAATCACGACCGACGAACAGGGCATCTACGCCCTCGAAACGCGCGATACCGTGAGCCGCGTGCAGGCCTCGATGGTCGGCTACGCCACGCAGACCCTGCCGCTGACACCGGGAAGTTTCAACCACGTGGATTTCGCCCTCGAAGCCGTGGAATTCGGCATCGGGCAGGTGGTCATCACCCCGGGAGCGAACCCCGCCTACCCCATTCTCGACGGCGTTATACGCAACAAACCCCGGAACGATCCCGATCAGTACGACACGTACAGCTGCCGCACCTACACCAAGATGGAACTGGACCTTGCGAACATCAAACCGCAGTTCCGGAGCAAACGGCTCCAGCGCAACTTCGGGTTCGTCTTCGACTACGTGGACACCTCGGCGCTCACGGGACAGGCCTACCTCCCGGCGATGATCTCCGAAGCCACGGCCGACCTCTACCGCAGCAGCCGTCCGGCATTCAAACGCGAGGTGATCCGCGCCAGCCGCATCTCGGGCGTCGAGGACAACTTCGCCATGGCGCAGTTCACGGGCGGCATGCACGGCGACGTGAATTTCTACAACAATTTCATCGACATCTTCAACGTGCGCTTCGCCAGCCCGCTGGCCGACGGCGGACGGGCGTTCTACAACTATTTCCTGGTGGACAGCGTGGTGACCGAAGGACGTAAGGTCTACAAAATCCGGTTCCATCCCAAACGCCTTACCACCCCGGTGCTCGACGGCGAAGTCAACATCGATTCGGCGACCTATGCCCTCCAGTCGGCTTCGGCACGCATGCCCAAAGGCGTTAACGTCAACTGGGTCAAACACCTGATGCTCGACAACGAGAACCGCCCTACCGCAGAAGGCCGCTGGTTCCGTGTCCGCGACCGCGTGGCGGCGGAGTTCTCTATCGCGACGGCCGATTCGTCGAAACTCACCTCGTTTATCGGCACGCGCGAGGTAGCTTATTCCGACGTACGTATCGGCCAGCCGCTTCCCGACGAGATTCTGCGCATGGACAACAACGTCGTGGTACGGGACGAACAGCCCGAACACAACAAAGAGGAGTTCTGGGCACAGATACGTCCCTACGAACTGAGCGAAAAGGAGAAAGGAATCTACGCCATGGTCGACTCGGTACAGCACGTACCGCTCTACCGGAATATCTACACGTTCATCAACACGGTGATCGTCGGCTACTGGAATACGAAATACATCGGTATCGGCCCTTACTACAAACTGGCCAGTTTCAACAAGCTCGAAGGCTTCCGCATGCAACTGGGAGGCCGCACGACGACAAACGTGAGCCGCACGGTGCGCGTCGGGGGCTATGTGGCCTACGGCACGCGCGACGAGGACGTGAAGGGCGGAGGCAGCGTCGAACTGGCCTTCAACCGCCACCTGACCCGCAAGCTGACCTTCACGGCCAGGCACGACGTGATGCAGTTGGGCGCCGGGCAAAACGCCCTGACCGAGAGTAATATACTTTCGTCGATCCTCTCGCGCGGCGACCAGCGGCTTTCGATGGTCAACCGCGGAGAAGCGGTCTACGAACACGAATGGTGTCACGGCGTAAGCACCTTTGCCGGAGCACGCATGCAGCGTATCTTCGCCAACCGCTACGTGCCGATGCTGCGGCCCGACGGCACACTCGTCAACTCGGTGTCCGACGCCGCGGTGCACGTCGGCATCCGCCTCTCGAAAAATGAAACCGTCTACCGCATGCCCTTCGACAAGCAGCACATGGGTTCCGTCTATCCGATCCTGACACTCGGATTCTCGGCCGGGATTCCCGACGTGCTGCGCGGCAGCTACGAATACTACCGCCTCGAAGGAGCCCTCCGCTACCGCCCCGAACTGCCGCCGATCGGCTATTCGGACATCACGGTGCAGGGCGGACGCATCTTCGGCAAAGTTCCCTACCAACTGCTCAAACTCCACGAAGGCAACGGAACCTATTTCTACGACCCTTATGCCTTCTCGTGCATGAATTTCTACGAGTTCGCCTCGGATACGTGGGTGTCGTGGTTCTGGGAGCACCATTTCAACGGCATCCTGCTGGGACGCCTGCCGCTGATCAAGAAGCTGAAATGGCGCGAAGTACTGGTATGCAAAGGGGTCTGGGGCACGCTATCGCGCGAAAACAACGGGTCGCTGGCCGGGACCGGGGCCGACCTGCTCTTCCCCGTGGGCATGACTTCGGTGTCGGACCCGTATGTCGAAGCGGGGTTCGGCGTGGAGAATATATTCAAACTCTTCCGCGTGGACTGCATCTGGCGAATCACCCACCGCGATCCGAAACCCGGGCAGGACATCCAGAACTTCGCCGTCAACCTGAGCCTGCGACTCAAATTCTGACAGGCCGCAGCCGGCGTGTCGGGGATTTTGCCTATCTTTACGGCTCAAAACTCTGAACCACGATGAAGAAAGCAGCTATATTCGATATGGACGGCACACTGGTCGACAACTCCCCGGTACACGTCCGGGCGTTCGAAATCTTTTGCGCCCGCTACGGGGTAACCGGCTGGAAAGAGAAACTCGACAACGGCTTCGGCATGGGCAACGACGACATCATGCGCCTGGTAATGCCCGAGGAGGTGATCCGCGAAAAAGGACTCGCGGCACTGGCCGACGAGAAGGAGGCCATCTACCGCGAAATATACGCCCCGGATATCCGCCCCGTCGACGGGTTGGTCGAATTGCTCGAAAAACTCCACGCCGCGGGGATTCCGTGCGCCGTGGGTTCGTCGGGCTGCAAAGCCAACGTCGATTTCGTGCTCGATAAGTGCGGCCTGAATCCCTGGTTCGGGGTGAAGATTTCGGGCGACATGGTAGCGCACTGCAAGCCCGATCCGGAGATTTACCTGACGGCAGCCGCAGCGCTGGGCGTATCGCCCGCCGACTGTGTGATCTTCGAAGACGCCAGGGCCGGATTCGAGGCGGCCCGGCGCGCAGGCGCAGGCCGGACCGTAGCCCTTACGACAACCCTTCCGCGCAAGGTACTGGAGGGCGAATCGCTGGCCGACATCGTCGTCGACACCTTTGCCGACATCACCGACATCGACGCGCTGCTAGCCTGAAAGGGCGCCCATCCGGAGCCTGAAAACGGGTCGCAATAATTTTCGCGGCAGAAAGAACGCCGTATGCAAAATTTTGCTACTTTTGCGCGGTCAAAAACGCGTGTCATGTTCAAGGGAATTACCACCATTCTGCTGCTCGTCGTCTCCAACGCCTTCATGACGCTGGCATGGTACGGCCATATCGCCTTCAAATCCAGGCTCGAACGGTTCGGAATCCTCGCCATCGTCCTGCTGAGCTGGGGCATCGCGCTGTTTGAATACTGCTTCCAGGTCCCGGCCAACCGCATCGGAAGCGCCGAATTCGGCGGTCCGTTCTCGCTGTGGGAGCTTAAAGTAATACAGGAGGTGGTATCGCTTACGGTATTCGCTCTCTTCGCGTTACTCTTTATGAAGTCCGATACCTTCCGGTGGAACCATGTCGCAGGGTTCGTCTGCCTGATCCTGGCCGTCTATTTCATTTTCCGCAAATAGCGACAGTTCGCCGACGGCCCCGCTGCGGATAAACGGCAGGGCCTTACGGATTTTTCCGGCCGGCCACTCCCACCACCGGATTTCGAGCAGGCGCCGGATCGTGTCGTCGTCGAACCGGTATTTGATCATCTTGGCGGGCACACCGCCCACAATGGCATAGGGAGGTACGTCGCGTGTCACGACAGCCCGCGAAGCGACGATCGCCCCGTCGCCGATCGTAACCCCCGCCATCACGACGGCCTCGTAACCGATCCACACGTCGTTACCGACGACGATGTCGCCCCGGTTATCCCACGCCGAAGCCACTTCCGACTTGTCGACCCCCCCCCACTCCTCGCCCCAGAAAATCGGGAACGGATAGGTCGACAACGACCCCAGCGTATGGTTGGCGCTGTTGAACAGGAACCGCACGCCGCAGGCCAGCGAGCAAAAGCGGCCGATAGCCAGCCTGTCGCCGTTGACGGGATAATGGTAAAGGACGTTGTTGCGCTCGAACTTCTTGGGGTCGTTCACAAAATCGTTGTAAATCGTATATTCCCCGACCTCGATATTCGGATTGCGGACCACCTCTTTCAGATAGACGGTTTGCAGGTCCCCTTCACGGGGATAAATTCTGTTTTTTACCATTGTTCCCAATAAATTTAGCGCAACGATAACAAAGGTAGCAAAAGCGCATTTAAAAACACCTGCCGATCCCGGAGATTTTTTCGGTCAGATGCAGCCGGTTGTAAGTAAGATCGAAAATACTATACAAAAAGAAATCCCATCATGTGAAAGATTGATGGGATTTCTTTTTGATCTTAGTCTTTTGAATGCCTGTCAAAATATTTTTGACCAAGCATTTTCTACATTTTTTCGAATATAGAAGGGGCAAAGCAAGCGTATTAGTCAAATATAGATCGGGGAAGAGAATTATACGTTTCATTGTAATAATAGTCCTCCGCGTCATTATCCCACAACGAGTCATGTTCCCGAATAATATCGATAAAATAATATATCAGCATACTATCTGTAAAAGTCATATCATTATATTGAATGGGAGACCGTGGAAAAGCATCAGTTGCAAGAGTATCGATCCGGTCTTTAAAATGTAACAAGACGGCTATCGATGTGTCGACATAATCATTTACTTTAAGACGAGAAAATTCGGAACTATTTATGATTTCAGAAATATGCCGCAATGAATCCTTATCTGTCAACACTAATTTACGCAGATTGAGACTATCTTGAAGAAAATCGCCGACTGAAACATCAATAACTTTCATTAGCCCCCACGGAACCGTATTAGAATTGTAATAAATAATTACTTTCTCGAAATTTTTATCACCGACATTCTTCTCGCGGCAACTTACAGCAAGCAAAAAACAGATCACCGGGATTATATAAGCTATTAGTTTCATCATGCGAACTTAGTTAATTATGTATTGATTATTTGATTCATATATTTTTTTTGAGATTTCGCCCGGTTTCATATTAGAAACATTCAAATTAGCTTGTGTTCCCTTATGATTTTTTCGCGTTGTTTGTTTTGCATTTATATCGCCATGTTTACGGGCTGCACTTTGTTCTGCCCCTTGAATAACACGTCTTTCTTCTTTAGTTGAATATTGGTTGTCGGAATTAGGTTTTATCGAATCATTATATTCTTTTTTAGCAGAATCATCATTCTCCCGCACAACCTTATCATATCTCTGAGCATGATCAGCTTCATGTGCCAATGCTGTAGCAGGAGACATTAGAATACCTTCGTCTGTTAATACCAAATGATTAGGATCCCAATTTATAGTTTTAGTCTTAGTATTAAAATTTGTTTTATATACAGATTTAGCTTCGTTTATGTAATATACATTCTCCGAAGCTTCTAATTTTGCCATATTCCCCGAAGTTCCTTTACTATTCATGTATCTGATTGTAGCAGTAAATTTATCTTTAAATTCTTGAGATACCCCATCTGCAAAATAAACTTTTCTACCATCCGGATCAATAAGACGAATTGAATTATTCAAACAAAAAACATACGGACCAACCGGATAATATTTTTCCGCCAACGGATCTACGCTTCCCCAACCGAGCCGGTATTTCGGATCGTACATCCGTGCGCCGTAATCGGTATAGGGAACATTTACAAATGCCTGCTCTTCTTTGCCGTTGTAGCGGTAACGGTTGTCGGAGATCGGAGATGCGGAATTGTCCCAGCGAAGACCGAAGGCGTAGTAGTCGTTGCGCTCGAGGATTTCGCCGTCGGCATCAAACACGACACGAACGCTGCCCAGATGGTCGGTCAGATGGTAAACAGGCGACAGCCCCGAAGCCGTCGCGACAAACCGGCCCCCGCCGAAAGATCCGCTTTCAAGCGAAAGTTTACCGCCCTGCTTCCTATATACCAAAGAACCCAGATAAAACAACCCATTGCCGGAGGCATCCGTCGCCGAGAGTTTTGTGCCATCCGAAAGATACGAATAGTTTGCTTCAATTCCATCCGATCCGCTAACTTTTTCGGTCAGATTCAGCAGGTTGTACGTAAGATCGAGGTTATTCGCTCCGTCGTACGTCATATTTCCGTTGGCGTCGTAAGTGTAGTCGAAGGGAGAGATCGTGCCGGACAACGCAGTCAACTGATTGCCCGAGTAACTATAGACAAGGCTGTCGGCAATCACACCGCCGGAGGTCCGCTTTAGCGTCAGTATATTGCCGTTACGATCGTAGGACAGACCTTTTTCAACAAACCGGTCGTCCGGAACGCCCGCAATATACTGCCGGGTATCCGTCAGTCGCGACAGAGCGTCGTAAGCGAAGCAATAGGTGTTTGGCTGGGAGTCGGCAATGTCGGGTCCCCGGTGCTGCCAATCCCACTCGGTGATATTACCCGTATAGCTCGGCTTCGTATCCGAATGCTGCGGATCATAGTAACGGAGCCGCATTCCGAACCTGTCGCCGCGCTGCTCCGAGAGCCAACCCTGAAGCGTGTACCCGAACTCTTCGGTCAGACCCGCGCCGGTGCTTTCCCGATACACGTCCACTTCCGAGAGCCCGACGCCTGCGCCCGGGAACGGAATCGTAACGACTTCGAGCCTGGGCGATTTGTCCCATGTAAAGTCGCAGTACATCGCAATGGCCCAGGAGACGATCTCCGAATTGAGTTTCTCCATCTGCGGAAGATAGTAATATTCGATCCGGCTATTGGAGGCGTCCGTACAGATAAAGTATTCGGGATTGATTACGTCGCTGTCGTCTTCGATTACAAAATCGTAAATATCGTAATCGGAAAAATGGGAGGAAGAGCCGTAAACCATAATGTCCGAAACCGACCAGTTCGTTTTCAGGGGTTTGGACGTATCGACCTTCAGCCAACGGGTACTGTCTACCCGGACTTTGGCGCTGACGCTCGTTTCGCCACACGTCTTGGTAACGAGACGCCCCTGATCATCATAACCGTAACGCACAACAGCCGGAGCGCTGCCATCGAGAATCGAAACCTCGGACAACAACCGTCCCCGAAGATCATAGCCGAACCGGGTGGTCTTCGTATCCGGCGGCGTATCACCGGCTTCCGTTTGATGCGATTCGCACTGCGCAAGGATATTTCCCACGAAATCGTACTTGACGCTCGTCCGGCTGATGCCGCCCAGGTGGTTTCGTTCGACCGTCTGAACAATCCGGCCTTTGCTGTCGTAATAATAAGCCCGCTCGACATACGCCTGCGAAATCCCATCGTTTGCAGGGTTCAGCATTAATTGTCTGTCATAGACCTTCAGGCCTGTCGTACGGTTGTCGACATCTGAATCGATAACTACGTCATCCACAGGAGAAAACGCCAGATAAGAGGGAATTTCGAACGCCGAAATACCGGACTGGAACGGACGGACGGATGCCCCGCTCCAAACGGGCAGATACTCATAGCCCCCGTATCTGTCGTCGGACAGAATGTCGATCAATACGAATTCGTTTGTCGGAAACGGTTTGTAGGGATTATCCGATCCACCCAAAACCGGATAGGAATTATCGAAGTCCGCGGCATCGTAACGGGCTTGCAGGACCGCCCTCGACAATGAACCGCCATTCCGGACCAGACTTCGGGAAACGACGCGGCCCAGTTTGTCATAAACACAATAAGTCCACTCGTTCCGGAGCCGCTGCTCCCCGTCTTGAGTCAATACAAGACGGTCGGCGTTATCGTAAACCTGATAAATCCATCCGGCTCCCGGAAGTTTGCGTTCCACGACACGATTATAGGGGTCATACCTGTACGCATAACCGTATTGCGCGAACTTCGGATCGTCGACACTCATATCAATCCGACTCCTGAGCAAAGAATCCAGCGCCGGAGGAAAGACCATGGCGAGATTGCCCAATTCGTCATACACATAATAGGTATCGAAATACGCGCCGCCATCCCCGATCCTTCTCGAAAGAACATCTCTCCCCAGTTGATCCCTGAAAAGGAAACTCTTCCGGCCGTCTTCATCCGCCGATCTGCTCGCAACAAGCTCGCCCGACCCATAATATCCGTCGATCCGGACGCCGTCGGCAGCTTCATTCAGCGCCAGTTTCACGCAATTCCAACCGCCGTCGTTAAGTCCTTCGCTGAATTCCGCAGAATGCCCGGGATGTGCCGGCAATTTTTCGGACGGTATTCCCGACAAATCTTCGGGATCGGGATGCTCATAACCCGTATTTATCGCCACATCGCCGTCATACGGCCCTACGTACGAGAATTCATTTTTGGTGAACAGGTTCCACAGATCGGGCTTCTCGGAGGCTGTGGAAGCGTAAAACCGATCTCTGATTTCATACATCATATTGAGCGAAGTAGAGACCTCGCTCTTCCCGGACACTTTACCGGAGTTGTCATAGGTAAAATAAATCAAATTACCGTCAGACGGACAGCCGTCTGCAGAATACAGGACGACCTGGCCGGCTTTGTTATAAATAATCACGGTCCATACATCCGTTCCGGGTACTTTTTTCTCCGTTATCCGATTATACCGATCATAGACATAGGCATAACCGGATGATGCCCGTTCCATATCAGAAGGATCCATATAAGTATATTTTTTAAGAAGCGGGATCAGTTCCGGTGTAATGACCAGACTCGGACCGGATTCATTATAAACATAATAAGTATCCAGAGATTCTCCATTCTCTCCAAACACTCTCGACATCACTATTTTCGACGACAGGTCTTTGTATACAAAAATTTCTTTTCTGTTTTCACCTTCCAGTTTACTCACGGTTAACTCTCCGGGAGAAAAGCAATCTTCGAAATAAGCATAATAGCCGTTTTCGGCTGATTGAATCCTCAAAATATCCGCCTCCGTATTACCCCCGATCGGCTGCCAGACAGATAACTCTCCGGGCTGTGGAATCATATGCTCTTCGTCGGTAAACGTATCGTACCCGGGCTTGTACTGCGCCACGGGATTATTTCCCGGAGAGGCTTCGTAATAGGTCGTCGCAAACGGCGCCGAATCGCCGTGATAGTCACAGATACTCTCCTTTAACGGGGAGGTCAGCGTATTGAACGCGCCGTTTCCTTGCATGATCCACGGCAGCCATTGCGTATCTTTCGCCAGGGATTGCGTGCGCAGATACTCGTTGAAACAGACTGCGTCCCGACCCTCGGGAGTGAACTCCATCTCGATCGTCTGGGAAAGCCGGCCGAAAGCGTCGTAATAACTGATCGTATTTATGGGATTTCCGGCCTGCTTTGCGGTGTATCTCTTTTGAAGCACATAGTTACGATCGCCGGAAAGGGATAAAGACGGCGAAGCGGCATAGACTGCACTCCTGCCGAGGGAATCGGTCGCCGGTGACGGGCAAACGACTGCTGCCGAGACTTCCACACTCGCCCCTATCGGCAGGCTGAGCATGAAAAATGCAATATATCTTTTCATGGTATTATTGGCAATAGTTGTATTGGTACTCTTCCAGAATGTTGTTTTCATGATCCAGGACTTTACTCAATCGTCCCGCATGATCGTACTCGTAGTTTGTGCATTTCCCCCGGGGATCGGTTATACGGCTGATACCCACGGAAGGTTTGTATTCAAGGGTCGTTACCAACGCACCGGGAAGCCGGGTCCTCAAATTATTGAGGCTGAGCAGATCGCTGACGCCCGGGAAGAGTCCGGTAAGCATGCGGTTTATCACAGACTGGCCCAACGAGGCGCTTACCTCTGCATAGGTGGCATTCCGTATCTCGGCGATCAACCGGCGGCCGCCGTATCCCCACAGGTAAACGGACGTTTTTTCATTGTCGGTGATCTGCACGGGATTCCCCATCACGTCGAACTTGTCGACACGCTGCGTCATGCGCAGTCGATTCAATCCGGGACCCTCCGAAATGCTCACGGCACGGGGTATCGGATTGCTGTCCGTATTCAGGTATTTCGTTTTGGTAAACCACGTTTTACCGGAAACGGATTTTTCAGCCAGCAACACGGTTGAAAGTATATTATTGTTTATCAACCCGGTACGCCCCGCCTCTTCCCGGGAATCGGCGAACGTCAGATCCTGGGGATACTTGTAGTCCGTCACCACGGGATAGGGATCGGCCTGCACCGTTTCTCTCGTAGGATACATGTGATCCGGATTGCCGTATACATAGACAACACTTTTGGTCGAAGTCTTGTTCTCGTCGAACGTCCGGATCGTCTGTTTAGTCAGCCTGTTGCAGCCCGTCGAAATCGAATAAGACGCATGATAGGACAAGCCGTACTCTCCGGGAAGGACATAGCCTTCGCTTTTGAGCACATTGTCGGGGAAATCCGGGTATCTCGACCTCGCCGCAGCATAACACATTCCGAACGGAATGGATTTGTTTTTGTAGAACGCGTATTCGTTCGTCTCCATTCTGATAGGACAGTAGTCGCTCGTTTTAGGATTGTACTTATATTCGGTTTTTTGCAGCAATTTGCCACGCATCCATCCCGACTCGATATCTGCGACCAGCGTAGTGCCGGGAATCCGGGACGAGGAGGAACCTCCTCCGACATCATAAACGTACTCCGTTTTCCCTTTTCCGTCCACGTATTCCGTAACATAGTCGTAACAAACGACCGCCCCGTTCTGAAAAAACAGGTTGTTCAAAGGCGTAGGGGTATAAATCCTGATCCGGGTAATATCCGCCAGCGTATAACTTTCCATATCGCTCGGATATCCGTAATTAAGGTATTCATACATATAATCGTCCAGCGTTACTTCACGGCTAAGATACCCTCCTCCGTCCTCGTTCAGGCCGTACTTGAAGGTTCGCGTCACGGTAGCGCCGCTCACCGGATCGAACTCCTCGATCTTCCCGATACGGTTCCCTCCTGTTAACTCCACAGCACCGTCATAATCCTTTCGCCGGTTCTGCTCGTAATGGAAAGTCGATTTTCGTCCGGTCGGAAAGGTCACCGACTTCAAAAGACCGTATTGGGAGCAGTCATTCGGAGATTTGCCGGCGCTCCCTATTTGCAAATGACGCGTATCGGACCCCGCCCAACCGCCGTCCTCGTGGTAATACAGGCAGTCGATCTCCTGTAAGGGTACTGCCGTGGATGGATTGATGCCGGTGTAATACCCCCAATGGTCGACGCCCCTGCAATTGGCCGCCGGAACACCTTGGGGATTATAGTAATCGAAACTGTACGTTTGATCCAACCGGTGATTTTCGCCGTAAATACGTATTTCGTCCAATTTCTTTTTCGAATACGGGTTCTCTGCGGGCGGATTGAAGGCGGAGTGGGTAAACTCAATCGTTTTAATAACTTTATTGGTCGCCTTGTCGGTAACGGTTATCTTTTCAATGTGATTGGTAACCGAGCCCGCAGCCTTAAAAATATCTACTCGCACGGTTCTGGATTCGACAGAGGTAAGATACCTTTCATGCGACAAGGTATTGGCCGAAGGGGTGGCATATTCGGGCGGTGAATAACAGCTAACCTCATTTTTTTCGTCTTCCAGGATATTGGACACCCGTACCCTTGAAGCCCCGGTCCGCTCGGTCATGAAAGGAAACTTCAGATACTGAATACCGTAATATTTAACAGCCCTGTCCATATCTATATACCCCGGGGTCGCCTTATAAATATCTTCCACGGTAACATAGTCGTCGATCGACGGCAGGTAGATGTTGTAATCCTCCTTGGTGTATCCGAACGAAACGGTGTCAGCCTTGTCCGGAGAGACCACCTCCATGATTTTCCAGGAAGTGCAGAGGGACGAAGCATTCCGGTCGTAGGCATAAATACCCGAACCTTTCAACGACACTCCGAACCGGTAAAAATAGCCTTTGTCATCCCAGATATTGAAAGCCGAAAGATCGGTATTGTTATTGGCGGTAGTTACTTTCACCGGCTCGAAGGGAATAGTCTCGATGACCGGATCCTTATAGTCCGAGGAAGATCCCCGGTTGAAGACGAATTTTCCCGAGTTGGACAACAGTTTGTAATAATATACGTCCGGATACTCGTCTTCCACCCCTTCGGCAAGGTATCTTAGATAGGTAAGGCGATCGCGGTACTTCTTCCAGCCGCCATTACGCATATAACAATAATCATCGGGCATACTGTTTATCTTACGGCCCAAGGACGGTCCGAAATCAAGGCTCCAGCCCGAGCCTATCCGGTTGTTCAGTTCATTCACCTTAAGTCCCGCTCCGTGGTATTTTATCGAGAGGGGAATTTCGATATCGCCCTGCTTGATGACGTACAGGGGTATCTCGACGCTTGCAAGACCATAGGCGAGATCGACCGGATGGTCAATAAACTTGATGATCTCCGCCGTCGCGGGCGGAATTACGGTGGGCGAGAAAGCCTCCGATTGAGAATAAGCCTCCTTGCCTGACAGGCAGAGACAGATAAAAACGGCGATTTTTCTCATGGGTCAAGAATGAATTTTATGGATACGACATATCGGCAGAGCGGGAAGATACCCCATCTGTCTACCATACCAAAAATAATTTATTATTCCGTTCGCCCGACGAAAACAGCCGCTAACAAACAACACGACAAATACTTGACAATCAGCAATATTAGCGCACAAAAATCCTAACAAACACTTTCAAGGGTTAAATGAGGGATTTCGAGGTTGCAAAACCTCAAAAAACATAATTATTCAGCGATTGCCTCTTTGTATCCGTCCCGTTATCCGCAGAGAAGGTCAAGTAAAAAAACTGGCATCAGGATGTGAAATAGTAAAAAAGCGCAGACCGTGCGTTTCTTGGACGCACGGTCAAATGATGTTGCAGGCAAAACTTGTTAGCGGATAAGCCCTATACCGTTCACTGATTTATCGTGACGCCGCCGGTCACGAAATTTAATAAATGCCCTGTTCAGCGGGTTGGCAACCGCAAAATTACCGTTACAGCGGGAGTTCCGCCCAGAATGTAGAACCTTTGCCGACCTCGGAATCCACCCCGATGTTCCCGCCCTGCGCATCGACAATCGCTTTGCAGATAGAGAGTCCCAATCCGGTTCCCTGGGCGAAGCCGTTCAGCTTCTCGAAGCGGTTGAATATTTTTTCCCGGCTCTCTTCCGGAATGCCGATCCCGGTATCGGTACAATAAACCCTCAATCGACCACCGTCAACGGTATATCCGATTCGGATGGAACCGTTCTTCGTGAATTTAATCGCATTGTTGACAAAGTTGGTCACAATCTGACTCAGGCGCCCTTTATCCAGGCAGACATTGTAATTCCCGTTCGGAATCTCGCAGGCAAAAGAAACCCCGGGATTCATCTTCTGGCTGTAAACAGCACCCAAATCCCCAAACAGACCGGCCAAATCGAACTCATCCTTTACCAGGTCGACATAACCGGCTTCGATCTTGGAAAGATCGAGGATATCGTTGATGAGCGTAAGCAGCAGGTCGTTATTGGTAGAGATGATTTTCCAGAACTCGTCTTTTTCCTCCTCGCTTTCCGCCGTATGGAGCAACTCGGAAAAGCCGACGATGGCATTGAGCGGAGTCCGTATTTCATGGCTCATATTGGCTACGAAAACCGATTTGAGTTTATCCGACTGTTCCGCTTTTTCCTTGGCCGCAAGCGCTTCGTTACGGGTCATTTCCAACTCATTCTGAATCTGCTTGCGATGGGTAATATTGTCGATACGGAGAATGACACCTTCCACGTCGCCCTGTTCATTCAGCACCGGATTGGCATAGATTTCGAAAACGCCGCCCGGAATAGTATATTCGGCATGCTCGACATGCTTGGACGCCATTGCCCGCATCATCGCACACCCCTGACACGGAGCATCCGAGTCGTGGCTGCTTCGGTAGCACAATTTTCCGGCCTCGTAGTATCGCTTGCCGTCCGCCTGGACCGGGAAGATGGAAGAGACATTTTCCCAGATGACCTTATAATCAGGTGAAATATACACCAACCCAGAATTGATATTATTGAGGATCAGCGCATTCTGCTTATTTATTTTTTTAAGCTCCTGGGTCATGCCATACCATTCGGTCACATCCTTCTGCGTACCGGTGAGGCATATTATCTTACCGTTCTTCTTCCTTGGAATAATCTGGCTTTCGTAATAACGGTATTCTCCGTTCTCCGACAAATAGCGGAATACGGCGATCCCTTTTTCCTTTTCGCCCCGAATCACAGCTTCCAACAATTCAATCTGCATCCGGTGATCGTCGGGATGGAGCCTGTTCAGGTTTTCTTCAAAAGTGAGTCCTTCCCCGGCAAGGGCATTGCCCAGAACGGTGTAGAAAATCCGCTTGTCTATATCGTACATCCAGGCAGCCATATCCCCGGCATCCAAAGCCAAAGTCAGGTTCTGGTGGGCTTCCTGCAACTCCTGGTTTTTCTTTTCATAATTGGTCGCATCGGAGACGAGCAGCATGATAGCCTGCACGCCGCCGTTGCTGTCTTTTATTTTCCGGACTTTGCAGTTCAGGAAAATCGATTCGGACAACCCGGTTTCGAAATAGCGTTCCCGGGCCGCGGTTTGCAGGTTGTATTCGAGACTTGCCTCCGTAAGGTCGTTGGTGCGAATCTCAGTCTTGAGGTGGTCGGGAATAATCGGGTCTTCGAACAGATTGATGTGTTTGGCCAAATGGGCCCCGATATCGTCTACGCCGAAAATAGAGGCCAGCGCAGGGTTGATGAATTGCTGATAGCCGTCTTTATCGTATATGGCCAGTCCGACGGGAAGCGTTTCGGCAATGGTTTCCCGCTCCCTGTGCAACTGTTCGTAACGGGAACTCAGGTTGGACTCCTCCGTGATGTCCCGGGTGGAAATAATCGTCCCTTCGATTTCGCCCCGTTCGTTCAATATCGGCTTTATGTTGTTCTGGATCCGGATCTTGCCCGAACGAGTACTGTTCGAATAATAATTCTCCTTTTTAAGCAGGTCGAAATCGTAATAGAAATCACAGACACAGGGGCGATACCTGTCGGACTCGTCCTTTATCTGCGATTTGTAGTTCGGGTTGTCATAAAGACATATCCGGCTTTTCAATAAATGCTCCTTGTCCCCACAGCCATAAATCTGCAGCGCGCTTTCATTTATATCGACCAAAATGCCGTCTTTGTCATAATATTCCAAACCGACAGGGCTTGCATCGAAAACCGCATTGTAATCCAATGCGGTTTTCGCAGTTTCCCGATCGTCGTCTCTTCTGTAGTCTGCTTTCCGTGTCGCCATAATTCATTCAAGACCGCCATATGGCATATACGACGCCCTCTTCGTTTGGATATTAGCAAATATACGATAAAATAATCGACTTTTCTATCGTACGGCCTAAAAACAACTTGCCGAAGGAAACAAGAAAACTGCGAGAATAAGAGAAAGGCGGATAAATAACTATAAAACGCTATTTATAGTTAATTCATTCGCCCTTCCCTGTCTTTTTTCCACAACTGATAGGAGTTCACGAAATTCTGCCACACGATGTAAGCCGTGGGCGCGATCGAGGCGATCGGGTCGAGGAACGACTGGGCCATCCACACCGCGAGGACCGTGTTTTTCTGGCCCAGCGACTGGCCGCCCGCCGGAGCGTCGCCGTAACGGCGTCCCAGCATGCGGCCCACCTTGAACTGCGCAAGACAGATCACAAGCGCCGCGAAGGCCAGCCACAGTTCGGTCGAAAGCGAAGCGTCGTGCAGGTCGATGATGAAAGCCGTCGTGCGGCCGATGATGACCAGCAGCGAAGCCAGCCACATGTAAAACGAAATCTGACTGTGGTCGCCGACCCATTTCGCAGCCTTCGGAATAACCATACGGCAGAACTGCGCCGCAGCGAACGGCATCACCAGCAGCGGCGCGATACGGGCCAGAATTTGCGCAAAGGTACATGCACCCGTTCCCGTAAAGGTCAGGATCACGGGCGCCAGCAGGGCGACGGCCATGTTGCAGAGAAGGCTGTAAGTCGCCATCGTAGCGACATTGGCCCCCAGCATGCCGCCGATAACCACCGCGGCCATCGCTACGGGAGCCAGCACGCAAACCATCGCCCCCTGCGCCAGGATACCGTTCAGGGGCCGCAGGAGCAGGAAAATCCCGACACAGGCCACGACCTGAACCAGCAACAGCCAAAAATGAAGCATCGAAGGCTTCATCTGGCTGGGTTTCACGCGGCAGAAGGTGACGAACAGCATCAGGAAGATCAACGTCGGGGTGATCATCTGCCCCGTCCACACCTCCAGCGCCGCGATCGGGCGGCACAACAGCGCACCGACGATCATGGCCGAAGGCATGGCAATGGTCTTCACATTGCGGTGCAGGTGTTCCAGCAGGTGCATTTAGGACAGCAACTCCTTGACCTTGGCCGAAATGTCCTTGCCGTCGGCACGGCCTGCGAGGCGTTTCGAAGCGACGCCCATCACCTTGCCCATCTCCTTCATCGACGATGCGCCGACCTCGGCGATAATGGCCTTCACTTCGGCAGCGAGTTCCTCGGCGCTCAGTTGTTTGGGCAGAAACTCCTGGAAAACGGCTACCTGGGCCAGCTCCTCCGACGCCAGGTCGGAACGGTTCTGCTCGGTGAAGATCGCCGCCGAATCGGTTCCCTGCTTGGCGAGTTTGGAGATGATTTTCAGCACGTCGGCATCGGGCAGTTCGGCGATTTCCGGACCCGCGGTCTTGGCCTCGATGATGTATTTCTTCGCATTGCGCAGGGCGCTCAGGCGCACCGTATCCTTGGCCTTCATGGCCTCCATGATTCCTTTCGAAATCTGTTGTTCCAACGACATAATCAATTTATTTGGTTAAGATTAAACTCAATTTTCAATCTGCGGGCCTGCGCACGACGACAATTTCGTCGAAACGCGCCTGCGACGCCGTGCCGCGAACTTTCTCCTTCGCGGGAAACTCCCGGTCGAAAACCTCGGCGGCAGTTTCGTCGACCTCGTAAGCCGAATCCTCGACGTAGCGGCCCCGGACACCGGAAAGGGCCCCTTCGTACAGTTCGCAGACATGGAGCGCCATGGCATACATGTCATCGGCAGTCCGGATGCCGAGCAGTTCGGCCGGGACGAAACCCTGATACAGGTAGTAGTCCGGATCGCCGCAGAGCAGCACGGCCCGGAATCCCATCTCCCGGGCCAGTTCGCGGGTGCGCCCGATCAGCCTGCCGCCGATTCCCTTGCGCTGGTACTCCGGCAGGACCGAGATCGGCCCGAGGCTCAGGACCTCGTATTTCACGCCGTCGTCACCCTGGATAACTCCTTTCATGCAGACGACATTGCCGACGATCCGCCCGTCGTGCTCCGCCACAAGATCCAGTTCGGGCACGAAGGCCGGGCTGTCGCGCATGACATGCAACAGGTAGTGCTCGTTGCATCCGGGTGAAAAGTGGTTCCAGAATGCCTCCCGCGTAACGTTCTCCGTTTCCCGGTAATCGGCGGGCTGTTCGGTTCTCAGTTTTATCTCCATATTTTTTATTTTCCAGCCGACAAAAATCGCAGCACGTCACGCATCAGCCGGTCGCGCTGCACCTCGTCGGAGATCGACTCGAACGGGAAACCCGTCAC
Source organism: Alistipes montrealensis (assembly GCF_018362775.1). Classification (GTDB taxonomy): domain Bacteria; phylum Bacteroidota; class Bacteroidia; order Bacteroidales; family Rikenellaceae; genus Alistipes; species Alistipes montrealensis. The sequence goes on from NZ_JAGYXY010000003.1 coordinate 300,507, forward strand.
GAAAGTACGCCCCCCGGCGTCGCACGCTACGCCTGCCGTACGGCCGTTGTCGTCGTAACGCATCACGGCAAAAGCCCCAGTGCCCACGGGTTTCAGGGCATCGGCCTGTTCGACGATGTAATGGTGGCGGCCATACCCGGTATTGAACCGATATTCGCCGCGCGAAAAGTCCGGATGCGAAGTCATGACCCGTACCCTTCCGCGGCCGGAGGCATATCCACCGTCGGAATCGAGGTGGAGCACCTCGCGGGCAAAGGTGCGGTCCCGGTCCGAAGCCCCTTCGGCCAACAGGTCGGACGCAACATAGCTGCCCGACGCAAAGAGCGTTCCGCCGTCAGCGAGATAATGCCTCAGAACAGCCTGGAGTTCGGGCGAGAAGGTCGCGAACGCGGGTTCCTGCACGCCGCGGCCGATCGTCGTCGTGCGCTGTTTGCCGAGGATCAGATCGACCGCCGGATATTGTTCGAGTGCCGCCTCGCCACGCTCTACGGCTTTCAGCGACGCTGAGCAGAAGGAGTACCCCGCCGCTGCCACGGAACGCCCGTGCAGGGCCGGATAGTCGAAGGTGTTGCCGCCGATCACATCGGTCTCGAAATCGCACCCGCAGGCCCCGAGGGCGAGGCTGTCGACATTGCAGCGGGCCTGCGCCAGGTCGAAGACGTGCTGCGCCCCGACAAAAGCGATGTCCTGCCGGTCGGGAACCCCGCCGTCGAGGTCGGTACGGAATCCAGCGAGCGAATCGTTCCGCTCGCTCAGCGGAGCGCTCACGCGGTCGAATCCGTTAACGATCAGCACCCTTCCCTTTTCATCGGGCATCCGGCACACGGCAAGGGTCTCGCTCGGGAAACTCTCGCCGCCCTCATTCACCGCCGTCACCCGGTAGCTGTATATACGACCCGGCTGCTGTTCGACGATCAGGTAGGGCTTATCGACCGGACGGCCGTTGTCGAAACCGCCGTCGTCCACGCGCGTATAAACTACATAACCCGTCGGCGCGGCGCTCTTTTCCAACGGGTCCATCACCGGACTCCACGACAGCGCCACATGATCTGCGGCGGTAAATTCCGCGGCGAACGCCTCGACGGGCAGCGGCTGCACTACATAAGGTAAATCGTATTGCGAGCTGATATAGCGCAAGATACCCTTATAGATCGCACGGCTCACCACAAACTTGAACCGCGGGTCGCTGCCCAGCCGCATGTCGGCGAAATTCTGGTGCGAGAGCAGCTCCAGCAGCATCGTCGGGACACCCGGGACGCGCGCTTCGTAATAGGCCCTGTTCCACAGTCCGCGGCGCTGCCAGCCGGGCTCGAACGTACGGCGGATATCCTCGACGACCTGCGCCTGCACGAGGTCCGTCAAATCACGCGAACGGTAGCGGTCGGCCCCGCCCTGGAATTTACCCTTGTTCTCGCGGGTGTAGTAGATACCCAGCGTGCCGACAATGCCGTCGCCGTCGCGGACGCCCGCATCCGAGTGGAACGCCAGCGCCATATCGACCGGAATATGCAGTCCCGCGGAATCGGGCAGGCGTTCCGAACCGCCCATCAGGGCGTTGACCCAGTGGGCGCGCGACATATAGTCGTCCTTATAGTCGTCGGTATTGTTCTTCGGCGTGTAAACCCCTTCCGGGAATCCGGCCCACTGGAGCCAGTAGCGGGCCCCCTCGCAGAAACGGGGATAACCGCTCGTCTCCTCGATATACTCCGTATCGGGCAAGCGCAGCGAGTCGCAGGGCGTGCGGGCGACGTTGCCGTAACCGCCGCCGATCTTCACGGCATCAGCCGAAACGATGCGCCCGGCCTGCCGCGAGCGGTTCGAGAGGGTCACGACCTCCCGATGCCCCGGAGCGAAAGAGAAACGCCCCAGATAGATCCACGTGCCGCCGCCCATCGTCTGATTGACGGCGAACGAAGTCTCCCCGCCGAGGTGATGCACCGTATAGTGCGCGTCGTCGGCGCTTCCGGGCGTCGATTCGTAGCTCACATAGACCGCATACTCACCCCGTTCGGGGATGTCGGCAAACCATGCGGCGCGGCTCGTGTCGCCGTCGGCAACGGTATGCGCACGGCGCGTCGTGCCCTCGCGAAAAGGATTTTCACCCGTATGGTAGACCTGCCGCAGGTGCGCGAACCCAGGACCTCCCGGTTCCCAGGCCCCCTGTTCCGCATATTGCCCTTCGGAATCGTTGTCGGCCAGCACTTCGTGCTTCTGCACGTCGCGCTCGCGCGGCAACAGGACGTTCGCCCCGGCGTTTTCAAGCATCGGGACCAGATACGGCAGCACGTAGCTCTGCGTATAGAGGTCCTCGCAGGTCTGCCAGAGCATCGAACGCTGCCATTTCCAGCGGTTCTCAGTCTGGTCGAAATAGCGTCCGTGGCTCTGCCACAAGGCGATATGCCGCTCCGAAAGGCCATGCGCGGGAGTTGCGGCGGCAGAAAGTCGCGTCACAAGCGGCCGCTCGGAGCGGTTGGTAAAGAGGACGATTTTTTTCTTGCCGACGAGTTTACGCAACTGCGTGGCATTGCGGCAGGCCAGCGGGATGAGCTCGGAGGCCTCGCGGTTGTCGGTATAGAGTTCGATGTCGGCTTTGCGGAATTCAGACGGCAGCAGGGCCCGCACCGAGTCGCGCATGGCCCGCAGATTATCCTCGCGAAAAGGATAGTAGGACAACCCTACCGAGGTGTAAATCCGCACCCGGCCGCGCGAGGCCTTGACGGCCTGAATCCGTACGTTGGTCGGCTCCGCCTTCTGATAACCGCCCGTAACCTCACGGGAGACGATGCGCGAAAGGGTCCGTCCGATCTCCGCACGCGTTGCGGGAGTGATTTCGGCAGCGGAAACCGCACTTACAGTAAAGAGTAAGGTAATAAGGTATAACAGTCTATTTTTCATGTCGTTTAACGAGCAATAGCATGCCGGCCACGGTAAAGGCGGCGTTGTAAATCAAGAGTTCGAATCCGATCTGGTAATCCCACGCTTTCAGCGCCCACCACTGCACCAGCGCACTCAGCACCGGGGCTGCGAGAGCCACCAGCGGGACCCAGCGGTCGCGAACCTTCAGGCGCGTGAACATCCCGAAGGCAAACATGCCCAGAATCGGGCCGTAGGTATAGCTGGCGACCTTGTAGACCAGGTTGATAACGCTGTCGTCGGCCCAATATTCGAAGGCCAGGATCACACAGGCCATGAGGAGGGCCATCGCAATATGAACCCCTTTGCGGAGGCGTGTAAGGCGCACGTCGCCGTAGCGTTTCGTGCCTTCGAGAATATCCACCGTAAAGGAGGTCGTCAGGGCCGTGAGGGCCGATCCGGCTGCTGAATAAGTACTTGAAATAAGTCCCACAACAAACAGGATACCAACAATAAGCGGCAGCCCTCCTTCAACGGCGACCAGCGAAAAAACCTGGTCGCTCTTGGCGGGCAGGGCCATGCCGCTGCGCTCCATATACAAATAGAGCAGCACGCCCAGGACGAGGAACAGGAAGATCACGAAAATCTGGCTGACAGCGGTCAGCACGATGTTCTTCTGCGAATCGCGCGGCGTGGCGCAGCTCAGATTACGCTGCATCATATCCTGGTCGAGTCCGGTCATGGAGATCAGCAGGACGATACCCGCAGCGAACATCTTCCAGAAATAGCGGTCCGAAGCGGGGTCGTCGAAGAAGAAAATTTTCGACATCGGCGAAGCCGAAACTTCACGCGCCGTCTCCGCAAGCGAAAGATCCAGCCCCTGCATGATGAAAACGATCGACAGAATCAAGCTCGCCACAAGGCAGAAAGTCTTGAGCGTATCGGTCCAGATGAGCGATTTGACGCCGCCCTGCTGCGTATAGAGCCAGACGAAAAGCATCGTTATCAAGGCGTTGGCCCAGAACGGGAACCCATAGTGCGAAAAGACCAGCAACTGCATCACGGCACAGACGACGTAGATGCGCAGCGCGGCTCCCAGCATCTTCGAAATAAAGAAGAACCACGCTCCGGTACGGTGGGACTTTACGCCGAAGCGGTCGTCGAGGTATTCGTAAAGCGACACCACCTTCAGGCGATAGAACATAGGAATCAGCACGAAAGCCACGACCATCTGCCCTACCGTGAAGCCTGCGACCATCTGCATGTAGGAAAACGAGTCGGCGGCAACCGAGCCGGGAACCGAAATGAAGGTCACGCCCGATATAGCAGCGCCGATCATGGCGAAGGCCGCCATATACCACGGAGTGCGGCGGTTGCCGGTGAAGAAGCCGGCGTTGTCGGCACGGCGGCCCGAGGCCCACGCGACGGCGAAAAGGACGGCTATGTAGCCCAGGACGGTGGCAATAACGGCAGCAGGAGTCATGAATGCGTATTTGGGTTCGATTTACAAAGATACAAAAAAGATGGACACTGCGGCGATCCGGGCCGCATTTTATAAATCCGAAATGGGGATACGGAAGATCGTATGTTTTATTGGACTTTTGGAAAAAATGTTTATTTTTGTTCTCAATTAAAACATTAAACCCTAACGATATGGCATTTTTCAAAGAATTCAAGGAGTTTGCCCTCAAAGGCAACGTGATGGACATGGCCGTCGGTGTGATTATCGGCGGTGCGTTCGGCAAGATTGTATCGTCGCTCGTGAACGACATCCTGATGCCGCCGATCGGCGCACTGATCGGAAATACCGACTTCTCGCAGTTGAAACTCGACATTTCGAAGGTTCGCGACGTTACCTCGAGCGCCATGCAATCGGTGGAAGGCATCGTAGCCGGCGGCAGCCAGGCTCCGGCCGCAGCAGCGGAGCCGATTTACTGGAACTACGGCGCATTTATCCAGCAGTGTGTGGATTTCACGATCCTAGCCCTCTGCGTATTCCTGATGGTCAAGCTGATGAACCGGCTGATGCAGAAAAAGGAAGAGGCTCCGGCCCCGGCTCCCGAACCGCCTGCACCGACGAAGGAAGAGCTGCTGCTCACGGAGATCCGCGACCTGCTGAAAGAGCAGAAAAAATAAGCGGAAGTAATTCCCGAAACGAAAAGTCCGGCCTTACGAAGCCGGACTTTTTCGGTTATTCCTTTTTATGGGTATATTCCTGCAGGACGTAGGTGGTGAAGATCGGAAAGAACATCATACCCAGCGAGGGAAGCATCACGCAAAAAACCTTGCCGACGGCCGTGACGGGGAAAATCTCGGCCCCGACAGTCGTGACGTTCATCCACGCCCACCAGAGTGCATTGCCAAAGCCGTGGAGTTTAGGATTGACAAGCACCTCGTAGTCGTAGAAAACGAGTCCGGAAATATAGGTGAAGACCACGACGGTGAAGATATAGGCGACGAAGAGCCTCCGCATTTTGTTTTTGGAGACCAGCCACCGCACGATGATCACCATGGCCAGGAAGGCCCGCAGCAAGGGCATCAGGCCGACAAGTATGCCCCAGTCGTGGGTCATGTCGGCTCCGCTCCACGCCAGAATGTTCAGGTAGGGAATGGAAATCAGCAGGAAGAGCAGGTTGTGCCAGAAAAAGCGGTTCCGGCGCTCGGCAGCGGCCCAGCGGACGAAAAAATCGCACAGGAAAATCAGACAGACGATGAACTGGATCGTGAGGTAGGCAGAGGAGATGTGAATGTGATCGCCCGCGATAATCTCCCACGAAACCGCCGTGAGGAGCACCAGTCCGGCAATGAGTTTGACGACGCCGAGCGTGTTACGGATATCGGTGCGCGCCGATTCGGAAAGAGACATAGATTTCTGTTTTTCCGTAGCACGTTCAAAATCAATGCCACAGCCCCGGGCGGCAAATTTTGCGATGTTTTTTTGCCGAAAGATTTTGCACGATTAAAATTTTCTATTACCTTTGCACTCGCTTTTAGCAATGGCGGGTTAGCTCAGCTGGTTAGAGCGCATGATTCATAATCATGAGGTCCCGAGTTCAAGTCTCGGACCCGCTACCAATTAAAAACCAAGCACTTACAACATAGTAGGTGCTTTTTTTGTGTCATTATTTTATTCTTTCTATATTATTTCAACACCTTTGTAGTGCGCTGTGGGCCATCTTCACCACAAAGCTCTTTTCCTTACTTGTCAACAACCTCTCGTTTATCTCCCGGATGATGCCTCTGCAAGTATTATGTTGCCCAATGGTGTAAGCACATTTCACAGTCATCCCAGCGGCAATGTAGTAGTCGGATCGGGAGCAAATACGCTGGGAGGTACAACTACAACATACGGGTTCACCCAATCACCTTCCCCGCAGGATATAAGCGTAGCTGGGGCACAAACCCATTATGTATTTGGCAGAGGAAATAATATTGTGTATATTTACAATTCACAGGGGGTGCAGGCAACACTTCCGATGACTAGGTTTGTTTCCCCTAAAAAATAGCGTATGAAACAGTATGCAATATTTCTCTTGCTGTTATTCTTCTCAATCGATGCTTTCGCTCAAAGCAACAATCAACTATTTGAGATGATTAATGCCTCGTTTATTAAATACGTCGGAGTTGAAAAAGAGCATTATGCGAATAGGATGACGGTTAATGGTAATTCGGAGTTTTATCCTCTTCGATTCACTGATATTTATATCGCATTAGAAAACTACCCCTTGGGATTTGAATTTTCAAGTCAGATAAAAGAATTAGGATTTCAATTTATTTACTTACAAAGCAATGCCGCAAAAAAAATACTGAATAAACCCAAAACAGTTGTTTTTATGATTGGCCCCACAATCGAAGATAATACCTTGACAATCATGTTCTCTCCAAGAATAGTTACTCGTAAAGGCGATAATATTAATATTATCGTTTCTGATTGGGTAAAATGCACCTGGCAATATATGTGTGATTCAAGGAAGTGGGAGTTAATAGATGTAAACTCGGGAGGTATTTAACCAAGGGACTTTCCCGTATGGGATGAACGATCGAAGGCGCATTTTAAGTGCGCCTTCGATTTTTGCTATTAGCCTTCCAAATCGTTACGACACTACAACGCACCCCTATAACTATGGGTAAGTTTTTGGACGTTGTATTAGACCGGTATTTGGAAAGCACCGGAAACTCTATGGATAGGATCAGACGTAGATGATCTCTCTACCTTATTCGACAGGGATCGTCTCAATAGTATGAATACAACTCATTTTGATCTCAAAGTTGAAATTGGCGAAAAAATTGTCTACCAGACAGATAGTGTCGATTTCAACCGTTATGTGTACACGCGCAGAGATATTCCATTGAGAGCAGGATTCCACAAGATAAAAATTACTTCGGAAAGCATGGACCTGGATGTTGAGAAAATACGGTATACGCTGTTCGACCACTATATCGTGATAGAACTCTTTCCGCCTTCCCCGGAGAAAGGCAGCAGAAGGGCACGAGTTATGACAGGTTTCATGCCGTTCCATTTTATGTAGTTCAAAATCAGCGACACGGAAAACATGCCCCCTTGTTAGAAATCACCAGTACTTTTTTTGCCGGTGATTTTTATTTTCCTGTTTGCCGTTACGAGGCTGTGATCAAAGCAGGACGCCGGCAAATATTGGAATAAAAGAAGTATCTTTGACACTCGAAGACGATTTATTGATTCGATAAAAGCAATCAGATTTTGAAAACTGCTGCGAAAGAAAAAAAGAGACGACGCCCGATAGTGTTTTCGTCGGCATTGTGCGCCGGAGTGGCCGCAATGGTAACACTCAGCGGCTGCTCACGGGGATTCAAGACGGATGAAAAAGTCATAATAAATGCCGGCGACGGGGAAATCATGCGCGTGCTGACCATCGGCGACCGAGTCGATTCGCTGGTCCTGCGCAGCAAAGCCGTTCCGATGACGGCCAAGATGCTCCGGACGGACGACTATGCAACCCTGCGACGCAGGATGCTCGCGACGGTAAAGGACCCGCAGAATACAGGCGTGGGGATTGCCGCGCCGCAGGTGGGGATTCTCCGACGGATAATCGCCGTACAGCGGTTTGATAAGCCCGGCAAGCCGTTCGAGTTCTACATCAACCCGGAGATTGTCGAATACTCGTCCGAGACCGCCCCGGGACGGGAGGGATGCCTCTCCATTCCGGGACTGTCCGGCACGGTAACCCGGGCACGGCAGATCGGCCTGCGTTACCGCGACGAGCAGTTTGCCGAAAAGACGGAGACGATCAGCGGATTCACCGCTGTTATCTTCCAGCACGAGGCGGACCACCTGGACGGGATTCTCTACACCGACCGGACGGAAGAAGAGCCTATGCGGGACGTATAGCGCACCCGGAGTAAGCCCGGACGGCAGCCTCCCCCAGAAAAGCAAGGCCGCACAGGGAAAGCGCCGAAAGCCGTTCCGCCGCCCGGTCCGGCAGTCAGACCAGTTCGCGAAGGTGCTTCAGGTTGCTTTTTGCCGTAGCAATAACCTCGTCGGTGCGGCCGGAGAGAATCAGTTTGGTCATCGCCAGCGCAAAGCCTTTCATCTGCGCAAACTCCACCTTCGGGGGCATGGCCAGCGCATTGGGGTCGGTCTGGACACTCACCAGGACAGGTCCCGGCGTGTCGAAGGCCTCGGTCAGCACCTCCTCCGTACGATCGGGATCGTCGACCGTAAATCCCTTGATGCCCATCGCCCGGGCGATCATCTCGAAATCGGGATTGCACATATCGGTCTGCCAGTCGGGAAGCCCCGCAACCTCCATTTCCAGTTTCACCATACCCAGCGAACGATTGTTGAAGACGACGATCTTCACCGGGAGTTTCTGCTCGACGATCGTCGCCAGGTCGCCCAGCAGCATCGTGAATCCTCCGTCGCCGCACAACGCCACGACCTCCTGGCCGGGACGCGCGAGGGCTGCGCCGATGGCCATCGGGAGGGCGTTGGCCATCGAACCGTGGTTGAACGAACCGAGCATCCGGCGGCGGCCCGTGGCACGCAGGTAGCGCGCTCCCCAGACACAGCACATGCCGGTATCGACCGTGAAAATCGCGCTGTCGGAGGCCAGCGAGTCGATCAGCGTCGCCACGTATTCGGGGGCGATATTGCCTGCACTACCCCGCTTCGAAGCCACGACGGCCATCGTGTCGCACAATTCACGGTAGATTTTCAGTTGACGGTCGAGGAACGAACTCCCGGAACGCTCCTGCAACATGGGAATCAGGGCTTGCAGGGTATCTTTCACGTCGCCGGCCAACCCCAGCTCGACGCGGGCGCGGCGGCCGATGCGCTCGGGGCGGAGGTCCACCTGCGCGATGCGGCACTCCTGCGGCAGAAAACAATCGTAGGGAAAATCCGTGCCCAGCAACAGCAGTAAATCCGACTCGTGCATGGCGGTATAGGCCGAAGGAAGGCCCAGCAGGCCCGTCATGCCGACTTCGTAGGGATTGTCGTACTGCACCTCCATTTTCGCTTTGAAAGTATATGCCACGGGAGCTTTGAGCAGTGCGGCGAGCCGCACGACCTCGTCGTGGGCCTCGCGGGCTCCGATGCCGCAGAAGATCGTAATGCGTTCGGCCGAGCCGATCATCGCGGCCAGTTGCCGCAATTCACCGTCCAGCGGGCGGTAGAGGCTGTGCGACGGCAGCGGTCCGGATGCCCCGGGACTTTCGGCACAAGGGCCGGCGGCCACGTCGCCCGGCAGTCCGATCACGGCCACTTCGCGTTTGTGGACGGCATGCTGCAACGCTGCGGGCAGCATCCGCGCAAACTGCGCGGAGGTGACGGCCATCTGGTTGTAGCCGCTGCAATCGTCGAAGAGGCGGATCGGATTGGTCTCCTGAAAATAGCCCGTGCCGAACTGGTCGGAGGGACAGGTCGAGGCGATGGCCAGCACGGAGCAGTTGCTCCGGTGGGCGTCGTAGAGTCCGTTGATCAGGTGGACGTGCCCCGGGCCGCTGCTGCCCGCACAGCAGGCGATTCCGTTGAGTTCGGCTTCGGCGGCGGCGGCGAAGGCTCCGCTCTCCTCGTGGCGCATATGAATCCACCGGACGGTTCCGGCACGCCGCACGGCGTCGTTGACCTCGTTCAGGCTGTCGCCCGTAACGGCATAGATATGGCGAATGCCTGCCCGGTAAATCGTTTCGACCAGTTGATCAGCTACTTTCTTTCCCATAGTGTTTGGATTTTTCGAAGGTTTGGATTTTTCGGACGGGGAGGTTCAAGATCGATGCCACACCTCCGAATAAAAAGTTCCGTCCGCAACACATTCAGGCGCTGCGGACGGAATCGGATTCGGAAGCGATGTATCGAGCTATTCGATCTCCATCAGGACAGCGTCGGTAGCGACGGTCTGTCCCGGACGAACCAGTATCTGTTTTACCGTACCGGCAAAATCGGTCGTAATGGCATTCTCCATCTTCATCGCTTCGAGGATGGCAACTTCATCGCCGGCCTTGACCGGATCGCCGACGTTCACCTTGAGCTCGATGACACGGCCCGGCAGCGGAGCCGTCACGGTATTGCCCGTAATCACGGCCTTCGCCTCTTCGACCGGCTTCTCCTCGGCTTTGACCGCGGGTTCGGCAGGTTTCGAAGCCTCGTATGCCTTCACCTTCATATCGGTGAGGAACGTTTTGGCAACCGCCGGGAAGAGTTCCAGCAGCAGCACCTCCTTTTCGTTGGCGGCAAGCTTCACGCCTCCGGCCTCGGGCAGTTCGGGATTGGGCTGCATCTGGTATTTCGAAGTGTCGTAGGGAGTCTCCTCGCGCACGCCGCAAATCTTGAAACGGAATTCGGGGTCGATCTGCACCGGGGTCTTGCCGTATTCGCCCTTCACCAGGCCGACGAACTGCGACGACTTGTTGGTGTACATCGGGCGTCCGGCCTTCTCGTCGAGGGCGCAGTTGACGGCCTGGGCTCCCACGATCTGCGAGGTGGGCGTCACCAGCGGCGGCAGGCCTGCGGCCAGGCGCACCGAAGGAATCAACTCCATGGCGCGGGGCAGGATTTCCTCGGCCTTGAGCTGCTTGAGCTGGGCGACCATGTTCGAATACATACCGCCCGGGATTTCAGCCTTCTGGACCAGTTCGTTCGGGGCCGGGAAGCCGAAGTAGGCCTCGATCCTGCGGCAGGCGTCGATCGTAGCGGCCTCGTCGTCGCGCTGTGCGGAGGCGATCGCCTTGTCGAACAAGGCGTCGATCTCGGCGGGCAGCGTATCGGTCAACGGGTTGAACGCCTTCGGTTCGGGTTTGTCGGCGCCGAAGACCGACAGGTTCAGTTCCCTGCGGATGTCGCGCAACTGGGTATTGATCTTGGCGACAGCCTCCATGTTCACGCCCGTATCGATACCCAGTTTCTTGCAGAAAACATGGATCAGCTCGATGGCTGGGGCTCCCGTGCCCTCGGCGAAGTACCAGCAGTTGGTGTCCACGATGTCGGCGCCGGCGATAATGGCCGAAAGCACCGACGCCAGTCCGTAGCCCGGGGTGCAATGGGTGTGGAAATCGACGGGAATCGAAATGTTCTTTTTCAGCAGGCGCACGAGCGTAGCCACGCGGCGCGGCGGGATGAGGCCCGACATGTCCTTGATGGTGATCATATCGGCGCCCAGCGCAGCCATCTGCTTGGCCTTGTCGAGGAAATAAGCGTCGGTGAAGACCGGCTTGGGATTCGACTTGCCCGTCAGGCGGGCCCAGAAGCCCAGTTCGGGATATTTCGGGTCCACGGTATAGCAGACCGCACAATCGGCGATGCCGCCGTACTGCTTGACGTATTTGATGGTCGACTTCACGTTGTTCACGTCGTTCAGGGCGTCGAAGATACGCATGATGCCCAGACCGCTCTGGATCGAGTTGCGGCAGAAGCCGTCGATGATTTCATCCGTGTAAGGCGCATAGCCGAACAGGTTGCGGCCGCGTGAAAGGGCCGTCAGTTTCGAGACATTGCCGACTGCTTTGTAGATCGTTTCGAGGCGCGTCCACGGATTCTCGTTCAGGTAACGCATCACCGAGTCGGGCACTGCGCCGCCCCACACCTCCATCGCATAGAAATTGGCATCTTTGTAGAACGGCAGGCAGCGGTCGATCTGCTCCTGGTTCATACGCGTTGCAAAGGACGACTGCTGGCCGTCACGCAACGTAAGGTCTCTGATTTTGAGATTTCTCGCCATTTTGTAATATCAATTTAAGGGTTCTTTGGCATGAATCTATTGTTATTCCAATAACAAAGGTAATAAACCCTCACAAATATACAACTATTTTGCAGGGAATTTTCAGGAAAAGCACCGCATCCGGTTACTTTCTGTAAAAAGAGTCGAAATATCGAACAATCAACCGCCGGATTTACGGCCGGGCACGAACAACTCCTGGTCGGGAAGCCCGTCGAGGTACTTGCGTTTAAAGACATTGACACAGAAAACGAACATCGCCAGCATCAGCGGACCGAAGATTACGCCCATGAATCCGAACAGCGAAAGGCCGATGAAGACCCCGAAGATCGTGATGAGCGGATGCGTGTCGGCCATCTTCTTTTGCATGACCATGCGCACGAGGTTATCGACCTGCGTGATCACCAGCGTGCCGTACATCACCAGCCCCACGGCCTGCCCCCAGTTGCCGTCGAGGGCCATATAGGCTGCGAGCGGCAGCCACACGAGGGCTGTGCCGATGATGGGCAGGATCGTCGCGAAGCAGGTCAGCACGCCCCAAAACAACGGCGCGGGAACCCCGAAAGCCAGGTAACCGATATAGGCCACGACACCCTGCGACACGGCCAGCAGCGGAATGACGATAGCGTTCGAACGGACGATCATGTGGATTTCACGCATCACACTGCGTGCTACGCGGCGGTCGAACGGCAGGATTTCGCGGCAATAGGCCTCCATGCGCAGCCCCCCGATAAGCATGAAATAGAGCACGAACAACAGCACGACGAGGTTGACGGCGAAATCCATAATGCCGCCTACGAGCCACTGCCCGGCCTGGGGGATATAGCTCAGCAGCGCACGCTGGTTGCTCTCGGACCAGAGGTCGTAACCGATTTTATGCTGGATAAGGTCGGCAACATGCCTGACGGGCGTAAGGATCGACTGGGGCTCGAGCGCTGCGCCCTGGATTTTGTCGACGATCATCCAGGCGATCAAACTGATCGGAATGAGAAAAAAGAAAATCGCTTCGCCGAGCAGCATCGAGGCTGCAAGGCTCCGCCGCCACCGCCGCCGCTCGCACAGGAACCACATCTGGCGCCGCAGCAGCACGTAGATCGTAACAGCCCCGAGCAGGCCGCCCAGAAACGGGGTCATCTCGATGAAAATCGTGACGCCCAACCCTGCAATGAGTATGAAAAGCGAATATCGCCAATATTTTTCCCGTACAGAAAGCATACCGCAGCCCCGCGCAAGGAACGTGCCGCAAGCCCCGGGACGGATTCTCCAAAATGTTGAAACATTGTCAACTAAAAAATTTCAGTGTTCTATTGCGGCGCACAAATATTTGATATATATTTGCCCCATGGAAATTATGGTCGAAATCGTTTATACGAAAACTACAAAAATGAATACCTTCCATTGGCGAAAGCCGCATATAGGGCATATATCATGAATAACGAGGGATGTTCCTGCCGAAGGAGCGTCCCTCGCGGTTTTTGACAATACGGTTAAATTCGAGGTCCGGCACTCCTAAATACAAAGATTGACAATATATTTACACCGAAAAAACTCAAAAATTTTCTTTTATTAACCAAATTCAAAGTCTATGAAGAAACTTTTCCTTCTCATGCTCACGGTCTTCGCCTTCTGCGCAGCCAACGCCCAGGTGACGACTTCGGGAATGAACGGTACGGTAACCGACCAGAACGGAGCACCGCTCGCCGGCGCCACGGTCATTGCCGTACATACCCCTTCGGGAACGCAGTACGGCGCCGTAACGAACAAAGACGGACGCTACAACCTCCAGGGTATGCGTACCGGAGGCCCGTACACCGTGACTTTTTCGTTCGTCGGCTACCAGACCGTCGAGTTTACGGGCATCAGCCTCCAGCTCGGTGAGTATCTGACGCGCGATGCCAAACTGAAGGACAGCCAGGAACTCGAAGCAGTCGTTGTAAGCGGCGTAGCCAACCAGTTCAACTCGAACAAAACGGGCGCAGCGCAGAACTTCAACAGCGCCGTGATCGCTACCGTGCCGACCATCAGCCGCAGCATTTACGACGTAGCCAAACTCACCCCGCAGGCTTCGTCGCCCAAAGGCGGCGGCGTTTCGCTCGGAGGAGGCAGCAACCGTTACAACTCGTTCCAGATCGACGGTATCGTCAGCAACGACGTATTCGGCCTGACCTCGACGGGAACCAACGGCGGACAGACCGGCGCAAACCCCATTTCGCTCGACGCCATCGAGGAGATTCAGGTCGTAGTGGCTCCGTTCGACGTACGCCAGAGCGGTTTCACGGGCGGCGGTATCAACGCCGTGACCAAGTCGGGAACCAACCAGTTCAAAGGATCGGCCTACACCTATTATAACAACGAAGGGTTCTACGGCACGACCCCGGGCAAGGACGTTAAGAAACGCGAGAGCCTCTCGGAGCAGTCGACCCAGATTTACGGCGCCACGATCGGCGGTCCGATCATCAAGGACAAGCTCTTCTTCTTCGTCAGCGGCGAATACTCGAAAGAGACCTACCCTTCGTCCTATTACGTCGGTTATTCGGGCGCCCACGTCAGCAAAGACCTCGCCGAGCAACTGGCAAACAAGTACAAGGAGTACACCGGCATGGACGCCGGAGGTTACGGACAGCGCGACATCGACACCAAGTCGGGTTCGGTGCTGGCCCGCGTGGACTGGAACATCAACGCCAACAACAACCTCTCGGTGCGTTACAACTTCCTCGACGCCAGCAAGGACAAATTCGCCAACTACTCGAACACCTTCAACTTCGGAAGTGCAGGTTACAAGCAGGTCAACCGCACCCACTCGCTGGTCGCCGAGTTGAACTCGCGCCTGTCGGAGAACATCTCCAACGAGCTGCGTTTCGGCTGGACGATGGTTCGCGACTACCGTGACCCGTCGGCCGTCGGCGCTCCGCTGGCCATCATCAAGAACGCCGGCGACGACAACAACACGACGATCAATATCGGTACGGAGGCCTACTCGGGCGCCAACCGCCTGAACCAGGATATCTACACCTTCACCGACAACCTGACCTTCTACAGCGGCAAGCACGCCATCACGGTAGGTACGCACAACGAGATTTACAACATGTATAATCTCTTCATGCGTAACTCGACGGGTACGTGGACCTTCAACTCGGTGGACGATTTCATGAACGACAAGGCTTCGCAGTACACCTACAACTACTCCGACGAGAAGCTGACCGGAACCCCGGTATGGGGCCCGAGCTTCAAGGCCGGACAGTTCGGCCTCTACGCCCAGGACGAGTGGCGCGCATCGAAGAACTTCACGCTGACCTACGGCCTGCGTATCGACCTGCCGGTGTTCTTCACCCAGCCCACTACCAACGTCGAATTCAACCGCAGCGAGTTCTCGCAGAAGCACGACGTGCGCACGGGCGAAACTCCGGCAACTAAGGTGCTCTGGTCGCCCCGTCTGGGCTTCCGCTGGTTCCTCGACGAGAACCACAACACGCTTCTGCGTGGTGGCGTCGGCATCTTCACGGGCCGCGTGCCGTTCGTCTGGATTTCGAACAGCTTCACCAACACGGGCGTCGAGATGCTCAGTTCGACGATCAAAAACACCGGAATCCCGGGATTCGGTTCGGGTCCCAACACATCGGGAGCCGGATCGAACCCCGAGGTGAACGTGACCTCGAAGGATTTCAAATACCCGCAGGTGTTCCGCGCCAACCTCGCCCTGGAGCACAACTTCGGCGCAGGCTGGAGGGGAAGTTTCGAGGCCCTCATCTCCAAAACGTTCAACAACATCTACTACCAGAACCTCGTAGCCGAGGACAACGGCAAGAAGGTTTACGCAGTCAACGAGGCCAATTCCAACGCAGCCAACACGACGACCTACTACGACTCCCCGGGCTATCAGGATTATTACGGCATCTATTCGCTGACCAACAGCAACAAGGGCTACTCCTACTCGCTGAGCGTAAGCATGCAGAAGCATTTCGACTTCGGTTTGGACCTGATGGCGTTTTACACCTACGGCCGCACGAAGGCTATCAACGACGGTATGTCGTCGCAGGCCGCCAGCAACTGGGGCAAGAACTTCGCACTGCGCACCAACTCGCCCGAACTGGCCTGGTCGTTCTTCGACATTCCCCACCGCGTGACGGCACAGGTAAGCTACACGAAGCGTTACGCACGGTTCTTCGGCTCGACGATCTCGCTGATCTACCAGGGCTACTCGGGACAGCGTTACTCGCTCGCCTACAACGACAATACGGACTTCAACGGCGACACCTACCGCGGCAACTCGCTGATGTATATCCCGACAACGGCCGAACTGGAGGCCATGAAGTTCACGGACATCATGGACGAAAAGGACAAAACGAAGGTCAAAGTCGACGTAGCTACCCAGAAGAAGAATATGGAAGCATGGATCGAGGGCGATAAGGACCTGCGCGACACCCGCGGCAAGTTCACCAAGCGCAACCAGTTCCAGTCGCCGTTCGAGCACCACCTCGACCTGCACTTCGCTCAGGACTTCTACTTCGGAGCCATGAGCGGCCGCAAACTCCAGGTTACGCTCGACATCATCAACTTCGGCAACATGCTCTGCCGCTCGTGGGGTGCTTCCTACACCGACGCGTGGAACCTCTCCCCGGTTACCGTCGCCAAGATCGACAAGGACGCCAACGGCAACGCTACCCCGACCTATCAGTACAAGGGTCAGGAGAACATTCCGAGCGACATCTTCTCGCGCTGGCACATGCAGCTGGGCGTACGCGTGGTGTTCTAACCGGCAACACGCAGACCAAATAAAAAAGAGACCGATTTACATCGGTCTCTTTTTTATTTACAGAGTAGTCGCAGTTAGAGCAGGCGGCGGCGAAGTTCGTCGCACGCTGCGGCAGGATCGTGGTGGTCGAAGACGAAACCGCGGATGCCCTGAGCGGCGGCGGCTTCGATGTTCATCTCCCGGTCGTCGATGAAAAGCGTCTCGGAAGGCGTGAGGCCGTAACGTTCGAGCAGAATCTCGTAAATGCGCGGCTCGGGTTTTACGGTGTGTTCCTCGCAGGAGACTACTTCGCCGTCGAAAAGTCCGTAGACCGGGAAGCGGCGCAGGAAATCGATAAATTCGCGCGACATGTTCGAAAGCACATAGAGCTTATACCCCGCTGCTTTCAGGTCACGAACCAGGCTCTCGGTCGGCTTCACGGGTTCCTGCAGGTCGACGGCCAGTTGCAGGACGGCGGCGCAGGATTCATAGGACCGGCCGGTCATCCCGCTGATGGTCCGGGTCACCTCGCTGAGCGTCGACGTGCCGCGGTCGTATTCCTCCCAGAAAAGAGGCATGCGCGGAGCGCGGAGGAAGCTAAAAAATTCGAGCAGTTCAGGGGTGCATTTGCTTTTATCGCGGGCAAAAAGAACCCCGCCGAGGTCAAAAACGATATTTTTCATAGTTGCAAAGATAGTGTAAGGCAAGAGGAATGCCAAATTTATTTGAGCCTTCCCGAACCACAGCCGGTCCGGGGCAATGCCGCAGACAGCACACGACGAGGATAATACCGGCTGCCGGGAAGCTCCGCCTAAACCGGAATTTCGGGTTGGTGCGGGATTTGCAGGAGTCGGAATAAACATAAACCTATGAATCACGGAATAAGTATCCTCTTCCGCGCCATTCCCCTCGCAATGGCCGCTTTCTGCTTCGCTTACGGAGCCTATATTTTCTCCGCCGGGACCGATGCGGCACGCCTGACGGCAGGCCCCGTGGTCTTCTACCTCGGGTCGATCTGCATCGCGCTCTACTGCACCGCCGCAACGATCATCCGCCAGATCATCGGCACGTATTCGGCGGCGGCGAAGTATCTCTTTCCGGCGATCGGTTACACCTTCGCCGTACTGACGCTCGTCAGCGGGGCATTCATCATCTCCTCGCAGTGGTCCGGGGCGCTGGTTACCGGGCACGTCGTCTGCGGACTGGGACTGATCACGGCCTGCGTGGCTACGGCGGCAACCTCGTCGACGCGTTTCAGCCTGATTCCGAAAAACTCCGCCGACAATACCTTCTCGGTCAACCCGGCAGGATTCACGCGGGCGCAATCGTCGCTGCTGATTTTCATTGTTTCGGCGGTAGCCGCCATAGCCTGGATCTGGTGTATCCTGCTCTACGTGCGGGGAACGCTGCCGGCCCATATCGTTGCGGGCAGCGTGATGTTCGGCATCGCCTGCGTCTGCACATCGCTCATAGCACTCGTCGCCAGCATTGCCCGGCAGGCCCGCGGGAGTTACTCGATGGAAGAGAAACGCAAGTGGATGGGTCTCGTGCTGACGATGGGTAGCCTGGCATTCGTACTCGGACTGCTGCTGATCTTCCTGTACTGGGGCGAAACGATCAATTTCGTGGGGTTCGTGCTGATCGGACTGGCGCTGATCTGCTGGAGTATTTCGAGCAAGGTGATCCTGCTGGCGAAGATCTGGCACGCCGATTTCCCGCTGGCCAACCGCATTCCGATCATCCCCGTGCTGACGGCGCTCACCTGCCTGTTCCTCGCCGCATTCCTCTACGAAGGGGCGCTGTTCGAAGCCAAGTATTTCGTTCCGGCGCGCGTATTGTCGGGATTCGGAGCCATCTGTTTCACGCTCTACTCCATCGTCTCGATCCTCGAAAGCGGAGCCAGCAAGAAATAATTAAAAATGAAAAATTAAGAATTAAAAATTCATTTTAAGGAAGAGCAGATTTTGCACCACTATTTTTGATCAGTGCGACGCAGATGTAAAAGCACCTATCGTGATTTTTGATTATCGCGGAGCAGATTTCGGCTTAACGCAGTTCGGCCCGGACGGGACATACAGAGGTATTTCCCGTTCGGGCCGGACAAGGCAGGGCGAAAGGTGCCCGTGAGAATCGAAAATCAGAACAGATGGAAGGCGACGGTCAGGCCCGCCATCACGATCGCAACCATCGACATCAGCTTGATGAGGATGTTGAGCGACGGACCCGAAGTGTCCTTGAAGGGATCGCCGACGGTGTCGCCGACGACCGTAGCCCGATGACAATCGGAACCCTTGCCGCCGAAATGGCCCTCTTCGACCATCTTTTTGGCATTGTCCCAGGCGCCTCCGGCATTGGCCATGAAGACCGCCAGCACGAAGCCCGAACTGAGGCCGCCGACCAGAAGACCCATTACGCCCGCCACGCCGAAAACCAGTCCGACGACAATCGGGGCGGCAATGGCCAGCAGGCTCGGGAACAGCATTTCACGCTGTGCGCCGCGGGTCGAAATCTCGACGCAGCGGGCATAGTCGGGCGTACCTTCGCCCGTGAGGATGCCTTTGATCTCGCGGAACTGGCGGCGTACCTCCTCGACCATACTCTGGGCGGCGCGGCCTACGGCGTTCATCGTCAGACCGCAAAAGAGGAACGACATCATCGCGCCGATGAAAACACCGATCAGCACCGTGGGATTCATCAGCGACACCCGGTAATACTCCATGAAATCGAGGATCGAAGCGTCCTGAACGAAACGCATGGACCCGTCGGACATTTCGAGCATCGTCGTACCGTTGTGGATCAGCCCGATGCGGATTTCTTCGATATAGGAAGCCAGCAGTGCAAGGGCTGTCAGCGCCGCGGAACCGATGGCGAAGCCCTTGCCCGTGGCGGCCGTGGTATTGCCCAGCGCGTCGAGCGCGTCGGTGCGCTGGCGTACTTCCTTGCCCAGGCCGCTCATCTCGGCATTACCGCCCGCATTGTCGGCGATCGGTCCGTAGGCGTCGGTAGCGAGGGTGATGCCCAGCGTCGAGAGCATGCCGACAGCGGCGATACCGATGCCATAAAGGCCCATCGACATATTCTGCGGGGCCATCATGTTCTGCACATCGAAACCAATGGCGCAGAGGTAGGCAAGGATGATCGCCACGCCGATCGTCAAGACGGGAATGGCCGTGGAGATCATACCCGAACCGATACCCGCGATGATAACCGTAGCGGGGCCCGTCTGGGCACTTCCGGCGATCTTCTGCGTCGGTTTATAGGAGTGCGACGTAAAGTATTCCGTGGCCTGGCCGATAACGATACCCGCCACGAGGCCCGTGATGACCGAGAACGACAGCCCGACCCAGTTTTCGACACCCAGCAGGTAGAGGATACCGAAGGTAGCGGCGGCAATCAGCAGCGAGCTGAAATTGACGCCCACACCCAGCGAGCGGAGCAGTTCGCGCATCGTGGCTCCCTCCTTGGCGCGCACGAGGAAAATGCCGATGATCGAGAGCAGGATGCCCACGGCGGCGATCAGCATCGGGGCCAGCACGGCCTTGATCTGCAAAGCCTCGGAACCGGTCGATGAAAAGGCCGCAGCGCCCAGCGCCGCAGTAGCGAGAATCGAGCCGCAATAGCTCTCGTAGAGGTCGGCGCCCATGCCGGCCACGTCGCCCACGTTGTCGCCCACGTTGTCGGCGATGGTCGCCGGGTTGCGCGGGTCGTCCTCGGGAATACCGGCCTCAACCTTACCGACGAGGTCCGCACCGACATCGGCGGCTTTGGTGTAGATGCCGCCGCCGACACGCGCGAAGAGCGCCTGCGTCGAAGCTCCCATACCGAAGGTGAGCATCGTCGTCGTGATGACCACGAGTTTCTGCGGCCCGGCGACTTCGACGAAATGGTTCAGAATAAGATACCAGAACGAAATGTCGAGCAGGCCGAGGCCCACGACCACCAGTCCCATCACCGCGCCGCTGCGAAAAGCGACCTTCAGGCCGCGGTCGAGCGACTGCCGTGCGGCGTTGGCCGTACGGGCCGAAGCGTAAGTAGCGGTCTTCATGCCGAAGTAGCCCGCCAGACCCGAAAAGAAACCGCCCGTGATGAAAGCGAAGGGAACCCAGCCGTTCTGCACGCCGGCGCCATAGGCCAGGTAGGCAAAAAACAACGCCAGCACCACGAAGACGATACCGACGACTTTGTACTGTTGCCGCAGGTAGGCCATAGCGCCCTTACGGACGTGCGCGGCAATTTCGCGCATGCGCTCCGTACCCTCGTCCTCGCGCTTCATCAGGCGGTAAAACGCCCAGGCGAAAGCCAGGGCGACGATGGACGCGGCAGGTACGATCCAAAAAATCGAAGGAATGTTCATATCATGAATAAAGTTAGTTGGTTGGTCTTTTTTTGCCAGCGACGGCTTCCCGGCCGGCCTTAGCGCCCGGGCTAAGAACAAATATACAAAAATATCCCGGTCGTTGTTACGGCCGGGATGCTAAAATTGTCGGGATCAACGCTATTTTGCGCTTTTCGGTACACGAAACTCCACGACGACCGGGCGGTGGTCCGAAGCCTTGTCGGTAAAGGGATCGCAGACCGTCACGACATGTTTCACGCCCTCCCAGATTTCATCCGTACAATAGATAAAGTCGATGCGCGCTTTGCCGCCCGTGGTCGAAGGCACGAATTCGCCGGAGAACCAGTCGCCCACGACATCGTGGGGATAGGCAAGGCGCACGAGGTTATGTACGTCGTAGTTGCGCACTCCGTGAAAGGGTTTGTCGAGGGGCGAATGGGAATTGAAATCGCCCATCATCATCCAGTGTTTCTCACCGGCAAATTCGGGATTGAGGATCGTGGCTTCGAGAATCCGCCGCATCTCCCCGACGCGGAACGCTTCACCCCCGTTGTCCTTGCGGGTTTTGTCGCCCATCGAGTAGCGCTGGGGCCAGAGATGCAGCACCACATAGTTGATACCGTTGATCTTCACATGCAGCGCGCCGTGGGAAAGCCCTTCGCCGATGCGCTGCACCACTTCGATCGGATATTTCGAGGTGAAGGCCACCGGATAATTGTCCTGGTAGGGACCGATTGCAGTATAGGGATGTCCCCAGCGCTGCGCCAGCAGGTGCAGGCTGTCGGGCAGGTAACGCGGCATCTGCTCCTTGCTGACGGTCTTCTTCTGCTCGTTCCAGTGGGTAGCCCCCTCGCAGATGGCGAAAACGTCGGGGTCCTGCGTCCGGACCCATTTGGCAAAGCGGTCGTAGTTGTTATACTGGTCGTACCACATGCCGTCGGCAATGTTGTAATCCATCAGGCGCACCGTCTGCGCCTTTTTCTTTGCAGGCCGTTTGGCCTCAGCCGCAGGAGCCGCGGCAAAAACGCCGGCCAGCAACAGCAGCGCGGCGATTTTCAGTTTGGGATTGATCATATCGTAAGGTTTTGAGTCGTATTGTCCGTCGTTCCGTTCAGGCCGATCAGTTGCACGCGCTGCTCGAAATCGCCGATGCCGGGACGCGCATGGCGCTGGGTGACCGAGCGGTAGTTGTAGACGGTGCGGATCGAACAGTGCAGCAATGCGGCGATAGTGGCCGTGTCGGTGATACCCAGCCGGATCAGCGCATAGATGCGCAGCACAGTGGTGAGTTCGCCGTCGTGGCGCCCTTCGGTGCGGGCCTCTTCGATCAGCAGGCCGTTCATCTCGTCGATAAACGAAGGAAAAAGCCCCAGGAAGGTTTCGTCGAAAAGCGTATAAAACTCCTTCAGTTCGTCGTTGCGGACGTTGCTGCGGGCATATTCGCGGCGGAGTTCCGCGATCCGGTCGTCGCGCAGCATCTTGTTGACATACTGATAGGTGGCCGACAGTTTATTGATATACTCCGAGATGGTTTGCAGGAAGCCCCCGATATAAACCTCCTTGATTCGGTTGGCATCGGCGATACGGATGTTCTGGCTGCTCAGGCGGCCGTTCGTCTCGCGCAGGCTCCGGGCCAGCTCGTTCAGTTTGTCGTTCGACATGCGGAGGGTCTGCTGCACGGCATAAAGCCGCCGGTTCTGCGACAACACGTAAAACACCGCGGCGGCCGCGGAAATAAAGAAAAGCAGCACGACGACGATCAGCACGATGTACATCGTGTGCAGCCGGGCGTTGCGCTCGCTGTAAGCCGCTTCGATCTGCGGCAGGATGGCCATATCGCGCCACGAACGGCTCGGGGAGTTGAAAAAACGGGTATCGCTGATCGCCACGCGGATATAGTTCATCGCCCGGTCGACATCGCCGCGGTTGAAGAGTTCCTCGGAGACGGCGCACAGCGACCCGTGGTCACGCACGGCAGACTGGATGTCGGCCAGCGCCGAACGCACGAACCAGGCGAGTTCCCGGTCGGCGTGCCCCGCCTTTCCTTCGAGCAGGGCCTTGTGGTTGGCGGCTTTGGCGTAGGCGTGGGAATCGGAAGGGACGGAGGCCAGCAGGCTGTCGCAGAGGATCGAGGCTTCGGTCCAGTCCTCGCGGAGGATCGCATCCATATACCCATAATAAAGGCCCGTATAGACATCGTCGCTGACTTTTGCCGCATTCACCGCATAGTAATGCTCGCGCCGGCGGAAAACGTCGCGACGGTCACCCGGTTCGGTCAGGTAGCAGAGTTCGCGGTTCTTGCGGTGCTGGGCGACGTAGTAAGCCAGCAACGTCCGGCGGCTGACATGCACTGTATCGCGGATACCGCCCAGTATCTCCTCGGCCTCGTAAAAACGGCCGCTGAGGCTGTAACACAGCGCAATCGCGGAGCGGGTCCGCATGATCAGGTCGTTGTCGCCGATCTCCTCGGCCAGCGCGAGGCTCCGCCGCAGGTAGAGCAGCGCGAAATCGCTCTGGTAAGAACCGTAATTTTCGGCGAGCTGCTCGGTCAGGTCGAAGCGCGTGCGCAGCGAAAGCCCGTCACGGGCCAGTGCGCGCTTGAGCGAGTCGATGCGCGCTTCGCGCCGCGCCGTGAACTCGCCGCTGCGGGCGATCACATGGTCGAGCTGACGGAACAGGGCTTGCAATTCGGCCTTTTCATTGCCCGAAACCGGGGCCGTCCACAAGGCGGAAAACAAGACGATGAAGGTTGGAAGGATTTTCATTTCAGGTTTCGGTTTAATGCAAACATAGCACTTTAATAGCGCAAAAACAAATTATCGGAAACCACCTGCACATTACAAATGTATTAAAAAGCAAAATTCGAATACATCGGCATTTACATAACGCATAGGGGTAAAAAAATACAAAAGACTGATAATAAAGCAACTAAGATTTACAAGTATTTACATTTTCAAGCAACGTCCTTTTCCGAAATTTATTAAGGACTATCTTTGTAATGAAAATATTTTCAATATCCGTCCGAAATTTAACAAAAATTCTTCAAATCTTTTCAGACCAATTAACCTAAATGCTATGAGAACAACTCTATCTCAGAAAATCCCGAAAAGGAGCGTCGCCTCGCTGATCGCGGTACTGCTGCTGGCAGGCACGGTATCGCTGGGCACAGCCTGTGACGACGACAAGGACTTCTCCCGCAGGGAACACATCGAATGGTCGACCACGCCGGACTTCGACTTGCCGGCCGGGACGCTCCACGTGCCCGTCCGAGCGTCCGAGACGGACCCGACGGCGGGATATGTGACACAGATTTACATCAAGGCCAACGTGGAATACGAAGCGATTTTCGAGACCGACGAGGAAGAGACCGAACCCGACTGGATCCGCATCGCCGGAATCAACCGCAATGTCCGCCCGGGAATCGACGAACTGAAACTCGAAATCAAAGCCCACCCGGGTGCGTACGAAGAGCGCAAAGGCTGCATTTCGCTGATCACCGGAGCCGAATACCTGAACGACTTCATCTCGATCGTGCAGGGATTTCCGGCCCGCGTCGAAGGGGATTTCGACTGGCTGAAATACGGTTCAACCAGCCCGCTGGAGACCAAGGGAGAGGCGCTGATCAGCAACTGGACCGCGGAACAAAAGGACAAAGGCTGGGAATCGAATCCCGCCGAAGAGGAGGGCACGGCCTACTGCTACGGCAAAAACGGATACGTCAAACTCGGTGACGGCGACGGACACGGCGCCAGCCTGATGACGCCCTACAAGCCGGACATCCGCGTGGACACGGCGGTCCTGGTACGCTTCAACGCCGTAGCCTACGCTGCGGCCGACGGCACGAAGGACAACAACAAACTGACGGTCAAAGTCGTCGGAGGCGGTGAATTCTTCGACGGTACGACCTCGAAAGACATTACGCTGAACTACATCAACCCCGCGGCCGAAGAGCTTGAAACGGCCATGTGGGAGAACTCCCAGCAGGAGTTCATCCTCGTCTCGCACCCCAAGAACAAGTTTTCGAGCGAAACGCGCGTGGAGGTCATGGCGGGCGACTACGTCATGGAATCGGGCAACACACGCATATTCATCGACAATTTTTACATTTTCCGGCTCCGGTGGTACGACTACCAATACTTTTTCGATGCTTTTCCCTGGGCGGAAAGATAAAGTGACCCATTAAATCCTAACTGCAATACATACAATGAAAAACTTCGGTACAAAGCGCTTCAGTCTGATCTGCGCCTTCGCCGCCTCGGCCTTATTGCTCGGGGGGGGGTGCGGCGACGATGATACTGAGCCGGTTATAGGTTCAAAGGGCGTCAGCAGTGCGGTCTACGTCGCCAGCGACGCAGGTTCCCGCACCATCAAAGTAGAGGCCAACGGCCCATGGCAGGTACGGCTCACCCCCGACACCAAACTCTGGGCCTCGGTCGACGGCGCGGACAACGGCGAAACGGGCGGATCGTTCACCGTCAATTACAGAACCAACAACACGCTTCCCCGCAAGGGAACCATCCTCGTCTCCTCGGGACGCCAGCAGGTCATCGACACGGTTTACCTGATGCAGTACGGCACGGCGCCGCTCCTGGAGTTCAGGAAGATCTCGGCACAATATTCGGCCGTTAGCACGATCGACTCCGTTGCGATCGACACCAATATCCCGCTGTCCAAGAAAATCTACTGGTCGGTTGCTTACAGCGAAAATTCGGCCGACGAGCCGTGGGCCGACAGCGTCAGCTACGCACAGGATTTCAAATATTTCCGGTTCCGGATCGCCGACAACAAAAACTTCGAGCCACGCGCGGTACGGTTTCGTCTGCGGTTCCGGGATGACTGGGGCGAAAATCACACAACCGATTTCACAGCCTACCAGGGTATCCCCGGTGGTACGGCGGAGACCCGCGAGGTGACCTTCGAGGAACTGCGCGGCCTGATCGCCGATGCGGAAGGCGAGATCGAGATCGGGCAGGACATCGCCGTAAGCGGCGTAATCGTCAGCGACCGGAACTCGCCCAACATGGCCGGCAGTCCCATGCTCAAGGCCGCGACGCGGCCCGACCTGGGCATCAACGACCGTACGGCCTACATGCAGAATGCCGACGGCTCGCTGGGGCTCGCGCTCCTAACCACCGACGCGCAGCAGAACAACCTGCAACGTTACGACAAACTTAAACTCTGGTGCAAGGGACTCACGCTGACCAAGCAGAGCAATCCCGAGCGCTACACGCTCAGCGGCGTTACACAGGACCACATCGTCACCAAAGAGGCCGGAACGGCCGAAGAACTGCCCGCCAAGCGCCGCTTCATCGACCAACTGACCGACGCAGACCTCTACACCCAGGTGACGCTCAAACGCTGCCAGATGGCCGTACGAACCGGACGTTTCATTCCCGTGCATATCAACTACACCAACAGCTTCAACAGCTACTACCCTGCGGCCGTAGTCGACCGCCACGGCGACATGATCTACCTGATGACCAACCACGGCTGCGACTGGCGGTTCAAGGAGATGCCCGACGGCGAAGGCACGATCACGGGCGTCATCGTACACGAACCCTACACCTTCTTCGACCGGGGCGGCGACATCGGCCGTTACCAGATCCGCAACGTAACGCGCGAGGACATCGCACTGGACGAATCGGCCGACAACGTCTTCTCGGCCGTGGCCGTAGAGTGGAGCCCCGACGGCAGCAAGGACCCCCGCGCCTATGCGTTCCCGCAGTACCCGCATCCGGGCGTATCGTCGGGACAAGCCCACTGCGTGGCCGCAACGACGGGTTCGGGTCTCTCGTTCATGAGCACCTACGCCTGGCTGGCCGTCGGCAGCGCCTACCGCGCCAAGGAGGACGGACTGACCATCAACAACGCCTCGTGGGGCCACAAACAGTTGTGGGACCCGGCCAACAATACGGGACACTCCCTGCTATTCGAATTCTCGACGCAGGGCGTCAGCTCCACGCAGTGCTCCTTCGTCTTCACCTGCCGCTACCACTCGGCACAGGGCGGACTGCGCTACTGGACAGCGGAATATTCGCTCGACGGCGACAACTGGAAGAAACTCACGGATTTCACGGTTCCCGATGCAGGCAACTGGAACAACATGCAGCTCGAACAGCTTTCGGGCGACAAAAGCGTCTGGATGCAGGTTCCTACGGAGATCCTGGGACAGAGCGTGGCCTGGATCCGCCTGCGCCCCGTGAGCAACAAGATCGGCACGGCAACGACCTACGACACGGCGACGATCGCGGCCAACGGACAGGTCGCCAACGCGTTCACCGTCTCCTACGCAGCACTGCGTTACAACAAATAAACCAGCTAACGACATGAAAACATACGACATGATACAGATTCTGCGCCGGCTGGCCTTCGGAGCGACGCTGCTGGCCGCAGCGGCCCTGCTGCCCGCCTGCGACGACGACCCCGCTGCACCGGACGAGGAGCTCAAGACCGACCCCGGGACGAGCGTCCAGCCCGAAACCCTGCGTTTCATCAACTACAACATCCTGGAGGGCATGAAGCTCGACAAAGCCCAGAACTTCGACAATTTCGTGGCCTGGGTCAAGGAGAAGGACCCCGATTTCATGGCGCTCTGCGAGTGCAACAAATTCACCGAAGAGTCGCTCACGGCCCTCGCCAACCGCTACGGACACCCTTACGCCATCCTGTGCAAAGAGACCGGCTACCCGGTGGGGCTGACATCGAAGTACCCCATCGAACTGCGTAACCGTCTGCTCGAAGACGTGCCCCTCTGGCACGGGGCGCTTCACCTGCGTATCAAGGATATCAACGTCGTGGTGCTGCACCTCTACCCGTTCGGGACCTACCCCAACGGTCAGGGCGCGGCAGGCACGGGCGACGCCTACCGCGATACGGAGATCAACTGCATCCTCGACAGCACCATCCGCCGCTACCCGGTGGAACCGCTGTGGCTGATGTCGGGCGACTTTAACTCCTACTCGCCCAAGGATGCCGACGTGATGCCCGCGAACACCTACTACCAGACCCACACGACAGTGCTCCGAAGCGGTTATTCCGACGCCCTGCGCGACCGCCACAGCCAGTTCTACCGTTCGGTTCCGACCGTGTACGGCGGGTGGCCGGAAGGTTCGGGCCGCCGCATCGACTACATCTACGCTTCGCAGGCCGTGATGCGCGAAATAACCTACTCAGGCATTATTTACGACGACTTTACCGACATGCATTCGGACCACTATCCGGTCATGATCGAATTCCGCCACTATCCTTCGGGGAAATAAGCACAGGAAGTCGCACCTAAAAAATTATTCGCATGAAACAATATATCATAATCCTGATTCTGCTGGTTTCGGGAGCGCTGACGGCAGCGCCTGCCTTCGCGCAGAAAAGCGGAACCAAACACACCGTAACGGGCAAGGTTACGGACCAGAGCGGCGAACCGCTGATCGGCGCGACCGTACTGGTGACGGGCACGCTGACCGGCGCCAGCACCAACGCCACGGGTGAATATTCGATCCAGGTTACCGAAGGCGCTTCGCTGACGTTCCAGTATATCGGCTATGAATCCAAGACCGAAAAGGTCGGTACACGCACGAAAATCGACGTGAAACTCGAACAGAGCAAGCAGACCATCGACGAAATCGTCGTGATCGGCTACGGCGCGGTAAAGAAAACCGACCTGACGGGTTCGGTGGCCAACGTCAAGATGAGCGACATCAAGGACATTCCGGTGGTATCGGTGGACCAGGCCCTGCAAGGCCGTATCGCCGGAGCCGACATCATGGCCACGACCGGAGAGCCGGGCGCCACGACCTCGATCCGTATCCGCGGCACGCGCTCGATCTCGGCTTCGAACGAACCGCTGATCATCGTCGACGGCATCATCGACGGCATCCACGACCTGAACGACATCAACTCGGCGGACATCGAGTCGATCTCGGTGCTGAAGGACGCCTCGTCGACGGCGATTTACGGTGCACGCGGCTCGAACGGCGTCATCGTGATCACGACCAAGAAAGGACGCGGCGTCGACGGACGGCCCAGCATCACCTTCAAGACCGACCTGGGATTCTCGCAGCTTCCGCGCCAGCTCGACATCATGAACGCCACGGAGTTCGCCCGCTACCGCAACGACTACGCCTATTTCTTCGCAAGCGCCGACGGCAACGATAAAATCGAACCCGACTCGCCGATGTCGAAATACCCCTACCCCAATCCCGAAGCCAAAGGCAAAGGCACGAACTGGGTCGATGCCATCACGCGCACGGCACTCTACCAGAACTACGACCTGTCGATTTCGGGAGCCACCGCCAAAAGTTCCTACTACGCCTCGGCCGGATATAACGAAACACAGGGCATCATCGACAACAGCGGTCTGAAACGCTACTCGGTACGACTCAAAGTCGACCACGAGTTCGCCAAATGGATCAAAGGAGGCCTGAACCTGAGCTACTCCTACCGCGACCAGGACGAGAATCTGGCTACGATCGGCGGAACCAACTGGTGGAACGCCGCCGTCTTCCTCAGCCCGTTCCTCACCCCCACGTCCAGCATGAACGACCTGTGGTACTCGGGACAGAAATTCAACAACCCGCGCATCATGCTCGACCACTGTCTCAAAAACGCACGGCGCATTTCGCTCAACAACAGCGCCTACGCCGAAGTTACGCCCGTCAAGGGGCTGAAAGTACGGAGCCAGTTCACCTACTACTCCTACCAGCGCCACGGACGTTACTACGAACCCGGTTACCTGCCCGCCAAGAAGGAGAACGAAGGCGGCTACGCCTCGCGTGACGAGTACGACGAAACGAGTTTCCTGAACGAAAACACCGTCTACTACGAACTCCGGCCCCAGAGCGGCCACAATTTCGACGTGCTGGCCGGCTACACCGCGCAGATCAAGTACGACAACAACCTGAGTGTCACGGGCCGCGGATACACCCTCGACGAACTCACCTGGAACAACATGGCTGCGGTTCCCGACAAGCAGAACACCTCGATCAGCTCCAACCACACCGATTGGACCAAGATGTCGGTACTGGGACGACTGAACTACAACTACAAGGAGCGTTATTACATCACGTTCACGGCCCGTTACGACGGCGCCTCGAACTTCGCGGCCAACAAGAAATGGGGTTTCTTCCCCTCGGCGGCCATCCGGTGGAATATCGCCAACGAGAAGTTCCTGCAAAAAGCCAAATGGATCGACGAACTGGCCCTGCGCGCCAGCCTCGGACGCACCGGAAACGACGCCATCTCGGCTTACCGTTCGCTGGCGGCCGTCGGCAACTCGACGAGCGGCTACCTGCTGGGCGGCACGCAGCAGTTGGCGGTCTATCCCTCGCGCCTCGCATCGCCCGACCTGACGTGGGAGACCTCCGACCAGTATACGGTGGGAACCGACATCTCGTTGTTCGGCGGACGGTTCAACGTCACGGCCGACGCCTACCTGATCAAGACCCGCGACCTGCTGCTGACCGTACAGGTCGCCTCGCAGACGGGTTACACCAACTACTTCGCCAATGCGGGACGCACGACCAACAAAGGCTGGGAGCTCACGTTCGAGAGCCGCAACATCGTCCGTCCGAAGTTCCAGTGGTCGACGAGCCTCACCCTTTCGCGCAACAAACAGATGGTAGACGATATCGCCTCGGAGGATTTCGTGACCGCCTACTCGTCGCCTTCGTCGTCGGGAACCACCTACATGATGTACGGCTACAAGAAAGGCTATACGCTCAATGCACTCTGGGGATTCCGCTACGGCGGCGTATGGCACAACGAGCAGGAGGTCAACCGCAACAAGATAACCAAGGCCTACGCCTCAGCCAGCGGCAACACCTTCAAGCCCGGATACGCCCGCTACCAGGACATCAACCACGACGGGGCACTGAACAGCGACGACCTGGTGTACCTCGGATCGGCCGACCCGGACGTTTACGGCGGTATTCAGAACACGTTCAACATCCACAACTTTACGCTGGGCATCTACTTCAACTACTCGATCGGCGGCAAGATTTACAATGTCGCGGAACTTTGGATGGGTAACGGTTCGCCCTACACCAACCAGTACCGTTACATGCAAAACGCCTGGCATCCGGTCCGCAATCCGGATTCGAACCTGCCGATGGCCGGCAGCTACGACGCACTGCCCAGCGACCGCATGGTGCACGACGCCTCGTACCTGCGACTGAAGAACATCTCGGCGAGCTACACCTTCGACCTGCGCAAGGCGACTAAGAACCGCCTGAAGGACATCCGGATAAGCGTCAGCGGCGAGAACCTCTACCTGTGGAAGAAATACAACGGATTCGATCCCGACGTTTCGACTTCGAGTTCCAATTCGGCCCTGAGGCGTGTCGACATCGGTGCATACCCCAAGCCCCGGACCATCATTTTCAGCCTTCAGTTAAGATACTAACACTGCCAAAACCATGAAAACATTCTGTTTCCTGAAAAAATACCTGCTGATGCTGGCGGCAACGGCCGCCCTGCTGCTCAGCGCGTGCGACCTGGACGAACACCCCACGTCGTTCGTAGGGCCCAAGGATTACTACAAGACCCGGGCGCAGTGCCTGGCGGGCCTGAACGCCTGCTACATCCCGATCAACAGCATCTACGACTACTGCTTCCTGATCATGACCGAAGGCGTGACCGACCTGATGTACATCGCCTCGGGAACCAAGGACGCCCAGCTCGACATATCCCCCGCAAAACCGCTCAACGGCGCGAAGATATGGACCCAGTGCTACAAAGGCGTGATGTACTGCAACTCGACCATCGCCGCCATCGAACGTTCGCCCCTGAGCGACATCGAAGAGGCGTCGGAGGCGGATAAAAAACCGCTGCTGGCGGAAGGCATGGTGCTCCGGGCCTACTACTACTGGCTGCTGACCTGCGTCTTCGGCGACGTGCCCTTCTACACCAAGGAGGTCTCGGACAACAAGGTGATGATGGAGATCGCCCACATGGGCCGCATGCCGGCGAAGGACACCCGCGATTACCTGATCGACGAATTACAGCGCTACGTGCCCTCCATGGACCAGGTGCGTTCGTCGGAGATCAGCGACAACCGTATGGGCGCCGCGATGGGCTGGATGATGATCGCCAAACTCGCGCAGTGGAACCATCGTTGGGAAGACGCCCTCGAAGCGCTCGGCGAACTGGAGAAAATCTACGGCGACCTGCAACAGTATCCGCTCGAAGACATCATGTTCCGCAACAAGAACACCCCGGAGTCGATCTTCGAAGTGCAGCGCACCTACACCCCCGGCGGACTGGCCGTCACGACCAACGTAGCGGCCATCACCACCCCGAGCCACAACGGCAAAGGCGTATACGACGGCGTGGAGATTCCCGAAATGGGCACGGCCATGACCACCTGGACCTCCATGCGCCCCAACAGCTACTTCTGCGACGGTCTCCAGACCAAAAAGGGCAACGACAAACGCAAAACGCTGAACATGGCGTGGGAATACGACGGCAAGCCCTTCAGCAACGTGGGAACCCGTCCGTGGCTCGGCCCCAAATTCTGGTGTCCGGGCATGCAGAACACCGCCGACTTCACCAACCAGAAGATATTCCGCTATGCCGACGCCATCCTGATGATGTCGGAGTGTTATGCCGAGCAGGAGAACGTCGACGAGTCGATCCGCTACCTGAACATGGTCAAGGAGCGCGCCGGAATCACGGCTTACACCTACAAGAACATGGAGTCGCTCAAGGAAGAAATCCAGAAGGAACGCGGCCGCGAACTGCTGGGCGAGTTCCAGCGCAAATTCGACCTGGTGCGCTGGGGAATCTGGTATCAGATAACTTACGACTACACCAACTACGCCACGCTCAAGGACAACATCCTTCCCTGCCACGAATACTACCCGATCCCCGACAAGGAGGTCGTCTATTCGGGCGGTGCGCTCGACAACAAGGCCTACAACCAATACGGCATGTAAGCCCCCGGAACGAATAAAAAAGCACAACGATGAAAAATAGACTTACAGACAGCATCTACAAAGCGTGGCGCACGGGCATCCTGCCCCTTGTCACGACGCTGCTCCTGCTGACCGGATGCGAGATGGATTCGGCCATGGACCTTCCGCTGAATGTGGATTCCAACAAATACACGCTGACCGCGGACGCCGGTTCCACCCAGGTGCGGATCTACTCCACGGGCGAATGGTCGGCCCGCCTGTCGGAAGACGTGGACTGGGCGACGATCGACCGCCTGGGCGGCGAAGGCAACGGATGGATCACCTTCAAATACGCCGCCAACTACGGCGTACCCCGCACTGTGGACATCCTCTTCAACCGCGGCGGCGGCGAACAGGTAATCCGCATGACGCAGGAGGGCAAAGACCCCATCCTGTCGCTCAAGGAGAGCCGCATCGAGATTTTCAGCAACCCGTGGGACCTCAGCGTCGGCATGGAGAACAACCTCAAGGAGGATTACAGGCAGATCAAGGATACGATCGTCTATTCGGTGATCCCCGACGAGGACGACGACGAAACTCCCGAGCCCGACCAGGAGTGGATCGAAAACCTCGAAATCGGCACCGACGCCGTCACGTTCAGCACGCTGGAGAACACCTCGCCGCGCAAGCGACAGGCTGAGATCACGCTGACCTACATC
Source organism: Alistipes montrealensis (assembly GCF_018362775.1). Classification (GTDB taxonomy): domain Bacteria; phylum Bacteroidota; class Bacteroidia; order Bacteroidales; family Rikenellaceae; genus Alistipes; species Alistipes montrealensis. The sequence continues at coordinate 334,223 of NZ_JAGYXY010000003.1, forward strand.
GACGCCAAAGAGAAGAAACACGCCGTTACGCTGACCGTCACGCAGGCGACCGAGCAGGCCTTCATGACCTTCACACCCGACCGCGCCAAAACCACGCGCAAGGCCACGACCATCAAGGCGGAACTGAAGCACAACCTGGGCAGCCTGCTCGCCAGCGTCGTTTGCACGCCGACCTACAACGAGGCGTCGACAGGCTGGATCGAGAACATCACGCTCGAAGACAAAACACTGTCGTTCGACGTAAAGGAGAACGACTCGGAGGCTCCGCGCAGCGCGTCGATCGCCTTCACGCTCCCGAACGGGACCGGAACGCTCACGCCCGTCGCGCCGTTCATCGTCGAGCAGACCTACGAGGCCGACTACCGCACGCTGATCAAGGGCGAAAGCGGCCAGGTGGTAATCAACAACCCCGAGGCCTTCTTCGAGGGCATCGTGATCAGCGACAAGGACAACGCCAACGTGGAGTCGACGCCCAACTCGGCGCCCAACGCCACCGACTATACGGTAAACGCCAAGACGGCCTACGTGCAGATGCTCGACGGCAGCTACGGCTACCGGTTGCAGCTCAATGCGGCGTCGGACAACACGCTGGAACGCTACTCGCAGGTAAAGATCGCACTCAACGGCGTGACCCTCACCAAGGAGGCCAACCCCGAGCGGTATACGCTCAGCGGACTTACGGCGGCCAACATCGTCAGCCAAACGCCCGGCACGGCCAGCGATCTCATCCGCAAGGAAAAGTCGATCGGCCAGCTCACCGACGAGGACATCTACACCTACGTTTCGCTCAAGGAGGTCGAATTCGCCCTGCCCGACGGCAGCTACACCAACGTCAACGAAGGCTACTTCGGCACGGCGAACTTCGTCAGCTGCGTACCCCGCGCGCTCTGCGACAAGAACGGCGGCACGATCTCGATGCTCGTCAACAACAAGACTCCCTGGCGCCGCGACGGAAGCGGCATGCCCAAGGGCAAAGGCACGCTCAGCGGCATCATCGTCCACGACCTCCAGCCCCGCTACGGCTACACCAACGAGGGGTACATCGGCCGCTATTCGGTCCGCGTACTGGAAAAGGAGGAGATCGAACTCGCCGCCTCGGAATCCTCGTCCAACCGCAAGACACTCGTGGAGTGGAACTGGAACGACGCCGCGATCAAGACCAATACCGACGGCACGATCGCCCCGGACCTGGGCAGCGGATCGCTCTGGTGCACCGACCCTGCGGCTACCAATGCGCTGGACAACGAGTATAACGGACTCACGACAGGCGCCGGACTGAACAGCAAAAACGCCCTGAAATTCGAAAACACCTACTGGTGGAATTTCAACGAAAACACGGGCTATGCCGTGGCCCTGAAATTCTCGACCGAGGGCGCCGGCGAGAACCTCTCGCTCAACTTCACCAACTCGCAGGGCAACGCCGGCGGCACGAGCATCTACGGCCCCGTTCACTGGCAGGTGGAATACTCGACCGACGGGGTGAATTTCACCGTAGCGCCCGAATCGGGCTTCTGCGCCCGTCCGTTCGTCTTCTGGGCGTCAACGATGACCTACTGCGCGACGCCGGGTTATGCCGACCGCGTGTTCATCCTGCCGGACGCCCTGCGCAACCAGCCGGAAGTCACGCTGCTGATCAAGGCCCGAAGTACGCAGTGCATCGCCTCGAACACCGCCACGGTAGACCAGGGCGACACAGGCACGATCACCTCCGGCATGGCGACCAACAAGCGTTCGCCCATGCGTTTCGGAACCATAGCCGTAAAGAGTAACAAATAAATCGCCCCGGCGGGGAGGGCGTTCCCTCCCCCGCCGAAGCGGTAAAACCTAATTTCGAACATGATGAAACAGATAAAATCACGCTGCCGGAAACTGCTGCTCCCGCTGCTGGGCGGACTGATGCTCACGGCCTGCGAAAAGGACAACGGCGAGGAGACCCGCGTCTCCGAATTCGGACCCGTCAAGAAAGAGATCATAGGCCCCTGGAAAAGCGGCACCGTAAACATACCGGTACTCTCCAACCAACCCTACGACATCGCTTTGATCAACCCCGACAACGGCTGGCTCACGCTCGACACCGAAGGCCGCGGAACGCATTTTACGGGCGACGACCTATTCAAGGTCCACATCTCGACCAACGACGGATTCCCCCGCATGGAGGGCATCCGCCTCTGGACCCGCGACCGTGCCGACACCGTATATATCAAGCAGGAAGGCTTCATCAGCCCGGAACTGAGCTTCTCGACCCGCAGCATCACGGTGCTCGGCGACGGCGGGCAGGCAACGGCGCAGCTCACCACCAACCTCGAACTGGAGGACCTCGGGCAGCAGATCGTCTACACGAGTTCCGACGAAGGCGGATGGATCTCGGACCTCGACATCAGCAACGGATTCCTGATCCTTCAGGCCGCACCCAACGCCGACCCCGAGGCCCTGCGCAATGCGCGTATCACGCTCAGCTACCGCGACGGCTGGAACCGCACCACCGAGTCGACGGTCTACATCACGCAGGCCAACGCCAAGAATGAATTCGGCCACGAAATTTCGTTCGGCGAGGTGCGCGACATGGTAGGCCCCGTCAATCGCGACGTTTTCATCGAGGGACGCGTCATCAGCGACATAGGTAACGGCAACAACGGCGAGAATTCGATGAAGACCATGACTTCGATCGACTACACGGAGACCTACCGCACGGCCTACATCCAGAGCCTCGACGGTTCGCAGGGCTTCATGATCAAGACCGCGACCGAGGACGACAACATCTTCGAACGTTACAGCAAGGTCCGCATCCTGCTCAAGGGCGCGACGGTAACGCAGGAGGTAGACCCCGAACGCTACATCATCAGCAACGTTACTTCGGCTATGGTCATGTCTTCGGTTTCGGGATCGGCTTCCGACATCCCGCAGAAGCGCAAACATTACAGCGAACTGACCGACATGGACATCTACACGTGGGTGACGCTCGCCGACTGTGAACTGCCCGTACGCAAAGGCAGCCTGACGCCGATCAACGAAGGCTATGCCCGCAACACCGGAGCCAACCGCGAAACGAAATACCCGATGCTGGTGCGCGACAAGAACGGCGACAGCTTCTACATGCTGACCAACACCACCTGCAAATACCGCCGCGACGGACAGATGCTGCCCTACGGTTCGGGCGACATCTCGGGCGTACTGGTACACGAGACCCACGACCGCTTCGTCTGGATGGGTTCGCAGGGCATGGGCGACATCGGCCGCTACCAGATCCGCCACCTCACGCGCGAGGATATTGCGCTGGAGAAAGATTTCGCGAACAGCTTCTCGGCCCTTCTGACCGAATACCGCTACGGCAAACTCGAAAGCCGCGTCTTCCGCCCCACGACCGGCGACAACGGCTACCTGACCTTCACTCTCCCCGACGAGAAATCGGGCGACGCAGGCTGGGGAGTAAGCGACCCGAGCTACCTCGGCCCCATCGGCAACAAGGACAACCTCGACAAGGAGGGTCCCACGTCGGGCATCCACACGGGTAACATCAACGGAAACGGCGTCGTCGAGAACGGCAAACAGATGTGCACCGACAAAGGAACCAACGACGACGGCAAAGGAAATGTCTCGAGCGCGGATTTCTCGGCCTGGACCAACAAGTGCCAATGGTGGAACACCGAAACCGACCGCAGCGAAGCGTGGCTGCTCCACTTCTCGACACAGGGCATCTCGACCAACGTGCTCTCGCTGCAAGTGGCCATTCAGAACCGCGTCATCGGAGGCCCCCGCTACATCAAGGTCGACTGGTCGGAACACGGCGACAACAACCGCGACGATTGGAACCCGATCACCGAATTCCAGGTTCCCGACATCGTGAACTGGTCGCTGACCCTGTACTGGCAATGTGCCGGCTACAAGTACGTCAACATACCCCTGCCGCTCGAACTGCTCGGCAAGGAGGATGTCTGCATCCGCTTCTCAGCCGCCAACCAGAAAGCCGGCGGTAAGGAAGACGACGAATTCGACAACCAGATCATCTCGACGGGAGAGATCGCCTTCTCCTACATCGGCGTCCGCTACAACAAATAAAATCAACCGGAAGCACCCCGCCTGCAAGCCTCTTACAGGCGGGGGCTTTTAAACCGCTCAACCAGAAACAAAATCGTGAAATACCTTTTATTCCTGATCCTTGCCATCCTGGCCGTCCTGCCGGGTTTCGCCGCCTGCGACAGCCGTATCCGCATCGTTCCGCGCCCCGCCTCGGTCGAAGAACTGCCGGGCTCGTTCCGTCTGACGCCGCGCACCCCGATCGTCATCGCCGACGAGCGGCTGCGCACTTCGGCGGAGATTTTCGCCGTTGCAGCCGGGAAACTCACCGGAACAATTCCAGCCGTCACCACCGCGCCCGTAAAACATGCCGTGACGCTGCAACTGCAACCCGGATACGAAACCGAGGAATACCGGCTCGAAGTCACCAAACGGGGCATTTCGGTCACCGCATCGACCCCACAGGCCGTATTGCACGGCCTGCGGAGTCTCCAGCAGTTGATCGCAGGCGGCGAAATTCCCGCCTGCATCATCCGCGACAAGCCTTCGTTCGCCTACCGCGGAGCGATGCTCGACGTTTGCCGCCATTTCTTTCCGGTCGAAGACGTAAAAAGCTACATCGACATTCTCTCGTTGCACAAGATCAACCGTTTCCACTGGCATCTGACCGACGACCAGGGCTGGCGGATCGAGATCAAAAAATACCCGCTGCTCACAGAGGTCGGGTCCCGGCGTGCCGAAACGCTCGTCGGCCGTTACGACAAGAACAAGGAAGGTGTTTATGACGGTAAGCCCTACGGCGGTTTCTACACCCAGGAGGAGATTCGCGAGATCGTCCGCTACGCCGCAGATCGCCATATCGAGGTGATTCCCGAGATCGAAGTGCCCGGACACGGGCTGGCGGCCCTGACGGCCTACCCGTGGCTCGGCTGCACGGGAGGCCCCTATGCCGTATGGACCCACTGGGGTATCAGCGACGACGTATATTGCGCAGGCAAGGAGACGACGTTCGAATTTATCGAGAACGTGCTTACGGAGGTGCTCGAACTTTTCCCTTCGAAACTCATCCACATCGGCGGCGACGAATGCCCCAAAGGCCGCTGGAAAGCATGTCCCCACTGCCAGCAGCGCATCCGCGAGGAGGAGCTCAAAAACGAATACGAGTTGCAGAGCTACTTCGTCCACCGCATCGAACGCTGGATGCACGCCCACGGCCGGGAAATCATCGGCTGGGACGAGATTCTGCAGGGCGGCATCTCAAAAACCGCGAACATCATGTCGTGGAACGGCATAGAACCGGGCATCAAGGCGGCCCGAAAGGGAAATCCCGTGATCATGACGCCCAAATGGTACTGCTATTTCGATTACAGCCAGACCTCCGATCCCGAGCGTTACGAACCGCTGGGCAATACCCGTTACGTCTCGGTACGGCAGGCCTACCGCCTCGACCCCTGCGATCAACTGACGCTTTCAGAGCAGAAACAGATCATGGGTGTGCAGTGCAACCTCTGGACAGAGTACATCGCAGACATCAAACACGTCCAGCACATGGTACTTCCTCGTATGGCAGCCCTCTCCGAAGTGGGCTGGGCCTATGACCGCAAGGATTACAACGATTTCGTACGGCGGATTCCCGCGCTGGCAGCCATCTACAAAGCCGAAGGATACAACTACGCGCCCTATCTGTTCGAGGGTATCGAGTAGCGTATTCTGCATTTCACACGGAACACCCCGCAGGTCGCAGGACCTTGCGGGGTGTTTTCGGATGCACTGTACCGACCGCCGAAGCCTCGGCGCTGCTCCTGACGGGGATATACAAGGTCCGAGACCCGGAATCGCCGCGGACGAAAGCGGTTATTTTTCAGACACGTAAAACCACCGGCCCCCTTCGAACTCGGCTTTGACCTTCCGGTTCTCCCAGCGGACGGAAAACACGAACAGGTAGTCCCGCCGCCCTGCGGCGGTTTCAATCGGCAACGATATCTCTATCCGGGTGAGTTTATCCGCATCCTGCAGCAGATTCTTGAATACCCACCGCCGGAGGTCGTAACTGTAAAAAACCCGGCTCTTAACGGCGATCGACTCCGAAATGCCGGTTCCTTTCACGACCACGGAAGGAACCTGTGCATCGTGTCTGTCGAGCAACCTCACGCCCCGGTGAAATACGCCCTCCCCGGTATTCGAAATTCCATCCACGAAAACGGCGTCATCCCAGATGATCCGGAAATTGGAGTCGCTTTCATTGGACAGAAAAAAATCGACATGCGTAGGTTCAAAGGTGAAAACGATGCGGATTACGGAATCCCGGTACACGGGCGTCGTGAAACCCTGCTCATTCCCGGGATTGCCGATAACGCCTTCCGGGGCGTTCGCGACCTCGACAGACTCCAAACAGACCCGATAATAGTCCATTTTATACCTCTTTGGCTTGGCCTGCGAGGATAGGGGGAGCGCCAGCAACAGCATGACGAACGGTAAGAAAAGTCTCATAGCTCAATATTCGGAATTCTTCCGAATTTACGGTTTTATTTCCGGTCCGCCAAATTTGGAAACCTCCAAAAATACATCCGGATCCCACTTCGCCGGAAACCGCACCGCCACCGCCGCTTTTCACGTCGCCGTCTCCGTCCGCGACGGCCCCGCTCCGGGGCTTCGGCAGCACGCGGCTATGATCTGCAAATCCCTACGGGAATAAATAAACGAAGAGGAGGGAAGTCTCCGAAAAAATTCAAAACTTCCCTCCTCTTCATTTACACGCCTGCGGCGTTTTGCGAATCATCGTCCCCGTTACGAACCAAAGTTGTCGTAGAGGATATTCTCCGGCGGCACGCCGAGGTTGTCCAGCATCTTGACAACCGATGCAATCATCATCGGAGGTCCGCACATGAGGTAGATGCAGTCCTCGGGAGCCTGGTGGTTCTTGAGGTAATTCTCGTAAAGCACGTTGTGCACGAAGCCCGGCGTGTATTTCACCCCGGCGGCGTCTGCCGCGGGATCGGGACGGTCGAGCGCAAGGTTGAACTTGAAGTTGGGGAAATCCTTCTCGATCTGGTGGAACTCGTCGAGGTAGGGAACCTCCTTCAGGGCACGCGCGCCGTACCAGAACGACACCGGTTTGCCGGTCTTCTCGGTCTTGAACAAATGCATCAGGTGGCTGCGCATCGGAGCCATGCCCGCACCGCCGCCGATGAAGATCAGCTCCTGCGTATCGGGCAGGTTGTCCGGCAGGAAGAACTCGCCGTAGGGGCCCGAAATGGTCACCTTGTCGCCCGGTTTACGCGAGAAGACATACGACGAGCAGATACCCGGGTTGACCTTCATGAAGCCGCCCGTAGCCTTATCGAACGGAGGCGTAGCGATACGGATATTGAGCATGATGATGTTGCCCTCGGCCGGGTGGTTGGCCATCGAATAGGCGCGGAACGTCGGTTCGGGGTTGGTGGTCACCAGGTCCCACATCTTGAACTTGTCCCAGTCCTCACGGAACTGCGGCTCGATGTCCATGTCGGAGAACTTGATGGCGTCGTATTTCGGAATGTCGATCTGGATGTAACCGCCGCTGCGGAACTTGAGGTTCTCGCCCGCGGGCAGTTTCACGACGAACTCCTTGAGGAAGGTCGAAATGCTGCGGTTCGAGACCACCTCGCACTCCCACTTCTTAACGCCCAGGACAGCCTCTTCGACGTGGATTTTCATATTTTCCTTCACCTTCACCTGACAGCCCAGACGCCAGTGGTCCTTGGCCATCTTACGCGAGATGAAGCCCGTTTCGGTGGGCAGGATGTCGCCGCCGCCTTCGAGCACCTGGCATTTGCACATGCCGCACGAACCGCCGCCGCCGCAGGCCGAAGGCAGGAACACCTTGTTGTTGGCCAGCGTCGCGAGCAGCGTCGAGCCGCTTTCGGTCGTGATGACCTTCTCGCCGCCGTTGATGTCGATCGTCACATCGCCCGAAGAGGTCAGTTTCGCCTTCGCATAGAGAAGCAGTGCGACCAGCACGAGCGTGATCACCAGAAAGGCTGCGATCGCTATTAAAATCGTTGTAGTCATTTTTTCAGAATCTCTTTTTAAAGGTTAGAACTGAATGCCCGAGAAGATCATGAAGGCAATGCCCATCAGACCGGTGATGATGAAGGCGATGCCGGGGCCCTTGAGCGCCGCGGGGATATGCGAATAGGTCGTCTTCTCGCGGATGGCGGCCATCATCACGATCGCCAGCCACCAGCCCAGGCCCGAACCCAGGCCGTAGACGATCGACTGCCAGAGCGTCGAAAGCTCGCCGCCGTCGACCTTCTGCTGCATGAACAGCGAGCCGCCCATGATGGCGCAGTTCACGGCAATCAGCGGCAGGAAGATTCCCAACTGGCTGTAAAGCGTCGGCGAGAACTTCTCGACGATCATCTCCACCAACTGCACGAAAGCCGCGATGGTGGCGATGAAGACGATGAACGACAGGAAGTTCAGGTCCACGCCTTCGATGAGCGCATTGGCCTTCAGCACGTATTCGTACAAGAGGTAGTTCAGCGGGACGGTCATCACCATCACGAACGTAACGGCAGCGCCGAGTCCCAGGGCCGTCTTCACGCTTTTCGACACGGCGATGTAGGAACACATGCCGAAGAAGAAGGCGAAGACCATGTTGTCGATAAAGATCGACCGGATAAAGATATTCAATGATTCCATACGTTATCCTCCTATTTTTCCTGTAAGTCCTTGTTACGCGAACGGTGCACCCAGATGATGCAGCCCACGATGATCAGCGCCATCGGCGGGAAGAGCATCAGTCCGCAGTTCGAATAGAAGCCGCCCTCGGCCATGTACCAGCTCTCGGGGATGATGCGGAAGCCCAGAAGGCTGCCCGAACCGAAAAGCTCGCGGAAGAAGGCCACGATCACCAGAATCAGGCCGTAACCGAAACCGTTGCCGATACCGTCGAGGAACGAAGCCCAGGGCTTGTTGGCGAGGGCGAAAGCCTCCACGCGGCCCATGACGATACAGTTGGTGATGATCAGGCCGACGTAAACCGACAACTGCTTCGAGACTTCGTAAACGAAGGCTTTGAGCACCTGGTCGACGAGAATTACCAGCGCGGCGATAACGACGAGCTGGACGATGATGCGGATACGCGAGGGAACGCCGTTGCGCAGCAGCGACATCACGAGGTTCGAGAATCCCGTAACGACCGTAACGGACAATGCCATAACGATGGCGGGCTTGAGCTGTACGGTGACGGCCAGCGCCGAGCAGATACCGAGGATCTGCACGATGACCGGGTTGTTCGCAGAGAACGGTCCCGTCAGGAATTTCAGGTTCTTAGCCGAAAACAAAGGCTCTTTTTCCATCTTACTCATTGTTTTCTACATTTTCTTCGTTAGACACTTCTGCCGAAACGGGAGCCGCAGCGGTACGCTTGGCCTCCAGCAGGGGCAGGTAGTTCGAGAGGCTGTTCTGAAGCATCGCCGTCACGCCGTCCGAGGTCTTCGTACCGCCCGAAATGGCGTCTACCTCGTGCGCGAGGTCCTTGGCGCCGCCCTTGCGGAGCTTCACCGAGACGAACTTGTCGCCGTCGAAGATCGTTTTGCCGACGAAATTGGCCTGGTACTTGGGCGTCGAAATCTCGGCGCCGAGGCCCGGGGTCTCGCCCTTGTGGGCCATGATGATACCGGCTACGGTATCCATGTCCTTCTCAAGCGCCACATAGCCCCAGATCGGGCCCCAGAGGCCCATGCCCGTTACGGGAATGACCACGCGGCCGTCCTTGGCCTCGAAGACCGGGAACTTGCCCGCTTCGAAGGTTCCCGGCAGGTCGTTGAGCAGCGCGAAAACGTCTTCGCCGTCGATCCGCTTACCGTCCTTGTCCACGACATAGGCGTCGATATACTCGTCGTAGGACTGATCCTGTGCCGAGAGCGACGCGAGGATGTTCTGCTTCTTCTCGTTCAGGTCGTTGGCATCCTGACGGGGTTTGAGGGCAAGGGCCGCCACGGCCAGTAACACGGCCACGACGACGACCATCACCGTCGAGTACATAATAATATAGGCGTTGCCGTTCTTGTCGCTCAGCAGACCCTTTTTCTCCTGCTTCAGTTCCGTGAACTCCGAAGCGGGAACTCCGCAGACAGGGCAGTTAGCGGGCGCGGCGTCTCCTTCGTGGATATAGCCGCAGACATTGCATCTGAATTTTTTAGTTGCCATAGTCTCCCCTATTTTACGAGTTTAACACGTTTCTTGCGGCGCGAAATATTGGCCTCGACCACGTAGTAGTCCACCAGCGGCGCCAGCGCATTCATAAAGAGGATCGAAAGCATCATGCCTTCGGGATAGGCCGGGTTCACCACGCGGATCAGCACGGCCAGCGCTCCGGTCATCAGACCCACGATGTACTTGCCCTTGTTGGTCTGGGCCGAGGTCACGGGGTCCGTAGCCATGAAGACCGCACCGAAGGCGAAACCGCCGACGATCAGATGCCACCAGGCGGGATAGGTCGTCACGCCGAGCGCCTGGAACAGGTAGCCCATCGCCAGTCCGCCGACGAATACCGAAACCATCGTACGCCACGAAGCGATGCCCGTGAAGAGAAGGATCGCAGCGCCGATGAGGATGGCCAGCGTCGAAGTCTCGGCGAACGATCCGGGGATAAAGCCCAGGAAAGCGTCCAGCGGCGAGTAGGCCATGGCGCCGGTCGTCGAGAGCTGCTCGAGGGCCGTTGCGCCCGTGATGCCGTCGACATGTGCGCCCATCATCGTCCAGTCGGAATACCAGACCGTCTCGCCCGACATCGAAGGAGTGTAGGCGAAGAAGGCGAAGGCACGCGCCAGCAGCGCGGGATTGAAGACGTTCATACCCGTACCGCCGAAAACCTCCTTACCGAAGACCACGGCGAAAGCCGTCGAAAGTCCCACCATCCAGAGCGGAGTCGACACCGGCATGATCATCGGGATCAGCAGACCCGAAACGAGGAAACCCTCGTTGACCTCGTGGCCGCGCGCCTGTGCGAATCCGAACTCGATGCCCAGACCCACGATATACGAAACGCAGACCATCGGCAGCACACGCACCAGACCGTAGAAGAAAGCCGTGAAGCCCTCCAATCCGACCTGGATACCCGTATTGTAGCAACCGAAGAAGAACGCCGGCATCAGCGCCACGACGACCATGATCATCGTACGTTTCATGTCGTTGCAGTCGCGGATATGCGCGCCCTTCGAGGTAGTGGTGTTGGGTACGAAGAGGAACGTTTCGAATGCATCGAACGTCGACTCCAGAAAGCCCAGTTTACCTCCTTTGGAGAAGGTGGGCTTGATATTATCCATTAATTTACGCAGTCCCATCTTTATGCCTCCCTGATCATTAAGTTAATACCGTCGCGGATGATCTGCTGAATCTCGATCTTCGAGGGATCGACGAACTCGCACAGCGCGAAGTCCTCTTCCGTGACTTCGTAAATGCCGAGGTTTTCCATCTTGTCGATGTCGCCGGCGAGGCAGGCCTTCAGGAGATACATCGGATAGATGTCCATCGGCAGGTACTGCTCGTAGAGCCCCGTCACGACGAACGGGCGTTCACCGCCGTTCAGGTTGGTGTCGAGATCGTAAGCTTTCTTCGGGCAGATCCACGAGAAGTAGGCGCGCGATACGGAGAACTTCCCGAAACGGGGCAGCGCCCAGCCCAGCAGTTCGTACTTGTCGCCCTCGGGGATTGCAGTCAGCTGATTGGCGTAGAAGGCGATGTAACCGTCGGCCGGGGTCTTCGTGCCCGTGAGCACATTGCCCGAAATAATGCGGACATGGTCGCCCTCCTTCTGTTTCTTGACATTGCCTTTGAGGATCGAGTCGACCTTGGCGCCCGCAACGACGCGGACGTACTGCGGACGCTCGATCTCCGAGCCGGCTACGGCGATAATCTTCGTCATGTCGACACGGCCTTCGTTGAACAGGCGGCCGATGATGGCCAGATCCTGGATATTGACCGTCCACACCACTTCGCCCTTGTTTACGGGATCTACGTGGTGAATCTGCACACCGACGTTGCCGACGGGGTGTTTTCCGGCAAAGGTGTGCAGCTCGGCGCCCTTGAGCGAAGACATCTGGCCTTCGGCCTTGGCGCGCACCGAGAGGTGCACTTTACCCGGGGTGAGCTTGCGCATCACGTCGATACCCGTCTGGAGGTTCTTCTGTTCGGCCTTGAGGACGAAGTTGTAGTCCGGGGCCAGCGGTGCGGAGTCGAAGGCGGAGATGAAGACCGCTTTCGGCGTGTCGCTGGGATCGGCAATAATGCCGTAAGGACGCTGCACGATCATCGGCCAAAGGCCCGATCGGAGCAGCAGTTCGACGATCTGGTCGCGCGAAGCCGACCCGAGGTCGGTCTTCGGAAACTCCTCGTACTCCTGGGTGGCGTCGGGAGTCACCGTCACGCTGAGAATCTTGCGTTTCTCACCGCGGTTGACGGCGGCCACCGTGCCGCTGACGGGCGACGTGAAAAGCACACGTTCGTTGGTCTTGTTGAAGAACAACGGCGTGCCGGCTTTCACCCGATCCCCCTCCTTAACCAGCAGCTTGGGAGTCACGCCCTCGAAATCGAGGGGCGAGAGGGCATACTCCGAAGCCTGCGGTGCGTCCGCGAGCGACTCCTGGGGTTTGCCCACCAGATTGATGTCTAAACCCTTGCGTAGTGTAATGATTTTCGACATGGTTAATGATTTTGATTGTTATGTTTGGAATTTAAGTTCGGCTGTTAGTGTACTAACAATTAATTCGCGTGCGAAAGTACAAATTTTTTCCCGAAATTCCCTATGCATAAACCATTATTTCTTAAATTTACTTAAGATTTAAAACGGCCGCTTTCGGGTCAAAATAAGAATCTTTCGAATGCTTGCGATCCGAAAGAATAACGGAAGAATCCGGGACAAAAACGACCGCCGGAAAGTCTGCCGGAGAGACGACGGCCGGACGGCCGGGTCCGGCGTTAAAAAATTGGCCCCAAATTCGCAATGCTCCCGTTAAAATTCCTAAATTTGCCTGCGCTATGCTCCCCTATGTCAACATACACACCCATCGCCCGACCGGTTCGGGAATCGAACTCCGTACGGAGGGAATACACCCTTGGAATGCTGACATGCAGGATATTGCGACGCTCGGCGAACGCTTAGGCGAGGCGCAGGCCATCGGCGAAACAGGGCTGGATTTCGTACGCGGCGCCGACCGCGCGGCACAGTTGGAGGCCCTGCGCGCCCAGCTCCGGCTGGCCCGTGAGCGAAACCTGCCCGTAGTGCTCCATTGCGTAAAGGCTTTCGAACCCCTGATGCGCGAACTGGCAGCATGCAGCCCGCGTGCCGTAATCTTCCACGGATTCATCGGTTCGCCCGAGCAGGCCCGCAAAGCGCTGGCAAAAGGATATTACCTCTCGTTCGGGGAACGGGCGTTCGCTTCGCCCAAGACCCTCGCGGCGCTGCGCGAAACACCCCTGTCGCAGCTTTTCCTCGAAACGGACGACAGCCCTGTCCCGATCGAAGACGTATACGTCCGTGCGGCGGGAGCAAAAGGTGTTACGACAGAGGTGCTGCAACAGGCGACACTGGAAAACTACAAACGGATATTCGGATAACTACATGGACAACTGGCTGGAAAGAACGGATTTACTGCTCGGCAGAGAGAAACTGGGCCTCCTGAAAAATGCCCGCGTGCTCGTGGTCGGACTGGGCGGCGTAGGAGCCTATGCCGCGGAGATGATCGCCCGGGCGGGCGTGGGCCGCATGACCATCGCCGACGCAGACGTGGTGAACGTCACCAATATCAACCGCCAGTTAGTGGCCCTCCACTCGACCATCGGCCGGTCGAAAGCCGACGTGCTGGCCGAGCGCCTGCGCGACATCAATCCCGGGATCGAACTCACGGTGGTCAACAAATATATCAAGGACGAGGAGACCTATATCCTGCTCGACGCCGCACGGTACGACTACGTAGTGGACGCCATCGACACCCTTTCCCCCAAGCTGGCGCTGATCGCCGCCGCACTGGAACGGGGCCTGCCGATCGTCAGTTCGATGGGCGCCGGGGCCAAGACCGACCCCACGAAACTCGAAATCGCCGATATTTCGAAAACCCACCACTGCCCGCTGGCCCACATGCTGCGCAAGCGGCTCCACAAAATAGGCATCCGCAAGGGTTTCCGGGCCGTATTCTCGCCCGAGCCGATGCGCGAGGGGGCGATGATCCTCTGCGAAGAGCAGAACAAAAAGTCGAACGTCGGGACGATCTCCTACATCCCGGCGCTTTTCGGCATCGGATGCGCATCGGTGGTGATCCGCGGTCTGATCGGGGAACTGGAATAACCGACCTCCGATTACCGGCTACATTCCCCGAAAGGCAATCAAGGGTGCAGCCAAGACCGAAAATAAAATAACGAACTACAAATAACTGACAATAATCATGGAAGCAAATATCGTTTTTCTGGACGAATCGAGCCTCGGAAGCGCCGACCTCGCACCGCTCCGGGCATTGGGCAGCTACACGGGCTACCCGGCCACCCGCCGCGAAGAGGTGCTCGACCGCTGCCGCGAAGCCGACATCGTAATCACCAACAAAGTACCTTTCCGCCGCGAAACCATGCAGGCCCTGCCCCGGCTGCGGCTGATCTGCATTGCGGCGACGGGCATGAACCACATCGACCTCGAAGCCGCCGCCGAACTGGGCGTCACGGTGAAAAATGCCGTGGGTTACTCGACGCATGCCGTTACGGAGACCACCATCGGCGCGGCAATCGGACTCCGCCGCCAAATTCTCTATTACGACCGTTACGTCAAGGCGCAGTATGCTGCGAGCGGACAGCAGTTCCACTACGGACCCGCCACCCACCAGCTTTATGGTTCGAAGTGGGGCATCGTCGGCATGGGCAACATCGGCCGCAACGTGGCCCGCATTGCCGAGGCACTGGGATGCGAAGTCCGTTACACCTCCACCTCGGGCGTTGCCCGCCGGGAGGACTACCCCGCCCTGCCGCTCTGCGAACTGCTGGCATGGGCCGACGTGGTGTCGATCCACGCTCCGCTCACCGAAAAGACCCGCGGACTGATCGGCGTACGCGAACTGGCGCAGATGAAACCCTCGGCCATCCTGATCAACGTGGCGCGCGGCGGCATCGTCGACGAAGCGGCGCTGGCCGAAGCCCTCGACAACGACCGGCTGGCCGGAGCCGGACTGGACGTTTTCGCCCACGAACCGATTGAACCGGGAAACCCGCTGCTCGCGCTGCGCAATCCCGACCGCCTGCTGCTCTCGCCTCATAACGCCTGGTCTGCCATCGAGTCGCTCAAAGTACTCGTAGACTGCATCGCACAAAATATCAAGGACTTCTACACCCAAACCCCTAACTGACAGATGACAAACCCGACCTCACTGTCGTCCCTGCGCCTGCGCGGACGTTTTAATGCCTGAACCATGGACCGCAAACAACCTGTTTTCGATTTTCTCGACGCCCACGGTATCCGATACGAGTGGTACGAACACCCCGAAGCCCCGACCATCGAAATAGCCCGTCAATGGTGGCGCGACGACGGCTCGAAGCACTGCAAGAACCTCTTTTTCCGCAACCACAAGGGCAACCGCCACTACCTCGTCTCATTCGATTCGGAGCGGTCGCTGGCCATTCACGACCTCGAAGCGCGCCTGCGGCAGGGCAAACTGTCGTTCGCCTCGGAGCAGCGTATGGAACGCTGGCTGGGATTGCGGCCCGGCTCGGTGTCGCCCTTCGGGCTGATCAACGATCCGGACAACCACGTCCACCTGTTCCTCGACGCCAACCTGCGCGACTGCCCCGCCTACTCGTTCCACCCCAACGACAACCGGGCGACGGTAGTCATCCCGCGCGAAGAGTTCCTGAAATACCTCACGGCCGTCGGCAATTCCTACGAATTCATCGAATTATACGAACAGTAAGCCGCTATTTTCTGAGCACAAAACCCATCAAAACGAAAAATATGAAGAAATTATCACTCGTTCTGCTTCTGCTCGCCGGAACGTTTTTCACACTGCAGGCACAACAGAGCACACAGGACATCATCCGCTCTTATCTGAAAAGCGAAGGCTACACCCCGACAACCGACGAGGACGGACATATTGCTTTTAAAGTACAGGGAATTACCTGCTACGCGATCGCAAGAGAGGTCGGGATCGGCTGCAACGTTGTCCAGGTAACCACAGCTTTCAAGACGGAAATCCCATACGAAAAATTGCTGGAAAAATCGAATGCCTTCAACCGGAACAAATTTATCGCCAAGTGTATAGCTTCCCGGAGTAACCCGGAAAACTACTACTCCATCAGCATGGAGTTCATCTCCGACAACCAGGCGAATACGGAAACCCAAATTGCATATTCCCTGCAACTGATTCCGATATGGGTCGAAGAATTCAAAACAATGGTTGCCGAAGAGTAACAGACGCACATAATCCGTCGCCTGTTCATTCCGAAATGGCCCGGCAAACAAAAAATCCCGCTCTTTCCGAGCGGGATTTTTTCAGGCAGGAAGGGTTTCCTGTTATTTCAGTTCCACCAGGGCTTTTCCCGTCATCTCGGCAGGCTGCTCCAGCCCCATCAGTTTCAGCACCGTAGGAGCTACGTCGGCCAGGATGCCGTCGTGCACGGCCTTCACGCGGTCGGAAACCACCACGATGGGCACGGGGTTGAGCGAGTGCGCCGTATTGGGCGTACCGTCGGCATTGACGGCATTGTCGGCGTTGCCATGGTCGGCGATCTGCACGACCTCGTAACCGTTGGCCTTGGCTGCCTCGACAACCTTCGCCACACATTTGTCGACAGCTTTCACGGCCGTCTCGATAGCTTCGTAGATACCCGTGTGGCCTACCATGTCGCCGTTGGCGAAGTTCAGGCAGATGAAATCGAACTTCTGCTCGTTGAGAGCGGCAACCAGTTTGTCAGCCACTTCCGGAGCCGACATTTCGGGCTGGAGGTCGTAGGTAGCCACTTTGGGCGAAGCTACCAGAATCCGCTCCTCGCCTTCGAACTTCTCCTCGCGGCCGCCGTTCAGGAAGAACGTCACATGGGCGTATTTCTCGGTCTCGGCGATGCGCAACTGGCTGAGACCCTGCTTCGAAACGTACTCACCGATGGTGTTGGGCACGTTGTCCTTGTCGAAAAGGATGTGCAGGCCCGTGAACTTGGCGTCGTAGGGAGTCATACAGCAGTAGTAAAGCGGCAGGGTGTGCATTCCCTCAGCGGGCATGTCCTCCTGCGTCAGCACGACCGTAAGCTCTTTGGCGCGGTCGTTGCGGTAGTTGAAAAAGATCACCAGATCGTTCGGACGGATCATGCCGACAGGCTGTCCGTTCTCGTCGATACGCACGAAAGGCTTGATAAACTCATCCGTAACGCCCTCGTCATAGGACTTCTGGACAGCTTCGACCATGTCCGACGAGCGCTCGCCAACGCCGTTCACCAGCGCGTCGTAAGCGATTTTTACACGCTCCCAGCGCTTGTCGCGGTCCATGGCATAGTAACGACCGATGACAGTGGCGATTTTGCCCGTCGATGCCGCCATGTGTTTTTCCAGATCGGCAACGAACCCCTTGCCGCTGCGCGGGTCGGTATCACGACCGTCCATGAAGCAGTGCACGAAGGTATTTTCAATTTTGTACTCGGCAGCGATGTCGCAGAGTTTGAAGAGGTGTTCCAGCGAGGAGTGCACGCCGCCGTCCGAAACCAGTCCCATGAAATGAACGTTCACGCCGTTCTTTTTGGCGTACTCGAACGCGGCCTTCACCTCGGCGTTCTGCATGATCGAGTTGTCGCGGCAGGCGCGGTTGATCTTCACGAGGTCCTGGTAAACCACGCGGCCGGCCCCGATATTGAGGTGGCCCACCTCCGAGTTACCCATCTGTCCGTCGGGCAGACCGACGTTCTCGCCGTCGGTACGCAGTTCGGCATGGGGATATTTCGCCGTCATGGCCGAAATGTATTCGGGATGTACGGTCGAAATAACGTCCGCTTTATCGTGACGGCCGTTTCCCCAGCCGTCGAGAATCATAAGTAATACCTTGTTATTCATATCTTACTCTGTTTTAATTACTACCGTTTTATTGCCTCCGGAGGCTGTATTCGTCGCCTGTGGCGCCGTTTACAAGTCTGACCCCATCCCAAACCCTTCCCTCGGGAAGGGCTTATCGCATCGCGACCGGAATGCGGACGGAAACCACACAATTATTTCACCTGCGCCCCGATCAGCTCCACAGCCTTGTCGATGGCGGCCTGCAAGCCGTCGGGATTCTTGCCGCCGGCCGTTGCGAAGAAAGCCTGTCCGCCTCCGCCGCCCTGGATGAGTTTTGCGGCCTCACGTACGACGGCTCCGGCGTTCACGCCGTGGGCCGTGATCTCGTCGCCCAGCATCACCGTCAGCGTCGGCTTCTCCTCCCAGACGGAACCGACGACAAAGACCAGTTTGGGCGAACGCTGCCGCAGGTTGTAGGCCAAATCCTTCACAAAGTCGGGACGGCGATCGGTCTGCGTGGCGAAAACCTGCATGCCGTGACGCTCGGGCGTCGAAGCGGCGATCTTGTCGGCCCACTGGGCCACCTGCTCGCGGCGCATGGACTCGACCTCCCTGGAAAGGGTCTCGTTGCTTTCGAGCATCTTCTTCACAGCCTGCATGACCTGCGGGTTATTGAGGTACTCGGCGATATTGCGCATCGTATCCTCGGCGGCGTAGAGGACCTTCTCGGCCTGCTCGCCCGTAACGGCCTCGATGCGGCGCACGCCGGCCGAAATAGCGCTCTCCGAAAGGATCTTGAAGAGGCCGATATTACCCGTAGCACTGGTGTGCGTACCGCCGCACAGCTCGACCGAAGAGCCGAAGCGGACCATGCGGACCTTGTCGCCGTATTTCTCGCCGAAGAGCATCATCGCGCCGCACTTCTCAGCCTCCTCTTTGGTCGCCTCGCGGTTCTCCTCGAGCGGATAGTTGGCGCGGATAGCCCGGTTGACAAGCTGTTCCACTTCGCGCAACTCCTCAGTCGTAACCTTCTGGAAATGCGAGAAGTCGAAGCGCAGGATTTCGGGCGTAACCATCGAACCCTTCTGCTCGACATGCTGACCGAGCACTTTGCGCAAAGCCTCGTGCATGAGGTGCGTAGCGGTATGGTTGTTGGCCGCGGCCTGTCGTTTCTCGGGGTCTACCTTCGCCGTAAACCCGGCCTCGGGATTCTCCGGGAGCTGGTTGACGATGTGGATGATCAGGCCGTTCTCCTTCTCGGTGGCGACGACCGGGATGCGCTCGTTGGCGCTCTCGATAAAGCCGATGTCACCGATCTGGCCGCCCGAATTGCCGTAGAACGGCGTACGGTCGAAAACCAGTTGGTAAGAAGTTTTACCCTTCGAGGTAACGCGGCGGTAGCGGGCGATACGGACCTTCTCGGTCAGCGTGTCGTAACCCGTGAAAACGCTCTCGCGGATCGGGAACAACTCCACCCAGTCGTCGGTATCGACGGCGGCGGCGTTGCGCGAACGCTCCTTCTGGGCCTGCAGTTCCTTCTCGAACGCAGCGAGGTCCACACCGACCCCCTGTTCGCGGGCGATCAGTTCCGTCAGGTCGATCGGGAAGCCGAAAGTATCGTAAAGTTCGAAAGCGTCTTTGCCCGAAATGAGTTCCTTGCCTTCGCTTTTGGTCTTGGAAATCACGCCGTCCAGCAGGTTGATACCCGTGGCCAGCGTACGCAGGAAGGAGGCTTCCTCCTCCTCGATCACCTTCTCGATCAGCGACTGCTGCGCCTTCAGTTCGGGGAACTGGCCGCCCATCTGCTCGACCAGTCCGGGAACCAGGCGGCAGAGCGCCGGCTCGGTAAAGCCGAGATACGTGTAGCCGTAACGTACGGCGCGGCGCAGGATGCGGCGGATGACATATCCCGCCTTGACGTTCGACGGCAGCTGGCCGTCGGCGATCGAGAACGCAATGGCACGCAGGTGGTCGGCGATCACGCGCATGGCCACATCGGCCTTCTGGTCCTCGCCGTATTTCTTGCCCGACATCGCGGCAATGCGGCCGATGGTGGGCTGGAAAACATCGGTGTCGTAATTCGATTTCTTGCCTTGCAGGATCATGCACAGGCGTTCGAAGCCCATACCCGTATCGACATTGCGCGCGGGCAGGTCCTCCAACGAACCGTTGGCTTTGCGGTTGAACTGCATGAAGACGAGGTTCCAGATTTCGATCACCTGCGGATGGCTCGTGTTGACCATCTCGCGGCCCGGCTTGAGGGCCACCTCCGCTTCGTCGCGCAGGTCGAAGTGAATCTCCGAGCAGGGGCCGCAGGGACCCGTTTCGCCCATCTCCCAGAAGTTGTCGTGCTTGTTGCCGCGGATGATGTGGTCGGCCGGAAGGAACTGGAGCCAGTAGTCGTAAGCCTCCTGGTCGAACGGCACGCCGTCCTCCTGGGAACCTTCGAACACCGTGGCGTACATCCGCTCCGCGGGCAGCCCGTAGACATCGTGCAGCAACTCCCAGGCCCATTCGATCGCCTCTTTCTTGAAGTAATCGCCGTAGGACCAGTTACCCAGCATCTCGAACATCGTGTGGTGGTAGGTGTCGTGGCCGACCTCCTCCAGATCGTTGTGCTTACCCGACACGCGCAGACATTTCTGCGTATCGGCCGCACGCGGATATTTGCGGGGCGCATTGCCCAGGAAAATATCCTTGAACTGGTTCATGCCCGCATTGGTGAACATCAGCGTGGGGTCGCCCTTGACGACCATCGGGGCCGAAGGCACGATAACATGCCCCTTCGACTCGAAGAAGTCGAGAAAAGCCTGGCGAATTTTATTCGATTCCATGATATATTGATTTATCCTATTTTTCCGTTATTCGATTCGGGTTGCAAAATTACACATTTTAAACTAAATTTGCATCTTAGAATCGGTTTAAATTTATTAAATTCATTCTGTTTATGCTCTTTCACCACTCTTTTTTACTCCTGGATTCGTTAAATAGGAACCACTATTCGCCTCATTCAGGAGTAAAAAATAGCAGTAAAATAGCTATAAAATAATTTCGTTAACAAATTTACACAGATTCTTTAAAGGAGATATTTTCCGCGATGGGGCAAAAACGGCACAGATTCGGGACCGAAACTCTTCGGTCCGGCGCAGGAGAACTGACGCACGAGGCGCAGGCTCTCACGCGCGGCGTGGTGACGGCCCCGTTCCGGCTCAGGACCTACCGCCTGATCCGCAAAATCCTGATCGGATTTATTCTCGTGTCGATCGTCAACGTCGTCTTCTCCTATTTTTTCTACACCCCCAAAATGTACCGCATCCTGCGCGACAACCGCGAGACGGTGATCAAATACCGCATCCTGCAAGACCGCATCCGCACCGCTCAACAGCGTGTCGACGAAATCCGCCACCGCGACAATTACGTCTACCGTTCGCTTTTCTCGACCGATACGCTCTCGATCCCGGGCGTGTGGCAGCCCTACCCCGATTCGAAATACGCCTCCCTGGCCGACGACGACTACGCACCGCTGCTGGTCGGGACCTGGCGGCAACTGGACGCACTGGCGCGGATGATCTATCTCGAATCGGTCTCGTTCGACGAGTTGCAGCAATTCTCGAAAAACAAGGAGCAGCTCTCGGCGGCGGTTCCGGCCATCTGGCCCATCGACCGCTCGGCATTGCATAACAACCACATCGGCGCTTTCAGCGCACGCCGCATGCACCCCGTATTGGGTTACATCCGGCCGCACACGGGCATCGACTTCGGCTGCGACCGGGGAACCCCGGTCTACGCCACGGGCGACGCCGTCGTCGAAATCGCCTCGGCCAACAGTTTCAACGGCGGTTACGGCAAACAGGTGCTGCTCAACCACGAATTCGGCTACAAAACGCGCTACGCCCACCTGAGCGAAGTGCTCGTGGAGCCCGGCGAACGCGTTACGCGCGGACAGATCATCGCCCGGACGGGCAATACGGGCCGTTCAACGGGGCCTCACCTCCACTACGAGGTGATCCACAAAGGCGTGCCCGTCAACCCGATCAACTATTTCAACCGCGACATGAGTCCCGAGGAGTACGAACGCCTGATGGAGAACATCCGCGAAACCAATTTCGAAAAGCTCTGACATGGCAGGAAAGAAGGATTTAGAGCGTCTGCGCAGGCGCAAGCGGCGCAAGCAGCGGATTATCCGCGCCACGGTCCACCTCTTCGTGTGGCTGGGCATGGCCGTGCTCTACTACGTGGGCTTCTCGATCTTCTTCGACACGCCGTTCGAATACCAGATGAAGCACTCGACCGACCGCCTGCGCCGCGAATACGAAGCGCTGGCCGAACGCTACGACTCGCTGCAAACGGTCCTCGGCAACCTCTCGGAGCGCGACCGGAACGTCTTCCGCATCCTCTTCGAATCGGAGCCTTACGACTTCGACTCGGAGCACGAAAAACGACTGAGTTCGACCTACGAAAAGATCGTGGGCCGTTCGACGCGCCAGCTCAAACGCGAACTGCGCGAAGGCGTGAACGAGATGGAACAGCGGCTCGAAGCGCTCAACGCCTCGTACCTCGAGTTGCAGGCGCGCATCGACACGGCGGGCCGCAAATGCGACAATATTCCTTCGATCCAACCCGTGATCAACAAGCAGCTGACGCTGCTCACGGCATCCTACGGCATGCGCATCCACCCCTTCTACAAAACGCTGCAATCGCACCAGGGCGTGGATTACACCATTCCCGAGGGTTCACGCGTCTTCGCCACGGCCGACGGCGTGGTGCGCGACGTGGGACAGCGCAATTCGACGCAGGGCCAGACCGTGGTGATCGACCACGGCAACGGCTACGAGACCTCGTACAGCCACCTCTCGAAGATCAACGTCCGCAAGGGCCAGACCGTGCGGCGCGGCGACATCATCGCCCTTTCGGGCGATACGGGCCTCTCGCTGGCCCCGCACCTCCATTACGAGGTGCGGCTGGACGGCATGCGCGTCGACCCGATCCACTACTTCTTCATGGAACTGACCCCCACCGAATACCAACGCCTGATGCGCATTGCCCAGACCGGTATGCAATCGTTCGATTAAAACACGGTCGATATGGACAACGAATGGATTCGGAATTTTGGCTTTTCGCACGAAGAGGTCTTTCGGAACGCACAGACGCAACAGGTAATCCGGCACATCCGCGCCACATGGGGCGACGAACCTGAATTCCTCTGGGAAAAGTTCCCGGAAAACGCAGTCTTCCGGCGGCAGGACAACGCCAAATGGTATGCGGCGCTGCTGACGGTACAATCGGACAAACTGGGCTTCCCGACGGCAGAGCGAATGGAGATCCTCGACATTCGGGCCGATGCGGAAACCATGGCGCGGTCGCTCGACTTCGAGCGTTACTTCCCCGGCTACCACATGAACAAGCGCACGTGGCTCACCGTCCGGTTGGACGGCGTCGTACCCTTTGCGGAGATCGCCGCGCTGATCGCCCGCAGCTACGAACTGGCGGCCAAAAAATAGGATTCCATGCAGATACGCCTTCTCTTGCTCGACTTCGACGGCACGCTGGCCGACACCCGGCGGGCCAACACGCTCTCCTACGTCGCCGCCCTCGGTGAAGCGGGTTACACACTCACCGAGGAAGAGTATGCCGCCAACTATTTCGGAATGCGGTGCAACGAGTTTCTCACGCGGATCGGGATCGCCGACCCCGCCGAACGCGAACGGCTGCGACTGCGCAAGATCGCCCTCTACCCCACGTTTTTCGACACCGTGCGGCTCAACGAACCGCTGTGGGAGTTCTGCCGACGGTTCCGCGCCGACGGAGGCCGCGTGTGGGTGGTCTCGACGGGCAGCCGGGCCAATATCGACAACGTGATGCGCCACCTGGGAATTACGGACGGCGTGGACGGCATCCTCTCGGGCGCCGACGTGGAGCACCCCAAACCCGCCCCGGACTGCTTTCTGGAAGCCATGCGCCGCGAAGGCTGCACGCCCCGCGAGACGCTGATCTTCGAAGATTCCGAAATCGGCATCGAGGCTGCGCGCCGCAGCGGCGCGTCGTATTTCGTCGTGAAATTATAGTTTCCGGATCACCCGGCAGGGATTTCCCACTGCAAGGACATTCGCAGGAAGGGATTTCGTGACCACACTCCCCGCACCGACCGTCGTCCCGTCGCCGATCTCGACCCCGGGCAGGATAACGCTCCGTCCCCCGATCCAGACATTGCAGCCGATCGTGACAGGCGCCGTCTGCGACCGCCACAACGGACTCTTTTCCGAAAGCCGTTCGGCAGGTTCCGTAGGATGAAACACAGTGTAGATATGTACCCCGGGGCCTATTCCCGAATAATCGCCGATCGTGATCCGGTTGCAGTCGAGAAAGACGCAGTTCATATTGATCTCGACATTGCGCCCCAAATGAATATTCTCGCCGTAATCGACAAAGAAAGGAGCGGCGATCCAGACATTCCCGCCCCGCGAACCGAGCAGAAGATCGAGCAGTGCGGACAAACGGAGCGTATCGGTCGTCGGCGTAGCATTGTACTGCGACTGCAGACGCTTGGCTTCGTGCCAGCGCGCCAGCAACACGGGGTCCGTACAGTCATACGGCTCGCCCGAAAGCATCTTTTCCTTTTCAGTCATCGGTCGTCTTATCGTTTACAGATCAGGTTGAAATCGCAGAACTTGCAGGTGTCGGCGTCCTCGCATTGGCGGAACGGCACGGCTGGGTCGTATAACTCGGAAAGGGTCTCGCGGACAAGCTGTTCGAAAGGTCCGGCGTAGAGCGTATAGCGACCGCCGCGGACACCGGTTTCCCGGTCGTCGAGCGTCGGCAGGTAGTCGGGGCGGTTCATCGCCCGCACGTAGTAAAGCGCAGGCTCGGCGTCGACGCCCCGCGTCCGGTAAAGCATCATGGCATAGAGAAGCGTCTGGAGGATGTTCGAAAGCCGTTGTTTGCCCTCGCCGCGGAAAAGGCTCTCCACCCCGGCAAATTCCAGGTGCGGGGCCCCGGTCTTGTAATCGACTACGCGCAGCGTCCCGTCGTCGAGGGCGTCGATACGGTCGGCGATACCCGCGAATTTGACCCGCATTTCGCGGTCCTGCGCCCGGAACGGAAACGAATACGCCACCTCCTGCTCCAAGCCCGTAACGGTGAAGCCGTCGTGCGCGGCATCGTAAGGCATCACTCCGCCGCGCAGGTAGCGGATGACGATATCTTTGACCAACAGCAGGTTGCCCGTATAATCGTCGGTCGTGGCCGCAGGGTCCTGCAAATAATTCTCATTGATCGCCGCCTCGACCGCCGTTGCGATCTCTCCCGTGCGGATCATCGCCCGCAGGGTTTCGCCGGGGTGCGCCTCGCCCACGATCCGGGCGTAGAGTTTCTGCACGGCGGCGTGGAGGATCGTGCCGAACATCGGGGCGTCGACCTCCTCGGAAATCTCGTCGTCGGCCTGAAGCCGCGCCACGGAGTGGAAATAGAAGCGAAGCGGACAGGCCACATAGCGGAAAAATGCCGTCGGCGAGAGCGTAGCCTTCGATTCGGGATCGGTGAAGCGTTCGAGGCGTTGCAGGATACCCTCGTCCTTGGCCACCTCGATCGGAGCCGTTTCGGCGAGGTTGACATCGACGCCCACCTCCACTTTGCGGACCGGAAATCCGCTCTCGTAATCGAGCTGGTAGATGTAACGGCTCGGCTCGCCGGTCGATTTGTCGTCGGCATGCGAACAGTAGAGCATCCACACCCGTCCGGCGCGCTGCACGAGGCGGTAGAAATAGTAGGCGTAAACCCCTTCGTGGTGCTCGGGCGTAGGCAGTCCGTAAGCCGCCCGCAGGTTGTAGGGCACGAACGACGCCTGCGCCATGTGGTT
The DNA here is from genome assembly GCF_018362775.1 of Alistipes montrealensis. Taxonomy (GTDB): domain Bacteria; phylum Bacteroidota; class Bacteroidia; order Bacteroidales; family Rikenellaceae; genus Alistipes; species Alistipes montrealensis. The sequence goes on from NZ_JAGYXY010000003.1 coordinate 360,091, forward strand.
GCCCGGGAAATTGTCGTCGTTCATCGAGAGCAGAACGACGTTTTCGAAATCGAGGTTACGCGTTTCGAGGATACCCATGATCTGCACTCCCTCCAGCGGCTCGCCTTCGTAGGGGATGCGCATGGTCTGCAAATGGCGGCGCAGCAGCGACGTGTAGACCTCCGGCGTCAGCGAAATGTCACATTCGTCGAGCGAGTTGCGGAGTTTGGAAATTTCCCCCGAAATTACGGCCAGAAACTCCACCCGCTGCCGCGCATCATCGCCCTCGTAGGGCAACCGGGCCACAGCAGCCACCACCAGCAAGAGCCAGTCGGACAATTCGCGCCACTCGGCGGCGGGCGAAAAGATCAGCCGCAGCAGTTCGTTCCGTCCCAGCCACGCGGCGTCGACCGAAATGCGCCGTTCGCGCACGATTTCGTCCTGCATCGTCCGGGTCCCGCGGGCATCGCTGTCCGAGACATAGGGATGGGCGAGAATACCGACGGCGTCGGCATGGTAGAAGGTGCACCCCGCACCCTTTTTGCGGCGGTGGGCCTGCAACTCCACGAGGCGTTCGATAAACGTGTAGGCCAGGCTGGCCCGCAGCGGATAACCCATCGTGACGTTGACCTTCCCGATCTCGGGCGGCAGGGCGTAGAGCAGCGGCAGGAGCAGGTTTTCGTCCGTCAGCACCACCGCCGTACGTTTGTCCAGCGGCCCCCGGGCTGCCAGTTCGCGCAGGATCGCTGCGGCATGCTTGCACTGCACGGCATTCGACACGGCGGCCACGGCGGTCAACTGCTTCGCCTGCCGCATGTTGTCGTGCGACACGGCTCCGCGCGGGGGAAACTGCACGACGTTTTCGCGGACGAACATGCCGGCCTCCTGCTCGGGGTCGTCCTTGTAATAGGAGTCGTAATCCCAGTAAAAATCGGTTTCGGCGGCGGTCGAAAGGAATTTGAAAAGCAGTTTTTCGCACTCCGACAAGGCGTTGAAACCCGCCACGACGTACTGTCGCGGTTCGGGGAACGCATAACCGCCTTCGCGAATACGGTCGGCGGCGGCCCGCTGGACCATGCCGTTGTAGGCGATACCCAGTTCGGCCAACCGTTCGCGGAAACGGCAGTAGACCGGTCCCAGCGTCTTCCAGATCGCCAGGAAGCGGCGCTTCTCCTCCGAGAGGTCGGCCTCGTCTGCGAGCGTCGACCAGAAACGCAGGATTTGCAACTGCGCAGGGGTGAGGTACGAAATATCGGCCTCGATTTCCTTGATCTCCGAGATGTTGCGGAACAGCATCCCAGCGTCGATCCGATACTTGTCGATGGTGTCGAAGTCCGTCAGGAGCATGTCGCCCCAGAAGTAGAATTTGTCGAACGGCTCGGCGTGGTATTCCGAATAGATTTTATAGAGTTCGGTGATCAGCCGTACGCGGTCGCCGGTCCTGAGACCCGAAATTTCGGCCATCAGGTCGTCGATCGTCACCCACCGGGGCTGCCACATCGGACGCCCCGCGATACCCGTCAGGGCATCGACGAAAAACAGCCGTGCACGCCGCGACGGAAAGAGCATCGCCCTCTCGGAAAGCCCTTCGCCATAGCGTTCGTAAAGGTCCCGGGCGACTTCGAATAAGAAAGTTTTCATAGCAAAACCAATAAGCCCCCGCCCGAGGCGGGACGGTGGGGACGGGTCAAGCATCCACATGCCGCCGCAAACCGCATATACGCCGCCCGGCAGCAGGACGCCGCCCTGCCGGCATGACCGGAAACCTTATTCCACACGGGTTATGTCCCCGCCCATGAACTTCGATCCGCTGCGAACGATCGGCGGGACACCCTTGTAAGTGATCTTGCCTCCGGTCGAGGTCTTGCCCTGGAAACGGTCGGTCACCCACAGCGAAGCGGAGCCCGAACTGGTAACGTTGATCTCGGCAGCCATCACCTCCAACCCTGCGGCGTCGAGTTTCCCGGTCGAGACAAACAGCGAAAGGTAGCGCACGGCGCCTGTCAGCTTCGCCGAACTTTTGCCCGTGAGTTCCATCTTGAGGTCCTTGACATCCATCGCTGCCGTCACCTGCGCCATGCCGCCGACGGTCATGTCGAGCAGCGTCGCCGTGAGCGTTCCCTCGAACGTCGCAACGGCATCGGCGACGGCGATCCGCTCCAGCGAATTGTAGTAGACCGTCACTGCGGTCCGCTCGGGCCTGCGGGCATCGGAGCGTTCCGAAATACGCAGCACTTTATCCTTCACCTCGGCGCGGAATTTGGTCGTATAGGAGCCTTTGGTGTCGTAGACGATTTTGGGGGCTTCGGTATCGGGAACCTGCACGAATTTAACGTCGAGCGGCGCCGATACTTCGACGGCGTTGAACGAGGTGAGCCATTCGCGGCGTTCCCCGGCTTCGGCGGGCTGCTGCGCCCGGCAGAGCACTGCGGCGGCCAGCATCACGGCCGTCAGAATCATTTTCTTCATAACAAGGTCTTGTTTTACCTCCGCTAAATTACAAAATTATTGCGAAGTTCGGGATTTGTTTTGTATTTTTACCCTTTAAAAAGACATTTCGGACAGTGAGAGCGAAGATTCTGAATGCGAGCGCCGGGTCGGGAAAGACCTACCAGTTGGCCTACAAATACGTCCGCGACGTGATCGGCCAGCCCGGTCTCTACCGCCATATCCTCGCCGTAACCTTCACCAACAAGGCTACCGAGGAGATGAAATCGCGCATCCTCAAGGAGATTCACGCCCTGGCGTCCGGCGCCGCAAGCCCTTATCTGGAAAACCTCTGCCGCGAGTTGTCGCTCGACGAACGCTCCGTGCGCAAGCGCGCCGCCGAGGTGCGTTCGAAAATACTGCACGACTATTCGCGTTTCACGGTACTGACCATCGACACTTTTTTCCAGCGCATCCTCCGGGCCTTCATCAAGGAACTGGGCATCGACCTCAATTACAACGTGGAGATCGAGACCTCTTCGGTGCTGTCGAAAGGCGCCGACACGCTCATCGAGCAGATCACCATCGACCGCGACCTACAGCGCTGGCTCACAGATTTCGTACAGGAGCGCATCGACGAAGGCCGCAAATGGGATATCCGCGACGGCATTCTCTCGCTCGCAGGCGAGTTGTTCAAGGAGAAAAACAAGGATGCCCTGAGCCGCTCGCGGTCGCGCGAAGAGTTGGCGAAGATCGTCTCCCGAGCGACGGCGAACGCCGAAGCGACCAAAACGCAGATGCAGCAGACCGCCGCCCGAGCCGTCGGGATCATCTCCCGGGCCGGGCTTACGGCAGCCGATTTTTCGGGCAAAAGCCGCAGTTTTGCCAACTACTTCTTTACGGTCGCCGCAGGCGAACTGAAGCCCTACGGCGCCACGGCGGCCAAAATGGCGGCCACGACCGAGGGCTGGGGCGCCAAAGGATCGCCCGCGCAGGCGCTGGCCCCCGAACTGCAACCCCTGCTGCGCGAGATGTGCGACACCTACGACGCCAACGTCAAAAGCTGGAACACCTGCGACCTGCTGCGCGAGAACTACCGCAGTTTCGCCCTCTTGTCGGACCTCTACGCCCGGGTGCAACAACTGTGCGACGAACAGAACATGATGCTCCTTTCGGAGACCAAATACGTCCTTTCGGAGTTCATCGGCCACAACGACGCGCCGTTCATCTACGAAAAGGTCGGCAACCGCTTCGAACGTTTCATGATCGACGAATTCCAGGATACTTCGGCCAAGGAGTGGGAGAACTTCCTGCCCCTGCTGCAAAACGCCATGGCGCAGTCGGAGGAGACCTCGGTGCTGATCGTGGGCGACATCAAGCAGTCGATCTACCGCTGGCGCGGCGGCGACTGGAAAATCCTCCACGACAAGGCCCAGCAGGCACTGGGTAAGGGCGACACCGAAGTCGAGGTACTCCGGGAGAACTACCGGAGCCTTCCCGCCGTGGTCGATTTCAACAACCGCATCATCTCGCATATCGTCGCCGCGGACAACCTCGCGCTCAACGAAACCCTTTCGAAAGCGGCCGACGAGGGGGCCATAGACCCCGCAGAGACCGCAGCGTTGCGCGACACCCTTGCCGACGCCTACCGCGAACATGCCCAGATACCCCGCCGCAAAGCCGAACACCCGGGCTATGTCTCGGTCGAGACCTTCGCCGAACAACCGCCCGTCGTGGAGCGCATATGCACGCTGATCGACAAAGGGTTTCGCCCGTGCGACATCATGATCCTCGTACGCGGGGCCACCGACGGCGCAAAGGTCGCCGCCGAACTGCTCGACTTCAAACGCCGCAACGAAGAGCCGCGCTACCGCTTCGACGTGATGACGCAGGAGGCCCTGATCGTCGGCAACGCCCCCGTGAGTTCATTCATCGCCGCCGCCCTGCGGCTGGCGCTCAACCCCGACGATTCGCTTTCACGCGCCGTCTACAACCACTACCTCGGCCATCCGTTCGACCGCACGCTCACCGACGGCGAACGCGACTTCTTCCGCTCGATCCGGCTTCTCTCGCCCGAAGAGGCGTTCGAACGGATCGTCATGCAGCACACCCTGCAGGGCGACCGCCGGCAGACGGCCTACCTGCAGGCCATCCACGAGCAGATCATCGCCTTCTGCGCGACGAAGATCGCCGACATCGCACTTTTCCTGCGCTGGTGGGAAGAGACGGGCAAAAACCGCTCGCTGAGCGTCGACGAAAGCGCCACTACGGTCGAGATCACCACCATCCACAAAGCCAAGGGGCTCGAAAAACGGGCCGTCCTCATCCCCTACTGCTCGTGGTCGCCGGACCCCAAGTCGAGCGGCACGGTGCAGAATATCGTCTGGGCCGAGGCCCGGGGCGACCAAGCGGAAGAGATCGGCCGCTTCCCGGTAAGATACAAGAAGGCGATGGCCGAATCGGGGTTCTCGGCGGAGTATTTCCGCGAACTGGTCTACGCCCACGTCGACAATATCAACCTGCTGTACGTGGCCCTCACACGCGCCGCCGAATCGCTCCACGTCTTCATCCCGCAGAAGGGAGGCCGCACGGTCGGAGGACTGCTGCTGCAAAGCATCCGCACCGACGGCGACAAAGCCCTGCTGGGCGACACCGAAGGCCGTTACACTGCCGACGAGGCGGGCGAACACTTCGCTTTCGGGGAGTTCGCAGGGCCCGTCGCAGGCGGTGCGAAACGCTCCGAAGCGGAACACGTCATCCTGGAGGACTACCCCACGGCACAGGCCGACCTGCAGCTCCGGCTCCCCTCACAGCGTTATTTCGAGGACGGCGGCGAGGTGGAACTCTCGCCCCGCAACCTCGGCATCCTGATGCACAAAGCCTTCGAGCAGGCCGACGACGAGGCGCAGATCGACGAAGCCGTAGCAGGCATGCAGGCCGACGGCACGCTGTCCGGGACTGAGGCCGAAACCCTGCGGCAGATGATCGCCCGGGCGCTCGCACAGCCCGAAGTCCGCGAATGGTTCGGCGGAGGCTGGCAGCGCGTACGCAACGAAAACGAAATCATCATTCCCGGAAGTTCGTCGACACGGCGGCCCGACCGCGTGATGATCGACGGACAGCGGGCCGTCGTCGTCGATTACAAATTCGGCGACCACGACGCCGAACGCTACCGCCGGCAGATACGCGAATACCTCCACCTGCTCGGAGAGATGGGTTACGCCCCGGCCGAGGGTTATTTATGGTATGTAAAACTGGGTAAGATCGAAAAAATAGAGCCATGAGAAGCATCCTCGAAAGCCTTCCCGCGGCATTCCGCCGCCGGGGCCTCGGCATAGCCGCTACCCTCGTGCTGCGCGCCGTGCTCAACCTGGCGGGGCTTGCCGCCCTGCTCCCGGTGCTGACGCTGGTGCTCGATCCCGCAGGATTCGAGGGCGACGGGGCGTTGGCGCGCGTCTACGCCTGGTCGGGCGCCGATTCACCGCAGGCGTTCGCATTAGCGGTCTGCGGAGCCGTCGTAGGGTTCATCATCCTCAAATGCGGCATCAATTTCCTGCTCGCACGCGCCGAGCGCCGCTATATCTACGACCTCTACCGCACCCTTTCGCGCCGCCTCTACATCGCCTACCACGACCGCGGACTGGCCTTCATCAACAACTCCAACTCCTCGGTGCTGGCACGCAACGTCAACGTCGTCTGCCTGGCATTCGCCGCCGGGGTCCTGCGTCCCGCCGCCGCCATAATCGCCGAGGCGATGCTCCTCATCCTGCTTTTCGCCTCGCTGGCCTTCTATACACCACTCGCAGCGCTGCTGGCCGTGGTGATCTTCCTGCCTGCCGTATGGCTCTACTACGCACTGGTCCGCAACCGGATCAACCGCTACGGCGAGTTGGAAAACCGCGCCCAGCGCGAAAAGGCGCGGCTCGTGGCCGAGACCTTCCGGGGTTTTGCCGACATCGAGCTAAGCAACGCCTTTCCGGGGATGCTCCGCGCCTTCGACCGCACGATGGACGAAGTGGTACGCACCCGTTCGTGCGAAGCAGACATCGGCCAGTTGCCCCAGTTGTTCACCGAAATCGGGCTTGCCATAGGCATGGCCCTGCTGGCGGCCCTCAGCTTCGGCGGCGGACAGTCGCAGTTGTTATTCGGCGTCTTCGCCGTGGCGGCCCTGCGGCTGATGCCCTCCGTGCGCGGCATCATGTCGGGCTGGGCCACCATCCGCTACAACCGCTACACCGTCCCCATCCTGCGCGAAGCGGCCCTGCACGAACCGGCTTCCGCACAGCCCGACTCTCCGACGACCGAAACGCTGCCCTTCGAACGCGAAATCGCCGTCCGCAACCTCTCGTTCCGCTTCACCGACGAAGGACGGGAACTGTTCCACGGCCTTTCGCTCACAATCCGCAAAGGTGAACGCATCGGCATCCGCGGAACCTCGGGAGCGGGCAAGACCACCCTTTTCAACCTCCTGCTGGGGCTTTACGAACCCTCGTCAGGTGAAATTACCGTCGACGGCGCGCCCCTCACGGCCGCCAACCGCCGGGCGTGGCAGAACCGCATCGGCTACGTTTCGCAACACCTGTTCCTCACCGACGGAACGTTTGCGGCCAACGTCGCGCCGGGCGTTCCCGCCGCCGAAATCGACCGAAAACGGGTCGCCGAGGCCCTCGAAGCCGCCCAGTTGGGCGAGTTCGTCGCCGCCTTGCCCCGGGGCATCGACACGCCCGTCGGCGAATGCGGCAGCCGCCTCTCGGGCGGACAACGCCAGCGAATCGGCATCGCCCGTGCCCTTTACCGCCGGGCCGACGTACTCTTTTTCGACGAAGCGACTTCGGCGCTCGACAATCGCACCGAAGGGGAGATCAACCGCTCGATCGCTGCGATCGCAGCGCGAAATCCGGGCCCGACCCTGCTGGTGATCGCCCATCGAGAAACCTCGCTCGAATATTGTGACCGAATCATAACACTTGGAGAATAAATGGAATACACAATCGCAGGCTTACGCCTCAGCCTGCCCGAAACACTCATAAACCGCCATTTCAGCCGTGCACTGCAACCCTTCGCATCGGCATGCCCCGGCACGCCCGACCTGACGCTCGATGCCGGAACGGAGGTCACGCCCCTGCCCGATTACCGCGAGCTTCACAGCTTCGAGTTTACCGACGCAGACGCAGACTGCCGTTTCGGAGCCGACGCCGACGGCTACCTGCTCGAAATGACGCCCCGCGACGGAAGCGCTCCGGCCCGCTTCCGCATGGCCTACGGCGCAACGACGGCCCAGAGCGACATCACCCCGGAGCATAACCCCGCGCTGTTCCGGTTCGGGGCCTGGACCCTCTTCAACATCGCGGCACTGCCCCACGGGGCTGTGGCCTTCCACTCCTCGGTAATCCGTTACCGCGGCAAAGGCGTGCTATTCCTTGGCGAATCGGGAACAGGCAAAAGCACCCACACGCGGCTGTGGCGGGAACATATTCCGGGCGCTGAACTGCTCAACGACGACAGCCCGATCATCCGGGCCACGGAGCGCGAAGCCATCGTCTTCGGCTCGCCGTGGAGCGGCAAAACCCCTTGCTACCGCAACGAAAGCTGTCCGATCACCGCCGTCGTACGGCTCTCGCAGGCCCCGCACAACCACATCCGCCGCCTTCGGCCGATCGAAGCCATCGGAGCCCTGCTGCCCTCCGCACCCCCGGCTTTCGCCCGGGACGAACGGCTTTCGGACGACACCTGTGGCCTGCTCTCCCGGCTGATTGCACAGGTTCCGGTCTACCACCTGGAGTGTCTGCCCGACGCCGCAGCAGCACAGCTCTCCTGCGACACGGTTTTCAACCGGCAGCCACTATGATACTGCTCCCCAACCAACTCTTTTTCGAGCAGGTCGAAGCGATGCTCGCCGAAGGCCGCGAAGTCCAGATCCGCATGAAAGGCCACAGCATGCGCCCCCTACTGCGCAGCGAGCGCGACCAGATCGTACTGAGCCCCTGCACCGACCCTGCGCGCCTCCAACCGGGTGACATCGTACTGTTCCGCACTTACGGCCGCCATATCCTCCACCGCATCGTCCGCCGCGACGGGGACCGCCTCACACTCGCCGGCGACGGAAACTACCGCATCACGGAACAATGCACGACGCGCGATGTCGTCGGCGTCGCTACACGGGCCATTCGTGCCTCGGGGCGCACCGTTAGTTTCGATTCACCCGGCTGGCGGCTCCGGTCGCGCCTCTGGCTCTCGATTCCGCCGTGGCTGCGGCGGCAGTTGCTGCGCGTGCTCTGGCACACAGGCTTCAAATAAAAAAGCAGGACTTTGCAGTCCTGTTTTTTTTGGAGACAGCCCTCCGGGCTGCATGCTTCACGAAAAAATCCCCGGATGGTAGTACCTGAGTACTTTCCAGCCGGGGATTTCGAGGGATGTGCGGAAATATCCGCTTAAAATCGAAAACTATTCGCCCAGAGCGAAACGCTTGTAAGCGATAACCGTAGCCTCTTTGTCAGCCTTGTGGATGTACTCGGCGATCGTCTCCTTCTCGCCTACCACCGGCTGGGCCAGCAGCGTGTTCTCCTCGAAGAACTTGCGCATCTTACCTTCGGCGATCTTCTCGAGGATTGCGTCGGGCTTGTTGGCGTTCTTGGGATCCTGCTTCATGGCCTCCATGGCGATCTTACGCTCGTGCTCAACGACCTCTGCGGGGCAGTCGGCCTCCGAGATCGAAACGGGAGCCATAGCCGTAGCCTGCATGGTTACGGTGTGGGCAACCTCGGCGGGAATCTCCTTGTTGAAGCCCAGGATCGTACCGAGCTTCTTGTTGAAGTGCACGTAAGCAGCGCAGTAAGGAGCCTCGATACGGCCATAGTAGGCCAGTTCGATCTTCTCGCCCGTCTGGCCCGATTTCTCGGTCACCATCTCTTCGACGGTACGGCCTTCGGCGTTCTTCGAAGCCATCAGCGTGTCGAAGTCGGCAGCATCGTTCTTCACGGCAACCTCCAGCATAGCCTCGGCCGAAGCGGTATACTCGGCATTCTGGGCTACGAAGTCGGTCTCGCAAGCCAGGCAGAGGATGTAAGCCTTCTGGCCTACGATCTTCGTTACGACAACACCCTCGGTAGCGGTGCGGTCGGCGCGCTTGGCGACGATGAGCTTACCCTTCTCGCGGATAATGTCCTGAGCACGTGCGAAATCACCTTCGGCCTCGATGAGGGCATTCTTGCAGTCCATCATACCAGCACCGGTCATCTTGCGGAGCTTCATTACATCAGCAGCTTTGATTTCCATAATTTTGTCCTTTCTCTTAAGGTTCGTAAATACAATTATTCTGCCTTTTCCACGGCTGCCTCGGCAACAGCTTCGGCAACTTCGGCTACCTCGGCAGCAGGCTCCTCAAACGGAGTCTCGACAGCGGCTACAACCTCTGCCACGGCAGCCTCCTCGGCATCTACCGAAGCCTTCACGGCTTTCTTGATGCGGGGCTTGCCCTCCTTCTTAACGGCTGCACCTTCGGCGTCTGCCTCCTGTGCTTCCTTCTCCTTCTCGAGTTTGCGCTCCTCGGTTCCTTCCGCGATAGCGGCGCACATGGCATCGAGAACCACGGCGATCGACTTGGTAGCATCGTCATTTGCAGGGATAACGTAATCAATGTCGGTCGGATCACAACAAGTGTCTACCATTGCAAATACGGGGATGCTGAGGCGTTTGGCCTCTTTCACGGCGTTGGACTCCTTCTGAACGTCTACGACAAACAGGGCAGCCGGAAGACGCGTCAGGTCGGCAATCGAGCCGAGGTTCTTCTCCAGCTTCGCACGCTGGCGGGAGATCTGGAGTTTCTCGCGCTTGGAGAAATTATCGAACGTGCCGTCGGTCGCCATCTTGTCGATGGTAGACATTTTCTTGACGGCTTTACGTATGGTGGGGAAGTTTGTCAGCATACCGCCTGCCCAACGCTCGGTGACGTAAGGCATACCGACGGATGCCACCTTTTCGGCAACAATGTCCTTGGCTTGTTTCTTGGTGGCTACGAACAGCACACGGCGACCGCTCTTGGCGATCTGCTTGATGGCTGCAGCAGCCTCATCGATCTTCAGCACGGTCTTGTGCAGGTCGATGATGTGGATGCCGTTCTTCTCCATGAAGATGTAAGGAGCCATTTTAGGGTTCCATTTGCGCTTCAGGTGACCGAAGTGCGCACCGGCTTCCAGTAATGTATTAAAATCTGTACGTGACATTTTAATTCAATTCGTTGATTAATTTTAATTCTCTTTTCTTCAACCCTCCGGGTAGCGGCCTGGCCGGTCCCGGGAAGTTTTCCGCGGCGTGGCAACCGGGCGGTAATACGCGATATATAATATATAGGTAGTCCGCTTGGTTTGTAAACCGACGCCGTGCGTTGCCGAAATTCCGGTCGTGCGTATTAACGCTTGCTGAACTGGAACTTGCGGCGTGCTCCGGGCTGACCGGGCTTCTTACGCTCAACCTCGCGGGAATCGCGCGTGAGGAATCCGGCTTTCTTCAGTACCGGACGCATCTCAGCGTCGATTTCGCACAATGCGCGTGCGATGCCCAGACGAGCGGCCGAAGCCTGTCCCGTGATACCACCGCCATCGAGGTTGATGACGATGTCGTAATTCTCAGCGGTGTTGGTAGCCAGCAGGGGCTGCTTCACCTGATACTGAAGAATTTCGAGCGGGAAGTAAACTTCAAGCGCTTTGCGGTTGATTGTAATCTGACCCTTGCCCGGCTTCACGTATACGCGAGCCACAGCGGCCTTACGACGACCTACGGTGTTTACAACTTCCATAACTCTTACTTAATCTCGTTTAATTTAATAGTCTTCGGGTTCTGTGCGACGTGGGGATGCTCCTCGCCGGCATACACCTTCAGGTTCGTGAGCAGTTTATCGCCCAGGCGGTTCTTGGGCAGCATGCCCTTGACGGCCTTCTCGATGATAAACGTCGGTTTCTTTGCCAGATAATCGGCAGGCGTAGCGAAACGCTGGCCTCCGGGGTATCCGGTGTGACGCGTGTAGACCTTGTCGGTCATTTTGTTGCCCGTGAGCTTCACCTTCTCCGCGTTGATGACGATAACATAGTCACCGCAATCGACGTGGGGTGTGTAGCTGGGCTTGTTCTTGCCTCGGAGGATCTTCGCGATCTGCGATGCAAGACGTCCCAATACCTCGTTCGTAGCGTCGATCACCACCCATTCCTTGGTAGCGGTCGCTGCATTCACCGAGATAGTCTTGTAGCTTAATGAATCCACTGTTTTTACGTTTAATTTAACTTATTGTAATCCGTTCCCCGCACATTGCGGGTGCGCAAAGGTACGAAAAAGTTTTCGATCTGCAAAAACAATTGAAAATCAAAATCGAAAACCACGAAAAAAAACCGCAACGGCCCCGTGTTCAAGGGAGTTGCGGTGTCCGGAAGCGCTGTGGGCGGGACTCGATTCACGGCCGGAGGGTCCGGCTGCCGAACGAGGCGCCGGGAACGGGCCACGGCTTGCCCTTCTCGATCCGGAAATCGACGGGAAGCGTGAATTTCGCAGGTACGGCCTCGCCGTCCCTGCGACCCGGGGTCCATTCGGGAGCGGTCCGAAGCGCATTTTCGACCTCCCGGGAGAGAAGCTGCGACGGCGATTGGAGAATCTCCACCGACCCGACCGAACCATCCGCGCCGACGATGAACGACACCAGGACACGGCCCTGGATACCGGTTTTCAGGGCCTCGGACGGGTAGCGGACCGTCTCCATCACCCAGCGGCGGAACTCCATCAGGCCGCCGCCGCGGAACTTGGGCTCCACGTCGAAAACCGCCGTGGAGTCTTTGGCCGGCCGCTTTTCCGCCTCCCGGAAATCGAGAATCTGCGTGACCTGGAAACGGACTTTTTCACCGGCCAGTTGGGCCGGGGACCACAGCGGGATGTTATCGACAGCCCGTCGCACCAGCTTCGAAAAAGCCGTGTGCTTCATGGAGTGGGCTACTCTGATACCGGTAACCGTACCGTCGCGTTCGACGACGAAGCGCACGACAATCCGGGCCGGAGGTGCAGAAACCGAAGGCCCCAGCAAACTGTCCACCTGCTTATAGACCCAATTGCTGAAATCCTCGAAACTCCCACGTCCATGGAACAGCGGCAGCTTGTCGACCTGCTTGTAAGCCGTATAATCTTCGGAACGAAGCCCTTCGGGCGTGCGATGCAGCAACAGGTTGAAACGCATCTTAAAATAAACGTCATAAGGCTTTTCGGCGGGCGTCCAGTCGGGCGACGACGAGATCGCCCGGCGAATCCGGTTGGCGAAATCCACATCGCTGAACCCCGGCGTGTCGACCTTCCGGACCCGGCCTTTCTTGTTGACGCAGAATTCAGCATCGACCCAGCCTTCATCCCCGGGATAGAAGACGTCGTCCTGCAATTCGAGATTGCGGAGCACCCAGCGTTTGAACGCTATCCGGTCGCCGCCCTGGAATGTCGGCATCACCTGCTGCTCGGGTTCCGCATGTACGTTGAAATCAATCGGAATGGTGAACTGAACCCGTACGGGCTCCCCGTCACGCATGCCGGGAGTCCAGACAGGCGACTGCCGCACGACGCGCATGGCAGCCTCGGAAAGCACACGATCGGGCGACGCCAGCGTGGTTACCTCGCCCACCGTGCCGTCGCGTTCGACAACGAACGCGATCACCACACGACCGCGGATACAACTTTCGATCGCCTCGTCGGGATAGACCAGCCGCTCCTGCACCCAATGGCAGAACGCCGTAATATCGCCCCCGTTGAAAGCAGGCATCGGATCGGCAAGCAGGAAAGGCGCATCGCCCGAAAGGGAATCCAAAGTCACCACGGACACGGAATCGGCAGCCGGAGGATCGTCCGGCGCCGCATGTCCCAAGGACGAGGCGCGCCCGGGAAGGAGTGCGCAAAACACTCCCGCAACCAGGGCAAAACGAATCAGACAGGAACTATTCATCATTCACAATGCTAATGTAGGACCGACTTCAAAAGGTATCCGGAAACAAACCCACGCCGGATATTGCGTCAATACGAGCGGGAGGCGCCCGGACTCCGGCCGAAATTTCCGGCTCCGGAAGCCTGCGTCCCCGGCGGAATCCGGAAATCGACCGGCAGCGTGTATTTCACCCGGACCGCCCGGTCTTTCTGTATACCGGGCTTCCACAACGGCGATTGTTCCAAGACCTGCACGACCGCGTCCGTAAACAGCGGATGCGGCGAACGCATCACCTTGATCGACGAAAGCGCCCCGTCGCGCTCGATGACGAAGGTAACCACGACACGGCCCCCGATGCCCTCCCGGTAAAGTTCCGAAGGATATTTGAGATGTTGCTGTACCCAAATGCGGAAGGTATTCAGGTCGCCGCCCTGGAACTCGGGCATCTTCTCGGCAACCAGGTAAGGCGAAGGAAGTCCGCTCGAATCGGCGGCTTCGGCCTTTTCGGATTCGGGACTGAAATCGAGCGATATGGAGGTGCGGAAGCGAACCGGCTCGCCGTCGATCACGGCAGGGGTCCAGACCGGAACCGCATAGTGGCGTTGCCGCACCTTTTTCGTCGAATAGCCCTTGCCGCGCCGCGCCTGCAAATCGAGGTCCGACATCGTACCGTCGCATTCGACCACGAAGCGGAGCGACACCCGGGACTGCAACTCCTCCACAGAAGTGCCTGTCAAGCTGTCGGCCAGGTGGACCATCCACGCCTGAAACTCCCTGGGACCGCCGCCCCGGAAAGCCGGCGACTTGTCGGCCTGCCTGTAAGCGGCAATATCCTCGGCACGAAGCGCCCCGAAAGCATCGCGCACCAGCCGCAGGTCGAAAAGCACCTTCACCGCCTGCGCCTGCGGCTTCCCGTCCTGCATGGCAGGCGCCCATGCGGGCGACGCGGCAATGGCTTTTTCGATACGCCTGCCAAGGGCCGATACCCCGAGTTTCGACACGTCTAGTTCCCTGAGCTTTCCGTTTTTAGCCACCACGAACGACACTTCCCCGCGAATTTCATCGCCTTCGCTGAAAAGACTGCCCGAAAGGTCGAGGTTCCGCAACACCCAGCGTTTAAAGGTGACGGGGCCTCCTCCCCCGAACTTAGGCATCTCAGGCACAGATTGGCCGTCAACTTGTGCCGGTCCGTCCGCAAAGGCGGCGGCATGCAGCAATACGAAGCACACGGTCCATGTAATCAAACGTTTCATGGCAATCGGGTATTTGAAGAGTTCGGTTTCGTAAATATAGCAAAAAAAGCTACATATGCAATGAACGGAGCGCAAAAAAAAGAGGTTCCGGCGAACCGGAACCCTCTTCTTATCAGGCATCGGGCCCTGCGGCCCGGAATCGATCTCTTATCCGAGGAACGAAAGCAGGATACCTGCGGCAACCGCCGAACCTACCACACCGGCCACGTTGGGACCCATGGCGTGCATCAGCAGGAAGTTCGAAGGATCGGCCTTCTGACCCTCGGTCTGCGACACGCGGGCGGCCATCGGAACAGCCGAAACACCGGCCGAACCGATCAGCGGGTTGATCTTGTTACCCTCTTTGCTCAAAGCATTCATCAGTTTGGCCAGCAGCACGCCGCCGGCAGTACCCATCGCGAAGGCAATGACACCCAACACGAGGATGAACAGCGTCCGCGAATTGAGGAACGCCTCGGCCGTAGCCGTAGCACCCACCGTAAGGCCCAGGAAGATAACGACGATGTTCATCAGCTCGTTCTGCACCGTCTTCGACAGACGGTCCACCACGCCGCACTCCTTCATCAGGTTGCCCAGCATGAGGCAGCCTACGAGGGGAGCAGCCGACGGCAGCAGCAGCGCGATAATCACGGTGATGATCAGCGGAAAGAGGATCTTCTCGGTCTTCGACACCGGACGCAGCTGGCGCATCTTGATCTTACGCTCCTTCTCCGAAGTGAGCAGACGCATGATAGGCGGCTGGATCACCGGCACGAGAGCCATGTAAGAGTATGCGGCCACGGCGATCGGGCCGAGCAGTTCGGGCGCCAGGATTGCGGTGAGGTAGATCGACGTAGGACCGTCGGCGCCGCCGATGATACCGATCGAAGCCGCCTGGTCGGGCGTGAACCCGAGCGCATAAGCGCCGATGAACGTCAAAAAGATACCGATCTGGGCGGCAGCGCCCAGCAGAAAACTCTTGGGATTGGCGATCAGCGGACCGAAGTCGGTCATGGCTCCCACGCCCACGAAGATAAGGCAGGGGTAAATACCGAGTTTCACGCCCAGGTAGAGGTAATCGAGAAGCCCTGCATTGGCGACGAAAATATCCCAATGAACGTGTCCTCCGGCAAAAAGGTCCGTGTGGAAGAGGTTGGCTCCGGGAAGGTTCGTCAGCAGCATGCCGAACGCAATGGTCAGCAGCAGCAGCGGCTCGAACTTATGCTTGATGGCGAGGTACAACAGGAAGAAGGCCACACAAATCATAATCAGGCTGCCCCACCCCATATTGGCGAAGAGGCCGGCGACACCGGTCGACGCGGCAAAATTTTCCAGACTGTCCAGCACGAAGTTGGAGCCGGAAGTCAATACACTCCACATAAGCCTATTCGATTACGATTAAAACGTCGCCTTCCATTACCGTAGCGCCCTGCTGTACGAGGACCTGCTTCACAACACCACCGCGGTCCGCGTCGATGTTGTTCTCCATCTTCATGGCTTCGAGCACTACGAGCGTCTGGCCTGCCGTGATGGTATCGCCGGCAGCGACCTTCACGCTCAGGATCGTACCCGGCAGCGGGCATTTCACGCTGTAACCCGACGAGGGGGCAGCGGGAGCGATACGCGGCGAAGGAGTAGCCGTCGAAGGGGTGATCATGGCGCTGTTTGCCGACTTGGGAGCCGGGGCGACCTGCGGTTTGGAGGCCGAAGAAGACTTGGCGCCCTCGATCTCGACCTCGTAATCCACGCCGTTGACCACGACGTGCGCAACCGTCGAGGTCTCGTTTACGTTGTCGATCTGGACGTTGTAATTATGTCCGTTGATTTTCAGTGAGTAATCTTTCATGTTCTTTTTTGGGTTGTCATGCTCCTACGAAAAGTTCTATTTCCGGTCGGGAAGCTGGGTTAAACCGTGAATTTTCGAATTCCAGGGCGAATAGGCCCGCTTGATGTTGAGAATGGTCAGCACCTCGGACTCCCGATCGTGCAGCGCTCCCTTGTAGATTTTGAGCGCCGTGGCGATGGCGGCGATCTCCTCGTCGCTGATCATCGGCTGGGCGTCGACCTTCTTGCCGCTCGCAGGACGAACCTTGAAGCAGGCGCCGAAACCCTTCATGATGAAGATCAGCGCCACAAGCAGGAAAACTACCAGGCAGAAACCGATCAGCGATACCCAGAGTATCTCGGACCATCCCCAGTTCGTTACAGTCAGTATTATCATCTTCTCAGGCTGTTAGAGGGGAATATTCGAATGTTTCTTCGCGGGGTTCTGCAAACGCTTCGTCGCCAGCGACTGCAGGGCGCGAATCACACGGAAACGCGTATTGCGCGGCTCGATCACGTCGTCGATATAACCGTAACGGGCAGCGTTGTAGGGATTCGAGAACTTGTCGTTGTACTCCTTCTCCTTGTCAGCCACGAACTGCGCCTTCTCGGCCGGGTCGGCAATAGCGGCCACCTCCTTGCCGTAGAGCACCTCGACAGCGCCGCTGGCGCCCATCACAGCGATCTCGGCCGTCGGCCATGCGTAGTTGATGTCGCCGCGGATGTGCTTCGAAGACATCACGATGTAAGCGCCTCCGTATGCCTTGCGCAGCGTCACGGTAACCTTGGGAACCGTAGCCTCGCAGTAAGCGAACAGCAGCTTCGCGCCGTGGGTGATCACGCCGCCGTACTCCTGGGTCGTACCCGGCAGGAAGCCCGGAACGTCCACGAGGGTGACGATCGCGATGTTGAAGGCGTCGCAGAAACGGATGAAACGCGCGGCCTTGCGGCTGGCGTTGATGTCCAACACACCGGCCATGAATTTGGGCTGGTTGGCGATGATGCCCACCGACTGTCCGTTGAAACGGGCGAAGCAGGTGATGATGTTCTTGGCATAACCCGCAGCCGATTCGAGGAACTCGCCGTTGTCGACGATGGCTTTGATGACCTCGGCCATGTCGTAAGGCTTGTTGGCGCTGTCGGGAATGATATCGTTGAGCGAATCCTCCAGACGGGTGATCTTATCCGTGCAGACGGCCAGCGGAGCATCCTCCATGTTGTTCTGCGGCATGTAGGAGATCAGCTTCTTGATCAGCTCAATGCCCTCCTCCTCGGTGTCAACGGCAAACTGCGCCACGCCCGACTTGGTGGTGTGCATCGCGGCGCCGCCCAACTGCTCCTGCGTCACGTCCTCGCCCGTCACGGTCTTCACGACCTTCGGGCCGGTGAGGAACATGTTCGAAGTCTCCTTCTTCATGATGATGAAGTCGGTCAGCGCGGGCGAATAAACCGCACCGCCGGCGCAGGGGCCGAAGATAGCCGAAATCTGCGGGATGACGCCCGACGACATCACGTTGCGCTGGAAGATGTTGGCATAGCCGGCCAGGGCGTTGACGCCCTCCTGGATACGGGCGCCGCCCGAGTCGTTCATGCCGATGCAGGGCGCGCCGTTACGCAGCGCCATGTCCATCACCTTACAGATTTTGTCGGACATCGACAGCGACAGCGAACCGGCCGTCACGGTGAAATCCTGTGCGAAAACATACACCAAACGTCCGTCGATCGTACCGTAACCCGTCACCACTCCGTCGCCGAAGGTGTGCTTCTTCTCCATGCCGAAGTCGTAGCAGCGGTGGGTCACAAACATATCGAACTCCTCGAACGAACCTTCGTCGAGGAGCATCTGGATGCGTTCACGGGCGGTATATTTGCCCTTTTCGTGCTGTTTGTCGATCGCTTTCTGACCGCCGCCCATGCGGGCCGTCTCGCGGTTCTCGATCAGTTTGTTGATCTTATCCTGAATCTGGCTCATAATCTCTTATTTGTTTTTGTTTTCGCAAAGCTCCGTCAGGATGCCCTGGGTCGATTTCGGGTGCAGGAAGGCGATGGTCATACCCTCGGCGCCCTTGCGCGGAGTCTTGTCGATCAGGCGGATGCCTTTGGCCTCCGCGTCGGCAAGCTGCTCCTCGATGTTCTCACAGGCCAGCGCCATGTGATGAATACCGACTCCGCGGTTTTCGATGTACTTGGCGATCGTCGACTCCTCCGAAGTGGGCTCCAGCAACTCGATCTTGGTCTGACCCAGCATGAAGAACGCCGTGCGGACCTTTTGGTCGGCAACCTCTTCGATGGCGTAGCACTTCAGGCCCAATACGTTTTCCCAATAGGGAATTGCCTCGTCGAGACTCTTCACGGCAATGCCAAGATGCTCGATATGAGAAACTTTCATAGCAAAAATTAAATTTAAGTTAGTGAATATTTATGTGTATTTTCGTTCGTTGTTATTTTGCGAACACAAAGATAGGCGAATCTTTCAGAATCGCCAAAATTAGACGGACTTTTTTTGGCAATACTTTGGCTTCGAAATTCGCAGGATGTGTCGGAAAGGACGATTCGGGGTCCGACCGGCTTCGGAGAAGTTACGATTCGAAAGCCGGGAATTCCATCCCGCAGGTCCGGACGGAACAGGTAGGCCCGAAAAAATTTTGCGGTTTCGTCTTTTTTTCATAACTTTGTTCATAGGCATCACTAAAACCAAGCACTTATGCAAATGAAAACCACTCCGAACACGGGGGGGGGTCCGAGTACCTGACCCCTGAAATCACCGCTTTCGACATCGCCGTCGAAAAAGGATTCGCCGAATCCGCCCGCCTTCTCGAGGACATCACCTACGACGATTCGTGGGAATCGGCAAACCAATAACTCCGACGGCCATGAATACGAAACCCATCCTCCGCTGCGCCGCGGCTCTCGCGGCCCTTGCAGTGCTCGCCTGCTCGAAAGACGACACGGCCGAACCCGGAACTCCGGACACCTCCGGCTCCACCACCCCCTTCACCATCACCGCCACGATGGACGATGCACCCGAAACCCGCGTCTCGGCATCGGACGACGGTGCTAACAAAATCGAACTCAAATGGCAACGGAACGACAAGATTTATGTCGTCAACAGTGCCGAAACAGGTACCACATCGGCCGGAACACTCTACAAATTTACCGCCCAAAGCATCTCGACCGACGGTAAAACCGCTTCGTTTACAGCTCCCGCGGGATATGAGGGAATGCCCGCCTATGCCGCCTACGCGGGAACCTTATCTTCTTTCTTCAATCCGGCGAGCATAGGCATCGGCATCGGCGCTTATAGAACCTCGGCATCTGGCCTGCCCGAGATCTACCCGCTGTACGCCGCCTACGACGCCGAAACCCGACAGTTGAAATTCAAGCCCCTCTTCGCCGTGCTCAAACTCAACGTCACCCTGCCCGAAGGGGCCTCGGGTGTCCTCTCCCGGCTGAGGATCGGTTCGGAGGACGGCTCTGAAATCTTCTACTACGGTTCTTACGACATCACTTCCGGGGAGGCGGTACGCAAAAGCAGTTCGGTAGCCAACAAAATCATCCAGTCAGGCAGTTCGCCGTTTACCGGCAACACGGAACAATCCGTCTATCTCTCCGTCAATCCCGGGACCGAACTGACGGGAAAGGAGCTCGAAATCGACCTGATCGTCGGAACGAGCGTCTACACCGCCACGGTCAAGGGCGCAAAGCTCGAAGCCGGAAAGTGTTATCCCCTGACACTCGGGACCGCGAAATGGACCGCACGCAAAATCTACGAAGGCGGAACGGGCGCCCAGAACGATCCTTACCGAATCACAACCGAAACGAACCTGCGGGCCCTGGCACGGACCGTAAGAACCGGAGAAACTTATAAAGGCAAATACTTCCTGCTGACAGGGGACATCTCCGGCATCCAAACCTCCGAGGCGGAGCCGTGGCTGCCCATCGGAACGGGTGAATCCTTTTTCGGCGGGAATTTCGACGGAGGGAACCACACCGTCGGCGGCACGTTCCAGTTTTCGGACAAGGACGGAACAAGTCTCGGGCTTTTCGGGTATTGTAGCGGCGGCAGTATCTCGAACCTGACGCTCGCCGGCGATGTAGCTTACAGCGGCACCCAAACAGCTACGGTTCGTTTGGGCGGCATCGCGGGGTATTGCGAGGGCACAATCACCGGATGCACCCATACGGGAGCGCTGACGGCGACAAACGCGCAGGCGAACACGATCTATGCAGGCGGCATTGCGGGGGATTACAGCGGCACAATCATCACCGGATGCACCCAACAAAACGGAAACATCCTGGTGAATGCGGGTAATTCTACCCGTGTCGGGGGCATCGTGGGCTATATGTACCAATCTTCGTCCGTGATGCATACCTGCCACAACAGCGCGAGCAGCATCGTGGCGACTGGACAATATACCGTTAGTGCCGGAGCGCTGGTCGGGAGCAACAACGGCACGGTTTACAGCTGTTCGACGTTCACGGGACTGACGATCTCCGAAAAAGGCACGCAGCAGAACCCCGTAAGGGCTATCGGCTACGGCTACCCGGGGCAGGACGTGACCCAGCCGTGTCCCGAAGGGCACACCGACTGATCCCGTTCTCCCCCCCCCCGAAAATGCAGACGGACGGCCCTTCGAAAAGGACCGTCCGTCGTTTTGCCGATCGGGAAAGGGGCTCAAAGAGGGGCGGGCACAGAATCAGACGGAAAGCGTTGCGCCAAACCGTTCGCATCCTGAAACGGCGGGTTACAGCGACGTGTAAATCTGCATGAGCCGTTCGGCGACGGCGTATTCGGAAAAGAGTTCCGCACGGCGGCGTTCCCGGTCGCGCATCGTGCGGCGCCACGACTCGTCTTCCAGGGCATTTTCAAGCGCCGCAAGAACCTCGCCCGGCACTTCGGGACGCACATAGGCCGCGGCGTTTCCGGCCGCTTCACGGTTGATCTGCGTGTCGCTCAGCACCATCGGCAGCCCCGCGCGCAGGGCCTCGACCACGGGAACAATCGACGCTTCGGCATCGGCGTCGGGCAGGTAAACAAAGATTCGCGCGAGGCGGAACAGCGCCGGAAGGTCCGCCGGGGTCAGTTCGTAGATAAAATCCACCCGGGTCGCGATATGACGTTCGCGGGCATAGTCCAACAAAAAATCGGAGTAGGCCGTACGGCGGCCGCAGACGACCACCCCGGCGGTGGACTCCATAGCGAGCAGGGCATCGAAAACCGCCTCGTGGTTGTGGCGCGGTTCGACAGTTCCTAACATCAATATAAACCGCTCTGGCAAACCATACTTACGCCTTGTATGTTCAAGTTCCGCTTGAGATGGATTCTCACGCGGCACGGGAGCCGCCAGCGGCATCATGACTTCGATTTTCGACGGGTCGATGCTGAGGCGTTCCGACAACTCTTCGCGGGCCGGAGTGCTGACCGTGATAACCCGGCTGGCCCGCCGCAGCGCACGGCGATAGAGCGTAAGGGCGAAGAGCCGCTCGGAAAGCGTATAAAGCTGAGGGTAACGCAGGAAATTGAGGTTCGGGACCGTCATCACCGAAGGCACGCGCCGCAGGCGGACGGCAAGCGGCAGCGACGGCTTAAAGCCATGGTAGAGGTCAACCTGTTTATATGACTTTCCATCAACGACATATTCATGTTCCGGAGCATAATGAGCCAACACTTTGGCAAGGTGTTGGGAGTAGGTCCCGCGGGGTGTGGCGGGAGCCGTGTCGAGTCCTATTTTCATAACTTGATCCTAAAAAATTGGTCCATATGGCAAATAATTGTTATCTTTATCGAATAAAACGAGGCTCTCTTATGAAGAAAGTGCTGCTTATATGGTTGTTGGCCGCGGGTTTCGCATCCGCAGGCGTCACGGCCCAGAACATCGCCCTCGGCGAACGCGTCCCCGAACTCAAAGCCCAGGCATGGCTCGACGACCGCCAGCCGATCCCGGCCCCGATGACTTACATCGAGTTCTACCATTCGACGAACCCCGCATGCAAAACCTCGCTCGAACGCCTGAAGGAACTCACGGGCAAATTAGGGACCAAACTACGCGTAATCGTCGTAACCAAGGAAGATGCCGCGAAAATCGCCCCGCTGCTGCGCCCCTACCTTTCGGAGCGGCTCACGGTAGTCCTCAACGCCGAAAAGGGTTTCACGGCATTCGGCGTGACCTACCTGCCGTTCGGCGTGCTGACCGACGCCAAAAACCGTGCCCTGTGGATGGGAAACTCACTACAAATCAATGAAAAACTGATCGAACAATCAACCCGGTAACATACCATGTCATTCACCAAGATAGACCACTACGAAAAAGAGTACGCAGACACGCACCACGACACAGCCCTCAACGTCACACAGGGCGTTGAAGATCAACCGATAATAAACCCTTACTTCAAGCGTCGCAAGAAGCAGGCGCTCTCTACCGGAGAGTATGTCGCAGGCATACTCGCGGGCAATATCACCATCCTCTCGCAGGCCATCACGCTCGTCGAATCGAACAATCCCGAGCATTACGCGCAGGCGCAGGAGATCATCGAAGCCTGCCTGCCCCACGCCGGAAAATCGGTCCGCATCGGCATCACGGGCGTCCCGGGAGCCGGCAAGTCGACCTTTATCGAAGCCATCGGCAATATGGTCGTTTCATTGCGGCACAAACTGGCCGTGCTGGCCATCGACCCCTCGTCGGAGCGCAGCGGCGGATCGATCCTCGGCGACAAAACCCGCATGGAGAGCATCTGCAACAACCCCTCCGTCTTCGTGCGGCCCTCGCCCTCGGCGGGATCGCTGGGCGGCGTAGCCCGCAAGACGCGCGAGACGATCGTACTGTGCGAGGCCGCCGGATTCGACGTGGTATTCATCGAGACGGTCGGCGTCGGGCAGTCGGAAACAGCCGTGCATTCGATGGTCGACCTCTTCATGCTGTTGCAGATTTCCGGCGCAGGCGACGAGCTGCAAGGCATCAAGCGCGGTATTATGGAGATGGCCGACCTGATGGTCATCACCAAGGCCGACGGCGAGAACATCCACAAGGCTGAACTGGCGCAGACGCAGTTTCAGGGCGCACTGAGGCTCTTCCCCATGCCCGAATCGGGCTGGCGGCCCAAGGTATACACCTCGTCGGCGGTGGCCAAAACAGGTTTGGAGGAGGTTTGGAAGGGAGTGGAGGAATATCTCGACCATATCCAGAAGAACGGCTATTTCCAGCACAACCGCAACCGCCAGAACAAATATTGGATGTACGAATCGATCAACGAGGTGCTGCGCAACAGTTTCTACCGAGACCCGGCCGTAGAGGCCCATATCGGGGAGTATGAAAAGCGCGTGCTGGAAGACAAAATCTCGTCGTTCATCGCCGCCAAGGAATTACTGGACATCTATTTCAAGGATACCCGGACACTCGAATAACGGCCCTAAAAACGAAGAACCCCGCCGCCCGAAAGGGAACGGCGGGGTTTTCTATGACGGGAGTCCGGAACCGACGGAAAACAGAGCACGCGCGACCGGACAATCAGCATACCGACCGTCCTCCCGCAATCTAAAACCCGGCGTTTTACGCCGACAGGACGGTTATTTCAGTACCGGAAGGCGGAGTTTGAAAACTACGGCGACGATCCGGACCGCAATGACGCTTACGGCGGCGGCAATCTGGAGCGCGGCGCCCGAAAGCCCCAGCAGTTGGCATCCCCAGAAAACCACGCCGCCGAAAACACAGGCCAGGGCGTAGATTTCCTTGCGGAAGATCAGCGGTTCCTCGTTGATGAGGATATCACGCAGGACACCTCCGGCAGCGCCCGTGATCGTACCCATAACGACGGCCACCCACATCGGGAATCCCGCGGCGAGGGTCTTCTCGATCCCCACGACGGTAAACAGGCCCAGGCCGACGGCGTCGAAGATATAAAACGTATTGTCGAGGCGGACGAGGTATTTGCGCAGGCCGATAACGATCGCCAGGGCGAAGGCCGTAACGACCAGGTAATCGCCGTTCAGCATCCAGAACGGCGTCAGGTCCAGC
Source organism: Alistipes montrealensis (assembly GCF_018362775.1). Classification (GTDB taxonomy): domain Bacteria; phylum Bacteroidota; class Bacteroidia; order Bacteroidales; family Rikenellaceae; genus Alistipes; species Alistipes montrealensis. Next base: position 384,507 of record NZ_JAGYXY010000003.1, read on the forward strand.
ATGATGTCGCGCATCGTACCACCTCCTATCGCCGTAGTGATTCCCACGACATAGGCCCCGAACCAGTCGAAGCGTTTCGCCGCAGCCAGCCGGATACCGCTGATGGCGAAGGCCAGCGTACCCACAATTTCGATAACAGAGAAAAAGGTCATAATCCGAATTTGTTACAGCCGGGAGTCCCCGTCTGAATTGGGACTGCAAAGATAGGACAAATCTGCAAAAGAGAAAACACGCCGCACGGAATACGGCAACGACTACCGGGAAAAATCGCACCGCCGTATCGTCACGGAAATATCCATGAACAATGCAGCGGTGCGACGTTACAAAACCGAAACCGGGTTATTCGGGCCAGGCGAACTCCAGCGTGCAGTCGAAGCTGTCGGAACCGTCGACGACCGAAACCTTCGTCGGGTAGCCCTCGGCGTCGAACTCATAGCGGAAATCGCGTCCGGCGTTCGACAGCAGGTGCTTCGTGCCCGGCCCCATCACCCCGGCCAGATAGCCGATGTAGCCAAAGCCCAGACCGTCGTCGTCGAAATCGAAGCTGAAAACCTCCGGGGCCTCGAACGGAAGCATCAGTCCCGCGACGTTCTCCGTCGGGGAGTAGCGATATTCGACCTTGTTCCACGTATATTCCAGAATATCCTCCTGGTTGTATACCCCGTCGCCGTTCAAGTCGAAATCGGGAACCCCGTCGCCGTTAGGGTCCCAGTCGAAACGCTCCTTCACGTACTCTTTCACCAGATCGCCGTCCGTCCATGTCGCCTGACAAAAGGCGACGAACTGCGCCCGGTCGTCGGTCAATTCGTAGAAACAGAGCCGTCCGGCGGAGTTATAAGCGAGATTGGCGGCCCCGAGGAACGTCTTGTTCTTCGTATCGGTGGCCGCAATGCGCACGGCGCGGCCCTAGGCGTCGAGGGTATAGACCGCCGTAACGGCCGCGTCGTAAACCCCGTCATCGTCCGTAAAACGTCCTTCGAGCGTCGCGGTCAGCTTGCCGGGGGCGTAGTCGAGGCGGCAGGCCGCAGTCTCGCCGTCGCCGCTGCCCTCGATCTTCGCCAGGCGGCCGTCCTGCCATGTGAAGCGGAACTCGACGGTTCCTTCGCCGGGGATCACGGCTTTCAGGCTTTTCAGCCGGCGCGCCGAAGGCAGGTCTTCGCTCACGGGGGAGGCGGTCATCTTGGAGACATGTGCGTTCCCGTTGGGGAAAACCACTGTTATTGCGGCGCTGCCCGCATGCAGTTCGTCGAATCGAATATTGCAAACCGAATTCTGTTCGCGATCCAGAAGCACCAAAGCCCTCAAATCCCCCAAAACGACGTAAGTTCCCGAGATCACGGGGACGGCGGGGGCCTGGGAGCGCACTTCGCTGCCGACCGGAACGAGCAGGAACGAGTCGGACATCAGGGTCAGCGATTCATAGGGGAAGCCGATAGTGCCTGTTTTATCGAAAACCCATGTTTTGCAGACGGCGGCCTGCAGGGCTTCGATCGTCGCGGGATATTCGGTCAACTCGGCCTCCTGCGTTACGGTGAGCGCGGCGCAGGTTTTGCCGCCGGCCTCGATACTGACGGTGGCCGCGTCGGGCTCGCGGTCCGTGGTGTTGGGATCGGCCGAGACGGTGAATTTGCCCGCGGCAGAGATGACTTTGCACCACGCCTTGTCCGACGAGGCTTTCCACGCCAGGTCGGAAGTGACGGTTACGGTGTAACTCTCGGTCGCGGCAGCCGAGAAGCGGATGGGATTTTCACGCGACAGAAGTACCGCAGGAGCCTCATTCGGCGGCGTGGGGGGGGGTGTCGGCGGATCGCCGCCCTTGTCGCCGCAGGCGGTGAAGAGAAGCGGCAGGCTGAGAAGGAAAAGAATTCGTTTCATCGTAAATGGAGTTTGGTGTTTAGTACAAAGATAGCATAATTATTGAATCCGGATCAGTCGCCCCACATAAAAAAGAATCCGCCGGTCTTTTCCATGTAGACCGCATCGAAGGCAATGACATTCGACGCAGCGGTGTAGGGGTTTGGATAACGGTTGCCGAGTCCCTGCGGCCACCCGAACGAAAAAAAGGGAATGCGCTCCTGCGATGCAGGCATATAAAAAACGTGGGACTAAACCCTTTATTTGAGTGTGAGGTCTTAGGATACCCTGGTAGTCAAATAAAACAGTAAAGCCCACGCGTGATGCGCGAGCGATCTGCCCTATCCCCGACTACCATCTGAAAGTTCCTAAGTTTCACACAGCAGGAATAAAAGCTGACGCTTCTTATATGTAGAGTCCGTCGCGGACGGACATGCGGACGATGTGTTTTCTAAACGATAGGCGGAGGTTTTAAGGTTATGCAGACAAATTTAATGAAAAATTCCGAATATCAAAAGGACAGCCCGAAAACCATCCGCCCGAACGGGTGCGAAAAGATGCCCCGGCAGCAAAAATGCCTCGGAACAAAGACGATACAAACAAGCGTTTCACACGGTGTAACGGTATAACGAACGCGGGCGGGGCAGAGCCGGGAGCGAACACCGAAACCGGAACGTGCGGTCAGGCCTCTTGGGCGTGGAGGCTTTCGGCAGTGACAGCGTACCGGGCACGCAGGCGGTCGGCCAGTTCGGGAACGCCCTCGGCGGCGCGTTTGCGGATCACTTCGAGCGGATTACGCACCCCCTTGATCGCCGGGCGGCCGGGATCGACCACGTAAACCGGAATGTCGGGACGCACGCAGCGCACCAGCGAGGCCGCCGGATAGACCGCCAGCGACGTGCCCACGACGACCAGGATGTCGGCTTCGGCAGCCAGAGCGGCGGCCCGGTCGAATTCGGGAACAGGTTCGCCGAAAAAGACGATGTGCGGGCGCAGCAGCGATCCGTCGGGCGCACGGTCGTTGAGCCGCTGTTCGACACCGTCGAACGGCACAATAAGCGACGGATCGGCCGTCGAACGCAGTTTGGTCAGTTCTCCGTGCAGGTGGAGGATATGCGTCGAACCTGCCCTTTCGTGGAGATTGTCGACATTTTGGGTGATGACCTGTACGTCGAAATCGCGTTCCAGGTCGGCAATGGCCAGGTGGGCCGCATTGGGCATGGCTTTGCGCATTTCGGCGCGCCGGTCGTTGTAGAAACGGATCACGCCCCGGCGGTTAAAACCGAGCGCTTCGGGGATACAAACCTCTTCGATCCTGTAATTTCCCCATGTTCCGTCAGAGTCACGGAACGTCGCCAAACCGCTGTCGGCGCTGACGCCAGCGCCGGAGAAGACAACGAGTTTTTTCATAGTAAGATGTAGTTTCGCCGGGTAAAGATAACAAATTTATGGCATAGTTCATGCAAGATTCGGACGATGTAAACCAAATTAAATTTTTTTACACTATGGATCAACAAAAACACACCACCGAAGACACCCTGACCGACATTTTCGGCTCGAAGGAGATGCGCTCGCCCGCCCCGACGGAGTTCATTCCCAAAAACAAAACCGCGCCCGAAATCGCCTATCAGTTAGTCAAGGACGAGACCTATCCCCAGACCCAGCCGCGGCTGAACCTGGCTACGTTCGTGACTACCTACATGGACGATTATGCCACGCGTCTGATGAACGAGGCCATCAATATCAATTACATCGACGAGACGGAGTATCCGCGCGTTGCGGTGATGTGCGGACGTTGCCTGAACATCGTTGCCAACATGTGGAACACGCCCGAAAAGGCCGAGTGGAAGACCGGCGCACTGGGCATCGGATCGTCCGAAGCCTGTATGCTGGGCGGCGTGGCCGCATGGCTGCGCTGGCGCAACCGCCGCAAGGCCGCAGGCAAACCCTTCGACAAACCGAACCTGGTGATGAGCACCGGATTCCAGGTCGTATGGGAGAAGTTCTGCCAGTTGTGGCAGATCGAGATGCGCACCGTGCCCCTGACGCTCGACAAACCGACGCTCGATATCGACGCGGCGCTGAAGGTCTGCGACGAGAACACCATCTGTATCGTGCCGATCGCCGGTGTGACGTGGACGGGCCTCGACGACGACATCGAAGGGCTGGACAAGGCGCTCGACGCCTACAACCAGAAGACCGGCTACGAAATTCCGATCCACGTCGACGCGGCTTCCGGCGGTTTCATCCTGCCGTTCCTGCGTCCCGAAAAGAAATGGGACTTCCGCCTCAAATGGGTGCTGTCGATCTCCACGTCGGGCCACAAATACGGCCTGGTGTACCCCGGTCTGGGATGGGTCGTATGGAAGGACAAGAAGTACCTGCCCGATGAAATGTCGTTCTCGGTCAACTACCTGGGCGCCAACATCACGCAGGTGGGCCTGAACTTCTCGCGTCCCGCGGCGCAGATCCTCGGCCAGTACTACAACTTCATCCGCCTGGGATTCGAAGGTTACAAGGAGGTGCAGCAGAACTCGATGGACATCGCCAAGTACTGCCACCAAGAGATCGGCAAGATGCCGTGCTTCAAGAACTACGCCAAGGAGGTCGTCAACCCGCTGTTCATCTGGATGATGGATCCCGAGTACGACAAGAAAGCCAAGTGGACGCTGTTCGACCTGCAGGCCGCCCTGCAGCAGAGCGGCTGGATGGTTCCGGCGTACACCATGCCCAAGAACATCGACGATCTGATCGTCATGCGTATCGTGGTTCGCCAGGGTATGTCGCGCGACATGGCCGACATGCTGCTGGGCGACATCAAGAACGCCGTAGCCGAGTTCGAGAAACTCCAGTACCCCACTCCTTCGCGTATCAAGTACGAGAACAAGGAGCACCAGAAGGGTAAGGTTTACACGCACTGATAGACCCGCCGCCCCTTTCGGCGGCAAACGACAGCTCTGCTGCCCCGAAGGACGTTTTCCCGCGGCCGGTAACGGCTGACCGAACATTCAGGGACCTTCCCCGCGACACGCGCCCTCTCCGGGCGGCAGAACACCGGACGGCTCCCGCTTCACCCCGAAGCGGAGCCGTCTTTTTTGTGTCCCGCCAAAATATCCGCCGCCGAAGCGGTTTTTTTCCAGCCCGCGGAACCGGAACCGGGCAACAACCGCTTTCCACCTCCGAAACCCATCCCACGGGCAGGTGGCGAACGCTGCTGCCAAACAGGACAATATACCTGTACACCGGAACTTGTCCGGACCGGAAAAAATACCTATCTTTCGTCCGTTTTATCCCCATCGACTATGAAAGAGAATTTCGACCTGTTCCTGATCGTCATGGCCCTGCTCGCCGCCGTGGTTTATGCCGCACTGCACTTCTTCGAAGCGGGCTACGGCTACCTTTTCGACCGCCGCTACGGGCCTCCCGTGCCCAACCGCCTGGGCTGGATGCTGATGGAATCCCCGGTTTTCGTGCTGATGTGCCTGCTGTGGGCTTCGTCCGAGAGGATGTGGCAGGCCGGGCCGCTGGCGCTGTTCATCCTTTTCCAGTCGCACTACCTCCAGCGGGCCTTCATCTTCCCGCTGCTGATCCGCGGCAAAGGCAAAATGCCCCTCGGAATCGTGCTGATGGGCATGGTATTCAACACGCTTAACGCCCTGATGCAGGGCGGCTGGATTTTCTACGTCTCGCCCTCAGGCTATTACGACGACTGGTTCGCACAACCCTACATCTACATCGGCGGGGCGCTGTTCCTGGCCGGAATGGCCGTAAACCTCCATTCGGACCACATCATCCGCAACCTGCGCCGTCCGGGCGACACGCGCCACTACATACCCCGCGGCGGAATGTTCCGCTACGTCTCGTCGGCCAACTACTTCGGCGAACTGCTGGAGTGGACGGGCTTCGCCGTGGCCTCGTGGTCGTGGGCGGGCGCCGTGTTCGCCTGGTGGACCTTCGCCAACCTCGCGCCCCGCGCCGCATCGCTGCGCAGGCGCTACGAGCAGGAGTTCGGCGAGGAGTTTTCGCGACTCGGGCGCAAACGTATCATTCCTTTTATTTATTAACCCATGTCCGACCTTTTTACCCCTTACAAATTAGGCCCTTTCACGCTGCGCAACCGCACGATCCGTTCGGCGGCCTTCGAGTCGATGGGCAAGGATTTCGGCCCTACACAAGAACTCAAAGATTACCATGTCGCAGTAGCCCGCGGAGGCATCGGCATGACGACGCTGGCCTACGCCGCGGTGTGCCGCAGCGGGCTTTCGTTCAACAAACAGTTGTGGCTGCGCCCCGAGATCGTCCCGGGGCTGCACGATATCACCGACGCGATTCACCGCGAAGGAGCTGCGGCGGCCATACAGATCGGCCATTGCGGCAATATGACCCACCTGACGACCGCCGGGCAGATTCCGATCGGCGCCTCGACGGGATTCAACCTCTACGCCTACACCCCGGTCAGGGGCATGCGGCGCAGCGAGATCGAACAGGTCGCCAAAGATTTCGGCACGGCGGTCCGTACGGCCCACGACGCCGGATTCGACTCGGTGGAGGTGCATGCCGGACACGGCTACCTCATTTCGCAGTTCCTCTCGCCCTACACCAACCGCCGGCGCGACGAGTACGGCGGGTCGCTGGAAAACCGCATGCGGTTCATGCGCATGTGCCTGGGCGAAGCCGTCGAAGCCGCGCGCGCGTGCGGCATGGCCGTCACGGTGAAACACAACATGTACGACGGATTCCGCGGCGGCATCGAAATCCCCGAGAGCCTCGAAATCGCCAAGGTCATCGAGTCGTTCGGCGTGGACGGCATCGTTCTTTCGGGCGGATTCGTCTCGAAAGCCCCGATGGCCGTGATGCGGGGGCTGATTCCGATCTACACGATGAGTTACTACTCGCCGCTGTGGCTGCGCTACTTCATCCGCTGGTGCGGCCCCTTTATGATCAAACAATTCCCCTTCGAGGAGTGCTACTTCCTCGAAGACGCCAAGAAGTTCCGGGCCGCGCTCCGGGGACCGCTGATCTACGTCGGAGGCCTCGTGAGCCGCGAGGGCATCGACCGGGCGCTCGACGCCGGATTCGAACTGGTGCAGATGGCCCGCGCACTGGTCAACGACCCGGCCTTCGTCGAGAAACTCCGCGCGGGCGACGCCTTGACGCGCAGCGCATGCGACCACCGCAACTACTGCATCGCGCGGATGTATTCGGTGGATATGAAGTGCTGCAAGCATTGCGACGGCCTGCCGCGGAAGATTGCCGAAGAACTCAAACGCCTGCCCTGATGAAACGCGGAGCAATCACACCGGGAAGCACCTGGGCGCTGGTGACGGGCGCCGGATCGGGCATCGGACGCTGCTACGCCCTGCGGCTGGCCGCGCTGGGCTACAACCTCGTACTGGCGGGCAACCGCCGCGAACCGCTGGAGACGGTGAAGGGCGAGATACTCGGCGATCCCACGGCTCCGGGAACCGCCGCCGGGTTCCGGCCCGACGTGCGGACGATCGAAATCGACCTGGCGCGCACGGAAGCCGCCGCGGAACTCTGGCAGGCCGTACGCCACGAAGGCGCCGCGATAGACGTGCTGATCAACAACGCCGGGATGTTCTCGTTCCTCGACATTCTGCAAACCCCTGCCGAGCGTATCGAACGCATCGTGCTGCTGCACGACCTGACGAACACCCAGTTGTGCCGCCTCGCGGCAGCCGACATGGCGAAGCGCGGCAGCCGGGGCCACATCCTCAACATGTCCTCCTACTCGTTGTGGATGCCCTTCCCGGGACTGGCGCTTTACAGCGCATCGAAGGCCTACCTGCGGTCGTTCTCGGTGGCCTTCGCAAAGGAGGTGGCGGAACACGGCATCCGCGTCACGGCGGTCTGTCCGGCAGGCGTGGCGACCGATCTTTACGGGCTGACGCCCCGCTGGCAGCGCATCGGCACACGCCTCGGGGTGCTCATCACGCCCGACTCGTGTGCCCGGAGGGGACTGCGCGCCCTGTGGCGGGGCCGCCGCTGCATCGTTCCCGACTGGTGGAACCGCGCATGGATTCCCCTCTGCAAGGTGCTGCCGATGTGGATGCTGCAGCCGGTAAGGAAGTTCACGATGAAATTCCAGAAATAGGCATATCTAACGAATAGCGAAAAACATGAAAGATTTGATAAACACACGCTGCGGCTGGGCCGGGACAGACGAACTGTACATAAAATACCACGACGAAGAGTGGGGCAAACTCGTTACCGACGACAATGTCCTGTTTGAATTTCTGGTGCTCGAAAGCGCCCAGGCCGGGTTGTCCTGGATCACGATCCTCCGAAAAAGGGAGGGATACCGGAAAGCATTTCACGGCTTCGACGTGAAGAAAGTGGCGCAAATGACCCCGGAAGACATCGAGCGACTGATGCAATTTGACGGGATCGTCAAAAACAGGCTGAAAATCAAGAGTACGATCAACAATGCAAAACTGTTCATGGCCATTCAGGAAGAGTTCGGCAGTTTTTACAAATACACCCTGTCCTTTTTCCCCGACGGGAAACCCATCGTCAACGATTTCAAGACCCTGAGCCAGATTCCCGCCACATCGCCCGAATCGGACGCCATGAGCAAAGACATGAAAAAACGGGGCTTCAAGTTCTTCGGATCGACGATCTGCTACGCCCATTTGCAGGCGGCGGGTTTTATCAACGACCATTTGGAAGGCTGTTTCTGCAAATCCACGGCCTGCGACCAGCATTCGTAAACCGCTTATTCCGTACGCAAAACAACAATATCTATGGATAAAATCAAAAACGTCGTCTTCGACCTCGGAGGCGTGCTGGTCGGCATCGACCTCAACCGCTGCATCGCGGCGTTCCGCAAACTCGGCATGGACGCCGTGGCCGAAATCATCAATCCCTACTACCCTGCCGAGATGATCGGACGGCTGGAACACGGCGACATCACGTTCCACGAAGCCTGCAACCAGATGCGCGCCCTGTCGGGCACGCCGGAGGTCACCGACGACGAGATCGCCCGGGCCTACGGAGAGTTCCTCACGGAGATTCCCGTCGCAAAACTCCGCCAGATCGACGACCTGCGCCGGCGGGGATTCCGCACCTACGTGCTCTCGAACAACAACACCGCGTCAATGGAGTACGTGCGCCGGATGTTCACGGCCGACGGCAAGACGATGGACGACTATTTCGATGCCGTCTACCTCTCCTACGAACTGCACGAACTGAAACCCTCGGAGGCGATTTTCCGCAAGATGATCGCCGCGAGCGGCATGATTCCCGAAGAGACCCTTTTCATCGACGACGGACAGAAGAACGTCGACGCCGCGCAGGCGCTCGGGTTCTCGGTCTACATGCCCGCCTACGGAGAGGATTTCGGACACATCCTAGAAAACCTCAACAGCTATGAAGAGAGCCTATAAAATCACCCTGATCGTAGTCGCCGCACTGATCGTACTGGTGCTGGCCGTCGCCGTCGCGGTTTCGCCCGTGACCAAAAACTACATCGAAAAGCACGACCGCGAACTGCTGGGCCGCTCGATACGCATGGAGCGCCTGCGGATCAACATTTTCACGGGCCGCCTGCGTGTCGAAGGCCTGCGGATCGGCGGCACGAACGATTCGACGGTCTTCTTCGCGCTCGACAGTTTCGACATGCGCATGCGCATCCTGCCGCTGCTCTCGAACCGCGTCATGGTGAAGCACCTCCACTTCACGGCCCCCGACATAAAAGTCTACCAGCAGGGCAGCGCATTCAGCTTCGACGATATTCTCCGGCGTTTCGCGTCGGCGGACACCGTCGCCGCGGCCGAAGAGCCGTCGAAACCGTGGGAAATCGGGCTTTACGACATCCGCATCCGCAAGGGGCGCATTTTCTACAAAGACCTCGAACTCGACGCCATATGGGGGCTCAACGACATCGACCTGCAAATTCCGGGCGTCTACTTCGGCGGCGAAAAGACCGACGTAGGGGCCGTGCTCAACTTTGCGGAAGGCGGTTCGCTGGCGACGAGCGTAGCCTACGACATCGCTTCGTCGGAATTCGACATCGGGCTGAAACTCAAAGACCTGACCCTTACGGGAATGCTGCCCTACTTCCGCCAGTCGCTCGACATCGGAAGCGTCGCGGGACGCCTCTCGGCCGACATCCGCCTCCGCGGCGACACGGAGCACCTGCTTTCGCTGCGCACCGAAGGAACAGCTTCGCTGGCGGGATTTTCGCTGACGGACATGCAGCAACGCCCCGTGGCCGGGGTCGACACGCTGGGCATGCAGTTGGCCGAAGGCGACCTCGGAAAGATGCGCTTCCGCTTCGACCGTCTCTACGTCGGGGGATTTTCGCTCCTGGCGGAACTCACGCCCCAGGGCGACAACCTCTCGGCGCTGATGAAGCCTTCGCCCGAAACCCCTGCCGCATCGGCCGAACCGGTCCCGGAGGCCGCAGCATCCGAAGGAGGCCCTACGCTCCAGATCGCCGACCTCGAAATCGCCGGGGGACGGGTGACGCTGCGCGACCTGACGATGAACCGTCCGTTCGAATACGCCATGACCGATATCCGCATGCGAAGCCGCAACTTCGATCCCTCGGCACGCAACAACCTCCAGATCGAGGCACGGATGCAGCGCACCGGACAGGCGAAACTCCGCTGGGAAGGGACGCTCGACAACCTGAACAACCAGAACATCACACTCTGGCTTTCGAACCTCGACCTGCGCGACTTCTCGCCCTATTGCGAGCATTTCACGGCCTATCCGCTAACACGCGGCAACCTCACGTTCCGCAGCCAGAACGTCATCCGCAACCGTTACCTCGACGGCACGAACCACCTCGACGTGTTCGAACCGCGCGTGGACAAGAAACGCAAGGACCTGAAACCCGAAATGAACATTCCGCTCAAATTGGGGCTTTACGTGCTCAAAGACAAGAAAGGCCACGTCAAAATGGACCTTCCGGTGGGCGGAAACCTCGATTCGCCGGAGTTCTCCTACCGCAAAATCGTGCTCAAAGCCATCGGCAATGTGCTGCTCAAAGTCGTAACGGCGCCCTTCTCGTTCCTTTCGGGCAGCCGCGACAATCTCGAATACATCCCCGTCGATCCGGCGCAATATGCCTTCACCTCGGAGCAATACGCCTCGTTCGACCAGATTGCCCAGATGCTCAAGGACAAGCCCGAAATCCAGATCGCACTGACCCAGCGCATCAACCTCACCCGGGCCCTGCCCGCACAGGCTGCCAACGCCCTGCGGCTGGCCTACCACAACAGCCTCGCGGCGGCAGACTCGACCGGACAGCGCCCGCAGCTCTCGATGCTCGAATACGAAAAACTCCAGCAGATCGACATCCGCACCCCGGCAGTCGCGGCCTTTGCCGATTCGCTGCTCTCGGTGCAGGGACGTTCGCCGCAAGGCATGTCGCCGGATACCAAAGCCCTCGCGCTCTACCGCGAACAGGCCCTCGGACTGCTCCGGCGGATGATGGCCGCACGCGACAAAGCGTTGGCGGAGTATATGTTCACGACGCATGGAGTTCAGCCGCCGTCGTTCCGCCTGCAACCGCTGGATTCGCTCGCGCTGGCGGCCTACACGGGCCGCGACCGCTACACGATCGCCCTGGGCGTCGACGGCGAAACCATCGAGATCGGAGAAGAACAACCCGCGGAACCCGATGCCGCCGGGACTACCGCAGAATCCGGAGCCGGCACGACGGCGAATCCGCCCGCAATTCCGGCGGACAGTTTGCCGGCAACGACTCCGGCCGCACCCGTTCCGGCGACGAGCGTATCAACGGAAGCGACAGCGGGCAACGCTTCGGCGGAGGCTCCCGCAGGCGATGCCCCGGCGGTATCGTCATAACAATTTTCGGGCGAATGCTCCGGTCCCGGAACCGGGGACCGGAGTCGCCTTCAAAACAGCGCCGGAAACGTCTCCAATCCATTAGCCGCGCTTTTCCCGGCAAAAGTTTGCCGGAACGGAAAAAAGCGGTTATCTTTGCACCCCGGAATCGCAAGGTTCCCCCGACCGAAAAAGTCCGGGGATGATCCCGAAAGGATCATTCGCAGGCCTCGAGGCCGGGAACGACGGGGTGTAGCGCAGTCCGGTTAGCGCACCTGCTTTGGGAGCAGGGGGTCGTGGGTTCGAATCCCGCTACCCCGACGAAAATCGAAAAATCCTTAGCCAATCGGCTAAGGATTTTTTTTACAGACACACGGAAAGCCGCAATACATTGCAAGACTGGTTGAAAAACGACAGCAATCAAAGAAAAGTTTTCCGGCGGCACAGCCGAATTGCCCGCAAAGGGTTAATTTTTCCGGATTTTATTTTGACTTTTCGGATTTTCGGCTTATCTTTGTGCGCTCTTAAAACGATAAGGGTACTTGTTCGGGGTGTAGCGCAGTCCGGTTAGCGCGCCAGCTTCGGGAGTTGGAGGTCGCTGGTTCGAATCCAGTCTCCCCGACAAAAGAAAAACCTTTGCTCAGGCAAAGGTTTTTTGTTTTTATACATAGCCGAGCCTGTATATACCGGCAATCTCACGAACATTTACACACGGCAAACGGATTTTTTCCGTATATTTGGACAATGACCCGCAAACCGACACTCATACTCCGCTTCTACCGCTCGACGATGTTCTTCTTCTGCGCGGCGGTGAGCATAGCGTTGGCATGGGTCGCCAAGCGACACGGGGCACAGATCGTTCCGGCGCTGCTGCTGGGAAAAATCCTGATCTATCCGCTTTACCTCTATGTGTGGATCGTGCCGCGCTATTCGAACGAATTCCATTACTACCTCAACCTGGGCATCCGCCGCCGTATCCTGTTGGGCGTAAGCTGTGCGGTGGATTTCCTGCTGTGTTACCTGTTGTTGAAATGTTCCGTCGCCCTGCTGTATGCCGCCCACTGAAAAACATATCCTCGAAATCGACTCCGTAGAGTTGGCATTCGGCGAACGGAAGATTCTTTCGGGAGTTTACCTGCTCGTCGAAACAGGCGGCGTGACGGCTGTGCTCGGGCGCAACGGATGCGGAAAAAGCTGCCTGATGAAGATTCTTTCGGGGGCACTGAAAGCGGGATTTTGCTCGATGCGCATCGACGGAAAATGGCACAGGCGGTTTACCGAAAAGGAGGTTCGCTACCTTCCGCAACATCCGTTCATTCCCGGATGGCTGCGGCTGGAACGCGTGCTCGGCGATTTCGGACTGCAAAGGGAAGAACTGGAACGGTGGTTTCCGGAGTTTATTCCCCTGCGCGGAACCCGCATCAGGGAGTTATCGGGCGGGGAACAGCGGATTCTGGAATGTTTCATCATCCTGCGCAGCCCGGCCCGGTTCGTCCTGCTCGACGAGCCGTTCTCGCAGATTGCACCCCTGCACGTTGCAACGCTCCAAACACTCATTCGGCAGGAAAAGGCGACGAAAGGGATTTTGCTCACCGACCACATGTACCGCCACGTAACCGGGATTGCCGACCGGATGTACGTGATGGCCGACGGGCAGGCCTATCCGTGCGAAAACGACGAAGACCTGATACGCCGGGGCTACCTGAACCACCTCTGAGCGGTCAGAGCCGGTGGTAATGGCAGTAGAGCAATTCGCCGTCGTCGCCGCGCAGGTGCATGCCGCCGCCCTGGCAGTAGCGGAACATGCCGCAATCGGCGCATTCACCCTTGCGGGCCCATTCTCGGTCGCGGAAGGGTTCGAAACGATGCTGCCACACGTCCCAGAATTTATCCCGGTAGATATTGCCCTGGTGGTAGTTGGCACGGATCGAGGTACAGCCCGAAATGGCTCCGTCGACGCGGATCGAGGCCACCGAGACGCCTGCGGCGCATTGGTAGAACTGGTCGCGGACCTCGGCCTCATAACCGCCCAGGAAACCCTCGCAGGCATAGCTGGCGTCGATGAGGCCCTCCTGACGGGTTCGGCGGATAAACTCCAGCAGTTCCCGGAACTGGGCGTCGGTCATTCGCAGCGAAAGATCGTTCCGGGCCCGCCCCATCGGGAAGATCGAGAAAAGCCGCCAGTGGCGCACTCCCTCCGAAATAAGCATATCACGGAAAGCCTCCAGTTGCGGGATCATCGCCCCGGTCACACAGGTCACCACGTCGCAGGAGAGCGACGGTTCGCGGACGACGAGCCGCACGGCATCCAGCGCCCGGTCGTAACTGCGGGGATTGCAGCGGATGTAGTTATGTTCGCGTTCGAAACCGTCGAGGCTTACCGATACGGATTTCAGGCCTGCATCCAGCAGACGCCCGAACCGCTCCGGGGTCAGGGCCAGGCCGTTGGTCACCATGCCCCAAGGATAGCCGCGGCGCGTGACCTCGGCGCCGGCCTCTTCGAGGTCCCCGCGAACCAGCACTTCGCCGCCCGAGAAGATAATCAGCACATCGGCGGGATCGACGTGAGGCGTAACCTCCTCGTCGAGCACCTTCAGGAAGTCGGCCAGCGGCATGTCCGCAACGCCGGGGTCCACGCGGCAGTCGCTGCCGCAATGGCGGCACGAAAGGTTGCAGCGCAGCGTACACTCCCAAAAGAGCGTATCGAGACGGTGCTCACGCACCTTCGAAGCATAAAGATCGGAAAAAATATTGAGGGCAAGTCGCTTGCGAAGCCCCAGCCGGCGGGACGGCATGACTTATTTCTTGCCGGAGGAAGGGTCCTCTTCCCGGGGACGTTCGGCCACGGGAGGCAACGTATCGGGGCGCTCCAGGCGTTTGAGCCGTTCCACCCGGGCGCTGTCCTGCCTGGGCGCAGGCACACCATACATCACAACCACACGGCGGGGAAAATCGGAGGTCCCCTTCACAGCCGTCGTGTCGGCGTCCTTGGGTTGGCGGGTCTCCTCTTTAGGGGCGTTTTTCACCGATGTACAGGCCGTAGAGAATCCCAAAAGGGCTGCCAGTGCAAGTTTGATTTTCCTGTTCATATACGCGATGCGGTTTTACATTCGCCAGGCAAGACGGCGCCGAATCGATCCGACGATGCCGGAACGCAGCCTGCCCGAGCCGAAGTTTATCTCCGGCAAATATAAGAATTTTCCGTTAAAGACAAAAAAACATGCCAAAAAGTTTTGAAAGCCAGTGATTTTTACTTTACTTTGCCGAACACATTAACACTTTAATTCTCTATTTTTATGACAGGTAAGGTAAAATGGTTCGATGGCAAGAAAGGCTACGGATTCATTACAGCGGAGAACGGAAAAGAGATTTTCGTACACTTCTCGGGCATCGCTAAGGACGGTTTCAAGTCACTCAACGAAGGTCAGGCAGTCGAGTTCGAAGTTGGCACCGGAGCCAAAGGCGAGCAGGCTATTAACGTAAATGTAGTTGAGTAAATACGCAAACTATATTACAGAGATCAAAAAGGAGGCTACCTCGACGAGGAGGCCTCCTTTTTTCTTGCCCGTTTGAAAAATAAATCGTACTTTTGGGCGTCCGAAACCGAAAAAAAGGTTCTCAAAACATAAAAATTCAAATCATGAAAGAAGCAATCGCAATTCTGACCGGCGGCGGACCGGCCCCCGGCATGAATACAGTAGTGGGCAGCGTCGCCAAAACGTTCCTGCGCCAGGGCTATCGCGTCATCGGCCTTCACGAAGGCTACACGGGCCTGTTCAACCCCTCGCCCCGCACCGTAGACATCGACTACCCGATGGCCGACGGCATCTTCAACCAGGGCGGTTCGTTCCTGCAGATGAGCCGTTTCAAACCCAAGGATACGGATTTCGAAAACAACTTCAACCTCAAGTTCTTCACCGACAACAACGTGAAACTGCTCGTTACCGTCGGCGGCGACGACACGGCTTCGACCGCGAACCGCATCGCCAAGTTCCTGGAGGCCAAACAATACCCCATCGCCAACATCCACGTTCCGAAGACCATCGACAACGACCTGCCGCTTCCGAAGGGCGCGCCGACGTTCGGTTACGAATCGGCCAAGGACAAGGGCGCCGTTATCGCCCGCGCGGTCTACGTCGACGCACGCACGAGCGGCAACTGGTTCGTGCTGGCTGCCATGGGCCGCTCGGCAGGCCACCTGGCATTCGGCATCGGCGAGGCATGCCACTACCCGATGATCGTCATTCCGGAGATGTTCGACAAGACGGAGATCACCGTCGAGAAGATCGTCAACCTCGTGATTTCGTCGATCATCAAGCGTAAGATCATGGGCATGGACTACGGCGCCGCCGTCATTTCCGAAGGCGTGTTCCACGCACTGTCGGACGAGGAGATCCGCAAGAGCGGCATCCACTTCACCTACGACGACCACGGGCATCCCGAGTTGGGCAAGGTGTCGAAGGCGCACATCTTCAACGAGATGATCGAGATGAAGCTCAAGGAACTGGGCCTCAAGGTCAAGAGCCGTCCGGTGGAACTGGGCTACGAGATTCGCTGCCAGACCCCGATCGCCTACGACCTCACCTACTGCTCGGAGCTGGGTATCGGCGTCCACAAGCTCTTCGCCGAAGGCAAAACGGGCTGCATGGTTTACGTGGATTCGGAGGGCAACGTGTCGCCGCTCTACCTCAAGGACCTGCAGGACCCCACGACGGGCAAGATTCCGCCCCGTCTGGTGGACATCAAGTCGGACAAGTTCACCTCGGTGGTGGAGACGATTCTCAACGCCATCACCCCGGCCGACTACGAAGCGGCAAAGGCATACGTGCCCAATCCCGAGGAGTATGACTTCCACAAGATCCTGAACTGGAAATAATCCGTCAATGATCCGATAAAATTCCCGGAAGGCTTGCTGCTTCCCGGGAATTTTTCTATATTTATAAATCACTCAAGCATCTGAACCCATCATGAAGCAAACCCAGGAACCCGTGTTCGAGCCGATGCCCGAAACACCCCGGGAGCCGGAGTCCCCGGCCCCCGAATCCAACGCCGCCGACCGGCAGGCGGCAGAACTCTCCGAAGCCCGAAAAAACATGACCGCCGGCCTGCTGTGGTGCGGAGGCGGCCTTGCCGTGAGCTTCCTCACCTATTTCCTCGCCTCACAGGGCGGAGGGCGTTATTTCATCGCCACGGGCGCCATCATCTGGGGTTTCATCCAGGCCTGCCGGGGACTTTTCACGTGGTTGAAGATCAAATACCGGAACGGAGAATACACCGCATTTTGGCGCATGCTGGGGGCCGCTGTCTGTACGGTCGTAGCGCTGGGATGGCTGTATACCTTCTCGACGCGTTTGACGGGCGGCGAAGAGGTTGCCTATCTGGATACCGAGCAGACATACGTCTGTGTAGACGCCGGCATACGTTATACGGTTCCGGCAGGCTATACCCCGATCGAAAAAACGGTGAACCCCGAAACCCCGACCTCCTACGCAAGCTACCGAATGAGCACATGGAACGATGAAATCGGATTCATGATCGAAGGGGTTCCCGGCTTCATTCCTGCCGAAATCACCTCTATCGCCGACATCCGGGACTACTGCGCAAAACGGGATTCGGCCTATTACGACAAGGAGATCATCGCACCGACACGGCTTATCACCGTCGGCGGACGCGAAATGCTTTGCAGCGAAGGGCGCAGCGAGGAATATCCGGCCCAAATCTATACGGCTTACGATTTGATGAACGGACGAACGCTTATCAGCGTCCTGTTCTTCTACGACGAATCGGCATACGGCAAAACCGCGACCCGCCTACGGATCGAGAAACTGCTCGGAAGACTCGATTTGTTCGAAGTACAACAACCGCAAACGGCAGCGGCTGCCGAATAACACGAAAGACGGGCTTCGGCCCGTCTTTTTTTCAGAACAGCGTCGGAGCGGGAACAGGCAGGCAGGGAGCCTCCGGACGGAGGTTGACAACCTCCAGGCCACGGCGCAAGGCACGGCGAACGGTGTAGTGCGTACCGCCGGACGAGCCGTTGTACCAGGCTACAAGCACCCGGGCATTGTCGGTGAGGTAATTGTTACGGACGGCATAGCAGCCCCGGTGGTAAACCGGGGAGAGCACCACGGTTTCGGCCGCAGCGGCCAGCACGCTCCGGAAACGTTCGCGGTCGGCCGGGGAGAAGCGGTTTTCCTGCCCGTGGAAAGGAACTGCGGCGACGAGCCGCACACCGTCGCGCTGACGACCGAGTTCCAGCACGGCTTCGGCGGCTGCGAGGTCGAAACCCACGGCCATACCACTCAGGAAAGTGCGGAATCCCCGGTCGTACAACGCCTCCAACATCCGCCGCAGGGCATCGGAAGCCTCGCCGCAATAGGTGCGGTGGCCGGTGAAGGCGACGGATATGCGGGGATCGGCAATCATACGTTCAAAGGTAAGGCTTTGGCCCGGACTTTGCAAGTTCAAATGCTGAATTTAAACTTTCAGCAACTATGAAAAACACAGGAATTGCCATCGTATCGCTCGTGGGCGGCATGATCATCGGTTCGGCCCTCACAATGCTTTTCACGCCCCAGTCGGGCCCTGAACTGCGCCAGAAAATCAAAGACTCGATCGACGACGAGATCGACAAGGTGAAAGGCAAACTCAGCCGGGTGGAGGAGCAGATCGAGGAAGCCCGCTGCAAATGCGACGAGAAATGACCCGCACTACACAGTGTAACGATGGAGAATAAACCTTCCGGCGGCCGTTTTGTGACCGCACTGCTGTTCTTCGTAACGACTGCGGCCATAGCCATCCTGCTGCTGCTCACGGCACTGGTCATCTGGCTTTCGGCCGTAACAGGCTCGTTCATCGCCTCGGCGCTGATCGTAGGCGGTTTTTTCGCCGTCCTCGCAATCGTCATATACCTGTCGGCGATACGCGATGCCGTGGAACAAATCCGCCGGCAGGCCGAAACGGTTTACGAGGTGGCACGTGCAGCACAAACAGGTTACGAATGGGTCGCCGGAAAGGTTTCTCTCTTTCTAAAGCTCCGCGAGGAGTTACAGAAAAAATGAAAAATGCCGATGCAAGAAAATGCACCGGCATTTTTCAGGCCTTCCGCGAAGGGTTGCGCCGCCATCTCCGCACGGGCCTTCGCAGAACGGGCCTCTCGAACTTGCACCGAACCGCGTTTCCGATTTCAGCGGTTCGTGTTTCGGCCTAACGTAATCCGGCCCGGACGAAAAATACAAACGTATTCCCGTTCGGGCCGGACATGTCAGGGCAAAAAAGCCCTGTAAAATCGAAAACTACTTAAAGTAGCGTTTGTAGAGCCCTTCGAAGCCCTTGCCGTGGCGAGCTTCGTCCTTGGCCATCTCGTGTACGGTATCGTGCACGGCGTCGAGGTTCTCCTCCTTGGCCATACGGGCCAGGCGCATTTTGTCCTCGCAGGCGCCGCACTCGGCGTTCATACGCTTTTCGAGGTTGGTTTTGGTGTCCCAAACCACCTCGCCGATCAGCTCGGCGAACTTCGAGGCGTGCTCGGCCTCTTCCCACGCGTAACGCTTGTAGGCCTCGGCGATCTCGGGATACCCCTCGCGGTCGGCCTGACGGCTCATCGCCAGATACATGCCCACCTCGGTGCATTCGCCCATGAAATGATTCTGGAGACCTTCCCAGAGTTCTTTGCTGGCGCCCTTGCCGTCGCCGATCTTGTGTACCGTTACGAAATCCAGGTCGCCCTCGGCCTCAATGAGTTCTACGAACTTCTCTTTGCCGACTTTGCACATCGGGCACTGATCGGGAGCCTCGGGACCTTCGTGAATGTAACCGCATACGGTACAACGCCATTTCTTTGCCATAATCTTTCAAATGTTTAGTGTGTGATGTATTCTGTTTGTAGTGCAAAGATAGCAATTCAGGACGAAGCCCGTATAGATTTCCGATTGTCTTTTCTGATGGCCCGATAAGAAACGCTTATATCCCGGTGCAGAACCGGACAGGGAGCGTATAAACCGCCCGCCGCCCCTAAAGCCCGTCTCCCAGACGGGTCAGGCGTGGCGGTCGATCACCTCCTCGATGTAGGATACATCGGTCGAATCCTTCACCAGCACGCGTTTGTCGCGGTCCAGCAGGTACATCGCCGGAATAGCCCCCAGGTCGTAGAGGCTCTTTTCGCGCATGACACATCCCTTGTCATAGGCATTGATCCACGACGCCGGGATATGGTCGCGGTAGTCGCGCCACTCCCGGAGGTCCTCGTCGGGATAGAGCGCCAGCACCTTGAGCTGTCCCCGTTCGATCATCATCGAAAGCATCGGCGACGAAGTGATGGCTTCGCGGATTTCGCGGCACATCGGGCAGCCGGGATTATTGATGAACAGCAATACATATTCGGCTTTCACGCCGTAAAGCGTCCCCGAAGCCCCCGAAGCGAGCGTATAGCGGAAATCGTTGGCGGGCTGCCCGAGACGGTTCTGCATGGCCATGTTCAGGTCGTACTGCGGGGCAATGCGCTCGTATTCATCGTAAAAAGGGCTGGCAAGCTGCGCCCGAAGCACGGGGATGTAGAATTCGTCGTTGCGCAGCGGCGAGTTGGGGTCGTGCAGCACCTGATCGGCAAGCATCGCGAAATAGTCGAGCATCTGCTTCGACGACGAGGCCCGGTGCATCAGCGAATCCATCGGAGCCGAATCAGCCGGCCGGTCGGAAATCAACGCGATATAGCGGGCGTAGGCTTCGACCATCTGCACGGTGTCGGCAAGGGAGACGAAAAGCGTATCGGCGAAATCGAAGCGGTCCCAGTAGTGCCAGCGGAGGTAGTCGCGCTGCTCTTCCGGGGAGAGGCCCGAGGGGGCGATGGCCGGAAGGAAGACCCGCGGGCGGGACGCGGTGGTCTCGGTCTGCTGCGGGGAGGCGTTCCGGCGGCGGCCGCACGAGGCGACACACAGGGCCGCCAGCAGGAGGATCAGGATGCGTTGCATAAGTATCGTATTTAGGCGCAGAAACACTCCGCGTCGGGAAAAGCCGACTGTGGTCTTCGCCATTCTTTCTTTGGCAAATATAGTTTTTTTCCGGCAAGAATCAAGTGTCTCGACCCCCGAAATAAAGGTTCAAACCCGATTTGCACGGTAGTTGTAACATCCCAAAGCGTCAAAAAACCAAATTAATTCATTATGGATGTAAAGAAAACTACCACAAGTACCGGGTTCAAATTGAGTGTCATGACACTCGCAATTATGAACGTGACTGCCGTAGTGAGTTTGCGCGGACTGCCTGCGGAGGCGGTATACGGACTTTCGTCGGCATTCTATTACCTGTTTGCAGCCATCGTGTTCCTCATCCCGACGGCCATGGTCGCCGCCGAGCTGGCAGCAATGTTCTCCGACAAACAGGGCGGCGTTTTCCGCTGGGTGGGCGAAGCCTACGGCGCACGCACGGGATTCCTCGCAATCTGGCTGCAATGGATCGAGTCGACGATCTGGTATCCGACGGTGCTGACCTTCGGAGCCGTGTCGATCGCATTCATCGGCATGAACGATACGCACGACGCAGCGCTGGCCTCGAACAAGGTCTTCACGCTCTGCATGGTGCTGGCCATCTACTGGATCGCCACGTTCATCGCACTGAAAGGACTGGGATGGGTCGGAAAGATCAGTAAATGGGGCGGTATGATCGGTACGATCATTCCCGCGGGCCTGCTGATCATCCTCGGCATCATCTACATTTCGACCGGCGGGCACAACCATATGGATATGTCGCAGGGCTTTTTCCCCGACCTGTCCAAATTCGACAACCTCGTACTGGCCAGCAGTATCTTCCTCTTCTATGCGGGCATGGAGATGATGGGTATACACGTCATGGACGTGAAAAACCCATCGCGAAACTACCCAAAGGCCATCATCATCGGTTCGCTCGTAACGGTCTGCATCTTCGTGCTGGGTACGTTCTCGCTGGGATTCATCATTCCCGCCAAGGACATCAGCCTCACGCAGTCGCTGCTCGTGGGCTTCGACAACTACTTCCACTACCTCCACATTTCGTGGGCCGGACCGATCATCGCCATCGCCCTGATGTTCGGCGTGCTGGCAGGCGTGCTCACCTGGGTGGCAGGTCCCTCGAAGGGTATCTTTGCTGTGGGTAAGGCCGGTTACCTGCCCCCGTTCTTCCAGAAAACCAACAAAAACGGCGTGCAGAAAAACATCCTGCTGATCCAAGGCTGTGTCGTAACGCTGCTGGCACTGCTGTTCGTCGTGATGCCTTCGGTACAGTCGTTCTACCAGATTCTCTCGCAGTTGACCGTACTGCTGTACCTGATCATGTACATGCTGATGTTCTCAGCAGCCATCGTGCTGCGCTACAAGATGAAGGGCACGGCACGTCCGTTCCGCCTGGGCAAAGGCAACGGCCTGATGTGGTTCCTCGGATGCCTCGGCTTCTGCGGCGCATTGCTGGCCTTCATCCTGAGCTTCGTGCCGCCCAGCCAGATCGCAACGGGCAGCAACACCGTCTGGTTCTCGGTACTGATCATCGGCTGCGTGGTAGTCGTAGGCGCCCCGTTCGTCATCTACGCGATGCGCAAGCCGTCGTGGAAAGACCCCCAGGCGGCCGCCGACTTCGCCCCCTTCCATTGGGAAACGCAGGCCAAGGTCGCAGCTCCCGCAGCGGCAACAACCGCTCCGACGCAGAACCCGTCTTCAGCCAATAACAACCAATCAACGAAATAAGTAAATCATGATCCAGAAAATCGACAAACAAGCGGTTCAGGAGGCCATCCAGATGGCTTACGACCGCTGCAAAAGCGAAACCGGCGGCAAAAACGCCGACTATATACCCTACCTGGCCAACGTACCGTCGAACCTCTTCGGCGTCGCAGCCTGCCTGCCCGACGGCGACGTAGTAGCCGTAGGCGACGTGGACTACAAATTCGGTATCGAATCGGTATCGAAGGTCCCCACGGCAATCCTCGCCATGAACCAGTACAGCGGACAGGAGATTCTCGACAAGATCGGCGCCGACGCCACGGGACTCCCCTTCAACTCGATCATGGCCATCCTGCTGGAAAATGACCATCCCTCGACGCCGCTCGTAAACGCCGGAGCCATTTCGGCCTGCTCGATGGTCAAGCCCGTGGGCGACAGCGACGGCAAATGGAAATCCATCATTTCGTTCATCGCCGACCTGGCGGGTTCGGACGTGGAGGTGATCGACGAACTCTACAAATCGGAGACGGCTACCAATTTCAACAACAAGTCGATCGCGTGGCTGCTGAAGAACTACAACCGCATCTACGACGATCCCGACATGGCGCTGGACATCTACACGCGCCAATGCTCGATCGGCATTACGGCCAAGCAGTTGGCCACGATGGCCGCGACGATCGCCAACAGCGGCGTGAATCCGGTGACGAAAAAGTCTGTATTCAAACCGGAACTCACGCCCAAAATCGCTTCGATGATGGCGACCGTGGGATTCTACGAGCACACGGGCGACTGGCTCTTTACGACGGGACTGCCCGCCAAAACGGGTGTCGGCGGCGGTATCATGGGCGTCGTGCCGGGCGTGATGGGCGTTGCGGCGTTCGCTCCCCCGCTGGATGGAGCCGGGAACTCGGTAAAAGCCCAGAAAGCGCTGGCCTACATCGCCGGACACCTCAACCTCAACATCTTCGGCACGACGCGCTGCGTGATGGCCGGGAAAGAGGCCGTGAAGGCATAAGAATCCGCGGGACAACCCGCAAACGAAAAGGGACGCATTCCATCGCGGAATGCGTCCCTTTTTTTCGGGTCCGTGCAAGCGTCAGAAACGATACCGGGCTCCGACCAGCAGACAACCCGACGTACCGATACCGGCTTCGGCATAAGCCGCGATGCGGCCTCCGACCTCGACGCCGACGGGAGACACCTGGAAGGCGAAGAGCGTCGATTTTTCGCTCTGGCCGTCAACCTTGGCTTTGGAGAACGCAGCGCCTGCACCGAGCCGCGAATAGAAGGAGACGACTTTCAGATTCAGCCAGTTCCACTTCACGTTGGGCAGCAGCGACCAGTAACGGTTCTTGATCTCCGAACCGACACGTTTGACCTCCTGCGTGTTCGAGGAATAGACAACCTGCGCTCCGAGGCGCAGGCTGCCGATCAGGCGGAAACTGTACCCCACCGTAACGGCGCCCCATCCTTTGAGGTCGGTATCCGAGCCCGAGAAAACCCCGGTCAGGATGTTGCTGTACGAATCGATCCAGTCGGTGACGGGAGCGACACCGTAGGAGACGGAAACCTCGCTGCGGCGCGATCCCTGGGCAAGAGCGGGCACAGCCATCAGTACGACGACTGCAACCATCAGCATTTTTCGGATCATAATTTTCTGTTTTTGGTTTTACAACGACGAATATAACAAAAATCACGCAATGAAACCAATCCGGTCAACCGACAGTAACGCACAGGCGGCAAAAAGGGGAAAGTTCATCACGAACCCTCCCCTCTTCAAACGGGCCGGAACCCGGCTCAATTCTCCTGCTCGACGGCCTTGAACAGCGCGACATCCTCCGTCGTGGAGTTCATCACGTAGGTATAGGCCTCCGAAATCTTGCTTTCGGCGAGTTTGCAGAAAATACGTGCCGAAGCGGCATAATCCTCCACCTCGCAGGCCTGGCGGGCCAGCAGATAGGTGATGATGATATGACCGGCGGTCTCGACCAGACGGCGGGCATGGAAATCCTTGAATCCGCAGACCTCCTTGTCCCCGGCCTCGACGCGGGCCTGCATCTCCGAGAACTTCACGGTCAGCTCCTTGAGCTTCGTGACCACGGGACACATCGCCTCGGTGTAGCTCTCGGCGGCGTAACGCTCGATCTGCTCCAGGAACGTGCCTTTCGTCACGGCGTTGATGGCCGCTACGACCTGCAACTGCGAGGTCCCCTCGTAGATATTCATGATGCGCGCATCGCGGTAGAGGCGCTCGCAGGGATAATCCTTCATGAAGCCCGAACCGCCGTGAATCTGGATCGCATCGTAAGCCAGTTGGTTGGCGTACTCCGACGAGAACAGTTTCACAAGCGGGGTGAAACCGTCGGCAAGGCGGTTGTAGAACTTCATCTCCTGGCGCTCCTCCGATTCGAGCGAACGCTCCTGTGCGATGTGGCCGTACTGCTTGTAGACCTCGACGAAGCGGGCGGTTTCGTACAACAGCGCACGCACGCCCTGTACTTTGGCCTTCATGTTCGAAAGCATCTCCGAAACGGCAGCGAACTGGATAATGGGTTTGCCGAACTGGGCGCGCTCGTGGGCGTATTTCAACGCTTCGCGGTAAGCGGCCTCGCACGTGCCGACCGACTGCGCGCCGATACCCAGGCGGGCGGCGTTCATCAGCGACATCACATACTTGATAAGACCCATCTTCCGGTCGCCGACCAACTGCGCCGGGGCGTTCGTGAAGACCAGTTCGCACGTCGGCGATCCCTTGATGCCGAGTTTATTCTCGATACGGCGCACCTTCACGCCGCCGTCACGCTTGTCATAGACCAGCATCGAAAGGCCGCGGGCGTCGGTCGTACCCTCTTCGGTACGCGCCAGCACGAGCGAAACCTCGCCGTCGCCGTTGGTGATGAAACGCTTCACGCCGTTCAGCAGCCACGTCTGCTTCTCCTCCGACCAGGTAGCCTTCAGCATCACGGCGCCGAGGTCCGAACCGGCATCCGGCTCCGTAAGGTCCATGGCGCAGGTAGCACCGGCCGAAACCCACGGCAGGTATTTCTGCTTGATCTCCTCCGAGGCGAATTCGTTGAGCGTCTCGGCACAGTCCTGCAAGCCCCAGATGTTCTCGAAGCTGGCATCGGCGCGGGCCACCATCTCGTTGGCCATCACGAAGCAGATGAGCGGAAAGTTCAGGCCGTCGTATTTACGCGGAAGCGTCATGCCGCTCAGGCCCGCATCGACGACCGCCTTCATGTTCACCACCGTACCCGAAGCATACTCCACATGGTCGTTGACCACACGCGGGCCTTCGTGGTCCACGCCCTCGGCGTTGGGTGCGATCACCTCGCCGCAGACCTCACCGGCGATCTCCAGCACGCGGCGGTAGTTGTCCATCGCATCGTCGAAATCCTGCGGTGCGTAGTCGTAGAGGTCCTTCTCCGCGAAACCGCGCTCTTTCAGCTCCACGATCTTGCGCATCAACGGATGCTGGAGGTGGAACTGCAAATCCTTGTTATCTGAAAAGAAATTAGCCATTACTTCGAGTTTTGTTTGTAGTACTTAATCATCTTGGGGATAATCTCATTGACATCGCCCGTGATGGCGTAGTCGGCGATCTTGTTGATCGGGGCTTCGGGGTCGTTGTTGATCGAAATGACCATTGACGACTGGTCCATGCCGGCCGTGTGCTGGATCTGCCCCGAGATGCCGCAGGCGATGTACAGTTTCGGACGTACCGTGACACCCGTCTGGCCTACCTGGCGGGCATGCTCCGTAAAGCCTGCGTCGACAGCGGCACGGCTGGCGCCCACTTCGCCGCCCAGGACATCGGCCAACTCGTGCACGAGTTTGAAGTTCTCCTTCGAACCCATGCCGTAACCGCCGGCGACGATGATGCCTGCACCCTTGATGTCGATCTTGCGCTCTTCGATCTGGCGCTCGATGATCTTCACGGCGAGGTCCGTATCTTTGACGAATTTCTTCCAGTCGATCGCCTTCACCTCACCCGCGCCGGGTTTGGCTGCATACTCCTTGCGCATCACACCCTCGCGGACGGTAGCCATCTGCGGACGGTGGTCGGGATTGACGATCGTAGCGATGATGTTGCCGCCGAAAGCGGGACGAATCTGGTAGAGGAGATTCTTATACTCCTGGCCCGTCTTGGCATCCTTATGGTCGCCGATTTCGAGCTGCGTACAGTCGGCCGTAAGGCCGCTGTGCAGCGCCGACGATACGCGCGGAGCGAAGTCGCGGCCCACGGGCGTAGCGCCGAACAAGGCGATCTGGGGTTTCTCCTGCTCGATCAGCCCGCACAGAACAGCCGTATGGGGCAGAGTGCGGAACGGGGCGAAGAGTTCGTCATCGGCCGTCCAGACGGTGTCGGC
This sequence comes from Alistipes montrealensis, assembly GCF_018362775.1. Taxonomy (GTDB): domain Bacteria; phylum Bacteroidota; class Bacteroidia; order Bacteroidales; family Rikenellaceae; genus Alistipes; species Alistipes montrealensis. The sequence continues at coordinate 411,235 of NZ_JAGYXY010000003.1, forward strand.
CCCGTATTTGGCCAACTCCTTTTCGATGCCTGCGAGGTTGTGGCCCAGCACGACGGCGTCGAGTTTAACCCCGAGCGTCGTGGCCAGTTCGCGGCCTTTGGTAAGCAGTTCGAGACTCACGTCGGCGACCTTGCCGCCCTCCATCTCGATATATACGAATATATTGTTCATCTCAAAAAAACGCATTAACCGAGCGTATGGCTCGCGATGAGTTCAACCATAAGGGAATTGATGTCGTTGTCGGCAGCGGTGAGTTTCTTGGCCTCCTTCGCTGCAAAAACCACGTTCTCGATCTTTTTGACCTTCGTGGGCGAGCCCGTAAGGCCGAGCTGCGACGGATCGGGATCGACATCGGCGGCAGCCCACTCCACGATGCGGAGGTACTCCTTCGCGGCGGCGCGCTGTGCGGCGGGCGATTCGGGCGCTGCGGCGATCTCCGAGCCGGCGAGAGCTCCCTTGTACTTCATCACGCGGCGGGCGTTGCGCGGGCGGCACTCGGCAGCCGAGGCATTGACCGTAACGACCGAAGGAATCGGGCATTCGACAACCTCCGTACCATGCTCCAGGCGGCGCTTGATAACCAGCGCACCCTCCTTGACTTCGAGAATCTCCTCGGCATAGGTCACCTGCGGAAGACCGAGTTTCTCGGCAACCTGCGGACCTACCTGCGCCGTGTCGCCGTCGATGGCCTGGCGGCCTGCGAAGATCACGTCGGGAGCGATTTTCTTCATCGCACACGAAAGGGCGTAAGAGGTAGCCAGCGTATCCGAACCGGCAAATTCACGGCCCGAGAGCAGGTAACCGCCGTCGGCGCCGCGGAACATCGCGTCGCGGATAACGTCGGCGGCACGCTGCGGACCCATCGTGAGGATATGGACCGTGGAACCTTCGACGCGGTCCTTCAACTGCAGGGCAGCTTCCAGCGCATTGAGGTCCTCGGGATTGAAGATGGCCGGAAGCGCGGCGCGGTTGACCGTCCCTTCGGGCGTCATCGCGTCCTTGCCCACGTTGCGGGTATCGGGAACCTGCTTGGCCAAGACAACAATTTTAAGTGGTTTTTTCATATAAGTTAAATGTTACAATTAAGTTTTCTGTTACATTTCCGCCATACGGCACGATCGCGGCATTCGGCCGCGGCTGGAATTTCGGTTGGAATACGGACGGGGATAACGCAAAAACGCATCCCGAACCACTCCTTTCAGGTCGGGATGCGATGCTAGCGAACGATGGTCTCGCCGCGGTCGGGGCCTACGGAAATAATCTTTACAGGTACACCCGTCTGCCGCTCGATAAACTCCACATAGCGTTTAAACGCCTCGGGGAACTCTTCGTAACGGGTGAATTGACGCAGGTCGCATTTCCAACCTTCGAACTCGGTGTAGACCGGTTTCAAGTCGTCGGTGATCTCGTAGGGGAACTCCGAAGTGCTGCGACCGCCGATCTCGTAGGCCGTAGCCACCTTGATCGTATCGAAATCGTTCATCACGTCGGACTTCATCATGATCAGCTGCGTCACGCCGTTGATCATGATCGAATATTTCAGGGCTACCATGTCCAGCCATCCGCAGCGGCGCTTGCGCCCCGTGACGGCTCCGAACTCATGGCCGATGCTGCACAGCCTGTCGCCCGTTTCGTCGAACAGCTCCGTGGGGAACGGTCCGCTGCCCACGCGCGTGCAATAAGCCTTGAAGATGCCGAAGACCTCGCCGATACGGTTGGGGGCGATGCCCAGTCCGGTGCAGACGCCCGCGCAGACGGTATTCGAAGAGGTGACGAACGGATAGGAACCGAAATCCACGTCCAAAAGCGTACCCTGGGCGCCTTCGGCCAGGATCGACTTGTTCTGCGAGAGGCAGTCGTTGACGAAATATTCGCTGTCGATGATGTGGAAACGGCGGAGGTATTTCACGGCCTCGAACCACTGTTTTTCCAGTTCGGTGATGTCGTATCGGTAGTCGAGGCTTTTGAGAATCTTCTCGTGACGCGCCTTGGCGGCAGCATAGATGCTCTCGAAGTCGGCGCTCAGCAGGTCGCCGACGCGCATGCCGTTGCGGCTTACCTTATCGGTATAGGTGGGGCCGATGCCCTTGCCCGTCGTACCGATCTTGGCGCTGCCCTTCGCAGCCTCGTACGCAGCATCGAGAATGCGGTGCGTAGGCAGAATCAGGTGGGCTTTTTTCGAAATGCAGAGTTGCTTGGTGAGGTCATGACCGCTGGCGGCCAGCGCTTCGGCTTCCTCGCGGAAGAGGATTGCGTCGATCACCACGCCGTTGCCGATGATGTTGGTCTTGCCGCCCTGGAAAATGCCCGAAGGGATCGAGCGGAGCACGTATTTCTCGCCGTTGAATTCCAAGGTGTGACCGGCATTGGGACCGCCCTGAAAACGGGCTACCACCTCATAGCGGGGCGTCAGCACGTCCACAACCTTCCCTTTGCCCTCGTCACCCCATTGCAGGCCGAGGATAACGTCAACTTTTTTCATTGTATCCGGTTCTGTTTTATGTTTGCAAAAGACATTTTTTGCATTCAAAGGTACGAATTATTATCCGAAACGCCCAAAGCCCCGCACAGACTTTTCAACAAATTATAAAGAAAAACGGTTTGAAAAGGAAAGCGTTTTGTCGAAAAAGGGGAAATAATGCGAACCGGGACCGGGGAAACGGAAGGCCGGTCCACCATGCCGGGGCCGATCTCAGTCCCGGACGATTTCGGTCCGCCCGTCGAACGAGACGCCCTGTGCGGCGAGGCAGCGGACAGTCGCCAGGTCGGGATTGCTCCGCACATCGGCACGCAACGCCGAGGCGCAGGCCGTCAGGTCGAGCGTCCCCGCGAGGGCATTGTCCGAACAGTCGAGCGACGCCAGCGAAGCGTTCGACTGCAAATCGAGGCGCGGCAGGCGGTTGCCGCGGCAATTCAGGTCCGTAAGGCCGCGCAAGCCGTTCACGTCGAGCGACACGAGGTCGTTGTCCGAACAGTCGAGCCGTTCGAGGCGCGTCATCGTCACATCCAACTGCGAGAGCGTATTGCCCCGGCAATCGAGCCGCTCGAGGCGCGTGAACTCCTTCAGGTCGGAAAGCGACGCAATGCCCCGCTCCGAACAGTCCATGCGCAGGACGCGCTGCGCCTCGTAGCGCGAAATGCGTCCGTCGCCGTCAACATCGAACGCTCCGAGGCAGTAAGTCTCGAAGGCCTTGTCGTAGAATGTCAGGTAGATGTATTTGTTCTTCTCGTCGCGCTCGTCTTCGGCAAGGCCGCAGGCCGTGCCGAGCAGAACAAGCAGGGCGGGAAGGGCGCGAATCATAGGCTGTGTCAGATATTCACGTCGTCGTCGGAATTATCCGCCCCGTCCGAATTGTCGTCGTCGCTCTGGATGTCGTCGGCGCCCTTGATTTCGTCGTCGTAATAGTCCTTCTCGTCGTCTTCGTGCGAATTGTCGTCGACCTTTACATCGACCTTTACCATATACGCTATTTCATCCGTATCATAGGGTACGGCATAGAAAAAATCACCGTTGGGCTTGTCGACACGAATCATCGCATCGGTGAATCCCAGCGGATATTTTGCCTTGACAGCCTCCTGCAACTCGGGGCTGAGGTTATGAAAACTGGTAGCGATATGCTTCTTCACGATATTCTGTTTAGTCATGTTAGTGTCTCGAAATTTTTTGCAATTATAAGCAAAATTTGAATATCGCACCCCATCTGCAATTATTTTTTGCATTTTTTTTGAATTTACGCCAAATTAACTCCTTCTTAAAGACAAAATATGTAACTTTACCCACGTTATTATTCATAATATGGTACGCGAACGGATCGAAGAGCTGCGCCGCCAGCTCGAACTGCATAACTTCAAATATTACGTCGAAAACGCCCCCGAGATTTCGGATTTCGAGTTCGACGCCATGATGCGCCAACTTCAGGACCTGGAGCGCGCGCATCCCGAGTATGCCGACCCCAACTCGCCTTCGGTGCGGGTGGGAAGCGACCTTACGGCTGAATTCCAGACAGTTAAGCACCGTTATGCGATGCTGTCGCTGGGCAACACCTACTCGCTCGACGAACTGCACGAGTTCATCAGCCGCATCGAACGGGAAGCCGGACCGACGGACTACGTCTGCGAACTGAAATTCGACGGCACGGCCATCTCGCTCACCTACGAACACGGACGGCTTCTGCGCGCCGTAACGCGCGGCGACGGCGTCGAGGGCGACGACGTGACGGCCAACGTCCGCACGGTGCGTTCGGTCCCCCTGCGCCTGCGCGGGGAGGACTGGCCCGATTATTTCGAAATCCGGGGCGAAATACTGATGCCCTACGCCTCGTTCGACAGGCTCAACGCCGAGCGCGAGGCCAACGGCGAGCAGCTCTTCGCCAATCCCCGCAACGCCGCCGCCGGAACGCTCAAGCAGCAGTCGTCGGCCGTCGTGGCCAAGCGCGGACTGGATTGCACGCTCTATCAACTGGCTGGCGACGAACTGCCGTTCACGAGCCATTGGGAGAGCCTCCAGAAGGCCCGCGAATGGGGCTTCAAGGTCTCGGATGCGGCGCGTATCTGCCACAACGCCGACCAGATCGACGCCTATATCAACCACTGGGACGAGGCGCGGCGCAAACTGCCCTTCCCCACGGACGGCGTAGTCATCAAGGTCAACGATTTCGCCGTGCGCCGTCAGTTGGGCTTTACAGCCAAAGCCCCCAAGTGGGCCGTAGCCTATAAATTCAAAGCCGAACAGGCCTCGACGCGTCTCGACAGCGTGTCGTTCCAGGTAGGCCGCACGGGAGCCATTACGCCCGTGGCCAACCTCGAACCGGTATTGCTGGCCGGAACCACCGTGCGGCGCGCGACGCTGCACAACGCCGAGCAAATGGCCCTCCTGGACATCCGCCCGGGCGATACGGTTTACGTCGAGAAGGGCGGCGAGATCATCCCGAAAATCATCGGCGTGGACTTCTCGCAGCGACCCGCCGACAGCCGGCCGTTCGAATACATCACCGTATGTCCCGAGTGCGGAACGCCGCTGGTGCGCTACGAGGGGGAAGCCAAGCACTACTGCCCCAACCAAAGCGGATGCCGCCCCCAGATTATCGGACGCATCATCCACTTCATCCGCCGCAAGGCCCTCGACATCGACGGCCTGGGCGAAGAGACCGTCGAACTGCTCTACGAGAATGGCCTCGTGCGCGACGTGGCAGACCTCTACGACCTGCGCGCCGAACAACTGGCCCCCCTGCCCCGGCTGGGCGAGAAGTCGGCCGACAACATCATCCGGTCGATCGAACAATCGAAGCAGGTTCCCTTCCAGCGCGTACTGTTCGGACTGGGCATCCGCTTCGTGGGCGAGACCACGGCCAAGTACCTCGCCGAGCATTTCCGATCGCTGGACGCCGTGATGAAGGCTACGCGCGAAGAGTTGGTCGAGGCCGACGAGGTGGGCGGACGAATCGCCGACGCGATCATCGAGTACTTCGCCGAGGAGGCGAACCTGCGGATTATCCGCCGCCTGCGCGAAGCCGGGCTGCAATTCGAAGCCGAAGCGCGCGAACTGGCGTCGGAAGCGCTGGCGGGAAAGAGTTTCGTGGTTTCGGGCAAGTTCACGCGGAGCCGCGACGAAATGAAGGAGCTGATCGAACTGCACGGAGGCAAGAACCTCGCGGCGGTGTCGGGCAGCGTAGACTACATCGTGGCGGGCGACAACATGGGCCCGGCAAAACTCAAGAAGGCCGAGAAACTGGGCGTAAAGATCATTTCGGAAGAGGAATTCATCCGGATGGTCGAAGGCGACGGTCCGGCCGGGGAGGCTCCGCAGCAGGGAGAACTTTTTTGAATGAAGAATTAAGAATTAAAAATTACAAGTATTTATGCTCCAATCCAAACTCGCAGGCGTAGGCGCCGCAATGATCACCCCCTTTACCGCAGACGGCCGTGTGGACTACAAAGCGCTGGCCCGCATGATCGACTACGTGATCGAAGGCGGCGTGGATTATATCGTCGCACTCGGCACTACGGCCGAAACCCCTACCCTCTATATGCCCGAACGCGCCGTGATCGCCATGTTCATCACCAACCAGATCGCCGGGCGCGTCCCGCTGGTAATGGGCTGCGGAGGTAACTCCACGTCGGAGGTGCTCGACCAGCTGCGCGAATTCGACCTGCGCGGCGCCGACGCCATCCTGAGCGTTACGCCCTATTACAACAAACCTTCGCAGGAGGGCCTTTACCAGCATTTCCGCACCGTCTCGGCCCACTCGCCCCTGCCGGTGATCCTCTACAACATCCCGGGCCGCTCGGGCGTCAACATGACGGCCGAAACCACGCTCCGGTGCGCCACCGATTTCAAGAACGTCATCGGCATCAAGGAGGCATCGGGCGACATCTGCCAGATGCAGCGCATCCTGGACAACCGTCCCGAGGGATTCCTCGTGCTGTCGGGCGACGACGGCATGACGCTCGAACTGATGCGCCGCGGCGGTGACGGCGTGATTTCCGTGGCGGCGAACGCCTTCCCGCAGCGGTTCATGGAGTGCGTAAACCTCGCCAAGGCGGGCAATTTCGAAGCAGCGGAAAAAATCTACGCCACACTCGACGAAGCCGTACACGCGCTCTTCGAGGAGGGCAACCCCGTGGGGGTGAAATGCGCCCTCTCGGTGATGAAACGCATCGGCGACACGATGCGCCTCCCGCTGGTCGCCGGATCGGAAAAGCTACGCGAAAAGTTCAAAGGACTGATCGCCAAATACGATTTGCGCTAAATTTGCGTTCGTACCAGAAACGACCGATATGAAACGATTGCTGCTTCTTATGCTGCTGGTTCCGGCACTGGCCGCCGCCAAGGTTCCCGACGAAGAGATGATCCTCGACCGGACGATGAACGCGGAATCGCCCTTCTATTACCCCGGGCTGATGATGCGTTACAACGCCGGCGACGCGACGCTGACCGACGAGGATTACCACTACCTCTACTACGGTTACGCCTACCGGGACGACTACAAGCCGCTGGCCCTGAACCCCGATCTGGACAAACTGCTGATGATGGCCTCAGGCATTAACCCCGACAAACCCGACGCCGCCACGCTGGAAACGATGATTTCGGTGGGGACCGACGCCCTGAAGCACGATCCGTTCAGCCCTAAAATCCTCAACCTGATGTCGTTCGCCTACGGAGCGCTGGGCGACAAGGAGCAGGAAAAAGCCTACTCGGACCGCATGAACGGCGTGATCCGCGCGATCCTCGCCACGGGCGACGGGTTGACGCAGAAGAGCCCGCGCCACGTGCTGATGTTCGACCACGCGCTCGATGTGCTGGCCGCCGAGGGATTCTCCTTCGGTAAAGCCCGCATCATCAGCCGCACGGTGGAATTCGTGCCGCTGACCGTCCCCTATGTGGTCGACGGCAAGAAAATCAAAGGCTATTATTTCGATTTCGGACGCGTTTACCGGAACAAGCCCGAAGGTTACACCTACCAGCGCGACCGCACCTGGCAGTTCAACAACCTCAAACCCCGCACGTATAAATGATGAAACCGCTCCGGCATACGCTCGGCCTGCTCCTGCTGCTGACACTCGCGGCCTGCGAAAAGGACCGCGAATACCGAATACAGATTTCGCCGGAAGAGATTCTCCTGGCGTGCGACGCCTCGGCCGAGGCCGTATTCACTGTTTCGGCCGATGCGGCGTGGACGCTGTCGTACACCGGAGAGGGATTCTCGGTCACGCCGGACAACGGCGCCCGCGGGGAGACGAAAGTGACGGTCAGAACGACCGAAGCCAATCCCGCCAACCAGCGCCGCAGGCTGGGCACAATCACGGTGCACTTCTCGGCCGACAAGGGCGACTACCCGGTCGGGGTCTTCCAGAAACCGGCCGTGGCGGCCCAGACCGTCCTGCTCTACATGCCCGGACGGAGTTTGATCAGCTATTACGAAAACAACATCGAGGGCGTCCGCGAGGCCGTCACCAACCAGGTTCCGGGCGACGGACGCATACTGGTCTGCTACCAGCCCGAAAAGCATTCGTCGGCGGTCCTGCAGGAGATTTATTACAATGCCGTGACCAACCGATGTGAAACGTCGGCGCTGAAAACCTACGACAGTTTCAACGCCGGGTCGGCAGTCCATGTGCAGCAGTTGTTTGCCGATGCGGCGGAACTGGCCCCGGCACAGAACTACGGACTGATCATCGGCTGCCACGGCAAAGCGTGGGTTCCGGCCAGCAGCGGCACGATTCCCTACTCAATGCGGCAGTCGCCGCCGAACGATGTCTGGACCCCGGTTCCGGGCGCCAAGCAGACACGTTCGTTCGGCGATTCGGGCTACGAACTCAACATCACGGAACTGGCTGCGGCGCTCGAATCGCTCGCCCACCGCTTCGACTACCTGATCTTCGACGACTGTTTTATGGCCAATATCGAGACGCTCTACGACCTGCGTTCGGTCGTCGGGTACATCGTGGCATCGCCCTGCGAGGTCATGGGCGACGGGTTCCCCTATACCCGGATCGTCCCCCGCCTGTTCGAGACAAGTGCGGTTTCGGAGCGGCTCGCAAAAGCCTGCTGGGAGTTCTGGAACCTCTACCAAAACGACTATCAGAATACGAAATGGAAAGAGCAGTCGGGTTGCATATCCTTGGCCGTGATGTCGGAACTGGATGCCCTGGCCGAGGTGATGCAGCGCATCAACGAAAAGGAGAAGCAGGCGTTCGACATCAACGAACTTCAGTATTACAAGGGCGGCAGCACCCCGCTTTTCTACGACCTGGGGCACTATGTCGCCCTGAGCCACAAAAACGAGCCGGCGCTTATCGACGAATTCACAGCACGACTCGACCGTGCATTTCCGGCGGAAAGCCGCCTGCACACAGCGCGGTTCTATTCGGCTTACGGACAGGGCAACCACACCGTCCATCACTATTCGGGCGTCTCCGTGAGTGAACCCTCGACCACATTCGCCGTAGAAAACCGGCAGACCGCCTGGTATCGGGATACGCATTAGCGTGCCGGAAGAGAGCTAGTGCCGCCGGGCTTCCAGTCCGACCTCCCGCGTGACACCGATATCTTCGACAAATTTCGCATCGTGGGAGATGACCAGCAGCGTTCCCCGGTAATCGCGGATCGTGGCGGTCAGGATAGCAAGGCTCTGCAAATCGAGGTTGTTGGTCGGTTCGTCGAGCAGGAACAGATCGGGAACATGGTCGGAAATCATCAGACTGCAAAGGTACAGCCGCATTCGTTCACCCCCGCTCAGCACGTTGCAGGGCTTGTCCCAAACCTCCTTCGAAAACAGGGCGCGGTGTAACCGCAGTTTGACCTCATGGTCCGAAAGATTGAGCCGGTTATGCTCCCGGGCCAGTTCCAGCACCGACTGCGGAGTATCGACCCGGCTGTACTCCTGGTCGAGACAAACGTGGGAAAAACCCACCGACTGCACCTCGCCGATTGTAGGCCGCAGTTCCCCGGTCAGCAGTTTCAGCAGCGTCGTCTTACCGCTGCCGTTATCCCCTGCTAGATGGATGCGCTCCCCGCTCCGGATTTCGATATCGAGGGGATTCTCCCAGAGCAGTCCCTCCGCACCATAGCCGAAATTAACGCCCCGGGCCGAAACCAACAATTTCCCGTCGTGCAGCCGCGCATCGTCGAAATCCAGTTTCAAAGCACACGCAGCGGGCTGTTTGAGACGCAGTTCGCCCAATCGCCGCCGGTTTTCCCCGACAATCTCCGCATGCTTCCCCTGCAATCGCGTGGCGGTCCTTTCACCGTCGTCCTTCGCCTTTTTCCGCATGGCACGGGGCAGTTCGGCCTTATTCCTTTCGCCCCGCCGGGAACGTTTTTCCTGTCTTTCACGCACCTCCTGCGCCTTTCTGCGGGCCAGCCGCAAAGCGGTCTCTTCAGCCTCGACCTGCCGGTCTAGAGCCTGTTGTTCGGTCTCTTTGCAGACTTTGTAGAATTCGTAATTACCGCCGTAGAGCCGCAGTCCGCCGGGGGTGAGTTCGCAGGTCGCCTCCATCAGATTCAACAGCGCGATATCATGGCTTACAACCAGCACGGTCGCCCGGGTATCGGCAATGAAGTCGTACAACTGCCGCCGGCCCGCGGCGTCGAGATGATTGGTCGGTTCGTCGAGCAGGACGATCGCCGGACGGTGGACCGAAATTCCGGCCAGAAAGAGTTTCGTTTTCTCGCCGCCGCTCAGCGAATCGACCGAAGCCGCCAGATCCACATCGGGCAGTCCCCACGAACCGAGCGCAGCCCGGCAGCGGGATTCGACCTCCCAGTCATCGGCCAGAATATCATAATGCACACTGTCGCCGCTGCCGTTGCAGATGGCGTGCAGGGCTTCCAGTTTTGCGTCCACACCCAACGCCCGGCCCACGGAGATACCCCTGACACCGACCTGCTGCGGAACGTACCAGGGCGCCGAAGTACAATGGATACTGCCCGAAGAGGCGCCGAACTCCCCGGCGACCAGTTTCAGGAGCGTGGATTTCCCGGTTCCGTTATTCCCGACAACGGAAACCTTCGCGCCCGCGGTCACGGACAGGCTGACATCCTCGAATAAAGTCTGCTGCTGATAGCGGAAAGATACTCCGCTAAGAATAATACTCATAGATGAACAATTAACAGGGCCTTACGGATAAGGCCATTAAACCGATAAACTTTTGGGTCGTCCCATGGTCGGTTTAATCGAAAACCGACACTGTCAATTGTTTATTCTCATCGGAGTACGTTTAGATTCACGGCAAAGGTAACAACTTGATTCCGATTTGCCAAATTTTTTCATTTCCCCGGAAAACAAGTCCCGGCAACAGGACACGGCGGGATTTCGACGCCAAAGAAACGGATGCCGGCCTGACGAAGCAAGCCCCGGACGGAGCATACCGGAGTATGTTCCATTCGGGGCGAACAAGGCAGGGCGAAAGATGCCCTCTGAAATCGGAATTTATTCGTACTGGCCGGACTTCAGGCGCTCCACTTCCTCACGGGTAAGGAACCGCCACGCTCCGCGTTTGAGGTTCTTTTTCGTAAGGCCCGCGTAATAAACGCGGTCGAGCTTGGTCACGGTGTAACCCAGGAATTCGAAGATACGGCGCACGATGCGGTTGCGGCCCGAGTGAATCTCGATGCCCACCTCCTGCTTGTTCTCCTTGACGTAGGATATCTCGTCGGCAAAAATCTCGCCGTCCTCCAGCGTAACGCCTTCGGCGATCTTGTCCATGTCGGCGCGCGTCAAGGGTTTGTCGAGCGTCACCTGGTAAATCTTCTTCTTCTTGTAGGAAGGATGCGTAAGTTGCTTGGTAAGGTCGCCGTCGTTGGTGAACAACAGCAGGCCGAGGCTGTTCTTGTCGAGACGCCCCACCGGGTAGATACGTTCCGTGCAGGCTCCGTCGACCAGTTCCATAACCGTCTTTCCAGCGTGGGGATCATCGAGCGAGGTCACATAGCCTTTGGGCTTGTTCAGCACCAGGTAGACCTTCTTCTCGCCCTGCACGCGGCTGTCGTTGAACTTCACCTCGTCAGTAGGCAGCACCTTGGTTCCCAGTTCGGTGACGATCACGCCGTTGACCGAAACGACGCCTGCCGTGATGAAATCGTCGGCCTCGCGGCGCGAGCAGATGCCCGACTGCGCGATGAAGCGGTTCAGGCGCATCTCGCCCGTCTGCTTCTCGGGATTGAACTTCGGGTAAGGCGCCGGTTTATCGTCGTGCTTCCTGCCGGGTTTGAAAGGTTTGTCGACAAACTTCCGGTCACCGAATTTCCGGTCGCCAAACTTCTTATCGCCGAATTTCTTCTCGCCATAGGGTTTATCGCCGAACTTCTTGGGACCGAACTTCTTCTCGCCGTAGGCAGGTTTGTCGCCGAACTGGCGGCGGGGACGCTCCTCGTCGTTGCGGGGGCGGTCATTATCGCCGAACTGACGGCGCGGGCGGTCGTTATCGTAACGGGGCTTGTCGCCGAACTGGCGGCGCGGGCGTTCCTCGTCATAACGGGGTTTCTCGCCGTCGCCGAACTGGCGGCGCGGACGGTCGTCGTTCTGACGCGGACGGTCGCCGTACTGGCGCGGTTTATCGTCATACTGGCGACGCGAACGGTCGCCCTCTTCACTGCGGGGTTTGTCGCCGAAACGCGGCTTCTCGAAAGCCGGACGGTTGTCGGGCGTAAAATGAGGGTTGTACGAAGCCCGGCGTTCGGGCCTGTTTTCGAAGGACGGTTGCTCCGAATCGGCAGCATCACGCTGCAAACGCGGGCGACGCTCGACACGCTCCGCCGAAGCTGTCACCATGCGCGCGCGTTTATCGCGCCCGAAACGGGTAAGCGCAGGGGTCGAGTCGTTTTTAGGATCTTTCATTGTTTATTCGTCTAATAAATTATCTGGGCCAAGTCGGTGCGAACCGAAAGCAGGACCGAACGTATTCGTATCATGCCGGGGTGCGGCCTGTCTAAGCCGGGTTTTACCCGGCAAAGTTAATCCATTTTTCCAGATTATATCACATAACGTGCCCGATTTCAAACGTTTTGGGAATAATTGGCCCGAAGCGCGACAAAACGACCGGTTTTGCCGTATCTTTACCGAAAATTTATTTTCCAACGACCTGCCGCATTCCGGTAAAAACCGCACGGAACATCATCCGGCGTCCGGTATGGGCAACGACACACGATTCTGCGTCATGAACATGAACCGCGAAATAATGCGCATCGCGCTCCCCAACATCGTCTCGAACATCACCGTACCGCTGATGGGCATCGTATCGACCGCCATCGCCGGACACTGGGGAGCCGACACGGCCGCCACGATCGGCTCGCTGGCCATCGGGGTCTCGATCTTCAACTTCATCTACTGGAACTGCTCGTTCGTGCGCATGGGAACCAGCGGACTTACGGCTCAGGCATTCGGCGCGGGCGATTTCCGCGAGTGTACCAACATGCTCCTCCGCGCGCTGTCGGTGTCGGCGGTGATGGGTGTGCTGATGGTCCTACTGCAATATCCCGTGGGCGAACTGGCCCTGTGGGCGATGAACGGCAGCCAGATGACCCGCGACTACTTCTACGCCCGCATCTGGGCCGTACCCGCAGGCATCGTGCTCTTCGGCTTCAACGGCTGGTTCACGGGTATGCAGAACGCCGTATTCCCGATGCTGACGGCCATCACGGTCAACGTCGTGCACATCCTTTGCAGCCTTTGGTTCGCATTCGGAATGGACATGGGCATCGTGGGCATCGCCTATGCCTCGGTAATCGCCCAATGGACCGGCGTGGCGCTTTCGGGGCTGCTGCTGGCGATCAAATACCGGTCGGTTCTCACAGGAATAAACTGGTCGGAGGTGCTGGACTTCAAACCGCTGAAAACGTTCTTCATCATCAACCGCGACATCATCCTCCGCACGTTCTGCATCGTGGCCGTCTACACCTTCTTCACCGGGGCGTCGGCACGCATGGACAACCCTGCGCTGCTGGCCGTCAACACCCTGCTGCTGCAACTGTTCACGCTCTTTTCCTACATGAACGACGGCTTCGCCTATGCCGCCGAAGCGCTCACAGGGCGTTTCATCGGTGCGCGCGACGGCACGTCGCTGCGCGACTGCCTGCGCCGCTGCATCTTCTGGGGGACAATCGTATCGGTGGCATTCGTGGGGATTTACCTCATCTGGTGGCGCGACCTGGTCGGACTGTTCGTCGACAGCACGGCGGCCAATGCCGGGCAGATGGTCGAACTGGCCGGGCAGTACATCGTCTGGATCATCCTGATCCCGATCGCTTCGGCCATGCCCTTCATCATGGACGGCATCATGGTCGGAGCCACCGAAACCCGCGTCATGCGCGACTCGATGTTCTGGTCCACGGCGGCCTACTTCGCCATCTACTACGCCTGCTACCCGCTGATCGGCAACAACGCACTCTGGCTGGCCTTCACGCTCTACATGTTCCTGCGCGGCGTGCTGCAATACTTCATGACCGATCACCTGAAGACCATCTACAACAAGGTTCCGTAACGATTTTTGCCATGACACTGCCCGAAGAGATGCTCTACATCAAATACGTCCGGCTGAAAGAAGACGCCGAACGCCCCGACGCCTATCCCTACACGGTTCCGGCGCTGGCGAATTTCAGCGAACTGCATTTCCGCTGTCCCGTGACTTTTATCATGGGCGAAAACGGCATGGGCAAATCGACGCTGCTCGAAGCCATCGCCGTCAAGGCCGGATTCAACGCCGAGGGCGGCTCGCGCAATTTCAACTTCGCCACGCGGCCGTCGCATTCGCAACTCTGGGAGCAAATCGTATTGGGACGCGGCCTCACGCCGCGCGACGGCTATTTCCTGCGCGCCGAGAGTTTCTACAACGTGGCGTCGGAACTGGAGCAGATCGCCGACGGGGTGCTCCGCTACTACGGCGACCGCTCGCTCCACCAGCAGTCGCACGGCGAGAGTTTCCTCGCGCTGCTCGAACACCGCCTTTTCGGCAACGGACTTTACATTTTCGACGAGCCCGAATCGGCGCTGTCGCCCGCACGGCAGATGTACCTGCTGTGCCGGATGCGGCAACTCGTCGAACGCGGCTCGCAGTTTATCGTCAGCACCCACTCGCCCATCGTGCTGGCCTACCCCGGGGCCGAAATCTACGAAATAACCGACAGCGGGCTGCGGCTCACCGAGTTGGAGCAGACCTCCCACTACATGCTGATGAAACGCTTCGTCCTCGACCGCGAAAGCCTCCTGCGGCAGATGGACCTCAGCGAAGAGTCATAAAAAAGCCCCGGAAATTCCGGGGCTTTGCATTCCGTCCGTCAGTTGACGAAATCGGTGGACCTCAACGTGGCATAGCGGATATACGACAGCCAGCAGCCGAGCAAAGGGCGCAGGTAGAGATTCGCAAGCGGCTCCCAATCGCCGCGGAACTGCTCCGAACCGGTCTTTTTGGCAAAGACCAGCTCCCAGGGCAGGTAGTCGGCCCGCTCGTCGCGTGTCAGTTCCCGCGACCACTCCACACGCCCCGAACGGTCGGCGCCGGGTCCCGTACATTCGCATTCGGCATAGTAAACGTCGCCCTTGCGGGCCGCGTCGTGCCAGTCGCGCCACCCCTCAGGGCGGATTACGGCGGGGAACTCGCATTTCCACCACACCGTGCGGGCCGTCGATTTCCACGGACGCCCCAGATAGACCTTCGTCACGTCCCCGGCCGCCGTTACGCGGCATTCGTAAAACACGAAACCGTACTTGTTGCGCTCGGTGGTCGAGGCGGCGGTGATGAAACTGTCGGCCTTGCAATGGATTTCACACCCGTCGAAACCGACGATCGAAGGCCCGAAGATGAAATCCGTGGTTCCCTCGATATAGGAATACGTCACGTAGACACGCGAAACATAGCCCCGGGCGAAGAAGGTGTCCTGATCGCCCTCGAGACGGCAACGGTCGATCCAGATGCGGTCGCCGCGGGTTTCAAGCGCCACGGCCTGCCCCACCCGCCCGGCGTCGTTCTCGACCGTAACGTGCTGCAGGAAAACATCGTCCGCCTGCAACGACATCGTGTAGGAATCGTAGGTGGTCATTTCGTAACCGTCGGCGGCCTTTCCCGAATAGTCCCCCCAGACGACACGCACGTCGCCCTGCCCTACGATCGCGACCTTGTCCTTATAGACATCCAACGTCACTTTTTCGCGGTAGGTCCCGGCCATAATCCGCACGGTGCGCCACTCCGCAGGTTTCGACGGCAGGGCGTCGAAGCAGGCCTGAATGGTTCGAAAATCGCCGCCGCCGTTGCAGTCGACGGTATAGACCGTCTCCGCCGAGGCCCAAAGGCCCCGGCAGAGCAGGATCGAAAGCAGCGCCAGCCGTCGCATGGCCTCAGAGCGTTACACCCGTCTTGAAGATGGCGATCTCCTTGAAGCCCGTCTTCTCGTGCCGGAGGTGTTCGCCGTCGGCCGTAGCCAGCACCTTGTCGATGAAACGATCCAGCACGACCTGCGGCTCCTCGTCCTCGACCAGCGTTCCGGCATTGAAGTCGATCCAGTTGGCCTTGAATTCCGCGAGCTGCGTGTTGGTCGAAACCTTCATCGTGGGCACGAACGACCCGAAAGGCGTGCCGCGTCCCGTGGTGAAAAGCACCATTTGACAGCCCGAGAGGGCCAGCGCCGATGCGGCCACGAGGTCGTTGCCCGGGGCTTGCAGGAGGTTCAGACCGGGTTTTAGGATCGGCTGCGCATAGGTCAGCACGTCGACAACCTGCTGCGCTCCGCCCTTCTGCACACAGCCCAGCGACTTCTCTTCCAAAGTCGTGATGCCGCCCTTCTTGTTGCCCGGCGAAGGATTTTCGTAGATCGGCTGGTCGTATTTGCGGAAATAGTGCTTGAAATCGTTGATCAGGCAGACCGTCTCGTCGAAAACCCGGCGGTCCGCGGCGCGGTTCATCAGGATGGTCTCGGCGCCGAACATCTCGGGAACCTCGGTCAGCACCGTCGTGCCGCCCTGGGCGATCAGCCAGTCGGAGAAAAGCCCCACCAGCGGATTGGCCGTGATACCCGAAAAACCGTCCGAACCGCCGCACTTCAAGCCCACCTTGAGGTAAGCGAGCGGAAGCGGCTGACGCTTATCGGATTTCGTCCTTTCGACCAGTTCGCGGCAGATTTCGAAACCGGCCTCGATCTCGTCTTCGACCTCCTGAGCGATCAGGAACTTCACACGCTCGTCGTCCCACTCGCCGATCACCTCTTTGAGGGCCGACACCTGGTTGTTCTCGCATCCGAGGCCCAGCACCAGCACAGCTCCGGCATTGGGGTGCTTCACCAGCGCGGCCAGCGCCCGCTGCGTATTGGCATGGTCGTCGCCCAACTGCGAACAGCCGTAGTTGTGGGTGTATACCCGCACGTCGTCGAGGTGCGAGCAGTCGCACTCGCGCTTCACCCGCTCGGCGATGGCCTGCGCCTGTCCGTTGACACACCCCACCGAAGGCACGATCCACAATTCGTTGCGAATGCCCATCGTGTCGTTGCGTCGCAGGTAGCCCATCACCTTCACGTCGCGCTTCGCGTAGTTCACATCGTAGACTTTCGGCGCATAGGTGTATTCGAGGTCGTCGCGCAGGTTGGTTTTCAGGTTGTGGGAGTGGATCCACCCGCCCTGCGGCACGGCCGCCGTGGCATGACCGATGGGATAGCCGTATTTCACGACGTTCTCGCCCCCGGCGATGTCGCGCAAGGCGAATTTATGGCCGCGGGCAATGTCCTCGCGAAGCGTCACGACAAGACCGTCGACATCGACCGTCTCGCCTTTCGGAAGGTCCGCAAGCGCCACGGCGACGTTGTCCGCAGCATTGATTTTCAGGAATCGTTTCATAGGTTCAGATTATCCAACAGTTAACCGTCGTTTAAACGACGGGGCGGTGAACCGGACCGGGAGCGCCCCGACCGGCCATCGCCCCAAAAAAATCGCTTTTTAAGCGAGGAACTTCTCCAACGCACCTTTCATACCCAGCGCCTCGATGTCGCGGACATAGCCCGCAACGGCCGGAACGAAGCCCGGAACCTCCGAGAAATCGACGGTGAAGATGCCGCTTTTGCCGACGATTTTCGCAATCGCCGCCTCCGGGTCGTTCGAATCCCAGTTCTTGCGGATATACTCCACAAACTCCTTCGTATCGTCGGGTTCGAAACCGCTCTTAGGCCCGTAAAGGGTCATCAGCGCGGCGAAGGTGAAACATTCGCGTTCGGCCAGCTTGTGCGCTTTGAACCAGTTGTCCTTCACGGTCGGATAGTTGCGCGCCTCCCATTTCGACAGCGAGTTGAGCGAAATGGACCGGAGCATGTGCTTGATAAAGGGATTATAAAAACGCTCCAGGATGCCTGCCGCAAACTTCTTCAACTCGTCCTGGTCCTCCTCGATCATCGGAATCACCTCTTCGGCGACCATTTCGTTGACGAAGCATTCGATCGCGGGCGTGTCGAAAGCGTCCATCACCGTCTCGCAGCCCATCTGCAGGGCGATGGGAACCATGCCCGTATGCGAACCGTTCAGGATGCGCACCTTCTTGTCGCGGAACTGCTTGATCGACGGCATGAAGACGACGTGCAGGCCCGCCTTGTCCAACGGAAGTTCCCGCATCACCTCCTTGTAGCCCGGGCCGCCGATGGCCCACAGGTGGTACAGCTCGGCTTTCACCACGAGGTTGTCGTCATAACCGATTTCCTCCTTGATCTGGTCGATCTGCTCGCGCGGGAAACCCGGCACGATGCGGTCGACGAGCGTATCGCAGAAGTGGCAGTTCGTTTCGACCCAGTCGATGAAATCCTGCCCCAGCTTGTGGTATCGGGCGTGTTTGATCACGTATTCGTGCAGCGTCGAACCGTTGTTCTCGATCAGTTCGCAGCAGATGATGCACAGACCCTTCGCCGGATCGCCGTTGAAGTGTTTGAAACGTTTGTACAACAGCGCCGTCATCTTTGCAGGGTACGACTTCGGGGGTTGGGCCCCGAGGTCGTCGCCCTCCTCGTAGCGGATGCCCGCCTCGGTGGTGTTCGAAATGGTGATCTTCAGTTCCGGCGAGAGGAAATACTGTTCGTATTTCGCATAGTCGACGTAGGGGTTGAACGAATCCATCACGCTTTTCACCAGCCGCACGTCCTTCTTGGGCTGTTTGTTCTCAATGCCCTCCAAATAAACATGATACATATTGTCCTGCTTGTGGAGCAGGTCGATCATACCGAGCACCTTGTGTTCGGGGTCGATAATCGGCTGGCAGACAGCGATTCCGGCGTCCATAACGCCTTTTTCATTCGCAATGTCGATCTGCCAGTCGACAAAAGCCCTCAGGAAGTTGCCTTCGCCGAACTGCAGGATACGGACAGGGCGGCCGACCTTTTCGACGGTCGACTTATTGAGTTGTTTGATCATAGCTAATTAATTGTTATTCAACAACAATAGGTCTATACTTCGGAACCAGGGCCTTCATCACGATCCAACCGATCAGATAAGCCACGGCGCAGATACAGAAGACCACGAAATAACCGGCCGGTTTACCTTCGAAGCCCATGTAAGTCATGTTGGTCTCCTCGGCATGTACGAACAGCCAGCCTGCAAACCATTGCAGGATCATCGAGCCGACGCCTCCGGCCATACCGCCGATACCCGTCACGGTAGCGATCGCCGACTTGGGGAACATGTCTCCGATCGTAGAGAAGATATTGGCCGACCACGACTGGTGCGCCGCGCCGCCCAGACCGATCAGGATGATCGGGAACCACGGCGAAATCGTACCCATCGGCTGCGCCAGCAGTACGAGCAGCGGAATGAACGCGAAGATCAGCATGGCACGCATACGTGCGGCATAGGGGTTCAGACCCGTTTTATTGATGATGATCGTCGGGAGCTTGCCGCCGTAGATCGAAAGCATCGTGATGGCGTAGAGCGTAAAGATCAGCGCGATGCCCAGTCCTTCGGAGGTCTTGATTCCGAACTGTGAATTGAGGTACGAAGGCGTCCAGAAAAGGAAGAACCACCACACGCCGTCGGTCATGAACTTACCGAAAGCGAAGGCCCAGGTCTGCTTGAAGCCGAGCGTTTTCCAGAAGGAGATCTTCTCGCCCTCCTGCTCCTTTCCGACGGCTTCGCCGTCGATCACTTCGTGCTGGTCCTGCTCGATGTACTCCAACTCGGCGGCGTTCACCTTCGGATGGTCCGACGGTCTCTTGTACATGAAGACCCAGAAGCCCATCCAGACGAATCCCAGGGCGCCGATGACGATGAAGGCCATCTCCCAGCCCCAGGCCTTGGCCAGCAGCGGAATGGTCAGCGGGGCGAACAGCGCGCCGATCGAAGCTCCGGCGTTGAAAATCGAGGTGGCATAGGCGCGGTCCTTCTTGGGGAAATACTCGGCGGTCACCTTGATGGCTGCGGGGAAGTTGCCCGCCTCACCCAGTGCGAGGATGCAGCGTGCGGCGATGAAGAAATACATGCTGACCATGGCGATGGTCGCGGCGAGGGCCGATCCGGCCTCGACGGCACGCAGCGCGGCAGCATTGGGAAGGCCTACCCACGCCTCGGTGGCGACGCCGCACAAGGCGTGCAGACAGGCGCCTGCCGACCAGACGCCGATAGCCCACAGATAACCCTTCTTGGTCCCCATCCAGTCGATGAAACGGCCGGCGAAGAGCATGCAGAGGGCATAGACGAACGAAAAGATCGAAGTGATCAGGCCGTAGTGGTACTCGTTCCAGTGGAATTCGGGTTTGATAAACTCGTCCCACGTCAGCGAGAGCACCTGACGGTCGAGGTAGTTAACGGTCGTTGCGAAGAAGAGCATCGCACAGATGACCCAGCGATACTGCGTCATCTTCCCAGCGAGAGTCGATTTGTTGTTTGTCATTATCGGATTTTTAAAAGTAGTATCGGGGTTGGGTTAGTCGCAGCGACGGCGTCCGGCGACGGCAATCCGCCGCCGAAAACCCGTCTGCGGATTTACATTCAGCGCACGCGGGCGATTACGTCGAGGGCAAAACGGCACTTTTCAGCAACAGCGTTCCAATCTTTTGCCGCTATAACCTCTTTGGGGAAGAGCTGCGAGCCCATGCCCACGCAGTAAACACCGGCCTTGAACCAGGCCGTGAGGTTCTCCTCGGTGGGTTCGACGGCTCCGGTAGCCATAATATTCGACCACGGCAGCGGGGCTTTGACGTTCTTGACGAACGACGGGCCGCCGACGTTTCCGGCGGGGAAAACCTTCGTCAGGTCGCAACCCAGTTCCTGCGCCTCGCCGATCTCAGTCACCGAGCCGCAGCCGGGCGTATAGGGAACCAGGTGGCGGTTGCAGACTTTGGCCACCTCCGGATTGAGGTAGGGACCCACGACGAAGTTGGCGCCGTACTGCATATAAAGCGCAGCCGTCGGGGCGTCGACGACAGAGCCGATGCCGAGAATCATCTCGGGACACTCCTTCGCGGCGAACTTCACCAACTGGATGAAGACCTCCGAAGCGAAGTCGCCGCGGTTGGTGAACTCGAAAGCGCGCACACCTCCCTCGTAGCAGGCTTTGAGCACCTGCTTGGCCACGTCGGCGTCGGCATGATAAAAAACGGGAACCATGCCGGTACGGCCGATGGCTTCCATGACTTGCATTTTTGAAAAACGTGCCATTATCTTATTACATTTTAATTACCAATCAAATCCATTTTGTCGTCAGGACGAGGCGGATTTCGGTTTTCGCGCCGCAGGACACGGATGGGACATAGTAGCCTATTTCCCATTCGGGGCCTGCAAGGGAAGGCCGAAAGGCGTCCGCCCTCACGGCAAAATCAGCGCTGTACGCGTCCGCTTGCATTACCTCCCGCGAGGCTCTCGACCTCCTCGACCGATACGAGGTTGAAGTCGCCGTTGATCGTATGTTTCAGGGCCGATGCCGCAACGGCGAATTCGAGGGCCTCGCCCTGCGTCGGCTTGGTCAGCAGGCCGTGGATCACACCGCCCGAGAACGAGTCGCCGCCGCCCACGCGGTCGATGATCGGGTCGATGTCGTAACGCTTCGACTCGTAGAACTCCTCTCCGTTGTAGATCATGGCTTTCCAGCCGTTGTGCGTCGCCGAGAACGACTCGCGCAGCGTCGAAATCACATACTTGAAACCGAACGTCGCAGCCATCTGGCGGAAGATGCCCTTGTAGCCTTCGGCATTCGTTTCGCCGCCCTCGACATCGGCGTCGGGTTTGAACCCGAGGCACAGCTCGGCGTCCTCCTCGTTGCCGATACAAACGTCGACGTACTGCATCAGGGGCTTCATGATCGACTGGGCTTTCTCCTTGGTCCAGAGTTTTTTGCGGAAGTTCAGGTCTACGGAGACCGTCACACCGTGACGCTTCGCGGCCTCACAGGCCAGCTTCGTCAGTTCGGCGGCCTTGTCCGAGATCGCGGGGGTGATGCCTGACCAGTGGAACCACTGTGCACCCTCCATGATAGCGTCGAAATCGAAATCGGAGGCTTCGGCCTCGGCGATGGACGAATGCGCCCGGTCGTAGATAACTTTCGAAGGGCGCATCGATGCACCGGTTTCGAGGTAGTAGATACCCACACGGTCGCCGCCGCGGGCGATGAAATCGGTACGGACGCCATATTTGCGCAGTGCGTTGACCGCCGACTGGCCGATCTCGTGCTTCGGAAGCTTCGAAACGAAGTAAGCCTCATGGCCGTAGTTGGCGCACGATACGGCTACGTTGGCCTCGCCGCCGCCATAAACTACGTCGAACGAATCGGACTGAACAAAACGCGTGTTGCCGGGCGTCGAAAGACGCAGCATGATTTCACCTAATGTTACGATTTTCATGGTATTATGATAGCTTAAAAATTGAAATAGTCCTTGGCATTGCGATAGCTGATACCCTCGATGATTTCGCGTCCGATGAAGTCGATTTCGGAAGCGGGCAGCAGGCCGTTCTCGATGTCGTTGCCCACCAAGTTGCACAGCGTGCGGCGGAAATACTCGTGCCGCGGGTACGAAAGGAACGAACGCGAGTCGGTCAGCATACCGACAAAGCGGCTCAAGAGGCCCAGCGTCGAAAGGGCGTTCATCTGTTTCTCCATGCCGTCCTTCTGGTCGAGGAACCACCAGCCCGAGCCGAACTGAATCTTCCCGGCGCCGTAGCGGCCGTCCTGGAAATTGCCGATCATCGTGGCTACGAGTTCGTTGTCGCGGGGATTGAGGTTGTAAATAATAGTCTTCGTAAGGCGGTCGTTGCGGTCGAGCATGTCGAAGAACTTCGACATGGCTTTGCCCACCGTGAAGTCGCCGATCGAGTCGAAGCCCGTATCGGCGCCCAGCCGGCCGAACATGCGGGAATTGTTGTTGCGGATGGCGCCGTAGTGGAACTGCTGGGTCCAGCCCGTCTCATGGTCCATCGTAGCGAACTCGACCATCATGGCGGTCTTGAACTTGAGAATCTCTCCGTGCGTGAGCGCATGTCCGCCGTATACCTTATTAAAAATAGCGTCGATCTCGGCCTGTGTATAATCCTCGGCGTAGAACTCCTCGATGCCATGGTCCGAAAGGCGGCAGCCGACGGATTCGAAGAATTTGTGCCGTACGCGGAGCGCGTCGATCACATCGGCGAATTTCGTAATCGTAACGCCCGAAACCGCCGAAAGTTTCTCCATATAAGCCCGGAAATCGGCCGGAACCTCCACGGCCATCGCCTTGTCGGGACGCCACGTGGGAAGCATTTTGGTCGCAAAACCGTCTTCGCGAACCTTGATATGGTGTTCGAGCGAATCCACGGGATCGTCCGTCGTGCAGACCACCTCGACATTGTAGTGCTGCATCAGGCCGCGGGCATAGTACTCGGGCTGCTGCAACAAGGCGGTACAATGGTCGTAAATCGCACGGGCCGTCGACGGGTTCAGCAAGTCGGTCACGCCGAAAGCCGTCTTCAGCTCCAGGTGGGTCCAGTGGTAGAGCGGGTTGCGCATGGTATAGGGAACCGTCTCGGCCCACTTTTCGAATTTTTCCCAATCGGAAGTATCCTTACCGGTGCAGTATTTCTCATCGACGCCGTTGGTACGCATGGCGCGCCATTTGTAGTGGTCGCCTTCGAGCCAGATTTTCGACAGGTTGTCGAAGCGGTGGTTCTCGGCGACATAGCCGGGAATCAGGTGGCAATGGTAGTCGATAATCGGCATTTTGGCCGCGTGCTCGTGGTAAAGGCGCTCGGCTGTCGGGGTCTGCAACAGGAAGTTGTCGTCGTTGAACTGTTTCATAAATTATATCGCGGGTTTAATTTCTATTCATCGGATACGAACCGTCAAAATGCTCTTTTTCACAACGTAAAAGTAGTAACTTTCCACCACTCGGAATATGAAAAATTACCGAATTAAATAGAATATTTGCCGTTTTGGTTGACCAATATACGGAAAAATTGTAAATTTGCCTACAAACAACGGAAAAACTTCAATTCTAATTTTATGAAAAACCCGATTATGTGGGCTGCAGCCGTCCTGATGGCCTCCTGCACACCCGTTTTAAAGGTCGAAGTCGCCAACACGACCCCGACCGAACGCGACGACGAAACCGTCGAAATCGCCTGGTCCGAAGTCGCCGCGCTCAAAGGCGTGACGCCGGAGAACATCATCGTCCTGAACGACGACAACGAGCAGATTCCCTCGCAGGTCGTCTTCCGCGGCGAAACCGAGCCGCAAGCGCTGATCTTCCAGACCGACGCCGACCCGATGGAGAGCAAGCGTTTCGCCCTCAAGACCGGTAAACGGGAGAACTACCCTGCCGAGGCATTCGGCCGTACGGTTCCCGAACGGTACGACGACTACGCCTGGGAAAACAACAAGGTAGCCTACCGCCTCTACGGTCCGGCGCTCGAAACCTCGCCCGAGAAGCTCATCACCCCGGGTATCGACGTATGGGTGAAGAGCACCGAGAAACTGGTGATCGACGAATGGTACGCCCGGGGCAACTACCACCACAACCACGGCGACGGCATGGATTGCTACAAAGTGGGCGTGACGCTCGGTTCGGGCGCTTCGCTGCCCTTCGTCAACGGCAAATTCTGGATGATGGGCCACAACTACGCCACGGCGCAGACGCTCGACAACGGTCCGATCCGCACCTCGGTGAAGCTGACCTACGCCCCGTTCGACGTGAACGGAACGCCCGTGAGCCTGGTCAAGATCATCTCGCTCGACGCCAACCAGCGTTTCAACCGCATGGACAACATCTATGAGGGTACATTTACCGAAATGCCGATCGCCGCGGGCTTCGTGCGCCACGATGTGAAGCAAATCCTCTCGGGCGAAGGCTGGATGGGCATGCGCGAAGCGGTATCGGACTCGAAGAACCCCGTACGCGACGGCGACATCTTCCTGGGTGTAATCCTGCCCGGCGCCGAGATGCTCACGGACACGCTGGGCCACGCCGTAGCCGTCAAGGCCGTGAAACCCGGTCAGGTGCTGACCTACTACGCCGGTTCGGGCTGGAGCCAGGGCGGTGTGGAAGACATGGACGAATGGACCGAAGAGATCACGCAGGCACAGGCCGCCGTCGTGGCTCCGCTCAAGGTGACGATCCGCAAGTAAAACAGCATATCCATACGCTGCAAGGCAGTTCAAAGCTCCTTCGGGGATTCACAACCGCCGCCTTTGGCGACGGTTGCGGCCGGAAAAACCGGAAAGCGGGATGAAAACCCTTGCAGGCTTTGCGAAACAACGCGATTTCTTCTGAAAAGTCCGGTCCAACGACCGGGCTTTTTTCGTACTTTTGTAAGACCTACCACAAAAAAATTATGAACAAACAAAAGATCGTTACTTTCGGGGAAATCATGATGCGGCTCACACCGCCCGACTACCTGCGTTTCAACCAAACCAACCTCTTCCGCGCCAGCTACGGCGGAAGCGAAGCCAACGTCGCCGTATCGCTGGCCAACTTCGGCCTCGACAGCGAATTCATCACCCGCCTGCCGGACAACCGGGTGGCCGACGCCTGTATCGACGACCTGCGCCGCTACGGCGTCGCCACGGACGGCATCCTGCGCGGCGGAAAGCGGCTGGGGCTTTACTATATGGAAGAAGCCGCTGCGATGCGTTCGTCGCACGTGGTCTACGACCGTGCCGACTCGGCCTTCGACACCCTGCAGCCGGGAATGGTCAACTGGACCGCGATTTTCCGCGACGCGGCCTGGTTCCACTGGTCGGGAATTTCGGCCGCGGTGAGCGCCGACACGGCTGCCGTATGCGCCGAGGCGATTGCAGCGGCTCGTGCGGCAGGGCTCACCGTCTCGTGCGACATCAACTACCGCAAAAACCTCTGGAAATACGGCAAGGAGCCGCAGGAGGTACTGCCGCCGCTGATGGAGCAGTGCGACGTTTTCTTCGGCACGGACGACGAATACGAAAAGGTGCTCGGCATGCAGTTACCGCAGTTCGCGGCCCGCGACGCCGCCTACCAACTCGACACGGCTGGCTACGAACGCGCCTCGGCCGAAGTTGCGGCGCGTTTCCCCCGCTGCCGGGGTATCGTCTTCGGGCTGCGCAGCGTCCTGAGCGCCAACCATCACCTGATCTCGGGAACGCTTTACACAGGCGGGCAGTTGCTCTCCACGCGCGTCTACGACATCGACCCCGTCGTCGACTGTGTCGGCGTGGGCGACGCGTTCGTGGGCGGACTGATTTACGGAATGGCCGTACATCCCGGCGACATGCAGTTTGCACTGGACTTCGGGACTGCGGCCTGTGCGCTGAAAAACACCGTACCGGGCGACTACAACCAGTTCTCGGCTTCGGAGGTCGAGCAGTTGGCCCGCGGCTCCGTCTCGGGCCGCATCACCCGCTAACCCGCCTAAGAGGCGGGACTCAGGAGGCGCAGGCAAGGTTATTCCGCTAACAATCCGGTTCTGCGCCCGGTCGCTTAAAAGACAGGATTTAGAAAGCGCAGGCAAAGTTCTCCTGCTAAAAAGCCGCTCCTGCTCCCGGCCGGCTCAGAAAGCGGAGGTCAAAGGAGAAAGCGCAGTCGGCCTCTTCCCCGAACCCGATCCCGCCCCGTCCGTTTAAACACAAAAAAGCCAGGCTTTCCAGCCTGGCTTTTTCAATTCACTGCCGAACGTTCGGCAGCGCGACTCCGTTCAAAAGCGGGAAAATCGGTCACCCTGAATCCCGCTTCTCATGCGGATTATTCGATACCCTTCACCTGCTTGTAAAGTGCATTGTAGGTGTTGTACTTGTCCATGATACCGGGTTCGTCGCGCAGACGGAAGCAAATGGACTTGAGGAACTCCAGCGTGTCGACATCGTCGGGCTTGATCTGGTGGGCCTTCTCGAACCAGGGGATAGCGGCCATATAAACGTCGTTAACGCCTTTCAGGTCGGCATCGTACACCGACTGGCTGCTATACTGCTTCTCGTTCATCTCCTTGTTGAGTCCGTCGCCCTTGATCGTGTAGAAAACTCCGAGGTAATAGTTACCCTCGAACAGATCGGGTTTCAGCTCGACAACCTTCTTGAACGAATCGATGCTCTGGTCGTAGTCCTTCAGCGCGTAGAAGATACGGCCGCGGCCGAACCACAGGTCGACGTTCGACGGGTTGTCCTGGATAGCCTTGTCGATCAGCGCGATAAGGTCGGCGGGGTCGCCGATGCCCTGCTCCGAGGTGTAGAGCTGCATCAGGCCGTCGAGGATACGCTCGTTCTTCGGGAACTTCTCGATACCGGTCAGCAGTACGTCCTTCGCCTTCATGATATTGGCCTTGTCGGCCTCCTTCTGGCCGTAGAGGCAGTGGAAGAGGTAGTAGTAGATATTACCTTCCTCGTCGGCGTAACCCAGGTCGATGGCCTTGGTCAGGTACTCGCCGCCACGGACAAACGATTTGGGATTGTTCGCTCCGTCGACGGTCAGCAGGTAGCCGGCATAGTAAAGCAGCGCGGGATCGGCCTTCTCGTAAGCCGGGCTGGACTGCGCTTCGAAAGCCGTCACATAAGCGTCGGCAGCCTCGACATAGTTGCCCGAGTCGATACCGACGTTGCCGACCTGCGAGCAGAAATCGCTGATCTGTTTCAGCCCCTCCTTGACCTTGTCAGCCGTCTTGGGATCGAGTTCGTAAGCCTTGTTATAAGCCTCGATGGCCTTCTTGGGAGCGTCTTTCATCACCCACTTGGTCTGCTTCCACGTCACAACCTTGTTGTCCTTGATGTAAGCCGTGAAATAGGGATAAACCCAGGCGTCGTACTCCGTGCCGTTGAGCGTCGCCTTGTCCGTCGACTTGGCTTCACCGACAGCGAGCTTCAGCATCGAAGGCTCCATGTTGACGAAGATGCTCTTCGTCGGCTCCACGGCCACTTCATAAAAAGCCTTGCCGCGGGCGAGCCACGTTGCGGCCTTCGTCGCTTTCTTTTCGTTGGCGATGTCGGCATCGCTCTTTTCGATCTTGGCGAGAAGGGCTTCCTTGTTCACTTTCTGGGCCTGCACGGCGGGAACTGCCACGAGCAGCGCCGCGAGAGCCGTCAAAATCGTTTTCTTCATAGTAAACTGAAATTTTAAAGTTTTTAATGTTCTACAAATCTTTTCTACTCTTCCGCGGGCAGGGTCGTCGTGGGGGTTTCGGTTCCCGTTTCAGCGCCCTCCGCGGACTGCACTTCTTCCTCTTCCCCGGCTGCCGGCACGGCCATCACCGAAGCAATGGCGTCGCCCTCGCGGAGGTTGATGATACGCACGCCCTGCGTAGCGCGGCCCGCGAGGCGGATCTGGCTGACAGCGATGCGTATGGTGAGTCCCGAACGGTTGATGATCATCAGGTCGTTTTCGTCGGTAACGGCCTGGATCGATATGAGTTTGCCTGTTTTCTCCGTAATGTTGATGGTCTTCACACCCTTTCCGCCACGGTTGGTAATACGGTATTCGTCCAGATCGGTACGCTTGCCGTAGCCGTTCTCGCTCAATACCAGTACATCCTGTTTCGAATCGGGTTCCACACAGATCATGCCGACCACCTCGTCCGACTCCTCGATCGAGATACCGCGAACACCGGCGCCGACACGTCCGATCGGGCGCACCGTCGACTCGTTAAAGCGGATGGCCTTGCCGTCCTTGGCGGCGATCATCACCTCGGCGTTGCCGCTGGTGAGCTTGGCCTCGATCAACTGGTCGCCCTCGCGGATGACGATGGCGTTGACACCGTTCTGACGCGGACGCGAGTAAGCCTCCAGCTTGGTCTTCTTGATCGTACCGTCCTTGGTACACATGATGATGTAGTTGTTGTTCACATACTCAGCATCGGCCAGACTCTTGACGTTGATGTAGGCGCGGACCTTGTCGTCCGGCTCGATCTGGATGACGTTTTGGATGGCGCGGCCCTTCGACGAGCGCGCTCCCTCGGGAATCTCGTAGACCTTGAGCCAGAAGCAGCGGCCCTTCTCCGTGAAGAAAAGCATCGTATTGTGCATCGAGGCCACGTAGATGTGCTCGATGAAGTCCTCGTCGCGCGTAGCGCTGCCCTTGGCCCCCACGCCGCCGCGGTTCTGCGTACGGTATTCGGCCAGCGGCGTGCGCTTGATGTAGCCCATGTGCGAAATGGTGATCACCATATCGTCGTCGGCGTAGAAATCCTCGGGGTTGAACTCCTCCGAAGCGTAGACGATTTCGGAGCGGCGTTCGTCGCCGTATTTCTCCTTCATCTCCAGCAACTCGTCCTTGATGATCTGCATCTGCATGCCGACGTTGGCCAGCACCTCCGTGAGGTGGGCGATCAGCTTCTCCAGTTCGTCGCGCTCGGCGATCAGCTTGCCTCTTTCGAGGCCCGTCAGGGCGCGCAGGCGCATTTCGATGATGGCCGAAGCCTGGATATCCGACAGGTCGAAACGCTCGATCATCGTCTGCTTGGCGGCGTCGGGCGTCTGCGAAGCGCGGATGATGCGCACGATCTCGTCGATGTTGTCCTGCGCGATCAGCAGACCCAGCACGATGTGCAGGCGCTCCTCGGCCTTGCGCTTGTCGAAGCGCGTGCGGCGCACGACAACGTCGTGGCGGTGCTCGATGAAGTATTTGATCAAATCGCGCATCGGCAGCATCTGCGGCCGGCCGTTGACCAGCGCGATGTTGTTCACGGCGAACGACGTTTGCAGCGGCGTATTCTTGAACAAGGTGTTCAGCACCACGCTCGCAACGGCGTCGTGCTTGAGGATGATGATGATTCGCAGGCCGTTGCGGTCCGACTCGTCGTTGATATAGGAGATGCCTTCGATCTTCTTGTCGTTGATCATGTCGGCGATCTTCTTGATCATCTCGGCCTTGTTGATCATGTAGGGAATCTCCGTGATGACGATGCACTCGCGGCCGGTCGGCGTAAGCTCGATGTCGGTCTTGGCGCGCATCATCACACGGCCGCGGCCCGTCAGCATCGCCTCCTTCACACCCTCGTAGCCGTAGATGATACCGCCCGTGGGGAAGTCGGGACCTTTGACGAAATGCAGCAGCTCCTCGCCCGTGATCTCCGGGTTGTCGATGTAGGCGCAGCAGGCGTCCACCACCTCCGAGAGGTTGTGCGGAGCCATGTTCGTAGCCATACCCACGGCGATACCGCTGGCGCCGTTGACGATCAGCAGCGGAATTTTCGTAGGCAGGACCGTAGGTTCGGGGATCGTATCGTCGAAGTTGAGCGTCCAGTCGACCGTTTCCTTGTCAATGTCGGCCATTACTTCGTCCGTGATTTTCTTCATGCGGGCTTCGGTGTAACGCATGGCAGCCGGCGAGTCGCCGTCCATCGAACCGAAGTTACCCTGGCCGTCGACCAGCGGATAACGCATCGACCAGTCCTGCGCCAGGCGGACCATCGCGTCGTAGACCGACGAGTCGCCGTGGGGGTGGAACTTACCGAGCACGTCACCGACGATACGGGCGGACTTACGGGTGGGTTTGTCGGAGTAGAGGTTGAGCTCCGCGCTCATATCGTAGAGGATGCGGCGGTGCACGGGTTTCATACCGTCGCGCACGTCAGGCAGTGCTCGCGACACGATGACCGACATCGAGTAATCGATGTACGCCGACTTCATCTGCTCTTCGATATTGATGGGGATGATACGTCCCGTCAAACCGGCATTCTTTTCTTCTTCAGTTAACATTATTTCCTTATTAAAGCTCGTTTGTTTTCTTCACAGCGGCCAATGCTGCCGACCGCTTTTGCCGCGGCATTCCGCCGCATTTG
This sequence comes from Alistipes montrealensis, assembly GCF_018362775.1. GTDB lineage: Bacteria > Bacteroidota > Bacteroidia > Bacteroidales > Rikenellaceae > Alistipes > Alistipes montrealensis. The sequence continues at coordinate 441,888 of NZ_JAGYXY010000003.1, forward strand.
CAAATCCGACCCCAGTCCGAGCCCTTCCCCGGGAATGACTCGTCGCACGCAGCCGGGATTACCTGCCGGAATCCTCCGGAGTGCTTCCCGACCTCTCGTTCTGCAGGTCTTTTAACGAACAAAAATACGATTTATTTTCGATCTGAGCAACTCTACGGCGATAAATCTGCGTCATGCGCACGATATTTTCGGCGACGCACCCCGTTTTTGCCCCTTTTCCGGCGATCTGACGCCTTTAAAAAAATCGTCCGGCAGACTGACGGGCAAACACAGGGCTGCGGAGACGGGAAAGTCCGGCCGCAGCCGGACTTTCCGAACTTCATCCGGCATCGGAGGCGGCAACCCAGAGCCGCGAATGCCTGAAGTCGAAAATCACGCGGAACCGCTCGAAGAAAGGCAGCCCGAGGAAAGCGTCGCCGGGAAGCCGCATCGGGGTTTCGAGCAACAAGACCGGCAGGCCGGTAAAGCCGTAAGCGCCCATGAAAACGGTTTCGGCGGGTTGCAGCACCCGCATCCTCTTGCCTGCGGGGGTTACGGCATCCTGCTTCGCAATACGCGACCGGGCGACGAACCGCTTCACTTCGGGCCGATAGGCGAACAGGGCCAGCAGCGTGGCGTTGCCCAGGTCCACGACCAGCCGCACCGGGGCCTCGGTGCGACGGCCGCGGGCGTTGACGAGCGTCAGCGAACCGGCCACGCAATACATACCCGTCCGCTCGTCACGCGTCATGTCATAGGCCGTCCATTCTCCGCCGGGCGCGGGAAGCTCATCCCCGGCGAGCATCCGCAGGCTCCCGCCGCGCATGTCGAGGCCGAAGATGCCGGGCCGGGACACACTGTCGGAGGTGAAATGATTCAGCGGATAGAGCATCTCCGCGCTGTGCTTCCCCAAATCGACCACATAGGTGTCGCGCAGGCTCCGCGAAAGACCGGCGGAAAGGCCCGGCCCCAATTTATAGGAGGCGGTATAGAGGACACCGGCCGCCATGCGGAAACGCACCGGACGGTCCAGTTTTTCGGGATGGAAAAGGTCGGGATGCGACCACACGAGCGCACTGTCGATCAACGGAAAGGAAATTCCCGATTCGAGCATGATCCGCACCGGAAGCGAATCCTGCAACAACGCCTCGGTATAAAGATGCCCCCGGTGGCGGGTCAGCGGCAGCGTCTGCTGCGCCTGTGCGGGAAATGCCGCAAATAACAGGCAGGCCGCCGCACAGAGCCGGCCGAAGCGGCCCCGGACGGCGGAAAACGATGGTTTCAGCGTCTTCATAACTAATTCCGGTTTTCAATTTCCGGCAGGCAGGGCCGTCGGAAAATTATTTCAGGCGGTAGAACCATTTACCCCGCAGGCCGAGGCCAAGCACCGCCGGCAGGAACCACCGGTCGGCAAAAGCCCGGAGATAGCGCAGGCGAAGCATCGTGCCGCCGCGGACGCGTTCCAGACAGCGGTAATAGGCGATCCGGAAAGGATGTTTGCAGTCCGGGTCCCAGGGCTTGGGTTTCCACGTATAATGGAGCACCACGGGGTGCAGCAGCGTCCGGCGCAACGTCCGGTCGTAACCGAGCCGTTTCAGGACGCAGCGATGGTAAAACGCCTCTTCGACATTCCATTTGCAGTCGAGATGCAGGCATTTGGCGTGAAACAACGCATTGAGCACATCCTGGTCGTGGGCGACGATGCGGTCGTAATTCGCAGCAATGTAATCGAAAAACAGGTTCACAGAGTCGATCCGGCGCCAGTAGGCGAGGTTGACGAGCAGCACCCCGGCATTGAAATAGCCATACTGCGGATCGTAGCCCAGCCGTTCATAGACATCCGGACGGGAACACCCCATCTCCTCCACGGCAGCGAGTGCGTAACCGTCCAGCGGCGTTTCCAGCAGTTCGCGGAGCGAGCCCTCGATCACGATGTCGCAATCGAGATAAAGCACCTTGTCGATCTCCTGCGGCAGGATTTCAGCCATCAGCAGGCGGTTATAAGTCGCCAGCGAGAGGTGGTCGGTCGGCCTGATCGGGCATTTTTTCAGCAGGGCGGGATCGATCGGATAGACCCGGAAACGGCCGCCGAAGGAGCGGACCGCCTCCCCGATCGACGCGATGCCCGCATCGGACATGCTGTCCGACAAAAGGTGGACCGTAATGTCCTCCCCGCGGTTTTTCAGAAACAGCGAGGTCAGCATCACGGTGCAATGCTCTACGTAATTGGTATCGGCGGCGCAAACGATGTCCATATTCTCAGCGGAAATCGATAAATTCGTAACCCTTATAAGCGGCCTTGTCGAAGGGCCGGACATGCCCCGTGAGCGGCGCGACCTCCAGGACCTTTACCAGCACCTGCTCGCCGTCGTAGTCGTACGAAAGCGAGAGGGGGCGCATCGTGTCGGTCGAGACCGTCAGCGTCACGTTGCCCGCCGGGGAGTCGTTCCCGGCAGCAGGCGTCAGCCGCACTACGGCACGGCCTCCGGCCTCGGAGACGAGCGACGGCACGTATTCGCTGCCCAGGAAATCGAAGGCCCGGACCGGATTGTTCAGGATATTGCGGCTCGTGGTGTCGACCTCCGTAACAGTCACTTCACGGCGGCGGTTGTCGATCTCGTAGCGAACCCCGCCGTCGGCGAACACCTCGGCGTCGCCCAGTGCGAGGTAATAACCCTCCCCTTCGACGACATAGCTGCCGCGGGCCTCATAGTCACCCGAGGAGACCTCGAAATTCACGCCATAGCCGTTCATGGCCCGGAAACCCGCCGCGAGGCGTTCGAGTATCTCCGTGGCGCGAGACTCTGCCGCCCTGCTTTGCGGCATGCCGCAAAACAAGGCGGCAATGAAAAATGAAAAATGAAAAATGAAAAATTTTCTTTTCCCAATATGCTGTCGAAAGCCAGTATGTCGCGCCATTTTTAATTCTCAATTTTTAATTCTCAATTTTTAATTCTTAATCGAGATTGTTTTGAATCCTGCGATTCAAAACAATCCCAGTTCCTGCAATTTCGCTTCCAGCGAAGGCATGTCGTGGTAGAGGATGTCGCGCGGCTTGGCCCCCTGCTGGCGGCCTACGATGCCGGCGCGTTCGAGCTGCATCATGATGCGGCCCGCGCGGTTGAAGCCCACCTCGTAGTTGCGCTGGATCATCGAGGTCGAAATCTGGCCTCCCGAGACTGCGTCGCGGGCGATCTCGGCAAAGAGCGAATCGTATTTCACGGGCGCCGAGGACTCCTCGCTGCCCATTTGTCCGCCGTCGCCGCCATCGGGCGTATAGTCCGGCAGCGGGTAAGCCGCCGTGTAACCCTGCTGTTTGGAGATGTATTCGCAAATCTGCTCGACCTCCCGGGTCTCGACCAGCGCACACTGGATACGCGTCAGGTCGCCGTCCTTCGAAAAGAGCATGTCGCCGCGGCCGATGAGCTGGTTGGCTCCCGGCTGGTCGATGATCGTACGCGAGTCGATCATCTGCATCACGCGGAAGGCGATTCGGGCCGGGAAGTTGGCCTTGATACCGCCCGTAATGACCTTCACGTCGGGACGCTGTGTGGCGATAATGAGGTGGATGCCGATGGCGCGGGCCTTCTGTGCAAGGCGCATGACAGGGCCTTCGACTTCACGGGCCGTCATGATCAGGTCGGCGAATTCGTCGACCACCACCACAATATAAGGCAGATAGCGGTGACCGTTCATCGGGTTCAGCCGCCGCGAAGTGAATTTCTCGTTGTATTCGGCAATGTTGCGCGCCCCGGCCTTCTTACACAGTTCCAGACGGTTGTCCATCTCCGTGCAGAGCGAGTTGAGCGTATAGACCGCCTTCTTGGGGTCGGTGATGATGGCGTCGTCCTCCGATTCCATTTTGGCCAGGAAGTGACGTTCGATCTTGGCATAGAGCGAGAACTCGACCATCTTGGGGTCGATCATCACGAACTTCAACTGCGCGGGGTGCTTGCGGTAGAGCAGCGAGGTGATGATGGCGTTCAGACCCACGGACTTACCCTGTCCCGTAGCGCCGGCAACCAGCAAGTGCGGCATCTTCGCCAGGTCGAAAACGTAGTTCTCATTCTGGATCGTGCGGCCGATCACCACCGGCAGTTCGGCCTTCGACTCCTGGAAACGCAGCGAGCGCACGGCCGAATACATCGACACGACCTGCTTGTCGCGGTTGGGGACTTCGATACCGATGGTCCCCTTGCCCGGGATCGGGGCGATAATGCGGATACCCAGCGCCTTGAGGCTCTGGGCAATATCGTTTTCGAGGCCCTGGATCTTCGAAATCTTGACTCCCTGCGCCTGCACGATCTCGTAGAGCGTCACCGTAGGGCCTACCGTGGCCTTGATGCGCTGGATCGGAATGCCGAAGTTCTTGAGCGTATCCTCGATCTTGGTCTTGTTCTCGAAAATCTCCTCGTCCGAGACCTCCGAATCGGAAACATAATCCTCCAAAAGCGTCACGGGCGGCTTGCGGTAGTTCACGAGGTCTTTCAGCGGGTCGTAACTCTCCATGGGGATGGCGGCTTCGTCGACCAGCTTCGCTTCGTTGGCCTCGACCGTCACCACGACCCCTTCGGCTTCGGGCGCATCGTCGGCGACGATGATCTCAGTGAAGGGCGCATCGGGATCGGCCGGTTCGGCCTCCCCGCCGGCAGGTTCCTCCGGAGCAGGCGCCGCAGGCGCAATATCGCGTACCACAGGGCGGTCCAGTTCGATCAGTCCGCTGCGGCCGATCACTACACGTCCCTCGGGACGCGAAAGATCCACTTCGGTAAATTCCCCGTCTTCGACAGGAGCCGCCGTCTCTTCGGCAACGGCATCCTCACCGGCAAGGGGCTCCCCGCCGGGCGTCAGTTCCAGGAAGGGATTGTCGTCATCGACGGATTTCTTCGGCGCGACGGGCTCCGAAGGGCGCTCCACATGGATCGGGGCGGTTTTCGACGCGACGGGGTCGGCGGCTTTCTGCGCCGCAGGCTCTGCGGCCTTCGGGGCTGCGGGCTGCTGCACGACGGGCTTCGAAGCCGGTTTCGGGGCCGGTTCGGGTGCAGGTTCCCCGGCCTCTTCATCCCCCGCCGTACGGATATGCGGCACGACTTTATGTTTGAGAATCTCGACGACCTTCCCACTCTTGTCGACCATCACGTTCCCCGCCTCGTTGACTTTGTTGATAAAGTTGCGGTTGATGAAAACGCCCGTAAGTATCCATCCGCCGAGCAGCAGGATGATCGTTCCGAAAGCCCCGATATGCGTCCGCAGCAGAGCCGAGGTCTCGATGCCGAAAGCACCGCCCCACCCCGTCGAGCAGCAGAGGCTCCAGCGGTCGGCGAAGGCGGACCCCAGCGTCAGCGACCCCAGGATCATGATCAGGAACAACGAAAGGATCGAATGGTTGAACAGCAGCGGCCGCTGGCGGATAATCCTTACGCCGATCAGCACGATCATCACGGGGATCAGGATGCCGAACAGGCCGAACGAATAGTCGACCAGCAGACGCCCCAGCCGGGCCCCGGCCCAGCCGCAGAGGTTTTCCGGCTCGACGCCGAGCGTCGCCCGCTCGTCGGGCGAAAGTTTCAGGCCGCTCTGGTCGGCCGTCCAACTGAAAAACGAGAAGAACACCGCGGCGGCGGCGAACAAGCCGATGAACAACAGCAACAGCCCGGCGATCCAGCGCGCACTGTCGCTGTTGGAACGCTGAACGGCCTGCCGTCCGTTGGAGGATGTATTTTTAGATGCCATTTCCCGAATGTCGATATTGTCGAGCGAAGGTACTAATTTTTTCCGACAATTTCGGGGACATTGTGAACTTTCTTGGCGGCTGACCACGATTTTGACCCAAAAGAGACCTTCGGATAAACCGGATTGAATTACCTTTGCACACAGAAAAAAAGCGGCTCCCGCTCCGAAACCGACGAGGGAGAGCCGACAATCACAAACCCCGAACTGCTATGAATCTCCACTATTTTATCGTGGGGCGGTTCTTCCTGCAGAGAAGGATTTTGCAGCCTTCTGCTCGAGGTGGAGGCGGTAGTTCTCGCCGGCAAAAGTATGGAACGTGAAAACGGGACGGTTGTCCGCCGAAGCATGCAGGCCGTACCGGTCGAGGAGGTCCCCGACCCGGCGGGCGACGGCGGGCGACGGATCGACAATAGCAACGCCGCGGCCGGCGAGGATGCGTTCGAGGACGTGTATCAGGAAGGGATAGTGCGTGCAGCCCAGCACGATCTGGTCGGCGCCACGCGCCAGCATCGGCTCCACGGCGGCCCGGACACAGGCCTCGGCCTCGGGAGTATCTTCGCGGTCGGCCTCGACCAGTTCGACGAAACCGACGCCCGGATAGGTCAGGACCTCGATGCCGCTGCCGTATTTGGCGGCCGTGCGGCGGAACAGGTCGCCGTCGAGGCTCCGCTCGGTAGCCAGCACGCCCACCACCCCGCTGCGGGTCGCGAGGCACGCGGGTTTCACGGCCGGTTCCATGCCCACGATGGGCAGGCCGGCATATTTCTCGCGCAAAAAGTCGATGGCGGCGGCCGTAGCGGTGTTGCAGGCCACGACGACCATTTTACAGCCCAGCTCCACGAGCCGCGCAACGGCGGCATCGGCCAGCGCCTGCACCTCCCCGCGGGGCCGCGAGCCGTAGGGGCAGTTGGCGCCGTCGCCGAGGTAAACGAGCGATTCGCCGGGCAGCGCACGCCGGATTTCGCGCCAGACGGTCAGCCCGCCCAGTCCCGAATCGTAAACGCCTATGGGTCGGTTGTCAGTCACGGTCGGAAAAGGTTTTGACGATATATTCGACCAGTTCGTCGTCGGACATCGGGTCACAGTCGACAACCAGCGAAGCCTGCGTATAAAAAGGATCGCGCACCGCCATGTCGTTACGCATGAATTCCACCAGTTCGTCGTCGCTGAGGCCTTGCAGGCGGGGGCGCTTGCGGCGTCCGTAGGGGCTCAGGCGGCAGGCGATCTGCTCCGGCGAGCGGCGCAGGTAGACCGTATTGCCCACGGCGTTCATGCACGCCATGTTGTCGCTCCACGTCGGCAGTCCGCCGCCCGTGGAGACCACAACAAAGGGGTTTCCGGCAATCACCTCGTCGAGGACCCGGCGCTCGGCCTGCCGGAAGCGCTCTTCGCCTTCGTAACGGAAGACATCGGCCACGGAAGCGCCTTCGCGCTCCTCGACCAGCGCATCGGTATCGACGAAATCGACGCCCAGACGCCGTGCCAACTTGCGTCCCAGGGTGCTCTTGCCGCAGCCCATATAACCGACCAGGAATAGTGTTTTCATCGCTGGCGGCCGTTTCAGAACAGGTTCAACTGCTCGGGATCGATCATCTCGTCGGCATCGCCCTTCGCACGCTCGATCTCGAATTCCACGCCCCCGACGATCGTGCCGGGTCGGGGCGCGTCGGCCGGAGTTTTCTCCGGAGCGGATTTCGCAGCCGGTTTCGCAGCGGCCTTCGGAGCCGCTTTTTCCCCGGCGGCCTCCGCTTCGGGACTTTCCGGAGCATCTGTTTCGGGAACATCGGGCAGTTCGTCGCCGTCGAATTCCTCGTCGTCCGTCGGTTCGGGTTCGGGCGGCAGCTCGGGCTCGATCATCCGCAGGCGGTCGACATCGTAGGTCGTCAGGCGTTTGCCCTTGGCGCGGTGGCTCTTGACACCCACAAATTCGTCAACATCGACCAAATCGGCAGGACGCGTGGCATGCGCACCCTTGTAGGTGATCTCCAACTGCGCGCCGGCGCGGTCGGTGACACAGACAAAATCGGCGTCGGCGTCGAGGAAGTCCTGCATCTTGTCCGACATCTCGGCCGTGAAACGCTTCATGTAGTAATACCGCTGGTCACGGTCGTAATAGCACAGGCTGTAAACCCGGTCGGGTTCATAGCGGCTCACGCGGACGGTGTCGTCGGGGAAGTGCTGGCCCAGGTCGTAGTTGGTGATATAGTACTGATTCTTAGAGGTCCACACGATTAACTTGTCGTCGCCCTTGAACTCGCCGAGCAGCTTGCCGCGGCCGTCGGCATTGAGACGGCGCACGTCCTCGTCGAACCAGATGTTCTGCCCCCCGAGCGTCGAGGTTCCGCGCTCCTTCAGCACGATTTTATGGATGCCGTAACGCGAGAACAAATTGCCCTGGCTCTGGCGGCCCTTGATGGCAAGGGTCGAGAAATCGAGGTCGACGATCACCTTTTTCAGGCGCGGGCGGGGCTTAAAGTAAACCTTTAAGACCTCGGCCTCACCGTTCGGATTGACAGACATATAGAGTATCTCGCTCTTAGGCGTTCCCTTGGTGATGTCGTACTCCTTGTCGCGCGTGATACCCTTGATGGCGCAGCGCTTCATCATGATCGCGCCGTTCTTGCCGTCGCGGTAGAGGACGTTATAGATCGTACGGTCGTCGTTGCGTTTGAAGACCCCGATGTAGTGGATGCCCTTGTCGAAAAAAGCCTTGTCGGAAACCTTGGTGATCACGTAGCGCCCGTCCTTGGTGAAGACGATCACGTCGTCGATGTCCGAGCAGTCGCAGACCAGCTCCGCATCCTTCATCGACTTGCCGATGCCGAAGAAGCCTTCGGCCCGGTCGACGTAGAGTTTGGCGTTCGTAACGGCCACCTTCGTCGCCTCGATCGAGTCGAACTCGCGCAGTTCGGTGCGGCGTTCCTTGCCCTTGCCGTACTTGTCGCGGATACGCTCGTAGTAAGCCACGGTGTATTCGGTGAGGTGGTCGAGGTCGTACTGCGTCGACTTCATGTCCTCCTCGATCTGTTTGATCTCATTGTCGGCCTTCTCGCTGTCGTAGCGCGAAATACGGATAAACTTCAGTTCGGTAAGCTTCTGAACGTCTTCAAGCGTTACTTCACGTCGCAGCCGTTTCTTGAAGGGTTCCAGGCCTTTATCGACGGCGGCGTAGGCTTCTTCACGGCTCTTGCAGCCCTCGATGAGCTGGTAGAGTTTATTCTCGATGAAGATGCGTTCGAGCGACGCGGCGTGCCACGCCTCGTTGAGTTCGCCCAGCTTGATTTGCAGTTCGAGGCCCAGCAGCGATTTGGTATGCTCGGCCGAACGGCGCAGAATCTCGGAAACGCCCAGGAAGTGGGGTTTCTCGTCCCAGATGACGCACGAGTTGGGAGCGATCGACACCTCGCAGTCGGTGAAGGCGTAGAGCGCGTCGATGGTCTTGTCCGAGGATTCGTCGGGCGAAACCTGGATGACGATTTCGACTTTGTCGGCCGTATTGTCGTCGACCTTTTTGATCTTGATCTTGCCTTTGTCGTTGGCCTTGATAATCGAATCCTTGATCGACTCGGTAGTCGTGGTATAGGGAATTTCGGTGATGGCAAGCGTACGCTTGTCGATCTTCGAAATCTTGGCGCGGACCTTCACCGCCCCGCCCCTCAGGCCGTCGTTATAGCGGCTCACGTCGGCCATGCCGCCCGTCGGGAAGTCGGGATACAACTGGAAATCGCGGCCCTGAAGGTGCGCAATGGCGGCGTTGATCAGTTCCAGGAAGTTGTGGGGCAGGATTTTCGAAGCCAGGCCCACGGCGATGCCGTCGGAGCCCTGTGCCAGCAGCAGCGGGAATTTGATGGGCAGCGTGACGGGCTCCTCCTTGCGGCCGTCGTACGAAAGCATCCACTCCGTCGTCTTCTTGTTGAAGACCACGTCGAGGGCGAATTTCGACAGGCGCGCCTCGATATATCGGCCCGCGGCGGCCTCGTCGCCCGTGAGGATGTTGCCCCAGTTACCCTGGCAGTCGATCAAAAGGTCCTTCTGGCCCAGTTGGACCAGTGCGTCCTTGATCGAGGCGTCGCCGTGCGGGTGGTACTGCATGGTCTGTCCCACGAGGTTGGCCACCTTGTTGTAGCGGCCGTCGTCGACGACCTTCATCGCGTGGAGGATGCGTCGCTGAACGGGCTTCAGGCCGTCCTCGACATGCGGCACGGCGCGTTCGAGGATCACGTACGAAGCGTAGTCCAGGAACCAGTTCTTATACATGCCCGTGAGCTTGCGCACGCCCCCTTCCTCCTGCGTCAGGCGGTCGAACTTGCCCGCCTTGGCCGGAGCTTCGGCCACAGGGGTTTCGTCATCGGCGGCATCCGCGGTTTCGGGGGTCGAAGCGTCCTCGCTGAACGCTTCGCCGGGAATCAATTCGTCTTTATCTTTTTCTGCCATATTCCTTTAGCTGATTTTCAGGTCCTGCTCCACGATGTCCTCCTCGATGCGCAGGTTGTCGATGATGAAACCCTGCCGTTCGTAGGTGTTCTTACCCATGTAGAACTCCAGCAGGTCGTGGATCGGGTCGTCTTTCGTAATGCGGACCTTGTCGAGCCGCATGTTCTCGCCGATAAACTCCTTGAACTCGTCGGGCGAAATCTCGCCGAGACCTTTGAATCGCGTGATCTCGGCATTGACGCCGCAGCGGGCCACGGCTTTCAGGCGCTCCTCCTCCGAATAGCAGTAGAGCGTCTCCTTCTTGTTGCGCACGCGGAACAAGGGGGTTTGCAGCACGAACAAATGCCCCTGGCGGATGACCTCGGGGAAGAATTGCAGGAAGAAGGTCATCATCAGAAGGCGGATGTGCATGCCGTCGACATCGGCATCGGTGGCGATGACTACCTTGTTGTAACGCAGGTTGTCCATATCCTCCTCGATGTTCAGTGCCGCCTGCAAGAGGTTGAACTCCTCGTTCTCGTAGACCACCTTCTTCGTAAGCCCGTAGCAGTTGAGCGGCTTTCCGCGCAGCGAGAAGACCGCCTGCGTGCGCACGTCGCGGCTCTTGGTGATCGAACCCGAAGCCGAGTTACCCTCCGTGATGAAGATCATCGACTGCTCGGCCAACTCGCTCTTGTCCGTGCGGTGAATCTTGCAGTCGCGCAGTTTCTTGTTGTTCAGGCTTACTTTCTTGGCCGTTTCGCGGGCTTTCTTCTGGATGCCCGAGATCGCCTTGCGCTCCTTTTCGTTCTCGACGATCTTCTTCTGGAGAATCTGCGCCGTCTCGGCATGCTTGTGCAGGTAGTCGTCGAGGTGCTTGGTGAGGAAGTCGGCCACGAAGTTATTCACCGAGACACCCGGCTCGACCTCCTTCGAACCGTATTTGGTCTTCATCTGGTTCTCGAAAATCGGGTCGGTGACCTTGATCGAGATGGCTGCGATGATCGACGTGCGGATGTCCGAAGGATCGTAGTCCTTGTGGTAGAACTCCTTGACGGTCTTGGCAATGGCGGCGCGAAGAGCCGTCTGGTGCGTACCGCCCTGGGTGGTGTGCTGTCCGTTGACGAACGAGTCGTAGCTCTCGCCGTAACCCGTGCCGTGGGTGATCACGACCTCGATGTCCTCGCCCGAAAGGTGGATCGGGGGATAGAGCGGATCCTCGGTCATGTTGTCGTTCACCAGGTCCAGCAGGCCGTTTTTGGAAACATAGCTCTTGCCGTTGAAATTGAGCGTCAGCCCCAGGTTCAGGTAGCTGTAATTGCGGATTTTCTGCTCAACGTATTCGAGGTTGTAAGCGTATTCGCCGAAAATCTCCTCGTCGACGCGGTACGAAATGAACGTGCCGTTCTTCTCGCTGACGCCGCTCTCCCACTTGTCGCTCACTTCGAGGCCCTTGGCGAAGGTCACCGTGCGGGCTTCGCCGTCACGCACCGAACGGGCCGTAAATTCGCCCGAAAGCATGTTGACGGCTTTGACGCCCACACCGTTGAGACCCACTGTTTTCTTGAAGGCATCGCCGCCGTACTTACCGCCGGTGTTCATCTGCCCGACGGCGGCCGCAAGCGACTTGAGGGGGATGCCGCGGCCGTAGTCGCGCACCGAAACCACGTTGTCGACGATCGAAATGTCGATCTGGCGTCCGGCGCCCATGATGAACTCGTCGATCGAGTTGTCGACGACCTCCTTGATCAGCACGTAGAGCGCCTCGTCGGGCTGCGAGCCGTCGCCGACCACGCCGACGTACATGCCGGGGCGCAGACGGATGTGCTCCCTCGGGGAGAGGGTCACGATGGCGTCGTCGCCGTAATTTGCTGCGTTTGAATTGCTATTGAGTAAATCTGCCATAATTCGTTATTTGCGGATTTCGGCCAAAGCGGCGCACATCCGTTCCTGCACTTCCTGCATCAGTTCATGGGTCTCCGTCGCAGCGACCTCAGCGGCCGGGACGGGAGGCAGTACGCGGATGGTGATCCGGTTGCCCCAGTTGAAGAGCATATTCTTTTTAATCAGGGTTTTGGTCCCGTCCAGAACGACGGGAAGAATGTCGACGCCCGCCTCTTTGGCCAGCGTGAAGGCCCCGGCCTTGAAGCGGTGGATTTCACCGTCCTTCGAACGCGTACCCTCGGGGAAGATCGCCACGGAAGCCCCGCGCGAAATCCACATCCTGCCGTCGCGGATCATCTGCTCCAGCGCCTCGGTGGCTCGGCCGCGGTTGATGCAGATGTCGCCGTGCAGCAGAAGATACTGCCCAAAGAAGGGCGTCTTGAAGACCTCGCGTTTGGACACCCAGCGGAAATTGAGCGGGATATAATAGAGCGCGGGAATGTCAATGACCGTATTGTGGTTAACGACGATGACGTAACGTTTCTTTCGGTCGATCAGTTCGCGGCCGACGACTTTCTGCCGCCAGAAAGGCGGGATGAAGAAGAAAATCCGCACCAGGATGCGCGACAATTCGTGCACCACGCGGCGGCCCCGGTCAAAGGGGTAGCAGACGACCAGGGCAACGGCCGACAAAATCATGAAAAAGGTGCACAGAAGCACTAAAAAAAGGTAGTATAAGGCGCTCAACATTGTGTCTGGGGACAATTAGCCATATTAATTCAATCTGCAAATTTAGGAATTATTTCCCGGGATTCCTACCCTGCCGCCGCGCGATTTTTCAACAAAATTTCGACGGACCTATATTTTATGCAGCGAAACGGGCACAAAAAAAGCGGGCCGGAAAAAAAGTTGCGAAAAAATTTGACCCGTCCCCGGGGGAAGGGTCTATCTTTGCACCGTAAACACTTGCGCAAGGTTTATGAAGACAACGAAAATAAAACTTAAAATCGGAGAGTTTTCCAAACTCAACTTCGTCACCGTCAAGACGCTGCGGCACTACGAACAGATCGGACTGCTGATCCCCAACCACGTGGACGAATGGACGGGATACCGCTATTACGACGTATCGCAGATGCAGCGGATGGGCCGCATCCTCTACCTCAAGAAACTCGGGTTCAGCCTCGAAGAGGTCCGCGAAATCTTCGAGGAGCACGGAGGAGAGCCGCCGCTGGAGATGATCCGTGCGAAAACAGAGGAGTGCCGCACGGAGATGGCGGAACTGCGCCGGCGCATGACCCGGCTGAGCGAGTTGGGAAACAAACTCAAAACACGACAGAAAATGGAAAAAGTCATCATCAAACCGCTGCCGGCGATCGTCGTCGCCAGCCACCGCCGCGTCATATCCGGATATGCCGAGTTGTTCGACCTGTGTCCCAACATCATCGGCCCCGAAATGGCCCGCCTCGGGTGCGAGTGCCCCGAACCGGGATACTGCTACACGATCGACCACAACAAGGAATACCGCGAGCACAACATCGACATCGAATACTGCGAGCAGGTGGTCGAGAAAAAGCAGGATTCGGAACTGGTCCGGTTCAAGGAGACCGACGCCGTGCCGACGGCCGCCTGCACCAACCACTACGGCAACTACTCCGCCCTGCCGGAGGCTTTCACCAAGCTCTATGCCTACATCGAGCAGCACGGCTACAAAATCGCCGGAAGCCCCCGCTTCTGCTACATCGACGGCATCTGGAACAAAGAGTCGGAAGAGGAGTGGCTCACCGAAATCCAGGTTCCCGTAACGCGATAGCGGACCGCGGAACCGACACCTGCTATCCCCGCATCTTCACCGATGCGGGGATTTTCGCAGGACAGAACTTAAAAAAGCGCCCGGACGAGCGGGCGCTTCCATGCGCAAAGATCCTACGACGGTTACAATCCTTCGGAATCCTTTTCCGTTTTGGAAAGGAGTCGCAGCATTTTATAGCGCAGACCCGAACCGCCCGCCGGCGGGTTCTTGACCGGAATAATAGCTACGGTCAGCACACATTCATAGCCTTCTTCGAACTCAAAACCGTCGATAGATCCTATTAATTCCCATTTCTCCGATTTCCCGATTTTGCCAAGCAACACCGGAATATCCATTCCGCTCTCGCCGTCGCGCAGCATACCCATTTTCGACGCAACAGTCATTGACACGACCTCTCCGTCATCCTTGTCGCAGGAAAAGAATGAAAAAAGGAGCAGACAAAGCGTTAATGCGAATACCCTCTTCATTTTGCCAATCTACTTAAATGCGGTGCTATAACTTTTCAAAGTTAAAAAATTATGGATAATATTCTGTAACTCAAACAGAATATTTATTTCCTTCTCGAAATAATTTAATGCACTTACGCTCGTTTAAAATAGGTATCAAAAATTTTCTGAAAATTTTAGTACTATGTCTTGCATAGTATAAATATTATTACATATCTTTGCATCGACAAATAAAGTGCAAAGCAGAATATTATGAAAAGACTGATCCTCCTTATCGTAACGCTCGCAATGGGCGCAACCCAGCTCTTTGCGGCACACCTCTGCCCCTCGACGGGCCGCGTGGTCGACGAACAGGGAAAAGCCGTCGAATATGCAACGGTCGTATTGCTGAAAGGAACCGAGCAGGTGACCGGTATGGCGACCGACGCGGAAGGCCGCTTCACGCTGAAAGCAGCGCCCGGCGAATACACACTCCAGATTCAGTACCTCGGATTCGATCCCGTAAAAAAACTGGTGCGCGTAGAGCAGGAGAACGACCTGGGCGATTTCGTGATGCGCAACGCGGCGACAGGCATCGAGAGCGTAGTGGTCGCGGCGCAGTTGGTACGGCGCGAGGCGGACCGTTTCGTGGTCGACGTGGCGAACGCCCCGGCGGCGATCGGCAAGGACGGAGTCGAACTGTTGGAACGCGCGCCGGGCGTGTGGATCGACGGCGAGAAGATTTCGATCAACGGCAAGAGCGGCTCGAAGGTCTATATCAACGACCGGGAGCTGAGGATGGAACCCGAGCAACTGCTGACCTACCTCCGATCGCTGCGCGCCGAGGAGATTCAGAAAATAGAGGTCGTACCCACGAGCGGCGCCGATTACGACGCGGATTCGGCCGGCGGAATCATCCGCATCACGCTGAAAAAACGCCGCGAGAACGGCATCGACGGCTCGGTGGCATTCAACACCAGGCAGGGCGAAATGCTCCACCGCTACTCGCCCTCGGCCAACATCAACATCCATTCGGGCCGCCTGGATTTCTACGCCTCGGCGTGGGGAACTTTCGGAAAAGACAAGACGACGACCGACGAACAGACCCTTTACAACGCTGCGGACAAGACGTTGAACGCCCATTCGGAGATGAAAGGCCGCAACCGTAATTTCGGAGCCAGCGCCGGAACGGTGTTCGAAATAAATCCGCGGCACAGCGTCGGCGCAGAGGTGGAATACTGGCACGACTGGGCGCCGGAGCCCAACGACTCCTACACCGATTTCCTCGACGGCGGCACGACGACGCACACGGACAGTTATTACGACAAGTTCGACCGGCGCAACAACATTTCGGCGACGTTCAACTACATCTGGAAAATCGACACCCTCGGTTCGACCCTCAAACTGCTCCTCGACTACACGCGCCGCGAAAACGAAGGACTGAACGACAATTTCAGCCGTATCACGACCCCTGAAGCCGTCGTCGACTCGGTCTACCGCGACAATGCCGTGAGCCGCTACAACATCGCCACCGCAACGCTGGCGCTGGAAAAGAATTTCTCGCCCAAATGGTCGCTCAAGGCAGGCGCCAAGTACACCTACAACGACATGCACAACGACGCGCTTTACGAATACCGCAAGGACGACGCGTGGCTGCGCAACGACAACCAGAGCTTCACGATCAACTACACGGAGAACATCGCGGCGGCCTACGGGATCGTGTCGGCGAAACTCGGCGGCTGGAGCCTCGTGGCGGGCCTGCGCGGGGAGTACACCCACACGACGGGGAAAGGCGTCGGGCAGGACTACTTTTCGTTGTTCCCCAACGCCAACATATCCTATTCGCTGTCCAGGGAAAAGGGGTATTCGCTGATCGCGCAGTATGCACGGACCATCGAGCGGCCGCGGTTCTGGACCCTCAACCCCCAGCGGATGCAGATTTCGGACTACACCTACCAGACGGGCAATCCGTCGCTCGACCCGTCATTTAAGCACGACGTGAGCCTGACGCTGGTGATGGCCCACAAATACTCCCTCACAGGAGGCGTGCAGATCGTGAACGACGAGATTCAGCAGACGATGAAGGCCGACCCGGAGAACCCCGACCTGCTGCAACTGGCGTGGGTCAACTACGACGCGACAAAAAGCTATTACGTTTCGGCCAACCTGCCGTTCCAACCTACGAAATGGTGGCAGTTCAACGCCAACCTGACCTACATGCGCCGCGGGCAGCGGGTCGAGCAGCACGGCGCGGAAGAGTTCTTCAACTGGGGCTTCATCAACCTCTCGACGACCTTCACGCTCCCGGCGAAATTTTATATCGACATGTCCTACCGCTACCAAAGCCGCCTCGACCTGGGCAACTGCTGGGTGAAGCCGGACCACAGGGTGCAGGTCGGAGTGAAAAAGCGGTTCGGCGAGCGGTTCACCGCCTCGTTCTCGGTGGAGAACCTGCTGGACCAGGGACAGGTGATCGGAGCGCGCGGCGACGGGTTTGTCCGCACGGTCAACGTGAAGCAGATGTGGAGCAACCGCTCCTACCGCGTCGGGCTGACCTACAACTTCAAGTCGGGAAAGGCCTTCAAGCGCAAAGCCGTCGAGGCGGGATCGGCCGACGAAAAGAGCCGCCTGTAACGTCTCCCGGAAATTCGCGGCCCCGGGCCGGAACGGTACATAAATTGCTGCATAAGATGGAAAAAATCCTTCTTATGCAGCAATTTCCGTATATAGCCGAAATTTTCGTCATCGGCGGCATCGCTTCGGCGGCCGTCATCGCCGTCGACCTGCGCCAGTGCCGGCAGCCGATGCGCATCATGAACAGCGTATGGATTCTCACGGGTCTCTGGGCCAGTTTTTTCGGGCTATGGGCTTACTACGCCTTCGGGCGGGTGAAACGCTGCACGCTCGACGAAAAGCAGGAGCACGCGGGAGGCATGGACGGGATGAAATCCGGCGGAATGGAGATGAGCGGGATGGAGATGCCCGGAATGAAAACGGACGAGATGAAGTCCGGCGGAATGGAGATGGACGGAATGCGGATGGGAGAAATGGCGATGCCGCCGCGGAGCCGGTGGCAGTCGGTGGTGCTCTCGACGCTCCATTGCGGGGCGGGATGCACGCTGGCCGACCTTGTGGGAGAATGGTTTCTCTACTTCGTTCCGGTGGCGATCGGCGGCAGTCTGATCGCCGGATCATGGGTGATCGACTACATCCTCGCCCTCGGTTTCGGCATCGGATTTCAGTATGCGGCGATTCGCGGCATGGAGCCGAAGGCCCCGCGCGGAGAGATCGTGCGCCGCGCCGCGAAAGCCGACATCCTGTCGCTGACGGCGTGGCAGGCGGGGATGTACGGCTGGATGGCCGTGGTGATCTTCGCCCTCAACGACGGCTCCGCACTCCCCCGCACCTCGTTCCAGTTCTGGTTCATGATGCAGGTCGCGATGGCGTGCGGGTTCCTCGTAGCGCTGCCGGTCAACATCGGGTTGATCCGCGCCGGGATCAAAAAGGGCATGTAACCGCTACTTCGCGCGGCGCAGGCGCAGGGAGTGGGGCCAGTGGAGGCGCAGGGACTTGCCGACGATGATGAGCGTCACGGCGACGAGGATCAGCGCCACGCCCGTCACGATGCGGGGCGTGAGGCGTTCGCCGAAGACCATGACACCGAAAAACAAAGCCGTGACGGGTTCCAGCGCACCGAGGATCGCCGTGGGAGTAGAACCGATACGGCGGATTGCCCCGGCCATCGTTACCAGCGACACGATCGTCGGGAACAGCGCCAGTGAAACGGCATTGACCCACAGTGCAGGAGTCGGAACCGGTTGCAGGCCGGCGCCGAAACGCAGCCGCACGACATAGACGCTCAGGCCGAAAAGCAGGGCGTAGAACGTGAGTTTCTCGGTCGGAAGCAACTTGAGCGACGAGCGGTTGACGCCCACGATATAGATCGCATAGCAGAGCGACGAAAAGATGACCAGCATGACGCCCCAAAGGCTCAGGGTCTGCCCGTCACCCCCTTCGTAGAGCAGGGAGATGCCCCCGAAAGCCAGCGCAATAGAAAGTACCGTAGCGGCCGTGACCCGTTCGTGGAAGCCGACGGCCATGATGACGGCCACCAGCACCGGATAGAGGAACAGAATCGTAGAGGCGATGCCCGCATCCATGTGGTTATAACTCTCGAACAGGAACAGCGACGAGAAGGAAAACAACAGGCCCATGACAGCCAGCGGAGCGATGTCGCGGCGCGTGAGGGCGAACGACTGCCGCCGGAAAAGCATCAGCGCGCCCAGCATCACGACGGCCAGCAGGTAGCGGAAAAAAAGCACGGAATCCACTCCCATACCCGCCCCGTAGAGGGGCAGCGCGAAGAGCGGATTCAGTCCGTAACTGGCAGCGGCTACGGCGCCCAGCACATAGCCGCGGGAACGTTCGGAAGCCATTTAGAAGGCAACCTGCGGGGCGGTCTCGGTCCCTTCGGCCGATTCGAAATAGGGCTTCTGTTCGAAGCCGAACATCCGGGCAACGAGGTTGGCCGGGAAACGGCGCACGGAGACGTTGTATTTCTGCGCCACGTCGTTGAAATCCTTGCGGGCGACGGCGATGCGGTTCTCGGTTCCTTCGAGCTGGGCCTGCAGTTCGAGGAAATTCTGGTTGGCCTTCAGGTCGGGATAGCTTTCCGACACGGCGATAAGGCGGCCCAGCGCGGAACGCACCTGCGCCTGCGCCTGCTGGAACTGCTGGAGTTTCTCGGGCGTCAGGTCGTCGGCCGAAAGGTTGATCGAGGTAGCCTTGGCGCGGGCCTCGGTCACTTCGTTCAGCGTCTGGCTCTCGTGGGCCGCATAGCCCTTTACGGTGTTGACCAGGTTGGGAATCAGGTCCGCACGGCGCTGATACTGCGTCTCGACGTTGGACCAGGCGCTCTTGAGCCCCTCCTCCTTGTTGACGAAGCCGTTGTACGTTGCATACAGGAAAATTACCACCACGGCGACAACGCCGATCCAAATCCATTTTTTCATAATCCTTATTTTTAAATTCTCAATTTTCACATTTCCTTCGCACTACCATTTCGAGCCGGCTCCGCCGCCGCCGAAAGAACCTCCCCCGAAGCCGCCGCCGAAACCTCCGCCGCCCATGCCGCGGCCGAAGCCGCCGCCGATGATCGTGCCGCCGCCGACGCCACCGCCGAAATTGTCGTCGCGGAGGTTCCGGGCGCGCCGCTTGACCACGGCGCCGCAATTCGAACAGACATAGGTATATTCCACCAGCCGGTAGTTGTGCGTGACGCTCAGCACCTGCTGCGACTCCTGTTTCAGGGTCAGCTTATGGCACTTCGGACAGCGGTGTTTGACATAGTAGTTCACCAGCACGACACCCAGCGGGACCACGATGAAACCGACGACGACCAGGAAGATCGCCCACGCCGGAAGTTCCCCGCCGCCGTCGCCGCTGAGGTCGACCTCGCCGCCTTCGAGAATCGTGGCCGCAGCCGTAACGCCCGCGACCATGCCCGCGCTGTAATCGCCTTCGCGAAAAGCGGGAAGCATATAGTTGAGCTGGATGCGTTTGCAGAGTGCGTCGGGAAGGATGCCTTCGAGGCCGCCGCCCGTGACGAAACGGATTTCCCGCAAATCCTTCACGAGCAGGATGCCCAGGCCGTTGTTGCTTTCGGCGCCGCCCACGCCCCAACTGCGGAACAGCTCGACGGCAAACGAAAACGGATCGCCGCCGGCGATGTCGTCGACGGCAACGACGGCGACCTGAGCAAGGCCCCGCTCGCGCAGGGAAGCGCAAACGGAGTCGATGCGCGCCACGGCGCCGGGCGACAGAATGCCGTCGGGATCGGAGACATAATGCCGCCGGTCCATCTGCTGGACATTGGGAACCTGCTCCGGGCGATAAGTCCCCGCAAGGGAGGGTAACGCGCAGGCGAGCAGCAGGCAAAGGATTGCAATTTTTCTCATAACCTCGGGACAAATATACGTAAAAAAGCGGGATTTGGTATCCGGCCGAAAAGTTTTCGGATCCGGCCGGCAGGACCGCCGAAAAATTGCGGAAATACCCGCTGCCAACCACACGGGGCAGAACCGTCAGCGCGTCAGAATCCGGTAGCTCCAGGGCGCCATATCCTCCTCGACGCGGCCGCGCAGTTCGCAGGGCTCGCCCGTCATGGCGTCGGTGTACATTCCGGCGTAAATACCCGTGTAGTAGTCGGCGTGGATAGCGTAGGGCGAAAGGTTCATCACGGCGACGACGCGGTTGCCGTCCGTTTCGCGGACCATCGTCATCAGGCAGTCTTCGGCGTTGTTGCGGATTTCGATCATCGCACTCCCCCGCTCCCCCGTCGCAAGTGCCGGATTGTCGTGCCGCAGCGCCGTGAGGCGGCGGTAAAATTCCGTGAACGAGTTGGCCTCGTAAGCCGGAATCGGGTCGCGGTCGAAGAAGGCGAACGAATGGTCGTAGCCGATCTCCTGTCCGGTGTAGATCAGCGGCAGGCCGCGCGGAACGACGAAGGTGAAGACGGCCATGATCTCCCGCGCGTCGCCCAGCCGGGTGAACTCGGAACCGCTCCACGAATTTTCGTCGTGGTTCGAGGTGAAAGCAAGGCGCATCGCCGAGTCGGGATAGGCGCTGCGGTCATTATAAATATAGTCGCGCAGGGCCGTGACACGGGTCTGCTGCCGGGCTACATCGTTCATCAGGTGGTGCATCTGCCAGGCATAGCAGGCATCGAAAGCACCCTCTTCGAAGAGATTCGGCTCCTCGGCTTCGGCCAGCATAAACAGATCGGGCTTCACCTGCCTGAGGCGCCGCGAGGTCTCGTTCCAGAAGCCGATGGGGACCAGCATCGCCATGTCGCAGCGGAACCCGTCGACGGCATGCTGCGTGATCCAGAACTCCATGGCGTCGGCCTGGGCCCGCCACACGTCACGGTTGCCGTAATTGAGTTTCGCGGTGTCGGACCAGTCCCACGGCACGGCAGGCTGTCCCGAAGGGTCGCGCTCGTACCACGAAGCGGGTTCTTCGGCAATCCACCGCGCATCGCGGGCCGTATGGTTGGCAACCCAGTCGAGCAGGACTTTCAGGCCGAGGCGGTGGGCTTCGGCGACGAAGGCGTCGAAATCGGCCATCGTGCCCAGTTCGGGGTTCACGGCGCAGTAGTCGCGGATCGAATAGTAGGAGCCGAGCGATCCTTTGCGTTCGCGTTCGCCGATCGGGTAAACAGGCATCAGCCACACAGCGTCAATGCCAAGGTCTTTGAGGAAAGGGAGCCGCGCAGCGGCGGCGGCCAGCGTGCCTTCGGGCGTCAGTTGGCGCACGTTCATTTCATACAGGACGGCCTGGTAGCTCCAGTCGGGGTGCAGGTTCATCGGGCAGATTCTATTTTATGGGTTATCCGGGTCCCGACACGGCAGGGAGTGCCGCAGAGGACGATGTCGACGGGTGCGCCTTCGTTCGAGACCCCGACGGCATCGCGGGTGACCTCGACCGTGAGCACGCGGCCCCGGAAATTGATTTTGAACGCAAGGGATTCCCACGCGGCGGGCAGCTGCGGCTCGAGCGACAGCACGCCGTCCTTCACACGCGTACCCCCGAAACCCTCGACTACCGACAGCCACGATCCGGCCATCGAAGTGACGTGGCAGCCCTCCTCGACCTCGCGGTTGTAGTCGTCGAGGTCCAGGCGCGCCGTACGCAGGTAGAGTTCGTAGGCTTTGTCCAAATCGCCGATCCGCGCGGCGAGGATGGCGTGGACGCAGGGCGAAAGCGACGACTCGTGGACCGTGCGCGCTTCGTAGAAACGGAAGTTGCGGCGAAGGGTTTCGAGATCGAAATCCTCGCCGAAGAAGTAGAGGCCCTGCAACACGTCGGCCTGCTTGATCAGGCACGAGCGGAGGATGCGGTCCCACGACCATTTCTGGTTGATGGGGCGTTCGGCCGGATCGAGGTCCTTTGCCAGGACCTGCTCCTTGTCGAGGTAGCCGTCCTGCTGGAGGTAGATGCCCAGTTCGCGATCCTCGCCGAGGTACATGTTGTCGGCGATTTCACGCCACCGGGCCGTCTCGGCGGCCTCGTCGAAGGAGCGGTTCGCGCAGATGCGGGCGTAGTCGGCGGGACGGTTTTCACGCACCCACCGGGCCGCCTCCGCGGCGTAGCGCATCGACCAGCAGGCGATGTAGGAGGTATACCAGTTGTTATTGACGTTGTTTTCGTACTCGTTAGGGCCCGTAACACCCAGCATGACGTACTTCCGGCGGGCTTCGGACCACGTGATGCGCTGGGCCCAGAAACGCGCGACGGACAAGAGCACCTCCAGTCCGCAGTCGGCGAGGTACTGCCGGTCGCCGGTATAACGGATATAATTGTGGACGGCATAGGCGATCGCGCCGTTGCGATGGATCTCCTCGAAGGTGATCTCCCACTCGTTATGGCACTCCTCACCGTTGATGGTAACCATCGGATAGAGCGCCGCGCCGTCGCGAAACCCAAGTTTCGCGGCGTTTTCGATGGCTTTATCGAGTTGATTAAAACGGTAGACGAGCAGTTCGCGGGCGACGGCCTGTCCGGCAGTGGCCATGTAGAACGGCAGGCAGTAGGCTTCGGTGTCCCAGTAGGTGACGCCGCCGTACTTTTCGCCCGTAAAACCTTTGGGGCCGATATTGAGGCGGGTATCGACACCCGTGTAGGTTTGCAGGAGCATGAAGATGCAGAAGCGGATGCCCTGCTGGGCCGCGGGATCGCCCCCGATGACGATATCGCAGCCGTGCCAGCGGGCTGCCCAGGCGGCCTCCTGCTCGCGAAGCAGCGCATCGAAACCCGTCCGGAGGCCGTCGGCGGCGACGCCGCGCGCAGCGGGCATAAGCTCCGCCGGGGCATGGTTGAGCGACGAGCAGATGCCTACGTATTTATACAGGACGGCGGCACAGCCCTTTTCGCGCCGGACCACAGCGGTCGAACGAACCTTTTCGGGGCGGGTCTCGCAGCACCAGTCGGCCCCGTCGAGCTCGACGGCCTGCGCCCAGGCCGCCTCGAAACCGCTCTTCCGGGTGCGGCTCTGCACAGCGTCGGCGTCGGTCGAGACCTCCTCCCAGAACTTTTCGTCGTAATTGGCGTCGGTATTGCGCACGTCAGCGTCGATATGGGGCGAGAACGTGATCGAGACGGCCCGGTCGAGGGGCGTGACAGTATATTTCACGACGCCCAGTTCACGGCGCGCCAGCGAGAAGAAACGGACAGCCTCGACGGCCACCTCCGCGCCGTTTTTCAGTACGACCCGCATGCGGCGCGTCAGCACCGAGCGGCGCATATCCATTTCGCGGTAAAAGGCCTTTACCTCAGCGGCGGCAAGGTCGAGCGGTTCGCCGTCGACGGCGACATCGACCCCGATCCAGAAAGCCGCGTTCAGGACCTTGGCGAAATACTCCGGATAGCCGTTCTTCCACCACCCTACGCGGGTTTTGTCGGGATAGTAGACCCCGCCGATGTAGTTGCCCTGCAACGAGGGGCCCGAATAGCGCTCCTCGAAATTGGCCCGGCCGCCCATCACACCGTTGCCCAGCGCGAAAAGCGATTCGGAGGACTTTACCCGCGAAGGGTCGAAACGATCCTCGACCAGGCGCCAGGGATCGGTTTTTATAAACTCGTTCATAGCAGATTCATTTTCAGTTCCATCCCGTCGTCCGCCCGGCAAAGCAGGACCCGGGCAGGCGAAATCAGCCAATCGCCGCAATCAGTTTTTCAAACGTAAAACCCTCGAAGGTCATCAGTTGCATCGTGGCCCGGGCCAGCAGCAGACTGCCCCCGACACCCACCGAACGCATGCCGGCGCGCGCTGCGGCCTCGACACCCGCGGCGGCGTCCTCGAAGACCACACACACGGACGGATCGGCCCCCACGGCGGCGGCTCCCTTCAAAAAGACCTCCGGGTCGGGTTTGGCCCGTGCGACCTGCGTGCCGTCGACCACGGCGTCGAACAGCGCCCGGATGCCGCACCGGTCGAGGATCGTCCCCGCGTTCTTCGACGCCGAACCCAGCACCACCCGCGCGCCGTGGCTGCGAACGTCCCGCAAAAACGCCGCCACGCCCGGGAGCACCTCCGAAGGGGTCATCTGCGAAACATAATCCAGGTAACGGGCGTTCTTTTCGGCGGCGAGGCGCTCCTTTTCGGCCCCGGAAAAACGGTTCTCAAGCCCCCCGGCGCGCAGCACGATCTCCAGCGAGTCCATGCGGCTCACGCCCTTGGTGGCTTCGCCCTGCGCAGGAGTGAACTCAAAACCCAGTTCACGGGCCAGTGCGGCCCACGCCAGATAGTGGTAGCGGGCCGTATCGACGATAACTCCGTCCAAATCGAATATGCAGCAGTCGGTCATTCTCAAATTTTCGAATATCAAAGATACAATTTTTTTGCAACATCCTACGTATTATGCAACAGATTACATACACACTTGTAAAATATCAATGCCGGATAGCAGGTGTTTTTCAGAATTAATTTATATCTTTGCGCACGTATTATAATCAACGTCTTATTTTAAACATGAAGCAACTCTGCCTCCTTATCGGGACAGCGATCCTCGGTATACTGCTCGTTTCGTGCTCTGCACAGAAACGCGTGTGGTATTTACAGGACGCACAACCCTTCACACCTGAACAAATCGCCGAAAACGGCCAGATCCGCATCAAACCCCTCGACCGGCTGACGATTGTCGTCAACAGCAAGGACCCCGAGCTGGCAGTGCCGTTCAATTCGTCGACCTCCTACAACTCGCTCACGGGAACCGCCATCAGCAGCGCAGCGTCATCCCAGGCGCTCCAGATGCGCACCGTAGACGAAAAGGGCATGCTCGATATGCCCGTAATCGGCAAGATCGAATGCAAAGGCAAGACCCGCAGCGAACTGGCGCAGACCATCGCCGACAAGATCGTCGAAGGCGGATATATCAACGACCCCACGGTCAACGTACAGTTCGCCGACATGAAGATTTCGGTCATCGGCGAAGTGGCGCGCCCGGGCTTCTACGACATTACGCGCGACAAGGTCTCGATCTTCGACGCCCTGGCGATGGCCGGCGACATGACCGTATACGGCGTACGTTCGGAAGTGGCCGTGACGCGCGAAGTGGACGGCGTACGCACGATCGAATACCTCGACCTCACGTCGACCGACATCTTCGACTCCCCGGTTTTCTACCTCCAGCAGAACGATGTGGTTTACGTCAAACCCAACAAGTACAAGGCACAGGCAGGCGAAATCAGCCAGAACCGCAGTTTTTACCTCTCGCTGGTGGGAACCGCGATTTCGGTGGCGACGCTCATCGTAACCCTCACCAAATAGCCAGTCTCCATGACAGAACAACATATTACCCAGACACAGGCCAATAACGAAGAACAGGCCGGGACCATCACGCTGCACGACATCATCCGCATGGTAGTCGCCAACTGGTACTGGTTCGTGCTTTCGGCCGTATTCTGCCTCTGCGCGGCCTACTACTACCTGGCCAGCACCCCGAAAATCTACAACCGCACGGCGACCATCATGGTCAAGGACAGCCGCAAGGGCGGCGATGTCGACCTGACGGCGTTCAGCGACCTGGCCGGTTTCCAGAACCGCCGCAACGTCGACAACGAGGTCTTCATCCTCCAGTCGCGCCGCCTGATGACCGACGTGGTCAAGCGCCTGAACCTGACGATCAACTATTCGATAAGCGAGCGCCTTCGCCGGCGCGACCTCTACGGACAGGCGCCGATCGACGTGAAGTTCATCAACGACAACGACAAGCAGTCGCTGTCGATGGAGATCACGCCGCTCGAAGGCGACAAAATCCGGCTGACCGAGTTCAACGACAAATTCGTCACCAAACACGAGAGCCGCAGCGTCATCACCGCGGCTTACGGAGACACGATCCCGACCCCCGTGGGACAGGTAGTCGTGAATAAGACCCTCTACATGGCCCCCGACTACCTCGACGTTCCGATCCGCGTGAGCAAGAGGTCGCTGAGCCAGACGACCAACGCCTACCGCTCCGCCGTAAAAAGCGACGTGGCCAACAAACAGGCGTCGGTGGTGACCGTTACGATGAACAACACGGTTCCCCGGCGCGCAGAGGACGTGATCAACACCCTGATCTCGGCCTATAACGACGATGCCATCGAGGACAAGCGCCGCGTATCGGTCGCAACGGCTAAGTTCATCAAGGCCCGCCTGGACGTTATCGGGCGCGAACTGGGCGACGTGGACCGCAATATCGAGGATATCAAGAAGGACAACCGGATGGTGGACATCTCCTCGGAGGCCGCGCGCAGCGTGTCGGAGAGTTCGCGGTACAAGACCGAAGGGTTGTCGCTCGAAAACCAGATCAGCGTGGCGGAATATATCCGCGCCTACCTGAACGATCCGAAAAACGCCGGGGAGCTGATTCCGGCAGTAGCGGCGGCGGGAACCAATACGGCCATCGCAAAGCAGATCGACGACTACAACTCGGCCATCCTGCGCCGCGAAAAGCTGCTGGAGAACAGTTCGGACCGCAGCCCCGTCATCCAGGACCTCGACAACCTGCTGGCTGCCGTGCGGCGTTCGATCCTCTCGTCGCTCGACTCGAACATCTCGACGCTCGAAATCCAGCGCGACGCCATGCGCAAGGAGGAGACGCAGGCCAACAACCGGATCTCGACCATGCCTTCACAGGAGAAGGTCATCCTGGGCATCACGCGCCAGCAGAAGATCAAGGAAGAACTGTTCCTCTACCTGCTGAACAAACAGGAGGAGAACCAGCTCAACTACGCCGTAGCCGAAAGCAACTCGCGTTCGATCGACGAAGCCTACGGCAGCAACATCCCCGTTTCGCCCCGTCCGATGATGATCCTGGCCATCGCCCTGATCGTGGGTCTGGCCATTCCGTTCGGCCTGCTCTACCTGATCGGCATGCTCGACACGACCATCCGCGGACGCAAGGATATCGAGGACAACATCAATGCACCGTTCCTGGGCGACATTCCCTTCTATGAAGGCGACAGCAAGAGCGGAATCGTCGTGCGCGAAACAGGCCGCGACGCCCTGTCGGAGGCATTCCGAATCCTGCGTTCGAACATGACGTTCATGGGCGTTTCGGCAGGAACCGACATTCGCACCATCCTCTTCACCTCGTCGGACCCTCACGCCGGTAAGACCTTCGTGGCGACCAACCTGGCGATGACGCTCGCCATGGCCGGGAAGCGCGTGCTGCTGGTCGACCTCGACCTGCGCCGTCACGCCCTGTCGACCCAGTTGGGACACGGCAAGAGCAAGACCGGCATCACGGGCTACCTCGCAGGCACGATCACCGATCCGAACAGCATGATCGAAAATACCGGGTTCCACAAGAACCTCGACGTGATATACGCCGGCATTCAGCCGCCCAACCCGACGGAGATGCTGCTTTCGGAGAAACTCGACAAGCTCATCGCCCAAATGCGCGAGCAGTACGACTTCGTCTTCATAGACAGCACGCCCGCCATGTCGGTGGCCGATGCCATCATCACGGACCGGCTCGCAGACCTCTGTATATATATCGTGCGCGAGGGCGTACTCGACCGGCGCCAGTTGCCCGACATCGAGCGCCTCTACCGCGAGAAGAAGCTCCACAACATGTGCATCGTACTGAACAGCACCCGTGCGCGCCGCCACGGCTACGGATATGGTTACGGGTATGGATACGGTTACGGCTATGGCTACGGCTATGGAGACGATTATCAAGAAGTAAGCTACCGCAAGCGCATCAAGCACTTCTTCCGGTCGCTGGGACGTAAAATAAAGAAATAAGACAGTTATGGCGATTCACGATGCTATAATAGCCCTCGATTTCGACGGCACGGTGGTAACGCATGCCTATCCCGAAATCGGGGAGGACGCAGGGGCCGTGCCCGTACTGAAGGAACTGACAGACAACGGCTGCAAGTTGATTCTCTACTCGATGCGCCACGGAAAACTACTGGACCAGGCGGTGGAATGGTTCCGCTTGCGGGGCATTCCGCTCTACGCAGTGAACGAAAATCCGTCGCAGAAGCGCTGGACCTCCTCGCAGAAGATTCATGCCGACCTCTACATCGACGACTGCAACCTGGGGTGTCCCCTGCGGTTCGTCGACGGAGAAAAACGCCCGGTAGCCAACTGGGAACTGATCCGCGAGCAACTCGTCAAAGAGGGATTCCTGGACTGATGCTTCCAAAACGGGGCGGCCCAACGGCTCCCCGCCGGATAAAAAAAGGAGCGAGACCGATATGGCCTCGCTTCTTTTTTAATTCGCAGAACGGAATTTACGCCCACAAATTCCTGGGATACTTCCCTTCCGCAATCATCTTCTCGATGGCGGCCATCAGTGCGGGTTTGTCCTCCTTGTAGGTCACGCCGTGCCACTGGGCAGCCGAACGAAGCACACGAAGCGTCGCCGTACCGTCACCGATCAGTTTGTTGACCATCGTCGGGATGTAGAACTCCGATTTGATGTTATCCTTGTTGGCCTCGAACCAAACCTTGAAGTACTCCTTCGAGTAGGCGAAGAAATCGGGCGTAAAGCCGAAGAGGTTCATCGAAACGGGGGTATCCTCGGCGAGAGGCTCGTCGGCGCCGTCGTCGTGGAAAACGATCTTGCCGTCGGGCATACGCTCGATCTGCGTGCGCTCGACCATCGAGGTAAGATCGCCCTTTGCATCGACGCCGCAGACACCGCGCGAAACGGTTCCGTTCTCCGAAAGGGTCTTGTTCAAATCGTAGGCAACCATGCAGTAGCTGTTCTTGCTGCTGCCGAGCTGTGCGAGGTAGTCACCGATGGTCTTGTAGGCCTCGGCTCCGTAGAAGTCGTCGGCATTGATCACGGCAAAAGGTTCGTGAACGGCGTCGGCAGCCATCATCACAGCGTGGTTGGTCCCCCACGGCTTCACACGTCCTTCGGGAACCGAAAGGCCCTCGGGCAGGTAGTCGAGTTCCTGGAAAACGAAATCGACGGCGATGCGGCCGCCGAAGCGGTCGGCCGAGAAGACCTCGCGGAACTCCTTCTCGAAGGAGTGGCGGATAACGAATACGACCTTGCCGAAACCGGCGCGGATAGCGTCGTAAACCGAATAATCGATAATCGCCTCGTTGTTGGGGCCGACTCCGTCCATCTGCTTAAGCGACCCGTAGCGGGAGCCCATGCCCGCAGCGAGTACCAGTAATGTAGGTTTTACCATGTTGTTTTTATCTATTATGACGTTAGTTCAAAACATCTACAAAGGTAAAAAAATTAAGCGCGCGCCGCAAAGGATTAATGCATTTTTACCTATCTTTGTAAAATTAACAAAGAGAAATCGTTCCCGACAGAGATGAAATTTCTGAAATCCATACGGGTATGGTGGCGCAGCATGTTCCGTAAACGCCGCTTCAACATGCTCAACGCCACGGATAACTCCGAAGAATGGCACATGCACCTCTCCCCGGCGAGCATCTTCGCAGGACTGGTGGCATTCGTGCTGATGCTGTTTATCCTCACACTGTCGCTGGTGGCCTACTCCCCCGTGCTGGAATTCCTGCCCGGATACCGCACCGAGGCCGACCGTTCGCGCGAAAGCCTCGTGCAGAACATCATCCGGCTCGACTCGATGGAGCGCATGATGAACGACATGCTGACCTACAACGAAAACATCGCCCTGATCATGGAGGGGCGCAGTCCCGTGGTACGCGAACTCGCATCGTCGGACTCGTCGCGGATCAGCAAGGTGCTGGTGATGCCCTCGCACGAGGATTCGCTTCTGAGGGCCCAGATGGAAGGCGAAGGCGAATACGCCATCGCCGGGCAGGGCGGCTCGCGCCGGAAGGTGCGCGAAGCGATCGAGCTGGTGACGCCCGTCGAAGGGATCATCACCGGCAAATTCGACATCAAACAGGGTAACTTCGGCGTAAAGATCGCCGCAACGGCAGCCGACCGCATTGCAGCCATCGACAACGGCACGGTGGTCCAGAGCCTCTGGACTCCCGAAACGGGTTACATCGTGGTCCTGCAACATGCCGGAAACCTGATTTCGATCTACAAAAACCTCTCGCAGTCGCTCGTAACAATAGGACAGACCATTCGCTCGGGCGAACTGATCGGCTACAACGCCGAAGCGGAAAACGGCGAGGTCAAACTCTTCGAATTCGAACTCTGGAACAACGGGAAACCCGTGGACCCCGAGGGGTATATCGTCTTCTGATAAACACATGAAACAACGACTTGCCATACTGGGTTCGACCGGCTCGATCGGCGTGCAGACGCTCGACATAGCCCGTGAAAACCCCGACCGGTTCGAAGTCCGCGTCCTCACGGCCAACCGCAATTGGGAAAGGCTGGCGCAGCAGGCACGGGAATTCGACGCCGACACGGCGGTGATCGCCGACAAGCAATATTACACACGACTGCGCGACGCACTCGCAGACACCGACACCAAGGTTTACGCCGGGGACGACGCGGTGGCGCAAGTCGCAGCGGGAAGCGGAACCGACGTGGTGGTGAACGCCTTGGTAGGTTACGCCGGGCTCGCGCCCACGGTGGCGGCCATCGAAGCGGGCAAGAAACTCGCGCTGGCGAACAAGGAGTCGCTCGTAGTGGGCGGCGCCTACGTAATGCCGCTGGCGCGGGAGCGGAAAGCACCGGTGATTCCGATCGACTCGGAGCATTCGGCGATCTTCCAGTGCCTCGTGGGCGAACGCGCCCCGGTGCGGCGGCTGATCGTCACGTGCAGCGGCGGCGCATTCCGCGACCTCAGGGCCGAGGAATTGGCGAACGTCACCGTAGAACAGGCCCTGCGCCATCCCCAGTGGGACATGGGCGCGAAGATCACGATCGACTCGTCGACGCTCGTCAACAAGGGATTCGAAGTGATCGAGGCTCACTGGCTGTTCGGAACCCCGGCGGACCGGATTTCGGTGCTGCTCCACCCGCAGTCGATCATCCACTCGATGGTCGAATTCGAGGACGGCGCGATCAAGGCCCAGTTGGGCACGCCCGACATGCGCCTGCCAATCAGTTTCGCACTGCTGTTTCCCGACAGGGCGCATCGTCCCGGCGAGCGGTTCAACTTCCTGAACCATCCGCAACTGACGTTCGCCGAAGTGGACCGCGTAAAATACCCGGCGCTGGAGATCGCCTACGACTGCCTGCGGCGCGGCGGCACGGCGGCCTGCACGATGAACGGCTCGAACGAAGTGGCCGTAGCGGCGTTCCTGGCCCGCAAATGCGCATGGCTCGACATCGTGCGCACCATCGAGCACGCCCTGGAACATGCGGCATTCATCCCCTCGCCCACCCTTGCGGACTACGCCGAGGCCAATGCCGAAGCCCGCGCGCTGGCGGCGAAATTCCTTCACCTGTAAACACTTTCCAAAATGGACATTTTAGTAAAAATCATTCAGTTTTTCCTCTGTTTCACCATCCTCATCGGTATTCACGAGTTGGGACACTTCGTCATGGCACGGGTCTTCAAAATCCGCGTCGAGAAATTCTATATCTTCTTCGACCTGGGATTCTCGCTGTTCAAATTCCGGCGGGGCGACACCGAATACGGCCTGGGCTGGCTGCCGCTGGGCGGCTACTGCAAGATCGCCGGCATGATCGACGAGTCGATGGACACGGAACAGATGAAACAACCCGCCAAACCCGACGAGTTCCGGACCAAACCGGCCTGGCAGCGGTTCCTGGTGATGATCGCCGGCGTGGTGATGAACGTCGTACTGGCGGTAACGATCTACATCGGTATCTGCTACACGTGGGGCGACACCTACTTCTCGAACGCCGACGCCAAATGGGGCTATAACTTCAACGAGGCCGGGCACAAACTCGGATTCCACGACGGGGACCGTTTCGTCTCGATCGACGGCGAAGAGGTGGACGATATCAACAAGATCGTCAATGCCCTGATAATCACCGAAGGCGACCGCAGCGTCGTGGTGGAGCGCAACGGACAGCAGGTCGAACTGACCCTTCCGCTCGACGAACTGATCTCGATGCGGCAGCAGAAGGGATACGAAGATTTAATCGCACTGCGCAGGCCCTTCACGGTGGACAGCGTGATGTTCGAATCGGCAGCCGCGCTGCACGTGGGCGACGAAATTGTCGGGATCAACGACGTAGAGGGACTCGACTTCCCGGCCTACCAGAAATACCTGAAAGCATACGCCGGGGATTCGGTGCTGCTCAAGGTACTGCGCGGAGGCGACGTACTGGAGTTGTCCGTACCCTTGTCGGAAGGACGCATCGGCGTCATGACCCAATATCCGTTCGAGGTGCGCACGCAGAAGTACACGTTCTGGGAGTCGATTCCGGCAGGTATCCACAGGACAGGCAAGGTAATCGCCTCCTACTGGGACCAGCTCAAGATGATCGTGCAGCCCAAAACCAAGATGTACGAGGAACTGGGCGGATTTATCGCCATTGGCAGCATCTTCCCCTCGACGTGGGACTGGCAGGATTTCTGGATGAAGACCGCCTTCCTGTCGATCATCCTCGCGGTGATGAACATTCTGCCCATTCCGGGACTCGACGGCGGACATGCGATCTTTACCTTCTGGGAGATGATTACGGGACGCAAGGTGAGCGACAAAGTGCTGGAAGCCGCGCAGTACGTCGGGCTGATCATTATCCTGATGCTGCTGCTCTACGCCAACGGCAACGATATTTACCGGTTCTTCATCAAGTAAAACACGCCGGCCATGCTGATGGGGCACGTCCAGGAGATGATCCAGCGTCTCGCCGTCAACCGGCGCGAGGCGAAGCCCCGCAGCAAGAAGGAGAAACTGCTCGACCTGCTCGCAGGCGAACGGGACGGTCATCCGACCACCCGCCCCGAAACGGACGATACGAACAGGCTGCGCCGCACTTTTTAACGCCGCCGAAAGCACAGGACAACCGAAAGGCCCGGATTTTTCGATCCGGGCCTTTTTTTATGACCGCGCCCAACCGCAGGGAATACCCGGCCGGCCGAAGATATTTCGCCGTTTTGTAATTTTTTTTGTAATTAAATGAAAAAAAAGTATATTTGACCGCAAAGAGACGCTGCGTTCGCAGCCAGGTTAGTGAATGAGAGACGAAGAAACCATGAACAAGGACGGAACATACGAAGGACCGAACGGTTCGGTATGCCGGAATACGGGGGGGGGAAATATACCCGAGTTCTTCCGCACCTATTACGCCATGTTCGTCTCCTTTGCCCGCAATTATGTGCAGAGCCGCGAAGTGTGCGAAGACCTCGTACAGGAGGCTTTCGTAGCGCTGATCGAACAGGGCTGCACCTTTGAAAACGACTACCTCGCCAAAGGGTTTCTCTACAAAACCCTGCGCAACAAATGCCTCAACCACCTGCGCCATGAGCAGATTCGATGCCGCTATGCGGAGTCGCAGGTCGAGCATTACAAACGCGAATGCCGCGAGAAAAAAACCGAAGAATTCTTTATCGACGCCATCGTTCGCGAAGAGTCGTCGCTGATCATCTCGCAGGCGATCGAAAACCTGCCGGCGATGGGTCAGCAGGTGCTCAACATGGCGATAGAAGGCCTCTCCAACCAGGAAATAGCCGATATACTCGGTATCTCGATCAACACCGTGCGCACCCACAAGTCCCGCGCCTACAAAGCCCTGCGCATCGTGCTTTCGAATCAGTGGATGCTCTAAGACCCCGCGCGTTCCGGCGATGAAAATACCGCCGCGAGGTTACGGTTTTACACGCTTCTAACTGATGATCGGATAACTTTTTACATTTTTTTCGCATCCCGTGTCATCCTTTTCCGCTTCCGAAGTGTTATACTAACAGTGTTAGTCGGGAATATCATATCCATGATCAAGGCAGGCAGGCTGCTGGGACGTTTCTTTATATCGAAAACGTCCCCGGCGGAGCGTGAACAGCTCAAACTGCGGCTCAAAGAGTGGAAAAAGGAGGACAAGACGCGCCTTTTCGAAAACATACTCAACGCCGAAGAACTGGAGCGCCGCCGGACGGAACGTGCCGAATGCGACCCCGTGAAGGCCTGGGAGCAGGTTCAGCGCAAACTGGAGGAACGGAAAGACCGGCAGAGGATGAGGCACTACTCCGCAATGATACAAAGCGCCGCTACCGTCGCGGCGGCAGTGCTGATAGCCGCAGGAGCGATTTACTACACGCATGTCGGCTGCCAGAAACGGGTGCTGGCGCAGATCGCGCAGATCAAACCCGAAAACACACACGCGGTACTATTCCTCGCCGACGGCGAGAGCCTCGACCTGCGGATGAAGGATTCCGTAGCGGTAAAGGCCGATGTGGAGATCGTCGGCGAAAACGCACTCGAATACAAACCCCGCAAACGACAGAATCCCAAGGCCGAAGAATACAATACCCTGGTGACGCCCCGCGGCAGCGAATACAGCCTGAAACTGGCTGACGGCACGCAGGTATGGCTCAACGCAGCCTCGCGCCTGCGGTTTTTCACGGCGAACGACGGTGCGGAACGCCGCGTATGGCTCGAAGGCGAAGCCTATTTCGAAGTGGCGCACGACGCCAAACGGCCGTTCATCGTCGAGTCGGGCGGGCAGAGCATCCGGGTACTGGGCACGCGGTTCAACGTCAACGGTTACGACGGCGACCGGGCCATTTACACCACACTGGTCGAGGGTTCGGTGGCGATCACACCGCTTGCAGGCGGCGAGCAGGTGACGCTGCAACCCGGCCAGCAGGCCACATACAGCCGCCGGAACGACGACCAGATAGCCGTCGCGGCCGTGGATACCTCGCAGGCCACGGCGTGGATGACGGGAACGTTTATTTTCAACCGCGCGTCGATCACGGAGATCATGGAGAGCCTCGCCCGCTGGTACGATTTCGAATTCGAGGTGTCGCCGCTGCTCGACGGACTGCGCTTCAGCGGCCAGTTCCCGCGGTGCGAAGAACTCGATAAAATACTCACGATCATCGCATCGACCGGAACCGGCATGCAGATCGACTACGACGGCAAGCAAATCACGCTGAGATAAGAAAATACCCTTTTAAACAACTAAATTATGACGCAACCTCTACAAGCGAAAAAACGAAAACTTCCGGAAAGAGCCGCTGCGCTGCGCTGCCTGCGGCCATTGGTATTCCCGGCAGTCGTTTCAGTTCTGTTTTCCATGAGCCCCGGCGAGCTGTTTGGACAAGGAACCCACGAACGCGAGGATTTCGTCCGGAATAACTGCCGCACAATATCCGCAGGCGCTGCGGAAGCGAGTTATTCGGGTGAAGAACTACGCAGACTGCATCCGACGAATCTGCTCAAAGCCATACAACTGATCG
Organism: Alistipes montrealensis; assembly: GCF_018362775.1. Lineage (GTDB taxonomy): Bacteria > Bacteroidota > Bacteroidia > Bacteroidales > Rikenellaceae > Alistipes > Alistipes montrealensis. The sequence continues at coordinate 477,408 of NZ_JAGYXY010000003.1, forward strand.
ACCCGTCCGTCTGCGGGACGGACCCCGATGAAAAATACGGAGCGGACCCGAATGCCGCTGCTGCCTCGATGAGCCTCCAGGGTACGAAATCGCTGCCCTGGAAGATGAGCAGCACGGACGCCCTGCCGCTGATCATCGTCGACGGCCACGCCGAATCGATCGACCGTTTGCAGGACTTCGACATCCTGCGCGTTGAAAATGTCACGCTGCTCAAGAATGCAACGGCAACGGCGATCTACGGCGTGCGGGCCGGAAACGGGGTGATCGTCGTCAATACGAAGATTCCGGAGCCCCACAAACTGCGCCTGACCTACAACTTCGACGGCAGTTTCCAGAAAGCGAACCTGCGGAGTTTCGACCTGATGGACGCGAACCAGAAACTCGCGTGGGAGAAGCGCATGGGAGCCTACGACGGAAACGAAGCGCTCTACAACCAGCGGATCGCCGACGTGAAGGCCAATGGCTCGACCGACTGGCTCGACATTCCGGTACGCACCTCTTTTTCGCACCGCCACCGCGTGATGGTCGACGGCGGCGACAGCAGCCTGCGTTACCGCGGCACGCTGTACATGAATCCCGTCAAGGGCGTGATGAAGGGTTCGAAGCGCACGATGTACGGCGCCTCGGCATTCATCGGCTACACGACCCGTTCGCTCCAGATTTCAAACGAACTGAGCGTCGACATGGCCGACGCATCGGAATCGACCTACGGGCCGATGTCCGGCTGGGCGCAGATGAATCCCTATTACACCCCCGCAGACGAACGTGGCAAAGCGTACGATATCCTGGGCGAAGGAACCTTCAGCGAACAGGAATCGCCGCTCTACGAGACCTCGCTCAGCAGTTTCGCCGAAAACAAAATCGCACGCGTGAACAATAACCTGACCGTACGCTGGATTATAGACAACCGTTTCAGCATCGCCGGGCAGTTCAACCTCACGCAGGACCACGACAAGCGGTCGGAGTTTACCTCGCCGATGTCGCTCCTGTTCAAGGATTACACCATCGACGAAATCGACCAGAAGGGCCGCTACCGCATCGTCCGCAACCGCCTGGCTTGTTACCAGGAGCGGCTGTGGGCCGACTACCGCCTCGAACGCGAGCGCCACACCCTGCGCGCAACGCTCGGCATGGAGGTCTACTCGGCAACGATGACCGACGACGCTTTCATGGGCGTAGGCATGTCGAGCGACCACATGGACTACGTCTCCTTCGCACAGCGCTACACCCCGGGCCGCCCCGAGGGAACAGAGACCTACGAGCGCGTGATGAGCGGCTACGGAATCGTTTCGTGGAGTTTCGACGGCAAGCTCTTCGTCGATCTCTCGGGCCGGCTGGACAAGTCCTCGATGCTGGCTCCCGACAAGCGCACGGCGGGTTCCTACGGACTGACTGCCGCCTATGACCTGAAAAAGGCCCTGATCGAAAATTCGGAACTGATCGGCAAACTCACCCTGACGGCCGGATACGGCAGTACGGCGGGCTACCAGTTCGACTACGGATTCGTCAATCCGATGTACAGCTATGACACCAGCAATCCCTACCTGAACGGCATGGGAACCGCAAAGCCTTACAACCAGGGGCTCGTGGCGCTGTTCCATACCAACTACTACAACCCCGCACTGAAATGGAAGGCGACACGGAACGTCAACGTCGGCGTAAGCGGGCGCATCAGCACCGTCGACATAGCCGTAAAATACTATAACACACTGTCGAAGGACGTATTGACGTTCGAAGAGCAGAGCACCGCCTTCGGCCCGGGACACCGCTTCGCCAACAGCGGCGCGATCCGCAATTCGGGGCTGGAATTCCTCGTATCGGCCGGGATACTCCGCAACCGCAGCGGCGTCGATCTGACGCTCTTCGCCAAAGGCGTCGTCAACCGCAGCAAGATCACCGAACTGCCCGACTACGCATCGACGCTGTACAACAACAACAGTTTCGCACAGCGTTACTACGGCGGCATGGCCGAAGGCGACGCAGCGGACGGCATCTACGCCCTGCGCTCGGCAGGAATCGACGCCGACACCGGACGCGAAAAATTCTACCTGCGCGACGGTTCGGTATCGGAGACCCCGACGGCAGCCGACCTGGAATACCAGGGCAGCATGACCCCGAAACTGCGCGGTACGTTCGGCGCAACGGCGGCCTACCGCAATTTCGATTTCGCAGCGGTGTTCTCCTACTCGCTGGGCGGGAAGTATTACGACGTTTACACCCAACAGGCCGTGGACCTGGCAGGTTACGGCGTCAACGTCCCGAAGGCCGCCGAAGGCAAATGGAGCCCCTCGAACAGGAACGCCGCCTATCAGGGCATCGACAATGCGGTCGATTACGCGTCGTCGCGCTTCGTCTCGAAGCGTAACATACTTTCGCTCTCGTCGCTGCGCATCGGCTACGCCTTCCCCCGAAAAATCGCTTCGGCAATGCGCATGCAGGGGCTGAAAGTGAGCCTCACGTGCGACGACCTCTGGTACTCCTCGTCGGTAAAGACTCCGCACGGACTCTACTACCCTTATGCCTCCAGTTTCATCCTCTCCCTCCAGGCAACTTTCTAAAACAAGCGAACAGTATGAAAAAATTGATATATACGGCACTCCTGCTCCTGGCGGCTACCTCGTGCAACAAGTGGTTCGAAGCGGAACCCAAGGGAGGAGGCACGTCGGGAAGCAAGGTTTTCGATAACGAAGCGTCCTTCCGCGACTACATGAACAGCATTTACGCCGGACTGCGCACCGACGATCTTTACGGCTCGAACCTCACGCTGGGCGGCGTGGAATTCCTCTCCCAGACATTTAGGCCCTACGCCGGGGCCGAGGGCTGGACGAAAATGGATTTCAGCGATCCGGCAGCCCGGGAAATCGCCGCAAAGGCATACACCAAACTCTATGCGGCCATCTACCAGTGTAACGACATCCTCGAACTGTTCGCAGCAAAGGGCGATGTCCTGTTCGTGGCAGGCTCGCGCGAAATGATGGTAGCCGAGGCCGAAGCCCTGCGGGCATTCCTGCACTTCGAACTCCTGAGACTTTACAGTCCGGCCTATGCGGTCGACAACACGGTGTCCAACATCCTCTGGATAGACGGCACGAAGAGCGCAGGCGTACAGATGACGACCGCACAACTCACCGACAAGGTTATCAGCGAACTGGCCACAGCGGCGACCCAGCTGAGCAGGTACGACCCGATCGTGACGGGCGTCTCATACGACGACACCACGCTGATCGGGACCGAACCCGCAAGCCGCGTCTGGAAACTCAACTACTACGCCTGCCGGGCCGCCGAAGCCCGCGCGCTGATGAGCAAAAACTCGCCGGAAAGCTACGGCGAAGCCTACAAACTGCTGGACAAAATCATCACCGAGGGCGGCTACGGCTTCGTACGCACCGTCTCGGGAACCGACTATTCGTTCTCGGCGGAATACATCTTCGCACTGCCCTCTTCGGACAAGGGTTTCTGCGCCCTGTCGGAAGAGTTGTTCGACCCCGCCAAGAAAGGCGTGACCCTCTCGGCGCAACTCGACGTAAACGACCTGAACGCCGACGACCGCCGACGCAACTGGTTCGACAGCGACAACACGATGCGCACGAAATTCGCACCGACGAGCAAACTCGACAAGTGGAACACCGTGCCGGGTATCCCCGTGATCAAGATCGGCGAGGTGTACCTCATGGCCGCGGAAGCCGCCGCCAAATCGAACCAACTGGCAACGGGAATCCTCCGGTTCAACGACTTCGCGGAAGCGCGTAACAGCGAAAGCCTCAAGTTGCCCGAAACAGCCACGGCCGCACAACTGGAAACGGCTGTCGATCTCCAGTATCGCTACGAGTTCATGGGCGAAGGCGTGCGCTTCCACTACTGCAAACGCCTCAACCAAACCGTAACGGCATACGACGGTTCGCAGATCGCCGAAGTCGGCAAAAAGTCACTACCCATCGTCAAATAACCTAAGATTAAGCAGATGAAGAACATCACCTCATACATCACACCACGCGGCGAACGGCCATTCCGGTTGCTCCGGATGTGCCTGCTGGTGGCCATCCTGGCTTGCGCCCCCGCCCGCGCACTCCATGCGCAGGAGGCCAAAGTCACGTTCCGGCTCCAGGAAAAGCCGCTTTCGACCCTGCTGTCCGAGATTCAGAAGCAGACCGGATATAAAATATTTTACAGCGATAACAACGTCGACGTTTCACGCAGGGTGAACGTTTCGGCACGGCAGGTTCCCGTGAACAAAGTGCTCGAATCGATCCTTCCGAAGCTGGGACTCGCCTATCAGTTCATCAACAACACCATCGTACTTTCGCAGGACCCCAAAGCCAAGCAGACACAGGCCGGGGGAAGCGTCATGGCCAAGGCCATCCCCGTCCGCACGGTATCGGGCGTAGTTAAGGACGAAGCGGGCAAGCCGGTGGTCGGCGTGTCGGTGGTGGCGAACAAGGACAAGCGCCGCGGAACCTCGACGGCCGCCGACGGCAGTTTTTCATTCCGCGTGCCGACGGACGAAACGCAGATCATCATATCGATGATCGGCATGAAGTCACAGACGCTCAACATCGGCGACAAGCCGCTGGAAATCACGATGAAGGCAGACGTTATCGAATCCGAAGCACTGGTGGTCACGGGCTACGTTCCCAAAGCCAAAAACAGCTTCACGGGTACGGCAACGCAGGTGAAGGGCGACGACCTGATCAAGGTCAACCCGACCAACATGCTCGAAGCGTTGCAGGTTTACGACCCTTCGTTCGTGATTTCGGACCTCAACGGAGAATTCGGTTCGAACCCCAACTACATTCCCGACCGCATCGAAATCCGCGGTGCGAACAGTATGCCCGATATCTCGGAAAATACGCTCCAGACCTACACCACGCTGCCGATTTTCATCCTCGACGGGTTCCAGGTAAATGTCGAGAAGGTTTATAACCTCGACATCAACCGCGTGGAGAGCGTCACGATCCTCAAGGACGCCGCGGCATCGTCGATCTACGGTTCGCGCGCGGCGAACGGCGTGGTCGTGATCGCAACGAAGATGCCCAAGAAGGGCAGCATCCAGATTTCGTACACGCTCAATACCAGCGTCGAATCGCCCGACCTGTCGTCGTACAACCTGATGAACTCGAAAGAACTCGTGCAGTACTACGAGAAGATGAAGGTTTTCTCGTCGTCAAACGGGACCATCGGCAGCGAGGACCCCGAACGGCGCAACCTGTTGATGCTCCTCAAGAAGGAGGCCGAAAACGGCGTGGACACCTACTGGCTCGCACAACCCCTGCGCACGGCCTTCAAACATGCCCATTCGCTCTTCCTCGAAGGCGGTACGGAGGTCGGACAGGAAGGCAGCAACCGCACGCTGCGTTACCAGATCAACCTCAACGGCAACTTCTCGGACGGCGTGATGATCGGCTCGTCGCGCAACACCTACGGCGGTGGCGCAAAGCTGATCTACGACACCCGCAAGCTCCAGTTGACGAGCGACCTGCAGGTGGGATTCACCGACACGAAGGATTCGCCCTACGGCAGCTTCTCGACCTACACCCAGTTGCTTCCGCTGTTCCGTATCAAGGACAGCAACGGCGACTATTTCCCGAGCCTTTCGGCCGGCAATATCCCGATGTTCGGCAACTTCCCCTGGACGAGTATCGGCTCCTCGGTGCTGGGAACGCAGATAAATCCCCTCTACGAGGCAAATTACCTGAACAACTTCTCGCGCGGCGACAACCTGAGCCTGTCGTACCAACTGGGGGCAAACTGGGAGATCGTCGACAACCTGCGCCTCAGGGGATCGTTCACCTACGACCGGCAGGAACGGATGAGCGAGAAGTATGTGTCCCCGTTCAGCGCAGCAGCGACTGAAGACGAGACGACCATCAACAACTCCATCGAACAGCTTTACCGCCGCGGATCCTACGAAAAAACCAGCAGTACGTCGACCAACTACTACGGCATGGTGAACCTCTCCTACCTCAAATCGTTCGGACGCCACACCGTCCAGGCTGTGCTCGGCGGCGAGATCAAGGAGGATACGACCGAGAGCGACAGCTACAAGGTGACGGGATTCCTCAACGACTCGCAGACGTTCCCCTCCGACGGCGCACAGTATCCGCTCACGGGAGGCCCCGGCGGTGCAAGCAGCATCGTGCGCACGGTAGGCACATTCGGCACGGTCAACTACTCGTTCGACAACCGCTACATGGTCGACGCCAGCTACCGCGTCGACGGCTCTTCGAACTTCGCGAGCAAACAGCGCGTATCGTCGTTCTGGGCCGTGGGCGTGCGCTGGAACCTCGCCAACGAGAAATTCATGAACCAGGACATCTTCGACAACATCGCCCTGAAAGCCAACATCGGAACGACGGGTAACTCGAACTTCGTGCTGAGCCAGATTCTGAACATGTACAAGTACCTCTCGATGTACGACGGAATCACGGGCGCCGAGCTGATGTCGCTGGCCAACCCCAACCTCAAATGGCAGACGACCCTCAAGCGGAACATCGGCCTCGAACTGGCATTCCTGAAGAACCGCGTGAACCTGGAGTTCAACTACTATTCGAACACCACGGACAACAACATCACGAACGTATCGATCCTGCCTTCGACGGGTTTTGCGACTTACACGGCCAACCAGGGCGACGTGTCGAACAAGGGTTTCGACTTCAACCTGTCGGTAACGCCCCTGCGCACGAAGGTGTGGCAGTTGAACGTGTTCGTCAACGGCCAGCATAACCGCAACAAGCTGACCAACCTTTCGGAAGCGCTTCAGGAGTACAACAAACAGATCATGGAATCGCAGGTAAACGCCAAGGGAACCAAGATCGACAACGTATTCCTCTTCGAAGAGGGCAAATCGCTCTCGGCAATCTATGCCGTACCGTCGGCGGGCATCGACCCCGGAACGGGACAGGAAGTCTTCATCACCAAGGACGGCAAGCGCACCTTCACGTGGAATGCCGCCGACCAGGTGGTCGTAGGCGACACGGAACCCGACCTGCGCGGTTATTTCGGGCTGAACCTCAGCTACAAAAACTGGTCGCTGAACACGAGCTTCGAATATTCGTTCGGCGGCGAGATGTACAACCAGACGCTGGTGGACCGCATCGAGAACACCTCGATGAACACGTCGAACAACCAGATCGCCTACAACATGGACCGCCGGGCGCTGTACGACCGCTGGTCGCAGCCGGGAGACATCGCCAAGTACCGCGGCATCAACGTGACGGGAAAGACCTATGCAAGTTCACGCTTCGTGCAGAAGAACAACTACCTGCGTATGAACTCGCTGCGCATCATGTACAACCTCAACCGCCCCGACAAACGCCTGCTGGGCATGTCGATGCTCCGCATAGCGCTCTCGGCCAACGACCTGTTCTACTCCTCGTCGATCCGGCAGGAGCGGGGCCTGTCGTACCCTTACGCCCGTACGTTTACGCTCAGTCTCCAGGCTAATTTTTAAAACATGACTCCTATGAAAATAAGATATATCGCAACCCTGCTGCTGCTCGCCGTCAGCGCCGTATCGTGCAAAGACTGGCTCGACGTATACCCCAAGTCGGAAATTACCTCGAACAAAGTGTTCGAGAACGAAGACGGCTTCTATTCCGCGCTGGCCGGACTCTACATCAAGATGGCCGACGACGAACTCTATGGATTCGACCTTACGTGCGGTTACATCGACATGATGGGAGGAGCCGTATTTACGGGCGGCGGGGCCTATCTGACCTATTACGCCAACAACTTCTACGCCGACCCGAGTTATGCCGGCATAGTAGCGCCGCTGCAGTTCCCTGCATTCAACCATACCCGCGGACAGATCCGCACCGAGCGGACCGACAACAGGTATGAAATAATCTGGACGAAAATCTACAACATCATCACCAACACCAACCTGCTGCTCGACGAACTCAATAAGGTCGACGGCGGCATGTTCGAAGCAGGGATCAAGGAGTTGCTGACGGGCGAGGCGCTGGCCGTAAGGGCCTACCTGCACCTCGACCTGGTACGGCTGTTCCAGCCGCCCTACCTCTCCGAACAGGGTAAGACCGCCAAGCGGATTCCCTACATGGAGACGCTCGACGCGCTGAAATTCGTACCCTCGTCGACAACCGACGAAATACTGGACAAAGTGGACGCCGACCTGGCCCATGCCGCCGAGATCATGAAGGACAACGACCCCATCAGTTCGGGCAAAAGTTACCACACGCTGATGTTCTCCACCAACCGCCAGTACAAGATGAATTACTACGCCGTGAAATTGCTCCAGGCCCGGTCGTTCCTCTACCGAGGCAAGGACAAAGCGGCTTACGCCGCCGCCATGGAGGTTATCGACGCCGCCCAGGGTGCAGGCATCCACTTCATCACCGAAGCCGAACGCAGCCGTGTCGACAGCTACGGAACGCCCGTGGACCGCAGTTGCCCGCAGGAGAACCTCTTTGCCCTGCTCACGGACGAGTTGTCCGAAAACTCGATCGACGCCGTAAAAATAAACGGCAGCAGCAAAAGGCTGGGAATGTACGGTCGTCTGGCTTCGAACAAATGGCTGAGTGCAACGTCCGGACTGATCCCCGAGGCTTTCTTCTCGTCGGCAAGCGACATCCGCATCAACCTCTGGAAAAGGACCGTCTATCCTTCGGGCATGGTGGGTAAATACATCCGCGAATCGAGCGACGCCGAAGACATCGCACTCTACCCCAAGCAGGCCGTAACGCTGCTCAAACTGGGCGAAGCATACCTGATCGCAGCCGAAGCGGCCATCAGCGCCGTCAGCCCGGGCGAAGGACAGCGCATCCTCAACCTGTTGCAGGCCGAACGCCGGGGAGGCATCTACCCCTCGGCAGACGAAGAGGGACTGCGGAAGGAAATCCTGCTCGAATACCGCCGCGAAACGCTCAGCGACGGACAGCTTTTCTACGCCTACAAACGGCGCAACGAACCGCAGTTGACGACACTCTACCAGACTCCGGACTATACGTATTATTTTACGATGGACGACAACAAGTATACGCCCGACATCCCCGACAAGGAGTATAACTCGGGCCGAACCTATTAACGAGATAACAACCATGAAAAAATTTATAATCCCCGTTTTTGCGATCGCCGTCGCCGTTGTCTCCTGCAACAAGGAGGACATACCGGTTTATAATTCGGAACGTCCCTCGCTGAATTTCGTGAAGTCCTTCTTTACCCCGGAGCTGAACGACGACGCCGACATGGACACTCTGAAACTCAACACCGTATACCATGCCGGACAAAACGAGATCCAATTCAGGCTCCCGGTACGCCTGTCCGGGGCCGTTGCGGACCACGACCGGAAGTACACGGTACGCATCTCGGAAGCCAAAAGCTACGGCAACCTGATCGAGGGCGTACACTACACGCTCAGCGCAGAGCAGACTTTCCACGCCGGGCAATATGCCGACTCGACGCTCGTACATGCCAATCTGGCCAAACTGGCCGAAGACAAAGTCTCCGGGACGCTGGTGATCGAACTCGTGCCGGACGAAACTTTCGACGCAGGCATCGACAATTTTCAAAGCATCGGACTGGAGATATCGGGCGCAGGATTCGTCAGCCAGCCACCGTTCTGGAACAGGAACGGGCTGGATGCCTACGGAGGCGTCTATTCCGCCGTCAAGGCCGGAAAGTATGCAGAACTGAACGGAGTGACCTCCGACGACTGGCGCGAATACAACACAGCCAAACTCTATGCCTACGGAAAGCGCACGTATGAATGGTTCCGCGACAACCCGACCTACGACAACGGGGTTCTGGTGGTCTTCCAGGGAACGATAATCTACGAATAAACACCTACCGACTATGAAAACATTCAAATACCTGATATTTCTGCTGGCAGCCGCTTTCGCAGCGACGGGCTGCTACGACGACAAGGGAAGCTACAACACCGACCCGTGGACGGACATCGTCTCGGTGGAGGGAATGACCCTGCCCGGCATCGAATCGATGTACATGCTTTCACTGATCGAAGACGAGACCTTCAGCCTCGCCCCGACCGTCCTGCTCCGCAAAGATGCGGACGAGTCGTCTTTCACCTACGACTGGGTATTGGGCCGCGACACCATCGCTTCGGGACTCAAACTCGACTGGCGGGTGACCCGCACCGAAAAAATGGAGTTCAGCGCCACAGGCGAAGCCTATTTCTGGCTGGCCATAAACAATACGGCTACCGGCGAGAACTGGCGCTATTATCTCCGAGGCAACAATAACAGCATGCTGAAGGTGAAAATCGTCCCGACGATGACGCCGAAAATCGGCATTTTCGTCTATGAAAAACCGGACGGAACCATCGAATGGGGATCGGTCAAGGGCGGCAACCCGGCATCTCCGGCCGCATTCACCACGCTCTATACCGACCTGTACACCCGCTACAACACCTCGCGTAAAATCGAAGGCAGCGTTGCCGGAGCGACTTTCAGCGGGTCTCACTTGATCGTCTATACCAACCGGGCTCCCGACTACGGCGCATTCGTACAGGCGTCGGAAACGGGAACTTATGCCCTGGGCCTCTTTATGGGTACGGTCAGCAACGAAGTGTTCCAGGGCGAACCGGATGCGGCGATCGCCGGACAGACCTTCTACAAAGGCGCTATGCAGGAGATACTGATCGGCAATTCGCTCTTCATCGCCCCGACCAGCGGAGCATACCAGATGATCCTGCCCAACGCCGTTCCGACGCAGGACAGGGTTGCCCAAATTATGGGCGCCAATCCGTATACGGACATCATGCACTTCTCCGTACAGCGCACCCTGGAGAACGAGATTTACTATTACCGGTACAACGAAAACAAGGGTTACCTGCGCCAGCCGCTGCCGGACGAAAACGGCGCGACGCTCAAAGCCGACCGGATTATCGGCGTATGCCGCCAGCCGACATTCCTTGCAAAGCAGCTCAAAATGTTCGTCACGGTGAAAACAGGCGCAGCCTACTGGCTCTACACCTACACCTACGAACAGAAAGACAGCGGCAACGACACCATCACGTTCGTCGGTAAAACCGACATAACCAACTGGACGGGAGGCATGAGCGACGACTGCGAGATATTCACCAACGCCGTCGAAGTACCGCTCAACTACCTCTACATCGCCAAAGGCCGCGACCTCTGGCGCACGAGCTACGAGTCGCAGACCGCCCCCCAGGTGGCAAAGAGTTTCCCGGCGCCGATAACGACCGCGAAAGTGGTTACGAACCTGGCAAAACCGGAAACTGCCGCCAATGAAATCTATACGGCGGTATTCACCTACGACGAAAGTACGAAAACGTCGAAAATGTACGTTCTGGACGGGAAGGCCGCAGACCTGAAAGCGTTCTCCGAAGTGGAGACCCCGATTCCGGGAAAAGCGGTTCGTTACCTGCCTTATCTGTAACAACCGGGACACAACGGGAATTATTTCCGGCAGTCCGGATCGGGCTGCCGGAATTAATCCGTAAAACGCGGGACAGGCCCGCAGATGCAAACCATGAAAAAAATAGCACTTATCATTACACTGCTCGCCGTCGGATGGGAATGTTTCGCCCAGAAACCCTTCCCGCTCGAAACGGGCGACCTGCTGTTCCAGGTGACCGGAAGAAGCGCCTACACCGAAGCCATCAGCAGTGTCACCAGGGGAATCAAAGACCTGAATTTCACCCATGTGGGCGTCGCTTACGTCGAAGACGGGAAGACCTATGTTCTCGAAGCCGTCCCGTACGGAGTGGTCAAAAGCCCGCTCGAAAAATTCTTCCGCGACGCACAGAAAAGCGACGGCAACCCGGTGGTGGTGGTCGGCAGGCTGAAACCGCGGCTGCGCGGGTGTATTCCCGCGGCCATCGAGAAGATCAAAACGCTGCTGAACAAACGTTACGATTTCGTTTTCGACCCCGACGACGACTACTATTATTGCAGCGAACTGATCTACGTTTCGTACCTCAAACCCAACGGCAAGCCGATTTTCAAGATGAAGCCCATGACCTTCAGGGACAAGCAAACCGGAGAGATCAGCCCCCTGTGGGTGGAACATTTCAAACGCTACAAGTGCGAAATCCCCGAAGGCGTGCCGGGCACGAATCCCGGCGACATGTCCCGGTCGAAGGCCATCCGCATCGTACACCACTACTTTTAATCCGACATCTACCAACAATCAACGTCAAATTTATGTTTAAACAACTGCTTGCGCTCCTGCTGTGCATACTGGTCGCCGGAACACCGGTCCAGGCCAAGAGCCCGAAAAGGAAATCCAAAAAGGCATCCACCGAAACTCCGGCAAAGCCCAAAGAGAGCGAATACGACAAGCTCTTCAAGAAAAAGCACGAAGTGGCCGAGGGTATGGTCAAGCTCCACAAAATCGACGGAAAACTCTATTTCGAATTTCCGCAGGAACTTTTCGGCCGCGAAATGCTGCTCGGATCGGTGATTTCAGAGACCTCGGACAACCTGACGGGCGTCCCGGGGTCGAAATCGTACACGCCGCTCCACATCACCTTCACCAAAACAGGCGAGAACGTGCAGATACGCGAGATCAACGCCGACAACTATACGCTGGGCGTAGACGGCAACATCCTCCGTTCGCTCGACCGCAACAACATCCCGACCATCTTCCGCAATTTCAAGATCGACGCTTACAACGCCGACTCGACGGCTGTGGTTTTCAACGTCACGGATCTGTTTGTCAGCCACGTCAAAGAGTTGTCGCCCTTCTCGTACCTCGGTGCATACGGCGGCTCGGGAACACCGTCCCTCAGCGAAACGTTCAAAAAGGAACTTTCGTCGCTGGGCGATGTCAAATCCTTTGCCGACAACCTCACGGTAAAAAGTACGCTGAGCTACACCTACTCGGTGTCGCACCCCGTGACCAAGCAGAAGTTGGTGGACAAGGCTCCGTTCACGGCCGTCATGACCCGCACGCTGGTGCTGCTGCCCCGCGAAGCCTACCGCCCGCGCATCACCGACAGCCGCATGTCGGTATTCCCGACCGGAAAATACTTGTACAGCAGCAAGGAACAGCGCGTGAAAGCCATCTACCTGGCCAACCGCTGGCGGGTGGAACCGTCGGACATGGAGGCCTGGAAGCGCGGCGAGCAGGTGACGCCCCTACAACCGATCGTCTTCTACATCGACCCGGATTTCCCCGCGAAGTGGCAGCCCGCGATCTATGAGGCCGTGACGCAGTGGAACGAGGTGTTCGCCAAAATCGGATTCAGGGACGTGGTCAAGGCGCTGCCCTACCCCACGGACGATCCGGCGTTCGATGCCGACAACATCAAGTACTCGTGCATCCGTTATGCGCCCGTACCCATCGCCAACGCCATGGGCCCTTCGTGGGTCGACCCGCGCAGCGGCGAGATCCTCAACGCCTCGGTCTATGTCTTCCACGATGTCGTGAAGATGCTCAACCGGATGATCTTCGTGCAGACGGCGCAGGCCGACGCCCGCGTGCGGCAGGTCAACATTCCCGACGAGGTGATGCTCGACGGACTCCGCTACGTGCTGACACACGAGGTGGGCCACTGCCTGGGATTCATGCACAACATGAGTTCGTCGGCCGTGATTCCGGTCGATTCGCTCCGCTCGCCGTCGTTCACCCAAAAATACGGCACGACCACCTCGATCATGGACTACGCGCGTTTCAACTACGTGGCACAGCCCGGTGACATGGAACGCGGCGTACGGCTCACCCCGCCGCGCTTCGGCGTCTACGACGATTATGCCGTGAAATGGCTCTACACGCCGGTTCCCGAAGCAAAGACCCCCGAAGAGGAGTATGAAGTGACTTCGAAATGGATCACCGAGGCTTCGGCCGACCCCACGTTCCGTTACGGCAAACAGCAGTTCGGAAGCATCGTCGATCCCAAATCCCAGACCGAGGACCTCGGCGACGACGCCGTGGCGGCATCGCAGTACGGCATCAGGAACCTGCGCTATATCCTCGCGAACCTGGACGAATGGTGCGCCGACGGGGACGACGATTTCTCCTACCGCAACGGCATGTACTCCGACATCGTGAACCAGTATATCACCTACATCGGTCACGTATACGCCAACATCGGCGGCATCTACCTGAACGAAAAGATGGAAGGCGACCCGGTGGAAGCCTACGCCTGCGTGCCGCGCGAAAAACAGCGCAAAGCCCTGAAATTCATTCTCGCGGAGCTCAAGCAGATGGAGTGGCTCGACAACGAGCGCCTGCTGGCGAAGATGTCGATGCTCGGCTCGCCCCGGGACGCCGTGCGGGAAGCCGTCATCAAAGCCGCAGTCAACGCCCCGGCCAAAAAAATCCTCGCGATCAACGCCCAACTGTCGAAGGACCCTTATACGCCCGAAGCATGCTACAAGGACGTTTCCGACTTCGTGTGGGAACCCACCGTGCGTAACCGCCGCCTCACCGGGGACGAAATGGCCATTCAGCGCGAGTTCGTCAAGGTCGTAGCCGCCAAAGCCGGGCTGAAGAACTACACCGGAAGCGGCAGTTCGGCATCGGCATTCGCAGCAACGGAAAATGCGGCGGGGAACGAAGCGGAAGACGCCGGATGGGACGCGCTCCGGGTATTCGAAAACCGGACGCCGCGCACGCCGCTGTGCAGCTGCGAAGCCTGCTCGCACGGATTCGCACCGGAACCGCAGCCTGCATCCGTCTCGGGATTCGGTTCGCCCAGATTCCAGTATTTCACGCAGAAGGATATCTCGATGCTCTACTACAACGACATCCTGCGTATCCAGAACCTGCTGCGCGGAAAGGTCGGGTCGGCAACGGGCGAAACCCGCATGCACTACCAGTACCTGCTGCACAACCTCGATAAAGCCCTCAAAAAATGATGCGTCCAGCCATGAGAACACCCCTGAACAAACCAGGCACGCTGCTGCTTGCCCTGCTTCTGGCGGCAGTTATGCTGTCCGGGCCGGCGCACGCAGCCGCAAAGGGCCGCAAAGACAAGAAAAAGAGCGAGCAACCTGCCCCCAAGAAGCCGACGGCCTACGAAAAACTCTTCAAGGACAAGGAGTGCAAGACCGCAGACGGGCTTTTCAAACTCCACCTTATCGAAGGAAAACTCTACACGGAGATTCCGCTCGACATCCTCGAACGGGAATTCGTCATCAACACCTCGATCGAGGAGTCGTCCGAAGCGAACTACGGACTCTCGGGCCAGCAACCGCTGCCGCCCTACCACATCACCTTCACCCGCAAGGATTCGCTGATCCGGATGCACGAAGTGCCCCAGCGGACGCTGGCCGACGGCGATGCACGGATCGAAAAGGCGCTGGAGATCAACACGGCGCGGCCGATCGTCGCCAGTTATCCGATCAAGGCCTACAACGCAGACTCGACGGCCGTAGTGATCGAGAACACGGCGCTGTTCATGAGCGACAACGAGCACCTCAAGGCGTTCGAGCCCCGCGGCATGAGCCCGCTGCACATCTCGACTGCGGCCTACAAGTCGGACCTTTCGCTGCTCCGCGACGTAGAGGGCGGAAAAGGGTATGCCTCGGTCCTGAGCGACATGACCTACGGCGTGACGACGCAGTACTTCATCTTCATCATCTGCAAGGACAAACCTTTCACGGCCCTGGCCCGCCGCACCGTGACGATGCTTCCCGAGCAGTGCGCGCCCGCACGCATCGCCGATCCGCGCATCGGCGTGATGCCCGTACCCTTCACGCGTTTCACCACCGGAAAAGGCAGCGAACCCGCCTACTTCGCCTCGCGGATCAACTTCCGCCCGGAGGGGAAAATCCGCTCGGTGACCTTCTACATCGACACGCTCTTCGCCCCGGCATGGCAACAGGGCATCCGCCGCGGCATCGCGCTGTGGAACGAGGCCTTCCGAAGGATCGGCATGGGCGACGTGCTCAAAGCCGAGACTTACCCTGCAGGCGGTTTCGACAGCAACAGCCCCGAGGGATTTTACGTGAAATACGTGGCTTCGTCGAATACGCGCACGACGGTCAACATCGTCGCCGACCCGCGCAGCGGCGAGATCACGGGCGGACGCATCCACATCCCGGCCAACATCGCCGACGAGATTCGCACCCGCCGCTTCATCGATCTCTCGGCGGTAGACCCCGCGGCCCGCGACATGACGCTCGACGAAGAGGAACTCGCCTCGTCGCTGGCCGTCTACACGGCACGCGGCGTCGCCCAACTGCTCGGACTGGCGACCAACTATGCCGGAGCGGCGGCTTATCCGACCGACTCGCTGCGTTCGGCGGCATTCACCCGCGAAAACGGGCTCTGCTCGTCGATCACGGCACTCAACAGCTACAACTACCTGGCACAACCCGAAGACAAGGGCGTACGGCTGGTGAACGACTGCCTCGGCAAATACGACTACTTCGCCATCCGCTGGCTCTACGGCGACATCGAAGGAGCCGAAACGCCCGCCGAAGAGCAGAAAGCACTCGCACGGATGCTTCTCGACAAAGCCGGGGACCCGGCTTATTACTACGGCAACTACTGGTACGACTATTACTTCGGCGACGTGCGCCTGGCTTATTACAACCTGGGCGACGATCCCGTGAAGCGCACCCGCTACCGGCTCAGCAACCTGCGCTACATCGCCGAGCACGCCCCGGAGTGGCTCGAAGGACGCGACAAGGACGGAAGCTACCGCGAGGAAGCCATCTCGGCCGTTGCAACGGGCGTAAGGGAGATGATCTCCTACCTGGCGGCCTACATCGGCGGCTCGTACTATACCGAGACGGCCGAAGGCGACGGACAGACCATGCTCCGCGTCGTGCCGAAAGAGGAACAACGCCGTTATGTGAAAGAGACGCTCAAGGCACTCGAAGACCTCTCGTGGCTCGACACGAAACTGACGGAAGGCCAGATGGTGAACCTTTCGGAATCGGTGTTGTCGGACTGCCTGGGAACGCTGATGAAACGGCTGGAGACCCTGCCCCGCTACCAGAACGGACTGCCGGGGGCTTACACGCCGGCCGAGATGTCGGCCGACATGGCCGAATACATCTTCAGCAAGGTAAAGGCCGGACGCAAACTCTCGGATTACGACCGGTTGCTCCAACGGGCGTTTACGGGCATCGTTATCGGAGCCTCAAAAGTGCTGGCCGAGCCGAAAGCCGCCCCGAAAACGGCTTCGGCCGGCTTCGCCGAAGATGACGAAAGTTTCATGCAGCCCGCCTACCCCTCGGAAGCCGCCGCGACGCTGGCCCCGGTGAGCGCTTACGGGAAATACAGGATGCGGTTCTATGCCAAGGATTTTTCGGAGCACGTCTACTACGGCATGCTCCTCGAAATCCGCGACATCTACCGCCGGGGTGCAGCCGTGGCGCAGGATGCTGCATCGCGCGACTTCTGCCGCTACATGCTCCGCAGGATCGAAGAGAGCCTGCGCGTCAGCTGAGGCGGCGGATATGCAAACGAAAAAAGAGGCATGGAACATTCCAGGCCTCTTTTTTCAGGGGCGATGCGACGAACGAACGATTTTGCAGGAACCGGAAAATAGTTTACCTTTGTATGACGTTATACGTATCGCAGACAACTGTTCCCAATGGCAAATCAAACAGCAGAAAAACTGGAAGCCTGCGCCGCGGCACTGCGGCGACACCATTTCGAAGCCGAGGTCGTAAAAGACACCGAAACGGCTTTCGGCGTGATGAAAGCCGTCGTGGAAGCGGAACGCCCGCAGCTCGTGTCGTTCGGCGACTCGACGACGATGCGCGCAACGGGCATCATCGAGTGGATGCAGGGCGACGGACGGCTGAAGGTGCTCGACGGATTCGACGCCTCGATGCCCTATGACGAACGGCTCGAAATCCGCCGCCAGGCCCTGTTGTCAGACCTCTTCATCACGGGCGTGAACGCCATAACGGAGCAGGGAACGCTCCACTGGCTCGACAAGGTGGGCAACCGCATCGCCCCGGTGGCGTTCGGCCCCCGCAAAGTGATTATCGTGGCGGGCCGCAACAAAATCACGGCCGACCGCGAAAAGGCCGAAGAGCGCATCCGCCGGATCGCCGCGCCGCAGAACGTCGCACGCCACCCCGGATTCCGCACGCCCTGCGCCAAAACAGGCGTCTGCATGGACTGCAATTCGCAGGACCGCATCTGCAACACGCGGATGGAAATGTTGCGCTGCTGGCCCGACAAGCGCGTGCTGGTGGTGCTGATCGATCAGGATTTAGGATTATGACAAAACAACTGAAATATTGCGCAGCCTGTCTGTTGCTGCTGGGCGCGACCGCCTGCGGAGACGACTCGGACGCGTTCTACACGACGGCATACCCCGTCGTGCGTGTCGAGGCGGAAATCACCGTCCCGACACCCGACCCCGATCCGGAAGAGCCGACCGACCCGGAGGAACCGACTGATCCCACCGATCCCACGGACCCGGCGCCCGAAACGAAAGCCGGCGAAGGAGAACCGGACCCGGTGATCGAACAGATCAGGGCCGAAATCGTTGCGACGGCCCCCGTGAAGGCGGGAGGCGGTTACACGCTGTCGTTCACCAAGTACAACGGCGGGCAACTGCGAATCAACACGGCAGCAGAGGCCGGCGAGGTGAAGGGCGTCTTTTTCAAAGACCCGGGAGCGACCGACATTTTGTTCTACTGCCCGGAACCGGCGATGGAGTACACCTGCACCGTCGCGACCTATAAAGCGGAGGACGGCACGAGCAAAGCCGTGTTGACGGTCGACCTGACCGGGCAGTACCAAGCCCTCTACCCCAATGCCGGAATCACGAAAGCCGTGCGCAAGGAGTACACCTCGGCAAACGCTAAATAGTCGGGTTATGGCAAAGGTCAAGAAAGCATTTTTCTGCAAAAACTGCGGATTCGAAGCCCCGAAATGGCTGGGACGCTGCCCCTCGTGCGGCGAGTGGAACTCATTCACCGAGGAGATCATCGCCCGCGAAAGCGGTTCGGTTCCGGCAACCGTGGCGGGGCCCCTGCCTGTGGCAAAGCCCCAGCGCGTGAGGGACATCCGCGAAAGCGAGCACATCCGGCTGGATCTGGGGAACCCCGAAGTCAACCGGGTGCTGGGCGGCGGCATGGTTCCGGGATCGCTGATCCTGGTGGGCGGCGAGCCGGGAATCGGCAAATCGACCCTCTCGCTGCAAATCGCGCTGGCGGCGAACGGGCTGAAAACTCTCTACGTATCGGGCGAGGAGTCGGCCGAACAGATCAAGATGCGCGCGGGGCGTATCGGCATCGGCAACGACGAATGCCTGATCTACCCCGAAACATTGTTGGAAAATATCGTTGCACAGATCGCCGAGCACCAGCCCGACCTGGTGGTGATCGACTCGATACAGACCATTTACACCGATCTCCTGGACTCGTCGGCAGGGAGCGTGTCGCAGATACGCGAATGCGCGGCGACGCTGCTCAAATATGCCAAATCGACGGGAACGTCGATCTTCATCATCGGACACATCACCAAGGACGGTTCGATAGCCGGCCCCAAGATACTCGAACACATCGTCGACGTGGTTTTGCAGTTCGAAGGCGACAGCAACAACATCTACCGCATCCTGCGGGGTATTAAGAACCGTTTCGGCGCAACGTTCGAAATCGGGGTTTTCGAGATGCTCGACGCCGGGCTGAGGGGTGTGGACAATCCTTCGGAAATCCTGCTGACCCACTACGAGGAACCGCTCAGCGGCATCGCGGTAGGCGCTTCGGCCGACGGCGTAAGGCCTTACCTGATCGAGGTGCAGGCGCTGGTGAGCGGCGCGGCGTACGGCACGCCCCAGCGCTCGACGACAGGATACGACGCCCGGCGCATGAACATGCTGCTGGCCGTGCTGGAGAAACGCGTGGGGATGAAGATGTTCCAGAAGGACGTATTCCTGAATTTCGCGGGCGGATTCAAGGTCGCCGACCCGGGGCTGGACCTCGCGGTCGTGGCGGCGGTGATTTCGTCCTACTACGACCGTCCCGTAGCCGAGGGTGTCTGCTGTGCAGGCGAGATCGGCCTCTCGGGCGAAGTACGCCCCGCCCCCCGCACCGAACAGCGCATCAGCGAAGCGGCCCGGCTGGGATTCCGGCGCATCGTCGTATCGGGCTACCTGGCCAAAGGCGGCAAACGCCCCAAAGGCATCGAGGTAGTTTCGATCAACAGCGTCGACCAACTCCCCAAAGCGCTATTCGCAGAATCCCTTTAAAGGGATTTTAACAGTCGGTCATACGATCTGATTCCGGCAAGGCGCGCAGAAGTGCGGCGTCTGCCGAATTGCCGTCAATATGGAATAAAATTTGCTCTTCTTCCCGTAAAAAGGGAAGAGAGATGCAAAAGAGAGTAGTCATACTGGGCGGCGTGGGATTCATCGGGACCCACCTGTGCCTGCGTCTGTTGAACGACGGGCACGAAGTCTTCTGCGTGGACATACGCGACACCGCCAATTCGCCGCTGCTGCGCGACATGCCGCCGCACCCGGAATTCCGGTACGTCCGCCACAATATCATCAACGCTTTCGGTATCCGCTGCGACGAGATTTACAACCTCGCTGCGCCGTCGCGCGTCCGTTACAACAAAGCCCTGCCTGTCGAGACGCTCAAAGTCAGCGTACTGGGGTCGATAAACGCCCTCGACACGGCCCGTGCGGAACATGCCCGCATCCTCTACGCCTCCACGGGCGACGTTTACAATACGGGCTATCGCGACACGACTGTCGAGGCCGTAAACTGCTGTTCGACGCACCACATCCTCGCCGAAGGAAAACGGGCGGGTGAAGCCCTGCACCGCGCCTACCAGTATGAATTCGGGGTCGACGCACGTATCGCACGCATCTTCAACACCTACGGCAGCGGCGCCGACCTGATGGACCAGCGCGTAGTGATGAAGATGATCGTAGCGGCATTGCAGAACCGCGACATCCTGATCAACGGCAGCGGCGAGCAGTTGCGGACCTTCTGCTGGGTGGAGGATATCGTGGACGGGCTGGTGCTGCTGATGGAGGCCCCGCCGACAGAGACGACGCGCACGGTCAATTTCGGCAGCAACCACGAAGTGACGATCCGCGCGCTGGCCGAAAAGATCGTCGCCCTGACGGGCAGCCGCTCGAAGATCGTCCACGCCGAAGCGCGTATCAACGACAGCCGCCGCCGGACGCCCGACATCTCGGCGGCACGCCGCGAACTGGGATGGACGCCCCGAACACCGCTCGCCGAGGGACTGCGGCGCACGATCGGCTATGTCGAAAAAGAGCTTTCGGACAAGGCCTACGCAGGAATATCGTGGGTGGAAATAAGCTGAGAATATACGAACGGAATGCAATCACACCGAGAAAATATGACTGACTTTGACAAGATTATCTGGCGGGACGCGCTGACGTTCATCGACTTTTTCGCCACCTGGTGCGGACCGTGCCAGTTGATGCGGCCCGCCGTCGACAAATTCCAGGAACGGATGAAAGGCCGGGTCGATGTCTATGCAATCGACATCGACGCCCCCGAGATGTCCGAAATCGTGCGGCGATACAACATCATGTCGGTTCCGACACTGATGTTTTTCTGCCGCGGGGAGGTATTGTGGCGCGAGAGCGGCCGCGTCGGCTACGACCATCTGGTCAACGTGCTGGGCGAACTCGAAAAGCGCGAGCAGGTGATGCAGCCCTAAACCTCCAATCGCCAGGCCAGCTCCTCGTGGACGTAGTCTTCGGCAGGGAGCGAGCCCAGAGAACCGGCCGCGCGAAGTACCGCCTGCCGGCTCTCTTCGTTTCGGACGCCAAGGGCCGTGAACAGCGCCACGGCTCCCTGCGCCAGCAGGTGCGCCTCCGCAGCGCCTGCAACGGCGGCACGATGCACGGCTGCGGCAGCCGGATCGGCCCACGCCGGGGAAGGCTGCGGGACACGGGCGGCGGCCATCAGAACCGCATACTGCCGCAGATATCCGGCCTCGGGAACGATCCACTCCCCGAACAGCCGGGGGAAATTCCCGATGCGGTTCAGCAATGCGAAAGCCGCCTCCCCGGCCATCTCGGAGTTGAGAAGCCCGTCGCCCCAGAAAGCGAACTCTTCGGGCGTAAGGCGCGCAGGGTCGGCGATATGCAGTGCCGCGAGGCGCAGGCAGCGTACGTCCTGCCGCCAGAGGTACTTGGCAAAATCGTAGTCGGGAGCCTCGGCGCGGGCCAGCGTGCGGAGCGTCGGGAGGCTCACGCCGTAGTTCAGCCCGTAAGGCATACCGTAAAAGCGCATCGAATCGGCAACAGCACCGTTGCGCTCGCGGCGGAACGCCCCGAGCAGTGCCGCCATGCGGGAGGTAAAATCCATCGGAATTTTTTTATTTGCGGCGCGGCAGAGCGACGTTGATCGTACGGCCGAATTCGAAGATCGGGAGCACGGCGCGGGCATATTCGCGGCCGCCCGAAATCACGATGCAGGTCGAGGGATCGGCCACGCGGCATGCCACGACGTTGGTCTCCTTCGGGCCGGCTTCGAGGTCGCTCTTCGCGGCGCCCGAAGGCTCGATCTGCAACAGCACGATGTCGCCCGAAAGGTCGGTATCGGGAAGCAGTCCGGCGGCCGGGCTGAAACGGCAGACGATGTATTGTTTCTTGTCGGCCTGCGGATAGACCACATAGCGGCGGGTTTCGGTCGAAACGACACGCTTGCCGAGGAACAGTTCCAGGTAGCTCTGTTCCATGCGGTCGATCTCCTCCAGCGCAGCCTTGAGGCCTTCGCCGAAAACGTTCTCCCCCGCTTCGCCCGTAACGAGTTCGATACGGTGGCGGCGCAGCGAGAAAATCTGCGTAGCGGCGGCGCGTGCGGCATCCTCCAGCGCAGGCGTCGTCATGTCGGTCTTGTCAGGCTGCAGGCGGGCGAATTCCTGGTCGGAAGAGGCGTGCGAGAACACACGGGCCGACGCCGGGGCGGGCGCCGCAGCATTGAGATAGGTGTCGCCGTCCAGCAGGGCGATCTGCGCCCCCGTGACGCTCCACGTCGTTTTGTCCGTAAGCGGAGCGCGCACTCCGAGGTATTTCTGCGCATAGCGCGCATAAGGGCCGCTGAGGGTCACGTCGCACTCGACGGTAACGTCGACAGCAAGGATAGTCCGGGGCTGGGCAACGGTAATGCCGCCGGCGGTTTCGTTTGCACCCTGCAGGGCGATGTATGGATTCTGGGCCGAAATGCCGCCCGAGAGCAGCAGGGCAAAAGCCAAAAGTCTGAGTTTCATGGTCCGAAAATTTTAATGCGGTTTTACAAATGTAGCTTATTTTCGCGTGTCGTCAAAATTTCAGGTAAAAATCGCGGGTCAAGGCACGGTACTCCGGGGTATAGCATTCGTGCTGGCCCGTACCGATGACCAGTTCGGACAGGTCGGGAGCCGCGGCGGTTTCACCCGCACGGGAAAACTCCATCAAGGCCCTTTTGGCCGGGCGGCGCGGCGTGGTTCGCACGTCGGTGCGGCGCAAGAGGCCGAGCCGGCCAAAGCAGATCCCGAGAAAACGGTCGGCTTCGGTCGTGGGGAGAACGACGGCGAAACGGCCCCCGGGCGCCAGCAGGCGCAGGACAGCGTCGCGCAGTTCGTCGAAGGGAAGGTGCACGGCATGGCGGGCCGTGGTGCGGCCCTCGTCGGGACAGGTGAGCGAGTCGACGAAAAACGGCGGGTTGGAGACAATCAGGTCGAACGGCTCCGGGGCTTCGAACTCCTGTACGGGGCACTGCCTGAACACGACCCGGTCACCCCAGGGCGATGCGGCGGCATTCTCGCCGGCCTGCGAGACATCGTCGATGTCGACGCCCGTAACCAGCGCACCGGGCGCACGCTGGGCCAGCATCAGGGCGATCAGCCCCGTACCCGTGCCCACGTCGAGGATTCGTTCGTCCTGCGGCCGCACCGCGGCCCATGCGCCCAGCAGGACCCCATCGGTGCCGACCTTCATCGGGCAACGGTCCTGACAAATCGTGAATTGTTTAAACCGGAAGATAATTCTTAATTTTTAATTCTTAATTCTTAATTGCGGCTATCGCAGATAGCCGTCAATGCCGGCGCCGAACAGCGAAAAATCGTACCGCGCGGGGTCCCCGGCATCGAACACACGCAGGGCGGCCGTCAGCTCCTCGACGGCACGCCAGTCGTTCTGGCGGCGGGCAAGCAGCCCAAGCGCCCGCGCCATGTCGCCGACATGAACGTCGAGCGGCAGGTAGAGGGCCGACATCGGAATCGCCTGCCACTCGCCGAAATCCACGCCCCTGTCGTCGCGGCGCACCATCCAGCGCAGGTACATGCAGAGCCGTTTGCAGGCCGCTCCCTTCTCGATCGACGAGAGGTGCTTCTCGCAGCGCGGCGCATGGTCCCCGGCGAAAAATTCGCGGCGAAAGTCGGCCAACACGGCGGGCATGCTCTGCACGGCCTCGTAACGGCTCTCGAAAAAGGCCCCGATACCGCCGTAGCGCTCCTCCATGCGCCGCAGGGCCAGCACGAAATCGCGCAGGTCCTGGCCGTTGAAGGTGCGGTGGACATAGGACGAGAGCAGGGCCAGTTCGCGTTCAGAAGCATTGCGCACGAAATCCGCCGGGGCATCGTCCATGAAGTGCATCATACGGTGGCCGCTGCGAACGATGGCTTTGCGGTTGCCCCATGCGATCGTAGCAGAGAAAAAGCCTGCGATTTCGCGGTCGGCGCGGTCCGTATAGCGATGCGGAACCGAAATCGGGTCGTCGGCAATGAAATCGGGATTGTTGTACTTGTCGTGCAGTCGTTCGAGCAGTTCGCGGAGTTGTTCCATACTATCGAAGCTGTTTCAGAATAAATTCGGTTCGGGGAACGCCGTAACCGATTTCGCAGTCGGGAGCAGCCGCATTCGTCGCCGAAGCCTGCAACAGGCGAATCAGCGATTCGCGCTCCATACGGCGGTATTCGAGCAGGCAGGCGCAGAGGCCCGAGATGACGGGAGTCGAGAAAGAAGTGCCTATCGGAGAGGCTCCGACGACCAAATCGGGTTTTACATAACCGGCATCCTCGCGTCCGACGCTGCTGGAACGGTAACGCGAATCACCGCCGAAGTCACACGCCCCGACGGTAATGACCTGCCGGACATCGGCCGGAAAGCAGATATACCGCCATTTTTTGTTGCCCTCGTTGCCGGCGCTCTGCACGAAAACCAGGTCGGGACGCGCCGTAAGCAGGCTGTCGAGGTAGCGCGAGAGCACCGAGGTGCGGCCATCGAGCATTCCGGGCGTATAGCCGTCGAAATCGTCGAACGTCGTATAGCTGAGCGACGAAGAGATCACGTCGACATCGTGCGAGAGAAGCCATTCGATGCCGCGGATCATCTGTTGTTCTTCGGCGCGCGGCTCCACCGGAGCGCAATCCGTTTTCGCAAGGTAATACGCCGCACCCCATGCCAATCCGCAGATCGTATCGCCCGAGCGCCCTCCGAGATTGACGCAGACCTTCGTGCCGTGATCCTCGGAACCGACGTCGAAAAGGGCGTCGTCCCCACCGCCCGTGAAATCCTTCCAGGCGGCGACATGCAGCGACCGCGTCCAGCGGTTGGTGCGGAATCCACCGAAACCCGCGTCCAGCACCCCGATGCGGATATTCCGCCCACTGAGGTTCAGCGAGTCGAATGCCCGGCACATGGTCTGTCCGACAGCGTGCGAATAAGTTCGGGAATAGTCCGAGGTCCAGCTCCCGCGCACTTCGCGCACGATGTCCCACAGGCCATAGCCGACAAGAACCGACAAGAGCAACCAAAGCAGTTTCTTCATGTTACCGGACCGTTTCGCCGCAAAGGATCAGCCCGTCGGACATGGTGATCTTCCGGTCGGCCATGGCGGCGAGGTTTTCGTCGTGGGTGACGATCACGACGGTTTGGCCGAGCCGTTCCCGGAGGTCGAAAAACAGGCGGTGGATTTCGTCGCGGTTGTGCGAGTCGAGGTTGCCCGAAGGTTCGTCGGCCAGGAGCACCGCAGGCGAGTTGACCAGTGCGCGGGCGATGGCCACGCGCTGCTGCTCGCCGCCCGAAAGCTGTCCGGGTTTATGGTCGCGGCGTGCCGTGAGCCCCATCATGCCGAGCAGTTCCGCGGCGCGGCGTTCGACCTCGGCACGGGGACGCCGGCCGATCAGTCCCGGGATGCAGACGTTCTCGAAGGCCGAAAATTCGGCCAGCAGGTGGTGGAACTGGAAGACGAAGCCGATGTGTTCGTTGCGGAACTGCGACAGGGCTTTGTCGCCCAAGGCCGAAACATCGCGGCCGTCGATCTCCACGCGCCCGCTGTCGGGGCGCGACAAAGTGCCGATGATTTGGAGAAGCGTGGTCTTACCCGCTCCGCTGGCCCCTACGATAGAGACCACTTCGCCCGCGGCCACGTCGAGCGAAACGCCTTTCAGTACTTCGAGCGAGCCGAAACTCTTGTGTATATCCGTGACTTTTATCATTCGAAACGGTATTTTTCGTTAATGGCGGCAATGGTTTTCGCGACACCGGCAATGTCGCTCCGCAGATAGTCGGGATAGCCGACATAGTAGGCCGACATGCCGATGAAACTGTTGCACAGCGGATCACGGAGCAGCGCCCGCCACAACTGGCGCGAGTCCATATGAAAATCGGCATGGACATCGCTGGCGGAAAAATGGTTTATCGCATTTATCTTGCTCTGGTTGTACGAATCGACCCGGTCCGCAAAAGTCCCCAGTTGCCGGTAACAGCCCAACACCTGCATCAACAACTCCTTATCCCCGACAAACTGAATCACACCCGAACTTTTCAACACTTCGAAAGCGTCGTTCTGAACTTCGACGCTGCGCATCGTGCCCAGCAGCGACACGTAACGGTCGAGCGAATCCATCGGTATGAGGTCTACGTTCCGTCCGTAATGATCGAACATCAGCATTCCGTCCTGATCGAAACGCAGCTTCTCGCAGCAGTTGTCACGCAGGCCGAGGTTGGTTTTCAACTCTTCATAAACCAACAACATAGTCGTGCGAACCTGCCGCTGGCGCTGCCAGCGCTCGATCAGGCCGCTGCCCGCAAAAGTTATCACGATACCGAGGATCACTACCGACAACTGAAGCATGTATTCGCGCCAGGTCCAGCGACCCGGTTTCCGGGCCGGGGCACTCCCCGATTGCCCGGAACGAGGACCCGAACGGCCGGAACGGTGTCCGCTGCGCCGGCCGGACGGTTTTCCGGGGGATTTTTCCGCGGCATTCGCCGCAGGTCGTTCGTTTGCCATAACTATCTGCTGTTTTGTCTGTATGCTTCGAAAAGCCGGATCGTATCCACAGCCTCCCGCACGTCGTGGACGCGCAAAATCGCCGCACCCTGGCGCAGGCACTCCCAGCCCAGGGCAACGGTTCCGGCGAGCGATTCGGCGGGTGTCGCATCGAGCACCTTATAGATCATCGACTTACGGGAAAGGCCAGCCAGCACGGGATACCCCAGCGCGCAGAGGCGGTGCAGGCCCGCGAGCAATTCGTAGTTCTGCTCCGTGGTCTTGGCGAAGCCGAACCCGGGATCGAGAACGATATTTTCCCGCCGGATACCCGCCACGAGCATCGTTTCGGTACGGCGGCGGAAGTAGTCCACGACTTCGGTGGTGATGTCGCGCCGGTAGTCGGTCTGCGACTGCATCGTCTTGGGGTCGCCCTTCATGTGCATCGCAATGTACGGCACGCCGTATTTTGCCACGACGGAGAGCATCTCAGGGTCGAGTTCCCCGGCCGAGATGTCGTTGACGACGAGCGGGCCGAACGCATCGACGGCTTTCGCGGCGACTTCCGAGCGGAAGGTATCGACCGAAACGGCCATGCCGGGAGCCACCCTCCGCACGGTCTCCACACCCAGCGTCACGCGCCGCCACTCTTCGTCGGGCGAAACCTCCCCGGCCCCCGGGCGCGAAGAATACCCTCCGACATCGATCAGCTCCGCCCCTTCGGACACCGCCTCACGGACGCGCCGTTCGACGGCTTCGGCCTCCGGGGTACGGCTGCCGGCATAGAACGAATCGGGGGTGACGTTCAGGATCGCCATCACCCGCGGTATGGAAAAATCAGGCATTACGGGCTTCATGGCTGAAAATACGATCGAGTTTCACAACGGCGGGTTCGAGGTCTTCCTCGAAAATATTGACTACGACGTAATCGGCTTTTTCGCTCAGCACATCGTCGTCCATCTGGGCGGCAATGCGGCGGCGCACCTCTTCGGGATCACGCTTGTCGCGGCGGCAGGTGCGTTCGATGCGCAGCTCCTGCGGTGCGAGGACAGCGACCGTGCGGTCGACATCGCCGTCGAATCCCGCATCGAACAGGATGGCGCTTTCGAGGATCACATAGTCGCCCTCCTGCCGCTGGGCCCATGCCGCAAAATCGGCCCGGACAGCCGGGTGGACGATGGCGTTCAGGTCGGCGAGGGCCTGTGCGTCGGAGAAGACTTTCCCGGCGAGGTAAGCGCGGTTGAGCTCCCCTTCCGAATAGGCTTCGGCGCCGAAGCGGGCAGAGATGCGCGCACGCAGGTCCGGATCGGCGGTCATCAATCGCTTAGCCCCGGCATCGGAGTCGTAGACCGCAACGCCCCGCAATGCAAAAAGGCGGCAGACAGTACTCTTGCCACTGCCGATGCCGCCTGTGATTCCGACCTTCATCATGGGTTCTCAGGAGTGTTGATTTCGGGAATGTCGCCGACAGAGATGATCTTGATGTCGCTGAAGCGCGTTGCGAGGGCATTTTGCAACGACTGGGGGTCGATGATGAGTTTACCTTCGTGCCCCTCCTCGTGCGAACGTTTCGTCTTGAGTTCCGCAAACGGAATACGCAGCGTCTTGCTCATATAGACCCGGTAGCCGAAGAGGTTCGTGCCGACGCCCTCGACCACGCACGTCACCTCGAAAGGCTGTCCGTCGACACTCACCCTGACGATCTGTTCGGTGGTGTACGTATAACTCAGTTTCGCGATATACCACAGGATGAACGACGCGACGAGCAGCGCCAAAAAGACCGGCGACACGTAGCGGTGCATCCATTTCAACCAATTTTCCATAATGCGGGACATAATATCTGTATTGCAAAGATAATACAACCCGGGAGCAATGCCAAATTTATTTGAACGTCCGGGGCCGCAGACCGTCGCCGATGTAAAAAAAACGGACCGCGCCCAAAGGTGCAGTCCGTTTCTGTCGTATATAAAGAGGTATTACTTCTCCTCGTCGATCTTGGCGCGTTTGGTCATCAGGTCGTAAGCGATCGGCGTTGCGAGGAAGATCGTGGCAGCCGTACCTACGACCACGCCGATGATCAGCGCGAAGATGAAGCCGCGGATCGTCTCACCGCCGAAGAAGAAGATAGCCAGCAGCGTCACGAGCGTCGTACCCGAGGTGTTGATCGTACGCGACAGCGTCGAGTTGATGGCGTTGTTCACGTTCTCCTTCAGGTTACGCTTGGGATACAGGCCCAGGTATTCGCGGATACGGTCGAAGACCACCACGGTGTCGTTGATGGCGTAACCGATGATCGTCAGGATCGCGGCGATGAACGCCTGGTTGACCTCCAGGTTGAAGGGCAGCAGACCGTTGAACATCGAGAAGATACCGATGATCAGCAGGGCGTTGAAGGCCAGGGCTGCGGTAGCGCCCGTAGCCCACTGCCAGCGCTTGAAACGGAAGGTGATGTAGAGACCGATGGCAATGAGCGAGAAGAGCACCGAGTAGATGGCGTTCCACGTCATGTCCTTGGCAATCGAGGGGCCGATCTTGTCGGCTGTCAGGATACCGTTTTCGTCGGTCTGGGTATTGCGGAACTGCTCGAAGGTGATGTCGTAGGTGTAGAGCGGTTTCAGCGCGTTGTAGATGATCTGCTCGACTTCGGCCGTAGCTTCGTCCGAGGTATCGTCGTAACGGTACTGCGTCACGATGCGCATCTGGTTCTCCTTACCGTACTGCTTGACTTCGGAACTGATCGCCGAAGCGTCGGCATCGGCAATCTCGGCGAAAGCCTTCTCTACGTTCGAACGCACCTCTTCGGCCGAAACGGCCTTGTCGAAGCGAACAACGTAAGCGCGGCCGCCGGTGAACTCGGCGCCGAGGTTCAGACCGCGGGCGAAGAACGAAACGCACGACAGAATCATCAGGGCGACGGCGATGTAGTAAGCGACCTTGCGAACGCGGATGAAATCGAAACGCGTATTGTTCAGGAAGTTCTCCGACCACTTGCGCGAGAAGGAGATATGACCCCATTTGCCGACGATCCATTCGATCAAGAGACGCGTGATGAAGATGGCGCAGAAGAACGAGGTGATGATACCGATGATCAGCGTCGTAGCGAAGCCCTGAACCGGACCGTTACCGAAGATGAACAGCACGATACCCGTGATGATGGTCGTCAGGTTACCGTCGATGATAGCCGAATAGGCTTTCGAGAAACCGTCCTTGATGGCCAGCGAAAGGCCCTTGCCGCCGCGAAGCTCCTCCTTGATACGTTCGTAGATGATCACGTTCGCATCGACGGCCATACCCATCGTCAGCACGATACCCGCGATACCCGGAAGGGTCAGCACGGCCCCGAACGAGACGAGCACGCCCATCAGCAGGAAGACGTTGGTCAGAAGCGCGATGTCGGACATCCAGCCCGCCGTCTTGTAGAACAGGCCCATGTACAACAGCACGAGGATAAAGGCCAGCACGAACGAAAGCATACCGGCATTGATCGACTCCTGACCCAGCGAAGGACCTACGACGGTATCCTGGATGATCTTGGCGGGAGCGGGAACCTTACCCGAGTTGAGCACGTTGGCAAGGTCCTTGGCCTCCTGGATGGTGAAATCGCCGGTGATCTGCGACTGTCCCTTGTCGATCTTGGAGTTGACGCGGGGTGCGGAGTATACGTAGCCGTCGAGAACGATGGCGATACACTTGCCGATGTTCTCGCCCGTCATGCGCGACCATTCCGAAGTACCCTCGGCGTTCATGGTCATCGAAACCTCGGCCGTAGCGCCGCGCTGGGCGTACTGCTCGGTGGCCTCCGTAACGACCGAACCGTCGAGCGGAGCCTTGCCGTCGGGCGTCGAAACCTTGATGGCATAGAGGTAGAAACGGCCGTCGATCTTGTCGTCGCCCTTGACGCCCCACTTGAACAGAACGTCGGCGGGGAACAACTCGCGGACGGCGGGCTGGGCGAGGTACTCGTTGACAGCGGCCATGTCGGCCTTATAGGCGGCGCCGATAGCGGCTCCGCCTGCATAACGCGGATTGAGGACTGCAAAAAGCGGGTTCACGGCGCGGTCGAAGTTGCCTTCCTGTACGGCACTCTCGGCCGTAGCGGTCGAATCGGCGGCGCCGACCTCGGCGATCAGGCCGTCGGCCTCGGCAGCGGGGGTTTCAGCGGCAACAGCGGCCTCGGCAACGGTAGTCTCGGGAGCGCCGGCTGCGGGAGCCTGTGCCAATTCGGCCTTGATGAGCTTATCGGCTGCCGACAGAGCGGGGAAGATTTCGTTGGCGTCGTAGGTCGTCCAGAACTCCAGCGATGCGGTTCCCTGCAGCAGGTCGCGGACACGCTGCGGCTCCTTCACGCCCGGAAGCTCGACCAGGATGCGGTGCGAGTTGGGCAGGCGCATGATGTTGGGCTGCGTAACGCCGAAGTGGTCGATACGGCTGCGCAACACGTTGAACGAAGCACCGATAGCGGCCTCGGTCTCCTTCTTGAGGATCTTCTCGACATCGGAATCGGAGCTTTCGAGCGTAATGTCCTTACGATCGGGGCTTACGAAAAGCTCGGCGATGGGACGGCCGTTCGAAATGCGCGAATACGCCTTCACGAAATCGGATACATAGTCCGTCGAAGAGCCCTGTTTCATTGCCTCGTTGGCCACGCCGATCGCCTCGATGAAAGCGGGGTCGTTCTGGCTGTCGCCGGCCAATGCCTTCACGACATCCTCGACCTGCACCTCCAGCATGACGTTCATACCGCCCTTGAGGTCCAGACCCAGGTTCAGCTCCTTCTCCTTACACTCCTTGTAGGTGAATTTGCGGAAACCCAGGTTGTAAACCGGCAGGTTCTGCACCGAATCGAGGTAATGCTGCTCCGCATCGGCCCGCTGGTCGATGGGGAACTGCGCGGCATAAGCAGCCGCCTTCTTCTCTACGCCACGTGTTTTGAACGTAAACGAGAGTTGATAAACACAAGCGAGAGCCAGCAGGACCGCAATGAGTTTAATGAAACCTTTACTTTGCATTTGAGTAAAAAATAGTTGTTATTATTTGTTGTAATTGTTGTCATTACGCACAATAGCACGCAAAGATAGAAAAAAAGAATTAAATAATAGGGCCCGCAAGGGAGGAAAATGGCGTCAAACGGCAAAAAATCCGTATTTTTGGAGCCGCATGACAAAATACACGGAATACAAATACCACATTGCGGCGCTGTTCACGGTGACAGTGTGGGGCGCGACGTTCGTTTCGACGAAGGTCCTCATCGCCAATTCGCTGACCCCGGCGGAGATCTTCTTCCTGCGCTTCGCCATGGCCTACGTCTGCATCTGGCCCTTCGCCCGCAAGCGCCTGTGGGCCGCGAACCTGCGCGACGAACTGTTGCTGGCAGCCGCAGGACTGAGCGGCGGATCGCTCTATTTCCTGACCGAAAACATCGCCCTGGAATACGCCCCGGCCTCGAACGTCTCGCTGATCGTCTGCACGGCTCCGGTATGGACCGCCGTACTGCTGAGCCTGCTCTACCGCAGCGAACGGATGACGCGGCGGCAAATCGCAGGGTCGGCGCTGGCATTCGCAGGCATGGTGCTCGTGGTGTTGAACGGCCACTTCGTGTTGCGCCTCTCGCCGCGGGGCGATATGCTGGCGCTCTCGGCGGCGTTGCTGTGGATGGTCTATTCGCTGGTAATCAAACGCATCGGCGGCCGCTACCCCGCTATTTTCATCACCCGGAAAGTCTTTTTTTACGGACTTCTGACGATCCTTCCGGTCTTTGCTTTCCAGCCTTTCGACGTGAGCCGGGAGGTGCTGTCGCGCCCCCTCGTATGGGGCAACCTGCTCTTCCTGGGCGTCGTCGCATCGATGCTCTGCTATGTGCTCTGGAACGCCGCGATGCACAAGCTGGGAGCCGTGCGGACAACCAACTATATCTACATCAATCCGCTGGTAACGATCGTCGTGGCGGCACTCTGCATCGGCGAGCGGATTACCCTCGCGGCACTGGCCGGCGCGGCGCTGATCCTCTACGGAATGTGGCGGGCGGAACGAGCCTAGTGCACCATCTTCAGGCCGACGATGCCGATGAAGACCAGCGACAGGAAAAACATCCGCCAGAAGGTCACGGCATCGTGGAAAAAGACGATCCCGAGGATCACGGTCCCCACGCCGCCGATACCCGTCCAGATCATATAGGCCGTACCCATCGGAATCGTCTTCTGGGCCAAGTACAGCAGCCAGCCGCTTATGCCCATCGAAACGACCGAAACGGCCAGGAACAGAAAATGGTAACGCGGATTGAGGTCCGCCAATTTAAAGCCGAGGGGCCATCCCATCTCGAAAAGCCCCGCAAAAATCAGATACAACCAAGCCATCGGAATCAATTTTTGAAGGCGAATATAGCGATTTTTACCTCCCCGGCAAAAAAAGAGCGCAGTCCCGTTTCCGGAACCGCGCTCTTCGCGTTATGATTGGCGGGGTGTTGCCCCGGAGGTTTTACTTAACCTCTTCGAACTCCACGTCCTCGGGCTGGCCGTCGTTGCCGCCGCCCTGCTGGCCGGCATTGTGCGCCTCGTGGCCTGCGTCGGCTCCGGGCTGTGCACCCTGCTGGGCCTGCTGCTGGGCGTAGATGTCCTGCGAAGCTGCCTGCCATGCGGCGTTCAGCTCGGCCATGGCGGTATCAATAGCGGCTACGTCAGCATTCTTGTGCGCCTCCTTCAGCTTGGCCAGAGCGCCCTCGATGGCGGCCTTCTTGTCGGCGGGCAGTTTCTCGCCGTACTCCTTGAGCTGCTTCTCGGTGGTGAAGATATTCGAGTCGGCGGCGTTGACCTTGTCGATACGCTCCTTCTCGGCCTTGTCCTTCTCCTCGTTGGCCTTGGCCTCGTCGCGCATGCGCTGGATCTCCTGCTCGGTAAGGCCCGAAGAAGCCTCGATGCGGATCTTCTGCTCCTTGCCCGTGCCCTTGTCCTTGGCCGAAACGTTCAGGATACCGTTGGCGTCGATGTCGAACGTGACTTCGATCTGCGGCACACCGCGCGGTGCGGCGGGAATGCCGTCGAGGTGGAAGCGGCCGATCGACTTGTTGTCGCGGGCCAGCGGACGCTCGCCCTGGCAAACATTGATCTCCACCGAAGGCTGGTTGTCGGCAGCCGTCGAGAAAACCTCCGACTTGCGGGTCGGGATGGTGGTGTTGGCGTCGATGAGCTTCGTCATCACACCGCCCAGGGTCTCGATACCCAGCGACAGCGGCGTAACGTCGAGAAGCAGCACGTCCTTCACCTCGCCCGTCAGGACACCGCCCTGGATAGCCGCACCGATAGCCACGACTTCGTCGGGGTTCACCGAGCGGTTCGGAGTCTTACCGAAGAACTCCTCGACGATCTTCTGGATCGCGGGAATACGGGTCGAACCACCCACGAGAATCACTTCGTTGATCTGCGAGGCATCCAGGCCTGCATCGCGCAGCGCCAGCTTGCAAGGTTCGATGGTCTTGCGGATCAGGTGGTCGCACAACTGCTCGAACTTGGCGCGGGTAAGCGACATCACGAGGTGCTGCGGAATGCCGTTGACGGGCATGATATACGGAAGGTTGATCTCCGTCGTAGTCGAGGACGAAAGTTCGATCTTCGCCTTCTCGGCAGCCTCCTTCAGACGTTGCAGGGCCATCGGGTCCTGGCGCAGGTCGATCTGGTGCTCGGCCTTGAACGCCTCGGCCATGTAGTCGATCAGCACGTGGTCGAAGTCGTCGCCGCCCAGGTGCGTGTCACCGTTGGTCGACTTCACCTCGAAGACGCCGTCGCCCAGTTCGAGGATCGAAATATCGAACGTACCGCCGCCGAGGTCATACACGGCGATCTTCTGGTCGTTCGACTTCTTGTCCAGACCGTAGGCCAGTGCGGCGGCCGTCGGCTCGTTGATGATACGGCGGACCTTCAGGCCGGCGATCTCACCCGCCTCCTTCGTAGCCTGACGCTGCGAGTCGGAGAAATAAGCCGGAACCGTGATGACGGCTTCCGTAACCTCCTGACCCAGGTAGTCCTCGGCCGTCTTCTTCATCTTCTGCAGGATGATGGCCGAAATCTCCTGCGGAGTGTACTGGCGGCCGTCGATGTCGACACGCGGGGTGTTGTTGTCACCCTTGACGATCGCATAGGGAGCGCGTGCGATGTCGGAGGTCACCTTGTCGTAAGCCTCGCCCATGAAACGCTTGATCGAGAAGACCGTACGCTTGGGGTTGGTGATAGCCTGACGCTTTGCGGGGTCTCCGACCTTACGCTCGCCGTCGGCGGTGAACGCCACGACCGACGGGGTCGTGCGGTGTCCCTCGGAGTTGGGGATTACAACGGGCTCGTTGCCCTCCATCACTGCTACGCAGGAGTTCGTGGTTCCTAAGTCAATACCAATAATCTTTGCCATAATAATAAATATGTTTTAATTGTTTATTTTTCGGTTTCGTATTCGGCAGGCCCGGGCTTCTTCGGACTCCGGCTGCCGGTTACGCCCTTAAATCGAACAAAGGTCGTACCAATCGGCAATCTCTGCCAAATTGTCAGCCGGATGGCAGAAAGAATGCCATGCAGCGGGTTGTCGCACGGCATTTTGACAGCCCGCTTAAGAAGCAGGGTTCAGGCGAGCAGGAGAATTGAAAACAAAAAGGCCTGCTCAACGCAGGCCCTTACCGGCAGATGCCGGACAAATAAATCGTATAGCTGTTACTGCTCGCTCAGGATGCGCATCGCAACGTCGAGAATCGTCGTATCGTCCAACGTGACAACACCGCCGTCCGGCCCCGCTTCGAAGTGCACACCGACGCATTCCTTTGCCTCATGCTTGCCTCCGAAGTAGTTGCGGACTGTGTCTACATCGATTCCTAACTCATCTGCAATGCGCTGCGAGCTGCCGCTGGGCAACCGGTCCTTGATACGGCGCAACTCGTTAAATGTGATAATCATATCCGTTGAATTTTTGGTTGATAGTTCTGCACAACTAAGTTAATACAATTTTGCGGAACTGCAAAATTTCTGCCTGAAAAAGTGCAATAAATATAGCCGCAGAACGAAAAAAAGCGGAAGTCCCACAGTTACAAAACAAAAGCCCCTGCCGAAGCAGGAGCTTTTTATTTTCCCGGGGCACGGAAAACTTTCCGCAGCCGGCAGAAGATTTATTCCTCGGGCTCGATGTAGAACTGGAAAATCATCGGCGTGAAGGGCGGAATATCCGTATACACTTCGGTCGTGGTCGTAGTCTCGCCCGAATCGTAGTAATCGCCGTAACCGCCGTAATAACCGCCGCCGTAACCATAGCCGCCCAGACCGCCGTAACCGTAATAATCGCCGTAATAACCGCCGTAATAGCCGTTATTGCCGTAATAGCTCTGCGAATAGTTCAGGTAGTTCAGGTAATCGTAGTAGCTCGACGTATAACCGCCCGAAGTGGACGTATTCGTACCGCCGCTTTTGCCGGTCGTACCGTAGGCATTGGTCGACGTGGTGATAAACGCCGCCCACTGGCCGTATTTGAGGTTGGGAACGG
Source organism: Alistipes montrealensis (assembly GCF_018362775.1). Taxonomy (GTDB): domain Bacteria; phylum Bacteroidota; class Bacteroidia; order Bacteroidales; family Rikenellaceae; genus Alistipes; species Alistipes montrealensis. The sequence continues at coordinate 514,019 of NZ_JAGYXY010000003.1, forward strand.
TATAATAGAATGCGGTTATCAGATCGGGATTCTGCACGTCGTACGAGTGCGCCGAACCGGTTGAGCGCACCTCGCCGTAGATAATCTGCTTCACCTCGTCGATATTCGTATCGAAGATGAAACCGTCGAGGAAGCGGCCGATATACCAGATCTTGGCCGTGCCTTCCATTCCGACAGAGTCGGCTTCGAGGTCCGCAACGCCCTTATAGGCTTCGTAGTCGTCGCCCTCGCCGTGGAACCGTTTTACGAGCGCCTCAGCGATCTTCTTTTCCAAGTCGGAACCGTTGTAAGGCTCGAAGCCTACGTTGTACGGCTCATTGCGTTTCGTTCCGACGGGGAACGAGAAGGAAAACTTATCGCCGGCAATCTCCTTGGACGGATCGTAGCGGACATCGACATAGAGCTGTGCCACGGTGTCGCAGGCGCTTACCCAGCGCTCGGCGCGTTTGTAGGGATGCTTTTCATCGTCGGGATCGGTCGGGCGCTTCTCCGAATCGTCCTCGCCGTCCTTGGTGAACATCACGACCCCGCCGTTGGCCTCGCAGAATGCGTCGACCACCGTACCCTCGGCTTCCAGCGGATTCTTGACCGTATCGCAAATCTCCATTTCGACGATGAACGGACGCTTGGAGCTGAGCGTAAACTGGCCCTCATAGCCGCCGTCGCCCTCCACGCCGCCGGAACCGACGATGCGCGAAGGCATGTAAAGCCGGATCTTGGAGCCTTCACGCAGCAGGAACTCGGGATCGACCCCCTTCGAAGCGGCATAGCCCGGATCGAGGTGCAGCGTATTGCGCATGGCGAGGTAAGTCCCCTCCATCAGGCTCGTATTCTCCGTACCGCAATAGCGGTAGAAAGGTACGTAGTGGGTATATTTGGTGAACGTTCCGACCTGGTAGGCCTCGCCGGCACGGCGCGTGAGAACGATATTGCCGCTCAGGTCGCGGCCCGAGAAATCGAATTTCACCCAGCAGGCGGTATCGTTTACCGGGGCAGCCTGCGCATCTCCGGCCTCAAGGACTTCGACGTAGTAACCGCCTTCGGATTGGTAGTTCTTCAGCAGGTCCTTGCGGTGCTGCGTCATCCACGCCTCGAGGGCCTGGTTCTCGAATTTGTCGTACGACTCGGTCTGCTCTTTGGCGCAGGATGTCAGCAGCATGATGCCGGCTGCCGAGAGGTAGAGAAAACGGGTGATCAACTTCATATCTTGTTCTGCAATTCTATATATTCGGTGTTCTGTTTATTCGTCGTATTCCACTTGGCTGATCTCGAAAAACCAGGCAATAGGGCTCTCTTTCGGAATTACACTCACATATTTGTCCCCGAAAGCCATGTTATAAGTCATGTAAGCTTCGACCTGGTCATTCTCGCGACAACCAAGTAACGCATGCCGGAGACCGTTTAGTATGTCGCCGCGCATATCGAGTGTAATCGGTTCGAACGACCACGCTCCGGGCGTCAGCCCCGCATCCTCCAGGGCCTTCTGCCAGTTCGGATCGTTCGTGTAGAAAGGCGCGGTGGTATCGGAGATAGTCGCATAGTTGAAAATGTAGGCCCGAAAGGTAATGGTCACCTTCGCCGAGGCGGTAACCTCCGGATTGCTGTCCCGGTTTTCCCGGTAGAAATTATCGATATACCTGTATACCGTATTGCCTGAAACCGTGTAGAATGCCTGCGTGCTGCCCTCTTCAAGCTGCGAATCCGGAATCAGCGTCGGCGCATGGCTCTTTTCGAGGAACGACACGATCTTCGTACGCTGTTCGGGAAGGATGTCCTCCTCCTCCGAGCAACCGCAAAACAGCAGGGGCAGGGCGCAAAAAAGTGTAGTGAGTATTCGTTTCATCAGCATACAATCGTGCAAATTTACAAAAACAATCCGATTTACGAAGAAGAAACGTAAAAAATCGCCCGCTTTGCATGCGGGCGTGTCGAAAAAAGAGGAAAAATCGGTTATTCCTTTTTCCTGTAATAATCCTTACGCGGGTTGGTAAGTCGCTGCAACTTGCGCTGCTTCCACGCAATAGCAATGATAGTCAACACAATAGCAACGGCAAAGAAGCCGAGCAGGATAAAAATAAATCCAAACGGAATCCCTTCCATAGAAATTAAAGAGGCTTATTTTGTTAGGCGTCGCAAAGATAAGACAAAATCCAGCCAAAACAAAGTTAAGTCAGACTTTCGGAGGGTTATTTTCGAATAAATTAAATTTACAACTACACAAATGGTATTTTTTTCGGCTATCCGGGCTTTTTTTAAAGATTTTTGAGCGCCATGCGGATCAGCTCCTCGACCGAAGCGGAGGGCGAAGAGCGCAGGACCGAACGCAGCACCTTTTCGGCCGAGGCGCGGGCGAAGCCCAGCATGACCAGCGCGGCGAGGGCCTCGTCGAAGTTGCCGCCGACAGCGGGCAGCGCCTCGCCGGCATCGGCCCCCAGCGCCACGAGCTTGCCGCTCAGTTCGACGATGATCTTCTGCGCCGTCTTGAGGCCCAGCCCCTTGACATTCTTCAGCAGCACGGCATTGCCCGCCGTGATGATCCCCTGCAACTCGCGCGGCGAGTAGGTCGAGAGGATCATGCGGGCCGTATTGCCGCCTACGCCCGAAACGCTGATCAAAAGGCGGAACAACTCGCGTTCGGCCTTCGTCGAGAAGCCGTAGAGCAGCTGCGCATCCTCGCGCACGACATAATGGACGTAGAGTTTGGTCTCGGTATCGTGTTCGATCGCGGCGTAGGTTTCGAGCGAAATATGGAGGTAGTAGCCTACCCCGCCGGCGTCGATAACTGCGTATGCGGGAGCCACTTCGGCGACTGAGCCTTTGATGTATTCGTACATGGATTTCAAATTTTATTGCGGGTTGGGCAAAAGTAAAGATTTTTTTTTACCTTTGTGTCTCAAATGCTGAATAATTAACTAACAAACAAAAATTCAATATGAAAAGAACTCTCTTTCCGGCGCTGGCTGTAGCCCTTGTCCTCGCGGCCTGCGGCACGAAGACCACGGAGCAGGCCGAAGCTGCGGCTGAAACCGCGGCGCAGCAGGTTGTTTCGAGCGACATAGCTTATGTCCAGGTCGAAGCCGTGCTGGCTCAGTGCGATCTTTACAAAAACGAAGGCGTAGCGCTCCAGGAAAAGACCGAAAAGGCACAGAAGAGCTGGGCCCAGCGCGAACAGGGCCTCCAGGCCGAAGCCGCCCAGTTGCAGCAGAAATACGAGAAGGGGCTGATTACCTCGCGTGACGCACAGGCACAGCAGGAACGTCTCCAGCAGCGCGCCGCGTCCTACCAGACGAACGCCCAGAAGGAAGCCCAGACGCTCGACGAGGAGAACTATGTATTCACCAACCGCGCACAGGACCTGCTGCACCGCGCCGTGCAGGAGATCAACAGCGGCAAGCAGTACAAGCTGATCATCAACGCCTCGGCGCTGATCGACGCCGACTCGACGCTCAACATCACGCCTACCGTGCTGGCTAAGGTCAACGAGCTGTACGCAGCCGACAAAAATGCCCCGAAAAAGTAGCCCCGCCCACGGAGAATAAAAACCGGCTTCCCCATAAGGTGGAAGTCGGTATTTTTTTAGTACATTTGCAAAGATAAAACGCTGCCCGGGCAGACGCACCCGGCAACGCCCGAATAAATTTGGCATTGCAGCAGGCAAGCATTATCTTTGTACGATAACTGAAACCTGATAAATTTTCTGACACACGATGGGATTCGTTCCGTTTACATTCGTCGACCTGATAGACATCATCCTGGTGGCTGTGATCATGTACTGGATATACCGCATGACCAAAGGAACCAATGCGCCGTATATCCTTTCGGGGATCATCGCCGTCTACCTGCTGTGGGTAGTCGTACGGGCCCTGAACATGGAACTGCTGTCGACGATCCTCGGGCAGTTGATTTCGGTGGGAGCCATTGCGCTGATCATCGTCTTCCAGCCCGAACTGCGGCGGTTCCTCCAGATGATCGGCATGCGCCAGAAACATTTCAACTTCATCACCCGCATCTTCTCGACGGGCGAGGACACCGTGCAGACCAATGTCGTGCCGATCGTCACGGCCTGCCGCGAGATGTCGGACACGAAAACCGGAGCGCTGATCGTCATCGGCCAGCAAAGCGACCTGCGGCTGATCGCCGAAGGCGGCATCGCCATCGACGCCAAGGTTTCGACGGCGCTGCTCAAGAACATTTTCTTCAAAAACGCCCCGCTGCACGACGGTGCGGTGCTGATCGAAGGCGACCGGATCGTGGCGGCGAAGTGCATCCTTCCGGTGACGCAGAGCGACGTGCCCAAGTCGTTCGGCACGCGCCACCGCGCAGCGATCGGCATGAGCGAAATTTCGGACGCCATCATCGTCGTCGTCTCGGAGGAGACGGGCGAAATATCCATCGCCCAGGCCGGTGAAATACGCCAGCGGATCGACCCCGTCCGGTTGCAGCAGACCCTGCAACGCTACCTGACCATCAATTCGCGCAAACGCTCGAAAAAGGAGGTCGCCGAGTAACCGGAGCAAAGCGCCGGATTTCAGGGGAGAGGCAATGAAGCAACACGGTTTCGGTCTCGCTCCGCAGGCATAAGGCGCCGGATTCGACAGACGACAGAACGACATAAGACCGATCCGCCCTACACCGCTTAACCAAAATACCGATCGGCAATATAACGACAAAACAGGGATTATCCGGTTCATGTTCCGCCGTTTTACCAGAAGGACAGGAGGTTCCGAAAAATACGCAACGATGTTATTCCCACCCAAAACGCCCCGCCTCGCGCTGCGCGCATGGCGGGAGAAAGACCTGCCCGAATTTGCTGCCATGAACGCCGACGAGCGCGTCATGGAGTTTTTTCCCGCACCGCTCACCCCCGAAGAATCGGCACAAATGCTCGACCGCATCCGCGACGAATTTTCGACCGAAGGATTCGGAGTATACGCCGTCGAACGCCTTTCGGACGGTGAACTGCTGGGATTTACGGGCCTGCACCGGATCACGTTTTCCGGCGGCCTGGAGGGGCAGATCGAAATCCTCTGGCGCCTGCGCTACGACGCCTGGGGACAGGGCTACGCCACAGAGGCCGCCCGGGCCTGCGTGGCCTTCGCCGCGAAACTCGGCATTCCGGAACTGAGCGCCTTCGCCTACGTCGGGAACGAACGTTCCCGGCGCGTGATGCAGAAGATCGGCATGGAGTGCGTCGGGGAGTTCAACCACCCCGCACTGCCCGAGGGGCATCCCCTGCGGCGACACGCCTTGTATTACATTCTTACGGAATAAAAGAAGTCCGCGGCCCCGAAGGGTCGCGGACTTTTCATTCGAGCCTGCCGGCTATTTCAGTTCAAACCCGGCCGTGCCGCGGATATCGTCCGAAGCGACGCCGACATAGGCCGTGAAGGCTCCCGGTTCGCAAACCCACGCACCCTTCGTGTCGTCGTAGTACTGCAACATATCGGGTGTAATCTCGAAAGTCACCGTCTGCGTCTCGCCGGGGTTCAGCGATACCTTTTCAAAGCCTTTCAACTCTTTCACCGGACGCGGCAGCGACGACTCCTCGTCGCCGATATAAAGCTGGACGACCTCTGCACCGGCACGGTCGCCCGTGTTGGTCACCTCGGCCGAAACCCGGATGCGGCCGTTCGCCGCAAGCGTCGCGCGGTCGGCTTTCACGTTGCCGACGGAGAAAGTGGTATAGCTCAGACCGTGGCCGAAGGCAAACAGCGGCTTGAGCGCCTGTTTGTCGTGCCAGCGGTAGCCGACGAAAATGCTCTCGTTATACCGCACCGAATCCGTACCGGGATATTCGCCCAGCGCATGCGCGCTGTTGTCCTCCAGCCGCACGGGGAACGTGAAGGGCAGCTTCCCCGAGGGATTCACCGCACCGAACACCACGTCGGCCAACGCATTGCCCGTCTCCGAGCCCGAGAACCAGGCCTCCAGCACCGCCGGAACGCGTTCGATCCACGGCATCGCCACGGCATTGCCCGAAATGACCACTACCGCCAGGTTGGGATTCGCGTCGGCAAGCGCCTCGATCACCCGGTCCTGTGCATAGGGAAGGCCGTACTGGGTACGGTCGTCGCCCTCGCTGTCCTGGTGGCCGCTCTTGTTCAGACCGCCGATGAAAAGCACGACATCGGCTTTGCGGGCCGCAGCTACGGCATCGGCGATCAGCGCCTCCTCGGAACGTTTCTCCGAAAGGTCCTGACCCGTTTTCACGCCGTTGTAGTCGCCCGTCACGTCACCGACGTAACCGCGCTCGTAAATCACTTCGGCCTTATCGCCCACAGCGGCACGGATGCCCTCGAGCGGCGTATATTCGTGGCGGACCTTGAGCGACGAGGAACCTCCCCCGACGGTCATCATCTTGACGGCGTTCTCACCCACGACGGCGATCGTTTTTACGCTGGCAAGGTCGATGGGAAGCACTTTATTGTCGTTTTTCAGCAACACCATACCCTCGCCGGCGATGCGGCGCGCAGCGGCCGTGTGTTCGGGCGAATTGAGCGATCCGAAGGGTTTGCGCGAATTCATCGCCGTGCGGAAAATCAGGCGCAACACGCGGCGGGCCTTGTCGTCGAGCACGTCGGCCGAAGCCTCGCCCTTGCGAAGCAGGTCGAGGTAGGGATTGGCGAGGTAATAATTATCGTAGGCGTTGCTGGCTCCCCAGTTCAGGCCGTTGGTCCACGACCCGAACTCCATGTCGAGACCGTTCTCGACAGCCTGTTTCGTATCGTGCACACCGCCCCAGTCGGAAATAACCACGCCGTCGAAGGCCCAGTCGCGTTTCAGGATGTCGTTCAGCAGGTACTGGTTGTGGCAGCAATGCTGGCCCTTATATTTATTGTAAGCGCCCATAATGGCCCACGTGCCGCCCTCTTCGACCGCGGCTTTGAACGCCGGAAGGTAGATTTCGTTGAGCGCACGGTCGTCGACGATAACGTCGATGCCGTGGCGGTGCACCTCCTGGTTGTTCAGTGCGAAATGCTTGACGCAGGCGGCCACGCCGTTCTGCTGCACGCCCTGGACATAGGGAACGACCATGCGCGACGAGAGATAGGGATCTTCACCCATATATTCGAAATTGCGGCCGTTGAGCGGCGTGCGGTAGATGTTCACGCCCGGGCCCAGCAGGACATCTTTTTCGCGGTAGCGGGCCTCTTCGCCGATGGATTTGCCGTAAAGGGCCGACATGGAGGGATTCCACGTCGCGGCCAGACACGTCAGGGCGGGAAAAGCCGTACACGAGTCGTTGGTCCAGCCGGCCTGGTCCCACTCGTCCCACAGCACTTCGGGACGGATTCCGTGGGGGCCGTCGGTGCACCACACCTCGGGAATGCCCAGCCGCTGAACGCCTGCCGACGAAAATTTCGACTGGGCGTGGAGCAGGCCGACTTTCTCTTCGAGCGTCATGCGCGCGAGGGCGTCCTCGACCCGTTTTTCGATGGGCTGCGACTCGTCGAGGTAAACCGCAACGCCGCTCTGCGCCTGCTGTCCGCCGCCGCAGGCGACGGCCGTAAAGGCACAAAGCGCAGCAAGGCCCTTTATCAATGTTCTGTTCTTCATTTTGGGAAAAAGATTATGTGTTTGCAAACGGAGTGCGCAGTCGAGAGGCTGCGCACTCCGTGATGCAAAATTAGTAATTATTTCTTAACCATCGACAGAACGGGCTTGTCATTTCCGGCCGTCACGTCGAGCGTCAGGCAGTAGGTCGCACCCTCGTCGAGCGTAACTCCCGAAGCGATCTCGATATTTCCGTCCCCGGCGATCGACAGGAAAGCCTCCGTGCCCGGCGCCAGCGAGAACGTACCCAAGCCGTCCCAGCCGCGGTTCTTGAAGAACTTGCCGCTCCAGCCGCTTACGCGGAAGCGCTGACCGAGGGTCGTACTGCCCTCCAGTCCTGCCTGCGCCGTCATCTTATAGATACCGGGTGCGGATTCGGGCACGCAAACACCCTTCTCCGTAGTCCAGCCGGGCTGGTCGGCCGCCGCGGGCGAACCGATGCCGTAACCGATGAAATAGACCGCTCCGTGGCCGTCGTCGCCCAACGTGGCAAGCCCCGAACCGTCGGCTTTGAGCACCAGTGCGTCGATCACCTTGGTCGCAAGATTGGCCGTGATACGGTACTTGCCTGCGACGGGAACCAGTTTGACGCTCGTCGCGGAAACCGCTTCGAAGAAATCGGGATTAATCCACGCCGGGGTGAAAGCGTCGCCGCCGCCCAGCGTCAGCGTCTGGCCCTGCGTCAGGTCGAGTTCCAGTTGGTAGTTATCCACATCGATCTGGGTCATCTGCGTCCCGTTGACGGTGATGTCGGCAGGCGGAAGCTGCTGCTCACCCACCTTCTCGACGGTCAGCACAGCAGCCGTATTGCCGCCCGTAACGTCCACCGTGAAGCGGTAGATGCCGCCCAGGTCGAGCGTCTTGCCTTCGACAAGACCCAGGTTGCCCGAATCGCTGATTTTCACGATGTCGCTCGCGGTCGTAATGTCCTTGCCGCCGAACTCGCCGCCCCAGGTCTTCTGGTGGAAGAACTTGAAATCGAACGACGAAGCGTTGATCGAGATACCCGCGACGAGCGTCAACTGGTACTTCTTGTCGGCGACGCGCGCCAGACACATGCCGCCGTCCTCAGGACTCCAGCCATACGCATTTTTCAGCGTCGGTTTACCGACCTCCGTACCACCAATGGCCCAGATAGCCCCCGAGCCGTCGTCGTTGAGCGTAGCGAGTTCGGTTGCCGACTTCATGGCCTCGATCTTCAGGTAGCTGTGCTTGAAGTTGGCCGTCACCTTGTACATGCCCGTCATCGGCAGGAAGCTCAGTTCTTCGGGGTTCGAAGCGTTCTTGCGCTCGAAGAAGTCGAGGTCGACGTTCCAGTCGGCGAAATCCGCAACACCCGTCAGCGTGTAGGCCTGGTTCTGCGTCAGCGTGGTAACGATGTAATAATTGTCGTTATCGAGCATCGTCATCTCCGTGCCGTCGAAGAGCAGTTTGATAAAGGGCGAGCCTTCGAAGGTCTTCAGGTTGAAGGTGATCGTAAACTCCCCGGCGTTGGAATTGGCGTAAGGAATCGGGTCGGTCGAGTCTGCCACGATGCCGGCGGTCTCCGTATCGTAACCGAAAGTCACCACCGAACCCGCGTCGTCGAGTTCCGGCGTCGAAATATAACCCTGCGGCTTCTGCGGGAAATCGTCCGTCACGGCGTACTCGTAGTCGTTGCACGTAGGCTCCATGCGGTACTCCACGTCGTTGAGAACAAAATTCAGGTAAGCAGGTTTGGGACGCGACACGGCGAGCGGGCGCTCGACGGTCGTCTGTCCGAAGCGGATGTTCTGACCCACGAGGCGCAGCGTGGCCTCGCCGTCGGGAATATTCTTATAGAAGGGAAGCGTCACGGCTCCTTTATAGGTTCCGTCGGTCTTGGTGCGGATCACCTCCTCGGCGACCATTTCGTCGTCGAAGAAAATCTGCGCCTTGAGCGTCGAAAGCGGATAACGGTCGGTCATCGCCACCTCGAAGTCGACCTTGCCGCCGTAGACGCCCGACGCATCGACCGAAACGACGGTCATCTCGGGACCGATGTCGGTGGTTTGCAGTTCGGGATCGTCCTTGCACGCCGTCGTGCTGGCCGCAACGAGCAGCGACAAGGCAATGTATTTCAGCGTTTTCATGTTCTGCGAATTTTAAAGGTTAGTTTTCGGCCCCTGCTCCCCAGCGGAACGAGGCGATCGACTTGGCCGGGATGGTGTATTTGAACGAGCGGTCGGCGGTTTCGTATACGGCGACGGTCTGCTCGGCCGTGCCCTTGTTGAGCGCGATGAAAGCCTTCGAGCCGTCGGGATTGCTGAATGCCAGGTAGCTCAGTCCCGAAGCCGCATAGCCCGATGCACCGATACGTACGGCCCCCGGCTGAATGACTTTGGCGCATTGCGCCAGGTCGTAGTAGTGGCTGTTGTACTTGAGCGTCTTGTAGTCCGACGAGCTGATCTCGATAGCGCCGTAGCAGGTCGTGCAGCCTCCGGGGCGGTTGGGCGCGCCCTTGTCGTCGAGCATAAGGTTCCACAGCAGCACGCCCTTGCCCATGCGGCTCAGCGTCCCCATGAAGATCGACTCGAAATCGTCAATCACGCAGCTTTCGAAATTGTAGTTCCACGTGCCGATCGAAGCCTCGGTGAAGTAAATCGTCTTGTCGGGAGCCGCCCGCAGGATGTTGTCCAGTTCGGAGACGCTGCCGCCATAGTTGTGCCATGCCGAACCGTCGATCCACTGTGAAGCATCGCCGTCGGCGTAGATGTTGAGCGGATAGTTCTCCTGACCCGAAACGCCGTCGTAGTTATAGTTGTGGTCGTAGCAAAGTATCTTGGTCCCGATGCCTGCCTTTTGGAATGCGGGGCCGAGCTTCCTGACGAAATCCCGCTGGTCTTCCCACGGCATGTAGAGCGACATCGAATTGCCCTTGTTCAGCGGTTCGTTCTGCATCGTGACGGCGTAGATCGGGAAGCCGTTTTCTTCCATCTCGGTCACCCACTGCACGAAGTACTCGGCATAGTCGTCGTAATAGGCGGGATTCAGGCGACCGCTGGTCCACGCGTTGTAGGGCTTCGAAGGATCGGTGAGCGTGCCTTTCATCCACCGGGGACACGACCAGGGCGAACCCATGATCTTAACGTCGGGGTTGATGGCCAGAATCTCTTTCAGGACGGGGAAGATACCCTCCTTCTCAACGGCGGGAATGGCGAAGAACTCGATGCCTTCCTGGTCGCAGCAGGTGTATTCACCCATCGAGAAGTCCGAGCCGCCGATATGTACGCGGATGAAACTGAATCCGGCGCCGGTCTCGGGATCGAAGCATTTTTTGAGAATCGCCGTGCGGTCGGCCTGCGACATCTTCATCAGGTTGTAGCACGTGGCGCCGGTGATGGCCGGACCGAACCCGTCGACGGTCTGGTAGGTCGTCGAAGGATCGAGCGTCACCCGGTAGGGCGACATCGAGACCTTCGAATAGTCGAGCCTCTCCTCCGTGAAAAGGCGGTTACCGTTGGCCGAAGTGACATAGGAGTAAACGTCGGACCCAGCGGGTACGGGATCGGGTCCCGGCGTAGGGTCGTCGCCGTTTCCGCTGGAGCAGCAGACCGCTCCGGCAAGCAACAGCGAACAGGTCAGCAGGCGCAGGTTGTTATTGATCGTGAATTTCATGGTTGAATCGTATTTTTAAGGTTAATAGCCCAGGTTTTGCTCGATGTTGGTATTGTCCTCCAACACCGAAGTCGGAACCGGCATCAGCACGCGGTTGTCGTTCATCGCACGGCGGGGCTGGAAATAAGAGTCATAGGAAGCGGAACCCTTGATGTTGACGCCATCGCAGATTTCGAACAACTTCGAATAATTGTCGCCGTAGCGCATCAGGTCGAACCAGCGGAAGCCCTCCATGGCCAGCTCCAGGCGGCGTTCGTGCAGCACGGCTGCGCGCATCAGGTCGGCCGAAGCGCGCTGCGACGCGGTCAGTTTGTCGATACCGGCGCGGTCGCGAATCTCGTCCACGATGTCGGCGGCGCCGCCCGGATCGTCCGTGTTGGCCAGCGCTTCGGCGTGCAGCAGTTTGATCTCGGCCAGACGCATCACATAAACCGGCGTCACGTTGGTCGGGAATTTGTGCATGAAGGCATACGCATCGCTGGGATACCGGTATGACCAGCCGCATTCGTCGTAGATAACCGAAGCGTCCTTGCGCTCGGTGTCGCCCTCGGCATCGTAGGCCTTCGTCAGGTTACGCGACGGCGTACTCCACTTGCCCCACGAGAAACTGTCGCTCGGAACGTAGGCGTTGCGGTGGAACATCATCCACATCCACGAACCCGAAGTCTGGCTGGTCCACTGCACTTCGAAAATCGACTCGCGGGTGTTTATGGCCGCCATACCCGTATCGCCGGTGGTGTAGGCCCACAGGTCGCCGTACTTGTCGCAGAGGCTGTACCCCATGCCCTCGACCGCCTGGCAGGCCGTGATCACCTTCGACCAGTCGCGGAACTCGCGCATGGAGTAGAAGCGGGCCATCAGGCCGTAGGCGAAGCCCTTGGTAATCCTGAATTTGTTCGAGGCGTCCATGTCCGGGGCATACTTGCAGGCATACTCCTCGATGTCCTTGACGATCTGCTCGCCGACAGTCTCTTTCGACACGCGTGCAGGAAAATAGAGCGGATAGACCTCCTCGATGTTCCCGGCGTTGATGGCGGGCGGAATCTCGGTCAGCATCGGAATTTCGCCGAAGAGCTGCATCATGTTCATCCAGATATAAGCGCGCCAGCAGAGCGCTTCGGAGAGCCACTCCTGGTACTCCTTCTCGGTGAGCGACGGATCGTTCTCCTTCACCACGTCGATGTTGCAGATAACCTGGTTGGCATAGTCCACGGCATTCATCGAATAGTTCCACAGGTTCGAGGCGAATTCGTTGTCGCTGTCGATCAGGTTCTGTTCGATCGTCATGGTCTTGGCTTCGTTCGCCGCTCCGTAAGCATTGTCGGCACGGCTTTCGGCCAACGTGATCAGCTGATACCAGTAGGTCTGAAGGTCGCCCTTCATGTAGTTGTACATGGCCGTAAGCTGGCCTTCGAGCAGTTCGCGGGTGTTGATGGCCGTCTCGGCATCACCCGTACCGGACGTATTGTTCTCGGCATACATCGTATCGGGGAATTTCTCAAGGCTGCACGACGTGGTGGCAACCCCCAGCGAGAGACCCGCGACAATTAAAAATATCTTTTTCATAATCGGTTCTGTTTTCTGTGGTTAGAAAGTGAGGTTCAGGCCCACGACGACCGTGCGCACGTTGGGATAGGTTCCCCAGTCGATGCCCATCTGCGTCGCGCTTTCCGACTGGCTCACCTCGGGGTCGTAACCCGAGTAGCCGGTCCAGGTAATGAAGTTCTGGAGCGAAATGTAGGGCTGGATACGCGTGATATTGATGCGCTTGAGCTTGGGCGAGGTGATGTCGTAGGACAGGGTGATGTTCTTCACCTTGAGATAGGAGCCGTCCTCGACCCAGTAGGTCGAGTTCTTCACGTTCCACGAAGGGTTGTTCGAGCGGAACACGTCGGTCTGCTGTCCCGGAATACGCCAGCGGCGCAGCACGGTGGTCGTCTGGTTGTTGCCCGAAGCCATGCCCTCGGTCTCGATGCGCGAGGCATTGAAGATGTCGTTGCCATAGGAACCCGTGATCAGGATGTTCAGGTTGATGCCCTTCCACGAGAAGTTGTTGGTCATGCCGAACGTGAACTTGGGATTGGCGTTGCCGATCCAGGTCTTGTCGAGCGGCGTAATCTCGCCGTCGCCGTTGCGGTCCTCGTAAACGAGGTCGCCCGTTTCGGGATCGACACCCTTGGAGACGTAGCCCCAGAACTTCGAAAGCGACTGGCCCGGCGTCATACGCACGACATTGTCGTTGGTGGCGTCGGAGGTCGTAGCGTAGTAGTAAACCTGCTTCAGTCCGAGTTTTTCGAGTTTGTTGCGGTTGACCGAAACGTTCAGGTCGGTCGACCAGTTGAAATCCTTCTTGGCGATGTTGACCGACGAAAGCGTGATCTCGAAACCCTGGTTCGACATCTCGCCGTCGTTGCGCATGATGTTCGGATAGGGCGACGGCAGGGGCACGCTCATCAGCATATCCTTGGTATACTTGTAATAATAGTCGAGCGAAAGGCTCAGCCGGTTATTCAGCAGGGCGAAATCGACGCCGATGTTCGTCTGCGAAGAGGTCTCCCACGTAAGGTCCTCGTTTTTGATGTTGCTACGTCCGCCGACGGTCGGCACGGCCTGGGCGTTCTCGGTCAGCGTCCAGTCGTAGTAGTTGGTTCCGTACTGCTGCATCCAGCCGTACTCCGTAAGGCCTGCCTGGTTACCCGTCTGGCCCCAGCCGGCGCGCAGTTTCAGGTCGTTGATCCAGCTTACGTCGCGCAGGAACTTCTCGCCCGAAATGCGCCATGCGGCCGAGAACGAGGGAAAATAACCCCAGCGGTGGCCGGGAGCCAGTTTCGAGGAACCGTCCGCACGGAAGTTGGCCGTCACGAGGTACTTGCTGTCGTAGTTGTACGACACACGGGCCAGGTACGACATGATCGACCACTCCGACTTGCCGTAGCCCTGGCCGCGGACGCCGCCGTTGTTACCGCCGTTCAGGTTGGGAATGGCGTTGTTGTTGGTCGACGAGAAATAGGTGCGCGAACCGCTCAACTGCTCCCACACCGAAGTCGTGGCCGACGTACCGGCCATCACTTCGAGGTTGTGGCGGTCGAAGGTCTTGTTCCAGGTGAGAATGTTGTCGTAGATCATGCGCATGTCGTCGGAACGGGTATCCGAAGCCGTGCCGTGCAGCGTGCGGCCGTAGGTCGTACGGATCGGGTCGAGGAACGACGACGAGTGCACCCAGCGGCGGTCCATCGAGACCGTCGATTTGAAGGTCAGGTTCTTGGCCAGGTAGAACGTCAGGCCGCCGGAGAGCAGCAGGCGGTCGGTGACATCCTGGTTATAGTCCGTACGGGCCATATTTTCGAGCGGCGAAGTGAGGTTGGCGCCGTAAAAATTGTTGTAGTACTGCTGGGGATTCTCGGAGTCCCAGATCGGCGCATAGGTCGGCGTGGTGATGGCCGAAACCACGACGCCTGCGCGGTTGGCGCCCTGCCCCGAGATGATCGAACCCTTGGAAGTGTAGTGCGAAAAGGTCGTCGAAGCGTTGGCCGAAATCCATTTGAATATCTTCTTCTCGAAGCTGGCTTTCACGTTGTAACGCTCCGAAGAGGTGGTGTTGATAATACCCGTTTCGTCGGTGTAGCCACCGCCCAGGTAGTAGGACGAATTTTCATCGCCGTTGGAGATCGAGAACTGGTAGTTCTGGTTGACACCCGTCGAGTAGGTCTCGTCGAACCAGTCGGTCACGTCGGTCAGCGTGGCCGGAAGTCCCGCCACGGCGCCATTCTCCTCCATCAGGTCGCGGTACTGCCGGGCGTTGAGCACGTCGTAGCTCTTGGTCACCTTCGATACGCCGACGAAGGTCGAGAACGAAATCTCGGGGCCTTTTTTCCGGCTGCCCTGCTTGGTGGTGATGAGCACTACGCCGTTGGCGGCGCGTGAACCGTAGATGGCGGCCGACGAGGCGTCCTTGAGCACCTGCATCGACTCGATCTCGTTGGGAGAGAGGTAGGCGATGGCGTAGTTGCCTTCGCCTACGGGAACGCCGTCGACCACATAGAGCGGGTCGTTGCTCGACGTGATGGACGAAGCGCCGCGGACGCGGACTACCATGCCCTGGCCGGGCGCACCGTTGGGCTGGATGACCTGCACGCCGGCCGCTTTGCCCTGGAGGGCTCCCGAAGCCGAGGTGATCGGACGCCGCGCGAGGTCGTCGGTCTTAACGATCGACACGGCCGTCGTAAGGTCCTTCTGCTTGACCGTACCGTAACCGATGGCTACCACGGCATCGAGCGCCACGGCATCCTCGGCGAGTTTTACGTCGATCTTCGTGCGGCCGCCGACGGGAATCGTCTGCGAAACGAATCCGAGCGACTGGAAAACCAGGCTAGCAGAATTCCCCCCCCCTCTGAGTTTCAGGGTATAAGAGCCATCCACGCCCGTCGTAGTTCCGTTCGTAGTTCCCTGCTCGATGATCGTGGCTCCGATAACAGGCTGTCCCGACTGGTCGGTGACGGTTCCCGTTACTGTAAGTTGCTGCGCGACGGCAGCCGGTGCGAAGGCGGTCAGCATCGCCGTCAGCACCAGCATCCATCCGATCCGGCAGCCCGCTTGCAGTTTCATGCAAAAATGTGCCATAGGAATTTAAAGGTTTTAAGTTATAAGTTAATATAAATAGGTAAGGCGCGGTTCTTAAAATATTAGCGTTTAATCGCCTTGTTTCCGTTTAAATAAAATTAACCAACCTGAATGACATGAAAAAAAATTAAACAGGAAATTGTAGATCGAAAACCCATTCACCAAAATATAATTTACTAATAATCAGCATATTAATTATTTTACGATTGTAAAAAAAAGTAGACGGATCGGAATCCTTGCGAACCGATCCAATCGCCGGAAAAGTCTTATAAACCATTTTAACCCTGCAAAATCGGCCCGTTCGACGGCAAAACCGGACGACCATCCCGGATCCGAATCCGGGTTTTGAGGACATCCGTTGATTTTCCGGAGATTATTGTTATCTTTGTTTAGATCAAACTTGAGAACCGTCCGCACATGAGAAACCTTCTGTTTACCGTACTGCTGCTCGCCGCAACGCTGCCTGCCACAGCCCAGGACGACCTGAAAAGCGTGCTCTCGCAACTCGACGCCACCCTCTCGCACCGCGACTCCTACATCGCCAGCCGCGAACAACGGATCGAATCGCTGAAAACCATCCTCAAAAAATCCGATTTCTCGGACGCCCAGCGTTACATGCTCAACCAACAACTGATCGACGAATACACCCCCTACCAGGCCGATTCGACGATCGACTACCTCTACCGCAACATCGAACTGGCAAAGCGCATGCATGACACGGGACACCTCAACGAGAGCCGCATCCAACTCGCCTACCTGTACAGTTCGGCGGGCATCTACCTCGAAGCGGCGAACATGCTGCAACAGATCGACACCACGACGCTCGACCGCAAACAACTGGTCGATTACTACGTAGCCCGGCACAAACTCAACGACGAACTACAACTCTACTCCCACGATTCGATGCAGGGACACGAGTCGTGGCGGCTCACGGTGGCCTACGCGCAGTTGATCGTGGACAACACCGATCCCACGTCGGTCACACACCTCAATTTCCGGCTCCGGCAGGCGATCAGCGATCGCAACTATCCGCAGGCCGTCGAGATTTCCGAGCAGTTGTGCAACACCATCCAGCCCCTTACGCGCGACTACGCCGAAGCATCGTACATGCGGGCCCTCGTCGCCGACCTGATGGGAGACACACCCACGGCACAGGTGTGGTTCGCCCGTTCGGCGATGACCGACATTCAACTGGCGATACGCGACAACGCCGCGCTAAAAAGCCTTGCCAACACGCTTCTCGACGACGACAACATCCAGCGCGCCATGCGTTATATGCGCATCGTGATGGACGACGCGCGGTTCTTCAACTCACGCCTGCGCCCTTGGCAGGATGCGCTGGCGCTCCACGTCATCGAAGAGGCCTACCGGGTCCGGCGGCAGCGGATGGATACCATGTACAACATTTTCGTCGTGTCGATCGCCTGTTTCATGCTGCTGGCCCTGGGCGGCGTGATTTTCGTCCTGCGCCAGAACCGCAAACTCAGCCTCGCCCGGCTCGAATTGCAGCAGGCCAACAACCGTCTCAACATCTCGAACAACGACCTCAAACACATCAACACCCGGCTCGCCGGGCTCAACAACCAAATTTCCGAAGCCAACGAAGTGAAGGAGGAATACATCGGCATTTTCCTGACGATGTGTTCGGAATACATAGACAAGATCATCGACTCGCGGCGGCACGTACGCCGCCTGCTGCGCGACGGACGCATCGACGAACTGCGGAAAGAGTACTCCCCGACCGACGGCGACAGCCGTGAACTGGAGGAATTTTACCGCAACTTCGACACCACGTTCCTACAGCTCTACCCCACCTTTATCGAGGATTTCAACTCCCTGCTGGACAAAGAAGCGCGCATCGAGCCGAAAAAGGGCGAACTGCTGACAACCGAACTGCGCATCTTCGCGCTGATCCGGCTGGGTATCAACGATTCGTCGAAGATCGCCGCCCTGCTGCGTTACTCCGTGAGCACGATTTACAACTACCGATCGAAGATCAAGGGACACACGCTCGTCTCGCGCGACGATTTCGAGGAACGCATCAAAACCATCGGGGCATTCAGTCCCCAGCACCTTTGATCACTCACCGGAAACATAAAAAGCCATGGATTTTCCATCCATGGCTTTTTATTTAAAGGTCGCTCCGTTGCGAAAATCGGTCCGGCAGAAAAACCGCCCCGGATGAAAGTCTCGACAGCTCCGTAGCGGGAAGCTCCTTCGGTCCCGAAGCATTCTGTCCGGCAGAAAAAAAAGACCGCGGAAAAACCGCGGTCTTCTATGATGGGGTCTGCTTTGCCGCCCCGGGGAACTACTGGGCCTGCTCCTGCTGCTCGGTCTGTCCGGCAGCGGGGATCTCAGCCTGCGGCATCGTAGCGGGAACCTCGCTCTCGAGCACACGCTCCTGAAGCGCCTTGGCATCCTTCGAAATCTCCGAATTGCTCTCGGCAACCAGGCCGCGGTCCATAGCCAGCGTAGCAGCGAGGCTCAGCACCACGATGGCGATAGCCATCGCCCAGGTGAATTTCTCCAGGAAGTTCGTAGTTTCGCGCACACCCATTACCTGGTTCGACGCGCCGAAATTGGCGGCCATGCCGCTCTTGGGGTTCTGCACCAATACCGCCAGGATCACCAGTACGCTCGCAACGAGTATCAGGGCAATGCAAATCGTGTATAACATATTACTTAAATTTTAATATTGTTTTCTATTTTGCCAATAAGTTCGGCAAAGTAAACACTTTTTTCGGGATTTCGCAAACTTAATTTGCGATAAATCGCTACGGACTTGTCACGAAGGCCCTGAGCGAGATAGATTTCGGCAAGTTCCTCGGTAACAACCTCGTCGTCGTCATCCAGTTGGGACTGCATCACGATCTCCTCCTCGGGTTCGCCGTCACCGGCGACGATGCGCAGATCCTCTTCCTGCAGGAAGCGGTCGATGATCTCGTCCGAGGTCGGCCGTCTGAGCACCGAGACATCGACGGCAGGCCTGCGCAGCGAACTTTCGGCACGCCACGGAGCCATCAGCGCGACCCGCGGATCGGATTCGCCCGTAAGCCCTTCGCGCAGGATACGCGCCGGGAGAAACCACGGGAAGCGCGCCACAAGGGCGTCTGCCTCCGCAACAGAGGGCGCTTCCACCGTAGCAGGCGCCGCAAAGCAGTTTTTCAGGTCAGCCATCTTGCATCGGGGATTACCAGTTGGAGGCCGCGGCCTGGAAGATGTCGGTCACGATCTTGTCGACGATCTGCGGAATCAGTTCGCCCTCGACCTCCGTGAGCAGTTTGGTCGAATCGTAGTCCTCATAAGCCGTGAAGGTGCGGTTGAACGACATCTTCTCGTCCAGCGCATTCGTGAAGCGCACCTTAACGGTGATCGTCAGGCGGTTCAGCAGGGCGTAGTCGTCGCTCGACACCGAAGTCGTCGTCGAAGTGTAGTTGACGATCTCGCCTTCGAAAGCGAAGTCGCCGCCCTCGTCGACCTGCATCAGGCGCGTGCGGCGCGTGAACATGTCGACCAGCGCCTCGGTGAGCGTAGAACTCAGGATCGGCGTAACCATGGTGGCGTTGTTGGGGAAGTAGGCCACCGAGAAGGTCTTGGCGTCGGGCGGAATCGAAGCGCCCGACAGCGAATATTTGACGGTCACGCCGCAACCCGCCACAAACGCGACGCAAAGCGCCAGTATAATAATTCTGATCTTCATAAGCTAATTTTCCTCTATACCTAACTCTTTTATTTTGCGGTATAGTGTACGTTCCGACATAAATAGTTCGGCGGCAGCCTCCCGGCGGCGGCCGTTGTTACGGCGCAGGGCGCGGATAATCTGTTCGCGCTGCATGTCGGCCTTGGTCATCTCCCGCGGCGGCTCGTCGGTAACTTCCTCGCTCTCGGCATAAACCGGGGCCGAAGACTGCGAGTAGTCCGCAACGGCCGGGACATAGCTGCTCTGCGCCGTAGTCGGCAGCAGGCCCTTGATGTCGCGGACCGGCTCGGCGCAGGCCACGCCGCCCTTCAGCAATTCGGAAATCATCCGCTTGAGGTCGTTGATGTCGGCCCGCATGTCGAAAAGCACCTTGTAGAGCAGTTCACGCTCGGTCGACATCGTGTCGTCCATACGCACCGACCCGGCAGGCATCGGAGCGCCTCCGCCCTGCGGGGGCAGGTATTTCGCCAATACCTCGGGGGTGATCACCCGGGTTTGCTCGATAGCCGAAATCTGTTCGGCAACGTTCTTCAACTGGCGGATATTCCCCCGCCAATAGTAATTTTTCAGCATTTCGCGGGCCGCATCGTCGAGCGTCACGGCGGGCATGCGGTACTGCGCGGCTACGTCGGCGGCGAACTTGCGGAACAGCAGCGGAATATCCTCCGGACGTTCGCGCAGCGAGGGGACCGTGATGGGGACTGTCCCCAGGCGGTAGTAGAGGTCCTCACGGAAACGACCCTGGACAATAGCCTCCTGCAGGTTCATATTCGTAGCGGCGACCACGCGGACATTGGTCTTCTGCACCTTCGACGAACCGACGCGGATGTATTCGCCCATCTGGAGCACGCGCAGCAGGCGCGCCTGGGTCGAATGCGGCAGCTCGGCCACCTCGTCCAGGAAAATCGTGCCCCCGTCGGCCTCCTCGAAATAACCTTTGCGAGCTTCCACAGCGCCGGTAAAGGCGCCCTTCTCGTGGCCGAACAACTCGGAGTCGATTGTACCCTCGGGAATCGCCGCACAGTTTACGGCAATATATTTATTGTGCTTGCGCGCGGAATAAGCGTGAATCACCTGCGGGAAAAACTCTTTACCTACGCCGCTTTCGCCCGTGACGAGCACCGTCAGGTCGGTCGGAGCCACACGCAGGGCCACCTCCAGCGCCCTGTCCAGAAGCGGGGAGTTGCCGATAATGCCGAAGCGCTGTTTTACGGTGGTGATCTCTGTCATTTATTCGGGTTGTTCGGGTTGGGATACAGCGACCGGGGTTTCTGCGGCCGCCTGAGGCTGTTCGATATATTCCGCATCGGCCTGCTTTTCCCGGGCGTCGCGCCAGAGGCCGAAAGCGATAGCCGCCACAGCCAGCACTGCGGCGATCACGGCGATCCAGATAAAACGGTCGGCGCGGCGGCGCGGCGCACGGTCGACATAACGGTAGGCATCGGTGCTCTTCGGCGGTTTGCCGTAGCGCAGGCCGCGTACCGAAGGATCGGGATTCATCTTCGCCGAGGTCGACACGCGCGGTTCGGCAAACGCAGTCTTCACGGCTTCGGCCACCTTCTCGGGCTGCAACGACGAACGCTTCGCACCGGCAGGTTCGTCCTCCGCAGCGGGCTCAGCCTCGGGCTGCGGCTCGTAGGCGAAGGCGATGGTGGCGTTAGGACCGGGTTTCATCACCCCGAATCCCTCCAGCCGGAACTCTGCGCCGTGTTCAACGGCATGGCGGATCTCGAAGACGAAGCGGTCGATTTCGCCCGCAGCCTCCAGTTCGCCCATCCCTTCGGCGCGGAGAAGCCCTCTCAGCACACCGTCGTCGCGTTTGAGCAGTTCCGAGAAGACAACGCTCCGGCCCGGCTCCTTGACGATGAACGTTCCGAGTTGGGGTACGACAAGCCGCTTATTCGACTTCAGATATTGTATGAGAGTATCTATCAGCACGGTTGAAAATCCTTTTAATCCGGGTTCAAAATTACCCTTTTTCAAAGAAAAAAGCAATAATAAAGGGGGCTTTTTCAAAATAATCGAACAAAGTGTTGGTTATCCGAAAAATATTCATCTACTTTGCATCCCGAAATTTTTAAAAATCCGGGCGAGCTACTTTCGCCCGAAAATTGCAAAGTAACCGAGCCGGATTGTAAAAACTTTACCGAACGAACCATGAAAGACAAGTACATCGACCTGATCGAACAATCGTTCGATTTCCCGCAGGATGAGTTCACCGTCGAGGACAACGAGCTGAATTTCCACGACATTCCGCTGATGGAACTGATCAAACAGTACGGAACCCCGCTCAAAATTACCTACCTGCCGAAGATCTCCCAGCAGATCAACCGCGCCAAGCGCATGTTCAACGTGGCGATGGCGAAGGTCGATTACAAGGGTTCGTACAACTATTGCTACTGCACCAAGTCGAGCCATTTCTCGTTCGTACTGGAGGAGGCCATGAAGAACGACATCCACCTGGAAACCTCGTCGGCCTACGACATCCACATCATCAACGCGCTCTACGAAAGCGGCATCATCGACAAGGACCGTTACATCATTTGCAACGGCTTCAAACGGCCGCAGTATGTCGAGAACATCGCCCAACTGGTGAACGACGGCTTCTCCAACACGATTCCCGTGCTGGACAACAAGGAGGAACTGGAGCTGTTCGAGGATTCGTTCACCAAGAAGTGCAAAGTCGGCATCCGCATCGCCTGCGAAGAGGAGCCCAAGTTCGATTTCTACACCTCGCGGCTGGGAATCCGCTACAACGACATCGTCGACTTCTACAAGGCCAAACTCAAAAACAGCAAGAAGTTCCAGCTCAAGATGCTGCACTTCTTCATCAATACCGGCATCAAGGACACGGCCTATTACTGGAACGAGTTGTCGAAGTGCCTGAACGTCTACTGCGAACTCAAAGCCATCTGCCCCGAGTTGGACAGCCTCAACATCGGCGGCGGTTTCCCGATCAAGAACACGCTCAACTTCGAATACGACTACGAGTACCTCACCGAGGAGATCATCAGCCAGATCAAGAACATCTGCGAGCGCAACGGCGTCGAGGAGCCCAACATCTTCACCGAATTCGGTTCGTTCACCGTCGGCGAAAGCGGCGCAACGCTCTACTCGATCGTCAACCAGAAGCAGCAGAACGACCGTGAAAACTGGTATATGATCGACTCGTCGTTCATCACTACCCTGCCCGATACATGGGGCATCAACCAACGCTACATCATGCTGGCCGTGAACAACTGGGACAAGGAGTACCAGCGCGTGCTGCTCGGCGGACTGACCTGCGACAGCGAAGATTTCTACAACTCGGAGTGTCACACCAGCGCCATTTTCCTCCCGAAGCTCGAGGCGGGCAACACGCAGTACATCGGATTCTTCCACACGGGAGCCTACCAGGAGTCGCTCGGCGGCTTCGGCGGCATCCAGCACTGCCTGATTCCCGCGCCCAAGCACGTGATTATCGACCGCGACAAGTCGGACAACGAGTATTACACGCGCCTGTTCGCCAAGGAGCAGTCCTACCGCTCAATGCTACGAATACTCGGCTACTAAATAGGACGCAGGACGAAGCGCGTGTAATACACCGGGCAGACAATCCTCCCAAACCCTCCTTTGAGAAGGAGGGCTTTCGCGGGCGGCCTGTTTGCCAAGGAGCAGTCCTACCGCTCGATGCTACGAATACTCGGCTACTAAATAGACCGCAGTACGAAGCGCGGGTAATACACCGGGCAGTCCTGCCGCCCGATGCTACGAATATCCAAATCTCCAAAAAGCCCTCGCCGACACATCGGCGGCGGGCTTTTTTTATTATTTATAAGTCCTCAATAGATTAGTTTAAGGAAAATTTCGTAACTTCGGCGGCAAAATGTGAATTCGAGCCTCAATGGAAAATAAAATACGGATATGGAAAGCGGCAATTCTTGCGGGAGGCCTGTTTTTCCTTTCCGCCAAAGCCGGTGCAGAAGAACTGCCGTCCGGAACTGCCCATAACGACCAAACGACCGCCAGTGCGCCCGGAGCGAAACCGGACAGCATCGTCTACCGCGACAACTTCCGTAACGACGACTACCTGAGGGGATACAAGGCGGGTTACCGAGCCGGGGTCCAGGAAGGACAGCAACGGCGCAACTTCCGCCCGGAACGCCGCTACGCCGATGGAGCGATCGTCCGCAGCCTCGACACAACCGCCTCCGGGCGCCGTTTCATGCACCGTCTCAGCGCGGAATTCCGCCCCGAACACATCTTCCCGACCAACCCCTTCGTCGAAGGCGAGAACCGGGCGGGACAGCCCATCGACCTCTCGCTCTCGGGACACCTGCGCTATTCGTTCCAGTTCCGCCCCGGATCGCTTCCCGACCAAATTTACGGCGGGGCCTACCAGGGCATCGGCGCGGCTTACTACGACTTTGGAAATCCCGACGAGCTGGGCAGCCCGATCGCCGTCTACCTCTTCCAGGGAGCGCGCATTGCACGGATCAGCCCGCGGCTGTCGTTCAACTACGAGTGGAATTTCGGTCTTTCGTTCGGCTGGAAGCCTTACGACGACATCGAAAACTCCTTCAACAAGATGATGGGATCGAAGATGAACGCCTACCTCAACGCCGACTTCTTCTTCGACTGGCGGGTGACGCGCGAAGTGGATTTCACGGCGGGCCTGAGCCTCACGCACTTTTCCAACGGCAACACCAAATTCCCCAATGCGGGGCTCAACGCCATCGGACTGCGGGCGGGCCTGAGTTACAATTTCGGCCGGAAATCGGCCGAGATGGCCCCGCGCATCCTAAGCCCGGCATTCCCGCGCCATTTCAGCTACGACCTCACGCTGTTCGGCTCGTGGCGTCGCAAAGGAATCGAGGTCGGCGACAAGCAGTACGCCGCGCCGGACGCCTACACGGTCCTGGGATTCAACTTCGCCTCGATGTATAATTTCGGCTACAAGTTCCGCGCAGGCGTATCGCTCGACGGCGTATACGACGGCAGCGCCAACCTGGTCATGGCCGACCAGATCGTGCCGATGGGCGGCAGCGCGGACCTTGAAGTGGAGAAACCCGGCATCGACAAACAGATGGCGCTCGGCGTTTCGGCCCGTGCGGAGTTCGTAATGCCCTATTTCAACATCGGCGTAGGCCTGGGAACCAACTTCCTGCACAAGGGCGGCGACCTGAAGGCCTTCTACCAGATGCTGACGCTGAAAATCGCCGTGACGCGCAGTTCCTACGTCCACATCGGTTACAGTCTCCGCGACTTCCACATGCCCAACTTCCTGATGCTGGGCGTCGGTTACCGCTTCAACAACAAATATCCGCGACACCGCTGACACGAAAAATCCCCGGCCGACTGGCCGGGGATTTTTTTCATTCCTGCGCCGGGACGTTACACCCCGAACAGGAAGACGAAGGGTTTGGCGCTCTTGCGGAATTTCGCCGTAGCGTCGCCCGTGCAGGCCGGGGCTCCGACGAGCGTGAGGGTCCGCTCGCCGCTGCCTTTCGAGAAGTCGATCGCCGCGAGGTCAACCCAGAAAGTCTCCATAGCCAGCGTCGGCTCGAAATAATAGACCCTATTCTTCTGGTCGCAGACCGTGCGCCAGCGTGTCGAAGAGATGTGCGGCTTATCGGGTGTGGAGATGCCGTAGGGAACCGAGACATTGCGCATGACCGACATTACGGCCGGCACGGCGATCTTCGGATCGGCAGTCTGCACAACGGCGTTGATGTAGAACGACGCGCGCACGAAACGGTCCGGGGCGCGGTTGGTTCCGGGCAGCATCGTAAGTCCTCCGATCTGCTGCCAGTAGCCGAGGATGGCCAACTGGTCGTCGTAGAAAGGCGAATTGGTCATCACCTGGTACTGCCGCCCGTGGTGAACTTCCAGCCGCCCGTCGCGGTACTCGAAGATCGCACTGTCGCCCGAGGCGTCGGAGATGGCCAGGTGCAGGCGCGACTGGACGCCGTTGGGCAGGTCGGGGGCGTCGATACGGAACTTTTCCTTCGACAGTTCGGCCACCGCCTCGTCTACCGTCGCGAAATTGTCGAGCACATACTGCGTCCAGATACTCAGGCCCATGACGGGGCGCGTATCGCCTGAACGGTCGTAGACCGACTCGGGCAGGAACAGCAGGTTGGCGACCAGCCCGGCTTCGTTCATGCCGTCGGTAATGCCGATATCGTAGCCGGCAGCCGAGAGCGTACCGTATTTCGAAGTCCAGAAAACGGTGTTGTCCGTATTCGCCCCGCGGCGCTCCGTCCCGCGCGGGAAAATGTAGAGGTTGGTGAGCGGGTCCTCGCGCCAGTCCATGGTGCGGCCCGTAACGGTCATGCCGTCGGGCCCGAGGTAAACGGCGCGGGTGCAGGCATCGGCCTGCGGAGCAAAGACGGCCAGCGCACCGGCGCACAGCATCGTCAAAGAATGGATTTTCATAGACAGAAACATTTTAATATTAAACGTATCGCTTCAAATTGAGTGCAAAACCTCGGTTTCCGGAAGAAAAAATTTGGCGTTTCATCCGGTTTGCCCTACCTTTACGGAAAACTACATTTTCCGAGATGAAATCATTACTGCGTATTCTTTTGCCGGTCACCTGCTGCAGCCTGCTACTGGGCGCCTGCGCACAGCGTCCGACGACCCTGAAATTCATGAGTTACAACATCCGCAACGGCCGCGGCATCGACAATGTCCAGGACCTCGGGCGCGTGGCGGAGGTCATCAACCGTACGGCTCCCGACATCGTGGCCCTGCAGGAGGTGGACAGCGTGACCGGGCGCATGTCCGGGCGCTTCATTCCCGCCGAGTTGGGCGAAATGACGGGCATGCACGCCCGGTTCTGCCGCGCCATCGACTACGACGGAGGCGCCTACGGCATCGGCCTGCTGTCACGCAGCGAACCGCTCGCCGTGCGCCGCATTCCGCTTCCGGGACGCGAGGAGGCCCGGGTACTGCTCGTCGCCGAGTTCCCCGATTACGTGGTCTGCGTCACCCACCTCTCGCTCACGCGCGAAGACCAGCTTGCTTCGCTGCCGATCATCCGCACGGTCACCGACACCTGCCGCAAACCGGTACTGCTGGCCGGAGATTTCAACATGAAGGTCGCCCGAACCGTACTCGACGGACTGGGCGGCGAATTCCGGCCCCTTTCGGACACCACACAGATGACCTTCCCGTCGGACAAACCCTCCATCCGCATCGACTACATCCTCGGCCGCGGACTGCCCGTATCGGCTGTCGTCACCGAGCCGACCGTGGATCACACGACTACGGCTTCGGACCATTGTCCGCTGTGGGTAACGCTCGCGTGGGAATAAGAACCGCATCGTCCCGCTTTCTACAAATATAGGCAAAAAAGCATGACTTTCAAAATGAGCTGCCGGGATGCGGCGGACGGGGATTTCGCAACGATCTGCCGTTTCCCGCGCACTCCCCGCGCACTCTTCTTCATGTATCCCCAGGGCGATTTTCCGCTTTGTACCGCCTGTCCTCCGGCTCCCTGACAGCCAATCCTCCGACCGCCGTTCCCGGCCTTCGAATACCGCCGCAATCTCTTCGACCCGATTCCTACCATAGATCCCGGCTCCCCCGACCAACCATCCTCGAATCCGGCCCCCGTCGGCCTTCCCGGCCCCGACCTAACCGTTCCCGACCTAATCGCCCCGACAACCCGGCCGGCCGGGCTCCGACCGCCACCAGGCCGAATCCAATCCAGTCAGCCGCCCCGCCTCTTGTCCTCCGCCGACGCCCCCTCCCTCCCACAAAAAAACACCGGAAAATTTGCAATTCCGGATTTTAGCTTTAACTTTGCATCACAAAGTACTTTTTACTATGCAGCAGAAAGAAGGCAACGAGGTCTATTCGACCCTGACAGAGATACGAACGCTGATGAACCGTTCGTCGCGTTTCCTCAACGTGAGCGCCTATGCCCCGATCGTCGTCGGGATACTGGCGCTGGCGGCCGTGTGGGCCGTCAACCGGGCTTTCAGCGGCGGATGGGACATCGCCCCGATGCTGACGGTCAACACCTATGCGCGCATCTATGCCCTGCTGAGCGCAGCCGTCCTGCTGATCGTCCTCTGCCTGGCGACCGCCGTAGGGCTGAGCTACTACGAAGCACACCGCAACGGCTCGAAAATCACGATCGACGCCACGGCGCGCCGCCTGTTGTGGAACTTTTTCCTGCCGCTGATCGTCGGCGGCATCTTCAGCCTGGCGCTCTTCGTCAACGGTTATTACGGGCTGACCTCCTCGATCATGCTGATATTCTACGGCATGGCGCTTATCTCCGCCTCCAACCACACGTTCAGTTCGATCCGCTACCTGGGTTATGCGGAACTCGCACTGGGACTCGTCGACAGTTTCTACCAGGGTTACGCCCTCGTTTTCTGGGCGGCCGGGTTCGGCGCGCTGAACATCCTTTACGGAGTCGTTTTCCTCGCAACAAAGAACAAGCGGTGAACCTGAACCTCGAAAATATCGACAAGACGCTGGAAAGCAAGGTCCGGCTGGGCATCATGGCCGTGCTGATGGTCAACGACAGCATGGACTTCAAATCGCTGCGTTCACTGCTCAACCTGACCGACGGAAACCTGGTGACCCATACGCGGACACTGGAAAACGCCGGCTACATCACTTCGTCGAAGCAGTTCATCGGACGCATGCCTAACACCACCTACCGGGCCACGGACCAGGGACGCGAAGCGTTCCGGCGCCATTTGCAGGCCCTCGAATCGTTTATCGACGCCACTTCACGGCCGGCCGGAAAGTGACCGTCTTTTTTTTTTCGCCAATCCACTTTGCAATTAAAAGTACTTTCTAAAAATCAAAACAATTATGGAAACCACTCCCGAAATCACCCCGGCTCCGCAGGTTGCGGCCCCCGAACCCGAAAAGAAAGCGAAAGCGAACCCGCTGACCCTGAAAATCGTCTTTATCGGCATCATCATGCTGATCCTGCTGATCCCGGGCGGCATGATCATGTCGCTGATCGTCGAACGGCGCGAAATGATGGAAAGCGCACAGGAAGAGGTCGCCCGGATGTGGAGCGCCGAACAGCACATCACGGGCCCCGTCGTGACGATCCCCTACGAATACACCGTAACGGACGAATCCGGGAAACGGACGACGGCCCGCAGTTGGCTCACCGTCCTGCCCGAGAAGCTCACCGTCGACGGCAACGTCGCCTGCCAGCAGCTCCGGCGCGGACTTTACGACACGAATGTTTACAATTCGGAAATCACCCTCGCGGGAACGTTCGCAAGCCCCGAAGAGCTGCGGACCCTGCTGGACAAGGGGGCCCGGATCGACGCCGAAGCAGTAAGCGTCGGCGTCGGAATCTCCGACCTGCGCGGCATCGAAGAGAGCATCGTGATCAACTGGAACGGCAAGGATCACCCCACCGTCACCGCCGCAGACAACGACTGCTTCGAAGTCGGCGTCGCCGCAAAAATCGCCCTGGGCGAATGGATCAGAAAACCGGGCGAGACCATTCCGTTTACACTAAAAATAAAGCTCAAAGGCTCGGTTGCGCTCTATCTCGCGCCCGTCGGCAACCAGAACACGATCCGGCTCGGCTCCGACTGCCCTACCCCGAGTTTTATCGGCAACTTCCTGCCCTCCTCACGCGAAGTGACCGAAAGCGGGTTCACGGCCGAATGGAAGGTCGTGGCGCAGAACCGCAACTATGCACAGGTGCTCGGAGTCGGCAACCACCAACGCACCATCTCCCGGAGCGAGTTGGGCGTAAACCTGCTCGTGCCCGTCACCCAGTACCAGCAGGCCATGCGTTCGATCAAATACGCCGTGCTGGTGATCCTGCTCACCTTCATCGGGGTACTGTTCGTCGAGATGACCCGCAAGAAAAACATTCACGCCTTCCAGTACCTGCTCGTCGGACTGGCACTCATCCTCTTCTACTCGCTGCTGGTCTCGATCTCCGAGCACCTCAGTTTCGGACTGGCCTACCTGATCGCCGCGGTGATGACTACCACCCTGATTACGGCCTACATCTACGGCGCCATCCGCATCCGGGGCACGGCGCTCTGCATCGGGGCCCTGCTGGCGATCCTCTACACCTACGTTTACGTGCTGCTGCAACTGGAGACCTATGCGCTGCTGGCCGGAAGCATCGGACTGTTCGTCATCCTGGCCGCCGTCATGCGTTATTCGCTGAAAATGGAGTGGACGGCCGGGAAGTGAAAACCGTGAAAATTTGGTTCGCCGGAGGGATTGCACTATCTTTGCACAAAACCAGAGACCGATGCAGATCACCAAAGCCGAATTCAAATGCTCGTCCGAGCGCATTTCACAGGTTCCGAAAGACGACCTGAAAGACATCGCCTTCATCGGGCGGAGCAACGTCGGCAAATCGTCGCTCATCAACATGCTCACCTCCCGCTCGGGGTTGGCCAAGGTATCGGGAACGCCCGGGAAAACGCGCCTAGTAAACCATTTCCGCATCAACGACACCTGGTATCTGGTCGACCTGCCGGGCTACGGATATGCCCGCACGTCGAAGTCGCAGCGCAGCGAATTTTCGAAGCTGATCACCGACTACGTGCTCAAATGCGAGAAAATGCACTTCCTGTTCGTGCTGGTGGACATCCGCCTCGAACCCCAGAAGATCGACCTGCGGTTCATCGAGATGCTCGGCGAGAACGGTATTCCGTTCGGCATCATCTTTACCAAGGCCGACAAACTCTCAAAAACCCAGTGTGAGAAGAGCATGGAGCGGTTCCGCACCACACTCGCCGAACAATGGGAAGAGCTGCCGCCGATGTTCGTCTCCTCGTCGGAGAAGGGCGCCGGACGCGAGGAAATACTCGCATTCATCGGCGAATGCCTCCGGGAAAACTAAGCCGGAGGGGATACGGGTAAAAAGATCCCGGCGCGCCGGCGCAGGACAAAAAAACGCCTGCCGCCTATAAAGTTTAACCGAATGTTGAAAAAACACGTCCTCCGGGGCGTGTTTTTTCGGCGTATTGTCCTATCTTTGCAACGTCAAAAAAAATCCTCGAAATCTATGGCTATCCACAAAATCAAAATTTTCACCGGTCGCGATTCGGAGTATCTGGCCAAAAAGATCGCCGCAAGTTTCGGCACGACGCTCGGACAGTCGGAAGTCCTGCGTTTCAGCGACGGCGAGTTCCAGCCCTGTTACAACGAGTCGATCCGTGGCTGCACGGTCTTCATCATCCAATCGACCTTCCCGCCCTCGGACACGCTGATGGAACTGCTGATGATGATCGACGCAGCACGCCGCGCTTCGGCCCACCAGGTCGTAGCCGTAATGCCCTACTTCGGCTGGGCGCGCCAGGACCGCAAAGACCGTCCCCGCGTGCCGATCGGCGCCAAACTGGTGGCCAACATGCTGATGGCCGCAGGTGTCGACCGCGTGATGACGATGGACCTGCATGCCGACCAGATTCAGGGATTTTTCGATGTCCCGGTCGACGCCCTCTACGCCAGCGGCATTTTCGTACCCTACATCAAGAGCCTCAACATCGAGGATCTCTCGATCGCAGCGCCCGACATGGGCGGCGCCAAGCGGGCAAACACTTATTCGAAACTGCTCGGCACGCCGATCATCATTTCGCACAAGGAGCGCGCCAAGGCCAACGTCGTGGGTAAAATGACTGCCATCGGCGATGTCGAAGGCCGTAATGTGCTGATCGTCGACGACATGATCGACACCGCCGGCACGATCTGCATGGCAGCCGACATGCTCATGGCCCGCGGAGCGAAGAGCGTTCGCGCCGCCATCACCCACCCCGTGCTTTCCGGCCCGGCCTACGAGCGTATCAACGAGAGCGCCCTCGAAGAGGTGATCGTGACGGACACCATTCCGCTCAACCCCGACAAGGACCTGCACAAATTCACGGTGCTGTCGGTCGCCGACCTCTTTGCCGACGTGATCGAGCGCGTGCACAACTACAAGGAAATCTCTTCGATCTTCTCCAAATAGAAGAACTCCCATATCATAAAAAACAGGACTTTTTTCAAAGTCCTGTTTTTTATTGCCAGTCTGCCGGAAATACTACTTTAACGGCGAATCCGGCTCCTTGGACATCACCAGGTAGAACATACGGTCGAGGAACGCAGGGGCGAATTTTTTGACGAAGTGCGTCGCCCGGCCTTCGTTCTCCATCAGGCAGAGGCGTTTGCGTTTCAGAATACCCTTCGCCACAATGCGGGCCACCTCGTCGGCAGTCATCATCTTCGCCTCGTCGCGCGGGGTTTCGCCCTGCTGCGAACCGTCGGCCGTGAGGGCCGAAAACCGAACGTTCGAAGCCGTGAAGCCCGGGCAGGCGATCATCACGTGGAGACCTTTTTTGAGGTTCTCGATGCGCAGCGTTTCGAGGAAGCCCGTCATGGCGTATTTCGATGCCGAATAACCCGTACGGCCCGGCAGTCCGTGCAGGCCCGCAACGGACGAGATACCCACGATCGAACCTTTCGACGCCTGCAGGTAGGGTAATGCGAATTTGCAGCAGTTGACCGTCCCCCAGAAGTTGACATCCATCAGTTGATGAAGCACGTCGAGGTCCACGTCGTCGAAGATGGCGCGCATCGAAATACCCGCGTTACAGATCAGCACGTCCACCCCGCCGAACTCCCGCACGGCGGTTTCGATCAGCTCCCGGCACTCCTCAGGCTTCGTCACATCCATTCCGCAGTAAGCGGCCTGTCCGCCCTTCGCGCGGATATCGCCCGCAAGAAGCTGTAATTTCTGCACGCTGCGCGCCCCGAGCACCACTTTTGCACCCTGCGCGGCATATACCTTGGCCATCGCCTCGCCGATACCCGACGAAGCGCCCGTAATAACGATGGTTTTATTTGCTAATGTCTTCATGTATCTGTTCTATTAACTTTTCATAGTTCCAACCGCTGTTTTCGCCGCCTTCGGCGTCGTTTACAAGTCTGCCCCACCCCAAACCCCTCCCTCGGGAGGGGCTTATCGCACGCGACCGGAATGCGGACCTAAATATCAGGGATATCCACCTCAAGCATATCGTAAGCCAGCCGCACGCCCGGCGGAAGCGTCGGTTCCGTCGCGGCATGCAGGCCGATTTCGTGGGACATGTGCGTAATATAGGCTTCGCGCGGCCCGATGCGGCGGATCAGCCCCAGGGCCTCTTCAAGGTTGAAATGCGACGGATGGACAGCCATCCGCAGCGCGTTGACCACCAATACCTCCACACCGCGCAGTTTCTCTGCTTCGGCATCTTCGATGGTTTTGAAATCCGTCAGGTAAGCCAGCGGCCCGATACGGAAACCCGTGACTTCGAAGCGCTCGGAATGGTGGCCCGAAACGGGTACGATCTCCACCTCCCCCACCCGGAACGGCTTCGCGGTGTCGATCTCGTGTAATTCGATCTCCGGAACGCCGCGGTATTTGTCCTGCGCGAAGGCGTAGTCGAAATCCTTGCGTACGCACTCCAGCGCCCGCGGAGCGGCATAGATGTGGACCTTGTGGATGGCGGGCGGATAATCGACGAAATTAAAGGCCCGAACGTCGTCCAGTCCGCCGATATGGTCCTTGTGCTCGTGTGTCAGCAGGATGGCGTCGAGATGCCGCACGCCCGTACGCAGCATCTGGTAACGGAAATCGGGCCCGGCGTCGATGACGATGCGCACGCCGTGCGTTTCGACCATCGCCGAAGTGCGCAGGCGGTTGTCGCGCCGGTCCGCCGAAGTGCAGACCTTGCAGCGACACCCGATGACGGGCACGCCCTGCGAAGTACCGGTTCCCA
The DNA here is from genome assembly GCF_018362775.1 of Alistipes montrealensis. Classification (GTDB taxonomy): domain Bacteria; phylum Bacteroidota; class Bacteroidia; order Bacteroidales; family Rikenellaceae; genus Alistipes; species Alistipes montrealensis. The sequence goes on from NZ_JAGYXY010000003.1 coordinate 547,265, forward strand.
GAAAGGTGAGTTTCATGAATGCAAATGTAGAAAAATTAGCGCAAATTGCTGCATTTTATAAAGCAATGCTTCTTGAAAATATGCCGCAAATGGCGCGCATCGTAAAAAACGGGGCGGATGGACAGTGCCCGAAGTACACTCCATCCGCCCCGTTCGGGGGATATGCGGCAGTGCGCCGCAATCAGCGGAATCAGAAACCGCTTTCGACGTTCCAGACAAACGCCCGGGAACCCTGCATCTTGGTCGCGGCGTCCAACTCACGGAAGGCATCCATCAGCGGAGCCACCTGCGCATCGTCGACGATAGCCAGGATCGAAGCGTTCATCGAGGGCCACGCATGTGTGCCGTAGTGGGGTTCGCCGTCGACCGAACCGCGGCCCTGGGTCAGCGCCCATTTGGTGAAGCCGCGGATGCCCTGCTCGTCGAGAATGGCGTTCACGCGGTCGGTCAGCGCCTGGTTGTATGACAAAAATACTGCTTTCATAGTCGTAATTTCAATTAATGGTTGCTTGCCTGGTGTTTGGCAGCCAGTTGCGCCAGCTTCTCCTTCTCCTTACGCTGCGAGCGGTTGACGAGGATCGAGTAGAGCACCGGAACGATAAACAGCGTCAGGATCGTCGAGAACGTGAGACCGCCGATCACGGCGATACCCATCGGTTGCCAGGTCTCCGATCCGGCTCCCGTGCCGATTGCCAGCGGCAACATACCCAGGATGGTCGTAAACGAAGTCATCAGCACCGGACGCAGACGGCTTTTACCGCCGGCGATCACCGCGTCGAAGACGCCCGAGCCGCGCTCGATCAGCAGGTTCATGTAGTCCACCATCACGATACCGTTCTTGGTCACGATACCCACGAGCATGATGGCTCCGATCAGGGCGATCAGCGACAGCGGCGTGGAGGTCATCCACAGCGCGAGGAACACACCCGTAAAGGCGAACGGAATGGTGAACATGATGATGAAGGGGAATTTCAGCGACTCGAACTGCGTGGCCATCACGATATAAACCAGGATGACGATCAGGATGAGCAGCGTTCCCAGGTCGGAGAAGGCGTCGCCCTGATCCTCGACCGTACCGCCCACTGCGAGGTCCACGCCGTCGGGCGTAGGATATTCGCCGATCAGTTGGTTCACCTCGGCCACCACGTCGCCCAGCGCAACGCCGGCTCCCAGCGTCGACTTGACGGAAATGACGCGCTGGCGGTTCTCGCGCTCGATCATCGGCGCGGCATACTCCTCCTCGACGGTTCCCACCTCTTTGAGTTTCACGGGGCGGCCCTGCGCATTGTAGAGCGTAATGTTCTCCACGTCCTCGATACGGTTGCGGAACGGCTCGGCATAGCGCACGACGATGTCGTACTCGTCGCCGTCCTCCCGGTATTTCGAAGCCACGAGACCGTCGATGCGGTTGCGCACGGCCTGCGACGCCGTAGCGCTGCTGATGCCGTAATACGACAGGCGGTCGCGGTCGAAGACAACGTTGTACTCCGGGCGAAGGTCGTCGCGCGAAAGCTTCACATCGCGTACACCGTTCAGTTCGCCCATCTTCTCCTTCAGGTCGTTGGCAATGGCGTTCGTAACGTCCATGTCATGGCCGAAGACCTTGACATCCACGGTCGCCGAACCGCTCATGCTGCCCGACATACCGCCGGGGGTCACCGTATACTGGCGCACCTCGGGAATCTTGTCGAGCTCCTCGCGCAGCAGGTCGGAGATGACGTAAATCGAGCGGTCGCGCTCCTCCACGTCGGACAGGCGCACGTTGTAGTTGATGATATGCGAACCGGTGGTCTGCATCGCCGCAAAGGCGTCGTCGGAAGAGTTGGCGCCCGAGGAAGCCGACACGAGTACGATTTCGGGGTATTTCGCATACATGATGCTGTCGATCTGCCGTGCGATACGCGCCGTATATTCCACGGCGATATTCTGCTCCAGTTCGACGGTAGCCGAAATACGGTTGTTGTCCGAAGGCGGGAAGAACTCCGTCGGAACCTGCGTCAGCAGACCCAGCGACACGATAAAGATTGACATCATCGAGAAGAAGGTGATACGGCGGTGGCGTACGACCCAGTTGAGCGAACGGGCATAAGCGCCGTCCAGCCAGGCAAGCGCCCGGTCGATGGGTTTGTATATCACGCCAAGGCCCTTGTAGTCGTGCACGCCGCCCTCGAGTTTGAGCATGTAGGCCGACATCATCGGGGTCAGCGAAATAGCCGCCAGGGTCGAAACGCAGACCACGATCGTCACGATCCAGCCCAGTTCGCGGAACAGGATACCCGCCATGCCCGGGACCATCGTCAGCGGCAGGAACACCGCAACGACCACGAGCGTCGTGGCGATAACCGACAGCCATACCTCGTTGGTAGCGTAGATGGCGGCCTCCTTGGGGTTCGAACCGCGTTCGATATGCGTCGTAATGTTTTCGAGCACCACGATCGCGTCGTCGACGACCATACCGATGGCGATCGAGAGCGACGAGAGCGAAATAATGTTCAGCGTGGAGCCCGTAGCGAACAGGTAGATGAACGAACAGATCAGCGACACGGGGATCGTCATACAGATGATCATCGTTGCACGCCACCTGCCGAGGAACACCATCACCACCAGCACCACGAAGATGAAGGCGTAGAGAATGGTCTCCGAAAGCGATCCGATGGCGTCGGTGATCTCTTTCGAGCCCTCGAAGATAAGCTCCATCTTGACATCCTTCGGGAGGGTTTTCTGAATCTCCGGCAGGCGCGACTGGATTTCGTGGACGATATTCACGGTGTTGGCGCCCGACTGCTTCTGGAACATCACGCGCACACCCAACTGGCCGTTGACGCGCTCGTCCATCGTCGCTTTTTCAAGCGTATCGCGGATTTGGGCCACGTCGGAGAGTTTCACCGTGCGGCCTCCGGCGTTCGACACCACGACCTTGCGCAGTTCGTCCGAGAGTTTGAACTCGCCGTCGGCCTTGATATTGAACGTATTGTTACCGATATCGATCGTACCGCTGGGGATGTTGACATTCTCGGCGGCGATGATCTGGCCCAACTGCTCGACAGTCAGGTTGTAGGCTTCGAGTTTGGCGGGATCGACGTTGACCTGCACCTCGCGTTCGGGCACACCGATGATCGACACGGCGCCGACGCCGTCGACGCGGTTGAGCACGTTGACCAGTTTGTCGTCGAGAATCTTGTTCAGGGCCGGATAACTCTCCTCGGCCGTGACGGCGATCATCATCACGGGAATCATCGAGGTCGAGAACTTGAAGATCGTCGGATAGTCGATGTCGTCCGGCAGCATCGACTGCACACGCGACACCACGTCGCGGATTTCGTTGGCCCCTTCACTCAGGTCGGAACCGTATTCGAACTCGACGGTGATCATCGAGACGTTATCCTGCGACTTGGAAGTCAGCTTCTTAAGGTTGCTCACCGTGTTGAGGTTGTCCTCGAGCACACGGGTGATGTTGGTTTCGATATCCGCGGCATTGGCGCCCGGATAGAAGGTGATGACCGAAATCTGGGGTATTTCGATCTCGGGATATTGGTCTACCGCCAGGTTCATCAGCGAGAAGAGGCCCATGACCATCACGCCGACGAAAAGCAGGATCGTAGAGATCGGTTTGCGGACCGCGCTTTCGTATATTTTCATTGAAAAGGGTCTTTTTTAGTCTTTCTTAACTTCCACTTTGGCCCCGTCGAAGAGTTTCGACAGCGCGGTGACAGCCACCTGCTCGCCGGGCTCGACGCCCCGCAGGATGTCCACGCTGCCGCCGATCTGACGGCCCACCTCCACCGAACGGCGGGCGGCAACCGAATCGCCCACGATGACATAGAGGTAACGCTCGGCCGAGCCGACCTGCTTCTGGATGGCTACGTCGGGAACCATCACGCCCTGCTTGCTGCCCATGTCGAAGGTCGTGCGGGCATACATGCCCGGACGCAGCGTGCGCTTGGCATTGGGAACCTTGACCTCGACCTTGAAGGTGCGGGTCGTGGGGTCCAGCGCCGGATAGATCAGCGACACGGTCCCCGTAAACTCCTCGTCGGGGAAGATGTCGACAGTCAGTTTCACCGGCATCCCGACCTTCACGTTGGGGAAATACTGCTCCGAAATATTGGCGATGACCTTCAGCGGGTCGATCTGCATGATGTGCAGGATCGGCTGCTGGGCGAACAGGTCGCCCGACTCGTAGTTGCGGGCCGTGACGACGCCCGAAATGGGCGAACGCACCTCGATATTCTTCTTGAGGTTGGCGACCACCTCGCGCTGCACGTCCAACTGAGCCTTGGCCTGTTCGATCTGCTGGGCCGAGATACCTCCCGCCTCATAGACGGGCAGCAGGCGGTTGTAGTCGTCCTCGACGGTCTTCAACTGCACCAACTGCTGGGTGTACTGCGTGGGGTCGAGCGACACGATCAACTGGCCCTCGCGCACCGGATCGCCCACCTCGACCATGATTTTGTCGATGTGTACGCCCGAAGCCGCAGGAGTGATGTCGTTCTCCTTGTAGGGTTCGATCTCGGAGGTGAAAACCTCCGTCAGCCGCACCGTAGCCTCCTCGGCGACGGCACTCTTGGTCAGCACGCCTTTGTCTTCCGTAACGACGGCGTTCTTTTTACCCGTGCAACCGACAATCGTAGCGGCGGCAATTCCTAAAATCACGAATCTTTTCATACGTTCTTATCCTGTTTTTTTATTTATTTGTCATGTTCGCGTCCGATGATCCGGTCGTACTCGGCCTTGGCCGAAAGGTAGTCGTAGATCGCCTGCGAGAAATTCAGTTGCGCCTGCGTCTGCGAAAGCTGCGCGCTGTTGAGTTCGAGGATCGTTCCCGCGCCCGCACGGTAGCGGGTGTCGGAAATCTTGTAGGCCTTGCGCGCCTGCTCGACCGTGAGTTCCTGGGCGTACATCGTCTCGCGGGCGGTCATCAGGTCGTTGAGCGCCGAGCGCACCTGCACGTCGACCTGCTGGCGGGCATAACTACGCTGGAGCGAAATCTGCGAAATCTGATTCTTCAGCTCGCGCGACTTGTTCATCTTGGTCAGGCCCGAAAAGATGGGAACCGAGACCCGGATGCCGGCAGAAAGCGGATTCTGCCAGAAATAACCGTCCTTGACGCTCGACATGCCGCCGGTCGCCATATCGAACTTCACCGAACCCATGTTGTTTCCCGTAAGCGTAAAGTTTCCGAAGGCCCCGATCGTCGGCAGGCGGCTTGCATTCTCGGCCTTGAGCTGGAGGCGAAGCATCTCTTCCTGCAATTCGAGCGTGCGCAGGTCGGAGTTGTCGGTCACGTCGGTCGTCAGCCCGTCGGTCCCCGCCAGCACGTCGTCGCGCAGGGCGTCCAGCTCGCCCACTACCTCGATCGCCACGTCCTCGGGAATCGAAAGGTACATCTTGAGCATCAGCTTGGCCAGCTTGATCGAATTCTCCGTCTGGAGGATCGTGGGCTTCAGGTTACTCAACTGCACCTGGGCCGTCAGAAGGTCGTACTCCGAACTCAGTCCGTGTTTGTACTGCACCTCGGTGTCGTCGACCGTACGCTGCACCGTGGCCTCCGATTCGCGGAGCACCGCGAGCGACTGCTCGGCCAGCAGGATGTTGTAGAAGGCTTTCTTCACCTCGGCCGTCAGGTCGATACGCGACGCGCGCGCCGATTCGACGGCTGCGGCCATCTGTTGGTCGTTGAGTTTCATCAGGCGGTAAACCTGTGGTGCGAAGAGCGGCAGCGAAGCATCGACCGCACCGCTCAACGTCGTATAGGGATCGCTTCCGAGCGAAAAACCCTTGGACATCTGCTGTACGATGAACTGGTGATTAGCCTGCCCGGTTACCGACACCTGCGGCAGCAGGCTGCCCCACGTCTGGCGTTTCACGTAGTCGTAACGCTGCACTTCCATCTCCGCGACCTTGATGGTCGGGTTCTCGCTCAGGGCGAGTTCCAGGGCCTGGGGCAGTGTCAACCGCATCTGGCCCGAAGCGCCGGCGATGCCGGCCGCACAAAGGCCTAAGATTAAAAAAAGTCGTTTCATCATTATTCAGAAAAATTATATTTCGTTATTATTTATGCAGACGAACGGTATGGACGAATATTTTAAAGGACCTCTTCCGGCCCTTTCCACACGGGTCACTGCTTTTTATTTACGGTTTTAGCCGGTTCGTAACGTTTCACATAGTCGTCGACGAGCAACAGCCCCTTGGTCGTGGAGATACCGCGAAAAAAGTTACTGATAATCTGGACGAACGCCTCTCGCTCCGGCATGCCCTCGGGCAGCATCAGGTCCTTGCGTACGGTGAGGGCCGAGGCCGTGTAGTAAAGTACCGAGATCGCCAGATCGATGTTGAACGTATCGACGAACAGTCCGTCGGCAATTCCCGTTTCGAGCATATCCTGCAAGTCGCGGCGGCTTTTGGCGGAGCCTTCACGCACCATCTTTTCGTAAACGGCCGGGTAAAACTTGCGCAGGTTGTTCAACAGGCGTTGGATAACCTCGGCATTGTCCATAACGCCGCCCAGTACCATAAACATCGCTTCGAGTACGTTGCGTGCATGAGCGCACGCCGCCGAGCGTTCCAGGCGGCTCTGCTCGAAAAAGCGGTCCATCGCCAGGTAGAGCAACCCCTCTTTGTCTCCGAACAGTTCGTAGAGCGTCCGTTTCGAGACGCCCAGCTGCTGTGCGATGTCGTCCATGCGCACCGACTTGATGCCTTGCGACACGAACATCTGCATAGCCTGTTCAATGATTCGTTCCTTCTGATCCATGATCTAATCCGATTGATACGGTCGCAAATATATACAAGAAAACTCGTGAAACAAAAAAAGTTTTTCGTTTTTCTGCGTTTTTTAACAAAAACGACAAAAAAGGAGCCTAACAGGACTCCTTCGTGTAAGATATATCTGCAAAAACAATTTATTCCGGCAGGTCGACCGGCACTTCGAGAATCATGCGGCAACCGTCGGTGTAGGCGGGATCGACCCACAAACGGCCGCCCAGTTTGACTGCGGTCAGGCGGCAGGCAGGCAGCCCGAGCCCCGTGCCCTGCGAGAAGGTGTCGAGTTTGACGAAACGTTCGAAAACCGTCTCCTGGTCGGCAAGCGGAATACCCGGCCCGGTATCGGTCACCGTGAAGCGCATCAGCCGTTGCGGAATCAGGCAGTCGTAGGTCAGGATGATCTCCCCCTCGACGGTAAACTTCGCAGCGTTGAGCAGCAGGTGCTGGATAATCTGCATCACCCGCTTGAGGTTGGTATGCACCACCGGGTCGGCCGACGACGGTTCGAAGATCATCGTCACCCCGGGCCTCACCTGCGAGAGGATTTTGGAGACGCATTCGTGGCAGTGGTTGTTCATCGCCGTATGGTCGGTGCGGGGCAGCGTATCGGCCTGGTCCAGATAGGCGACGTTCAGCACGTCGTCGACCAGCCGCAGCAGGTTCATGCTGCTCGACACGATGATCGAGGTGTATTCGGTCGCAGAGGGATCGTCGTGGTACTTCGAGGCGAGGACCTGCGAGAAACCCACGACCGAATTGAGCGGCGTCCGCACTTCGTGCGACATGTTGCGGATGAAATCGCTCTTCATGCGGCTCGCCTGCTCGGCGCTCTCCTTGGCCCGCAGGAGTTCTTCCCCGGCAGCCACGAGGTGCTCGTTCTGCGCCTTAACCAGCGCTTCGGACGCTTTCAGCCTGCGGTTCAATTTCATCGCACGGGCAAAGAAGAGTCCGCCCAACACCAGCACGCAGCCCAGCAATGCAATGATGAAGTAGGTGCTGCGCAGCCGTTTCTGCTGCAGGACCAGTTGCAGTTCCTTGGTCTCGTTCTGCAGGCGGGCGATCTCGAGAATACCCGAAAAGTCGTCGGTCGAACTGCGCATCTCCGCGCTGCGCACCGAGTCGGACAGATGGATGTAATCGCGGTAATTCGCTGCGGAACGGCGCATGTCGCCCTTGAGCCAGTAGATATTGCCCAAGTCCTTCAACTGCGTGTAATAGAGATGCCCCGTCTCCCGCCGGACGGTGTCGGCAAGCGATTCCTGCAAGACCGTCAGCGCCTTATCATACTGCTTCGTGGTCTTGTAATATTCGGTTTTCAGGAAACGCAGGCCCGAAATATGGAGTTGCATCGAGGGCTCGCCGCGAAACTGCATTTCGGCGGAATCGACATACTGCCGCGCCAGGTCGAAATCTTCGGTTTCGAGGTAGCAGAGCGCATAGGCTTTATAAAGCGAAAATCGCTGGAAAGGCTGTTCCGGATCGAGCGCCCGCCCCTTGCGGAGCACGACGAGCGCCGTATCGGGCAGGTCGAGTTCGACGGCGCATTGGGCCAGCGAAGCGTACTGCGTAGGCAGGTTGACATCCTCGATTCCATGACGTTCCAGGACATCGAGTTCACGGCGGAAATTCTCGTACGCCTGCCGGAAGGAGTCCTGCACGAGGTAGAGGTTAGCCAGTAGGCGGTAGCAATCGGCAACGCCGCGCTGGTAGTCGTCGGCCTGCGCTTCGGCAAGCATCTGGCGCGTCTCGTACACCGCAACGTTATGCTGGCTTTGCTTGATGTAGTAGGTGATCAGGCGTCCGCCCCAGACGAAATAATAGAAATAACGCAGCTCCTCCGACTTGCCGTGCGCCAGGCAGAAATCCCGCACGCGCTTCGTACCTTCGAGGATTCCCTCGCGGTCGTTGCGGAAATAATAATAGTCGAGTTTGAGGCACAGCGCAATGGCCTGCATCTGCACCCAGCCTGTTTCGCTTGCGCGTGTGAAGAGCGTATCGCACATCTGCAGCCCCTCGGGCGTACTCAGGCGGGCTCTGACATCTTCGTAATAAAGTTTCAGGATACTGTCGGCAGGTGATTTCCCGCGGTCCTGCGCAGCCTGTACGGGCAGACAGCCGACAAGCACGGCCAAAAGAAACATCCCTAAAAGAGAGTTGCGGATGCGCAAAGACATGATACGATTAATTGGATAAGGCACAAAGTTAATAATATCCGCCCGAATACCAAACTTATCGCCGCGGATAAACAAAAAAAGGTTGCCGCAGGATATTGCGGCAACCTTTTCCAAAACGGGGATACCCGTCTATTTCGTAACCCGTTCGAGCCACCGGACCATCGACAGCATGACGAGCATCGACAATCCGCAGGCGGCGACGAACACGGCCCACGTAGCCCACATCGGCGTGTGGAGGTAGAGCCATCCGCCCACGAACAGCAGGGCGTTGCCCACAGCCGTAGCGGCCAGCCAGAAGCCCTGCATCAGGCCCTGCATGTGGGGAGGCGCAACCTTCGATACGAACGCGAGGCCCAGCGGCGAAATGAACAACTCGGCCACCGTAAGGATAAAGTAAAGACCCACCATCACCCACGGGGTAACCAGCAGCGACTGCATCTCGTCGGCGCGCATGCCGGCCAACTCGGTCTTCGTAGGCAGGGCCAGCGAGAAGAGCATCAGGAAAACGTAAGCCAGGGCGGCGATACCCATACCGATGGCGATCTTCATCGGGGTCGAAACCTCGATGTCGCGCTTGCGCAGCCAACCGAAGAACCACATGATGATCGGCGTAAGGAACACGACGAAGAAGGGGTTGACGCTCTGGAAAATTTCGGCGCCCTTGATGGTCGTGAAGCCCAGGTCGATGTTGATCACGTCGAGGTTCACGTAGTCGCGGGCGAAATAGGTCAGCGAATAGCCGTTCTGGTGGAACGAAACCCAGAAGAAAATCACGACGCCGAACACGGCGAAAAGCGCATAGATACGCTGGCGGATCTCCTGCGCCGACATCTTGATCTCCGCGGCCGAAGCTTTGGCGCCTTTGGCTGCGGCTTTCTGCGACGGGTCGGGGAAACTGTTCTTGTTGACCATGTAGATCGCCAGCGAGATAAGCATCATCACGATAGCGGCGATAAAGGCATAGTGGAAACCGCGGTTGAAAACGTCGAGGTAGTTGTTGCAGAATGCGTGCAGGTCGCTCACGGACGTACCGTCGAGGTGAACCGCACTGGCATAGGAATTCAGGTTGGCAAGGCCCTCGCCGGCCATCTGCTCGCCTTTGGCCAGGTATTCGTGGCAGAGTTCGGGCAGTTTGGCGTTGTAATCGAAGTTGTTGACCTTGAGCCACCAGTTACGCACGCCGATAGCGACGAACGGCGCGAAGAACCCGCCGACGTTGATGAACATATAGAAAATCTGGAAACCCGATTCACGCTTGGCGCTGAATTCGCTGTTGTCGTACATCTGACCGACGAGCGCCTGGAGGTTGCCCTTGAACAAACCGTTACCGAAGGCGATCACCAGCAGACCCAGGCAGGTCAGCGTCAGGTAGAGCGAAAGGTTGGGAACCGGGGTCGGGGTCGGGATGGCGATCAGGCAATAGCCGATACTCATCACGATAAGGCCCCACATAATCGTCGCCTTATAGTTCTTGGTCCGGTCGGCGATGATACCGCCCACCAGCGCCAGCAGGTAGATCGACGCATAGAAACCCGAATAGATATAACCCGCCGTAGCTTCGTCCAGGCCGAACTTGGCCGAGATAAACAGGGTCAGGATAGCCATCATGATGTAGAAACCGAAGCGTTCGCCCATATTGGCCAAAGCCGCCGCGATCAATCCTTTGGGTTGATTTTTAAACATAGAAATTTGGTGTTAGTAAATGATATGATTTTATGTTTGCTGACAAAGATAGAAAAATTTTTAGTATATTTGTATAAATTCGAACATCCCCTATGGAAAAAACGACCCGAAGACTTCCAATCGTCGAACGCGACGAATGGCTGCACCCCGTCGAGGAACAGATGAACCGGCGCGTCGAACGCTATACGCAGAAACTCGCCGCTATCGAACGCTCGTCGGGGTCGCTCGTCGACTACGCCAACGGCTACCGTTATTTCGGCTGGCAGTGGGACGACGCGCTGGACGGCTGGTGGCTGCGCGAATGGCTGCCGGGGGCCCACGACGTTTACGTCTTCGGCGATTTCAACAACTGGCAGCGTACCGAAATCCGCATGCACAAGGATGCAGCGGGGGTTTGGAGCGCCTTTTTCCCGGCGGCGATGTACCGCGACCGGCTGCGGCACGGCTCGCTCTATAAAATCCATGTCCACGGCGACAACGGCTGGATGGACCGGATCCCGGCCTACGCCACGCGCGTCGTACAGGACGAGGCCACCAAAAACTACACGGCGCAGTTCTGGAACCCCGCACAGCCGTTCGACTGGCGCGGCGATGCCTTCGACGCCTCCGCGGTCGGCAGCCTGCTCATCTACGAGGCCCACGTAGGTATGGCGCAGGAGAAGGAGGGCGTGGGAACCTACCGCGAATTTACGGAAAAAATACTCCCCACGATCAAAAAAGAGGGCTACAACGCCGTACAGCTCATGGCCATCGCCGAGCACCCCTACTACGGATCGTTCGGCTACCATGTGTCGAGTTTCTTCGCCCCCACGTCGCGCTGCGGCACGCCGGAGGAGCTGAAGGAGCTGATCCGCCGGGCCCATGAACTGGGATTGGCGGTGATCATGGACCTCGTGCACGCCCACTACGTCAAAAACCTCAACGAGGGTATCAACCAGCTCGACGGAACCGACTGCCTCTACTCGCTGCCGGGCGACGCGGGCTACCAGCAATACTGGGACTCGAAACTCTTCGACTACGGCAAGGAGGAGGTGCAGCATTTCCTGCTGTCGAACGTCAAATACTGGCTCGACGAATTCCATTTCGACGGCTACCGCTTCGACGGCGTAACGTCGATGATTTACCACCATCACGGCTATGTCACGTTCGACTCCCGCGACCGGTTCTTCGACGAGGGGGTCAACGAGGACGCCCTTACGTACCTCACGCTGGCCAACCGCCTCGTCCACGACTTCCTGCCCCCGGCCGTGACCATCGCCGAGGACGTGAGCGGCATGCCGGGCATGTGTATCCCGATCGCCGACGGCGGCATCGGCTTCGACTACCGCCTGGGTATGGCCATCCCCGACTTCTGGATCAAACAACTGAAGGACGTTCCCGACGAACAGTGGGACATCTGGGAGATGTGGTCGGTGATGACCAACCGCCTGCCCGAAGTCAAGACCGTGGCCTACGCCGAATCGCACGACCAGGCGCTCGTCGGCGACAAGACCATCGCTTTCAGGCTGATGGACAAGGAGATGTATTTCCACATGGACCGCTCGTCGGAAAGCGTCGTGATCGACCGCGGCATGGCCCTGCACAAGATGATCCGCCTGATGACCCTTTCGACGGGCGGCCAGGCCTACCTCAACTTCATGGGCAACGAATTCGGGCATCCCGAATGGATCGATTTCCCGCGTGAAGGCAACGGATGGAGCTACGCCCACGCCCGGCGGCAATGGTCGCTGGCAAAAAACGGATTTCTGCGTTACGCCTGGCTGGGCGACTTCGACAAGGCGATGCTCAAACTGGCGAAAAAATACAACGTGCTCTCGGACGGCTATGCCTGGAACCTGTTGATGGACGAGCAGAACAAGACGATGGTCTTCTCGCACGGCGACCTGCTGTTCGTCTTCAACTGGCATCCCGCAGCCTCGATCCCCGACTACGAACTTCCCGTGCAGGCCCCGGGCAAATACGTTCCGGTGCTCTCGACCGATGAGAAGCGTTTCGGCGGCCCCGAACGGCAGTCGATGGAGGCGGAGCACTTCTCGTTCAACGTCCCGGACAGCGACGGCACGCCATGCCCGCGCATCCGCGTCTACAACACCTCGCGGACAGCAACGGTCTACCTACGCAAAAAATAGTTACGCAACTATTCTATATTTTTTATTAATCAAAACAGATTTACTATGCCCAATGAAAACAGCAATGAAGTGTCTTTAAAGGAATTAAGAGAAGGATTCTACAAATGTCGGACGTTCGAAGTCACGAACCTGTGGCGCAGATCGTTCCTCCTGTCCATCTTTCTGGTCTTTTGTTTCATCGTTTACGGACTGCTGGCGTCCAAAATCCTGAACGCCGAACCCGGGGCAGCCAACCTCCTGGTGCTGCACGAAGCGGCCTGCGCGGCAGCGCTGCTCGGAACGTCGTTCGCCCTGATCTGGATCATGATGGCCAAGGGGTCGAAAGCCTGGTACGAGGTCTACGAAAGCTACATATTCGAGATCGAACGGGATGAAACGGAAGGTCTGGTAATTCCGGAGCGCTATCGGCTGGGAGCTTTGTGCCGCCCGTGGGAGATGGACAGCAACCTCTTTTCGAAAAAAGCAGGCCGCTATTCTCCCTCGCGGCTCAATATCGCGATCGGTTCGGTGATGCTGACGGCCTGGCTGGCCATCGGCCTCATCCACTATATCGCCGGCATCGTCCTTTACGCCGAGGGACCCTCCGCCTGCTGGCAGCCGCTGATCCTCGCGCTCATCCCTGCCGCGTTCATCGCCGTCCTCGTCTCGGCGGCGTGCAACAAATGGGCACGAAGCCGGTCGCTGATAAATTCCTGACCCTGAATCCACTACATTAGAAAAAGGAGCGAATCGTGAGATTCGCTCCTTTTTTCGGGCCGCTGGGGAGGGTTACTTCGCCAGTTCGCGCGCCATGTCCAGCGCCTTTTCGTAATCGGGTTCGTGGGTGATCTCGGGCACATACTCCACATAGCGCACCACGTCGTCCTTGTCCACGACCACGACGCCGCGTGCCAGCAGGCGCAGTTCGTCGATCACGAAGCCGTATTTCATGCCGAAATCCAACTCCTTGTAGTCCGAAAAGACATGCACGCGGTCGATACCTTCGGCTGCACAGAAGCGTTTCTGGGCGAAAGGCAGGTCGACCGACAGGGCCACGACGACCACGTCGTCGCCCAGTTTCGACGCTTCGCGGTTGAAGCGGATGTTCTGCAACGAGCAGACCGAAGTGTCGACCGACGGGAAGACGCTGAAAATACGCACCTTGCCGTGGAAAATATCCGACGATACGGGTTTCAGCCCCGCGTCGATAACCGTAAATACGGGGGCCATCTCCCCCACTTTGCAGCGATTGCCGACAAGCGTCACGGGCTTGCCGCCGAAAGTTACCTTGTGTTCCATAATTCAATCGATTTAATCAGGTGGTTAAACGCAATTCCGATGCCACCCGGCAGGAGCCGGGACGCCGGAACGATACGCAATGCAGTGCCGATCCGCCCTTTTCAGCTTTCGGCTTTGATCCGCGCCACGGCTTCTGCAGCCGCAGCATACAGCTTCGGCAGGTCGACGCCCGCCACGCGGCGGTTCTCGACGACGATCCGACCGTCGACGACCACCGTGTCGACATCCGACGCCTTGCCGCAGTAAACGAGGTTGGAAACGACGTTGTGAATGGGTTGCAAGTGCGGTTTCTGAAGGTCTACGACGACGAGGTCGGCCAGCGCCCCCTCGCGGATCACGCCCAGTTCGCCTTCGGCATAGCCCATCGCACGCGCGCCGTTGACCGTCGCCAGCCGCAGCGCCTCCCAGGCCGGAAGGGCCAGGGGGTCGCCCGTCGCCGATTTTTGCAGGAAGGCCGCCGTGCGCACCTCTTCGAACATATCGAGGTCGTTGTTCGAGCAGGTTCCGTCCGTGCCGACCGTCACCAGCGCACCCGCGGCGCGCATCCGTTCGACAGGAGCCACGCCGCTCGATATTTTCATGTTGCTCTGCGGGTTATGCGACACGGCGACACCCCGCGCAGCGAGGGTCCCGATGTCGCTCTCCGTCACATGGACGCAGTGCGCGCCGATGGTCTTCGGGCCCAGCAGTCCCAGCCCGTCGAGGTGTTCGACCGAGGTTTTCCCGTACTTTTCGCGTACGATGCGGACCTCGTCCTGCGTCTCCGAAATATGGGTCATCAGGTGCAGGCCGTATTTGTCCGCCATCTGTTTTCCGCGCAGGAGGTTTTCGGGCGACACGGTGTAGGGCGAATGGGGCGCGAGGGCGATCTGCACCCGGTCACACCCGGCAGCCAGCCGCACGGCTTCCTCCGCCTGCGGCAATACCTCGTCGACGTTCGAATCGAAGTAGTTGCAGCCCAGCATGGCGCGGATGCCCAGCCGCTCGACCGTCTCCACACAGCGGTTTTCGAAATAATACATGTCGACGAACGACGTAACGCCGCCCAGCAGCATCTCGACGATACCGAGCGTCATGCCCAGCACCACGTCGTCCGCGGTCTGCCGCGCCTCGAAAGGCCAGATATAGTCGTGGAGCCACTCCATCAGGGCGATGTCGTCGGCATAGCTGCGCTGAAGGGTCATGGCCGCGTGACAATGGGTGTTCACCAGCCCCGGCATCACGAGCTTGCCCCGGCAGTCGATCTCCCGGAGCCCGGGGTGCGCCGCGCGAAACTCCGCGGCAGCCGGCTCCGACTCCGTAACCAGTGCGATGCGGTTGCCGTCGACGCCCACCCAGCCCGTAAAGGTCGGGGGCTGCCCTCCGGCGGCCGTCATCGGCAGCACCGTTGCATTTGAAAAAAGGATTGCCATAAAAAACGGTATTTTATTTATATTTCACTTTCACACGCTCCGTCTTGACCTTCCCGCGCGGCTGCCCCTCGATCGAGTTGCCCTGCACGGTGATCACGTCGCGCCCGTCCACCGAATTGGAGTAGATCTGAATCACCTTGTTAAAGGCTCCGGGCTCGCTCTTGTGGGGCTCGTAGGTGATACGGATCACCCCCGAATCGGCCGGTTCCACGGGACGCTTCGAGAACGACGCCTTGAGGCACGAACACGAGGTGATGACGCGCACCAGCACCAGCGGCGCCGTACCGTCGTTGACAAACCGGAACTCACGGACCAGGTCGCCGCCCTTGCGGGGCACGTCGCCGAAGTCGTAGGTCGGATTTTCCATTTTCAGGTGCGCCCCCTTGGCGGGTTTACCGGCATCAGCCGCCGTAAAACACAGGCAGCCGAGGATTATCAGCAGTAGTATTTTCATCATTCAAATTCTATTCCATGCGGAAAATATAGGTTATCGTACCACCCTGCACCGCAGCGCGGCTTTCGGTGAAACGCGCCTTGCGGGCCGCGGCCTTTGCCGCCTCGATCAGCTCGGGGGCATCCGTCGTCGAGCCTTTGGGTTCGAACGAAGCCCCCGTGACCTTGCCAGAAGCGTCGACCGTCACGCGTACGACGATCTTACCGCTCTTCGTGCCGGGATACGACGGTTTGGGCAGGTTGCCCACCAGTCCGCGTCCTTTCAGGCCCTGGTCCAGTTGGTCCAGTCCGTCGGGATTCAGCCCGGGGCCCGTGCCGCTGGCCTTGTCCTCGCCCTCGGGGGCCCGCGGGTTGCCCGCATTGTCGGGTTCGTCCGCCCCGCCCTTGTTCATCTTGAAGAGAGCTTTGGGATTGGGCGTCTGCGTCACCTCGTCCTTGCCTGCAACCTGCGCCGTCTGCTCCACGGGAGCCGCGACATCGTGCACGCGCGGTTCGTTGGCCACCTTCACAGGCGGCTTGGGCGGCTCGGGAACGGGCGGCTCCGTAAAGTCGACGAGGATCGTGTCGCCCGGTTTGTCCAGTGCAGGCGCGAAATCGAACGACACCAGCGCGAACGAGCCGGCAAGCAACAGCACATAGGCCGCCGCCGCGATCATCGCCCACCTGCGCGGGGATTTATTATCGGGATCGTAGTAGTACATTGGCTTCCCAATTAAAAATTAAGAATGAAAATTTAAAAATCGTTCATCGGACAGACTCTGCCAGGTATTCGAAACGCCTAATTTTCAATTCTCAATTTTTCATTTTTAATTCAACTTATTTCGGCGAAGTAGCCAAAATAAGCTTATAATTATTGTCCTTGGCGATGTTCATCACCTTCACCACCTCGTCCACCGCGACGGACTTGTCGCAATGCAACGACACCGTAGCGTCTTTCTGGCCGTCGAGGCGCGCCTTGAGCGCCCGCTCCACGCCCTCGATACCCTGCACCTTCTGCAACTCGACGTAGTAGTTATACGAGGGGCCGCTCTGCTGGATCGACACCGTGGTCATCGCCTTGTCCTTCAACTGGTTCGAGCTTTTCGGGAGCATCAGTTTCAGGGCGTTGGGGTTGATCAGCGTCGTGGCGATCAGCAGGAACAGCAGCAGCAGGAACATCAGGTCGGTCATCGACGAGGCCGAGAACGATTTATCGACTTTCGATCCGTGTTTGATTGCCATAATATGCTATTTTTGAACAGGTTGATTCAGAATATCCATAAACGCGATCGAGTTGGCCTCCATCTGGAACACCAGCTTTTCGATGCGCGCCACGAGGTAGTTGTAGCCGAAATAGGCCGGGATACCGACGATAAGACCCATCACGGTGGTCACCATCGCCACATACATACCGCTCGACAGCAGGCCCAGGTCGACCGTACCGCCCGCAGCGGACATGTCCATGAAGGTCTGCACCATACCGAGCACCGTGCCGAGGAAACCGATCATCGGGGCGCCGCCGGCGATCGTCGCCAGGAACGGAAGGCCGTTTTCGAGTTTCGAAACTTCGAGGTTGGCGACATTCTCGATGGCGGTCTGCACGTCGCTCATCGGGCGGCCGATGCGCTCGATACCCTTTTCGATCATGCGCGCGATCGGCGTGTCGGTCTTCTTGCAAAGGTTCACAGCCGTCGAAATCTTACCGTCGGAGATGTAGTCGCGGATACGGTTCATGAAATTCATGTCCAGGACCGAGGCTTTGCGGATGGCCATGAAACGCTCCACGAAAATAAAAATCGTCACGCCTCCCAGCGCCAGCAGCGGCCACATCAGCCAGCCGCCTTTGGTAAACAGGGTCCACAGTCCCATACGGGTTTCCTCACTAACGACCACCGCCTCGGCGGCCTGCAAAAAAGTTGTCATAGATTTTTACGTTTATTTAAAATTTGTTGTCTGTCTCGTTATTTGCGTGTCTGCGGGCAGGGCCTTACCGAACACGATCAATTCCCCGCTCATTCATCCCCTTCATCCTTAACGTATTCGAAGGGCGAAAGCGTATCCGCCGGCTCCCGCAATCGTTTCTTTTCCGCCTCTTCGGCTGCTTTTTCGGCCGCACGGGCCGTCCGGCGGGCGATGCGCTGCGCCTTGCGTTTCTTGTTGGTAAAGCGCTCCCTGATCCGCTGTCGCAGGTCGCGCAGGTTGTTGAAGTCCTCCTTGAAGTAGACGCCGATGCCGGTCTCCTGCAAACCCTGGTTCTCGTCGAAACGGTCGATAGTCTGCGTAAAGGCTTTCAGTTTGAGTGTCCCGGCCCGGTCGATCAGGTAGGTGATGTAGGCCTCGCCCATGAAGTTGGACATCGAACTGTTCACGGCCTGTTTGTTGTCGATCAGGTAGTTGCCCTCGACCTCGACAAACAGCCGGTTGTTGATCAGGCTCTTCGACAGCCCGAAATCCACCTCGTCGCTCGTCAACTCCGACTTGGGCCGGTAGCGGATCACGACGTTGTAGTCGGACGACGAAAGCCAGTTGCTGACCATGTTGGAGACGAACTCCAGGCCCGTGGCCGCCGAAACCGAACTGCCGATGTTCGAGGTGGCCTGCGACGAAGTCTCGGACATGAAGCTGTTGAACAGCAGCAGGTAAAGGAACTGCGTGTCGACCGTTTCGGGGGTCGAAAGGGCGTTGGCGATCAGGCTCTGCGTCTCGGGGTCGGAACCGGGAACCCGCACGTCGAAGGTGATGGTCGGATTCGAAAGGCGGTCCCCGAGGTGGATGATACACTCCACGGGAACCGAGCGGTCGCCCCCCAGGTCGGCCGTGCCCTGCAACAGCGGTTGCAGCGAAGCCTTGACCTTATAGGCGGCGTCGATATCGAGCATTGCGTTCATCGGCGCCCCGGTCCACTGGATCGACGAACCGCTCTCGATGGTGAAGCGTTTGTTGATGATCTGCTGGAGCGACAGCATGAAACTGCCCTCCGAGATGGTATAGTCGCCGTAGATTTCGAAAATATTGGCCTTGGGCCTGATCTGCAGGTTGAGCGAACCCTCGCCGCGGCCCTTCACCGTATTGCCCGCCACGTCGAGTTCTACCTCGGCATCGGGCCGCACGTCGAGCGCCATGTTGATGTTCATCTGGCTCCCGGCATCGGATTTCTGGCGCTGCTTGCGCTCGAAGGAGAGTTTTTTGCGCGCCACGTCGTCGAGCGTATCGGCCTTCTCGGGCTCTTCGAAGACCACGAAATCGGCGCTCGAAATATTCGACTTGCTCGACAGCGGCATCACGAACGAGGAGTTGCCGTCGGTCGAAGCCGTAATATCCATGTCGACCGCCCCCTTGTGGCCCGAGATGCGGGCCTGGCCCGTAGCGTAGACCTTTCCGTAGAAAACGTCGTTGTCGTCCGAATCGGTATTGAGCACGAGCATCTGCTGCGGAGCCACGCGTACGTCGTAAGAGATGTTCGAAAGGTGCTGGAGGCTCATGTCGAAATCGAAGCGTCCCCGGTGGCCCTGGGGGTCGAAGATCGGGACGTTCGACGCCCTGAAGCGGTTGTTCTTCACCGTCAGCATCGCCTCGGGCATCGAATAGGTCACCTGCGTGAAATCGACCGTCGTTTTCAACTGCGAAACGCGGATTTCGCCTTCGAGGTCGGCCTTGCGTCCCTGCCCCTGCAACACGAGGTCGGCCGAAGCCAGGCCCGTGGTCGAGGAGATAACGCCCGAGAGAATCGGGTTCAGCAGCCCCATGTCGAGGCTGTCGACATCCAGCCGGGCGTAGTAACGGTTGCGGTCGGGAGCATAGAAGCCGCGGATGAGCGTGTCGCGTTTGACCCGGTTGGTCACCGTCACCCCGGCGCGGCTGCGGGCAAAATCCCAGCGCGAATCGAGGCGCATCGGCGGCGCGGGAATGTCGTTGACCTCCACGCTGTCGAGCAGGATGTCGGCCGTGACCTCACCGCCCCGAAGCACCGATTTCATCGTCGCCGAACCGTTCGTGCGGCCTTCGATCGAGTAACCCATGTGGGCGGCAAGCTGGGCGAAGGGCGCCAGGTCGAAGTTGCGCAGCGAGAGCGTCACCGAATCCTCGCGGCTGCGCGAAGCGACGCCGTTGAGCAGCAACTCCTGCTCGCGGTTCATCACGTAGAACTTGTCGATCACGACCTGCGCGGTATCCAGCAGGATTTTGTGGGCGAAAATCTGCCACGTCTTGTTGCCGCGGGTGATGTGCGAGGGAAGTATACGCAGATCGACGACGCGGCCGTTCGGACCGTACTCCTCAGCCACCGAAGCGCGGAACCCGACGAGTCCCGAGACGCTGCGCGTCGTATCGTCGAAGCCCGCCGAAAGCTGCATGCGGCCCTGTCGTGCGCCGCCCGTCAGCGAGAGGCGCGGGAGGTGCAGCACCCCGGCATAAAGGTCCTCGGCCGAGGCGTAGACCGCCAGCGAGTCGCCGCGGTTCGAGGCGTTGACCGACAGGCGCGTGGCAAGCATGCGCCTGCGCTCGATGTATTCCGACGTGGCTTTCAGCGACAACTGGTCGCTGGCGGGATTGAACAGCAGTTGCAGCGACGAACCGTCGGCAATCTGCAGTCCTGCGGAGACGGCGTCGGCCACCGGGTTGAAATTACGGATATTGACCGACAGCAGCGAGAAGTCGTTGGCCACGGCGGCTTTGCGCTCCGAAGGGCCCTCTTCCAGCCCTTCGCGGCTCAGCATGGGCAGGTATTTCCACGCGCTCCGGCGCAGGTACTCGAAGACGGTACGGTAACTGGTTTTCGACCGGAACGTGACATCGGCGAAGTCCGAACGCAACTCCACGAGTTTGCTCCGCTCGGAGTTCTCGCCCGTAACGGTCATGTTCGAAGCCGTGATCTCCTTGTCGTTGTATTTGTAACGGGCGTCGGTCACCTGGATACGGCCGTTCAGGTCGTCCAGCGAACGCCCTCCGGCATTGGCGACGATACGGGCCGAGAGCTGCGACACCGAGTCGCGGCGGTTGACGTGCAGCCGGGCCAGGTCGGCATGCCGCAGGTCCATCGTAAAGTCGTAACGCGGCACGGAATCGTTCAGGTCGACCATGCCGAAGAAATCGAAGTCGAGGTTGGGGTCGCGGGCCGTGATGCGGCCGTCGAACTCCCGGTTGCGCAGGCGGCCGTCGAGGCGCAGCGAGTCGTAAACATAGCCGTTGAAACCCAACTGCGAGATGTTGCCCACAACCCGGGCGTCGGCTGTTCCCTTTCCGATCACGCCGTCGACATAAGCCGTGAGAGTGGCATTGCCCAGCAGGTCCCGGCGGTCGAGCAGGTCGCCCAGCCGGAGGTTGCGGGTCTCGACATCGCCCCGCACGCTGCTCAGGCCTCCCCGGACAGGGGCCATCTTCAGGTTGCAGGAGATGTTGCCCACGCCCGTCGCCGCGCCCAACTGCATGTCGAACGACGAGAGCAGACCCCGGAAGCGGGCATTGAGGTCGATCTGCCCCGAGTTGCCCAGCACATCGACCAGTTTATCCGAAAGTTTGCGCCCTGCGATGCCGAGGGCCAGTTTGTCGACCGCATCGGCCGTGGAGCGCAGGCGGGGAACCGACAGGTCGAAATGGGTTTTCCGGATGTCGGGAAGCCCCTTCACCGCAGCGTCGGCCACAAGCGTCGTCCCCTCGCCGATCTGCATGCTCTTGATCTTGCCCGTAAAATCGGACACCACGCCGGCAACCTCGATGTTGACGTTCGTGAAATCCACATGCCAGTCCCGCAGTTTAGGCGCGAAATAGGCGATGTCGTCGGTTGCGACCGTCGTATTGCGCATCAGGGCGTCGATGCGCACCTCGCCGATAAAATCCTTATACTGAGACCACGAGTCGCCCACCAGCGAGACGTAGGGAAGGTTGACGTTCGAATACGGCGTGATGATCGAAGCGTTCTCGAAGCCCAGGCAGCCCTGCGTCATGTAGAACCGCCCGGCGAGGTGGTCCAGCACGAACCCGCTGCGTTCCCGGGCCGAGAAGGCCGCAATGGAGGTATAGATGGCCGAGCCGTCGATCGTGAAGTCGTCCACGCGGGCCGTGATGCCGTAGAGGTGCATGTGCGAAAAGTCGATGCCGTATTCCGGGTCGCGGCGGTCGAGGCGTTCGAGGCAGAGGTCCATGTTCTCGATCGAAGCCTTCCGGAGCGAGAGCTTGAAGTTGCCCTTCTTGGGCTTGTCGGGGTCGGAGATGCGGTCGACGATCTGCTTGATGTTCATCTCCCCGTCGGGCGTCTGCCGCAGGTAAAGCCTCGCGTCGGCGATCTCGCCGCGGCTGAGCTCCAGCCCGCCGCCGAAGATGCCGAAACTCGTGATGTAGGCATCCAGCTTCCCGACATACAACAGCGTATCGCGCTGGTAATCCTCGACATAGAAGCCCTTTACCTTGACCTTCGAGAAGATGCCGATGTCCACGCGGTCGATCGCCACGGTGGTCTCCAGCTTGCGCGAAATGACGGCTGCGGCCTTGTGCACCACGAAGTTCTGCACGACGGGAATGTCGAGCAGCAGCGAGAGCACCACGGGAACAATTATCAGCAACAAAACCGCCGCCGAGAACACCTTTCCCAATATTTTTATACCTTTGCGCATCAGGACTTCTATATAACCTGCAAATTTAGCTAAAATAGTTAAAAAATAACGAAAAACCGGATGGATATTACAATTCTCGGCATCGAATCTTCGTGTGACGACACCTCGGCGGCCGTACTGCGCAACCACGTATTGCTGTCGAACGTCATTGCCTCGCAGGCCGTTCACGTCAAATACGGCGGCGTAATCCCCGAACTGGCGTCGCGGGCCCACCAGCAGAACATCATCCCCGTCGTAGACACGGCGCTCAGGGATGCGGGCATCACCGCCGACCAGATCGACGCCATCGCCTTCACGCGCGGCCCGGGACTGGTCGGCTCGCTGCTCGTCGGCGTGTCGTTCACCAAAGGGCTTTCGATCGCCCATAACATCCCGATGGTCGAGGTCAACCACCTGCAGGGGCACATCCTCTCGCACTTCATCGACCTGCCGGACCGCGCGCTGCCCCATCCCGATTTTCCGTTCCTGTGCCTCCTGGTAAGCGGCGGCCATACGCAGATCGTGCGCGTGGATTCCCCGCTCGAAATGGAGATCATCGGCTCGACGATCGACGACGCCGCAGGCGAAGCCTTCGACAAATGCGCCAAGGTGATGGGACTCCCCTACCCGGGCGGCCCGGTGATCGACCGCCTCGCCAAGGAGGGCGACCCGAAGGCGTTCCGTTTCGCACACCCCCGCGTCGACGGTTACGACTACTCGTTCTCAGGACTGAAAACCTCGTTTCTCTACACGCTGCGCGACGCCGTGGCCCAGGACCCCGACTTCATCGAAAAACACAAGGCCGACCTCTGCGCATCGCTGCAATCGACCATCATCGAGATACTTCTGGACAAACTGATCCGCGCCTCGAAGGAGACCGGCATCCGCGACATCGCCATTGCGGGCGGCGTTTCGGCCAACTCGGGCCTTCGCAACGGCATTACCGAAACGGGCCGCCGGCGCGGCTGGCGAACCTTCATCCCGGAGTTCAAATTCACGACCGACAACGCCGCGATGATCGCCATGGCGGGGTATTACCACTACCGCGAAGGCGAATTTGCCGCATTGGACGTTTCGCCCGTGGCACGCCTCGAAGAGTTGTAAGCTACTCACTCACAAAAAAATAATTTATGCAAACATCCAAATTCATGCGGGTCCTCGCGGGCCTGTTGCTGCTGGCCTCCGCCTCCGTCCTGCCCACCGCCTGCGGCAGCGACGACGACAAGGAAACGGCCACACTGACCGTCAGCACAGACAACCTCGTACTGGGCGGCGAGGCCGGGGAGTCCGAAACCTTCACCATCACTACGACCGCCGCGTGGAAGGCCGTCCCCTCGGGCGAAGGCTTCACGCTCGACAAGACCGAGGGCACGGGTGACGCTACCGTCCGCGTAACCGCCGCGGCGGGCAACTGGGACGGCTATGTGAAGCAGCTGGGCAGCATCGTGATCGCGGCCACGGGCGTCGACGGAGTGAAAACCGTCAGCGTCAGCCAGGACGAAATCACCCCGGTGCTGCCGGCCGAGGTAACCCTGATAGTCGATTTTACGCTGGGAGTTTCGGTCGCCACGCCGGCACTGCCGAACCAAAAAGCCGAAGCGGCAACCGGCCTCAAGGAGTACACGATCCAGGGCCACACCTTTACCTTTTTTGCCGACACGGAGGAAAACGGAGTCTTCTACTGGATCGACAACACCGTGTTCCAGCCCTCGCTCCCCGAACCGAACAAGGGCCTTTACATCAGCAAACTCGGTGCATACGTCAAATTCCCGGTCATCGCAGGCAAAATACTGACCAAAGTAAGTTACCTGTCCACGAGCAGCCAGAGCGGCGACACGCAGATCGACCTGCTGGGCGCTGACGGCGAGGATATTCAATATACGTTCGACGCGACCACCTCCACCTATGAACTGATCGACGCGGTTCAGACCGCGCGGCTCGAAATCACCAACTCGAAGAACGCGCAATTCGCCAAGTTGATGCTTACCTACAACGCTGAATAGGGCGCGACCGACCCGGCCAGCAACACAAACCCCTCCCGGCCAAATGGCCAGGAGGGGTTTGTCATTATAGTAGACGGCGGTTATTTCGCGCCGAAGAGCTTTTCCTTGAGCGAGAAACCCTCGCACCGGGCCGAAAAGTTGTCGTACTCGGCACGCAGCGAGGCCATCAGGTCCTTCACCGACTGGATTTTCTCGGCCCGCCAGGCATTGGCGCCGCAGAAGGCATAGCCGTTGCGGAGTTTACCCTTGAAAGCGTTGTAGAGGGCCAGCATGATACAATAGGGGCTGTGCGTCACGTCGCACGTCTTGATGCAGTCGAACGGGCACGCCCTGGGGACCTTCAGCCCCTCCTTCACCCGGTCGAGGAACGAGTTGTGGATAGCCCGGCCCGGCATGCCGACGGGGCTCTGGATAATCTCGATATCCTCCTGCCGTGCCTCGATGTAGCTCTGCTTGAAAGCCGGATCGGCGTCGCATTCGTCGGTGGTGACGAAACGCGTACCCATCTGCACGCCGTCGGCGCCCAGTTCCATGATGCGGTAGATGTCCTCGCCCGTGTAGATGCCGCCGCCGGCGATCACCGGAATATGGCAGTTGTGCTCGGCCTCGAAGGCGCGGACTTCGGCCACGATCTCGGGAACGATTGCTTCCAGCGAATAGTGTTCGTCGGTGAGCTGATCGGCCTTGTAACCCAGATGGCCGCCTGCCTTGGGGCCCTCGACCACGATGGCGTCGGGAATGTATTTATACTCCGAAAACCATTTCTGACACAACACCTTCGCTGCGCGCGCCGACGAAACGATCGGGGCCAGTTTGGTCTTGGCGCCTTCGGTCAGGAACGACGGCAGGTTGAGCGGAAGCCCCGCGCCCGAGAAGATAATGTCGGCCTTCTCGGCGATGGCGGTCTTCACCATATCAGCGAAGTTCGACATGGCGACCATGACGTTGACGCCGATGATGCCGTGCGTGGCTTCGCGGGCCTTGCGAAGTTCCTCCTTCAGTCCCCAGATCGAAGCGGCGCGGTAGTCCTTCGAGTAGTTGTTATAAATTGCCCCGAGGCCGGCCGACGAGATAACGCCGACGCCGCCCTGCTCGGCCACGGCCGAAGCCAGGCCCGCGAGGGACACTCCTACGCCCATGCCACCCTGGACAATGGGCATCGAAGCGCATAAATTTCCGATTTTCAGTGATTTCATTTTGCTTGCATTAAGATGGAAGTAACGATCTTCCGCGCCAAAGATAGGTAATATCCAACGAAAAGTTGCGCAAAACAGCACAATTTAACGAAAACATTACATTGCCGCGGACCGGAGACGCGGCCGCGGCGCACATACGGCACATCCGGAGCTTCGGCCGCCGGACGCTCCGCTCACAGAAACCGCACGCCGCGGACCCGTTTGCGGTCGCGGCCCGGGGCCTCGCGCTCGACGATGCCCGTCACCACGTCGGCCGCATCGTGCCAGCGGTTGACGCGGAACTTCCGGCGGTAGGTCGTCAGGTGGGCGTAGAGTTCGGGCCAGCGGAGGTTCCAGCCGCGGGGGAAACGCACGAGGTGGAGCGCCGTGGCCGAATTGGAGAGAATGCGCGCCTCCTTGTTGCCGCCCTGATGGAACCACTCGACGCGCACGCCCGGCGCAAGGGCCTGCACGGCCCGGGCGAAACCGCGGCCGCCGTTGTTGCTCTCGACGGCCGCCTGCCGCGTGTCCGAACGCACGAGCATCTCCGCAACGAGCGGCTCGGTCGCCTCCATCGGTTCGCGCGAGTAGACCGCATCGGTGATGTAAACCACCCCGTCGGCATCGACCGCATACGAAAGCGAACAGAGGTAGTCGTCGCCCGTATCGGCGGTGTCGGTGTAATTGGCCCGGCGGACGATCTCGTGCGGCAGGTCGTCGTATTCGCCAAAATTCAGCCCGTAGAGCAATCCCTCGCGGGCCGAAGGACGGCCCTGGTACATCGCCTCGAATTGCAGCGGGTCCAACCGCCGTTTGGCGGCCAGCAGCGCGGCGCCGTGCTGCTCCTCCCAGAGCGCCTCGCCCGGCCGGCGGGGATCGACCTCCGTGGGCGGCGAAGTTTTGAGGGCTTCGAAATTGAGATGCAGCCACACCCCGGAAGGCAGCGCGTCGACCTGCGACCACGTGCGCAGCTCCTCGACCGGCTCGCGCGCCGTGAGCGTGCCGATCAGGTCCTCTTCATGCCAGCGGGTGAAGACGATGAGCTCGCGCGAAGCGTTGTGCATGCGGGTGCGGACCACCGAAGTATACCACTCCCAGCAGTTGGCGCGGACAAGCGGCGAATTGGCTTCAAGCGCATCTTTATATAAATCGTCCAAAATAAAGCAGTCCACGCGGTTGCCCGTCAGCGAACCCTCACGGCCGACGGAGAGCAGACTGCCCCGGCGGCCGATGATCTCGACCTCGTCGGCCGTGCGGATGTAGCTGGGCGGCTTCGCACCCTTCTTGATTGTCGTTTCGGGAAAAAAGGCCGCATATTCCTGCGATTCGAGGATGCGCTGCACGCGGCGGTTGAACTTCGAAGCCAGCGTCCCCGAATAGGAAGCGATGGCCACCCGCTGGTCGGGATCGAGACCCAGCACATAGGCGGGAAGCAGGGTCGTCGCCCCGACGCTCTTGCCGTGCTGGGGCGGCATGGTGACTATCAGCCGCCGGATACGCCCTGCGGCAAAGGCCTCCAGCACACGGTAGTAGGCCCGGTGGAAGAATTGCAGTTCGAGGAAGGGATAGACCCCGAGGGCGAAGTCGGCGAAAGGAGGAGGTGCAGCGGATTCCGCGGCATCGGGGAGTACCAGCCCCTCGGGGAACGGCGAATCGCCGGAGAAAACCGAAAAGTCCGGGAATGCGGCATCGGACTCCAAAGGTTCCGGAGAGAGGTCGAAGGAAGATACTGCCGGGGAGCGGTTTTCGGGGCAGGACACCCGCGAAAGGCTCTCGGCAGCAGCCAGAGAAGTGTTTTCGGGGCAGGACGCCGGGGATGAATTGCCGCACGAAGAGGCTGAAACGGTGTTTCCGGGACAGGCTGCGGCGTCAGGGAACACCGCCCCGCCGTTTACAAAAACCTCTGCGGAGGAAAGCTCCGCAGAGGTCGATTCGGTTGGTTTGACCATTTTACTGATTTTTTTAGAAAAACCCTTGCGCGGCGCCGCGGCGGGCAGGTTTTTTGTCGGGGTGCGCTCCGGCGGCAGCGCCGTGCCGGGAAAGGAGGGCCGGAGCGCGGGCGGGCGTCAGAGATACGCCCGCAGGCCGGCGAACGAAAAGTCGTTCAGCACCTCGCCGCAGTCGCCGGCGGTGTGGAACTCCCACCAGACGGGGACCAGGTCCGCAATCGCGTCCCGGTCGCCTTCGGGGAGCCGCTCACGCCGCCGGTAGACGATCACCGAGGCCGTAAGCCGGCACTCCATGTCGCCGAAAGGGAACACGAGCGAGCCTGAAAAGTAACTTTCGCCGCCGACGGCCTCCGCAAGACGCGCGGCCACTTCAAGGTAAAGTTCCGATGAAACCGAATACATCATTGATAATTAATCGTTTTTTTGCAAAAGAGTTTGCAGAAGAGAATAAATTGTTTAACTTTGCAGAACAAAGATAAGTTCAAAATTTGAATTTCACGCAATAAAGTTCAAATATTTTATATAGAAAAATCCGATAACAAAGCGATGAACGAACGGGTAAAACTGATACGCAAACAGCTCGGCATGACGCAGGAGCAATTGGCTCAACGACTTGGGATCGGCAAGGCGGCCCTGTCGATGATCGAAACCGGCAAGGCGGGACTCTCGGCCCGCAACCGCAACATACTGGTTCAGGAATTGAACGTAAATCCCGAATGGCTCGAAGCCGGAAAGGGCAATATGTTCAACGCCGAACCCGACCTGACGGCCTACATGCACCGCACGGACAATTCGCTGCCGCTGCAAAGCGTGCCCCTCTACTCGATCGAGGGCACGGCGGGACTGGTTCCGCTGTTCGCCGACCAGGCGCAGACCAAACCGGTCAACTTCATCCACATCCCCAACCTCCCGAAATGCGACGGGGCGATCTACATCGTCGGCGACTCGATGTACCCGCTGCTCAAGAGCGGCGACATCGTACTGTACAAGCAACTGCGCGACATCGACGACATTTTCTGGGGCGACATGTACCTGCTGTCGATCGACATCGACGGCGAAGAGTACGTGACGGTGAAATACATCCAGAAATCCGACCGCGCGGGTTATGTGAAACTCGTGAGCCAGAACCAGCACCACGCCGACAAGGACGTGGAGATTTCGCGCATCCGCGCCATTGCGCTCGTGAAGGCAAGTATCAGGATGAATTCGATCCGTTAGCAAGAGCAGCGAAAAATCGCGCAATCTTCGATTGCCGGAAATACGGGGAGCGACAGCGGGCTTGCACGCAATGTCGCTCCCCGCTGTTTCCGGGTTCGCCGTGCGACGCGATTTTTCTTTGCCGCCGCCAGGACCGAATCGCCGACGCGGGGCGAGCGGGAACGCGAGCGAAGCAAGGTAATTCGGAGAAACACACCGCCGCCCGCAGGGAAAAGGCGAAGCGGTGCGAAACGGATGTGCGGCGAAGCGAGGCAAAAAATCGGGTCCAGTCCTGCATTTTCCCGCCCGAAGGCCCGCAAAACGCAATCAAACGGGACAACACAAATAAAATCCGATTTTGGGCAACCAATTTCGGATTTTTTTAATATCTTTGCAAAGATGAAATTGGTTTGCCAATTTAAACGCCGGTAAATATCCGCTATTTCAGCATATGACAATTATAATATAACGACCAATTATGAAAACCAATTATGAAATCCGCTATGCGGCGCATCCCGAGGATGCGAAAAACTACGACACGGCGCGCCTGCGCCGCGACTTCCTGATCGAAAAGGTATTCGCTGCCGATGAAGTGAACATGGTCTACTCGATGTACGACCGTATGGTCGTCGGAGGCGCCATGCCGGTTGCCGAGACACTCCGCCTCGAAGCCATCGATCCGCTGAAGGCCCCGTTCTTCCTGA
This sequence comes from Alistipes montrealensis, assembly GCF_018362775.1. Lineage (GTDB taxonomy): Bacteria > Bacteroidota > Bacteroidia > Bacteroidales > Rikenellaceae > Alistipes > Alistipes montrealensis. The sequence continues at coordinate 576,753 of NZ_JAGYXY010000003.1, forward strand.
CCCGCCGCGAGATGGGTATTTACAACGTCGGAGGTCCCGGCGTGGTAAAGGCCGGTGACGCCGAATTCGAGCTCGGCTACAAAGAGGCCCTCTACCTCGGTTCGGGCGACCGCGAAGTGACCTTCGCGAGCAAGGATGCCAAGAACCCGGCGAAATTCTATTTCAACTCGCTGACGGCACACCGCAACTATCCGGACAAGAAGGTGACGAAAGCCGACGCCGTGGTGGCGCACATGGGTTCGCTCGAAGGATCGAACGACCGCAACATCAACAAGATGCTCGTAAACCAGGTGCTGCCGACCTGCCAGTTGCAGATGGGCATGACCGAGCTGCTGCCCGGAAGCGTGTGGAACACGATGCCCGCGCACGTGCACTCGCGCCGCATGGAGGCTTACTTCTATTTCGAGGTTCCCGAAGACCAGGCCGTGTGCCACTTCATGGGTGAAGTCGACGAGACGCGCCACATCTGGATGAAGGGCGACCAGGCCGTGCTGTCGCCCGAATGGTCGATCCACAGCGCCGCCGCCACGCACAACTACACCTTTATCTGGGGCATGGGCGGAGAAAACCTCGACTACGGCGACCAGGATTTCTCGAAAATCACAGACCTGAAATAACGGTCAAAAGTCCATTCCGCCCCGGTTCACAGCCTTAACATAGCAGTACGTCCCGGCCGACCGGACAAAACGTACGCCATCTCCCTCCCCGAGGGAGGGTCGGGGTGGGGTCGGCATTTGCAAATGCCGCCAAAGGCGGCAAAAACGGCGGTCCGAAACAGGATTGCAAAGAGATATAGACTGACAACCGAATAACAAAACCTAACAAAATTCTGTAACAATGGTAGACTTTTCTTTGAAAGGTAAGGTAGCGCTCGTAACGGGCGCCTCCTACGGCATCGGATTCGCGCTGGCGACGGCTTTCGCCAAGCAGGGCGCAAAGATCGTTTTCAACGACATCAAACAGGAACTCGTAGACAAAGGCCTGGCCGCTTACAAAGCCGAGGGAATCGAAGCCCACGGATACGTCTGCGACGTGACCAACGAGGAGCAGGTAAACGCCATGGTGGCGCAGATCGAAAAGGAGGTCGGCGTGGTGGACATCCTCGTGAACAACGCCGGCATCATCAAGCGCATTCCGATGATCGAGATGACCGCCGCGGAGTTCCGCCAGGTGATCGACATCGACCTCAACGGTCCGTTCATCGTTTCGAAAGCCGTCATCCCCTCGATGATCAAGAAGGGCAAGGGCAAGATCATCAACATCTGCTCGATGATGTCGGAGCTGGGCCGCGAGACCGTGTCGGCGTACGCAGCAGCCAAGGGCGGCCTGAAGATGCTGACCCGCAACATCGCATCGGAATACGGCGAATACAACATCCAGTGCAACGGCATCGGCCCGGGCTACATCGCAACGCCCCAGACCGCACCGCTGCGCGAGCGTCAGGCCGACGGATCGCGCCACCCGTTCGATTCGTTCATCGTAGCCAAGACCCCCGCAGCGCGCTGGGGCACGCCCGAAGACCTGATGGGTCCCGCGGTATTCCTCGCATCGGACGCTTCGGACTTCGTCAACGGCCACATTCTCTACGTCGACGGCGGTATCCTGGCTTACATCGGCAAGCAGCCGCAGTAAACCGGCCCTTCCTCAAGGAGAAAGACGGCACACTCCCCGGACAGTAATACATGCCGTAAAGAAACCCCTGCCTTTTCGAGGCAGGGGTTTTTACATATCACGCGCCGCGGCTTCAGGCCCACAACGCTTCGAGACGCTGTGCGACGATCTCGTCGGTGATGTAGTCGTCGTACTCCATATAGCGGTCGACCATGCCGTTGGGTGTGAGTTCGATGATGCGGTTGGCAACCGTATTCACAAATTCGTGGTCGTGGGAACTCATCAGCACATTGCCCTTGAAGTTGATCAGCGAGTTGTTGAACGCCTGGATGGATTCGAGGTCGAGGTGGTTGGTCGGAGAGTCCAGCACGAGCGTGTTGGGCTGCTGGATCATCATCTTCGAGATCATACAGCGGACCTTTTCACCGCCGGAGAGCACGCTGACCTTCTTATAGATCTCCTCGCCGCTGAACAGCATCTTGCCCAGATAACCCCGCAGGTACAACTCCGTGGTGTCGGACGAGAACTGGGCCAGCCAGTCGACGATCGAAAGCTGGCTCTCGAAATAGGGGGCATTGTTGAGCGGCAGGTAAGCGTAATTGATCGTCGTTCCCCATTCGACGACACCCTCGTCGGCCTTATCGTCGCCGACAAGTATATCGAACAGGGCCGAAACCGCACGCTGGTCGCGCGCAAGGAACGCTATTTTATCGCCCTTCTCGACCGTAAAACTGATATCGCTGAAAAGCCGTTCGCCATTGACCGTCTTGCTGAGAGAGTCGACCCCGAGAATTTTCGTGCCGGCTTCGCGTTCGGGCTGGAAAATAATGCCTGGATATTTACGCATCGAGGGCTTGATCTCCTCGATATTGAGCCGCTCGATCATCTTCTTGCGCGATGTCGTCTGCTTGGATTTGGCCACGTTGGCACTGAACCGCTGGATAAATTCTAACAACTCCTTTTTCTTCTCCTCGGCTTTCTTGTTCTGCTGCTGCTGCTGGCGCAGAGCGAGCTGGCTCGACTCGTACCAGAAACTGTAATTACCCGAGAAAAGGTTTATGTCGCTGTAATCGATATCGACCGTATGCGTACACACCGAGTCGAGGAAGTGGCGGTCGTGCGAGACGACGAGCACCGTGTTTTCGTAATTCGACAGGTAGTTTTCCAGCCACGCAATCGTCGTCCGGTCGAGGTCGTTGGTCGGCTCGTCGAGCAGCAGGTTGTCGGGTTTGCCGAACAGGGCCTGCGCCAGCAACACGCGCACCTTCTCCTTGGCGCTCAGATCGGCCATCAACTGATAATGCAGCGCCTCTTTGATGCCCAGGCTGCTCAACAGATTGGCGGCGTCGCTCTCGGCGTTCCAGCCCTGCATCTCCGCAAACTTTTCCTCCAGTTCGCCGGCCCGGAGCCCGTCCTCCTCCGAAAAATCGGGTTTGGCATACAACTCCTCTTTTTCCTTCATCGTATTCCACAACGGCTGATGCCCCATCAGCACCGTGTCGAGAACCGTATATTCGTCATACTCGAAGTGATCCTGTTTGAGCACCGACAACCGTTCGCCGGCGCCGAAAGCCACGCTGCCCCGCGACGGGGTCACCTCGCCGCTGAGCACTTTCAGAAACGTCGACTTCCCCGCACCGTTGGCGCCGATCACACCGTAGCAGTTGCCCGGCGTGAATTTGAGATTGATATCTTTGAAAAGAACCCGTTTTCCGTACTGTACCTCTAAATTTGAAACTGTAATCATCCTGAAATTCTAAATTTGAAGCTACAAAAGTAACCCAAAAGAATGAGTAAACCGAGCCGAAGCGGAAAAATCGGCAAAATTAAATCCCCGCTGTATGCCGGAATACACCCGAAGACCCCGAATCTCCGACGGAATCGGGGCCGGCGTTTGCAAAAAATTTTAATAAAGTTTCCGGTTTCAGTTGTGACGCCGGGAACGGCTTTTAATTAACGGCCGGCCGGAAAAGGTTTTATTTGAATTACAAACTGTTAGCATTCCGGAACAAAAAGAATTTGCAAACAGCCGGCAAAAACCTAAAAAATCGACTGAAAAAGACTAATTTAACAATTTATTTAATATATTTGCATAATATAGGATGCGGTTCGGCATAGAGTGCGAACGAGTTCGCCGCTTTGCCCTTACCTTTCGCTATATGTGTGAAATCGTTGTTATAAACATCTAATCTGAAACCAAAAATCATGGAACAATCAAAAGTGCGGGAGTTGCAGGATGTCGTTATACGCTTTTCGGGCGATTCGGGCGACGGCATGCAGCTTACGGGCACGCTCTTTTCCGACACTTCGGCACTGCTGGGAAACGGTATCTCGACCTTCCCCGACTACCCCGCCGAGATTCGCGCCCCGCAGGGAACCGTTGCAGGCGTTTCGGGCTTTCAGGTACATTTCGGCGACCACCGCGAGCTGAATCCCGGCGATTACTGCGACGTACTGGTGGCGATGAACCCCGCGGCGCTCAAGGCCAACCGCAAATGGCTCAAACCGGGTGCGACGGTCATCCTCGACGGCGATTCGATCACCGAAGAACATCTCAAAAAAGCGGGATTCGCAACCCTCGACCCGCTGGCGGAGCTCAAGTTAGACGAATATAACGTCGTGATCCCCGACATCACTTCCATGACGCGCGAGGCGCTCAAAGAGACCGGGCTCGACAACAAGGCGATCGTCAAGTGCAAAAACATGTTCGCACTGGGCATCTGCTTCTGGCTGTTCGACCGTCCGGAGGAGTACGCCCTCAAATACCTCGACGGCAAATTCGCCAAGAAAAACCCCGCCGTGGCCCAGGCCAACAAGCTGGCCATCGCGGCAGGTTACAACTATGCGGCCAACACCCACCAGTTCGCCAATAACTACACCGTAGCCCCAGCTCCCCGGGAGAAGGGAACCTATCGCTCGATCAACGGCAACGTAGCCACGGCATGGGGCCTGTGCGCCGCCGCCGAAAAGGCGGGGCTGCCGCTCTTCTGCGGTTCGTATCCCATCACCCCGGCCACGGTGATCCTCGAAGAGCTGGCCAAGCGCAAGGATCTCGGGGTCAAGACCGTGCAGGCCGAGGACGAGATCGCCGGCATCTGCACCGCCATCGGTGCGGCGTTCGCGGGCAATTTCGCCGTGACGACCACTTCGGGCCCCGGCCTGTCGCTCAAGAGCGAGGCGCTGGGCCTGGCGGTGATGACCGAACTGCCGCTGGTCGTCGTGGACGTACAGCGCGGAGGTCCCTCGACGGGTCTTCCGACGAAAACCGAGCAGAGCGACCTTTCGCAGGCCCTGTACGGCCGTAACGGCGAATGCCCGGTAATCGTCGTAGCGGCATCGTCGCCCAGCGACTGTTTCCACTACGCATTCGAAGCCGGACGCCTCGCCATGGAGCACATGACGCCCGTTATCCTTTTGACCGACGGATTCATCGCCAACGGTTCGGAGCCGTGGCGCATCCCCGAGATGAAGGACTACCCCGCTATCTGCCCGCCGATCGTCGACGAAGCCCCTGAAGGCGGATTCATGCCCTACGTGCGCAACGAAAAACTGGCCCGCGGCTGGGCATTCCCCGGCAAAAAGGGACTGGAGCACCGCGTGGGCGGCCTAGAGAAAGACTGTGTGAAGGGCTGTATCTCGCACGATCCGTCCAACCACCAGAAGATGACCGACACCCGTTCGGCGAAGGTGGCGAAAGTGGCCGAGGACATCCCCGCACAGGGAGTCTGGGGCGACGCAGAGGGCGACCTGCTGGTCGTAGGCTGGGGTGGTACGCGCGGCCACCTGCAGAACGCCGTGGACGAGATGCGCAAGGAAGGCAGGAAAGTTTCGCTGTGCCACTTCAACTACATCAACCCGCTGCCGAAAGGCGTGCGCGAGATTTTCGCCCGGTTCGGGAAGATCGTGGTCTGCGAACTCAACGAAGGCCAGTTCGCCAACTACCTGCGCCAGAACTTCCAGGAGTTCAGCTACGAACAGTACAACAAGTGCGAGGGACTCCCCTTCACGGTTGTAGAACTTAAAAAGAAATTCGAATCCTTACTGAAGTAACCATGGCAGACTACAAATACACCCCTGCGGATTTCAAAAGCGACCAGGAGGTACGCTGGTGTCCCGGATGCGGCGACCACGCCATCCTGAGTGCCGTGCAGCGCGCACTGCCCGAAATAGCCGACGCGCTCGACACGCCCCACAACCTGTTTACGTTCGTCTCGGGCATCGGATGCTCGTCGCGTTTCATCTACTACATGAAGACCTTCGGGTTCCACTCCGTGCACGGACGCGCCAATGCCATAGCGACGGGCGTGAAGACGGCGAACCCGCGCCTGAGCGTCTGGGTGACGACAGGCGACGGCGACTCGCTGGCCATCGGCGGCAACCACTTTATCCACGCCATCCGCCGCAACGTGGACCTCAACGTCATCCTGTTCAACAACGAGATTTACGGTCTTACCAAAGGCCAGTACTCGCCCACGTCGAAACTGGGCAAGATCACGAAGACCTCGCCTTACGGAACGGTCGAGAAGCCGTTCAACCCCGGCGAACTGGTGATCGGCTCGAAAGGCACGTTCTTCGCCCGTTCGATCGACATGGAAGTCGGGCTTTCGAAGGAATGTATGATCGCCGCAGCCAAGCACAAAGGCATGTCGGTGATCGAAGTCCTGCAAAACTGCGTGATCTTCAACGACAAAACACACTATGCGTTTGCGGCCGACAAGGCTACGCGCGCCGAGCACACCGTGACGCTGCGCCACGGCGAGAAGATGCTGTTCGGGGCCAACAACGAAAAGGGAATCGTCTTCGAGAACATGAAACTCAAAGTCGTGACCGTAGGCCAGGACGGCTACACGCTGGACAATGTGCTGACGCACGACGCCCACGAACGCGACACGACGCTGCACTCGATGCTCGCAGGCATGAAATACCCCGAATACCCGGTTGCCCTGGGTGTAATCCGTGCAGTCGAGGACGACACGGTTTACGACCGCGCCGTAGAAAAGCAGGTCGAGGAGGTCAAAGCGGCCAGCAAGATTCACTGCATGGACGACCTGCTCCGCTCGGGAGCGACATGGGAGGTGGAATAAACACCCGATATATCGATGAAAAAAGCGTCGGAACTTCTCGGAGTTCCGGCGCTTTTTCAAATTTCAAATTTCAAATTTCGGATTGTCCGGATTGTCCGGATTGTCCGGATTGTCCGGATTGCCGGTTACCGTTTGCCGGCGGTTGCACGGAACCCTTTACCCGGTAACCGCGTTACTGTTTTTTGCCGAGCAGAGTACCGTCGATAATCTTGCGCATCTCCTCGATGCCCATGGCCCCGTTGGCATGCTGCGGCTCGCCGTTCATCGGGATAAAGATAAAGGTCGGGATGCTGCGGATCTTAAACAGTGCAGCGAGACGTTTTTCCTTGTCGACATCCACCTTATAAACCCGCACGCGGCCCTCGTACTCCCCGGCCAGGGTCTCCATAACCGGAGACATCATCTTGCAGGGACCGCACCAAGTGGCATAAAAATCAATGACGGCAGGCAGGTCGCCGTTGTACTTCCAGGCTTCGTTTGCGGAGAAATCGAAGATTTGCGTCTTGAACTCCGCGGTCGTCAGTTCGATTGCTTTCATATTTTTCGTTTTTTGAGTGTCGTCGGATCGTTGTGCGGCAACAGGCAGGCCAAGCAGCACAGCCGCCGCAAGAAAGGTTGTTTTCAGGGTTGCGGTTATCCGCCGCCGTAAGGTCGCGGCTCCGGGATTCAGCTCTTTTTGCGTTTTCATAATCATATCGTTTTTTGATAATGCAAAGATCGTGACCGAATGCCCTGCGGGAAATAGCCAAACCACCGGAAAGATTGGCAAAATTTCCTTTGCGGCCATTTCACGGCATTCCGACAACCCTTCCGGAGTATTGCGGAAAGTGGTTCGGAGCGTTTTTTCGAAAAAAATTCGTCAATAAAACGGATTTTCCGGGCCGAAAATTGTGGAAATAAAAAAATCCGATTATCTTTGCACCCACAACAAGGGGGATTAGCTCAGTTGGCTAGAGCGCTTGCATGGCATGCAAGAGGTCACCAGTTCGACCCTGGTATTCTCCACCACTCAAAAAGCCTCGAAATATAGCCTTCAAAGGCATATTGAGGAGATTTCAGGAGAGATCATCGGAAGATGGTCTCTCTTTCTTTTTCCAAAATGGAGTAAAAATTTCGCCATTTTTCATATATTTGTTTTACGATTGTTTTACGAAAACGGGGGAAATCTATGCCAACTTTCAAAATTTCTGTACTAAAACATCAGTTGCGACGTGATGGGAAACTACCAGTGTCAATCAGGGTAACACATAATCGTGAATCTGCATATTTAAAAACTGATTTCTACGTTTTACCCAAACAAGTATCTCCGGACTATAAAAGTATACATGATGCTAACGTAGTGCGCCAGATTGATCGTGATATTATTGAATATGAGAGAATTTATTACTTAGTGGAAAAAACGGCTAAAGTGACCCCTTAAAAACGGGGAAAGATGACCTCCTAAAGTTGCTGAGCAAAAATAGTAAAAAGTTGTTGTCCGGATTGGGGTCTAAAAGGATGTGATTTTGCCCGGGTTAAACAACATTTTTCTGTAGGTCTTTTATCCCGGTTTATTGCGAGAACCCTACTTAGTTCTCGCCCATAAAACGGTCGGGATTGTGTCGACCAACACTACAAAGATAATAATGGGCTATAAAAGAACAAGAGTAGATCTTTTACACGTCGCAGGCGTCTATCCATAGGCATTTTCTGATTTAGATTTTCTTTTCCTTATCGACTCGCCGAAGAGTTCGACGCGAAGCGAGTGGTGTACGATGCGGTCGAGTACGGCGTCGGCGATAGTCTTCTCGCCGATCACGTCGTACCAGTCCTTGACTGGGATCTGCCATGTGATCATTGTCGACCGACGCTGATGCCGGTCTTCGATGATGTCCATCAGTATGCCGCGCGACTGAGCGTCGAGCGGTTGCATACAGAAGTCGTCGAGGATCAGCATGTCGACCCGCTCGATGCGTTTGAGGTCGGCCAGTATAGTGCCCTTAGCCTTGGATATCTTGAGTTGGCTCATCAGTTTGGCCGTACTTGCATACATTGCCCGGAAGCCGTCCTGGCAGGCCTTATAGCCGAGCGCGGTGGCCAGATAACTCTTACCTGTCCCGGTTGGACCGGTAATGATTAGGTCCTTGTGGTCGCGCACGAACTCCATAGCGGCAAGCCGCTCGACCTGATTACGGTCGAGGCCCCGTTCGAAGGTATAGTCGACATCATCCAGTGCAGCGTTGTAACGGAACTGGGCGGCTCTGACCGCACGCTCCACAGCCCGGTTTTTACGATTATCGAACTCGCTTTGAACCAGGTGCGATACGAACTGGTCTTGGGTCATCTTTTCTTTGATGGTGTTCTCCAGCGAGGTCTTAAAAGCGTCATGCATGCCGAACAGGCGCATCTGGCGCAGTTTCTCTAAGGTCTGATTGTTCATAGTTTTATGGATTAAGTATTTATTTATAGTACTCTTTGCCTCTGATGTTCTCGTGTTCAGGCATATCGGCAGGCTCCTCCGGAAGGTCTATCGCTTCGGATTTATTCTGAAGTATATCCTGTATCTCCCGGAAACTGTACTTGCCGTAACTGTCGGCCAGTCGGCAAGCCGCTGCCAGACGGTCGGGCCCCACTTTACGGGCGAAGTTCAGGATGCCCGAACATATCTTGTTGGCCTGATCCTGATAGCGGGTTTTCTCCAGTATTCTGCGGATATAATGCTCCACGTCTTCATGTATGGCGGCAGCCTGCTGGATGAACCGCTCGGGCGACCACTCCATCACCGCGCGATGCTTTGGACAAAGGTGTTCGGTAACGGTAGTGTAGCGGTAGTTATGGCGGTCGCGGGTATGATGGGCTATGATGTCGTAGTTGTAGCGAATCTCCACGTCGGTAGCTGTATAAGACAACTGTACTTTCTTGCCGATGTAGGTGTGTGGAACGCTGTAGTAGTGGATGTCTTCGTGAAGACGAGCATAGCCGTATTTGTCGACCGTAGTCATGATATGCTTCTTCATCTGGTAACGGATAGGGTTCAGAGGCCCGAGAGCTTCCTGTTCTACATCCTCGAAGTAATCCCGACGGGAGTAGTTGCGCCGTGGACGGTTCTGGTTGTTATGTTTCTCAAGAGCCGCACGGATAGCTATGTTAAGTGACCGCAGATCGGGACAGTTTGCTCCGTTTTTGGTGGGTCATTTTCGACCGTTTTATAGTGGTCACTTTTATCCGTTTTCGGCGGGTCATTTTAAACCGTCGCTACTGGGTCAATTTTACCGTGTTTTCCACTTACGGACTTGCAGGCCAAGTTCTTTAGCCTGCTTGAAGGTTACGAATACAGGACTCTGGTAGCCCTTAACCTCCGTAAGCATGAGCAACGTCAGAATGTTCGCGCCAGTATAATTCCTTCCGGAAACAATGTTGTAGGGAAGAATACCCTGCCCGAAGATCCACGGTTTCTGCCAGGATTCGGTCATGGACTCGATCTTTGCGATCATCAGCTCCGCGAAATGAGAAGAGATCTTCTCGATAACTTCAGAATGTGACATAACGTAAATGCAGACTTTATCCTCCTGCGCTGGAGTTCTACACTGCCTGAAACGCTCAGAACAGCGATGCGGCTCCAGCCGATCCGGGCGACTGCTCTGAAGGCAAGGACCCGGAAGGAAATATTTGCCGTCGAGGCATCGACGAGCGTAGCGGACCAATATTTCCGCATCGGGCCAGGCAACCAGCCTTACCAGGCTGGTCGATCCTTGCCGCTGTCGCCGGGATTTCGGTTACCTTCGCATCTATGTTGTGAGTGAGTAATACCGCTCTCCCCCGGACGACGAGTTCGCTTGCCGATCGCTGTCGGCCGCGAGCTGGGCCCGGCAGCATGGTCGCCGGGCTGCGCGAGTTCAGGGGGCTCGGAGGCCGTGCATCAAGATCGCAGATCCGAACGGCAAAATAACCGGCAGTTGCCGGCAGCCGGTCATGGCCAGAACCGTTGACTAACACAAACAAGCATAATATACCCCACACAAATCTTAATAAATGAACCCATGAAATTTGGCTATATCAGTTCTTAGCAAATAAAACTGTAAAAAATACGACTCATTTGTATGTCTATTATTAGAGTTAAAGGTCTTTTATAAAACAGATAAAGTATTTTTAGGTAAAATACTATTTCAAAAACCACAAATAACCTAAAAACATTTGCCTATGAAAAACATTTTACTACGCATGTCATTGATAATTTGGACTGCGTTGCTGATTTCATGTTCTGAAGACAGAACAGAAATACCCGACAAGAAAAAAAAGAAAGATCGGGATAATATATCCCTAACCATTGAGGATGCACATGCTTGTTTCTCACAAACTCTTTTAGGTTTAAAGGCTCAAACACGAATTTCAACTCATTCAATAGAGAGTTCCGCTCAAAGCTTTGAGCCTGGAAATTATACTCCAGACTGGTCTAAAGCTATTATTTCCGCTAATGATAGTATAGAAAGTGTTGATGTGCCTATCCTTGCAGAATATTTATATACTGTTACCATTTATGACAAATTAAGAGATTCGGTGAAACACACAAAATTATACAATACAGCTATCGCTCAAAAGCTAGTTACCGTTCGGAATAAAAAAGATAGTGTTACAGGTTGTTATATTATGACAATAATTCCGGCTAAAATATCTGCTAGTTCTGATTACAATAAAGTAAATGATTCTTTTTTTAACGGCGGGGTTAACTCAAGTTTTTCCGGGTTAATTCATTACGCATCAATAAAAGACAATTCAACAGTAAGGGTGGATTATTACGAACAAGGCGATAAAAGGCTTGCGGCATCCTGCTACGATACAGAAACAACTGAAACAGATAAAATAACTTTTATATCATCAATACTTTCAGGAGCTGAGTTTTATCAATTAAATTCCACTCCTATCGAAGAAGTTGTTATCCCCGGGTGGCGGCCCCATAAACCAGATATCGTATTACCATGGCACCCAACCTACCCTGATCCAAACCCAGGCGGTGGCGGCGGAACGACTGGCGGGAGTCTGGTCGGAGGTGGTGGTACTGGCTCTGGTAGTGAAAATGAAGACGACTATAATGACGATATTAAACATCATACTGACTACAAAATTCAGTTCTCCGTTTCTGCTACTACAATTGAAGTTCTTGACAAAATGTATTTATCTGCAACTGTAGAACCCATTAAAACAATAGAACAGTCAGTACCCTCGAATATTTACTACGATTGGCAGATTGCGTATAATAATGATTGGAAATCGATACTTGGTGATGGTTCGAATTGGGTAAGGTTTGCCCCTCCTTTGCCTGGCAAATTTCGTTTCCGGGTTATCGTTACTATCGATTACACTGATAAATACGTCAGTGATCCTATTGAGGTAGATGTAATTTTCCCATCATTCGATGACATCATAGGAGCAAATGCTCAACTTATTGATGAATTGTGGACTAAATCAAAAAACGCATGCAATCCAAGAACATTCCGTGAATATGGAACTGTCATATACTTAGATACTCGCACCGAAGAAAAAGGATTATATGATTACGAGCTATTCACAGGTCCAGAGGCTCCATCCGATGGTACACAAGGAGCCCATGTTCAAGTGAAGTATTCAATATATACAAATCCTGATCCTCGGAATGGGATGCGGATACCAGTCGTGGCAATCCATACTCATCCGCCTTTAGTTTATGTCAATTCTGCAATATATAGAACCCCTGGTCCCTCACCAGCCGATATTCAAGAAGGAGATGTCTCTGAAATATCACAGATGGTATATGATTATACAAGTGGACAAGGAGGTACACCAATAGACGCTCCTGCAAAGTTGTATGCTTACGGCAAACATTATAATGGAAGACCGGTTATGCCTAAATATTAATATATTATAATTTATAATCCTCAAGAATATGAAACGTCATTACTTCCTTTTACTATTGTATAGTATCACAATTTTTAGCACAAAATACATCATCGCGCAGACGATGAACACACCTTCTGAAAGAACGGCTCTTACAGATAGCATCCTAATTGTCAAAGCACAGACAGCTTTACTAAAACATGGCCCCGACTATTATCAAAAAGGACAAAAACCATCAATTGCGCAAGAACCGATATCAAATGATATAACTCAATCATTATTGTATTGTGTTACTTTTCCAAATGATAAATTTGTTACGAAATACGGTGCAAAAGTTTATATTCGGGCAAACGGGAATGTAACAAATATCCTTTTCGGAAATGGCTTAGGATTCGATTTCACACGAGCGACTCCCCAAGAAATCGATAAACTTTACATGCCATTTCATCTTGGAGAGCGAGCCGCTATAGAAAGAATTGATAAAGGTCAAGCACCCGTTTCCGAGAAATCAATAAAATGGGACTCTATGGCGAAAGAACGAGAAAATCAACGACTTCAAAAGTTGAACGAGATTAAGAATTGATATAATGCTATGGGATAACTATATTAATCGAAGTATTACATGCTTTTTTTGCATTGTATTAATGGCATTTCCCTTAGCAGAAAAAATTAATCAGAGTATTATTTTCGGGAATTATCAATTTGTACTTATATTTTGGTGTTTCTGTGGATTATTATGTGCGGGATTACTCATCCCGCACTTTTTTCAAAACATAAGACCCAAGGTTATACATATTACACTCACTGATCTTTGGATTATTTGTTTTTTCACTATTGGAGTTATAAATGCATTTTACTCTTGCACTTCAGAAAATGATCCAGTTTTATATTGGACATGGGGAACTGTGCTCATGGGATATATTTTCATCCGCAATAATAATATTAACTCTCATCTTATTTTACATGTAATCGTCTGGGCTGGTATTCTGCAGGCCATTACTGTCATAAGTCAACAAATTGGAATAATATCCAGTAATCAAAAAATTTTTAAAATAACGGGCACTTTCTATAACCCAGGACCATTAGGAGGATTTCTTGCAATTTGCACTGTCATATCAAGTGGGATGGTTTTGGAATACCGGAAAAAGAATAAGATATTGGCAGCAATCTATATCATTGCATTTTTTTTTAATGGTTATGCATTGGTCCTTGCTGATTCTCGCGCTGCATATTTGGGGCTCATTACAGGTTTTTTGATTTTATTTTGGAATTTTTTGCCCAAGAAGATAAAGTATATGCATACTATTACAGGATTCTGCTTATCTGCATTATTCTTTATGCTGACTATATTTCTATCATATTATCGGCCTGATTCTGCAAAAGCTCGGTTACTAATTTGGAAAGTCTCGGTCAACATGATTGAAGATAAGCCAATTACAGGACATGGCATCGGCTCATTTAAGCAAAAATATATGCTTTATCAAGCAGACTATTTTGCGAAACAGCCAACCTCAGAATATGTTCAAGTCGCGGATAATGTGGCATATCCATATAATGAATTCATTCATATTTTTGTCGAGTTAGGAATCATCGGGGCTATACTTCTAATCATATTGTACGTATTTCTTTATTTGACTCCTGCTCTAAATCTGTCACAACGAATCATTCGCGGGGCATTTGCCTCTTTATCTGTATTTGGATTGTTTTCTTATCCAAGCGAGGTATATACACTATTATTTCTATATTTCGCATTAATAGGACTCATGCATAACAAAGTTTTGTTTTCGGTTTCTATATCATCTCGGTTACAAATAGTATTGCTTACAATGCCACTTTTACTATCTACCGTTGCTCTGGCAGATCTCAAATTCTATCATTCTGTATCCAAAATAATGAATCTATTTTTCTCGGGGTCAACGAAATCGGCAAATATTTTTTTTAAAACATATTACGAAAAACTAAGCCAAAACAAGACATTCAATTATTATTGGGCGACATATCTACAAGACAATCCTTCTTTAGAGGATCTACAGAAACTTCCAGCTAGTTGTGAGACATACTGTACGATCGGAACCCATTATACACTTGATTCTCTTTATAATAAAGCTGAAGAATATTATAAAATTGCCCATAATATGATTCCAACCCGACAACGGCCTTTATATTTATTGTGGAGACTCTCAATACAACAGAATGATTCACTACGGGCCATATCTCAAGCAAAAGCTTTGCTTGAGCAACCGTTAAAAACCGAATCATCACTTAACTTGAAAATAAAAGGCGAAGCTTTGCTTTTTTTGTCTCAAAAATCCGATAACTACAAATATCATGAATAAGCTACTACCACTTTTGACCATTGTTATTTTGGCCGGATCTTGTTGCAAAAAATATTCTCCTGAGATTCAGCAGGCATTGGTTGCAAGCCAGGATAACAGGTCAGAGATTGAATCGGTCCTTGAGCATTACCGAAATACTTCCAATCCTCAAAAATTGAAAGCTGCGGAGTTCCTCATCACCAATATGCCCGGTCACTATAGTTACAAAGGGGAACTATACGAATCATACAAAAACGAGTTATCCGGATTATATCCTGATATGAAATTTTATATACTGCATTACTTTGATAATCAATACCTATCATTTTATACCCGTACGTTGCAATTAGAGAAAATTGAAGATATCAAGACTCTATCTGCAGAATATATTATACAACATATCGATAATAAATTCAAATTAAAAGAGGTCGTTCCTTGGGGTAAGGATATATCATTCGAGAACTTCTGCGAATATGTACTACCTTATAGACAAAATAAAGAGAGCATTGACATATCCGATAACAATTCGCTGAGCGTATATATAAACAAAATTCAGGAGGCAGTTAAATATCCGATTTATAGTAATTACTCGATTTTATCACATCGAGGAACTATTATCAACAAAGTATTTGCATCTGATCAATATTATTATACCGAAACATTTCAACTACCAGCTCCCATTGGATTCTATAAAAAAGATTGTATATACACCGCCTATATTACTCAAGCTCGATTAAATTTACTTTGTATCCCAACAACCTTAGATTTTGCCTATTGGCCAGATCAAAACGGAAGTCATTACTGGAATTCAATTTTAGATCCTGAAATGGATCATCTTACCTTAAACGAGATAAATACAAAACATGCGGCTAAGGTTTATCGTATGTCGTTCTCGCATAATCCTTATCCAAACGACAAAATTAATGATGTCCCAGCGTTTTTTCAATCCCCGTTTATTAAAGATGTCACAGAACTATATTCTAAAAATGTCAGTATATCCTGCAATCTTCACATCTTGGACAAACAAAAACCTCAATATGCCTATCTGTGCGTATTCAATGAGTCGCAATGGATACCAATTGCATGGGGCGAAATTAAAAACAAAAATGCGACATTCAATAAAATGGGAGTAAACTCATTATACCTACCAATATACTATCATAACAAAAATGAAATTATTGCTGGTTATCCGTTTCATTTAACAGCCCAAAAGACAAAAACTAATTATATTCCGCAAAAGAATAAATTAATATCTGTTAAATTGAAAAGAAAATATCCTTTGAATGCAAATAAGTTAAGTTGGGCAGAATCCCTCGTTGGAATGAAACTAGAAGGTTCAAACCGTCCCGATTTCAAAGATGCAGAAACTATCGATTCTATAATTGCCCCTTTGTATGAACCCTTTTACGAATTAAAAAATTCAACAAGGAAAAAGTATCGTTATTGGAGAGTTAAAACCGACAAAAATACAAATGAAATTGCAGAACTATCCTTCTACAATCAAAATGATACGGTATATGGAACTCCAATATCAGCACTTATTAACTTATATTCAAAAGCTTATATAAAAACCGTTTTAAAAAAACAGGATTCGGATATGATTATGATAACAGGGAAAAGTCCAATAGGCCCGGCATTTGATGGGAATCAGCTCACATATATGAGAAATTGCGACTGGATAGGAATGGATATGAAAAAATCTGTTCATATTACTCATGCTCGATGTTCTCCTCGAAATGATGAGAATTATATCTATCCTGGCGATGAGTATGAATTATTTTATCAAGATTTAACCGGCTGGATTTCATTAGAAAAGAAACGGGCTACGAATTTTTACATCACTTTTGATAATATACCGTCTGGAGCCTTATATCTTCTTAAAAATAACTCACGCGGAAAAGAAATTCGTCCATTCATATACGATGAAAATATAGGGCCGATCTTTTTGTAATATTAATATACCAACGGCCTGAATTCTTCATTTGGCATAAAAACTCAGCAACTCATATTGTGCAATTTTTCAGAAATCTGATAATCAATTACGATAGCAATGGTATTAAAATAGAATATTATCCCAATTCGAAATTGTTGTTTGTTCCTTCAGCGTATTGCGAGGGAGAGGCAAAAACCACCAGGCAGGCGTAGCTGACAAATATTTCCGAACCGGGCTCCGGGCGTCCGGACCTGGAACTAGGCCGACGATCCTTGCCGCTGTCGCCGGGATTTCGGCTAACTTCGCATCCTTGTTGTGAGTGAGTAATACCGCTCTTCCCCGGACGGCGAGGACGCTTGCCGGACGAAGCCACCCGCGAGCGGTGATCCGGCGGCCAGGTCGCCGGGGCCTGCGCGAGTTCAGGGAGGGGGCCGTGCAGTAGGATCATAGATCCGCACGGCGATATGGCCGGGGCCGTTGTGAGCCGTATGCAAAGAAAAGGCCCTCGGAGCAATAACTCCGAGGGCCTAATGTTGAATAGTGAAGGGAAGAAGATCATCATGCACTCATACATCGGCGGATCTGGTCCATGTTTCGTTCCACCAGGTCAATGATCCTGTCATGGTATTTCGTCAATTTATTGCAGACTCCACGACTTTGCACGACCTGGAAGGTCTCCAGTGAGACCTCGACGGTCTCGATGTGCTCCTCGCCGATTTGCGCGGTAAGGATCAGTGAATGGGGCCGCGAATAGTAGTCGTTAGTGAAAACGCAATGGTGCATCAGCACTCCTTCCTGCAGATGCTCTGCGACGCTCTCGAGGACCCGTACCCGGATCGTACCATCCGCGAAGCTGATGCCGAAAAACCGGGATTTCAACTCCCGGAACTTTTCTTCAGCCTCCTGGGCCTGCTGCATCTTGCGCTGCAGCTCCTCTTTCTCCAGCCGTTCGTGCTTCTTACGCATCAGGCGGTCATGCTCTGCCTTGAGGTCCGCCGGGCAGACATACTGGACACTTAATACGTCTTTGTTGAAATACCGCAACAAGTCGATGTAGTCGCACCACATCGATGCATCCGGAATCATATAGCCCTGACGCATGCAAATCCGGATCGACGGCCAGTATCTCACATCGGAACATACATGACTCCGAATCTCGTGGGCCAACATCGGATACTGACCGTCCTTAAGTAAAGTCCCGGCCCGGCAGTTACCCAAGAGTGTCAGGAACAGGCGCAGCGGCGAAATCCCGTGCAGATCGCCACGGAACCCGTTACGCCTGAGCGCCGGGATAATCCATTTTCGGGGATAGATAAACCCCGGATTGATGTCGTAGCACATCTTATAGGGCCGAACCTCGAAATCGCTGCTCCAGCACCAACTATCCTGATACGTCGAGAACATAGGCCGCAGCCGGGCAATGGATACCACCTTACCGTCCGGCGTGATCCATAGCTGGACAACCTCTCGGCAATCATACCAGGCTTCGCGGCCAACATGCCGGATAACGTATATGTCAAAGAAGTGGATTACCTGACAGCCTCCGCTGGTTGTCAGGATGCAGTAATAGGCTTCGTCCCGCTTAAACCGGCGTTTTCGGGTCTCGATGATCTCGATCTTTTGACCGCAATGCGGGCAGACATAAGGGCCAGGCTTGAGAGCCTTGTCAAACCATTCGTAGCCGCACTCAAGGCAAGACGCCGTACCGGTTATCGTGTGGGATTAAATTTTTGTAACGACTCTATAAATTAGGATGTTACATCTTTGCATAAGAGAATAGGTAACGAGATAGCAACGGTTTATTTTCAACATCTTGCGCCCAAATACCGCAGTTCAAATAACCAATTACCTTATTAGTAAAAAATACGGATTTGACACCTGCAAAGCCTCGTCATTCGTATACGTAAGCACGCAAACGCTTCCGCGAAGTTCGGTGGATAGAATATCTTTCACCAGCGGCTCAATAAGATTTTCACTCTTATAACGGATCACTTTAATTTTTCCGTTATCAGTCTGTTGGGCGATAATCGGATTTTCTTTCAGTCGATGACGAATGCGTGTAACGAATTGATTCGTGAAATCGACGAGGTTGCTTTTGCTGCGAAAATTCTCAACCAGTTCGTATTTCATGGCTCCCTATTCCCGAATAAGCCTTTTGAAATATCGGGGGCTCGCATGCCGGAATTCATAAATACAATCATGGTGTAACGATTACCTCTTATCTTTTGGAGGAAATAAGACAAGAGTCCCATCTTTCAGTTTACGCCATGTTCCGGTTTGTTCAAGTTGCTTTCTTAATTGCTCAAACACCGTACGAGCCTTACGAAGTTCATTTTCTGCCTTTTCAAGCGACTCCTCTGATCCGCCTTGTCGTTTGATCTTTCCAACGGCATCTCTGGCAACCTTGCGAGCCTTATTCTTTGCGGTAAGCTCAGCCGGGAAAAATGCTTCTTGAATAACATGCGGTTTCACGTAAGTCTTTTCGGCCCATTCCAACCATTTTTCCTGTAAATCATAAAGTATCTGCGGATATTTCGCCGAAAGGTCATTCCGCTCGGAACGGTCGGCTTCAATGTCATACAACTCCCAATACAGGCCGTCAATATCCTTTACAGCCTTCCATTGTTTCCAACGCACATAACAATTGCTCTCATGTTCGCCGTAGATATATTCGTGAATCTCTGCTTTAGGGTCATAGACAGTGGGTATCATGCTCTTGCCGACCATAGGCTGTATCCGATTACCCGAATGGAATGTCTGCGGGTATGTCGCTCCGGACACATCAACCAATGTGGCCATAATGTCGGGCAGGAAACAGGTGTTGCGGCGGATTTCTCCATTGTATTCACTCAGTTTCTCCGGCCACGACATGATAAATGCCGTCGATATTCCGCCTTCGTATGCGCGCACCTTATATTTGCGGAATGGCGTATTGCTCACCTGAGCCCATGGCTTACCATAGGATATCACACCCGATTTTTCGGGATTATTGATTTGGCCGAAGGCTCCGCCACCACTCTCAGAGTAATTCTCGGCACAAGCACCGTTGTCCGTAAAGAATATGATTAGGGTATTATCTAATTTCCCGCTTTTTTCGAGGTAGCTGATGAGTTTGCCGACATTCTGATCCACACAACTGATCTGGGCGCCATAGACAGCCATGCGGTAGGCGCTCTCCTTGCGCTGCCGGGCGGTCAGTTCTGCCCATGAGCGGTTTTCCCACTCGGCAAGTCCCCAATTCTTATCGATGATGCCAAGTTTTACCATTTTGTCATAACGGGCCTGACGTATGGCTTCCCAGCCGACATCGTATTTGCCGACAAATTTGTCGATATCCGATTGTTTGGCATGAAGCGGCCAATGCGGAGCATTGTAGGCAAGGTAGAGGAAGAAAGGGTTGTCGTCCTCGCGGCTATCGATAAACTCCAGGGCTTTGTCAGTAAAAGCGTCGGTCGTGTAGTATTCGCTCTCGGGCGGTGGGAGCTGCTCGTTGTCGAGTGTCAGTCCGCGCTCTCCCGAAGGACGGAAATAACTCGTAGCGCCGGCCAGAATTCCATAAAAACGGTCAAATCCGCGTTGCAAAGGCCACTTTTCCTGCCCGATAAGGCCAACATGCCATTTGCCCGTCATATAGGTGTGATAACCTTCGGTTTTAAGCACCTCGGCAAAGGTCACGCAGTCGCGGTTCAGAGCGCCGCGGTATCCGTAGACGCCGTGGTCCATCTTCGACTTCTCACGGTTCATATCCTCACCATCTTCGGACATGCCGCCGATACCGGCCTGATGCGAATAGAGTCCTGTCAACAGGCTTGCTCTCGACGGACACGAGCGCCCCGTGTTGTAAAAATTCGTATAGCGCACACCTCGCTCGGCAAGACGGTCGATATTGGGCGTGGGAATCTCACTGCCGAAACAACCGATGTCGGAATAGCCCATATCATCAAGCATGATGACGATGATATTGGGCTTCCCGTTCGTTTGGGCGCTCTTCGCTGCCGCGGCTCCCAAAGGGAGAGTCACGGAAGAGAAGAGCGCCGCTCCCATCAGCATACGATTTTCTTTCGTAATCATAGCTTTTTCAAGCGTATGCAATTAATAGGCGCAAAGACAGAAGTCGAATTCGCCCTCTCTGTTAGGACCGCTACCGGTCTGGACCTCGATGACATTCTCACCCACAACAAGATGTTTGATGTGGTTGCTCAGATTGAAATGATTCAACTTGCTTGACCCCTTGTCATAGTTAATCCGTTCATAAGAACCCACCTCAACACCGTTAATCCATACGGTAAGGTGTCCCAAACCGCCGATAAACAACGATAGCACCTGCGGCATCTTCTCCACTTTGAAGGTTGACTTTGCCGTTATGGACGAATTGCGGTTCACGGGCAAAGGAAGTTCTCCGGGGACAAATTCAGTGGCACGGTCGCGGCGTGTGGGCGAATAGGCGGTCTTTGCCGTACCTACTCTCGAATCGGGAGTAAGCATAACAGGCTGTGCGGGTTGCAAGGAGTAGAGCTTGTTATGAAGGTTCTTTGCCTTTTCGACAGGAAGCTTGATGACTTCGCGGTCGTAGGTAATCATACCGTTGACCTCGCCCTCGACATCGGTAGTCTGCGTATATATGGCACCGCTCAACCCCTTCAGGACAAGGGGCTCAAGGTCGAAAATCAATTTGGCGTAGTCACGTGCCAAATCATCCTGTCCGTTCATGTTAGCATAACCCCAGTTCTGCATTTTCGGGTTCCACAGGTGACCCTCGACAGGAAGTCCCAAACCTCCGAACTCACCAATCACCTGTACTCGGTTGCCGATCTTCTCACGCGCGCACATTGCCACGTTGGGATAGTTGTGTATGTCGTACATAGGACCTGCATTGCGGTCTACCCATCCGCTAACACCATTTACAAGACGGCTCTTGTCGTAGTCTACAACCATGTCGACAACTCCCTTGGTGTTGTACTGCCCCCAGCCCTCGTTAAAGACACCCCAGCAGATGATACTGGGGAAAAAGCGAAGCCCGTCAATCATTGCCTTTAGCTCTGTCTCCCACTGTTTGGCACTCTTGGCCGGGCGATTCCAGTCGGTTTCACGACCTTGACGGACATGGGCTTCCGGCTTTTCCGAAAGGCGGAAGCCCGAAGGCATATCCTGCCAGATAAGCAGACCCAACTTGTCGGCGTGGTAGTAGTAGAGCGCGGGCTCGACCTTGATATGTTTGCGCAGCGTGTTATATCCGAGCAATTTGAGTACCTCCATGTCATACTTCATGGCATCGAC
This sequence comes from Alistipes montrealensis, assembly GCF_018362775.1. Taxonomy (GTDB): domain Bacteria; phylum Bacteroidota; class Bacteroidia; order Bacteroidales; family Rikenellaceae; genus Alistipes; species Alistipes montrealensis. Next base: position 598,823 of record NZ_JAGYXY010000003.1, read on the forward strand.
AGAAGGTGGCGTGCAGAGTCCGTCAGGCCACCATCCCTGGTCGAGTGTACCCATCTGAAAGAGGAACTCGTTGTTCAGATACATGCGATTGGTGCCGAACTCGTCCTCTTGTGCAGCAATCTTGCGCATGGCAAAATAAGAGGAGACCTTGTCCGTCTGCTTGCCTCCCGAGGTGAGTGTCATGTCGAAAGTATAGAGGTTCGGATGAGAGGGACTCCACAGCTGCATGTCCGAGATGGAGAAAACCAGCTCCTCATCTGCAGCAAACTCCTTGTTTGCCACGGCCTTGCCTGCAGGGTCATAGATGTTGACAGCCACTTTGTCGCCGGTCGTTGTGCCGATAAAAGTTGTTTTAAGAGTTATGCTCTTGTTGTCGATATCGGCCAGGGGAACAATCTTCTCGATACGGCTGTTTGAAACGGGTTCGAGCCATACGGTCTGCCAGATACCCGAAATCGGCGTGTACCATATACGGCCGGTCTTTATCTGTTGTTTGCCGCGAGCCTGATCGCCCTCTTCGGTGGGGTCGATTACGGCAACGACTATTTTCTGTTTCGCTCCCCTCTTCAGGAATGGCGTGATGTCGAAACTGAATGAATCGTATCCGCCTTTATGGCTACCCACAAGACGGTCGTTCACCCAAACGGTTGCCTGATAATCGACCGCACCAAAATGAAGGATTATGTTTTTATCTTTCCATGACGCATCGATAGAGAATTCGGTACAATACCACAATTTATCGGTGGGATTGAAGCGTTTGCCGACACCCGACAGAGCCGATTCAATCGCAAATGGCACCAGAATATGACCATCCCAGTAAGACGGAGTTTTCTTGACGAATTCATCCGTTACTGCATAATCCCACAGACCGTTGAGATTTTGCCACTGTTCGCGTACCAGCTGAGGACGCGGATATTCTTGCCACACGTTTTCGGGTGTCACTGACTTTCCCCAGCGAGTCATCAGCCGATTCCCGGCAGGAGCCCAATCATCGGCAGAAACAGTCGAAAAGGCAAAACACAAAATGGCTGATATTAAAAGAATCTTCTTCATTGTTTTAAGGTATTTATGTTTAATGTGTCAGGCGACTTATGTATGAAATCACTATTTATCCACGCCCCACTCTTCATTCGGTGTCTCACCCATAAAGAGTTCCAGTGTTGCGCCTGCCGCAATGTCTGAAAAGTCGAGGTAGCACTTTTTGTATTCCACTCCATTAAGCATGGCCTTTTGTATGTATATGTTTTCGGGGCTGTTGTCATATGCTATAACGGTAAACTTTTCACCCGAAGCATATCGGTTGTCGAGCGAAAACTCCACCCTGTCGAACACGGGACTGGTGATTTCCATACGCGTATCACCCGGACACCATGGGTGTATTCCCGATGCCGCCAGGACATACCATGCCGACATCTGTCCGGCATCCTCGTTGCCTACGATACCGGTTGCGACATCGTTCAAATAGGCATTCCGGCATATCACGCGACTCCATTTCTGTGTATTCCATGGCTCCCCCAAGAGGTTGAAGAGGAATGGGACGGCGTGTACAGGTTCGTTGGCGTGATTGTAATAGTCGTTCCATCTAAAGTCCGGCGGTGTCTTTTCAAAGAACTCGGTCAGATGCGCCAAAGTCCTCTCTCGTCCACCCATAAGTTGCTTCAATCCCTCCAGATCGTGTGGAACAAACCACCCTTGCTGATACGGAGTGCTTTCTATACACCCGTACCACTCTTCAGTGATTCCTTTTTCCGGCCACGGTTCCCACGAACCGTCTGCCTTGCGCGGTCTGAACCACCCCTTTTCGGTATCAAAAAGGTTTCTGTAAGCCAGACTCTTTTCGGCGAAGAGGACAGCATCGTCCTCTTTACCCAAAGCGGCAGCCAAACGTGAAATACACCAGTCGGTATAGGCATATTCAAATGTCATTGACATACTGCGGCGAGGAGGTGCTGCGGTGTAACCCAGCGAATCGTTGCCGAAGAGTGCCGATGTTTTGACGGCATAGCGATATGCCTTTTCAACATCAAATGTGCGTATTCCCTTTACCCAGGAGTCGGCCAGTAGCGAGAGAGCCGGATTGCCTATCATACAACCTGAATAGGAATTGGCTATTTCCCAACGCTCGAAGTATTCGCGGCCACTCTGTTCAGCCATTGTAACAAGCGAGTTGATCTGGTCACTGACAAGTTCGGGATTGATAATGGTCTGCAGCGGGAATTGACTGCGGAAAACATCCCACCCGCTGAAAATAGTTCGCTTTGTGAATGTCGCATCCTTGGGATATATCTTCAAATCTCCTCCGATATATCGTCCGTCAACGTCGGTATAGATTCTCGGATCGATCATCGTACGATAGAGGGCGGTGTAGAAAATCACCTTCTCGTCGTGAGTACCCCCCGATATCTTTATCCGGCTGAGTTCCTTGTTCCACAACTCATGCGCTGATGCTTTCACACACTCGAAATCGAGATCGGCAATCTCGGCGTTAAAGTTTTTCTCGGCACCCTCGGCATCGACATAGGAGATACCCACCTTCAGATCAACCTCCTCGCCTTCGGTAGTTGAAAACTCGGTGTAAAAGCCCAGATGCTTGCCTTGAATCTCATCGACACCGGTAATCCGCGGAGCTTGTGAAACGCGCGTAAGATAGGGAATACTTACCACTTTATTACGCTTACGGCTCCAATTATCAGGAATTTCAGCACTCCAGAAGCCATACTTTTCGAGCGGCTTGCTGAAGCGTGCAAAGAAGTGGAGCGTATAGTTCACGCCGCCTTTTCCGTCACCCCATCCGCCACCTTCGGGCGTACATTTTATCCACCCTCGGATTGTATGGTCGTCGACCACCTTAACATACTGCTCGGTGGATGTTCCGCCGACACGGCGTGCCAGGTCGATCTGTATGCGCGAGCAGTCGTTTCCGGGGAAGGTGAATTTCAGCATACCGCAACGTGGTGTGGCTGTTGTCTCTACGCGAATATCGTAGTCGGTCAACTTCACACTGTAATATCCTGCTGTGGCCGTTTCGCTCTTTTTGTCATAGTGCGAACGGTAACCGCCGATCGAACCGTCCTCCTTGCCTGCTATGGTTTGGAGCTCGCCGGTTGTCGGCATCACCAGAAAATTGCCCAAATCACCGAACCATCCCACGCCGCTCATCTGATTCACGGCAAAACCCTCGATGGTCTTGTGTTCATAGCTGTAACCCGGGCTGTTGTCGCCCCCGGTTATGGTGTTCGGGCTGACCTGCACCATGCCGTAGGGCGTTGTCGCCCCCGGAAATGTCTTGCCCATACCGTGATAGACACCCGCTGAACTGGTGCTGGTGCTCGCTCCGATAAAGGGGTTCACATAATCGGCCGGAGAGAGTGTCTCACTTTTCGCTCCACACGCCGAAAATGTCAATGCAGAGAGCAGCAAAGCCAATGTCTTAAAACATTTCATTTTATTCATAGGGTTTGTTCAACAACTCTTTCGTAATGTCGTACATCGTCTTTCCCTTATACGGACCTGTGATAAGCGTGATGGATTCACGCGCATCCCATTCGTCCTGGATAATAGGATAAACATACGTGAACCCCATTGTCAGCTGCTTGGGATAGATCTCGTTGCAGTAGACATCGGCCTGCTGATCGGGCGACAACTTCATGAACGTATGCATCGGCTCGGGATAGTCGATATAGAAGTGATACTCCTTTAAGTTCTTATAACTCTTAAACTTCTCGAGTGATGTTTCATTGACCGTCCAATTATCTTTATTTATATTGAAATCGCCATAGTCGATGTTCGGGTCATTTGTGTTGATGTTTCCCGTGAAGTTCACGCCGATCTTCTCGTATCCTATCTCGCGCAGGCGCTTGAACATGGCATCACGCTGCTCGGGAGTAGTCTCGTCGCAGTAGAAGGTCCATACATCAAGGTTTATGTTGCGTATGGGGCGCACCAGGGGCAAGTCATAGAGATTCTGCGCCGAATCCCAGAAGAGCTTCTCGCTGTTCCATGCCTTTGTCAGCCAGTTCAGGTTGAGTTTCGGAATGATGTAACAGTTCTCGCCGCCGGCCAGAATCGCCGCATTGAGAAACTCGAGAATCGTCATCGGCGGATATCCCCGGCGCACAGGGACGAGTTCGTCGGGGTCCTGTTTTCCCGTTACGAAACGCTCCAGGCAGTCGGGTTTCAGGTCCTCGATAATTTCGAGGATGTCCTGCGCCGTGTAGTCTTTTCTCAATCCGTGGGCCTTGTTGGCCATCCAGTGCTCCGATTTGTAAGGGTCGCCCAGCACAATCATGCGTACAATCTTTTCGGGCTTGTATGTCGGCTCAGGAGTAGGTTTTTCGGGTTCGGAGGGCTGCTCCGGATTTTGCTCCTCAGGCGGAGCCGGTTCACTGTCGGACGAGCCGCAGCAGGTCAAAAACAGCAATGCAGAGAACAGCAAAGCTAATGTTTTAAAACATTTCATTTTATTCATAAGGTTTGTTCAACAATTCTTTTGTGATGTCATACATCGTCTTGTCTTTATACGGACCTGTTACGAGCGTGATATGCTAATATCCTGCGCCGTATAGTCCTTTTTCAGTTCACGCTCCCTTGTCGGCCATCCAATGATGCTCCGGGCAGCAGTTGCCCGACACGATCATGCGGACCTCCTTCTCCGGCTTGTAGCCCGGTTCCGGAGTTTCACCTCCGGAACCGGGCGGTGTAGTCGGAGTCAAATCTTCATCCGATGAGTATCCAATTTTTTATCGTTCTTACACAACGGATGGCAACAGGGTTGTTTTTCGAATAATCGGTTTTTATTTTGTTTTACTTTGCCTCGACTCTCACGCAACGGATGGCCTTAGAGTGTTCGCGGGCATGGAATCCGAATATGGTTTGTGACTTGGCGTTACCTGTTGCACCTTGGCCAATTTGCAGCAGGCCAACCTTTCCTGCGTCGTTAACACATCCGTCCTTCGTGTGCATGAAGGCAGCCGTCGGACCGCATTCATTACCACCGGTATTACCGTTGTTACCCCTCTGTGCAGAGGTGGGACCCATACGCATCGCGCTCCAAACATCGGTGAGTGTTATGGCGGATTCAATATTGGTTGTCGGAACTGTATTTTCCACAAGTGTTTTACCTGTAACACGCTCGATCATATCCTTCCATTGAGCCTTGGTCGGAATATCGTATCCTGCGGGGCAGGGATTCTCCGACCATGCCGAACCGGTCTTATTGATATTGATGGCAGTTGTCCATCCAAAAGGCGTAAGCTGAGTCCAGGCAGGCATATTCCATGTGTAGGACGGCGTTGTATAACCCCACTGATAAAGACCTCCGGCCTTTTGCCACAGATAGGTCTTGTCCAAAGTATTGTTTTTCGGGTCGAGCGAATCTTCCGCTTCTGCCTGCGTGTAAGGTGCACGCGAGTTGAGGTTGCGGTCGAGCAGGTAATAGATGCCCGATGTTCCCTCGATCGGGTCGAGCTCGTGGTAAACCAAGTCGGTGCAATCTTTCACGGTCGACGATGTGCGGTTCACAAAATAGGGGTCCGAAATATTCACATCGAAGAGATACTCGCGGCCTGTGACAGGTGTGCGGAACGAAGCCTCCTTGTCGTAGACACTTGTACCCTTGTCATTCGTGGCCTCGGGGCGAACCCAATAAACAGTCCCGGGAGTAAGACCGGTGAGCAACACGGTGAAGGAGTTGTCATCGACAAGTTCCGTATCCGACGTAACAACCACATTGGTGAGAGCATCGGGAGCAGTTCCCCAGTAAACCTTGCAAGAGGCAAGATCCAGCGAGGTGTCGATACCGGCTGTCAGCACACAGGTGACGAGTGCCGAAGTCGGGGTTACATTTGCCACACGATAGTCATACTTCAAGGATGTAAACTCCACTGCGGGAATGCTTAAATCCATGGTCGAGAAAGACATCGTAGCACCATAGGCTGTCTCGGCGTCAGGCTCACCCTCGCGGACACTAACCCAACTCTTGTAGTAGTAGGTCGTGTTGAAGTCCAATCCTTCAAGGGCATAGACGAACAGACCTGCCTCGTCGCACTCGGTGACCTCGTAGACATGTTCCTCCAAATCGCTCTCGCTCGTCGAGAAACAGAATCCGAAACGTGCATTTTCATCACCGGCATCGGAGTCGATTTTACCGTTCAACTTTCCGGTACGGGTCGTAACGGAGGTAGCCTCAAGGCTCGATACCATGGCCGGAGGTGTCGGTGCGGTGGTGAAAGAGTCCTTATTACCAATGGCTTCAGGCATCAGGTAGACGTAATCGGCATAGGGGCGATAGATGCCTATCTGAACATAGGGTACATAGTTATAAGTTGTGGCTCCGCGAAGTCCCAGAACGGACACGGTGATGCTCTCGCCTTCGGTTAGTGCCTGCTTCTCCTCCTCGGTGGCGTTGTAGGAGGTTTTGGTTGCCGTTTCCAGCGAACCTTCGCCGTCCTTCCAGTAGTAGACACCCAGGTCGTAAACCTTGAACATCTGCGATTCGAGACCCATCAGATTGTCGGTTCCGAAGTTGCCGAGTTTCAGAGTTACGGTTGCCTCCTTATAACTCTCGACAGCTGCACTCGCAACGGGAGGCATTGCGGACTCGACATCGAGGTAGTCGGGCAGGAAATTCATTTCCTCGCCGATGCGCCATGTGCCGTCAGACAGCTCGACAAAAGCCACATAATGACAGGGTGTTCCGATTTCAAGATCTTTGAGCGTGCAATCGAACAGACCGTCCTCAACACCTTCGACATCAATGCGCGTAACTTCATCAGGATCGAAATTGCCGCTCGCAGCCTGTTCCCGATCTATCGCGGAGTTGGAGAACAGAAAACCCCGACAGGCAACCGTCTCGCTGTTTTGGCGCAATCGTCCCTGCAATACGGCATTTTCCAAAGATACACTCACGGGAGCCAATGTTTCGACTGAAGCCGCGCTCCAGACCTGCTCACCATCCGTAGTGTCATCGCTGCATGACCACATCATCAGAGCGGCCGCAGCAAACAGGATGAATAAAAATCTATTTTTCATGGTTGGTTACTTCTTAAATGTCCTCTTCTGTTGTAATCTCTTCCTTGCGGATACACCTTACCGGTCGGGCGGAGTAGCGGTTGGCATTGCCAAAGGCAACCGTACCTGTGGGCGGCGTCTTGATACGCATGATTATTCCCTCTTTATTGCCGGTAGGATGCGGACCCTTAAGCCAGATTTCACAAGCCGTGGGGTCGGTGTTGTTGAGCAGGTTTCCATTGGCATGGGTACGACCTCCTGTTGCTCCGAAACGCATGGCCTTAAAAAGTTTGGGCATGGTCTGGTCGGCTTCAATCGGTTGGAGAGTCGCAAGAATGTCGGTCATCTCCTCCTGCGTCGGCAGGTCATAACCCGGAGGGCAGACCTTCTGTTCCCAAGTCGTTCCCGTTTCATTCATCACCGGATCGGTGAAATAGGATGCCGTATTGGTCCAGTTGTGAGGTGATGCCGTTATCTGGCCGGTGACTTTCATGTCGGGCGTCGAAGAAGGAATCGGACGGTCGAACTGATAGTAGTAACCGGCTGCCTCGAAGAGCTCGGGATACTCTGCCGACTGGGCGAAAGATTTGTTATAGAACGATTCGCCGTATGGCATTGTAGCTCCGATATTGCGGTCGAGTATGTAGTAGACGGCAGTCGACGATGTAACGGGGTCGAGTTCGTAATAGAGCAGGTCGGTATTACTCAAAATCATGTTGTTATAGGTCGGCGTGAGTCTCTTCGAGGCATCGAAACAATAGAGTTTTCCGCCATTGATAGCCGTGTGTGCCGCGTATACCGCGTCCGTAACAGCTTCACCCTTGCTATTGACTGCAAAGGGCTTGTAGTAAACGACTCCTCCACCCTCTACGGATGTGAGTTCGGCGGAGAAAGCGTTATACATACCGTCAAGAGCTGCCTCTGCTGTCACCTCCAGCTTGTTGGTCACGGCATCGGGTGTAAGACCCCAGTAGAAGCCCTTCGAGGTAACGACGTCACCGCCATCGGAGATCATTTTGGCGCGCAACCGGAGCGATGAGGTTGAGAAGTGCTTCACGCGGAAATCATATTCATAGGGATAGTCGCCCAAAACAGGGACACCGGGAGCGGCCGTCGTGAAGCTCTTCACGATGCTGCTGACAGCACGACCCGCATTGTTCTCTGCAAAGGAGCTGAAATAGTAGGTCGTCGAGGGTGTAAGATTCTGAATAAAGAGGCTGAACAGCTTGACTACTCCTGCCGAAAGATTGTCGGCATAGAGGCTGTTTTCCAAATTATCCGCACTTGTGCCGTACACGATGCCATACTTCACCAGCGGGTCCTTGCCGTTGTCATCGAGCATACCGTGGGCCGTAAACGATGTCGGCGTAATATCCATCGCTTCCAACGTCGTAGCAGCGGGAAGCTCAAGCTCTGCGGTGCGGAAAGCAGCCTGGTCGGACTTCACCTCTTCGCCATAGGAAAACCACTTGCCTGAATTGAAATTTACGAGTGTCCGAATCGCAATACGGTAGTTGTATGTCGTATTGGGTTCGAGGTTTTCCAGCGTATATGTAATCTTGGCCTTCGGGTCGGCATAGGATGAGGCGACAGCCTCACCAATCGAGTAGAATTGTGCGCTCTCCTCGACATCACCCTCCAGCCAGTAGTAGATACCGCAGTCGGCCAGTTTCACAGCAGCGAGCCTCTTCTCTGCATTGGTCAGAGCCTCGTCGCCGATTGTGGAGGCCTTCGACTCGACAGAGACCGTACGGCCGTCGACCGCTGTGACGGTTCCGGTCGGTTTGCCGGGAGCAACAATCATAATCGAGTCGGTCATGAAGCGGATTTCGCGGCCGAAAACACGCTCACCCGATGTATGCTCAACAAAAGCCTTTACGTAATAGTCGCTCTTGCGTTCCAGATCCTTTACGCGCAGAGAGAAGATACCGGGGTTGACACCATCTGCCAGATATTCCGTTCCGGGGTTGGTATCCGTAAGCGGGTCCTCCGAGAATACAAATCCCAGAGCCGACGCACCTTTTGGTGTGGAGGTGTATTGTCCTTGAAGGACGGCACTGTCGTAGAAGACATCTTTTGCCTGCAAAGTAACAATCTCGGCAGAGGAGGAAACACCACTCAAATCCTCATCCTCCGCGCATCCCCACAAAGCGAGGATTGCCAATGTATAATACAAATATCTTTTCATAGCCTTATGATATTAATAACCCGGGTTTTGGTAAAAGGTTTCCTTGTTGGCCGCCATATCAATCTCGCGAATCGGTATGGGGAACAAATAGTGGCGGTTGAAGTCGAATTGCGGCGGAAGCAGACTCGATGAACTCAACAGACGATTGGGTACCAGCGTGTGCAGCTGTCCCGTACGCGAGAGATCGAACCAACGCTGGAATTCAAAGCACAACTCGCAGGCACGCTGTGTCAGCACTTCGTCGTAGGTTAGTGTCTCAACCGTGTAGTCCACCAGACAACGGGCTCGCTTTGCATCGCAATCCTTTTCTGCCCATTCCAGGTGTGCCAGCAGCTCCGCATTGGAGGGGTCCTGTTCCACAGCCAGTTTTGCCTGTTCGACAATCGCCTCGTAAGGTGCCATTGTCTTTTCAAGCATTTCCGCTTCGGTATAGAATTGACCGGTAGCCTCGTTCACACCCCGGGCTCGTGGCAGCAGCATGGTGTTCATGATGTTGAGTGACTCTTGGGTAGCGACGCCATGATTGTAGAGAATGTCTGCCTCGATGCGCATGAGCAGAATATCGGCATAACGCATCAGAATCAGATTGTTGGGGCAGTTGTTGTTGGCGAACTCCATCTCCTCCTGCCAATAGGTCGAGGGGTCGCTGCTTATACCCCAGCGATACTTGCTGACACCCATATTCATAGCCGCCGAACTGAGCAGACTGCGTTGCAGTGAATCGGGATCGTCGGAATCGAGGTTCACGGGTTCATTGGTGTTATTAATCTTTTGAGTGCTGATGTAATTCAGCGATTTGGGAAGCAAAGTGCCGCTCTCGAATGTCACGCGATAGTCGGCGATGCTCCACAAGCGGCGCGAATCTCCCAACCTGAAGTAGCGGTAGAAACCCGGAACAGGACGATATGTGCTCTGACCTACCAGGCAATTGGTCTGGTTGGCATTGTTATTACCTTCGGGAACCACGCCGAAGAGCTTGGACCAATTGCTGCCCATGTTGGATTCGCTGCTGAACTGCAACTCCCACATCGACTCCGCACAGTTCTTCTTTGTGATAAGGAAGATGTCGCTGTAATTCGGCATCAGGGAGTATGCACCAGAGGCAATGATTTCATCGCACAGCGAACGGCAGTTGGCAAAGAGTATCTCCGGGTCCCAGGGGAGGGTCCGATACTCGTCGATGGGTTGCGGACGTCGCAGTATCGAAGTACCCAGCGTAAGGAACACTTTGGCAAGTAAGCCTTTGGCTGTCCATATACTTGCATGAGAGGGATGGCACGATTCGGGCAGTACACCCTTTTGCGTGGCAAATGCCAAATCGTCAAAGATTACCTGATAAATTTTCTCGATAGGCTCACGCACGGCGTTGAAATTAAAATCGTCCCCCTCCGTCTCATCGAGAATCAAGGGGATGCGACCGAAGAACTGTACCAAGCGAAAATAGCAGAAAGCACGTATCGTCTTCGCCTCGCCAATGACACGGTTTTTGTCCTCTTCGGTTATTCCGGGAACAGTCGGAGCGCGGTTGATGATGATATTCGCACGCTGGATAACCTGATAGTGGAAACGCCAGGTTTGGCTTATAGGCGTGTAACTCGACGAGTGTTCGTAACGGTCGGCCAATGACTGGGTGTTATTAGCCATGCTGACATAGATTTCGTCTGTTCCGACGGCACCAAGAGTGCGGGAATCGTTCATATAGATGGAACGCAGGTTGTGATAAACGCCCAGCAAACCGGCATTCAATTCATCCATATTATTGTAAAAATCACGCATGGCATACTTGGAGAGTGACTCCTCTTCAAGCCAAGAAGTACACGATGTGGAGAATACCATCATCGCAGCCATCGCAATAAAGCCTTTTATGGAAGATATTATATTGATTTTCATATCTGTAATTGTTATCAATTAAAATGTAAGATTTGCACCTACAGTAAAACTCCGCATGCGCGGATAAGAACCGGCATCGAGTTTCGGCAAGAGGTCAGCATAGATACCCGAACCAACGCTCGTATCCGGGTCATAACCGGTATAGTTGGTGAATACATAAGCGTTACGCACGGAAACGAAGAGCGAAATCTGGCTCATCTTCAGGGCTTTGACGATTTTGTTCGGCAAATCGTAGCTTAACGAGATATTGTCGATTCTCAAATAGGAAGCGTCCTCGAGGAAACGGTCCGTACAATACTGCTCCCATTGCATTTTGGGCATACGGAGCTTACCATTCTCATTACCCTTGATGACAACCTCACCCGTGGTGGTGTCATAAAGGGTCGGCCACCAGTGGTTGCCGGCTGATGCCAGCTGGTTGCGACCACCGTTACTGTTGAGTTGGGTAAGGCTACGGGCCGTGGCATTGAATATCTTGCCTCCGAGGCTGTATTCCAGACCCAGCGTGAAGGTGAAGCCGTAGAAACGTACGACATTGGTAAGACCACCCGTAAATTTAGGTTGCGAATTGCCTAGAATTACACGGTCTAATTCGTTGATTGTACCGTCGTTGTTGCTGTCGACGAATTTGGTGTCACCGGGACGCATATCGTCACGCAAAGTCACCATCGAGGCATAGGTGTCAGGCAGGGCATCTATCTCGCGTTGGCTCTTCCATACACCATCGGTGCGATAGCCATACCAATTACCAAGCGGCAAACCTACCCGAAGAATACCGAAATTGGTACACTCTGATGCCGAGCCGGGGCTTAGAATCATTTCGTTAGCCCCTCCCAACGAACGAACCTTCGTACGGTTGAAAGCGATATTCGCACTGATTCGCCAATTCACCTTTCTGGCACTGACAATCAAGCCATTGAGCGTAATCTCCAAACCCTTGTTGTCCACAGAGGCGATATTGCTCCAACTGGTATTGTAACCGAAATGGGACATCTGCGGCTGCTCGAAGAGCAGATCTCGGGTCTGCTTGTAGTAGAGTTCCACAGTACCCGACAAGCGGTTGTTGAAGAATCCGAAATCCAAGGCTCCGTCATACTGTACGGATGACTCCCACTTCAAATCGAAATTTTCGGGACGGTCGGTTCCGATACCGTACCCCGCGTTGCTGCCATCCTCCGGATAGAGTACTCGCGACATAAGGTCGAGGGTCTGAAGGTCCGGAATCGCCGCATTGCCTGTTGCACCCACCGAAAGACGGAGTTTCAAATCGGAAATGGCTCTGACATTGCGTAACCACCGTTCGTTTGAAATTCTCCACGCGAAAGCTGCGGAGGGGAACATACCCCATTTATTGCCGCTTCCGAAGCGTGAAGCACCGTCGTAACGAATCGTGGCGGTAAAAAGATAGCGGTCGTCATACGAATAGTTGGTACGTCCGAGGAAGGATACCATTCGTGACTTTATGTTGTTCGTCGTGGGCGGCATGGCTATCAGACCGTCCTGCAACGAACCGGTATTAAGACCCTCCAGGACGAAGTTCTGCACTTCGTTGTTGAGTTGCTTGCTCTGCGACTCCTCCATGATGAAACCGCCCATGATGTCGAACTTGTGACGTCCCCAACGCTTGGGAGCATAGGTAATCAGGTTCTCGCTGTTCCAGGCGAATGCCGACCTGTTGTTGACGATTGCCTTACCATTCACGTTACGGCCTCCGGCAACATCCTTGGGGTAATACTCCTCATTACGACGCTCGTTGAAATCGAGGTTACCGGCAATACGCAGTTTGAGATCCTTCGTGATTGCCGCTTCGACATAGGCACGCAGAGTGGCGCTGGTTCGTTTCGTCTCACGTTTGATTCGTCGTGCCTGATAGAGAGGGTTGTTGTTGATGAATTGGTCCTCGTTACCCTCCGCTTCCCAGTCTCCGGATGAGAGTTGCTTCGTGGGGGCCTGATTCAACATGTTCATCGTAACACCGGCGTTACCATTAGCAACACCGTTCTGTGCAGAACGCATACCGTTGATGTTCAATCCAAACTTGGAACCTCGTTTGTTGAGCGTACGTTCGTAGTTGGCACGGAGAGAGTAGCGCTCGAAATCACTGTATCGGATACTTCCCGGTTGGTTGTAGTAACCGGCCATAACGGCATAGTTGTTATTCTTGTCGCCACCGGTCAAATTGACACGATAATCCTGAATCACCGTATTGCGCAACATCGCACGCTGCCAATCGGTATCGATATAATTCGACGTAGGGTCGTTGTACATCTCCTTGTTGGACGACCATCTGCCTGTCGTGTTCCACTTCCAGTAGTTACCATCTCCATCCTTGAGAATACGGAAAGCCGAAGTGCCGAAATTTTTATTCGGCTTGTCGTATTTGAGATACTCGAAATCTCCCCAACTGAGCATCGAGGCAAATTCGTAGGAGTTCATCATGTCCAATAAACGTACCGGCTGCTGGACGGTGACGTTGGCACTGAAGTTCACGCGGGCTTTTCCTTCCTTTCCCCGTTTTGTGGTGATGATAACCACACCGTTGGCTCCCTTTGCACCATAGATGGCGGTTGCCGAAGCATCTTTCAGAATCTCCATCGACTCGATGTCACCGGGGTTGATTTGTGCCTCTTCCATCATGATTCCGTCAATCACATAGATAGGAGAGTTGCTGGCGTTGAGCGAGCCTGTACCGCGGATGCGGATGTTGAGAGTCTCACCCGGAGCGCCATCATTGGAGAGAACCCGCACACCGGCAATCTGGCCACGCAGAGCATCCTCCATACTCGTAATCATCTTGTCAGCGAAGGCCTCCGAAGAGAGCGATGCCACCGATCCGGTAAGGTCACTGCGGCGGGCTGTTCCGTAACCGATTACGACTACATCGTCCAGACGGTTGTCGCTTTCGGCGAGTGTCACGTTCACAGTCGTGCGTCCTGCCACCTTTACGTGAAGCGTCTCGTAGCCGATAAACGAAAACAAGAGAACGGCATCTGATTTGGAAACTTTCATGGAAAAATCTCCCTTGTTATTGGATGTCACGCCGTTTGAGGTGTTTTCCTCAACGATAGAGACTCCGGCCATGGGATTTCCTTCCTCATCGACAACCTTACCCTTGACCGTCAACGCCCTTGTTTGGGCTGCGGCGGATAAGCCGAAGAGCACACAGCAAAGCAATAAGATTGCATTGCAGAGCAATTTTCTGCTCGTAATTGTAAAAAGGTTCATGTAGGTTAATTTAGGTTATGTTGGTTTGTTCTAAATGGGCTTTTTGCGTGTCTTCCACCATTTTCGCAGTTCGCGCTTCAGTTGTTTGACCAGAGATGCATGCTCCGAGGCTACATTGTGCCTTTCATTAACATCCTCGGCCAAATTATAGAGTTCCACCTGACTGCCGTCGGAATTCATCAGCATCTTCCAATCTCCGCGACGTATGGCCAGATGGGGACTGCGGTTATCGTTTTTGGGCCTGGCAAAGGCGTTGTTACGCCCGAAATCCCACATCATATCTTTTTGGCGCACAGCACCCTGCCCTGTCAGCGCCCGACTCATATCCTCGCCACAGGGCTTGTATCCTTTCGGCAGCGGAATGCCGGCCATGGCACAAAGCGAAGGGAAAAGATCGAGGGCCGTAACTACACTCGACGTATCTTTTTGCCCGGCCTTGACGGCTGCAGGCCAGCGCAGGGCAAAGGGCATACGGATACCGCCTTCATAAAGGGAGTTTTTCTGACCACGCAGTCCATTTGTGCGTACTTGTTGGAAACTCGGGGCAGGGCCGTTGTCGCTGGTGAAAATAACAATGGTGTTATCCGCTAGCCCCAACTTTTCAAGCCCCTCCATGAGTCGTCCTATTTGACGGTCATATTCAGCCAGTACTTTTTCAAAATAGGGTTGAGTCTCCCAATTTTTGCGTCTTCCCTCACCTTGCGCATCTTTTCCAAACACCCAGGGTGTGTGTACATCGTCTGGCCAGAAATTCACAAAACAGGGCTCTCCCTTATGGCGTTTAAGAAAGTCGAGAGTCAGATCAACAAAATAGGCTGTTCTGTCCCATCGCTTGATTTCGTCCGAATTCTGCCATATCCAGTTGCCGCTCGTGATGCGCGGATCGGGGTCGGGGCTTTCATAGGTTGATTTATACTCGTCAAAACCATATTCTGTAATCTGTGGAGCGTCTGTCACGTCGCGTCCGCCTCCCATGTGCCACTTTCCGAAATGGCCGGTGGCATAACCGTTCTCCTGAAACACCCTTGCCATCGACGGAGCATTTGAATCAAGGTAATCGCACTGCTCCATTGCCGCATTCTTGGCCCGCGTGGCAAGGAACGAATTGATGCCCCACTGAAGCGGGTATTGCCCCGTGGTGATACCTGTACGGGACGCAGAACTTACGGGGGCTGCGGAGTAGTATTGGTCGATGACTATTCCGGCCTGTGCAATCAGGTCGATATTCGGGGTTTTCACCCAGCCCGAATTGGCAAACGAGACATCACCAATGCCCATATCGTCGGTATAAATTATAAGCACATTGGGCTTCTCGAGAGGTTGCTTTTCCTGAGCAGCAAGCGTTGCAGGAACGGTCAGGCACATGGTCATACCTGTCAATCTGTTGAATAATACCTGGCTCATTTTCTCGGGTTTCAGTCGTTTTTACTTGAATTTATTTCATATTATTTGCGCTTGTTCCAAGCTTCCAAATTGAATTTTGATTCATCAATGCCAAGTTCATCCCTCTTGGCGGACAACCGTTTTTTCAGCTCGGCGACATGTTCGGCATAATCCGGATTCCCATAGATATTGTTCGACTCCGAGGGATCCTGGCTCAAATCATAGAACTCCCACGCATCAATGGGCGCATCCTTGCGGTTGTTTCCACCACCCAGGTCGTTGAAGTGTATCAATTTGAAGTTCCCGGTTATGATGCCGTCATGACGACGAACATTATGGATTGCAGGATAGTCCCAATAATGGTAATAGAGTTCGTCGCGCCAATCATCGGGAGCCTGTCCGTTGCCAAAGAGTGGCGACAGGGGAACTCCGCACATCCGGTCGGGGATATCGACGCCTGCCACATCGAGCAGCGTGGGAGCATAGTCGATATTTTGCACCAGGGCATCGCAACGGCTCCCCGGGGAGATATGTCCCGGCCAGCTGATTATGAGCGGAGTGCGGAACGACTCTTCATACATGAAACGCTTGTCGAACCAACCGTGTTCGCCCATATAGAAACCTTGATCAGAGGTATAGACAATCATAGTATTGTCGAGCAGATTGTTTGCCTCGAGGTAGTCGAGCAAACGTCCCACTTCATCGTCGAGCGAGCGCACGCAACGCAGATAGTCGCGCAGGTAGCGCTGGTATTTCCAACGTATCAACTCCGCACCTTCGGGACGGTTGGCCAAAAAAGCCTCATTGTCTGCACCGTAAGCATCCATAAAGAGTTTCTGCTCTTCGGGCGAAAGGCGTGAAAATTCGAGTGCAAGGTCATTCTTCCTTTCATCCTTCGGCTGGAGTTGCCAGACTTTCAGGTCGCTTGCGAGCGTCATCTCCTTTTCGATGGTCATCGTCTGCGTGCGTGCGGCATCACAACGGGTTGCATAGTCGTCGAACAGGGTCGCCGGTTCGGGGAAAACGGTATCGGAATAGAGGTCGAGATACTTCATCTCCGGACACCAGTTGCGGTGCACCGACTTGTGATGCACCATCAGACAGAAGGGCTTGTTTCGGTCACGTTCTTCAAGCCAGTTTATGGCATCGTTCGTGATTATGCTGGCAACATAACCATCTTCGCGTACAAATCCGTTACTCTCGGGAGTGCGGAATTCGGGATCGTAATATGTACCCTGTCCATTGAGGATTTTATAGTGATCGAAACCGCGCGGATCGACATTGAGATGCCACTTGCCGAAGAGTGCGGTCTGATATCCGGCTTCGTGCAACAGAGCAGGGAATACCGGCTGTTCGGGGTCGAATGTCGAGCGTCCCAACTTTATCTGACCGTGCTGATGGCTGTAACAGCCTGTAAGCAATGTGGCGCGGCTGGGTGAGGAGATTGAATTCTCAACATAAGCCCTCGTGAAGAGCATTCCGCTGGCTGCCAGACGATCGAGATTGGGCGTCGGAGCCACCTGGGAAACGGCACTGCCATAGGCACTCAAAGTCTGATAGGAGTGGTCATCCGTCATAATATAGATGATGTTCACCTTGTCAGAGCTATCGTCTGCTGCTGTATTGGAGCAGGATGCGAGGCCGGCAACAAGCGGAGATATCATTATCAGTTTACGGTTCATGTTATATAGGTATTTTTAAGGTCTATTTTTTGCCGTCAAGCAGTTCTTTTGTAATCTCGTACATCGTCTTTCCTTTGTAAGGACCATCTTTACTGGTGGAAACGGCGCTGGCATCCCACGAATCCTGAATGATGGGATAGACAAACGTGAAGTCCAACTCCGCCTGAGCAGGATAGATTGTTTCGCTGTAAATCTGAGCCTGCCTGTCGGGAGAATTGAGCCTGAAAGCATCCATGGCTCCGGGATAATCGATATACATGAAATACTCTTTCAGATTAGGATATCCCTTAAGCATATTCAATGCGTCCCGGTTTATCTCCCATCTGTGTTTGTCGATATTGAAATCAGCATAATCCAGTTGAGGATCATTCACTCGGTACAAACCGGTCAGATTCACCCCTATCTCCTCATAACCGATCTTGCGCAAGCGTTTGAAAAGGCGTGCCCGCTCCTTGGGTGTAATATCGATCTCTTTGCAATAGATGTCCCAGACATCGAGATTAATGTTACGAATGGGTTTCACAAGAGGAAGTTTGTAGAGCAACTCGGCCGCCCTCCAGAAATAGGCTGCGCCACGGTCGTTCTGTAGCCATTGCAGATTGAGCTTCGGGATAATATGACAACCTTCTCCTCCGGCCAGTATCGCCGCATTGAGGAATTCCAGTACAGTCATCGGTTCACAACCCTCTCGAACAGGAACCAGCCCGTCCGGGTCGGGGTAGCCCGTGATAAAACGCTCCAGGCAGTCTGGATTCAGCTCCTCTATCATTTCCAGAATATCCTGCGCTGTGTAGTCCTTCGCCAATCCGTGTGCCTTGTTGGCCATCCAGTGATTCTTCGCAAAGGGGTCTGCAAGAGCTATAAGGCGAATATATCTCTTCTCATGGCTCTTTTTTTGCGGTTTTGCAACCTCTTGGGCGGTAACTCCATTAAGTTGGACAAGCATTATACAACTCATCGCAATCAGTTTCAAAAAGTGTCCGACACGTCTCATTTTCGTATAGTTTTTCAAGTTGGTATTCTGTATTTGTGAACCATTTTGCCTTATCGTACGTATAAGCATTATGATCTGAATAGCACGGAATAAAAAAATATATCACTGGTGTATTGAAGCCAGTGATACAAAACTATAAATAAGAGGGGTGCTTACAAACGGTCGCAAAAAGTAAGTAAACGCATGTACAATACAATGCTCTGATTACACGCATATTACACACATAACACAAGAGGGTGTTGGTAAATAGCAAGCCTCGATGTGAGTATTGTTGCACGCTCGGCCGATGGGAGGGGAAGCCCATTACAAGCGTATGAGTCAGTCACGCTTCAGCCATCGGCTTATAAAGTTACGGGATGACCGAGGAGCAAGACCAATCCGCATAATGTCTTCATCAAGGGTTTGTGGATTTTTGGCCTTCATACGCATTTGACTGCGATTATTATAGACCGTGCGGATGGCGTAATGGAGGAACAGAGCTATCTTCTCGGTGTCAGTTATTCCCAAACGGATAACTGCGGCAATACGTTGTTCCGTGGTCAATTTTTCGCCACTCGGTTTTTGGTCCTTATCTTCTTCCATATCAGTCATCAACCGATTGAACTCTTCGGGGAAAGAGGGGAATATATGGAGAATCGTGGCATCGAATTTACGATACAACTCTTTCAAGTGTGCTGTTGTATTGAGTGCCTCATCGAGGAATTGTTCCATCGTCGACAAATTGGCCGTCTTTACCAACTTGAAGGATTTCATTCGGTAGGAGTTCATGCGGGAGAGGTAGTTTGAATACTCCTCGATGAATACACCTAAATAGACCTCTTTTACACGGTTCGCTTCGTCAAGATTGCGCTTCGTAATCAGCAACTTGGAATATTGCGAACTGACAGCCATCAGAGAGAAGAGAAGCAACACTCCGACAACACCTATTATACACAGGTAAACAATCACCTCCTGCTTTTGGTGGATAATCTTTTGCTTATACGATTCATCCGTCAATACAAACATTTTTGCCGCTTCCTGAGCCCTGATACGGGCGCTGCTCATGATAGCATCCTCGATTGAACACTTAATATAGTAATAGCCTCGGTCTATATCACCATCGTTATACATGACCGAAGCCAGATGTTGCAATGACTTGTAACCGCGCACGCCGTTTTGAAGGTCGGCAATAGCGGAACGGACAAGGTAGCGTTTGGTATTAGTTGCATCACCCATAGCCTTGTAGCACGTGGCTATCTTGTAGGCCAGTGTGCCGGCTCGCTTTGAAAGCGGATTGAGTTTGTTGTAATTTTCAAGAAGGAGGTCAAGACCTTTTTCAGGATTTTGTTGTGTCAGAAAACGGTCTACACGAAACAGTAACCCATCATTAGGATCGATATATGTGAAGAGCGAATCCCTGTAGACCTCAACCATCTTATTATAGTGCGTATCATATTCGTTACTACTGGTATTGTCTCGTAAAAACGTATAATTCGTGATGCGCTCTGAAAGATATTTCAGATAAAGCGGTCGCGGAAGTTTGTGCTTCATGACCTCATTCAGGATCTCAATCGATTCCTTCAACTGACCGGTGTAACGCAGCAAACTGGCTTGGTCGATCTGTGCAGAGAGAAGATATTCGGGATTCGTTGTTTTCAGCAACTTGCCTATTTCACACATCCGGACCACATAATCCATCGCATAATCGTTCTGAAAGTCGAAATAGTCGTTGTATATGCTGTGACACAGGTCATACTGCCTCTCTATTCGTGTTTCTTTGGCAAGCTTTCTTTTAAGAGAATCGATACGGTTTTGTCGCAACTGTATATAAGTAGACTTGTTTTTAATTGTTGCATCCAGCACTATAAGCAGTGAATCAATATCCTTATCATCTGCGACACGTCGGTTTGCCATGCCGTAGAACAAGGCAGAACCAAAGGCAACCAATAACAACAATACTATAACTACTTTCGTTCTCATAGATAATTTGGCAATGTCGAAATATATAATTCAGAAACCCGTCTTCGGTTCTCGCCCATAAAACGGTCGGGATTGTGTTGGGCAACACTACAAAGATAACTATTTGTTCTAATAGAAAAGGACTTTGAAAGTGCTACGTTGCATAAAAACTTGAACTTTGAGGATTTGTTAAACGTTAAGTCAAGTTATTTGGTATGCGGAAATTCAATGCAAGAATCTGAAAACAAACACCTTAATGCAAATCAAAGCATTTCGGGCAGGTAACGGATAAGTAACACAACTTACCGTTAAACCTGCCCGCATTT
This sequence comes from Alistipes montrealensis, assembly GCF_018362775.1. Taxonomy (GTDB): domain Bacteria; phylum Bacteroidota; class Bacteroidia; order Bacteroidales; family Rikenellaceae; genus Alistipes; species Alistipes montrealensis. The sequence continues at coordinate 619,457 of NZ_JAGYXY010000003.1, forward strand.
GCTGTTTTATTGCTCGGAGCATATGCAGAACAGGGAATTAAACACCAGTAAATAAGACATTTACGCCCTTATACATAATACTTCTCCTACTAAAACCGAACCTTTCGTTGGTACGGCGTCCATAGTGGTCAAAGCAATGCTGGAAGGCCCATTCTTTCTGTCTCTCCGAGATCGGCGCGAGACGCCGGCTCAAGGAGTAGATACGCTGCTGAAGTTTCGTTTTCGCTTTCATGTCAGAAAAGGCTGGCTTGTTCGACTTTCTCGGCGGGTTCCGGCTGCGCGACCAGTTTCTTTTTCTTGGACTGCGTAAGTTTAGCGTAGGCCTCGTTCTCGGCACGCTTCATAGCAGCCTGGCGGGCCTGCGCCTTTTCCTCCTCGGTCAGCTCGACGGCATGGTCGATGCGAACATCGCATTGCAAGGGTTTGCCGATGTCGATGTTTTCCTCGTCAAAATAGTGGACAGCCATACTGAAGATCTCATCATCTTCAAAGCCCGCGCACTCCGACTGCTTTACGCAGTTCAAAATGTAGGTAATGCAGTCGTCGATCTTCTTGTTCGGATTCCAGAATTTCACGGCGAACCGCTCATCCACTTCGGACAATTCTTCCAAATACGCTTGAATGCGTTGCTTGAATCTTTCAGATCCGTTCATACGATATGTGCAGACTTTATCCTCCTGCGCTGGAGTTCAAACTGCCTGAAACGCTCAGAACAGTGATGCAAGCACAGCCGATCACGGCGAACTGGAGCAAGGAGACGGAAGGAAATATTTGCCGACGGCGTGCCGTCGGGCGCAGCGGACCAATATTTCTGCACCGGACCTCCGGACGGCCAGCCAGTGCTGGCCGATCCTTGCGTTGTCGCCGCGATTTCGGCTACCTTCGCATCTATGTTGTGAGTGAGTAATACCGCTCTCCCCCGGACGACGAGTTCGCTTGCCGATCGCTGTCGGCCGCGAGCTGGGCACGGCGGCATGGTCGCCGGGCTGCGCGAGTTCAGGGGGCTCAGAGGCCGTGCATTAGGATCGCTGATCCGCAGGGCGATATAGTCGGTGATCCTCCGGCAACCGGTCATAGCCGGGTCCGCTTTAACGCGGATTTATTACAAAAGAAAATAAATTTTGGCTACAAAAAAAGCGTAGATAATTTTATCTGCGCTTCATAAAATATCACATACCATCTGTCTTGAATACCATTTACAGATAATCAGACTAACATTTTATATAAAAAAGATGTTTCACGATTGTTTTACGGATACAAAATATTCAAAGCAGTAAAATATTGATTATAAACTATATATATATTCATTTTAAGCTCTACTATGGCATGCAAGAGGTCACCAGTTCGACCCTGGTATTCTCCACGCGTTAAAAAAGACCATCTTTCGATGGTCTTTTTGTTTTTACGCCATGCAGAAATCAAACTCCGGTTCTGAATCTATCGAAAAAGAGCTTCGCAGCAATACAATCGCAACAAAATATTCGTATCTTTCGGATAGTACGAAACCCTCGGCGACGGATGCCGACGGCAACAGGCTTTATTACCTCGATTCTTTGGTATACAGTTCCCGGAACGGAGATTTATCGTTGGAAAGCCCAGCTTTTAACGGCGGTCGTTTTTCGGTCACTTCCATCGGAATCGAGTCTCAATCCGGATTTATACAAAAAATACGAATAAGATGAAAAAACACGCTTTTTTCTTACTGTGCATGGTACTTTCAAGTTGTTGCAAAATGCCGAATTTCGTCGGTAAAACGTATATACAACCCAAAAACTGGCAGAGTGAACTGACCTTTTTATCCGACAGTACCGTTTCATATCATCGGGAATATGGATGGGGAGTACCAAAACAGGAAGGCTTTGCAAAATGGGAAGTTATCGATAACAAACACATCAGGCTGACCTCGGACTATACGCACCAGAATATCCCGATAGATGTCACCGAATCAAAAAGCCCGGTCGATAGTCTTCAATTTATTTTGATGGACAAAGTGTATCCCGACATAACAATATGGCTATGCGTCGGAGATGAAAAATATAAATTCAACGGCCAGCAATTAGCTGTCTCGCTACAAAATATTTATGATTTTCAATCATTCAATCTCGTTGCTGATGCAAATACGGATAAATATGCCCCACTTCTGAACAACGATCAGATCCGAACCGCGATATATACAGTTCGGAATCCTGGTAACAACCTGTTTAAAATAACGTTACCTCTTTCGGATAGTCCGTGGATAGATGTTTTTTACTATCAAGAATTAAACTATGTTTTAAAAATCAAAAAATGCAAGGGATTTCCGAAATGGAAGAATCCGCCTTTATGGAACCGGCATCTGGAGTAGGAATAGCGCCTCTTCAACACATAAATCGGAAAAACGAATCCTGCCGGAATCGGCAGGATTCGAAGCGCAGGAACGAAGTCATTAACAGAACCAGGCCTCGTTCAGGGGAATCGTAGCGACCCAGACACCCCAAACGATAACATAGTATAATACGACAAGATATCCCTGTTTCAGCCGTAAATCGACCGGTTCATTTTGCCATCTGGATTTTACAGTTTCGCCCCGTTTGCGAAAAAAGGCCCCGAACGGAAACCACAAAAGTAAAATAAAGTGGCCAAAAGTCCCTGATATCCACCACATCCAATTAGGAAACAAGAGGGTTCCATAGGTGCGATTGTATATAACGACGCTATATCGACAATCAATGCACCTAACGTTATATCAATCGATTTTTCTACATTCAAGAATAAGAATCCTGCTGAAAATCAGCAGGATTCCAATCTAACGGTATCACTTATAGAAATCAAATGCTTCTTTCAATGCTTCGGCAAATTCTTCATGAGACGCTTCCAACGGGCGTTTTATCGTACATTGATAAGCGCCTCGTTCTTCCTTTTTTGCCGAGAAAACATCTATACAGAATTCTTTATCTGTCAAATAAATCTTCAAAACTGCTGATGATGCTTTCTGTAACCCCAACACGCTAGGCCACAATTTAACCTCCGTTTTAAACCGGGCTTTCAGTTCTTGTGTCGCATTGTCATAAGTCATACTCCGACAGTATCGCATCAGGTCCAATGCTTCATGGATCAACGTTATACAATCCGTAGAGACCACATTGAATTTCTTCGCCGGTAAACCTAGAATATAAAATCCTCGTTCTATCGTATTCTTCGGGAATAACCAATACAAATTATTTTTTGTATCTCTATATAAGGATACGGATTTTTGAACATAATTATCAGCCATAATAAGTCAGATTATTTTATAAAATTAATCGTCATGCTAATATTATTTTGTAAAGCGTATTTCATAGCCCGCTAATGGAAGATGCCTCATCGTTATCCACCCGAAAGAATCATTGATACGAAAGATCCTTTTCAGGCTTACGCCGTCTTTGCACAACGGTTCCACGGTAGGCAGAAGCGAAAAATAGTGATTACGTCACTTATAGAAATCAAATGCTTCTTTCAATGCTTCGGCAAATTCTTCATGAGACGCTTCTAAGGATCGTTTTATCGTACATTTATACGTGCCCTGTTCTTCTTTTTTCACAGAGTAAATATCTATGCTAAATTCATCATCCTCACAATAAATCTCCAATATTGCCGATGATGCTTTCTGTAATCCCAAAGAACTATACCATAATTTGGTCTCTTTTTTAAATCGCGCTTTCAACTCTTGCATTGCGTCATGATAAGTCACACTCCGGCAATATTGCATCAGATCCAACGCTTCATGGATCAACGTCATACAATCCGTAGAGACCACATCGAATTTCTTCGCCGGTAAACCTAGAATATAAAATCCTCGTTCTATCGTATTCTTCGGGAACAACCAATATAGATTGTTTTTTGCATCCCTATATAAGGTTACGGATTTACTAACATAATTATCAGCCATAATAAGTCAGATTATTTTATAAAATTAATCGTCATGTTAATATTATTTTGCAATGCATATTCCATAGCCTGCTGAATTTGCTCCCATTGAGCAGCACTACCGCTCCCTGAGGGCAATGCCAGATCCAACTGTTTCCCAACAATCTTGCTACCTCTGACATTAATGGTCCTCCAAGTAGCTCCATTGAATCCGACTAAATCATCTATATACCTTTTGAGTGTATTAAACACCCTGTTTGAATTTTGGTATGATTTTGCATTCAAGTCCAGACTTTTGATACTTGTCGCAATACCTTTCTCAAACTTATCAATAACCGGGAAATTATTTCCCCAGCCGCCCAATTGCTTTTCTATCGCCCAACCTCGTTCAAAAGGATGCAATTTCCATACGCTGGATGAAGTTGAAGTCGCCAATCTCCGGACCGAATGCATCGTCCTTTGAGGAGCCTCGCCTGCACCCATTGCGATCCCCAAAATTGCGCCCATATTATCCGGAGAGAAAATGCTCATCATAGCCTTGCCCTTTTCCTGTCGGGCTTGGTAAGCGGCATAATTGTCCCTGATTTCACCTACCGTAGCATCATCCGAACCTAAATAGTGATAGCCAACGGACGACAAATCCTGATCACCGGGGATATTGACAATATCACCACTTCGACTCGCAACGTAAAAACCAATCAATCTCCCCTCATAATCAATATGATTTATGGGATTTCCCGCACAATAAGCATACGGACTGACCGGATAATATTTCTCTGCGAGCGGATCGACAGATAACCATTTGCCATAACGGGGCTGATAGAAGCGAGCTCCGTAATCGTACAGGTTTATTGCGTCCTGGGCCTGCCACTCCTTTCCGTTGAACAGGTAATTATTGTCAGAAACCGGATGCCCGGCGTCGGTCCATGACATGCCGTAAGGGTAATAATCGAATGTTGCATCGACCTGCAATCCGTCGACGACCACACGCGTACTGCCCAGGTGATCCTGCAGAAAATACAACGGCACAGCCTGCCGGGAACCACCTCGGTCCACACCCCGAAAACGACCGGAACCGAAAGGTGCGCTCTCGAAACTCCGCAAACCTTCATTATTGCGATATACCAAAGAACCCACATAATCGTAGCCCAGATCGTAATTACCGATCAACCCGCATTTAGTTCCGTCGGCCAGATAAGTATAATAATCGACTGCAGTCTCGCCCTCTGTCTGGATTGTAGTACGGGACACCAAATTAAGGAAATTATAGTTCAATTCCAAATTATTATATTCATCCCGGATCAGATTGCCGCGTTCGTCGTAACTCAGCGGATAACTGGTATCATCGTGAGCGTGATCCGTCAACCGCCCGGGTCGATTTCCTGCCGTAAAGGAGAAATCGTCGATACAATCGCTGTCACCGTTATAACGCCGGACGGCCTTTACATTCCCATCCGGATAATAATCGAAATATTCGCAGTAATCATCCCGTTCGGGAATATCCATTCCGCCGCTGTACAAATTCGAACTCAACAGCCGGTCCTGTCCGTCATATTGGAAAACGTAGGCATAGCTCGATTTATCCCTGTGCTGCCACTGAACACCCGCTATGTTTCCGGAATACAGGGGCAATGTGGGTAGTTGTCCCACCGTGTCGTAGTAGATCAGTTGCTGATCGAAATAATCGCTTCGGCGACGGGTTTGCCACCCCTGCAAATTGTAATCATACGTTTCGGGAATTACATTGCCGTCGACGTAATAGATTTTCCGCTCCAACCGCCCCAGGTCGTCGTATTCGTAAGAAACGAGTGAATTACCGCCATTCCGCATCTCGGCCGACTCCTGAGTTATACGGTTCCGGGAATCGTATGTGCAGGATATTCGTATTCCGTCGTCGAACTCTCCGTCTTTGGTATGCAGTTCATCCGAAACCAACGTATTACCCACAAAATCGTATTTATAGCTCGTGCGCAAAATACTCCCAAGGTGGGTTTTCTCGACCCGTTGGACCACACGGCCCTTATAATCGTAATAATAAGCCCGCTCCACATATTCCGGCAATTCCGGCAAAAGCGTACTGTCCCGAACCACCAGTTGTTTTTCATAGGTTTTCAGGCCGCGAACCTTTTCACTCAAATCATCCTGAGAAACAACCCCTTCGACAGGAAGAAAAGCCAACTCGCCGCTTCGCACGGTTCCGTATTCATAGGAGGAAATCAGCGTTCCTCCAAAATTCAGAATGGGATGCTCGCCAGGAGCACAGCGCGACAACGAATCCATCATCGAATCATAATTATACCAGATACCGGGTTTGGCATATATGTTCGCTATCCGGCCGAAATCATCGTATTCGTATTTGAAATGCGTGCCACGGGTTCCTTTGTAAACAATCCGGTCTTCGTCGTCGTAAATATCGATTTCATCCCGCGCACCGAGGATTCTCCGTTCTGCAATATGGCCCAAGCTGTCGTATTTATACATAAACCCGGTACTGACCGACGAAAGCCGATCGAGAACGTCGTAAGCATAATGGACATCGCGAACCGTATTTCCATTCGCATCCATTTCCCGCTGCACACGGATTTTGTCCGTCATATCTTTGAACTCAGCAGACATTTTACCGTCTTCATTTTTTACGACATGTTTCAACAGCGCATTTGCAGGGTACGGATTACCGGCCATATCGCACACTTCGTTTTCAGCGTTAAATCCATACGAATGCTCCGCATATTTCGCATGATCGCGGAACACCCGGCCGGCATTCATCGCCCGTAGGATGCGGGCGCGGGAGGAAGCCTCGAATTCATTCGCGACATACGCATATCCGCCTTCTTCCGGGCCATACAACTGATCGTAAAATCCGGGCTGCGCCTCTTCGGGATTATCCCCGATCAAAACACATTCGGCCTCGACGGCATAAGGCAGGCAGACGCGCACCTCGGGATTCAGCATATTGTCATAATAGATGGGCGTCACAATATTTTTGAAACCATCTCCCGATGCCCGGCCGAGAACGGTTTGAAGCGGATAACCGAGGCCGTTATAATACGTTGCATCGACAATATAATCCCCGCTATCCGATGTAAACGAATAAGCTCGCACATAATTCTCAGACTCATGCGGATCTTCGCTGTCAAAATCAGGCAACCGAACAGGCATCCGCGCCTTACCGATCATTTCCAGTTCTGCAAAGTTTTCCATATCCTGATAACGGGCCAGAACCGTATAGACGTTCGTAGTATCCACCCCCTCGAAACGCAACGGCTTGCCCGTTCCTTCGAGGGTGCGGATTCTCGCTCCCGCATCGTCGCGCAAATAATATGTAACCGCAGGCTGTGACCCGCTGAGACAGACCGTCAAGGCCGTACGACCGGCATCCGTCCGGGAGGTAACCCGGTATGGAACCAGGACGCCGCCTTCGGGTTGAACGAATTTTATCGTCGTCTCGAAATCCCCGTTTTTATACACAAACTGCGTATCTCCGATACGCGGACTGTCCGAAACGTTAGGTCCGCATTCGATCCGGTAATACATTCGCGTATGATCTTCACTGAATCCGACAAGCGCAAACCCGAGATATTCGTTCCACAAATTCGTAAACTCCCCGGAAAGCATTCCCATGTAAAACTCGGTTACTTCGGCTGGGATCTCCTCCTTTGCTTCGAACATTCCGGAATATACCCCTCCGTTGGCCGGAAGTTCGATTTCCCCCGTCATCGAGCCGGATCTAAAAAAATTCGGAGAAAAGATAACGGCCTCATAGGCATGGACCACTCCTTCACACCATGAAGCTCCGTTTCCTACGACATACGTGCCGGGGCAATCGATTACGCTAAAATAGAAGGTCTTCTTATTCGCATTCTTCGTTTCGACCTCCAGCACCTCAGTCCCCTCACACCTGTAAAGCGTATACCATGCACCAACCTCCGCATCGCTGACAATGATATTAAACTGCTGCCCCGGAAACATATTTTCACAATTATCGCCCGAAATCGTTCCCTGAAGGGTTTCACCACCCTGCGACACGACGACAGCATCACGATCTTCGGCTCCACGGAACGTAATTTCCCGCCGGAATTCCTCGACTGTGATGGCTCCGATTTCGAGCCGGGCTTCATAGTTTGCATAATCGGAGGAGCCTCCGGCTTTGCGCACCTGCGAACAGACGATTCCGGATGACCACACATGTGTGTTAATAATATTCTGGATATCGCTGCCGATCTGAAAATCCTTCTCCCGGGTGACTTCAAAGGACATAACCACCGTACCACCGGCCCGGGCCACGAAAGGAGGCGACACATCGATGATATGGGCGATATCTCCGAATGTAAACGAGAGATTTCCGGCAGATACGATTGAATGCACGAACAGGAACAAAAATAAACTTACGATCTTTTTCATGGCTCTGATCTTTAGTTGTTCTTAACATTGTATTTATAGGCCTTAACCAGATGCAGTTTATCATCCGCGACAAGAATCAGCTTCCCGTCACGGTCATAGTTGTAATAGGTGCAACGTTCGGCCGGATCTTGGATGCAAGAGACTCCGACATTCGGTATATATTCATAAGTAGTCATTTCCATATCATTCCGCTGATAAATGGAATATTGATAATAACTCGGAAGTCCTGCGTCGAACGGGCGGCTTAGAACACCGGGATATAGAATCGCAACGAAATCCTCGTAGGAACAATTCTCGATTTTCGCCACCGGATACAACCCGTTATATCCCCATACGATGCATGTCGGCCTGTTTGCCCGGTTACGAATCTCTATCGGGTAATTGTAATTATTGTATCGATAAGACGTGGCAGTAGTCAGCAGATGATCGAAATCGAATCCGCAAAATACATGAGCCGCAACTCCGGCCGGCGGGATTTTGGCCTTTTTCACACTGCCTACACAAATCAGGCTGCCGTTTTTCTGAAATTCATAACAGGTTCCGTCGGTCAATTTGTATTTCGACCGGCTCGGATTCACCGACTTATGAAAAGCTGACAAGGTTTTGACCGGGAACTGAATTATATTCCGGCTCTTCATCATCGTATGCACCGAATCGGTATCATCGGCAATATCGTTGAGGTACAGATTCTCCGAGATCGTCGAAGTTCCGAGTCCATAATCGGTCACACAGACACCGGTCTGCTGATTCAGATTATTATAGACATACTTTTTATGAATCGTCAACGAGTCCTGATTTTCAAAATACGTACAGGACCACTCGTCCACCAAACAATTGTCCAGATAGTTTTTCGAAACGTAAAGTTTGCTGATTGCATTTTTCACACAACTGCAATAAGGAGGCGTCGGCCCCTGAACCTTGTATTTATACCGCTCTACCGACCAGGGCTGCAACTGGTCTTTTGCATAACTTTCCTTACGCAGCAATTTTCCCCGGAGAGCATCCCTCGAATCGGGATCCATATAAGCCGCGTGCACCGACTTGTTATACTCCACCCCCTCATTGACCGTTCTCATTTCCGTCTGTTCGTCCGGAAACAAATCCCGGCATTCAGGATCCAAATAGCTGCTGAAATGATATTTCGTAACGGCTCCGTCACAGGTCGTTTCGCTGACATCGGAATAACAGATATAAGAAGCATCCTGCGTATGCGCATAAAAACCGTAAGATGCACGCGTGGCCGCCAGTTCATAAGTCGTCTTGCCCGAATTCGCATATTTATAAGCCACGATCTGGTAGTATTGCGGATAACGTAAAACAATCCCGGAACAGAGGCCCTGTTTTTCATACGTATAGGTCCGGACGGTCGAATCCGACGTAATGGGATGATCGACGATTTTACGGATCCTGACACCGCCTGCCGGCGAAGATTCGATATATTTCAAATATGGCAGGTTTTTACTGCTCAGGTCCCGGGTAAGAACAACAGAATACCGGTGTTGCTCATATTCAAATCGGGTATAGCCACCCGCAGGATACCTGATTTTCCGCAATGTTCCCATGAGGGCTCCCGAAAAATCGGGTTCTCGCACATCGTTGGTCACAGTCTGGACCAGATTCTCATCAAGGGATATTTGGGGCAAAAAATCATTGATTTCATAATTTCCGCGACCGTTGTAATACCCCCAATGATCGACAGACGTAGTTCCCTGATAGGGAAACGCTCCGTCCTCGCCGTTATATTCCATCGCATAATCGCCGTCTCCGGAAATGTAAATATTTTTCAGCATCAGAACGGGATTGCTCCGTGTATTCTGAGGATGTTTATAGAAGAGAGAGATTGTTTTCAGCGGCCGGTCGCGCAAGACATCCCGGATCAAAATACTGTCCAATTTCTTTACAACCCGTAACGAATCAATTTGCAGGGCATTGCTCAACCGCTGTGATTCGGCCCGCAATCTGTCGCTGTACATATTTTTAATAACCACTCCGCTATCTTCGACAACGATAGAATCGGGAACCACATAATTATTGCTATAGATGTTATGCGACGCATCCCGGACATCATTTAAGGATTTTTCGAAATCCCTCAGCCAAGAGGTGCTGCCCGACGGTTCTTCCCGGCTGTAATGGATCGTGCCCTGCGAAACCGACGGTTTGACACTCATCGCATAGGGAAACAGTTTGTATGTAAACCGGACTTTCCGGCCGTTAGGAGCCTCGATCGACACGAGAGACCAGGTGACAGGCGTATCCGACGACGACGGCATATCGTCACCGCCACCCCACGACCTCCTGAGAATTGTGCAGTAATCCTGATTTTCCATCCGGTCGAAATGGTATTTATACCCATCGCCGGTCACAATCGTAAAAAGGAAACTGTCTCCGTTCAGTTGTTCGACATCTACCCGGTACTCGCCGGCCGGTTGTGTCGTACCGTAGACAAACGCTTTCACACGAGAGGAACTCTGGCCTTTCTCCCGAACCCTGGCAAGGATGAATTTTCCGGAATGACCATTGAATTTGAAGGAAAAAACATCGGGTTCTGATTCGACATTCTTTTGCATGGAACCAGAGCTTTTCGGAATGACATAACAAAACGTTCCTGTCTCCCAATGAAGGTTATTCGGAAGGCGTTCGAATGGATTCCCGGTTAATGTATCCAGGGTATATTCCAATGATCCGAATACGCCGTTGCCGCCTCCGACGCCATCCGAATGCTGCCTTACCTCACGGGATATGCAGCCTCCGACATTCAGCGTCCAGCCCATTCCGACGGTTCCGGTCGTCGTATTGGGCATGAGCCCGGTCGTCGTATAATCGAGCGAGAGCGGGATTTCGAAGTCCCGGTCTTTGTAAGTATACAACGGAATGCTGAGGTGAAGTGTCCCGGTATACAAATCGGGAGCGGTATATCCTCCGTATTTCATAAAACTCCAGGCATCGGGAGCTATCGGAATTATCTCACGGCCATCCCAAGCCTGAGCATAACAAGGCGAGACTGCGGTCAGCAATCTGAACACACAGAATGTAGTTGCGATACGTAAAATCAGTAATGAGGTTTTCATTCTTGGAGGTTTTGAAGATTAAAATTCAAGTTCCCATAATTCCACCGAGTCGGAACATGGGCATGTACATGGAGATGAGGATTACGGCGACCAGAAGGCCGACGAGCATGATCAGGGCGGGTTCGAGCAGCGAGCCCATGCGGCAGATTCCGTATTCGAGTTCGTCGGTGAGGGCGTCGCCCTGGCGGCGGAGCATCTCTGCAAGGCGGTTGGTCTCCTCGCCGACACGGATCAGGGCCGTGAGTTTGCGGTCGTACAGCGCGGGGAAGCGCGCCACGCACGCCGAGAAGAGTTCGCCGTGCTCCAGGCCGCGGCAGATCGAGGCGAACGACTGCCGGTAGGGATAGAAGCCGATTACGTCGGAGAGCATCCCCACGCCCGTGAGCAGCGGAACCCCGGACGTGCAGAGCAGGTAGAGCAGTTTACAAAACTGCGCCTGGTGGTTTTTGCGGATAATCGCGCCCGCAACGGGCAGGCGCAGCATGAGTTCAGAAGTCCATCGTTGTACCTCCTTTCGGTTTCGGTTGGTGTATAGAATGATATATGCAGCACTCCCGGCAACCGCGATTGCGGCGGCATAAGCGGGAAACGATTTCGAGAGCGAGATGATCCAGCGCGTCAGGGCCGGCAGTTCGCCGCCCATGCGGGCGTAGACCTGCTCGAACATCGGGACGATCACGGCCAGCATAAAGGCCACGACCGCTACGGCCGTGCAGAGGATCACCAGCGGATAACTCACCGCCGAGGAGACCATCCGCCGCTGGGCGGTCCGCTTACGGTAATAGCCGCCGAGGAATTCGAGCGTTTCGGAGAGGCGCCCCGTCTGCTCGCCGATGCGCACCACGCCGCAGTCCAGGGGCCGGAACGCCCCGCTGCGCTCCATGGCCTGCCACAGGGCCGAGCCGCCCACCACCCCATCGTAAAGCCCCTTCAGAAGCCCTTTCATCCGCGCATCCCGCTCGCCCTCGATCAACAGTGCAAAGGCGTGCGAGAAATCCAGCCCTGCAGTCAGCAGGGCGTGCAGTTCGGCGTAGAATACCTCCCGCCGGGCATCCGTTATCTTATTCTTCGTAGTCATAGCCTTCTTCAATAATCGCCAGCGACCTCCTGTACTGCTCCGCCGGCGGAGGTTCCACCAGGAATCGAACCACGAACCCTTCCGCAAGAGCCACCTCCAGCGTATCGGGGTCGGTCCCGGAGAGCCGCAGCCCGGCAACGTCCGACAGCAGCGTATCCCGGAACTCCCCGGTGCGGTAAACCAGCGCCGAATCGCATAAAGCCAATACCGACTGCCTGCCGCTGCAAAAGACAGCCACCCCTTCGCGCCCAGTGCAGATGCTGTCGGCGCCCGCGGTCAATGCCTCCAACCGGAAATACCCGTCGCGGCGGCGTCCGTTCTCCAGCAACACCCCGGCGCGCCGGGTTTGCAGGCGGGTAAAAAGCGTCAGGCCGTCCATCACGGCAAGGAAGACGACACCCGCCACGAGCATCATCACCAGCGTCTCGACCAGTGTCGAGCCTCGCAGCGTATGGTTCAGTCCCGGCATTCGACCAGTTGCTTGAGGGTGATTCGTTTGCGGCTGCCGCCGATGCGCGCCGAGACCGTCACGATTTGCACATCCGAAAACCCGCGATAGGCTTCGACTAACACCGTGACCGCTCCCCAGTCGTAGGCCTCGGCATATTCGCCCGAGGGCCATAGCCCGGTGGCGTACTTGTCGAAAGCCCGTCCGGCACAGTAATCGGCCTCGGCCACGAGCAGCGCGTCGTCGTCGCGCACCGTCAGGCGCGGCAGCAGTTCCATGACCGCTGCAAAAACCGTCAGAAACAGCACGGCGGCGACGATCGCCTCCAGCAGCGACGCACCCCTCAGTCTGCGCATGCCGCCTCCTTTCTCCGCGCGGATGCGAGCCAGAGCGGCTGCGCCGTCACGGGATTTTCAAGCAATGTCACCCCGTAGAACATGTCTTTGTAGTAGCCCTGGGGCGAGAAATAAACAGCCTGCCGCAATACCGCCCGCCCCGCGACGATGCCCTGCACCTGGGCCACGCCGTCGACCCAGAGCAGTCCGCGGAGCCGCGCCGTGCGCGACTGGCGGTAAGAAGCCGTCACCTTTTTGCGGCGCACCGTATCGCGAACGACCGCATAACCGTTGACTTCGGCCCGGTCGCCGACCTCGGCATACTGCCCGGCATAGATTCCCGAAGGGTATTCCAGCACGGCACGCGCTTCGACGACGACCGTGTCGCGGGCGAACAACTGCGCCGCAATGCGCGCACCGCCGCCCACCGTGATCTTACGCGCCACGACGAGCAGGTGCTCCATGCGGCAGGTCGAGTCGATGCGCAGGCAGTCGGCGTAAAGCACGATGCGCCCCCGGAGCGAACAATCGCCGACCTCGGCGCTGCCGAGCCGGAAAACAGCGGCGGAATCGCGCAGGAAAGAGTGGAAAAGGCTGTCGGGAAGCGTATCCGGCGATAGTTCCGACCGGGTAAACAGCGCGGCAATGCGCCGCAGGACGGCCGGATCGGGCTGCGGCAGTCCGCCCTCGGCATGCAGGATGGCCGTGTGCGGCAACTGCGGCCCGCGGTAGAAATCGGAACCTACGCGCCCGTAGACCAGTCCGTTTTGAGGCAGGCGCAACGTCCCCTGCAAGCGGGTTTGCCCGGCAAGTGTCACCGCCGAACGGTTGTCGGCATAAAAAAGCGTATTCGGGGCATCGGGTTCTGCGCCGTACAGGCGGCAGACATGCAGCAGCGAATCGGCAGTCCGGACCCGCACGGCCTCGTACAATCCCCACGGCTGTGTCCGGACGAAGACCCGCGACCGCGACAGGGAGTCGTAGAGTCGGCAGCCTTCGGAAGCGACCAGCGAGGCATCGTCGGGATGCAACCGGTAAAGCGTATAGGCCGATTCGGCGTCGGCCCGGGCCTGGCGGAGCCGCTGGCTGCGGACGAAGAGCAGCGACTCCTGTTCCCACAGCATCATGAGGCCCAGCAGCGCCATCAGCATCACCACCGACACCACGACCGCCGTAGGCAGTACGTTCCCGCACAGATATGTGCCCGGGGGTTTCATGGCCCGCACCGTTTTACGCCGTACGTCACGCCGTCCTTACACAGATAAAGCGAATCCCCGTCGCAGGCCGTGAGCGCGAACCCTCCGGCCGAATCGCCGCGGGTCAGTTCATACTGGGTATCTCCGACCGTCAGGATATAGAGGGGACCGCCCGCCGAGGTAATGGTTCCCAGGTGGGCAATCTTCACCCGTTCACGCCTGGGAGCGGCGGCCTTCGGCGCCGGGAGGCTCCGCACCGCAGGACGCACGGCAGCCACATGCCGCGGCGCGCCTTTCAGGAACGGATCCGGATAGTCGAGCCGCAGCGAGTCGGCGGCGGGCGGCGCGGCAGAGACCTGCGCGGGCTTCGGACGGGCTGCCGGAACGGCATCGCCGGCGGGAGCGAAGATTTTCCACGCCACGACGCCCCAGACCGCCGCAACGGCCGCCAGCAGCAGGCAGGTCGTCCAGCGGGACTTCATGGCTCCGGGGTTTCGGTGTCCGCAGGGGCCGTAACGGTAAGTCTCCGGACCTCGGTACGGGTCCTGTAACCGCCGTTGAACCCCGTGACGGACCATTCGTATTCGCCGGCCGTGAGTTCCACGCGGCAGCCGTAACTGCGCGCGAGCGAATCGGCGTAGATCACCGTATCGGCCACGATGCGCCCGGCGGCAGCGAACGAGGGCTCGACCACCGTAAACTCATAGCCGACGGCATACTGTGCGGCCGCCCAGCGGAAGCCAACGCCTCCGGCGGCCACCGAAACCCGGTCCGAAGGAGCGGTGATCCGCACCTGCACGCCGGAAATATCCTCTTCGAGCACCTCGCAGCCGACGGCCAGCAGGGCAAATAAAAGGGGCAGCAGTTTGTTCATGGCATTATTTTTTAAGTACGATTTGCTGGATATAAAGCGTCAGCGTCAACCGGATTTTCCGCGTCCGCCGGTCCGGCACGGCCTGCCAGACGAGCGAACGCAGGCGGCAGGCGGGAAGCGTGCGTTCGAGCGTATCGACAACCCGCAGCAGGGAGGCGTAGTCGCCCGTCAGGGTCAGTTGCGCGGTATGCACCGCCACGCCGTCGTGTTCCGCCGTGACGAGCGGTTCATAGCCCGCGACCTGCACCGAGCGTTCCGCGGCGGCCCGGCGCACCGTGTCGAGCAGTCCGCCCGAGAGGACCAGTTCGCACTCCCCGGCTCCGACCGCCGCGGGCTGTGCGGTTTCGGGCGCGAGGGTTTCCAGCCGTGCGGCCATGTGCCGGCAGTCGCGCAGCGCCGCGCAGGTATCGCGCAGGGCGAAATGCCATGCAATCCACGGCAGGGCCACCGCCAGTCCGGCCAGCAGCACGATTCCACGGTATTTGTAGGGCAGCGTCATAAGGCAGTCTCGATGCGGAACGAGAGCCGGTCGCCGTCGCGTTCCTTTTCCACATTCATAAGCCGCACGCCGCGGCAGCAGGCCTCCTCCGAAAGCCGCCGCACGAATGCCGACACGTCGGAAGCCTCCGGAGCCGTTCCGCAGACGACGACCCGGCCTTCGAGCCGTTGCAGCGGTTTGCGGGCTTCGAAGCGTTTGGTAGGCGGTTCGACGGCCAACTGCGTCAGCACGACCCGTTCGGGAACCGCTCCGGCGACCCGGTCGCAGACGACGGCCCACGGCGCAGCCGGACGTTTCGAGAACTCCGCCAGCAATTCCCGCTGCCGGGCTCCCGCCGATGCGGCGTTCGAGGCCGTACGTTCCCGCGCCGTGATCTGCTGCTGCAACGCCTGCCGCCGGGCATTCAGCCGCGGGGAGAACACGGCATTCGCGGCCAGCACGCACAGGAACAGGCCCAGCACCGGAAGCGCCGCACGCCGCACCACGGCCTGTGCCGCCGCCGAAGACTCGGCGCCCGGACGCACGAGCGAGCGCCAGCGCAGGCCGGCATAAACCTGCCGGGCAAACTCTTCCGCCAGGGTTTCGAAACCGGCCCCGGCGTCCGCACAGAAAATGCGCACCGGAACGATGCCCTCCGCCGCGAGTTCTTCGGTCAGTGCGCCGAGCCGTTCCCGCCGGACAAAGGAGGTCCCGCCGCCGGCCGAGCTCCACAGGAAGGTCTCCGGATCGGCCTTGATACGGGCGGCGATCTGCGAACCGTCGGGTTTCGTTACGACCCCGTGGCCGCATACGACCACGGCCGCGAGCAGGCCCTTCGCCGCACTCCGTTCGGCCGGAGCCACGCCGCCCGTCCGCCACAGGAAAACCTCCGTGCGGCAGTTCCCGTCGGCGGCAAAGTCCGCCCGGACAAAGGCAATGCGGTTCAGGATGCGGGAAAGCAGTTTCATTCGATAACCGTAGGTTTGATAAAAACGTTGAGCGTACGTTCGACCTTGTTGCGTTTCTCCTTGCCGAAGAACCACTTGATGACCGGGACACGCGCCAGGAACGGGATGCCCCGCGAGGACTTTTCCATCGAATTACGGTCCAGGCCGCCCAGCAGGACCATCTCCTCGTTCTGGACCTTGACGATCGACTTGAAACTGCGCGTGGCGGTTCCCGGAGGGGCGTTCTCCTGCTCGCGGCCCGTAAACTCGGTCTGCTCGAACTCGATTTCCAGCGTGATCTGACGGTCGGTCGAAACGTAAGGCGTGACTTTGATCGACAGGTTCGCATCGACCGATTTCCACTGGTACGATTCCGACGAAATGGGGTTTTGGGTCCCGTAATAGTTATTCTGCACCTCCTTGTAGTACTGCGTCTCGCCGCTGGTGAGCGTCGCCTCGTGGCCGTTGAGCGTCGAGAGTTTGGGCGTGGATTGCAGGCGGATCGTGCCGTTCTCTTCGAGGGCCTGCAGGCTCAGGTAGAAATTCGGCGTCACACGCCCCAGGTTCACCGTTCCCTGCATGCGTTGCAGCAGGTTGTTGACGGCTCCCGCGCTGTACATCATATCGACGCCCGGCCCCAGCGTCCCCGAAGTCTGCGCGGGCGACTTGCCTACCCCGCCGCCGATGCCGATCTCCCGGATATTGCTTTTCGTGATGTCGGCGATGATAATCTCCATCGTGATCAGCGGCACGGGTTTGTCCACCGACCGAAGAAACGTCTCGACACGCACCACGTCCCTCCGGTCGCCCGAGAGGACCAGGCTGTTCAGGTCCGGAAAGGTTTTCAGTTCGACCCCTTGTTTCAGGGCCGCAGGGATGATCTCCTCGACCTTCGAAACAGCCCGGAAAGCCAGCGGAACGATCGTCGCGGAGGAGAGCCCGTCGCCCTGCGAGGCCCCGAAAACCCAGATGCCCCGCTCGCAGTAGTAGGAATACTGCGAACCCTTGAGCAGCACGGCCAGCAGCGTCTCGAAATCCGTGTCGTCGACCCAGATGCCCGTGGTCAGGCTCACGGGGGACTTGAAGTAATAGTTCAGCTCCAACTGCTCGCAGAGGTCGAGAATAATATCCTGCACATTGCCCCGCGCGATATGCGCCGTGATGCGCCCGAGCGAGTCGGCCAGCAGTTCGTTCTGCGAGAACTGCCGCCGCCGCGTATACGACGGCCCCGCGCCGCCGCCCTCCTGCGGTGCGGCCTGCTCGCGGTAAAGGGTCCACACCTCCTGCGCATCCTTCTCGGCTGTAAGGCCGTTGACCGAGGCCAGCGTATGAAGGGCCCCGTCGAAAGGCATGGCCCGCACATAACCCGAGACCTTGTAATCGTACAAAGGCTGCGGAACGATGATGTTGCGGCCCGAGAAAGTCGTGATCTTCTTCGCCACGTCGATCAGCCGCTCACCCCGCAGGTCGTAGAACAGCGTCGTGTCGGCGGCATTGTAAAAGACATCCGGATCGGGCTGCGGAGCGGGAACAGGCGCGGCGGGAAAGACCGAGAGGATATTACCCGTGGTCTCCACGTCGAGCCGGTACTCGCGGCAGAGGAACCGCACGAGGTCGTCGACACGCGCCCGGGTGAAGTTGCACGAAACGGGCACGTTCTCGACGCTCCGCACCGAGAGGTTTACGCCGCTCGCGCGCGCGATATTGCGCAGCAGTTCCGCAAGGGGCAGACGCCCCGCCGTAACATCGACCGTACGGGCGAAGGTCGAATCACGGTCGACCAGCGTTTCCAGCGTGCGGTCGACCGCCGCAAAGCGGGCCGTGTCGCCCTGGGCGGCGCAATAGGCGGGAAACAGCAGGAGAAGCAGGTAAAAGTATTTCATAGGCTAGTAGTTCAGCAGGGGAATCAGTTCGTCGAGCGAGGTTTCACCCCGCAGAAAAAGGTCTACAACGGCGTCTTTCAAAGACGGGATACCGCGCGCGGCAAGCAGCGGAGCCACGTCGGAGAGTCCGTCGCGCGCCGCAGCCGAGAGGCTGTCGTCCATCGGGATCACTTCATACACGGCGCGCCGGCCGCTGTAACCCGTATAGAAGCATCGTTCGCAGCCCACGGCCTCGAAGTGCATCCCGGCGTCGGGAACCAGCCGCCGCACCTCGTCCGTCGCCGCAGTCTCCCGTTTGCAATGCGGGCACAAGAGGCGCACCAGGCGCTGCGCGACGGTCATAACCAGCGTATTGGCCACCAGGTAGGGATGCACGCCCATGTCCGACAGGCGCGCCACGGCGCCCCATGCCGTATTGGTGTGGATGGTCGAAAACAGCAGGTGACCCGTCAGCGACGAGCGCACGGCCATCTGCGCCGTATCGCCGTCGCGGATCTCACCCAGCATGATGATGTCGGGATCCTGGCGCAGGAACGTGCGCAGCGCGCTGCCGAACGTCAGCCCGATCTCCTCCTTCAACTGCGTCTGGTTGACCCCTTCGAGCGTATACTCGATCGGGTCCTCGATGGTGAGGATATTCTCCGAAACGGCATTCAGCCGCCGCAGTGTGGCGTAGAGCGTCGTACTCTTGCCCGAGCCCGTCGGTCCGCAGATCAGCACCATGCCGAACGGGCGCGCGATGGAGCGGCAGTAATCGTCGTACTGCCGCGGCGAGAAACCCAGGTTTTTCAGTTCCAGCAGTTCGACATGGCGTGTCAGCAGGCGCAGCACGACTTTCTCGCCGTAGATTGTCGGAAGCGTCGAAACGCGCACGTCGAACTTGCTGCCGTCGCGGTCGTAGAGAATACGCCCGTCCTGCGGAAGACGCTTCTCGGAGATGTCCAGGTTCGCGAGGATTTTGATCTGGTTCACGAGCGGCGTGTACTGCGTCCGTTCGACGACGTAGCGTTCCGTGAGTTTGCCGTCGATGCGAAGGCGTACCCGGCAGCGCTCCTCGTAGGGTTCGAGGTGGATGTCGCTGGCATAATCGCGCAGCGCCTCGCCGATGAGCGACATCAGGAAGCCCTGCCCCGACGAAATGTCCGTCAGGCGGTTGCCCGCCGGGGTTTTAGGCCCCGTATCCGGGCGGTAGTATTGCAGCAGGAGCCGCTGCAAAAGCTCGTCGGCGACCGGCTCGATCGTGACATGCCAGCCGTAGAGCACCTCCAGTTCGGCGCAGGCATCCCCGTAATCCCGGCCCGCGGCTCCATAGCAGCAGATATCCGCACCCTGACGCCGAACCGGAACAAGGCGGTATTCGCCCGCTTCGGAAGCGCTCAGAAGCTGGATGACCTCCGTGGGGATCGGGTGCGTCAGTTCCATAATCCGAACGTTTTACAAAGGACAAAAGCCGCAAGTACGAGGGCAAGGATTCCCGCAAACGGAAGCGTCGCAGGGCGTTTCACGCACCACCACGCCAGTGCCGCCAAGCATCCCGCAAGCAGAAAACGCACATAGCCCGCAGGGCTGAAAAGCGGCGTCGCGGAGAACATCATCGCCACATCGCCCGCACCGAAACTACGGCGAAAGAACGTTCCGAAGGATTTGCCGCGCAACAGATGCCAGCCCGCCAAAGCTGCGCAGAGAACCGACAGCAGGACCGTATTCAGGACCGTGCCGAGCAGCGCCGCATCGAAGCCCTGCACCCGCCACGACACGCCGAAACTCCCGACTCCGAGCACCGCAAGCCACACGACGGCGACACGGCGCAGCCGGAAATCGTCGTATGCCAGCGGCGCGGCGGGAACCAGCAACAGCAGATAAGACCAGGAAAACGGTAGCATGGGCTCAGTCTTTGACGGTTTCTTTCAACTCCTTGTCCTGGTTGATCTCCCAAACGTTATACGTCCCGTCGCCGTCGAAATCGACAACTGCCGTAGCCGTAGCCCGGAAACCATGCTCCGTAGCCTCCACGATCTCGATCAGATAGTTAGCCTGACCGCCGTCCGTGACCAGCTTCGACTGTTCGAAACCCAACTCGTCCAGCGACAGCGAGTAGCGCGAATAGGTGTAGAAATTACTCTTCTGGAGCGTATGCAGGTAGGTCAACTGCTGCTGCGCCTCCGTGGCCTTAGCCCGCGATATCAACGGCATCAGATTCGGCAAAGCGATCAGAACCAAAATGCCGATAATAACCAGAACGACCAGCAACTCAGGCAAAGAAAAAGCGCGAAGCCGTTTTAATCCGGCATAGGGAAATTTTCTCATAAACAATATTTTAGCACAAAATGAAAGCAAACGTTAAGGTATTTTTGCAAGGGAAGCCATATCTTCGACCTTTGCTTTTTTACAGAATTTACGGATACGCGAATAGCGGACGTAGATCGAATTGTAGTTGGTCATCCCGTACATGACGCTCAGTTCCTGCGGCGTAAACCCTTTATTGATCAGAATGCACAGCAGTACATCCTGATTCTTGACCGCCTGGCTGTTCGTCCGGACAGCTTCGAGCTGGCGCTGCTCGGTATAGTTGCAGATAACATCGCAGCACTCCAGGTGACCGATGCTCACCTCTTCCTGGAACTTCTTCAGGAAAAGGGCCGGATTAGGCCCATAGACATAAGCCAGCCTGAGCAAACGGCGCAGCAACTGCATGCGCTGTCTGGCAAGGTGGCTGCTCCGACGATAATGTCTCACGCGCCCGATTATGTACCGACAGGACATAACAAGGGCCGTTGCCGTAATCAGTACGGCAATAATGCACAGCAAAATCATGGCAGGAAAGTAAAATGGAGACGCGACGCGGCGGAACAGGCCACACCCCCGGGTCCGGATTTTATTCGATCATAACGTCACCGTAAGTCCAACAGGCCGCTCCGGGGATCGGAATACCGCAGGCCCCGGCATCGGGGTTCGCAGCATCGCGGCATGCGGCGCATCCGGACATATCCGCAATGGGAATCGTTAATTCGTCCGGAGAAACAGCCTCGTTAACAATAGAGACGGTCGCGGCTGAAAGCGCGGAACGAGTCGGCTCCGAATTGGAAGGAAGGACGGCTTCTTTAATCTGAACGTCCTGGCGCGTTCGGTCCGAGACACTCCGACCGAAAACGCCGGCCAACGCAGAACACGAAAAGCCCAAAGCCAGAAGGAGGAGAAGTTTTTTCATAAAAGAGCGGGTTAGTTTGGTGGTATTACAAAGTTATATACAAACAACTCCTTTCAGTACGCATCCGGGCTTAAAAATCATATAAGCCCTACGTACATAATACATTGATAATCAGCAACATAAAAACACCCAAATATAACCCCGGTCCCGGCGGAACAAAGACAATCTCGCGAACGACTGACAATCAGCATTTTAAGATTCAATCCGGCCGGCCGCCGCTATAACGCCGATCTTCTTTCAGCCGTTCGACCTGTTCCGATAAAAAATCCTCAAGACGGCAGCCGGACGACAAACCCAGTTTCTTGTGCAGTTTGGTCCGGCGGGAATAAAGGCTGTACACATTCTCGTGCTGGTAGAGCAAACGGATGCAATTGAACGGAAACTTCAACTGCAGCAGACACAACAGGTCCAGTTCATAGCCGGTCAGCTCCGGATAGGTTTTGCGCAGGTGGTCGATCAGTCCGTAATACTGTTTGTTGACGATGAACTGCCAATCGGCAAACAGCGACTTATCATTCCCGATCGATTTTGCATATTTCTTAAATTCGTTGATCAGGTTCCGGGAACTGCTCGTCCCATAGCCTTTATCCAGTAAATGCTGGAATTGCGTCAGCAGCCGGCCGAGCACCCCCAGCAGGTTCGCCTCTTCGGCCGACGTGCGGTCCAATTCCCCGGCGAGTTGCAGACAGCGGTTCCTGAACGCATCGTAATCCTCGTTCAGGGTCTCGACAAACTGCCGGTATCGACGACCTCGCCGGACATGTATTGCGACAAAAACCGCCAGGCATAAAACAAGAATAGCACCCCAAATGATACTCGCGGACCGGGTTCTGCGCCGGAGTAATTTATCGGCGCCGGCAAATTCCCGGTTGCGGTATCGCTGTTCCGCCTCCTGAACGAGCTGCTCCCGTTCGCAACTCACGACCGAGTCGAACAAATCGTAATAGGCGTGCCAATACTCCGTCGCCGTCCGGTAATTGCCCGAAGATTCTTCGATACGGCACATCTGCAAAATCATACCGCATCGTTTATTGCCGGACACGGAACTGTCCGCCAGCGCCGACATCCCATAATGACGGGCCGAATCCAGTTTCTTTTCCCGCAGGCAGATCGCTGCCCACATCGGATAATCGGCACAAGGGATGCGGTCGAATCCGGAAACCGAATAGGCCCGGCACAAAAGCCGCCTGAGGGAATCCGGGGCAACATCGTTCCTGTCCAGCATTTCACGGACGATATCCCGGGTCATTTCCGACGCCCGCATGCTGTCGCCCATCCGCTCGAACAGATTCCGGGCCCGCAGATAACCTCCGACAGCCTCCGCAGAACGCGCCGTCAGCGAATGGATCTCCGCCCTGTTCATCGCCGCATAGGCCATATTGAGCGTGTCGCACAGGGCCTGATAATACGTTTCGGCATTCCCGAACATGATTCCGGCGTCTTCAAAACGATGCTGGTCACAATACATATTCCCCAGGCAATTGCATATCCGCGCCAGAAGGCAGGTATCCTTCGTTCCGGCCGCATGGGTTTCAGCAGCCAGCATTGCCTGGACAGCCCCGTCGATATTCCCGGTATTATAACGAATAGATCCCAGGTAATAGTTCGTATATGCACGATCCTCCGCCCGGCCATGCCGGGAGTAATAGGCGACAGCAGGAGCTATGACCGAATCGCTCCGCAGATCAACACGACTATTATCCAGCGCCTGGGAGTAAAGCAGGGCATAACGCGCCCGGAGCGCCCGGCGGCGGAGCTTTTTCGGATCGAGGGTCTTCAAAACCAGCAATGCGCTGTCCGGGTGTAAATCTATCCGGGAGTGTGCATCCCGAAAAATCTCACGGATCGGGATCGACGATTGGCACGCAATTTGGATAATCGCAGCCACAAGAACAAAAGAGGCGGTCGTTCTTTTCATACGCTGATTTAAAAAACAGCACGACCACAACTATGTTCAATCTTCTGAAGGTATCTCACCACCTTATATAGTTGAACAGAGGCAGGCCGTGCTGTACCAATACACGGTCTCCACCTGTTCATTCTCCTATATAATATATTGATTGTGAGATTTTCAGAAGAAAGAATAAACAGCGTAAAGCTAGCTTAAATATTTACTATAAATTCGTTTCTCTGCTCAGGAAAATTGATATTTTTTTCAGCGTACAAAGATATATAAATTCGAGAAAAAAAGAAACCCGGAACATTGGTTTCGGGTTTCTTTTTACAACCTTCTATACAAAAACGGATCGGCTGCCCTCTGTAAATATACTTCATAGAAAAAAGGCATAGTCCAACGCCGGTATCGAACCAATTACCTGAATGTCCGATTATTCGGGTCTGATTATTCTTAGTATTTCACGTTTCTCCTTGGCATGTTCCGCTTTCTTCGCATCATTCACACCGGAAACATAAAACATCAATCCGATGACAGTCCCAATAGAAACAGCGACATAAATAAACATCCTCGTCCTGTTCCTCAATCGTTTTTTCTCGGGAAGCGCATTGTGTCTTTCCGCAATACTGTCGAGTCGCCGTTCATAAAAGATCACATTGAATATTATCAAACAGGCTAAGATACCAACATCCACCCACTTAGAATAAGTAATATTCAAATGGAAGATCACGATTATCGATCGCCATATTACCTCAAAATTACAAAACTGGAAAAATGCTAAATATACACCGGGAGGCCCTTCAGCAGGGCCCCTCCCGGAAAGAAATTTATATTTTATAGTGTATATGTAGATCCAAATATACACGGACTCAAAAAATGAGAGTTTCGGATATTGAGAATTTTTCATATTACATATACTATATAAACCTCCATTGCCTGTTGCCTAGTTTATATTCAAAGATACGAATAATTTACGATACGAACATCGAGGCGATTAAGTTGATCGCCTCGATGCATTAATACCGAATTCTGCTGTAAATTAACAGGAAGCGAAACTTTACAATGATTCGATCCATTCGAATAAAGGCGAATCAAAGCCCATAATATAATAGCGGATATAATCGGAAGATATGGACATAAAGCCATAAATCACAAGTAAATGAACAATATTCAGCACTTTATAGATTTTCTTTTTCTTAGGTTCCATATTCGCTACTTCATCATATATCTTGGAATGCTTGCCCGTAACACCCAAATAAATCGCAATTGCCAATGGAATAATAAGAGGCAAAATCTTTCCCCATAACGTAAAATTGCAGTCCAGCAATTCCGGCTTCCATAATATTCCCAATAAGCTATATATGTCAAAAATAAGCGTATCAATAGCCATCCCGACAAATATAGCACCCCCGACATAGTAGGTTTCGCCTACATTCCAGAGATTATCGTATTTTTTGACATAATACGAAACACCGTAAAAGAGATATTTATATAGCATTAGCATAAACTTAAATTATATCTACTTCAACCAAGACGCACAGACTTTCCCCATATCCCAGCCAAATGCCCACGCTGTACCATAGAATGGAACCATTGAAACCGCATTAGAGGCCTGTTCAATATAATACTGTTCTTTACATATTTGTCCCTTACGGTACATTAATTCAATATTATATGCGCTAGCTGCCGTAGCTGCAAAACCTGCCCATTTGAAATATTTTGCATATTTTGAAGCAAATTTAATCTTTCCTCCCGTATATTGATTCCCACCCCAATTTTGCGATCTTATCTTAAGATCCCGACCCATCCAGGTCTCTAATTTACTGCTGAATAACAACTGCTCTCCAACCCCGGCCGTTATGCCAACCCCAGCAATCAAATTACTAGCAATATCTAAATCTTTATTATTCAGTGATGCATATAAATCAAATGAGGTCGGAATATCAGGCAACTTGTACGAATTAACATATACACCATTTACATCACTGGTTTTCCAAACAAAAAAACTATTTCCAGAATCACTCCGCCACAAATAAGAATTTGACTCCGGATCATCATTCAGAAACTCATCATCCGTAAAATGAGTCCATCCATCCGGACTAAATGAACCAGATTCAATCAACTGCTGAAGGAATTGATTGATTAACCTTGGATCTGTTGTAGTCCAAAAATCTAGTCCCAAAATATCTATTCTGGAAATTGGATTTCCACCGCAATACAAATAGGGAGAAAGAGAATGATGCTTTTCCAAAAGCTGGTCAATATTAAACCAATTCACCCGATACTTCGAATCCAGCATCCTCGCGCCGTAATCCGTATACGGCACATCGACAAACGACTGTGTCTCCTTGCCGTTGTAACGGTAGCGGTTGTCCGACAGTTCGCCTGCGTTCCACCGAAGGCCGAAAGGATAGTAGTCGTTGCGTTCGATAACCTCCCCGTCGTTATTGACAACTGCCCGCACGCTCCCCAAATGGTCTGTCACGAAATAATGAGACTCGATCCCGTTGGAAGTGACAATAAAACGACCGCCGTTAAAAGCTGCGCTCTCCAGCGATAAATCGCCGTTCCGGGAACCGTATACCAAAGAACCGAGGTAATAAAGCCCGTTGCCGTCGGCATCCGTCGCCGAGAGTTTCGTGCCATCCGAAAGATACGAATAATTCCACGGGTTAAATAGTAATGGGCAGAATAATCTGCCCATTATCGCTAAACATTATCCAAAAGGTGATAGTTTTTGATTAATTCATTCCTTAAATGAGGCCAACCCTCATATTCCAGACTAATAAAATCATCCTGTTGAGCAAACCCATTGCCTTCCAACTCGTAAACTTGCCTAAAGACAGGTACATATTCTTCAATACAGCCAATTATTAAAATCGTCGGATATTCACATATATAGATACCCCAATTCGGATTATCACCATATACAAAGATATTTACCATGCCCCATCTTCCTTTTGGCTCAAGATTATCTGCCATTTGCAGAAGAAGGCTATGATTGCTGTCCGTTGGCAATTCCCAGTCAAATGGAAACTCTTTGTCTTCCGTTTGTTTATGCTCCAGAATATGTATGCTGGTTTCTCCGATATTTTTAAGAGCAACCATTAGTTTATCATACTGTTGGTCATTGTCGACTAACCACCCACCCATTGCTATTAAAAATTTAAAATTCTTATTAGCAAACATTTGAGAGGGTGGAAATATGTCGGCTCTTCCATCTTGATTGGTACTGAAAACGACGCTGATATTTTTATTCATGGGACTATCAATAGGTTTTATTAGTCAAATCGTATTTTATATGCCTGACCGTCAGGCCTATGTATCCAGATCGAGCTTATTCCATTCGTAGATGAATTATATCTGGTTACATATGTGCCATCAGCCAAGCGAAAAGTTTTTTCGCTTGTTCTGACTCCCCCTTCAACGAGAGACGAGAAAGTTTTCTCAATATTACCACCTTTAATTACAGCTTGTCTTACACCGCCTGCTTTGCGTTCCAGTTTTCCGACAGTTACAATAAATTTATCAATTTTGGCCGTGGCTTTTGCAATCTTAGTAGTGGCTACCGACATTTTTACGTATCCGACGAATCGACTGCTTTGTCCTATAGTTACATAAAACGCCGCCCCCTCTAAAGCTCCCAACACCAGATTTCCGGCATATGCACCCCATCTTCCATCTGCCGCAGCTTGCTGTGCTGCATCATTGAAAGAAACCATAGGAAGCATATAATATGCTATTGTGTTAATTGTTGTTCCACAACGTTCCGTAATAACTACCGGTTCGATTTTGTTAACTACTAGCGTATCTTCTGCCTGTAATCCAAAATGATCGACAAATCTTGTTGGATTATTATTACAGAATGCAAACGGGCTGAAACCAGGAGTTGCTTCCGCCAACGGATCGTTCCCGTTCCAACCCAGACGATACTTCGAATCCAGCATCCTCGCGCCGTAATCCGTATACGGCACATCGACAAACGACTGTGTCTCCTTGCCGTTGTAACGGTAGCGGTTGTCCGACAGTTCGCCTGCGTTCCACCGAAGGCCGAAAGGATAGTAGTCGTTGCGTTCGATAACCTCCCCGTCGTTATTGACAACTGCCCGCACGCTCCCCAAATGGTCTGTCACAAAATAATGAGACTCGATCCCGTTGGAAGTGACGATAAAACGACCGCCGTTAAAAGCTGCGCTTTCCAGCGATAAATCGCCGTTCCGGGAACCATATACCAAAGAACCGAGGTAATAAAGCCCGTTGCCGTCGGCATCCGTCGCCGAGAGTTTCGTGCCATCCGAAAGATAAGAATATTTTGCCACGATTGTAGCGCCGCGAAGCACTTTTTCGGTAAGGTTCAGCGAATTATAGGTAGTATTAAAATTATTAAGGTGCTTTTATAAAAAATGGTCTCACGCATGTTTTTACGTAAGACCATAACAATTTCAGGCTACCTAAAATTTATTGACGAAAGACTTGAATATAATCCGATGTACCCATTATTAAATCTTCAATAACAATAACAATCCATTTGAAATTTAATATTACGTAGGCCAAAAACAGAACATAAATTATTATGATTGTTATTTTATGATTTCGTATCCATTTTTTATGAATTAAAATATCAATAGTAAATGATAATACGACAATTAAGGGGGCAACAATCAGCGCATCAACAATAAACACAAGGGGAGTTTCCGAAATATCTGGAATTAAAAAGAAAGCTATAATCATAGATAAACATAACCATGAAAATAGAACCATCAATGTTCTTGTAATTGGATTCATCCTATTTAAATTTTAATACGACTTTATTACCCCGTTTACTATTTTGTAATTCCCAGTCGGAAGTTTCCAGATTTGCTGCCAGAAACTTGATAATCGATGCCCTTGGTTATCATCATCCTCAGTACTCATGAAATCGGCTCCTTCCATTGGCATATCAAGCGCAAGACGATCTTTCGAATGAGAAAATTGAAGTGTATATATACCTTCTACGGCTGTTTGCTTTGTCGGCTGAAATGGCGCAAAATCAGCCTCAAAAGCAATAATATCTCTATTTAAACCTCTTTTTTCCAGTTATCCATAATCGTCGTTTTATGATACAAATACAGTAGATATTTTAGGCACTCCATTATCAACAAAACCTCTGACTATCACTATAAATTATTATTTATCCTCAGTATTTCACGTTTCTCCTTGGCCTGTTCCGCTTTCTTCGCATCATTCACACCGGAAACATAAAACATCAATCCGATGACAGTCCCAATGGAAACAGCGACATAAATAAACATCTTCGTCCTATTCCCCAATCGTTTTTTCTCGGGGAGCGCATTGTGTCGGTCAACGATACTATCGATTTTTCGTTCATAGAAAATCGTGTTGAATATCGTAAAACCGACAAAAATGCCGACATCAATCCATATTGAATAGGAAATATTCAGATCAAAAATCAGAATTATAGATCGCCATATTACCTCAAAATTAATGCATTGCAAAAAGGCCAGATTTACGCTCGCAGCACCCTCCGCATCTCCCCTACCTGTCAGGAATCTGCTTTTCGAAGTATATACATATATCCACAGATAAAGAGATTCAAAAAATGAGAGTTTCGGATATTGCAGATTCTTCATATTACATTATATTACATAAATCTCCACTCAGTACTGAATAACAACTGCTCTCCAACCCCGGCCGTTATTCCGACTTTAAAGCAGTCGAATAGTCCATAATAATACGTTCCAATTCCGGAATATCATGACGCGCCGGATCATCCTTAGCAACATCGTGAATCAACTCATCCAGGCGGCTGTGGACCAACTCGTATTCATCCCGGTTCCTGATGGAACCTCGCTTTATAATCGTCTGAAGTTTTTTCAAGCGTTTCTTTTCAACTTCTTCTACATTAATACCAACCTCAGCCTCAATACGTCTGTTAATCTCACGACGATATTCCAGAGGATATTCATTAATTTCGACCGTCAGCTCCCGATCCAACCTGTGCAAATATCGCTCATTGTTAGATTTATACGCATCTTCATACAACGCAGCAACTTCTTTTATAATTTCATGGGATTCTTCATCCTGAGTATCCAAAATATAATGAAAATATGCATAAAACCGCTTTCGATAATAATCCATTTTTTCAGAATTTACTTCTTTTTTCATATCAATTAGTTAAATTTATTTACTTGGCAATGGTCCAAATATCGAATATGCGGCATTCATATATATCGGTCGATTCGGATTTGTCGGAGAAATTCCATTTATCCAATTCAGCGTTTGCCCTCCTTTCAATAAAGGGTCTCCAAAGAAGTCAATTCATTGCTGCTACGGCTTCTAATGCAGATTGTAAACAAGCAACATTCAGTATTAGATTTATTATATTAATGAGTTGCCGACAAGTCGTATTTAATATAATTTTGCATAGCAACCCCTAAAACTGATTTTTCAGATAACTCATGAAATACACTACTATTAATCACGGCTAAATCATTTTCACGTAAAAGACCTCTATCTCTCAAACAAAATAGAGTATATCCCCATCTATATAATATATTTTCAGGATGTTTAATATATAATGTCTGCATATAACGTTTTAGATCATCCATCGTTAAATCCAGAAACCACTCCGACATTGAGGCTATAAAACAAACATAAAACAAATATTTATCATCGTTTTTATATATATCCGAGGCCTGTTTATAACATTGCTTTATTTCCATTTCATATAAACGAAAATACTCCTTATTATCAGCAACATCCACCAAGTAGTACATATAAATATACAATAAATTCAAGTACATGTCCATATCATTGGAATGCCGTAATTCACCTTTCAGATAGTTGACACATCCGATCCAATCATCTCTATCAAACCGTCGCTCAACCTCTTTTCTCCAGTTAATCATAATTCAATTATTCCGAAAGGTCAATCGTTCTAACATCTCTAATCAGACAGCACGCACAATACGATAAATCTTATATCCCCGAGGTCCTATATTTTATACCATTCAATATATAAGTCCCCAACAAAGACCGATTTGACAATTCATTAACAACATCTATATTATTAATTATGGCCCAACAATATTGGGTCGATAATTTTTCATCATTCATGCAAAATAAGCTATACCCCCATTTAAACAATAGATTATCAGGATGTCTCCGATATATCGTCTGCATAAATTGTTTTATATCCTTCATGGTTAAGTCCATGAACCATTCCGACATTGAGGCTATAAAACAAATATAAAACAGATATTCATCATTATCTGCGTAAATATCGGAAGAGCGCTTGTAGTACAGCATTAATTCATTTTGATAAATATCCCAATACGCCTGATTATCCTTGACTTCAACTAAATAATACATATAAACATATAGTATGTTTAAATATAAATCCATATCATCGGACTGATTTATTTTTTCTTTCAGAAAATTAATACATCCTGTCCAATTCTCTTTATCGAAACGTTGTCCCAATTCTTTTTTCCAGTTATCCATAATCGTTGTTTTATGGTACAAATACAGTAGATATTTTAGGCACTCCATTATCAACAAAACCTCTGACTATCACTATAAATTATTATTTATCCTCAGTATTTCACGTTTCTCCTTGGCCTGTTCCGCTTTCTTCGCATCATTCACACCGGAGACATAAAACATCAATCCGATGACAGTCCCAATAGAAACAACGACATAAATAAACATCCTCGTCCTGTTCCCCAATCGTTTTTTCTCGGGAAGTGCATTGTGTCTTTCTGCAATACTGTCGAGTCGCCGTTCATAAAAGATCACATTGAATATTATCAAACAGGCTAAGATACCAACATCCACCCACTTAGAATAAGTAATATTCAAATGGAAGATCACGATTATCGATCGCCATATTACCTCAAAATTACAAAACTGGAAAAATGCTAAATATACACCGGGAGGCCCTTCAGCAGAGCCCCTCCCGGAAAGAAATTTATATTTTATAGTGTATATGTAGATCCAAATATACACGGACTCAAAAAATGAAAGTTTCGGATATTGCAGATTCTTCATATTACATTATATTACATAAATCTCCACTCAGCACTGAATAACAACGGCTCTCCAACCCCCTCCGTTATTCTGACTTTAAAGCAGTCGAATAGTCCATAATAATACGTTCCAATTCCGGAATATCATGACGCACCGGATCATCCTTAGCAACATCGTGGATCAACTCATCCAGGCGGCTGTGGACCAACTCGTATTCATCCCGGTTCCTGATGAAACCCCGCTTTATGATCGTCTGAAGTTTTTTCAAGCGTTTCTTTTCAACTTCTTCTGCATTAATACCAACCTCAGTCTCAATACGGCTGTTAATCTCACGACGATATTCCAGAGGATATTCATTAATAGATATAGTAATTTCCCTATCAAGCACTTTAAAATATTTCAGATCTTTTTTTTTCAAAAGCAGCATCAAATCCGGCTTTCCAGGTATTATTCATATATATTTTAGTATCTTCCCCCTCTAAAATAGACAAAGCATTATAAAAAGCATAAAACCGTTTTCTATAATAATCTAGTTCATCCATAATATAAATTAGGTTAAAATTTTCACTTAACAGGCAAAAGAAATCAATCCATTGCTGTTCCCGACCGCGGTGGGCATCTTGGTAGATTAGATTAGGAGTTGCCGCTGTCCTGGCTCTGTTAAGACTCTAAAAACTATATAATCCAAATGATTAGATATATTAAGGTAATACCGAATAATACCCAACCGCTAATCCTCAGGTATTGCGATATAGAATAATCGGTCTTTTTAAAATATCTTACATATAGTAAAAGGGTTATAAGATATATCGCCCATATTTTCAATGCAATATAACCAAAAAGAACCAATTCTTCAAAGGTCCCGCCTCCACTTCCATTATAAATAATACGATACAATAGCAGGCTAAATTTTATAATATAAACCACGGTTAGAGTGATTATCAATATTTTAGAAAATATTCTCGACAATTTATCAATCATAAGCCATTAGTTTTTCCGTACCCATTTATCACCGCACTTTATATATGTTCCCTGAGGCAATTTAAATACATCGTTCCAAAAACTCATGATTCGATGTGATTCTTCTTGATTGTCTTCAAAATAATTACTATCTGGAAGGTCTTTTTGACGCTGATCGGCAAGACCTCCAATATGAGTGAACTGCAATGTATAAATATCGGGATTTGCGATTAATCCACTAGCTTGATATGGATCAAAATCAGCAACGAGTGAGATATATGCTTCATCTATATTATTTTCTTTAAAATAATGTTGCAAAGCTTTTGCATATCCTTTCCCGTATGCAGCACCCATACTATGAGTAATTATTTTAATCGTTTCAACAATATGTCCATTTTCATCCGAAATTAATTCAATAATTTCAGCAACATCTATTAATGCCTGTTGATATCCTTTCGAATATCTGATTCTAAGATCAATGGAATTTCCACCATGTTTATACAATGACTTATAGTCATTCAATCTGGACATAACAGCCCCTGCAAAATCAGAACTCATAGTCTTATACGTTTTTCTCCAATACGCAGCTTTTCCTTGCTCATTTTTATCTGTCGTACGACCATTAATAAAAATAACTAAATTGCCATCTGGGTCAATAGCATTAACAGGATTATTCAAACAGTATGCAAACGGACTGGCATAATAATACTTCTCGGCCCGTTTATCCATATTTTTAAACCGACCAATCCGAGTGTCGAACATTCTGGCTCCATAGTCTAAACTTGGGAAATTCACAAAACTCTGTTCTTCTTTGCCGTTGTAACGGTAGCGGTTGTCCGACAGTTCGCCTGCGTTCCACCGAAGGCCGAACGGATAGTAGTCGTTGCGTTCGATAACCTCCCCGTCGTTATTAACAACTGCCCGCACGCTCCCCAAATGGTCTGTCACGAAATAATGAGACTCGATCCCATTGGAAGTGACGATAAAACGACCGCCGTTAAAAGCTGCGCTTTCCAGCGATAAATCGCCGTTCCGGGAACCATATACCAAAGAACCGAGGTAATAAAGCCCGTTGCCGTCGGCATCCGTCGCCGAGAGTTTCGTGCCATCCGAAAGATACGAATATTTTGCCACGATTGTATCGCCGCGAAGCACTTTTTCAATCAGATTCAGGTGGTTATATCGAATATTCAGTCCTTCCATGGGATCGTACAGCATATTCCCGTTCACGTCGTAGACATATTCGGAACCGCTGTAAATGCTGTCTTGCCGAATCCCGGGTTCGGTCGGTTCGGTCGGTTTGTCCGGATCACCCGGACGTACGACCACGGATGGTATGTCGGGATCAATGCCGCCTCCGGGATTGGGGTCTGTGGGGTCTGTGATTCCCGGGGGAACGACGATACCCGGACCCGGATTATCCGGACCGATCGGGCCTATGGGATCGGTGGGGTCAACGGGCTCGACAGGATCGATAACCGGAGGAATAATCACGCCCGGATTCCCGGGATCGACCGGATCGATGGGCCAGATCGGAATTCCCGGATCAATCGGGTCGGGGCGAATACCCCCGAGGGAATCTGCAGAACCCCAATTTGCGAAAGAACGTGATCGCGGAGAAGCCTGCATATCGGAAATTGTTTTCAGCCGATTCCCGGTATAGGTATATGCAAAATTACTTTTCAATTCGCCGTGTTCATACCGATGCAGGCTTTGGATATTGCCGTTCCGGTCGTAGGACAGGTTGCGTTCGACGAATTGATCGACTTCCAGCCCGTCGATATACTGGCGGGTATCGGTCAGACGCGATTGGCTGTCATAGGTGAAGGAATAGGTGTTTTCTTCCCCGGAATCTGCGTGGGTCCAGTTCCATTCGGTAATGTTGCCGGTGTAACTGGGGGCGACCTGTGGGTGGTGCGGAGCGTTATAAGCCAGCGTCATCGAGAACTTCTCATTCGACTTGGAGGTCAACCAGCCCCGGAGGTTGTACGACAGTTCTTCGGCAAGCAACTGGTTGTCTCCGCCATATCGACGAGTTGTCAAATTGCCCAGTTCGTCATAACCGTAGTTCATACAGGCCTCCGCCCCATCGTTCAGACACGCACTCTCGGCCAACAAACGTCCCCTGGAATCGTAGGTGAACCGCCGAATCAACACATCCTCTTCCGCATCGCGATTCTTCCGGTGGGACTCGGCACTCAAAAGCACATTGCCGCAAAAATCATAGCGATAGCTGACCCGGTCGACACCGCCCGACTGATTCCGGATAACTGTCTGGATAACCCGACCTTTCTTATCGTAATAGAATGCCCGCTCCACATATTCGTCTACGGAGGAATCGTTCAAAATCCGGATTTTCTCATAGGCGCGCAAACTCGATCCGGCAATATCCCCCGCCGACACAATATCCGGAACTTCGGCAAATTCCAACTCCGCAGGAATCAGGGACGAATCGTAGAAACACTGCGATTCCAACTGCGCCGATGGTGAATCGTAAAGCGCAGACTCCCGGCCTTCGGCAAAAACCTCCGTCAATCCGGCACGGTCCAACGTCGTCGGAAGAATCCGACGGGTCGATTCCCGGTCAAAAGCATCATAACCGATCAACGTCCACCGGTTACCGGCAGCCCGCAGGTTACCGTCCTGGCTCATCACCAGACGATCGCCGCGGTCATAAACCAGGTACTCGGCCGCGCGTCCGGGAAGTTTCTTTTCGATCACATTCCCCCGACCGTCGTACTTGTAAACATAACAATACTCCTGCGCGGCGGCCGCACTCTCCGGAAGAACCGATGAAGCACCCAGGCCGGCAGCGCCTTCGGGAGAAACAACCCAACGAAGACGGCCCATATCATCATATACGCTGTAAGTATCGATCGCATTACCGTTGCTATCGAACACACGGTTCAGAAGCATCAGTCCTTCCTGATTGGCGAAAACCCGGGTAACGTTCCCGTCTTCGTCCAGCGTCTGGGTTTTACATAATGTCCCTTCGGGATAATACCCTGCCGCAGAAAGGATATTACCCGAATCGTCCACTTTCAACCGAAGGACTTCCCCGGAACCATTTCCAAGATATTCGACTGAAACATATTTCACACTGCCGTCGGACGTGAGCATACCCGGACCTGCCGTACGCCGTACGCGTCCCAAAGGAGACGGTTCGTACTCCTTCACAGAATAGGGTCTCGCCCCTTCCGCGCCGAATTGCGCCCGATAGAATTGCGACTGGTCCCCGATTGCATTTCTGCGGAAAACACCTCCGTGTCCCTCAGCAGGATAAGGCAGGTAACTCCGGGCGTCATCACGCAGCACGGCATCGTATTCAATCGGAGTAACCAAATCCCTGCCCTGAGGTGTGTTCTGTACGCTAACGTCCTGAACGGGCAGGCCCAGGCCGTTGAAATAGCGAATGTCGCTCACCATCCCCGCACCACCGGGCGCCGTAGCCGTACGGGTCTCGATCCAGTTCGCACCTTGGCTCATATCAGGGCCAGTAACCGACACCTCGGCCTGAAACGGTGTCGTACGGGCTGTAATCCAATCCGTATTCGAACCGATCGCACAGGCATTATCGTC
Organism: Alistipes montrealensis; assembly: GCF_018362775.1. Lineage (GTDB taxonomy): Bacteria > Bacteroidota > Bacteroidia > Bacteroidales > Rikenellaceae > Alistipes > Alistipes montrealensis. Next base: position 655,719 of record NZ_JAGYXY010000003.1, read on the forward strand.
AAAGTCCGCAGTTATGCGCTGTAACGAGCTACACTCCGATCCATCCCCGATCGTATCGCTGTTGGCGGCCTCCAGCCGATCGGGTTTCTTGCGGTTGGACGTACCGTCGTAATAAATCCGGTCCTTGATAACTCCGGATTTATCCGACAATTGCACCTCTTCGCCACCGTTGGCAAGGATAATCTTATTTTGGTACACGATACCGCGCACCGCCGAAGCATCGAGCCCCGAATAAAGATCGGTCAGCAGGAAATTACTGCCCGCATAGCAATAGGCAATAACCAACGTGCCCCGACCGGGAATCACCGTACCATCCGGCAGTCGAAACTGTTCTGTAACCCCGGAGCCTTTAAGCATCCAGCCACTGATGTCAGCCTCTGCGGACTCGCAGTTATAAAGTTCGAGAAATTCGCCGTTGCTATACGGACGCGTAGTCACTACCTCGTTCAACGGGGTATCGTACATGATCTCGCTGATGATTACCCGGGGCGAAAACCGGGGCTGGGCGTTGAGGGTCGACACCAGTACCAGCAAGATGCAGATTGTTGCTATCTGAGCTTTCATAGGGCATTTACAAGTCTTGTGAGTAGCTGTATTGAGTTTCGATATTCCCATCTCCGTCTTCAACCCGAAGCAGACGGCCGGTCTCCGTATTGTACACATACGACCTGGTACGTCCATCAGGATCGGTCTGGGATGCCATGCCGTACAGAGGCCGGTAAGTCGCCGTCGTAACCTGCAGTTTTTTATCTGTCCGCAGGTTATCGATCTGCTCCAGGTCGGCGACGGCAGGAACAGCCGCTTTCCGAACACGGCTGAGCAGGGCGCTGCCCAGTTTCTGCTGCACCTGCTCGTAGGTTGCATTCCGAATCTCGGCAATCAGATACTGGCCGTTATATCCCCACAGGTAGCAGACCGGACTTTTGCCCGGGGATACGATCTGGCGGATATTGTCATCTTCATCGTAAAGGATGGCAGCCCGCTGTACATAGCCGGAGTCCGGCGTATAAGCCGAGGTTCCGGAAGGGCCGAAATCATTCGCGGCACTCTTGTTCGACAGGCGGAAAAGAGATTCGGACAAGTTATCCGTTTCCAGCATATACGCACTGACGATCCGGCCATAGAAATCATAGCGGTACGACTCCCCGGAGACAACCCGGCCATTGCGGCGAACGACCCGCTCCATCGGCAGGGCGACCTGATTCCGCGTCCGGAGGGACTGCACGTAGGAATCCCGAACATAATCTTCCGGAAAAAGCGTATGTTCAGTCACGATATCCCCGGTCGGATAGGTCGTCACCTTGCGCCCTGGCAGGTAATGACCGGGATTATCGTAGTAATAGCGGGTCCGCGTGGTTTGGACCCGGCCATCGTCATTGCGGACATATTCGTCTTCCTGAGCCAACTGCATACATCCGATCTGAATAGCAGAAGTCCGGTAAGAAAAAACATTGTAATCCTTTACGAAAGAACTGGATAAATAGCCATCAACCAGAACGGCAATGACGCTCTGCCAAACCCGTCCCTGGAAAATCCGCTCCGGCTCCATATGGCATTCATAACGGTAACCGGTTTTCTTCACCCATTCGTACTTTCCGTTATCATACCTGTAATAAATCGTGGAATCGGGAACCCCGATCCACCACGCGTCATCGCCGATCGGGTACGGCGCCTCCGGATCGGCATACTGCCCCATCATGCCGTACGGGTCTTCGAGATTGTATTTATAGACGGTTTTCCCGGTCTCAATACCCCTGTCTTTATTATATTCGGCAACCTCGCTGTAATTGATACGACTTCCATCAGAATAGTTCATCTGATAAATCGTATTGGGCAGGTAACTCCGCAGGCGTGCCGTAGCGTCCAGCGAATATGATCCCAGGTAGGGCGTATAGTACCGGACCTCCTGACAGGTATGACAGGTTCCGTACTCTTCGTCGAAAGTGGGCTCACGGCGAATAATGCCGTAGCCGTTTTCATTTTCTCCGTATTTATAGATTTTCTGCTTGACTAGCGTTGTATCCGTATCGAAATAATTGATCTCATTGACGCGTAATCCGCCTGCATCGATTATGTAACCAAAATAATTCCCGTCATTGCACAGGTAATTGTTTCGTTCACATGAAAACTGCGTTAAGCCACCGGTGGGATATTTAATCGTAAGGAAAGGACTACCTTTCGTCGCCGTAGTGCTATACGCCGCGACGGATTGCAATCCGACCGGCAGGCCGAAGTCCGTATTAAAGAAGTTCCGATCATTGATCAGGCGACCGTCCGGTCCGGGTTCAACCGTGATGAAATGCAGGGGAACGCCGGCACACCCATTGAGAAAAGTACCCATGCTTTTATACCCCCAGAAATCCGGAAAGCATTCGCCTTCGTGTTTCGTCCCATATGCAAATGAATAGGTGTCCCTGCCGACTGTCAGGGTTCTGAGCGTCCGCGCATAGCCACTGCCCTCCTGCGCCAGGGCGACGACCCGGACAGGTTCGGCCTGGCCCTCAGAAAATAGCTTTATCTGCGTCAGGACCTCATTATCGTCATAGACGAATTCGACCCGCCCGTTTTTGAACCGAATACCCGAAAGGTTATGGATAACCAGATTCTGATAATTACGTAAATCATCGACGGGGCCGACGCTTTCCCAGAAATAAGCATATCCACCGTCTTCTTCTACCTGCACAAGCTCCATGCGTGACGTGAGTTCACCCCCGTATATAAGGTGTTTCGGTCCACGTACCATGTTTCGGACAGCATTCGATGCGGCGCGGTTCGTGATACGGATCCGATCGTAAACTTCTTCTTTCCCGTTACACATTTTGACCAATGATTTTTTATAGCTGACATAATCGAAAGAAATGATATCAGCCCCGGAAGCACTGACTATCCGGTCACATTTCCAGGACATGTCAAGAGTCGTTCCCGCATTCGGACTGCACTGATCCTTGGCACTGGACGAAAAGTAATATGTCGTTCCATCCGTATCGACCGCCTCGAACCGGCCCGATGAATAGGAAACCTGTACTCCGTTCAAGGGGACCTGCTTCGGAATGGATGAACCGTTCTGCTGCCGCATAAAATAGAACGAACCTCCTTTCCCAAGCAACCTGTAATAAAATTTATCCGGCTCCTCGTCTTTCTGTTTTATATGCATCAAGTAAAGGTCTGTCTGACTCTTTGCCGGTGCAATTCCTTTATAATCGGGGTAATAAAAACCAGTAGATAAATACCCGGATGGCGCCAGGTCGTCCAATCCGTTAATCGACCGGGAAATCTGAATATCGGAACTCAGCGTCCAACCGGCTCCGGCCGCCCCGGGCAGTTGATTTACTTTTGCATAGTCGTCGATATGAAAAGAGAGCGTAAGCGGCAATTCCAGTTTACCCGAACGAATCGTGAAAAGCGGGATGCCAATATCCGGAATGCCAGTGCGGGGACTTACCGGATAATCGATATACTTCATCATGGAGGCAACCGAAGGCGGGTAGAAATTCACCCGGTTGTAATCGTTTTGGGAGAAGGCTGTTTGAGATATGACAACGGCAAGCGCGAAAGAATAAAGTTTTTTCATCGTTTCAAGGTTTGTGGTTTGTAGCAGGAATCTTTTACGTCACGCCGAAACAGAATTCCGGCATATAAAAACCGGAACAACACGCTCAGGACGGGAATCGAGACCTAATCGCGTCTTTCAGAAATTTTTCTATCGACACATAACTCGGACCCGCAATTCGAAAAAATCGGCAACGTATCAGCAAAATTAGCCTAAATGTCTCTCTGATATCCTGAAAACCAACGGATTCCAAACCTTTCAAACTGTGAATCAACGCACTGATTATCAATACAATATAAAAAAAAGTGCCTAACAAGGCACTTACACAAATATACTACACTGATTTACTGCACATTACGATACAGGCACAAAGCATCACAGTCCAGCCCAAAGGTCATACGCCCCAGGCTAAAACAAAAACGCCATCGAATTAAAAGTTTCGATGGCGTTGAGCATTGCGGCTTATTTCCTGAATTGGGGGACTTTCGCGCGGAGCGACGGCGAAGAGCCTTCGACGCAGGGCCAGCCGTCGGTCCAGTCGACCCGGTCGGCCATCAGCACGCGGCCCCGGGGATCGGCGCGGCTCACGGCATGGTAGAAAATCCAGTCGCAGCCCTTGTCGTCGGTCACGATTTCGGAGTTATGCCCCGGCCCGACAAAATCGGGATTGCCATGGATCAGCATTTCGTGGTGGTTTTCCAGCATCGGGCGGCCCTGCCGGTCGGTATAAGGCCCGAAGAGACTTTCGGAACGCCCCACAACCGTTGCGTAGGTACTTTTCAGCCCCTCGCAGCAACTGCCTGTCGACGCAAACAGATAATAGTATTTACCCCGTTTGTGGATATACGTCGCCTCGTAGGCATCCCCCGCAATCCGCACAGGTTGGGCATCCGGATCGAGGGACAGCCCGTCGGCAGCCAGTTGCGCGCCGTAAAGGCCGTGAAAACTGCCCCAGAAAAGGTATTTCTTCCCTCCGTCCTCGATATAGAACGGGTCTATGCAATTCTGAATACCGATCTCATTGCTACGAAACAGCTTGCCCAAGTCCTCGAAAGGGCCTTCGGGACGCTCAGCCACGGCAACGCCGATGCCGCAGGTCCATTCGCCGCCCCAGCGCGACATCGAATAATAGAGGACGTATTTATCCCCGATCCGGTTGATGTCGGGCGCCCAGACGCGGCCTTTCGGCTCGAACGTCGGGCGGGTCCGGTCCGTAAACGCCGTACCGATAAACTCCCAGTCGACCAGGTTTCGCGAACGGAAGATCGGAACGTTGCGGATGCTCTCCGTCGCATAGAGATAGAAACAACCGTCATCGCCCCGGATAATCGTCGGGTCGGGCAGGCTCTGGTTCACAACGGGATTGAAATACTCGCCCTGCGGCGCTATCGGGCGCGCTCCGACGCCCTCGAAGGTCATCCGCACGGGTTTGATCCGCCCGTCGGCATCGAACCAAAGCCGGTCGATACAGGTCGCACGGCTGTCGCGGCCTGTTTCGGTCAGCGGACGACGGTGGTAAACGATATACCACTCATCCTTGCCCGGAACCTGGATCAGGGAGTGATGCCCGGCGCTCGTGGCCACTTCGGGGTCCTGCTCCAGGATCGTCCCGATGCGTTCGAAAGGTCCGAACGGCGAGTCGGCAATGGCGTAGGCAACCCGGTAATCGGGACCGCCCCAACCGCCTTCGGACCACATGAAGTAGTATTTACCCTGCCGTTTGAACATGAACGGGCCTTCGGTGTAGCCCTTCGGCGTGACTTCGCGGTAAATCGTTCCGTCGTCGAACGGCACGACGCTCAGCAGGTCGGGAGCAAGCCGCACCATATTGCAGTGGCCCCAGCCGCCGTAGTACATATAATAGGTTCCGTCGTCGTCCCGAAAAACGAACTGGTCGATAGGCTGTGCACCGTTCACGATCCGGTCGATCAGCGGTTTGCCCAGCGCATCGCGGAACGGCCCGGCCGGAGAATCGGCCACGGCGACGCCGATGCCGCCCACCTCGTTCTCGTGGATGTCGTTACCCGCAAAAAAGAGGTAATATTTGCCGTGGGCCTGAAGGATCGCCGGGGCCCACATCGCCCGTTTTACCCACGTGACATGCTCCGTCGTAAGGACCCGGGGATGCTTCTGCCAATGCACGAGGTCTTTCGAGGAAAAAGCATCGAAAAACGTCTGGTCTTCATAAAGAGCCGAATAAGTGGGATAAATCCAGTACTCGTCGCCGAAAACCACCCCTTCGGGATCGGCATACCACCCTTTGAAAAGCGGATTGCCGCTTTTTTCGCCCGCTTCCCCGGCCGTTTGCGCCCGGACTCCGGTGCAAGCCCACAGGCAGGCTGTCAATAACCAACAGTAACGCATATTTTCATATTTTTAACAAACAGGAAACGGGAATCACAACCTCAAGGAGTATCCTCAAATCCCCGCAACAGTGCTGTTTGAGGCGTAAAGTTAGCGATAATTTTACGGAAAACACACGTCCTCAACCAAAAACAGCCGGAGCATTTTCCGGCTGTCTGGATTAGCGGCTCCGGCCACAGGGTTATTCCCGGGCGAAGCGGATACCCAGTTCGTAGAGCAGGTAAAGCGGCAGGAAAACAGCCAGCAGCACAAAGGGATCGCCCGAAGGAGTTACCAGCACGGTCAGCAGGAGCAGAACGACGGCGGCCTGCCGCCGGTATCTGCGGAAAAAAGTCCGCGTAGCCAGTCCTGCCCGGGAAAGCGACCACGTCAGCAGCGGCAGTTCCAGCGCCACCCCCATCACGAAGACCAGCAGCAGGAAACTCCGCATATAGGAGTTCAGCGATATCTGGTTGACGATCGACGAACTCAACTGATACTCGGTCAGGAACCGGAACATGAAGGGAAAAACAAACAGGTAACCCACGGCGCACCCCACGAAAAACAACCCCGTTCCCCCGATGAATGCCAGCCGCACGCTGCGCTGCTCGTCCCCGACCAGGGCAGGCCGGACAAACCGCCAGGCCTCGAAGATCAGGTAGGGAAACAACAGCACCAGCGCAAACCAGAACGATGCGCTGACGTGCGTGAGCAGTTGGGACGAAACGTCGGTGTTGACGATCTCAACGGCATGGCTGCCATTACCGAAATCGGGAAAAACCGAAGCCGGGACCCCTGTTTCCGACAACCACCGGTAAAGGGGAAAATCGGGTGAAGCGGGCGCCAGGACAAAACGGTCGAACAGCCACGGCATAAGGCAGAAGCAGAGGACCGCCAGGGCGAAGAGTACGCCGCCGACACGGACCAGCGTCCAGCGCAGGTCGTCGAGATGTCCCCGAAAAGTCATTCGAAGTTCTTCCATAGTCAAATCAATGCGGATTAAATGGGTACGAAAACCGGGGTCCGCCGGGTTTTCCGGCCGGACCGGAAACAAAATATCCGGCCGTCTCGACAGACAGCCGGATATTTCCAACTCTCCAGGAGGCGTTATTTACGGTAGGAAGCCTCGACGAAAGGCGCTTGTTGCAAGTACTCGATGCACTCGCGAACGCTGCGCACAATGTCGTCGTAACTCGATCCTTCGATCTCGACGATGATGTTCTCCACACCGGCGGTCTCAGCATTGGCGAAAATGGCATCGAAGCCCACCATGCCGCTTTGTCCGATCTCGCGGTAATCCTTGATATGCAGGAGTTTGAAACGGCCCGGATACTTCTTGAAATACGCTACGGGGCTCGCTTTGCCGATCACCGTCCAGTACACGTCCATCTCGAACAGCACTTTGTCGGGATCGGTGTTCCGGAGCATGTAGTCCAGCATGACCTGATCCTCGATCTTCTCGTATTCACGCGAGTGGTTGTGGTAGCCGAACTTCATGCCGGCGGCCTTGCACCGTGCTCCGATTTCATTGAAATAGTCACAGTAGGTCTTCAGGTCCTTGAGGTTGTCGATACGGCGCATCGAAGGAACCACGATGTACTCCGCACCGGCGGCCTTGTGCGCCGCGATGCACTCGTCCCACCATTGGAGGGCCTTCGAGAAATCGCCGCTCGCCAACTCTTCGTCGGAGAGGTTGAGCGTACAGTGCGTCGAAAGAACCTTCATGCCGGCAGCCTCGACATCCTTGCGGAACTGCTCGGGATTCTGCCCGTAGAGCAGTCCGTCCTTGTAGCTGGCGGCCTCCACCGAAGTGTAACCCATGTCGGCGAGCTGCTTCAGCACGGGCTTGTAGTCCTGCTGGTTTTTGCCGAAGCTGCCGATCAGGCTGCGTACCGAGTAGAGCTGGATGCCGATCTCCTTCTTCGGGGCCTTCTTCGCCTTGGCGAATGCTCCGCCGGGGAGCATCGCCAAAGCCAGAAGGGCGCAGATCGCTGCAAATAGCTTGTTTCTCATAATCCGGGACTAGTCGAGAACCTTGATGCGGATATTGCGGAACCAAACATCGTCACCATGGTCCTGAAGGCCGATATAGCCTTCGTGGTTCTCGCCGCCGCAGTTGTTGAGCAGTTCGAATGCCAGGGGCCACTTCTCGGGGCTGAACTTGCTGTTCTCCAGCATCTCGGTCCACTGGGGAGTCCACAGGTGGTATTCGACCACGTTCTTATCGTTCTGACCGTGTACGACAGTACCTTTGTAAACCATGATTTTGGCCTTGTTCCACTCGCCGAAGGGCTTCTGGTTCTGCGGAACGGCGGGAATCATGTCGTAGAGCGACGCCGACATGCGGTTGCCGTCCACGCCCAGCTTGGCATCGGGATGGTTCGCGTTGTCGAGCACCTGATACTCGGGGGACGAGATATAGATCGGCTCGTACTTGGTTTTACCGTCCTTCTGGGTCGTAACCTCCTGGGCCAGGTAGAAAATACCCGAGTTACCGCCCTTCGAAACCTTCCACTCCATTTCAAGTTCGAAGTTCTTGAACTTCTTGGCGAAAATCAGGTCGCCGCCCTCGCCGGTCTGCGCTTCGCCGCCGCCCGAGCCGTTGAACTTGATGGCTCCGTTGTCGACCGTCCAGCGCGAAGGCGCCTTGTCCTTGCCGTAGCCGCGCCAGCCGTTGAGCGTCTTGCCGTCGAAAATCACGTAGTAACCGTCCTTGTCCTGCGGGAACGAGGCAAGGTCCACCTGTGCGTTGTTCACGACCGTGTATTCGGGAACGGCCTTCTTTTCGGTTTTGGCATCGGCCGTCTTGTCATCGGCCGTCTTGGCTTTTCCGCCCGGGCCGCCACAGGCAGCCATCATTGCCGTCAGAGCGGCGCACGCTGAATACAAAAGGATCTTTTTCATTATTCTTTCTGTTTTTTAAGTTTTCGTAAATTCGGTTCCGTACTTTCGCTGCACGGGATTAACGCGGCATGTCGGGAAGCGCCCAACCTTCGCGGTAGTTGTGTTTGATAAGTTCCTGGGCGAACTGCTGAGCGTTCACGGGATCGGTCCAGGTCTTGTCGAAGGTCGGGTGTCCGTCCTTGATGTGGAAACCGTCCTTGATAACCGTCCGGATCGTGGCATCGTCCGGAATGTTCGTGAAGCGCATGTTCGGGCCGTCCCACTCCAGCACCTGGTTGAGGCCCTGCAGGCGGACTGCCAGCACGCCCATGACGACCATTTCGTTGAACGGTCCGGCCTCGCTGAAGTCCGATGCGGAAAGCACACGGTCGTCGGCGTCCTCCTTGCAGGCACGCACCCAGTCCATCTGGTGCGACTCGGTGATCTCGCGCAGCACCTTCGGAGCCTCGGGAACACGACCCGAAACCAGGTAGGGATCCTTGCCGTAGCAGCCGCAGATCAGCGTATCCTTCGTACCGTAGAAGATGGCGGCGCCGCCGCTCACGTTGAGGTTCTTGCCAGCGGGAAGCCCTGCGGGACGCTCCGGCATCAGACCGCCGTCGTACCAGTGAACCTCGACTTCGGGCATGGCCACTTTCGGCATGTTGTCGCGGGCCGGGAAGACGAACTTCACGCGCTGCGCCGAAGGAGCCGACTCGTTCAGCAGCAGCGTCGAACTGCCCTCGACCTTGGTCGGATAACCCAGTTTGAGACCCTTGAACACGGGATGCAGGATGTGGCAGGCCATATCGCCCAGCGCACCCGTACCGAAATCCCACCATCCGCGGAAGTTCCACGGCGTGTAAGCCGAATTGTAGGGACGGTAAGGAGCCGGGCCGATAAACGAATCCCAGTTCATCGTCTTGGGAATGCGCATGTCCTCCTCGGGACGTGCCAGCCCCTGCGGCCAGATAGGACGGTCGGTAAAGGTATCCACACGGGTAACCTCGCCGATTTCGCCGTTCCATATCCACTCGCAGACCTTGCGGACGCCCTCGGCCGAAGCACCCTGGTTACCCATCTGCGTGGCAACCTTGTATTTGTCGGCCAGCTTGGTCAGCAGACGCGACTCGTAGACGGTATGGGTCAGCGGTTTCTCGCAATAAACGTGCTTGCCGGCAGTCATCGCGTCGGCGGCGATGATTGCGTGCGTGTGGTCTGCGGTAGCGACCATCACGGCATCGGCCGACTTGAGCATCTCGTCGTACATCTTGCGGTAGTCGTTGAACTTCTTGGCCGCAGGATAACGCTGGAAAACATGGTCGGCATACTTCCAGTCGACATCGCAAAGGCCGATGATGTTCTGGCTCTCCAGCCCCTTCAGCACCGAAGCGCCGCGTCCGCCGACACCGACGCCCAGGATGTTGAGTTTGTCGCTGGGGGCCGTGTATCCGAACTTCTTACCCAGAACCGTGCTGGGAACGACCGCTAAGCCGATCGCGGCAGCCGCTCCCTGCTTCAGGAACGTTCTTCTTGACATTTCTTTTGCCATCGTTTCTCGAGGTTTAAATTTAAGTTAGTATTGAGGTTATTTGATGTTCTTTTCGATGTTGTCGACCTCGTCCTTGAAAATCTTGTAGCCCTTGCCGAGGCCCTTCATCAATTCCGGGATCTTCGTGCCGCCGAACAACAGCAGCACCACGAGTGCGATGACGACAATCTGTCCCACGCCGATAAATAGCAGATGATTCATAGTTCAGGTAGTTTTAAGGTTATGTGGATTTATGCATGTTTACGAAGCAGTCCGTAGCCGTTTTTCATCGTCCGGCGGCGTTCGCGGATCTGCCGGAGGGTCTCCAGTTCGCCGATGGCCGGGAGGTCGTGCCCCCGGGCATCCTGCAAAAAGCGCCAGGCGTACTCCGAAGCGATCGCCGCATCGCGGAACTCGGGAAGCGCCTCGCTGCGGCGGCCCGTCTCGATCGACTCGGCGAAGAGTTTGCACAGCGTGTCGATATTCTTGCCGCCGTAGGGCTGGATCAACCGGTGGGTCTGCGTCACGCCGTGCAGTTCGACGATCGCGGTCTTGAAGTCGTGGGTCATACGAGCGATACCTTTCGTACCGATGATGTCCACATAGGAGTTGTGGGTCTGCGTCTCGGCGAGCTGGCCGTAGACATGCCCCTGCGTGATGTCGAACACCACCCCGTTTTCGAACGTTCCGTGGCATTGCAGCCACCACGGGTCCTTGTAGTTCCACATCCTGACGGCCTGGGCGTTCCAGGTTTTGAATTCCGATCCGGCATACCAGCGTGCGATGTCCACATAGTGCATACCGCAGTCGTGGAACGAAGGGCCCTCGTACTCGTGGCCTTCGCCGGGAGCCAGTCCGGGAGTCATATGGCAAACCCGCACGATAGCCAGTTCGCCGATTTCGCCCTGGGCGATAAAATCTTTGATCGTATTATGATACCAGGAATTGCGCAGGTAGAGATTGACCGTCGAGAAAAGCGATGTATTTTCAGCCAGGTCCACGGCCTGCCATTCGTTTTCGATACTGTCGGAGATGGGTTTTTCGGCGATGACATGCTTGCCGGCGGCAAAAGCCTTTTCGATTTGCAGCTTGCGCGAGTCGGCGAGGGCGAAAAGGCCCACGACCTGCACTTCGGGATCGTCGAAGATAACCTGTTCGTCGTCGATCACCTTCGCCCCGGGGGCCAGCCTGCGCGCCAGTTCCCGCGATTCAGCGCAGACATCGCAAATGTAAGCCACGTCCCATTTGCCGCTTTTCTGCATCTGTTCGAGGTAGAAACCTCCCATTCTGCCGAAGCCGATAAGGCCAACTTTTACAGGATTCATTGTGTAGTCAATAAGGTCGGTTAAAAGTAGGTTCAATGTCGCGGCGGTCGTTCCCGGATGGTAAAACCGGCAGGAGCGCCGCGTCGATTACAAAATTAACCGGAATAGGTATCGGTTTGAAAACTGAATCGGAAAATGTAGAACCTGATTTGACCCATATAATTAATTACCAATATTTTACATTTTAAAACGACCTGAAAAATGTAGACAATCTGGAATGACTCAACTGTCTGTTTTGTGCGCCGTGCCAATCTTCATGACCATTTTTTCGAACTCTTCGCGCGAAATGGCGGCCTTGTTGCGCACCTTGGTCCGGTAGTTATACACGGTCGACAGCGAACAGCGCAGGAACGAAGCGATCTTCACGCTGTCGGTAATTCCCAGGCGCAGCAGGGCGTAAATCCGAAGCTCCTTGTTCAGCAGGTCCTCCTGCTTGAGCACGATCCGTTCGTCCTCGGTCAACAGGGCATTGAAGTCCTCGACGAACGACGGATAGAGGTTCAGGAAAATGGCGTCGAAATTCTTGTAGAGTTCCTCCTGCTCCTCTTCGAGCATCGAGGTCGATTTCAGCCGCTTGTAGAGGTCCTCGAACTTCCGGTCCTGGGCCAGCTTCTTCAGCGACTTGCGGTAGTCGTCCATCTTGTCGATATACATGGAGCAAAGGTCGAAGAAACGCGCGATGTACTGCACCTTGACGGCATTGGAGTCCGACAACTGCTCGTTCTTCTCGGCGAGTTCCTCGTTGAGCCGGGCCAGCTTTTCGTTGGTGTCCGAAAGCTCCTCCTTGATGCGGTTGACCCGCCGAAGCTGCTTGTAGAGATAGACGAACAGCAGGACCAGGACCACCGAAAGTACGCTGATCAGCACCAGGTAGTGCTGCAGTTTGTGTTTGATCTTCGACTCCTTGGCCTGGTGCGAAGCGATGATGATCGAATAAAGTTCCGACATCTGCACCGTGCGGAACTGCACGTTGCTGAACAGCGCGTCCTCGACGGCGGCCTGGGTGTATTTGAAGGCCCGGAAGAGGTCGTCGTGGCGGTAATAGAGCGTCGCCAGCGCCTGGAAGGCCGCGTTCTCCTTCGTGGAGTTCCGGACATCGGTCATCGCCGAAATCATGTAGTATTTGCGCGCCAGCCAGTCGTCCCCGCGGCGGCGGTAGAAACTGCCCACCGAATAGGCGCACTCGGCGTAGACCTGCGAATCGGGTTCGAGGCTGTTCAGGAAATCGAGCAGCCGGACCTCCATTTCGTGCGACTGGTCCCGGCGGCTCATCTGGTAGAGCAGGTCGAGTTTGTAACGCAGCGAAGCGGTGTCGGCCGTCATGATCACCGAATCCTGGTAACGTTCCTCCAGTTCGCGGAAATGCTTCTGCCCGCTGAAAGCCACATATTGCTGGTAGAAACGGTTGTAAGCCTTGTAATAGACCGGCAGCAGGTCGCGTGTGACCGAACGGCGGTCGATCGAATCCAGCATCCGCTTCGCCTCGATGGACATGCCCGTCGACGAATAGAGTTCGGCCAGGCGGATGCCCGAAATGCAGGCGTTGCGGCGGTTGCCCAGCCGGCGCGCAAGAACGACATTGCGCTCCATGTAGCGGATGGCCGAATCGAGTTTGTATTTGTGAAACTCCGCGAACAGTTTGTCGTTGATCTCGTACTCCTGCTCCGGAGTCAGGCCGCTCACGCTCAGCAGGTGACGCAAATCGACGATCCGCTGCTCCTTTTCGCAGTCGTAGACCTGCCGGTTGGCGATCATGTGATCCAGTTGCTCCGACAGCGATTTGGTTTCGTTCTCCTCACAGGCGGACAAAACAACCGTCACGGCCGACAGCAGCAGCAACATTTGCAGCAGGTATGTAGGTTTCAGCAGTTTCATAGGGTCGGGTCCGGCCGCCGCGGAAAGGCGTCCTTAAACGTCACGAAGTTACAACTATTCGTCGAATTAAAATTGCCTTTTTTAACTTTTTATTGTCCTGTTTTCGATTTTCTTATTTGTTTATTGCCATAAAGGAAATTACTCCGTAGCACGAATCGAAATGACGGGGGTATTCCGGCCTCCGGTCCGGGTTTCGAAACACATAAATCCGTTTTTCCGGTTCAAGATACGAAAAATCGCCGGAATACCGAGCGTCCCGGGCAAAAAAAAGAGGCCCCGGCGACAGAATCGCCGGGGCCTCAGCCATTATCCGCCCGTCCGGCGGAGTGCCCCGGGAGGCAATCCGAAGCGTAATTTACAGACAATGAGGCCGGGCTATCCCAGTTTCATCACATCGTCGATGCCCATATCCTTATAGGTGCTTTCGAGCTCCTCGCTGCGGTCCGAAATGACCAGCAGTTTATCGCCCAGCTTAAGCTCCGTTTTACCCTGCGGCACGAAGTACTCCCCGTCGCGGCAGACCATCATCACCAGTGTATTCTCCGGCAGGGTGATGTCCTTGAGCGTCTGCCCGCTGGCGAGCAGGCTTTCGTTGACCTCGACCTCCGTAAGCGCCGATTTCATCTCCTCGTGCATCTCGACGTTGAAAGCCGATTCCCGTTCCTCGTAGGCCAGTCCCAGCAGGTTGGCCATGCCGCTCACGGTCGTACCCTGCACCAGGAGGGAGATGATCGTCGAAAGGAAGACTACATTGAACAACAACTCGGCATGCTCGACACCCGCCATCATCGGGTAGATGGCGAACAGGATCGGCACGGCGCCGCGCAGGCCCACCCACGAAACATAGAGGCGCGCCTTGGTCGTGAAATGCCGGAAAGGCAGCAGGCAGGCAAGGACCGTGACGGGACGCGCCACGAGGATCATGAACGCACCGACCGCACAGCCGAGGATCAGCACCTCGGGACGCAGCAGTTCGTCGCTGTTGACGAACAGGCCCAGCGTAAGGAACATCACGATCTGCATGAGCCACGTGAAACCGTCGAAAAAGACCGTCAGCGAGCGTTTCTGCGCCAGTTTATGGTTGCCCACGACCAAGCCCGCAAGATAAACCGCGAGGTAGCCGTTGCCCTTGATCAGGTCGGTGAAAGCGAAGGCAAAGAAGATAAATGCCAGCAGCAGCACCGAGTAGAGCGAGTGGTTGGCGAGGTTGATCTTGTTGATCGTCCACACCGCCAGCCGCCCGATCAGGTAGCCCGAAAGCGCTCCGACGACCATCTGGATCACGAAATAAAGGATGCTCATGCCCATCCCGGTACTGCCCGACGAGTTGGTCACGACGCCGATCAGCAGGATCGTGAGCATGTAGGCCATCGGGTCGTTCGAACCGCTCTCCAACTCCAGCAACGGGCGGAGGTGCTGTTTGAGCCCCTGTTTCTTACTTCGCAGGATCGAGAAAACCGACGCCGAGTCGGTCGAAGACATCGTGGAGGCCAGCAGCAGGGCCAGCGTGAAGGAGATTTCCAGGTCGAGCCACGGAGCGACGAGCCATACGAAGCCCGCCAGTACCACGGCCGTCATCACCACCCCCACCGTAGCCAGCACGACGCCCGGCCCGATGACGGGTTTTATCTCCTGGAAAGAGGTGTCCATACCACCCGTGAAGAGGATGATGCACAGCGCGATCATACCGACGAACTGCGTCATTTCGACCGAACGGAACGAAATGAAATTCAGTCCGAACAACATGCCGACCCCCAGGAAGAGCAACAACGCCGGGGCGCCGAAACGGTAAGCGACCTTGCCGGCCATCACCGCCACAAAGAGCAGCAGCGCACCGACCAATACTACATTTTCACCACTGATGTCTATCATTCTTTAAAATTAATTTTTTGCCGTTTGCATCTCCGGCCCGTCGACGATCTGCAACCGGGTCAGCGGCCTGTATTCCAAATCGGTATACTCGAAAGCCTGCATGGCGGCAAAACGGCTGTCGGGCGTACGGTATACAACCACGGAGATCGCCGGAACCTGCGCGTGCGGCATCGTCAGCAAACGCTGCACATCGCCTTCCGCCACGAGGTCCACGACAGCATGGCTCTGCGAACGCTCGAAATAGAGCTCTTCGTAACGCAGGTAGCTGTGTCCGGGACGGTAGTAAGGCGCACCCTCGGCGCTGAAATAGCGCGCAGCTAGCGTGATCATCCCCGCCAGGGCCAGCGAACCGCCGATAAACACCGCCGACGAGCGGAGGTTATTGGTCATCGAAGCTCCGTAAATGTGATTCAGAACCAGTATCGCCACGCCGGCTGCAAGCAGCACGGCAGGTATTACGAGGGATTTGCGGCGGCGTACCACGACCTCCCCGGGCAAGGCGTACATCGCCTCGCAGATTTTAATCTTATCCATATCTTTTTCATTATTTTAACGTTGGTATTTCAGGCAAAAAAAACGGTAAACCGTCCGGGAAATACGCTACGCTAAATAATGAGCCGGCGCAGGCGGTAAACATAATAGTCTACGGCATGTAGGCCAGGCGAAAGATAAAGAGATCGAAACGCTGAGGTTAGTTTGACAACTCCCGTGCCGCAATGGCACGACGCGACGCAATGCAGCGCCAGGCGAGCCGCCCATCCGGGCCCGGTGCGCTGGAACGTGGGGGCCGAGGGGGACGCTTCCGCCTCTCCGGAAACACGGGGTTGATTTAAATCCGAATTGTAAACACGCTCACACTGCCATTGATCGACATGCATATCGCTGCTGGAAAAGACCGCCGAATGCACGGCCTCCCGGGCATGCACATCGCCGCTGCCCTCCGAAAAAAGCAGACATCCCGCCAGGGCCAACAATATGAACAGTAATTTACGCATTTTGGATTCGGAACAGAGACAAAGATATAAATAAAATCTGAAAATAAAAAACAGTATTTCTGTTCAAAATGCCGCAAATCGACACCAGGCAGGGGTCGCCGCCGTATTCCCGCAAGCCGGCCGCAACAGATGCAAGGCTTACTGGGGAATAAAAATATAAGTGATCGTCCCGGTCTGCTTGGCGGGAGCCGAATTGTCGATGTTGAACAGCGAGTTGCGGGCCGCACGCAGGGCCGATTCACGCATGCACTCGTCACCGCCTTCGGAGACGCGCGCACCGACGACCTTACCCGCACGGTCCACGGTAACGGCAACTACGACCTCACCCCCGCCCTCGCACAGGTAGGCCGGGACCTCCAGATAACGCGACGTGCGCACAGGATTGGAGATCGAAAACGACACCGTCACGCGGCCTTTGACCTTGCGGTCCTGACGCTCGGCGCCGTCCTCCTTGCCGCGGCGTTCGCGGATAGCCCGTTCCTCGGCAAGCCCCTGCTCGTATGCCTCGCGGTTGGCGCGCATCCGCGCTTCGGCCTCGGCGGCCGCTTCGTTCAGCGCTGCGGCGTTGGTCCCGCGGTCGTCGCGGAGCTTCTCGTTCAGGGCATTTTCGTTCGACGCCTGGTTGCGAATGCTGCGCCAGTCGATCTCTTCCTGCTGCTGGCGCTCGCGCACCTCGCGTTCCAGCCGGTCGCGTTCCTGCTCCATTTCGGCCAAAGTCTGCAGGTCGATGTACATGCCCTGCTGGTGCGAACGGCCGCCTACGACGATCTTCGACGACACGAAGACGATCATCAGCACCAGATAGGCTATAATCGTGACGCACAAACCGATACGATGGTCGTAGGTCCACGATCCGACATCCTCCCGGCGTTTGTCGAAAGGTAGTTTGATACGCGGCCGCCGGGCAGGGCGGGGTTTGTTGTCACGGGGTGTTTCTGTCATTGCTGTCTGTCGGAATTTTGAGCAAAAGTAACGTTTTTTACCGAAATTTTTCTATCTTTGCGCGCAAATATTAGAACTCCGCTTATGTCAACCAAACAACAAACGCTGAAGGCGCCGATCTCTTTTTCGGGAAAGGGCCTGCATACGGGCGTCCGAGTTACCATGACCGTGAATCCTGCCGAAGCCGGAACCGGAATCGTATTCCGCCGCACCGACCTCGAAGGACAACCTATAATTCCTGCCTTGTGCGACAACGTCGTAGATACTTCGCGCGGTACGACCATCGAAGCCGGCGGTCACCGCGTATCGACCATCGAACACATCATGTCAGCGCTCTGGACCCTCGGCGTGGATAACGCCGTGATCGACATCGACGCCCCCGAAACCCCCATCATGGACGGCTCGGCCCGCGAATACGCCCAGGCCATCACCAAAACCGGACTCACGGACCAGGACGCCGAACGGCAGTTCTACCACGTGACCGAAAAGATGGTCTACACGATCCCCGAGAAGGGCGTGGCGATCATCCTCTACCCCGACGACGAGTTCTCGGTCTCGGTGCATGTGGACTACAATTCGAAGGTTATCGGCAACCAGTACGCCACCTTCAACCCCGGCGACGACTTCGCCGGCAAGATCTCGCCCTGCCGCACGTTCGTCTTCCTGCACGAACTGGAGCCGCTGATCAACATGAACCTGATCAAGGGCGGCGATCTGGACAACGCCATCGTGGTCGTGGAGAACCCCGTCCCCGACGAGCAACTGGACAAACTCAAGAAACTCTTCAACAAGCCCGATATCGAGATCAAGGCGGGCTACCTCAATAACCTCGAACTGCGCTGCAACAACGAGTTGGCGCGCCACAAACTGCTCGACCTGCTGGGCGACTTCGCACTGCTGGGCGTACGCATCAAGGGCCGCGTCTGGGCCACCCGCCCGGGACACTTCGCCAACACGGAGTTCATGAAGCAGCTCAAGCAGACTATCCGCCGCGCGGGCGAAAAGCCCCGCTTCACTTACGACTGCCGCAAGCCGCCGCTGTACGACATCAACGACATCCGCCGCATGCTGCCCCACCGTCCGCCGTTCCTGCTCGTAGACCGCATTTTCCACTGCGACCCCGTGTCGGTGGCCGGCATCAAGAACGTGACGATGAACGAACCGTTCTTCGTGGGCCACTTCCCCGAAGAGCCCGTAATGCCGGGCGTGCTGATCGTCGAGGCAATGGCACAGTGCAGCGGCATCATGGTGCTGAGCAACGTCGCCGACCCGGAAAACTACTCCACCTACTTCATGAAGATCGACGGCGTGAAGTTCAAGCGCAAGGTCGTTCCGGGCGATACGCTTCAATTCGAAATCCACCTGCTGGAGCCGATCCGCCGGGGCGTCGCCCTGGTCGAGGCCAAAGCGTTCGTGGGCGAAACCCTTGCCTGCGAAGCCGTGATGATGGCCCAGGTAGTCAAAAACAAAAACTAAAGGAAATGATCAGCAACCTGGCTTACATCCACCCCGACGCAAAGCTCGGGGCCAACGTCACGGTAGAACCCTTTGCATACATCGCAGGCGACGTAGTTATCGGCGACGACTGCTGGATCGGCCCCGGAGCCGTGATTCACGACGGGGCACGCATCGGCAAACGGTGCAAAGTACATACGGCGGCTTCGGTCTCCTGCCTGCCGCAGGACCTGAAATTCGCCGGTGAAATCACCACCACCCAGATCGGCGACGACAACGACATCCGCGAATACGTGACGATCAGCCGCGGAACCGCCTCGACAGGAACCACGATCATCGGCTCGAACAACCTGCTGATGGCCTACGTGCACATCGGACACGACTGCATCATCGGCAGCAACTGCGTGATCGCCAACCGGGTATCGCTCGCCGGCGAAGTGCATGTCGGCGACTGGGTAGTGATCGGAGGCCATGCCGCCATCCACCAGTGGACCCACATCGGGGCCCACGCCATGGTGCAGGGCGGCGCGCTGCTGGGACAGGACCTTCCGCCCTACGTCATCGTGCGCAACGACACGCTGCGTTTCGCGGGCATCAACAAGATCGGCCTTGCACGGCGCGGTTTTTCACCCGAGCGCATCGCCGAAATCCACGACGCCTGCCGCATCCTCTTCCAGAGCGGACTGAACTACCTGAACGGCTGCGACGAGGTGGAAAAACAGATTCCCCAAAGCCCCGAACGCGACGCGCTGATCGATTTTATCCGCACGTCGAAACGCGGCATCATCAAGCCCTACGAATCGAAGACAAAAGAGGAGTAAATTTTGCATATAAATATTGGTATATCGAAATTTTTCACTATATTTGCGGTGTCGAAAGGCAGCGTGAAGGGTAAGGGGACGGGTAGTCCCCTTATTTTATACT
Source organism: Alistipes montrealensis (assembly GCF_018362775.1). Lineage (GTDB taxonomy): Bacteria > Bacteroidota > Bacteroidia > Bacteroidales > Rikenellaceae > Alistipes > Alistipes montrealensis. The sequence continues at coordinate 675,414 of NZ_JAGYXY010000003.1, forward strand.
TATACTCGACCGAAATTCAACACTATGATAGATACGAAAAAGATAATCGAAGCGGCGGAACGTCATTTGGAAGGGACGGATATGTTCGTTGTGGAGTGCACCTCGACGCCAGGCAATGAAATCGAACTGACGATCGACAGCGACACGGCGGTCGGCATCGACGCCTGTGCGGAGTTGAGCCGCGTCATCGACGCGCAGTTCGACCGCGAGGAGGAGGATTTTTCGCTCACGGTCATGTCGGCCGGCATCGGTTCCGAGCTGAAGACCCTGCGTCAGTACCGCAAACTCACCGGCAAGTCGGCCGAAGTGCTGCTCATGAGCGGCGTGAAGGTCCTTGCCAAGCTGGAAGAGGTTACCGAAGAGGGCATCACGCTCTCTTACGAAGAGAAGCAGCTCATCGAAGGCAAAAAGAAAAAGCAGTTGGTGAAGGTCACCCGCTCATACCCTTTCGCCGAGATCAAGTACACGAAAGAGTATCTGGACTTCAAATAATCAGACAGGCAGAATTAAGAATTAAAACAAGATAAAGCACACAATGGACAATCTCAATCTCATTAGCAACTTTGCCGAGTTCAAAGAGCTGAAGAACATCGACAAGTCGACGATGATCGGCGTGCTGGAGGACGTTTTCCGCCACGCACTGCAAAAACAGTATGAAACGGACGAGAATTTCGACGTGATCATCAACCCCGAGAAAGGCGACCTCGAAATCTGGCGTAACCGCACCGTCGTCGAAGACGGCGCCGTCGAAGACCCCAATGCACAGATTTCCGTTTCGGAAGTCAAGGCCATCGACCCGACCTACGAAGTCGGCGACGAGTATGCCGACGAGATCAAACTCGCATCGTTCGGCCGCCGCGCCGTGCTGTCGCTGCGCCAGAACCTCGCCTCGCGCATCCTCGACCTGGAGAAGGCCAGCCTCTACGAGAAATACTCGGAGAAGGTCGGCGACATCGTCACGGGCGAAGTGTACCAGGTGTGGAAAAAGGAGGTGCTGATTCTCGACGACGAGGAGAACGAACTGATCCTTCCCAAAGCCGAGCAGATTCCCAACGACTTCTACCGCAAGGGCGACACGATCAAAGCCATCGTCAAGTCGGTAGAGATGAACAACAACCAGCCGCGTATCATCCTTTCGCGTACGGCCAACCAGTTCCTGGAGCGCCTGTTCGAGCAGGAGGTTCCCGAGATTTTCGACGGACTGATCACCATCAAGAAGATCGTCCGCATCCCCGGCGAGCGCGCCAAGGTCGCCGTGGAGTCCTACGACGAGCGTATCGACCCGGTAGGCGCCTGCGTCGGCATGAAGGGTTCGCGTATCTACTCGATCGTCAAGGAACTGCGTAACGAGAACATCGACGTGGTGAACTACACGGCCAACCCGACGCTGATGATCCAGCGTTCGTTGAACCCCGCAAAGGTTTCGTCGATCACCATCGACGAGGAGAAGATGACCGCTTCGGTCTACCTCAAGCCCGACCAGGTTTCGCTGGCCATCGGCAAGGGCGGTCTCAACATCCGCCTCTCGAAGATGCTCACCGGCTACGACATCGACGTTTACCGCGAGGTCGAGGAGGAGGACGTAGCCCTCACGGAGTTCGCCGACGAAATCGACGGATGGGTAATCGACGCCCTGAAGGCCGCCGGCTGCGACACCGCCAAGAGCGTGCTGGAACTCTCCGTCGAGGAGGTTGCCGCCCGCGCCGATCTGGAGCAGGAGCAGGCACAGAAGGTCATCGACATCCTGAAGGCCGAGTTCGAATAATCAAAACCGCAAGACAAGAAAGGAAAAGAGACAGATATGGGTAATGAAAGAAAATTAAGGCTCATTCAGGTTGCAAAGGAGTTTAACGTTGGTCTGAACACCATCACGGACTTCCTGCAAAAGAAGGGCATCAAGAGCGACGGGTCGCCCAACACACTGGTCGACACGGACACTTATGCCGTTCTGGAGAAGGAATTCGGGGCAAATCGCAGCGCTGCCGGCGCACGCGATTCGATCCGCGAACGCATCTCCCTGAAGCAGACGACCGTAACCCTCGAAGAAGCCAAGAAGCAGGAGCGCGAGGAAGAGAAAGAGGTTGTCATCAAAAGCAACGTCATCAGCGTCAAGGACGAAATCCAGCAGCCGAAATTCCTCGGCAAGATCGACCTCTCGCCCAAACCCAAGGCCGCTCCGGCTCCCCAGCCGAAACCCGAACCCGAGGCTGTGAAGCCTGCGCCCCAGCCGGTCGCTCCGGCCCCGGCCGTGAAGGAGGAGGCTCCGAAAGCCCCCGAAGGCGTGAAACCGGCGCCCGCTCCGGCTCCCCAGCCCAGGCCTGCCGAGGCCCCGAAACCCGCAGTGGCCGAAACTCCGGCTCCCGTGAAGGCCCCGGCCCACGCGCAGGAGGCTCCGAAGGCGGAAGTTCCCGCCCCGGCCCCGCAGCCCAAGGCCGCAGAGACTCCCGCAGCCCCCGCTCCCAAGCCCGTTCAGCAGGCGGCTCCGGCCGTGCAGGCAGCATCCGCGCCCGCTGCCGAAGAGCCGAAGGCCGAGGCTCCGAAAGACAATATCTTCCGCCCCCAGACCGTGACCCTCGCAGGTCCGCAGGTGCTCGGCACGATGGACGTGTCGGGCTTCGTCGCAGGCGGCAAGCACAAACGCAAACGTCTCCAGAAGGAGAAAGTCGATGTCAGCAAAGCCCCGAAGGGCAATGCGCAGGGCGGCGGCAACCGTCAGGGCCAGGGAGGTCCGGGCGGACAGAACAACAACGGCAACCGCCCGGGAGGCCCCGGCCAGAACCGCGGCGGACAGGGCCAGAACCAGCCCCGTCCGGGCGAAGGCCGCCGCAACAAAGGCAAGAACCTGCCGCCGAAGCCCATCGTGCGCCCCGAAGTGAGCGACGAAGAAGTTTCGAAGCAGGTAAAGGATACCTTGGCGCGCCTGACGGCCAAGGGAGCCAAGAGCAAGAGTTCGAAATACCGCAAGGACAAGCGCGAAGCCGTCGCCGAGCGCATGAACGAGGAATTCGAACGCGAAGAAATGGAACGTTCGACGCTCAAGGTCACGGAATTCGTGACCGTCAGCGAGTTGGCGACGATGATGAACGTCTCGCCGACGGAGGTCATCATGGCCTGCATGAACCTCGGACTGATGGTGTCGATCAACCAGCGCCTCGATGCCGAAGCGCTCGTGGTCGTTGCCGAAGAGTTCGGTTACAAGACCGAATTCGTCTCCGTGGAGATTCAGGAGGCTATCGCCGACGAAACCGAAGACAAGGAGGAGGACCTCGTTCCGCGTCCGCCGATCGTAACGGTCATGGGACACGTCGACCACGGTAAAACCTCGCTGCTGGACAACATCCGCAAAACCAACGTCATCGAAGGCGAGGCCGGCGGTATCACCCAGCACATCGGCGCTTACAGCGTGGTGCTGAACGGACAGAAGATCACCTTCCTCGACACCCCGGGCCACGAAGCCTTCACGGCCATGCGTGCACGCGGCGCAGCCGTTACGGACGTTGCCATCATCATCGTTGCGGCCGACGACAGCGTCATGCCGCAGACCATCGAGGCGATCAACCACGCGCAGGCCGCAGGCGTGCCGATGGTTTTCGCCATCAACAAGATCGACAAACCCAACGCCAACCCCGACCACATCAAGGAGCAGCTTTCGCAGATGAACTACCTCGTGGAGTCGTGGGGCGGTAAATACCAGGACCAGGAGGTTTCGGCCAAGAAGGGCATGAACCTCGACAAACTGCTCGAAAAAGTGCTGCTGGAGGCCGAGATGCTCGACCTGAAAGCCAACCCCAACAAGAAGGCGCAGGGTACGGTCATCGAGTCGACGCTCGACAAGGGCCGCGGCTACGTATCGACGATCCTGGTGCAGAGCGGCACGCTCCGCGTCGGCGACGTGATCCTCTCGGGAACCTACACGGGCCGCGTGAAGGCCATGTTCAACGAGAACGGCAAGAAGGTGGACGAAGCAGGACCCTCGACGCCCGTACAGGTATTGGGCCTGAACGGCGCCCCGCAGGCCGGCGATACGTTCAACGTCATGGACGACGACCGTTCGGCCCGCGAAATCGCCAACAAGCGCGAACAGTTGGCCCGCATGCAGGGCATCATGACCCAGAAGCACGTGACGCTCGACGAAATCGGCCGCCGCATCGCCATCGGTTCGTTCAAGGAACTGAACATCATCGTCAAGGGCGACGTGGACGGATCGATCGAGGCTATGTCCGGCTCGCTGATCAAGCTATCGAAGGAGACCGTACAGGTCAACGTCATCCACGCCGCCGTGGGACAGATTTCGGAGTCCGACGTGCTGCTGGCCGCCGCTTCGAACGCCATCATCGTCGGCTTCCAGGTACGTCCGTCGGCTTCGGCCCGCAGACTGGCCGAGAAGGAGGAGATCGAAATCCGCCTCTACTCGATCATCTACGACGCCATCAACGACATCAAGGACGCTATCGAAGGCATGCTGGAACCGGTGATGAAGGAGGAGATCGTCGCTTCGGTCGAAGTACTCGAAATCTTCAAGATCACGAAGGTCGGAACCGTCGCCGGATGTATGGTCCGCGAAGGCAAGCTGCAACGCTCGACCCCGATCCGCGTCATCCGCGACGGTATCGTCATCTACACCGGCAAGCTGGGTTCGCTCAAGCGTTTCAAGGACGACGTGAAAGAGGTCGTGATCGGCCAGGACTGCGGTCTGAACATCGAATCTTTCAACGACATCCGCGTCGGCGATATCGTCGAGGGATACGAACAGGTGGAAGTAAAACGCAAGTAACACATAAAACTAACTACTTACAATTTTTTGGCAGTAATGACTAACCCAATCCATTTTACAACTGCGGAAGAGGCCGTCAAGGTCATCAAGTCGGGCGACCACGTCCACCTGAGTTCGGTGGCATCGGCTCCTCAGTGCCTGATCAACGCCATGTGCAAACGCGGCGAGGCCGGTGAACTGAAAGACGTACATGTCCATCACCTGCACACGGAAGGTCCCGCACCTTACGCCGATCCCAAATTCGAAGGCGTCTTCCAGCTCGACTCGTTTTTCGTAGGCTCGAACGTCCGCAAGGTAACGCAGAGCGGCTATGCCGATTACATTCCCATCTTCCTGAGCGAGACGCAGCGTCTGTACCGCTGCGGAGCCGTACCGTGCAACGTGGCGATGATTCAGGTCTGCCCGCCCGACAAACACGGCTATGTATCGCTCGGAACCTCGGTAGACGCAACGCTGGCTGCCGTGGAGTGCGCCGACCACGTGATCGCCGTGGTAAACAAACACGTTCCGCGTGCCTTCGGCCAGGCCATGATCCCCATGTCGAAGATCGACCTCTTCGTCCAGGACGACACCCCGCTCATCGAGGCCAAATTCTCTGAGCCGAACGAAGTCGAGACGGCCATCGGTAAGCATTGTGCCGCGCTGATCGAGGACGGGGCAACGCTCCAAATGGGTATCGGCGCCATTCCCAACGCCGTGCTGGCACAGTTGGGCGGCCACAAGAACCTCGGTATCCACACCGAAATGTTCGCCGACGGCGTACTGCCGCTGGTACGTTCGGGCGTAATCAACGGCGAAGCCAAAAAGACCGACCCGGGCAAGATGGTCTCGACCTTCCTGATGGGTTCGAAAGAAGTTTACGACTTCATCGACGACAACCCCGGTGTACTGATGATGGACGTGGGCTACACGAACGATCCTTATATCATCTCGCAGAACGATCGCATGACGGCCATCAACTCGGCACTTCAGGTCGACCTGACGGGCCAGGTGTGCGCCGACTCGCTGGGCACGAAATTCTGGTCGGGCGTAGGCGGTCAGATCGACTTCGTTTACGGTGCTTCGCTGTCGAAGGGCGGCAAGGCCATCATCGCCATGCCTTCGATTACCAACAAGGGTGTATCGAAAATCTGCCCGACGCTGTTGGACGGAGCCGGCGTCGTGACGACCCGCAACCACATCCATTGGTTCGTAACGGAGTTCGGCGCCGTCGATCTCTACGGCAAGACCCTTCAGGAGCGCGCACGCCTGCTGATTTCGATCGCACACCCCTCGGCACAGGAAGAACTGGACCGTGCGGCTTTCGAGCGCTGGGGCGAGCATCACCACTACATCAAGGGATACATGAAATAATCAGCCCGATGCTATTCGTAAAAAAGTCTGTTTTAATAAAACAGACTTTTTTTATACATTATATTTAACTATATTTGTTTTATTACTCACCGGCCTAAACTGACTTCTCCATGAAAAAACTACTCATCGCAATTCTGCCGTGTCTGTTCTGCATCCCGGTTCTGGCGCAAACGGTATTCCCCTATTCAAAATTCCTCTCTTGGTCGGATGAGCAATTGAGTGAAAACCGATTCAAATACAACAGCAACAAAAATCAATGGGTCCTGGGCAGGGGCTTTGTTCTCGATAAAACCGAGGCCACGCTGGTCGCCCTGAACAATATGTCCAGAAATTACCGTCCCCAGGAAGACAACTACCAGATTACGATCCAGAACGGAACGGACGGCATTGCATTTATCGATGTACTTTTCTACAAAGACGACACTTTTCACGAACTGCTCGCCTTCGCCAAGGATCACGGAGAAAACCTGGTTGAAACGAATTCGCACAATCTGCAAAAGTACCAATTCAATTTCGAGGGGTTTACGATCGAGCTGAGCGTCCATACCCAGGAAATAAAAGCGACCTCGGACAAGGACAAAGCCATTGCCCAAACGCAAGACATATCTTACAACATCTATAATTACACGATCTACACGGGAATCGAACCGGCATCGCCCTGGCTTACCAAACAACGAGCAAAGCAGGAAAAACAGGATGCCAAGGGTAAGAAAAAACAAACCGTATCCGACTATATGTAAATACATGATTTCCGGACGGAACGCCCTGTCCGGAAACAGGGGAAATCCATCGAACGATGAAAAATTACAGTTATATTCTCCTTATGGCAGCGCTCACGGCAGGGAGCTGCGCCGCAACCCGCACGCCGGGCCGCTACCCCGCTTCGGCTGCGCCGCAGGAGAAACAATATGTCGTCATCCTCTCGATGGACGCCTTCCGCTGGGACCTCGCTTCGCGCAGCCACACCCCGACGCTCGACTCGCTGGCACGTGTCGGCACGTACGCCGAGGTTTTCCCGGTCTATCCGTCGAACACGTTCCCGAGCCACTACGCCATGGCGACGGGACTGCATCCCGACCACCACGGCGTGGTCAACAACTCGTTCTTCGACAAGATGCAGGGCCGAAAACTCTCGGTTTTCGATGCCGAAGATGTGAAAATCCCGGGATTCTGGGGCGGAGAACCGATCTGGAACACCGCCGAGCGGCAGGGTCTCACGGCGAACATTTTCATGTGGCCCGGCAGCGAAGTGCCTGTCAACGGCCGCCAGGCGACAGTCTGGACCCGCTATTCGTCGAAGCCCTCCTACTACCAGCGCGCCGACTGGGTCATCGACGCCATGACACGCCCCGAAGCCGAAATCCCGGAACTGGTGATGTGGTATTTCGAACAGCCCGACGCTGCGATGCACACCTACGGTCCCGAATCGCCCGAGGCCGTGGCGCAAGCCGAACGCATCGACTCCGTGCTGCGCTACTTCTTCCGCGAAATCCGCCGTTCGCCCGTCTTCGACCGCATCAATTTCATCGTCACGGCCGATCACGGCATGGCCGAACTCGCACCCGAACGCTATCTGAACCTCTATGGGCTGTTGGACTCCACACAAGTCGTACGTACTGTCCCGGGAACGCCCTTCGGCATCGAGGTCCGCAAAGAGTATGTCCGCGAAGCCTTGCGCATCCTGCGCCGGACGGGACACATCGGCGTCTGGGAACGCGAAAAGATGCCCCGCCGCTTCTGTTACGGCCGACACCCCTCAAGGCTCACGAACCTCGTCCTGATCCCCGAAACGGGCTGGACACTCGACTACGCCCCCCAGGACCGACCTGTCCGCAAACGCGGCACACACGGATTCGACAACCGCGACCGCGACATGCACATGGTCTTTTACGGTTCCGGACCGGCATTCCGCACCGGGTTCCGCCAGCAATCGTTCCAGAATCAGAACATCTACCTTATCCTTTGCCGCCTGCTGGGCATCGAACCCGCGCCGAACGACGGAGACTGGCGAAGCGTCAAACGCATGTTCCGCGAGCAGTAAACGCTCCGAATCCGGATGTTTTTATTATCTTTGCCACACTGAAAACAGGATTAACATGAAGAAACTTTTCTTTTTATTTGCTGCGGCAGTTATCGCCGCAGCCTGCCCTGCAGGGGCTTTCGCACAGTTCAAGATCGGCGGTAAGAAAATCGACGCCGGCAAATTGCTCAACGCCGGAAAAGACGTAGCTACGGCCATTACGCTCAGCGACGAGGATATTGCCCGCCTGAGCCGCGAATCCGTCGAATGGATGGACGCCCACAACCCCGTTGCCGCCGACACGACGACCTACGGAGCGCGCCTCAAGCGCTTGACCGAGGGTATCACCGATGCCGAAGGACTGCCGCTGAACTTCAAGGTTTACCTCGTGACGGATGTCAACGCTTTCGCCTGCGGCGACGGTTCGATCCGTGTATTCGCCGCCCTGATGGACCTGATGGACGACGATGAACTGATGGCCATCATCGGTCACGAGATCGGCCATGTCGTACATGCCGACACGAAACACGCCATCAAGAACGCCTACCTCGCCTCCGCTGCCCGCAATGCCGCCGGAGCCGCCCAAGGCAGTACATTGGCCAAGCTCAGCGAATCGCAGTTGGGCGAGATCGTAACGGCCTTCACCGACGCACAGTTCTCACAGAAACAGGAGTACGAAGCGGACGAGCACGGTTTCGAATTTTGCGTAAAACATGGATTCAGCCCCTACGGCATGGCCAATTCGCTCAGCAAGTTGGTCGAACTCTCCAAGGGTGCAAAAGCCTCTACCGTACAGAAGATGTTTTCCTCACACCCCGACAGCGAAAAACGGGCAGCCCGCATGAAGGAGAAAGCCGACGCCTACTCGGCTGCACAACAGAATCAATAGCCGCAGGGGCCTGTTCGCCCGGCTACACCCGGCGGCAACCGGTTCCCGGAGAAGGCCTTCCGCACACAACACGACAAATACACGACAAAAAAACATCCGGAATTTCGGATGTTTTTTATATATTTGTGCGTCACTAACAACTGAATTGCCTATGGAATAATCCATAAAGTCGCAGTAATACAATAAAAAGTGCCGAATCCGCACGAAAAGCGACGGCGCACACATATAAAAAGCGTTAGCTTTGTACCTTGCTTTCTGAAAATCTGGAAAATTTTAAGAGCAACCAAGGAATGAAGTTTGACGCTCACGTTTCTAACGTGGGCTTCATTCTGTATTTGGTTGCACAGGTTATTCCAGAGCCTCAGAAAGCAAATCAGAGTTTTGTCCCACGTTTTTTATTTCCCCTGACTGAATTCGAACTTAATTTCCCAGACGCTGCGGGACAGGCGTACATACATCTATGAAAGCCCACGTCCTGCTTTTTGCAATCTGCTTTGTGCCTGCCGTTACAGGCATCCTCGTCACACGTCCGATGTGGCGGGTACGCAATCTTCCCAATGAAGTCATCCAAGGCATCGGCCTCGTCGTACTGATCATCGTACTGGTCGGCTGTCTCTTTCCGATCTTCCTCGGCGATGAAGAGGGAATCGGATTCGTCTGCATCCTGTTGAGCCTGTTCAACCTCGTGATTTTCCAGTGTTACGAGCACAGGCTCAACACTTCCCGCTGTCCGCAGTGCCACACCCGCAACCTGCGTGTGCGCAAACACAGCAAGGGGCTTTACAAACTCTATTGTTCCCATTGCGGGCTGCACAGCCGGTGGCACACCTGGCGGTATTTTTCGAATGAAGAGTAAGGACTATTTCAACGGCTGGCAACAGGGACAATAGTAGACTGCGCCGCCCAAATAAGCCTCTTTGACGATTGATCCGCCGCAGACCGGACAAGGCTCCGCACAGGTATTGCGTGAAAGCAACACGGCATATTCTCCGTAATTCCCGAAAAGGTCCTTCTCCGTATCGCGCCCGTTCCGGCCGGTCATCTCCGTCAGGAGGCTTTTTACCGTCCCGAAAAGCCGTTCGGCGTCCCCGTCGCCCAATGCAGCGAGTTTGCGCTTAGGATGTATCCCAGCCCGGAACAGGATGTCCTGCAACACACCGTTGCCAAGCCCCGGAATACGTTGTTCGGTAGCCAGGAAAGCCTTGGCCGAGAGGTTTTGTTTCACGCCAGCGAGCATGCGCCGGAAGTATTCGGCGTCGAACTCCGCATCGAGCGGCGACCGCTTCGTCTTCGCACCCAGGTAATAGGGATTCTCGAAAATGCCCCGAAAAGCGATAATGCCGCCATACATCGCGACGGTGAATACCAGAAAGCTTCCGTCGTCGAGCGTGAGAAGCAACTGGTATTTGGCCGGGATCTCAGCCTCGGGCCTGTAAAGCCGCAGGTTCACCCCATCCGACACGGCAAGGCGCATATCGTCCTCAAGAAGTATCTCGACATATGCACCAAAACCTTCCGCGCCTACGATCTTCCGTCCAGTCAGCAACTTCGGATATTCGAGCGGATCACCCGCATACCAAGTGAATTTGTGCGGATGCGTAGCGTTGAACACATCGGTTATAGTACGCCCTGTCAAGGTTTCACGCACCTGTCGCGCAACGGTTTTCGATTCGGGGATTTCGATCATAAGCCTGGATTTTGAACAAAGATAACAATCAAAGGCCAAAATCCCAATCATCCCGGAATTATCTTATGGCAAGCCCATTAGTTCCAGAGACGTTAGGCGGCTCTTGCCGCGGCATCGGGAAACAAAGTAGCGACAGAGCCCCTTCCTTCCGCCAAACACCAAAAACCCCGGCCCTGGATACAGGAGCGGGGTTGAAGAAATGCAGCCTTTCAGCAAGGGAAGGCCGCACCTCAAAGTAGGGCATAAAAAAAGGTCAGACCTTTCGATCTGACCTTGAAGAGGCGGCTACCTACTCTCCCACGGGAAAACCGCAGTACCATCGGCGTTAGTGAGCTTAACTTCTCTGTTCGGAATGGGAAGAGGTGGAACCTCACTGCTATAACCACCTAAAAGAACGTTGCTTCAATTTATCGAAGCCATGCGAGTGATGCTTTTAGACCATCACAATCCGTCGCACTCGGTATGAGTTGACATATCAGGGAAATGAGATAAAGAATTGATGTAAAAAAGTCGTTCGGGTAATTAGTACTGCTCGGCTTTGACATTACTGTCTTTACACCTGCAGCCTATCAACGTAGTAGTCTCCTACGCCCCTCAAGGGAAAACTTATCTTGGGGATGGCTTCGCGCTTAGATGCTTTCAGCGCTTATCCAAACCGAACGCGGCTACTCGGCGGTACACTTGGCAGCATAACCGATACACCGGAGGTTCGTCCAACTCGGTCCTCTCGTACTAAAGTCAGGACCCCTCAATTTTCCTACGCCCGCAACAGATAGAGACCGAACTGTCTCACGACGTTCTGAACCCAGCTCGCGTGCCACTTTAATCGGCGAACAGCCGAACCCTTGGGACCTTCTCCAGCCCCAGGATGTGACGAGCCGACATCGAGGTGCCAAACCGCCGCGTCGATATGAGCTCTTGGCGGCGATCAGCCTGTTATCCCCGGAGTACCTTTTATCCTTTGAGCGATGGCCAGTCCACACAGAACCACCGGATCACTATACCCTGCTTTCGCACCTGATCGACTTGTATGTCTCACAGTCAAGCACCCTTATGCTATTGCACTCTACGCACGGTTACCATTCGTGCTGAGGGTACCTTGGGAAGCCTCCGTTACTCTTTTGGAGGCGACCACCCCAGTCAAACTACCCACCAAACGGTGTCCCCTCTTGAGGGTTAGAATCCAAGTACACAAAGGGCCGTATTTCAACGTTGACTCCACGAATACTGGCGTACCCGCTTCATAGTCTCCGGCCTATCCTACACATTGTGTACCCAAATTCAGCGTTAAGCTATAGTAAAGGTTCACGGGGTCTTTTCGTCCCGTTGCGGGTACCCGGCATCATCACCGGGACTACAATTTCACCGAGCTCACGGTTGAGACAGTGTCCAGATCGTTACACCATTCGTGCAGGTCGGAACTTACCCGACAAGGAATTTCGCTACCTTAGGACCGTTATAGTTACGGCCGCCGTTTACTGGGGCTTCGATNCTTACCCGACAAGGAATTTCGCTACCTTAGGACCGTTATAGTTACGGCCGCCGTTTACTGGGGCTTCGATTCAATGCTTCTCTTGCGATGACATCCCCTCTTAACCTTCCAGCACCGGGCAGGTGTCAGGCCCTATACGTCTTCTTTCGAATTTGCAGAGCCCTGTGTTTTTGATAAACAGTCGCCTGGACCTCTTCGCTGCGCCCACCTCGCGGTGGGACCCCTTCTCCCGAAGTTACGGGGTTAATTTGCCTAGTTCCTTAACCGTGATTCACTCGAGCACCTTAGGATACTCTCCTCGACCACCTGTGTCGGTTTACGGTACGGGTAACATATACTATAACTTAGAAGATTTTCTCGGAAGTCTACTTGGGTGAACTATCAAATTGGCCGTAGCCGCTCTGTACTGTCAGGTTTCAGCAAGGACTAACTCTTAATCTGTCCCTATACCTAAGCCCTTCAACCACCTATTCCGTCAGGCGGCGTCACTTACGTTCCTTCGTCTCTCCATCGAGGTATATGTTAGTATCGGAATATTAACCGATTATCCATCGAGATCACCGTTCGGCTTACCCTTAGGACCCGACTAACCCTGATCCGATTAGCGTTGATCAGGAAACCTTGGTCTTGCGGTGTGCGGGTTACTCTCCCGCATTATCGTTACTCATGCCTACATTTGCTTTTCTATCCGCTCCACCTATCCTCACGGAATGGCTTCGACGCAAATAGAATGCTCCCCTACCGCACTTTCGTGCCCAGAACTTCGGTGGTATACTTGATGCCCGTTTATTATCCACGCTTTGTCGCTCGACTAGTGAGCTGTTACGCACTCTTTGAATGAATAGCTGCTTCCAAGCTAACATCCTAGCTGTCTCTGCAACAAAACATCGTTAGATCAACTTAGTATACTCTTGGGGACCTTAGTTGCTGGTCTGTGTTGTTCCACTCTCGTAACCGGACATTAGCACCCGGTCGCTCACTGCTGTAAATCATACTACTGGCATTCGGAGTTTGTCAGGATTTGGTAGGCGGTGAAGCCCCCGCATCCAATCAGTAGCTCTACCTCCAGTAGACTCTTAATTACAACGCTGCCCCTAAAGGCATTTCGGGGAGTACGAGCTATTTCCCAGCTTGATTAGCCTTTCACCCCTACCCTCAAGTCATCGAGAAGCTTTTCAACGCTTATTCGTTCGGTCCTCCAGTTGGTTTTACCCAACCTTCAACCTGCTCAAGGGTAGATCGCAAGGTTTCGCGTCTACAACCACTGACTAAGCGCCCTATTAAGACTCGCTTTCGCTTCGGCTCCGTGCATCCTTGCACTTAACCTCGCCAGTGATTAGTAACTCGTAGGCTCATTATTCAATAGGCACGCCGTCACAGCACGAAGCTGCTCCGACAGGTTGTAAGCGTATGGTTTCAGGTTCTATTTCACTCCCCTGTTCGGGGTTCTTTTCACCTTTCCCTCACGGTACTGGTTCACTATCGGTCTCTTGGGAGTATTTAGCCTTACCGGGTGGTCCCGGCAGATTCAGACAGGATTCCTCGTGTCCCGCCCTACTCAGGATACTGCTATCGCATAACGAACTTACCTGTACGGGTCTTTCACCCTCTGTGGACGAACTTTCCAGATCGTTCCAGTTCATTGTTAATTGAATGTTGCAGTCCTACAACCCCGGCTTTGCCGTAACAAAACCGGTTTAGGCTGTTTCCCTTTCGCTCGCCGCTACTCAGGAAATCGATGTTTCTTTCTTTTCCTCCTCCTACTAAGATGTTTCAGTTCAGAGGGTTGGCCCATCTTTCGATGTGTCAGGTCTTCTACCTGACGGGTTGTCCCATTCAGAAATTCCCGGATCAAATCTTGTTTGCAAATCCCCGGGACTTATCGCAGCTTACCACGTCTTTCGTCGCCTCCAAGAGCCTAGGCATCCCCCATACGCCCTTATTTACTTTCTTACAACTTCCCACACGGCCTATTGTCCCGTGTGAGAACTTTATCTCATCTCCTTAAATATGTCAAAGTACGTTGAATCTTGCGATTCGGTGTGGAGGATAAGGGAGTCGAACCCTTGACCCCCTGCTTGCAAAGCAGGTGCTCTAGCCAACTGAGCTAATCCCCCGAGTGTTGTATCGGTGTAGTCCCGTGCGGACTTGAACCGCAGACCCCTACATTATCAGTGTAGTGCTCTAACCAACTGAGCTACGGGACTGTATCCGCGGGAAAACCCCACTCGGTATAACATTAAAAATTACTGATAATTTTGAGAGAAAACCGCAGACTATCTGTCGACGAAATAGTCACACTCTCCAGAAAGGAGGTGTTCCAGCCGCACCTTCCGGTACGGCTACCTTGTTACGACTTAGCCCCAGTCACCGGTTTTGCCCTAGGTCGCTCCTTGCGGTCACGAACTTCAGGCACCCCCAGCTTCCATGGCTTGACGGGCGGTGTGTACAAGGCCCGGGAACGTATTCACCGCGCCATGGCTGATGCGCGATTACTAGCGAATCCAACTTCACGGAGGCGGGTTTCAGCCTCCGATCCGAACTGAGATAGGCTTTCGAGATTCGCATCCCATCGCTGGGTAGCTGCCCTCTGTACCTACCATTGTAACACGTGTGTGGCCCCGGACGTAAGGGCCGTGCTGATTTGACGTCATCCCCACCTTCCTCTCGGCTTACACCGGCAGTCCCGCCAGAGTGCCCAGCTTGACCTGATGGCAACTAACGGTAGGGGTTGCGCTCGTTATGGGACTTAACCCGACACCTCACGGCACGAGCTGACGACAACCATGCAGCACCTAGTTTCCTGCCCCGAAGGGAAATCCTGTTTCCAGAATCGTCAGTAACTTTCAAGCCCGGGTAAGGTTCCTCGCGTATCATCGAATTAAACCACATGTTCCTCCGCTTGTGCGGGCCCCCGTCAATTCCTTTGAGTTTCATTCTTGCGAACGTACTCCCCAGGTGGATAACTTATCGCTTTCGCTTAGCCGCCGACTGTGTATCGCCGACAGCGAGTTATCATCGTTTACTGCGTGGACTACCAGGGTATCTAATCCTGTTTGCTCCCCACGCTTTCGTGCCTCAACGTCAGATATAGTTTGGTAAGCTGCCTTCGCAATCGGTGTTCTGTATGATCTCTAAGCATTTCACCGCTACACCATACATTCCGCCTACCGCAACTACTCTCTAGTTCAACAGTATTAGAGGCAGTTCCGGTGTTAAGCACCGGTATTTCACCTCTAACTTATCAAACCGCCTACGCACCCTTTAAACCCAATAAATCCGGATAACGCTTGAATCCTCCGTATTACCGCGGCTGCTGGCACGGAGTTAGCCGATCCTTATTCGTACGATACTTTCAGCCGGATACACGTATCCGGGTTTACCCTCGTACAAAAGCAGTTTACAACTCATAGAGCCGTCTTCCTGCACGCGGCATGGCTGGTTCAGACTTGCGTCCATTGACCAATATTCCTCACTGCTGCCTCCCGTAGGAGTTTGGTCCGTGTCTCAGTACCAATGTGGGGGGTTAACCTCTCAGTCCCCCTATGTATCGTTGCCTTGGTGAGCCGTTACCTCACCAACTAGCTAATACAACGCATGCCCATCCATAACCACCGGAGTTTTCAACCCAGAACGATGCCGTTCCGGATGTTATGGGATATTAGTACCAATTTCTCAGTGTTATCCCCCTGTTATGGGTAGGTTGCATACGCGTTACGCACCCGTGCGCCGGTCGCCACCAGAGTATTGCTACCCCGTGCTGCCCCTCGACTTGCATGTGTTAGGCCTGCCGCTAGCGTTCATCCTGAGCCAGGATCAAACTCTCCATTGTATAAAAA
>NZ_JAGYXY010000004.1 GCF_018362775.1 Alistipes montrealensis
TGTCGAACAAGGAGAACACGCTGCCCACGTCGCACGACAGGATACGTATCGCCAAGGTGCGGGAATATGACTATGAGGAAGCGTGCCGCGTCGCCGAAGAACTGGAGACGCTCTCCCGCTCGGTCGACATCCCGCAGATGGTGAGGCTGATGAAACAGACAGTGCCCGAGTTCATTTCCAAAAACTCCAGGTTTGAGCAGTACGACAAAAAAATATGAAAAAAATCTTTACAGTCGGGGTGTATGACTTATTGCATGCGGGTCATGTCCTGTTATTTAAACGTGCAAAGCAGTTGGGCGATGAGTTGATTGTCGCAGTTCAGGATTCGGATTTTATACTGAAATACAAACCCGGGACAAAAATTATCAATTCGACGGAAGAGCGGATGTTTATGGTCGATTCTGTTCGGTATGTAGACCGGGTCGTCAGCTATCAGGACGTGGATTCCATTATCACCGCGATTGATTTCGACGTTTTTGTAAAAGGTCCTGACCAGACGCATCAGGGGTTTCAAAAAGCGACTCAATGGTGTTTGGATCATCATAAGGCTGTTGTAGTTCTCCCCAGGACGGATGGCGTTTCATCGACAATCCTGCGTGGATTCATAGGTGAGGGTAAATCGAACGGATAATTACCTTTCAGAGGGAGAAGATCGATGAAAAAAATAGATACGGACGAGTTAAAGATGTTGCAGACCGATGTGTTGGAAGCGATACACGGATTTTGCGAAAAACAGGGTATAAAATATACGATGGGTTGCGGAACACTGTTGGGCGCAGTCCGTCACAAAGGTTATATTCCCTGGGACGACGATATTGATATCTATTTGTTGCGTGAGGATTATGAACGGCTGATGAAATCGTTCCCTTCGCTTTACGATGGAAAATACAAACTTGTTTCTTTGGAGCGGGATGCTTCTTGGGAGCGTCCCTATGCAAAGGCTTACGACAACCGAACTGTGTTTCGGGAGAACGCTGCTTATAAGTATGTGATAGGTGTAGGGATAGATGTTTATCCCATTGACAATGTTCCCGACAACGAAAGCGAATGGGTGGCTTATAATCGGAAACGCTTGTTTTTTCAGCGGTTGTTCCAAATGAAATTCATCCGGCTGAATAAATCCCGGAGTCTTTGGAAGAATATGCTGTTGGTGATTGTGAAAGGGGTATTGCTACCTGTTTCCCCGAGCCGTTTCGCCCGTTTCCTTGACCGGTATGCCCGAAAATACAACAATGCGTCGACCCGGTTTGTCTTCGAGAATGTCCAAGGGGTATGTGTACGTCGCCGTTTTCGGAAAGATGTCTTTCTCGATATCGAGGATATGTCCTTTGAAGACCGCTATTTCAACGGATTGAAGGATTACGATGAATATCTGCGTAATGCCTATGGAGACTATATGCAATTGCCTCCCGAGGAAAAGCGGGTTCCTCACCATGATTTTATAGCAGGCTGGAAGTAGAGATTATGATAAGGCCGTTTCTGAAGAATCTTTCGTTCGTATTTGGGGCGCAATTCCTAATCCTGTTTATCAGCGTTGCACGGGCTCTGATTTTGCCGAAATTCTTTTCTGTGGAGGCTTTCGGTTATTGGGAAGTGTATTGGTTTTACACTTGTTATGTCGGTTTGTTTTGTTTGGGATATAATGACGGCATTTATCTGAAGTATGGCGAGTACGACATCGATCGGCTACCTATAAAACAGATACGTTCGGCGACAAGGCTTTTCTCCGGGATGCTTTTGCTCTTTGTGGCGGTCGCTATCGGCGGAATCAATTTGTCCGGATTTTCATCCGAAGTGCGTTTTGCACTGGTTTTCGCCGCATTGAATATCTTTGTATTGGGGGTGATGGGTGTATATATCTATATTTTTCAGATCACTAACCAGTTTAAAAAATACAGTTTTTTTTCAGTTGTAGATAAAGTTCTGGTGCTCTTTGCTATCGGATTGATGGTCCTGATTAACGAAAATAATTTCCGGATTATCGTCGTTGCCGATTTTGTCTCCAAATTGATTGTCCTTGCCGTGATTGTGTGGAAGACGAAGGAGTTGCTTTTTGGCCCCGTAACCGCATTTAGGGAGTCTTTGAAATTTATGGGACAGAATATGCAGGTAGGCATCAAACTGATGGTGGCTAACCTGATGTCCATGCTTCTTATAGGTGCGGGGAAATTTATCGTCCAGATTTTCGGCAATATCCGGGATTTTGCCATCTATTCGTTCGGTATATCCATTACGGGCTTGGTGCTGACCGCCGTGACGGCTTTCAGTCTCGTGCTTTATCCTACGATAAAACGAATCCCGGCGGAACGTTATGCAGAGATATTCGATAAGGTGAACAGTTTTACACGCCTATTCGGCTTGAGTTCGATATTGTGTTATTTCCCGGCATATCTGTTTATTGCTTATTTCTATCCGAAGTATGCTTCCGTGTTGCCCTATCTGAACATTCTGTTCCTAATCGTATTCCTTCAGTGCAAGATCAGCCTGTTGGACAACACTTTCTATAAGGTGCTTCGCAAGGAGACAGGCATGCTCTGGGCCAATATATCGTGTGTCGCGCTTTTCGTGGTAATGGCACTGGTGGGTTTCAGTTTGAATCAGGATATGTGGGTGATTGCATTTTGTACTTTTCTGGCGATGCTTTACCGCTGTTACATGTCGGAATTCACCTTATGCCGGGCTGTTTCGATGCCGCCTGACGGACGGATTGTCTTCGAACTCGTGTTTATGCTGCTGTTTCTGCTCAGTAGTTCCTACTGTTCGCTGACCTGGAGCGCAGCATTCACGGCCGGAATTTATTGTCTGTGGATCGTCGCGGACCGCCGTAAAAACAAATCTATTTTAGCCCTGTTGAAGCAATGAATATCGTCGTGCTCGTAGGTAGTTATTATCCGAACTATTCTGCAGTTGGTATCTGCGCCAGGAATATCGTTGATATACTGAAATCAAAGCATAAAGTTACCGTTGTTGCCAATAAAAAGACAATGATGGATACTGATTTTCGGATAGATGGAGTGGATCTAAAATATATAAGTTCACGAATTATCGATTACCAGATACGCCTCGATGAAAAGATGAAACAAGACCTATCCTCATTTCGATATATTTATAAATTAGGTAGGGTCTGTCTTAAATTGCTGAGATTTGTCAATATTTTGATTTCTCCTGTCAGTGTTAGGCGTAAATTCGTATCAGCTTATTATAAAGCCCTTATTAGTATAGGAGAACGCGAATCGATCGATTTGATTTTACCTTTCGTATTTCCAGTAGAATCATTAGTTGCAGGATATGAATACCATAATGCCTTTCGGCAGGCAAAAATTATTCCTGTGATATTTGACAATTTCGTTGAGAACCCCTCTTTGCACAGGGTCGGGATTAATCGGTTGTTGAAAAAGAAGAGGCATGTAAAACTGCTGGATACTATATTCGGAGTATGTGAAAAAATACTCGTAATGCATACTCAGAAATCATATTTTACGAAAAATCACGATTCTGTTTTAGATAAAACTCATTTTATCGAACATCCTCTTCTTATTCCGCCCCAATATGAAAATACGAAAAAACAGGGCGTATCTTTCTTATATACGGGATCTTTTCTGAAAGGCTATGTAGAGGCGGGCGGATTGATATCCGCTTTAACGGAAATTCTGGAAAAGTATGATTATAAAGTAGACTTTTTTGTTATGGGAAATGCACTGTCGCCTATAACTGAATTTGTTGCTGCGTTTCCTTTACAAGTCTTCAATCATGGCTGTGTGGCGATGGAAACAGCGCTTTTTGAAATGAGCAAAGCGGACTTCTTTTTATGTGTTGCAGAATTTTCTGGGATACAAATGTCTAGCAAGATATTCACTTATATGTCGTATGGGAAGCCGATTATCCTAATATATTACGCAGAAGAGGATATTAATGTTCGGATACTGAAAAAATATTCTCTGTTCTTTCCTTTGAAATCCGATAAAAAGGGGCGTATTGATAGGAAAGATATCGATTCTCTTATCAGGTTTGTTGAGCGAACTAAATCGAAGATCATTTCTTTCGAGGATGTAGCTATGACTTATAATGATGCGCTACCTTCTACTACTTGTGACCTAATCCTTTCATAATGACTTGTGTTGATAGTAATTCTTTGTGTCTTATTGGTATATGATTCGGAAAATATGAAATCTTCCATGGAAAATTCAATCGTCAAGAACTAAAAATTGCATGAAGGGCATTTTGTATACAGTAATTCTGTTGTCATATTTATTCGCTCCGGCTGAATATTCATGGAGTTTCTGCGTCTGTATGTTGGCAATATTTTGTTTCATTTTTTTGAAAATCATAGTCAAAACCCGAAACTATAAGATATTCAGCTACGCCACTCTGTTCTTTGCAACGCTTTTTTTTGTGAATTTTGCCTATCCGGTATTCATATATCCCACGGACCCTACGTTTATCCTGCAATTCAGATACTCGTTTTCTCCGGAATATATTAACCGAGGTACAGTCTTATGTGTAGTGGCGTTCGCTGCATTTGCGGAGGGCTTTTCCCGGGACCGTAAAATAATTCATGGGAGGGAATATTCGATTAACATCAATGCGTATAATTTTTTCCTTGCACTGGCCTGTTTGGTTTTCCTTTATAATGTTTATATAATTTATCCGCAGATTGGAGCCGTGATCTACGGAGATGCCAGAGTCCCGTTTCAAGGAGGTTCTTTGCTTAGTATGTTGTCATGTGTCCTTCTGATGATTAATTCATATCGGAATAGGAGAAAGATATATGATCGTCCGTTTCTGTTTTTAAAGATTAACTGGCTTATTCTCTCGATTATCGGATTATATGTTGCTATAACCTTAATGTTAGGAAGCCGCGAATATGCGTTGACATTGTTTTTATTGGTCGCTTTCGTTTTCTCGAATTTCGTTCGACCGATAAGGTTGAAGACTTTGTTGCCATTGCTGTTGATCGGAGTGATTTCCATGTACTATGTTTCCCAAATCAGAAATGCAAGCGGCGAAACGTACGCTTCCTCCGGATTGCTTAAAAACAGGGATTACCAGGATAGCAGGGTAAGCGGATATTGGAATATGTTTACCGATCTGATGGTGAACAATAGAAACCTCTATGTCGGCATGCAGTATGTCGATGATGACAATCGGGGTTATACCTATGGGTATCATTATATACCTACGCTGTTCGCCCCAGTCCCATTTTTACCCGATTTCGTTTCAAGGTCCTTTTTGGGGGAGCCTGCTGTGAAATTTACATCCCAGGAAATGCTGACTGATTATACCAGAACCGATCTCGGACATAGTGATTTGGATTACGAACTCGGAAGTAATTGCGTTGTTGACGTATATATGGCTTTTGGTGTGATCGGTGTGATCGTTTTGTTCGGGCTTTTAGGATACGGGATTCGTTTTTTGGAGCAGAACAGCCCGGGGAATATAAAGTATGCCTGCCTTTATATTATCCTTTTTACATCCGTAGTTTTCTTTTGCCGGGGATCGTTTTTCGGATTCTACCGGAATCTAATTTGGGCTTACCTGATATGTTCGGTAATCTTGAGGGTGAACCGACGCTCCGTTTCCATCTGATACGATGAAAAATATCGTTGTTTCGGCTGCCGCTCTGCGCTCGAGCGGCGCATTGACTATATACCGGCAATTTATCGAGCGGTTGCGGAAGCATATCGGTGATAATCGTTATTTCGTGTTTGTCGACCCGGAAATGCCTCAGCCGGCTATCGACGGGGTGGAGTATATTCATATCGACATAAGGGGTAATGTCAGAAGAGTACGTTTCGATTGGTTCGGATTTGCAGCCGCATTGAAACGTCGGTCTATCCGCCCCGACTTGATCGTATCCTTGCAGAATACCGGCGTCCGATATCCGGAGCGTATTCCACAGGTCATTTACTATCATCAGTCGATTCCGTTCTATCCGCACCGCTGGAATCCGTTGAAAAAAGCGGAGCGGACACTCTTTTTTTACAGTCGGGTCTATCCGTTTTTTGTGAAGGCCTCACTTACGCCCCGGACGCATGTCGTCGTACAGATACCTTTTATTAAACGAAACTTTATCAGCTATTTCGGTGTGTCGGAAGATCGGGTCCACGTCTTGTTTCCCGAGGTAGAAGCGGTTGATGTGGCACGGATAGACGGCTATCCTTTCGAGCCGGGTCTGCAACATTTCCTTTACCCGGCGACGGGAGTATCCTACAAGGAACACAGGACACTTGTCGGAGCGCTGAAAGTACTTCGCGAAACCGACCTCGGGGAGTTTCGAAAAATCCGGCTGCACTTTACACTCGCGCCGGGCGAGGCGCCTGAACTGGAGGCCGAAATCCAGCGGGCCGGCTTGGAACAGCATGTCGTGTTTGAAGGCTGCGTTCCGCATGCCCAATTGCTTGCTATGTATAAATCGGCATGTGGCCTGCTCTTTCCGAGCACTATTGAAACCCTGGGACTTCCTCTTTTAGAAGCGGCGGCTTTCGGTCTGCCCGTTTTGGCTTCGGACCTCGATTATGCCCATGAGGTGATGGGGGAGTATACCGGGACGGAATTCATTCCTGTGCGTGATTGCCAGCAATGGGCGCAATCTATTTTGAACGTCTGCCGCGAAAGGCAAAAGTACCCGCCTCTGAAATCTGCCGACAGTAATTCGTGGCTGGAATTTTTCGCACTAATCGGTCGCCTGGCCTGAACGTGCGGAACATTCCGGGGCGGCAAGCATTGTTGTACCAACATAATTCAAATCATAAAATACTATGTCCGTATTCAAAGACAAAGTCCTGTTGATTACAGGAGGAACGGGTTCGTTCGGGAATGCCGTTCTTCGGCGGTTTCTGGATTCAGATGTGCGGGAAATCCGCATTTTTTCCCGGGACGAAAAGAAACAGGACGACATGCGCCATGCCCTGCAAAATCCGAAGGTGAAATTTTACATAGGAAATGTCCGTAACCGGCAGTCGGTGGATGTCGCCATGCGTGGGGTTGATTATGTATTTAGTGCAGCGGCACTGAAACAGGTCCCGAGTTGTGAATTCTTTCCCATGGAGGCTGTACATACGAATATTGCCGGAACGGAAAACGTGTTGCTTTCAGCTATTGAACACGGTGTGAAAAATGTTGTTGTCCTTTCTACGGACAAAGCGGCGTATCCGATCAATGCAATGGGTATGAGTAAGGCCCTTATGGAAAAAGTGGCCGTAGCCAAAGGCCGCGAACTTGGAGAAGATGCCGGAACCACGATCTGTTGTACGCGCTATGGCAATGTTATGGCCAGCCGCGGTTCGGTGATTCCTCTCTGGGTGGAGCAGATGGAGGCCGGCCGGCCTATTACCATTACCGACCCGGATATGACACGCTTTATGATGACGCTTGACGATGCCGTGGACCTTGTGATTTATGCCTTTACGCATGGTCGCAATGGCGATCTTTTCGTACAAAAGGCTCCGGCAGCCACGCTTGCGACACTTGCTCAGGCGCTTAAAGAGACTTATGCAAAGATTTCCCCGAAATACCTGCAGACTGAGGTCCGGGTTATCGGTACGCGTCACGGCGAGAAGCTTTATGAGACGCTGGTAACCCGAGAAGAGATGGTGCGCGCCGAAGATATGGGTGGATATTATCGTATTCCCTGCGATACGCGCGATCTGAATTACGACAAGTTTTTCACGAAAGGCAACGAGGAGGTATCGAAGATCGAGGATTACCACAGCCACAACACGCGCCGTCTGGACGTGGCTGGGATGAAGGAACTCCTGCTCAAACTCCGCTTTATCCGTGAGGATCTGGGACTGGAGCCGAAAGCTAAATCCCGCGAAATAAGAAGTGAATGATACCCCCGATAGGCGGACCTGTTTAATAAACTATCTGAGAAAAATATTGCCATGTTGAAAGTAATGACCATCGTCGGAACGCGACCCGAAATTATTAAATTGAGTCGTGTGATGGCTGAACTGGATAAGTATACCGATCACGTTATAGTTCATACGGGACAGAATTTCGATTATGAACTGAATGAGATATTCTTCAACGAATTACATATTCGCAGACCGGATTATTTCCTGGATGCGGCCGGCAGGAATGCTGCGGAGACGATTGCCAACGTTATTCTGAAGTCAGACGAACTGATGGAGCGGATTCGTCCCGATGCGCTTCTGCTTTATGGGGATACCAACAGTTGTATTTCGGTGATTTCAGCCAAACGAAAGAAAATTCCGATCTTCCACATGGAGGCCGGCAACCGTTGCTTCGATCAGCGTGTCCCCGAAGAGATCAACCGTAAGATCGTCGATCATCTAAGTGATATCAACATGCCGTTGTCCGAGCATGCCCGTCGTTATCTGCTTGCGGAAGGGCTTCGTCCCGAGACTGTGATTAAGACGGGATCACCCATGACCGAAGTGCTGAAATATCACCTTCCTGAAGTGGAGAAGAACGATGTCCTGGAGAAAGAAGGACTGAAGAAAGGTGAATACTTTATCGTGAGTACACACCGTGAGGAGAATGTGGATTCGGAGAAGAATTTTACGGACCTTTTGGCGTCTTTAAATGCAATTACAGCCAAATACGGAAAGAAAGTTATTGTTTCGACCCATCCGCGTACCCGCAAGAAATTGGAAGAGATCGGTTTTACAAACACTAATCCGATGATCGAATTTATGAAGCCATTCGGATTTATGGAGTATATAAAACTCCAGATGAACGCTTTCTGCGTGATCTCGGATAGCGGAACGATTACCGAAGAGTCTTCTATTCTGCATTTTCCCGCAATCACGATCCGTCAAGCCCATGAGCGTCCGGAAGGAATGGATGAGGGTACGCTGATTATGACAGGCCTGAACAGCAAGCGTATTCTGGACTCCATTGATGTTGTAACCTCTCAACATGCGGAGGGGACAGATGCTATCCATTCCATTCCTGATTATGCGGCGGACAATGTGTCGAAAAAAGTCGTGCGCATCATCCTTTCCTATACGGATTATGTGAATCGTACGGTTTGGCATAACGAGAGCGAATGACCTATGAATAAAAAGAAAATTTTGCTCTTCGGTGCAACAGGCATGGCCGGGCATATGGCTTATTATTATTTGCAAGGGACGGGACATTACGAGTTGACAAATGTTGTTTTCCGGACTCCGTTGACGGACGCCAGCATCGTAGTCGATGTGACGGATCGGAGGGCTGTTGCGGATGTGGTTCATACTGTTCGGCCCGATATTATCCTGAATTGTGTGGGCGTATTGATTCGGGGGTCCAAGGAACATCCTGACAATGCGATTTATATCAATGCCTATTTCCCGCATCAGTTGAAAGCTCTGGCAGATGAAGTTGGGGCAAAACTCGTCCATATCAGTACGGACTGCGTGTTCTCAGGTCGAAAAGGGAATTATTCGGAGACGGATTTCCGCGATGCTGACGATACTTATGGGCGCAGCAAAGCGATGGGTGAGGTTATTAACGACAAGGACTTGACGCTCCGTACGTCGATCATCGGGCCGGAACTGAAGGTAAATGGTGAGGGGCTTTTCCATTGGTTTATGCATCAAACAGGCTCTGTAAATGGGTTTAAAACGGCAATCTGGGGCGGTGTTACCACATTGGAATTGGCCAAGGCGATTGATTATGCCATCCAGACCGAGTGCACGGGTTTGATTCAGTTGAGTAACGGGGAAGGTATCAGTAAATACGACCTGCTTTGTCTGTTTCGGGAAATTTGGCAGCGAGATATCGAGATCCTTCCGGTGGATGCCAATGGCGTGGATAAAAGTATTGCCCGTTCTACCCGGTTGGACTATACAATTCCGGGGTATCGTCGGATGCTGGAGGAGCAGAAGGAGTGGATGGACAGTCATGGTTACTTGTATGATTCGAATTACCGGCTATGAGAATCCTGTTGGTAAGTCAATATTTCTATCCGGAAGAGTTTAAAGTAAATGATCTCGCAGCCAGTTTGGTCGAACGCGGACATTCCGTTACAGTGCTTACCGGGAAACCGAACTATCCGAAGGGAGCGTATTTCGAAGGGTACGGTTTCTGGGGAATTAAGAAAGAGAATTACAAAGGAGCCGAGATTATTAGGATTCCGGTGGTCCGCCGGGGACAGGGCACGGCTATCCGCCTGGCTGCCAATTATCTGTCATTTGCTTTTTTCGGAAGCCTTTATGCATTGTTTCATAAAATAGAATATGATTATGTGCTGTGCTTTCAGTTGTCTCCGATAACGCAGGCATATCCGGCCCTTATGCTGAAGAAAAAGTATAAATGCAAGGTCGGCCTTTGGGTGCAGGATCTATGGCCGGAAAGTGTTTCTGCCGCTGGAGACGTAAACAATCGGTTCGTGCACAGATACCTCGAAAGCATGGTAAGGCGGATTTATGCGAAGTGCGACACGCTCTTTGTCCAGTCGGAAGCATTTCATCGTTCCATCTGCGCAAAAGGTCCTTTTGAGGATAAGATAGTCTATACACCGAATTGGGCGGAGGATTTGTTTTGTGCTCGGGGAAATATCGACAGCTGTAAGTACCAACATTTAATGCCCGACGGTTTTCGGGTGATGTTTGCCGGGAATGTGGGCGCTGCACAGGACTTCGATTCGATCCTCCGGGCCGCTTCTTTGACAAAGGATATTCCTGAGATCAAATGGGTAATTGTCGGAGATGGCCGTAAGCGCGCTGAGGCTGAACGGATCGTGCAAAATGAGGGGCTGGATCGTACGGTCTTATTCTTGGGCCGGTATCCGGTGACGGAAATGCCTGCCTTCTTCATCCATGCGGATGCTATGTTGGTTACCCTTCGTAATGAATATATCTTTTCACTTACGATTCCTTCTAAATTGCAGGCGTACATGGCTTCCGGTAAGCCGGTCCTTTCGATGATCGACGGTGTTGGCAACGATGTTATTCATGCGGCCGGATGCGGCCTTACGGCAGATGCCGGCGATGCGGAAACCTTGTCGAGAAACGTACGCCGTCTTTATGAAATGGATAAACAGGAGTTGGCCGATATGGGAAAACGGGGATTCACTTATTATAAAAAGAATTTTTCAAAGGATGAAATTCTGGATAAGATCGTATCCTATATGTAATATGCCTCTTGGTACGATTCGAACTCAGCCGGAATGCGCTCCGCGTGCGGAAGAGGGACTGGCGAAAACCCTGAAAAGTTTTCATGCGAAATGAAATTATTTATTGTTGGAGTTTTGCTCGTTTTTGCCGAGCTGCTTTATTTTCGGATCGCCGACCGTTTCAATATTATCGACAAGCCCAATGAGCGGAGTTCGCACAACCGGATTACGCTTCGCGGCGGCGGAGTTATATTCCTTTTCGGGATGTGGCTTTATGCGGCGTTCTACGGGTTTCAGTATCCGTGGTTCCTGGCGGGGCTCACGCTGATAGCTGCGATCAGTTTTGCCGACGATGTGCATTCGGTTCCCAATAGAATCCGGATTGCGGTGCATTTTGCAGCGATGTTGCTGATGTTCTATCAACTGGGTCTTTTTTCGGCTGGGCAGTGGTGGTATCTTCTTTCGGCGTGGATCGTCTGCACGGGTATCATCAACGCCTATAATTTCATGGATGGGATCAACGGCATTACGGGCGGGTATTCGCTTTCGGTATTGCTGCCGTTGGTTGTCGTCAATGCCCGGGAGGCGTTTATCGATCCGCAGTTGATTTGGGTAGCGGTTCTGAGCGTATTGGTTTTCTGCTGGTTCAATTTCCGTCCGAAGGCCCGGTGTTTTGCGGGTGATGTAGGGGCGGTTTCCATAGCTTTTATCCTGCTGTTTATGCTGGGCGCGTTGATTCTTCGGACCGGGAATCTCTGGTATCTGGTTTTCCTCGTGGTCTATGGGGTGGATTCTGTGCTGACGATCTGTCACCGGTTGTTGCTGCGGGAAAATATCTTCGAAGCGCACCGGAAACATGTATACCAGTTGATGGCCAATGAACTGAAGATTCCGCATGTGGTAGTTTCTGCGATCTATGCACTTTTGCAGGTTGTAATCTCGTTCGGGGCCATCTGTCTGCCGGTCAACGGATGGGTTTATTTCGGCGCTGTCATCGTATTGCTTTCCGCTGTCTACGTGTTGTTTAAAATGAAATATTACTGCCTCCACGAAGCGTATCTTCAAACGAAAAGGTAAAAGCCGTAACGGTGTATTTGGCAGGTCCCGGAGTTTATGCTCCGGGACTTGTTTGTTATATGTAAACGCAAGAGCCGCAACCTTTCCGGGTTGCGGCTCTTGCATTGGGGTTATCGGGCTATCGTCCTCCGGCAACGGGACGCAGGAGGAAGTTGAAGGCGTAGTCGCCGTAGGGCAGCAGGTATTGGGGGAGCGGAAGGCGGCCCCAACTGTTGACGCATCCCAGGCCCGACTGGACGCTTTCGATGTTGACGTGCGTACGGCCGTCGGGGACAAGGTCGCTCGGATGGCGGACATACTCCGGCGAGCCGTTGTCGAGCTGCGGGATGGAGTAGGGGATGGCCGAAGCCGAGAAGTCGCCGTCGGAGCAGATTTCGACGCCGAGGCCCGAGGCGTCGGTCAGTCGCCACCAGCGCAGGTCGCTGCGTGTTCCCGACTCCTGCGGGCTGACGTATTTCATGTGGAACTGGTCGGCAACGCGCTGTGCATAGTGTCCTACGAAGGCTGCGCTGGCGCGGTCGGCGTAGTTTTCCATCGGACCGCGGCCGTAGTATTCCACGGCGTCGAACATGCCCGGGGTTTCGAAGGCCATGCCGAAGCGCATCAGGTCGGCGACATCCTTGCGGGCGGGATCGGCGGTCATCGTTTCACTGACGCGGACCGAACCGTCGGCGGCGATCGAATACGTCAGATTCAGTTTCGCACCGACGTTCGGGAGCGTGTAGTCGGCGACGATCTTCACTTCGTTGTCGCGGGGCGTGAGGGTGAAGTTGACGAGTTCCGGCTCGGCTTTGGCCCACATGTGGCTGTCGGGGTATTTCCCGGTCTGGCGTACGCCGAGGTCGTTATCCGTGGCCGCGCGGTAGAAGTTGGGGCGGATAGGGCCTGCCAGCAGTTCCACGTTGCGGAGTTTGTAGGAGTTGATGAATCCGCTTGCCGGATCGAACGAGACTGAGAATCCTTCGCCCGAAACGGTTTTGTCCGCGACGCGGAGCGTTCCGGCGGGAGGCGTTGCGGCGAAGCGGGCCGCCGGGTCGTCCTCGCGCAGCGTCAACTGGTCGGCAGCCACTTCGTAGAGTGCGTCGAGCAGGCCCTGCTGTTCGCGAAGCTGGTAGCGGACCGTGAGCAGCAGCTCGCCGCCCAGGGCGTAGACCTGTTCGGGTTTGTAACCCAGCGTTACGGAGGCGGTAGCCTGCGGAGCTACGTCGAGGTGCTCGACGTAGCCGCTCAGCACGGGGCGTCCGTCCGATGTGATCTCCCAAAGGAGGCGGTAGGGCGAAAGGTCCGTAAAGAAGTTTTCGTTATAAACGTTTACGATGCCCTTCTTCAGGTCGCGGGGCGTGGTGTGGATCGACTGGTGCTGCTGCTTCACTTCGTAGGCGTGGGGATGCCACGAACGGTCGGCGGCCAGCACGCCGTTGCAGCAGAAGGTGCTGTCCGAAGCGTCGACGGCATTGTAGTCGCCGCCGTAACGGTAGGTAAGTTTGCCTTCGGGGCTGCGCCAGGCGAGGGCCTGGTCGGCGAAGTCCCAGATAAATCCGCCCTGGTATTTGGGTTCGCGGCGGGTCATGTCCCAGTACTCCTTGAATCCGCCCATCGAGTTGCCCATGGCGTGGGCGTATTCGCACTGAATCAGCGGTTTCTGGGGATTCTCGGCGAGGTATTTCTCACACTGCTCGTAACTCCAGTACATCGGGCAGACGATGTCGGTGTTGTAGTCCTTGTGGTAGGAGGCCTGTTCGTATTGCACGGGGCGCGACGGGTCGAAAGCCTTGATCCAGTCGTAGCAGCGTTCGAAGTTGGGGCCGTTTCCGGCCTCGTTGCCCGTGCTCCAGACGATAATCGACGGGTGGTTGAAATCGCGGAACACCATACGCCGGTTGCGGTCGAGGTGTGCGGCGGCGAAGGCGGGATTTCCGGCGAGGTTTTTTGCCTTGTCGCGGTAGTAATAGCCGTGCGACTCGATGTTGGCCTCGTCCACGACGTAGAGTCCGTACTCGTCGCAGAGGTCGTACCACAGCGGTGTGTCGGGGTAGTGGCACGTGCGCACGGCATTCATGTTGAGGCGTTTCATCTCGCGGATGTCGCGGATCATCTCTTCGCGCGTCGTGTAGTAACCCGTGTTGGGCTCCATTTCGTGGCGGTTGACGCCTTTGATCAGGATCGGTTTGCCGTTGACGAGCAGTTGTCCGTCGCGGATTTCGACTTTGCGGAATCCGACGCGGAAAGCCGCGGCTTCGATCACGGAGCCGTCGGCGGCGAGGGCTTCGGCCGTGAGCGTGTAGAGGTTCGGCGCTTCGGCGCTCCATTGCTTCGGGGCGGCAACTTCGAACTGCGTTTCGGCGCTGTTCCGGCGGGGTTTGAGCGTGCGGGTGTCGAGCGCCTTGCCCGCATCGTCGCGCAGCGTCAGCCGTACACTGCCGACGCCCGGCGTCGTGGCGATTTCGGCGCGCAGCGTGCCGTCGCGGTAGTCGTTCTTAAGGTCGGGAGTAAGCCGTACATCGGCCAGCCGGCGTTTGTCGCGGGCGTAGAGGTAGCAGTCGCGGCCGATGCCCGAAAGACGCCAGAAATCCTGGTCTTCGAGGAACGAGCCGTCGCACCAGCGGTTGACGCGCATCACGATCAGGTTGTCGCTGCCCGGCGTCAGGAAGCGGGTGATGTCGAATTCGGCTTCGAGTTTGCTGTCTTCGCTGTAACCCACCTCGCGGCCGTTGACCCAGAGTGTTACGTTCGAAGTGGCCGAGCCGATGTGGACGAATACGTCGCGGCCCTTCCAGTCGGCGGGAACAGCCACCGTGCGGCGGTAGAGTCCCGTGTAGTTCTGTTCGTAGGGAACCAGCGGGGCGCGCATTTCGAAGAACTTGTGCCACGGATAGGGTTTGTTGGTGTAGACCGGATCGCCGTAGCCGTTCACTTCCCAAATCCCCGGTACGGGCATTACGCCCCATGCCGAATCGTCGTGCCCGGTGCGGAAGAATCCTTCGGGTTCGGCTCCCGGGCGGTCTACGCGCAGGAAGGTCCATTCGCCGTTGAGCGTGCGGTAGAAAGGCGAACGGGTGTAATCGTTTTCGGGAATAGCATCGGCGGCCGTGGGAAAGGCGATGAAACTCGTGCGCATCGGGGCGCGGCCGACATCGAAGCATTCGGGGTCGAGCCAGCGTTCGGCGGGAGCTTTTGCCGAGGCCGCCGTGGCGGCGAAGAGTGCGAGCAACAGCAGTCTTTTCATTTTTCGGTTGTTTGGGGTTGGGCGAATAATGTATCGGTATCGGAGCAAAAATAATAAAAAATCGAAACTTTCGCAAGTTGCAGAACGAAACCGCCTTATTTTACCTGCAAAAAGAGGCTCCGGAGGTGTTTTGTGAAATTTTTACGGAATTTTGGTTAAAAGCGGAGGAATTTGCAGGGCGGGCCTTGAAAATCTTAAAAATTTTTACTATATTATCGCCCCGAATATAATTCGAGGGCCGGAGCGTTCCGAAATTTGCCGGCCTGTTTTGAATGGTTACAACTCTTATACGATTATGCTTATGAAACAAAAGAAAATGCTTGCACTGACCCTTTCCCAGCTCGGACAGCTCTATCGCCAGGAGCTTCCCGGCCTTGCGGCTCTCGCCGACGCCAGCAGCGACGGCGGGCAGTTTCGCACGCGGCTCCGGGAGTTTCTTGAAGGACATCGGGCGGCGGATGGCGAAGCGGCGGAGCAGATTCGACTGTTGATCGATTACGATGGACGTGAGGTCCACGAATTATCCACCGACCGGCAGATGGAAGTGCAAACGCTTACGCTGTTGTGGCAGTTCCTTGCAGGGAAACTCGAAGATCCCGAGATGCCCACTGATCTGTTCGTCGACCTGTATCACCTTTTCCGCCTGCTGGAAACTCCCGGGATTCCGCTCCCTTCGCCGCAGCGCGTGCGCAGCCGCACCGAACGCTGGCCCTCGGGACAGGACGAAGCGGTGCAGGCTATCCGCGCCGACAACCGCGAGCGGATGCTCCACCTGCTGATCCAGAAGATCGAGAACCGCAAGTCGAAAACTCCGTCGCGCTTCCTGTTTGCCGGCGGCATGACCTACGAAGAGAAATACCGGCAGGTTGCCGACTGGTGGGGCGATTTTCGCTTCCAACTGGCCATGGCCGTGAAAAGCCCCTCGGAGCTGAACCGCTTCCTGGGCAATTCGCTCTCGTCGGAGACGATGTACCTGCTCTCGAAAGCCCGCAAGAAGGGAATGCCCTTCTTTGCCACACCCTACTACCTTTCGCTGCTCGATGTGACGGGCGACGGCTACGACGATGCCGCCATCCGCAGTTACATCCTCTATTCGCCGCAGTTGGTCGAGACCTACGGACAGATCCGCGCCTGGGAACGCGAGGATGTCGTCGAGGCCGGAAAACCCAATGCCGCCGGGTGGCTGCTGCCCGACGGGCACAATATCCACCGCCGGTATCCGGAGGTGGCGATCCTGATTCCCGACACGATGGGCCGCGCCTGCGGCGGACTGTGCGCTTCGTGTCAGCGGATGTACGATTTCCAGAGCGAGCGCCTCAATTTCGAATTCGAGGCCCTGCGCCCGAAGGAGAGTTGGGACCACAAACTGCGCCGCCTGATGAACTATTTCGAGGAGGACACCCAGCTGCGCGACATCCTCATCACGGGAGGCGACGCCCTGATGAGCCAGAACAAAACGCTTCGCAACATCCTCGAAGCGGTTTACCGCATGGCCTGCCGCAAGCGCCGGGCCAACGCCGAACGTCCCGACGGCGAGAAATATGCCGAGTTGCAGCGCGTGAGACTCGGTTCGCGCCTGCCGGCTTACCTGCCGATGCGCGTGAACGACGAACTGGTCGAAATCCTGCGCGAGTTCCGCGAAAAGGCTTCGGCGGTCGGGGTGCAGCAGTTTATCATCCAGACCCATTTCCAGACGCCGCTCGAGGTGACCCCCGAAGCGGAGGAGGCCATCCGGAAAATCCTTTCGGCGGGGTGGCTTATCACCAATCAGTTGGTTTACACCGTGGCTGCGTCGCGCCGCGGGCACACTACGCGCCTGAGGCAGGTGCTCAATTCGCTCGGCGTTGTTTGTTATTATACCTTTTCGGTCAAGGGCTTTCAGGAGAATTACGCCGTCTTCACCCCCAACAGCCGTTCGATGCAGGAGCAGGTTGAGGAGAAAATTTACGGGCGGCTTACCCCGGAGCAGGCGGCTGAACTCGACGATCTGCTTGCCGACGGACAGGATACGGCCGGGAAAATCCGCCGCTTCATGCGCAAGCACCACCTTCCGTTCCTCGCCACGGACCGCAGCGTGCTGAACCTTCCGGCCATCGGCAAGAGCATGTCGTTCCGGCTGGTGGGCATTACGGCCGGGGGCAGGCGACTGCTGCGTTTCGACCACGACCGGACGCGTCACCACAGCCCGATCATCGACAGTATGGGCGAGATATTCATCGTCGAGAACAAATCGCTGGCCGCCTACCTGCGCCAGTTGGACCGCATGGGCGAGGACCCGGAGGATTACGCCTCGATCTGGGCCTATACGCACGGTGAAACTGAGCCGCGTTTCGGGCTTTATGTCTACCCCGATTTCGGGTTTGCGACGACCGACCGCGTGAGCAACCTGGAGTTGGCATAGACACAATATCGGCACTGATTTTGCGTTTATTATATAGTGATTATTAAATAAATGCAATTATGAAAAAGACGATTCACAGAGCCGCGACCCGCGGGTACGCCGATCACGGCTGGCTCCGGACACACCATACCTTCAGCTTCGCCGGATATTACGATCCCGAGCGGATTCACTTCGGGGCCCTCAGGGTGCTCAACGACGATACGGTGGCCCCGGGCGAGGGCTTCGGGACGCATCCCCACGACAATATGGAGATCGTTTCGCTCGTTCTTTCGGGAGCCCTGAAGCACGGCGACAGCATGGGCAATATGCAGGTGCTCAAGCCGGGTGAGCTGCAGGTGATGAGCGCCGGTACGGGCATTACCCACAGCGAGATGAACGCCAGCCGCGAAGAACCGGTGAAGTTCCTGCAGATTTGGGTTATCACCGATGCCGAGGGCCACACGCCCCGCTACAACCAGATCGAACTCGCGCCCGCAAAGCGTAACCAGTTCCGGCTGATCGTCGCTCCGGAAGGCTGCGGCGGCGAAAACGTGGGCTGGATTCACCAGACGGCGTGGTTCCATACGCTCGACCTCGACGCCGGGCGGGAGGTACAGTACCGCATGAACCTTCACGGAAACGGGGCTTATGTCTTCGTGATCGAAGGCTCGGCCGAGGTTGCCGGGGAGAAGCTCGGTCC
This sequence comes from Alistipes montrealensis, assembly GCF_018362775.1. Lineage (GTDB taxonomy): Bacteria > Bacteroidota > Bacteroidia > Bacteroidales > Rikenellaceae > Alistipes > Alistipes montrealensis. Next base: position 18,446 of record NZ_JAGYXY010000004.1, read on the forward strand.
CCGCGACGGAATGGGCGTATCGGATGCCGACGAGTTCCTGATCCGGGCCTCCGAGGACGCAAAGTTGCTGGTTATCGAAGTCCCGATGATCTGAGGCGTAACGGCCTGATACGAAAACCGCCGGAGTGCAGACTCCGGCGGTTTTTTTGTGTTCTGGCGTGTGCTAAAACTCCGAGGTGAAGTGGAACCGAATCTCCTTGAAGTTGTCTTGTGCGAGGGCGAGGCCATAGCTCGTGTCGGCAAGGAAAACGTCGCGGCCGTGCTTGTCGACGGCCATATTGGTGTGTTTGCGGCGTTTGAAGTCGGCCAGTTGCGCCGCGTTGTCGCTTTCGATCCAGCAGGCTTTGTAGATCGAGATCGGTTCCCAACGGCACGCGGCGTTGTACTCGTGCTCCAGGCGGTACTGGATGACCTCGAACTGGAGCGCGCCCACCGTGCCGATGATCTTGCGGCCGTTGAGCGAGCTTGTGAACAACTGCGCCACGCCTTCGTCCATCAACTGGTCGACGCCTTTGGCCAGTTGCTTGAATTTCAGAGGGTCGGCGTTTTCGATGTAGCGGAACTGCTCGGGAGCGAAGGAGGGAATTCCGGTGAAACGGAGTTTCTCACCTTCGGTGAAGGTGTCGCCGATCTTGAAGTTGCCCGTGTCGTGCAGGCCCACGATGTCGCCCGGGTAGGCGAAGTCGATGACCGATTTCTTCTCGGCCATGAAAGCCGTCGGCGACGAGAATTTCAACTGCTTGCCGCTGCGCACATGCAGGTAGTTCTTGTTGCGTTCGAACGTGCCGGAGCAGATTTTCAGGAACGCGATGCGGTCGCGGTGGTTGGGGTCCATGTTGGCGTGTATCTTGAAGATGAAGCCGGACATTTTCGGTTCCGCAGCCTCCACGAGCCGGGTTTCGGTCGGGGCCGGGCGCGGCGAAGGGGCGATGCGCACGAAGCAATCCAAAAGTTCGCGCACGCCGAAATTGTTCACCGCCGAGCCGAAGAAGACCGGGGCCAGTTCGCCGTTAAGGTAAGCCTCGCGGTCGAATTCGTCGTAGACGCCCTCGACCAGTTCGACATCGGAGCGCAGTTGTTCGGCGAATTTTGCACCGATGTAGCCTTCGAGATCCTGCGATGCAAGGTCCGAAATTTCGGCCGTCGACGCGTCGGCGGTCAGTTTTTCGTCCGACGTGAAGAGCGAGAGGTTTTTCTCGTAAAGGTTGTAGACGCCCTTGAACGTGGGGCCGTTCGAGATGGGGAAAGCCAGCGGCCGCACACGGATTCGGAGCTCCTTCTCCACTTCGTCCAGCAGGTCGAACGGCTCCTTCGAGGGGCGGTCCAGCTTGTTGATGAAGACGATCACCGGGGTTTTGCGCATGCGGCAGACCTCCATCAGTTTGCGCGTCTGGGCCTCGACGCCTTTGGCGCCGTCGATGACGATGATCACCGAATCGACGGCTGTCAGCGTCCGGTAGGTGTCCTCGGCGAAATCCTCGTGGCCCGGGGTGTCGAGGATGTTGATCTTGCAGCCCTGGTATTCGAATCCCATCACGGCGGTGGCGACCGAAATGCCTCGCTGGCGTTCGATCTCCATGAAGTCGGACGTGGCGCCTTTCTTGATCTTGTTGCTCTTGACGGCTCCGGCCACATGGATGGCGCCGCCGAACAGCAACAGTTTTTCCGTAAGGGTGGTTTTACCCGCGTCGGGGTGGGCGATGACCGCAAATGTGCGGCGGCGTGTTATCTCTTCCTGTAATGTCATGTGTTATTCTTTCGGGTAATCGGCGTTATAGTGGCAGCCCACGGACTCTTTGATCTCTCGCCCCTGTTTGATCACCAGGTAGGCGATGGCGATCATGTTCCTCAGTTCGCACAGTTCGCGGTTGGGCTTGGTTTTGTTGTAAAGCTCCTCGGTCTCCTGCCAGAGTATCTCCAGGCGGTGCATGGCGCGCTTGAGCGAGAGGTTCGAGCGGACGATGCCCACGTAGTTGGACATGATCGTCTGCATCTCGCGTTTCGACTGGATGATCATCAGCATCTCCTCGGTGTGCTGCGTGCCTTCGAAGTCCCAGTCGGGAATGCCTTCCTGGAAATCGGCCTTCGCCAGCAGCGACGCCGTGTGGCGTGCGGCCTGGTCGGCGTAGACCACCGCTTCGATCAGCGAGTTCGAGGCCAGCCGGTTGGCGCCGTGCAGGCCCGTGCAGGCGGTTTCGCCCAGGGCGTAGAGCCGCTTCACGGAGGTCTCGCCGTTGGTGTCGACCTTCACGCCGCCGCAGCAGTAGTGCGCCGCAGGGGTGACGGGAATCCAGTCCTTCGTGATGTCGATGCCGATCGAGAGGCACTTTTCGTAGATGTTCGGGAAATGGCTCTTCACGGCCTCGGGGTCCTTGTGCGTCACATCGAGGTAGACGAAGTCGGAACCCCGTTTGGTCATTTCGCGGTAGATGGCGCGGGCCACTACGTCGCGCGGGGCGAGCGACTTCATCGGATGGTATTTGTCCATGAATTCCTGGCCGTCGGGCAGCCGCAGGATGGCCCCGAAGCCGCGCATGGCCTCGGTTATCAGGAAATTGGGTTTCTCGCCGGGGTTGTAGAGCGTCGTGGGGTGGAACTGGATGAACTCCATGTTTTCGGTGATCGCCTTGGCGCGGTGGCACATGGCGATACCGTCGCCCGTGGCGACGTTGGGATTCGAAGTCGTGGAATAGACGTTGCCGCAGCCGCCTGTGGCAACGACAGTGAATTTCGAGAGCATGGTCTCGATTTCGTTGGTGTCGAGGTTCAGGACGTAGGCCCCGAAGCAGGCCAGTCCGCGTGTGTGGCGGGTGACGAATTCGCCCAGATGGTGCTGCGTCAGCAGGTCGATGGCGAAGTGGTGTTCCCGTACGGTGATGTTCGGATGGCTCTTTACCGACTGTACGAGCGCCCGCTCGATTTCGGCTCCGGTAAGGTCTTCGTGATGGAGGATGCGGTGTTCCGAGTGCCCGCCTTCGCGGTTGAGTTCGAACCGCCCGTCGGGAGTCTTGTCGAAGCGCGTCCCCCAGGCGATCAGGTCGGCGATGAGTTTCGGGGCCTGCCGGACGACCAGTTCCACGGCTTTCTCGTCACATTTGCCTGCGCCGCAGACCAACGTGTCGTGGATGTGTTTTTCGAACGTGTCGGGAGCATACGTTACCGAGCAGATGCCGCCTTGTGCGTAATTGGTGTTGCACTCCTCGATCTCGCCTTTGGTCACGATCGTCACGTGGCCGTGGGCTGCGGCTTTCAGCGCGAACGAAAGGCCCGCAGCGCCGGAACCGATAACCAGAAAGTCGGTTTTCATAGTTTTAACAAGGGCAGAGACGGCTTTCACGGCTTTGTGGGCCAATGGTGTTCCCGATGTGAAACCCGTCTCTGCTTTCGTTAAAAGGGGCCGTGCCCCCGGTTTCGTGTCGGGAATCCCGCTGAATCTCCCCGTTTAAAAGGGGAGATTTTGCTTTTCTTTGCAGGAAGAAGCGCCGCAAAGTTACAAAAAATAGTAACTTTGCCGCATAATTTCGGGCAAAATATGGAACGACATATCGACATCAACCGCTTCGATTACGACCTTCCCGACGAGCGGATCGCCAAATTCCCGCTTGCGGAGCGCAGCGCCTCGAAACTGCTCGTCTGGCGGGGCGGTGAAATAGGGGAAAAGCAGTTCGCCGACATCGGCGACGTGTTGCCGGCGGGCGAACTGCTGGTTTTCAATAACACGAAGGTGATCCGGGCCCGGATCATCATGCACAAACCCTCCGGGGCGCGTATCGAGGTGTTCTGCCTCGAACCGCACGACCCGGCCGATTATGAGCGGGCGTTCGCTGTCACGGGGCAGTGCGCATGGTCGTGCATCGTGGGCAACCGCAAGAAGTGGAAGGAAGGGCACGTCGAGATCAATTTCGACTGCGAAGGCCGCGCCGAATCGCTCCGCGCGTGGCTCGTCGAGGACCACGGACGCGAGTGCGTCGTGCGTTTCGAGTGGACGGCCCCGATGACTTTCGGGCAGTTGCTGGAATATCTCGGGCGCATTCCGATTCCGCCCTACCTGAACCGCGAGAGCGAAGAGATCGATAACACGCGCTACCAGACCGTCTATTCGAAGTTCGAAGGTTCGGTGGCGGCGCCGACCGCCGGGCTGCATTTCACCCCGGAGCTGATCGAAGGGATGGAAGCCCGCGGATTCGGGTTCGAGGAGGTGACGCTCCATGTCGGAGCGGGAACGTTCCTGCCCGTGAAGGACGAGGACGCCGCGAAACACCCGATGCACACCGAGCATTTCGAGGTGCGCCGCGCGACGGCGGCCCGTCTGCTGGAACGGTGGGGACACATCACGGCCGTGGGCACGACTTCGGTACGTACGCTCGAATCGCTTGCGGCCCTTGCGTGGCGCATCCGCACGGCCGGGACGCCCGACGCCGGGCGGGTCGTGGGGCAGTGGGAACTGTACGACATTCCCGCGGAGTTTTCGGGCCGCGAGGCGTTGGAGGTGTTGCTGCGGTATATGGATGAGCAGGGCCTCGACCGCCTGAAAGCCTCGACGCAGATCATGATCACGCCGCTGGGCTACGAGTTTCGCATCGTGCGCAATATCGTTACCAATTTCCACCAGCCCAAATCGACGCTCCTGTTGCTGGTTTCGGCTTTCGTGGGCGACGACTGGCAGCGGATTTACGACTATGCCCTCGGGCACGGTTTCCGTTTCCTGAGCTACGGCGATTCGTCGGTGCTGCTGCGTGAATAACCGTTTATGCGGAACGGAAAAGGGACGCCTCACGGGCGTCCCTTTTTTATTGGCGCAGGGCCGGATTAGAAATTGTATCCGACGCTGATCGTGAAGCAGTTGTTGCGCAGCGTGCCCTCGCCGTCGCTCTCCTTGACCAGATTCAGACAGCCGATGTCGTAACCCAGCCCGAAGTAGATGCGGTTCCAGACGACGCCTGCGCCCAGACGCACCCCCAGGTCGGAACGTTTCAGCCCGCCTTCGTCGCCGAAGATGTCAGCCTTCTCGCCGCCTGCTTTCATCTTGCCGCCGATGCCGAACCCGTAGTAAAGACCTGCGAACGGCTGGATCGTAACGATGTCCTTGATGTTGAAGTGATAGTTTACCAGCACGGGGATTTGCAGGTAGGAGGGACGGAAGCTCACGCCGTCGACCTTGCCGCCGCGGCTCGAGAAGGCGAGCCCGGTTTCGAGGTAGAAGGGCAGTTTGTTGCAGAGCAGGATCTGATCAGTCACGGCAACATGGAACGAGGCCCGCGAGTCGGTGCTGATGGACGCACCTCCGGCCGAAATCGAGTAGCTCGACAGGTTGAGGCCGGCGCGGACGCCGAGGATGTTTTTTTCGTAATTTTGCGCCGAGACCGCGCTCGCCAGCAGAACTGCCGTCAGAAGAAGGAGTGTTTTTTTCATACGTTTATAAAAAAGTGAGGTTAATTTTAGCCGTTTCTTGTCCAAAACGGTACGCTAAAGATAAAAAAAGTTTTTTGAATATACGTCCGAACCGAGCGGGTTTTCAACGAAATGTGCTATTTGTGAAACGAATCCGGCGGAATACATCGCCGAAACGAGACGGGACGCAACCCCGAAGGGTGCGTCCCGCTGTGTGGTGGCAACTTGCCGGTCAGAAATTGTAACCGATGCTTACCGTGAGGCTGTTGTTGCGGATTTCGGCGCTTTCGGGCCGGAGCGTGTAGTAGAAGAAATCCCCGCCCCGGAACTGGTCCCGGCAGCCGATGTCGTAGTTTATTCCCAGGTAGATGCGCCTTACGACGAATCCGACGCCTGCACGCACGCCGAAATCCATCCGGGAGAGAATCCCCCGGTCGCCGAACAAATCCTCGCTCCCGTATTGGGTTTTCATCATGCCCCGCACGCCCACGCCGCCGTAAACGCCTGCGAAGGGCTGGATCGTGACGAGGCCCCCGATGAGGAAATGGTAGTTGACGAGCAGGGGAACCTGGAGGTAGAACGGCCGCATGGTCATGGTCTCGATCTGGTCGTATATCGGGGCTGCGGCCCGGCTGCCGAGGCTCGAAAAACCGACGCCCGTTTCGATGTAGAGCGGCAGGCTGCGGTGGAGCAGGACCTGGTCCGTTACGGCGAAGTTGAATCCCGCGCGCGAACCGGTGCTGATCTGCATGTCTTCGGCCGAGATGTCGTATTTCGACACGTTGACGCCGGCGCGGATACCCAGGATATTTTTTTCGTATTTCTGCGCCCGGACGGCTCCTGCCAGCAGGACGGTGATTAGGATCAGTGCGTATTTTTTCATGGAGGCAAAAGGTTATTCTTCGGGGGTATAGCTTCTCAGGGTCAGTTTTTTGACCCAGACGACGAATCCGCCCGTCAGGATCAGGTTCAATACGAGCGTCAGTACCGAGATGATCAGCGCCGGGCCTCCGAGGTTGTAGCCCAGAGCGATGAAGATTACGCCTGCACCCACTTCGCCGCGGGTGAACATGCCGATCGAGAGAGCGAGCCGCTCGCTCAGTTTCCGGTCGCGGTAGAAGAAGACCGGGACCAGTTTACCCAGGTTGGAGAGTATCGAAACGGCCACGACGTGCAGGATCAGCACGCCCCACGGCATCATCGGCTGCGATGCGGTGACCGAAGCGGCTGCCTGAGCGGCGTCGGCTGCCGAGTCGCCCGTTACGAGGGGCATGCTCAGCCCTACCAGCAGCATGAACAGGAATGAAATGCCCGTTGCCGTACGGCGTTCGGTCGGGGTGTCTATGTCCTTGTGCTTCATCAGCATGCCGATCACGAACGCCGGGAGCAGGACTTCGATATGGATGCTGTTTTCGGGACCGTACCAGCGGGCGGTGACGATGTAGAGCAGTTGCGTCAGGCCGCAGACCACTACCGAAAGCCCCAGGATACGTTTCCAGTCCTGCCGGACGTTCCACGTCGCCTGCCACCGCCAGCCCACGACGAGTAACACGACGACTACGCCTACGATGGCGAACATCTGCCACTTGAGGCCGATCATCAGGATTTGCAGCGGAATCATCAGCAGGATGGTATCCAGGTCGTCGAAGATCGCCAGCACCTGTATTTTGCGGTAAATCCAGCTTTTTTTAAGGCTCAGCGCCGCGAGCATCGTAAAGAGGATACCTGCCGAAGTAGGGGCGGCAAAGCGGCTCAGCAGCAGGTTCTCCTTCCAGGCCTCGGAGTCGGTCCAGAGATCGGAGGGCAGCAGCACGAAAATGTAGTAGAGGACGATCAGCAGCCACGGCAGCGCGGCCGTAGCCATGGCGATGAAGTAATCGGCGGTGTAGGAGCGCCAGCGCGATTTGTCGATCTCGAACTCCCGTCCGACGTTGATCATGATGAATCCCAGGCAGACGTAGAGCAGGGTATCGGTCGTTGCCTTGAAGCCCGGAAACGCCGTGCCGAGGGCGCCGGGAAGCAATTGCGAGGCAACGAGGCCCAGCATCAGAAAGAGCGAGAACGAAAGGACTTTTCGCATTGATAGAATGTCGTTTACAGATTATGCGCCAGTGCCGCGGCACAAAGATAGCACATTTCTTGCAGAATCAGAAAAACACGTGCCGGAGCCGTGAAAAAATAACAATAAACAATCCGCAATTCACAATTATTTTGTACCTTTGCGGTGCCGTTTAGGAAGTTAGTATTCAAACACCATAAAATTCAAACTATTACAACTATGCAGATTGTAGAGATTCACGCAAGGGAGATCCTCGACTCGCGAGGCAATCCGACCATCGAGGTCGAAGTTCGTACCGTATCGGGCGCATTTGGTCGCGCTGCCGTTCCGAGCGGCGCATCGACGGGCGAGAACGAGGCTCTGGAGCTTCGTGACGGCGACAAGAGCCGTTACCTGGGCAAAGGCGTACTGAACGCCGTGAAGAACGTCAACGAGGTGATCGCCCCGGCCATCATCGGTATGAACGTTGCTGACCAGGTAGGTATCGACAAGGCCATGATCGCCCTCGACGGAACCGCTACCAAGTCGAAGCTCGGCGCCAACGCCATCCTCGGCGTATCGCTGGCCGTTGCACGCGCCGCTGCCGACTATTTCGGCATGCCGCTCTACCGCTATATCGGTGGTTCGAACGCCAAGACGCTGCCCGTTCCGATGATGAACATCATCAACGGCGGTTCGCACTCGGACGCTCCCATCGCATTCCAGGAGTTCATGATCCGTCCCGTAGGCGCCGCTTCGTTCAAGGAGGGTATCCGCATGGGTGCTGAGGTGTTCCACAACCTGAAGAAAGTACTCCACAACCGCAATCTCTCGACGGCCGTAGGCGACGAGGGTGGTTTTGCTCCCGCGCTCAACGGCACGGAGGATGCCATCGAGTCGATCATCGAGGCTATCAAGATGGCAGGTTACAAGCCCGGCCGCAAGTGCGAGGGCGGCGATGTGTCGATCGGTATGGACTGCGCTTCGTCGGAGTTCTTCAAGGACGGCGTTTACGACTACACGAAGTTCGAGGGCGCCAAGGGAGCCAAGCGTACGTCGAAGGAGCAGGTCGAGTTCCTGAAGGGACTCGTTGCCAAATACCCCATCGACTCGATCGAGGACGGTATGTCGGAGAACGACTGGGAAGGCTGGCAGATGTTGACCGCCGAACTGGGCGACAAGTGCCAGCTCGTGGGTGACGACCTGTTCGTGACGAACGTGGATTTCCTGAAGAAGGGCATCGAGATGGGTTGTGCCAACTCGATCCTGATCAAGGTAAACCAGATCGGTACGCTGACCGAGACGCTCGATGCTATCGAGATGGCTCACCGCGCAGGTTATACGTCGGTAACGTCGCACCGTTCGGGTGAGACCGAGGATTCGACCATTGCCGACATCGCCGTGGCTACGAACTCGGGTCAGATCAAGACCGGTTCGGCATCGCGTTCGGACCGTATGGCCAAGTACAACCAGCTGCTCCGCATCGAGGAGGAGCTCGGCGACGAGGCTATCTATGGCTACACGAAAATCTACCGCAAGTAATTTGCAGCAGGACAAGAAAAAACCGGATGCCGCAAGGCGTCCGGTTTTTTGTCTGATATAGCCCCGGGAACCGTCGGTTCCCGGGGCTATTGCGTTGTCCGTCCGGTTACTTTTCAGCCATGCGGTAGGACAGCGCTCCCGAAGGGCATTTTTCGATTTGTGCAATGAGCTGGGCCGTCGTCGCGTTTTCCGGCTTTACCCAAGGCCTCTCTTTGGGGTTGTAAACCTTGGGCAGCATCTTTACGCAGACGCCTGCGTGGACGCAGAGTTTCGGCTGCCAGATTATCACGATCTCACCGTTTGTGTACTCTTTGCGATTGTCTTCTGGTTTCATGGCAATGGACAAGTTTGTATTGATTGGTAAAAAGGTTTGTCGGATAGTTATTTACAAATATAGGAATAGATTCGTTACGTTGCCGCCCGACGTGTCAACAAAAAAGGTCTCGGAAGAAATCAGACCATGTCTTCGCCTGTTTTGACGATGGCTACCTTCAGGGTTTTGTGGAACGGAATGAAGCATGCAACGACGGCCATGACGATTGCGACGAACAGCACATAGCCCACGATCTCCTTCACGCTTACCAGCAGACTTTGTACCTGAAGCGTTGAGTAAAGGCCGTTTACGGCCAGTTGCCCCGCCTCAGCGGCTCCGTTTCCGTGTGCTGCGGCCTGTTGCAGGGCGGAGGCGTATTGCTGTGCTGCGAGCGGATCCTGGAGGGTCAGGTGTTCTGCCAGGCGGTTCATGTTGCCGAGCTGGGTCCGGTAGAGCAGGTTGTTGAAAAAAGCCGATCCGAAGGCCGGGCCCAGTACCGAACGGCAGGTAATCAGGAAAAATGCGTTGTAGATCATCAGTTTCGGGTCGAGTTCCTCGACGACGTATACGCCGAAGGCTATGAAGAGAATCATCATGCCCATGCCGCGCAGCGCCATCGGCAGGAACAGCATCTCGTAGCGTCCCGATGCCGAGACCCCGAAATAGATAATGGCCAGGCTGAGCGCGAAACAGGACAGTCCCCATGCGATCAGGTAGCGAAACCGCCATCGCTGCCACCGCAGCCACCAGAAACAGACGAAGGCCCCGCATGCGAATCCCGGCAGCATCCACAGGTAGATCGAGTTGGCGTGTACGCTGTCGACGCGCAGCACCGATGTCAGATAGGGTGTCACCAGTGAACTGGTCGCCGAAAGGAACATGACGAAGATCATGAATGTATAGCCGATCAGCGCTTTGGCGCTGTTGAGCAGTTCCAGGTGCAGGTAGGGGTTTTTGCGGAAAGTCTGCCTGCGGAGAAAGAGCCAGAGCAGGACGGGGGCCGTAAAGGCCGCGACCGCGATCTGCGGCGACGCGAATCCGTCGAGCGTCTTGAAATAGGTGGCTGCATAAAGCGTCATCAGCAGCGCCGCCGCGATCAGCAGCATGCTCCTGCCGTCGATCTCGCGGAACGGAATTACGATCTTTTTCTGGCCGTAGCGAAACAGCGCGAGGATAAACAGGATGGCGATCAGCAGCAGCAGGATGACGAAGTAATACATATATTGCCACTGATAACGGTAAGCCAGTTCGGCTGTCAGGTACATCGAAATCTGTCCGGCGGAAAAGACGATCGGGTAGAAATAGGCGTAAAATTCGCTTCGGACATTGGCCGGGCTGAAAAAGGGGCGGATCATGAGGATGATCTCCAGCATCGCAAAGGCTTTGAGGAATCCGATCAGGAAACTGCATATGACGACGACTTCCATCTGTCCCGTGCGGGCACAGACGAAACTCAGAAACACCTGCATCAGAAGGTCGACCAGCAGGATCGTCTTGGTGGTGACGACCGACCGGATTTTCGGTACGAGCGGATAGGCCGCCGCCATGCCGACTGTCGTGGCGTAATAGGCCATGCTGATGTCCTCGCTCAGCACCCCGAGCGTATTGGAGACCTCGGTGATACACCCCGTATAGGCTCCGTTGATAAAGATGATCGGCAGCATGACGACAAAGGCCGCCGTGACGGCCAGCCACCGGGGAACCCAGGGCCGTACGGGGACGCTCAGAGGTTGCTGTACGGCCATCGGATTACTCTTTTTCCGCTTCGGTTACGACCATCATGCCCGCCCGGAGCCGCTCCATATCCTCCGCAGAGGCGTCGTCGAAGTCGATCCGCACGGGGATGCGCTGCTGGATTTTCACGAAATTGCCGGCTGCATTGTCCGTCGGGACAAGCGCATATTTCGATCCCGTCGCCTCGGAAATGGCCGATACGGTCCCGTGGAAAATCCGCTCCCGGAAGGCGTCGACACGGATGCGGACTTTCTGGCCGATGAAGATGCCGGCGATCTGCGTCTCCTTGTAGTTGGCCGTGATCCATTTGTCCCTCCCGCGCACGAGGTAGGAGATTGTCTGGCCTCCCTGTACGAGTTGCCCGGGTTCGAGCGTACGGCGGCCCATGTAGCCGTCGTAAGGGGCCGTGATCACCGTATAGGAGAGATTGAGCCGCGCCATCTCGACTTCCGCCTCGCGCCTGCGGATCGCCGCATCGGCGCTGGCGCCTTTGTGTGCGGTCTCCGTATAGTGCGACTCAGCGACGCTTTTCTGGTGCAGCAGGGCGGAGTAACGGGCCTGCATCGCCTCGTAGTCGGCCTTCGCCTGTTCATACTGCTGGCGGGAGACCGACTCTTCTTCGACCAGGTTGGCATAGCGGCGGTATTGCTGTTCGAGTTGCCATAGCCGGGCTTTGGTCTCGGCAATGTTGGCCTCCTGTACGGAGACGCTGACCTGCGAGGCTTCGATGCCCGAGCCGAGCGACTCTTTGGCGGCATGTGCATCCATCAGCGCCGCTTCGGCGTCCATCAGCCGGATGCGGTACTCGCGGTCGTCGAGCAAGAGCAGCGTGTCGCCCGCCCGCACCTGCTGGTGTTCGGAAAAACGCACTTCTCGGATATAGCCAGGCACGCGAACGCTGACCGGGGAGATGTATTGGTCCACGACGGCGTCGTTGGTGGTTACGTAGTTGGCGTAGCGCCAGAAGAAGTCGCCCACCCAGGCGATTCCGGCCGTCACCAGCAGGATGCACACCGTGTTAATGACGATACTCCTTATTTTCAGTTTTTTCAGCCGCTTGCGGCGAATGGAATGTGTTGTCATCTCGGATGTTCGGATTACAGGTTGCCGCATGCGCGCAGCAGTTCATAATAAGTATAGACCGTTTCGGCCCGGGCGGCGGTGAGTTGCAGTTCGGTCTGCAGGCGGATGCCGTTGGCGTCGAGCAGGTCCGTCAGGATCGAAAGCTGGTTCAGGTATCGGTTGCGGACGATGCGGTAATTCTCTTCGGCCTGCTGCTCCGCCAGCCTCAGCGACTCCACGCGCTCCAATGCCTCCCGATGCCGGATATAGGCGCTCCGCACGCGGATGCGCAGCTCTTGCAGGACCTGCTGTTCGCGGTTTTCGGAAAGTGCGGCCTGATAGCGCGCCTCCTGTACTTTGTGGCGGTTGCGGTAGAGCGACGAGAGGTTGAACGACAGTGAAAGCTGGATGTTCCAGTTGTTGGCGAAAAGGTCCTGCATCGTCGTTGTAAGCGGGCGGGCCAGCGTATTGGCTCCCTGGAGCGACAGCGAGGGCAGATAGGCCGAACGGGCGATCCTTACGTCGGTCCGTGCCAGGTCGATATTCCGCCGCGCGATATTCAGCCCCGGATAGTTGTCGCAGGCCTCTTCGACATAGTCGGCATATGCGCCGAGGGGACTCACGGCGGCCAGCGCCACCGTGTCGGGTTTCAGCAGCAGCGATTCGTCAAGCCCCAACAGAAGGTCGAGTTGCTGGGATACGATGGCGATGTTGTCGTCGGTCTCGCGGCTGCTCAGCCGGAAGTTAGTCAGTTCGAGTTCGCTGCGTATCTCGTCGTTGCGCGTAACGAGGCCTTCGTTCCGCATGCGGCGGATGTCGCCCAGACGCCGCTCGGCCTCTTCGATATTCCGGGCGAAAAGCTCCCGCTGTTTGTACAGGCTGAACAGGTCGAGGTAGTGGCGCAGCAGGAGCATCCGCACCTCTGCTTCGTCGTCGGTAACCGTCAGTGCGGCAATCCGCCGTTGGAGCGCTGCACGCTGGATGCCGCTCCGGATTCGCCCGCCTTCGTAGAGGGGTTGCACGACGCTTATGTTGTAGTTGTAGAGCCAGTCGGGGCTTTCGGGCTGTGACGGCCGGGTCAGGCCCTGCCTGAAAACCACGGGTTGGCCCAGGTAACCGGTCGTTGCCCCGATACGAATGTCGGGCAACCGTCCTGTGCGTGCATCCAGTTCCTGCTCGCCGGCAAGGCTTTCGCCGATGCGGGAGGCGGCCAGGCGGAGGCTGTTTCCGGTCCCGAGCCGGAACAGTTCGTCGAGCGACAGGCTGCGGACCGGCTGTGCCGTCGAGGCACACGGCATGAGGAGGAGCAATGCGAAGAGGAGTTTAGATTTCATCGAGTATCCCGTTCAGTTTTCCCAGGCATGCCGTTGCGAGGATCATTTCCCCGGCGTCCATGTGTTCTCCGGCCCGCTCGTAAATTCCCTTTAGGATGGGTTTGACGATTCCGGCCAGTGCCCGGCCTGTTGCCGTGAGGAAAATCAGGCGACTGCGCCGGTCGGCGGCATTCTCGCGGCGGGCGACCCACCCTTTGCGCACGAGGTTGTTGATCAGGTTGGTGAGCGAAGCCTTGTCCTTCGAGGTGAGTTGCGCGAGTTGCTGCTGGCTGATGCCCTGCTGTTCCCAGAGGCGGTACATGACCTGGAGCATCTCGAAGGTCATCTCCACGTTGTGCGACCGCAGCATCCGCTGTACCGTCTGCCGGAATGCCCGGCGGGTACGGATTATCTGCAGCATAAGTTCATGCGCCTGTTCGCTGTTTGTCATGACGGGTGGATTTTTCGGGCACAAAGATAATATACTTTCCGGAAAATAGTTCGATATTAAACTATTTTAATGCATTGGTCGATTCCCATATATGCGATGTTTCTGTTGAGATTTATTTATAAAGTACCTTTTATCATCCAGACATTGTTTTCTAAATTAACTTGTATCGCAGACTATATTAATATTTATTTTTTATAACTTAGACAAAAATTTGAAGTCTGCAAAAAAGCAATCCATATAAACATATATTCAATAACAGAAGTCAAATCTTGTTTTTTAGAATTATGGTTAAAGAGCAAATCGAAGATATCGCCAATAGAATCAAAATCCATCGCGAGAATGAGATAAATAGCCAATCCTCTAATAATGCTATCGGAAGGCTTCTTGTCGATTATGATAAACAGGAAAAGGTAATTTGGCTGACCCTCAGGCCGAAAGTGGAAATGAGTTACCGGAGTGATATACTCGGTAATATCGATCCGAATTCGGCGAAAAAAACACATCATACATATGATGGTGACGGCACCAATATTCAGCGGGATTCCAAACTCGGGGCTTTATTCATTCAGCATTATGAAGGAATTCACAAACATACTACGCCCAGAGGCGAGATTGAGATCGAGATATTTAATAGGGCGGTTTACACTCCATGCATGACTTCTTTCAGCGAGGATGAATGTGCTATAGACATTTCGATCAATCTTTCCGGCGATAGCAAAACTCATTATTTTGAGAATCTTTCCGAAATACTGGCCCTGCAACTGGAGATAGAACAGGAGAAAAAAAAATTGCTCAAGGCAACTGAAGAACAGACGCATGAATTGATAACCCGTATCAATCGCAAAGAAGAGGAGAAGAAGCGGTTGTTATCCAAGACACAGAGTTTTATAAGAAAATCTGCTTCATTGAGATTTCAGCCCATACTTGATCCCATCCAGGAATCCATAAAGCGTTCAAGATTGTTCGATGGTTGTCTTGTGATTAACGGGGGGCCGGGTACGGGGAAAACCACTTCCCTTATACAACGGATAAAGTACCTTATTTCGGACACAATAGAAGAGGTAAAAGAGGATTTGACTCCCAAGCAGAAAGCTATTCTGTACGATGAGAAATCGAGTTGGATTTTCTATTCACCCAATGAACTGCTGGCGTTGTTTCTCCAGAATAGTATGCGCATGGAGGGGCTTACAGCCGATCCGAAAAGGGTAAAAGTGTGGTTCGCTCACAGGAACGAACTCGTGAAAAGTTATAAATTGGTCGATACGCAGACCATGCGGCCTTTCATGATGTACCGGAATACAGCTGATAAATGCCTTATCACCAATAGGCCTGAAAATATTGTTTCTATAACCAAAAATCTGGGAAAGTACTATTTTAATTATCAGAAGGAGAAAATAGCAAATCTACTCGATATTGATGTAACTGCTATGACCTGGAGAAACACAGGGATGTCGATTCAAAAATTTCTTTCAGGAAAAAAAGATTTATCTACCTGGGATGCATTGATACGTCTTTTCATTAATCTGAGCGAGACCTACAAAAGCGAATCGGATGCGATATCGGAAGGTTACAATAAGTCGATAGAAACAGTTGCCGCAAGAGTGCAGTTACTCGTTTCTCAGGATGACGACAGGCTTTCTAAGATAAAACGACTTTTAACTTCGTGGAAGACCTCCGGGCAGGAAAACGAAGAAGAAACCGACGAAATAGAGATCGAACAGGAGGATTTCGACGAAAAAGAAGATACCTCGATTTTGGATCAAGAAAAAGAGCTTTTTATCAAACTGAAATCCCTGTGCCGAAAGCAAGCACTCAGCCGGTTCGATAAAAATACAAAGATCTCGGGCAAAGAAAAAGAACTTCTGGAATTGATCCCGGAAGCCGTGGATCAGCCCGAGTATAAAAATATCGGGAATACGGCTTTTTTTAAAAAGTATTTTGAAAGCGTGACTCGAGGTATCGTTTCGAACGTTTTGCGAGAAATTCCGTTGATTTACAAACGGTTTAGAAAAGAACAGTTGATCTCTAAGTCGGTGGATTACGATCTTTTCGTGCTTGAGAGACTGGTAAAAACTGATAAAAACACAAGGATTCATTCCGATGAACAGGACTTATTACTTTACTTTATAAATACAATTTGCCGGATATTGGCAAAAAACTTTAATAATCAATACAATCGCATTTCCCATCCATACCTTACTGCATATAAGGCCAACTGCAAACCCGTTATCGCTGTCGATGAGGCCACCGACTTCTCATTGATCGATTTGTTGGCAATTTCCAGTTTCGAACACCCGGACATCTCATCTGTCACTTTTTGCGGGGATGTTATGCAGGCTATGACCGAATGCGGATTAAGATCATGGGACGATCTGTCAGCGGTTCTTCCCAATACCCATATAAGTAATCTCAAAGTGTCATATCGTCAGAGTGCTACTTTGCTTTCTCTTGCCGGATCGATCTATAAACAAGTTACGGGAAACAAGGCTAGTTACCATTCTTTCATTAAAAAGCATCGCGAGGAGCCAAAACCGTTAGTGATGGTCTCGGAAGACGAAGAGGAAAAAATGAACTGGATAGCCGATCGAATAATCGAGATTTATAAAGCTTATGATGATAAAATCCCATCCATTGCCATATTCCTTCCTCAGGAGGAGCAGATTCAACACTTCGCGTCACTGTTGGGCAATATAGATACTCTCGCGGATGTCGGGATCAACGTCAAAGCCTGCAGAGACGGCGAAGTTTTGGGGGATGAAAATTTTGTAAGGGTTTTTTCTATAGATAAAATAAAGGGACTCGAATTCGAAGCTGTTTTCTTCTATGATTTGGATAGGTTGCAGGAACTGCATTTTCCTGAAGAATTACTGTTGAAATATCTGTATGTCGGATTATCGAGGGCTACTTTTTATTTGGGGTTGACCCTCAGTAAAGAATTCAGCGATAATTTGTCCTTTTTAAAGGAGAACTTCGATACCACATCGCGTAAATGGCTTATAGGCAGTTAAAATAGATAGTCCGACTTTTTAATGTATTAAAATAATTAGGCAGTTACACACTTTGTAACTGCCTTTTTTGCAAACACAAGCGAAATGATGATTAGACGCATAAGGGAATAGGTTACTGTCATTCTCACGAGTTTTGTATTTGAAAATACTGGTGTAGACATATATTGAAAACGGGAGAGATACTCCGCCTGTTAACTCAATGTCAAGATTATGTAATTCTATAAAATAACTCTTGATGAGTTTTTTGCTTCACTAAATTATCCACCGAAAAAAAGTAAATAACTGCCGCAATAAGCAAACCGGGCATTAGAGCTATCAATGGCTCTATGTCCGGTTTATTTTGACTTTTTCGCAAATTAGTTTGCAACTCGTATCCATGTACCACGATTAAGCACTTTAGTGACCTGCTTTCGTGTGCTTGCCTTTGCTATGGTCTGAAACGGAATAATCCCGCATATCGTTGATATACAAGATTATTTGCGCTGATTTGCGGCTGTCTGCCAACAAAAAAGGTCTTCTTACGAAGACCATTTTGGGTGGAAGATGGGGCTCGAACCCACGACCTTCGGAACCACAATCCGACGCTCTAACCGACTGAGCTACATCCACCATTTCGATACATGGTTATCGTATCGGGATGCAAATGTAATACACTTTTTCGGTCCGTGCAAAAAAAACGACTGAAAAATCGTCCGGAAATGCCGGAAATGACAAAATGGCAGTCCGCACTGCTCGTTTGTCACGCCAAATCTGCCAAAAACCGGTTGGCACACCTATTGTTGGAAAAATGGTTGCAAAAGCTAAAAAGCTAATAAAACTATTATACAGTAAAACAAAACTAAAAAAACACAAAGCTATGAATGTAAAACCATTATCGGATCGCGTGCTGGTTCTCCCGAACCCCGCGGAAGAGAAGACGGCCGGTGGATTGATTATTCCCGACACGGCAAAGGAAAAACCCCTGGCAGGTAAAGTCGTTGCGGTAGGCCCCGGTACGTCGGAGGTCAAAATGGAGGTCAAGGCGGGCGACCAGGTGCTCTACGGCAAGTATGCCGGCCAGGAGATCCAGGTCGACGGCGTGGATTACCTCATTATGAAGCAGAACGATATTTTGGCAATCATCTAATTCGATAAATAGTCATGGCAAAGGATATTAAATACAATGTAGAAGCGCGCGAACTGCTCAAGGAGGGTGTCGACGCGCTGTCGAACGCCGTTAAGGTAACGCTTGGCCCCAAAGGCCGCAATGTGATCATCGACAAGAAGTTCGGTGCTCCCCAGATCACCAAGGACGGTGTGACCGTAGCCAAGGAAGTGGAGCTGGAAGACGCTTTCGCCAACATGGGCGCCCAGATGGTTCGTGAGGTCGCTTCGAAGACCAACGACGATGCGGGCGACGGAACGACGACCGCAACGGTGCTGGCCCAGTCGATTATTAGTGTCGGCCTGAAGAACGTGACGGCCGGAGCCAACCCGATGGACCTGAAGCGCGGTATCGACAAGGCCGTTACGACGGTCGTGGAGTCGCTCAAGAAGCAGAGTCAGGAGGTAGGTTCGGATTTCGCCAAGATCGAGCAGGTGGCCACCATTTCGGCCAACAACGACGAGACGATCGGCAAGCTGATCGCCGAGGCGATGGCTAAGGTCAACAACGAGGGTGTTATCACCGTCGAGGAGGCCAAGGGTACGGAGACTCATGTCGAAGTGGTCGAGGGTATGCAGTTCGACCGCGGTTATATTTCGGCTTACTTCATCACCGACACCGAGAAGATGGAGGCGCAGCTCGAAAAGCCCTATATCCTGATCACGGATAAGAAGGTTTCGACGATGAAGGAGCTGATGGGCGTTCTGGAGCCGGTGGCCCAGAGCGGCCGTGCGCTGCTGATCATCGCCGAGGATGTCGACGGCGAGGCCCTTTCGGCGCTGGTTGTCAACAAACTCCGCGGAACGCTGAAAATCGCGGCCTGCAAGGCTCCGGGCTTCGGCGACCGCCGCAAGGAGATGCTCGAAGATATCGCCGTGCTGACGGGCGGAACCGTGATCTCGGCCGACAAGGGCATGAAGATTGAGGATACGACGCTGGACATGCTGGGCTCGGCCGACAAGGTTACGCTCAACAAGGAGAACACCACCATCGTCGACGGAGCCGGCAAGAAGGAGGAGATCTCGGCCCGTGTAGCCCAGATCCGCGCCGGTATCGACAAGGCTACGTCGGACTATGACAAGGAGAAGTTACAGGAGCGTTTGGCCAAGCTGGCCGGCGGTGTTGCCGTGCTCTACGTCGGAGCCGCTACCGAGGTCGAGATGAAAGAGAAGAAGGACCGCGTCGACGATGCGCTGGCTGCAACCCGCGCAGCAGTCGAGGAGGGTATCGTTCCGGGCGGCGGTGTGGCTTACATCCGCGCTACGGTGGCTCTCGAAGGCCTGAAGGGTCAGAACGAAGATCAGACAACGGGTATCCAGATCGTGAAACGCGCCATCGAAGAGCCGCTTCGCCAGATCGTCGAGAACGCCGGCGGCGAGGGTTCGGTCGTTGTCAACAAGGTGAAGGAGAGCAAGGATGCCTTCGGTTACAACGCCCGCGACGACAAGTACGAGGACCTTTTGAAGGCCGGTATCATCGACCCGACGAAGGTGTCGCGCGTTGCGCTTGAGAATGCCGCTTCGATCGCTTCGATGTTCCTTACCACCGAGTGCGTGCTGGCTGAGAAGAAGTCGGACGCTCCTGCCATGCCGGCGATGCCCGGAGGCGGTATGGGCGGCATGATGTAGCCGACCGATCAATCGTAAATTCGGATGTCCTCATGGGAGGGCATCCGAATTTTTTTGCCGTTTTTTGTTACCTTTGCGGCGGAAAACAGACATTATGAAAAAAGGTATTCTCTATGCTGTGCTGGCTTCGGTGCTGTGGGCGATTGTCAATCCGTTCATCAAGCAGGGGCTGAGTTACGACTTCTCGCCGATGAATTTCGCAGGCCTGCGCTTTACGATCGTCGGAATCATTCTTTTTGCCTACACCTGGCATCGCGGGATGTGGCGCGAGATCGTGCAGCACCGCAGGCTCTTCGGTAACCTGATCCTGATCAATATGTTCATGGGCTATACGGCCTTTTATTTCGGTGTCGATTTCGTCAGCGGGGCTATCAGTTCGATCGTCATGGGCCTCACGCCGCTGATCAACGTCCTGCTGGCCCACCTCGTGGCCAGCAACGATCGCCTGAATCGCTACAAGGCCGTGAGTCTTTTGGTCAGCCTTGCGGGGCTGCTGCTGATCGTCGGTACGGGCAGTGACGGTGAGCCGCTCGACTGGCGCGGCGTCGGGGGCATCGTCCTGCTGCTGGCCTGCATTCTGTTTCAGGGTTATTCCGCAATTTCGGTTTCGGAGGACAAAGGCAAGGTCGATCCGGTTTTCCTGAATGCCGTACAAATGTTTTTCGGCGGCCTGCTGATTTACGGCGTGGGTATTGCCGCGGAGGGCTTCCATCTTTTCTGGGACAAACCCGCCGGGTTCTACGGAAGCCTCGGCGTGCTGATTTTCATTTCGGTCTTCGCCTTCAGTTTCTGGTTCATGGCCTTGCGCACGGAAGGTACGAAGGTCAGCGATATCAATATGTGCCGCCTGATCAACCCCGTCCTGGGGGCGGTATTGAGTTGGATCATGCTGCCCGGCGAACATCCCCATTTCAGTACCGTGGCGGGCATGGCGATCATTGTCAGTTCGCTGGTCATCTATTTCAAGGGCGAGACGATCGTCCGGCGATGGCAATTGCGCCGGCATTGATGCAAAGCGGACCGCCCCTTTTTGGAACGGTCCGTTTTTTTGTATACCGGAGGGTTATTTCCCTTTGCAGCAGGTGCAGTTCAGCGCTTTCCAGACGCCGGCCGACAGGGCCGCACCGACGAACGGTGCGACGATGAACAGCCACAGTTGGCTGAGGGCTGTGCCGCCGGCGAAAATCGCCGGACCGAAACTGCGGGCCGGATTCACGGAGGTTCCCGTGATCGGGATGCAGACGATGTGTACGAGCACCAGCGTCAGGCCGATGGCCAGTCCGGCGAAGTTGCCCGCGCCCTTTTCACTGTCGGTCGCACCGAGCACTACGAGTACGAAAATGAAGGTGAAGACCACCTCGGCGATCAGTGCCTGCCACATTTGGCCGTCGGCGAAACCGTTGGCGCCCGTTGCCGTGGTTGCGCCGTAGTTGCCTGTCGAGGTGAGCAGCCAGATGATTGCCGAACCGATCAGCGCGCCGACGAACTGTCCGGCCATGTAACCTGCGGCATCCTTGCCGCTCATGCGCTTCGAGAGCCATACGCCGAGCGTGATGGCCGGATTGATGTGGCAGCCCGAAATGCCGCCGATGCAGTAGGCCATCGCCACGACCGAGAGGCCGAATGCGAAAGCTACCGCCAGGATCTCGGCCGGTGCGTCGCAGCCTAAGAATACGGCACTTCCGCAGCCCATCAGGACGAGAACCATGGTTCCCACCATTTCTGCAAAATATTTCTTCATAATCACTTGAGTTTAGGGGACCGAAGTCCTGTTTTCAGAACAAATATAGCAAAAATGAAATAAAAGGGCCGCATTGTGCGGATAAAAGACACTGTGGCGCAGGGTTGTGTTGTTTTTCAGTGTTTATGGCATCCACTCCAGAATGCCGGTCACGGGGTTGGCTGCCCGCCATGCCTCGAATTCGGCGTAGGTGCGGACTCCGTCGCGGAGTACCGCCTGGTAGTATTCGATACCCATGATCTTCACCGTTTCCGGCGTGTCGTACTTGATTTGCAGGATGGCACGCCGCGTATCGTCGGTCAGTACGGCGGCGATGCGGTCGGCGACGCGTTCGAAATAACCGTCGTAAGCCGATCCCTTGGGCATGTGGACCATGTCGATCTGCCAGAGTTCATCGTCTTTGTCGGCATACCAGGCATGCCATTCGAGACACTGGTCCTGCGCATCGAGCAGGTTGCCGTATTCGATGCGGCGGATGCGGGGATTCTCCGCGAGCCGGGCCATCGCCGCAAAGCTGTCGGCTACCCGCAGGGGCGAGGAGTAGATGTGGAAGTCGATGTCGCGGTGCGTCATCAGCAGGCCCGTGCGGAGCGATCCGACGAGGTTGGGTTCGGCCCCGACCGAGCGCCAGATGGCCTCCAGGTCAGTGTCGCGGATGATATTGCGGGCGCGCTGCTGATTGGCGGCCGCAATTTCGAGGATGTCGTTCATGTTGCGTTTTTTTTAGGGGTTATCGTAGCGGGCGGAGCGATCGAGGCGTTCCGTCTTGTGGTAAAGCATCTTATGGCGATTATTTGCCCAGCAGGATGCGGGCCTGTGCCACGGCGGCGTCGGTGATCTCCGAACCGGAGAGCATTTTTGCGATCTCGGTCACGCGCTCCTCGTCGCCGAGGCGGGTGATGTCGGTGCGTCCGTCGCGCTTGTAGACTACGAAATGCGCTGCGCCCTTCGAGGCGACCTGCGGCAGGTGGGTGATGTCCACCACCTGCATCGAGGCCGCGAGCGACTCGATAATCTCGCCCATGGCGTCGGCGATACGGCCTGAAACGCCGGTGTCGATCTCGTCGAAAATGATCGTCGGCAGTTGCATCCGTTCGGCCAGCAGGGCTTTCAGGGCCAGCATCACGCGCGAAAGTTCACCGCCCGACGCGATTCGCTCGACAGGCTGCGGGCTCATCCGCGGATTGGCCGTGAAAAGGAACTGCACGCTGTCGCGGCCCGTGCGGCACAACTCTGCGAGCGGCGTCAGGGCAATGCGGAAGACGGTTTCGGCCATGCCCAGCTTGGTGAGGATGGCGAGGATGTGTTTTTCGAATCCCGCTGCGGCCTTTTCGCGGGTCTTGTGCAGGCGGTCGGCCAGTGCCGCGGCCTTTTCAGCAGCCTCCGAGAGGGCCGCTTCCGCCTGGGCGATCTCTTCGTCGCTGTGGACGATGGCGGAGAGTTGCGCCGCGCAGCGGTCGCGCACGGCGATCAGTTCGGCTTCGTCTGCCGCACGGTGTTTCTGTTGCAGGGCGATCAGCATATCGAGCCGCGCCGAAAGTTTCGCCAGCCGCTCGGGGTCGGCGTCCAGCCGTTCGCAGGCCGCGGCGGCCGAGCCGTTGATGTCCTTCAATTCTTCCAATACGGAGCGCAGCCGCGCGGCATACTCCCCGGCGGCGGGGTAGTGCCCGCGGATATGGTTGAGTTCGTTTTCCGAATTTTTGAGCTGTGCCAGCACCCCGGTCTCGTCGTCGTCGAGGGCGTTGCGCAGGGCGGTCAGCACTTCGCCGATGCGGTCGGCATTTTCGAGCACTGCCAACTCTTCCTCCAGTTCGGCCTGTTCGCCCGGGCGCAGGTTGGCGGCCGTGAGCTCTTCGGTCTGGAAACGAAGCCACTCCTCGTCGCGGCGGCCGCTTGCGGCGGCTTCGCGCAGGGCTGTGAGACGGCGGCGCAGTTCGGTCAGCCGGGCATACTGCGCGGTGTATTGTGCCAGCAGTTCCCCGTTCGCAGCTACGGTGTCGAGTGCCGAAGTCCGGAACTCCTCCGACGAGAGGATCAGGTTCTGGTGTTGCGAGTGGATGTCCAGCAGGCGCGTGCCCAGGTCGCGCAGTTGTGCCAACTGCACGGGTATGTCGTTGATGAATGCACGGCTCTTGCCCGCCGGGGTGATCATGCGCGTCAGCGTCGTCTCGGGGGCGTAGTCGAGGTCGTTTTCGTCGAAAAACGCTTCGAGGTTGCTTCCCGTGAGGTCGAAGATTCCTTCCACCGTGCAGTTCCGGGCCGCATCCTTCATTGCCGAACCGTCGTTTTTGGCTCCGAGCAGCAGGCCCAGGGCTCCGAGCAGGATGGATTTCCCGGCTCCCGTTTCACCTGTGATGATGTTCAGGTGCGGGTCCAGTTCCATTTCGAGCTTGTCGATAAGCGCGTAGTTTTCGACCGACAGACGGCGTAGCATGCGAAATCAGGAATTAGAAATTCAAAATTAAGAATTAAAAATGAGAAAACCGAGAATCGGGAGCGAGACCGCGGACTATCCGGCGAAAAACTTTTCGATCCGTTCGGCAATCCGTTCGGCGACCCGGGGTTTCGACAGCAGGGGGAGTTCCTCGCGGCCCGCACGGTCGATGAAGGTCACCTTGTTCGTGTCGCCGCGGAATCCGGCCCCGGCGTCGCGGAGCGAGTTGAGCACGATGAAGTCGAAATTCTTCTTCGCGAGTTTGGCTTCGGCGTGCATCTGCTCGTCGTGGGTTTCCAAGGCGAAGCCCACCAGCAGGCGGCCGCCTTTGTGAGCGCCCAGTTCGGCGGCTATGTCCTGCGTACGGCGCAGGGTGATGCACATGTCGCCGTCGCATTTCTTGATCTTGGTTTCCGATACCCGGTCGGGAGTGTAATCGGCTACGGCGGCGCACATCACGGCGCCGTCCGCCCCGTCGAAGGCCCGGATCGTCGCATCGTACATCTCGGCGGCCGAAAGTACGTCTATCCGCTCGACTCCCGGAGGTGTCGGCAGTGACGTGCGGCCCGTTACGAGCGTCACCTGCGCACCCCTGTGGGCCAGTTCTCCGGCAATGGCATAGCCCATCTTGCCCGAGGAGTGGTTCGAGATGAACCGCACGGGGTCGATGGCTTCGATCGTGGCTCCAGCCGTGACGATCAGCCGCTTACCTTGCAGGCTCTTTTTTTTTTCGCGGAGGAGGCCGCCGACGAATGCGGCGATGGTTTCGGGTTCGGCCATGCGGCCTTTGCCCGTCAGTCCGCTGGCCAGTTCGCCTTCGCCCGGTTCTACGACGTGTACGCCGCGCCGGACGAGTGTCTGGAGATTCTGCTGCGTGGCCTCGTGGGCATACATGTCCAGGTCCATGGCGGGAGCCACGGCTACCGGGCAGCGGGCCGAAAGATAGGTCGTCAGCAGCAGGTTGTCGGCGATGCCGGAGGCCATTTTGGCCAGCGTGTTGGCCGTGGCGGGGGCGATCAGGTAGCAGTCGGCCCACTCGCCGAGCGACACATGGGAGTTCCACGCGCCGTTTTCGGGGTCGAAGAACTCCACCAGGATGGGATTCTTCGAGAGCGTGGCCATCGTCAGCGGCGTGATGAACTGCTTCGCCAGGGGGGTCATCACCACGCGTACGTCGGCGCCTGCCGTCTTCAATAAACGACAAAGCACGGCAGCCTTGTAGGCTGCTATGCTACCTGTGATGCCCAATAGTATGTGGCGCCCCGCCAGCGGGGAACACGCGCTTTCGGATGCCATTGCGTGCGGATTTTAGATCTCCTTCATCACGCCGTCCTTGCCCTCCTTGAAGACCAGTTCGTGGTCGAGGAACTCCTCGGTGGCGATGATCACCGGTTTGGGCAGGCGCTCGTAGTAACGCGAAATCTCGATCTGCTCGCGGTTCTCGAAGGTCTCCTCCATGGTGTCGGTGGGCGACGAGAAATCGGCGAGCTTGCGGTTGAGTTCCGTTTTGAGTTCGGTCGAGATCTGGTTGGCGCGGCGGGCGATGATGTTGATGCTTTCGTAGACGTTGCCCGTCTCCTGGTCCAGATCCACCAGCTTGCGCGTGATGGTGTTGTTGGGAATGTTCTTCTTGATTTCCATCTTATATGTTGTTGTCTTTGTTATTGCGGTCGAGGTAGTCGCGGGCGTGCTGGGCCATGCGGTCGAGGGCCTTGACGTGCGTCGATTCGGGATACTCCTCCTTGAACGAAAGGTAGGAGTCGAGCATCGACAGGTAGCGGTCGGTCTGTTTTTCGAAGATCGAGTTGCTGGCCAGTTTGTAGCCGGAGTCGACGATCAGGTACATGATCTCTTCGCGGCGCTTGCTCTCGGGGTATTGTTTCAGTGCGTTCTTGAACGCCACGATCGCCGATTTGTACTTGCCGGTTTTATAATAGGTGTAGGCGTTCAGGTAGGCCTTCTCGTGCAGGCGTTCCGTCAGCTCGGTGTTGATCTTCTTGAAATCCTCGCCGCGGTCGCTGTGCGGATAGCGCGACATGAATTCGTTGATGGCGATCAGCGCATGCCCGGTCATCGTCTGGTCGC
Organism: Alistipes montrealensis; assembly: GCF_018362775.1. Lineage (GTDB taxonomy): Bacteria > Bacteroidota > Bacteroidia > Bacteroidales > Rikenellaceae > Alistipes > Alistipes montrealensis. The sequence goes on from NZ_JAGYXY010000004.1 coordinate 44,330, forward strand.
GCGAGGGGCCCGGCGAGAGGTAGTAGAAGCAGAGTGCGTACATGCCTTCGGCGTCCTCGATGAAGGCGCTGCGGCCGAATTTGCGGCGGAAGTCGTCGAGCAGGGTCGAGGCCGTGTCGAAATCACGGTTCTTGTACTTGCAGCGGGCGTTGAAGAACGAGACGCTGTCTTCGCGCGACGTGCCCGTGTAGTAGTGCTGCACGCCCTCGAAAAGGGTCGAGGCGCGCTGCCATTTCTCTTTCTGGTAGTACTCCAGCGCCTTGCTGTAAATCAGTTCGGGCTGCCCGCTTTTCAGAAGGGCGTTCATTCCGGAGCATCCTCCGAGGATGATCGCAACCGCCACTCCGCAAAGGGCGTATAAAAAAGTCTGCTTCATTTATGAATCTTTTACGGCGCTTTATCGCGCAAAGTTACGCATAAATTAACGATTTGCAAAAAAAATTATTGCACGCCGGAGGCTCGAAGATGCGATGCGGGATGTTTTTTCCGGCCACAAGTGAAAATGCCTCCGCCGGGGCGGAGGTTCGGGGGTGAGGTCCGGTCGTTGCCATGGCGACTTTTTCATGCGGTAACGGGTTGATTTGCAGCCTGTCGTGGCGGATAGGGTTTTCTGCTCCGCATTGTCAGAAGAAAAATCCCAGGGAACCGCCGTAAACGATGTCGCGGGGAACTTTGACGCGTTGGGTCACTCCGTCGGAGGTGAAATTGTGCCAGACGCGCGAGCGCGGGTAGCCTGAAATGCGGAAGTCGATGAAGAATTTGCGGACGTTGAAGCCCAAACCGCCCATGACGCCTACGTCGCCGTTGTTGAACCGGACCTTGAGCACCTGCGGGACACTGCTTCGTTCGGAGCCTGTGACGCGGAACTGTGCGCCGCCGAACAGGCGCAGCACACCGAACTGGAAGCCCAGTTGGACGGGAATTTCGAACCGTTCGGTGCGCAGCGTGATGCGGCGGCTTCCGCTGTTTTCGGCCAGCACGTTGTAGTTTACGAAGGCGTAGTTGAGTTCCGACTGCAGGTGGAGGTGTTTCGACAGGTTGAGCCGCAGGACGAAGCCCACGTTGTAACCGGCCCGGACGGAACCGGGGGAAAAGCGGGTGTCGCCGATGCGGGTCGGGACGAACGAGTAGTCGGCGAAGCTGACGCCGCCGCGCACGCCGACCATCAGGCGCTGGGCGGAGGCCGCACCCGAGAGGACGAGGGCGAGGAGGAGGAAGAACAAGTGTTTCATAGACATTGATGTTTAGGACGGGATCACATCAGGGGTGACACGAGCCGGAGCACGTCGCCCAGCGTCCGCCGCCACAGCGGCGGACGCCACTCCGCGCGCGTGATGCGCCGGCACGAGGCGAGGTCGTCGTCGAAGGTTGCCGCCAACTGCCGGACAACCTCCCGGCCGCGGATGAAAGCCGTGACTTCGAGGTTGTCCGCCAGACTGCGGTAGTCCATGTTCGCGGTTCCGACCGACGCCAGCGTGTCGTCGACGATCACCAGTTTGGCGTGCAGGAATCCGTTGTCGTAGCGGTAGAGTTCGACCCCGGCGTCGAGCAGGTCCCCGACATAGGAGTCGGACACGAGGTCCGAGAACGGCGAGTCGCTGCACGTCGGGATCATCACCTCGACCCGAATCCCGCCCCGTGCCGCCAGCCGCAGCGCGTCGAGGATCAGCGTCGGGGGCAGGAAGTAGGGCGAGCAGATGCGCACCCGCTCCCGGGCCCGGACGATGGCCGCTGCAAAGGCTTCGGCGATAGTCAGCCGCGAAGGGCCCTCTTCGGACCAGGCCAGCTGGATCGGCAGCCGCTGCCGGATACCGTGCGGGGCGACGTAACGGCGCGGGTCGAGACATTCGTCCGTGACACGCGCCCAGTCGGCGATGAAGAGCCGCTGCAAGTCCTTCACGGCGTCGCCCTCAATGCGAAGGTGCTCGTCGCGCCACTTGCCCATGTAATCTCCGTCGAGATAGTATTTGGCAATATTTATGCCACCCAGAAAGGCGACGCGGCCGTCTGTAACGACTATTTTGCGGTGGTTGCGGCGTGAGACGCGCGTTGTGAACCACGGGAAGCGTACCGGTTCGAAAGCGGCTGTGCACACCCCGGCTTCGTGCATGCGGCGAAGCGTCGTGCGGCTGAGCCGCCACGAGCCTACGGCGTCGTAGATGACCCGTACTTCGAGCCCCGCGCGGGCCTTGCGGATCAGGATTTCGGCGATGGTGCGGCCGATGCGGTCGTCGCGGATGATGTAATACTCCATGTGGATCGAACGGACGGCGTGTTGCAGGGCTGCGATCAGCGCTGTGAAAGCGTTGTTGCCGTTGTGCAGCAGTTCGACGCTGTTGCGGGGCGCGGGGCGCGTCCCGCAGCCGCGGGCGACGATCTGTTCCACGGCGTCGCCCCGGTAGTCGCCCGGCTCGGGCGGCGGGGTTGCACGGCGGTATCCGGCCAGCACGTAAAGCAGCGTGCCGGCGACGGGCAGCAGGAAGACAAGTGCCAGCCATACGGCGGCTGAAGCGGGGATTCGCTGCTGGCGCGTGATGACGAGGGCTGCGCCGAGCGTCCACAGCAGATGAAGCGTAAGGGCGATGTACATAACCCCTGCGCCGGGCATGATTCGTGCCATGCGGAATGAAAAAAGATTTGGAAATATGGATTTTACTTCCTATCTTTGTCTATGCAATAGCAACAGGGTTCTGGCCTTTACGGGCCAGGATTCTTATTTTTACGATTTAAGTTTTTGGGGATTTTCTGCTTTTGACGGGAGATCCCGGAAAGTTATTGATTATGGCACAAGAGATTATTTACCTGACAGCGGAGGGCTACAAGAAAATCAAGGACGAACTCGACCACATGCGTTCCGTCGAACGTCCGGCGATTTCGGCGGCGATCGCCGAGGCGCGTGACAAGGGCGACCTTTCGGAGAACGCAGAGTATGACGCTGCCCGCGAGGCGCAGGGCCTGCTGGAAATGCGTATCGCCAAGCTGGAGGATACGATGGCCAATGCGCGCGTGATCGACGAGTCGAAGATCGACAAGAGCAAGGTGCAGATCCTGAGCAAGGTGACGCTCCTGAACCACAACAACCAGAAGCAGATGACCTACACGATCGTCGCCGAGCACGAGGCGAACCTGCGCGAGGGCAAGCTGGCGATCGGTACGCCTATCGCAAAGGCGCTGCTGGGCCGCAAGAAAGGCGACCGTGTGGACGTGGAGGTTCCGGCCGGTACGATCCATTTCGAGATTCTCGACATCAGCATCTGAGCCGCCCGGTTTTCCGGGGGCGTCCGCTTTCCCCGGGGATTGCCGGACAGGACATACATCCTCATTAATAGGTATTTTTGCAGGGACCGCTTGTCGCGGTCCCTTTTTTTCGTATCTTCGCCGCTGTGAAGAAGATGCAACAGTTCCTCAAACAATGTTATGCGGCATTTCTGCTGGCTGTCCTGCTCGCGGCCTACGCGGGCCAGAAGGTGCATATCTACCTGGAGGACCACGCTCACTTCGCGGCTTTCAGCGGCGATCTCGTCCCCGATAACGGCGCTGTCGAGCAGGTCGTCGAATTCTGTATCGTCGACGATTTCTATTTCTTCCCCTACCTGGCCGAAGTCCGGCCTCCGCATGAATTCTATTCCGAGATACTGGCCGTGCTGCTGCCCGAAGCCACGCGCTGCAAATGTGCGGACGAGGTTTTGTGTTTCTCCCTGCGGGCTCCTCCTGCGGCGTAATCTTGCTTTTTCGGTGATCCGCCTGTTTGTGTAAGTCTCTATCCGGAAGTGGCTTATGGCTGGGTCGAATTTGTAAACGCGGCTGAAGGCCGCGGCTATCCGCATGCCGGAGCGGGATTACTTACCTCATTATTCGATATTTTCATATGAAACGACATATCCTGTCGGGGCTCCTTGCGGTGTGCCTGACTGTCTCCGGCGTGATGGGCGCCGATGCGCCGCGCAAGGGCACGGACGCGAATCTTTTCGGCCACGTTGTGGACCGTGAAACCCATGAACACATTCCCTATGCCTCGGTAGCTGTCGTCGGTACGGCTTTCGGCACGACGACCGATGCTTCGGGGCACTATTTCCTGAAAAACCTTCCTGTCGGCGAACTGACGCTCGAAGTCCGTGCGTTGGGCTATGCCGCGGCGCAGATGGCCGTCACGCTGAAACAGGGCCAGACGCTGGAACTCAATTTCGAGGTGGCGCAGAGCGGCATTTCGATGGACGAAGTGGTCGTCTCGGCCAGCCGTTCGGCGACGCTGCGGCGCGAAGCTCCTGCGCTGGTAAGCGTGCTGGACGCGGGGTTGTTCGAACGGGCCAATGCCTCGTGCCTGGCGCAGGGGCTCGCCTTCCAGCCTGGTGTGCGCGTCGAGGACGACTGTCAGAACTGTGGCTTTACACAGGTTCGCATCAACGGTCTCGACGGCCATTATTCCCAGATCCTGGTCGACTCGCACCCGGTCTTTTCGGCCCTGACGGGCGTTTACGGGCTGGAACAGATTCCGGCCAACATGATCGAGCGGGTCGAGGTGCTGCGCGGCGGCGGATCGGCGCTCTACGGTTCGTCGGCCATCGGCGGGACGATCAACATTATCACGAAGGAACCGACGCGCAGTTCGGCCCAGTTGTCGCATACGCTGACTTCGCTCGGGGGCAGCAACTCCTACGACAACAACACGATGCTCAACGCCTCGATCGTCTCCGAAAGCGGCCGTGCCGGCATCAGCGTCTTCGGCCAGAGCCGCCACCGGTCGGGCTACGACCACGACGGCGACGGATTCACCGAACTGCCTGTCATCAACAGCCAGTCGGTCGGCATGCGTTCGTTTTTCCGTACGGGGGCCTATTCGCGCATCACGGCCCAGTTTCACCACATCGACGAGTACCGCCGGGGCGGCGACCTGCTGAAGCAACCTCCCCACGAAGCCTTTGTCGCCGAGCAGACCGACCATGCGATCGATGGCGGAAGCCTCTCGTTCGACATCTCGTCGGCCGATCGCAGCAACCGCTTCAACGCCTACGCTTCGTTCCAGAATACGGCCCGCAAGAGCTACTACGGTAGTAATCAGGATCTCGACGCCTACGGCACGACGCACGATTTGACCGTCGCCGCGGGCATGCAGTATATTCACGCTTTCCGGAAACTGCTGTTCATGCCTTCGGAGCTGACGCTCGGCACGGAGTACAGCTACGACGACCTTTCGGACCGTTCGATCGGTTACGATATCCATACCGACCAGACGGTGCACATCGTCGGGGCCTATCTCCAGAACGAATGGAAGACCAAAAAGTGGTCGCTGCTCATCGGCGGCCGTCTCGACAAGCACAACCTCGTGGACCATGCGATCTTCAGCCCCCGCGCCAATATCCGCTTCAACCCTTCGGAATCGGTGAACCTGCGCGTGAGTTACGCCGGGGGCTACCGCGCCCCGCAGGCCTTCGACGAGGATATGCACATCGCCATCGTGGGCGGCGAGCGGGTCCGCATCCGGCTGGCCGACGACCTGAAGGAGGAGCGTTCGCACAGTGTGAGCCTTTCGGCCGACCTCTACCATTCGTTCGGCAGCGTACAGACCAACCTGCTCGTCGAGGGATTTTATACGAAACTCGACGACGTGTTTGCCCTGCGCGACATCGAGGATACGGCCGACGGCGGCAAGGTCAAAGAGCGTTACAACGGCTCGGGCGCTACGGTGCGGGGGCTGAATGCCGAAGGCCGGGCGATTTTCACCCGCTGGTTCGAGTTGCAGGCCGGCGTGACGTGGCAGCGGAGCCGCTATGCCGAACCCGAATACTGGAGTGAGGACAAGACGGTCCCGCCCGTGCGCCGGATGTTCCGCACGCCCGACCTTTACGGTTATTTCACCGCATCGTTCAAGCCCCTGCGCAACTTTACGGCCGACGTGACCGGAACCTGCACGGGCGAGATGCTCGTGCAGCACATGACCGGTTCGGGTGTGGAGCAGGACGTGGCCGTTACGACGCCCTCGTTCTGCGACGTGAACCTGCGCCTTGCATACGACCTGCGGATTTATAAAGAGATCACCCTCCAACTTTACGGCGGGGTGCAGAACCTGTTCAACGCCTACCAGAAGGATTTCGACAAGGGCGTGGACCGCGACTCGGGTTATATCTACGGTCCTTCGCTTCCGCGCAGTTGGTTTATCGGCGCCAAGGTCAGTTTCTGATACCGCGCTTCCGGGTACGAAAAAGCCGCTCCGACAATTCGGAGCGGCTTTTTGGATATATCGGGTTTCGGCGCGGCGAATGCCTTGCCCTTCCCGGCTGTGAATTAGAGCGCCTTGATCTCGTGCAGGACGTTGTTGGTCTTGCGAACGGCGTCAGCCGAAGCGGCGAACTTCTCGGCCTCTTCCTTCGTGAGGTCGATCTTCACGATCTTCTCGATGCCCTTGCGGCCGATGATCGCGGGAACGCCGATGCAGATGTCCTTCTGGCCGTATTCGCCGTCGAGGTAGCAGCAGCAGGGAACCATCTTCTTCTGGTCGTTGAGGATAGCCTCTACCATCATTGCTGCGCCGGCTCCGGGAGCATACCAGGCCGAAGTGCCGATGAGTTTGGTCAGCGTAGCGCCGCCTACCATCGTGTTGGCAACGACCTCCTCGAGTTTCTTCTTCGAAGCGAACTGCGAAACGGGAACACCGTTTACGGTAGCCTTCGATACGAGCGGAATCATCGTCGTGTCGCCGTGGCCGCCGATGACCATGCCGTCGACGTTGTTGATGTTAGCGCCCGTAGCCTTGGCCAGGTAGCACTTGAAACGAGCCGAGTCCAGTGCGCCGCCCATGCCGATGATACGGTTCTTCGGGAGTCCCGAAGCCTTCAGGGCCAGGTAGGTCAGCGTGTCCATCGGGTTGGCGACCACGATGATGATGGCGCGGGGCGAGTATTTGATGACGTTCTCGATAACGCCCTTCATGATGCCGGCGTTCGTGCCGATCAGTTCCTCGCGGGTCATGCCCGGCTTGCGGGGAATGCCCGAGGTGATGACTACAACGTCCGAATTGGCCGTCATCTTGTAATCGTTGGTTGCGCCGACGAGCTTCGTGTCGAAGTCCATCAGTGTCGAGCACTGGTACATGTCCAGCATCTTGCCTTCCGAGAGGCCTTCTTTGATGTCGATGAGGACAACTTCGCTCGCCACTTCGCGGCAAGCCATTACGTTTGCACAGGTTGCACCTACGGCGCCTGCACCTACGACAGTAACTTTTGACATAACAGTAAGTATTTGTGTTAATTGTTCGTTTCGTTTCTTCCGGGCCTGCCCGTTCGCGATTTTCGGCCGCGTTTGCAAATCTGACCCTCCCCTGAATCCCCTCCTCGGAGGGGACTTTATCCGACGTTTTACAGGGTAACTCGTTGCAACGCGAAACTCCCGAATGTATAATTCGGTTTCGCCTGTCGCCCCTAAAGACCGCTTCTTAAGCGGACTATCCGATCAGTTTCTCGTAGTCGGCGGCGCTCAGCAGGGCGTCGTACTCGCTCTTGTCGGCGATTTTGACCTTGATGAGCCAGCCTTCGCCGTATGCGTCCTTGTTGACGACGGCGGGATCGGCGTCTACGGCTTCGTTGAACTCCAGGATTTCACCGCCCACGGGCAGGAATGCGTCGCTTACGGTTTTCACGGCTTCGATCGAGCCGAAAACTTCGCCTGCCGAGAGCGTCTCGCCGACGGTCGGAACGTCTACGAAGACGATGTCGCCCAACTGGCTCTGTGCAAAGTCGGTGATGCCGATAACGGCTACGTCGCCCTCGATGCGACACCACTCGTGGTCGCTGGAGTATTTCAGATTTGCAGGTACGTTCATATTATCCTTAATATTTGATTTAAAATTAGCGGTTTTACGATGCAAATATAACTGTTATTTCTGTAACAGCAAAAGACTTTTACACTATTTTAGCATATATTTTTTCTGCGATATATTTTGGTTTATTGCCGGAAATTGACTAATTTTAAAATAGATATGTTCCTTGGTTTAAAATCGTCATTTGCTTGCTTATGAAGAGGAGTTTTTTACTCAATGCATCCTTGCTGACCTTGGTCGTTCTGTCCGCCTTGTTTTCCTGTTCGAAAAGTCCGCAGGTTTCTGAAAAAATCCTGCCGGACAGTCCGTCGGGGTTCTCTCTTGCCGAGATAAAGCGATCGTTCGAATCGGATTATGCGGCTGTACCGCAGACTCGGGCGGATGGAGAATTCGATGAATCCGAAATCCTGTCGCCAGGCTGGATAACTCCCTTATGGGATTCCGTTTCGGTTTATTACGACGAACATCTTTTTCAGGCTGGTGTTGTGTTCGAAGCCCGGTATGGATACCGTTTGCTGCGCCGGGACGATACTGGTCTGCCGGAACTTTTTCCGATGCCGAGCCGTTTGATTGTGCTGAAAGATTCCGATACCGATGAAACGGCATCTTATCTGCGCTTCTTTATTCCGGATGCCGGTTGCGGCGAGTCGGATGCCGGGAACGGCTTTTCAGGACTGGTTCTCTATACGATGCTTTCGGGTTGTCCGGTCAGTGTCGGTAAATTCAGCGGCGGAGTTCTGTCCGAGTCGGCATCGCTTTGGGACGATTCGCGGACTATAGAGGAAAATGTCGATAAAATAATCGGACTCCTTCCGGATATATGTGTTGCAAGAGTGCGGCCGAGGTCGGTTACGCGGGGGATTGACGGCAACAATCTGATAGAAGACGTGGTAATTGTAGGCCATGCGCCGATCAATGTCTTCGACGACTTGATATCAATGGGTCCGGCGATTCCGCCGATTGAGCCTCCTTTTGGTGGTATTGACTTCGGGGGCAACAGCGGGGGCGGAGGTGGAAATTCCGATTCGGGAGGATCATCCGGTGCTTCTTATCCGAAGAATCCCAAGATAACGATGGATAAGCCGACCGTTAGAGCGGTGCTCGATTCCTTATACAACGATTGTATGGGGCAGTTGTTGATCAATGCCATCGGGAAATCGGTTACGATAACGTCCGGATATTTTGGCGGGTCTAGTGTAAGGCCGGTCGTCTATGATCTTCCTACCGGGCCGTTGATTACCGGTTATAACGTAGAGATAGGCTTCAGATGCGATCCCCTGTCGGTTATGGAAGAACTGATGCATGTTTATCAATACCAGCGGCTGGGCATCGTTGACTTCCAGGACGCAAAGATGAACAACGAGGTCGAAGCCAAACTTGCGTGGTATATGTATAGGGAGAGAACCGGCAGTAAAATAAGTATTGGAAATGCACTTGGCGGAAATAAGGGGATATTCTACTTTGATCGTATGAATGATTTTGTACTCAATAACGATCTGGAGAATCCTGCGTTCGCTGAAATCTACGAAAATGTCGTCGGGGTGTTGCGGACTGTCGGAGCGTATAGGAATGAAGACCGTTATCCATTCGATCCGGGTAAAATGAATGTGGAAAACTTATTGGAATTGTTGAAAGATTGTATAAATAAATAGGATGATGAAAAATTATATCTTGTTGTTGGCATTGACCTTTGCGACCGGAGCTTATTGCCAAAACCCGTATCAGGGCGTTACGGTAGTCTCTGCGGATGGAATTACCTTTGAGGTTGACTTTCGTTGGAATGGTTTTCTTCTGTCAAATACGGCCAATATTTATGCAGGTGAAGCAAACTGGCGCTATAAAGATGGTCGAGAACTGGAGACGGAAGACGAATATGCGGTTATAGACGGTAGCATGAAGCCTGGCGTTGAAAACCTGGCGCTCCGTAAGTCTCTTCCGGATTCGGTTATTCTCTCGCTACGTTCCTATAAATATAGCCCTATGACAATTTTTTACGTAATTGGTCCGGATGGCGATACGTTGGAGGTTTCATTTATCATGAATGCTGTTCCGGAGTTGCTGTCCCTGCCTCCGGAAACCTTTGCGCTGTTGGAGCATAATCTGAAAAAATATGTGAAATGGGAGGTTAACAAGTACGGTCAACAACTTGAATTTATGCAAACCTCAAGTTTTGTACATTTTCAAAAAGTTCCGCTCAACAGTGAGGTTCCCCCGAGAAATCCGAATATTGGCGGGGGCCTTGACAGTAACTTTGATACGGATCTTGGCGGGGATTATGAGGGCGTGAGGTGATTGTATCCCAAGAAACGACTCTGTTTGAGAAAACAGAACCGGAATCTGTCAGATTCCGGTTCTTTGCCTATTGCGTTTTTTCGATCACGAACTCGATCTCCTTGAACAGGTATTCGCGGAGCGAGCCGTCGGCGTGCCGCAAGAGGAGTTCGCCCGTGGGGCGTACCCCTTCGATGGCAGCCTCGGTCGGCGTGCCGTCGGGGTAGCGGTAGGTGTGGCGTTCGCCCAGCCGGTACATCCGTTCGCGGTAGTCGCGCTGGAGGGTTTCCCGCTCGCCCCGCTCGAGTTGCGCATAGCGGGTTCCGATGTGTTTCCCGAAGGCTTCGAGCACCTCGCTGCGGTCGAACGTGCGGCCTGCAGCCACGGCCATCGAAACGGGGTTGGGAAGCGCCGGGTCGAACTCCGTCTGGTTGACGTTGATGCCGATGCCGACGATCGTACGCATGAGCATCGAGCCGGAATAGCTGTGTTCGATCAGGATGCCGACGAGTTTCCGATCCCCGGCGTAGATGTCGTTGGTCCACTTGATGCGCGTCGCGATGCCGAATTGGGCGAACGTGTCCGTCAGGGCGAGGGCCACGGCTTCATTGAGCAGGAACTGCTCGCCGGCGGGCATGAACGTCGGTTCGAGCACCAGCGAGAAGGTGAGGTTCAGTCCCTCGGCGCTCAGCCACGCATGGCCCCGCTGGCCGCGTCCGGCGGTCTGCCGCTCGGCCCAGATGATGTCGCCGTGGCGGTATTTCGGCCCGCGCGCGTCGTCGTTGGTCGAAGTTGTTTCCGAAATGCGGTAAAGCATGGCTTATACCGATACGCCGAAATCGCGCAGGGCGTCGTTCAGCGAGGTTTTCTTGTCGGTGGACTCCTTGCGCTGGCCGATGATCAGGGCGCACGTGACGCTGTATTCGCCGGCCGGGAACTGTTTGCGGTAGCTGCCCGGGACGACCACCGAACGCGGCGGCACATACCCTTTGTAGGTGACGGGTTCGGGGCCTGTTACGTCGATGATGTGCGTCGAACCGGTGATTACGGTGTTCGAGCCGAGCACCGCCTCGCGGCAGATATGTGCGCCTTCGACCACGATGCAGCGTGAGCCGATAAAACAACTGTCTTCGATAATTACGGGTGCGGCCTGCACGGGTTCCAGTACGCCGCCGATGCCTACGCCGCCCGAGAGGTGGACGTGCTTGCCGATCTGGGCGCACGAACCTACCGTGGCCCATGTGTCGACCATCGTGCCGGTGTCGACATAGGCGCCTATGTTCACGTACGAAGGCATCAGGATGGCTCCCGGGGCGATATAAGCGCCGTAGCGCGCCACGGCGTGGGGCACGACGCGCACGCCCAGTTGTTCGTAGCCGTGCTTGAGTTCCATCTTGTCGTACCACTCCAGTTCGCCCGCCTCCATCTTGCGCATGGGCTGGATCGGGAAGTAGAGGATCACGGCTTTCTTGACCCACTCGTTGACTTTCCATTCGCTTTTGGCGAGGTCTACGGGTTCTGCGGTGCGGAGTTCGCCTTTGTCCACCAGTTCGACGACCTGCCGCACGGCCTGCTGCGTGGCGGGGTCCTGGAGCAGCGCGCGGTTGTCCCACGCCTGCTCGATTATCGTTTTGAGTTCGTTATTCATGGTCTGTTGTTGTTTTCGAAAGCCAAAGTTACTGAAAATATCGAATTTTTCATAACTTTGCCCCGATCATCACCCAAACGGTTCAATATATGAAGTATTTATCCATCAAAACCGCCCTCCTGCTCGGTGCGGCGGCGATAGCGGCGAGTTGCGGCAATATGAAACAGATAAAACACCAGCCTTACCCCGTGGCGGAACGCGGCGAGGTGGCGGACAACTATTTCGGTACGGAGGTTCCCGACCCTTATCGTTGGCTCGAAGACGACAATTCCGAGGCCACGACCGCATGGGTTGCCGCCGAGAATGCCGTGACGCAGGACTATCTTTCGCAAATCCCCTTCCGCGGGGCTATCCGCGAGCGGCTGACCCAATTGTGGAACTATGCCAAGGAGAGCGCTCCGCGCAAGCACGGCGACTGGTATTATTATACGTATAACGACGGTTTGCAGAACCAGGCGGTGATCTGCCGTACGAAGGAGCCGGGTGCGCCGGGCGAGGTATTCCTCGATCCCAATACGCTCTCCGACGACGGTACGGTGGCCCTGGCCGCCACGTCGTTTTCGAAAGACGGACGCTATTTCGCCTATTCGGCGGCCGCCTCGGGCTCGGACTGGGTCGTAATCCGCGTGATCGACACCGAAACCGGATCGCTCGCCGCCGACCGGATCGAGTGGGTGAAGTTCTCGGGCGCACAGTGGGCTCCCGATTCGAAGGGATTTTATTACAGCGCCTACGACGCTCCCAAATCGGGTGTCTATTCGTCGCAGAACCAGTTCCAGAAGGTTTATTACCACAAACTGGGGACGCCCCAGTCGGCCGATGTGCTCGTTTACGAGGATCGGGAGCATCCGCTGCGTTACTTCTCGGCATGGCCCTCGGAGGACGGCAAATGGCTTTTCGTCGTGGGTTCGGAGGGCACGTCGGGAACCGAAGTGCTTTACAGGAAATTGTCGGAACCGAAATTCCGCACCCTGCTGCCGGGCTTCGATGCCGATTACATGCCTGTCGACTGCAAGGACGACCAGCTTTACTACGTGACCAACCGCAATGCGTCGAACTATGCGCTGATGAAGGTCGACCTGAACCGTCCGGCGGAGATCGTGACGGTGATTCCCGAAAGCGAGACGAACCTGCTCGAAGGCGTCGGAACGGCGGGCGGTTACCTGTTTGCCAGCTACCTGCAGGATGCGCAGAGCAAGGTTTGCCAGTATGACTACTCCGGCAAGCTGGTCCGCGAAGTGGCGCTTCCGGCCATCGGTTCGGTCGGCGGTTTCGACGGGAAAGAGAAAGATACGGAACTTTACTATACGCTGGTCAATTATACGGCGCCCGCGACGATCTACAAATACGACATCGCTTCGGGCGAAACGTCGCTTTACAAGGCTCCGGAGGTGAATTTCGACCCTGCGCTGTTCGTAACCGAGCAGGTATTCTACACCTCGAAGGACGGTACGAAGGTCCCGATGTTCGTTACTCATCGCAAGGACATGAAGCGCAACGGCAAGAATCCCTGCCTGCTCTATGCCTACGGCGGTTTCCAGATCAACCAGACCCCGACGTTCAAACCCTCGGAGCTGATGTTCGTCGAGCAGGGCGGCATCTACTGTGTGGCCAACCTGCGCGGTGGTTCGGAGTACGGCGAAGCGTGGCACAAGGCCGGCATGCTCGAAAACAAACAGAATGTCTTCGACGATTTCATCGCTGCCGCCGAGTACCTCGTGGCTGAAAAATACACGTCGTCGTCGAAACTGGCTATCCATGGCGGTTCGAACGGCGGCCTGCTGGTCGGTGCCTGCGAGGTGCAGCGCCCGGACCTCTACGCCGTCTGCTTCCCGGCGGTAGGTGTGCTGGATATGCTCCGCTACCACAAGTTCACCATCGGCTGGGGCTGGGCTGTGGAGTACGGCTCGTCGGACAACGAAGAGCAGTTTGCCTATATTTACAAGTATTCGCCCCTGCATAATATCAGGGAGGGTGTGAGCTATCCCGCGACGCTGGTGATGACTGCCGACCACGACGACCGCGTCGTTCCGGCCCACTCGTTCAAGTTCGCAGCCACGATGCAGCATGCCCAGGCGGGCGACGCTCCGGTGCTTATCCGCATCGACTCGAAAGCGGGGCACGGTGCAGGCAAACCCACTTCGAAACGCATCGACGAGGCGGCCGACATGTACGCATTCCTGTTCCAGAACATCGGTGTGCCGTACAAAGAGGTGAAAAAGTAGAACTATTCCGGGCGAAGTCCCGGTCGCGCTGCGACAAGCCCCTCCCGAGGGAAGGGCTTGGGGTGGGGTAGATTTGTAAACGCGGCGTTCCGCCGCGGGAGTCCGGCGGTCGGTTGCCCCTGGACGGGTAAAGAAGCTACGTTAGGTTAAAAAGAGAGATAACATGAAAGTTTACAAATTCGGAGGCGCGTCGGTGCGGAATGCCGACGGCGTAAGGAATCTGCGCAAGATCATCGACGACGAGCAGAATCTGTTCATCATCGTTTCGGCGATGGGCAAGACGACCAATGCCCTGGAAAAGGTGTTCGAAGGGCTTCAGAAAGGCGATAAACAGCTCTCCATGGAGCACGTCGAATCCCTGCGCAAGTACCATGCGGAGATCGTCGACGATTTGTGGCACGAGCCCAAACGGCTGCCGACGGTCGACACACTGTTCGACGAACTGGAGACGGTCGCGACTCAGACCGTCTACAAATCCGCCGATGCGGAGTTGTGGTACGATACGATCGTAGCCTTCGGAGAGTTGGTGTCGACGACGATCATCTCCGAATACCTGAACTACGCCGGGGTGTCGAACCACTGGATCGACATGCGCCGCTGTTTCCTCACCGAGCAGCGCCACAAGGATGCGGGCGTCGACATCGAAGCCTCGACGGCGCTGCTGAAAAATGCGCTGGGCAGCTGTGTCGAAAATATCTTCATCGGACAGGGATTCATCGGCGGTGCGCCCGACGGCACGACCACGACCCTCGGCCGCGAAGGATCGGACTACTCGGCGGCCGTGGTGGCCAACATCCTCGATGCGGAGTCGATGTCCGTGTGGAAGGATGTGGACGGCGTGATGAACGCCGACCCGAAGGCGTTTCCCGACGCCGTGCAGATCGCCGAACTGAACTACCTCGATACCATCGAACTGGCTTACAGCGGTGCGCAGATCATCCACCCCAAGACGATCAAACCGCTCCAGAACAAGAATATCCCGCTCTACGTGCGTCCCTTCGGCGACAAGCGCAAGCCCGGTACGGTGATCCGCGGCATGTCGGCCCCGGTCGACGTACCCATCCTGATCCTCAAGAAAGACCAGGTGCTGCTGACGATCCGTTCGCGTGACTTCTCGTTCGTACTGGAGGAGAAATTCGCCACGATCTTCTCGCTGCTGGAGCGTTTCCGCATCAAGGCCAACCTGATCCACAATTCGGCCGTGAACCTGAGCCTGTGCGTCGATAATTCGTGGCATATCGACGAGGCGATCGAGGCGTTGCGCGAAGCGGGCTTCGACGTGATGAAGGCCGAGAACATGGAACTGCTCACGGTGCGCGGCTATACCGACGAACTGTGGCGCAAATACGCCCGCGGTCCGCAGGTTTTTGTCCGGCAGGCTACGCAGTCGACCGTACGTGTGGTGCGCAAGCGCGAGTAAACGCTCTGCCGGAAACCGAAAACGGCGGCCTCCTGCAAGGAGACTGCCGTTTTTCGTACCCGGACGCGGCGGTTACTGTTGTCCCGAGCGCAGCTTGTGGAGAATGCCGATCATCGATGTGTCCTTGATTTCGCCGCTGCGTTTCATGTTCCAGATCGTGCGGGCGATGTAACGCTCGATGTCGCGCTGCAGGCGTTTGTAAAGCGGGCATCTGGTATAGTTCTCGTTGTCGAGCAGCACGTCGCGGATCGAGCGCAGCGAGTTGGTGTAGTTCGACATTTCGTTCTTGAGCGCTACGCCCTGTTTCTTCGAGGCGGTGATCTTGGCGATCGACATGGCCCGCAGTTTTTCGCACACGGTGTTGAGCATGATCAGCACCACGTTGTCCATCAGCGTATGGCCGTGCATGAACAGGTAGGCGTTTTCGGGTGTCAGTCCGCGTTCTTTGAGTTGCTCTTCGAACTCCTTCATCGGTTCGGTCATCCGCGGATTGCGCTGGCGGAGCAGGTTTTCGCGTTTCGAGACGTTGCGCCTGAGCCACTCGATCGTCTTGGCCCCGTTGTCTTCGATGTCGAGGTAGCCGATGCGCACCGACTGCTTGAAGTCGATCAGCGGAAAGACGTTCTCCGAGGCCAGTTGCGCCGAGTAGGCGTACCAGAGGAACAGCGGATAAATCGTGCACGAATATGCGTGCATGAACTTCACGAAATCGAAGATGCGCGTGTCGTTCTTGGTGGCCTTGACGCAGACGTTGTGCAGCGAAGGGGCGTAGCAGAGGTAGTTTTCGGTGGCGTAGGCGTAGGTGTGGAACATGAAGCGGGCCCCTGCGACCTCCTTCGACTGGGGCGTGCGTCCGGCGAAGAGGTAGTCGAAGTCCGAGTCGACGCAGAGGATCATCTCCTCCGACGAACGGGGGATCATTCCCATGAGCACCTTCTTGCCTTTGGGCAGGTCGCCGCGGTCGGGAACCGAGATTTCGAAATGCAGGTAGGGATTCTGGAAGTGGTCGAAGATACCGCGCCAGAAGGCTACGTCTTCGTAACCTTCGACATAGACCTTCACCAGGCGCTGGTCGGGGTTTGCCGGCAGCGGTTTGGGCAGCTCGTCGAGCGTCATCGGACGCGTGAAGGGGTTGAGCTTGCGCAGTTTTTCGCGGAACTTCTTAGCCATGCGTCAACAAAGATAAATATTTTACTAATTTTGCGCAATATATTACGCCGCTTTCAGCGTTTAATTTCAACCATTCGAACAACTATGGCCGACAACGATTGGAAATCGCGGCTCGGGATGGTCTACTCGACCGATCCGGGCTTCAACTACGAAACGGACGAAGAATCCGAAGCCGAAACCCTGCCGCCCGGGCGGCAGGACCTGCGTGTGTGGCTCGACCGCAAGCAGCGGGCGGGCAAGGTTGTGACCCTCGTCAAGGGTTTCGTGGGCCGCGATGCCGACCTTCAGGAACTGGCGCGCCTGCTGAAATCCAAATGCGGTGTCGGCGGCTCCGCCAAGGAGGGCGAAATCATCATTCAGGGCGACCACCGCGACCGCGTGGTCGAACTGCTCACCCGCAGCGGCTACCGCTGCAAAAAAGCCGGATCGTAACGTGCGCCGGCTGCTGTTCCTCTTCGCACTTCTGTGCGCGGTGTGCGGCACGGAGCGCGCCGCCGCCCAGTATTACACCTGGGGTTCCGATCCTCCGCTGAAATGGTCGACGATCCGTACGCCCGACGTGCGGATGATCTATCCCGATACGGTCTCCGACATTGCCCGCCGCACGCTGTTCTACATCCGCACCGTGAGGCCCGACATCGGTTACGGCTTCCGCCACGGTCCGATGCGCATTCCCTTCGTCATGCACCCCGAGAATTTCCAGTCGAACGGGCTGGTGATGTATCTTCCCAAACGTGTGGAGTTCCTCACCTCGCCTGCCGTCGACAGCTATTCGATGCCGTGGTACAAACAACTCGTGGCCCACGAATACCGCCATGCCGTGCAGTACAACAACCTCGACCGGGGCGTTATCCGCGCCCTGAGCTATGTGCTCGGGCAGCAGGGTTCGACCATCGGCCTGCTGTGCATGCCGATCTGGGCCATGGAGGGCGACGCCGTGATGTCCGAGACGATGATGTCGTCGTTCGGCCGCGGCCTGCAACCTTCCTTCTCGCTGGCTTACCGCGCCATAGGGAGCGTCGGCCGCGACCGCCGCAACATCGACCGCTGGTTCTGCGGGTCCTACCGCGACTACATTCCCGACCACTACGAACTGGGTTACCAGATTTGCTCTTATGCCTACGAACGTTACGGCGAGAACGTCTGGGACAAGGTCGCATGGTACGGCTCGCGCAATCCTTATGTGCTGGCCACGACGCGTGTCGCGTTGGGCAAGTTCTATAAAACCAACGTCATGAAACTCTTCCGCGAGACCTTCGACGAACTGGAACACTACTGGGATTCGCTGCCGAAGGTCGAAGACAGCGCGAAGACGCTCACCCCGCTTCCGGAGAAGAACTACACGACTTACCAGTGGCCCCTGCCGCTGGGCGATACGGCTGTGCTGGTGCTGAAAACCGACCTCGACCGCGTGTCGCGGTTCGTCGAGGTCGACCGTCGCACGGGCGGGGAACGCACGATCTGCCGTACGGGGCAGGTTTCGACGCGTCCGTCGATGTCGGGCGGCCGCGTCTGGTGGACCGAGTACCGCCGCTCGGCGCTTTTCGAACAGCGCGTCAACTCGCAACTGTGCTACATGGACCTTGCCGACGGTGTGCCCCGTTCGGTTGCCCGGCAGCGAAGGGTGCTCTATCCCACGGCTTCGGGGGAGGAGTTCGGATGGGTGGAATACAATCCTGATGGCCGCTATACGGTTTTCGTGCGTCACGGCGATGCTGCCCAGCGGCAGTTCGAGACGCCCGAACGCTCCGAGATTCACGGACTGGCGTGGGACGACCTGACGGTGGCGTGGTATGTACTGGTCACGGACGACAGCGGCATGTGGATCGGCCGTATCGACTCCGACGGCATGCACCCGATCACCGAGGGGGCCTATATCACCCTCTCGAACCTCCGGGCCGGAGACGGCAAACTCTACTACGGTTCGATCGCTTCGGGTAAGGACGAAGCCCATTGCTACGACCTGATGGCCCGCCGCGAATACCGCATCACCACTTCGGCTTACGGCTCCTTCGCACCCGTCCCGACGGAGGGCGGGGTGCTGCTGACGACCTACGACCGCCTCGGTTACCGGGTGACGGAGCAGGCGGCGGACCCTTCGGACAGTCTGCTGATTCCCGTTACGCCCTCGCAACTGCCCGTCAACCTCGTGAATCCGCCCCGCAAGCGCTGGGATGTGGTGAACCTCGATACGGTGAACTATACGCGTCTCGATTCCGTCGAACAGTGCGGCACGTTCCGCGCGAAGCGTTACCGCAAGGTTCCCAACCTGGTGAACGTCCATAGCTGGATGCCCGTGGCGTTCAATCCCTTCGCCGCGGTCGACGAACATGTAATCGACCTCAATGTGGGCCTCACGCTGATGTCGCAGAACCTGCTGTCGAACACCGAGGCGTACGCCTCCTACGGCTGGAACCGCCACGAAGGGTCGCTCGTGAACCTCGGCGTGCGCTATTTCGGGCTGGGGATGCGTTTCGACCTGGACGCCTCCTACGGCGGCAACCAGCTCTTCTACTCGCTGGCCGGGCGTGACGAGGAGGGCAATCCGGTCTACCAGACCCGCCCCGCACCCGACAAATACTACTCCGTGGGGTTGTCGACGACCCTCCCGCTCTATTTCCAGCGGGGTTACCATACGCGCCAGTTATCCGTTTCGGCGGGCTGGAACTATTCGAACGGCATGGTCGCCGACCTCGACAAGATCGAGTGGAGCAACGGCGGTATCCACAACATCCAGCGTATCGGCTTCAACAAGGGTTTGCACAAGGTTTCGTTCGGCGTCGGATTTTCCGACCAGGTGCGCATGGCCCACCGTGACATCGCACCCCGCTGGGGCTATACCCTCAGCACGAATTACACGTTCAATCCGGCAAACGCCCATTTCAGCGACCTGATGTCGTTCTACGGGCAGGCTTACCTGCCGGGATTCGCACCCCACAACTCGGTGCTCGTCGCCGCGACTTACCAGACTTCGGTCGGCGGTTACAAGTTCCCGGCGGGCTATGCGCCGCTGAGTTACAAATCCTCGCGGCTGATTCCCCGTGGCTTTACCTCGGCGGACATCGTTTCGAACAACTACACCGCCGCTGCGGTCAACTACCAGTTGCCGGTGTGGTATCCCGAAGGCGGTATCGGTTCGGTCGTCTACCTCAAACGCATCCGGCTCAACGTCGGAGGCGACTACGCGCAGTTCCGGCGTCCCGCAGGCGCAGGCATGGAGTGGCGGCGGATCTGGTCGGTGGGCGGGGACATCGTCGTCGACTTCAACGCCTTCCGGCAGCCGGCGTCGGCTACGTCGACCTTCAAACTGTCGTGTTACCATCCGTCGAACGGCGGCGTCTATGTCGCCGCATCGGTGGGGCTGCCTTTTTAAAGGATTTGCAATATATTTCGTATCTTTGTCGCAAATAGAGTCGTATGGCACAAAAGAAAAAGACGGGCGTCAGCCCGAAAACGATAAAATGGATCTGGTATGTGGCGTTCGCGCCCTTCGCGCTCCTGGCCCTGCTGTTGCTGCTCACAGCCTTCGGGGTATTCGGCCGCATGCCCTCGTTCGAAGAGTTGGAAAATCCCCGCAGCAACCTCGCCACGGAGGTTTACTCCGAGGACGGCAAGGTGATCGGAACCTTCTTCGTGCAGAACCGCTCTTACGTGCAGTATGCCGACCTCTATCCGTCGGACTCGACGCTCCACATCCGGCTGGCCGGGCACGAAGTCCCGCCCATCGTTGCGGCGCTCATTTCGACCGAAGACGCCCGTTTCCGTACCCATTCGGGTATCGACATCCCTTCGCTGGCGCGTGTGGCCGTAAAAACGCTGCTTTTGCAGAACACGTCGCAGGGCGGCGGATCGACGATTACGCAGCAGTTGGCCAAAAACCTCTTTCCGCGTGACACGGCCCGCAACCGCGGCGCCGTCGTGCGCAAAGCCAAACTCGTGACCTCGAAACTGAAGGAGTGGATCACGGCCCTTAAACTCGAATACAACTACACGAAGGAGGAGATTGCCGCCATGTACCTCAATACGGTGGAGTTCGGCTCGAATGCCTTCGGCATCAAGTCGGCTTCGCACACCTTCTTCAACAAGGAACCCGATGAACTCAACGTGCAGGAGGCTGCCGTGCTGGTGGGCGTGGTGAACGCCCCGACGCGCTATTCGCCGATCCTGAATCCCAAGAACGCCCTCGCGCGCCGCAATCTCGTGCTTTCGCGTATGGAGGAGTCCGGGGCGCTGACGCGCAAACAGCGCGATTCGCTTTCGGCGCTGCCGATCGTGACGAATTACAAGCCCGTATCCCACAACGAAGGCGCAGCGACCTATTTCCGTGAAATGCTGCGATTGGTGATGAACGCCCAGCCGCCCAAGCGCAGCCAGTTCTACAATGAGTGGGACTACGACCAGGCACTCAAAGAGTATAACGAGAATCCGCTTTACGGCTGGTGTCACAAGAACCGCAAGGCCGACGGCACGCCCTACAACATCTACCGCGACGGACTGAAAATCTATACCACGATCAACTCCGTGATGCAGACCTACGCCGAGCAGGCCGTACAGCAGCAGATGGAGAAGGAGATTCAGCCCAAGATGGATGCGCAGTTCCGGGCGACGAAGACGCTCTTCGTCGACGCCGACAAGGAGGAGCGCGACCGCATCATGCGCCATGCCGTGCGCTATTCCGACCGTTACCGCGAGATGAAGAACGCCGGGGCGAGCGAGAAGGAGATCACCGCGGCGTTCGACAAACCCTGCAACATGCGGGTATTCACCTACAAGGGCGAGCGCGACACGCTGATGTCGCCGCGCGACTCGATCCTCCACCACAAACGCATCATGCGTGCAGCGATGGTGTCGCTCGATCCCCGTACGGGTTTCGTAAAGGCCTATGTCGGAGGACCTAACTTCCGTTACTTCAAGTACGACATGGCCAAGCAGGGCAAACGCCAGATCGGTTCTACGATCAAGCCCTTCGTCTACACGTTCGCCATCGACCACCTGGGCCTGACGCCCTGCACGATGGTCCCGAACCTGCCGACGACCATTGAGACCGCCAACGGCACGGCATGGTCGCCCAAGGAGGCCGGCAATGTCGAGTACGACGGCGTGCTGCATCCCCTGAAATGGGGCCTTGCGCGCAGCCGCAACAACTATTCGGCGTGGATCATGAAGCAGGCCAAACAGCCTGCCGCTGTGGCCGACTTCATCCATAACATGGGTATCCGCAGTTACATCGATCCCGTTCCGGCGCTGGCCCTCGGCTCCTCGGAGTCGAACGTTTACGAACTGGTGAGCGCTTTTTCGACCTTCGCCAATCAGGGCGTGCACACCGATCCGATCTTTGTGACGCGGATCGAAGATCGTCAGGGCAACCTGATCGCCAGTTTCATTCCCCAGTCGCAGGACGCTGTCAGCGAACGTACGGCTTATACGATGCTTACGATGCTGCAGGATGTGGTCAACTCGGGAACGGCGGGCCGCCTGAGATGGCAGTTCGGGCTGACTAACATGGAGATCGGCGGTAAGACCGGAACCTCGAACAAGAACCGCGACGCGTGGTTCATGAGCGTGGCTCCGAAACTCGTGACAGGAGCCTGGGTCGGCGGTGAGGACCAGTCGGTGCATTTCATCCGGGGCGGAGAGGGCAGTGTGATGGCCCTGCCGATCGTGGGCGCATACCTGAAAAAAATCTACGACGACGGGCGTTTCGGCATCAGCCGTTCGGACCAGTTCGTACGTCCGGCGATGATGCCCCGCTATGACTGCGAGGACGAAGCGGACTCCGAAGGCCCGAACAACGCCGAGGACGAAAACTTCTTCGATTAACCCGCCCCGAGAGCGAACCTCGGGGACGATGGCCGGCCGTAACGTTTCTGGCTCCGGGGCTGTGTATCCGCCGGGGAGTTATTGGGGGATTATCGGACTGATTTTTTTGCAGTTCACCCTGAATTCGTTATATTTGCCACCGAACTCCTGTGTACGGTTCGTCCGAGCGGGAGCGATGATCACATTCTAATTTTATCAAAAATGAAGATTGCTATTGTGGGCGTCAGCGGTGCTGTAGGCCAAGAATTTTTGCGGATTTTGGAGGAGCGCAATCTCCCGATCGACGAACTCGTGCTGTTCGGTTCGCAGCGCAGTGCGGGCCGTACTTATAAATTCCGCGGAAAAGAGCTTACCGTCAAACTGCTGCAACACAACGACGATTTCAAGGGAATCGATTTTGCCCTGACATCGGCCGGGGCCGGTACGTCGAAGGAGTTTGCCGAGACGATCACCAGGCACGGTACGATCATGATCGACAATTCGAGCGCTTTCCGCATGGACGCCGACGTGCCCCTCGTCGTTCCGGAGGTCAATCCCGAAGACGCGAAGAACGCACCCCGCCGCATTATCGCCAATCCCAACTGCACGACCATCCAGATGGTCGTGACGCTGAAGGCGATCGAAGACCTGTCGCACATCCGCCGTGTTCATGTGTCGACCTACCAGTCGGCCAGCGGCGCCGGGGCTGCCGGCATGATGGAATTGGAGGCGCAGCATGCCGAGTTGTGCGGCGGCAAAGAGCCTACCGTGGCGAAATTCGCTTTCCAGTTGGCTTACAATGTCATTCCGCATATCGACGTTTTCACCGACAACGACTATACGAAGGAAGAGATGAAGATGTTCCACGAGACGCGCAAGATCATGCACTCGGACATTGCCGTGTCGGCGACCTGCGTGCGCGTCCCGGTGATGCGCG
The DNA here is from genome assembly GCF_018362775.1 of Alistipes montrealensis. GTDB lineage: Bacteria > Bacteroidota > Bacteroidia > Bacteroidales > Rikenellaceae > Alistipes > Alistipes montrealensis. Next base: position 67,613 of record NZ_JAGYXY010000004.1, read on the forward strand.
CCCATTCGGAGAGCGTGTGGCTCGAAACCGAACGTCCCGTGTCGGTTCCCGAAGCCCGCGAAGCCTTCTCGAAGGCCAAGGGCGTGGTGCTGATGGACGATCCCGCCGGCAAGGTCTATCCGATGCCGCTCTTCATCGCCGGACAGGACCCCGTTTACGTGGGACGTATCCGCAAGGATTTGACTTCGGACAACGGTTTGACCTTCTGGTGCGTGAGCGACCAGATCAAGAAGGGTGCGGCGCTCAATGCCGTGCAGATACTCGAAACGCTGATTTAGTTTCTGCGGCCTGATATGGAGATTGCCGCCCGTTGCTCGATTCGGAATATGAAAAAACTTCTTGCAGAACTCAATGCGATGCCCGGACCCGTATGGGTTTTCGGCGCTTACGGCGTTTTCCGGATGTGGTCGTGGCTGATCGGACGGGTTATCTCCGGGAGCCTGCCGGCGACGTGGTTGACCGCCTCTGTTGAACTTGGCGTATTTCTCGCTGCGTTGCTGCCGCTGCTGTTGTTTTGGCTGCTGCTGAAACGGAGCCCCTATGCTGTGCAGCAGGTCAGCCTGTACGTGGGATTGAAGGCCGCCGCACATTTCGTCGCTCTGATTCTTCCGCTCTTTAACGATTCCTGGGGACACTCGGATATCGTACGCTTGGTATTGACCAATGTGGTGACGTGTGTTTTGTGGTTCGGGGCGCTGCGTTATTTCGAACGTTCGGAGGACATTGCCCGGCTGTTTCCTGCCGAGGAACGGCGGCGTTCGTGGTGGTCCGTTGTACCGATGGTCGCATTGATTTTGATTTGCGGCGAATAGCGGCACTTTGTTGACAAATGGAGTCCGGTTCGGAAGGACCGGGCTCCGTTTGTGTTTCCGGATTCCGGCCTGGAATGAAGGTCTTACTCGGTTAAGTGGGCTGGGTATACGCGCGAAATAGAGGATAATTGCGACCTTTCGGAACAAACTTCTCTTATTATGATTACTTCCGTAAAGGTAAAATTCCGCGCATCGCGCGTATCCGGCAAGGCCGGAGCCATCTGTTATCAGTTAACCCATCTTCGCCGGACCTGTTTTATTAAAACTGACATCCGGCTGCTGCCCGGCGAGTGGGACGCTTCGGCGCAGCGAACCGTTCCGTCCGCGTCGGGGCAACTCCCGGTTTGCCAGTGCCGGATAGACGGCGATGTGGGCTTGATGCACCGGATCATTCGCGACCTGATTCGCGAGGGGCGTCCGTATACGGTGGACGATGTTGCCAATCGCTTCCGTATATTGTCGCAGGGCGTTGGCATTTTGTCGTTTATGCATGAGCAGATTGCGCAGTTGACAGCCGACGGCCGGCTGGGTACGGCGCGTAACTATTCGCGGACGCTCAACAGTTTTTCGGGCTTTCTCGGGGGTGCTAATCTTCCTTTCTCGGCATTTACCGAACGGCTGGTCGAAGAGTACAATGCCTATCTGCTGCGTCGCGGAGTTGTCCGCAATACCGTGTCGTTCTACATGCGCATCCTGCGCTCGGTTTACAACAAGGCGGTCCGGAAGCACCTCGCCGAGCCGGCGACGCCTTTCGGCGGCGTTTATACGGGGGTGGACCGTACGCGCAAACGGGCCATCGACGAACGGCTCATCGCCCGTCTGAGGAATCTCGACCTGCAGGCCGAGGCCCCGTTGTCGCTGGCCCGCGACCTGTTTATCTTCAGCTATTGTACGCGCGGCATGGCCTTCGTAGACATGGCTTATCTCCGCAAACGGGATGTGAAGGACGGGGCGATTCACTATGTGCGCCGCAAAACAGGTCAGCGGATGGCCGTCCGCCTGGAGGCGTGTATGCGCGAAATCATCAGCCGTTATGAGCCGCGTACACGCGATACGCCCTATCTTTTTCCGGTGCTGACCGCAGTGGAACAGGCCAGGGCTTATAAGCAATATCAGGTTGCCCTGAACTATTACAACCGCCTGCTGAAAAAACTAGCCTCGATGCTGGGGCTGGATTCCGGCCTGTCGTCCTATACCTCGCGGCACAGTTGGGCGACGGCAGCCCGTAACCATAACGTTCCCTTGCCGGTCATCAGCGCAGGAATGGGGCATACATCCGAGCGCACGACCCAGATTTATCTGTCGGCGCTGGAAACATCGGTAATAGATTGTGCAAATCGGAAAATCCTGGCCTCGCTGAACCGATGCGCCTCGTTTTGAATTTTTCGGATACTCCGGTCCATTACTAAAATCCGGCCGGGAAAAACATTGCTTTCCCGGCCGGATTTTTCAGGTGTATGCAATCCTATTTCACTTCCCAGTCGTCCGTACGGAACGACGAGGCCGGGATGCCGGAGCCGTTGAAAAGGGAGGCTTCCGGAGCGTTTTTGAAGGCGTAGCGGACAGCGACGGGTTCGGCGACGGCGTCGCTCGTGACGATCAGGCGGCCTCTGCCTTTTTCGATCCAGGCCGTGGCGGGATGGAATACACGGTCGGCGCCGGCGATTTCGAAGCCTGCGAGTTTGTCGCCGTAAGGGGCGAGGCCTTCGCGGCCGGCGCGGAACGTCAGGTAGGCTTTGCCGTCGGCTATTTCCATCTTTTCGTAGACCGGCGTATCGGCGTTGATGCCTTTCATGCCGTAGGTCTTCGACAGGGTCAGCCATGCGAGGCGCGTTCCGACCTGCTGTTTCTTGGCCGGGTGGATGCAGTTCGCGTTGCCGATGTCGAGCGTGACGGCCATGCCGCTCGATGGAATGTCCTCCAGATTGCGCAGTTGCGCCTCGCGCAGCAGCGCCGAACCGACTTCGTCGGGGTTCTCATAGCGATAGGGTGCGATCTGCACATAGTAGAACGGCAATTCTCCCTGTGCCCAGCGGCTGCGCAGCATCCCGACGAAGGAACTCATCAGCGCCCGGTACTGGGTGGGCCTCAGCCGGTTCGATTCGCCCTGATACCAGAGGAATCCCTTGACGGTGAAGGGTACGAGCGGCGCGATCATGCCGTTGTAAAGTCCGCAGGGCTTGTTTTCCGGGCCTTTGATTTTTGCGGAATCGTCGAGGAACGAGAGGTCGAATTCTTTGAATCCGGACATCGTTTCGCGGTCCATCCACGCCTCTACGGGCGTGCCGCCCCAGCAGGTGACGATGACACCCACGGGAACGTCCAGCACGTTTTGCAGGTATTGCGCGAAGTAATAGGCCGTGGCGCTCGTTCCGGCCACCGCCTCGGGGGTGTTTTCCTGCCATTGCGCCGTGCACTCCTCCTGCGGGCTACGCGCCGTGCTGCGGTTTACGGTGCAGAGGCGGATCGGCGTCGAGGCCTTCGCCCGGATAATCACGTCGGCTGAGCTTTCTACGGGCTGGTTGTTGAATCCGCGCATCGGCATCTCCATGTTCGACTGCCCGGAGCAGAGCCACACTTCGCCGATCAAGACGTTGCGGAGCGTCAGCCGTTCACCGTCGCTCAGTTCGATTGTGTAGGGACCTCCGGCTTCGGGGGTCGGTACGGCGGCCTTCCAACGGCCGTCTTTGTTCGCATTGGCTGTAATGGCTTTTGTACTCCACGAGGGGTGGATCGTGACTTTCTTTCCGGGCGCGGCTTTGCCCCAGAACTGTGCTTCCGTTTGCTGTTGGAGCACCATGTTGTCGCCGAAAATACCGGGCAGGACGATTTTCGCCTGCACGCCGAGGGCCGCACCCAGGGCGGCCAGTGAGAGAAGGATTTTTTTCATGGATGTATCTCAGATTTTTTCGAGTTCTACGGTGAAGTGACGCAGGATCGGCGCCTCGAACGAAATGCGGTAGCCGGTGGTGATCTCCGAACGGCGGGCGTAGATGTTGCGGCATGCGGCGGCGATCACGCGGATGTGGTTGTCGGTGTAGACACGGCGCGGAATGGCCAGGCGCAGCAGTTCGAGCGCGGGGTAGCGGTTCTCGTGCGTCTCGGGGTCGCGGTCGGCGAGTATCGAGCCGATCTCCACGCCGCGGATGCCCGCTTCGAGATAGAGTTCGACGGCCAGCGTCTGGGCGATGAACTGCTCTTTCGGGAGGTTCGGAAGCACCTTTTTCGCATCGACGAAGATCGCATGGCCGCCTGCCGGGCGCTGGTAGGGAACGCCGTATTCGTCCAGGAGGTCGCCCAACAGTTTCACCTGTCGGATGCGGGCGTCGAGTTGCCCGAACTCCGTGTTCTCGTCCAATCCCACGGCCAGCGCATCCATGTCGCGCCCCGACATGCCGCCGTAGGTGACATAACCTTCGAAGAGGATGCTGAACGACATGGCCTGTTTATAGAGTTCTTCGCAGCGCATTGCCACGAAGCCGCCCATGTTCACTACGCCGTCCTTCTTGGCCGAGATGGTCATGATGTCGGCGTAGGTATACATTTCGCGGACGATCTGTTTGATTGTCTTCGAAGCATAGCCCTCCTCACGGGTCTTGATGAAATAGGCGTTCTCGGCGAAGCGCGCCGAGTCCATCAAAAGGGGCACGCCGTAACGGCGGCACAGTTCGGCCGTCTCGCGGATGTTGCGCATCGACACGGGCTGGCCTCCGGCCGTGTTGTTGGTGACGGTGAGCACTACGCACGGGACCTTTTCGCGGGGATTGTCGCGGAGCACCGTTTCGAGCTTGCGGAGGTCCATCTCGCCCTTGAACGGCAGTTCCAGCTGCGTGTCGGCTGCGGCGTCGATCGTGCAGTCCACGGCGTGGCAGCGGCGGAACTCGATGTGGCCCTTCGTGGTGTCGAAATGTGAGTTGCCGGGGACGATGTCGCCTTCTTTGAGCAGCACCGAGAAGATCACGTTCTCGGCGGCGCGTCCCTGGTGCGTGGGTAGCAGCCACGGCATGCCGAACAGGTCGGCGACCGTTGTTTTGAGCCGGAAGTAGGACGACGCCCCGGCGTAACTCTCGTCGCCGGTCATCATTGCGGCCCATTGGCGGTCGGACATCGACCCCGTGCCCGAATCGGTCAAAAGGTCGATCGTCACCTGGTCTGCACGCAGTTTGAAGAGGTTGTAACGGGCTTCTCGAATCCACTCCTCCCGCTCGGCGCGCGAGGAGGTGCGGATGGCCTCGGTCATCTTGATTTTGTAGGGCTCGGCATATGGAAGTGTCATCGCGTATGGCAGGTTTTAGATTATGGGTTGTCTGTATTCTTAACCAAATTTACGAATTTTTTTCTATATTTGTAAAACGGGCATCCTATTTGTTCGGAGTTGTGCTGAATTTAATTCCCCGGATACGATGCGAAAATACCGCTGCACTTACTGCGAATACATCTACGATCCCGTGCTGGGCGACCCCGAACACAACGTAGGGCGGAACACACCCTTCGACGCCCTTCCCGACGATTGGGTGTGCCCCGTCTGCGGCAAGGGCAAGTGGGCGTTCGAAGCGATGGAAGACCAAAAAACCGATGATATATGATTCCGTTTATCCACTTTTTAATACCCCTGATTATGGCAACGACCGATGCCGCTCCCGGGGCGCGTTTCACGCCGCAGGACCTGCCTTATGCGTACAATGCGCTCGCACCCGCGATCTCCGAGGAGACGATGCGCTACCATCACGACAAGCACTATGTGGGCTATGTCAACAAACTCAACGAACTGATCGTCGACACGCCCTTTGCCGGGCAGCCGCTCGAAGACATCATCCTTTCGGCCGACGGGGCGATCTACAACAACGCTGCGCAGGCCTGGAACCACGAGTTTCTCTTCGAGGAATTCTCGCCCAATCCCCAGGCGAAGCCTTCGGGCGAACTGCTGGAGGCCATCAACCGGGATTTCGGTTCGTTCGACGAACTGAAAGTCCAGATGAACCGCGCAGCCGCGGGCCTTTTCGGTTCGGGCTGGGTGTGGCTCGCCGAGGACCCGTCGGGACGGCTGGCTATTGTCAGCGAGCAGAACGCCGGCAATCCGATGCGCCATGGCATGAAACCGCTGTTGACTTTCGACGTGTGGGAGCATGCATACTACATCGATTACCGGAATCGCCGCGCCGATGCCGTCGATGCCCTCTGGGGTATCGTCGACTGGAAGGTCGTGGGCGACCGCTACGCTAAAAAATAGGCGGTTCCGCCGATGTTCGATGCCGTTCCTTTCCGGGAACGGCATTTTTGTATTTCGGGGACAGGCTGCAATTCGCGCTTATGTAATCAATATTCGCCATTTTGTTATCTTTTTGGTTCGCCAACGCGTTTTTCCATAATAAAAAATGTATCTTCGCAACGCAGAAAATTTCATTCGGACCAAATGCAGGGGAGAATTCAGCTTATTTTGATCCTGTCGCTCTTCGTACTGGCGGGGAGTCTGGAGGGTACGTCGTTCCGCAGCGATGCGGGAAAAGTACACCCGGCCCTGAAGGTGTCGATGCTCTCCGATTCGCACACCGCGGTCCACAATTACTTTTCCGTAGCGATCTGCCCCAGTGCAACTTCCATCGAAACATCCATAGCTCCTTCGGATCATAAAGCCATCGTGCGGCAGTTGGCCGGCGCCCGTGCCGCCGCATCGGCCGCCTACGACGTGCATACGGTGATGCGGACCCGTTTCAGGGCCCTGCATGCCGACGCCGTGGATTACTACGTCTTTTCCCTGGGACGCATCCGGATTTAGTCCTTTTTCGTCTGTTGCCTGTCGCCTGTTTCCCGGACCTCTGTCGTCCGCGGAGTGGGTGCGTGTTTCGACGTGTCGGAATTAAAATCGTAAAACAACTATATATTATGTATTTCACGCTATTGGTGGTCGTCATCCTTACGGCCATTGCGCTGGTCGCAGTCGCGCTGGGTATCGCCCGCGCCGTGTCGCCGCGTTCGTACAATCCCCAGAAAGGAGAGGCTTACGAGTGCGGCATCCCGACGCGGGGACGTTCGTGGATGCAGTTCAAGGTGGGTTACTACCTCTTCGCCATTCTCTTCCTGATGTTCGATGTTGAGACGGTGTTCCTCTTTTCATGGGCCGTCGTCGTGCAGGAACTGGGTGTCTACGGACTGGTCAGCATCCTTTTCTTTTTGGTAGTACTGATTCTGGGCCTTGCCTATGCATGGCGGAAAGGAGCTTTGGAATGGAAATAAAGAGACCGAAAATCAAGTCGATGAAGTATGAAGACTTCAACGACAACGAATACCTCGAACAGATGACGCACGAGTTGCGCGAAAACGGAACCAACGTGATCGTGGGGTGTCTCGACGAGGTGATCAACTGGGGCCGCAGCAACAGCCTCTGGCCCCTGACGTTTGCCACGAGCTGTTGCGGCATCGAGTTCATGTCCGTAGGCGCCGCGCGCTACGACTTTGCCCGGTTCGGGTTCGAAGTGGCCCGCGCCTCCCCGCGGCAGGCCGACTTCATCATGGTGGCCGGAACCATCACCCACAAGATGGCCCCGGTGCTCAAACGCCTCTACGACCAGATGGCCGACCCCAAGTACGTGATCGCCGTGGGCGGCTGCGCCATCAGCGGCGGGCCGTTCAAGAAGTCGTACCACGTGGTCAACGGCGTGGACAAGATTCTGCCCGTCGATGTCTATATCCCGGGATGTCCGCCGCGCCCCGAGGCGATGCTCTACGGCCTGATGCAGCTTCAGCGCAAGGTGAAGCTGCAGCGTTTCTTCGGCGGCGTGAACCGCCAGATCGACCAGCGGGAGTATGAAGAACTCCTCCGGCGCGACCTGACGGCGGGACAGGACGATTTGAATGTGGACGAAGAAGAAAAAAGAGAATTATGACCCTGACAGATAAAATAAAGACCTGGGAGCCTGCCGCCGTATGGTCCAAGGCCGGCGAAGGGATGTTCACCGTGCCTGCGGAGGCTTTTCGCGGCCTGGCCGAGCGCCTGAAGGCCGAAGGTTTCGATTTCCTGCGCAGCCTGACCGGCATGGACTGGGGCGAAGAGGGCTTCGGCGTGGTTTACCACCTCGAAGCGACCTCGACGGGAGAGAATGTCGTGCTGCGAACGCTGACCCCCGAGCGGGAACGCCCCGTCTTGCCTTCGGTATGCGACCTGTGGAAAACCGCCGAACTGAACGAGCGCGAAGTGTTCGACTTTTTCGGCGTCCGCTTCCTGAACCATCCCGACATGCGCCGCCTCTATCTGCGCGACGACTGGGTGGGATACCCCCTGCGCAAGGATTACGATCCGGCGTCGAATCCGCTTCGTATGAGTAACGAAGTGTCGAAGGATTCCGCCCCGACCATCGAACTGCAACCCGACGGCAGCTTCATCCGCGGCCGCAACGTGCTTTTCGAGGAGGAGGAGTACGTCATCAACGTAGGCCCCCAGCACCCGGCGACGCACGGTGTGCTGCGTTTCCGCGTGTCGCTCGAAGGCGAGATCATCCGAAAACTCGACGTGCACTGCGGCTACATCCACCGCGGCATCGAGAAGATGTGCGAGGCGCTGACCTATCCCCAGACGCTGGCCCTGACCGACCGTCTCGACTACCTCGGGGCTTCGCAGAACCGCCATGCGCTCTGCATGTGTATCGAGAAGGGGCTGGGCGTCGAGGTTTCGGAGCGTGTCCAGTACATCCGTACGATCATGGACGAATTGCAGCGCATCGACTCGCACCTGCTGTTCTTCGCCTGCCTCTGCATGGACATGGGCGCGCTGACAGCCTTTTTCTACGGTTTTCGCGACCGCGAGAAGGTGCTCGATATCCTGGAGCAGACGACAGGAGGCCGCCTGATCCAGACCTACAACACCATCGGCGGCGTCGAGGCCGACATCCATCCCGACTTTGTGCGTAAGGTCAAGGAGTTTATTGCCTACATGCGCCCGATGCTGCGCGAGTACCACGAGATTTTCACCGGCAACGTCATTGCGCAGGAGCGCCTGAAAGGTACGGGCGTGCTGACGCGCGAAGACGCCGTTTCGTTCGGCGCCACGGGCGGTACGGGCCGCGCTGCGGGCTGGGCCTGCGACGTGCGCAAACGCCACCCCTACGCCGTTTACGGCAAAGTGGATTTCGAGGAGGTGCTTTTCACCGAAGGCGACTGTTTCGCCCGCTACATGGTCCGCATGAAGGAGATCGAACAGAGCATGCGCATCATCGAGCAGTTGATCGACAATATTCCCGAAGGCGACTTCCGGCAGAAGATGAAACCGGTGATCCGCATTCCCGAGGGCAGCTACTACGCCGCCGTCGAGGGGAGCCGCGGTGAGTTCGGCGTCTTCATCGAGAGCTGGGGCGACAAGTTCCCCTACCGGGTGAAATTCCGCTCGACGGGACTGCCTCTGGTCGCCTGCCTGGAAACCATCGCCCGGGGAACGAAGATCGCCGACCTGATCGCCATCGGCGGTACGCTCGATTACGTGGTTCCGGATATTGACAGATAAAAAAGAGTTAATATGTTCGATTTCTCAATAATTACGAGCTGGGTCCACGGGTTGCTGACCTCTTTCATGCCCCTCGGACTGGCTGTTTTCATCGAATGCGTGATCGTCGGCGGCTGCCTGCTGCTGATGTACACGGTGATCGCCATCCTGATGATCTTCATGGAGCGCAAGGTCTGTGCGGCTTTCCAGTGCCGCCTGGGCCCCATGCGCGTGGGTCCGTGGGGTACGGTGCAGGTTATCTGCGACGTGTTCAAGATGCTCACCAAGGAGATCATCACCATCCGCCGTTCGGACAAGTTCCTCTACAACCTCGCCCCTTACATTGTCATTCTGGCATCGGTGCTGGCCTTCGCCTGCCTGCCGGTGAACAAAGGGCTGGAGGTGCTGGACTTCAACGTGGGCGTCTTCTTCATGATGGCCGCCTCGTCGATCGGCGTGGTCGGCATCCTGCTTGCCGGGTGGAGCTCCAACAACAAGTATTCGCTCATCGGCGCCATGCGAAGCGGCGCACAGATGATTTCGTATGAACTTTCCATCGGTATTTCGATCCTCACGATCATTGTGCTGACCGACACCATGCAGTTCTCCGAAATCGTGGCCCGGCAGGCCGACGGGTGGTTCCTCTTCAAGGGACATATCCCGGCGCTCATCGCCTTTGTCATCTACCTGATCGCGGGCAACGCCGAGGTCAACCGCGGACCGTTCGACCTCCCGGAGGCCGAGTCGGAACTCACGGCCGGCTACCATACCGAGTATTCGGGCATGCACTTCGGCCTGTTCTACGTCGCCGAATTCGTCAACCTGTTCATCGTCGCGGGCGTCGCCGCCACCATCTTCCTCGGAGGCTGGATGCCGCTGCACATTGCGGGCTGGGAGGGCTTCAACACCGTGATGGACTACATTCCGGGTTTCGTGTGGTTCTTCGGCAAGGCCTTCTTCGTGGTGTGGCTGCTCATGTGGATCAAGTGGACCTTCCCCCGCCTGAGGATCGACCAGATCCTGACGCTCGAATGGAAATATCTGGTTCCCATCGGCCTCGCCAACCTGCTGCTGATGGTTATCGTCGTCGTCTTTAAACTGCATTTCTGATTATGATGAATTATATCAAAGGTCTTTTCCACGGACTGGGAAGCCTTATGACGGGACTTAAAGTGACGGGACGCGAGTTTTTCACCCCCAAGATCACCGAGCAATACCCCGAGAACCGGGCCACGCTGAAGATGTTCGACCGTTTCTGCGGCGAGTTGACGATGCCCCACGATGCCGGGGGCAACAACAAGTGCATCGCCTGCGGGCTTTGTCAATCGGCCTGTCCCAACGAAACCATCCGCATCACGACCGAGACGGTCACCGACCCCGAGACGGGCAAGAGCAAAAAACGGCTGGCGCTCTACGAATACGACCTGGGGGCGTGCATGTTCTGCCGCCTGTGCGTCAACGCCTGCCCGACGGGTGCGATCCGCTTCTCGACCGATTTCGAACACGCCGTCTACACGCGCGAAAAACTGGTTAAACAACTCAATAAACAGTAGGTCATGGAAATTACACTCGAACTCATTGTTTTCGTCATTCTCGCGCTGTTTATCGGCGTGAGCGCGATACTCGCCGTGACGACCAAGCGCATCCTGCGCGCTGCGACCTACCTGTTGTTCGTCCTGTTCGGCACGGCGGGCATCTACTTCCAGCTCAACTATTCGTTCCTCGGAGCGGTGCAACTGCTGATCTACGCCGGCGGTATCACCGTGTTGTACGTCTTCTCGATCCTGCTGACATCGAGCCAGGGCGACAAGACCGAGGACCTGAAAGGCTATAAACTCTTCGTGGGACTGGCCGCCACGCTGGCCAGCCTCGGCATCTGCCTCTGGATCACGCTCGGCCACAACTTCCTGCCTTCGCATTTCGAGCACGGCGAACTGGATGTGCGGACCATCGGGCATGCGCTGATGAGCAGCGAAAAATTCGGTTACATACTGCCCTTCGAGGTTATCAGCCTGCTGCTGCTGGCCTGCATCGTCGGCGGTATCCTCATCGCCCGCAAACGCTAAAAAAGTACGACTATGATACACATGGAATACTACCTCGTTGTCTCCACGATCATGATGTTCGTGGGCATCTACGGATTCGTCACGCGCCGCAACCTGCTGGCGATGCTGATCTCCGTCGAACTGATCCTCAATTCGGTGGACATCAACTTCGTGGTCTTCAACCGCTTCCTCTTCCCCGAGCAGCTCGAAGGGTTCTTCTTCACCCTTTTCGCCATCGGAATCAGCGCCGCGGAGACTGCCGTGGCTATCGCCATCATCATCAATATCTACCGCAACATCCGCAACATCGGAGCCAAGAGCCTGCGGGAAATGAAGTGGTAACGGCCCGAAAAAACGACATTCTATGGAATATACGATTCTGATTTTGTTGCTGCCGCTGCTGAGCTTCCTTTTCCTGGGGCTCGCGGGCATGAAACTCCGGCCTGTGGCGGCGGGCGTCGTCGGTACGGCGGTGCTGGTCGTCGTGGCGCTGCTGAGCTATTACACGGCTTTCGAATACTTCACCGCCGGGCGCGACGCCGCGGGCGTGTTCCCGACCCTCGTGCCGTGGAATATGGTGTGGCTGCCCATCGGCGGAGAGTTGCACATCGACCTGGGCATCCTGCTGGACCCGATTTCGGTGATGATGCTCGTGGTGATCTCCACGGTTTCGCTGATGGTCCACATCTACTCTTTCGGTTATATGAAGGGCGAACGGGGTTTCCAGCGCTATTACGCGTTCCTGTCGCTCTTTACGATGAGCATGATCGGGCTGGTCGTCGCTACGAACATTTTCCAGATGTACCTCTTCTGGGAGCTGGTGGGCGTCAGCTCTTACCTGCTGATCGGTTTCTACTATACGAAGAGGGAGGCTGTGGCCGCGTCGAAGAAGGCCTTTATCGTGACACGTTTCGCCGACCTGGGTTTTCTCGTCGGCATCCTCGTCTACGGTTACTACGCCGGAACGTTCTCCTTTACGCCCGAAGCGAACCTGCTGGTGGCCGCCGGAACGATGATTCCGCTGGCGCTGGGGCTGATGTTCATCGGCGGTGCGGGCAAGAGCGCCATGTTCCCGCTGCATATCTGGCTGCCCGATGCGATGGAAGGTCCGACCCCCGTGTCGGCCCTGATCCATGCCGCGACGATGGTCGTGGCGGGCGTCTACCTCGTAGCGCGGATGTTCCCGCTCTTCATCGGTTATGCGCCCGAAGTGCTGCACTGGACAGCCTATATCGGGGCCTTTACAGCACTGTATGCGGCCGTTGTAGCCTGCGTGCAGAGCGACATCAAGCGCGTCCTGGCGTTCAGCACCATTTCGCAGATCGGCTTCATGATCGTGGCGCTGGGCGTCTGCACTTCGACCGACCCGCACACCGGCGGACTGGGTTACATGGCATCGATGTTCCACCTCTTCACCCACGCCATGTTCAAGGCCCTGCTGTTCCTCGGCGCGGGGTGTATCATTCATGCGGTACACTCCAACGAGATGTCGGCCATGGGCGGCCTGCGGCGTTATATGCCGCTGACCCATGCGACGTTCCTCGTGGCGTGCCTCGCCATTGCGGGCATCTGGCCCCTGAGCGGCTTTTTCTCGAAGGACGAGATTCTCACGGCCTGCTTCTCCTTCAGCCCCGTGATGGGGTGGCTGATGACCGCCATTGCGGGACTTACGGCTTTCTACATGTTCCGGCTCTATTACGGCATTTTCTGGGGTAAGGAGAACAGCGAACTGCATGCGCGCCACGCGCCGCACGAAGCGCCGCTGACGATGACCCTGCCGCTCGTACTGCTTGCCGCAGTGACCTGCGTGGCGGGATTCATCCCCTTCGGGGAGATGGTGTCGAGCGACGGCGCGGCCTATGCGATCCATATCGACTGGAGCGTCGCCGCCGTGAGCCTCTGCGTTGCCGCGGCGGCCATCGCGCTGGCGACGTGGATGTACGCCCGCGACCGGCAGCCCGTGGCCGACAAACTGGCCGCGACGTTCAGCGGTCTGCACCGGGCGGCTTACCACCGGTTCTACATCGACGAAATCTACCAGTTCATTACCCACCGGGTGATTTTCGCCTGCATCTCGACCCCTATTGCGTGGTTTGACCGCCATGTGGTCGACGGGTTCATGAATTTCCTGGCCTGGGGCACGAACGGCGTCGCCTATGCGATTCGCGACATGCAGAGCGGCAGCGTACAGCGTTACTGCATCTGGTTCCTCGGCGGTGCGCTAGGCCTTACGATCTTGATTCTTCTAATCTGTTAATCCGAACGAGTTATGAATATACTATCTCTGTTTCCCGCTGTTCCGCTCGTGATGATGCTGGGTCTGTGGCTCTCGAAGTCGACGCGGCAGATTCACGCCGTGATGGTTGCGGGTTCTTCGCTGCTCGTGGCGCTGGCCGTCGTGCTCGTGGTGCAATACCTCGGCCTGCGCGGCGCCGGCGAGACGGCGGCGATGCTCTTCACCGAAAGTCATGTCTGGTATGCGCCGCTCAACATCCACTATGCCGTGGGCGTCGACGGAATCTCGGTGGCGATGCTGCTGCTGTCGGCCATCATCGTCTTCACGGGCACGTTCGCATCGTGGCAGATGAAGAGCGACATCAAGGCCTATTTCCTCTGGTTCTGCCTGCTGAGCGTAGGTGTGTTCGGGTTCTTTATTTCGGTCGACCTCTTCACGATGTTCATGTTCTACGAGGTGGCGCTGATTCCGATGTACCTCTTGATCGGTGTCTGGGGCAGCGGGCGCAAGGAATACGCCGCCATGAAGCTGACGCTGATGCTCATGGGCGGTTCGGCGCTGCTGCTGATCGGTATCCTGGGCATCTACTTCGGTGCGGGGGCGACGACGATGAACATCCAGGAGATCGCCGCGCTGCACAACATCCCCGTCGCGTTGCAGCGTATCTGGTTCCCGCTGGTGTTCGTCGGTTTCGGGGTGCTGGGCGCGCTGTTCCCGTTTCATACGTGGAGCCCCGACGGCCATGCTTCGGCGCCGACCGCCGTGTCGATGCTTCATGCCGGCGTGCTGATGAAACTGGGCGGATACGGCTGTTTCAGAGTCGCTATGTACCTTTTGCCCGAAGCGGCGCAGGAACTGAGCTGGATATTTATCATCCTGACAACCATTTCCGTCGTCTACGGCGCTTTCTCGGCCTGCGTGCAGACCGACCTCAAGTACATCAACGCCTACTCCTCGGTGTCGCACTGCGGACTGGTGCTGTTCGCCGTGTTGATGATGAACACCACGGCCGGTACGGGCGCCGTGCTCCAGATGCTGAGCCACGGATTGATGACGGCCCTGTTCTTCGCCCTGATCGGCATGATTTACGGCCGTACGCATACGCGGGACATCCGCCAGTTGAGCGGGCTGATGAAGGTGATGCCGTTCCTCGCCGTCGGGTATGTGATTGCGGGCCTTGCCAACCTCGGACTGCCGGGCCTGAGCGGCTTTGTCGCCGAGATGACCATCTTCAACGGCGCGTTCATGAATGCCGACACGTTCCATCGCGTGGTGACCATCATCGCCTGCACGTCGATCGTCATTACGGCGGTCTACATCCTGCGGGTGGTCGGAAAAATTCTCTACGGGACGTGTGAAAACCCGGAACACCTGAAGCTCTCCGACGCCACGTGGGACGAGCGGCTGTCGGTCGTCTGCCTCGTCGTCGCCATCGCCGGCATGGGCCTCGCGCCGCTGTGGGTGAGCGACATGATCCGCGGCAGCGTTTCGGAGGTTATTACGCACATAATGAACTAAGCAACTATGGATTACACCTCGATATTTACGCTGATGCGGGCCGAAGTGACCCTCACGGCGATTCTCGTCCTGCTGTTTCTCTACGACCTCATGGCCGGGGAGCGCGGACGCCGCTATTTCTCGGCCGTGGCCTGCTCCCTGATGGTGGTGCAGGTCGTCGTGAATCTCGTTCCGGCTGCGGCGGGCGAAGCCTTCGGCGGCATGTTCCAGTATACGCCGATGGACGGCATCGTTAAGAGCATGCTCTCCGTCGGGGCGCTCATCGTTTTCCTGCAGTCCGACACGTGGCTGCGCCGCGAAGACACGCGCCACAAGCAGGGCGAATTTTACATTCTGACGCTCTCGACGCTGCTGGGCATGTACTTCATGATCGGTGCGGGCAATTTCCTGCTGTTCTTCATCGGGCTGGAGCTGGCTTCCGTGCCGATGGCCTGCCTGGTGGCTTTCGACAAATACAAACGCTATTCGGCCGAGGCCGGGGCGAAATACATCCTCTGCGCCCTGTTTTCGAGCGGTTTGATGCTTTACGGCATTTCGTTCCTCTACGGGACCACCGGGACGCTCTATTTCGACGATATGGCCGCGCGCATAACCGGTTCGCCGTTGCAGGTGATGGCCCTGGTTTTCTTCTTCTCCGGCCTCGGGTTCAAGATTTCGCTCGTGCCCTTCCACCTCTGGACGGCGGATGCTTACCAGGGTGCGCCGACGAACGTGACTTCCTACCTTTCGGTGGTTTCGAAGGGCGCTGCGGCGTTTGTCCTGCTGACGGTGCTTATCAAGGTTTTTGCCCCGATGGTCCGGGAGTGGCAGACGCTGCTCTATGTCGTGACGGTGCTGAGCATTACCGTCGCTAACCTCTTCGCCATCCGCCAGAAGGACCTCAAGCGTTTCATGGCCTTCTCGTCGATTTCCCAGGCCGGATACATCATGCTGGCCGTTATCGGCGGCAGCGCCATCGGCATGACCTCGCTGGTCTTCTATGTGCTGGTTTACATGGCTGCGAACCTTGCTGTATTCGGCGTGCTGTCGGTCGTTGAGCAGCACAGTGACGGCAAAGTCGGACTGGAGGATTATAACGGATTTTCCCGTACCAATCCCCGTCTGGCCGTGCTGATGATCCTTGCGCTGTTCTCGCTGGCGGGAATTCCGCCTTTCGCCGGGTTCTTCTCGAAATTCTTCGTCTTCGCCGCGGCTTTCAAGGACGGGTTTCACCTGCTGGTTTTCATCGCCCTGATCAATACGGTGATTTCGCTCTATTACTACCTGCTGATCGTCAAGGCGATGTATATTACGCCCAACGATACGCCGATCGCAACGTTCCGCAGCGACCGCTATACGCGTATCAGCCTTGTGCTTTGCATGGCCGGCGTGTTGCTGCTGGGCCTCGTCAGCGCGGTTTACGACGGTATCAATGCCTTTGCATTCGGGCTCTGACCGGATGCGGGAATATGCAATGCGAGGCACGGGAAAACCGTGCCTCGCATTTTTTGTGGCGTTGTGCCGGTCGGAAAGGCTGTGCCGGTCGCCGGGATGTTATTTCCGTTTCTCGATGTCGAGCAGTTGCCCTTTGATGTCGAGACCCCCGGCATAGCCCGTGAGTTTGCCGTCGTAACCCAGCACGCGGTGGCAGGGGACGACGATGACGATGGGGTTGCGGTTGTTGGCCATGCCGACGGCGCGGAACGATTTGTTGTGGCCGATCTGTACGGCGATCTGTCCGTAGGTGCGTGTCTCGCCGTAGGGGATTGTCAGCAGCGCCTGCCATACGGTTTTCTGGAACGGGGTCCCGTCGGGCTCGAGCGGCAGCGTGAAATCGCGGCGCGTGCCGGAAAAGTATTCCCGGAGTTGCCGGGCTGCCTCCTGCAACAGGGGTGCAGAGGCGGGGTCGGCTGTGGATGTGGAGTTTTCGGGCGTTTCCGTGCCGAAACGGATGGAAGTGATGGCTTTGTCGGTTGCCGTGATCATCACCGGACCGACAGGCGTTTCGATCTGTAATGTGCGTGTCATAGTTTTTCAGCGTTATTTGTCAACTTCTTCAGGTAGTTCTTTCCGTTTCTGCGACCGGTCCCAATCCGGGGCAGGGCTGCGGGGCCGTTTTGGTGTCGCAGCAGCCGGGCAATCCGCATGCGACATGTCTCCGCCTGTTGTTTGCAGGCGGGGCGGTCGTATGCGCAAACACGGCCAGGAGCGTGACAGCACCCGTCGGGTGTTGAAAAACCAGGCCGGACCGTTACAGGTTCCTCAGCGTATAGTCGATCATTTTCTGTCGGATGTGCGCCGTGGCGTCGGGCATCATCGAGTGGTTCTGATCGGGGTAAACCATCATGTCGTACTGCTTGCCGGCGCGGTTGAGCGCGCGGGTCATCTCGACGGTGTTTTGGAAATGGACGTTGTCGTCGGCAGTGCCGTGGATGATCAGCAGGCGGGTTTGCTTGTCGTCGAGCATCCGCGCGAAGTTGATCGGCGAATTGTCGTCGTAGCCCGCGGCGTTGTACTGCGGGAGGTTGTTGTAGATCTCGGTGTAGATCGTGTCGTAGTAGCGCCACGAGGAGACGGGAGCCACGGCGATCGCCATCTTGAACAGCCCGAGGCCCTTCATGGCGCAGCTAAGGGCCATGAATCCGCCGTAGGACCAGCCGTAGATGCCGATGCGCGCCGGATCGACATAAGGCTGTGCCGCCATGTAGCGGGCCGTCGAAAGCTGGTCTTCGACCTCCAGCGCACCCAGGCGGCCGTAGGTCTGTTTCTTGAATTTCTCGCCCCGGAATCCCGTGCCGCGGCCGTCGGCGCAGACCACGATGTAGCCTTTGTCGGCGAGGGCGTCCTCCCAGTCCATCGACCAGCGGTCGCGTACGGACTGCGAGCCGGGGCCCGAATACTGGGTCAGCAGCACGGGGTAGCGCTGCGAGGGGTCGAAGCCGCGGGGTTTGACGATATAGGCGTTCAGGCAGTCGCCGCGCTCGGTGGTGAAGGTGAAGAACTCCTTGACGGGGCGGTTTGCGGCGGCCAGCTCTTCGCGCAGTTCTCGGCTGTCGGCCAGCGTGCGGATCGGTTTGCCCTGGGCGTCGCAGATCTCCGTCAGGTTGGGCGTCGAGGCGTTGGAGAAGGTGGTGATGAAGTATTTCATCCCGGCGCTCGGGGCTGCGGTGTAGAAGCCCTCGCCCGTGGTGAGGCGTTGTTTATCCTTGCCGTCGAGGTGCACGCTGTAAAGGTTGCGGCGCAGCGGCGAAGTCTCGGTCGAGAGGAACCACACGCGTTTGCCGTCGGTTCCCACGACATCGGTCACCTCCCAGTCGCCTTTGGTTACCTGCTCGAGGATTCCCCGGCGGAGACTGTACAGGTAGAGGTGCATGTAGCCCGTGTGGCTCTCCTGCCGTACGAGGAAGCGATCCTTGTCAACGAAGGTCACGGTTTTGTCGTCCACGCGCTCGACGTATTGCTGTGCACGTTCGTCATAGACCGTACGCTGTGCCCCGTGGGGTTCGCAGACGAGCATCTCGAAGGTGTTCTGGCGGCGGTTGAGGCGGTAGTACCACGGCCGTCCGTCGGGCGTCCAGCCGATGCGGGGGATATATTGATCGGTTTCGGAACCCGTGTCGATGCGTTCTTTGGCGCCGGTTTCGAGGTCGGCGATCCAGAGTTGGACCACGGAGTTGCGTTCCCCGGCTTTGGGGTATTTGAACGAATAGGCGTGGTTGTAGAGTTTGCCGTCGAAGCGCATCATCTCCATCAGCGGCACTTCGCTCTCGTCGAAGCGCAGGTAGGCGATGCGGCGGCTGTCGGGCGAGAAGGCATATGCCTTCGTGATGCCGAACTCTTCTTCGTAGACCCAGTCGGTCGTGCCGTTGATGACCGTGTTCCAGGCTCCGTCGTCGGTGATGCGGCGTGTAGCCTGCGTGGCGATGTCGTAGACATAGAGGTCGTTGCGGTCGGAGTAGGCGATTTTCTGGCCGTCGGGCGAGAAGGAGGCGTCGCGCGGGGATTCGGCATCGCGCAGTACGGGCCGTACGGCGTTGTCGCGCACGAGCGAATAGGTGGTCGTATAGGAGTGGCGGTAGATCGGCTTGCGGCCCGAGGCGATCAGGATGGCCCGTTCGTCGGGCGAAAAAGCGTAGTCCGTAATGACGAGGTTCGGCGCAGGCGCGGGGAGCATGCTTTCGCCGGGGGCGGCGGAGGCGTAGCTGTAACGGAGGATGTTGTTGGCTTCGAGGGTGGTGTAATGCTCGCCGTCGGCCATCGAGCGGATGCCGTGCACCGATTCGTTGAGGCCCCGCAGGCGGGCGATTTCGGCGTATTCGTTCTGGGCGAGAACTGCTCCGGCGGTTACCGCGAGCAGTCCCGTAAGGATGGTTTGCTTGATTGTCACGATTGTGTTGTCTTTATTTGTATCGCTCGCTAAGCCCCGCCGGAACGGGGCCTGCGGAGAATTGGACCTGTTTCGGTCCTGGCGTCCAGCAGCCTCAAACGATTGCCCCTGTTTGTCGTCACGGTGAAATGACCGGACTTATCGGGGTTGTTACGGGCGGACCGGAACCGGCGGGTCGGAGACGTGCGGGGGTCTCCGACTGCCTATATGTCTTCTACGTCGAAATCGTAGCCGAGGCGTTTTCCGGTAACGAATTTCGAATTGTCCATCTTGGTGTTGAACTGGTCTACCGTCACGCGCTTGTTCTCCTCGTAGGGCGGCATCAGCAGGTCGAAATTCAGTGCGAAGGAGATCGCCGCTTCGAGAATGTTCACCAGCGCCTCCTGCTCGATCTCCGCTTTGCCGAAATCCGTCGCCCGCATCGAGCCCTGCTGCTTGCCTTCGACGAAATAGCGGTGTTCGCGGTTGATGAAGATGCGCCCGATCAGGTAGCCTTCGTCGGCGTTGCGGTTGAATTTGAACGAGTCGGAAAGGAAGTTGTAGATGTTGATGAGCCCGCAGTAGGAGTTGTCGCAGTCGCTTTGTACGTAGGGGTTTTGCCAGATGAGGTGGTTGGTGTCGAATTCGAAAACGTCGGTGTGCATCTGGAAAATCAGGATGTCGTTGGCCACCTGCAACTGGGCTTCGAATTTGCCGCGGTCGCGGTATTCGAGCCGCACGCGGCGGTCGAGTTTGCCGTCCAGTTCGTCGTCCATCTCCGAAGCCATCTCCAGCAGCGTTTCCTTCAGCAGGTTGAACGCTCCGAAGGTGTTGTCGAAAACCTTCTGCTTCAGCGTCGATTTGCGGATGATCGTATCGAGGATCTTTGCTCTCAGCGGGGTTGTATCCATGGTATGTAGGTTTATTTTATGCGTATTTCGCGCCCTGCGGCGATCTCTTCGTCGGGCCGGAGTTTATTGAGTTTTTCGATCGACCGCGTACGGATGGCGTAGGACTGGCCTACGGAGTAAGCCGTTTCGCCCCGGCGGCTGATGTGGTGCTTGGCGTTGCCCATCCAGCGCTTCTGCTTGCGCTCGATATAGACCACCTCGCCCGTCACCGGCTGGGCCTTTTTGTCCTTCAGGTCGTTGAACTTGCGCAGGTTGCGCGGCGAGAGGCGGAATTTCTGCCCGATGTTCTCGAACGTGTCGTTCTCCTTGGCCAGCACGTAGTGCACGCCGTTGGTGGCATAGACGTTGTAGCCTTGGTGGGCGTTGATCGTCACACGGTAGTTGTCGGGGTCGATGGCGCCTTCGGTCCGGGCGAGCTCTTCGACGCTGCTCTGCGACGAGAACCACTCTTCGGGATCGCGTTTCAGGCCGTAGCGCGAGGCGTAGAGTTGCGCGCCGTCGGGCCGGTCGAGCAGGAAAAGCTGGTTCTCTTCGATGATGCGGACGAGCCGCTGCGCATAGTCGGGGGCCGTAGCGTAGCCTGCGGCCTTCAGGCCCCGCGCCCAGCTTTTATAGTCGTTGGAAGGGTAGGCGAAGAGCGAATCGTAGCGCGGCTGCGAGTCGAGGAACTCGGCATGGTCGCGGTACGACTCTTCGACCGAAGAGTAGGAGCGGAAACATTCGCCCTTGGCGTCGTCGTCGTGGTAGACCTTGTCGCCCGTCCAGTTGCGCTTGCACTTGATGCCGAAGTGGTTGTTGGACTTCATCGACAGCAGGCTGTTGCCGCAGTCGGATTCGAGGATTCCCTGCGCCATGGTGATACTGGCGGGGATTCCGTAGCGTTCCATATGGGCGATGGCGATGGGCATGTAGCGGCTGATATACTCTTCGCGCGTCTGGCGCACCTGCGCCCCGAGCTGCGCGAAACAGCAGAGGAGGATTCCCGAAAGGAGTATTGCTTTTTTGGAAAAAGTCATTATCTTTGTTTAATCGTTACCGACAAAGGTATAACTTTCCGGCGAAAATTACAATAATACTATAAAGCTATGTTTACCGAAAACGCGAACCGTATTTTCAACCAGTCTATCGAAGAGTATCATCGCTGGGATGATGTGGATCATCCGATCGACAACCCGTATGCACCGGGTTCGATCGATCATCTGCTCTACCACAAGAACTGGATAGATACGGTACAGTGGCACTTGGAGGACATTATCCGCGATCCGGCCATCGACCCCGCGGAGGCGCTGAAGATCAAACGCCGCATCGACAAGTCGAACCAGGACCGTACGGACATGGTGGAATACGTGGATTCCTACCTGTTGGACAAATACAAGGACGTGAAGCCTGTGGAGGGCGCACGGCTCAACACCGAAACCCCGGCCTGGGCCATCGACCGCCTGTCGATCCTCGCGCTGAAAATCTACCACATGGCGCGCGAGGCGGAGCGTACGGACGTGGACGAGGCGCACCGCGCAGCCTGCCGCAAGAAACTGGACGTGCTGCTTGCGCAGCAGGTCGACCTTTCGGGGGCCATCGAAGAACTGATCGAGGATATCGAAGCGGGACGCAAGTACATGAAGACGTATAAACAGATGAAGATGTACAACGACCCTGCGCTGAATCCGGTGCTCTATGGTCAGAAAAAATAGAGGTGTAACGACGAATGGCAGGACGGACAACGACCGGGCGGGCGGCGCAGCGAGCGGCGTAACAGTCCGGCCGGATGTGCTTCCGCGTCATTTGCTGGTGATCCGGACTTCGGCGATGGGCGATGTGGCGATGCTGCCGCATGCGCTCCGGGCGCTGATGGCCGCTTATCCCGGCCTGCGGGTCACGGTGGCGACGCGGGCGATGTTCAGGCCCTTCTTCGAGGGGTTGGATGTCGGGTTTCTCGATGTCGATACCCAGGGCGTCCACCGTTCCCTCGTGGGGATGTGGCGGCTGGCCGCCCAGGCCCGGCGGCTGGGCGTAGATGCCGTGGCCGACGTGCACGACGTGCTGCGTTCGAAGACGTTCCGTTTGCTGATGCGGCTGCACGGCGTTCCCGAGGCTTCGATTTACAAGGGGCGCGCCGAAAAACGGGAGTTCATCCGCTGCGGAGGCCGCGGCATGGAGCCGCTGCGCCATACGGTGCTGCGCTACTGCGACGTTTTCCGGAAGTTGGGTTTCGTGCTGGACGATCCTGCGCCCGCCGTGCATCGGGAACGTCCCAATCCTTTCGGGGAGAAACACGGTGTGTGGGTCGGGTTCGCACCCTTCTCGGCACACCGGGGCAAGACCTATCCCGACGGGCAGAGCCGCGAACTGGTGCGGATGCTCTCGGAGCGTTACGACCGGGTTTTCATCCACGGGGGCGGAGGCGGCGAGCAGGTGTTCGCCGAAGAGATGGAACGCGCATATCCCAACGTTACGGCCTTGTACGGCAAAGTCCGTTTTGCCGGGGAGATGGACCTCATCGCCAACCTGGATTGCGTGGTCTCGATGGATTCGCTGGTCATGCATCTGGCATCGCTCGTGGCGACGCCCGTGGTGTCGGTATGGGGCGCGACGCACCCCGGACTGGGATTCCTCGGCTACGGGGTGTCGCAGGAGGGGATTTTGCAGGCCGACATGGCTTGCCGGCCCTGTTCGGTTTTCGGCAACAAGCCCTGCCGTTATGGGGACTATCGCTGCCTGAAGGCCGTGACCCCGGAAATGGTCGCCGAACGGGTGGCGAAGATTGTGGCAACTGTCCGGACTGTTCCGGAAACAGATAAATAAACTAAAACGTAACCAGGTTCCGGGACGATTTCCCGGAGCGATACCGGACGGGAAACGGGGCTGAGAATCAGTTCCCGGTTTCTGTTTTGGATTTGATTCCTCTTATTTTGGCTCCCCGGTTCCGGGGCATCGTATTTCATTTTCGTGAAATCGTATTTTTTGGTTACGTACAGGGCTTGTCCCATTCGTACTTATTATAACCGACCTGATGAACTTATGAAGAAACTTTATCGCTATCTCCTGATTTTAGCCGCGTTTGCGGCAGCCGGCGGCTGTTCGTCCGATAAGGAAGAGACCGGAAATCCCGATGTTCGATTTTATGCAACGCCGGCTTCGCTGAACTTCGAAGCCGGAAAAAACGCATTGCAACTGAATATCTCGACGACGGCGCATTGGAAAATAACGTGTGACGACACGTGGCTGAGCGCCGCCCCGTCGGAAGGCACGGGCTCGGCGAAGGTCGAAATTACGGCACAGGCGAATCCGCTGACCCAGCCGCGCACGTCGTCGCTGATGATCGCATACGGCGGCGCGGAGCCGGCGGTGATTCCCGTTTCCCAGAAAGTGGACGGGGAGGAGCAGGTCGAC
The DNA here is from genome assembly GCF_018362775.1 of Alistipes montrealensis. GTDB lineage: Bacteria > Bacteroidota > Bacteroidia > Bacteroidales > Rikenellaceae > Alistipes > Alistipes montrealensis. Next base: position 91,343 of record NZ_JAGYXY010000004.1, read on the forward strand.
CTGTTTGGCTCGACCGGGGAGATGAAAACTTTCCTGAAAGCGCGTGTCGACGCCTGTAATTATGCCGAGTCGGTGACGACGACTGCCGGAGGCATGCTGAAATTCGGGTTCAAGGGCGCTGCGACGCGCGGCGTAAAGAAAGAGTCGATTCCCGTCTTTGCGGTAAATAATAACGGTTACTGGGCTGCGGACGGCGCCGCGACATCGGTGAAGGCCGATGCGGAGGCTCTGCGGGGCGGGGCGTCGCCTGAGGTGACCATGACCCCGGGCGGCAAGATCGCCCTGGACGGAGCCGATACGGGTATTGCCGCTCCTGCGGGCGGGACCGTCGACCTGCGCTGTGTGCTCAATACGGGGAAATACATCTGTTTCGTCTTTGCCGACGGCGAGGTTATCCGGATCGGCAGCGAGCTCGACGGAACCTTCAATCCGCCGCTTCCCGTGGGAGGCAAATCACTCAAGATACTTTTTATCGGCAACAGCTTTACGGTCGACGCCACGGAGCACCTGCCGGGAATGCTCGAAAGCGCCGGGATTACCCATATCCGGATGGTGAGGGCCTACCACGGCGGTTACAAGCTGCCCGAATTTTTCGAGAATTACGCTGCGCCGGACATCTGCACCTATTATTACTGCGAGCCGGGCGCGACGAAGTGGACCAACGACGGAACGCTGAACCGGTCGCTCAAGAGCATTGTCGAATCGGATACGTGGGACATCGTGACGTTGCAGGAGCACACCGGTTCGTACTATGCGTGGGAGTGGGACGAGACCGAGCGGGGCGCGATATCGGGACTTTGCGACTACATCCAGCAGGCACAGCCCCTCGACCGGCCCACGATCGGTTACATCATGGCACAGGCGTACGGAGCTTCGTCTGATTATTATCCGAAGTATTTCCCCAATCAGCAGGCGATGTTCGGGGCGATCGTGGCGCAGGTGCGGAAGATCACCGCGCAGACGTGCATCGACATTGTGGTCCCCTCGGGAACGTCGTTGCAGAACCTGCGGACCTCGTCGCTGAACAAGGACAACGGGATGGATCTCACGCGCGACTCCTACCACATGGATTACGGAATCAGCCGTTATGCTGCGGCAGCGACGGTGTTCCGGACGCTCGTCACACCCTGTACGGGTGTCAGCGTCGAAGGAAACGGTTACCGCTATTCGGCCGGCAGCACTTCGCCGACCGGCTATTCGACACCGGTTACCGATGCCAACGCCCCGGTGGCGATCCGGGCGGGGCTGGAAGCCTGCCGGGAGCCGTATGCGGTTACGGATATGAGTAAATTCTGATGGACATGCAGAATTGTTTACGGGATTCGGAACTCGTCGTGATGATGCAGAACGGCGACAAAGCAGCGTTCGGAGTGCTTTTCGACCGCTACTACGACCTGCTGCATACGTTTGCTAAACATATTATCAAGGATTCTGCCGTGGCGGAGGACATTATCCAGAACGTCTTCGTCAAGATGTGGATGCGCAAGGAGCAGGTCGACTCGAAGCTCTCGGTGCGCAACTACCTGCTGGTGGCTACGCGCAACGAGTTGTTCGACTACATGCGGCTGCGGTATAATCTGCTGCGCAGCGACATCAACGATGCGATGCTCAACGTCGCCGACACGGATACGGATGTTTACGACTATGTGGATGTCCGCGAACGGGTCGGGTTCATCGACTCGGTGATGCGCTCGATGCCGGACAAGCGCCGCGAGATATTCGCCATGCGTTACGACCGCAACATGACCAACGCCGAGATCGCCCGGGCGCTGAATCTCTCGATCCGCACGGTCGAAAAACACGTCGACCTGGCGATCAAGCAGATTCGAAAGACAATCTCCGTCGTGATGCTGTTCTTCGTGATGTTCTCCTGAAAAAAGACGAAACCCTATGGATACCAAGAAAAATATATCGCGTGAATTGCTGCTGAGCTACATGCAGGATAAATGTACGGAAGCCGAGGCGCAGCAGGTACGCATGTGGTTGCGGGAGCGGCTGAAAGACCCCGGAATGGACCAGATGTTCAGCGACCTGCTGGATGCCACCGAGATCGAATACGACCCCGAGGGAAAGGAGCGCGTGCGCCGCAAACTGGATTCGATCCTTTCCGCCTGCCCCGCTCCGAATTCCCCCCCCCGCAGGAGTAGCGCCCGGTGGTGGCGGACACCCTTGCGTATAGCCGAATACGTAGCCGTCGTCGTTTCCGTAGCCCTGGCTTTTCATTACAGGCATCAGGCCGCTACCCCGCGCGAATGGGTGGAGGTCTATGCCGATATGGGCGAGCGGCGCGAGATCGTATTGCCCGACAGTTCCCACGTGTGGCTCAACGCGGGAACCAAACTCATCTATCCCAAAGAATTTAACCGGACGATCAGGCAGGTCTACCTGTCGGGCGAAATGTTCGCCGATGTCCGGCACGACGAGGACCGTCCGTTCATCGTCTCGGCCGACCGGCTGGAGGTGACGGTCCTCGGCACGCAGTTCAACTTCAAATCGTACCAGGAGGACGTGAAGTCGGAGGTGAGCCTCGTGCACGGAAAGGTGTCGGTCAGCCTCAAGGCGTCGAAAATGAACGGGAAACTCACCCTCGAGCCCGGAGATATTCTCCGCTTCAACAAGACCAACAATCACATCGATTTTCTGAATTTCGATCCCGATTCCTACGCGAACTGGATCGACAACGACAATTTCTTCTTCGTGGAGCAGACCCTGGGCGACATCGTCGCCGACCTGCGCCGCCACTTCGCCGTCGATATCATTGTCACGGACAAGTCGCTGTGCGGGGAGACCTACTATGCGTCGTTCATCAACAACGAGTCGCTCGACGAAATCCTCGCTGCACTCAACAAGGACCTCCTGTTCTCGGTCCGCAAGGAGGCCGAGGTCTATTACATATCGCCACCCCTAAAATAACCATACCATGTAGTAAGCGAAAAACAGATGGAAACCTCAATGACCTATTTCTTTAAACTTCAAATTTCAATGTAATGAATAAACTTTTACCTTCCGTGAAAAGTTTAATCACGCTTGTCGCAGTCCTGTGCTTCATGTTCCAGGCTTCTGCGGCGCAGGCCCAGAAGGTGAGCCTGTCGGTCCGTAATGTGACCATCAAAGCGGCGATTGAACGCCTGCAAAAGGATTATGGCTATTCGTTCGTCATCAAGACGAAGGATGCCGATGTAAACAAGAAAATCACCCTGGATGTCAAAAACGAGGAGATCGGCGTTGTTGTCGGCAAGATGTTCGCCGGACAGAACGTCGTGAGCAGCGTCGAGGGCAAGATGATCGCCATCGTATCCACGCCCGCAAAGGAGGAGCCGGCCGGCCGTGCTTCGGCCAATGCGGTCGTGAAGGGCGTGGTCAAGGACAGCGCCGGAAACCCGATCACGGGCGCTACGGTGATTGTCGACGGCACGACGATTGGCGCTACCACTGACCTCGACGGTTCGTTCTCGGTCAAGGTGGGCGGGCGCAAGGACATTCGCCTGATCGTCTCCTACCTCGGCCTGAAGACCAGGGAAGTTGCGGTCGGCGACCCGTCTCGGTTCTATGAAGTCCGTCTCGAAAACGACAACATGGCGCTCGACGAGGTGGTCGTTGTCGGTTACGGTACGCAGCGCCGCAGCCTGGTGACCAACGCCATCAGCCAGTTCAAACCCACGGAAGAGAACATGCGCAGCGTGATGTCGCCGTCGGAACTGCTCCAGGGCCGCATCGCCGGTGTGTCGATCTCCACCAGTTCGGGTAACCTCGGTTCGGCCGAGAAGATGAGCATCCGCGGTTCGTCGTCGCTTAGCGCGAGCAACGAGCCGCTTTACGTGATCGACGGTATTCCGTTGTCGAACAACTCCGCGTCGCTCTATTCGTTCGGTGAGAGCATGAGTTCGCTGGCGACGCTCAACCTCACGGACATCGAGTCGATCGAGGTGCTGAAGGACGCCGCGTCGGCCGCCATCTACGGTTCGCGCGCCACCAACGGTGTCGTGCTGATCACCACCAAGCAGGGCCGCGAGGGCAAATCGGAGATCAAGGTAAACTACGGTTTCAGCATCACGCAGTTCGCCAACAGGAACCGCCGCGAATACGTCGACTCGAAACAGTATGTCGAGGTTTTCAACGAAGGTGTCGACAACTACAACCGCCAGAACGGATTCACGGTCAACAACTCGGGCTATGTCAAGCACATCCAGAATCCCTACGGGAACATGCCCGACACCGACTGGCTCGACCTGATCACCCGCCTCGGGCAGTCGCATTACCTCGACCTGTCGTTCTCGGGCGGCAACGCCAAGACCAAATACTACCTTTCGGGAAGCTACAATTACCAGGAGGGCGTCATCAAGACGAACGACATTTCGAAGGTCAACCTCAAATCCAACATCAGCCACGAGATGTTCAAATGGCTGAAGGTAGGCGCCAACATCAGCGGCAACTACCTGCACAACAACCGTATCCCGGGCGCTGATTTGGGCTCGACGATCATCGGCCGCGCCGTACAGCAGCGTCCTTTCGACCGCCCCTACAAGCCCAACGGCGACTATTACACGGGCGGAACCGACGAGCTGCTGCTGCACAACGCCGTGCAGATTCTCGCCGAGGAGACCTCCTATACGGACAACTACCGTTTCATCGGCTCCTTCTGGGCCGAGGCGCAGATTATCGAGGGCCTGAAGGTCAAGGCGTCGTACAACAACGACTCGGCCTACACCTACGACTACGTCTATTACAACCAGAACCACCCCTATGCCGCCGACAACGGCCGTATCCTGGACCGTAACCGGTTCGTGATGACCAATACGATCGACCTCTACGCCAACTACGACCGCAAGCTCGGCGAGGATTTCGAATTGGGCGCCATGGTGGGCCACTCGTTCCTCAAGACGAAGAGCCGCACGTCGTATATCGACGCGCAGAACTATCCCTCGCCCGCATTCGACGTGGCGAGCGTGGCCGCCAATATCGTCGGCGCCAGCGCCGGACTGTCGGAATATGCCATCGAGTCCTATTTTGCCCGTCTGAGCCTCGCCTACAAGGATCGTTACGTGGTCAATGCGACGATCCGTACCGACGGTTCGTCGCGGTTCGCTCCCGACAGCCGCTGGGGCTGGTTTCCCTCGGTGTCGGTCGGCTGGAATGTCTCGAACGAGCCGTTCTGGGATGCCGATAAGACCGAACTGAAAATCCGTGCCAGCTATGGCCGTACGGGTAACCAGGACGGAATCAGCAACTACGGATGGCAGGCCCTGATCAGCGGCGGCGTCAACTACGGCGGGCAGAGCGGTATTGCCATCTCGTCGAGCGGCAACGATAAACTGACGTGGGAGACCGCCGACCAGTACAACGCCGGATTCGACCTGAGTTTCCTGGGCGGCAAGATCAACATGATCGCCGACGTTTACCTGAAGAATACGAACAACCTGCTTTATTCGAAGCCCGTGCACGCCACGACCGGCGAGACCTCGATCCTGAGCAACATCGGTTCGATGCGCAACAAGGGTGTCGAGTTTACGATCAACACCCATTTCAACCTGGGCAAGGTCGCGTGGAGTTCGTCGCTCAACATTGCGCGCAACGTCAACAAGCTGACTTCGCTGCTCGAAGACGATATGCTGGCGATCGGTTCGAACCGTGCGCTGAAAATCGGCAAAACGGTCGGATCGTGGTATATTTTCCGCAAGGACGGCATCTACCAGTACGACGGCGAGGTTCCCCAGGCACTCTACGACAAGGGCGTACGCGCGGGCGATGTCAAGTATTGGGACCGGAACGGCGACGGCGACATCACCGACGACGACCGTATCGTTACGGGCAACCCCAACCCCAAATTCTCGGGCGGCTGGAACAATACCTTCAAGTACAAGGGCTGGGAGCTGAGCCTGTTCTTTACGTACAGCTACGGAAACGACGTTTTCGCATCGTGGATGACTCCCTGCGCCAAACCGGGTTATACCCGCTCGCTGCTGAAACAGTTTGCCGACAACCGCTGGACGGGTCCCGGCACGACGAACGAATATCCCCGTGCGATCTATTCGTACAGCGGCTGGAACTCCAAGAACGGCACGAACCTGCTGACCGACGGCTCGTTCATCCGCCTGCGTTCGCTGACGCTGGGTTACACCTTCCCGCAGCGGATGATCAACAAGATTCACCTGAAGGGACTGAGGCTCTATGCCCAGGGCGACAACCTCTTCCTCTGCTCGCGTTATCCCGGCTGGGACCCCGAGACGAGCGTGAACCTCGATCCGCGCTTCTACGGCGAGGATAACGACGGCGTTCCCCAGCCGCGTATCTTCAAGGTAGGCCTTAACATCACTTTTTAAATCCGACAATCATGAAATCGTTGCATAAAATCATATTGCTTGCCTTACTGCCCCTGATGGGAGCCTGTGGCAGTATGCTCGACATCGAACCGCACTCGGCGGTCTCCCCGACAGTCGTCGGTTCCGGCGATATCGAAGCGCTGCGTGTGGGCATGTACAGCCAGGTCCAGGAGAACCCGACCTATTATTCCTACATCGCCTTCGACCTTTTCGGCGGTGAACTGATGACCAGTACGGGGCGTCCGATCGACCTGATCAACTCGCTCTCCAATGCACTGCATTCGTTTATCAGCAGCCAGTGGAACGGCTACTACAAGGCGCTTTTGCAGGTGAACAACGTCATGTCGATCGCCGAGGGGCTTCCCAACAACGCTACGCGGAACCGGGTGCTGGGCGAGTGTCACTATTTCCGGGCCTACATTTACCTCTGCCTGGTGACCCGTTTCAGCGACGTGCCCGTATTGCGCCAGAACACTCAGGACAAGGTTTCCCGCGATCCGGCATCGGAGGCGTGGGCGCTGATCGAGGAGGATCTCGACGCAGCTACGGGTTTCCTGAACGGACTGACCGCCGACAGCTACTACTACGTATCGCCGTTTGCCGTGACCGCTTTGAAGGCCCGCGTGAAGCTCTACATGGGCAAAAAGGGCGAAGCGAAGGAGCTGGCCGAGAGCCTGATCGAGAATCCGCGTTATGCGCTCGACGACTTCAGCAAAATTTTCCGCGGCAAGGCCAATACGGAGGTGATCTTTGCCTTCTCGTGCCTGACCGAGGACGGTTCGTCGATCAAGATTTCCAACCAGTTCTACTCGTACAACCACCCCAACAAGGGCAGCTATAACTACCGTCCTGCGGGCGACGTGATGACGATGTACGCCGATAACGACTTGCGCAAAGACATATCGATCACCACGCTCGACAACCTGAATTTCATCAACAAGTACCCCAGCGGGCAGACCGGGTCCGACCCCGTGGTCATTTCGCGCCTCGCTGAGATGTACCTGATCAGTGCCGAGGCGCAGGGGTTGAACGGCGGTCTCGACCGGCTCAACGAACTGCGCGAGAAACGCGGCCTTGAAAAGGTGAGTCCGGCCAACGAAGCCGAGTTCCTCGATGCTGTCCTGCAGGAGCGTCGCCTGGAGTTCCTGGCCGAAGGTTTCCGCTGGTACGACCTGGTGCGCACCGGAAAGGCTACGCAGACGCTCGGGACGAAAGACTATCAGTGCCTGATGCCGCTTCCGAGCCGCGAACTGCTTTACAACCCGAATCTCAAACCTAACAATCCGGGTTATTAACAAGGATCGTCCAATAGAGATAAAATTATGAAAACGATGAGATTATATAAATATATGATTGGGATGCTCCTATGCGCATGGCTGCTGATGTCGTGCGACAACTCGAACCGTTTCGACGAGTATGCTAAATTCGATACTACGGCGGAGACGGCCTGGGGGCAGAGCATCGTCAACGGATCGAACGGTTATGTGGCTCACGTAAAGAGCGACAAAACCTACACCCTGGCGAACGGCGTGGATGTGCTGGAGATGGCTTTCCTGGCCGACGACGGCCTTGCCATGCAGATGTTCCTGTTCAAAATCGCGCTGAGCGACCGGATTACCCTGCGTACGACCCTTGCCAATGATAAGGACGCGGTGGGAACCGGCCAGACGATCATGAACCAGCTCGAAGCGATGCAGAAGAACGGAAAGAAGGTGTTGGGCGGCACGAACGCCGACTTCTTCAATACGACGACCTACATTCCATACGGCGTATGCTACCGCGACGGCGTGGCGGTGAAGACTTCGTTCAGCCGCGAGGACTGCAATGTCTTCGTGATATCGAAAGACAATACGGCCTACTGCCTCACGACGGAGGAGTATACCCTCTTTAAGGATCAGGTCCGCGAGGCGGTCTGCGGCCGCAGTACGCTGCTGCTCAAGAACGGCGAGCAGTTGGACCAGAGTTCCAACACGATGCCTGCCGCGACGATGGAGCCGCGCACCGCAATCGGCGTGTCGCAGGACGGCAAGGAGGTTTACCTGATGGTCGTCGACGGCCGCAACTTCTACTATTCGAACGGCGCCGACCTGCTGGACCTGATGAACCTGATGTCGGCCTGCGGCGCCAGCGACGCCCTGAACCTCGACGGCGGCGGTTCCTCGACCTTCATTGCCAAAGACATTGAATCGGGCGAACTGAAACTGTTGAACTGGCCGACCGACAACGGCGGCGTCATGCGTAAAGTAGCGACCGGATTGGCGATTGTTGAACAATAAACGACGGAACAGATGAAAACGATTTTTCAATACCTGCTCCTGACTGCCGCATGTGCGGCGTTCGGAGCCTGTCAGGATTTCAGCGACGATTCGGCGTTCACGCCGGAGACGCCCGAACTCTCGTTCGTGGAATCCGGCATCGATGCCGGAAAAGCGACCGGAGACTATCAACTTACGATCAAGTCCAACCTTCCCTGGCGTATCGAAGCCGACAAGGACTGGGTGACATTCGATCCCTCGTTCGGTTCCGGTGACGCTACGATCACGGTGACGGTGGCCGCCAACCGCACGCTCAGCGAGCGTACGGCGACGATCTCGGCCTATGTCATCAAGGGTGAGAATACTTCCCTGCCCGTGAAGCAGGCTGCTGCGAGCGCTTCGGACCTCGCGACGCACTACTATGTCAAGGCCGATGCCACGGCCGACAAGGACGGTCTGACGTGGGAGACGGCCACTTCGCTCGACAACGCCATCGAACTGGCGATGAACGGCGACGTGATCCACGTGGCCGCCGGTTCCTACGTGCCTTCGGTTCCGTTGACGGGTATGAAGACGGCGCTGGACAACACGTTCGAAATCCACAGCAACTTCTCGATGATCGGCGGTTATCCGGCCGATGCGGCCACGGGCGCCGAGGCCGATCCCGAAGCGAACGAAACGATTCTGGATGGTAACAAGGCCGTGTGCCACGTGGTTACGGTAACGGCTGCCAAGATGGCCGGCATGAAGGCTACGCTCAACGGTTTCACGATCAAGAACGGTTCGTCGCAGTTCGGCACGGTGGGAAGTACGACAATCGGCGGCGTGAAATTCTACCAAAGTTACGGCGCAGGTATTTTCATCGGTAATTCGACGGTGGATGTGCTGAATTGCAAGATCAAGGACAATACGGATATCCGTATGGGTGCTATCCGCGTCGACGCGGGGGCCGAGGCGCTGTTCGACAACTGTCAGGTTGTGGACAATGCAACCAAATCGACGGCAGCGTACAACGGCGGCTGTCTGTGGGTCGACGGAGCCAACTTGCTGCGAATCAACAACTGTACCTTTAACAACAATAAGACCTCGGGCGTCGGCATCTGTATCTATATTTTCGGCGATACGGGCGGCAAGACCAACGTGCTGATCAGCAACACCACGATCTCGAACAACAGTGTCAATCCCGAACATGCCACTAAGAACGGCGGTGGTATCTACGTCCGCGAGAACGGCAATCTGGTGATCGTCAATTCGACGGTTTACGGCAACCATGCCGGAAAGGGCGGCGGTATCGCAGTCTACGGTTCGGCAGCCAAGGCAAGCAAAACCGTGATTGTCAGCTGTACGATTGCAGGTAATACCAACGTGACGGCTGCGAGCGGTCCGGGTATCCAGCAGGTGAATGCCTACGGAGCTGTGGAGGTTTACAACACGCTGGTTGCGGGCAACTCGCAGGGCGGCGTGGAGGACAACGTCGTGTGGGCAGGCAGCAACTACAAGGTGGCCAGCTCGATCATCGGCAACACGGTTTACAACGCCGACGGCGGAGTGGTTGCAGGAGCGTCGTTCGATCCGGCTTCGATGCTCAGCCCGCTGAACGATAACGGCGGAGTGACGAAGACCTGCGTACTGATCGGTGACGGAAATCCCGCCCGCCAGTATGGAATGTCCGCTTCGGACCTGAAGATCCTGGGCGAAACGCTCGACCCGGCGTTCGGCGAGGCGATCAGCACGGTCGACCAGATCGGCGGATCGCGCACGGGCAAGACGGTGATCGGAGCCGTCGTGAAATAAGGTTATTCACAGGGGCGTGCCGGCAGTTCGGTACGCCCTTTTTTAATTTTTCGAACGATGAAATCATTGAAAACAGCGGTGTCACTGCTCGTTCTCCTGGTCGGCATCCCCGTGTTTGCAGGCCAGCCTGCACCGCGGCTGAAGGTGGGCTCTTCGTCCGGGATTTTCGGGCCGGTCTCCAACTGGACCTACGAAACCTTTGCCGAGGCGAAGAAGGCCGGTATCGATGCCATCGAGATCAGCGCTTCGAAGCTGTTTTTGGACAAGGAGATGACCGACGATAAGCAGATCGAAGCGCGCTGCTGGCGGTTGAAACGCGACCTCAAACGAGCCGGGATTGAAATCTGGTCGGTGCACATGCCTTACGGCAAAGAGATCGACCTTTCACAGACGGACGAAGCTGTCCGGCAAAAAAGCGTCGAGCTGAACCGGCGCGTACTGCGTTTCTGCCGCATCCTGTCGCCCCGGATCGTGCTGTTCCACCCGAGCTGGTATCTCGGCCACGGGGAGCGTGACGCGCGGATCGCCTGCCTGGTGCGGTCGGTCGGGGAGTTGCTCCCGGATGCGAAGAAGATCGGCGCCGAGGTGGTTATCGAGAACATGTTGGGTTACGAACTGGTCAAGGACGAGAACTACGAGCGTCCGCTGAACCGGACGGTCGAGGAGGTGCTGCACATCATGTCGCTGATGCCCCGGGAGGTGAATGCTGCGGTTGATACCAACCACATCGACAATCCGGAACTGCTGATCGAGGCGCTCGGCACGCGGGTGAAGACGATCCACGTCAGCGACGGCGACGGCCGCAACGAGTGCCACGAACTGCCCTGGCAGGGCAGGGGTGACAACGACTGGGTGGCTGTCCTGAAAGCGTTGTACGAGGATGCCCGTTACCGGGGCGTTTTCATGTACGAAGTCAAGAAGGCGGAATTCCCGGAGTTGAAAGCCTGCTACGACAAGATGTACGAACAGTACGTGCAGTCGAAGCAATAGAAAGGTGTTAAGGTTAATGGGAACGCGGGTTGATGAGATTTCATCAACCCGCGTTTTTTGATTTCGGGATCGTGTGCCGCTTATTTGCGGACTACGATGCAGTTGGGCACGCCGCGTTCGCCTTCGTGGTCGAAGCGGCGGTTGTCGTAGGGATGGTTGAGCACGCCTTCCTTGGCAGTCCAGAGCGTCGAGGAGCCGCCGCCGTCGAGATTCAGCGCCTCGGTGAGGCCCAGTTGGCGGGCGATGTAGGCCGTTTCGGCGATGGTCGCGCCGTCGCCCTGGCCCTTGAAACGTCCGTCGATCACGGCCATTACGACCGTACCGTCGGCGCGCTTGCCAATCAGCGTGCGGGGATGGCGGCGGGTGTAGAAACTGTCGCCGGAGGTGTATTCGACCGTCTTCCCGTTATCGATCAGCACGGGCCCGGCGGCCAGGGCCGAACGGTAGCGGCGCACCACGTCGGGATATTGCGCCGTGTCGCAGGGGAAAATATCCATCTTGCGGCCCTTCTTGTCCTTGAAAGCCACGATGCCGTTGGTGCGCATCAGCTCTTCGGGGGTGGTTCGACCTACGACTTTTTTGTCCAGCAGCACGAAGGTGACGGGAGCGAAGGTCTTGACGTTGAAGTAGCTGCCGTTGACGGCGATCTCGGCCCCGGCGGCTTTGCCCAGGGCGCTCGTAGCCTCCGCCTTGCGGTCGAGGTGGACGATGGCAGTCGTAAAACTGCGCCCGGGGTAGGTGGCGACGGAGATGCTCTGGCACGAACCGAACATGTCGATCTGTGCATAGCGGCATTCGGCGCCGTCGCCGAGGTCGGTCGTGCGCCATTCGGCGGCAGCGAATGCAATCGAGTCGCGGGGAGTCTGCGCCGCGGCGGTGAAAGAACAGAGGAGCGCCAGGGCTCCCAGCAGGGTTTTGTTCATGGTTTCAGTAAACGGAGTTAGTATCCACAAATTTACGCATTTAGCTCCGATTTCGCAAGTTTGCGGGCTGCTATTTTTCCGAAAAGAAAGCGCCTCCGGGTATTCGGAGGCGCTCTGTTCGGGATTGAAAACCGCTTATTGCTTGGCCTTGGTGTAGACCGTGCCGGAGCCTTCGATCGTGAGGGTGTAGTCGCCCTCGGCGTTGCGGGCGATCACGCCCGTTTCGGTGAAATCGATGGTCTGGCCGTTGCCGAGGCTCTGGCCCTTGAGCAGGATTTTATCGGCTTCGCCCTGGAGTTCCCACGAGGCGTAGACCAGCGTCGCCATGTTGACCGACTTGGCTTCGCCTTCGACCATGATTTCGACGCCCATGACGGACTCGGGGTTGATCGGGTCGGGCATCGTCCATGTGCCGACGGCTTTGGCGTAAGTGGGGTCGGTGGCCACCTTCGTGGCAGCGGTTCCTTCCTCCAGCTTGCCCGTATAGTCCACGGTGATCGGGGCGCCGAGCAGCAGGCCGTTGGCGTCGGTCTTGTCGGCGTCCATGGTCGAGAAGGTGTAGGTATCGTCGGCGGTCAGTGCGCGGACGGTGACGGTGTTCATCGAGGCGTCGGTAATGACTCCCGAGAAGGTCTTGGGGGTGTTGTCAGCGCAGGCGGCCAGGCCGCAGACCGCCAGGAGGGCAAACAGGGATTTGATGTTTTTCATGAAGCTGTTATTTAGGGATTTGCATGTTTTCTAGTTTGCTCCGTTTTTTACATATTCGTCGATGGCTTTGGCCGCGGTGCGTCCTGCGCCCATGGCCAGGATGACCGTTGCGGCGCCCGTCACGGCGTCGCCGCCGGCGAAAACGCCCGGGCGGGTCGTTGCGCCGTGTTCGTCGGCCGTGATGCAGCCGCGGCGGGAGGTTTCCAGTCCGGCGGTTGTGGCGGCCAGCAGCGGGTTGGGCGAAGTGCCCAGCGCCATGATTACCACGTCGCAGGGGATTTCGAAATCCGAACCCTCCTTGACGACCGGCGATCGGCGGCCGCTTTCGTCGGGTTCGCCCAGCTCCATCTCCACGCAGCGCAGTCCTGTGACCCAGCCTTTTTCGTCGCCGAGGACCTCGGTGGGGTTGGTCAGCATGCGGAAACAGATGCCCTCCTCCTTGGCGTGGTGGACCTCCTCGACGCGCGCCGGGAGCTCCTTTTCCGAACGGCGGTAGACGATCGTCGCCTCTGCGCCCAGCCGTTTGGCCGTGCGCACGGCGTCCATCGCCACGTTGCCGCCGCCTACGACCACGACGCGCTGCCCGACGTAGATCGGGGTGTCGTACTCCTTGTCGTAAGCGTGCATCAGGTTGGCGCGCGTGAGGAATTCGTTGGCCGAAACCACGCCGTTGAGGTTCTCGCCCGGGATGCCCATGAAGCGGGGCAGTCCGGCGCCCGAGCCGATGAAGACGGCGTCGTAACCCTCCTCTTCGAGCAGCGAGTCGATCGTCACGGTGCGTCCCACGATCACGTCGGTTTCGATTTCGACGCCCAGCCGTTCGACCTGTGCGATTTCACGCGCCACGATCCGCTCCTTCGGGAGGCGGAATTCGGGGATGCCGTAGACCAATACGCCGCCCACCTTGTGCAGTGCCTCGAAGATTTTCACTTCGTAGCCCATGCGGGCCAGGTCGCTGGCGCAGGCCAGTCCGGCCGGGCCGCTGCCGATGACGGCGACTTTATGGCCGTTGCGGGCTGCGGCGGGCTGTACGGGGGCGCCGTGTTCAAGTTTCCAGTCGCCGACGAAACGTTCGAGTTTACCCACGGCGACCGGTTCGCTCTTGATGTCCAGGATGCACGAACCTTCGCACTGGCTCTCCTGCGGGCAGACGCGGCCGCAGATCGAAGGCAGCGAACTGTCCTCGGAGATGATGTCGGCGGCCTCCTGCAGCCGGCCTTCGTGCAATGCGGCGATGAAGTCGGGGATGCGGATGCCTACGGGGCAGGCCGCTACGCAGCGGGGATTCTTGCAGCGCAGGCAGCGGGAGGCTTCGAGCGTGGCTTCTTCGAGGTTGTAGCCGTAGCAGACCTCCTCGAAGTTGGCTGCACGGAGTTTTGGGTCTTGTTCGCGCACGGGAACGCGCGGTATCTTGTTTGCCATAATTTATTTGTCCAATCCGATCTTACATTGATGTCCTGCTACGCGTTCAGCTTCGATGGCTGCGGCGCGCTGCTCCTGGGTGCGGTACATGCCCTGGCGGCGCATCGCCTCGTCGAAGTCGACCTCGTGGGCGTCGAACTCCGGGCCGTCGACGCACGTGAAGCGCGTTTTGCCGCCGACCGTCACGCGGCAGGCTCCGCACATGCCCGTACCGTCGACCATCAGCGCGTTGAGCGACACGGTGGTTTTCAGGCCGTATTTCTTCGTGGTGAGGGCAACGAATTTCATCATGATCATCGGCCCGATGGCGATACATTCGTCGTAGTGTTTACCCTCTTTCTCGATCAGTTCCCCGATCAGGGCCGTCACGAGTCCTTTGAAGCCTTCGGAACCGTCGTCGGTGGCGATATAGAGGTTTTCGGCGACGGCGCGCATGGCGTCGGTGTAGATGAGCATCTGTTTGTTTTTGGCGCCGATAATGACATCCGCTTTTACGCCGTGCTCCCGGAGCCATTTGACCTGCGGATAGACCGGGGCCGTGCCCACGCCGCCTGCTACGAAGAGGTAGTGCCGTTTGCGCAGCTCTTCGAGGGGAATGTTGACGAATTCCGACGGGTGGCCCAGCGGACCTGCGAAATCGGCGAGGGCCTCGCCCTGTTCCCGGGCGCAGATTTTGCGCGTCGAGGCGCCGATGGCCTGCGTGACGATCGTCACGCTGCCCTCCGCGGCGTCGAAATCGGAGATAGTGAGCGGAATGCGCTCACCGTGTTCGTCGACGCGCACGATGACGAATTGTCCGGGCTGTGCCGAGCGGGCAACGCGCGGCGCGAGAATCTTCATCAGCCAGATGCCCTCAGCAAGGAGCCTTTTTTCAAGAATGGGGTACATTATAATCCGTTATGTGTTTGTGTGTCACTCTTCGATGATCGCCGTTACCCGGATGCGCCGCATGGGTCGCACGGGATCGTTGGTCACCACCACGAGGTGTTCGGTCAGCACGCCGTAGTCCTGTGTCCGGGGATCGAGCAGTATTTCGCAGCGGAGCGAATCCCCGGGGGCGATTTTCCGGCCCGGGGCGAATGTCGTGGCTACGCGTCCTTCGCCCTCGACGGCCCGTACGATCAGATCCGCATCACCCGTATTCGAGAGCATAAAGTGCATTCTCCGAACCGGCCCCGCATGCTTAACCGGGCCAAATTTAAGGATATTTTCTGAAAAATCGGCTTTCGGGGCTTTTTGTGTTGCATCCGCGGGCTGCGGATCGACTCCGATACCGTGCGTGACGATCGTTGCACCGTTGCTGCGTCCGTCGACTACGACTGCCAGCGCATCGCGTACGGTTCCGTAGCGGGGCTTGTCGGCGGGGATGAGGTAGGAAAAGTTGATTTCGCCCTGTTCACCCGGTGCGACCTGTTTCGGATAGTCGCTCCGGAGCAGTCCGCTCGTGGTTTCGGGCCGCAGTTCGAGGCGGACCGGGCGTTTGGAGGTGTTCGCATAACCGATGGTTCCCTGCACCTGCTGTCCTTGGTATATATAGGAGAAGGCGTTGAGCGTCGCGGCCAGCCGTAGCCCTCCGCCGGCGTCGACGGGGTAGAGTTCCTCGACGCTTTTCTGCCGGGGCGTGACACTGCCCTGGATGGTGAGCGTGGCGATTTTCCGCTTTTCCGAAGAGTAGACCCACAGTTCTTTGGTGAAGGCGCCCGGACGGTTGGCGGGGTCGTAGGTGACGGTGACCTGCGTCTTTTCGCCCGGAAGGATCGGTTTTTTCGAAAAATCGGGGACCGTGCAGCCGCAGGTGGTCACTACGTCGAGGATTACCAAAGGGGTGTCGCTGCGGTTTACACCCGTAAACGTATGGCTCACGCGGCCGTCGGACTCGCGGATCGTACCGAAGTCCCATTCGGCGGGCTGGAATGTCAGGCGTTCCTGCGCCGGGGCCGTTAAAGCGCATAGCGCCAAGAGAATAAGGGAAATAACGCGTTTTGTGATCATTTCTTTATGATTTGTGCGACATGCAAAGATACTTTTTTTACGAAAAATTCGTGCAATAATTTTGCGGGAATGAAAATTTGCTATATATTTGCACTCCGAAACAACGAAACAATTTGTTTCAAAAAGCCTGAATAGCTCAGTTGGTTAGAGCACATGACTGTTAATCATGGGGTCCTAGGTTCAAGTCCTTGTTCAGGCGCAGATGCGCGAGGGTTGCGTAAAGGTTCTTTCAAAAAAACGCCTGCAGAAGAGGTCAGTAATGGCTTTTTCGGGTAATCGGAAGATTGCCTTTGCAGTCCCAAGCCATTTTTAGGGGAGCTTAGCTCAGCTGGTTCAGAGCGTCTGCCTTACAAGCAGAGGGTCGGGGGTTCGAATCCCTCAGCTCCCACGAAGCCACCGTATGATAAGGGTGGCTTTTTTGTCGGCCTTGCAGCCGCTTACATATTTCCACTTTCCCGCAAGGGAGAGTCTTTCGGGAGCTTAGCTCAGCTGGTTCAGANTGTTGCATCCGCGGGCTGCGGATCGACTCCGATACCGTGCGTGACGATCGTTGCACCGTTGCTGCGTCCGTCGACTACGACTGCCAGCGCATCGCGTACGGTTCCGTAGCGGGGCTTGTCGGCGGGGATGAGGTAGGAAAAGTTGATTTCGCCCTGTTCACCCGGTGCGACCTGTTTCGGATAGTCGCTCCGGAGCAGTCCGCTCGTGGTTTCGGGCCGCAGTTCGAGGCGGACCGGGCGTTTGGAGGTGTTCGCATAACCGATGGTTCCCTGCACCTGCTGTCCTTGGTATATATAGGAGAAGGCGTTGAGCGTCGCGGCCAGCCGTAGCCCTCCGCCGGCGTCGACGGGGTAGAGTTCCTCGACGCTTTTCTGCCGGGGCGTGACACTGCCCTGGATGGTGAGCGTGGCGATTTTCCGCTTTTCCGAAGAGTAGACCCACAGTTCTTTGGTGAAGGCGCCCGGACGGTTGGCGGGGTCGTAGGTGACGGTGACCTGCGTCTTTTCGCCCGGAAGGATCGGTTTTTTCGAAAAATCGGGGACCGTGCAGCCGCAGGTGGTCACTACGTCGAGGATTACCAAAGGGGTGTCGCTGCGGTTTACACCCGTAAACGTATGGCTCACGCGGCCGTCGGACTCGCGGATCGTACCGAAGTCCCATTCGGCGGGCTGGAATGTCAGGCGTTCCTGCGCCGGGGCCGTTAAAGCGCATAGCGCCAAGAGAATAAGGGAAATAACGCGTTTTGTGATCATTTCTTTATGATTTGTGCGACATGCAAAGATACTTTTTTTACGAAAAATTCGTGCAATAATTTTGCGGGAATGAAAATTTGCTATATATTTGCACTCCGAAACAACGAAACAATTTGTTTCAAAAAGCCTGAATAGCTCAGTTGGTTAGAGCACATGACTGTTAATCATGGGGTCCTAGGTTCAAGTCCTTGTTCAGGCGCAGATGCGCGAGGGTTGCGTAAAGGTTCTTTCAAAAAAACGCCTGCAGAAGAGGTCAGTAATGGCTTTTTCGGGTAATCGGAAGATTGCCTTTGCAGTCCCAAGCCATTTTTAGGGGAGCTTAGCTCAGCTGGTTCAGAGCGTCTGCCTTACAAGCAGAGGGTCGGGGGTTCGAATCCCTCAGCTCCCACGAAGCCACCGTATGATAAGGGTGGCTTTTTTGTCGGCCTTGCAGCCGCTTACATATTTCCACTTTCCCGCAAGGGAGAGTCTTTCGGGAGCTTAGCTCAGCTGGTTCAGAGCGTCTGCCTTACAAGCAGAGGGTCGGGGGTTCGAATCCCTCAGCTCCCACCGATCGAAAGAAAATCAGACCACTCGGAAGAGTGGTTTTTTATTTTTCAGGAATCCCGCGTGCCGGAGATTCTTTTCTTNTTCGAATCCCTCAGCTCCCACCGATCGAAAGAAAATCAGACCACTCGGAAGAGTGGTTTTTTATTTTTCAGGAATCCCGCGTGCCGGAGATTCTTTTCTTCGAAAATGCGCTATATTTGTGACTGAAATAAGTCCTATTCTGTTTCTGAGCGGGTATGCGTAATTTCACGGATGCGGATGCGGCTGAGCCGCGGTCCAGGCGTCGGGCTGATAAACCTGACCATTCCGATTCGGGAAGTGATTCGGGTTTGACCGCTAATTTAAAACCGCCCTGCGAAAGCAGGGCGGTTTTTGTTTAAAGTATTCCGGATGCGGTTTGAGCTCCGAATCCGAGGTCGTTTCCCGAAGGTCAGCGTTTTTCAGGCATCTCTTCGCGGATGTTGCCGGGATAGAACTTCAGCAGGACGACGCCGTGGGGTGCGACGGTAGCCTCGAACTTGTCGGTGCACTGTGCGAGGTCCTTCTGCCGCCACAGGTCGCGCACGGTCTGCTGGCCGCGCAGTCCCAGCATGCGGAGCGTGAGGGTCATCTTCACGGGCTGCCAGCCCCGGTTGAAAAGCCCGACGGCCATCGAGCCGTCGTCGAGGTGCTTGGCGTAGATCACCTGGTCGCCCTCTTGCCAGACGGGTACGGCCTGCAGGCCCAGCGGGTCCTGGTTAACGTCGATCACCTCGTCGTTGGTCAGCAGGCTCCGCGTGAAGTCGTCCATCTGTGCCATGTCGCAGCCGATCAGCAGGGGTGCTGCCAGCAGCGACCAGAGGCTGATGTGCGTATACTGTTCGTCGGCCGTCAGTTGTGTGTAGTGGAGTTTCGGGCCCCAGCCGACCATGCCGATAACCAGCATGTCGGGATCGGCCCAGTGGCCCGGGCGGTTGAAGGGCAGCCAGCGGTCCTGGCTGAATCCGATGCTGCTGACGCTCTCCCACGTATCGCGGATGTCGCCCGTCGTGCGCCAGCAGTTGGAATACTGCATCCACTGCGGTGCGTCGCCGTAAGGCGCGCTGTTAGAGAGGCTGTAAACGACATCGCGGTCGAGGGTTTGCAGGGCGTCGTGCATCTCCTTGACGTGGTAGTAGTCCAGCGGGCTCCAGTCGTACTTGAGGTAATCGATGTCCCATTCGCCCCACTGCTTTACGTCTGGTTTTACGAACGAGTAAGCGCCGAGGTGGTAATACTCGCGGCGGTCTTTCCAGTAATTTCCGCCCTCCTTCTGATAGCGGTAGTGCTCGTTGTGCTGGCCTTTCTTGATCCATTCGTTTTCGCCGTCGGGGTTGTCCGAATAGCTGCCGATGTGTGCGGCGTAGGTTCCGACCCACGGTGTGGAGTAGATGCCCACCCGCAGGCCCATGTCGTGAATCTCGCGCGTGAGGGCCTTCATGTCGGGGAATTTCGTGTTCGGCTGGATCGCGTTGTCCTTGCCGCCGCGTTTGCCCTGCCAGCCGTCGTCGATGTTGATGTAGGACCAACCGTGGTTGATAAGCCCGCTTTCGACCATGGCGCGTGCCGACGAGAGTACTTGTTCCTGCGTGACATCGCGCGCCCAGCAGTTCCAACTGTTCCAGCCCATGGGCGGGGTGAGTGCGATTTCGCTCCCGACGACGATCCTCAGGTCGCGGTCGTAGCTGCCCAGTGCATTTTCGGCTTTCAGTTTCACGGTGTATTCGCCCGGAGCGGCTACGCGGCCTGTGATCCGTCCGGTTTTGGCGTCGAGCTTCAGCCCTTTGGGAAGCCCTTCGGCGGAGAAGGTCATCGGACGGACGCCGGTAGCGGCGATCGTGTAGAGGAATTCCGAACCGGGACGGACGCCGAAGATGCGCGCTCCGTTGATGCGCGGTGTGTCGGCGGGTTTCGGGGTCAGGATATACCGGGACATGTCGGGCGCAGTCTGCGCCGTGGCCTGCCCGGCCGCCGCCCCGCCGCAGAGTGCGGCGAGGGCGAGGGTCGTCAGGCAAAGAATAATCGTTTTTTTCATCGGGTTGGAAAAAATGGAATTTGCGGTTATTCGGTTTTCTCCGCCAGTACCGGGATAAATTCCGATACGGAGTACAGCTTGTTGCGGTTGCTGGCATTTACGGCCAGGCGTATGTAGCGGCCCGAAACGGTCCACTGCTCGGTGGAGTATGTTCCGGTGGTCGAGGTGTTGGTCTTGTCGCCGAAATCGAAATCCTGCGCTTTGGTCCAGTTCTCCCCGTCGTCCGACAGTTCGACGTAGCCGGCGCGGAGGTCGGTAACGTACGAATCGCTCCGGCGGACAAGCGTCATGCCGCACCAGTAGTACGTTTTGCCCATGTCCCAGACGGTCGCCGCTTCATCGGGGTTGATGTCGCCCTGCCCGGTGTTGTTGTAACGGCTTTCCCAGCGGGTTACCAGATCGCCGTCGATCATCAGTTCGGGACCGCGGCCGGTGTAGTAGGAACTGCACAGGATGAGTTTCCACTCTTTCCGGTTGTCTGCGATCGGGAGCAGCGAGATGTGGAAAAGGACCGTGTTTTTCTCGCTGATCTTGAATTTAGAATTACTTTTGAGTTTTACGGCCAGCGTGTAGTAACGGTCCGTGCTGAGTTTCGATTTGTCGACCTTGATCGTCGATACGGCTTCGTTGTGTCCGGCTGTCAGCTGGCCTTCGGTGAACGTATACGAATCGGCCGGCAGGGGGATATACTGCGTGCCGTTCGCCGCATTGTATTCGGCCAGCACGTCGTTGCCGTGATCGTATGTGCTCTCGGTGTCCCACTTGTTGTTGAATTCGGTGTAGGTGACGAATTCGAGGGTGTTGGCGTCGGCGGCGCTCAGGTCGGATTCCACGAGGCCGGCATTCCTGACGAGCACCTCGGTCTGCTGCATGCGGGGATTGACCAGGATCGTGTTCAGCTCTTCGTTGACTTCGGTTCCCGCAGCCGTAAGCCGGAACGGGATGACGTAGTCGTTCATCTGGGGCAGCTTCATGATCTTCGGGCAGTTGAGTCGTACGGAGAAGGTTGCACGCCGTCCTTCGGCCGTGATCGAGCCGGAGCTTTTGATGATCTGGTAGCAATCCTCGCCGAGCAGCGAGTAGGAGGAACCGTTTGCGGCGTTAAAGGCTCCGATGGCGTCGGGGTCGAGCACGATCTTTACCTCCGATGCCTGGCCGAAATAGCCGCTGCTGTAAGCATAGATGTTGTAGTCGAGCGTCTCTTCCACGTCGTAATAGGTCGCAGTCTGCGCCCCGTTGTTGACGATGTAGACACGCGGGTCTACCAGGTTGTCGTTGCGGTGGTCTTTTTCGCAGGCGGTCAGCAGCAGGATGCCGGCGAAGGGAAGCAATATATTTTTCAGTTTCATAATTATCCGGATTAGTGTGGTTTACCAGCCGTAATTCTGCGTGCATTTCACACGATCGAGTTCCTCCTGGGAGATCGGGAAGAGGTAGCCGCGCTTGGTGAAGACGCGGTTGCCGTCGCGGCCGCCGTCGTACTTGCAGACGACGCGCTGCCAGAATTCGCCGGTCGATTTGTGGTCTTTGGCCGAGATATTCATGCCGTAAACGGGCATGTTGTTGTCCGTCTCGGCGGTCATCCAGGTCCGTGTGTCGAAATAGCGCAGGTTCTCGAAGCACAGCTCGACCTGGCGCTCGCGGCGGATCAGTTCGCGCATCTTGGTCTGGTCGCCGACGGCGTCGGGATAAACCTCCTCGATGTCGGGAACGCCGGCGCGCTTGCGGATCATGTTCAGGTAGAGCGTGATGTCCGTGTTCGACGGATCGTATTCGTTGAGCGATTCGATGTAGTTGAGCAGGACTTCCGCATAACGGAACACCGGGAAATCGATGAATCCGAATACGTTCGTACCGGTTCCGCCCACGGAGGTGTCGAGCGCCGGATTGATGAACTTGTGAGCCAGATAACCCGTCGGAGGATAGTTGTGGGAAGCGCCCGGTCCGGAGTTGCCGTTGGTGAAAAACTGAATATCGGCGGTTTTCTTATTTGCACCGTGCCAGGTCATGCCGCTCCAGAATACGTTGATGTAAAAACGGGGTTCCCGGTTCTGGTACATTTTGTAGGTGTCGAGTTCGTCGCCGTAGATCGGATGCTTGAATTTCGAGAATCCGGTTTCGCTATAACCTGCGTCGGGATCGATGATGGGCTGCGACTGATCGTCGTTGGTATAACCCGTGATGGGATAGCGGCCGTTGGACATGGCGAATGCGTCGACCATTTTCTGGGTTACACCGTAGCCGCCGTAGGCCGTACCGCCGACCTTCGGGGGTGTGGCGACGACGCGCGCCTGGTAGCCGCTGGCGATAAACGTGTAGATTTTTTCCACGGCGCCTTTTTCCGAGCCGACCGACGTGAAAAGCGAATTGAAACTGCCGTAGGGATCTTCGCCGTCGGCGCCGACCAGGGTGTAGAGGTTCAGATCCATCACGTCTTTGGCGGCCTGGGCGGCCTTTTCCCACTTCTTTTCGTCGTATTGGGTCGGGAAAAGGTGGTCGCCGTATTTGTTGACTACCCCGTTATAGAGGTCGTTGCCGTTGAAGAGTTTGCGGGCCGAGTAGAGCAGCAGGCGGGCGCGGGCCGCCAGGGCGGCGCCTTTGGTCGCGCGGCCGTAGAAGTGGGTCGGCCAACTGTCGGGCAGCCCTTTCGACGCCTCCCACAGCTCGTTCGCTACGTAATTGACGCATTCGTCCCACGTATTGCGCTCGCGTTCGTCGAGTCCGGTCTGCGTGAAGTCGACCGGGTCGTCGCCGACGAGGAAGACGGGGCCGAAAACAGGCAGCATCATGGCGTAGAAATGCGCACGCAGGAAACGGGCTTCGTTGTAATAGTAACCTTTGTCGACATCGCCCAGTTCCTCCGGCGGGCACTCGTAAACGTGCTGCATGAAATAATTGGCTTCGCGGATGCCCTTGTACAGGTTGTTGTACGTGGCATTGCGGTAGAGATTGAGAGCCGGGGTCCAGGAGTCGTAATTGATCTGGGTATAGTATCGGTTCAGGTAGGCAAACGATGTTTCGTCGGAGCAGGCTTCCCAGGGAAGGTTGCCGGTCGACGCCGAAACGCAGGCCGGTTGATCGTACAACGGTTGCCAGGAGTAGATGTTGACCAGATACTGGTAGGTGGTCTTTTGTTTTTTGAAGATGTCCTTCGAGGTCAGCGGTTCGTCGGGCTGACGGTCGAGGTATGAATCGCAGGAGGCGAGCAAGGCCCCGGCGGTCAGGAACAGAATGAATATCTTGATTGTGTTTTTCATGATTGTTGCCGGTTAGGGATTAGAAACCGATCGTAAGACCGATGTTGATGATCCGGTTGTTCGGGTAGTTGGTGGCGCCGGTCTGCAGGTCGGGGTCCCACAACTTGAAGGGGCTGAAAGTAAGAAGGTTGACGCCCGAAAGGTAGATGCGCAGATTCTGCATGGCGATCTTGCTGGCGATGCGTTTGGGCAGCGTATAGCCGATTTCGAGGTTTTTCAGGCGCATGTAACGTCCGTTGACCATCCAGAAAGTAGACAACTGGCTGTTGTTGGGGTTGGTTCCGGTCGTCAGCCGCGGATACTTGGCGTCGAGATTGTCCGGTGTCCAGTAGTTGTTGTAGATGTCTGCGAAGACGCCTGCCTCTTTGGGATTGCGGGCGATGAATGGCTGGGTCTGGTCGTTCATGATCGAAAAATTGACATGCGCGACGCCCTGGAAGAAGGCCGACAGGTCGAATGCCTTCCATTGCAGCGAAAATCCGAACCCGTAAACGATTTCGGGGATGTCGGGGTAGCCGATCGGTTTTACGTCGTAGCTGTCGATTATCCCGTCTCCGTTGATGTCGACATATTTGATATCGCCCGGCTTGACATCGCCGAAACTCTGTTTCACCCAGGAGTCGATGTCTTCCTGATCCTTGAACAGACCGTCGGCGACCAATCCGAATTTCTGGTATTGGGCCTGTCCGGTTGCATTCCGGTAAGCATATTTCCAACTCGGTTCGTCCTTGTCTACGACCATGTTGCGGGCATAGGTAAAGTTACCGCGCACGGTGAGGTGAAAGTCCTTGCCGAGGGGCTGGTGGTATTCGAGCGAGGCGTCGATACCGCTGTTACGCATCTTGCCGATGTTCACCCACGGTTTGGTGCTCAGTCCGACGTACATCGGGATCGAGCCGCGTTTGAGGAAGATGCCTTCGCGGTGTTCGTTGAAATAGTCGACCGATATGCGCAGTTTGTTGAAGAACGAGAGGTCGGCGCCGACGTTGAATTTTTTCGCCTTCTCCCAGCCTACGTTCGCGTTGGGCCAGTCGCCCAGCCGGACCGATGAATTGTTGGACGGGGTTGTTCCGAAATAGTAGCTGCCGCTGTCGCCGCCGCTCTTGATCGTTTCGTTGTAGATGAAACGGCGGTTACCGCCGATCTGGTCGTTACCGACCAGGCCGTAGGAGGCTTTGAGCTTGACCATGTCGACGACATTGCGGAGCGGTTCGAAGAATTTTTCGTTCGAAACGACATATCCGAGGGCTACCGACGGGAAGAATCCGAACCGGTGGTTGGGCGAAAAGTTCTCCGAGCCGTTGTAGCCGAAGTTGCCTTCGATGAAATAGCGGTTGTCGTAATTGTAGGTGATGCGGCCGGCGATACCCTGATGACGGTAGGGCAGTGCCAGTTCGGAGAGCTCTTCCCCGTTGGAATTTTTGCTGCCTACGTTGTTCTTCTGCGACTGCTGGAAGAGGAACATGGCCGAAACATCGTGTTTGCCGAAGGTGCGCATCCAATTGACTGCGGCTTCGAAATAGACGGCGCGGTAACCGGTGCTGGCAGCCTTGTAGGAGAGGTTTTCCTCGCCGATCTTTGTCTGGTTGAATTCCAGTTCACCCGCCTCGTTACGGCCGGTGGCCAGCCACTGGGGCGAGGTTTTCTTGCGAATCAGGTTGTTGACGTTTCTGGCGTCGAACGATCCTTTGACCGAGACGGTAAGCCCCTTGGTTACCCAGTCGCCCAGGTCTTGGGTCAGCGAGAAAAGCGATTGCGCCGTATTGTAGAAGATTTCGCGGTAGCCGCTCTGTGTCAGCAGTGCATAGGGGTTCTCGCCCTGGCCCGAGGCCGGACCGGCGAGGTGACCGTTCGAGTAGACTGCCGGGAAAGCATTGGGTGCGGTCTTGAGCGCATAGTCCCAGATGCCGGTTCCGCTGTCGTTCGTTGCGTCCGAACCCGGTTGGTTCTTGCGCTCGAAGGTGGTGGCCAGGTTGACGTTCAGTTTGGTGTATTTGTGGAGCTGGACCTCGACGTTCGACCGGAAATTGAACCTGCGGTAGAAAACCGACGTGTTGTACTCCTTCATGTTGTCGGATTTGAAAAGACCGTCCTCGTTGTAGAAACCGCCCGAGATATAGTATTTGGCCGTGGAACCGCCGCCGGTGACGTTGATGTTCACGCGCTGGTTGAACGAATAATCCTTATAGAGTTTTTTCACCCAGTCGATGTTGGGGTGCAGGTCGGGGTCCGAACCATCGCGGAACATTTGGATGTCCTTCTGCGAGTAGACCTCGTATCCGGCCGCCGCGTTGTACATTTCGGCGAACTGGATGGCGTCGGCCATGTCGGGAATCTTGGTCGGCTGTACCATGCCGGCTTCGAATTTGATGGAAATCTGCGGCTTGCCCACGATACCTCCGCGGGTGGTGATCAGTACGACGCCGTTGGCGCCGCGTACGCCGTAGACGGCGGTGGCGGCGGCGTCCTTGAGGATCGAGAACTCCTTGATGTCCTCGATGTCCACCAGGTCGAGGTCACGTTCGATGCCGTCGACCAGCACCAGCGGCGTCTTGTTGGAGCCGAAGGTGCTGATACCGCGGATCCAGAAGCTTGACGAGGCGCCCGGTTCGCCCGAACGCTGTACGGAGATGACGCCGGCGAGCTGTCCGGCCAGGTTGTTTGAAATCTTACCCGTAGGCATCTTGATGTCGTTGACCGCAACGGTGGCGATCGAACCGACGATGCTGGCTTTCTTCTGGGCGCCGTAACCGACGACGACGACCTCTTCGAGATTGTTGTCCGGAGCGAGCGTGATCACTTTGGGAATGCTGTTGAGCGGAAACTCCTGCGTCTGGTAGCCGACGTACGAGATGGTTACGAACCCGAAGTTGCCGGAGAACGCGTAGTCGAACGAGCCGTCCGAAGCAGTGCTCGTACCGAGTGCCGAATCCTTGATCCAGACCGTGGCGCCGATGATCGGCTGCCGGGTCGCGGCGTCGATTACCTGTCCCGTGATGTGGTGTTTCTGCGAGACTGCCGGAGCCGGGGCCGGAGCCGGAGCAGCGCTTTGCGCCGCCGTGCGGGTCAGGATGATGTTGTTCTGACGGATGATGTAGGTGATGCCGGTTCCGCGCAGTGCATCATCGAGCAGTTGCGAGACCGATTTGGTCGATTTCGAGATTTTTGCCGGAACGTTGTCCGCCAGATTGCCCTGGTAGGAGATCCGGTAGGAGGTTTGCGCCTCGATCTGCTGGATCAACTCTTTCAGGGTGGTTACGTTTTCAACGCGCACCGAAGTATCCTGGAGCGACGAAGCGGCTTGGATTTCCCCCCCCCACGGAATAAGGAGTAACAGGCATGCCAGCCGTAGATACCAGGCACGCTGTGTGCAGAGTAACTTTTGTTTCATAGAGGTTTGGTTAAGATTGGATTAATAAAATTATGTTGAATTATTTGTAAATCGTAATTTTCTCGCCGTGGCGGGAGAACCGGGTGTTCGTCGAGAGGGTCAGCACCTCCAGGATATGGTCGATCGGCATGTTGAAATCGAGGGTTCCGGTGAACTGGATTCCTTTGAGCGCATCGCTGCGGAAGGTGATGCCCAGGCCGTAGAAATCTTCGATTACTGCCGTAATCTGCGAGAGGTCTACGTGCCGAAAGGTGCGCAGCCGGGTGGAGAGTTCCGCTTCGATGTTGACCGTTTGCAGCGTCAGGTCGTTGTCTGCGGGATTGTAGGAGACTTTTTGTCCCGGATGCAGGGCCACGACATGCTCGGCGGCGCGGAAATCGATGGCTCCTTCGACCAGTACGGTTTCGATGTCGGAACTGTCGTTATAGGCTTTCAGGTTGAATTTGGTTCCGCGGACGACGACTTCGGCGTCGTGGACCGTCGTGACGGTGAACAGTGCGCCGTTGCGTTTGCTGACCTCGAAGAAGGCCTCGCCGGAGAGGTGTACCGTACGGTTTTTATCGCTGAATACGGCGGGATAGTTCAGTTCCGAACTGCGGGTGAGGCGTACGACGGAGCCGTCGGGCAGTGTTACGGTGCATTCGCTGTTTTCGGCATTGACCGTGCAGATGCGGTCGTCGGGTCTGTTCTGGTAGATGTACATGCCTGCGACGATTACGCCCGCAACCAATATGGCGGCATAGCGCATCGCGATCCGGCGCCATTGAGGTTTGTTTTTTTGCCGCCGCAGTTCGATGCGCCGCTGCAGCGACCTGAACGCCTGGTCGGTGTTGACCGATGCGGCCGCCCGGAGCCGGTCCCCGGTGAAAAGCACGAAATAGAGCGCTTCGAGCCGGCGGCGGTTCTCTTCGGAGGCGTCGTACCAGGTTTCGATCTCGCGGTTGGTCTGTTCGTCGAGTTTTCCTTCGAGGAACGTGGTTAGCAGGTTGTCGTCGATCTCTTTCATAAAAGGCGGTTTCTGTATGTAATACGATTAAGGGAGAATAGTTACTAAACGAAAACCCGAAATTTTTTCGGGCTTTCGTTTTTGTCTTGTTGTAATTGATTTCAGGAGAGGGCGTTTCAGTTGTTGCCGGGAATTTCGAAAAACAGGGCGATAAGCGGCAGGTAGTCCTTCAGGGCGACGCCGAGAACCTTGAGGGCCTGGCCGATGTGGTAATTGACGGTTTGGGGCGACACTTCCATCTCTGCGGCGATCTGCTGGTGGGTCATACCCTGGAAACGGCTCATCTCGAAGATGCGGCGCGTCTGCTCGGGCAGTTGCGCGAGCGCCTCGTGGTAGAGCCGTGCAAGTTCTGTCCCGAGGTAAAAATCCGGGGAGTCGAACTGGTCGGCGAAGGTTTTTTCCAATTGCAGGTGGATGCGCGAATGGACGTTTTGGCGGGTGACGCGGTCCAGCGCCTTGTTGCGGACAATCATGAACAGAAGCCCTTTCAGCGAAAGTTCTTCCATCAGTTTGTCCCGGTTTTCCCAGATGTACAGCATGGTGTCCTGTACGATATCTTCCGCCACGGGGAGGGAGACCCAGCGTGAGGCGAAGCTGCACAATCCTTTGTAATAGAATCGATAACAGGCTTCGAAACACTGCTTGTCCCCGGCGTTGAGCCGGCGGATGACCAGCCGGTTGTCGAGGATGTCGTATTTGGTGTGAAGGGACATAAACTGTCGTTTCGTGCTTAAATGAAAGTTTAAAAGTACAATTTTTTCCGGAAAACAGTCCGGATTTTCAAAAAAAGGCGGACCTTTGCGGTGAAATGAAACCGGCTTCCGGGACGTGAGGCTTCCCGGGCCGCCGTATTGCGTTACTTATTATATGAATACAATCTGGATCGTATTGCCCATATTGATCGTGCTGATGTTTCAGCTCGGCATCGAACTCGACCGGCAGGCATTCGCCGGGGTGATCCGCCGTCCGGCGGCTGTCGTCGCAGGATTGCTGGGGCAACTGGTGTTGCTGCCGCTCATCGCTTTCGGCGTGGCTCTCGTGTTCCGTCTTCCGCCTGTCTGGTTCATGGGACTGCTGTTGATCGCCTGTTGCCCGGGCGGAAGTTCGTCGAACGTCTTTTCGATGCTGGCGAAGGGCGACGTGGCCCTTTCGGTGACGCTGACTGCGCTCAGCAGCCTTATTACACTGGTCTCGATTCCGCTGGTGATGGAATTTGTCGCGCATTTCGTTGCGGTGCATACCGATGCGGTCATCTCCCTGCCGGTCGGCAAACTGTTGATGCAGAACATTGTTCTGTTGTTCCTGCCGATGTTGTGCGGGGCGTTTTTCAGGTATTGGCGGCCTCGGGCGGCACAGCGCGTGCATGCCCTGCTGGGGCGCGTGGCTTTTCCCGCTTTGATGCTGCTGGCCGCGGTATTCTTCGTGCAGTATGCCTCGGCGATCGTGGCAAACTTCGGTGTGCTGGGCCTGGCCGCGGGAACGCTGATCCTGTTGGCAATGGGGGCCGGGTCGCTGCTGGCCCGGGTATTCCGGCTCCGGCGGGCGGTGCGCCGGACGATCGTCATCGAAGTCGGGATGCAGAACGCCGCGCAGGCGATCGCCATCGCGACCTCGCCTTTGATCTTCAACAACGGCGAAATGGCCATCCCGGCCATTGTCTATGCCCTTTTGATGAATGTGATCCTGCTCGCGTACTTGAAATTACTGCCGAAATATTCCGGCGAAGCGGCGTCGGGCGGTGCGTAACTGACTATCTTTGCCGTATGAAATTCCTGAAAGTTGCGATTTTGGTTTTTTGCCTGTTTGCGGCGTTTGCCGTGCAGGCGCAGGGCGGGAGTTATCCCGTCAGCGGGCGGGTGATCGACCGTCTGAGCCGTAAGCCCGTGGCTTATGCCGCCGTAGTGCTGGCCGGGCAGGAGCAGAAGGGTGCTTCGACCGACTCGCTGGGGCGGTTCCGCATCGAGCGCGTGAAACCGGGCATCTGGCGGTTGGCGGTCTCGTCGGTGGGCTACAAGAGCCTCACGACGCCTGAATACATGGTGTCGGCCGCCACGCCTTTCGTCGAGATCGAGATGGAGGAGGACGCCGCGCAGTTGGAAGCCGTGACGGTCTCGCCGTCGCCGTTCCGCGTTACGGCGGAGAGCCCCGTGGGGCTGAAGGTAATAGGCTTGCAGGAGATCGAGAAAAGTCCCGGCTCGAACCGCGACGTGTCGCGCATCGTGCGTTCCTATCCCGGTGTGGCCTTTTCACCTGTAGGCTACCGCAACGACCTGATCGTGCGGGGCGGAGGACCTTCGGAGAACAAGTTTTACATGGACGGGATCGAGATTCCGAACATCAACCACTTCGCTACGCAGGGCGCGACGGGCGGTCCGGTGAGCATCGTCAACGCCGACCTCGTGCGCGAAATCAGTTTCTATACGGGCGCTTTCCCGGCCGACCGGGCCGGAGCGCTGAGTTCGGTGCTGGACTTCCGCCTGCGCGACGGCAACGCCGAGAAGCAGACCTTCAAGGCCACGCTGGGCGCTTCGGAGGTGGGACTGAGCGGCAGCGGGCACATCGGCGATAAGACGACTTACCTGTTTTCGGTCCGCCAGTCCTATCTGCAACTGCTGTTCAAGATGCTGGGACTGCCGTTCCTGCCCAATTACATTGACGGGCAGGCAAAGGTCAGGACGCGCCTTTCGGAGCGCGACGAACTGACGGTGCTGGCGCTTGCAGGGTTCGACAACATGCGTCTCAACGTCGACGAGAAGGGCGAGGACGCCGAGTACCTGCTGAGCTACCTGCCCCGCATCCGGCAGGAAACCTTTACGGTGGGGGCTTCGTGGCGCCATTATGCGGGCCGCCACGTACAGACCGTGACGCTGAGCCACAACTACCTGAACAACCGCAACCTGAAATACCTGCGCAACGACGACTCCTCGGAGGATAACCTGACCCTGCGTCTGCGCTCCGTGGAGCAGAAAACCACGCTCCGGGCCGAGAACCGGACCTACCTGGGCCGCTGGACCGTCCGCGAGGGTGTCGAGGTGAATTATTCGAACTACACGAACCGCACGTTGCAGCGGCTCTATACCGATAAAACGCAACTGTCGGATTACAATACCCGGCTGGGAATCGTCGGCTGGGGGCTGTTCGCCGGGGCCGAATACGCCTCGGCCGACAAGCGGTTCACCGCCTCGGCGGGCCTCAGGGCCGACGGGTGCGACTATTCGTCGCGCATGGCGCGGGTGTGGCGCCAGCTTTCGCCCCGGGCTTCGGTCTCCTATGCCGTGAGTCCCGGCTGGTCGGTGAGCGGCAGTGCGGGACTTTACTACCAGTTGCCGCCCTACACGGCGCTGGGATTCAAAGAGAACGATGCTCTGGTCAACGAATCGCTCGACTACATGCGGGTCGGGGTTTTCAGCGCGGGCGTCGACTGGCGGCTGCGTGACCGGCTGATCGTTTCGGTCGAGGGATTTTACAAACGCTACGGCGATGTGCCCCTCTCCGTTACGGACGAAATTCCGCTCTCCTGCAAAGGCAACGACTACGGCGTGGTGGGCAACGAAGAGTTGGTCTCCTCGGCGCAGGGGCGCGCTTACGGCGTCGAGGCGATGGCCCGCTGGCAGATTCCGGGACGCGTGAGCGTCGTGGGGGCGGTGACCGTGTTCCGCTCGGAGTATCGCAACGACCGTTCGGCCCCGTGGATCGCTTCGGCGTGGGACAACCGTTTCGTGGTCAACGTCAGCGGAACCTACGATCTGCCGCGGCATTGGAGCTTCGGCGCGAAACTGAGCGCCGTCGGCGGTGCGCCCTATACGCCCTATGACGTGGAAAAATCGTCGCTCGTCGAGGCGTGGGATGCGCAGGGACGGCCCTATTACGACTATTCGAAATACAACGCCGGGCGGCTCGACGCCTTTGCCCAGTTGGACGTACGTGTCGACAAAGTGTTTTATTTCCGCCGCTGCATGCTGGGTATCTACATCGACCTGCAGAACGTTGCGGGCGGCAAACTGCGTCAGCCCGACGTGCTGATGTCTACGGGTGAGGTCGAGAATCCATCGGCTCCCGCGTCGGAGCGGCGTTACCGCATGAAATACCTCGAACAGGTGAGCGGCACGCTCCTGCCGACGCTGGGCCTGACGGTCGAGTTTTAAGCTTTCGGAGCCGCTTTTGCGGCGCTTTTACGGGCGTTGCGCCTGTCCATCGCGAAACTGATGATGAAGGGGATCGAGAGGAAGACCACCGTGCCGGTCACGACCAGCCACGTATACATCGCCGGACTGCCTACGGGCAACTGCGAAGGCGGGAAGAAGGTGACGACGAACGAAAAGAGCACGGCGAGGAACCCCACGCCTCCGATCAGCCACATGCCCGTATTTCCGCCCGGCACGCGGTAGCTGCGGATGAGTTTGGGCTGTGTGTAGCGCAGGCGGATTCCCGCGGCGTACATCATCATATACATAATCAGGTAGAGTCCCACGGTCAGGGCGCTCAGCAGGAAGAATGCCACGCTGACATCGCTCATCACGATGTAGAGCGACGAAAGGAGCGTCACGATGCAGCCCTGGATGATCAGGATGTTGATCTGTACGCCGTTCTTGTTGGTCTTTTGCAGAAAGCAGGGGAGCGCTCCGTCCCTGGCTGTCCACAGCAGGCCGCGGCTGGGACCCGAAATCCACGACATCACGCCCGCCAGCGCGCCGAAGGCTACCAGCAGTCCCATGACGTTCGAGAGCCAGCCCACGTGGTAGCGGTCGAAGACGATCTGGAAGGTGGTGAAGAGTCCCGACTGGAGGTTGATCTGGTCGTAGGGGGTGATGATGGCCACGGCCAGCGCGCCCAGCGTAAACAGCCCGAACGAGATCAGCGCCGCGAGGAACATCGCCCGCGGGAACTGCGTCTGGGGCTTTTTCAGTTCCGGTGCGTGGACGGCGTGTACCTCTACGCCGGCGAACAGCAGCAGGATGCCCGCCAGGAAGGCGATGTCGCTCATGCCCGTGATGTGGGGGAAGAGGCGCGGATGGACGTGCTGTGCGGCGTCGACGTTGACGACCTGCGAGACGGTGGCCGGAATCTCCTTCAGGGCGATTTCGTTGCCGCCCGCCATCCAGATGACCGCCATCACGATCACGACGATGCCCGGGAGCACCGTGCCGATGAGGAATCCTTTCGACGTGATGCCCGAGATGGCCGACGTGCCGCGCAGCGTGACGAGCGTCGCGCACCAGTACATCGCGATCGAGAACAGCCCGACGTAGAGGCCGTTCTGCGCCAGCGCCGGGACGCCGATCATGTAGGCGATCGATGCGGCGGCGAATCCCAGTACGGTGGGATACCAGACGACGTTCTGAATCCATTGCAGGAAGATGGCCGAGAAACCCAGGTGGCGGTTGAAGGCCTCCTTGACCCAGGTGTAGACGCCGCCGCCGCGGTCGGCGAAGGCGTTGCCCAGTTCGGCGCCCACGAGTGCCGCGGGGATCAGGAAGAGAAACGTCGCGAAGAAGATGTAGAAGAACATCGTCAGCTCCTCCTGGGCCATCATCGGAAGGCCGCGCAGGCTGATGACGGCGGCAGCGGTCATCAGCGCCAACTGTGTCGTCGTGATATTTTTTTGTTTTGCCATGGTGGATAGGTTGGATTTTGCTGTTTTCTGTCATCGGTCGCCGCACAGTTTTCGTGCCGGAGCGCGTTATCGGACAGGAAAATCGGCCGACGGAGCGCCGCATGGGACCGATCGGAATACCCGGTGGCTTTTTTTGAACTCCGCGGCATCCGGAAACAGCGGGGCGGCACGCGCCCGGCCGGCCTTCGGGCCGGACCGCCTGCGGACACACAAAAACAGCAGGGAATCTCTCGATTGCCTGCTGCCTTCGGAGGTTGCCCTCCTAAAACTACTAACCCAAACTTAAATAAATGAAGAAACCTCACTGCGGTTGCTGTTCCGCAGTTGACTGAAGTAAGTACAAAGTGCGTGCCGAACCCGTAGCCGGGGCGCGCCGCAGACCGTTTGGTCGATTATCGGGACTTGTAATGGAATTTTCATCGGAATAATTTTGTTTTTATTTCTTTTATTGTTTTATTTGTGACGGATATTCAATGATAATAGCTGTAAAAGAAAATATATAGCATCCTGATATGGAAGATGAGAAAGATATTTTACGGCGGATGAGCGGCGGGGACAGTGATGCCTTCCGGCTTGTCTTCCTGAAATACGCCCCGCGTGTGGAGGCCTTCGCCATGAAGATGCTGAAGAATATCCACGAGGCGCAGGACGTGTCGCAGAATATCTTCACCAAACTGTGGATGCAGCGCCGCGAACTGGCCCAGGTTCAGTCGCTCAACGCTTACCTGTTCCGCATGACGCGCAATGCTGTGCTGGACATCTGTAAGCACAGCCGGATCCGGATGCAGTTCGAAAACAGCGCCCGGGTCGACGGGCAGATTCTTTGCGACGACGTTACGGAGCGGATCGACACGGCCGAACTGTCGCGCCAGATCGAAGCCGCCGTCAGCAAGATGCCTGCCCGGAGGTATGAAATCTACCGCCTGTCGCGCGAGTGCGGCAAGAACAACCGTGAAATTGCCGAGGAGTTGAATATCAGCCCCAAAAGCGTTGAAAACCAGATTACGAAAGCGCTCGGCAGCATCAAAAAGGAAATTTCCTGAATTTTATTTTCATTTCGGCGTAGGGGTGTTGCGCCGCTGGATCGTCTAGTATGTGTAAGAGGATGACAGCGGACTGCGGCGCCCCGGCATTTTGCCGCACGATGCTTCCCCACGGAAAAAAGCCATGACTAAAAAGACCAAGAACATAGTTTCCGATTTCGCGAACAACGACATGCCCGCCGAGGTGCAGGAGCAGTTCCGCTGCTGGCTGGACGAGCATGCGGGCGGCGAGGCTGCGGAGGAACAACTGCTCGAGGAGTGGAACGCGGCGAAGCTCGGCCCGGTGAACGGTGCTGCCTATGAGCAGTCGTTCGAGCGGCTGATGCAGTCGATGCCGGCGGCTTCGTCTGCCGCGGCTCCGAAAAAGGGCCGCATTGCCCGTCTGGCTGCATCGTGGCGGCGTATGGCGGCCGTTGCAGCCGTCTGCGGGGTGGTGCTGGGACTCGGCGCCCTCGGCGCCCGCCTGTTCCTGAAACCCGAAAACGGGGTGTTTGTGGTTACGGGCGAGGACAGCAAGGGCCGCTTCGTGCTGCCCGACGGTACGCAGGTCTGGCTCAACTACGACAGCCGCCTCTACTATCCCGAGTCGTTCGACGGCGATTTGCGCTCCGTACGGCTCGAAGGCGAGGCGCTCTTCAACGTCGTGCGCGATGCTTCGAAACCGTTCCGTGTCCGGACTTCGCTGATGGAGGTCGAGGTGCTGGGGACGGTCTTCGACCTGAAATGTTACGAGCACCTGGACTATGCCGAGTTGGTGCTTGTCTCCGGCTCGGTCAAAGCCACCTGTGCCGGGCAGTTGCCCGTCACGCTCTGTCCCGACGAGCGGCTGGTCGCCTACCGCAATTCGAAAAAGATCGACTACCAGGCTGTCGATGCCAATAATTACAATAAGTGGATGTTCGAAACGCAGAAACTCGATGAGATGCGTCTCGACGCCGTTTTCGTCAACCTCGAACACCGCTATAACGTCGAGTTCGACATCGCGGACGATGTCGGGCTCGAGGCGCGGCTCACGCTTTCGCTGCGCAGCGAGCCGCTCGAGGAGATTCTGGATGCCATCGCACTGGTGGTTCCGATCCGTTACGAATCCTCCGGGGGAACAATTTTCATAACACGCAGATAGACCGTTTTGTACGATGTCCTCTTTGGGACAACGTGGGATAACTTATTTGTTGCTGAAATGTAATATGTTGGTAATCAATATGATATAAAACTAACTCTAAAACTTTCATCGCTATGACAAGACCTTTACGCATTCCTGCTTTCGATTATTAGGCCTTCTCCGGCGGCCGCAACCGACGGTTGTCCGGAACGTGTGAACCTTTTTTCGTGCATTCAAAAACCTTATTGCCTTGAAACTTCAAACTTCCATTCAGAAACGGGCGTACCGTGCCCGTTGCGGTCTGCGGCGTGTCCTGCCGGTTTTGCTGGCGTTGGTGGTCGCTACTGCTGCCGTTGCAGTGCCTCCTTCCTCTTCGCGCGACGGTAAACTGACGCTTAACGTCAAGAATATTACGGTAAAAGAGCTGCTGCAAACCATCGAAAAGCAGAGCCGCTACACTTTCGTGTATAACATTTCGGATCTCGATCCCGCCCGCCGGGTCTCGCTCAGCGTGACCGACGCCTCCGTCGAGGCGGTCATCGCGCAGGCGATCCCCGAGGTGACGGCTACGGTGCGGGGAACACAGGTCGTGCTCGTGCGCAAGGCGGCCGACAAGGCCCGTCCCAATGTGAAAATAACCGGTACGGTGCGTGATGCCGACGGCGTGCCGCTCGTCGGTGCGACGCTGATCGTCGAGGGTACGACCCTCGGTACGAGCACCGGCGCCAACGGCGAATATACGCTGAATGTTCCGGCAAACGGCAAAATTGTCTGTTCCTATCTGGGTTACGATTCGGTGACGGAGACGGTGAACGCCCGTACGCGTATCGACTTCCAGCTCCGGGCGGCGGCCAACAGCATCGAGGACGTGGTGGTGACGGCCCTCGGTATCACCCGTAAGGAGAAGAGCCTCGGCTATGCCGTCTCGAAGATCGGCTCCGACGACATCACCAACAATGCCAGCGGCAGTTGGCTGAGCGGTATGGCCGGTAAGGTTGCCGGTCTGAATCTCGACCAGTCGGCCGCAGGACCCGGCGGATCGGTCCGTGTCACGCTGCGCGGCGAGGGCTCGCTCTCGTATAACAACAATACGGCCCTGTTCGTGGTCGACGGCGTGCCCATCGGCAGCGGCATGGATTCCAATACGTCGTCGGGTTCTTACGAATCGGACGACGCCCCGATCGACTACGGCAATGGCGCCGGTGACATCAATCCCGACGACGTGGAGTCGATCTCGGTGCTGAAAGGCCCGGCTGCAACGGCGCTTTACGGATCTCGCGCCGCCAACGGCGCCATCATCGTTACGACCAAGTCGGGCCGCAAGCAGAAGGGCATCGGGGTTACTTTTACCACCTCGGTAACCTTCGACAAGGCGGGTTACTGGCCCGATTTCCAGAATGTATACGGCGCCGGCGACTTCCGCAAAACGACCATCAATACGGGGCATATGACCAACGGCCTGAATCCCGACGAATATTCGTTCTACACGGTCGACGCCGATCATTCGGATACCGGCAAAAAAGTAAATGCATTCCATTCGCGTTACCAGTTCGGCGAGAAAATCCAGGGGCAGATGCGTTACATGTATGCCTCGTTCGATCCGGCGACGGGGACCTATACGCGGCTTCCGTACGAAGTATGCGACTGGTACAAGGGATTCTTCCGGACGGGCGTCACCTACACCAACAGTCTGGCGGTGGACGCCAGCGACGGCCATGGCTCGTCGCTGCGCGTGTCGGTCAAGGATACGCGCAACGACTGGATCGTGCCCAATACGGGTTTCAGCACCCAGAACTTCACGCTTTCGGCTATCAGCAAGCGGAACAAATACATCGAGGCCGGATTGAAACTGAGCTACTACCGCAAAAATTCGGACAACCTGCCCGTGGGCGGATACAGCAATTCGTCGCCCCTGAAAACGTTGCTCTGGCAGCCTGTAAGCGCTTCGGCCCGCGATGCATACAACGAATGGAACAGCGGCCGGCTGGTCGACTACTATTCGGGCAGCGATTCTTCGGTGAAGTTGATTAACGGATCGATGGACAATCCTTATTTCATTGTTTACGAGTGTCTGAATACGCAGGCCAAAGACCGTGTTTACGGCAATGCCAGCGTGACGGGGCATATTATTCCCGAGAAACTGTCGCTGACCGTGCGTTCGGGCATCGACTTCAGCAACGATTTCCGTACGCAGCAGAAACCGCAGTACACGCATGCCTACCTCGACGGAATGTACCGCGAACAAACGATCCGCAACATCGAACTCAACAACGACTTTCTGCTGAGCTACCGCGATACGTTCGGCGATTTTTCGCTCAACGCGTCGCTGGGCGGTAACAACATGCTCTATAAGTATCATTCCGTGCGGTTGACGGCCAATATGCTCGAAGAACCCAACGTGTTCATTTTGCAGAACGTCAACGGGAAACTCGATGTGGACAACCTGCGCAAGACCAAGTCGATCAATTCGTTCTACGGGTTGGTTTCGCTCAGTTGGCGCGACATGCTCTTTTTTGATATTACCGGCCGCAACGACTGGTCGAGTACGCTGGCTCCCGGTTACAACTCCTATTTTTACCCCTCGGTGAGCGCCAGCGTGCTGCTCGACGAGGTGTTCAAACTGCGCAATAAGGCCAAGTGGATCGACATGCTCAAGATTCGCGGTTCGTGGGCCAACGTGGGTAACGATACGGAGCCTTACCAGCTCCTGGGTTCCTACTCCAATTCATCGGTTTTCACCGGGGCTTACAAACTGCCCGGATCGACCAAAAACTACCGGCTCAAACCCGAAAATGTCGAGAGCTGGGAGGTCGGTTTCGAAGGCCACTTCCTGCAAAACCGCATCTCTTTCGACTTTGCTTATTACAGTTCGGAGACGACGAACCAGATCATCAACGTCCCCTCCGATTGGGCGACCGGCGCTTCGTCGATGGTCATCAACGCCGGCTGCGTGCGTAACGAGGGTATCGAACTTTCGGCGCGGTTCCAGCTCGTGAAAACCAAAAACTGGCGTTGGAATATCGATGCCAACTGGTCGAAGAACTGGAATGAACTGGTCGAGTTGGCCCCGGGCGTCAATGTCTGGCAGCTCAATGCGAGCAATACCATCGGCAGCAAAGTCTTCATCTACGCCTATCCGGGCGGAGAGTTGGGGCGTATCTACGGATACGGGCTCGAAACAGCGCCCAAAGGTGCTTTTTACTACGATGCCGACGGGCATAAGATCGACTGTTCGGGACAGCATATCGTCGATGCCTCGACCGGAAATCCCATCCTCGACGCTACCAACCTCAAGGACCTGGGCAGTATTTACCCCCAGTGGAAGGCCGGCCTGACGACGACGGTGAGTTATAAAAGCCTGACCGTTTCCGCTTCGTTCGCCGCCTCGTATGGCGGCAAAGCCTACTCGCTGACCAATTCGATCCTCTCCTACATGGGTAAGCTGACCAATTCGCTCGAGGGACGTTACGACGGTCTGATTCATCCGGGCGTCAACGTCTCCGCCGACGGCGTCTATTCGCCGAACAACACCATCACCACCGATGCGGTCGATTACTACAATACGGTCATTTATCCGCGCGGCAACACCGAATCCAATGTTTTCGACACCTCGTATCTGAAAATGAAGGAACTGCGGGTCGAATATTCGCTGCCGAAGAAACTTTGCTCCAAGACCAAGGTGTTCCAGAACGTCTCGCTGTCGTTCTTTGCCACGAACCTGTTCTGCATCACGAATTTCCCGCAGTTCGATCCGGAGGTGGCTTCGCTTTCGGGATCGTCGCTCTACCGCGGCGTCGAGACGGGCGCTTACCCGATGACCCGTTCCTACGGATTCAGTCTCAAACTCGGATTCTAAAACTGACGCGATTATGAAAATGCTGAAATATATCTTGATCCCGGCCCTGCTGCTCACGGCGGCAAGCGCCTGTATGACCAAATTCGAAGAATACAATACCAACCCCAACGAAATGGAACAGTGGAAGATATCCCCTGCGGGCATGATCCAGGAACTGCTCTATTCGGGGACCGAGGTATTCCTCTACCGGACCTGGCAGCTCAACGGCGAGCTGATCCAGTATACGATCGCCGGCTCGGGCAACAACACCTACCACCGTTATGTGATCGAGAATTCGGTGGGTGCGTCGGCCTGGAGCAATCTCTACATGCAGGCGGCCAATGCCGACCACATGCGCCAATTGGCTGTCCGGAAAGAAGACCCCAATTACGAGGCTATTGCACTCACGTTGCGGACGCTGTTCCTGCAGAACATTGCCGACCTGTTCGGCGACGCTCCCTATTCGCAGGCTTTCAAAGGTTCGTCCGAGGGTATCAAACAGCCGGTGTTCGACTCGCAGGAGGCGGTCTACCGGGCGCTGCTTGCCGACCTGGAGCATGCCAATTCGCTTTACGACAGTTCGTTGAAACTACCCAGCGCCGAGCGTGACCTGCTCTACAAAGGCGATATTTCGAAATGGCGCAAGTTCAACAATTCGCTCTACCTGCGCCTGCTCATGCGGTTGAGCAACCGCAATGCGGCCATGGGCGTCGCCGCGAAGATCGCCGAAATCTTCAATAATCCGGACCGGTATCCGGTTTTTGCAAGCAACGGCGACAATGCCAAAATGTCTTATGAAAGCGTGGAGCCTTTCGTCAACTACTGGGGCACGAAGCTGAATACGCAGTTCACCACCTCGACCGGACGCCGCCCTGCGGAGCAGATCGTCGACATGATGAATCATTCGGGCGATCCGCGCATCGGTATCTGGTTCCAGCAACCGTCGGGCGCCGAGGGTTGGAAAGGCGGCCAAAGCGGTATCGAATCGCAGGAGGCCGATTTTACGGGTATCGCAAACCTCAACAAAGCCAATCTGGGCGATTATGCTTCACCTTACGCGCTGATGAAGTACGACGAAGTGCTGTTCATCCAGGCCGAAGCCATCCAGCGCGGATGGATCGCGGGGGATGCCGCCGCCTGTTACCAGAACGCCATCCGGGCTTCGATCAATTACTGGAAAGAGGTGGATACGACGGGACTGAACATCACCGACAAGGTGATCGAGAATTTCCTGGCGAATGTCCCCTACGACGGAACGCTCGAATCGATCATCAACCAGAAATACGTGGCCCTGTTCTGGGTCGGTTACGAGGCGTGGGCCGATTATCGCCGCACGGGGTATCCGGTGTTGACGATCGGCAGCGGTACGTTCAACGACCACATCCTGCCGACGCGTCTGGTCTATCCGACCAATACGATGGAGACCAACAAGGAGAATTACAATGCGGCCGTCGAACGCCTGAGGACCTACTACGGCGGCGCCGACGACATGAAGACCCCCGTCTGGTGGAGTAAGGCTGCCGTCGACAAAGGAATCAAATAACCGAAAAAGACTGGACTATGAAAACGATGATAAAACGTCTTTGCATCTTTGCCGCCGGGGCGGCCGCCTTGGTTTCGGCGGCACTGGCCACGTCGTGCGAAAAGGACGAGACGCAGGAGAAATATGTCTATATCCTTGATAACGACAAAAACGGGATTCAGGAGGTGTCGTTCAATACGGCGGGCGGGACACAGGATTTTCTGATGTACTCCAACTACGGAAGCTGGAAACTCGTACCCACCTACGAAGAGGACCTCGAATGGCTGTCCTACTGGCCGACGGAGGGTGTCGGCGACGCCCGTTTCTCGGCTATGGTCGAGAAGAATACGACGGCCTACCAGCGCCACGGGACATTGAATATCGTGGTCGACGGCCTTTCGGTGGCGACGATCCGGTTCAACCAGGCGGGCGACGAGCCCAAACTGAAGGTCAACGTCAAGGAGTCGGGCAAGACCGTTTCGGTCAAGGGCGAGACCTTCACCGTGGGCGTCGAGTCGAATATCGACTGGGTGGCCGAACTGGTCGATCCGGCCGATGCCTCGTGGGTTACGATCGGCGACTTCACGCCTGTGAGCCAGACTTTCACCTGTGCGGCGAATCCGGGCTCCGAGCCGCGTGAAGCGCAGGTGCGTATCCGGGCTTACGGCACTTCGGTGTCG
Source organism: Alistipes montrealensis (assembly GCF_018362775.1). Lineage (GTDB taxonomy): Bacteria > Bacteroidota > Bacteroidia > Bacteroidales > Rikenellaceae > Alistipes > Alistipes montrealensis. Next base: position 133,052 of record NZ_JAGYXY010000004.1, read on the forward strand.
TGTGTGTTCGCCATCATGCAGGCCGACCGGTCGAGCGCCTTCGAGGAGGCCGAAAAGATCACGGTCGCCGACCTGCTGGCGATGGGCGAGGGTAAGATCGCGCGCAACGTCTATGTCGCGGGCAGCGTGATCAGCGACCGTACGACGCGCAACTATCCGGTGGCCTATTCGACCGGAGGCGGCGAGCAGGTGAACAACACGATGTTCATCCAGGACGAGACCGGAGGCCTGTGGATCGAATTCGACGATGCGGCGGACAATACCTGCGACCTGAACCAGGTCGTTACGCTCCACATGTACGGACAGCATATCGAACGCGACGCCTATACCAACGGATTGAAGATCGCCGGGCTCTCCTCGACGGCCGTACAGAGCGCCGTGGCGGGAACACCCGTCGAACCGGTCGTGATCGACGACCTGACGAAGCTGCCGGCGTATGAGAACCGGCTGGTGACGCTGCGCAACGTTGAATTCGCATTGCCTTACGGGACGCTGGTCAACATCAACGAAGGAGTGTCGTACCTCGGTATCAAACAGGGAGCCGCCTATCAGGCTTCGGCGGATTACAACGACCTGACGATCGAGTACGGCCATTACCTGCGCGACGCCAAGGGCAATACGGCTAAACTCTACACCACGTGGTCGTTCACCGAGCGGGCGCTTTCGATGATTCCCGAAGGGGCCGGCGATATCACGGGTATCGTCAACAAGCGTTACAAATGCGACGTTTACGACGGCCGCGACCAGATGCGCCGTCCGGTCGAGAGTTGGTGCGTGCGCATCCGCCGCGAGTCGGACATCACCAACTTCAAGGCCCCGGCCGCAAGCCGCCTTTCGAAGACCGTCATGCAGATCGGTCCGTGGACCGACAATGCAGGCGCCATGCAGTCGGTGACGGCGTCCGTCGGACAGGGACAGCTCAAACATTCGGTCGGCGAGGACGTGCTGGGATCGACTTCGGGCAATACGCAGCAGATGTACCTGGCGTGGGCGCATGCCCGTTGTACGGCGGCGACATGGGATGCGGTGAAGAATGTATGGCTCCCGGCTTACGGCAACACCAAAGGGGTGCAGTATGTCGCTGTGATGGCGCAGGGGTGGTGGAAAAATACCGCTGCGGTCAATACCGATACGGACGGTTGCTGCTGGATTCTCTCGAACCTCTCGACGAAAGGCTTTACGGGGCAGATTTCACTCCAGTTTACGGCCTCGAGCAACACCGCAGGCCCGATGTACTTCCAGATGGAGTGGGCCGATACGGACAATGCCAAAACCTGGACGCCGATCGGCAACGAATACGTGGCTTCGAACTGGCACAACAGCATCGCAGCGCCCGAATACCTCTTCGTGCTGCCCGACGAGCTGAAAGACCGCGAAAGTTTCTCGATCCGTCTGCGGGCTACCCGCCAGCGCAATGCCAGCGACACGGAGAACACCGCTTCGGGAACCAGCCGCATCGGTGTCGTACGCATGTCGTGCCTCGATTTATAAACCGTTAAAAATCCGAACGATGAAAATAGGTCAATTCAAATTGAAAATGCTCTTCGTCCTGCTCGCGGGCTTCCTGCTCGCGGCAGGGTGCTCGGAGAGCGATTCCCCGGAGTTCGAACAGCCCCGGAGGCTGGTGCGCAATCTCTACCTCGCGCCCGTGATGAGCGTGTATGCCGGGCAGACGCTGACCCTGCAGGGAGTGGGCTTCGAGGCGGGCGACGTGGTTTCGTTCCGGGCCGACGCCGCCGTGCTCGATCTGCCGGTAAGCGGCGTTACGGCCAAGACGGCCCGTGTGGTGATACCTGCGGCGATCGCCCGGGAGAGCTACGACGTTTATGTGGTCCGCGGTGTGCAGGAACAGTATGTCGCCACAGTGAAAATCTACCTTACGACCGACCAGGAAGTTCCCGACAAGGAGGGCATGAACATCAAGGGCATTGTTTTCTGCGGTGACAAAGGCGTGCCGGGCGTCCGCGTGTCGGACGGGTTGCAGACGGTCACCACCGATGAGAACGGTTACTATTGGATTCCGTCGCTCAAGACGCTGGGGTATGTCTTTATCACGATTCCCCAGGGTTACCTGCCCGCTGCGCTCGATAACAATATGATGGGCTTCTGGGCCGGACTGACCGACGAGGCCGGGGTGTGCGAGAAGCATAACTTCGAACTGGAGGAGGCCGATACCGAAAATCACGTCATGCTGGTGGGCGCCGACCTGCACCTGGCCGACAAGCAGAACGACCTGCGCAATTTCAAAAACGGGTTTATCGCCGAAACGCAGGCTTTTGCCGATGCCAGCCCCGTGCCGGTTTTCTGCCTCATGGCGGGCGACATGACCTGGGACAGGTATTGGTACGACCGTAATTTCCGGCTTCCGCACTACCGGCAGTGGCTTTCCCGGAACGGATATTCCGTGCCCGTATTCCACGCGATGGGCAACCACGATAACGACCCCTATGTGCAGGGCGACGCCCCGGGGCAGCTTTCCTATTGCAGGACGCTGGGCCCGAACTACTATTCGTTCAACCTCGGCAAGGTGCACTACGTGGTACTCGACGACATCGACTGGATCAATACGGGCGGCAGCGACGGCGTGCTGGGCAGCCGCGACTACAACCGCGTCGTGTCGCTGGCGCAGATGACCTGGCTGGCCGAAGACCTGGCTGCCGTCGAGGATAAGACGGCGCCGCTGGTGGTCTGCCTGCATGTCCAGCTCTACGAAAATTACAACGCCTCGTTCGCCAACACGGCCAAGATGCCGAGCGCCACGGGTGGAACCGGGGCGCTGATGAATGCCGTCCGGGATTTCTCCGAGGTGCATTTCATAACGGGGCATACGCACCACAACTCCACGATGGTCATCAACGACAAGGTGATCGAACACAACACGGCCGCCGTCTGCGAAACATGGTGGTGGAGTACCTTCTTTTCCGACCGGGCCATCTGCGTCGACGGGTCGCCTGCCGGTTACGGAATCTATACGGTCAATTCGACCGACGTGAAGTGGAGCTACAAGGGCATCGGCGAACCTGCCGGATACCAGTTCCGCACGTACGACATGAACACCGTGAAAAAGCACCTCGACAACAGCACCTACAAGGCGCTGCTGGCCCAGTATGCGAGCCGTGACAACAAGGGCGACGACTATGGAAAAGTGGGCGATAACGTTGTTTATATCAATGTCTGGAACTACGATCCGGCCTGGAAGGTCGAGGTGCGGGAGGACGGTTCGCCGCTTGAGGTGAAGCGCGTCTTCGACCGCGACCCGCTGCACACGATCACCTTCGACATTCCCCGCGTGGAGGCCAAATACGAAGCCAATGCCGACTGGGCGTCGTGCTGCTCGTCGCACATGTTCAGCGTGACGGCGTCGTCGCCCGTGTCGGAACTCGAAATCACGGTCACCGACCGTTTCGGCAATGTCTATTCGGAACGGATGAAGCGGCCGAAGGCCTTTGTGAAGAGCTTGAAATAACCTGAAAAACGAAGAGCATGAAAAAGTACAGTATATGGCTGTTGGGACTCGCGGCGCTGGTCGCCGGGGCCTGCAGTACGGACCGGACCGGGGATGAGACGCTCGCACTCAGCGCTTCTTCGGTCAGCGCCAACAAGCGTGGAATGACCTACGAAGGCGGCGATGTCACGTTCGATGTCCTGTCGAATGTCTATTGGGTGATCAACCTCGACGAAGATGCCGACTGGCTGACCGTCGCGCCCCGTGCGGCGTACGGCAACCAGACGGTGAAGGTCACCGCGGCCGTGAATCCCGGGGGCAGGCGTTCGACGACGCTTCGGTTCGATTCGCTGGACGGCGTGACCGCACAGATCGAGGTGACGCAGGGTTCCTCCGATGAACTTATCTACTACATCCGCACCGGGGCCGGGGCTTCGGCCGTTGCGGAGCCGGTCGCCGTGGGCGGCTATACGGCGTGGCAACCGGAAGGCGTCGGTGCTTCGGCGGTGGGATTCTCCGGCGTAAACGCTTTCGTGTCGGCCGACACGCCTTCGTCGGGCTACGACGAGGCTTCGGGCGGTAACAATATCGTGCTGGAGGCTCCCGGAGAGGGCCCGGAAACTGTGACACCCTCGTTTTCCGTGCGCGACGTGGCGACCCGGGACGACTCCTATTTCCGCCTGAAGATGGGCGTGCTGGCTCCCGGCGGCGAACTGACGCCCGACCGGTTCCGGGTGCTCGTCGGGAACGGCGGCGACGAACTGATCGCCCTGCAATACGAAGTGATCGACGGCGCAGGCGACTGGAAAGAGGTCCTGGCGCGGTTCTGGGTCGGCGAGGACAATCCCACGCTCGATTTTAAGGTCGAAGCCCCCGCAGGCGGTTACCGCATCGACGACTTCCGCCTTTACGAGGGCAACTTCGGCGAGGGACAGGAGGTTGCTTTCCAGGTCGGCGGCGACGACGGCAAGCCGGAAGGTTACGTCTATTTCGAGGACGATTTTTCGTGGGTGACCGACGTATACGGCGGAACCGATTACATCGGGACGTATCCTACGCCGCTTACGGCAGAAACCTACTGGAACGGCATAACGGCGGCAAGCCACGGGCAGGAGGCCTATAACGCCCTCGTCGGATCGGGGTGGAAGACCGATGACAACAAACTCAAGGAGCGCGTTTACCTGCGTATCGGCTATGTCAAGATGGGGCGCGGTTCCAATGCGGCGGGTTGCGGCGGAGGCCTGGTAAGCCCGACGCTGGACATCCGGAAAAACCGTGCGGCGGATCTCAAGGTTACTTTCAAATGCTGTATTTACGTCGCTGCCAACGGCACGTGGGATCCCTCGACCATGCAGGTGCGGGTGATCGGTCCGGGTACGGTCAACGACGGTGTGTCGACGGAGAAGGTGCTCGTCATGCAGACCGAAACGCCGGTGCAGTGGGAAGAGAAGACGCTGATCGTCTACGGCGCGACCGACGCCACACAACTGGTCTTCGAATCGGTGGAGGAAACCAAGGCCAACCGCTGGTTCCTGGACGACGTGCGGATCGTCAAGGCGGGCCCGGACGACAAACCTTCGGTAGACCTGATACCGCTGGCGGTTCCTGCGGTGACGTTCGACCAGGATGCCGCTACCGAAAGTTCTGTGAAGTTCGCCTGGACCGAGGTCTCGCAGGCCGCGGAGTACGAGTATTCCTACACCTGTCTCAACTGCGGCGAGGTGGTCGCCTCGCGCAGCGGCAAGACGACGGAGCTGTCGGCCGAATTTACCGGACTGATCGCCGGGACTTCGGCCCGCCTGACGGTCCGCGCCCTGCCCGCCGAAGGCGACAAGACCTATAAGGAATCCGCCTGGAGCGATCCCGTCGAGGGCGATGTAAAGTCGTCCGGAGGCGGATTGCCCCAGCTCGCGACGCCTTCCGGCGTGACCGTTTCCGCCAACAGCGCCTATGGTTTCGAGGCTTCCTGGGCCGAGGTGTCCGATGCGACGGATTACACCTATTTTGTGGAACTGCCGAACGGACAGGTGGTCGCTACGGGTAAAACGTGGGAACCCCGTGTACATATCGGCGGGCTGGCCGGGAAGAATTTCGGCAATTACCCCTATTTCAATTTCCGCGTGGTGGCCAACCACATGAACTACAACAGTTCGAAGGTGGAGATTCCGCAGACGTTCCGCTCGTCGGAGCCTTCGGCGGCGGTTCGGGCCGATATTCTTCCTTCGACGGCCACGGTCTACTTCCAGGACGATTTCTCCTGGGCCGATCCCTGGAGCGGCAGTGCCCTGCTGGCGACCAACACCGACTGGATCAACACCTATTGTACGGTGGATACGATGGTGCGCCTCGACCTGCTGGAAAAGGAAGGAACCGTGTCGCTCAACGGCTGGGGTTACGATGCGACCAACAAGAGCGTTTACACCCGTCCGGGGTATATTCACCTCAATTCGTCGTCGGCGTTGGGCAACCTGATCACCCCGGCATTCACCGGCATTACCGGTACGGACGACGTGAAGGTCAGCTTCGACGCCACCTATTTCTTCCAGTATTTCTCCGGTGCGGCCGATACGAACAAAACCCTGACGGCCAGCCTGAAGGGCGCCGGGACCATCGAAGGCGCTTCGGGCGGAATCATTTCGTTCACCTTGTCGCGCGGCAATGCGTGGGAGGGTTTCTCTTTCACGATCACGGGAGCCGATGCTACGACCCGCGTGGTGTTCGCCCCGGCGGTCAAAAGCAAGAACCGCGTGCAGTTCGATAACTTCCGCGCCGAATCGTTAACCCGTTAATTTGAAAGACAATGAAAAACCTGAAACTGTTTTTGTTGAGCCTTATGCTCTGCGCGGCGCTGCCGTCGCAGGCATGGGACCGCACACGCCACGACGCCATTGCGTATATCGCCGAATGCAACCTGACGCCCCGGGCGAAGAGGAATATCGCCCGCTACCTCGACCATTCGATCGTTTACTACGCATCGTGGATGGACAAGTACCGCGATACGCCCGAATTCCGAAACGTCGAGCATGTGAGTTATGTGGATGCCGGCATGCAACTGGTCGACACCCTGCGCAAGGGGAAGACCAATTGCGTCGTCGAACTGATGCGCGCCGTCGACCGGCTGAAAGACTACCGGAATATGAGCGATTCGCTCGTGCGGCTGAACCTGATGTATGTGATCCACATCGTGGGTGACATGCACTGTCCCTCGCATGTCAAATACGCCGGTTGCAAGAGCGGCCGCGCGGACCTCAACGGCAGGAAGATGTCCTACCATGCGATGTGGGACTGGGGTGTGCTGGACGGGGCCCACGGCTGGAGTTACAGCGAGTATCAACAGTTGCTGGACACCTTCTCCAAGCGCGAGAAGGCCGCCATGGCCAAGGGTACGCCCCGTGAATGGCTGCACGAAACCGCCGTCGCGTGCCGGGTGATCTACGATTGGCAGCGGGCCGACGAGACCTACGACAAGCAGTTCGTGCTGGACACCTACCTGCTGCCCGAAAGCCAGTTGATCAAGGCCTCGTACCGCCTGGCTGCGGTGCTCAACGAATTGTTCGGTTAGTAGGAGGACCTCCGGGGACAAAAAAACAGCAGGGAATCTCACGATTGCCTGCTATCCCCGGGAGGTTGCCTTTCGAAACTGATTTTCGGTTGTAAACTGCTAACGACCGCAGGAGCAGGGCAAAGGCTCCGGCGTGTGCGGGATGCTGCGCAGCAGCAGGGTGCTAACGGCACTTCGCGTCCGGTTTCCGGGCAGGCGATGTGCCGTTAGCGCACTGTCGGCCTTCGTGCCGTTCTGCATGCGTGGGGAGGGTTGCTGCGTGAACCGGTTGAAAGGAGTTTTCGGAGGGCCGCGCGGGCACATACAAAAACAGCAGGGAATCTCACGATTGCCTGCTGCCCCCAGGAGGTTGCCCTCCTAAAACTACTAACCCAAACTTAAATAAATGAAGAAACCTCACTGCGGTTGCTGTTCCGCAGTTGACTGGAATAAGTACAAAGCGCGTGCCAGAGTTGCTGCGGTGTCAGTCGGGAAAAGGGCGCATTTTGGTCGAAACGGTCCGGCCTGTTGTGCAGAAGCGGTTTTCGTATCCTGTGCAAATAATCCGCCGGATCGTTTGCATCCTGCCGATAAAAGCCGTACCTTCGCGGTGCAATGGTTTCCCCATGGAGGGGAATTAAAAGGGAATGCCGTGTGAATCGGCAACAGTTCCCGCTGCTGTGAGTCCCGCCCGAAAGGGCATTCTCGTCGCGACAATCTGAGCCACTGGTCCTCCGGGACCGGGAAGGCGTTGCGCCGGGGGACAAGTCAGAAGACCTGCCTTGCGAGATAGGGTGTTTGCTCCTGCGGAGAAAGGGAGCGCCTGAAGTCGTTACCGGCGGTTTTCCGTACGTACTTATTTACTTCAGCCTTCTTTTTCCATTGGGAGCGAACCTCTTCGGACAGACTTTTTTACGGTCGGATGAGGAAGTCGTCGCCATGCTTTGCCGGGTCATTATGCCTGTTTCTGCCTGTGCGGTATCCACCGTGATGTTTGTCCGTTACGGACGAGACAGAACAGATGGAACCATTAACTGAAAAACAAAGCATGATGAAAAAGTTACTTATGATCTGCTCCTGGGCACTGCTCCTAGGCGGCTGCAAGAGCGAATCGGGCCCCTCGGACCCGGACGGAGACAAACCCGTACCCCCTCCCTCGGCTGAACTGTTACAGAAAATCGAAGACCTGAACGCCGGACTGGTCTCGCTGAAAGCGCTGGCTGAAGCCGTGTCGCGTTCGGAAGTGCGGGCGCTGGCCGAGGCCGAAGGCAGCGTGCTGCTTACGTTTCGCGACGGTACGCAGATTACGGTAGCCTGCGATGCGGAGGCCGCGGAGGCGCCGCTGGTGGGCATTGCCGCCGACGGAGACGTTTATTACTGGACGCTGGCCGCGGAGAAGGATACTCCCTGGCTGAAAGATGCCGCCGGAGCGAAAATGCCTGTTTCGGGACCTGTTCCCGTCATGGGGCGCGATGATAAAGGTTTCTGGACCGTGACGACGGATGCCGCTGCAATGCCGTGGCAGATCGTGAACGCCGCCGGAAACCCGATCAAAACCACGGGCGACGAGCGGGTGGCCCTGTTCCGGTCGGTAACGGCCGGGGACGGCAAGGTGGAGATACTGCTGGCGGACGGCGGGACGCTTTCGGCTGCGCAGGTCAACGACCTAAGTGCCGCGGGAACGGCCAACTGCTATGTGGTTCCGGCTCCCGGGAAGTATGTTTTCAATGCCAAAGTGCGCGGAAACGGCGCCGGTGAGGGTGTCGGTTTCGAGCCGGCGATCTCCCTGACGGACGGCATGACGGCCGACTGGCTGTGGACCGATTCCGAGGGGCTTGTTTCGGACGTTGCTTTCGACAAGACCTCCGGCGACATCTCCCTGACGGTCGGCGACGGCAGGGGCAACGCCCTCGTCGCCCTGATGGAAGACGGCGTAATTGTATGGAGCTGGCACGTCTGGGTAACGGATGCCCCGCAGACGATGACCTACAAGAACGGCACGGTGTTCATGGACCGCAACCTGGGCGCCGTGGGCACGACTGTCGGCGGTACGGATGCCTACGGCATGTATTACCAGTGGGGCCGCAAGGACCCGTTCTACGGCGGCAAAAAAGCCGAGGCTTCGGCCAACGCTTTCCTCGAGGCGAAAAACGGCACGGTGCTGAATCCGGCCTATCCTGCCTTGGGCTGGGCTTTCAGCAAAAGCACGACGACGACAGCCGGGGCTGCGGCCAATCCCATGACATTCTATAACAATACGGTCGGAACCGGCTACAACTGGCTCGCCTCGCCGAATCCGAAACTCTGGGGCGAAAGCAAGACGCTCAACGATCCCTGTCCTCCGGGATATAAGGTTCCTAAAACCGATGCCTGGGAAGATATGAGCGCAGGCCGCCAGTATATCGACGGGGTTTCCGTATGGGACGGGGCGAATTACGGCATGACCTACACCCACGAGGGGCAGACGGCCTGGTATCCGGCGCAGGGTTATCGCAATTACAGTTCGGGCGCCATTGTGGGCCTGCGTGCCTCGACCGGCGGTTCGGGCGCTTACTGGTCGGTGGAAGCATCTTCGGTGAAGTCCTATCACCTCTTCTTCCGCAGTAAGTTGTCGAGCGGAACCGGCTCGATCAATATCGAACTGGACAAGGAGCGTTCCTACGGCTACACGGTGCGTTGCTGCAAGGAGTAACGAACCGTTCCGAATAAACAAAGGCAGGACCCGTCGGGTCCTGCCTTTAGTTTTCGGTGTATATGCCGGCCTACCGGAATACACCCGTATAGGTCGAGGGTGAAAGCGCACGCAGTTCCTCTTTGACGCTTTCGGCGACGTTGAGCGTCTCGATGAACGCTGCGATCGACTCGCGGGTGATGTGGGTGTTGGTCCGGGTAAGTGCTTTCAATGCCTCATACGGTTTGGGGAAACCTTCGCGGCGCAGGATGGTCTGGATGCCTTCGGCTACGACGGCCCAGTTGTTCTCGAGGTCGCGCGCCAGCGCTTCGGGGTTGAGGATCACTTTGTTCAGCCCCTTCAGCAACGACAGCAAACCGATCACCGCGTGGGCCATGGGCACGCCGATGTTGCGCAGCACGGTCGAGTCGGTCAGGTCGCGCTGGAGGCGCGAAACGGGCAGTTTCGACGCGAGGTGCTCGAAGACGGCGTTGGCGATGCCGAAGTTCCCTTCGGCGTTCTCGAAGTCGATGGGGTTGACCTTGTGGGGCATGGCGCTCGAACCGACCTCCCCGGCCTTGATCTGCTGCTTGAAGTACTCCATCGAAATGTAGGTCCACATGTCGCGCGAAAGGTCGACGAGAATGGTGTCGATGCGCTTCATGTTATCGAAGATGGCAGCTAGGTTGTCGTAGTGCTCGATCTGCGTGGTGTACTGCGAGCGGCAGAGGCCCAGCGTCTCGCCCACGAACCGGTTGGCGAAAGCCACCCAGTCGTACTGCGGATAGGCTGCGCGGTGGGCGTTGAAGTTGCCCGTGGCGCCGCCGAACTTCGCCGGAACGGCGATGTCGTGGAGCATGGCCAGTTGCTTTTCGATACGCTCGACGAAGACCATGAATTCCTTCCCGAGCGTCGTCGGCGAGGCGGGCTGTCCGTGTGTGCGTGCCAGCATCGGAACTTCGCGCCACTGCTCGGCAAACGACGCCAATTTGTCGCGGACCTCCTCGACGACGGGATAGTAGACGCCTGTCATCGCCTCTTTCAGCGAGAGCGGGATGGCCGTATTGTTGATGTCCTGCGAGGTGAGGCCGAAATGCACGAACTCCTTGTAGGACTCCAGTCCCAGGGTGTCCATTTTCTCCTTGATAATGTACTCGATGGCTTTTACGTCGTGGTTCGTTACCGACTCGATTTCCTTCACCCGCTCGGCGTCGGCGGCCGAGAAATCGAGGTAGAGGGCGCGCAGGGCGGCGAATTTCGAACGGTCGATACCGGCAAGCTGCGGAAGCGGCAGTTCGCACAACGCGATGAAATACTCCACTTCGACGCGGATGCGGTAGCGGATAAGTGCCTGCTCGGAAAAATAATCGGCTAGTTTCTCCGTTTTATTACGGTAACGCCCGTCGACGGGCGAAATGGCTGTGAGAGGGCTCAGGAGAGTTGACATTGTTTTGTTATTTTTTACGTATCGTTTTGTGCGCTGTTTCCGGCGGGGCATCACGGCCGGCGGGCGGGTCTGCAAATCCGATCCGCCTCCGAACCTTCGCCCCGGACAGGGGTTCGTTCCACCGCCTGCGGCGGGAAGTGCGGCCCGGGAGCAAACGGACGATGCCGGGAATTTTCAAACGCCAAATTTACGACATTTAATTGAAATACGCATAATTTTCCCTACCTTTGCAAAGATAAACTTTGCTCGGACAGGCTGCACGCCGGCAGCGTCGGATAAATTTGCCGCTGCGCCCGGCTTGCACTGTCTTTGCAGGGATGTAAACCGAAATCGGAATGAATTTTATACTGGCAATCATCGACTCCCTGGTGAGGTTCGTACAGCGCAATCCGCTGACGACGCTCGTCGTTGTCATACTGGCGCTCGGCGCTCCTGCGCTGCTCAAAGGCATCGCACTGTTTATTTTGTACTTTTTTATGGGACTTATTTTATTGATCGTCGTGCTGATGCTGGCCTTCCGCTGGCGGATCTACAAGGTTCGCAAGCAGATGGAGGAGCAGTTCGGCGAAGGCTTCGGGCAGCGGTCCGGGCCGGAAGGTTTCAGCGGGTTCGGCTCGCCCTTTGCGGAACAGCAGCGCAAACAGCGCGAAGGCGAAGTGAAGGTGCACAAAACCCCGGGAACGCCCGAGAAGCGCGTGTCGAAGGACGTGGGAGACTACGTCGATTTCGAAGAGGAAAAGGAATAGCATGCTGAAAATTTTCGAACTCATAGGGCGCTACTTCATGCTGATGGGAAAGGTCTTTTCCCGTCCGGAGAAGGCTGCGATCTACCGTCGGCGGATCGTCTACGAAATGGAGGTCCTCGGTATCAATTCGATCGGCCTGACGGCACTTATTTCGGTCTTCATCGGTGCGGTCATCACGTTGCAGATGTGCATCAACCTCGATTCGCCGTTCATTCCCCGTTCGCTGGTGGGTTATGCCACGCGCGAGACGATGATCCTCGAATTTTCGTCTGCGGTCGTGGCGCTGATCCTCGCCGGAAAGGTCGGGTCGAGCATTGCCTCGGAGATCGGTACGATGCGCATCACCGAGCAGATCGACGCTCTCGAAATCATGGGCGTCAACTCCGCCTCGTACCTCATTCTCCCGAAGATCGTCGCCGCGATGATCTTCTTTCCCTTCCTGACGATCCTTTCGATCCTGATCGGTATCCTGGGCGGATACCTGATCGCCGCCGCGACGGGCATCATGATCCCCGCCGACTATGTCGACGGCCTTTTGATGGATTTCAAGCCCTATTCGATCACCTACACGCTGATCAAGACCGTCTTTTTCGCCTACATCATCACCTCGATTTCGGCCTTCTACGGCTACAATGCCCGGGGCAATTCGCTCGAAGTCGGTACGGCCTCGACGCGCGCCGTGGTGGCCAGCTGCGTGGTGATCCTGCTTTTCGACCTTATCCTGACACAAGTCCTGCTCATATGATACGCGCCGAACATATCGTCAAGTCGTTCGACGGCCGGGTGGTGCTCGACGACATCTCGGTGGAATTCGAAACCGGGAAAACAAACCTCATCATCGGCCGCAGCGGCTCGGGAAAGACCGTGCTGCTCAAGACGCTGGTGGGACTGCACGAGCCCGATTCGGGCGACGTGTGGTACGATGACGTGAACTTTACCCGGCTGGGTTTCCGCGAACGCAAAGCCATCCGCAAGGATATCGGCATGATTTTCCAGGGCGGGGCCCTGCTGGACTCCTCGACCGTTGTGGAGAATGTCAAACTGCCGCTCGACCTCTTCACTTCGCAGAGCGAGGCGGAGAAGATGGAGCGCGTGAATTTCTGTCTCCAGCGCGTGCGGCTCGACAATGCCAACAACCTTTATCCGGCCGAATTGTCGGGCGGTATGATCAAACGCGTGGCCATTGCCCGCGCTATCGTGATGAATCCCCGTTACCTGTTCTGCGACGAGCCGAACTCGGGCCTCGACCCGCAGACCTCGATCGTCATCGACAACCTGATTCACGAAATCACCGAGGAATACGGCATCACGACGATCATCAATACCCACGACATGAACTCCGTGATGGAGATCGGCGAGAAAATTGTATACATCCACGACGGCCGCAAATGGTGGGAGGGGACGAAGGACGACATCCTGCATGCCGACAACCGCGAACTCAACGATTTCGTCTTCGCTTCGGCCATGGCTAAACGGGCGAAAAAAGCCGTGCAATAGGGGCGGAACCGGCTGTGTGGTCGGGGAAACGACAGCCTGCGGCAGTCCGGGGCGGCCTGAAAAACAGGTGCGTCCGTGGTTCGTAAAAAAATTTAATTTTTTATTTGCGAAAATTGTATAAAGTGTGTACTTTTGTGCTGTTAAAAAAATAACGCAATTTTTTACTAACAAATAATTCAAAATCTTATGGCAACTATTAAAATCGGTATCAACGGCTTCGGTCGTATCGGCCGTCTGGTGTTCCGCGCAGCGTGCAACAACGCAAACGTTGAGGTTGTAGGTATCAACGACCTCGTACCCGTAGACTACATGGCCTACATGCTCAAGTACGACTCGGTTCACGGCCGCTTCAACGGTACGGTTGACTACAACGTAGAGAAGAGCCAGCTGATCGTAAACGGCAAGGCTATCCGCGTGACCGCCGAGAAGGATCCCGCAAACCTGAAGTGGAACGAGGTAGGCGCCGAGTACGTCGTTGAGTCGACGGGTCTGTTCCTGACCAAGGAGAAGGCCGAGGCCCACATCGCAGCAGGAGCCAAGTATGTCGTAATGTCGGCTCCTTCGAAGGACGACACCCCGATGTTCGTATGCGGCGTCAATACCGACAGCTATGCCGGCCAGACGATCGTTTCGAATGCATCGTGCACCACGAACTGCCTTGCTCCGCTTGCCAAGGTTATCAACGACAAGTTCGGTATCGTCGAGGGTCTGATGACGACCGTTCACGCTACCACCGCAACGCAGAAGACTGTCGACGGTCCCTCGATGAAGGACTGGCGCGGCGGCCGTGCTGCCGGCGGCAACATCATCCCTTCGTCGACCGGTGCTGCCAAGGCCGTAGGCAAGGTGATCCCCGCCCTGAACGGCAAACTGACCGGTATGGCATTCCGTGTTCCGACCCTCGACGTTTCGGTAGTCGACCTGACCTGTCGTCTGGAGAAGGGCGCTTCGTACGACGAGATCAAGGCTGCCATGAAGCACGCTGCCGAGAACGAGTTCAAGGGTATCATCGAGTACACCGAGGACGACGTGGTTTCGACCGACTTCACGGGCGACGCCAACACCTCGATCTTCGATGCCAAGGCCGGTATCGCGCTGAACGCCAACTTCGTGAAGCTCGTAGCCTGGTATGACAACGAGTGGGGCTACTCGAACAAGGTTGTGATGCTCATCGAGAAGATGGCTGCATTCAACAACAAATAATCGAGCCATTCGATAAACGGGAGGGAACCTGCAAAGGTTCCCTCTTTTTTTTGCGCCCGGTATTGATGCGGCATTCGCATGAATCGGAGACCGGAATTTCTTCCTGGTTCGTATTTGAAACACCGCTGGACGGTCCGCTGAATGCTCCCGAAGTTTCGGTTCCGGAGGTTGACAGTGACGGCAATCTGACATCGGGGAGTTTTTGCATAGTTCCTTTTGTCCCCGATGAGGTTTATACGGATAACTGGATCCGGATGACGGTTACGGCCGGCCCGGATTTACCGTCCGGTACACAGTATCGGGTGGTTGTAACTCATATTACCTATGACGTTACGGCTCCGTTCGTGTGCTCGCTCCGGAATAATAGTTCGGGGGAAATCGAGCAGGTTCACGGGTGCTGGTATGGAACGCGGCGTCATGGCACTAAGACGGAGGGCTCCTTTTCAGCTGTCGAATAATCTTATTTTCCCGACTCCACCCGCATTTCGACCGAGGCGCCCGACCACTGGTTGATCGCCCGCTTTTCGGTCCGCAGGCGCCGCCCGGCGTAGGAGATGCGCAACTCGATTTCGAAAGGCTTGTTCGCTTCGATGTCGTTGCCCGCGGGCAGCGTATTGGGAATAATATATAGGTAGAGCACGAGGTGGTCGCACGGCATGGTCTCCAGCACCGCGGAGCGGTCTGCGGCGATGCCGTCGGGGCGTTCGGTGAGGTTCGAACCTACGTCGGCCACGTCGGAGGCCGCCGAGGCGAAGCCGATGCGCTGGTTTGCGGCGTCGAAACAGCCGCACATCAGTGCTGCATTGTAGCGCCACCACCCTTCGTAGCGGCTCGTGACTTCGATTGTAAATCCTTTTTCGCTCATATTCTGCCGGGGCTGCGCAGGCGGGATGCCGGGCCGGATTGGCTCCATCGAACGTGCGCAGGCTATTTTTCCGTAAAAATAATACAACTGTCGTGCAACGCCAAATTTATTTGCACCCTGCCGGGCCGGGAGTGCTAAAACTCGTGGTTTTCTTTGCATATGTCTTATTTTTTCGTAACTTTGCGCACTAAATATGCTCAAATGGAGGTAGCTCAGCGATATTCGATTGCTTACAAAGGGCTGAAAAATGGTCGTCACGACTTCCGGTTCGAAGTCGACGAATCGTTGTTCGAGGCCTTCGGGAGCACGGAGATCAAAGACGGACGGTGTGAGGTCTCGGTCGGCATGGACCGCTCGGAGACGCAGCTCATACTCGACGTACGGATCACGGGTTATGTCGTCGTCGAGTGCGACCGTTGCCTGGAGGATTGCCGTGTACCCATCGATTTCGAGGGGCAGCTCGTGGTGAAATTCTCCGACGAGGTGCACGAATACGACGGCGAAGTGATGTGGATGCTGCCGGGCGAGGACCGGGTGGAACTCGCGCAGTACATCTACGAGAGCATCGTGCTGTCGCTGCCCTACCAGCGGGTGCATCCCGACGGGGAGTGCAATCCCGAAATGCTCGAACGCTTCCGGATCGTTTCGGACCGGGAGTTCGCTTCGATCGAAGCTGCGGCCGAGGCCGTAGGGGAACACAATGACGGCGAATGGGCCAAGCTGGCGGCCCTGCGCGAGCAGATGGAAGCCGAAGGCGCGGAGAGCGGCGAGGGAAAAGACCCCGACGCCGCGAAATAAACACGGAAAAGAAACGTTTAAACTTATAAATTATATTTTAAAATGGCACATCCTAAACACAAAGTCTCGTCGACGCGACGCGATAAGCGCAGAACTCACTACAAAGCTGTCGTTCCGACGGTCGTAACCTGCTCGAACTGCGGCGCAGCCGTGCTGTACCACCGCGTATGCCCCGAGTGCGGCTTCTATCGCGGAAAGCTCGCTATCGAGAAGAAAGCTGCCGAATAAATCCGGCGCTCAAAAGAGTGCATCCTCTCGGGGAGTGCCTCTTTTTTAATTTATGAAGGTCTCCTTTCGGCCGTTTGCATCCCAGTTGCGTGTGTTTTCCGGGAGCCGGGGCGGAGCGAGACGAAGATATCAACCAACACTCGTACGAGTATGATAAAGATTGGTGTAGATGCCATGGGCGGCGATTACGCTCCCGAAGCGGCCGTCAAAGGGGCCGTCATGGCACTCGATGCGATTGGGGCGGACAGCCGGATCGTGCTGTTCGGCGATGAACAGAAGATTAAATCCGTACTCGCTTCGGAGGGGTGTCCCGCCGAGCGGTTCGGAATCGTTGCAACCACCGAGGTAATCGAGATGGGCGACCATCCGGCCAAGGCTTTCCAGGCCAAGGCCGATTCGAGCATTACGGTCGGTTTCGGCCATTTGGCAAAAGGCGCTATCGACGGATTCGCAAGCGCCGGTTCGACCGGAGCCATGATGGTCGGTTCGATGTATGCCGTCAAACCGATCGAAGGAGTGGTTCGTCCCACGATTTCGTCCGTCGTTCCTACGGTTGCAGGCTCTCCTGCGCTGTTGCTGGACGTGGGACTGAATGTGGACTGCAAGCCCGAAGTACTGGCGCAGTACGGCCTGATCGGCTCGATTTACGCCGAGGCGGTGCTGGGCATCGAGCGTCCGCGCGTAGCGGTGCTCAACATCGGCGAGGAGGAGACCAAGGGCAACGCCCAGAGCAAGGCCACGTACGAAATGCTGAAGGAGGATAATCGAATCAACTTCGTGGGCAACGTCGAGGCTTCGTATATCTTCTCGGGCAAAGTGGCCGACGTGGTCGTTTGCGACGGATTCGTCGGCAATACGATCCTCAAAATGGCCGAAGGCCTCTACCGCATCAACATGGCCCTGGGCTGCCGCAACGCCTTCTGGGATGCCATGAATTACGAAAATGTGGGCGGAACTCCCGTCCTGGGCGTCAATGCGCCCGTCATCATCGGTCATGGATGCTCTTCGCCCCAGGCCATCAAGAGCATGATCCTCTCGACCGAGCAGGTCATCAAAGCCGATCTGACAGCGAAACTGCAACGTGCGTTTCAAAACTAATCAAAACACGAAAAGCCAAAGCTAATGGGTAAGATAACAGCAGCTATAACAGGTGTAGGGCAATACCTTCCGGAATACATCCTCACCAACGACGAATTAAGCCGGATGGTCGATACCAACGACGAGTGGATCATGTCGCATACGGGAATCAAGACGCGCCATATCCTCAAGGGCGAGGGTGTAGGAAGTTCCTACATGGGCGCCCGTGCGGTCATCAATTTGTTGGATAAGACGGGTGTCGATCCCATGGAGATCGACGTGGTGATTTGCGCTACCGTGACTCCCGATATGTTCTTCCCCTCGACGGGTAACCTGATTGCCGACCAGGCCGGTTGCAAGAATGCCTTCGCATTCGACGTTTCGGCGGCGTGCAGCGGTTTCCTGTTCGCTCTGACCGCCGGTGCTAAGTTCATCGAGGCCGGCACGAGCAAGAAGGTCATCGTCGTCGGCGCCGACAAGATGTCGAGCATTGTCGACTACACCGACCGTTCGACCTGCCCGCTCTTCGGCGACGCCGCCGCCGCTGTACTCCTGGAGGCCAACACGGAAGGTTACGGAGTCGTGGATTCGATCCTGCGTTCCGACGGTTCGGGCGAGATGCAGCTCTACATGAAGGCGGGCGGTTCGCGCTTCCCGGCTTCGATCGAGACGGTGCAGAACAACTGGCATACGATCATGTGGGACGGCCACGCCGTGTTCAAGGCTGCCGTATCGAAGATGTCCGACGTTTCGGTGGAGATGATGGAGCGTCACAACCTCAAGGGCGACGATGTCCGCTACCTGGTTCCCCACCAGGCCAACCTGCGTATCATCGACGCTACGGCGCGCCGTATGGGCATTACCCAGGACAAGTGCATGATCAATATCGACCGCAACGGAAATACCACGGCCGCAACGATCCCGACGTGCCTCTACGATTATGAAGACAAGCTCCGCAAGGGCGACAACCTGATTCTGGCTGCTTTCGGCGGCGGATATACCTGGGGCGCTACCTATGTGAAGTGGGCCTATGACGGCTCGGAAGCATAAACGGGACGATCCCGATAAAAGGCGGAAACGGATGTTTCCGCCTTTTTTTATTCCTGTTCCCGGAATTTTTTTATCTTTGTTGCTTTAAACCGATTGATTGCCGATGAACCGTCTGAACCGTATTTTCCACAACAAGCAGATTAAACTGTTTTGGTTCCTGCGGAGTTTCGGGCGCTATGCGACGCCGAAACGGTTGCTGCAGTCGCGCCTGGAACGTGTGCTTGAAGCGGCCGAGAGCCGTGCCGACTGGGAATATATTTGCCGCCGGGCGGATTATTACAACAAACTCGATCCGGCAGTTGCGGCGTCCTCCCTCGAAGGACTGCATCCGTTGGGAGATCATAAATTCCGCAAGGGCGTCCGGACGGCCTATTTCTTCGATACCTACGAGTTCACCCGTTGGTTCAGCGACAGTTTGCTGTGGAATACCATTCCCGGCGATGTGACGACGGTTCCCGAAGTTCCGTCGATCGTCAAGAGCCGGCCCATCGGGGACGACAATGCCAATTCGGTGCTGCTGAATCTGGACAAAGTCCGCCATTTCATTTTTTTGCGGGACGACATCCCGTTCCGGGAGAAGGCCGACAGGGCTATTTTCCGGCTGGCGATCACGCGCCGTCCCCATCGGGAGCGCTTCATGCGCATGTATTTCGGTTCGGACTGCTGCGATGCCGGGATTTCGACGCCCCGTCCCGAATATCCTGCGGAGTGGGTCAAACCGCATATTTCGATGTACGACCACCTGAAGTACAAGTTTATTCTGGCGATCGAAGGCTATGACGTGGCGACGAACCTCAAGTGGATCATGTCGTCGAACTCGCTGGCTGTGATGCCGCGTCCGACCTACGAAACGTGGTTCATGGAGGGAACGCTCATTCCCGATTATCACTATGTGGAGATCAAGCCCGACTACTCTGACCTGGAAGAGCGGATGCGTTACTATATCGAGCACCCCGCCCAGGCCGAGGCAATCATCGCGCACGCGCACGAGTATATTGCTCAGTTCCGGGACCGTGAGCGCGAAAAACTCATCGCGCTGCTGGTGCTGCGGAACTATTTCCGGCGAACCGGGCAGTGCTGATACGGGTATTTCAGTTTCCTTTCGGATTCCGGCCGTAATTTTGCCCGCCTGAGAGGCGGGTTTTAAGAGGCGATGACATGTCGGAGCGTTTCGAAGGAACCCGGCCGGGAAATAGGACTATTTTATGAAAATACTCATCATCGAAGACGAACCCTCCCTGCGGGAGATTATGGCCCGGACCCTTGTCCGGGAGCATTACGTCGTCGAGCAGGCGGCCGATTACGCAGCTGCGCTCGACAAGATCGCTGCGTACGACTACGACTGTATCCTGTTGGATATCATGCTGCCCGGCGGGAGCGGACTGCGGCTGCTCGAAGAGCTGAAAACGCGGCGTAACCGTGCCGGGGTAATTATCATTTCGGCCCGCGATTCGCTCGACGACAAAATCGAAGGGCTGGAACTCGGGGCCGACGATTACCTTCCCAAGCCGTTCCACCTGGCGGAGCTGAGCGCCCGTATCCGCAGCGTCCTGCGCCGCAACCAACGCGAAGGGCAGGAGAGCCTCGATGCGGGCAACGTGCGCCTGTGGCCCGACAGCCGCCGGGTCGAGGTGGCAGGCCGCGAAGTCGAATTGCTGCGCAAGGAGTACGACATCCTCCTCTATTTTATGAATCGTCCGAACCATACGGTCGACAAAACCGCACTGGCCGAAGGGGTCTGGGGCGATCATATCGACCAGGCCGACAATTTCGATTTCGTCTATGCGCAGATGAAAAACCTGCGCCGCAAGCTCCACGACGCGGGCGCCGATATCGAGATCCGTGCTGTCTATGGTTTCGGCTATAAACTCGTACAGCCGTGAAACTGGTCTACCGCATCCTGCTGCACCTTTCCTGGGCGTTGTCGCTGCTGCTGGCGGCATGGGCCGTGCTGTTCTACTTTACGCTGGTTGACGAGATCAACGACGAGGTGGACGATGCGCTCGAAGCCCGCGCCGAGGTGATCGTCAAACGGGTCCTCGCCGGGCGGGAGCTCCCCGAGCCGGCCGCCGAGGGCAATAACGGCTATTTCCTGCACGACGTGTCGGCCGAATACGCCGCCGCACAGTACCATGAACGCTATTCGGACGAAGAGATTTTCATTCCCGAACGCGACGACGAAGAGCCGGCCCGCGTGTTGCGCAAGGTTTTTCGCGACGGCGCGGGACAATGGCGCGAACTGACGGTGATGACCCCGACGATCGAAAAAGACGACCTTCGGGAGTCGATTCTTTACTGGATGGTTTGCCTTTACCTGTTCCTGCTGCTGATGATCCTGCTGGTTACGGTCGTCGTGCTCTACCGGACGATGCGGCCCCTTTATGCCCTGCTGCGATGGTTGGACGGCTATACCGTGGGGGCGCAGAACGCGCCGCTGACAGTCGAAACCTCCGTTACGGAGTTCCGGCGGCTGAACGACGCCGCGCGGCGCTATGCCGAGCGCGCCGAGTCGTCGTTCGAGCGGCAGAAACAGTTTATCGGCAACGCCTCGCACGAGATGCAGACTCCGCTGGCGGTATGCCGCAACCGGCTGGAGATGCTGGTCGACGATGCACAGTCGCTCACGGAGGAGCAGTTGGGCGAGATCGCCAAGGTGCAGCGGACGCTGGACTACCTCGTGCGGCTCAACCGCTCGCTGCTGCTGCTGTCGAAGATCGACAACGGTCAGTTCCCCGAGGCCGAAGAGGTCGACATGAACGCGCTGGTGCGCCGTACGGCCGAGGATATGGAGGAGATTTACGCCTACCGCAACATGCGTTTCACGCTTGCGGAACAGGGGCGGCTTACGGTCCGGATGAATCCGTCGCTGGCCGGGAGCGTGGTTGCCAATCTCGTGAAAAACGCTTTTGTCCATGGCGACGAGGGCGGCGAAGTGACGGTGGATATTACCCCGCAGCGCTTTACGGTTTGCAACAGCGGAGCCGGCAGCCCGCTCGATGCCGGGCATATCTTCGACCGGTTCTACCAGGGGGCGAAGAAGGAGGGTTCGACGGGGCTGGGCCTTGCCGTGGTCGATGCCGTTTGCCGGCTCTACGGCCTGAAGGTTGCCTACTCCTATATGGATAAGCGGCATTGCTTCACGATCGATTTCCGGACAGCGAAAAAATAATTGCAGAAAATAGGATTTTTCAGATTCGTTTCAGTTTCGGGCCGCATCTTTGCACTATGAAACTTAATTAAAAGATTACGATTATGAAAAAGCTCACGATTCTTCTCGCTTCCCTGGCTATCATGGCCTCTTCGGTTCCCGCTTTTGCCGGTAAAGACCGGATGATTACTGTCAACGAACTTCCTGCCGTGTCGCAGCAGTTTGTCAAGACGCACTTCACGGGCGTTGATGTCTCCTACGCCAAGGTTGACGAGGAGTTGTTCAGCAAGGATTACAAGGTGGTCTTCGTCAACGGTGCAAAGGTCGAGTTCGCCAAGGACGGACAGTGGACGGAGGTCGACTGCAAGTACGGCGAAGTTCCTGCGGCGATCGTTCCGCAGGAGATCCGCAACTACGTTGCCAAGAACTTCGCCGGCCGCAAGATCGTCTCGATCGACCGTGACACGCGCGACTACGAGGTAAAACTCGACAATGGCCTCGACCTGAAATTCGACCTGAAATTCCGCTTGATCGAGATCGACGACTGATCCGCATCCGATTGACTTCCAGCAACGACGCACGACCCATCGGGCCGTGCGTCGTCTTGTAGGCAGATATAATCAGGCGTTATTTATGTATAAAATAATATGATAGCTATTTTGATACAAATCACGAAAAACTATTGTATATTTGTATCACAAACGATCACAAACCGCAAACTTAAAACAATACCGTTATGTTAAGCACGAAATTACACGAAGCGATGAACGCGCAGATCAATGCCGAGCTCTGGTCGGCTTATCTCTATCTTTCGATGTCGATGGACGCCGAAGCCAAAGGGCTGAAAGGCGTTGCCAATTGGTTTTACGTTCAGTTCCAGGAGGAGCAGGACCACGCGCGCATCTTCATGAACTATATCCTTTCGCGCGATGCCGAAGTGAAGCTGCTTCCCATCGAGGAGGTGCGTAACAAGTGGGCTTCGCCGCTGGAAATGTTCCAGGATACGCTGAAGCACGAGAAGGAGGTTACGGCCATGATCAATAACCTGGCCGCCATTGCCGCCGGGGACAAGGACTACGCTTCGTCGAACATGCTCGTCTGGTTCGTCGACGAGCAGGTCGAGGAGGAGGAGTCGGCACGCGACATGATCACCGCCTGCGAGGCTGTCGAGGGCAACAAGTTCGGGCTCTACATGCTCGACAAGGAGCTGGCCGCCCGCACCTATACACAGGCTTCGCCCCTGGCGAACGCTAACGCCTAAATAAAAGTTTTTGTCATAGTTATTTTCAGAGGGTCCGGCTTCCGCGAGGAGGCCGGGCTTTCGTATTTTCGGGGCTCCGGGATTTTGCAGGGTCCGGTTTTCTGTTATCTTTGCCCTAAAATCCTGTTGGTATGAAACGCTGTAAAATCACGATCCTCAAAACCATGCTCAACGAAGAGCTCGCCAAAGAGTACGCCGCTCCCGGATTCGACCGCTGCCCGATGATGCGCGAAGGACAAGTCTTCTATGCCGATTACGCCAAGCCGGAAGGGTTCTGCGACGAGGCCTGGAAGGCGGTCTACCAGTATGTGTTCGCGCTGTCGCACGGCGCGGGCAGGTTCTATTACGGGGACTGGATCGACAAGGAGGGCGTGGCGATCTGTTCGTGTAACGACGGATTGCGGCCCGTGATCATGAAGATCGAACGCACCGACGAGGAGTCGACGATCGCTTACGATCCGGTGCGCTGACGCTTCAGCGTTTCGGATTGTAGTCGATGCCCGCTTTGCGGGCCTGCGCGTGCTGGTAGCAGCGGCGGATGCGGTAGAGGCGTCCGTCCTTGACCAGCCGTGCCCCGGTCTGGTGGAACCAGAAGGAAATGCCTGCGGCGACGCTCTGTTCGCGCAGCCCGAGCACCCATGCGTAGTCGCACGGCCGGGCTTCGTTGCCCGATTCGCCCCCGGCCGCGACCTCTTCGATGGCAGGTGAAAGGTAACGGGCGATGTCGAGCGGCCCCAGCAGCGGGGCGCAGATGACGATCCGGTGGCGGACCGGGGTTTTCAGGAACAGCGGCAGCCGGTAGTCGGCCATCGCCTGGTTCTCGACCGTGCAGCCGATGACGACGTTTTCATAACCGTCGCCCCAGTCGGGCGGCAGCACGGCCGCCAGCCGGTCGATGCGTTTGGTGAAGAAGATGAACCGCAGGTCGCTGCGCATGCGCATCATCTCCCATGCGTCGACACGCCACGCGTCGGCCTCTTCCAGGAGGAAATCCGACGTAAAACAGGTATAGACGGTCTCTCCCGCGGGGACTTTGAAACGTCCGTCGCGGCTGCGGCGGATCGGGAGGTTGAACGCCGCCGTCTGCCGCACTTCGCGGCTGTCCTTGTCGTGTTGTCCGTCCTGCCGGTAAACATAACAGTTGCGGCAGCCTTCACTGATCTTGCGGCATCCGTGCCAGGGATTCCATGAAACGGACATGGCTACATGAACTCCATGCGTAATCGGACCATGTGGCGGCATTCTACGCCGTTCTCGAAGATGGGGGCGGGGCTGTGTTTGCGGAAATAGTCTTCGTCGATGCCGCAGCGGACGAATCCGCAGCGTTCGTAGAGGGCGATTTGCCCGAAACCCGAATCGCCTGTGCCGATTTCGAGAAGGCGGAATCCCGCACTTCGGGCCGTTTCGGCGGCGTGGCGGAGCATCGCCGTGGCGATGCCCTGCCGTTGGCGGTCGGGCGCGACGGCAATGTTCACGACCTCGGCCGTGAAAGGCCGTGTATGGATCAATACATATTGTCCGACGATCCGCCCGTTGTCATAGGCGGCATAGCATGTTCCGCGGCCGATGTAATCAGCCACCGAGGCTTCCACTTCGTCGGCCAGCAGCAGCAGTTCCCGCGAGGGTGTTTCCGTTTTGCGGATTTCCATATCAGAAAAGGGATAGGGCGCCCTGGAAGGTCGCCAATACGACAATGTAACGCACGGTCTTGCCTGCGAGCATCGCGCCGCTCGTCAGCCACACGTTGCTGCGCATCAGGCCCAGCATGATGGCGATGGCTTCGCCGATGGTGGGCAGGAAGGCGAAGAAGGCCATCAGCGCTCCGCGTCCGGCGAGGAACTTCCGGGCCCGGGCCAACTGGCGCGTCGAAACGCCGAGCTTGGTGATCCATTCGGTTTTGCCCAGCGTTCCGATCCAATAGCAGGTCATGCCGCCCAGCGTGTTGCCCAGCGCGGCCGCGACGATACACCACACAGGGTCGAGGCCCATGCCTACGAGTACCACCATCACCGCTTCGGAACTGAACGGCAGGACGCTCCCGGCGATGAGCGCCGAGAGGAAGAGGCCCCAGTAGCCCCAGTCGATAAGAAATTGGGTGATCGCTTCCATACGTGTCCGGTCGGGCCCTTTTGCAGGCCCTCCGGACAAAGATAGCGATTTTTTCGGTTACACCCGCTCCCCGGCCCAGCCACGGACTGTGCGGCTGCGGACTTCGACGCCGAATTCATCGGCCCGGGCGAGAATGCGGCGGGCGAGGGCGGCTTTTTTGTCGTCGGGCGCGTAGCGGAAATAGGCTTCCGCCGCACGGACGTGCGCTGCGTCGACGAGCGGAAATTCGCGGGTCTCGGGGATTCCGAACGCCGAGGCAGGCAGTTCGTGGCGTTCTTCGGCGGTGAGCCGGTCGGATGAGGCGGTTTTTGCGGTCATGGTATTCGTTTTTTATCCAAAACGGCAAAATCCGGGCCAGCGGAATTTAGAAATCCGCTAAAAATATATCCATTTCAGCCCGTCTTCGTGGTTTTTGTCCGAATGACCTTTGGAGGCTTCCGGGGGCCTATTTTGCAGAAAATTTGAAGAATAAATTGAAAATATGCTCCTTTTTTTGGGGCGTAGCAGAATAATTGCTTATATTTGTGCGAGCTAAAAAGTGTTGCTTTTGGGCGAAAACCGATAGATAGGCGCGGGGGAAAGAAGTTGAAAGATAAGCCTGTCCGCGGTAGGACTTAATAATGGATGCTTAACATTACGCATGATGAAAAAACTTTTCCTGTTCTGTGCTTTGATTACCGCAGCCCTGTTCTGGGCATGCACCAGTGACGATAACGTCGTTCCGGAAGGCCCGGGCAACAAGCCCGAAGAGCCTGTTGTGACTCCCGAAGAGCCTGTTGTGACTCCCGTAGTGCCCGCTGGTTTCGGCTGGTCGACCGAGGCGAATGTAAACCTGACGCTCGAGTCGCCCGTGGAGACCAGTGTCTCGGTCTATTCGGAGGAGGACTGCAAGGAAAATTCGCTGCTCGTGGAGCATGCATACCTGGCGTCGGGCGAGGCCCGTACGTTTACGATGGCTGTTCCCGCAGGCGCTGAAAAATTGTATGTGAAATATCCTGCCGCATCGGGTTCCGACGGTGTCGTTGCACTTGCCGTGAATTCGGTGAACGGCGAGGACGATGTAGACTACAAATTCCCGGTCGACGCTGTCCATTCGGTCTACCAGAAGGTCGATAACTACCAATACTACTACAATTCGGGCGTTATCATGGTCGAGGACATGTGGCCCGACTTCGCCGCATCGGACGCCGACTTCAACGACCTGGTGGTGGAGTACGACCTCAAAACGGTCGAGTGCACCACGCCGGCCCTGCTCCCCGCACACGGATATAAGGAGGGACTTATCGTTACGCTCGACATTCGCGGCGTAGGCAGCAGCCACACCAAAAAGGCCGGCCTGCAACTGGATTTCGACACGTCGCTTATCAAGGATGTGGAGACCATCGTTTATAAGAAAGAGGGACAGGGCGTCATGACCCCGATCACCGACAACAGTTTCACCATCGAGGTGGACAAGACCCGGCCCGACAAGGTGCTGATCCTGTTCGACGGACTGGACAACCTCGTCCAGGGCAAACACTACCAGACGACCCGGGGAGAAATCGAGGCGGGCAAGCCGATGATTCGCGCCTATGTTAAAATCTCGGGTGTGCCCGACCGTTCGAAACTTACCGGCGAAGAGAGCCGCAGGCAGGCGGAGGCCTTCCGTGACGTGACATCCTATCCTCAGAAGCACGACTTCTTCATGGTGCTCAAGTCGGCATACGGTTCGGCGGAGATTCACCAGAAAGGTTTTGCCCCGAGCTATCGTTACAAGAATTACGAGTCCGACAGCAAGGGCCTGATGTCGAGCGTGCCCTATTGCAGCAAGAACAACGATGTCTGGGTACTGCGCCTTCCCGTCGGCACGCCCCATGTTTACGACCGCGTGAGCATCTTCTCGGCTTATCCCGACCTCAAGGCGTGGATCGAAAGCAACGGCACGCAGAAACGCAGCTGGTATAAGAATTACGACCACGATCTGGTTCCGCGCTACTGGTAAGCGGACCGCAACGAATCATAAAGCCTGCATCTTTCGGTGCAGGCTTTTTTTGTCGGTCGGCCGGGCGGCTATCCGATGACGGTCGCTACGATCCGGCGGCCCGAAGCTCTGTTGCGGAACTCGCAGAGGTAGATGCCCTGCCAGGTTCCCAGTCCGGGACGGCCCCCGATGATCGGGATGGTGAGGTCGACGCCCGTAAGGGTCGATTTGGCGTGTGCCGGCATGTCGTCGTCGCCTTCGACGGTGTGCGTGTAGTAACCTTCGCGCTCGCGGACCAGCCGGTCGAAAATCGCCGTGAGGTCGTGCTGCACGTCGGGATCGGCATTTTCATTGATCGAAAGTCCGGCCGAAGTGTGGCGGATGAAGAGGTGCAACAGGCCCGCCTCGGGCAGCGGCGGCAGGTTGCGCACGATTTCGTCTGTCACAAGATGAAAGCCCCGGCTTCGCGGGCGGAGCGTAAATTCGCGTTGAATTGCCATGCTGTCGGGATTTTCCGCCTCAGAGGCGACGTGCGATCAGGTTGTCGACGGCGTAGCGTCCCGGTCCCGCGATCCAGAGCAGCACGAATGCTGCGAGGTAGAGCATGGCCAGTTCCCGTACGGCAAACGGGTCGCCCTTGTGGACCGAGAAGAAGGCGATGCACATGGTGAAGATCATCGGGATCAGCGCCAGCCGATAGAGCGTTCCGGTGATGAATCCCAGTGAACAGATCACTTCGGCGAAGATCGCCAGCAGCAGCGACGTTTGGCTTCCGATGCCCAGCGGGTCGGGAAACGTCGTGCAGAGTGTGTCGAAGTTCTGCCATTTGGCGATACCGTGGGTCATCAGCAGTACGCCGAAGACGATGCGGGCCGCCAGCAGCAGCCACGAAGCCCCGGCGCCGGAGGGCGCTGCGGGAAAGAGGATTCGGAGGATTGCAGTCATATCATTCGTTTTTTGGGTTTAATGCATGGTCATGCCGATATATACGCCGATGCAGTAGGGAATCAGCCAGATGCACCAGACGGCGATGCTGAAGCGGCTGAAGCGGCGGCGCGCCCGTTCCGATCCCCGGAAATAGGTTGCAACGGCCCAGATGGCGTGGATGAGCATCAGTACGACGGCGATAGCCCCCGTGACGGTGTGGATGCGGTCGTGGGCGTGCGTCAGGCGTGCGATGTGCTCCATGAGCGTCGTTCCGGTGATGTCGGCCGCGATGCCCAGCAGGAAAAAGACTACATGCCACAGCCGCAGGCCGTGCTGGAGCCGTTCGCCCCACACCCCGACGGTGTAGAATACGAGTGCCGAGGAGATCACGGCGATAGCTGCTGTCAGCAGGTGGATTTCGACGGAATGCATGGCATTTTCTGTTTCGGATGCTCCTGCAAATATAATACCTTCGAGGGCTTTTGCAACAGCGGCGGCCCGACAATGTGCAGGCGGGTTTGGCGTTGCGCGCTCCTTGCGCTATCTTTGCAGGGATGAATTTCAACCGTTATATCCCGGAGTCGGAATTTTCCGAACTGGCGGATTTCATTCGCCGGGAAGGTGCTGTGCGGCATTTGGCCCGCGGCGAACGGCTTTCCGCACAGGGCTTCCGCATCCATCGCTGCGGGCTGGTCGTGCGTGGCGCATTCCGTTATGTACATGCCGCTGCCGCCGGGGAAGGACATGTCGTAGGGTATGCCTTTGCCGGGGAGTTCGTCGGCGACTATATTTCGATGTGCAACGGGACGCCCTCGCAGGTCATGATCGAAGCGATGTGCGATGCGGAAACCCTGCTGGTTCCGGGCGAACGGCTCGAAGCCTTTTACCGCACCGATGCCGCCCGCGAACGGTTGGGACGCACGTTTGCCCAGCATATGCTGGCCGAGGTCTACGAGCGTCTGCTGGACCGCTGTGCCGCTTCCCCGCAGCAGCGTTACAAGGCCTTGCTGGAACGCTGTCCGGACCTGCTGCAACTCGTTCCCCTGCGTGAACTGGCCTCCTACCTGGGAGTGCGTCCCGAGACCCTGAGCCGTATCCGCCGCCGGATTCTCTGATTTCTTGATCCGCGTCAAGCCTTTTTTCGTCCGAAGCCGTTAACTTTGGCGCTATGAAACGAGCGATTGTCATAGGGGCTACCTCCGGTATAGGCCGTGCGGTGGCCGAACGTCTTGCGGCACAAGGATACCGCGTCGGTGTGACCGGGAGGCGCGAAGCCTTGCTGGCGGAACTGGCTGCCTCGAATCCGGGCGGCTTCTGTTATGCCGCGGCCGATATTGCCGACCCTGCCGCATCCTGTGCGGCGCTGGAACGCCTTGTCTCCTGCCTGGGCGGCCTGGACCTGTGTGTGGTGTCCGCCGGGACGGGCGACCTGAATTCCGGACTGGACTATGCGCTGGAAGAACCGGCTTTGCGGACCAACGTCGTGGGCTGGACGGCGGCGGTCGACTGGGCTTATGGCCTGTTCGAGCGGCAGGGCTGCGGCCACCTGGTCGTCATCACGTCGGTCGGGGGCCTGCGCGGCGGCGGTGCGGCTCCGGCTTACAACGCCTCGAAAGCCTACCAGATCAACTATGCCGAAGGCCTGCGGCAGCGGGCGGCAAAATCCAGTCGGACGGTCTGTGTGACCGATATCCGCCCCGGATTCGTGGCAACGGCCATGGCCAAGGGCGAAGGATTGTTTTGGGTGATGCCCGTCGGTAAGGCCGCCGACCAGATCGTGCGGGCCATCCGCCGCCGCCGTCCGGTGGCGGTTGTCACACGGCGCTGGCGGCTGCTTGCCTGGGTGCTGAAACACCTGCCAGAGTGTATTTACCGCAAAATGGGTTAATTGTGAATTGCTGGTTCCTTGCGGCCGGAGCACTGCTCGTCGCCGCATTCTTCGTACATGTGTTTTCGGGCAATCGCTTCTATTCGGTGGCGCGGCCCGATGCGGCGACTGCCCGTCCGGGAGCGTATGAGGCGTGGCTGATGGGCCGCTGCGGGGTTCAGATGATCTCGGTGGACCTGTTCCTGGCTGCGGTATTCCTGCTCCTGCTGGGAACGGGCGTCCTGCCCCGCAATTCGGCGCTCGAACTCTTGCTGTTGCTCGTGTTCGGCGGCTGGAGCGTCTTCTGGCTGGTGTCGCTCCTCTGTGAAAAAGCCGGAGGACGTTATTACCTCCGGCTGTGCCACTGGGCGTTGTTTTTCGCGCTCTTCCTGCTCCTGCTCGCAGGAATCTGCTGACGCGCCTACTCCTCCTCTTCGTAGTAGACTTTATAGAACTTGCCCTTTTCGTCCTCGCCCTGTTCCAGCAGGTTGCGGTTGCCGTGGACGTAGATGTGGAAATTGCGGTCGAGCTTGATGACGCTTTTGTAAGACCGCGCCTGCTTCTTGACCGCCGAATCCGAAATGCCGAATTCATCCTCGATGCGGATGTCGCGGTCCTGTTCGTACTCCTGCTTGAAACGTGTGAAACTCTCCACGACCTCCGGCTGGCGGATCACCTTTTCCGAGAAGTCGTCCATCGAAAAACTGTCCTGCTCCTGGAAGTACTTCATCGTTTCGTTGAGCATCTCGGCCTGGTCGGCTTTCGAAACGTCGAACTCCTTCGACAGGTGTTTCGTGACGTATTTCTTGCACATGGCCAGCGTGTTGTGCGTATTGTGGTAGTTGTCCTGCCGCTGGCGTACGCGCAGGAAATCGTCGATCCAGTAGCGGGCTTCGGTGCGGTTGGTGTTGTCGACGATGCAGACCGCAAAACCCGCTTCGCGCTCGATGTTGAAGACGACGCACCCCTTGTCCAGCCGCTTGATGTCGATGCCCTCGCGGGCTGCGATGTGTACGCCTCCGGGCTCGTGCTCGACATCGAGGAACGTGTCGCGCGTCTCGGACTTGAACAGTCCCACGGCGTCGGTGCGTTCGCCGCCGAAACTGCAATCGGCGAAGTAGACTACGTAAAATTCGCCGCCCTTGATCTGCGGGTGCATGCCGCTTTCGTAGAGGTGCTTGGCGAGGCTCACCGAGTGCTCGTGGAGCGCCCCGGGATCGTCGAATATCTTGCAGACGAAATTCCAGACCTCGTTGCACGTGAGGTCGGTCTCGTGGTAGAGGTTGTAGCACTCTTCGGACTTGAACCCGTCCAGGAAATAGGCTGTGAGCGTACGCATCAGCCCCTCGTCGGCGACCTGTGCGGAGAGTTCGGGCGAGGCCATCAGCGGTTCGTCCTTCGATTTGTTGCCGACGACGTGTACGGCCAGCGCTTCGATGCGGGTATCTTCGGTATAGAGCATTGTTCGGATTGTTTAACGGACGACAAAGATGCGCATTTTTTGTCTCCCGGGCAAGTCCCGGAGCCAATAAAAAGGCCGGAACCCCTCGGGGCTCCGGCCTTGGTCGTGTACGACGGCCTATAAGCGGGTCGCAGGTGCGATCTTCACGCGGAAGGTGTAGTCGGCATAGGGAATCCGGTACTCGGGCAGCGGCAGTGCGCCCCACGAGTTGATGCACGCCAGTCCGTACTGTACCTTGTCGAGGCATACCGAAACACACTCCTGTTTTTCGACTTCGGGCGAATGCCCCTGGCGTTTTACGGCTCCTTCGTCGAGCGACTCCTGCGAATAATGGAGCGCCGAGGCCGAGAACGGAGCGTCGGAGGTCACTGTGAGCCCGCGTCCGCCGATGTCCGAGAGATGCCACCACCTCAGGTCGCTCTTCGTGCCGGTCTCCTGCGGGCGGATGTAGGGGTAGAACTGATCGTCGACGCTCTGGCGGTAGAGTCCCACGAAAGCCGACGATTTGCGGTCGGCGTAGTTCTCGCCCGGGCCGCGGCCGTAGTATTGCAGGCGGTCGAATCCGGCGGGCATTTCGAGGCGCATGCCGAAGCGGAACATGTCGGGGACCTCGACGCCCGTCGCAGCGTGCAGCGACTGGGCGATGGTGAGGGCTCCCGTGTTGTCGACGGCATATTCGATCTCCAGCGTAGCCTGTACCTGCGGCATTTCGTAGCCGGCTTTCACCGTCACCACGCCGCCGGCCTCCGAGTGGGTCAGCGTCTTGAGTTTCATCTCCGGCTGTTTCCAGACCGCCATTTTGTTTTGCAGCCCGGCGCCGAAATCGTTGTCGGTCGGTGCGCGCCAGAAGTTGGGACGCAGCGTCGAACCGTCGGCAAGGTAATCCATGCCGCGGACCTCGTAGCGGGTGATGAAGCCCGTGTGACGGTTGAAGTCGAGCCGTACGCCGTTGCCCGAGACGATCAGGAAATCGTTGTGGTTGTCCGCCGCAGTGAGGGCTTCCCCTTCGGGAACGGATTTCGCCGCAGGCGCCGCGAAGGCGTATTCGCGGATCGGCAACTGGGCGCGCGCTGCGATGTGGCCTGCGGGCAGGACGCCTTCGGCGGCTTTGAGTTTATAAGCCACGTCGAGCAGCAGTTCGCCTTCGGCGGGCAGTCTCGCCGGGTCGTAGGGGAGTACGATCCGGGCAGTCTGCTGCGGTGCGGCTTTCACTTCGGCGACAACGCCCCGTTGTACGGGAACTCCGTTGCACAGCACCTCCCAGTGGAGGTCGTAATTCGCGAGGTCGCGGAAGAAGTTCTCGTTGAGGACTTCGACGGCGTTTTTCTCCTTGTCGTCGGCCCATGTGGTCCAGATCGACTGGTAGTAGTAGCATACCTCTTCCATGTGGGGATTCGGAATCCGGTCGGGTCCGATCAGGCCGTTGTCGCAGAAGTTGAAATCAGAGGGATCGTACGGGTTCCAGTCGCCTCCGTAGCCGTAAACCGTCACGCCGCCGCGGCCCTTCTTGTGCAGCGACTGGTCCACGAAGTCCCAGATAAATCCGCCCTGGTAGCGGGGCTCGCGCCGGATCAGGTCCCAATACTCCTTGAATCCGCCCATCGAATTGCCCATGGCGTGGGCGTATTCGCACTGGATCAGCGGTTTCGAAGGATTCTCGGCGAGGTATTTCTCACACTGTTCGTAGCTCCAGTACATCGGGCAGATGATGTCGGTGTTGCGGCTGCCGGGCGAATAGACGGCCCGTTCGTGGTGGATCGGGCGTGTCGGGTCGTATTGCTTGATCCAGTCGTAGCAGGCGTCGAAGTTGGGACCGTCGCCCGCCTCGTTGCCCAGCGACCAGATGATCACCGACGGGTGGTTGATGCTGCGGATCACGTTGCGTTCGTTGCGTTCCAGGTGTGCCTTGGCATAGAGCGGGTTCTTGGCCAGCGTCTTTTCGCCGTAGCCCATGCCGTGCGATTCGATATTGGCCTCGGCGACCACGTAAATACCGTATTCATCGCAGAGCGAGTACCAACGGGCATCGTCGGGGTAGTGGCAGGTGCGCACGGCGTTGATGTTGTTCTCCTTCATGATGCGGATGTCCTGCAACATGCGTTCTTCGGAGACGTAATAGCCGTAGTCGGGATCCATTTCATGCCGGTTCGCGCCCTTGATCAGCACCGGTTGGCCGTTGACCAGCAACTGTCCGCCGGCGATTTTCACGTCGCGGAATCCGATCCGGAGCGGAATAACCTCGATCACTTCGCCCGCGGCCGAGCGGAGGGTGGCTGTCAGGTCGTAGAGCACGGGTGTCTCGGCGCTCCACAGCGCGATTTTCCCGGCGTCGAGCGTGCAGCGCTCCTCCTCTTTGGCGACGCGCAACTGCTGTGAGGCGACGCTGTGGCCCTCGGCATCGGTAAGCGTCAGTTCGACGCTGCACCCCCGCGCCTGCTTGGGGAAGGTGGTTTTAACCGTCACGGTTCCCGAAGCGTAGTCTTCCGACGGTACGGCGTTGACTTGGATGTCGGTGATCCGGCGTTTGTCGCGCGCATAGAGGTAACAGTCGCGGCCTACGCCCGAAAGACGGAAGAAATCCTGGTCTTCGAGGTAGGAGCCGTCGCACCAGCGGAAAACCTGGAATGCGATCAGGTTCTTGCCGGGTTTCACGTAGGGCGTGAGGTCGAACTCAGCCTCCAGTTTGCTGTCCTCGCTGTAACCCACATAACGGCCGTTGACCCAGAGGTAGATGTTCGAGGTCACCGAGCCGAAATGTGCGACGATCTGCTTGCCCGCCCATGCAGCCGGGATGTCGATCGTACGGCGGTAGGAACCCACGTGGTTTTGCTCGACGGGAACGTGCGGCGGATCGTTCTTGAACCAGCCCCTCCAGGCATATCCGACGTTGAGGTAGACCGGGTCGCCGTAACCGTTCAGTTCCCAGAGTCCCGGAACCTGCATGTCGTTCCAGCCTTTGTCGTTGAATCCGACCTGGAAAAAGTCCGTCGGACGCTGGTCGGCATTGCGCACCCAGTTGAATTTCCAGTTTCCGTTCAGCGTAACGAACCGTTCCGAGCGGGTTTTGTCACCGGCCTGTGCCGCCACGGGCGATTCATAGGCAAAGTAGGCGGCGTGCATCGGCATCCGGTTCACGGCATTCACACCGGCATCCTGCCATTCGTTGTTTTGCGCGCCCGCCGTCAGCGCAGTCGCTACGGCCAGCCAGCATAAGAGGGTTTTCTTCATCGGTTATTTTGTTTTTTAAGGTTTAAGCGGATGTCGGGCGGTTCCTGTCGCTGAACGGTCAGTGCGGCCCGATTGGGTAAATTTCGTAAAAATGAAGGGAAACTCCAAAATATAGTGCCTGAAAACAATGGCTTTTGAGCATTTACGATCTGTTTTTGCCGAAAAAATGTAAAAGGCCGGTTTTAAGGGGTGCATAAAAAGCGCGATTCTGCCCGGAGCCGGACAAAATCACGCTGGCGGAATCGCTTTTAAGCGACTATCGTTTTTTGAGGCCCGGACGCGTTGCGGCCTTGTTCCAGACGACCTTGTAGGGCGATCCCGGAGATACTTTCACCTCGCGTTTGTCCATGTTCTCGACGCTGATGGTTTTGCCGAGGACTTCGCCGACGAATTTGTTGTCGAGTATCTTCACATTTTTGGATGCGTCGATCGTGATTCCGGCTTTGCGCGGATGCCACGGACGGAATTCATAGCTTCGTTCGATCGTGTTGCCGCAGAAGGAGAGCCCGTCGACAGAGGTCGCGTAGAGGACCGGGTAATCGGCCGCACAGAAATGGTTTTCCTCGATGCGGATGTTGCGGTGGAAGGGACGCGAAGGATCGGGTTCCGGAATTTCGGGCAGGATGGAGATGATCGCCTCGGTAAACTGGTACATGGACGAGAGACAGGAAGCGTCGAAGCGGTTCCCGCGGATCAGTACGTCTTTGACGGCTCCGCTTTCATACCAGTAGTTCGCATCCCCGGCGATGAGGATCGCCGAGCCGCTGGACGCGAAAAAGTTGTTCTCGACGACGATTTTTCCGGGCGTGGAAACCAGCAGCCCGCGCGCGCGGTTGCTTAAAAAACGGCAGTTGCGAATCTCCACATCCGGCGTCCAGGTGCGATTTTCCAGCGCCATGCCCGCCTTGATTCCGGTGGAGAAAGGTTTCTCGGTTTCGAGGATAAACTCCCTGTCATTGAGTTTGGTAAATGATTTCGTAACATTCTCTTCCTCCGTGCACAGGGTTTTGTTGTCGATGAATCCGACGTTGTCCCCCGGGACGGCCCACCTCAGGCCGACGCTCATCGACTCCATGAACCTGCATTTGATCTGGGTCGGGGAGAGTATTTCCGTGATGCGGACGCAGGTCCCGTGGATGTTGATGGGGTCGTCCATCAGGTACTGCCATTCGCAGTTATTGACCCGGATGTAGCCTTTGCAGCCCATGGCGTGGATGCCGTCGTCGTGGCCGCTGAAGTAGCGTCCTTTCGCCTTGTTCGGGACCACGTCGACATTGTCGAAACTCAGGTTTTCCGCATACTGGCACAGGATTCCGAGTCCGGCCGTATGGTGTATCGTGATGTCGTTCAGCGAGACATTGCGGCTTTCGTTGATGAATATTCCGGCGTGGTCGCGCTCGCCGTGGCGGAGTGCCAGGATATTGCCGGCTTTCGGATAGCGCCCGAATCCTCCGTCGCGCTGAATCCGGACAACGCCCGGAACCAGCTCGGCCGCTTTGTATTGATACCATTTGCCGCCCAGGGCCTGGTCGCCGTTCTGGATGACCCCGGTGTATACGTCGAGTTCCATCATCCGTGTCACAGCGCTCTTCCAGCCTTCGCCGACGAATACGAGTTTGCCGTTCTCGATCAGGTAGGGATATTTGCAGGGGTCGATACGGAGGTCGAAATAATCCGTCCCGACTCCGGTAACTTCTCCCTGTCCCATCAGCGGAACATCCCAGTCGACCGTGAAATTTTTCAGGACCGCGTTGCTGCAATTGTCGAGCGTAACGGGCTGGATGCGGTCGTGCATGATAAATTCCGATCCGCCGCCGTCGAGCGTAATGCCGTCGATTCCCTCGAAAAACACCGCCAGACGTTTGGGGTTGATATCCGAGGTGTTCGACTCGTGGTAATCCCGTTCGATGGCATGCTGGGGCCAGAAATCGTAGCGGCCTTTCGGGAAAAAGAGGACGCTTCCCGGTTTGGCCTTACACATTTTTACGGCTTCGTTGACGAATGGCGTCGCATTGACCCGCGAATCGGGCCGGAGCCCGAGTTGTGTGATGCGGATCGTGTCTGCGGCAGGCGGTGCGGCGCTTGCCGACAAAAATAAAAGCAAAAACAGGGATATCGCTCCGAAGGTCTTCATTTTATACAGTTTTTAGTTTTTATAGCAATCAGGACGGGAGGCGTTCCCGGAACATTGCATACCCGGCAAACATTCCTCCCGTCTATTAATTTGCTTGTTTACCATCCCGGATTCTGTACCAGGTTTTTGTTGCTGGAAATATTTTCCGCATCGATCGGATAAAGATAGTGTTTTTGTTCGAATATTTTGGAAGTTTCGATCGACGGCATGATCGTAAGGTAACTGTCGTACGGCTGCACGTTGGCCGTCGTGAAGCCTGTGGGGAAGCAGTTCCAGCGCTTCGAAGGTTCGGCGAACGTCAGGTGGGCGATTTTCCACCGCCGGGCGTCGAAGTAACGGTGTCCCTCGAACATCAGTTCGATCGTCCGCTCTTGGCGGATAATTTCCCGGTAATCTTTTCCGGCAATGCCTTTCCAGGCATCGTCGATCCGCGGGACTCCGACCCGGTCGCGGATATCGTCCATGTATTGCAGGGCCAGTCCGCCGAGTGTCCCGTAATATTCGACATACGCCTCGGCGTAGTTCAGGTAGAGTTCCGTCATCCGGATGTGCGGCCATGCGTAGTCGATACGGCCTGCGGAGATCGAATTGTTCGGGAAATACGAATTCGGATGCACGGTTTTCTTTACGAGATAGCCGTTGATTGTCTGCATGTCGCGGTTCGGATCGTTACCCATCGTCAGCTTGGTCGTCGGATGTTTTTCGCCCATGCGCAGGTAGAGGGTGTAGTTGCCCCGGAGTTCGTAATTGTGGGCCCTGTCGTAGGCGATGTCCGCATAGAACCGGGTTTCGCGCCCCAGGTGCATCTTGGCGGTCCACTCCCCGTATTCGTCCTGGACCGGGTCGTACCGATGCGGATAGTCGAATTCCGGGTCTTTGTCGATCGGAAGTCCGTTCTTCGTCAGGAAGGTTTCGACCATGCGGAACGACGGCGAAACCCCGCCGTAGGGAACGCTCACGGAGTTGTTCGTGAGTCCGCGGATCGCATACATCTGCTGGCTGTTTACCGGACTCCGGGAGTCGACCCAGATCATGTCCGGGTTATCCGAAATTTCGCGGGGAAGCGTCGTGATCATATTCCGGGCTGTCTGGTAGGCGGCCTCGGCCGGCGTGAGCGATCCGTCCGATTTGAATCGGAATAATTTGTAGCCCTCCTTTTCGGCGGCGGCGATCGCTTCGGCAGCCGCATCGAGTGCCGTCTTCCACTTCTCTTTGTCGTAAGTCTGGCTGATGAGTTGCTCCCGGTTCTTGTTCTTGAAGTCGGCGTAGTATTCCGAATTGCCGTTGAAAAGCGGACTGGCGGCATAAAGCAGCATCCGAGATTTGATTGCCAGGGCGGCGACATAGTTGGCGCGGCCCATGTCCAGCGCCGAGTAAGCCCGCGTGGCCTTCAATTCGCCGGCCGCTTCGTCGAATCTTTTTGCAATCCAGCTAACGCATTCGTCATAGGGCCTCCGGGTCGGATAATAGACCTCTTCCGGGGCGTCGTTGGGGACAATGCCGCCAACGAGACAGATGGGACCGTAAAGCCGCAGGAGCGAATAGTGGAGATAGGCGATCAGGAATCTTGCTTCGGCTTTCCATCGCGCCTTTTCGCCGTCGCTGGCGTTGGGAACATCGTCTACCATGTCGATAAAGGTGTAGCATTGCCGAATGCCTCCGTAGAGGTCATAAGCGGCGCAGCGCGAGGGTTGTTTTTTGCTTTTGTGGTGCGACCAGTAGTTATACAACGGCTCCGCAGCCGATATCTGTCCCGTATGGGGAGCTTTGGCCCAGTGCCAGTCGGTTCCCCATTGGGAGGTGAGGGCCACTTCGTCCCCGGCGCCCCATATCTGCGGTTCGCCGTTGAAGTCGTTCGAAGCGGGCAGGTAGCCGTAGCATCCGTACAGGAATTTTTCCGCAGAGGTCCTGTCTTCGAAAACCTCCTGGAGCGTTCCTTTCTTTTCCGGTTCCAGGTCCAGGTAACTGCATCCGGCCAGCACGAGGCAGAGCGATATTAGTAGATATTGCGGTTTCATAATTGTCGATCGTTAAAAGTTAAACTGCGCTCCGATGTTCACGATTCTCTGAAGCGGATAACGGAGTCCGTTGCCCCGGTTGTCGCTGGACGATTCCGGTTTGTTGTCATAACCGCCCAATTCCGGGTCCCAGTGTTTAAAGGGGGAGAATGTCAGCAGGTTGGCGCCCGAAACATAGACTCTCATCCATTTGAACGAGTAGCCTATCTCGAGGTTTTTCAGGCGCAGGAAGGCGCCGTCGCGGAGCCAGTAGGAGGAGAGCACCTCCGTATTGTCGCGGCCGTCGGTATGCGAAAGGCGCGGATAAGCGGCGTCGGGATTCGGATTGTTTTCCGACCAGTAGTCCTCGGCGACGAATCCGAGTACGTTCTTGTGATAGACGCCGAACGGATGAATGTCGTTCATGTAGATCGACACCTTTGCGATACCCTGGAAATAGACCGAGAAATCCCATCGTTTATACTTTGCCGAAAGACCGAAGCCGTATACGACCTGGGGAATATACGGATCGCCGATATAGGTCCTGTCGTATTGGTCGATCTTTTTGTCGCCGTTCAGGTCCTGATATTTGATGTCGCCCGGTTTGACGTTGGCCATCACGGCCGACTGGTCGGGGCTGTTGTCGATATCGGCCTGGTCCTTGAATAGCCCCAGTGCAACGTAGGCCGGTCCGATCCGGTTCATCGGACCGCCGCGCTCGTACTGGTAATCCCATTCGTATTCCGGTTCGTCCCGGAACAGCAGGGTGTTTTTTGCATAGGTGAACGTACCTTTGAATGTCAGGAGAAAATCGGGATTGAAGACGTGGTTGTATTCGAGCGAGAGGTCTACGCCCTCGTTGCGTGTCTTGCCCATGTTGGCAAACGGCGTAGCACTGCCCATGCCGACCGTCGCCGGCACTGTCTGGCGGATCAGCAGGATGCGTTCCCGGTTTTCGCGGAAGAAATCGGCGATCAGCAGGAACCGGTTGTCGAACAAGCCGAGCTCCAGTCCGATATTCTTTTTCAGCGAGGTTTCCCACGTGGCGTAGGGGTTGCCGTAGCGGGTTATTACCGCACCCTTCATCGAACTGTTGAATGCCGGGCCGAACGAATAGCTCTTGCCGTCCATCGTCAGGTGTGTATAGCCTTGGAAGCGTTCGCTGGTGAGCGAATTACCTACCAGGCCGTAGGAGCCGCGCAGTTTCAGCAGGCTGACGACTTTGGTAAGCGGTTCGAAGAATTTCTCGTTGGAGATGATATAACCCAGGGCAATCGACGGGAAGAACCCGAACTTTTTCCCCTTGACGAAGTTGTCGCTGCCGTTATAGGCGAAGTTGAATTCGGTGTAATAACGCCTGTTGAAATTATAGGTCAGGCGGCCCGCTATACCCTGGTTCTTTTCGCCCAGGGCCGCGTTGTAGTTGTTGCTTGCGGGATTGTTGCGGTAGTAGCCCCGTTGCAGGTAGATGAACTGGGCGTTCACGTCGTGTTTGCCGAATTCGCGGTGGTAGTTGAGCATGATATTGGCATTCGCGAGACGGTCGCTGGAGTTCGAATTCCTTGCCACGGCGGCGTTGCTGCCGTCGGTGTTGATCGAGCGCAGGTCGTATTTATAACTGCCGTCGTCGTTCTGTATCAGTGTATTGGGGTCTATCTCGAAATAGAATGGCGTGATGTATTTGCCGGTCGAGGTGCTGTTGAATACTTTCAGCGAAAATTGTCCCGTGACGGAAAGCCCTTTGGTGATGAAATCCAGTTTCTGGTCGAAATCGACCGTTCCCATCGAAGTCGTCCGGAACATGGCGTTGACGCCCTGCGCCAGTGACGCGTAGGGGTTGGCGAACATGTTCTGCTGGGGGCCGCCCGATTTGTTGCCGAAAGGAATGTAGTTCATCTCTTCGGTCTGCGGGAATTTTACGGGGAATTGCGAAGGTGAGGCCCACATCACCCGGCCGAAGAGATAATTCACGTCGTTGAGCGGCCCGGTGTAATCCTGCACCTGGATATTCAGTTTTACGCCGATCTTGGTGGTTTTGGTGAGCTGGCTGCTGACGTTCGACTGGAACGAATAACGCAGGTTGTGGATATTGTTCTTGAAGGGATTTTCCGGGGCTTGTTTCAACAGGCCCGATTCGTTGGTGATCGAAGCGCTCATAAAGTAGGTCACGCGCTTGGCAATACCTCCCGAGACGTTCAGGTTGACCGCCTGCGTATAGGTTTGCTGTTTGAAGAGTTCTTTATACCAGTTGACGTTGGGGTACACATACGGGTTGAGTTTGTTGATGGTTCCCTGGATCGCCTCTTCCGAAAATTTCGGTTCTGCTCCGGGAGTACGCGCTTCGATGGCTTCGTTGAACATGCGCATATATTGCACGCCGTCGGCAAGCTCCGGGATTTGCGTAGGCATCGACATGCGTCCTTCGACGCGCAGGTTTATCTTCGGTTTGCCGCCCTGGCCCGTTTTCGTCGTCACGATCATCACGCCGTTTGCACCGCGCGATCCGTAGAGGGCTGTCGCCGTGGCGTCCTTGAGGATCGAGAAATTCTCGATCA
The DNA here is from genome assembly GCF_018362775.1 of Alistipes montrealensis. Classification (GTDB taxonomy): domain Bacteria; phylum Bacteroidota; class Bacteroidia; order Bacteroidales; family Rikenellaceae; genus Alistipes; species Alistipes montrealensis. The sequence goes on from NZ_JAGYXY010000004.1 coordinate 174,268, forward strand.
CTTCGGGGGCGAGTGCATTCAGGTCATATGACGAACACTCCACCCCGTCGATCAGGATCAGCGGATTCTGTGCGGCTTCGGCAAAGGTGCTCACGCCGCGAATCCAGAAATTAGCTCCGTCTGCGCCCGGTTCTCCGGACTGCTGCACCGAGATTACACCGGCGATACGGCCGGCAAAACTATTCGTCAGGTTAGCTGCCGGCATCTTCATGTCCGAGGTTTTGAACGACTGGATGGCGCCGATGACGCTCTCTTTCTTCTGCTGCCCGAACCCGACCACCACGACCTCTTCCATCACCCGGTTATCCTCGTTGAGGACGATATTGCAGATGCTCTCGGCTCCGGGCGTTATCTCCTGGTTCAGGTATCCGATGTAACTGTATACGAGCGACGAATTCATCGGAACATCGATCACGTATGTACCGTCGATGTTGGACGATACTCCGATCGTCGTCCCTTTTACGATCACGTTTACGCCTGCCAGCGGGGTCCCTTTGGTATCGGTAATCGTGCCGGTGATTCGTTTGGTCCCGGATTGCCGCCGTGCCGGCTCGCTCTTTTCTGCGGCCTGCTTCTCCGTCTTTACGATAAAGATTTGGCGGTCTTTGATTTCATAAGAATTGTCGGTCGCCCTGAAAATCTGGTTGAGGACCGTTTCGACGGTTCCGTTGTTCACGTCGACCGAGACTTTGCGGTCGACATCGACGATGTCGTTGGAATAAAAGAAAATATATTCGGTCTTTTTCTCGATCTCGGCCAATATCTCCTTTATAGGCTTGTTTTTTGCCTGGATCGACAGGTGAGTGGCTTTCGGGAGTGCTGCTGCGGCGTTTGCCGTCCACATTCCGGGCGACAAAAACAGAAACGCCAACTGTATCACACACAATCCCCGACGAAATAATGATTTCTTACAGCATGATTTATTGTTATTATTCATACCTTTGTAAGGATTTAATAGTTAATTTTTAGCATTTTAACGGTTAGATCACAGGCCGGGCGATAGTACCAGTATCGCTCGGCCGTTTTTTTACAGGCTCGTTTTTTATCTCATAGGCTCTTCGGTTTTTCGGGTTTAAGGTTGGTTTTATTTGTCTTTGAGTACGATTATGTACATGTTGTCTCCTACGTGCTCGCAGGTCACCGGCATACTCAGGCTCAATCCCTGCAATACGTCGTCGAGGTTACCTTTCAGGTCGAGTTTGCCGGAACAGATGAATCCGCCCGCCCGTTCGCTGCAAACGATCGAAACATCGTAGTAATCCGAAAGACGCCGGGCGACGGTCTCCAGTTTCTCCTTGTCGAAATAGTAGGCCCCTTCGATCCATGAGGCATATTTGCGGACATCGACTTTCTCGATGCGCGTCCCGCCTTCCGAGGCCTCGTACATCTGTTCCGGTTCGAGGACGGTTTTATTCCGCCCCGCATTGTCTGCGACCCTTACGGAGCCTTCTACCAGGACGATGCGTTCGAGTTTTTGGCTGTCGTACGCACATACGTTGAAGCGGGTTCCCATGACTTCGACATTCAGTCCCTTGGTCCGCACGATAAACGGGCGGTCGTCGTGTACTACATCGAGGAAAATCTCGCCGTCGACATAGATTTCACGCTGTTTGCCGATGAACTCCGCCGGATAGACGACACGCGTATTCGCATTGACCCACACCTTGGTTCCGTCGGACAGGGTGAGCCGCGACATTTTGCCTTTCGGAATGATGAGCTGGTTGTATTTGGCCGATTCTTTCTTGGGTATCTCCGACCGGCTTACCGTGATTTTAGAATCGTCGTAGCGTATTTCAGCCTCTTTGTCGGTGATAACCACTGTTTTGGCATCGGAAAGGATCAGCTTGGTTTCTTTGCTGCCGGCAGAATCGGTTTTTGCGCAGGCATATTCGTAGATTTCGCCGTGCGGCGGATTATTGATTGCGGTCCATAACGCAAACAGCAGCAGTACCGATGCGGCGGCTACCGTCGGATAGAGCACGTATTTCCGGCGGAGAAATCGCTTCGGTTTGTTCAGTCCTGTTTCTGCCGCAATATTATCCCAGAGCCGGGAAATTTCCTGATCGGTGATGAAAGGCAGGATTTCGTTGGAGGATTCGACATACCTTCTGGCAACGAAATATTCACTGATATTGGGAGGATCGGAAGCTACGAAATCCTGCCAAAAAGAGATGCTTTCCCGAACAGGATTTTTCACGGATGCGATGAAAAAATCGTCCGAAAGGAAATCTTCGAGCGTGAATAAGTTATAATCGTTGTCGTTCATCCGGAGAAGCGGTTTTATACAGTAAACACCGCTGCCCGGATTTTATAATCATTTTTCCGGAAATTAATTCAGATAATTCGTCCGGATACGCTTCAAGGCCCGCTGGATGGTGTTCAGGACGGCCTGGTAACTCATGTTCATGACATCGGAAATCTCGCTGATGCTGAGGTTGTCGATATACCTGTAATGCATTGCCTGCTTCTGGCGCGGCGTGAGGGTCGACATGATTTCGGCGACTTTGTCCTGCATCATCACTTCTTCTTCCTGAATTTCGATTCTACGCGAGGCATCCTCGCAGGCCGGTTCTTTCGCTTTGGCCGCGTTGCCTGTTCCGAACCTGCTCTTATCCCGTTTCAAACTGTTGATAAGGCTGTTGCGAAGTGTTGCGAAAAGATAATATTTGATGTTGTCGGTAGGGTGGAGGTTGCGCCGGTTGGAGTATATTTTGACAAAGACATCTTGAATGCAATCTTTTACCAATTCCCGGTCTCCGGTAAATTGGGATCCGTACATGAACAGTACACGGACATATCTTTCGAAAATATGCGCATAGGCTTCCCGGTCTCCGCCGAGAAATCGATTCCATAAAGACGCGTCGTCCCTGTTTTTCTTTATGTTCATATTTAACGCCGCGAGCCTTTCGGATTATAATTTTGCCCTTATTTTTTACGTTCCGCGTACAACTGCTTACAATATTCGCAAAAATTCCCGTAATAACCAAGTAATTCAGCCTTAACATCGTGAAATGTATCCCGTTTTTACCGCAATCAGGCGCTCGGATGGTTGCGGAGTGTGCCATGGGTTCATCGTAAACAACTTTATGCTGTCCCCGGAAGATGCTTTACCTGAGTTTGGGCCGTGTATTCCGGTCTGTAATGTTTATTGGCCTGACGGTCCGAACAATAAGGGGCACTCTCACAGAGTGCCCCTTATTGTTATAGTTTATAAAGAATAAATTATGTCACTTTCCGATGCAGAAAATCTACTGTTTTCATTATCTGAGAAATAACTTTAAATTGAATAATTTGGAGCTGAATGCCCCTCGATTTTAGACTGAAATTACAACGTCTTTGTTATCAGTTTGCTGTGTCTATTCTTACTGTTTTTTAATTGTATTGAAAATAAGTGTTTTATGATTTTATAAGAGACCTGTTTTCTATTGTGGTAAATATAAATAAATCTTTGAGAACGAAATGTTAGTGCAAGGTTTTTATAGGCGTTCCTGGAAAGATGAAGTCTGGTTTCTTGTATCCTTCTGTTGCAACTTGAGTTTCGTACTGTAATTTGCAAGTCGTGAATGTTGTTAACTGGTGATACTCCAAAGATTTGCCTGCACGACTTTTTCTACGATTGAGTATTTGATTGGAAAATGCTATAAGTTCTGTCTGTATTTTTAAATCCAGCTTTTATATCTGTAGTGTATAGTTTGACCTTGAATGCTTTAAATAACTCATATCCAGTATTGATACATGATAATATATGTTTATCCGGATTTTGGCATATCATAACATCCGTTATTGGTGTGTTTTGATAAAGCAATCCCAAGCATAGTTCGCCATATCTACTGTTGTTGGAAATTGGTTGTAAGAGTTGAGAATATTCTGAAATATCTCCAGCAGGGCATCTTCCGGGTTAATGATATAGTTTTTTGATTAACGCATTTGTTTCGACCGGACTCATGCCAAATGCATTGAGAAAAGCCTCAATATCTTCATCTGATGACAGGACATATCCTTCATGTTAATCCTCGCAATGTGGCGCAGGATCAAAAGATCTCCGACATTCTGTCTGTAAGGAACGGAAAGTTTCGTCCGAATCGGGTTATATCTGTATTCATTTTTACTTCCATAGTAAGAAAGCGACTTTGAGATACAAAGTCATTTTGCCATTTTATATTTATGCTTCGCTCTTTTCTTTCCTTCCGGTTGCCGGGACGTTCGAAGAATAAACGCCATGCTTTAGTTGATGTTAAATATCCAGATTTATGACACCTGAAGCTCCGGCATCATTGGCTGATATGAACTTGCAAAATGTTGCTGTTTAGCTTACTACAGATACAATGGCATCTCTTACAATATTATCTTCTCTCATCTCTGAGCATCGTTTTTACCAGATTTTTGGCAACTGCGGAAATAAGGGGGACAATGACAGAGTTTCCGCATTGATGATATGCCTGGACATCGGATACCGCATTGATGATATACTTGTCTTCGTAGCCCATCAAACGGGCACATTCCCGTGTTGTGAGGCGACGAGGATTCTTATCAGGTCCTTGTGGTATAAGTATTTCAGAACCATCTTTATAATATCTTGCACTTAGTGTTCTCGTAATCCCATTCAAATCGACGAGCCCGAATCCGAACCCGTTGCCATTAGCCTGATGTTTTAACGCATAATTCTGTAGGTATGTCCATAATTTGTCAGTTAAAGTGTATTTTGCATCAACATTGTTTTCCAAAATCTCACTGATTTTAGTTGAGACTTCATTCACGCTCGGAAACGTGAAATTCTCTTCTCCATGAAATATGTCGTTTCGAAAACCCACAATCATAATACGTTCACGATGCTGGGGAACGAAATGTTTGCCGTCCATGATTTGGTAGTGGATGTTGTATCCTAGCTCTCTTAATGTATTAGAAATAACTCTGAATGTATTTCCTCTGTCATGTGACTGCAAATTTTTGACGTTTTCCAGAAAAATAGCTTTGGGTTGTTTCCTCCGAATTATTTCAGCAACGTCAAAAAAGAGCGTTCCCTGTGTTTCGTCTAAGAAACCATGGGCACGTCCCAGACTGTTTTTCTTGGATATTCCTGCAATGGAAAATGGCTGGCATGGAAATCCGGCACATAATATATCAAAATTGTCTGGGATATAATTTTTGTTTTTTTCATTGGTTATGTCGCCAAAAGGCATTTCCCCAAAATTTGCAAGATATGTTTTTTGTGCATATTTATTCCATTCAGATGAATAAACACATCTGCCTCCGAGATTTTGCATGGCAATGCGAAACCCACCCATCCCTGCAAAAAGATCTATAAAAGTAAATTTCTTCCGTTTGGGTGCGGGATAAGGTGTGTTTAATACATCTGATAATAATCTGTATTTCTCAATATCTTTCAGGACTATTGATTCCGGATTACTCAAATCCGGATATTTCTTCTTGAGCAGAAGTTGCAAATATTTGCGGCAATCCTTGCTGTAATATTTTGCAACAGGACCTTGATTATGTATCCAGTGTGTCATTACAGCCAGCATTTCTTCCGGCGTGGGACTATCCTGACTTTTTACTTTTAATATTTCAGAGGCTTCTAGCTGATAATGAGTATCTGCCTTTATTTTCTTTGTCATCGTAATATAATATCTCAAGATACAAATATAGACATAATGCTTGGTTAGATTATTGTTCTGAAAGGATTTCTTTTTTTATCTCTTCAAGAGTGGTGCTGATTGCATCCTGTTTTAGCTGGCACTCCCAGATTGTAATCACGTGCCAGTCGGACTGTTTGAGTATGTTTAAATTTTTTAGATCTCGCTGCTTGTTCTGGTTGATTTTGTTAATCCACCATTCTGTTCGTGTTTGCGGAATGACAAAATACCTACAACCATCGTGTCCATGCCAAAAACAGCCATTGATAAAAATGACTGTTTTATATTTAGTCAGAACAACATCCGGAGTCCCCGGAAGTCGTTTTACATTTATTCTGTAACGAAACCCTTGGGAAAACAGATATTTCCTGACTATAAGCTCTGGTTTAGTATTCCGACTCCTGACTTGGCTCATATTGTAGCTGCGAGTTTCCGGTGTATGCACGTCAGCCATGTTCTCTCTTTTAACTTCTCTATTGTGAATCAATAAATTTTGGTATATCCCAATCGGCTGCAATAACTACTGTATTTAACTTGTATTTCAGATAATAATTCTTTATTCAGCATTTTTATATTCTGGAGGGTCTCGGGAAATATAGACTCGGGGACAGAAAAACTATACCTGAGGTCGAATACTAAAGTCACATCCGGCTCATCCTTATCAAGATAAAGATGATCTAAAATTACGAGGCAGTCCGGTGCCGGTCCATTTGTTTTGCAATCTTGTTTTTTATTTTTTTCGGGTTTTTTTATCAGAAGGCCGCTTAGTAATTTAAGGTTTTTACCATATTTGTTCTGAGCATAGTCACAAGGTCTGGTAATATTGAGAACAATATCGTCAATTACTGCCTGTTTTGAATTCAACTGTTCCGACAGGCTTTTCATGACACTTGGGTCATCTTTTATAGAATAGTATTTTTGTAAATCAGCATTGTTATTTATTGCGATAATGCCGGGGGCAATTTTATCGTTCAGATTATTTTTTAACGTAAAATGAAACCAACTGTTCAGTTGATTGTCTATTTGTGTGGATCTACCGTCTGATACCTTATATAGGTTGGTTTCGTTTTTTTTTGATATTTCTGCCTCTGAATCATATTGAGGTGCATTAGAAATTAGGACGTTGTTTAAAGCTTCAAATAAAGTTGACCGTTTCCGTTGGGAATCCTCTGCCTGTGATATAATCTCTCCTCCGTGACAAGTAATGATCTTCTGTAATTTATTTGTAAATTCTGTTACTTCAGGTGAAATCAATCCCCCTAACACTACATTACATGCTCTTTTAATGGTGCTTTTCCAAATCAGAATCTCCTCTATTTCAGGCGTTTCTTCGATTCTAGCAGTTATAGAGTTGAATAGCTTATCATAATCATATTTTTCTGGTTTGTCAATAGCGTAGGAGCCTTTACTCTCAATAAGTGTTTGGAACGGATGAAGATTAAGTTCGTCTAGCTTGTTGGTAACAAGTTCTGCCTGCGCAGAATCCTTTGTCCATAGAATTAAAATATAAAATGCTCCGGGATGGATAATTGATCTTACCCAACTTGTTGATAACTCTGGGTCGAATCCACTATCAAGAGGCCCATCAGAATAGTATAAGTCAAGAAATAATAACATTACATCTGACATCTGTTTATCCGGATAGTTATCTCCATTATTGAGATCAGCATTAAAATACTTACATCCGATGCCTTGGGAGCGATAATGGTCTATCAGTCCTTTGATCTCATCAATTTTGTCATCTACAATTACAACGTTGGGTTCGAGGTATTTCATAGTCGTAGTTATATTTTATTGAAAACTAGTTTAACAATTGCCCCATTATATTCTTCCGGGACTCCATAATCGGATGCTTCTGCATTGTCAATGATATCGAACTTTCCGTATTGCATCATAATTGTGTCTATCAAATATAGTCCTATCCCGATGCCGTTTGCTTTTCTTGAAAAGAATGGAGTTACGACTTCTGATATGCTATCTTTGAATCCAGGCCCATTGTCTGCTACAATAATGGTTGGTGTATCATTATATTTAAAGCTTTTTATAAATATTGAACGCTGAGGCCTGTTGACAGTATCTAGCCAATAAATGCTATTGTCCAATAGGTTCATCAACATAGTGATAAGAAATCTTTTCTCAACTTTGAGGTTCCCGATTGTTTTGTCCAAGTTCGTATTTATTTTTATATTGCGATCCCGAACTTTAAATATATAATTATTTATGGCTCGCTCGATTGCTGCATTAATATCAGTTTCCTCACTCCCCCCTTTCCTTAAGACGGAGATAATACCATCTGTGTAGAATTTTAATTCTACAACTTCGCTCCTTATTTTATCTTTATCAATATCTTCTTGTCTGACTGTCGTTTCCATCCGAGGGACTAATTTTTCAATTTCATGCAGTGCCACTGATGCCGTCATTCCCACTCCGGCAGGGATTAACAGGATTTTAGTATCCTCTTCATATTTTTCTTCAAGCTTTTCCGCCTCAGTGATTAATTTTTGTTTATGTTCTTCATTTTTTATTTCAGCATCTTGAATAAGATTTTTAAATGTCTGGAACCTAGCATCAAAGGTTTGTTCGGATACTTTTCGATTGAATTTTAACCATCTTATACGATCTACTTGCCTGATCGTTTTAAATTCGTTGAGCAGATATTTTACAATTATGTAAAATATCTCATAGGCTTTATTGTGGACGAATCCTTCCCGATTTGTTTTTTCTATCAAGGAGATGGATTGTTCCGGATTCAGATACAGATACCCTATATTCTGGTTATTTGAAAACCATTCTTTGTTTTGGATACGCTCCAAGTCTATTCCGAGCCAGTCGTTTCCTTTTTCACCATAGTCGAAAACGCGAAGGTCTCCTTTATATACTTTTATGCCAGAGTGCTCTCTTAATAGTGTTTTGGTGTAACGATTATCACTAGAGTAATCTCTTAATGAAGCAGCATCAAGATCATATGAGTAAAATTCGAATTTTAAGTCTCCGAAGGGGGTTTTATTCAGATTTGCATCAAATTCATTAAGAAGAGAATCGATCTCAATTCGGTCAAATCCTTGTTTTTCATAAGCTGATCTGAGGAAAGGCCTCAGGCTGCCTTTGATATTTTTATTATACTCGTGATTATTATTGATTTCTCTGCTTCCGATTTCCTGATTATTTTTTAGTAAGAATTGATAACTAAAGATCAGATTGAAATTTTCGTCAACAATAGCAGTAAACTTATAAGGAGCCTCGAGAAGAAATTCATCAATAGATGGAGAGCCTGCCAGCCATTCATTATTGAAAATCAGATTAATGTTAAAACTGTCTTTTTCTAATTTAGGAGACAGCATGGAAAGGGTATGATTCTTCAGTTCTCTCGCCATACCTCTGGTCCAGATTTCTTTTAATCCACTTAAATGGATAGATGTGCCGCTGGTATCTTTGAATAGGAATGTTGAAGGGGACGTTTTAATTTGCCAAGATATCGGAATCTCGGATAAATGTTTTGACTGATTGAATTCCTTCCAATCTATAAATAATTGTATCTCATAATCAGCGAGCTTTGAATACTCAATTTTGCCGTCATTATTGCGAGTAATGAGCAAAGGACGGGTGATAAGGAGTATTTCAGAGCCTAATTTGTGAACAGCAAATCGGCCAATACCTTTTTCTCCCATTGGGGTTCGTTCGTATATCGGTGATTTTATGATTTTTCTCAAACCTGTATTCGGATCGATGGGTTTTCTGTAATCACTTCCCGGTTCCAACCATATATTTTCAATTATATTTGAGGTCATGCCTGTTCCGTCGTCTGTGATGACAATGGAGGCTTCTTCTGTATCTTCAATATCACTGAAATATACATTAACATTTTTTGCATCAGCATCATAGCTGTTTTTGATGAGTTCATAAATTGCCATTACCGGACTTTTGATTAACTCATCTCCCAGAAGACTGAGAATATGTGCTTTGGGGTTAAAAAATTTCTTTTTTACAACACTCCCTTCATTGATTTCCGAATTTATTGTTTGTCGTAAATATCTTTTCTCTCCGGATGAAATTTCCTCTTCACTATCGATGGTATCCTCTTGTTTTTTATTGATTAAATCTTCTCCGGATATAGTTAAGCTTCCTTTTTCTGGTATTTTGGAAATCCCGGATTCTTTAAAGAAATTGGTTACATCATGTTTATTGATCACAAAACCTTCAAATGTTTCTTCGGGATTACGTATGAGAATCAAAAGATCGTTGATGTTATTCTCCTTTAAATAAGGAAAATTCAGGCCGAATCGGGTTAATCGATATTCGTTGCGGGTTCCAGTTCCATAATAGATAACCCGGCTTTCTGTGTCAAAAGTCTCGTTCCATCGTATTGTGACGTATTTGTCCTTATTTTGCCCTTTTATGCCCGGAGAGTCAAAGAAAAGCCTCCATGTATTTTTCGCAAGATAAAATCCTGCCTGATGAGCCCCTGTCGCCCCAACGTCATTAGCTGAGATAAATTTCAGGAATATTATCCTAGCTTTTCGTAGTTTTGTTATTATTCTTGCATTATCCATAGTCAATGAGTAATATTGGATTTAATGTTTATTCTGTAGTGAGTAATATCAATTGTTTCTGCTTCTTTACCGGTTGGCTGAGCCAGTAAATATTTCCCATTCCTATGATGTATATTTACGTGCCAGTACATATTTCCGTCACTTCGTGTAGTCGTCCACATTTGTGGAGTTAAAGTTTTAAAAACTTTAAATGGGATCGCAAAGGTTTGATCTGAATCACCGCATCCGAAACAAACATATGCCTCTTTATGTCCTTTTAAAAAGGCTTCTTGATAAGGATGGAATGCAAACCAGTATTTTTTGTATTGGCCCTGTTTATGTACTCTGGAAATCGAACAAATCAAGGCTAGTTCATTGCTTTTATTTGCATAAGAGATTCTGGATTGCCGAAGCAGTTCCTGCTTAAAATGCTGTTCCAGCTTTTTTACGCAGTCATCGTGAAAATTCACGGGAACGGTCTTCGGTTTATCTGGTTTGTCCTCATTGTTTTGTGTGGCAGAGGCAATCTCATCTTCGTCAATCTCTGTTAATTGCAGATCTTGGGATGTTGTAAATATCAATTCAATCAATTTGTCAACACGGGTATATTCCCGAGGCTTCAGTAACTCATTGATTTGTTGGATTGTCTTTGTGTCGTTCAGAGATTCTTTAAGTTTTAGTAAATTTGTTAGGGCATCAATGCTGATAAGGCGAATATCCCAAGCATGCCTTGAGCCTCTTATTTGAGCCTCAAGGTCTCCTGTATCTTCTCTGCCGACTACTATGAGTACTGAAGATTGGCGTTTGTTTATTTTCCCGGCCTCAATTAATTTTTGTCTGTATCCTTCAATTGTGTCAAGGTTTATGCGGTAAACATCCGTAGTTTTTACTTCTACCACAATACTGTGACCATCTGAAGATCTCCATATTCCGTCGAATCCGATATCGTTCTTTTTTCCTCGGTACAGACCATGCTCAGATTGAAATCCTAAACGCCAACCAATTTGATTGACAATATCCTGAAGGGCAAAGCCATTGTCATCGAATTTGTTGGCCAAACAATTCTCGGCATATGTACAGAGCAGTGGTGTTTGAATTAATCCCAGAAGCTCTCTGAATTCGGCAGAAGCCTGACTGCCGTCTTTCAGATGTCCTTCTCCTGCAAAAGATAATATTTGACTGAGATTCTTTTCTGTAAAGATTTCTGGGCTTTTCTGCCATAAGGATATTATGCTGTTCATCATTCTTGATTTTGGAGATAATCTGTAATTAATTCTTACTGTTAAGAGACTGTAATCCATTGTGAGGATTTCCATACAGATTGTTTATCCACATTCCGAATAACCGATCTGTAACTGAGTAAACTTTGTTGATCTCAGTGATGATATCCTTTTCCAGCAATTTATTCGTTGCGGATTGAACGGAGCTGGCTGAGGTCAAGCTGTGGCGTTTGATGAACTCCGCGGACGTGATTTTTTCTGCTTCACCGTCCTTGGCGATTGCATAAAGTAGCTCTTTTTGTTTTTCCGGGATATTGGATAAAATCTCTCGGAAGATAGTGTCGTTGTATGCAATCAGGTTATTGACTGCACTGCGGAGGGTCTTAATGGTGCATTCATCTCCTTCGGAGGTGTCTGCAAAAGCCTCATTGAATGTTTTCTGGATATAGTAGGTGTGCCCTTTGAAGAGATTGTACACTTTTTCAACATTCTCGCCGCTGATACGTCGGTTGCGCGACTCGAAGTGTCCGACGATGAATGGAATATATAAGTCGGGAATGATTGCGTTCAGCTCCATGACATCTGCACTGTGGTAGAAAGGCCGGGCCGATGACATGAACATCTCCTGCATCATGTGGCGTTCGCTGCCGGCGAAGACGAAGTTGCAGTTGCGAATCTTTTGAATATGAGTTCGGAGCAAGGCTTCAATATTCTTCTCCGGATATTTTGCTATCTGTTGAAATTCATCGATGGCTACGATACAAGGTTTATCTGCAGCGACCAACAGCTGGAAAATTTCTTCCAAGGTATATTCCGGTCGGTCGATGTCTCCCAGCTCGACGTTGAATGTCGGCAGTCCGCTGATCGGGTCAAATCCGAATTTCCCACTGATTGATTTGAGCGTTTGAACGAATAGCTTTGCCATCTTCTTGCTGCGGGGCAGGAGGGTTTCGTAAATCGCGCGACCGAGCAAGTAGGTAAATTCCCGCAGACTCGACGTATGCAGAATGTCGATGAAAAATGTGTAGTATTCGTTCTTAATCTCGGGTTTCTCGTAACAAAACTGAATCAGTCCTGTCTTACCCATACGGCGGGGCGAGATGATGACCATGTTGTTGCCATTGGTAAGCGACTTGATGAGCCTGGCCGATTCCTGCACCCGGTCACAGAAATAAGCTGGTTCAATCTTGCCGGTAACTATAAATGGGTTAATCTCTTTTGCCATATTTAATTTTCTTTAGGGATAAAGATAGTTATTCTATGCGGATTATGCAAATAAAATAAAAGTAAATAAGGCGTATATATAAGGAAAACATTATTTGTGTTGTGTTCCCAGTCCTGAAATTAATGCCCCAACCTCACGTTTTTTATCTTGGTCGAAATCTGCCAGATACTTTTCTGTCGTAAGCAGGGACGTATGTCCAAGGCCTTTTGAGATATAGGCGACCGAAATATTATTCTGCATGAGAATGGTAGCCCATGTGTGCCGAGCTACGAAGGTTGTGATCCTGTTTTTGATGCCTAGTTTTTCTGCTATTTTTTTCATGGTGTTATTGATGTGTTTGATTGCTATCTTATGAACGGTCATTCTTTCGGAAGGAGACATGAATTCGTCGAAGACTCCGAAAATATAGTTGTCTCGTTTTTTTCGACCTCCGATTTTCCATTTCTCAATGATCGCTTGTGCTTGGGGTGTTAGGAAGATCTCTATTTGCACCACAGTTCTTGCCGTGTATTTTGTTTTTTCCCTTGTGAAATACAGGAACTCGTCTCGGATATTTTTCCATTTCAGGTAAAATATATCGATCATATTCATTCCGTTGCAATAAAAACTGAACAACCACATATCTCTGGCCCATGCTTCGTCCGCTGTCGGCTCGTATGAGATTAATGTTGCTAATTCCTCCCGGCTTATCGCACGTTTCGTATTTCTCGATGCCGGGATTTCATATTTATTTTGCGATCTTCTGCCGAACGGATAATTCATTGTAATCCCGTTGGACCTTGCCATATTGACTATGGCCCTCAAATGCTTCAGATGAATTCCGATTGTGGAATTACTACAATCGTGCTTTTTCATATGATGTTCGTATCTGTATAAAAACTCTACGGTTACATCGTCGAATTTGAGCCTTTTTCGAATGCCTTGTATGGATTCCATTGAGTTGCGGTATATTTCTGCCGATCCAATCCGTCCTTCTTTGTTTAATTGTGTTATTTTAGCATGATAAGTCGCATAGACATCTTTCTTATCATAGTCCGGAATTGTATATCCGAACATTCGCTTTTCAAACTCTTTGAATGAAAAATCATCGCCGAGACTTTGGATGATTTTATATGCCGATGCAAGCGTGTCGATTATGACCTCTTTTTTGGGAAGCACGGCCGAAAAAAATGAATGGGAACTTATTTTCTCCCATTCCGCTCTTGTAGCCCGAATGTTTAACGGATAACTTTTTCGATTTTGCGAAGGGCAGTTGATAAATAACCGAAGAACATACGCTCCTGATTTGCATTGCCTCCTGAAGTCCGGCCGTATGACTGCGGATACTTTCAGGTCGAATTGATTTTTTATCATATGTTAAAAATTAGTGTTTGTCCGACTCGGCACCTGACTCATCGGATAATTGCTAACCCGATTTCGGTGCGACCTTCGGATTATGAGTCAGGTGCCGCTGTTGAAAACGAGGTTCTGTGGGCTTTAAATAATGCCATTGGCCTGATATTTGACTGAATATTACCGTTTTGAGGCACATTTTTGAGGCAATTCATATCTTTTAGTCGTAGATTGTTTTTATTTTCATAAATTTCTCATGGCCGGTTTATGCCGGACAGACTGTTGCATTTGTGCTTCGATCTCGGCTTTGGTCTCGGCGATACTTTTCTTTTTGCCATTGGCGATCCATGCGAGCAGCTCATCTTCATAAAAATAGAGTCGATTACCATTTTTACAGCACGGGATTAGCCCTTTTCGAACCAGGGTGTAAACCGTCGACCGGGCTTTCATAACCACGCGGCAGGCATCTTCGATTCCGACCGGGAGGCGTTTGGATGGCAATGGCTGTCGCTGTTGCTCTAACAGCCTGCGAATGTTGTTAACTTCAGTAACCAGATAAGCCACCGCTTCGGGCAATTTTTCGAATGTGAGTACTGTCTGTTCCATAGAAAACCCTTTATAATCAAATAGAGGGCGGCTACAGAAATGTTTACAAAAATCATTTATTCGATTTTTGCATCGTTATACAATTGTGTTATAACGATGCAAAAATTCGTATAATAACAAATTACTTCAGTGAAATCCGATTCGCCGACTCGCGCTTCTTTTCGTTGACCAGCTCGGCATAAATCTGCGTCGTCGAGACATTTTTGTGGGTGAGCATTTTGCTGACGGTAAAGATGTCCGTGCCTAATGCTATCTGAAGTGTGGCGAACGTGTGGCGGAAGCAATGGAAGGTGATATTGCGTTCTATCCCTGCTGTGCGAATCCATTTCTGTAGTGGATGTTGGGTCATCGAACGTTCCAGCCCTTTAAATACTTTGCCCGTACCTGGTTGGCCGCAGTATTCCAACGCTTCGTCGCTGATGGGCAGCGTCGCCTCGGTTTCTGTCTTTTCGGTGCGGATGCGCATCCACCAACCGCCGTCAGAAGCTTGAGAGATATGTTTCCATTCGAGTTGGAGTATATCGCTGATCCGAAGCCCTGTGAAGCAGGAGAAGATCGCCGCGTGTCGGAGAACCGGAATGTTGCAGGGCGTATCGGCCAGCCGCTTCAGTTCGTCCAGTGTCAGGAACTCGCGTCGGGTGTCCTCGTACTCGATTTTTTCAAGAAAATCGTTGACGTTCTCGCGGATCAGCTTGTCGCGGTAGGCGATCTTCAGCAGGGCGCGAAAGGTCGAGAAGTATCCTGCGGCGGAATTGCACTTCATCTTCTTGTTGGTGAATTTGAGTTGGCGCGTGGTCATCAGGTAGTCGCGAAAGCGGCGGCACAGATCGACCGTCACCTCCCCGAACGAACACTTGCCGCCACAGAATTTTTCGAAATGTTTGTAGACCATCCGCCATTTGGGGTCTTTCTTTAGGGCGATGCTTCGGAAGAAATCGAGAAAGTCGGCTTTGAGTTTGTGCTTGTCCAAAAAGCCGAACTCCTCGTTGATGCACGACTGCACCCTCACCGATCGGATCGCTTCGGCTTTGTAGAGCATTTCCCGGTTGTAGTCGCGCTGAATTTCGTTCTGTGGATTCTGGTAGATGTAAATCCCTAAATACTCCTTGTGAACGAGTTTCATGGTCGCTTTGCAGCGGACCGGAGGATAGAAATCCAGATAGAGCGATTCTCGGTTTCGTGTGATCGGCTTGTGGCGGAGTGTTACTTTTGTTCCCATAGTTTTTATGTATTAGATTATAATCGGTTGTTCGAAAATGGCGTCGAGGTGTGGTTTTGAAATTTTGACATAGCGTCCATCTTTGATCTTCGGTACGTTGTTATACCGGATGTGATGATAGAGTGTGTCCCGCGTCAGGTTGTATTTTGCCATGGCTTCCTCGACGGTGTAGTACTCCGGTACGAGCAGCTTCTCGCGGACAAGCCGGTCGAAATGTTCCTTGGAGTAATAGCCTTTGTTGCCGCGCCGGATTTTCGGGATCGGATTTTTATAGATTAGATTCGACACATAACCCGGTTCGAAGTTGTAGAGCGTCACGATGTCGTTCATGCTGTACCACTCGCGGATCGACGGATCGGGACGGCGCATTTTGGGGTGCTGATCCGTATGTGATTTCGAGTAGTAGGTCTTGCCGCGGCTCTTCTTGCGAGGGATACCGTACTCCGAAGTGAAGGAGTAGACCGCTGAGACGCTCATGTTGTATTTCTCCCGAATCTCTTCCACGGTGTACCATTCGGCAACCTGCGGATCGGGGAGCTTGCGGGCAAAATGGCGGTCGATATGCTTTTTACTGTAAATGGTTTTTCCCTGGCTGAGTACCTTGGGAATTTGTTTTGCAATTGCCATATTATATACAGTGGATTCGGATACTTCGAATTTTTCCGTAATTTCTTGCATCGTATAAAATTCGGTGATCGGGGCTCTGTTTACA
This sequence comes from Alistipes montrealensis, assembly GCF_018362775.1. Taxonomy (GTDB): domain Bacteria; phylum Bacteroidota; class Bacteroidia; order Bacteroidales; family Rikenellaceae; genus Alistipes; species Alistipes montrealensis. The sequence goes on from NZ_JAGYXY010000004.1 coordinate 190,744, forward strand.
GGCATTACTTCGTATGGTTCTGCATTGTCGAACAGGGCATCGATATCCTTTTTGCGGATAAAGATTTTCCGGTTGAGCCGCACACACCGGAACTTTCCGGTCGCGCAATAGCGATGAACCGTTGCTCGGCTTATTCCCATCATATTCGCGACCTCCTGACAGCCCATATACTCTTTTGACATTAGAATAGGTTGTATGGGAGCCGGAGAGGTGGCAAACTCCGGGAGATTTTGCCCAATATCTCGTCGGCGGTGATCTCTCTTGTAATGGCGCTGAGAACATGTGTGGGAGCAAAATCTTGTTACAGTGGTCTTTGCGATAAACCGTCGGCCGCAGAACTCGCAAATGCACTCGATTCGTAGGTTACTACTCATAATGGCTCCGATAAAGGTTCCCGATTGTGTTGCTGCTCCGACCTCTACGTCGCACCTCGTATCGGCTCGTCTCAATTTTCCAGAACCTTGGAGACGGAATCGAGTACCCCTGCAGACATTGGGGCTCGGGGGAGAAACGGGGGTGAAAAAAGTACGCAAGATTGCATATGCAATCGCAGCGGCGATAAAGTGCAAACGCTGTTAGGCGCTCTGAATGAGCGCCTAAGTAATCGTTACTGAGTGTTGTTGATCGTTGGTTATCGGCTCCTATTTGCCGATGCAAAATTTCGAAAAGATGTTTTGCAGGATTTCATCGGGGGCGATGGCGCCGCGGCCGGTGATGGCGCCGAGGAGGGTGATGACCTGGCGGATTTCTTCGCTCAGCAGATCGGTCGGAAGGCTGTTCGCGAGGCCGTCGAGGGCGTGGCCCAACGCTTCGCAGGCCGCCGTGAGGGCCTCGTAGTGGCGGCTGTTCGAAACGACCGGGTCGCCGTGGTAGAGCGCTTCGGTGTCGACGGCGCAGCGCAGGGCGTCGCACAGGGTGTCGATGCCTTTACCATGTTTCGCCGAGATGCCGATGGCCCCTTCGGGCAGTTGCTGCGCTACGGGAGCTTTGTCGAGTTTATTGATTACGGTCAGGAGTTTCTGCCCGGGCCGAAGCGGGAAACCGGGGGCGGGAACAGGCCCTGCGAGTGCCGATGCGTCGACCATGTGAATGACGATCTGCGCCCGTTCGATGCTCGACATCGTGCGTTCGATTCCCATGCGTTCGAGGCGGTCGTCGGTCGAGCGGATTCCGGCCGTGTCGAGGAACCTGAAGAGCACGCCGCCGATGTTGGCACACTCTTCGATCACGTCGCGCGTGGTTCCGGCGATCTCTGAGACCATGGCGCGCTCCTCATTCAACAGGCGGTTCAGCAGCGTCGATTTTCCGACGTTCGGGGCTCCGGCAATGGCTACGGCGACACCTTCCTTGATGGCGTTGCCCAGCGAAAACGAACTGCGCAGGCGGTCGATCTCCGCAGCGATGCGCAGCATCGTTTCGCGCAGAGCCGTCCGGTCGGCGAACTCCACGTCTTCTTCCGAAAAGTCGAGCTCGAGCTCGAGCAGCGAGGTCAGGTTCAACAATTTCCCGCGCAGGGCTTCGAGCTCTTCGGAGTATCCGCCGCGCATCTGTGTCGAGGCCAGCGCATGTGCGGCCCGCGACGACGAGGCGATCATGTCGGCGACGGCTTCGGCCTGCGAGAGGTCGAGTTTTCCGGCCAGGTAGGCGCGGATGGTGAATTCGCCCGGCTGGGCCATGCGTCCGCCTGCGGCGGTCAGCAGGCGAAGGATTTCAGAGACGATGTAAGAGGAACCGTGGCACGAGATTTCGACCGAATCTTCGCCCGTATAGGAGTGCGGAGCGCGGAAAACGGTCGCCAGTACGTCGTCGATCACGCGGTCGCCGTCGGCGATCGTACCGTAATGCACGGTATACCCGTCGGCTTCGGCCAACGGCCGACGGGCGCGGAATATCCGGTCGCAGACGGCAAAGGCCTCTCCGCCGCTGATGCGGATGACGGCAATGGCCCCTCCGGCGGCGGTTGCAGGGGCGACGATGGTATCGTGATCGGTATTCATTACCTGCCTTCGATGCGGAGTTTTTGTCCGATGCGGAGTTTGTGGGCGCTCTTGAGGTTGTTCCAGCGCATGATCTGCGTCGTGGTTACGCGGTAGCGGCGGGCGATGGCGCCCAGCGTGTCGCCCTTCTTGACCACATAGACCGATCCGCTGCGCTCCTGGCGTTTCTTGTCGAGGTTGGCCGGGTTGATGTATTCCTTGAGGTACATCGAGTCTTTGGCGTAGATTTCAGGCTCGTGGGCGATGTATTGCATGACATAACGCTGCGGCAGGACCAGTGCATAGGATTTGGTTGTCGCCGGGATGATGTCGAGTTTGTATTGCGGATTGAGCTGGCGCAGGGTTTCGATCGGCAGATCGATCGTCGAGGAGATTTGTTCCAGGTGCATCAGTTTGTTGATCCGGACCGTGTCCACCGAGAGCGGAATCGGGGCTTCGGTCGGTTCGATGCCGTGCTGGCGGTGGTAGGCGTAGGCATATGATGCGCCGATGAAGGCGGGCACATAGCCGCGTGTCTCGCGGGGCAGGTAGTCGTAAATCTCCCAGAAATTCTTGCCGCCCGAACGGGCGATGGCTTTGTTGACATTGCCCGGTCCGCAGTTGTAGGCGGCGATGGCCAGCGACCAGTCGTTATAGATGGCGAAGAGGTCTTTCAGGTAGCGGCAGGCGGCCTGCGTGGCGCGGTAGGGATCGCGGCGTTCGTCGACGAGCGAGTTGATTTCGAGTCCGTAGCTCTTGCCGGTCGTGGGCATGAACTGCCACAGTCCGACGGCTCCCATGGGCGATACGGCTGTCGTGGAGAGCGCCGACTCGATGATCGGCAGTGCGCGCAGTTCGACGGGCAGTCCTTCGCGGAGCAGTTCCTCCTCGATGATCGGAAAATAGTATTGCGACATGCCGAGGATGCGGCTGATCGTTCCGTAGCGGGAGTTGGTGTATCGGTTGATGTACCCCTTTACGATGCTGTTGTAGGGGAACTGGATCGGCGACGCGAGGTCGAGCAGCCTCCGGGCATAGACCGAGTCGGGCGTGTTGTCCATGACCTCGGTGGAATCTTCGAGGATGTATTGTTTGAAAAACTCGCTGTAAGCGTCCTGTCGCTGGCGCTCACGCCATGCAGCCAGCAGCGAATCGGTTTGTTCGGGGGTGAATCCCAGCGTCATGTCGTTGACGATGGGTTCTTCCGCAGGTCCAGGCTCAGGCTGGGGTGCGGGGACCTTTTCCACTTCGGGAACGGCTGCCGGGACGGCGGTTTCGGTCTGGGCTTTTTTGTCGCGTTTTTTCTTGCGGGGGCTGCGGTCGAGGGCCGACGCCGACGCGGCGACAGCGAGAAGCAGCACTATGGTCAGGAGTTTCTTCATCGTCTAAAATTTGAGGCTCAGGTTGAAGCCGAATACCGGGCGGTTGCTTCCGAGATTGGGGATGTAAGTGTAATCCACCAGCGGTTCGAGGTTCATCGAGAGGTCGTCCGAGATGTCGTAGTCTTTCAGGTGGGCATCGACATGGGCGTCGACGATCTGCAGGACGTACAGCGCGCCCGAGAGGATGATACACAGGTCGCGGTTGCGCCGGTAGTTGTTCCTCAGGTTGCGGATGTAGGAGGCCGAGTAGCGGCCCTGGAACTCGTCGGTAGGGCCGTTGGGGTATTTGTCGGGATTCTTCTCGTAGTCGCTCAGCAGGTTGTAGGCCTTCTTGAAACGCTGGTAACCGCGGTTGTTCCAGTCGATACAGTAGATCATCGAGGCGAATCCGCCGATGACGAACGGCACTTTCCAGTAGCTTTTGTTGTAAATCTGTCCCGCGCCGGGGAAGATGCAGGCCAGCGTGGTGGCTTTTTTGACATCCGACACGTCATTGGTCTTGTAACTCACCGCCGCATCGCCGATGAAATAGATGTACGAGGCGATCGTGACGCCCAGGTACATCTGCCGCCGCGTGTTGCTGCGGATCATTTTGGACTGGAGGGCGTCGAGTTCGGGCGTACGCGAAAGGTTCGCATCCGTATAGGATTCGAATTCGCGTTTGAGCGGTTTGTAGGTCTTGTTCTCGTGGATGTAAAGCCCCAGTCCGGTTCCTACCAGTCCGTAGAGGATCGGCAGTTTCCAATATTGCTTGTTGTAAATCTGTCCGTAGCCGGGGATTACGGTCGAAATCCAGCAGACTTTGGAAAGCGACATCGAGTCGCTTATGAACCAGCCTTTTTTGTAGACGAGGGGCTTGGCCGCCGTGTCGATGCCCTGTCGTACGGCGTCGAAGCGCGCCAGGGCCACCGAGTCGAGGAAGTGCAGGTCGTCGGTACGCAGGGCTGCGACGGCTGCCGAGTCGGCGGCGTAGTCGAGTGCCGCTATCGAGTCTATCTGCTGCACAAGATCTGCCAGACGGAGCGAGTCGCGCCGGCCTTTGAGTGAATCCGGTTTTTCGAACTGGCCGCCGCGGACGACGGTACGCGCGCCGCGATGGAGCTGCGCCCCGGCAGGCAGCCACAGCGTGAGGGCTGCGACGAGGAGCAGAAGTCTGAACCGGATTGTCACCATATGATTATCAAGAGCGTTTTGCGAAACGTTCGATGAACTCTTCGATGTCCTTGTCGTTGCTGAAGCCGATGACGATTTTGCCGCCGCCGTTCTTCGTCCGTTTGATCGCTATCTCCTGGGAGAAGAACTTTTCGAGTTGTTCGACCAGTTTCAGGTAGCTTTCGGGATACTCTTCGTCCTCCACATTCTGTGCCTCTTTGGCCGGGGAGTCGGAGAGCGTGCGGACCAGTTCTTCGATCTGGCGTACCGAAAGACCCTTTTTGATACACTTTTTCAGCATGCGCAACTGCTCTTCGGCAGGTGCTCCGGCGATGGCTTTGGCGTGCCCCATCGAGATCAGACCCTCTTTGAGCGCCAATTGGACTTCGTCGGGGAGTTTCAGCAGGCGCAGGTAGTTCGATACCGACGAACGTTTCTTGCCCACCTTCTCCGACAGGGCGTCCTGTGTGAGGTTGCACTCGTCGATCAGGCGCTGCATGCCCAGCGCGATTTCGATGGCGTTGAGGTCCTGCCGCTGGATATTCTCCACGAGGGCCATGGCGTGCAGGTTTTCGTCGTCCACCTCGCGGATGTAGGCCGGGAGGGTCCGCAGGTCGGCGCGCTGCGCGGCCCGCCAGCGGCGTTCGCCGCTGATGATGATGTATTTGCCGTCGTCGGATTTCTTCACCGTCACGGGCTGGATGACCCCTAACTGGCGGATCGAATCGGCCAGTTCGTCGAGGGCCTCCTCGTCGAACTGCGTGCGCGGCTGCGTGGGGTTGGGTATGATGTCGGCGATTTCAATTTCGGCCATCTGGCTCATCGGTTTGAGCTTGGCATCCACGGGGTCGCTGCCGAAAATGGCGTCGAGCCCGCGTCCTAATCCCTTCTGTTTCATATCGGTATTTGTTTATTTACTGCTTTTGCGGTTGCGTTTCAAAAACTCCCGGGCCAGGGCCAGGTAGTTCTCCGAGCCGACGGCCCCTGCGTCGTAAAGCATCACGGGCTTGCCGTGCGAGGGGGCTTCTCCCAAACGGATATTACGCTGGATTATTGTGTCGTAGGCCAGGGAACCGAAGTGCTCCCGTACCTCGGTCACCACCTGGTTGTTCAGGCGGTTGCGCATGTACATCGTCAGCACGAAGCCTTCGATGTCGAGCCCGGGGTTCAGGCCGCTCTTGACTTTGCGGATGGTGTTCAGGAGTTTGGAGAGGCCTTCCAGGGCGAGGTATTCGCACTGCACGGGGATCAGCACCGTGTCGGCGGCGGTGAGGATGTTGACCGTGGTGTAACCCAGCGACGGCGAGCAGTCGATGAAGATGTAGTCGAACTTCTCGCGCACCGAGTCGACGATGCGTTTCATCACGTGATGGGCGTTCTCCATTTTCGGCAGTTCGGTATCCGCAGCCACCAGGTCGATCGACGAGGGGAGGACCCAGAGTTTCTTGACATCGGGGCTGGCGAGGATCACCTCCTCGGCCTGTTTCTGTCCGGCGATACACTCGTAGATGCCTTCGAGGTTGATATCGAAGCCCAGTCCCGAGGTGGCGTTCGCCTGCGGATCGGCGTCCAGCAGCAGCACTTTTTTGCCCAGCAGGGCCAGCGAAGCCGCTAAGTTGATGGCCGTTGTGGTTTTGCCCACGCCGCCTTTCTGATTGGCTAATGCGATTACCTTTGCCATGTTTGAATTGGTTTATAAGCAGGCAAATTTAATGAAATTAAATGGAAATCCATAACCGTTGCGGAAAATTGCTTATCTTTGGAGACGGAATGAATTGATAGTTACACGATACTATGGAAGAAAAAAAAACGCCGGCTTCCGCAGCGGAGTCCGCAGCCCCGGGACAGATCCCTGAAACGGCAATGGCGGAGGACGGTTCGAACCGCCGGAAATTCCCGACAGTGGGCGATATGCTGGCCATGCTGGGCATCGCCCTCGGGGCGCAGATCGTCGTAGGAACCGTGGCGGTGCTCTTCATGATCTTCGCCGGTTACGGGTTCGATTTCAAATCGCTCGAACCTGAGGCCATGGGCAAGTTGATGGCCGTGCTCTATTTCGGGTCGATGTCGCTGACGCTGCTGGGCCTCCTCTATTATCGTCGCGCGCGCGGCGGCCGCGGAACGTGGGCCCGGTTTTCGGCCCGGGGGCTCAATCCCGCGCTGCTGCTGTGGGCCTTCGTGCTGATCTTCGCCGTCGGTGTGGTGCTCGAACCCCTGCTGCGGCTGCTTCCCGAGCTGTCGCTCAATGTGGGGCGCGGGTTCTGGACCATTCTTTCGCTGGTCGTCTTCGCCCCGGTTTTCGAAGAGTTGATTTGCCGCGGCATCGTGCTGGGCTCGCTGCGTGACAAGTTCGGCGTGACTACTGCGTGGCTCGTTTCGTCGCTTTTTTTCGGGGTGCTGCACGGCCAGCCCGTGCAGGTGATCAGCGCCACAGTCATCGGCCTGGTGCTGGGTTACGTCTACCTGGCGACCGATTCGCTGTGGTCCGTGATGATTCTCCATGCCCTGAACAATGCGGTGGCCTACCTGGCGATGGCCACCGGGCACGGCAATGCGCTGCTGATCGATATGGTGGGCAGCGGGACGCTTTACGTGCTGATATACATTGCGGCGCTGGCGCTCTCCGCCGTTTCGGGCTATATGATGGTGCGCACGTTGCGGCGCATGAAGGAGACGGAGAAAAATCCGTCTGCGGCGTAATAATCCGCCCCTGCACTGCGTTACTTACAAGTAAAAAACGTATCTTTGCCCTTCGGAATATGAATTTGCGAGCGAAAATAGCGGTCGCGGCAGGTGTGCTGCTGCTGGCGGGTTGCCGGGAGCTGCCGCGTTATTTTGCCAGCGACACGACCATTGCGCGTGCCGGAGGCAAGGACCTGCGGCTGGGCGACGTGCGTTCGGTGGTCCCGCAGGGGCTTACCGGCGACGACAGTGCAGCCTTTATGAAGGTTTATATCGACCGCTGGGTGCTCAAGCAACTGAAATTGCAGGAGGCCGAGATGCTCTTTTCTTCCTCGGCGGAGGATATCGAGAAGATGGTGGAGGAGTATCGCCAGGCGCTGTTGATCCGCCAGTTGGACCAGCACTATGTCGACCGTCTGGTCGATACGGTGTTTACCGCCGGCGAGATCGCGGAGTATTATAACGCCCACAAGGCCGATTTTAAGTTGGACCGCACGATCGTCAAAGGACGCATCGTCCGTTTCAACGAAGGTTACCGGCAGGCCGCGAAGCTCAAGACGCTGATGGGGGCCCGCTCGGAGGCGCAGCAGCAGGATTTCAGGGATATTTGCGAAAAGAATAATTTCACGGTCGACGATTTTCGCGATCAGTGGATCGACTTCCCGGAGTTCCTGAGTTTCCTGCCGACGTTGCGTTCGCAGAGCTACGATTCGGTGCTGGCGACGAATGCCGTCCAGGAGATGCGCGACAGCCATGCACACTACTATTTCCAGATCGATGCCGTGCTGCGCGAGGGTGAGCCGATTCCGCTCGAACGGCTGCGCGGGACGATCCGCCGCATCCTGTTCAACCAGCGCAAGGGCGAGATTATCCGCGGTCACGAGGAGGAGCTTTACAACCGGGCTGCGGAGGCCGGCGAAGTGAAGGTTTTCGCCGATGAAAAAGCAAAGAAAGAGAAAGACAAATAAAACGATAAACGAAATCAAGATGTTGAAAAAAGGTATAATGGCCGTGGCGCTCGCCCTGCTGTTCGCAGGCGCCCTTGCACAGAAACGGCAGGTGATGCTCGACAAGGTGGTAGCCGTAGTGGGCGGGTCGTCGATCCTCTACTCCGAGGTGGACGACTATGCGCGCCAACTGACCGAACAGCGCCGCCAGGAGGGTTACACCTCCGACCGCGACCCGATGAACGAGGCGCTCGAGGCGCTCATGACCCAGAAACTGCTCTACAACCAGGCTCAGATCGACTCGGTGAAGGTCAACGATGCCGACATCATGTCGCGCGTCGAGGAGCAGGTGCAGCAGATGGTCGAGACCGAAGGGTCGATCACCCTGCTGGAGGCCAAGCACCACATGCCGATCTTCAACATTCGCGAGATCATGCGCCAGCGCTACGAAGAGCAGGCCTACGCCAATGCGATGCAGACCGAAGTGGTGGACAAGGTGTCGGTAATCCCGGGCGAGGTGGAACGCTTTTACAAGTCGATTTCGAAGGACAGCCTTCCGCTGGTCGCCGACCAGTACGTTTATGCGCAGATTACCAAGTTCCCCAAGTCGATGACCGCTGCCAAGCAGCGCACCCGCGAACGGCTGATCGACATGCGCGAGCGTGTCATCACGGGCAAGGCCAAATTCGAAAACCTCGCCCGCATGTATTCGCAGGACCCGGGTACGATGATGCGCGGCGGCGAGATGGACCCCTCGACGATCGAACAGCTTGATCCCGCATTCGGTGCGGCGCTGGAAAAGATGCGTCCCGGACAGATTTCCGAAGTGGTCGAGTCGCAGTTCGGTTTCCACATCATTCAGTTACTCGATAAGCGCGGGCGGCTCTATCATTTCCGCCACATCCTGCTCCGTCCGGTCTACACGACCGAGGAACTGGGCGGTTCGCTCAATACGCTCGACAGTCTCGTCAAACTGATCCGCAAGGATTCGATCACCTTCGAGAAGGCCGCCCTGCTCTATTCGGACGATGCCCAGTCGAAGATGAACGGCGGTATCGTCTCGAACCACGACATCCTGGAGCGTTTCAACGCCTTCGACGCCAAACTGACCGTCACGAAATTCCTCAAGGAGGACTTCGGCCGCTTCAAGAGCCTCGACGACTATAATGCCCTGAACCGGCTGAAGCCCGGCGAGATTTCGGAGGCCTATCTTACCGAAGACATGCTCGGCAACCAGATGGCCAAGATTGTCAAACTGGTCGAGATAATCCCGACGCATACGGCTTCGCTCAACGAAGACTACCTGCGGCTCGAAGAGATGGCTTTGCAGGACAAGCAGGAACGCGTCTTCAAGGAGTGGCTTTCGAAGAAGATCGACGGCATGTATGTCTACATCACGCCCGAATTCCGCGAAGGGGACTTCGAGAACAAACATTGGGTGAAGTAGGCTGTGCGCAGGCTCTTGTCCATAGCCGTTGTGGTGCTGGCCGTCGCTGCGGTTGCGGCGCGCGGCAGCATGCAGCAGGCTCCGGAGCAGGAGGGCGAGAAAAAACTCATCGACCTCAAATCGGACCTGATGGGTCCCATCGCGCCGGGCGATTCGGTGGTTTTCCTGGTTGGAAACTTCGCCGCACAGCATAACGGCGCAGTCATAACGTGCGATTCCGCCGTGCGTTATTCGGACATGCGCATCGAGTTTTTCGGTCATGTGCTGATCAACAAGAATACCACGTATATTTACGGTGACCGAGCCGAATACGACGGTAACCTGAACGAGGCCCGGGTCTACTCCGATATCGTTAAGGTCGTCGACGGCGACGCTACGCTCTACACCTATAAATTCCTGTTCAATACCAAGGAGAACGTCGGCGAATTCGACAACGGCGGGGTGATGATCAACCGCGAGAACCTGCTCGAATCCGTCCGCGGCTTTTACTATGCCGATACGAAGGAGCTGATTGCCGTCGACCGCGTCGAAATGCGCAACGACGAATATGAACTTAAAGGCGACTCGGTGGTCTACAATATGGCTACCGACAACGCCTTTTTCTTTGAACGGACCAACATCTGGAACAAGGACGGCGATTACCTCTATGCCGATCGTGGTTCCTACGACAAGGCCGATACGCTTTACATCGTTACGCGCAACGGCTATATCCTGACCGAGAAGCAGGAAATCTGGAGCGACAGCCTCGATTTTTACCGTGCCAAGGACCACGTGATCCTGCGTCACGATTTGCAGTTGGACGACACCGAGCACAAGGTGATCGCCTTCGGCGACTATGGCGAATACTGGAAGGAACCGGGCAATGCCGTCCTCACGCGCCGTCCTTCGGTGGTGAGTTACGACCTCTCGCAGGGCGATTCACTCTTCATGCGTGCCGACTCGATGTTCCTCTTTACGATCAATGAAAATGCCCTGCGCCGGGCCGCTGCGGCCGCCAAAGCCGATTCGCTGGCGCGCCTGAAAACCGATTCCGCCGCCGTCGGAATCTTGCAGCACCGGGCCGATTCGCTCCCGGGCAGCCATCCTGCGGTGGATTCGCTCGGAAGGCCGGTTTTGCCGGAGCCGGGTTCCGGTTCGGTCGAGGGAGCCGATTCGCTGGGCCGTTCGGAGGTTCCCGACTCGTTGCAGAATGCCGCTGTCGCCGATTCGCTGGCCGCTCCGGCCATCAATCCGCTCGATACGCTGGTCGGCGACGCCCGGAAAGCCTACCTGAAGGAGCAGGCCGATAAACTGAAAGCGGCCCAGAAGGCTGCCGCCGCCAAGGCCAAGAAAGAAAAGCTGGAGCAAATTGCCCAGAAACGCCAGGAAAAAACCACGGCCAAACTGCTTGCGCAGAAAGAGCGCGAGGAGAAACGCCTCGCGGCGCGAAAGCTTAAGGCCGAGTCGAAGCTCCGTGCCCGCCAGGCCCGTGCAGCCCGCAAGGGGAAGCCGATTCCGGCAGATTCTACGGCATTGCGTGAGATTGATTCGCTGATCGGGCGCAACGCTATGGAGCAGGATTCGCTGCTGATGCAGATGTCCGATTCGTTGGCCGCAGACTCGTTGGCGATGCTGATTCCGGTCGACTCGGTCGATTCGCTCACCGAATCTGCCGACTCGATTTACCGCCTGATGAAGGGTTTCCGCGATGTGCGCATCTTCCGTTCGGATTTCCAGGCGGTCTGCGATTCGATGACGGCCATCAGCATCGACTCGACGATCCACCTCTACATCGATCCCGTGCTGTGGAACCAGGGCAACCAGATTACCTCCGACGTGATGGATATATTCACCGAGAACCAGCAGGTTACGCATGCCGAGTTCATCGGCAGCCCGATGATGGTTTCCCAACTCGATACGGTCCATTACAACCAGGTGGCCGGCAAGCAGATGACGGCATGGTTCCACGACAATGAAATCTACCGCAACGACGTGAACGGCAATGCCCAGACGATTTACTACATGCAGGACGGCGAACCGCCCGAGATTACGGGCATGGGCGTCATCGAGAGCGGCGACTGTTCGTTCTACATCGAGGACAAGCAGGTCGTGACGATCGTCTACCGCAAGGATCCCGACTGGAACATCTATCCGATGGACAAGATTCCCGCGGATCAGGAACTCTACCTCAAAGGTTTCAAGTGGGAGGGGGCGCGGCGTCCGACGACGCAGCGCGCCGTCTTCGACCGCAGGATACGGCCCTCGCTGCGCGAGGAAAAATCGCAGCTCGAACATCCCGCTTTCCCCCTGATGAAGGCCCTCGAAGAGCATAAGAAAAAGCTGATCGGGGAGCGCCGCTGGGCCGACCGTATCGATCAGGTCGATCCCGCTACCGTGGAGTGGATGCGGGCGTTGGGATTTGAGGTGGGGCAACCCCGCGAATCGGGACCGAAACTCTGACCGGACGTTTTCGGATTCCGTCATAAAAAAGGCGAAATGTAAAAAGCATTTCGCCTTTTTTTGTGTTATTTTTGCAGCCGGTTCGAAAAATCAATGATTCCTGTCCGATGAAGAAAAGTCTGATAGCTCTGGCATTCGGGACGCTTGCGCTCGGAATGGCGGAGTTCGTGATGATGGGGATTCTGCCCGACATCGCCCGCAGCCTCGGGGTTACGATTCCCGAAGCCGGACACCTTATTTCCGCCTATGCGCTGGGGGTTTGCTTTGGTGCGCCGCTTACGGTCGTCGTGGCCCGCACGCGACCGCTGAAACACATCCTGCTGGCCCTCGTGGGCCTGATTATCATCGGTAATACCTGTGCGGCCCTCTCGCCGAACTACTGGACGCTGATGGTCATGCGTTTCGTCTCGGGACTTCCCCACGGTGCATTCTTCGGCGTGGGGTCGATCGTCGCCGAGCGCATCGCCGACAAGGGGAAACGCGCCGAGGCCGTGTCGATCATGGTCGTCGGGATGACCGTTGCCAACCTGTTCGGTGTGCCGCTGGGAACCTATATCAGCGCTGCCGTGACGTGGCGCGCTACGTTCGGCATCGTTGCCGTGTGGGGCGCTGTGGCCCTGCTGCTCGTGAAACTCTGGGTTCCGGCCCTCCCGGCCCTTCCCGATACGGGACTCAAGGGGCAGTTCCGTTTCCTGAAGAGTTTCGCCCCGTGGCTGGTGCTCCTCTCGGTGATGCTCGGCAACGGCGGCATCTTCTGCTGGTACAGCTATGTCAGTCCGCTGATGGTCCACACTTCGGGTTTTCGTTCCGAAGACCTGACGCTGATCATCATGCTGGCCGGGTTCGGCATGTTCGCCGGGAATATTATCGGCGGCCACTTTTCCGACCGCTTCACGCCTGAAAAGGTCGTGCGGTTCACGCTCTGCGTGGCGTTCCTTGCGCTGTCGGGCATCTTTTTCGGGGCGCATGTCCCTTATCTTTCGGTGGCGCTGATGTGCCTCACGACGGCGTGCCTGTTCTGCGTGTCGTCGCCCCAGCAATTACTGATCCTCGAAAACTCGCGCGGCGGCGAGATGCTCGGTGCGGCGCTCGTACAGGTAGCCTTCAACCTCGGCAATGCAGTCGGGGCCTTCTGCGGCGGCCTGCCGATCGACCACAAACTCGGATATGAATACACGGCCCTGCCGGGGGCGGTTTTCGTACTGCTGGGCTTGCTGGCCGTCGTCGTTTACATCCGCAAATATCCCAGACATGAATTGCGATAACAACGAAGAACTCTTTCCCGTGGTCGATACGGCGGGAAACGTCGTCGGCAAAGCCTCGCGCGGCGAATGCCACGGCGGGTCGATGCTTCTGCATCCGGTGGTGCACCTCCACGTCTTCAATTCGCGCGGCGAACTCTACCTGCAGAAGCGACCTGCCTGGAAGGACATCCAGCCAGGACGCTGGGATACGGCCGTAGGCGGCCATGTGGATTACGGCGAAACCATTTGTGAGGCCCTGCGGCGCGAAGTGTGCGAGGAACTCGGCATCACGGAGTTCACGCCCGGGCAGGTTGCCGTCTACCCGTTTCGCTCGGAGAGCGAATACGAACTGGTCCATGTCTACCGCACGGTCTACGACGGGACGATCCGCCCGAGCGAAGAGCTCGACGGCGGACGTTTCTGGTCTCGGGACGAGATTTTCGAAAACCTCGGCAAAGGCATTTTCACGCCCAATTTCGAAGGCGAAGTGAAATTACTTTTCGGGTAATTCCGTTTTCCGTACCGTCGTCATTTTCGGTTTTTTGGCCCCGGCTTCCGCTGAGGCCCGGAAGTTGATACGGGTACGGGCATGCAAACGCTTCTGAAACGTTGGACGCACGCCCTGCTCGAATGGCTGGGCGTCACCTCGGACCCCAGCGACAACCTCGACCGCTGGGTCGCTTTCGCACTCGTGGTATTGGCCGCGGTGCTCTTCGACGTGCTGTTGCAGATGGGAGTTGTGCACGGGGTGCGCAAACTCGTCGAGCGCACGCGCGTCAAGTGGGACGATACGCTTTTCAGTGTCCCGGTACTCAAGCGTGTATGCCACGTCCTGAGTGCCATCCTGCTCGCTGTCGTACTCCCGGTGGTTTTCGAGACCGATTCCTCCGAACGGGTCATTGTCATGCGGTTCATGCAGGTCTATATCATCATTACGGTTCTCCGTTTTGTCAATGCCCTGCTTTATGCCGCGTTCCGCATCGCCGCATCGCGGCCCGTGTGGCAGAACAAGCCGATCAAAGGCCTGCGGCAGACGGCGCAGGGCATCGTCCTGCTGATCTGCACCATCCTGATCGTTTCGGTCCTGCTCGACAAGTCGCCCACCATCCTGCTGACCGGGCTGGGCGCTTCGGCGGCTGTGCTGATGCTGATTTTCCGCGACAGCATCCTCGGCTTCGTGTCGGGCATCCAGCTCTCGGCCAACGACATGCTCAAGGTCGGGGACTGGATTTCGGTCCCGAAGTACGGGGCCGACGGCAATGTCGAGGAGGTGTCGCTTACGACGGTGAAGATACGCAACTGGGATAACACGATCGTCATGCTGCCGCCCTACCTGCTGACGACCGATTCGTTTACCAACTGGCACGCCATGCAGTTGTCGGGCGGGCGCCGCGTGATGCGCTCTGTGGCGATCGACATGACCAGCGTGCGTTTTTGTACGCCCGAGATGCTGGCCCGTTACCGTACGATCGACCTGCTCCGCGACTATATCGACCAGACCGAGCGCCGGGTCGAGGAGTACAACGCCGCGCACGGCTTCCAATCGGGCGAACGGCGGATCAACGGCCTGCACCAGACCAACCTCGGGGTTTTCCGGGCCTACCTGGTCCGCTACCTCCAGAACGAGGTTCCCGTAAACAAGGATATGACGCTGATGGTGCGGCAGTTGCAGCCCACGGAGACCGGACTGCCGATGCAACTCTATTTCTTTACCGATACGGTGGATTGGATTGTTTACGAAGGGATTCAGTCCGATGTCTTCGACCATGTGCTGGCTGTGATTCCCGAATTCGGGCTGCGGGTGTTCCAGAATCCTTCGGGGGCGGATATTTCGTCGCTGCGCAATCCGGTTCCGCAGGACGTGCAGGCCCCACAGCAGGTGCAGCCGGCTCCCGCGGAGGCTAAAGCACCAGCATCAGCATCACCTGAATGATAATCACACGCAGGAACATGCAGACGGGATAGACCGTGGCGTAGGATACCGACGGATTGTCGCCTTCGATGGTGTCGTTGGCGTAATTGAGCGCCATCGGGTTGGCCATGCTGCCGCACAGCAATCCCGAGACCGAACCGAAGTCGACCTTCAGTATCCGCAGGGCGAACAGCCCCACCAATACCACCGGGACGAAGGTCAGTGCGAAGCCCATTCCGAGCCACAGCGCTCCTTCGGGGCGCATGACCGTCGCGAAGAAGTGCGTTCCGGCGTCCAGTCCCAGGCATGCGAGGTACATCGACAGGCCCAGTCCGCGCAGCATGAGATTGGCGCTCTGCGTGGTGTAGGTGATCATGTGGAGCCGGGGACCGAACGTGCCGATCAGGATACCGATGATGATCGGACCGCCTGCAAGACCCAGTTTCACGGGAATCGAGATGCCGGGAATTGCAATGGGGATGCTCCCCAGCGTAAGGCCGAGGATCAGCCCGATGAACACCGCTGCGAGATTGGGTTCGTTGAGGCTCTTGACGGCGTTGCCGAGGATTTTCTCGACGTTGCGGATGGCCTGGGCTTCGCCGACCACCGTCAGTCGGTCGCCCAGTTGCAACCGCAGGTCGGGGGTGGCCAGCAGTTGGACGCCCGAACGGTATACGCGGCTGATATTGATGCCGTAGGTGTTTCGCAGGCGCAGCTGCGAGAGTTTTTTGCCGTTGATTTCGGGGCGCGTCACGAGGATGCGCTGCGAAATGAGCTGGCTGTCGACGGCATTCCAGTCGATATTTTCCGTATTCCAGTCTTTTGTCTCCTGCTCGCCGAAGATCAGGCGCAGGGCGTCGGATTCGCCGGGGGTGGTGATGACGAGGATCACGTCGTCCTGCCGGAGCGTCTTGTCCGAAGTGGGGATCGAAACCCGGCCGTCGCGCCACAGGCGCGAGATGACGAAATGGTGGTGGCTCTGGGTTGCGATTTCGTGGACGCTCTTACCGAAAATGGCGGGGTTGGTGACGCGGTAGCTGGCGATGAAGACGTTTTTACGGTGTTCGGCGTCGGGTCCGGGCATGTCGGCGGGGCGCACGAAGAACTTGCGCAGGAAAACGATGGCCAGGATTACGCCCACGACGCCCAGCGGATAGGCCACGGCGCAACTCAGCGCGGCGCCGTTGGTGTCGAGCCCCATTTGCTGCAACGTCTGCTGTGCGGCGCCCAGCGCCGGGGTATTGGTCGTCGCGCCGCACAGGATGCCCGACATGTCGGACATCGAGACCCCGAAAGTGTAACTCATGGCTACGGCCAGGAGTGTTCCGAGCAGTACGATGGCGATGGCGGGGGAGACGAGCCGCAGCCCGTCGGCGCGCATCGAACTGAAGAAGCCCGGTCCTACTTGCAGGCCCAGGGCGTAGACGAAAATCACCAGTCCGAAACTCTCGGCGTAGGTGAGCATCGCAGGGTCGAGCGACAGCCCGAAATGCCCGGCCAGGATGCCTACGAAGAAGATGAAGGCCGTGCCGAGCGAAATCCCGAAGAAGCGGATTTTTCCCAGTCCGATGCCGAGCGTCGAGATGAGCGAAATCACCACGACGGCTTGTAAAGCCGAGTGCTCGACGAGCAGTTCTTTAAGCCATTCCATCTTTAGCTGTTGAAATTGTTGCAAAAGTAGGTCAAATTTTCCGGATTGCCATTCTTTTACCGAACGAAAAGTGTTTCCGATGCGTCCGGGCATATTATTTTGCCTTTTCGGGATACGACAATTCGGTCGGGCGTTATGACAAAAACGCTCTGTGGCTTGTGAACTGGGATAATTTATCTACTTTTGTACTGCTGGGATAAATACAGATTTTCAGTGACGCACGAAGGACTTTCCTGCCGGAGGAGGTCCGGGATTCAGTCCGGCAGCTGCCCGGATTCTTTAGGGACTTGGTGTTCCGGGCAGCAGTGAGGGCGACCGTTTAGGCCGCCCTCTTTGTTTGGATTCGTATATGCAAATCTCCGTTTTAGAGTCGCAGCGGTTGTCCGCGGTAGAAATCGAGGATTTTCGAACGGAAGACGAATTCGTATTTGGCCTGCACGGCTTCGGCCTCGGCCTTCTCCATGCGCGTTTTGGCATCGTTGAAATCGAAGATCGTCGAGCGGCCTGCCGCGGCTTTCTGCTCTTCGTAGGCGAATGCCACCTTTGCCGAAGCCGAAGCGGCCTGGGCCGAATTGTATTTGGCATAAGCGGCGTCGGCGTTGTACCACGCCTGCTCGATCAGTTTGCGCAACTCGCGCTCGGCATTGGTGACGGCGAGCTGCTGGCTGCGCAGGGCTATCTTGGCTTTGAGGATGTTGTTGTGCGTGGCCCGGCGGTTGAAGATCGGAACGCTGAGCGTTACGCCGACCGATTCACTGCCGTTTTTGCGGAACTGCGGCCAGAATCCCGAGATGCTGCTGTTGCTGTAAATACCCGTGCCGTAGCCGCCGCGGAGTGAAAGCGACGGGTAAAGTTCCGAGCGGGCGATAGCGATCGAATGCTCTGAACTTTCGAGCCGCAGTTGCTCCGCCCTGATATGCGGACGGTTCTCGACGGCATAGGCGTATACGTCTTCTGCCGAACCGAGCCGGTGGAGCGAGGCGAGGGTTACGCTGTCGAGCGTCGGGTCCACGATGTCGAATCCCGCGGCGCTTTCGCGGTTGAGCGCCTGGCTCAGGTTCAGCAGCGCGAGCCGCAGGTCGTTGCGGGCCTGGGTGAGGGCCAGCCGGTCTTTGGCTTCGAGGGCGTCGCTCTCGTAAACGGCCGATTCGGGCTGTTTTCCCGAGGCCGCCAGCGCACGGCTGCGCACGGCCTGCTGCGAACTCAGCGCCAACTGGCGTTCGGCTACGCCGACCAGTTCCTTGTTATAGAGCACGTCGAGGTAGAGCGTCATGATGTTGATCGATACATCTTCGCGCGCTTTCTCCAGGTCCTGCACGGCTGCTGCGAGGTCCAGTTTCCCGGCCTTGATCTGGCGGTTGATGCGCATGCCCTGGAACAGCGGCATGGAGGCCGAAACGTCGAACGAGCCGTTCTGCACGGTTCCGCTCTTGTAGGTGTTGTCCTCTCCCGTGCCGCGCCCGAATGAAGCCTGGTAACCCACGGATGCCCCCAAGTTGGGCAGGCGGCTGAATTTTGCGGTCGAGAGGTCCGCATCGCTGCTTTCGACCTTCAGCGAACGCTGCTGTACTTCGATGTTGTTGTGCAGGGCATAGCCGATGCAGTCGTCGAGCGACCAGGCGGCGCCAGGCGCCGGGGCTGCCGTATCGGGCGCCGCATTCTGCGCTGAGACCGTCGTTGCGGCGGCACACAGGGCGGCGAGTAAGATGCCGGTTTTCATGCTGCGGTATTTTTGCGGTTACTTTTTCTTCTTCTCTTCCTGGATGCCGCGAATCTTGTCCCCGGCCGCTACTCCTTCGGTGATTTCGATGTTCATACCGTCCGAAAGACCGATTTTGACATCGTGTTTGTCGAAGGTCTGTTCCTCGGCTCCCTCGGCGCTGGTCAGCACATAGACATAGGTTTTGTCTCCCTCGAACTCCACGGTGCTTTCCGGGAGGGTGAGCACCCCTTCGCGGCTCTGAATCATCACGCTGGCGTTGGCGCTGTATCCGGCGCGTACGAAAACGTCGGCGGGAATCTTCACGGCGGCTTTGACCTCGAACAGGATCACGCCGTTGTCTTCGGTGGCTTTGGGCGACACGTATTCCAGCGTAGCGTCCAGTTCGACGTTTTGCAGGGCGCCGATGGTGAGTTTGACGGGCATGCCTTCGTGCAGTTTGCCTACGTCCGTCTCATCGACGTTGCCCCGGAAGAGCATGTTCGACATGTCGGCTACCGTGGCGATCGTCGTGCCGTCGTTGAACGTGTTGGCCTGGATGACCGAGTTGCCGACCTTGATCGGCACGTCGAGGATCATGCCGTCGATCGTCGAGCGGATCTGCGTGTTGCTCAGTTCCTTGAAGCGGCTCGAAATGCCGTTCTTCACGATCTCCAGGTTCTCCTTGGCGTTCTGCAACTCTTCTTCGGCCTTTTCGAGGGCGGTGCGGCCCTGTTCCGACTCCTCGTCCGAGACCACACCCTTTTCGTGCAGGGCCTTCGTGCGGTCGTATTCGCGGCGGGTCTGCGCCAGCGAAATTTCAGCTACCGAGACGCGCGATTCGGCGCTCGACAACTGACCCATTTCGGGGACGACCTTTACCGTGGCGATCACTTCGCCCTTGCGGACCAGTTGCCCGGCCTCCTTGTAAACGTCGGAGATGATACCCGAAATCTGGGGTTTGATCATCACCTCGTCGCGGGGTTCTACCTTGCCCGTGGCCACCACGAACTGTTTGAGCGTGTCCAGTTTCGGCTCCACGATCGTGTAGACGACCTTCACCGGACGGGTTTTCTGCCACAGGAACCAGAAGGTCCCCAGTAAGAGTGCTGCAAAGAGTACTCCGGCAAAAATCTTCAGAAACTTTTTCATAGCCGCAAATATGGTTTTAATTTTTAGTTTTATTCTTCGCGTATGGCGTCTACCGCCTTGATTCTCAATGCGCGTGTTGCGGGTATGATACCCGCCAGCAGGCTGCCCGCCACGAGGATTCCGAGTGCTGTGATGCCCGTTCCGAACGAAATCATCCACGAGATTTCAAATCCGTCCTGTGCCACGGTGACCGCCTGGTAGTAGATCGAATCGACGACCGACAACAGTCCCACGGCGGCCGTGAGGCCCAATACGCCCGCGATGAATGTCAGCACGAAACTCTCGGACAGGATTTGCGAAATGATGGCCCGGGGCGGGGCGCCCAGCGCGCGGCGGATGCCGATCTCCTGCGTACGCTCCTTCACGAGCACCAGCATGATGTTGCTCACGCCGACGATGCCGGCCAGCAGCGTTCCGAGACCTACGATCCATGTCAGCAGCGCAATGCCGCGGAACAACCCCATCACCTTGTCGAATATCTCGGCCGTAGCCATGGCCCAGACGGCTTTTTCGTCGTCGGGCGAGATGATGTGGCGGGCGAAGATCGCCTCGCGGCAGGCCTTCTCGACCTCTTTGCTGGGGGTGTCGTCGCGGCCCGCCACGGCGAGCATGTGGATCTGGTTGCCGCGCCCGAACATCTGCTGGGCGAGCGATACGGGTACGACAGCCGTGCGTTCAACGTTGCTGAACGACATGGCCGAACTCTGTTTGCGCAGCACCCCGATCACGGTGAAATAGCTGTTGTTCATCTTGATCACCTTGCCCGTGGGGTCCTCGACGCCGGGGAAGAGGTCTTTGCATATCTGGGTCCCGATGACGCAGACCTTGCGTTTCTGTACCATGTCCACCTCGTTGATAAACCGTCCGAAGAGGATTTTTTGCGGGTTGATCTTCTGGTAGTCGGGCGTATAGCCCATCATCGTGTAGTCGCCTTTGCGTTCGTGGTAGCTGCAATGGAGTTCGCCGCCCCAGTAGACCGCCGAGGCGTACATCACCTCGGGGAGTTTTTTGACCGCATCGACATCTGCGTTGTCCATCCGCCACCAGCGGTTCTTGGGCATGCCCTTGTAGGGGATTCCCGTCTGCTGGGGCTGCATGAGCAGCGTGTTTGTCGACATGTCGCCCAACTGCGCCCGGAACAGCCGTCCGAGGCCCATGCCGGCGCCCAGCATCACCGTAAGCATAAAGATGCCCCAGAATACGCCCAGCGCGGTCATGATACTGCGCTTGCGGTTGCGGGCGATGGTCTGCCAGATTTCGTTCCAACGGTCTGTATCGAAGAATCCCATGGCTCTATTTGTTGTAACGCAGGGCGTCGATTGTCTTTAATTGCGCGGCACGGTAGGCCGGGATGTAACCGGCGATGAGGCCTGCGACGATGAGCACGACCGTTGCGCTTACCGCTATGCCCAGGTCGATTGTCGGATTGAGGAACACTGTGTTCATCCCGTGTCCCGTCTGTTCGGCGGGGGATTGTTCGAGCAGGTAGTTGAGCCCTTCCATGGCAGCCACGCCGAGTACCATGCCCATGTAACCGAACGCCGCGGTGATCATCACCGATTCGGTGAGGATCAGACGGATGATCGACGACGGTTTTGCGCCCAGGGCCTTGCGGATGCCGAATTCGGCGGTGCGCTCGGTAACGGTGACCAGCATGATATTACTCACACCGACGATGCCCGCCAGCAGCGTGCCCAGTCCGATGATCCAGACGAAGAGGTTGATTCCGCCGAAGACTACCATCATGTTTTTGTACTGTTCCATGGTGTTGTCGATCCAGATGGCGCTCTTGTCGTCCGGGGCGAAGTGGTGTTCGGCCGCGAGGCGTCGAAGTAGACGTTTCTCGAAGTCCTCCATCTGTTCATCGGTGTCGATGCCCCGCAGGGTAATGATGGTATTGTTGATTTCGGGATTGTTGGCTGTGTAGATCAACTGCCCGGTCGTAAGCGGAATCGTGCACGAAGAGTTGTTGCGCTGGGCGTCGCCCTTTTCGATGCCGATTATCGTGAAGACGAGCCCTCCGACTTTGATCTGCTTGCCTATGGGGTCTGCACCCTTGAAAAGTACCCGGCGCATCGGTTCGTCGATGACGATTACCTTGCGGTATTGCGCTACGTCTTCGTCGTTGATATATCGTCCGGCCGAGAGTTTGACGCCTTCCATCTGCTGCACTTTCGGGAGCGATCCCCGCAGCCATACCTGTGTGAATTCCCGTCCGTAAGTGGCCTTTTTGCCGTCGAGCCATTTGTTTGCGGCAATCTCGTCGATCTCGGGAAACTCCCGTTTGAGAATCTCCAGGTCGCTGTTCCACATGCGGATACGGCGGCCCTTGTCGTAGCCCATCCAGGGTTTCGAAGTGCGGCCGCCATAAAGGTCGATGGAGTTGGTCGCGTAGTCGTCGAAGTTGGCCAGCACGCCGTTCTGAAGCCCGTTGCCCGAGCCGAGCAGGATGACGAGCATGAGGATACCCCACGCGACCGAGAATCCCGTGAGGAACGTGCGCAGCTTGTTGCGCCGCACCGAGGTCCAGATTTCCAGCAGCAGCTCCCTCATCGTTTTCCGAGTCCCGTTTCGTCGATGCTGCTGATGACGCCGTCTTTCAGGCGGATGATCTTGTCGGTCTGGTCGGCGATCGATTGTTCGTGTGTGACGCAGATGATCGTCATGCCCATGTCGACGTTGACCTTGCGCAAAAGGTTCATCACCTCCTGCGAGGTGACGCTGTCCAGGGCGCCCGTAGGCTCGTCGGCGAGGATGATCTCGGGTTGGTTGATCAGCGCCCGGGCGATTGCCACGCGCTGTTTCTGGCCGCCCGACATCTCGTTGGGCATGTGCATGGCCCACTCCCGCAGGCCCAGCAGGTCGAGGTATTCGAGCGCCAGCGCATTGCGTTTGCGGCGCGCCACGCCCTGGTAGTAAAGCGGCAGGGCGACATTCTCGACGGCGTTTTTATAGTTGATCAGGTTGAACGACTGGAAGATGTAGCCGATCATTTTGTTCCGCGCGGCGGCGGCCTGCGTTTCGTTGAGGTTTTTGATCAGGCGGCCCGCGAGGTAGTAGTTTCCGCTGTCGTAGTCATCGAGGATGCCGAGGATGTTCAGCAGGGTCGATTTGCCCGAACCCGAGGCTCCCATGATCGACACCAGTTCGCCTTTGCCGACTTCGAGGTCGATGCCTTTCAGTACATGGAGGGGCGAACCGTTGTTGTAGGTTTTGTTGATGTTTTCAAGCTTTATCATATCCGCTGCGGGCCGAGTGAGGTTTGCCGGGGTAACGGTTTGTTACGCACTTGGGGACAAAGGTAATAAAGAAATCGTGAAAAACAATTTATTTTTATCGAAAATCAATAAAATGTTGCCCCCCCCCGATAAGAGTATGGTTACAGATCGTTAGCGCTCCTGTCGGGCCGTCTGAAAAGCGACGGCTGAAGCCCGGGCACTCCGGCCTGCTGTCACCCCTGAATCCCGCTTTTTAAGCGGGGCCGATGAGCAGCCGGCGGAGCGCTGCAACGTCGGTGACGAAATGGTCGGGCCGGGCGGCTTCGAGTTCTCCGGGCGAAGCGTATCCCCAGCCCACGGCTACCGAGGCGAGGCCCGTCTGGGCGGCTCCTTCGATGTCGTAACGGCGGTCGCCGATCATCACGGCTTGGTGCGGGGCGATCCGTAGGAAGCCGAGCGCATGGCGGATCACGTCGGCCTTGGTCGTGCGTGTGCCGTCGAACGTGCTGCCGCTGATCAGCCGGAAATGCTGTTCGAAGCCGAAGTGCTCCGCGATTTGCCGGGCGAAGGGCATCGGCTTCGAGGTGGCCATGACGTTCACGCATCCTGCGGCGGCCGTTGCGGCCAGCAGGCCGGGGATTCCCGGATAGACTTCGTTCTCGAAGATTCCTTTCGGGGCGTAGTATTCGCGGTATTTGGCGACGGCTTCGGCTGCTTCGGCGTCGGTCATGCCGTAACGTTCCCGGAAGGAGTCCGTGAGCGGCGGTCCGATGAAGGGGCACAATTCGTTGAGGTCTTCTACTTCGATGCCGAAGTGGTGCAGGGCGTATTGTACCGACCGGGTGATCCCCTGCATAGGGTCGGTCAGCGTACCGTCGAGGTCGAAAAAGAGGTATTTTCTAAACATATTTCCGGATCGGTAAATTCGCATTTTTTCATGCTTCCGGGCGGCTTGCGGCGGCGTTTGTAAATCGGCTCTGCCTTTTGGGAACGGTTTTGGGCCGCTGTGCGGCGGGGCAAGCCCCGGAAACTGGGCGTAAATATAGTAAAAACCCGGCTCTTCGGGGAGCCGGGCAGAAGTTATGCTTTGAGCCGCAGGAACGAATAGCCGAAGCGCTCGGCTGCGGCGCGTTCCAGCTCTTCGCGGACCGAGGGGTGCGCCACGGCGATCAGTGCCCGGGCGCGCTCGGCGAGGTTGCGGCCCCGAAGGTGTGCCACGCCGTACTCGGTGACGACGTGCTGGACCATATGGCGCGTCGTGACGACGCCCGCGCCGGGCGATAGCAGCGCTTTGATTTTCGATTCGCCTTTGGGGGTGGCCGAAGGAATGGCGATAAAGGTCTTGCCGCCCTCGGACAGCGCTCCGCCGTACATGAAGTCGTGTTGGCCGCCGACGCCCGAAATGATGCGCGTGCCGACCGAGTCGGCACACACCTGCCCCGTGAGGTCGACCTCCACGGCCGAGTTGATGGCCATGACGCGCGGGTTCCGGCGGATGCGGAACGGGTCGTTGGTCCACGCCACGTCCTTCATCACGAGGTCCTTGCGATAGTCCATGTAGTCGTACAACCGGCGTGAGCCGAGGGCCAGCGAAGCCACCGTCGTGCCGGGCATCACTGCCTTCTGCGAGTTGTCGATCACGCCGCTTTCCAGCAGCGGCAGCACGCCGTCGGTCATCGCTTCGGTGTGCAGTCCCAGGTGCTTGTGTCCGCTCAGGGCAGCCAATACGGCGTTCGGGACGCCTCCCACGCCGATCTGGAGCGTGGCTCCGTCGGGGATCAGTTCGGCGATGTAGTTGCCTATTTTGAGCTCGGTCTCGGTCGGTACGGCTGTCGGAACTTCCACCAGCGGGGAGTCGACTTCCACGGCCGCCGCGAAGCGCGAGGAGTGGATCACCGCGTCGCCGTAGGAGTAGGGCATCGCTTTGTTGACCTGCGCAATCACCGTCTTGGCACATTCCACGGCCGAGACCGCGAGGTCGGCCGAGACGCCGAACGAGCAATAGCCTTCGGCGTCGGGCGGCGAGACATTGATAAGCGCTATGTCGACAGGCAGCGTGCCGTCGCGGAACAGGCCGGGGATTTCGCCCAGGAACGCAGGGATTGTCTGCCCGTAACCGTCGGCCAGCCACCGGCGGATATTGTTGGCGACGAACAGGCTGTTGACGAGGAACGACTCCTTGTATTCGGGCCGGCAGTAGGGGGCGTCGAAAGCCCCTACGGCAAATGCCGAGTAGACCTTTACCCCGTCGAGCTCCGTTCCGCGGCCGGCCATGGCCGCCACGAGCACTTCGGGGATCGAGGTGCTGCCCTGGATGTAGACGCTGTCGTTGGATCGGATGAGTTTTACCGCCTCCGCGGCAGTCGTGAAGCGCATGATGGTCCTATTTATGGTTTTGGGCAAATGCTTTCAGCCGCTCTTCGAGCATGTCGAACTGCTCCGGACGGTTCATCTGCGAGATGCAGACCCGGATGCCGTGCTGGCGGCTTCCGGTCGAGGTGAGCGAGATGGCGCAGACGCCGTATAACAGCAGTTCGCTTAACAATTCTGCGCTGGTCATCGTGCCGTAGCCGATCGTATAGAAAAATCCGTCGCTGACCGTCTCGTCGCGGTCCTTGTCGTAGACGATGCGGAATCCGTGGCGGAGGAAGATTTCCTTGCTCAGTTTCGCGCGCCGGGCATATTCCGAGGCTTCGCCTACGAAGTCCAGTTCACCGTCGGCTGCGGCGCGGAACATCGCTGCAAGGGCGTGCTGCGCCGAATGGCTCGTTCCGGACGATGCCGCGTAGAGGAAGACCAGCACGTAGGCGTCGCCCAGCCGCCCGATGTTGTAGCGTTCGCGCAGGGCCGGGTACTCACGGTGGAAAAGCGCGTCGGAGATCGCCGCCACGGCGATCCGCTGTCCGGCGTAACTGAAAATCTTCGACCCGGAAACCAGCAGGATGTAGTTTTTCGTATAGCGTGCCACCGAGTGCTGGTAGGGAGCCTCGAAAGGCCGTCCCAGCGGTTTGCGGAAGTCCATGCAGAGGTAGGCGAGGTCTTCGATGACGATGGCGTCGTATTGCGTGGCCAGTGTGCCGATCGTACGCAGTTCGTCTTCGGTGAGGCATATCCACGCCGGGTTGTTGGGATTGGAGTAGACGATGGCCGCCACGTCGCCTGCGGCGAGGTAACTTTCGATCTTCGGGCCCAGTTTCTCGCCCCGGAAGTCGTAGATGTCGAAGGACTCCGAGGGGATTCCCAGGATGCGCACCTGGCTTCGCTGCACGGGGAATCCGGGGTCGATGAAGAGGATTTTGCGTTTCTGCGGGTCGAGTTGCGAACAGAGCAGGAAGGTCGTGAAACTTCCCTGCATCGAACCGACGGTGGGGATGCAGCCCTGCGGGGCTATGTCGACATCGAGGAAGGCTTTCAGGAACCGCGACGCCTGCTCTTTGAGCTGTGGGATGCCGAACATGTTGGGATACTGCGACGCGATGCCCGATTGCAGGGCGCGGCATTCGGCATCGACGCCCACTCGTTCGGGCGGCAGTCCCGGCACGCCCATTTCGAGGTGGAGGAACTCTGTGCCCGTCTCGCGCTCCATGATGCGGGCGATGTCGCCCGACTGGCGGATCGTGGCCTGCGCGATGTCTGCGATGTCCATCCGTTCCAGTGCGCTGCGGAGGGTGGACCTGTCGAACGGTATTTTCATCGTTTTGCCTGTTTTTGAGCCGCTTCGTAACCGGCGCGGAATGCCGTGAGGTTCATTTCGACGATTTGTTCCCCTTTGCGGGCGAAGATGTCGCGGATACCTGCTTCCAGTTTTGCGATGTCGATTTCCAGGAACGGTGCGGCGGCGCCCAGCAGCACCATATTGGCCGAACGGGGCGATGCTGCAGCCCGGGCGACGGCGTCCGCATCGAGGGCCACGACGTGCGGGAGTTTCTCCAGTTCACGCTGCAAGGCCTCTGCGGCGGGGTAGTTGGGGATATTGACCAGCGGCGTGGTGTTGGTGATCACCCAACCTTCGCCGGAGAGCCACGGCAGGTAGCGCAGCGCTTCCATCGGTTCGAGCGAGACGACGAGGTCGGCCGCGCCGCGCGGAATGAGGTCCGAACGGATTGCCGACGACGAGATGCGCAGGTTCGATTGCACGTCGCCGCCCCGCTGGCTCATGCCGTGAACCTCGGCCTGCTTGATCTGCAGTCCGTCCTGGAGGGCGGCCCGCCCGATGACGGCGGCGATCGAGAGGATTCCCTGTCCGCCTACGCCCGAAAGGATGATGTCGCGTTTCATGGTCTTTTATTTTTTTGTCGTGTTATGCCTCTTGGCCGTCTGGATGCACTCGCGGCGCGGAATGATGACCGATACGCCCGGATAGGCGATCTCCTCGCGGATTATCGCTTTCATCTCCTCGCTGTTTTTCGGCAGGGGGATGACCACGCGGATGTGTGCGGGATCGACGCCGATGCCGGCGCATATTTGTTCCAGGCGGCCTGTTCCGGCCGAATCCTGGCCGCCGGTCATGCCCGTGGTGAGGTTGTCCGAGATGACGACCGTGATGTTCGACCGTTCGTTCACGGCGTCCAGCAGGCCCGTCATGCCCGAGTGGGTGAAGGTCGAATCGCCGATCACGGCAATCGAGGGGTATTGTCCGGCGTCGGCCGCACCTTTGGCCATGGTGATCGAAGCGCCCATGTCGACGCATGTGTCGATGGCGTGCAGCGGAGCCAGCCACCCCAGCGTATAACAGCCGATGTCGCTGAACACCTTTGCGGAGGGGTATTCGCGGACCACCTCCGTCAGGGCGTGATACATATCGCGGTGTCCGCATCCCTGGCAGAGTGCCGGCGGACGGGCGACGACGACCTCGCTTGCTGCCTGCGTCGGGCGAGGCGGCATGCCGAGGGCTGTGCGTACGCTGTCGGGCGACAGCTCCCCGGTGCGGGGCAGTTCGCCGGTCAGGCGGCCTCGGATCGTCACGGGGTTGGGCAGTACGCCGGTCAGGCGGCCTCGGATCGTCACGGGGTTGGGCAGTACGCCCCGGACGGCCTCTTCGACGACGGGTTGTCCCTCTTCGAGGATCAACAGCGTACCGCATTCGGCGGCGATGCGCCGCACGAGGTCGCGGGGCAGCGGGTATTGTGCGATTTTCAGCACCGGGTTCGGGCATCCGTCGGGGTAGTTTTCCATCAGGTAGTTGTAGGCGATGCCGCAGGCGATGATGCCCAGCCGTTTGTCGGCCCCTTCTGTGTAAGTGTTGAACGGGCTTGCGGCGGCCTGTTCCTCCAGACGGGCGTAATCCTCCAGCAGCGTTTTGTACCGTACGCGCGAGTTCCCCGGCATGAGTACCCACTGGCGGGGCTGTTCGGGATAACTCGACACGTTCTCGGCGCGTGCTTCGCCCACTTCGACTACGGCGCGCGAATGGGCCATGCGGGTCGTCAGGCGCATCAGCACCGGAATCCGGTAGCGCTCCGAAAGGTCGAAGGCCGCTTTTGTCATTGCATAAGCCTCCTGCTGGTCTGCGGGTTCGAAAGTAGGTATGAGGGCGAATTTCCCGAAAAACCGTGAGTCCTGTTCGTTCTGCGACGAGTGCATCGAGGGATCGTCCGCCGCTACGACCACCAGTCCGCCGTTGGCCCCTGTCATCGCCGAATTGACGAAGGCGTCGGCTGCCACGTTCAGCCCCACATGCTTCATGCAGACCAGTGCGCGCTTGCCGGCGAACGACATGCCGAGCGCCTCTTCCATGGCGGTCTTTTCATTCGAGGACCACGTGCGGTGCACGCCTCGTTCCGCAGCCAGGGAGTGTTGCTGGATATATTCGGTGATTTCGGTCGAAGGCGTACCCGGATAGGCATAAACACCCGACAGTCCTGCGTGGAGCGCCCCCAGTGCAAGGGCTTCGTCTCCGAGTAAAAGTTCTCGTTTTGCCATGTGATTTATGGGCTGTTTTGCTTTTTACAAATTTAGGAAAATTTAATTAAAATGCAATCTTTGATGACGATTTATTATGCCATCGGGCGGAATCCGGAATAAATGTCGTTTTTACCCCGTTTTTTAGTTGAAATATGTAAAAATACGGCCTGTTCGATCGGAACAGAAAAATGTCCGAATTGCCTATATATTGGTGCAAAATACTTATATTTGCAACCGTACCCTTTGTTGCAAGGCCCGCTTTCGGGGCTGTAAAGTAGCGCTCGTCCCGGTTTCCGGGTGGCGGGGGACATGTAGTTATGGAGGTGAAGAGGACCGAGACTGAAGATTTCGTAACCAGGATCAACGGGAAAGACCCCGCTGCCTGGGAGGAACTTTACGTCCGTTACTACAAGGCCCTCTGCTCCTACTCCGCATCGCTTATGGGCAGTCCCGCTACGGCCGAGGACCTCGTTCAGGAACTGCTGCTCAAACTGTGGCAGTCGGACCGCATCTTCTCCGTACTGCCTGAACTCACGGCCTATCTTTACCGTTCGGTTTACCACAATTCGCTGGCTTACCGCCGCGACTGTACCAACCGGGAGTCGCTGTTGCGCAACCTGCATGAGCGGAATCTGCAGGAGGGCTGTACCCCCCCCCACATCGATCCCGAAGCCGATATGGAACAACTCGCCGGCTTTGTCGGCGAAGAGGTGATACGCCGTCTTTACAGCGACATCCATGCCCTGCCTGCCGAGCAGCAGCGGATTATCCGCCTCTCGATCGCCGGTTTCAAGGGCGCGGAGATCGCCCGGCGCCTCGGCATCAGCATCAACACGGTTAAAACCCAGAAGTACCGCGGCTACCGTTCGCTTCGCCTGCGGCTCAGTAAATTCTTCTTCCTTTTCACGCTTTTTATCGCCCTGCTGCGGGTCTGAAATAGAAACAGCCGCTTCTTTTCGGAAGCGGCTGTCTTGTGTGTCGGGGTGCTCTGTTAATAGCTGGAGATACCTCCGTATTTGCATCCCATCCAACGGATTTTGCCTTCGACATCGAATGTGGAAACGACGCGTTCCTCTTCGAAGGTATCCAGGTTTGTCGTCGGGGTAAGTCCTGATCTTCGTGTCGTATAAATCATGACTGTTCCGTCGCCCAGCGCAAAAGCCATGTAACCGCTGGTTCGCGTGTAGGTTTCGTGATCGATCGCGATGACTTCGCTGTCGAAAGTGTGGAATTCGACGGGAGCGTCCTTCGAAGTACGCGGCTTGCTCAATACCTTGCGGGGATTCGAGGCTGCCGTGTAATAAATATACCCTTGGGGTGCATACATGACATCACCGTAACCGTCGATCCGGATTACGCAGATTTTGCTGTCGGGACCGAAATCGGGCAGTTCGCGGTAAACTTCGGCATATACCTCGGAGATGTCGATACCTGCGGTCGATACCGTGAATTTGATGCTCACTTCGCGCGTGTAATACTTGCCGTCGGATTTCTTGCGGAACAGCATCATGATGCTCGATTGTCCGCCGTTGTATCCGAAATTGGCATTTTTGATGTGCCAGCCGTCGATCAACTCATAGTCGGTGATGCCGTCCATCTTGCTGCCTTCGGGAAATTCGGTCAACTGACCGGCTTTTTTGCCGGTTGAGCTCGAGGCTGTGTCGTAATCGAAATTGACCAGCAGGAATCGTCCGCCCTTGTCGGTTTCTTCGTAGATCAGGCCGTAGTTTCCGCCGTTATTTGTGGAATACCTCGCGCCGATGAATTTCTTGCCGTTGATCTGCTTGCCGTTGTACTGCATCGGCAGGTTCAGGAAACGCCCCGTGTAGTAGATGCGCGAACCCTTGCGCTGGAAGATGCGTCCGTCGTCGGCGAGCACGTAGCTGACAAAACCTCCGTGCATGAAATCCTTCAGCCGGAAATCGGCGGGAAGCTCCTCGTCCTTGAATTCCTGGGCCAAGGTCATCTCTTTCAGGAGCGACAGGCCATTGAACGAGGCGCAGTTGTTGGGATCGTCGTCGAGGAACATGACGTTTCCGATGATGCTGGAGGTTTCACAGGACCAATACTCTTTCAGACGCGGATTGTCGCCCGTAAAGAGAAGCGGGATGCCTGCACCGTCTTTATGGTAAGTGAAGGTATAGGGATTCGTGAGCGGTTCGGTATAACTGATGACATCGTACCGCAATTCCCCTTCCGCTGTTTCGACCAACACGCTGTAACCTTTCTGATAGGGCTGTTCCAGCTCGATGGTAAAGGAGAAAATGGTCGAGTTTCCGGCCGAATTGCGCCGGATTTCGAAGTAGCAGGATACGCGTTCGGTCTCCATGTCGCACTCCCAGTCGAGGTCCTTGGTCGTCGTTATTACCTTGCCGTCGATGACCCATTTGTACGAAAGGTCGTTCATGTCCTTGTAAACCACGTTGGGCGTGATTCGCAGGTGCTCGGAGAGCTTGATTTTGTAGGCGCGGTTGGGAACGAACAACGCCAGGTCGTTCGTCGGGTTGTCGATTACGGGCAGGTCGAGCGTCTTGTAGTCGAGATTGCTGTCGTCGCTGTAACACCCGGTCGCCAGTGCCGCCACAACTGCCAGAAGCAGAATCTTGTATTTTTTCATAATCCGTTTCTTTTAATGATTAACCCTGGATCGCCACTGTCATCAGCGTACCGTCTTCTTCGGACACCTTTGGATTCTGCTCTTCGAGCCAGTATTTGAACAGGGTGGCGTAATAGCGCTTCTCGCTGTCGTCCAGTTCGCCATAGTCGCCTGTGAAGATGTTCTGGGAGAACAGTTCGAATTTTTTGTCGCTGTATTTGCCCAGGTAGAAATCTACTACGTCCTGGTTCCACCAAGACGGCTGTGCGATTTGCGCCGTGACGCGGAGTTCCGCCTCCAGCGCTCCGGTCTGCGTGGCGAGGAAGTTCGCATTGCTCTCGAGGCTGAATTTCAGGTTATAGATGCCCGTCTTCATCCGTTCCGTCCTGTGGATCGTGACGAAGATCGTGTCGAGGAAGTCCTCTTTGTGGAAGGTCAGCTCCGGGAGTTCGTATTCTTCGCCTTTCCTGAGCGTTACTTCGTCTTCGCCGGGATAAACCTTCAGGGCGAAGGCGAGGTTCTCGGTCAGTTTGTGACCTGCGAATTTGATCGGCACGGCGATCTTTACGGTCTCCTTGGTTGTGGAGATGAACGAGAAGTAGAAAACCGGATTGTCTTTTTCCGGATACGACATGTAGATATGCCGCAGGTCGGTCGGAGAGAGAATCTCCGATTTGTTGCAGCCGATCGTGACGAGCGCGATGGCTGCTGCGAGTATTGCTATCGTTTTTTTCATCGTTTCGACTGTTTTAATTGTTGGGAATGGCGCTTTCGCTGTCGGGAACCGGCAGGGTGAGTTTGCCCGCATGGTTGAAGTTGCCTCCGGAAAAGGCGATCGGACGATTGGTGCGTTTGAAAAAGAAGATAAGCTGTCCTTCGCCGATGAACTCCTTCCGGTATTCGTAGGTCAATGCCTCCCAGAATGCCTCTTCCGTCTCCGTTCCCGTCAGGGCGGGCGACGAGTAGCCGCGGGCTTTGCGTACGACCATCAGGTTGGCCGCTGCGCTTGGCATGTCGGTTTTGTACTGACACTCGGCTGCGACGTAGTAAGCCTCGCTGATCCGGATGTTCGGAATAATCATGTCTTTCTTATCGCTCACCTTGACCGTGTATTTCTGCATGAAATTGGTCGAGGTGTTGATGAACGCCGATCGCCTGTCGCCGGAGGGGGTGGTGAAGAAGGATTTGCTGTCGATGGTGAGCCGTTTCGAGTTCGTGTTATTCACATAAGGCTCGTAAGTCTCCATCAGTTTTTCGTTGTAGAAGCCGAACAGCAGGTCGTCGAACATCTTGGGTGTATTCGAAATCGAAGACGAAGTTGCGAATTGCAGGGTCTTGGCCGTCACCAGGTCGATAATCTCCTGTGCATAGGTGAGCGCATCTTCGGTCTGCTGGGCCCAGAGGCAGGCGCGGGACAGCAGCACCGTTACGGCGTAGTAATTGAGGCGCGTACCGCGGTTGCTGTAAAACTTACCCTGCGAAGGCATGTTCGTGGCGAAAAAGCGGTAGGCCGTCGAGGTGGTCTGCGAAGGGCTGATTTCCACGTCGTAGGTCTTGAGCAGGTCGTGAGCCAGCTTGAGGTCGGCGATGACCTTGCCCATAAACTCCCGGTTGGAAATCGGCGGATTCACCGTCGAGGGATAGGTTTCGACATAGGCAATGTAGCGGCCGTCGGGATCGACCTCCATCGACGTGCCGAACAGGCGCATCAGGTCGAAGTGCATCATGGCGCGTATGGCATATGCTTCGCCGAGGATCGTGTTACGGTCGATTTCACCCAACGTGAAGAAATTCTCGTCGGCCTTTTTGACGTGGGCGATCAGGTCGTTGGCCTGCGCGATGATCTTGTAACCGGCGCTCCATGTGGCCGAGGCGATTGCAGCAGCCTCCTTGGCGTCGTATTCGAGGTTGTACATCTGTGGATAACCCTTGTAGTCGCTGGCCGGGTCGATCGCATAATAGCGGGCCCATACGTCGGTCATGCCCCACGAGAGTTCCTTGCCGTACATCGTGATGTCCGACATTTGGTAGTAAAGGCCGTTGATGGCTTTGTAATAACCCGCGGTATTCTTGTAGAGATCTTCTTCGGTGATTTCGTACTGGGGCTCTATCTTCAGCCAGTCTTCGCATGCGGTGGTCATCGTTGCGGCGAGGAGCAGCACCAGAAGGTATGTCTTTTTCGTTTTCATGATTCGCGCGTTTTTAGAAGGATGCATTGACGGAGAGGGTGAACGAACGTGCGTAGGGCGACGAGAGGCCGCGCTCGACCTGGATCGAGCTGACGGTGAACAGGTCGCGGCAGTTGAACTGCAGTTTGAGGCGGTAGAGCCCCAGCTTGCTGATCAGGTCGCGCTTGAACTCGTAACCTACCGAGAGGCTCGACATGTTGAGGTAGCTGTAATTCTGGACCAGGCGTGAGGTTGGACGCGTTACGGAGTTGTAATCCTTGATGTTGCGGAAGCGGGCTACGTCGCCGGGTTTGATCCAGCGGTCGCTCAGCACGCGGCGGTCGCAGTTGCTGTTGAGGATGTCGGCCATTTCGATCGTCTGGCGCAGCGTCTGGTTGTAACGCTGTCCGCCCCACTCGTAGAGGAAATAGGTGTCGAGCGTGAGTCCTTTCCAATAGGCGCTCAGACCGAACGAACCGCTCATCGTAGGCTCGGTGTCGCCTACGAGGACATTCTCTGCGGGGTCCCACTTGAAAGTGGTCGATCCGTCGCGGCGCAGGAACAGTTCCTGCCCCGTCGCGGGGTCGATACCCAGCGAGCGCATGGCGTAGATGCCTGTCTGCGAGCCGCCTTCGTAGTAGCGCAGCAAGGGGGTGGCCTGTACGTCGTTGCCGCCGTTATTGCTGTTGTAGTGTTCGTTTACACGGTCGTTGTAGGCTTTCAGCGAGTTGGAAATTTTCTTGAGCTTGCTCTTGTTCGACGCTCCGGTGAACATCAGGTTGATGATCGTGTTCTTGGTGTTGACGATGCGGCTGCGGAGATGGATTTCGTGTCCGCGGTTCTCTACCTGGCCTACGTTCTCCTTGTAGGTGGTGAAACCCGACGAGGTGGGGATGGTCATGTCGGCCACGGAGTCGTGCGTATCCTTGACGTAATAGTTGTACTTGGCGTAGAACAGGCCGTTAAGGATTGTCATTTCAAAACCGAAGTCGGTCTGGAGCGTGCGCTCCCATTTCAGGTTGGGATTGCCCAGGTAGCGGATTTCCACGCCGTCGCCGGTGGGGTAGTGCCACTCGGTGATCATCACGTATTTGTTCTGTGCGGCGTAGGAGGGGAACGATACCTTACCCGTCATACCGTACGATCCGCGCAGCTTGAACTGCGTCAGCCACGGGGTCTTCTGTTTGAAGAACTTCAGGTTGTGGAGGTTGACGCCCGCACCCGTCGAGAAGAAGGGGGCGAAACGCTTGTTCGCACCGAACTGCGAACTGCCGTCAATACGTCCCGAGAGGTCGGCGAAGACCACGTCGTTGTACGAGTAGTTGAGCACCGAAAGGGCGCTGAACAGGCGGTTCTTGCTTTCGAGGTAGCTCTCCGTGTCGAGGTCCTTGGCATAGCCCGGGCCCGAGAATCCGCCTTCGGGGAAGCCGCTGTAAGTGAATCCCTTGTAATCGGTCTTCTCCTCGCGGATGTTCAAGCCGACGACGAAGTTGATGTTGTGCTTGCCGATCTGGTCGTTATAGTAGCCGTTTACGTTGATGTCGTAGTTCGACTGTTTCTGCGTCGAAGTTACGAGTTGTCCCTTTTTTTCCGTGTCTTTGAACCTGCTTGCCGCGGGATCGGTGAACTTGTCCGCATCGCTGACGATGTAGCCCAGCGCGATGTTGGCCTTGAAGTTGATCTTCTTGTTGAGGTAGTAGCGCACGTCGAACTGGTCGTAGAACTCGTGGCGTTTGCCTTTGTCGAAACTGCCCAGCATGGCGTCGTACATCGGGTTGCGATACGCCGATCCGCTGTGCCAGGTGGTCATGTTCATGCCGATCTTGCCGTTCTCGTCCAGGTAGGTGTCGTAAGGGTTCATGCGCACGTATTCCGAGAAGGAGCCGTAAGGCGACTCGTTCGAGTTGACCAGCGTGGTGGTCATCTGGTTGCGGAAGGTCAGGCCCTTATACTGGTATTGCAGGTTAAGCGCCGCCTCCATCTTTTTGCGGTTCAGCCCCTTCATGACGCCTTCCTGGTTGTCGTACATCAGGTCGATGCCGTAGCGGAATGCGTCGGCGCCGCCCGAAATGCCGATCGAGTGTTTGTGGCTGAACGACGTGCGCAGCGGCAGGGCGAGCCAGTCGGTCTCGATGCCGCGCTCGATGTTTTGCAGTTTGCCGTTGTACTCCTTGAGCTTGGTGGCGATCAGGGTCGGGTCGTCCGTGTCGTAATAGCCCGCCAGCAGCTCGGCTTCGAGCTTCTCGCGGGCGTTCATCAGGTTGTAGCTCGACAGATCGGGGGCGCTGATCGCGAAGTTGCCGCTGTAACTCACGTTCAGGCGGCCGTTGGTGAAACTCTTGGTCGTGATGACGATCACGCCGTTTGCGGCGCGCGAACCGTACATGGCCGTAGCCGCAGCGTCCTTGAGGATCGTGTAGGTCTCGATGCGCTCGATGTCCAGGTCATAAATCTTCTCCATCGAAACCTCATATCCGTCGAGCATGAAGATCGGACGGTTGGGGTCGTTCTTCAGGGCGTGCTCCGACGTGAGGCTCTCGTCGAGCACCGGCGTGCCGATGCCCGAACGTCCGCGAACGTACATTTCGGGCAGGGCGTTGGGGTTCGAGCCCATGTCGAGGTTCTCGGTGACGCGGAACGAAGGCTCGAAAATCTGGATGGCGCTGAGCGGGTTGCCCGAGGGGGCCACTGTTTTGAGCTGTTCGCCCGTGATGGTCGTCGACGAACCCGAGAACGATTTCTGGGCGATGTTCAGGATACCCGTGACCACGACGTTGGAGATTTCGCTCACCTGCGGGTCCATGTGGATATTGATCCGGTCGAGCTCCTTGATCGATTGCTTGCCGTTCTGGAAAGCGGTCAGTTCCTGGGGTTTCATGCCGAGGAACGAGAACGAGAGGACCATGTTGTCCGTGCGGCGCGAGCGGAGCACGAATTTGCCGTCGGGTCCCGTCACGGCGCCGCGTCCGGCCTCTTTCAGCACGACGCTGACACCGGCCAGCGGCAGCCCGTTTTCGTCGTAAACCACGCCGGAGAACTGTACGGCTTCTTCCGTGCCCTTACGGATCTCTTCGGCGGGACGGATGACGATCATGTTGCCACGAATCTGATAGCTGAGGTTGCTGTTGCGCAGGCACAGCTTCACCACGTCGATCACCGTGGTATGGGCCATCTGGATCGAGACGCGGGGCAGCGATTCGATTTGCCCGTTGTTGTAGACGAAATCGTACTGCGAGTGGTTGTCCAGCCAGGTGAAGACCTGCTGCACGGTGGCATTGCGGAAATCGACTGCAATTGTCGGCTGCGCTTGTTGCGCGCGGGCGATACCCAGTCCCGTCATACAAATCGTCAGCAGCACGGCCAGCCGCCGTACCAGTCTGCCGGGAAAACGCCCGTCGGGTAAAAATTTCTTCATACGCTGTCAGGTTATTTGAAACAAAGTATTTAAAAATACCCGCCTTCGGACTTCGAAGGCGGGTATTCTTCAAAGTCTTAGTCTATGAGCCGGTTAATCGACTCGTAAATAAAGCGGTAATGCTCGCGGGTGCGGCGATCGGAGGTGTTGATGTAGGGTTTCACGACGTTACGCAGCTCCTTGAGGATGCCGAAATAGAGCTGGCGCGTCGACTGCGTGTTCAGCACGGGCCAGTATTTCAGCGCACCGTACTGGGCGCTTACTTCGTCGCGGCCGAAATTCACGTCGTTCACCGGGTAGAGCAGCGGCAATTCGTCGGCAGCCTTCATGCAAGCCTCGGGATCGCTGAAGTCGAAGATGCTCGGGTCGTCGGCGATCTGTGCGGCCAGTGTCGACGATGCCCCGCCGCGATTCTTGAATTTGGCGTTCCGGTCGATGACGTGCGACGAAGCCATCATCGTCTTGGCGAAGTTTGTCTGGTAGTAGAAATCCTCGTCAGAGAGTTTCTGGCCCTTGCGGGTCTTCTCGAAGAGCTTGTCGAACATGTAGCGGATGTAGCGCTTGTGGTCGAAATGGTCTTTGCCCTGTCCGTCGTAGACAAACAGGCGGGTCGCCGTGGCGGTCATCAGCAACTGTACGTAGTCCTTGTGCTCCTCGATACGCTCGCGCTGGATGCCCATCAGGCTTACCAGTTCGGGACGGCATACCCAATCGGGCATGTAGCGGTGGGCGTAGAGAATGTCGAGGGCCTCTTTCTGGACCTCGTAGGAGGTGAACTCGTAATTGGGTACGGGGTCGTTGGCCTTGCGCTCGTAGGTCTTCACGCCGTAGGCCGTGATGGCGACCTGCGTCAGTAACTGCTTGTAACGGCGGTAGAGGTAGTTGTAAAGGCCCTGGCGGTAGAGGTACTCCGGATCGTCCTTGTCGGAAATCCATTTGTCGAAGTTTTCCATGCAGTACTTCAGGTTGCCGAGCGCATACTTGAAGTTCTTGATGTCGTCGTCGCCCACGTCGTTGGCTCCGCAGTCGGGGCAGTCCTTGGCGTTCTCATACCGGTAGATGGGATTGCCGACCGTTGCGTCGACCCATTTCTCGACCACTTTCAGCTCCTCTTCGGAAGTCTTGGCTCCGGGGATGGGTTTGTAGAGGCACTTTACGACATGGTAATCGTATTCGCCCACGCCCGTCGGGGTGATGCGGTAGCCCTTCTTGACGGCGTCGATTGGTGCGATGAAGTTGTACTTGGCGATGTCGAGCATCGAAGGCGTCGTGCCGTACTTCTGCGTGAAGGCCGGGTTGTTGCGCAGCGAATCCGACGGGAAAGCCGCCGACGAGGTGAGGTTGTACGACATGCCGAAGCAGTCGACGCCCGTCAGCCACGTGAAGTGGTTCTTGATGTGCTCGAAGAGCGTGCTGTCGGGCATGTAACGCTGGCGCACCGAGGGGTCGGCGTGTGCCGTGAAGACGAAGATCTCGAACGGCATTTCCCAGACCATGTTGTGGCAGACCATGACCGTCGTGCGGAGAATTTCGCCGCTGCGGGGGTCGACATAGGTGCGTACGCGGGAATCACCGGCCAGCGAAGGCACGTAATTGATGCAGTTGTAGCGGAAATTCTGGGGGCTGAACTGCGGGTCTTCCTGCGGTGTGGGGAACGGCTTGACGCGGATGGCGTCCTTGAATCCGATGGCTTCGAAGCACTTGTTCCATTCGAGGATGCCTTTCGTGATCGCTCCGCCCATCTGTGCGGTGAAGGTGGTGTCGATGTAGAAGACGATCGGCTCTTTCGGCTCCACGGTTTCGCCGCGGTCGTATGCCGCCTGGTCCGACGGCTCCATGCGCCAGCGCGTGGCGAAGTAGACGGGGTCCATCAGTTTGTAGCCCGAATGGTAGTTGTATTTGCCCAGCACGTTCAGCGGCAGGCGGAAATCGGCCAGGCGCGGACGCATCGGGGTCTCGGGCAGCAGGGTCAGCGAACGCACCAGTTTGGCGGTGGTCACCTTGTTGTAGGTCTTGCCGATCTTGCTGTCGTAGGTGATGTAGCTGGTGATGTTGGCGTTGTCGTCGAAGGCGGCCACGTCGACCAGCATCGAGCGGTCTTTCTTCTGGTTGAAGGAGATGCCGCGCAGTACGAGTTTGGTCTCCGAGCGGGGGTCGATGGCCGTCAGAAGGCTCTCGTCGCCGATGAACAGGTCGGTCATGTCGAACACGACGGCCGTCGAATCGGCGTTGAAGGCTTTGATCTTGTACGAGCCGAGGATCGCCGGCATGTTGCTCTGCTCGAGCGCACGGCGGATTCCCTCGCTGTTGTCTCCCACCACCGACTGGCTGCGGTCGCGGCGCAGTACGACCGAGCGGTTGATCGTGTCGAACTTGACCTGCAGCGGACGCAGGGGCGACAGGCCGACGTAGCTGTCGGTATGGTCGGTGATCTCGGCCACCGACGACATGAGCATCATGTCGCGCCCGAGCGTCTTCAGGGGCAGTTCGACGAGCAGTTGGTCGTCGACCAGGTGCAGGGTCATCATGCCTCCCTTGGAGGTTTTTACTTTTTTATCTTTGAAAAGCTTGTCGTAATCGCTTTGCTTCTTCGCGGGTGCGGCGGGAGCCGTCGTCTGGGCCTTTTTCTTGGATTTCTTACCTTTGGCGACGGTTGCCGTCGTGGCGCCCGACAGGAGCAGCAGCGAAAGCAGACAGATCAGTTGTCGTTTCATAATTTCGGATCGCTGTTTTGAGTTAAACTACTGTAAAGCACCTTCGATGCGGTGGAGCAACAGTTCGTAGTGGTTGCGCGTGTCCTGATCGCCCGTGTAACGCTTCTGGCGCAGCAGGTCGCGGACCTGGATCAGGCGTGCGTAGTACATGGCGTCGCGCGGAGTGAGCGACTCGGTCAGCGAACGGAAGTAGCCGAAGCCGCTGATCTCCTCGGGGGCGTTGAACAACTGCGCTTCCATCTGGCGTTCCAGGCTGGTGAGCATGTCTTCGCCTTCCATCGCTTCGGCATAGAGTCCGCCGGTGTTGATGTTCCAGCCGTTCTCGTCGATCGAGGGGCTGAACCCGAAGCCGCGTTGGTCGTCGGCCAGCGATTTTGCCGAGCCGCTGCCCGACTGGGGCATCAGGCGCGTGATCATCAGCAGGAAGTCCACATAGGTGTTCTGGTTGCTGCGGTCGCGCGGCGTGGTGCTCCGGCCCTGGATGGTGTTCCGGAAGATGCCCTTCATGGCGTCGTCGGAGTGCTCCGACTGGGTGTATGCGTTGCGGGCGGGGTCGATCATGCGGCCGAAGCTGCCTTTGTCTGCGGTGATTAACGACACCAGCAGGCGCTGTACGCGTACCGAGAGGTTGCCCTGCAGGGGCAGCTCCTTGAGCAGTGCGGGATCGTCGATCCAGTCGAGGTCGTGGAGCTGGTCGACGAGGAACTTCTGGGCGCGGCGCTGGTAGTCGCCGTCGACGAACGAATAGGAGGGACGCGGGTCGCCGGCCTTGCGCTCGTTCATCATCATACCGCCCTTGATGTTGTAGACGTGGCTAACGAAGGTCAGGTACTGGTTGAGCAGCGACATGTAGATCGCCTGACGTGCTGTAAGGTCATTGTCGTCCTCGCCGTACCATTCGTTCAGGTGCTTCATGATGAACTTGAGGTTCTTGATGCCGTACTCCGCACCGCGGACCAGGTCGTCGCCGAGGTCCTCCGACAGCGATGTCGGGTCGAGCGTGTTGTAAACCTGCTGCTTGCCGTAGCGGTAGATCGGGTCGGCGGCATGTACGCGGATCAGGCTGTCGAGCCAGGGCTGCTCCTCTTCGGGAGTCTTGGCGTCGGGCAGGTAGGTGTAGAGCCACTTCACGGCATATTCGTCGAACACGCCCATGCGGGGAGGCATCATGCTGACGCCGCGCTCGTAATCGCCGGGCTGTGCCACGTGGTTGAAACGGGCGTAGTCCATGATCGAGTAGGTTGTACCGTATTTCTGCGTGAACGAAGGCGAGCGGAGCGAGTCGATGGGAATGGCGGCCGACGAGCACATGTTGTGCATGTAGCCCAGGCAGTGGCCCACCTCGTGCGAGAGCACATAGCGCAGGGCGCTGCCCATGATCGAGTCGGGGATGTTCATCGTGCGGACGTTGGGATCGGCGCCTGCGGTCTGGAGGAAACGCCAGCGGTTGAGCAGTTTGACGATGTCGTGGTAAACCATTACCGAAGCGTTGATGATCTCACCTGTGCGGGGATCGTCCCACGAGGGACCCATGGCGTTCTGGATGGCGATCGGCGC
This sequence comes from Alistipes montrealensis, assembly GCF_018362775.1. GTDB lineage: Bacteria > Bacteroidota > Bacteroidia > Bacteroidales > Rikenellaceae > Alistipes > Alistipes montrealensis. The sequence continues at coordinate 231,999 of NZ_JAGYXY010000004.1, forward strand.
GTAGCGGATACACGAATATTTCAGGTTGTCCGGATCGAATTCGGGGTCTTCCTCCTTGGTGGGGTAGTCGCGCACCTGCACGACGTTCTTGAAGCCGATCTTCTCGAAGGCGTGGTTCCACTCCTCGATACCCTCCTTTGCGTAGGGTTTCCAGGCTTCGGGCAGGTTGTCGTCGAGGTAGAAAACGATGGGTTTCACCGGTTCCACCAGTTCGCCGCGCTTGTAAGCCTCCACGTCCTTGGGCTCCACGCGCCAGTGACGGGCATAATAAACGGGCAGCGTACCGCGGTTCATATTGGCCGAGAAGCGGGCCTTGCCCGTTACGAAGATGTTCATGCGCGGGTCGGCGATGCGCGGACGCATCGGCTCTTCGGGCAGCAGCAGCAGCGTGCGGGTCACCAGGGCGGTGAAGGCGCGCTTATCCTCGATCTTGCCCATGACGGGGCCGTTCGAATAGGTGACGGTCGTCGTGTAGCTCAGGTAGCTCTTCACGGTCACGTTGTCGTCGAAGGCTTTGATGTCGCCCAGGTGGCTGTTCGACTTCTGGAACGAGGTCGAGCGCGTGAAGGGTTTGTACCCGAAGGTGCTGTACGGGTCGAACGGCGACAGGTCGCTGTTGTCCTCCATGAAGAGGTTCGTGGCGTCGATCACCACGGCCGTCGAGTCGGCGTTGTAAGCCTCGATCTTGAAGGCGCGGTAGATGCCCGGGATCGACGAACGGCGTACGGCCTCTTTGATCCCCTGGTCCTGCTCGTCGCCGCTGTATATGTCGTTGACAAGGCACAACTGGACGCCCTTGCCCTGCTTGGTGAAGGTGACATGCAGCGGGGTACTCGACTTGTAGCCGATCACGCCGTGGTCGTTGGAACTGATCTCCGAAACGGTCGATCCCAGCAGCATTTCGCGTCCGAATACGGACATCGGCAGCTCGAAATAGAGTTTCTCGCCGTCGACTTTGTGCAGGGTGAGCAGGCCTTTGACAGTCTGGCACTTCTTGTCCTTGAACAGTTTTTCATAATCGGTCACCTTCTTTTTCGACGTGGTGTCCGCCTGCTCGGTCTTGTTTTTTTTCTTTCCCTTACTTTTGGCGGGCTTGGCTGCCAGAAGGAGCGCCGGAATGAGCAGGGCGCACGCGAGGAATAGGCCTTTTCGTATCATACAGTTTGAGTTAAAGTGATTTTATGGTCGTTTGTTTACAATCAGGGTGTTTTCGTCGGGCATCACCAGTTCGAGGTCGGTGATGGTTTCGAGCAGTTCGATCACCTTCGCCAGCGAGTAGTCGCGCGGAATCTTGCCTGTCAGCGTGTACTCCGCAGGGTTGACGTTGACCTGCGTCTCGACGCGGTACCAACTGCGGATGTCGGTCAGCACCTCCTCCAGGTCGGCGCTGTAAAAGGCCAGTTTGTCCTGCGTCCAGGCTGCATAGGTTCCGGCGTCGACCTCGCGCACGGTGAGCGGGTCGGCCGCGCCGCGGGTCTGGGACTGCATGCCCGGTTCGAGGGTCACCGTGCCGCTCTGGTTGCCCACCTCGACACACCCTTCCAGCAGCGTCGTGCTTGCCAGGCTCTCCCCGGCGAAGTCGCGGACGTTGAATTTCGTACCGCGGACGGTCATCGTGGTCTTCCCGGCCTTCACGACGAACGGCCGTTCGGGGTTATGCGTCACGTCGAACAGGCCTTCGCCGTTCAGCTCCACATGGCGTTCGCCGCCCGTGAACTTCACCGGGTAGCGGAGCGTCGAACGGGCGTTGAGCCATACGCGGGTTCCGTCTTCGAGCGTGACGAGGCATTTGCTGCCCTCGGGGACCGACAGTTCGTTGTACTGCGGGGCCTCCTCGGCAACCTCCGGGGCCGCTTCGTATTTCACGCCTTCGGCGCCGTAGCTGATGCGCCCTACGCCCTCGATCTGCTGCTCGACCTGTTCGTCGAGCACCATTTTACGCCCGTCGGCGAGCGTCAGCGTCACTTTGTCGGGAGCGGGATAAATGGCATCGGCCAGTTGCAGCGTTCGGGTGCGCTGGTCGGGCACGCTCGTGCGGGTGGCGAGCAGCACGCCTGCGGCCAGTGCAACGGCGGCGGCTACGCCCGTGGCGGCGATGCTCCAGCGGCGCAGCGAGCCGGCAGGTTTTTGGATGCCGGCCGCCGTGCGGAAGCGTCCGAAGGCTTCCCGTCCGTTGTAACGGTCGTATTCTGCCATACGCCGGGCCAGGTAGCCGCTGTCCTGCAACTGTTCGCGGAGCGCTTCGAAATGCGGATCACGGGTCAGTTCATCGAATTCGGCGGCTTCGCTTTCATCGAGCGTGCCGCTGAGGTGTTTGATGAAAAGTCCGATCCAATGCTCCAGTAATTCTGAATTGTTCATCTTTCTGTTGAGACCCTGTTTGCTTCAGGTATACGCTATTGAATGCGCGGCATGCCGAAAAGTATGACAACTTTTTCAATTTTTTTCAAATTCCGGGCCTTCGGGGCGGTAAACGGCGTCCGGGGCGTGTATGAAAAAGACGGATTTATTTGGTTTAATTGGTTTTTTTACGATCTTTGTGCTGCAAATCCTTATTTTATGAATAACTCGCCGAACATCAAACAGGTGGAAACCGTCCTGAAATACATTAAGCATCAGCTCTATTCCGGGCAATTGCAGCCGGGAGAACGCCTCCCTGCCGAGCGGCGGCTGGCGGACATGCTGGGTGTGGGCCGGGCCCATGTGCGTGCGGCATTCCAGAAACTCGAATTTTACGGCATCGTCCAGACCTTTCCCCAGAGCGGCACGGTCGTCGCGCAGGAGAAGATGCAGGTGCTCGAACGCTTGATTACCGATGCGCTCCAGATCGAGCAGTACGACTTCGCGTCGCTGGTCTACGTGCGCGTGCTGCTCGAAGCCGAGGCCATCAAGCTCTGCGCCCGTAACCGTACGGACGAGGATCTGGAACTCATCGAGCAGGCATTGCTGGAGTGCGAGGCGAAATTTTATACCGACGAGCGCGTTTCGAAGGATTTCGCCTACCACCAGGCCTTGGCCCGCGGGGCCCACAATCCCGTGATTGCATCGATGCTGTTGGTCATTACGCCCGACGTGCTGCGCTACTACCAGCGTTACCGCGTCTGCACGGTCCCGCAGGAAGAGGTTTGCTTCGAGCACCGCGAACTGCTGCGCTGCGTCCGAGAGAAGGACGAAGAGGGGGCTGTGGCGATGCAGCGCCGCCACCTCAAGTCGCTCAGCGAGTTCGCAGCGGCCTTCAACGACGAGAACCATTTCCTCGAATAGCCGGTCTGCGCCCTGAAATGACAAACGGCCGTCCCTTTCGAGACAGCCGTTTGCTGTGTTTAGTTGCGTCACGTTCTACCCGTCGATCCAGTCGCGCAGGATTTGAGGCATTTCTACCTCCCGGCAGCAGACCGATACGAGTAGTTCGTGTCCTTTTTGGGTAAGTGAGTAGTACATCTGGCGCCGGTCCTTGCAGCAGAGTTCACGGACCACCAATCCTTTCAGTTCCACCGAGCGGAGCACCTTCGAGGTGTTCGAGGGCGTGAGGCCCAGCAGTTCGCCCAGTTCTCCCGGGCACATGCGCTCGGTTTTCGAGAGGCTGCACAGCGTCATGCCTTCGTTCAGGCAGATGCCGTAGCGTTTTTCAAACGCGGCTTCGAACTGGTGTACGGCGCGTTGCAGGTCGCGGATTCTGCAAAGGTCAGTCATCTGTCTTCACTTTATATACCGCTTGCTTTCCGCAGTGTTTCATACACTTGCCGCATTCGATGCATTTTTCCGGGTCGATCTGCGGAAGGGCGTTTCCCGTCTGGGAGATCGCGCCCGCCGGACAGATTCCGATCATCGGACAGCGGTGGTTTTGCGGACAGAGCCCGGCGTCGACCGTCAGTGCCATTACTTACCCAACATTACTTTGTCGATAGCCTCCTTGAGCGAATCCTTGGGCATTGCGCCCTGGGCCATCTGGGGTTTGCCTTCGAGCGGGATGAACAGCAGCGTGGGGATCGAGCGGATGCCGAACGCTGCGGCCAGTTCCTGTTCCTCCTCGGTGTTGATCTTGTAGATGTAAATCTGGTCTCCGTATTCGGCAGCCAGTTCTTCGAGCACCGGGGCGAGGGCCTTGCAGGGACCGCACCACGAAGCGTAGAAGTCGATCAGTGCGGGCTTGTCACCCAGATATTTCCACTCCTGGGAGTTTTTTTCGTAATCGGCTACCTTCTTCAGAAAGTCGGCCTTGGTCATTGCAATCGTTTTCATATTTGTCGTTTTTTTGTTGTTTTCCTGTGCATGGCTCCCGGTTGCGAATGCCAGAAGCGCAAAGGCTGTAAAAAGCAGTTTTCTCATCGTCTTTTCAATTGTTCTCTATCAATAACGATGCAAAGATATGATTTATTTTCCAATAAAACAAATTTCCATAGGAAAATAAATAAATGACTGACTTCGGGCTGATGTCGGGATTATTTAGTATATTGTATCCAATAACGATTTGGAAATCGGGCGGAAACTCATTCAAAAACGGATTAAATATGAAAAGTTGCGTATTCGGTAAGTGGTCGGCATTGCTGTGCCTGATGGTTTTCGTGGGAGGGGGTATTTTTTCCTGTTCGGATAAGAACGATGACACCCCCGGATTCCCGAAAGAAAAGGTTATCGGGTTTATCCGCGAAAATCTGTATAACGCGGATGGAAATGTGGCAGCCAACAAGATGAGCGAATATCAGGAGGGCGAATTCAATCTGATTGCGGACGATGAATACGAGGTACGCGAATATTTTGCCAAAATGACCGGCATCGAGATTCCCGAAGCCGAAACCTACAAAGCGGTATATCGGTCGTCCGACGGCAAATGCGTGATTGAAATCGAGGGGACCCGGCTTCCCCGAGCGGAAATTTTCGCCGACGTTCGGTTCTCCGTTCCCGAATTTCCGGAAATCAAACTGATTCACATTGGCACGAAGGATATGATGGAAGCAGGCCCCGTGGCGGAATAAGAAATACGGTTCCGTTCGGGCAGCAGCCTGTTATTCCAGATAGACCATGACGTTGCCGCTGATCTGCTGCAACGAGATTTCGCACAGCTTGGTGTTGTATTGTGCCGTGAGGATGCGTTCTTCGGCATCCAGCAGGCTCTTCTGCGCTTCGCGCATCTCGATGCCCGGCAGGACGCCCAGCAGGTAACGCTCCATGGCGATCTCGTAGTTCTCCTTGGCGGCGATCAGGTTTTCCTTTTCGAGCAGGATCACTTCGAGGTTGTTGCGGTAGGCTTGCCAGAAGTTCGCCAGGTCGGCACGCAGCGACTGTTCCAACTGCTGCTGCGTCAACTGCGCGTTCTCGACGCCGATGCGGGCGTTGCGCTGCTCGCGGCGGCGGTTGCCGTCGAAAATCGTGAAGCCTACCTTCACCCCGGCGTTCAGCCCGAGCGTTCCGCGGGAGAGATTCGCTCCCGAGCCGTAGCGGTTGTAGGTATAGCCGTAGCCTGTCGTCAGGTTTACGTAGGGATAGTTGCGCGATTTGATGCTCTGCAGGTCCAGTTCGGCCAGCGAACTGTCATGCCCGGCCATCAGCAGCGAAGCGTTTGCCGAAAGGGTTTTGGCCAGCAGGTCGTTCCAGTCGAGCGTGGCGTTGACCCGGATCACCGAGTCGGGGATGACGAACTTTTCGGCGAGGTTCTCGTTGGCCAGCAGTTCGTTGATACGGATGCGCGAGGAGGTCACCAGTTCGTGCTGGGACATGTACTTCGAGCTGTCGGCGTTGAAATCGACGCGGGCCTGCAACAGGTCGAGGCGTGAGAAGCTGCCGACCTGGACGCGCGCTTCGGTGATGCGCAGCCGCTCGCGCGAAAGCGAGACCGCATAGCGGAAGTTCTCCAGGCGCAGCGTCTGCTGGATGTAGTTGTAATATTCGGCCGTGAGGTTGGCCATGAAGTCCTCGATAGTGATGCGCGTTTTCAGCGCGCCCATCTCCTGCATCTCCTTCAGACGCTTGAAGTTGGTGCGGATGCGGAATCCGTCGAACAGCGTCCAGTTTACCGCCAGTCCCACGTTGGCCGTCTGGTCGTAGACGCTGTTTTCGGTCGAGGCGTTCCCGTCGCGCGGGGTCGTGGTGCGGTCGTTGTCCAGTGCGCCCGTATATCCGGCCGAGAGGTCGACCGTCGGCAGCATTCCGGCATTGCCCGCCGTGGCGTTGTTGTCGCTGATGCGTTCGTCGTTGCGCACGATACGCACGTCGTAGTTCTGTTCCAGCCCGATTTCCAGGCATCTGCGCAGCGAGAGCGGAGTGGATGCCTCCCGGTTCGACGGCACCTCCTGCGCTCCGGCCGCACTGCCGATTCCCAGCAGCAGGGCCGCTAAAAATGCTTTTTTCATGCGTCGTTTTTTTTCGATTGCTTGATTCGGTCCGTCGAGACGTAGCTGTAAATGGCCGGGACGATGTAAAGCGTCAGCAGCGTCGAGACCACCATGCCGCCCACGACGGCTATGCCCATGGCGATACGTCCGTTGGCGCCTTCTCCCGTGGCGACGGTCAGCGGCAGCAGGCCCAGGATGGTCGAGGCCGAGGTCATCAGGATTGGGCGCAGGCGCTGGAGCGAAGCCTCCTCGATGGCCCGCATCTTGTCCAGTCCGGTCTCCTGTTTCTGGTTGGCGAACTCGACGATCAGGATGCCGTTCTTGGCCACCAGTCCGATCAGCATGATGATGCCGATCTGGCTGAAAATATTCATCGTCTGGTCTGTGCCCCACATGAACACCAGCGCTCCGGCGATGGCCAGCGGCACGGTGAGCATGATCACCAGCGGGTCTTTGAAACTCTCGAACTGTGCCGCGAGGATCAGGTAGATCAGCAGGATGGCCAGGATGAAGGCGAACATCAGGCTCGACGAACTTTCGCGGAACTCTTTCGAGTCGCCGGCAAGCGCCGTACGGAAGTCGTCGCCGAGGGTCTTGTCGGCGATGCGGTCCATTTCGTCGAGGCCCTGTCCGATGGTTTTGCCTTTGGCCAGTCCGGCCGATACGGTGGCCGAAATGAACCGGTTATAGTGGTAGAGCTGCGGCGGTGCGACATTCTCGACCATCGAGATCAGGTTGTCCAACTGGATCATCTCGCCCTTGTCGCTGCGCACGTAGATCGAACGCAGGTCGGCGGGCTTGTTGCGCTGCTGGCGGTTGATTTCGGCCAGGATTTCGTACTGCTTGCCGTTCATGTAGAAGTAACCGAGGCGCTGGCCGCTGAGCCCGTACTGGAGCGTCTGGGCGATATTGCGCGTCGAAACGCCCATCAGGTTGGCCTTGTCGCGGTTGACCTCGATGCGTACCTCGGGCTTGCTGAACTTGAGGTCCACGTCGGCCATCTGGAACACGGGGCTTTCGTAGACCTGCCGCATGAACTCGGGCAGCACCTCCTGCAGTCGTTCGAGGCTGGTGGCCTGCAACACATACTGCACGGGCATGCGTCCGCGGCGGCCGCCGAAGGTGCTCTGTTGCTGGACGAAAGCGCGGGCCTTGGTCTTGGTGCGCACGGCGGCCGAGATCTGTTCGGCAATCTCCATCTGCGACCGCTCGCGGGTCGAGATGTCCGTCAGGGCAATGCGGATGTTTCCCGAGCCGCTCGACACGCGGGCCGTTACCGACTCGGCCTCCGGCACGAGCGAATCGACCAGCCGGTTGATATCTTCGGTGTAGTCGCGGATGTATTCGTAGGTGGCGCCCTCCGAGCCGCGCGTGTTGATCGAAATCTGCGAACGGTCCTCGAGCGGGGCCATCTCGGCCGGGATCGAACTCCACAGCCAGCCGATCAGGCCGACCATCAGGCCGACGAGCGGCAGGGCCAGCCAGCGGCGGCGCAGGAACGAGGCCAGCGTCCGGCTGTAAAAATTGTTGAGCCCGATGAAGAAGGGCTCGGTTTTGCTGTAAAACCAGTTTTTCTTCTCCTGCCGCACGAGCAGTTTGGTGGCGAGCATCGGGGTGATCGTAAGCGCCGCGAAGGTCGAAATGACGACCGCACCCGAAATCACCATGCTGAATTCGCGGAACAGGCGTCCGGTCATACCCTCCATGAAGACGATCGGGAAGAAGACGGCGATCAGCGTGATCGAGGTCGAAATGACCGCGAAGAAGATCTCCTTGGCCCCCTCGATGCCGGCGTCACGGGGCGTCATGCCCCGTTCGATGCGGATGTAGATGTTTTCGGTCATCACGATCGCGTCGTCGACGACCAGTCCCACCGAGAGCACCACGGCCAGCATCGACAGCACGTTGATCGAGAAGCCTGCGATGTACATGATGAAGAAGGTTCCGATCAGCGACACCGGGATCACGATACAGGGGATCAGCGTCACGCGGCAGTTGCGCAGGAAGAGGAAGATGATGATGATCACCAGGATGAAGGCTTCGTAAACGGTATCCTTCACCTCGTTGATCGATGCGCGGATGAAGCGCGTGTTGTCGAATCCGTAGGAAGTCACCACGTCGTCCGGAAGGTCCTTCTTCATGGTCTTCATGCGTGAATAAACCGCGTCGGCGATCTCGATGTGGTTGGCGCCCGGTTGGGGGATCACGACGACGCCCACCATCGGAATGCCGTTCATCTTCATGTAGCTGCGCGTGTCCTGCGGGCCCAGTTCGGCGCGTCCCACGTCGCTCATGCGGATGATGCGGTCGGCATCCTCGCGCACCACCAGGTCGTTGAACTCCTGCGTGGTGTGCATCAGGCCCATCGTGCGGATCGTCAGTTCGGTGGTGTTGCCTTCAATGCTACCCGAGGGCAGTTCGACGTTCTCGCGGTCGAGGGCGTTTTTGATGTCGGTAGGGGTGATGCCGTAGCCGGCCATCTTCGCAGGGTCGAGCCACAGGCGCATCGAGTAGCGTTTTTCACCCCAGATTTGCACGCCGCTCACGTCGCTGATGGTCTGCAACTGCTCCTTGACCGTCAGGTCGGCGATTTCGCTCAGTTCGAGCAGCGAGCGTTTGTCGCTCTGGATCGTGACCATCAGGATGGGCGAAGCGTCGGCGTCGGCCTTCGTTACGGTCGGGGGATCGCAGTCGCGGGGAAGGAACCGTTGGGCGCGCGAGACTTTGTCGCGCACGTCGTTGGCGGCGGTTTCGAGGTCTACCGAGAGTTCGAACTCGACGGTGATGCGGCTCTGGCCCTGGCTGCTGACGCTCGACAGCGAGCGGATGCCCGGGATGCCGTTGATGTTCTGTTCGAGGGGTTCGGTGATCTGGTTCTCGATTACGTCGGCATTGGCGCCCGGGTAGGAGCACGTTACCGAGATGATCGGGTTGTCGACGCTCGGGAACTCGCGTACGCCGAGATAACTGTATCCGATGAAGCCGAATAGCAGGATGATGATCGTCAGCACCGACGCCAGGACGGGCCTCCGTATGCTCAGTTCGGAAATGTTCATGCGGCGGCGGGGTTATTCGACGGTGTCGAGTTTGACGGGAAGGCCTTCGCGCAACTGGAGCGTGCCGGAAGTGATGAGCGTGTCGCCGACGCTGAGTCCGTCGATGATCTGGATGCTCGAATCGGTCCGCAGCCCGGTCTTCACCTCGGCGGTGTGTGCTTTGCCTCCCTTGTAGAGGAATACTTTGTCGACGCCCATTTCCGGTACGAGGGCCTGGGTCGGGATGGCGATGGCGTCGGGAATTTCGTGCATGCGGATCTGCACCGTCGCAAAGCGTCCCGGCAGCAGCGTGCCCCGCGTGTTGGGGTAGTGGGCCCTGACAGCCAGCGTACGGGTGGCTACGTCGACCTTCGATTCGGTGGCGTAAACTGCGGCTTCGAACCGCTCCTGGCGTCCTTCGATGGTGAACGAGAGCCGCGTTCCGGCCTTGATCTGGTTGGCGTAGCGTTCCGGGACGAAGAAGTCGATCTTCAGGGGTGAAATCTTCGTGAGCTTGGCCACCACGACGCTGGGCGAGGCGTAAGCGCCTTCGCTGACGTTTCGAAGGCCGATCACGCCGTCGAACGGCGCGCGGAGTTCCGTGAGTGCGATGTTCGATTTCACGATGGCGATGTCGGCGTTGAGCATCGCCAGTTCCGTGCGGGCCTGTTCGTAGGCCTCCTGGCTGACGGCGTCTTTTTTGAGCAGGGCGCTCTGGCGGTAAACGCGGTCCTCGGCCAGCTTGAGCTGCGCTTCGTAACGCGAGAGCTGGGCCAGCAGCGGCAGGTCGTTTACCTTGGCCAGCAGTTCGCCTTTGCGGACGACGGTTCCTTCCTGGAAGTTGATCGCCACGATCTTGCCCGAGGTTTCGAACGACAGGTCTACCTCCTCGTCGGGCAGCAGGTTGCCCACCGTGGTGATGCCGTCGGTAAGCCGCTCGGGGCGGATGACGAGACCGTTGACGTTGAGTGTGTTCTGCCTGCGGGGGGCGATCGGCGCATCGGCGTCGGCCGACGATGCGGAACCTTTGTCGCCAAGCAGGTTATAGAGTCCCAATGCCAGGCAGAATACCACGAGAACAATGGCTGTGATGATCCATTTCTTTTTCTTATTCATTGCGAGAGTCAGGTTTTGCGTTGGAAAGTCGTATGCAAAGATACGATAAAAAGCGGTTTTGCCATCGGCTCCCGGTAGCAAAACGGGCTTCGGGACATAAAATTACGGCTCTTCATCCGATTATCCGGTCCCGGAGGGGTGAAACGGAAAAAATCGGAGGTGAAATAGCGCCGATCCCGGAATTTGAGGTGTATTCCGGCGCGGCGGTCCGCGAAAAAGCAGTCGCATAACCGCTTTTGCCATCATTCCGGAGAGGTGCTCGGTGCTGTTCGGGCGAATCGTCGTTAAACCGTATCTCGTATCGGGGACAATACGCCGGCATTGCTTCGCCTGTCGTGCTCATCGGGGCCGGTTTGCACATGGGTTGAAACCAATTCCGGATTCCGCTGTAAAAACGCCCGGACGCCCACGAATAAAAAAACGACCTGTCATGTAGGCAAGTCGCTTGTTTTCATCGGTGGGAACATGCGGATTTGAACCGCAGACCTCCTGCTTGTCGAGCAGGCGCTCTAAACCAACTGAGCTATGCTCCCTTTACAAAAAAACCACCTGCATTGCTGTAAGTGGTTGATTTTAAGAGTGACACCGACAGGACTCAAACCTGTAACCTTCTGATCCGTAGTCAGATGCTCTATTCAATTAAGCTACGGTGCCGAATTGCGATTGCAAATGTAGGGCAAAAATCCGAAACACGCAAATAATTGCTCAAAAAATTTAATAAAAATGATAATCCGGCCGGTTGTCAGAAACTCATCGGCCGGATTATCAGTCAGATGCCGTTATTTCATTAATTCCTCCAACCGGGCTTGCAATTGCTTGCCGGGAAGGTTTTTGGCGACAATCACGCCTTCGGGCGAGATCAGGAAGTTCGACGGGATGAAGCGGATGCCGTACATTTCGGCGGCGGGGCTTTGCTTGCCTCCGCCGGGCGACAGCACGTTCGTCCACGGAAGTTCGTTTTCGGAGACGAACTGCTGCCAGCGTGCCGTGTCGTGGTCGATCGATACGGCATAGATCACGAATCGGCGATCGCTGAATGCGTCGTAAACCTCTTTCAGATGCGGAATCTCGCGGCAGCAGGGACCGCACCATGTAGCCCAGAAGTCGAGCAGCACCCAGCGGCCGGGACCGACGAGCGACGAGAGTGTCACCGTCTCCCCGGCAGCGTTTTTCAGTGCGAGGTCCATGTAGGGCTGGCCGACGGAAGAACGCTCGATGGCTTCGATCTGCCGCCGCACACTCTCCAGCACGGGGTGGTGCTGCAATTCGTCGGGGAATTGCGCAAGCCGTTCCCGGGCCTTTGCAGGGTCCGCATCGGCGCGCCGGGAATAGAGGAATGCGCCCAGCAGGTTGTCGCGGTTGGCTTCGAGCGCATCGCCGGGAATCTGGCGGTAAATCCGACTCAGCGAGTCGAGACGCTGCTTCCGTTCGGGAGTGTCCGGTTCGTTTTCCATCGCCTGCATGATGTTGCCGAGCGATACCTGGGCGGCGTTCATGGCGTTGAACGCATCGTTGAGCGGTGTTCCGGTGAACTGCCAGTCGCGTACGTCCCCTGTCGGTTCGAGCCGGATGTCGGCGGCTTCGAGCAGGATCGGGGCCCCGATGCGGCGGTCGTTGTGCATCAGGTTGGCGATCGTCGGTTCGGCGACGTATCCGCGGATGCGGAATGTGCTGTCGCTGCGTACGACCGTAACGGCCAGCACCGAGTCGTTCTCGTAGGGCGAGCACAGGCGAAGCGTGTCGCCCGGGGCGAGGCCGGCTTTGCCCGAAAGGGTGTAGTTGGGGCCTCCGCAGCCGGATAGCGTCGCAGCGGCGAGGATTGTCGGGAAAATTCTGTTCATCGGAAAGTCTTTATTTGAATACTTCTGCGAGTTTTTCTTCGAGATGTTCGCCGCGCAGGTCCTTCGCTACGATTTTGCCTTCGGGTGAGATCAGGAAGTTTGAGGGGATGGAGCTGATGTTGTAGATTGCGGTGGGATCGAATCCTCCGCCTTTTTCCTTCGCTACATTGATCCAGTTCAAGCCTTTGTCTTCGACGACTTGTCTCCATTTGGTCAGGTCCTTGTCGAGCGATACGCCGTAAATTTCGAATCCTTTTCCCTTATAGGCTTCGTATGCCTTTTTCAGATGGGGAACCTCCTGCATGCAGGGTTGACACCAAGTAGCCCAGAAATCGAGCAGCACCCAGCGGCCGGGACCGACGAGTGATGAAAGCGCAACGGTCTCACCAGCGGCGTTTTTACAGGAAAAATCGGTATAGGGATAGCCGACGGTATTATGGGGTTGGCTGACGGCGCTCTGTGCGGTGGCTTGGGAGACTTCTATCGATTTTTTCAACATCGGATGTGCCTGCATCTCGGATGTAAATTGCGCCAGGCGGGTTTTGACCTTATCGGGATTGTCCTTGATGTTCTGGAATTCGTAGCTGTTGAAGACCCAGGCTCCGAAAACGTTGTCGAGATTGGCGTCTACGGTTTGGGCATAGAGTGCATTCATCTCGGCCAGGATCGCTTCGAGTGACTGTCCCTGAGAGCCTTTGCGGAGTTTGTCTCCGAAAGCGGACATTGCTTCGTCGAATGCTTTTTTCCGGTCGTTGAGCGGTGTTCCGCAGACGACGTAGCCGAATGCGGGATCGTATTTCTCGATTCGGATTTTTCCGGGTTCGAGGAAGATCCAGGCTGGATCATTGGTTCCGTTCCGGTTGGCCAGGAAGACCATTTCCGGGGTTGTAACGGTCCCTTTCAGCGAAACGGTCGTGTCGGCGTCCACGATGCCCGCGGCGAGCACCGTGTTGTCGGAAGCCCGCAGATAGACCGAGTCGCCCGGAGGCAGTTCGTAGCGGCCTGTGATGGTGTAGTTTGCGCCTCCGCAACTGCATAGCAGGGCGGTGGCGAGGGCAGCGGTCAGAAGGTTTTTCATGATGGCAGGTAGTTTTGGATTGGTTTTATTTGATCTCCCGGTCGGGATTCTTTTTCAGGAATTGCTCCCAGCTTTGCGAACCGCCTTTCGAGGCCGCTTTTTTGCCGCCTCCGAGCCCCTTCACGCGCTCGCTGCCCAGCGCGGCGTTGAGCGGGCTCGCCGTGGTGAAGTAGTGGCACAGGGCGACAGCCATGCCGTCGGTGGCGTCGAGCCGTTTGGGCGGCTGGTCGATGGTGAGCGTGCGGCAGACGATGGAGGCCACCTGCTCCTTGGCGGCCGATCCGCGGCCCGTGATCGACTGTTTGATACGCATCGGGGCGTATTCGAATACGTCGATGCCGCGGCTCAGCGCCGCCGCCATCGCCACGCCCTGGGCCCGGCCCAGTTTGAGCATCGACTGCACGTTCTCGCCGAAGAACGGCGACTCCAGCGCCACTTCCCGCGGGGCGTACTCGTCCACCAGCGCTCCCACGCGTTCGAAAATGTAGCGCAGTTTGGCGTAGGGGTCGGGGAGTTTGTGCAGGTCGATGTCGCCCAGCACTACCGAGCGCACGGTGCGGCCCTCGACCTCCAATACGCCGTAACCCATGTAGTTCGTGCCGGGGTCGATGCCCATGATGCGGTATGAATCGGTCTTTGCCATCTGTCGAATTAAAAGCCCCTCCCTCCCGATGGAACGGAACGGAGGGGCCGGATTATCTGAAGGTTTACTGGGCCAGCAGCTCCGATACTTTCTCGTAGAGCGCCTCGCCGCGCAGGTTTTTGGCGACGATCGTGCCCTGGGCGTCGATCAGAAAGTTCGACGGAATGCCCTGGATGGCGTAATCCTTTGCGGCCTGGTTGTCGAAGCCTTTCACCTCGCTGACGTGCAGCCAGTTCATGCCGTTCTGGTCGACGGCGGCCAGCCACTTTTCGCGGTTCTGGTCGAACGATACGCCGTAAATTTCGAAACCCTTCGGGTGGAATTCGTCGTAAGTCTTCTTCAGGTGGGGAACCTCGCCCATGCAGGGGCTGCACCACGAAGCCCAGAAGTCGAGCAGGACATATTTGTTCGCCGGATTCTTAACCGCCGATTCGAGCGATACCTGCTCGCCGGCGGCATCGGGCTGCACGATGTCGATGAACAGCTGGCCGATGTCGGTCTTTATCTTCTGTTCGGCGTTCTCCTTGAGTTTCACGAGCACGGTGTTCTGCTGTATGGCTGCCGGGAATTTGGCGATCTCGTCGAGCAGTTCCTGTCCCGAGAGTTCGTAGCCCAACTGCTGTGCGAGGAGCATGGCCCCGAAAAGGTTTTCGCGGTTCTGCTCCATGACCGTACGGGTCAGCTGGTTGTATTCCTCTTCGATGGCCTCGCGGCGCTCGTCGGTGGTGTTCGGATCGCGGAACTCCTGGACGAGTGCGTTGCCGGCCGCCGCATAGGCGTCGCTGGCGTCGTTGGCGGGAGTGCCCTTCACCTGCTTGCGGTAGGGGGTCTCCGCGTTGTCGGCTACGGTGATCGTGCCCGGTTCGAGTATCAGCATTGCACCGAACGTGGCTCCGTCGTCGCGTGCGTCGCGCAGGATGGCTACCTGCGGGTTCTCAGCGATGCCTTCGATGCGGAATGCCCCGTTCGCGACGGTTGCCGAGTCGAGTATATTGTCCTCCTCGTCGAAGAGGTAGACCATGCCGTTGGCTCCTTCGATCTTACCTTCGATGGCATACTTGTTTTTGTTGCCGCAACTGCACAGCGCGACGGCTGCTGCTGCGAGGATCAGGATTTTTTTCATCGCTATTGTTTGTTTTTGAGTTCTGCGAGTTGTTTTTCCAGGTCGCGGACCTGCTGCGCCAATTCGGGCAGGCGTTTGAAAACAGCCGATGCGCGGTGGTACTGAAGCCCCGGCAGTGCGGGATAGCCCATGCGTACCTGGTCGTCGGGAACGTTCTTGTCGATGCCGCTCTTGGAGGCGATCTTTACGCGGTCGCCGATCGTCACGTGGTCGGCGACGCCCACCTGTCCTGCCAGGAAGCAGTTGCTGCCGACTTTCGAAGTCCCGGCAATGCCGGTCTGTGCCGACGATACGGTGTTTGCGCCGATCTGGACGTTGTGTCCGATCTGGATCAGGTTGTCGAGTTTCACGCCGCGGCGGATGACGGTCGAGTCGGTTTTGGCGCGGTCGATGCAGGTGTTTGCGCCGATCTCCACGTCGTCTTCGATCACCACGTTGCCCAACTGGGGAATCTTGTCGAATCCACCCGACGGATTGGGCATGAAGCCAAATCCGTCGGCGCCGATCACCGCCCCTGCGTGCAGGATACAGTTGTTGCCGACGACGCAGCCTTCGTAGACCTTGACGCCGGGGTAGAGCGTGGTGTTGTCGCCGACTTTCGCGCCGCGTCCCAGGTAGACCTGTGGATAAATCTGGCAGCCTTTGCCGATCGTGACGCCCTCTTCGACGACCGTGAAATCGCCGATGTAGCACTCCGCGCCGACCTGTGCCTTTTCGGAAACCGATGCGCGGTCGCTGATTCCCGTGCGGCGGGGTTTCGCGGCGTTGTACATCTCGAGCAGTTTCAGGATGCAGGCGCCTGCGTCGTCCACCTTGACGAGCGTCGCGGCCACGGGTTGCGCGGGAGTGAACGAACGGTTGACGAGTACGATCGACGCTTCCGTGGTGTAGAGAAAAGGTTCGTATTTGGGATTCGTGAGGTAGGCCAGCGAACCGGCCTTGCCTTCCTCGATCGAGGAGACGGTGTGTACCTTGGCGTCCTTGTTGCCGACAACGTCGCCGCCTAAGAACCCGGCGATCATTTCGGCTGTAAATTCCATCATAATTACAGGTATTTGTTAATATCTATTCCTATGGGCATGAACTCTTCCACGTTGCGTCCGAACGAGAGCACCTCGCGCACGGTCGACGACGAAATGTCGGCCACGGGCGAGGGGGTAAACAGCATGACGGTCGTGATCTCGGGATAAATCCGGTGGTTGGTGGCCTCCATCGTGCGCTCGTACTCGAAGTCGGTGGTGTTCCTCACGCCGCGGATGATGGCGCAGGCTCCCGTTTCCTCGGCGAATTCACCGGTCAATCCGGTGTAGACGAGCGCTTCGACACGCGGCTCGTCGCGGTAGATATCGTCGATGAGCCGCTTGCGGTTTTCGACGGTCAGCAGTCCTTGTTTGGAGGTATTGTTGCCGATGCCGATTACCACACGGTCGAAAAGATTCAGCGCTTCGTCCACCAATGCCGCATGGCCGCGCGTGAAGGGGTCGAACGACCCGGGGAAGATTGCAGTGCGTTCCATATCGGACAAAGGTAGAAAAAAAACGGAAAAGCCGCACGTTTTCCGTTTTTTATTCATTGCGGGGTGCAGCGGGTCATTCCTTGTGGAGCAATCTGCGCAGACGCCGCAGCGCCTTGCTCATCTGCGCTTCGACGGTCTTGACGGAAATTTGCATTTCGGCGGCTATTTCGGCGTTCGAGAGTTGTTCCCGGCGGCTTTTGAGGAAGATGTCGCGGCAGCGGTCGGGCAGTTGGGAGACGGCTTCGGCCACGAGTTCCATGATCTCGTCGGTCTCGATCCGCAATTCGTCGGGACCGGCGAAAATCTCCCCCAGTTCATCGAACGGAATGTAGGAAAAACGATCGTCGCGCAGGCGGTTGAGCGCCCGGTTGCGCACGGCGCGGAACAGGTAGGCGCGCACCGAAACGGTGATCTGCAACTCTGCGGCGTGCTGCCAGAGATAGGTATAGACATCGAGCACGACCTCTTCGGCCGATGTACGGTCGCGGAGCCAGAATTCGGCAAAGCGGCACAACGGCGCATAGTGGCGGTCGAACAACTCCCGGAAGGCGGTGATTTCCCCCCCCCGTCTGAGTTGCAGCCATAGGGCCATATCACGTTCGTTGTCTGACATGTGCGGGTCTTTATTGCATATATCGGTACATAAAGATAATGAATCTTGGCGATATAAAACAGTTTTCCGTATGCCCGGCCGTTGCAAGACGGCGGTTTTTCCGGTCCGGGGCCCGCTTTGTCCGGCATCCCGGCGTCCGCCCGGGTACGGCATCCTGTTTCGTTCCGATGCCCGCCCGGAGTCGGGTTGGCCGGAAATGACAAAAGCCTGCGGGATCATTCCCGCAGGCTTTTGGTAAGAACGCGGATTATTCGAGCAGTTCGTTATTGCCCCATACGTTCAGTTCAGCGATGCACCAGCCCCGGAAAGTCGGGTTGTAGGTCTTGTTCGTATAGCTGATATTGATACGGAAGCGGATATAACGAGCGTGCTGGTAATCTTCGAGCATCGGGTCGATAACCACGGCAAGCGGATCCAGCGGAGTCTCGGGATCGGTCCTGTAGTCGCGATACTCCTGCCGGTAGGTCCAGTTCTGGTCGTTCTCGGCGCCCAGACCGTCGCCGGTGATCGTCTTGGCGGTCCAGACTTCGAGGTGGGCGATTCCGTAGCGGGCGCCGGCCTCGGGGTTGCCCGTGGTCATGTAGCGCTGCGAGAACTGGAGACCGCGCACGGTCACCTCGCGCCCCAGGTCGAGGACGAAGTCGTAGGGCGGATTGGCCTGTTCTTCGTCGGCGTTGCAGTAACCGAACGTGTTGATGTCCTCGTCGAACATCTTGTTGACCTCATAGCCGGGTTTCGCCTTGGGCGAGGCCAGCAGTTTCCAGTTGTTGCGGTCGAGCAGCATGGGAGCGGGCGGTCCCGGTTTGACGGTCTTGTTGAAGAGGATGTAATGGACGTTGCCGGTCTCCGAGATCGTGGCCCGCGGATCGCCTTTGATCGAGTCGATGGCGATCGGCAGCAGGTAGGCCTCCTCGTCGGGCATGCGCAGGCTCTGCAACTCCACCTTTATCGTCGTCGAAAGCGTATTGTAGCGGGGCAGCATCACCTCGTCGGTCGAGAACGTATAGGCATCCGACGGGCAGAGCTTGTAGGACGTTCCGTGAGCCTTGTTGTAGACGTCGACCAGCTCGGGAGCGGTCTTGAGCACTACGGTGACATAGTTGCCGCTGATCTGCTCGGCGGCGACACGGATGTTGACGGTTTGCTTCTTGGGGCTTTCCAGCGAAATCACCTGTGCGTCGGTCGAATAGGCGTTCTGAATACCCAGTACGGCAGCCTCCTTTACCACCGGTCCGTCGTCGTCCTTGCAGCCGACCAATGCGACGAGCAGGGCGGCCGTAAGGGTGAGGAGTTTTGTATGTCGTGTCATAATCGGTTGGTTTTAGGGTTCGTGTCCGTGTTAGAATTTGACGTCGACCATTACGGGGATGTGGTCCGATGCCTGCTTGATGTCGCCATTGCGGAACGAGTTCATGATCTTGGTGCTGATCACCTCGCACTTGGCGTCGTTGCCTTTCCACAGCATGATGTAGTCGATACACTTGTTCGGCTTCTGCGAAGAGTGGGTGAAGTCGTTCTCCCCGTGAGGACTCAGCACCTTCCATTCCTCCTTCAGTTTGGTCAGCGTAGTGGTTTCGGGACGGGCGTTGAAGTCGCCGCCCAGGAAGACCGGCTTCTTCGACGCGGCGAACTCCTGCTCGATGGCCTTGTTGATCTGTGCTACCTGCTCCAGCTGCGAGCGCGACGATACGTGGTCGAGGTGGGTCGTGGCGAATACGTATTTCTCAAACTCGGCGACCACCATCACGCGCGGCTCGGCTCCGTCGCCCTTGGGCAGCGCAACGGAGAACGTTCGGATGGGTTTCTCGTGGCAGACGATGCCGTCGCCATAGGCGCCGCCTTGGTAGGCCATGGCGCGGAAGAAGCTGTAATTCCAGTCCTCTCCCATCAGTTCGGCGAACTTCTTGAGTTGGAAGACGCGCATCGTGCGCACCGTGCAGCTGTCCAGTTCGCTGATACCCACGAGGTCGGCCTTGGCTTCGGTCATCATGTCGGCGACCATCTGGTAGCTGTCGGTGTATTTGGAGAAGATGCCGACGTTGTAGCTCACCAGGCGCGTCGTACCCTCGTTTTTCGGGTAGTAGTCCACATCCGGCTTCTCGCCTTCGCCGGGTTTCAGGTGGGGCGGGATTTCGGTTTCGTCGAACGGTTTGTCGCTGCTGCATGCCGTTACCTTGCAGCTGAGTCCGAGCAGCAGCAGGATTGTCAGGTATTTTTTGATCGTATGTTTCATTTTTGTCGTGTTTTAAAGTTATCTGTTTCGAAATCAGAGGTCCAGCCCGTCGTTCCAGCCGGGGTTCTGAGTCAGGGCTCCGCCGGTCAGCGAGCGGTCGTTGGTCGGGATCGGGTAGAAGTAGTCCCGTGCCTCGTTCCATTCGCCCGGATTGTTCTTGTGGGGGGCGATATAGCCGTAGCTGCCCTCCGAAAGATAGATGTCCTGGTCGATCTCCATCACCAGCGGAGCTTTGGTCGAGGGGGTTTCGCCTTTGCTCTTGAGGTAAATGTCGGGCGTTCCGTCGCCGTCGAGGTCGTACTCCTTGGTTCCCTCGGGGATGTAGATGCCGCGCAGCGGCTGGGTGAAGGTCTTACCCTCTTTCCAACGGATGATATCGTAATAGCGGTGTCCCTCCTGCAGGAGCTCGATGCTGCGTTCGCGGCGGATTTCGAGAATGACGCCCTTGTTGGCTCCGCTGACGTTCGGATAGCCCGTCTCTGCGGATGACAGGTAGGGGTCGGGGTTGGCGTTGGCGTCGTCCATATCGAGGTTGGGCATGCCTACACGGTCGCGCAGCTTCTTGATCGTCAGGTCGATGTCATTCTGCGTCAGGGTTCCGATTTCGGCCTTGGCCTCGGCGTAGTTGAGGTAAACCTCGGCCGAGCGGATGATCGGAAGGTCGGTGTACGAGAGGTTGTAGCCGTCGGACTCGAAGTTGGTCGGGGCGACGAACTTGATGGGCTGGTATCCCGTCATGCAGGTCGACAGGCTCGGCACTTCCTTTTTCGTCGAACCGATACGCGTGTATCCCGGCGTGCGGATCGACTGTTCGAGGCGTGGATCGCGGTTGGTGCACTGATCCTTGAACTCCATCGTCTGCCAGCCCTGGCGGTCGGTGAAGCGCGAACCGTCGGCCATCAGGTAGCTGTCGACGATCTTGCGGGTTATGCCCGGGCGGCCGTACGAAGTGTTCAGCGAGTAGAACGTACTGTTGTGGAATACACTGAGGCTCCTGCTGTAATCGCGGGCGAGCACGACCTCGATGCCTTGCGCCTCCTCCGATACGAACAGGTCGCGGTAGGCCTCCTTGGCGCCACTTTCGGTGTAGAGACCGTAACCGCTGTTGCTGATGAACTCTTCGGCGGCAGCGGCGGCCTGTTCGAGATACCATTTCCAGTCGTGCTCGTAGCCGTCGATTTTGTGGTATTTGCGGAAGGTTCCCTCGAAGAGGCAGAACCGCGATTTGAGAGCCAGGGCCGTCCACTTCGTTATGCGGTAGAGGTCGCGTTTGGTGGAGAGGTGGGCGATGGCGTAATCGATGTCCTCGATCATGCGCTGCATGACGAATTCGCGCGGGTCGCGCGGGCGCTTGAGCTCGGGATCGGCCGAACCGAGGGGCTTGGCATACCAAGGCACATCGCCGAAGCGTTTCACCTTCTCGAAGTAGAAGTAGGCGCGGAAGAAGCGGGCCAGGGCGTCGTAGCGCGTCCGGACCTCGGTGTCCTTGCAGTTGACCGAATATTCGAGCAGCGTGTTGATGTCGCGCAGGCCGGTCCAGGTCCAGCCGCCGCCCGATGCCGGGATCGTGCGGCCGCCGCGCATTTCCTGGGGCAGGTCGCTGTGGATCAGGTTGTCCCAGTACTCGTTGTAGAGTCCGTCGCTCGGGAACGCCGTATAGAATTTGTTGCTGAAGGCCTGCAATTCGTTTTCGTTCGAGAAGAAGGTCTCGGGCGACATCTTCGACAGCGGGTATTTGTCGAGCCAGTCCTCGCACGACGAAAGCGTCAGGGCGCAGCTCGCGATCAGTATCAATGGAATCTTTTTCATTCTCTTCTCATTTAAACGGTTAGAAGGTGATGTCTACACCGAACATATAGGTTTTTTGCCAGGGGTAGGTGCGCATCTCGTCGTTCATGGCAGCCATTTCGGGATCTATGTAGTCCGAGTGGATGGGCGACCAGGTGGCGAGGTTCTCACCCGTGAAATAGATGCGCAGGCTTTCGATCAGCGCCTTGCGGGTCCATTTCTTGGGCAGCGTGTATCCTACCGTGAGGTTCTTCAGGCGGCAGTAGCGGATGTTCTGCATGTAGCGGTCGTTGGTGGCCGTCAGCTCGCGGTTGGTGCCCGACAGGGCCACATAGCCGCGCGGACGGGGGAAGTAGGCGTCGGGGTTCTCCTCGGTCCAGTACTGGGTGTGGAAGTCGCGGGGCATCCAGCTTGCATAGGGGCGGGCATAGGGCCCCCAGAATGCGATAGTGTTGGCTTTCGGATACCAGTGACGGCGGCCGATGCCCTGGAAGAAGATCGAGAAGTCGATGCCGGCCCACGACATGCTGAGCGTCGATCCGTATTGGAAACGCGGCTGGCTGTTGCCGATGATCTCGCGGTCGCCCGGATCGTCGACGGTGTTTTTGCCGATGGAGATCATGTTGTCGCCATCCAGATCGAGGAATTTCAGGTCACCGGCATGCAGGCCGCGCTCCGATCCGGCCGCGGCATTGATGCGGTTGTTGACGTTCGTCTGGTCGACGGGGTAGTTGGCGGCCTCTTCGTCCGAAGCGAACAGGCCTCCGATGCGGTAGCCCCAGATTTCGCCCCAGCGCATGCCTTCGTAGTACTTCTTGGCGAAGGTGCGGTCGGGGTTGTCGTACCGGGTGATGTTGGTGACGTAGTCGTTGAAAGTCACCGTCACGCTGTACGAGAACGGGCGGCGCAGCAGCTGGAACTCGTCGCGCCAGTTGAGCGAGAGTTCGTAACCCTTGGTGCGCAGGTCGGCGCTGTTCATTTTCGGCGAGTCTGCGCCGTAGGTGGCCGGCAGGGCGACGCCCTCGGTGAGCATGTCCTTCGTGTCGCGGATGTAGAAGTCGGCGGAGAAGGCCAGACGGTTGTTCAGGAAGCTCATGTCGACACCCAAGTTGTTGTGAATACTCGTTTCCCACGAGAGGTTCGAGGCTACGGGAGCCGAGATGGTCGCCGTGGCGGGCTTGTTGCCGCCGAACAGGTAGCTCTGGTTGCCGATCGAGATTTGACGGATGTAATCGTAGTAGCCGACGTTCTGGTTGCCCAACTGTCCGTACGAGTAGCGCAGTTTGAGGTTGTTGAACTGGTCGCGGATGCCGTCGAAGAAGGCCTCCTCCGAGATGCGCCATCCCAGCGAGAAGGAGGGGAAGAAGCCCCAGCGATGTCCGCGCTTGAAGCGTGACGTACCGTCGTAGCGGCCGCTTACCTCGACGAGGTATTTGCCCTTGTAGTCGTAGTTCAGGCGGCCGAAGAAGCCCATCAGGGCGTATTCGTTCTGACCGCCGCCTACCTCCATGCGCTTGTCGCCGTCGGCGTCCTGGCCTATGAGGTTGAGGTCCATCAGCGTTTCGGAAAGCAGGTTGTAACCCGTTGCGGAGACATCCTTAAGGAACTTGGTCTCCCAGTTGAAACCGACCATCGCCTTGAAGTTGTGATCCTGGGCGAAGGTGCGGTTGAACGTACCGTAGATGTTGGCCTGGTAGTAGTTGTGCATCATGGTTTTTTCGTAGAGCTTGTCCTCGAACCGGCTGCCCGACGAAAGGGTTTTCACCTCGCCCGGATACTGCGAGTATTCGGTGTTGACCTGGCGGTTGACGTTGTGCTGGGTGTTGAACATGTAGGTGAAGTTACCCTTGATCTCCAGCCCCTTGACCGGGGTCCAGGTCAGTTCCGTGGTGGTCGACATGTTGTCGGTCTTGTCCTTGTTGTAGTGTCCGCCCTTGTTCATGATCGTGGGCAGACCGTCCATGATCGAGTACTTCGACAGCGAGGTGTAGTAGACGCTCGTGCCGTCTGGGTTGTAGGGCATCATCGAGGCCAGACCGTGTACCGTGCCCAGCGAGAATGCCGTATTGACACCCGAGGGGCCGGGATAGTAGTACTGATAGTTGTAGTAGCTGGTGTTGTTGCTGATCTTCAGCCACTTGTTGATGTCGAACGAGATCTTCGAACGGAAGTTGATACGCTGCAAACGGTCGGGATCCTGGCGGAAGAGACCCTCCTCGCTGTAATAGTTGCCCGAAAGCATGTATTTCACCTTCGAGTTGCCGCCCGAAAGCGAAATGCTGTGGCTCGTGTTGGGATGCTCGTCCTTGAACAGGTAGTGATACCAGTCGAAGTTGGCATAGTAGGCATAAGTGTCGCGGCCGTCGCGCTGGTCGATCTTGACCCACGGGCGGTCGGGATGTTCCACCTTGTCGTTGCGGCGGGCCCACAGTTCCATCATGTCGTCGGCGGTGTAGTTCGTGTAGTTGGTTCCCGCATCTGCATGCCAGAACAGGTCGTTGACGTAGACCGAGTAGTAACCGCGGGTCTCGTAGTCGGTCGAGGTGGTGGGTTCGTTCCAGCCCCAGCGGCCGCTGTACGAGATGCGGGTCTTGCCCGTGGTGTCGCCGCTCTTGGTCGTCACGAGCACCACGCCGAATGCCGCACGGGCTCCGTAGATGGCTGCGGCCGAGGCGTCCTTGATGACCGAGATCGAAGCTACGTCGTTGGGATTGAGCTTCATCAGGTCGCCTTCGGCTCCGTCGATCAGCACCAGCGGCGAACCGCCGTTGATCGAGGTGATACCGCGGATGTTGAGGTCGGCGGAGTTGCCCGGACGACCCGACGAGGTCGAGATCGTAAGGCCCGGAACCGATCCCTGGAGCATGTGGGCCACCGAGGGCGCCGAGCGGTTCTGCAACTGTTTTTCATCCACCGTGGCAATGGCTCCCGTGAGGTTCATTTTCTTCTGGGTTCCGTAACCTACGACCACGACATCCTCCATATTCACGGCGTCTTCCGTCAGGAAGACCTTCACGTTGTTTTGTGAAGCCGATACGGCGACTTTCTTGCCGACATAGCCCAGGTAGGTGAAGTCGAGCGTCACGTCGGCGTCGGGAACCGGGAGCGAGAAACTGCCGTTGGCCTCGGTCACCGTGCCGCGGGTGTTGTCGCCTACGAGCGTGACGGCCACGCCCGCCAGCGGAGCTTCGGACGAGTCGTTGACGACGCCTTTGATCGTACGTTGTGTGGCGGAGGTTTTGCGGGCCGGGATCAGCGCGATCTGGCGTTCGGTGATGGTAAAGTTCAGCCCTGTCGAGGCGAGCATTTCCTTCAAGGCGGCTGAAATAGGCATGTGTTTCGCCTTGAGGCTTACGCGCCGGGAGAGGTCGGTTTGCTTGGCATCGTAGAAGAACGTGTACTTGCTGTTCTTCTCGATCCGGGATATGGCTTCCGAGAGCGGGATGTTGGAGAACTCCATGTCGAGAGTCGGTTCCTGCTGCGTCTGGCCATATACAACCGTCGTACTGCTGAAGACCAGCAGCAAAAAGATTGCAAATAGTCTAAAGTGCATCATGTTTGAGGTTTTAAGTTTGTGGATGGTTGTGGCGGCATTTGGTCGGATACCGCTGTGGAACGGTCGGAAGTAGTCGGTTTGTCACTCCATAGGCATTCGTTTTTAGGGAGGTTGGGTGGTTTTATTCGAGTTCGGAAATTGTAACGGTGTTGTCTTTCGCAAAGGAGTATGAGATAGGGTTGATCCGGCTCATGATGCGCAGGATCTCTTCGAGCGGTTCGTTGGTGATGGTGAACGTGTAGGCGTAGTTGTGTGCGATGGCCGGGGTGATATGGATTTCGGTGTTGTACCAGCGGGCCATGTAGCGGCAGATTTCGCCCAGCGACTGGCGTTCAAACGAGAGTTTTTCCGCGGCCCAGCACGACTCCATCGCCACGTTGCCCCGCCCGATGACGATCTTGCGTGTATCGGAGTTGTAGCGGGCGATTTCCCCGGGACGGAGCAGCCGGCGGCTGCCGTTGCCGGAGTCGAGCGACACGGAACCCTCGACCAGCGAAATCGATATGTCGTTGTCGGCCGAGGTGCGGATGTTGAACTTCGTGCCGTGGACGCTGACTTTCAGGCCTTCGATCTCGACGGTGAAGGGGCGCTCGGGATCTTTCGCAATGTCGAAGAACCCTTCGCCGTGGAGTTTCACGCGGCGTTCCCTGTCTCCGAAGCGGGCGTCGTAGGTGAGTGTCGAACCGCCGTGAAGCCAGACTGTCGATCCGTCGGCCAGCCGGGCCTGCGATTTGCCTTCGAAGGCGCAGAGTTGCTGTTCGGCCGAATCGACTGCGGGACGTAAGGTGTCGGTGCGGGCCACGAAAAGGGTCACAGCGACTGCTGCGGCCACGGCTATGGCCGTTTGCAGCAGGTGGCTCCGGCGGAGCTTCGGGGTTTTGTCGGCCTGCGGGATTTCGTAGACGCCGACGCGTTGCTGCAACTGCTGCCATAACCGGTCGCGGTCGGGCTCGTAAGCCGAGGCCCGCTGCTGTATCTCGCGCCACACGCGGGTCAGGCTGTTGTAGAAACGGCGGTTTTCCGCCTTGGCGGTCCACTGGTCGAATTCGCGTTGCGTGGCGTCGTCGAGCGTGCCTTTAAGTGCGCTGATAAGGAGGTCCCAGGTATGTTTGTCAGGGTTCATAGGTTGCTGTCGTTTTTCCTAAGACACGAAAAATCCGGCCGACCCCTACGGGCCTGCCGGATTTCTTCGAAAAAAGTTTTATCGTTCGATTTTCACATACTCCGCATGGACGATCCGCGTATGCGGATTCGTCGAGACGATCTCCTGCCGGATGGCTTTCGTTCCCCAGCGGATGAAGAGGAAGCGGCGGGGGATGCGGTGGATCACCTGCCGGAGGGTATCGACGCTGCGGATGCGGCAGGCGACGGAGTCTTTGCCGATACGGCCCTCGACGCTGACCCACGGATCGCGCCAGCGGAACATCCGCATGGTGTCGTGTACCGGGAGCGAGCCGCGTATGCCGGCGACAACCGTATCGCGCAGCGGCATGCGGACTTCGGTTTGGGTCGCGGTGACGGCCTTGGCTGCGGCTTCGAGGCGGCGGATTCGGATGCCGAGGCGGCGAATCTCTCTGGCGTCGGCTGCGCGCAGGCTTTCGAACTCCCCGCACCGCAGCCGGAGCGCCCGGACCGAGGCCGCATCGGCTCCGGCCTGTGTGCGGTAGTGCGTGATTTCAGCCGTGAGGGCTGTCTGGTTCTGGGCGAGCCGCCGGTTTTCGGCGTGGTAGCGGCGGTAGGTAAAAGCGAATAGCGCCGTCACGGCGACGGCGTAAAGCAACAGGTATTTTTTCACGGTTTCCGGGTTTTGATTCCCCGAAAGATAGGGTGTGCGGGGAGCCTCCGGTTTCTATTTTTTCAGAAGCGGTCTTCGGCGCCTCTCCGGCGGGCGGCCGGTTGCCGGATAATCGGTTTTAACCTGTCGGTCGCTTGGAATCCTGTTTCTTAAACGGGCTCCATCGCTTCGGCGACGCGTTCGGCGACGAGGGTCATCAGCGGCCGTCCGTCGCAGCGCGAAAGGGAAGTGATGCCCCGGTGGTCGGCGAAAAAGAGTTCGTCGAGGTAAGGCAGGTCGGCTCGGCCGAACGGCTCTTCGCGCAGTTCCAGTCCTGCGGCCAGTATGGCCCGGACGGCCAGTTCGCGCTCGACGCTCGCGGGGCCGGGGGCCGTCAGGACGGTGTGGCCGCCGATGCCGAACAGCGGTGCGTCGTCGGCCGAACGGAGAATCCCGGCGCTGTCGCACCGCACCGCGACCTCGGCTCCGGCCAGTTCGGCCTCGAAGCGGGCCAGTTGCGCCGCTGCCTCGCGCGCAGAGGTCGGTGCGGCGGAAAGCGGCAAATCGTAGTCGACCGTCACGGCTTCGGGCGTAAGGCTCCGGAAGGCGTAGCCGTCGTAGAGCGATACTCCTGCCGGAAGCAGGCGTTCCGTGCCGTCGGGCAGCAGTTCGATGCGCACGAATCCGGACACGCCTGCGGGATAACGCTCCGCGGCGGCCAGGGCTTCGATACGCGCCGCGAGCCGTTCTGCTCCGGGGGCGTAACGTCGTCCGAAGAGGTCGTGCGATGCGGCGTCGAGCACGGCGATGTGTCCGGCGACGTTGCGTGCGCGTCCCCGGGCGAGGTGTACGGTCTGATATAGGTAAAGCTCCGTCAAAGCATGAAAATTTTCAACAGCAGTTCGCGCAGCAGTTCGCCGTCCGAAGCGCCTCCCGTATTGAGTCCCTTGCTCTTGGCGTCGTATTCGCGCAGCAGCCCCAGGATGTTGAATACCTTGCGGTTGTCCCATCCGGCGGCGTTCTGCTTGATTTCATTGATGACGAACGTGTTGTTTTTGCGCAGGATGCGCATCAGCTCGGTGTCCGGCGGAAAGGGCTGTCCCTTGTGACGCGAGAGCCAGCGCAGGTAGTTGACCACGAACATCTCCTTGAACTGCCCGAACAGCGCCATGATGGTCAGCAGCAGCGGGTTGTCCTTGGGGTTGCGGCCGAAATGTTCGGCGATCATCAGCGCGCGGGCCATGTCCCGCGTAACGACGGCCTTGCACAGTTCGAAGTTGTTGAAATCCTTCGAAATGCCGATGTTGGCCTCGATGTCGGCGTCGGTGATGCGCTGTGTGCCCTGGGGCAGCGATACGGTGAGTTTGTGGAGTTCGTTCGAAATCTTCGAAATGTCGGTTCCGAGGTGGTCGGTCAGCATCGAAAGCGCTTTCTGGTCGATCGTGAGGCCTTTCTTCCGGATGAACTGTTGCAGCCACGCTGCGATCTCGTAGTCGCGCGGCCGTACCGATTCGAGCACCACGCCGTTCGCGGCGCAGCCCTTATAGAAGGCCGAACGTTTGTCGGCGTTTTTCTCCTTGTGGCAGATCACGAGGATGGTCGTCGGCGACGGTTTCTGTGTGTAGAGCGAGAGCTTGTCCAGCCCCTTGAGCTGCTGGGCTTCTTTGAGGATCACCACCTGGTACGATCCCATCATCGGCATCTGGCGGCAGAGGTTGATTACCTGTCCCGCCTCGGAATCGCGGCCGTAAACGGTGACCTGATTGAAGTCCCGCGAAGCTTCGTCGAGAATCGTCGTGGCCAGCCGGTCCGAGAGTGCGTCGATAAAGTAGCTCTCTTCGCCCATCAGCAGGTAAATGCCTGCGAATTTGCGGGCTGCTACGTCGGCGGCGATCTGCTCGTATTCGGCGACGGAATCTTTGAATTTCAGAGCGCTTTTAGCCATTCTAAATGATTTCTTTGGTGATGCGCAGCACGTTTTCCGTGTCGGGCGTAAGGCGGTAACGGTCGTCGATGCGCCGTCCGACGAGCCAGACGATTTCGTCGCCCGACAGCAGTACGAACTGCCGCTGTTTTTCGGCGACCGAAACTTTGGCGTCGACCAAAAAGTCGCTCACCTTCTTGCGGCCCGTCATGCCGAACGGCACGAACCAGTCGCCCTGCTGCCAGCGGCGCAGTGTGAGCGGGAATTGCAGGCGGTCGGCATCGAGCTGCGCGATGTTTTCGGGTACGCCGAAATTCTTGATCGTGTCGATGTCGCAATATTCGTAGTAGAGGACCGAGTTGCCGCAGTAACTGCGCAGGGCGCCTTTGCGAACCGTCGTGAGGCATACGTCGTCGTCGGCTATCGGTCCGATGACGATCTTCCCGCGGTCGACGCAGGCCACTCTCTCGCGGGCGTAGAAGCGCCGCCCCGTGGCGCCCTGTTCGAGGGCGTGGCACAGCGAGTCGATCACGTCGCCCTTGAATCCGTAGGCCGAGTTGAGTAGTTCGTAGATCACGAAACCCTGCGGGAATGCCGGGTCGAGGCGGTCGAGGTGGATCGTGTCGATCCCGCTCTGAGAGGTGACGGCTTCCTCGCGGATGCGTTCGATGCCGTGGTTGATGAACAACTGGGCGTCGGTCAGGCGCGCGAGGTTGCGGCTCATCAGGCTTGTGAACTTGGGGTTGATTTCACGGATGCGCGGAATCAGCCCCAGTCGGATTTTGTTGCGCAGGTATTTGGTCGAACGGTTCGACGAATCCTCCCGGAAGGGAATGTGGTTTGCAACGGCGTATTCCAGCAGTTCCTTGCGCGAGGCGAACATCAGCGGGCGGATGATCTTCCCGACCTGGGTCGAGATTCCCGTAAGGCCCCGCAGTCCGGTTCCCCGCAGCAGGTTGATGAAAAAAGTCTCGATCGAGTCGTCGGCATGGTGGGCGATGGCGATGGCCGTGTAGCCGTGTTCGCGGCTCAGGGCGTCGAACCATGCGTAGCGCAGCCGCCGGGCCGCCATCTCCATCGACTCGCCCGTGCGCTCCATCTCGGCGACGGTCTCGAAACGCTTGTTGTAGAACGCCACGCCGTATTTCTTCGCTTCGTTCTCCACCAGTACCTCGTCCTCGTCGCTTTCCTCGCCGCGCAACTGGAAATTGCAGTGGGCGACCCCCACCCGGTAGCCACAGCGGGTGAACAGCGAGAGCATGACCATCGAGTCCACGCCGCCCGAGACGGTCAGTAGGATTTTGTCGTCGTGCGTGGCGAGGTTGTTCTCGTCGACGTAGCGTTGAAATGCGTCTAACAATGCCATTGGATTCGTTCGTTTAGAGGTCCCGGGTCCCTATTTATTGCCGTTTTGTGTCTTCCATGGAATATACTGCATCCGGGCATCCGAGAAATATTCCAATTTATAATCTTCAGGCAGTTCGCGAGAAACCGCTCGTGTGATTTCCACTCCCTCCGCATCAAGATCCGCTACCTTGTCTTTTTTTGGATAGTTTGCGTAAAATTCATTCCAGTATTTTTGAAGCCACAGTTCTATTCTTTCCGAAAGCGCCGCGGAGAGATTTAGTTCGGATAGGGGGATATAGCCTTCATATTTATCCCGTATCCCGGTTCCGTTCAGATAACCGTCGATAACTAAATATTTCATAGTCGTGCCGCGCCTAAAGTATATTCACCTCGGTATCTATCGCGATGCCGAACTTTTCGCGAACCGTCTCCTGCACCTTGCGGGCGAAGGCGATTACCTCGCCGCCCGTCGCGCCGCCGTGGTTGACTATCACCAGCGCCTGCCGTTCGTGGATGCCTACCGGGCCTTCGCGGCGGCCTTTCATCCCGGCCCGGTCGATCAGCCACCCGGCAGCCAGCTTGACCCGTCCGTCGGGCGCAGGGTAGTGCGGCATGTCGGCGTATTCGGCCAGCAGGCGCTCGGCCGTTGCGGCATCGACCACGGGGTTCTTGAAGAAACTGCCCGCATTGCCCAGTACGGCCGGGTCGGGTAGTTTCGCGCGGCGGATGGCGCAGATCGCCTCGCGGATGTTGCGCAGCGTTGTGCCCCCGCGGGCTTCGACCTCGCGTTCCACGTCGCCGTAGCCCAGTTTCGGGCGCGGCGTATGCGAGAGGCGTATTTCGATGGCTGTGATGATCACGCGCCCTTTCAGGTCGTGCTTGAAGACGCTTTCGCGGTAGCCGAAGCCGCAATGCTCGGCGTCGAGCGTCAGTATCGTGCCCGTTTCGACGCAGTACATCTCGACCCGTTCGATCACGTCTTTGGCTTCGCAGCCGTAGGCTCCGATGTTCTGCACCGGGGCGGCCCCTGCCTTGCCGGGGATCAGCGAGAGATTCTCGATGCCCCACAGTCCGCGCCCGACGGCCCATTCCACCAGGTCGTCCCACTCGACGCCGGCATCGACCCGTATGCAGGCTGTTTCGCCGTCGTCGCTGAGTTGGGTGATCTGCCGGGCTACGGGGGTCACGAGCAGTCCGTCGTAGTCCTGCGTGAAGAGGATGTTGTTGCCTCCGGCGAGCACCGTCCACCGCTGCGGAATTCCTGTGGCGAAGAGTGTTCGCAAATCCTCCGGGGTTTCGAACTCCAGGAGGCGCGCGGCGCGTTGTTCGACGCCGAAACTGTTGCGCCCGCGCAGGCTTATTTGGTGAAATTCTCGGATCATGATGCGCAAAGTTACGAATAATTTGCGTAACTTTGAATGGTGATAGGGTGTCATTGCGTATTTCGGCCGGCATCCCGTGTCAGGATGCCGTTGCCGCGGCGTACTGGCGTGTTTACAGGTTTGACCCATCCCTAAATCCCCGCCCCGGGCGGGGACTTGTCGCATGCGACCATAATATTGAAAAAACGATAACCTATGTTTACGCAACAAGATTTGCAACAAATCCGGGAGCACGGCCTTACTCCCGAACTGGCGGAGACCCAGTTGGAGAACTTCCGTCGTGGATTTCCCTTCCTGAACGTCGTACGCGCCGCATCGCCGGGCGACGGTGTGCTGATGGTCACTCCGGCGGAGGCCGATGCCGCCGCGGAGCGTTATGAAAAGGAAGCTGCGCAGTTGGGCGTCGTGAAGTTCGTTCCGGCCTCGGGCGCCGCGACGCGCATGTTCAAGGAGTTATTCGAGTTCGTCAACGACGGTAAACGCGGCAAAGGCATCGACACGCTGCTTGACAACATCGGGAAATTCGCTTTCTGGCCCGAGCTGAAAGCCGTATTGCCGGCCGGAGCCGACGATCGGGCGATTGTCAGCGCTATTGTGAAGGAGGGGCTCGACTACGGCCGCAAACCCAAGGGGCTGGTCACGTTTCACGCTTATCCCGAAGGGGCCCGCAAGGCCGTCGAGGAGCATTTGGTCGAAGGTGCGACCTATGCTGCGGCCGGAGGCGTCGCGCGGATTCATTTCACCGTTTCGCCCGAGCATGTCGCCGGTTTCGAGGAACTGCTCGAAGAGAAGGTCCCCTTCTACGAAAATAAGTTCGGCATTCGTTACGACATTTCGTTCTCGGTGCAGAAGCCCTCGACCGATACGCTCGCCGTCAATCCCGACAATACGCCGTTCCGCCAGGACGACGGCTCGCTCCTGTTCCGTCCTGCGGGCCACGGGGCGCTGATCGAGAACCTGAACGAGATCGACGCGGACATCGTCTTCATCAAGAATATCGACAACGTGACGACCGATGCCCGCCGCGGCGACACGATTCGCTTTAAAAAGGTATTGGCCGGCGTGCTGCTGGACCTGCAGGAACGTGCTTTCGAGTACCTCAAGGCGCTCGAAGTGGGTGGTGCGGAACTGGAGCCGATTGCCGAATTTATCGAAAAGCGGCTTTGCGTGAAACTCCCCGCCGATTACGATACGGCGCTGCTGCGTGCTGTGCTCGACCGTCCGATCCGCGTCTGCGGCATGGTCCGCAACGAGGGCGAACCGGGCGGCGGCCCGTTCTGGGTCGGGAATCCCGACGGCACGGAGTCGCTCCAGATCGCCGAGTCGAGCCAGATCTCACCCGACGATCTGCCGTTGATGAAGTCTGCCACCCATTTCAATCCCGTGGACCTCGTGTGCGGCGTGCGTGATTCGAAAGGCCGCAGGTTCGACCTGCGCAAATATACCGATCCCGCGACAGGCTTCATTTCTTCGAAGTCGAGCGGCGGCCGCGACCTGCGCGCGCAGGAGTTGCCGGGCCTCTGGAACGGCGCGATGGCCAGGTGGAACACGGTTTTCGTCGACGTTCCCATCACCACCTTCTCCCCGGTGAAGGTCGTGCAGGATCTTTTGCGTCCCCAGCACCAGTAGCTCCCGGTTCGGCATGCCGTCTGCGCAAGGCGGCATTCGATGAGAAAGAATGTTTGTTCCCGTGTTTTCAGGCTGTAAGTTACGGCTTGAAAACACGGGAACATTGTTTTTCTGTCCTCCCGTAGACTATCGGATAAATTTTCGATACGACCCGGCAAGCGAGGATTGCGGAAAACAGTTTTTTTTGTCTTTCCAACTAAAACCCAATTACCGATGAAAAAAACGCTTCTTTCAATCACATCGCACGGCCTGCTCATCCTGTGGGCCGTCCTGTTGCTGTTTGCCTCCGGAATCGCTTCCTGCACCGACGACGCTCCGTCGCCGGCCCCCGGATTCACGATTGACGACGTTTCCGGCGAAACCGAATACTTGATCACCGACGAGCGTACGATATGGCTCCCGGGATCGGGATTCCTGACCGGCGACGTTGTCCGCCTCACCGACGCGGGGCTTTCGCAGCACTCCTACCTGATCGAAACGGTTGCCACCGACACGGGACTGCATTTCGTCCTGCCGGGCAACTTCGTGGCAGGCGACTATGCGATCTTCGTCCTGCGTGACGGCATGGTCTTTCGATATGGAAAAGCGCGGTTCTGCCGCGAAGTGATTCCCGACCGCGAGGGGATGAACGTCAAAGGTTCGGTGTGTGACACGAACGGGAGACCGATCGCGGGCGTGGTTCTGTCCGACGGCGTCGAGATCGCCCTTACGGACGAGGATGGGCACTACTGGCTCGCCACGCAGCGGCAGAACCCGCACCTGTTCGTAACGCTGCCGCCGAATTATATGCCGGTGGAGCAGAAAGGACGCTTCACGGCCTTCTATAAACCGATTCCCGCGGCCACTGATCCCGAAGCCTGCGTGGAGGTCGATTTCACGCTCGCCCGCGTTTCCAACGACGATTTCGAACTGATCGTTATTACCGACACCCACCTCACGGCGGCTTCGGCGGCCCAGGCTCCGAAGCTGTTCGCCGACTGCTGCATCCCGGATATCAATGCCTGTATCGCTGAGGTCAAAGCCTCCGGACGCCCGGCCTATCTGATCAATCTGGGGGATCTGGTAGCCGCCAACTATCGCGAACGCATTACGCTGGAGGACGCCGCCGAGCTTCTCAAGCAGGTTGGTTGCCCGATCTTCAACGTTCCGGGCAACCACGAACTGAACGACTATGTGCTCTATCCCGACATCGCCTCGGAGGAGGCCATGACGGAAATCCGCCGTTACCAACATACGATGGGCCCGCTTTATTATTCGGTGAATTTGGGTCGGGCGCATCTGGTCGTGCTCAACCCCAACGTTCGGATTGCCGACGACTCCAAGACGAGCTACTCGGTGTCCGAGCAGCAGTTGGCATGGCTCCGCAAGGACCTCGCGCTGGTTGAGGATAAGACTGCCCCGCTGTTATTGGCCCTTCACACCCCGATATACGGCTACAACGATGCCACCTACGGCCGCTTCTGGCTTCCGAATGGCGCTGAGGTGATGGAATGCCTCCGGGAATTCTCCAACATCCATATCCTCTCCGGACATACGCACCGCATGTATACCTCCGTGCTCGAAAACGGACGCATCACCGAACACAATTACAACACGCTGGGCGGCACGTCGGGACACTGGACCACGTGGCGGCTTTCAACGCTGCTCGCCGAACGGCGGCAGGCGGTCAATACCGACGGTTCGCCCGCAAGCTACGGCACGCTGTCCTTCTCAGGCGGCCGGGTCGCGGACTATTGCGTCAAGGGCGTCAACCTGTCGCGCACCAAGCGTTTCCGGGCTTACGACCGCAACGCGATGCGGCTTTCGGCGGCCGATTACCTGACCCCTGCGCTGGCACAGGGCCCCCGCGGACAGGCGTTCGATGCGTCGATGGGCGGTTATGCGGTTTCCAGTTCGGAGAACGAAATACTGGTCAAGATATGGGAGTACAATCCCGAATGGAAGGTCGAAATCCTGGAAAACGGTCAGCCGCTTCCCGTTACCGAAAAGCAGGATAAGGACCCGCTCTACCTGCTCTGCTACGAAATTCCCTCCTACGCGACCATGGACAGCCCGGGCTATCCGGCTCCGGTTTGCAAACTCTTCTCGGCCAAAGCTTCCTCGGCCACTTCACCCGTTACCATTCGCATTACCGACAGTTTCGGGCAGGTAACCGAGGAGACTATGATCCGCCCCAAACCGTTTGTCTCGTCCTTCGACTGACGACGGTTGTCTTCGGCGATCGTGTCGGACTCGAGGCTGTGTGAAAGCCCCGCTCTTAACCGAAAAGAGCGGGGCTTTCACACGGTCTTGTTCTGTCCGGCCCTTATTGCAGGTGCAAAACGAGCCGGTCGAGGCCGAAGAAACACTCCGTGAAACCGGTTGCCGGGGCGATGGCCTCTATCGTCAGCGTATTTTCGCCTTTGCGGATATGCCCGCTTCCGAGCGGAACCTCCCGGGTGATGAGTTCAGGGGCATAGAGCGCTATGGCGGGCGCCAGTTCCTTGCCGTTCAGGCAGATGCGGAATGTTCCGTAGTCTTTGGCGAGCGAGCAGATGCCTTCGAACCGGGCTGCGGTTTCCACGGCGGATTCGAAGCCGAGCGTGAGCATGGAGCCTACGGGGGCGTTGTGCCAGAAAAGCTGCGTATTCTGGCTCCACAGTCCGTTGGTGCGGTATTGGCCGTAGGCCTTGCCGCCCGTGCATCCGCGGATTTCGAGGTCTTCGCCTTCGATCCCGGCCGTCAGGACGGGAGGAACCAACTGGCTGCGACGCAGGACGACCGGCCGGCGCACTCCGGCTGTGTCGGGTGCGATTTTGCAGACGCCGCCCGGACGCATGTACCACATCGTTGCCGGGGCATAGTTCATGCGTGCTTCCTGCCAGTGCCACAACTCCATGTCGAAACGCAGCGAGCGCGAGAAGGGAATGGCGTCGAGCATGCGGTAGCGGCTGTTGACCGTGTATCCGATGCCGAGGTTACCGTCGCCGGCAGGCATGGCGATAAACGGATGTCCGGTGAAAACTTCGGGCCTGCACCAGGCATAACCGTAGTAATCCTCCGTTCCTGTTCCGAAATGCGACGGGAATGTCTCGCCGTCGACGTAAATTTTCTCATCTCCTTCGCCCCACCAGCCGTTTACCGTGTTGTAAAGCGTCAGGCAGTCGCCCACATAACGGCCTTCGCCGGAGAGTTCGGTGTAGACGATGTCCCGGGGCGCCGATTTGCCGTTCGCTCCTGTTTTTACATCGGTGTATTGATGCCATGCGGCTCCGAAATGGAGGCTGCGGCGGTCCCATTTCCAAGGAGCGTGGACGATTCCGCCCTCCAGCGTTACCTCCTGCGTGCCGAAGTTGCGGAACGATACTTCGCACTCTTTTTCGAACGGCATGACCCAGTATGCCTTCATCGTGCCCTGTTCGTCGGTTTCGGTGAAGAACGTATCGTTGTGCATCGGCTTATAGCCGATGCCGAAGAATTCGCCGACCGGAATCCATACGGTTTGTTCGCCGTCGAAGCGAATGCTCATGACGGTCGACCGAAGCGCCTGGGGCAGGTCCTGCGCTTCGAGGCGGAGTGTGATTTCGCGGATGGCACGCGTTCCGCGGATGGTCGGTCCGGCCGTCTGGTCGGGTGCAAGGGTCGCTTTCAGCCGGACGAAGCCCGGTTTCGGGGAGCCGTTTGCTGCCTTTTTAGTCGCAGTCAGCGTTTTTCGGGCGTTTTCGGGGCGCCTTTGCAGCAGCAGGCGCTCGCCGCCGGAACCGATTCGGTATATACGTCCAATGCCGTCTGGAGCATTGCGCTGACCGCCGGATGCCTTGTGAATGCGGGTTACTGCATTTATCTGCTGCGGAGCCGGAAAACAGGGGCGTTGTACCGTTGCGGGCGGTGGGCAAACTGGTGCTGGGCCGCTTTGGCCGGGGTGCTCTGGTATGTGAGCATGATGTTTTACGGCATGGGCGGCAGTTTCCTCGGCGATGCCGGAACGTCGGTCGGCTGGGCGTTGATGCAGTCGCTGGCAATCCTGACGGGCAACCTCGCCGGGCTTTTCTCGGGCGAATGGCGCGATGCCTCCCCTGCGTCGCGGCGAACGATGTGGCTCGGGCTGTCGTGCCTGCTGGCCGGGGTTTTTATCGTGGCGTTCAGTAAATAAACATGCCGTAGAACCGGCCCGGGGATTTGAGCGGCTTTTCGTGCCCTGTCACGATGCAGGAACCGGCGAGCAGCATCGGAATAAGCAGTTGAAAGATTCGGGGTCTCATTCTACCGGGGTCAGGATTGCCGCCCATCCGCCGCCCGGGGCCATGCGAACGGTGATTTTGTCGTTTCGTGTCACGTTGCGTTTTCCGACGCGGAAGTCCTGTGCATAGCTGTCGGCATTGACGCCGTCCTCCAGCATCTGCATCCGGTAGCGGCCCTCGCCGAGGAATCCGAGGTCGAGTTCCAGCGTGCGGTCCGACCAGTCGGTGATCGCACCGATATACCATTTGCCGCCGTTGCGGCGGGCTACGGCGACGTATTCGCCGGCCGAGGCGTGCAGCGCCGCGGTCTGGTCCCAGACAGTGGGTACGGCAGCGATGAATCTGGTGAATTCGGGCGTGCGCAGGTAGTGCGACGGCGAGTCGCAGAGCATTTGCAGCGGGCTTTCGAAGATGACGTAGAGCGCCGCCTGGTGGGCGCGTGTGCCCTGGCTCATGGGATGGCTCCAGTTGATCGAGAAATCTTGTCGGGTGGCATTCTGTGTCGCTCCGGGGGTGTAGTCCATCGGCCCGGCGACCATGCGTGTAAAGGGCAGTGTGCAGTCGTGTGCCGGTGAAATATCGGTCGAACATTTGTCATTCTCCATGCCGTAGACGCCTTCGAAGGTCATCGCGTTTGGGTATTTGCGTTGCAGGCCCGCGGGCTTGAACGACCCGTGGAAATCGACCAGCAACCGGCGGTCGAAGCAGGCGCGGGCGATCTCTTCGTAGAAACGGACCATCTCCTGGTCGGAACGCTGCATGAAGTCGATTTTGATGCCTTTGACACCCCAGTCGCGGTAAGTATCCAGTATTCCCTCGAGATCCTTTTTCATCGGGTTCCAAAGGGTCCAGAGGATCACTCCGACGCCTTTTTCATTGCCGTAACGGATCAACTCCGCGAGGTCGACCTCCCGGCGGGGTTCGCGGATATTGAGCGTGCTGACCGACCAGCCTTCGTCCAGCAGGATGTATTCGATGCCGTATTTCGCGGCGAAGTCGATGAAATATTTATAGGTTTCGGTGTTGATCCCGGCTTTGAAATCGACGCCGTAAAGGTTCTGCGAATTCCACCAGTCCCACGAAATCTTACCCGGGCGTATCCATTCCGTGTCGCCTTCGACCGACGGTGAAGCCAGTTGGTAGGAGAGGTAGTTTTCGAGCAGCGAACAGTCGTCGGGGTCGATGGTCATCAGCCGCCATGGAAACGTCCGCGAAGCGTCGGTGCGGGCAATGTAAGGTGCTTTTTTCAGAAACACCTCGTTGCGGTCCGATCCCTTTTTGAGGTGGCTTTCGAGTACGACGGGCGGGAATCCGGCGCGGAGTTTCCGCCCCTGGCCTCCGAAAAGGAACATGCAGGGATATTCCTCCAGGTCGGTTTCCGTAATGACCATGCGTGTACCCTTCGGGGTGGAGAGGCTGACGGGCAGGTAGGCGTATTTCGCCGCCTCGATCTGCGAGAGTTTTACGGGTTGGAAAAATGCCTCGCAGTGCGAGATGAAGTCGGGATTCGTTTCGTTGGCCCAATAGGCCGTGCAGTCCTCTGCGAAGT
Source organism: Alistipes montrealensis (assembly GCF_018362775.1). GTDB lineage: Bacteria > Bacteroidota > Bacteroidia > Bacteroidales > Rikenellaceae > Alistipes > Alistipes montrealensis. The sequence goes on from NZ_JAGYXY010000004.1 coordinate 270,698, forward strand.
TGAATTCGGCGGTCTCCGTCTCCACATCGGCCGTGCCTTTGCGCATCGTCTCGAAACGGTAGGCCACGCCGTTGTCGTAAACCCGGAACCGTACGGACCAGTCGCCGCGGAACGAGATCAGCAGTTCGTTGCAGCGGTCGTGCAGTTCCCGGAACTTGGTGGGGACCTCCGCTTCGCTGCGGACATCTATCGCACGTGTCGCGACGCGCCGCACCGCAGGCTTTGTGCCGAACTCCTCCGCCCCGGCCAGTTTCAGCCCGATGCGGCTTGCGCCGAGCAGTTGTTCACCTTCGCGCGCAACACTCCATGCGAGCTCGGGCGCGGTCGAAACCCTCACCGCGATCTTTCCGTCGGGCGAGGTTGCGGTGTACTCTTTGGATGTGGCCGTACCGAGTCCTGTAAGGAGCGCGGAGAGCAGAATAAGTAATTTCTTCATGGGTATTTTTTGCGTATTTTACTTCGTTTGGTCGGTGTGTTTTCGTAGTTCGGTGTCGATTGCCGATGAATCGTTTTTTTGTCGGGTGTAAATGTAGTAATAAATATTGCTATCGATTGAAGTGTTGGTAATAATTTTTATTTATGCAGGTGCTTTGTTGGAAAAAGTTGCTTTTGAAGCCGACTTGTCTTGATGCCGGATTCGGGGCTGACTGTAAATAATCTGTATGAAAACCGTATGTATGGCAAATATTATTACGAAATTGTCGGTGTGATTGCATTTTCTTTGTTTTGCTTGGCTTGTTCATGAATTATTTTTACCTTTACCTCTTGAATGAGCGTATAAACGAAAACAAGAATACTACATGACCAGTTCGTTCCTGAAAGAGGCCACGGAGGGCAATAAAAATGCAATCCTCAAGCAGCAGATTATCTGCCAGTATATCTTCGGCGGAGATTCGAGTATTACAGACTTGAGCAAGGCTGTGAACCTCAGTGTGCCGACCGTTACCAAGTTGATCGGTGAGTTGATCGACGAAGGCTTCGTCCACAATTTCGGCGAGCAGGGGACGGCCGGCGGCCGGCGTCCCAATATCTATGGCCTGAACCCTTATGCGGGTTATTTCATCGGCGTCGACATCCGCAAGGATTCGGTGGTGATGGCGGTCGTCAATTTCAAAGGACAGTTGATCGACGAAACGACGGTCGATTTCCTGATGGACAACGACCCCCATTCGCTCGACCGGCTCTGCGAGGTGATCCAGGATTTCATCCGTACGCACAAGATCGCCACCGACAAGGTACTGGCCATCGGTGTCAATATTTCGGGCCGGGTCAATTCCCAGACCGGATACAGTTACAGCTATTTCTTCGTCGAGGAGCAGCCGCTGACGATGCTGCTCGAAGAGCGCCTGGGCAGTACGGTCTATATCGAGAACGACACCCGTGCGGCTACTTACGGGGAATACATGTACGGTGACGCCCACAACGAGCAGACGATGCTCTATATCAATGCCAGTTGGGGCCTGGGCCTGGGCATGATCATCGACGGCAAGATTTTCTACGGCAAGTCGGGCTTCTCGGGCGAATTCGGCCATTTTCCGCTGCTCGACAACGAGATCATCTGCCGCTGCGGCAAGCGCGGCTGCCTCGAAACCGGAGCGTCGGGTTCGGCCATGCACCGCATTTTCCTCGAAAAACTCCGGCAGGGGCGTGTTTCGATGCTCTCCGAGAAGTTCAACAAGGGCGAGGAGATCACACTCAATGACATCCTCGACGCCCTGCAAAAGGAGGACGTGCTGGCCATCGAGACGCTCGACGCCGTGGGGCATACGCTCGGCAAGGCCATCGCCGGGCTGATCAACATGTTCAATCCCGAAATGATCGTTATCGGCGGTACGCTGTCCGTAGCCAAGGAGTACCTGATGCTTCCCGTACGCAACGCCGTCAACAAATATTCGCTGATGCTGGTCAACAAGGATACCCAGATCAAACTCTCGGCGCTCGGTGAGCGCGCCGGAGTGATGGGAGCCTGCCTGCTGGCCCGGAGCAAGTCGCTCGGCCTGTTCTGATGCGGCGCGCAATGCGATAAAACCCCGGACTTCCTTTCGAAGTCCGGGGTTTCTGTTTCCGGCCGGGAGGCGTGTCGTCCGTCCTGCGGTTATGTACCTGCTCTATTTGTGCCGGAAACTCGTCAAAATAGGATAAATTGATCTTTACGGTTCCCGATTGTTGATAATCTTTTATATATTTGTGTTCGAAAAAGAAAAAACGATAATTAAAACTAAATAACGCTATGGAAAACAAACTTCAACAGTTGACTCAGAAGCTCTACGACGAGGGGCTGGAGAAAGGCCGTGCCGATGCCGACAAGCTGGTCGCCGACGCCAAGGCCGAAGCTCAGAAGATCGTCGCCGAAGCCCGCGCCCAGGCCGAAGACATCGTTAAGAAGGCGGAAGCCAAGGCCGAGGATGTCGGGAAAAACACCATGACCGAGATTTCGCTGGCCGGCAAACAGGCCGTTGCCAGGATCAAGTCCGAAATTGCGTCGCTCATCATCGCCAAGGCTACGGCCCAGGGCGTGAAGGAGGCCGTCGTGGATCCGGCGTTCATCAAGGAGATGCTCGTTGCCGTGGCTAAGAACTGGAACGGTTCCGATTCGGGCAAGGTCGAATTGCAGGCCCTGCTGCCCGAGGCCGAGCGCAAAACGCTCGACGCCGCATTCGAGAAGAGCGCGAAGGAACTGCTCGCCGCCGGCATCGAGGTCGGCTGGTCGAAGGAGGTGAAGACCGGCTTCAAGGTGGGCGCCAAGGACGGGGGCTACTACATTTCGTTCGCCGATGCCGACATCGAGGCGCTGCTGGGCGAGTACCTGCGCGGCAAGGTGTTCCAATTGTTGTTTAAGGCGTAAGGCATGTTTGCAACCGATTATTATTGTCTGGTAGCCTCCCTGAAGGAGTACACGCTCGACGCCGATACCAAAGGCTTCGATGCCCGGGCCATCATCTCCGAAATTCTGGAGGAGGTGGACCGCGGCGACGCCCGCGAGGTGCGGCTCCTGTACGGCTACTACGACTGTGAGAATATCGCCGCCCTGCGTGCGGGGCGCTCGGCGCACAATCCGCTGGGCAACTTCACGCGCGAGGAGTTGGAGGAGGAGCTGAAAGCCCCGAAGCGGCTGCCCGAAGCGGTAGCCCGCGTGGTGAGGGCCTATGCCGATCCTGAGGGCGAGGACGCCGAGACGGTCGATACGTCGCGGCGTTTCGAGAAGGAACTGTTCGGAGCCTACTACGCTGCCTGCGAAAAGGCCGGGAGCCGTTTCCTGCGTGAATGGTCGGCCTTCGACCTGAACCTGCGCAACGTCTCGGCTGCCGTTACGGCGCGTGCCGCAGGCCGTGCGGTCGAAGAGGTGGTCGTGGGCGGAGGCGACGTCGCCGAGCAACTGCAGCGCAGTTCGGCGGCCGATTTCGGCCTGCGCGGCGAACTGCCTTACATCGACGCGGTGATCGCGGCGGTGAACGACGAGGCGAATCTCGTGGAGAAAGAGCATAAGATCGACCTGATCCGCTGGAACGAAGCCGCGGAACTGGCGACTTTCGACTATTTCGACATCAACGCCATTCTCTCCTACCTGGTACGGATCAACATCGTTGCCCGCTGGACGCAGCTCGACGCCGCCCGCGGCCGCGAGATGTTCGCCCGCCTGATGCAGGAGCTGGATGCGAAAGAACTGATCGACCATAAGGAATAGTCCGGAAAAGCGCCAGCGCTCCGGAGAAGCCTTTCCTAAGGGAAGGACTCCGGGCGGGACCGGGCCTGTACATGACGCCGGAGACGGCTGCAATGGCCTTCTGCGTGGCATGGACCCGGACGAAAGGAATTGCGAAGAAAAAGTAAATAACATAAAAATACCAATGAAAACTACAGGACGTGTAAACGGTATCATCTCCAACATCGTGATCGTCAAGGCCGACGGACCCGTGGGCCAGAATGAGATCTGCTATGTCTGGACAGGCGATACCAAAATGATGGCCGAGGTCATCAAGGTCATAGGCGACGCGGCCTATGTCCAGGTTTTTGACAGCACCCGCGGTCTGAAGATCGGCGACAAGGTCGAGTTCGAGGGACACATGCTCGAAGCGACGCTGGCCCCGGGCCTTCTGTCGCGCAACTACGACGGTCTTCAGAACGACCTCGAAAAGATGGACGGTCTGTTCATCGCCCGCGGTTCGATCACTGAACCGATCGACTACAATGCCGAGTGGGAGTTCTCGCCGCTGGCCAAGGCGGGCGATAAAGTCACCGCCGCCTCGTGGCTGGGCGAAGTGAAGGAGCAGTGGGTGATGCACAAGATCATGGTTCCTTTCACGATGACCGGCAGCTATACGGTCAAGAGCGTCGCCAAGGCCGGCAAATACAAGGTTGCAGACACCATCGCCGTCATTACCGACGCCGAGGGTAAGGACCACGACGTGACGATGGTCCAGAAGTGGCCCGTGAAGCAGGCCGTACGCTGCTATACCGAGAAACCCCGTCCGTCGCGCGTCATGGAGACCGGCGTGCGCCCGATCGACACCTTCAACCCGATGGCCGAAGGCGGTACGGGCTTTATCCCGGGGCCGTTCGGCGCCGGTAAAACCGTGCTCCAGCACGCCATTTCCAAGCAGGCCGACGCCGACGTGATCATCATGGTCGCCTGCGGCGAGCGCGCCAACGAGGTGGTGGAAATTTTCAAGGAGTTCCCCGAACTGATCGACCCGCATACGGGCCATACGCTCATGGAGCGCACGATCATCATCTGTAACACCTCCAACATGCCCGTTGCCGCGCGTGAGGCATCGGTTTATACGGGTATGACCATCGGCGAGTACTACCGCTCGATGGGCCTCAAGGTGCTGGTTATGGCCGACTCGACATCGCGCTGGGCGCAGGCGCTGCGTGAGATGTCGAACCGCCTGGAGGAGCTTCCCGGACAGGATGCCTTCCCGATGGACCTTTCGGCGATCATTTCGAACTTCTACTCGCGTGCGGGCCTGGTGAAGCTCGTCGGCGGCCAGACCGGCTCGGTGACGTTCCTCGGTACGGTGTCGCCTGCGGGCGGTAACCTCAAGGAGCCGGTTACCGAATCGACCAAAAAGGCTGCTCGCTGTTTCTACGCCCTTTCGCAGGGCCGTGCCGACTCGAAGCGTTACCCGGCCATCGACCCGTTGGAGTCCTATTCGAAATACCTCGAATACCCCGAAATCCGCGAATACCTCGACGACCATATCGAGAAGGACTGGGTGGACCTCGTCTATGCGGGCAAGACCATCGTGCAGCGCGGCAAGGAGGCCAACGACCAGATCAACATCCTGGGCGACGACGGCGTTCCCGTGGAGTACCACGAACGGTTCTGGAAATCGGAGCTGATCGACTTCGTCATCCTGCAGCAGGACGCCTTCGACGCCATCGACGCCAACTGCCCGATGGAGCGCCAGCAGATGATGTACAAAATGGTCCTCGGCATCTGCAACCAGGATTTTGCGTTCGCCGACTTCGAGGCCTGCTCGCAGTTCTTCAAGGGGCTCATCAACCTCTTCCGCCAGATGAACTACTCGGAGTGGAAGTCGGAGAAGTTCGAGGGTTACCGGAAGCAGATCGAGCAGTATGTGAGTGAACAATCCAAATAAGCGGGAGAAATTATGACAACACGAGCATTTCAGAAAATATATACCAAGATCGACAACATCACCAAGGCTACCGTGACGCTCCGTGCCACGGGCGTCGGCAACGACGAACTGGCTACCGTCGGCGGCAAGCTGGCGCAGGTGGTGAAAATTATGGGCGAAAACGTCACGCTGCAGATTTTTGCCGGAACCGAGGGCCTGTCCACCGATTCCGAGGTCGTCTTCCACGGCGAACCGCCCAAGCTGCGCGTTTCGGACAACCTCGCCGGGCGTTTCTTCAACGCCTACGGCGAGCCGCTCGAAGGCGGCGAGATCATCGAGGGCGAGGCCCGCGAGATCGGCGGCCCGACGGTGAACCCCTTCCGGCGTATCCAGCCTTCGGAGCTCATCGCCACGGGTATCGCCGGCATCGACCTGAACAACACCATCGTAACGGGCCAGAAAATTCCTTTCTTCGCGGACCCCGACCAGCCTTACAACGCCGTGATGGCCAACGTGGCCCTGCGTGCCAAGGCCGACAAGATCATCCTGGGCGGCATGGGGCTCACGAACGACGACTTTCTCTACTTCAAGTCGGTCTTCGAGAACGCCGGTGCGCTCGACCGCATCGTGTCGTTCGTCAACACGACGGAGAATCCTCCCGTGGAGCGCCTGCTCGTTCCCGACATGGCGCTGACCGCCGCCGAATACTTCGCCGTCGACAAGGGCGAAAAGGTGCTGGTGCTGCTGACCGACATGACGCTCTATGCCGATGCGCTGGCCATCGTGTCGAACCGTATGGACCAGATTCCTTCGAAGGACTCGATGCCCGGTTCGCTTTACTCGGACCTCGCGAAGATTTACGAGAAGGCCGTGCAGCTGCCTAACGGCGGTTCGATCACGATCATCGCCGTGACGACGCTTTCGGGCGGCGACATCACGCACGCCATCCCCGACAATACGGGTTACATCACCGAGGGACAGTTGTTCCTGCGCAACGACTCCGACACGGGCAAGGTCATCGTCGACCCGTTCCGTTCGCTGTCGCGTCTGAAACAGCTCGTTATCGGTAAGAAGACCCGCGAGGACCATCCGCAGGTGATGAACGCCTGCGTGCGTCTCTACGCCGATGCGGCCAACGCCAAGACCAAACTGGAGAACGGCTTCGACCTTTCGGATTACGACGAGCGTACTTTGAAGTTCGCGTTCGACTACTCCGAGAAACTGCTGGCCATCGACGTGAATATCGAGATCAACCAGATGCTCGACACTGCGTGGGGACTCTTCGCCAAGTACTTTACCAAGGAGGAGGTCGCCATCAAGGAGGAGCTCATCAAAAAATACTGGAAGGAGGCGTAACACGCAATGGCAATCAAATTTCAATATAACAAGACCTCGCTGGGCGACCTCGGCAAACAGTTGAAAATGCGCCAGAAGGCCCTCCCTACAATCAAAAGTAAGGAGTCGGCCCTGCGCTCCGAAGTGAAGAAAGCGAAGGACTCCGCAAACGACTACCGTCGTCGGCTCGATGCCCTGAAGGCCGAGTACGACTATATGGTGTCGCTCTGGGGAGAGTTTGATTGTGACCTCTTGCGCATCGCCGATGTCGAACTTTCGGTTCAGAAGATCGCGGGCGTGCGCACGCCTGTCCTGCAGAATGTCCTGTTCGAGGAGAAACCCTACGATTTGTTCTCCTCGCCGGTGTGGTTTGCCGACGGAGTCGACATCCTCAAGCGCATGGCGCAGTTGGGGATCGAGTTCGAGGTTTACAACCGCAAGATGGAACTGCTGGACCATGCGCGCCGCAAAACCACTCAGAAGGTGAACTTGTACGAGAAGGTGCAGATACCCGGGTACGAGGACGCCATACGTAAGATCAAACGCTTCATGGAGGACGAGGAGAACCTCTCCAAATCGGCCCAGAAGATCGTGAAAACCAAACAACAGGCAGCCGGGGAGGGCGCGATGTTATGATAGCGAAAATGTCGAAATACGACTTTGTGCTCTTTGCGGCGCAGAGCGAGGATTTCGTTGAGAAACTCCGCGAACTGGGATTGGTGGATATCACCACTACCGGCTGGGAGCCCTCCGAGGAGGACCGCCAGTTGCTCCTGGACATCGAAGGCCATACGAAGGCCCTGGATTTTTTGGGAACCCTTCGGGCCGAAGGCCGCTTCGACGCCGGGGCTAAACCCTTCGCTTCGGGCAGGGAGGCTTACGAGCACTACACCGCTGCGCACCAGCAGGCTGCGGCGCTCCATGCCGAGATCGGCCGCCTCGAAAAATCTGCCGACGAACTGCGCCCCTGGGGTCGGTTCGACGTGGAAACCACGAAGAAACTCGCCGCGCAGGGCATCGTGCTGCGCTATTTCTTCACACAGCGCAACACCTTCGACAAACAGCTTGCCGAGTGGTCGGAGAGCTATACCGTTTCCGAGGTCAGCCGTACCGATGCCATGGTTTGGTTCGTCGTCGTGGCCAAGCCCGGCGAGGAGGTGACGCTCGATGCGCAGGAGATGAAAACTCCTGCGATGGACATCCGCGAGGCCGAGCGGCGCATTGCCGAGTCTGAAAAGAAACTCCGCGCCCTCGACGCCGAATTTTCGCGCGTGGCCGCTTCGGAGGAGAAGCTCGCGCAGCATGCCTGCTCGCTGAAAGAGCGTTTGCAGGGCGTGCAGGTGAAAGCCACGGCGCAGCAGGCCGCCGACGGCACGCTGGTGGTCATGGAGGGCTGGGCCGAGAAAGAGACTTCGGACAAGGTCGACGCCCTGCTGGAGAAATACCCCAACGTGGTTTTCCTCAAGAGCGACCCTACGCCCGAGGACAATACGCCCGTGAAACTCCGCAACGGCTGGTTCGCCCGCAATTTCGAACTGGTGGGCGACATGTACGCCCGTCCGAAATACGGAACGATGGACCTCACGCCTTTCTTCGCGCCGTTCTACGTGCTCTTCTTCGGCATCTGCCTGAACGATGCGGGCTACGGACTGATCCTGACCCTGTTGGGCGCGTGGATGCTTGCCAAGAACAAGAAGCCCGGCATGATGCGCCGGGCGGCGTGGTTCGCCACGATGTGCGGACTCTCGACGGTTCTTTTCGGACTGTTCTGCGGCTCGTTCTTCGGTATCAACATGAACGAATGGTTCCCTTCGGTGAAGTTCTTCGATTTCCAGGGACAGTTCTTCTCCATCGCGCTGGTTATCGGTGTGGTGCAGATCCTTTTCGGCATGACGCTCAACATCTGGATGACGATCCGCAGTTTCGGCTTCAGCCGCGTGCTGGGTTTGCTGGGGTGGTTCATCATCCTCGTCTCGTGCTGCCTGGCTATGGGACTTCCGATGGCGGGCCTAGCCATTCCGGGCTTCACTTCGGGTTCGGTGGCGTTCTACGTCGCGCTGGGCGTCGGGGCGGTGCTGATGCTGCTGCTGAATAATCCGCGGCGCAATCCGCTCGTCAACTTCGGCGCAGGCCTGTGGGACCTTTACAACAACCTCACGGGGCTTCTGAGCGACGTGCTCTCCTACATCCGTCTGTTCGCTATCGGCCTTTCGGGCGGCGTGTTGGCGCTGGTGTTCAATACGCTGGCTGCGGGCTTCGTCCCCGAGGGGTCGGGGATCGTGGTGCGGCTGCTGGTGATGATTCCGATCCTCTTGATCGGCCACGGCATCAACCTTTTCATGTCGACCATCTCGTCGTTCGTGCACCCGCTGCGTCTGACGTTCGTCGAGTTTTTCAAGAATGCCGGTTTCGAAATGGCCTCGCGCAATTTCGACCCGATCCGGAAAATGAATGATACTAACGAATAATAACAATTAAAAAACTTAAAACATTATGGAAACAACAGCATTGGTATTGGCTTACGTCGGCGTAGCGCTGATGGTGGGCCTGGCAGGTGTCGCTTCGTCGATCGGTACTGCCATTACGGGTCAGGCCGCAGTAGGGGCCATGAAAAAGAACGGCGGCGCTTTCGGTAGCTACATGATCCTTTCGGCCCTTCCGGGTTCGCAGGGCCTTTACGGTTTTGTCTGCTTCTTCCTCGTACAGAAGGGCCTGACGGCTCCGACGCTGGTGCAGGGCGCCGCTATTTTCGGTGCGGGTCTGCTGGTCGGTATGGTGAACCTCGCGGCTTCGATCTACCAGGCCAAGGTTTGCGCCAACGGTATCGCCGCTATCGGCAACGGTCACGACGTGATGGGTAAGACGCTGATCCTCGCGGCTTTCCCCGAGCTGTACGCCATCCTGACGGTGGCTGCCACCTACCTGATCGCAACGCTCGACGGTGTGAATCTCTTCTAAAGAAAATATTCGCGACATTGAAAAGGGAGGCCTTCGGGACCTCCCTTTTTTCGGTATCCGTCCTCGGATGCGTTGAGAGCCTGTTTTTGTCGTTTCGGAAAATTTCCGTATCTTTGCCCCGAATCAAAATTTGTTGTAAGCGATGAGGATCTAAAAATTTCATACACTTTTTTCTGCCGCTCCGCTGTTGCGGATGCGGGACTAGTCTGTTTGTAAATTTTTAAATCCGATGTTTTATGTCGCTTATTCTCAGCGGGGTGTCGTTCGCATACCCCGATTCAGAACCCCTGTTTTCCGATATTACGTTCTCGGTCCGTTCCGGCGAACGGGTCGCATTGGTCGGGCCCAACGGCTCGGGCAAGACTACTTTATTGCGTATTGCCGCCGGATTGCTGCCTGCGGCGGGTACGGTCGACTGTCCGGCCGATCGCTGGTATCTGCCTCAGAACGCCCTCTGCCGACCCGATGAATCGGTGGCGGAACTGCTGGGTGCGGCCCGTAAACTCGACGCCTTGCACGCCATCGAGGCCGGGCGGGGTGCGGAATCCGATTTTTCGGCGCTCGATGACGATTGGAGCATCGAAGAGCGGCTTGCCCTCGTGCGTGAACGGTGGGGCATCGAAGCAATCCCCCTCGACCGTCGGTCCTGTACGCTGAGCGGCGGCGAACGTACGCGTGTTCTGTTGGCCGGTGCGGAACTCTCTGGGGCCGATACCGTTTTGTTGGATGAACCGAGCAATCACCTCGATACCCGGGCACGGGACCTTTTGTACGATTTCGTCGGCCGGAGCCGTGCGGCGATGCTGATCGTGAGCCATGACCGGGCTTTGCTGGAACGAATGGACGCCATTGTCGAACTGGGCTCGGGCCGGGCAGTCCGTTACGGCGGAAATTATACGTTCTATTGCGAACAGCGCGATCTGCAGTTGGAGGCGCTCCATCGGCGTGCCGACGAGCGGCAGCGTACGCTCCGGCAGGCCCGGGAACGCGAACTGGAGTTGGACGAACGGCGGCAGCGGCAGGAGAGCCGTGCCGCAGGCCATACCCAGCGCCGGGGATTGGCCCGTATCGTGGCCGGGGGCCTGGCTTCGGCGTCGCAGCGGTCGGCGTCACGTCTGGAGGAGGAGCGCGGCCGGAGGATCGAACGGATCGCTGCGGAGTTGCATGCGGTCCGGGCGCAGATCGCTGCGGAGCAACCGCTTTCGGTGCATCTTCATTCGCCCGAGCGGCAGGACCGTCGGTTGCTCGCGGCGCTCGAAGGCGTAAATGTCTGCTTCGGCGGTCGGATGCTGTGGCCGGAGCCGCTTTCATTGGAACTTTTTTCCGGCGAGCGGCTTCGTATCCGCGGCGGCAACGGGACCGGAAAGACTACGTTGCTGCGTCTTCTGACCGGAGAACTGCTTCCTGCGTGCGGTTCGTGCCGCCGGGCCGGGCCGTTGCGCACGCTCCTGCTCGACCAGGAGTATTCGGCGCTATCCGGCGGCGGAACGGTCGGAGAGTTTGTCTTGCGCTGTGATACGGCACATCGCCCGGAGGGCGAACTGCGTGCCTGGCTCGACCACTACTGCTTTGCGCAGGAGCAATGGACGCAGGCGTGCGGGACCCTCAGCGGGGGCGAGAAGCTGAAGTTGCTGCTGTTCGGGGAGACACTCGGCGCTTCGGCGCCCGACCTGATACTGCTCGACGAGCCGACCAACAACATCGACCTCCGGAGCCAGGAACTACTTGTCTCGGCGCTCTCCGAATACAAAGGAACGGTTGTCGTGGTTTCCCACGACGAACCGTTCCTTCGGAATCTCGGTATTACAAACGAGTTGGAACTCGTTCCCTGAGCTATCGCCCCTTGCGGCGCGGCGAAGTGCTTACTTTCGGGCCTTTGCCGCGTCGCTCTTCGGTCCGTCGCGCCGCACCCTCGGGCAGCAGCACTTCGAAGTCGAGCTGGCGTTTCTGCAGGTCGGCGCGTTTGACGCGGATGCGCACCGGGCTTCCCAGCGTCATGCGGATTCCCGTCGAGCGCCCCACGATCTCGTAAAGCTGTTCGTCGAAGGCGAAAAAGTCGCCCTCGATGTCGCGCAGGAACGACATGCCCTCGATGTGGGTTTCGTCCAGTTCCACGTAGACGCCCCACTCCGTGAGGCCCGAAATATGGCCTTCGAACTCTTCGCCGATGTGCTCCTTCATAAATTCGACCATTTTGTATTTGATCGACGCGCGTTCTGCCTCGGCGGCCACGACTTCGCGGTCCGATGCGCGGGCGCAGAGTTCTTCCAGTTCGGTCTTGTCGGCCGACTTGCCTCCTGCGAGGTAACGCGCCAGGAGGCGGTGGACCATCATGTCGGGATAGCGCCGGATCGGCGAGGTGAAGTGCGTGTAATAAGGGAATGCCAGGCCGTAGTGACCGATGTTGTCGGTCGTGTAGTAGGCTTTGGCCATCGAGCGTACGGCCATCGTCGAGACGGCGTTTTCCTCGGTTGTCCCCTTTATCTGCTTGAAGAGTTTGTTCATCTCTTTGGCCACGGCGCGGCCCTTCGTGGCCTTGAAGATGTGCCCGAAGCGGAGGATGAACTGCCTGAAACGGTCGAGTTTCTCCTCGCTCGGGGTGTCGTGCACGCGGTAAACCATCGTGCGTTCTACCGTACGGTCTTTGTCGGTCTTGCGTTTGCCGCAGAACTCCGCTACGCGGCGGTTGGCCAGCAGCATGAACTCTTCGATCATCTGGTTCGACTCTTTCTGCTCCTTGAAATAGACGCCCAGCGGCTTCCCGTTTTCGTCGAGGCGGAATTTCACCTCTTCGCGGTCGAACGAAATCGCGCCGTTCTTGAACCGCTCCTTGCGCAGCGCCTGCGCCAGCCGGTTGAGCGTCAATACCTCTTCGGCGTAGTCGCCGCGGCCGGTCTCGATGATCTCCTGCGCTTCGGCATACGTGAAACGGCGGTCGGAGTGGATCACCGTGCGGCCGAACCACTCTTCGAGAATGTCGAGGTTTTCGTTGAGCGTGAACACTGCCGAGAAACAGAGACTCGTTTCGTTGGGACGCAGCGAGCACAACTCGTTCGAGAGCCGCTCGGGGAGCATCGGGACGGTGCGGTCCACGAGGTAGACCGACGTGCCGCGTTCCACGGCTTCGTCGTCGATCACCGAGTGGGGACGTACGTAATGGGTCACGTCGGCGATGTGTACGCCGATCTCCCAAACGCCGTCCTTGATGCGGCGCACCGACAGTGCGTCGTCGAAGTCCTTGGCGTCCGCCGGGTCGACCGTAAAGGTCGTGACGTTGCGGAAATCGCGCCGCTGGGCGATCTCCTTGGCCGTAACGCTGGCGTCGATGCTTTCAGCCGCGCTCTCGATTTCCGGTTCGAAGTGATACGGAAGCTCGTACTCGGCCAGGATCGAGTGCATCTCCGTGTCGTTGTTGCCCGCCATGCCGAGCCGCTCGACCAGTTCACCCACGGGGCTCTTGCTGCCGGGCAGCCAGTCGGCGATGCGTACGACGACTTTTTCGCCGTCCTTCACGTCGGGATAGGTGCGCTTCGACAGGTAGATGTCCATCGGCATGCGCCGCGAGTCGGCCCGCACGAAAATCTGGTGCGCCCCGACCTCCGCCACGCCTACGTAGGGTTTGCGGTTGCGTTCGACGATCCGGGTGATCTCGCCCTCCAACTGGCCGTTGCGGCCGCGGTGCATCACCACGACCTCTACGCGGTCGCCGTTCAGGGCGTTGGCCGCATTGCGCTGGTTGACGAAGATGTCGTTCTCCTGCCCTTCGACCTTCACGTAGACCGAACCCGAAGGCGTCATGTCGGCTATGCCTTCGTAGTGGGGCAGGTGGGTCTGCATCAGGCGGTATTTTTCGCGCGAGCACTCCTCCACGACACCCTCTTCGAAGAGGCGTCCGAGGATCTCGAGCGTTTCGCGGCGGCCCTCTTTCGTGGCGCCGCCAGATGCCGAAGCCAGGTGCTTGAGCGAGAATTTATTGTTGGGGAATTCCCGGAACATACTCAGTATTATCGAAGTACGATCCGTCTTCCGGGCTCCTTTATCGGAGCGGTGGTTTTGCTTTTTCATTATTTTTCCAAAATTTGCAGGGCTAAACGGCGCATAAAGCCGATGCCCACGTCGATGGCTCCCTCGTCGGGAGCGAATGTTGCCGTATGGGGCCGTCCGGCCGCGGCGCCCACGCCCAGCCGGTAAAACAGCGACGGATATTGTGTACAGTAGAATCCGAAATCCTCGGCCGTGGTCCTCAGGGACAGCATCTCGACTTTGAGGTTCGAAGTCCGGGCCAGCGCGATGGCTTTCTTGACCAGCATTTCGTCGTTCACCACGCACGGATACCCCCTGCTGATGTCCACGTCGATCTTCACGCCCATGCGTGCGTCGATGTCCGATGCGATGATCTGCAACCGGCGGTGGATGATCTCGCGTTCGCGTTCGTCGAACGTGCGCAGCGTTCCTTCCATGTAAACTTCGTCCGGAACGATATTCGTGGCGCCTTGGGCCTCCACGCGCCCGATCGACATGACGCACTCTTCGCTGTTGAGCGCCAGCATGCGCGTCACCATCTCGGCCCCCGCAGCCACGGGGTCCCTGAGTTGTTTGCGCATGGCGCCGTGTCCGCCCGTACCGTGGACGCGGATGCGCAGTTCGTCGCTTGCGGCCATGTATTTCCCGGCCCGGAACCCGAAGGTCCCGACCTCCAACTGCGGTTCGACGTGCTCGCCGACCACGGCCCGTACGTCGTAACCCTCGAAGGGGTTTTCGGCCAGCACCAGCGACGCCCCGCCGGGGTTGCACTCCTCGCCCGGCTGGAACAGCCCGAAGAGCGTTCCGCGGAAGTCGGGCGCCGCGGCGAACTCTTTCAGTACGCCGAAGAGCACTGCGGCATGCATGTCGTGGCCGCAGGCGTGCATGACGCCCTCGTTCTGCGACCTCCATTCGAAGGCGTTGTGCTCCGCGATGGGCAGGGCGTCGATGTCGGCGCGCAGCACGACGGCGCGCCGGTCGCCCTCGGCGGTTTTACGGCCTGCGATGCGGGCCAGTACGCCTGTCGTGGCGACCCTGCGGTGTTCGATGCCCAGTTCGCTCAATTGCTGTTCGATGAACGTCGCCGTGTCGTGTTCCTTGAACGAGAGTTCGGGATGCGCGTGCAGACGGCGGCGAAATTCGACCGGATTCATAAGTATCAATGTTTTAAAATACCGTTTTCACGATTTTCTGAATATTCGTCGTGCGGCTCATCGTGTAATAGTGCAGCACGGGAACGCCCGCCGCCATCAGTTCGCGGCTCTGGGCGATGGCCCATTCGGTTCCCACTTCGCGCACGTTGTCCGGGTGGGCCCGGGCTTCGCTTACGAGTTCCGCGGGCAGTTCCACGCCGAACGTCTCGGGCAGTACCTCCAGGTGGCGCAGCGTCGAGATGGGTTTGATGCCGGGGATGACCGGCACGGTGATTCCTGCCTCGCGGCAGCGGCGCACGAAGTCGAAATACTTGCGGTTGTCGAAGAACATCTGCGTGATGACGTACTCCGCCCCGGCGTCGATCTTGGCCTTGAGGTGGGCGATGTCCGAGGTGATGTCGCGCGCTTCGTAATGCACTTCGGGATAACCCGCCACGCCGATCGAGAATTTCGAGTGGTGGCACTCCTCGACTTCGCCGTCGACGAACTCCCCGCGGTTCATGGCCGCGATCTGCCGCACGAGGTCGATGGCGTGGGCGTGGCCCTGCGGATGGGGCATGAAACGCTTTTCGTTCTGCGACTTATCGCCGCGCAGCGCCAGTACGTTGTGCAGTCCGAGGAAGTCCATGTCGATCAGCGTATCTTCGATGTCGTACTTCGACAGTCCGCCGCAGATCAGGTGGGGAACCACCTCCACGCCGTAACGGTGCTGGATGGCCGCCGAGATGCCGACCGTCCCGGGACGGCGCCGCACGACGTGCCATTCGATGCTGCCGTCCTCGCGTTCGGTCTCCTTGATTCCCTCGCGGTGGAAGGTGATGTTGACATAGGCCGGGTCGAGTTCCATCAGCGGCTCGATGGCGGCGAAAATCTTCTGCATGCCGTCGCCCTTCAGCGGCGGGAGCAGTTCGAAAGCAAAGCGGGTGCGCCCGGAGGCGACCGCGTCGTTTATGATCTCTACTACGTTCATACGTTGTTCGGTATAATCTTCTTGACCTCGTCGACCTCCATACCCCTGCGGCGGGCATAGTCGAGCAGTTGCTTGGTGTCGATCGTTCCCACCGAGAAATAGTCGGCATCGGCCAGCAGCAGGCCGCACAGCGCCTCCCCGGGGTCGATCATGTAGTTTTCGGTGAGCCGCATGCCGGTCGTCAGTTCGACTGCCAGCAGGTCGAAAACCTCGTGCTTGAGCGAGTGATCGGGCGATGCCGGGTAGCCGAATGCCATGCGGCGGCCGCGGTATTCGCCGCGGATGATCTGTTGGGGAGTCGGCGCTTCGCCGGTCTCGTAGCCCCACATCTCCCGGCGTACGAACACGTGTACGGCTTCGGCGAAGGCTTCCGTCAGGCGGTCGGCCAGCAGTTTGGCCATGATGGCGGAGTAGTCGTCGCCCTCCGCGCGGAACTTTTCGGCCAACTCCTTCAAGCCGATGCCGGCCGTTACGGCGAAACAGCCGATCCAGTCGTTTTTCGGGGCTATGCAGTCGGCCAGCGAACGGTTCTCCTGCCCGCGCGTCTGGTTGCGGAGCATCGGAAGGCGTTTTTCGACCCCTTTGGAGTTCGTGACCCAGATGTCGTCGCCTTCCGCGCGTGCCGGGAAAATACCCACCGCAGCCTGCAGGGTCAACAACCGCTCGTCGCGGATGCGGGCCAGCAGGGCCTGTGCGTCGGCGAAGACCTTGCGCGCTTCGGCGCCCCGGTCGGGATGGTCCAGGATTTCGGGATAACGTCCTTTGAGCCCCCATGCCAGGAAGAAGAAACTCCAGTCGATATACGGTTCGGCGTCGGCCACGTCGTAGTCGGGGAAGACCATGCGCCCCGGGTGGAGCGGCACGACGGGCGTGTGGGGCGTGCGTCCGCGGAGGGCCTTGCGGACCTCGACGATCGGAATCAGGTCGCGCGCCCGCAGTTGGCGGGTGTAATCTTCGCGCATGGCCTGCTGGTCGGCTTTCACCTTGTCGGCGTAGAGGTCGCCGTCAGTGCCGAGCAACTGCGCCAGAATCTGGCTGTTGCGGCTGGCGTTGGGCGAGTGTACCACCACGCCCGTATAGACCGGAGCGATCTTCACCGCCGTGTGGAGGTCCGAGGTCGTCGCACCGCCGATGATGACCGGGATGCGCAGCGAGCGGCGTTCCAGTTCTTCGCAGACATGGGCCATTTCGTCGAGCGACGGGGTGATCAGGCCGCTCAGGCAGATGCACTGCGCACCCCACGCCACCGCCTCGTCGACGATGCGCTCCGATTCGACCATCACGCCCAGGTCCTTGATTTCGTATCCGTTGCAGGCCATCACGACCGCAACGATATTTTTCCCGATGTCGTGTACGTCGCCCTTCACGGTGGCGATCAGTACCTTCCCGGCATTATGTGAAGTGCCGCTTGAGCCCTGTTCGATATAGGGTGTCAGCGCCGCCACTGCGCGCTTCATCACGCGGGCGGTTTTCACCACCTGCGGCAGGAACATCTTTCCTTCGCCGAACAGCGTTCCGACCTTCTCCATCGCGGGCATCAGCAGTGTGTCGATCACGGCCATCGGGCTTCCCAGTGCCTCGTAGCCTTCCAGTGCATCCTGCTCCACGCAGTCCGCCACGCCTTTGAGCATCGCGTAGTCGATCCGCTCGGCCAGCGTTCCCGCGCGCCATGCGTCGGGGGCCTGCGGCTGCGCCTGGGTCGTTTGCTGCACCTCGTGGGCATACTCCGTGAGGCGTTCGGCGGCGTCGGCCCGGCGGCAGAGGATCACGTCCTCGACGCGTTCGAGCAATTCGGGTTCGATCTCGCTGTATACGCGGACCATCTGGGGGTTGACGATGCCCATGTCCATCCCGGCATGGATGGCGTGGTAGAGGAACGCCGAGTGCATCGCCTCGCGCATGGCGTTGTTGCCGCGGAAGGCGAACGAGAGGTTCGACACGCCGCCCGAAACCTTTGCGTGGGGCAGGTTTTCCTTGATCCAGCGCGTCGCGTCGATGAAGGCTTTGCCATAGCCGTCATGCTCGGGAATACCCGTTGCAACAGCCAGCACATTGGGGTCGAAAATAATATCCTCGGCCGGAAATCCGCTCTCCGTGAGTAACTTGTAGGCCCGTTCGGCCACTTCGATCTTGCGTTCGTAAGTGTCGGCCTGCCCCCGTTCGTCGAAGAGCATCACGACTGCCGCGGCGCCGAAACGGTGAATCTCCCCGGCTCGGCGCAGGAATTCCGCCTCACCCTCCTTGAGCGATATGGAGTTGACGACGGCTTTGCCCTGTGTGACCTCCATGCCCGCCACCAGCACCTCCCATTTCGACGAGTCGATCATCGTCGGCACACGGGCGATCTCCGGCTCCGAGGCCATCAGGTTGAGGAACGTGCGCATCGCTTCGGGACCGTCGATCATTCCGTCGTCCATGCAGACATCGACGATCTGCGCCCCGGCATCGACCTGCGCGCGGGCCACCGAGAGCGCTTCCTCGTAGTTGGCTTCACGGATCAGCCGGGCGAACTTGGCCGATCCGGCGACGTTCGTACGTTCGCCGACATTGATGAAATTGGCCTCGGGGACGATCCGCAGCGGTTCCAGCCCGCTCAGCGTCGTGATATGTTTCGGTTCGGGAACGGGCCGCGGCTCGTAGTTCCCGGCGATTTTCGACAGTTCGAAGATATGTGCCGGCGTCGTGCCGCAGCAGCCGCCCACGATGTTCACGAGTCCGCGCCGCAGGTACTCCCCGACATCCTTCGCAAACATCTGCGGCGTTTCGTCGTAACCGCCCATCACGTTGGGCAGTCCTGCGTTCGGGTGGGCCGAGATGCGTGTTTCGGCCACTGCTGCCAGCCGTTCGAGGTAGGGCAGGAGTTGTTTGGCCCCGTAGGCGCAGTTCAGGCCGACGGAGAGCAGGCGGGCGTGCGACACCGACGCGGCGAAGGCCTCGACGGTCTGCCCCGAGAGGGTGCGGCCGCTGGCGTCGGCCAGCGTTCCGGAGACCATGACGGGGATCGCGCGGCCCAGTTCGGCGCAGAGCGTGTCGATGGCGTAGAGGGCCGCCTTGGCGTTGAGCGTGTCGAAAACGGTCTCGACCAGCAGGATGTCCGCGCCGCCGTCCACCAGCCCGCGGGCCTGGTCGGCGTAGGCCTCGGCCAACTGTCGGAACGTGACCTCGCGCGCCGCGGGGTTCGTCACGTCGGCCGACATCGAGGCCGTGCGGTTCGTGGGGCCCATCGACCCCGCCACGAAACGCGGTTTCTGCGGATTGCGTGCCGTGAATTCCTCCGCCGCACTGCGGGCGACCGCCGCCGCCGCTTTCGAAATCTCGTAGGCATAGCCTTCGAGCCGGTAGTCGGCCAGCGACACGGCGTTGGCGTTGAACGAGTCGGTTTCGATGATGTCGGCTCCTGCCTGCAGGTACTTTCGGTGTATTTCGCCGACGATTTCCGGACGGGTCAGCACCAGCAGGTCGTTGCAGCCTTTGAGCAGTACCGTCCAGTCGCGGAAGCGTTCGCCGCGGTAATCCTCCTCCTGCAGTCCGTAGCCCTGCACCATTGTACCGAAACCGCCGTCGAGCAGCAGGATGCGCCGGTTCAGTTGTTCGTATAGCGTCGTTGCCATTTATTTCTCGATAATCTCTATTTCAAACAGTTTGCTCCAATTCTTGCCCGTCACGAAGATGCGGTCCCGTTCGGCGTCGTAGGCGATGCCGTTCAGCACGTCGGTCGTCTCGGTGACTTCCGTTTCAGGCAGCAGGCCGGTCAGGTCGACGATGCCCTCCACGATGCCCGTTGCGGGGTCGATGATCACGATCTGGTCCGTGGTGTAGACGTTGGCCCATATTTTGCCGCCGATCCATTCCAACTCGTTGAGGTATTCGACCGGAACGCCTTTGTAGGTCACCGTCGTACGTTTTTCGCGGCGGAATGTCTCGGGGTCGACGGTGTGGATGCTGGCCGTGCCGTCCGACATGTAGAGTTTCTTCCCGTCGGTCGTCAGCCCCCAGCCCTCGCCCGGATAGCGGTGGTCGCGGATTTTTTCGCACCCTTTCGTCAGGTCGTAGACGTGGGCCGTGTTCGACTGCCAGGTCAGTTGGTAGAGCCTGTCGCCGAGCAGGGTGATCCCTTCGCCGAACTCCGAGCGGGGCAGGCGCACCATCACGTCAGCCTTTCCCGTCGCGAGGTCGATTCGCTGCACGACCGATTCGCCGTGCTGTCCCGTGCCCTCCCACAGTTGTCCGCCGACGTATTGCAGCCCCTGGGTGTAGGCCGTCGTCGAGTGGGGATAGACCGCCGCGATCCGGTAGGTGTACTCTTTCGGTTGAACCTGTGCCGCAGCGGGCTGCGCCTTTTCGCCGGGGCGTTTGGCGCGTGCCGCCGGGCCGCCGCATGCGGCCAGCAGCAGGATGGAGAACAGAAGTATCGGGGTCGTTTTCATTCAATTCGCAACAAAATAGCTTACAAAGGTACGAAAAGCAAACCATATATCATAATTTCATTATATATATACGGAATATCTTGCCGGAAAGGGAATAATTTAATATCTTTGCCACCCGATTCCGAGAAGAAAATCGAAAAATAACAAATAGAACACATTCATTATGAACATCGTAAGAGAACAACGCGAAGAGAATAACTCGCTGATCCGGGTAACCGTCGGCGAGTCGGATTACGGGCAGGAGGTCGAGAAGGCCCTGCGTGAGTACAAGCGCAAGGCCAACATCCCCGGCTTCCGTCCGGGCATGGTCCCCATGGGCATCGTCAAGAAGATGTACGGCAAGGGCGTGCTGGCCGAGCAGTCGTACCGCCTGGCTTCGAACTCCGTCTTTGAGTACCTCCAGAAGGAGGGTATCGACTACCTGGGCGACGTGATCCCCTCCGAGCAGCAGGGCGATTTCGATTTCGACAACGCCACCGAGTTCGAATTCGTATTCGAGATCGGCGAGGCTCCCGAGATCAAACTGGAGTTCTCCGACAAGGATAAGCTGACCTACAACAAAATCAAGGTCGACAAGAAGATGCACGACGACTACCGTGCCAACTACCTGCGCCGTTTCGGCCGCCTGGTGGACGCCGAGAAGGTGACTTCGGACGAGGCGCTGTCGGTGACGCTCGACAACGGCGAAATGAACGTTGCGGATGCTTACGTGGGCCTGATCTCGATGGACGAGGCCGATCGCAAGCCCTTTATCGGCAAGAAGGTGGGCGCGAAGATGAAGGTGAATCTCAACGAACTCTATAAAAATCCCGCCCAGCGTGCCGCCTGCCTGCAGGTGAAGGAGGCCGAGCTGGAGGGCATCAACCCCGAATTCGAGCTGGAGATCACCAAGATCCGCAAGTTCGCCGAGCCGGAACTGAACGAGGAGTTCTTCAAGATGGCGTTCCCCGCCGGCAATGTTACCGACGAGGCCGGGCTGGACAAGTTCATCGACGCCCAGATCGAGGCCGAACTGCGCCGCGAAAGCGACTACCTCTTCACGCTGCAACTGCGCGATTTCGTCGTGAAGAAGGCCGGGCTGAAGATGCCCGTCACGTTCCTCAAACGCTGGCTCTACACGATCAACGAAGGCAAGTTCTCGATGGAGGACATCGAGAAGGATTTCGACCAGTTCCTGACGATGTTTACCTGGAACTACCTCCAGAAGCACTTCATCAAGGCCGACAACCTCGCCGTTTCGAAGGAAGAGGCGCTGGCCGAAGCCAAGGCGCTGGCCGCTGCGCAGTTCGCACAGTACGGCATGCCGTCGGCCCCCGACGATATGCTCGAAGGCTATGCCGAGAAGATTCTCTCCGACAAGGAGCAGGGCCAGAAGATTTTCGAGAAGCTCTACGAAGTGAAGGTCGTCGAGGATATCAAATCGAAGATCAAAGTAACTGAAAAAGCCGTATCTGCGGACGATTTCGCTAAATTGGCGAAGGAGCTTTAAGATTCCCGGATTTTTTGTATCTTTGGACTTTGCAGGCGTGATGTTTGCAAAGTCCTTTGTTTTGAAATAAATACTACGCAACATGTCAGAATTTGAAAAGTACGCAAAAGGTCATTGCGGGATCAGTTCGCTGAAACTCCACGATTTCCAGTCGATAAGCGCGGCATACGTGTCGCCTACGATCATCGAGGAGCGTCAGCTCAATATCGCTACGATGGATGTTTTCTCGCGCCTGATGATGGACCGCATCATCTTCCTCGGCGCGCCGATCTACGACGACGCGGCCAACATCATCCAGGCACAGCTTCTGTTTCTCGAATCGGTCGATCCCGAAAAGGATATTCAGATTTACATCAACTCGCCCGGCGGGTCGGTCTCGGCCGGACTGGGCATCTACGATACGATGCAGCTCGTGAACTCCGACGTGGCGACCATCTGCACGGGCCTCGCGGCTTCGATGGGCGCCGTGCTGCTCACGGCGGGCGCCAAGGGCAAGCGTTCGGCGCTGCCGCATTCGCGGGTGATGATCCACCAGCCCCTGGGCGGAGCGCAGGGCCAGGCGTCGGATATCGAGATCACGGCGCGCGAGATCCTGAAAACCAAACGCGAACTCTACGAAATCCTTTCGGCCCACTCGGGCGTCTCGGTCAAGAAGATCGAGAAGGACGCCGACCGCGATTACTGGCTGTCGGCCAAAGAGGCGAAAGAATACGGACTGATCGACGAAGTCCTCTCCAAACGTGATAAATAAACCGCATGGCACAAAACAAGAACAACAATAAGAACGGCGGCGACTGCTGCTCGTTCTGCGGCGCCAAGCGCTCGGACGTGGAGATCATGTTCCAGGGCTCGGACGGAGCGAACATCTGCAACAAATGTATCGAGAACGGCTATAAGATCATCGTCGACAACGATATCGCCTCCGAGCAGGGACGGCGTTCGGCGGCGGCTCCGCTCAAGATGGAGGAGCTGCTCAAACCGGCGCAGATCAAGGAGTTCCTCGACCAGTATGTCATCGGGCAGGACGCTGCGAAGCGGTATATGTCCGTGGCGGTTTACAACCACTACAAGCGGCTGCTTTACGCCCCGAAGGAGGACGAAGTCGAGATCGACAAGTCGAACATCGTGCTGGTAGGTCCTACGGGTACGGGTAAGACGCTGATGGCCCGCACGATTGCCAAGTTATTGAAAGTGCCGTTTACGATCGTCGACGCAACTGTTTTGACCGAAGCGGGTTACGTGGGCGAGGATGTCGAGAGCATCCTCTCGCGGCTGTTGCAGGTCGCCGACTACAACGTCGAGCAGGCCGAGCGCGGCATCGTTTTCATCGACGAGATCGACAAGATCGCGCGCAAGGGCGACAATCCCTCGATCACGCGCGACGTTTCGGGCGAGGGCGTGCAGCAGGCCCTGCTGAAAATCCTCGAAGGAACGGTGGTCAACGTGCCTCCCCAGGGCGGCCGCAAGCATCCCGAACAGAAATTCATCCAGGTCGATACGCGCAACATCCTCTTCATCTGCGGCGGTGCGTTCGACGGTATCGAAAAGAAGATCGCCCAGCGGCTCAACACCCGTGCAATGGGCTACGGACGGCTGAACGCCGATCCCATCGACCGCTCGAACCTGATGCAGTACGTCACGCCGCAGGATCTGAAGTCGTTCGGCCTGATCCCCGAACTGGTGGGGCGTCTCCCGGTGCTGACCTACATGCAGCCGCTGGAGCGCGAAGCCCTGCGTTCGATCCTCACCGAGCCGAAGAATGCCATCGTCAAGCAGTATAAACGCCTGTTCGAACTCGACGGCGTGAAACTCACTTTCGACGACGACGTGCTGGATTACATCGTCGACAAGGCCGTCGAGTTCAAGCTCGGCGCACGCGGACTGCGCTCGATTTGCGAGGCGATCATGATGGACACGATGTTCGACATCCCCTCGTCCGATGCCCGGAAATTTACCGTTACTTTGTCATATGCAAAGAAAAAGATAGAAAAGGCAAATATTTTAGAGCTTAAACAAGTTGGATAATTTCTTTTTGGCTATCTTTGCCGGGAATAAATAGCATAAAACCCATAAAACACTAACTCCATGTCTACAACGAATTCAAAACTTACGCGCGTTGCCGATAATATCCGCATCCTGTCGGCCGCGATGGTCGAGAAGGCCAAGTCGGGCCATCCCGGCGGTGCTATGGGCGGCGCGGATTTCATCACGGTGCTTTTTGCCGAGTTTCTGCGTTACGATCCCGATAATATGGCTTATCCCTACCGCGACCGGTTCTTCCTCGATCCGGGCCACATGTCGCCGATGCTCTATTCGGCGCTGTCGCTGGCCGGGCACTATTCGACCGAAGATTTGCAGTCGCTGCGCCAGTGGGGCAGCGTGACCCCGGGTCACCCCGAGGTGGATGTGATGCGTGGTGTGGAGAATACGTCGGGGCCGCTGGGCCAGGGTCATGCCATGGCGCTGGGAGCCGCCATCGCGGAGCGCTTCATGGTCGCCCGCTTCGGCGAATGGATGGCGCACAAGACTTATGCCTACATCTCCGACGGTGCTGTCGAAGAGGAGATTTCGCAGGGCGTGGGCCGTATCGCCGGCCACCTGGGCCTGTCGAACTTCGTGATGTATTACGACTCGAACAACATTCAGCTTTCGACCAAGGTCGACGAAGTGATGACCGAGAACGTAGCCATGAAGTACGAGGCGTGGGGCTGGAACGTGCTGTCGGTCGACGGACACAACATCAACGAACTGCGCGAGGCGCTGGTTGCCGCGGAGAGCGAGACGGAGCGTCCGACGCTGATCATCGGCCATACCGTTATGGGCAAAGGCGCCAAAGGCCCTGCCGGGGAGTGCTTCGAGGATAAGGTTTCGACCCACGGACAGCCGTTGACGGCTGCCGGAGCCGACATTGCCGCCACGATCCGAAATCTGGGCGGCGATCCCGAAAATCCGTTCGCCGTGTTCGAAGAGAGCCGCGAAGTGTTCGCCGAACGCCGCGAGTCGCTCCGGGAGTGGGCTGCCAAGCAGGCCGCCGTCGAAAAATCGTGGCGCAGCGAGCACAAGGACCTGGCGCGCAAACTCGACGATTTCCTCTCGGGAAAACTTCCCGAGATCGACTATAAGTCCATCGAAATGAAACCCAACGTGGCTACGCGCGCCGCATCGGCGACGGTGCTGGGCGTTTATGCCGAAAAGATCGACAACATGATCGTCGCGTCGGCCGACCTTTCGAATTCGGACAAGACCGACGGTTTCCTCAAAAAGACCAAGGCGTTCACGAAGGGCGATTTCTCCGGGAAATTCTTCCAGGCGGGCGTCTCGGAACTGACGATGGCCTGCGTGATGAACGGCATGGCGCTGCACGGAGGCGTGATTCCGGTCGGCGGCACGTTCTTCGTCTTCTCCGATTATATGAAACCCGCCGTGCGCCTTTCGGCGCTGATGCGCCTGCATGTGGTTTACGTCTGGACGCACGACTCGTTCCGCGTGGGCGAGGACGGCCCGACGCACCAGCCTGTCGAGCACGAAGCGCAGATTCGCCTGATGGAGCACCTCAGAAACCACCACGACGAGCGTTCGATGCTCGTGCTGCGTCCTGCCGACGGCGACGAGACCGTCATGGCGTGGAAACTGGCTGTCGAAGAGCACCGTCCCGTGGCGCTCGTGCTTTCGCGTCAGGATATCAAGACCCTGCCGACGCTGGGCGCCAGCCGCCGCGAGGAAGCCGCACAGGTCGCCAAAGGCGGTTATGTGGTTGTCGACGCCGCCAAACCCGCTGCGGTGCTGATCGCTACGGGTTCGGAAGTCGCGACGCTCGTCGAGGGCGCCGAACTGCTGGCTGCCGAAGGTATTCCGGTCCGTGTGGTGGGTGTTCCGAGTGAAGGCCTGTTCCGTGACCAGCCCCGTTCCTACCAGGAGAGCATCCTGCCTGTGGGTATTCCGCGCTACGGCATGACCTCGGGCCTTCCGGTGAACCTCCAGGGCCTCGTGGGTGAAAACGGCGTGATCCACGGCCTCGACCACTTCGGCTGGTCGGCTCCCTATAAAGTGCTGGACGAGAAGTTCGGCTACAACGGGGCGACCGTTGCCGCGGAAGTGAAGAAGATGCTGGGAAAATAAGACGATAGCCCTTTGGTTTCAGGGGGCATATCTTTGCACTTGCAGGGCGCAAATGGGTAGTGTAGTAGTACATCCCATTTGCGCCCTCTTTATCCGGATGCGAATCCGGGTCCTGAATCGGATCTTTTAATTATTACTGCATCCTGAGCGTCACCTAAGGGACGGGCGGTATCTGAACAATCGCTGTTTTATTCCGGGTTCGGCCTGCCCGGAAAGAATTTCCCGGAATATTTTTCATATTGCGATATTATCCCTATCTTTGCAGTCCCGTCTGTCAAGCGGGGAAATGTGGAAAGATTTGACTGATTGCAAACCACAATAAAAAAGCGCTAAAGCAGCATCTTTTTTTATTACCAACAGCCAATTTTTCCCATTTTATACGTTTAACCATTAAAAATGTATGAAAATGGGCTTTTTATTTACATCGGAGTCGGTGTCCGAAGGACATCCCGATAAAGTTTCGGATCAGATTTCCGACGCAATCCTCGACGAATTCCTGCGCCGCGACGCCAACTCGAAAGTCGCGTGCGAAACCCTCTGCACCACGGGCCTCGTGGTCGTGGCGGGCGAAGTGCGTTCGGAGGCGTATGTCGACGTGCAGGGTGTGGCGCGCCGCGTCATCAACCGCATCGGCTACACCAAGAGCGAGTATCAGTTCGACTGCAACTCGTGCGGCATCCTGTCGGCTATCCACGAGCAGTCGTCGGACATCAACCAGGGCGTAGTCCGCGAAGCGGAGGAGGAGCAGGGCGCCGGCGACCAGGGTATCATGTTCGGCTACGCCTGCAACGAGACCCGCGAGATGATGCCGGCGACGCTGATCCTCTCGCACGTAATCTTGAAGGAACTGGCCGTTATCCGCCGCGAAGGCGAGGTGATGACCTACCTGCGTCCCGACTCGAAGTCACAGGTGACGATCGAGTACGACGAGACGACGAACAAACCGCTGCGCGTGCACACGATCGTCGTGTCGACGCAGCACGACGAATTTATCCTCCCGGGCGAAGGCCGCTCGGAGAAGGATGCGGAAAAGCAGATGCAGGAGAAGATCCGCGAGGATGTACGCACGATTCTCATTCCGCGTGTCAAGGCGCGCCTGGAACGTGCCGGGGACAAACTCGCGGAGCTGATCGGCGACGAGTATATCCTGCATGTGAACCCGACGGGCAAGTTTGTGATCGGAGGTCCCCACGGGGACACGGGCCTTACGGGCCGCAAGATCATCGTCGATACCTACGGCGGCCGCGGTGCACACGGCGGCGGCGCCTTCTCGGGCAAAGACTCTTCGAAAGTCGACCGTTCGGCAGCCTATGCCGCGCGCCATATCGCGAAAAACCTCGTGGCGGCGGGTGTCGCCGACCAGGTGCTGGTCGAACTCTCCTACGCCATCGGTATCGCACAGCCGCTGTCGATTTATGTCGAGACCTACAATTCGCCCCGTCCCGCGGCACTGGCCGGGATGACCGACGGCGAGATCGCCCGCCGTATCGGCAAGCTCTTCGACCTGCGCCCCGCGGCCATCGTGAAACGCTTCGGCCTGAAAAATCCGATCTTCGAGGCTACGGCTTCCTACGGACATTTCGGCAACCGTCCCTATACGTCGGTGGAGAAGGTCTGGGAGAATGGTGTCGAGACCGAGCGCGAAATCGAGTTCTTCGGCTGGGAGAAACTCGACGCCGTGGATCAGATCAAAAAGGAATTCGGCCTTTAGTGTCGGTATATGCCGAGAAATCGGGACATCCGCGATGGATGTCCCGATTTTTGTACGAAATGAACATACTAACCGGACGTTATTGATCGTTTGTCATTCGAAAATAGAAATCTAAAAACACAGCTTATGCGATGAAGTTGCCTCTGATTAATAGAAACTAACACTTTAAATTTATTATGAAAAAGGCATTTTTAATTTTAGGACTCGTTGCCGTGTCGGCTGCCGCCGGCGGACTTACGGCATGGACTGTTTCCGGAGACCGTGACGGTTCCGTGGCATACATCGAGCGTGAGGTGGAACGTACGCCTGCGCTCGGGAATCACTTTACATCTTATCAGGCCGAACAATATCCCGACCTCACCTATGCCGCCGAAAATGCGGTGAAGGCCGTGGTCAACATCGAGGCCATCCAGCAGGTCGAGATGCCGCAGCGCCGGGGCGGTTACGATCCGTTCCTGGAGTTCTTCGGGATTCCGCAGGACTATGGCCGTGGTCGCGGCGACGGCCGGCCGCAGTTCCGCGAACAGCGGGCCGGCGGTTCGGGCGTGATCATCTCGGAGGACGGTTATATCGTGACGAACAACCACGTCGTGGACGGGGCTTCGAAATTGCGGGTAAAACTCAACGACGGCCGTTCGTTCGACGCCAAACTCATCGGCAAGGACTCGGCGACGGACCTCGCGCTGCTGAAGGTCGAAGCCAAGGAGCTGCCTACGCTGGCGTTCGGATCGTCCGATGCCCTTCGTCTGGGCGAGTGGGTGCTGGCGATCGGTTCGCCGTTCGACCTGCAGTCGACCATCACGGCAGGTATCGTGAGCGCCAAGGCCCGCCAGTTGGGAGCCATTCCCAACGATTTTCGCATCGAGTCGTTCATTCAGACCGACGCAGCGGTGAATCCCGGTAACTCGGGCGGTGCGCTGGTCAACACCCACGGCGAACTGGTGGGCATCAATACGCTGATCAAGTCGCAGACGGGAAGTTATGTAGGTTATTCGTTCGCCATTCCCGAGTCGATCGTCCGCAAAGTCGTGGTCGACCTGAAGGAGTTCGGCGTTGTGCAGCGGGCCCTGCTGGGCGTTCAGTTCCGCGTCGTGGATCAGGACTTCCTCGAAGGCGAGGGCAAGGAACTGGGAATTAAGGAGATCGGCGGAGCCTATGTGGCCGCTGTGGTCGAAGGCGGAGCCGCTTCCGAGGCGGGCATCCGTAAAGGTGATGTGATTTTGGACATTGATGGCGTGAAAATTGTTGAGCCTTCGACGCTCCAGGAGCAGATTGCAAAGCGCCGACCCAACGATACGGTTAAATTATCCGTAAAAAGAGACGGAAAGGTGAAACAATTTGACGTTACTTTGCGTAATAAAGCAGGTAAAACGGAATTGGTTACTAAAGAGGATGTCGATGTTGTCGATGCGCTCGGAGGTAAGTTCGCCGATGCGGGCGCCAAACTGTGCCGCGAGCTCGACATCAAGGGCGGCGTACAGGTGGTCGGCATCAAGGCCGACGGAATTCTGGCCCGAGCCCGTGTTAAGCAGGGATTTGTGATCACTCACATCAACGACCGCCCGGTCTATTCGCTCAGCGATATGCAGCGTATGACAGAGAAGGTCAGTTCGATCGACGGCGTTTATCCCAACGGCCGTTCGGCAAGCTACACGCTTGTGGAGTAGGCGAAACCCGGGCGGGTTCATGGAATGGAATATTATTGGATAGTTAGGAAAAAATATGCGTCAATTAAAAATTACAAAGTCCATCACCAACCGCGAAAGCGCCTCGCTGGACAAGTACTTGCAGGAAATCGGCAAGGAGGAGCTCATCACGGTCGAGGAGGAGGTGGAACTCGCCCAGCGAATTAAAAAAGGAGACCAGGAAGCGCTCGAAAAGCTTACCAAAGCCAACCTGCGTTTCGTGGTGTCCGTCGCCAAACAATACCAGAACCAGGGACTGAGCCTCCCCGACCTGATCAACGAGGGTAACCTCGGCCTGATCAAAGCCGCCGAGAAGTTCGACGAAACCCGCGGTTTCAAGTTCATCTCCTACGCCGTGTGGTGGATTCGCCAGTCGATCCTCCAGGCTTTGGCCGAGCAGTCGCGCATCGTGCGTCTGCCGCTCAACCAGGTGGGGTCGCTCAACAAGATCAACAAGGCCTTCGCCCGCTTCGAGCAGGAGCACGAGCGTACGCCGTCGCCCGAGGAGCTGGCTACGGAACTGGAACTCCCGAAGGAGAAGGTTACCGACACGCTGCGTGTCGCAGGCCGCCACGTATCGGTCGACGCTCCGTTCGCCGACGGCGAGGACAACTCGCTGCTGGATGTACTGGTGAACCCCGATTCGCCCAACGCCGACCGCGGACTGATCAACGAATCGTTGTCGACCGAGGTGGACCGTGCGCTGGAGACCCTGACGGAGCGTGAGCGCGACATCATCAAGTACTTCTTCGGCATCGGAACTTCGGAGATGACACTCGAAGAGATCGGCGAGAAGTTCGACCTGACGCGCGAACGCGTGCGCCAGATCAAGGAGAAGGCAATCCGCCGCCTCCGCCACTCGTCGCGGTCGAAGCTTCTGAAATCCTACCTGGGGTAGTTTTCGATTTTAAGCGGCAATTTCCGCACATCCCTCGAACGGGACGAATGGAATGTACCTGAGTACTATCCATCCGTCCCGTTCTTTACGATGCACGAAACCTGCTCGCTTAAAATGCAAAAACTGATGTTCTGCTTTTCTCGGTTATATATTCACAATAAAATAATCCGGATGCCAAAGGTATCCGGATTATTCAGTTTTATACGGCCCGAAAGGCTACACGTCGTAGTTGATCGTCGTGCCGGTTCCGTCGTAGCCGCCGGAATCGCTGTCGTCGCCCGAAGAGTCGGATTCCGTGCCGTCGAACGAGGAGACGCAGACACAGAGACTGATGGCCGTGATGATCATCCATAGCTTCCGGCCGAAAAACGGCTCGAAATAGATCAGCAGGCCGCCGACAATCCCGATCAGCAGCAGGAACAGCCACATCCGGGTGTTATGGGCGTTTTCCCGCAAGGTATAGAGCACATACAGGCCGCCCAATCCGAGGACGAGGTATCCCAGCAGTTGGGAGATGAGATACCAGCCCCGGTCGAGGAGATGTCCGACGGAGAGCTGATAGCGCTGGCCGGAAGCGATCCGGTCTGCTATTTCCCACTCCGGCTGTTTGCTCTCGGCGATCAGGAATCCGATTCCTTTGCGGTCGACATAGCGGTAAACGCGCAGGTATACCTGGTCGTTGCGGTAGTCGCTGACTTTGTCGTAGCGTTTCCAGAGCGAATTGGATTGATTGATAAGTGTAAGTTTGGAGAGGGCAGGCAGCCATTTGTCGTCGCGCTGCGAAAGGCAGCTCGAACGGTCGATCCGCTTGTCGGTCGTGATGCGGAAAAGGGTCGTTTTAACGCCGTCCTTTTCGGCTGTGAAGCCTGTGATGCCTTGTTGCTCGTTGTTGAAAGGCTCGTAGCTGTAATCGTCGGGGACTGTAAAGCGCATGGTGGCGTCTTTGTAGTCGTGTGCCCGGAGGGCCTGGGGTGCAAGCACCAAAAGCGCTGCTGTAATCAGTAGTGCGAAGTGTTTCATCCGAAGGTCGTTTTTAGTATGGTTTTACCACACGATGGGCTCTTTGCCGATCGAGCGGAGGTATTCGTTGGCACGCGAAAAATGGCGGCAGCCGAAAAATCCCCGGTAGACCGAAAGCGGCGAGGGGTGTACGGCTTTGAGAATCAGGTTGCGCTGCGGATCGGCGATGGCGCCTTTCTTCTGGGCATAGCTGCCCCAGAGCATGTAGACGATACCCTGTTTGCGTTCGGCGATGGCGCGGACTACGGCGTCGGTGAAGGTCTCCCAGCCGTGTCCGGCGTGCGATGCCGCTTCATGGGCGCGGACCGTGAGCACGGCGTTGAGCAGCAGCACGCCCTGTTCGGCCCACCGGTCGAGATTGCCTGTCGACGGTACGGGGGTTCCGGTGTCGTCGGCGACCTCCTTGAAGATGTTTTGCAGCGAGGGCGGGAAAGGTACGCCGTCCGCGACCGAGAAACAAAGCCCGTTGGCCTGCCCGGGACCGTGGTAGGGGTCCTGGCCGATGACGACGACTTTCAATTTCTCGAACGGACACTTGTCGAAGGCCCGGAAGATGTTGCTGCCGCGCGGGAAGATGCGCTGCGAGGCGTATTCCTGCCGTACGAACCCGGTAAGGGCGGCGAAATAGGGTTTTTCGAATTCCGGAGCGAGGAGCTCTTTCCAGTCGGAGGCTATCTTTACATCCATGGTTTTTGAGGGTTATCGGACCGGTTCTTTCTATGGCGCGGCTTGGCCGGGAGCGGTAGAAAGGACCGTCGGGTTTTCAAGGGTCGGATTTTTAATCTCGTAAATATAATGAAAAATCCGGCAAACGCAAAAAACAGGCGGCATCCGCTCCTGAGAGGGACGCCGCCTGTCTTTGATGGGGCGGGAAAGGGTTATTTTTTGGGAGTGCTGTAGCCTACGACGACAATTTCATCCACGCTGCCGCTGACTTTTTCAGCCTGCCCGGGGGCTTTGCCGCTGCCTTGCAGGCGGAAATCCACGGGTACGGTGAGTTTCACCCGGACGGCCTGCCCGCGCTGCCTGCCCGGAGCCCAGGCGTCCGCCGGTACATTTCCGATCACGCGACTGGCCTCGTCGGAGAGCAGTTTGCCGGGCGACTGCAATACGTTGATATTGCTTACCGAACCGTCTTTCTCGACGATGAACGATGTGACGACACGTCCCTGGATGTTTTGTTTCATGGCTTCTGCGGGGTATCTTACGTGCATCTGCACCCATTGGCGGAAGGCGCTGAGATCGCCGCCCTGGAACGAGGGCATGACTTCGGTTATGAGGAACGGCTCGTCGCCGGCAGGAGCGGTTTGTGCGGTTGCCTGTTTCGCCGCGGCGGTACGGAAATCGACCGGCAGCGTATATTTCACGGTTACTTTCTGGCCGCGCTGTTCGCCGGGCGTCCATTTGGGGGAAGATTCGATGACGCGGCAGGCCTCGTCGGAGAGCAGTTTGTCGGGTGACTGCAACACCTTCAGATCGGCCAGCGAACCGTCGGCTTTGATTTCGAACGACACGACGACACGGCCCTGGATATTCTGCTTTGCGGCTTCGGCAGGGTACTGGATGCGTTCCTGTACCCACGTACGGAAGGTGTTGAGGTCGCCGCCCTGGAACGAAGGCATCTTCTCGGCGATGATGAACGGTTCGACTTCGTCGTAATTGACGGCGGTTTTTTTGATCGCCCCTGTCTTTTCATCGAAAGCGGCTTCTTCGGTCACCGGCTTGGCTGCGCCTTTCGTGGTGACTACTACTACGCCGTTTTTACCCCGCGGGCCGTATAATGCGGTGGCGGACTGGTTTTTGAGGACTGAGACGCTCTCGATGCTCCGGGGGTCCAGGTTGTCGATGCTCGCCTGTTCGACGCCGTCGACGACAAAGAGCGGTTTCGGTGTAGCGTTGTCCCCGCTGGCGGGGTGCTTCCCTGTTTTGGAATTTTCGGGGACGAGCCGGACCACGTAATCGCTCTGCTTGCCGACCACGACCGAGGCGGACAGGTAGTCGGGATAGCCCACCTCCAGCACGGCCCCTTCGGGCGCTTCGATCGAGGCCTCTCCCTTGGCGTCGGCAACGACACCCGTCTTTGTCCCGGCGATCACTACGGTAGCGCCGACGGCCGGTTCCGTTGTATTCGCCAGCGTGATTTTCAGCACGGCTTTCCCGGCAGCAGCTTTTTTATCGGCCTTTTTGGCGCCGGGGGTTATGCTGATCGCGTCGAGCTGGTTGTCGGTCGAGGTCAGCGTGAGGGCATGGGCCTCCCCGCCGGGAGTGTCGGATACACGGATTTTTTCCGTTTTGCAGCCGACGTAGGAAATAGCCAGTTCGCTGCCGGGAGCTGCTGAAATCCGGGCTGTGCCGTTGGTGTCGGTAACGGTCCCGGCATTTGTACCCGTGATCAGCACGATGGCGCCGGAGAGCGGTTTGCCGTCTTTGATAACCGTAACGGAAACCTCCTTTTTCGTCTCGTCGGAGGCGGTCGCAACGTTGTCGGCCGGGGTCTTTTCGGTCTCCGCAATCCGGATTTCGGCGGCGCGCGTGGTGAAGGAGAAGGCGCACAGGAGACCTATCACGGCGGGAAGCGTGCCCGCCAGTCGCAGCAGGGAGTGCCTGCCGGGAGTTTTAGTTGTCATCATTTTAAAGCGTTTTTTGGTTAAGGAATCCCGCAGCCCGTTGGCTATTTCCGGACTATAACCGAAAAGCTGCCTGAATATGGTTTTCATGTAGTGTTCGATGTCGTATCCGCTGGCCAGCACGTCGCTGTCGGCCTCGAACTCCTCGGCTTCGGTGAGCCGCCGTGCGGTGAGCCACACGAAGGGGTTCCACCACAGGGCAGCCTTCATGCACTCCATGGCGACGCGTTCGGCCGAGTGGCGGTGGGCGATGTGGCTCGCTTCGTGGGCTACGATGGCCTGCAACTCGGCGGCCGGGGTTTGGTCCCAGATATAAATCGAGCGGAAGAACGAGAACGATGCGATTCGCTGCGGAGTCCGTACGAGCGTGAAGCGGTCGGTGCGGGTGATGGCTGCACCCCGGCGGAGCCTGCGGATGCGCACGACCTGCCACAGCATGACGCCTGCGATCAGACTGACGCCCACGAGATAGCCTGCGAGGCACAGGATTTCGGGCGTAACGACGGGGGCGGCCTCTTCGATCACTTCGGCGGTCCACTCCTCTGCGGGGAGGGCGACCGTGGGGGCAACCTCGATTACCTTGCCCGGCCAGACGGGGATGCGCAGCAACGGAATGAGGGCCGCGACGAGGGTCGATGCGAGCAGGTAGGCCCTGCACCAGCGGAACCGTACGCGCCGGTCGAGCAGGATGGCGTAGGCGCCCAGCAGCACGCCGCTGCAGGCGAGCACTTCGAGGGCGTAGATGGCGAGGGCTTTCATGGCGTGTTATTTTTTGGCGTTACGCATGATTTCGAGAATTTCGTCCATCTCCCGGGCAGGGATGTTTTCGTGGCGCGAGAAGAACGATACCAGTTGGGCCAGCGAGCCGTCGAAATAGGTCGAAAGCATCGACGACATCACACCGCGGGCATAGGCTTCGCGGCCGATGAGCGGGTAATAGCGATGGCTCTTGCCTTCGGACGTGTGGCTGACGAAGCCTTTGTTTTCGAGAATCTTGAGGAACGTGGCGACGGTGGTATATTTGGGATGGGGTTCGTCGGTCTGGGCGATGATGTCGTTGACCACTGCGTCGCCCAGTCGCCAGAGAATCTGCATGATTTCCTCTTCGCCGCGTGTCAGTTCCGTGATGTCGGTATTCATAGTTGCGCTTGTTTTCAGGTTTACGATACAAGTTTACTACTAAATTTTTAGTAAAACAAATTTTCAATCTAAAATTTTAGTAGATGGGGCGAAAATAATTGATACCTATGTTTATATGGGATAAAAAGCCGGGAAGTACGGGAGGGGAGGGGTATAGCGGCAGACAGAATGAATCGTGGGAGAGATACGGAACAGAACGGTTGGAATGATGCGGTGACGGGCGATGATGGCCGTGGAGAGGCGTCGTAGGATCGGGAAGCCGCTTACCGGATCCACCGGCAGGTTTCGGCGCGGCTGTGCTCCCGGAATCCGCATTTTAGCAGGAGCCGCTGCGAGGCGAATCCGTCGGCATCCGTTTCTGCCGTGATGTGCCGGACGCCTTCCTGCTGCAAGGTCCAGGTGCAGAGGGCTTCGACGGCCTCGGCCATGTGCCGTTGTGTTCGAAGTCGCGGCCCAGTCCGTAGCCGATTTCGACGGTCGTCCGGAAATCGCCCGCGAGCGGTTCGGCCCGGTAACGGCATGTGAACTCCTGTTCCAGCCGGGGCAGGTCGTCCAGCCACAGGGCGAGGTGTTCCGGAGTCAGGATCCTGATTTCCAGCCGTTCGGTCCCGATCTGCATGCCGGAGTGGGCGGGTTATCGAAGCTGCCTTTCGGCCTCGTTGTCCTTTTCGGTCTCGTCGTCCCCGTCCCAGTCGAACCACGGAAAATCGTGTCTCCCGCCGAGCCCAAAGCGCGTATAGGTGATCGGAAGTCCCATTTCGAGGAAGCGTTTTTCGTAGGCCGTCTTGACCGAAAGCACTTCGTCGGCATAGCCCGAACCATAGATGTCGGGCTGGGAGACTTCGCAGGGCAGGCCGTAGTGGCGGATAACCTCGTTGGTGTAGGCGTAGAGATGTTTGGAGTCGGTTTTGAGGTTGATCCACCCCTCGGGACGGAGGATGCGGGCGTAATAGTCGAGGTAGAGCGGCGAGGTGAGGCGTTTCTTGGCGCGCCGGGTCTTGAGTTGCGGATCGGGGAAGGTGATCCAGATTTCGGACACCTCGTTTTCGGCGAACAGCCCGTTGATGAACTCGACGCGCGTGCGCAGGAAGCCCACGTTATGCATCTTGTTGTCTGTGGCAGTCTTTGCACCGCGCCACATGCGCGCACCCTTTATGTCGATGCCGATGTAGTTGCGCAGCGGGTCCCGCTGGGCCAGCGCTACGGTGTATTCGCCCTTGCCGCAACCCAACTCCAGGACGATGGGGTTGTCGTTGCGGAAAAAATCACGGTTCCAGTTCCCTTTGAGCGGGTGGTCGCTGTGGAACACCTCGTCGAATTCGGGTTGTACGAAACATTCGAAAGTCAGGTTCTCACGGAACCTGCGGAGTTTGTCTTTGCCCATGGCAGTTAATAAAATAGGATATAATATACAAGTCGGCTGCAAATGGCGCCGACGGCGTCGTTTGCGCGGCGTACTGCCGCGTTTGCAAATCCGGCCCTTCTCCGAATCCCTCTCCCGGGGTGGGGCTGCCTCTTTGCGGTAAAACCGGCATTTCGGAGAGCCTGTGAATTACCGGCTCTTTTCCAGGTCGATGCCAATGGCCTCGATCCCGCGGACGGGGCGGATGGGCATGACGACGAAGCGGTAATCGCCGGCCTGGGTGAGGCCGATGCGGCGGCGGTAGGGGATGGCGGCTTCGCGCACAAGGGCTGCAGGGCCTTCCGGGCGCGGAACTACCAACAGGAACCATTCGCCGAAACGGAGCGAGTCGGGTGTTATGGTGGTGATGCGGACCGTCAGCGTGTCTTCCGTGAAACGGTCGTTGCAGCGCAGGAAAATCGTCGCATCGCGCAACGTTACGGTATCGGCATTCGGCAGGCGGATTTCGGCCCGGGAATCCCACCGGACGGGGTCGACATCGGTCGCCGCCGACTGGTTGGGCGAAATGCAGCCTCCGGCCAGGAGCGCGGCGACTGCGGCCGCAGCGATATGCCCTGCCG
This sequence comes from Alistipes montrealensis, assembly GCF_018362775.1. Taxonomy (GTDB): domain Bacteria; phylum Bacteroidota; class Bacteroidia; order Bacteroidales; family Rikenellaceae; genus Alistipes; species Alistipes montrealensis. The sequence goes on from NZ_JAGYXY010000004.1 coordinate 307,819, forward strand.
AGTGTCTCAATGCGTTATTGGTTTTGGGGCGCTCCGCCGTCGTTGCCCTGGCCGCCCTGGTTGCCGCCTCCGTTGCCTCCGTTGCCTCCGTTGCCGCGGCGGCGGTTGCGGTTGTTGCGGTTGCGGTTTCCGCCTTCGCGGTTAGCTCCGTTGTTTTCGCGGGGCTCGCGATTATCGTTGCCGCCGTTGTTTTCGCGGGGGTCGCGATTGCCGTTGTTTTCGCCGCGGTTGTTATGCTCGCTGCGCGGCCGGTCGTTGTTCCCGCTCCCGTTGTTCGGACGTTCCCCGCCGTTGCCGCCATTGCGCGGACGGTCGTTGCGGCGCGGACGCTGATCGGAACGGCCGGACTGGCCTTCACGCGGCTGGCGGGCTTCTCCGTTCCCCTCCTGCGGGGCGGCCTGCGCCTGTCCGTTCTGGCCTGCAGGGCGGCCCTGCTCGCCGCGGCCTTTGTTGTTGCGGCCGCCGCGTTTGCGGCGTTTGGCCTGGTCGAAGCGTGTGATGCTGTCCTCCTCCGAACGGTAAGTCGGCTCTTCGACCACCGGGCGGATGTCGTCGGCATGCTGCAACTGCTCGACCTTTTTGCCCTGGCGGTTCAGCGAGATGATCTCCCGTACGCGGGAAACAGGCAGCGTGGTGACGTTGGCCATCGCATCCTTCGACGAAGAGAAGGTCATCGTACCGGCCAGCACGTCGCTCTTGACGAGGAACCATTCGCCTTCGGCGGCCTGCAGCGGTTCGCGCAGGCGCGGGAACTCCTTGCGGGCGTCGACGTAGGTGTCGTATTCGTACATCATGCAGCATTTGAGTTTCGAACACTGCCCGGCGAGTTTCTGGGGGTTGAGCGAGATGTCCTGCACACGGGCGGCTCCGGTCGTGACGCTCGAAAAACTCGACATCCACGACGCGCAGCACAGTTCACGGCCGCAGGCGCCCAGTCCGCCGATGCGTCCCGCTTCCTGGCGGGCGCCGATCTGCTTCATCTCGATGCGGATGTGGAACCGTTCGGCGAAGACCTTGATCAGTTCGCGGAAGTCGACGCGTTCGTCGGCGATGTAGTAGAAGATGGCTTTGATCTTGTCGCCCTGGTACTCCACGTCGCCGATCTTCATGTTGAGTCCCATGTCGGCGGCAATCTGGCGCGAGAGGATCATCGTCTCGTGCTCCATGGCGATGGCTTCCTGCCATTTTTCGATGTCGTAGGGCTTGGCCTTGCGGTAAATCTTTTTGTATTCGCCGTTGAAGGGGTTGAAACCCGTGCGGCGCATCTGGCGCGCCACGAGGTCGCCCGTCAACGAGATCACACCGATGTCGTGACCCGGCGAAGCCTCGACGGCTACGATATCGCCCCGTTTGAGCGGCAGGTTGTTGACGTTCTGGTAGAACGAACGGCGGGTATTCTTGAAGCGCACTTCGACGATGTCGCTCGGTATGTTGACCGGGTATTCGTCGAGCCATGCCGTTTCGTGGAGCTTGAAGCATCCGTCGCAGAGCTTGGCTTCGGGTTCCGCGCCGCAGTTGCAGAAGGCGCATCCGCGGCCCACTTCGGGTTTGCAGGCGCCTGTATGTTGTTTTTCGGTATCCATTATGGGTATAATTTGCGTAAAGATACGAAAAAAAATTTATTTCGTCACGTAGAGTTTCCGGATGCTGCGGCGGATACGCAGAATCATCATCACGGCGGCGGCAGACAGTCCGAACGAGAAGCCCAGGAAGAGGCCCGAGGGGCCCATGCCCATCGTGAAACCGAACAGGTAGCCCACCGGCAGGTTGAGCAGCCAGTAGGACACGAAGGCGATCGGCATGATGATCTTTACGTCCTGGATGCCGCGCAGGATGCCCACCGAGACGTTCTGGATGCCGTCCGAAAGCTGGTACAGCGCGGCGAAGATCATCAGTTGCGAGGCGATGGCGATCACTTCGGCATTGGAGGTAAAGAAGGTCGGGATAATGTGGCGCATCGAGATGAAGACGATGGCAGCGAAAGCGTTCCACGCCAGCACGAGGTGGTACGACGCCTTGGCCGCCAGCGACAGTTCGCCGATGTTGCGGGCTCCGTAACAGTGCGATACGCGGATCGTGGTGGCCGCACCGATCGACATGACGATCATGAAGGCGCAGTTGCCGATGGTGGTGGCGATCTGGTTGGCGCCCATCGTCTCCTTGTTGAACCAGCCCATCATGATCCCCGTGCCGACGAACGCCGAGGCTTCGAGGAACATTTGCAGCGAGATCGGAAGGCCCATGTGGAGCAGTTGTTTGACCGCGGCCCACGAATATTTGCGGGGTGAGAATCCGTCGAGGTAGACGCGGTATTTGTCGCGGCTGTAAAAGTAACCGATCATCAGCATCGGGGCGATGATGCGCGACATCAGCGTGCCCAGGCCGGCGCCCTCGGCGCCCATTTCGGGGAATCCGTAGCGGCCGTAGATGAATACCCAGTTGAAACCGATGTTCGCCAGGTTGGCGACGATCGTGACGACCATCTCGACTTTTGTGTTGCCCACGCCTTCGAGGAATTGTTTGAAGGTGAAGAACAGCATGATGAAGGGCATGCTGTAAACCAGCATCTTGTAATAAGGAATGGCCATGTCGACCACTTCGGCGGGTTGGCCGAGATGGTACAGCAGCGGGATGGCGGCGTATTGCACGACGGCCATCGCGATACCCAGCAGCCCGTAGAAGAGAATGCCGTTCTGCAACAGTCCCGACGATTTCTCGCGGTCGCCCTGGGCATAGAGTTCGCCCACGAGGGGCGTCATGCCGAGCGCGATGCCGATGGCGGCGATAAAGAGGATGAAAAAGACGGCGCCGCCGAACGACACCGCAGCCAGCGGTCCCGGGTCGTCGCCGCCGTAGCGGCCCACCATCAGGTTGTCGGCGACCTGCGTCAGGATCTGCCCCAACTGCGTCAGCACCACGGGAAGCGCCAGTTTCAGGTTGGCTTTATATTGGTCCTTGTATGTTGCGAATTTGTACATCGGATTCGGATATTAGGGTGCAAAGATAGCCATTTCCGGCAGGATTACAATTCATAGGCCCCTCCCGGGGCTGAAAAAAACACCGGGAGGGGTTGGAATGTGTTTATATCCGGAATGGATCAGTAGGGCAGTTCGATGCGTATGCAGCAGCCTCCGCGGTATTCGGGGCAGACGCGGATGTCTCCCCCGAGGCGGGTGACGATCAGGCGGCAGAGGTAAAGCCCGATGCCCGAGCCGGGTTTGAAGGGGTCGACTTTCGTGAAGCGTTCGAACACCCACTCCCGTTTTTCGGGTTCGATGCCGATACCCGTGTCGCTGACGCTGATTTGCAGGGTGCGCCGGACTTCGTCGTTGCGGCAGGAGAGTGTGATACGCCCCGTGGCGGTGAATTTGGCCGCATTTTGCAGCAGGTTGTCGACGACACGCATCAGGTAGAAGGCGTTGGTGGAAACAAGGCCGTCACCCCCCCCCGCTTCGTAGACGTATTCGACAGCCGGGTTGCCGGACAGCTGCCGCTGCGCTTCGAGCCGCTCGGCGCAGAGCAGGCAGACATCGGTTTCGGTCCGCGGTAGGGGTTCCTCGCTGCTGATCAGGCCCGAGAGTTCGAGCATGTTTTCCAGCAGGGTGGTCAGCGCCGTGGTGCTTTTCTGGATTTCCGATTGGAACTCGTGCCGGATTTCGGGGTCCTCTTCGGTCAGCAGCAGCCCCGAGAAGCCGTTGATGGCGTTCAGGGGCGTGCGGATTTCGTGGCACATCGAGTTGATGAAGGCGGTCTTCATCTTTTCGCTCTCCTGGGCGCGGCAGCTTTGCCGCTGCGCCTCCCCGTTGGCCGCCAGCAGTTGTGTGCGCGTCAGTTTCAGCCGCCGCACCATGACGTGCTGGAAGATACTCCAGATAGCGAGCAGCAGCAGGATGACACCGCCGGCGATAAGCATGAAGAACTTGATGCGGTCGTCCAGCTGTGCCTTTTCGAGTTCGAGCCGGTTGACTTCGAACAGCGCCTGCATTTCGGCCAGGCGTTGCTGCGCCTCCGCCATCCGGTTGTTATAGCGCAGTTCGTTGGCTTCCCGAACGGTCCGGAGTGCATTTTTGTAATCTCCCGCTTTTTCGTACAGGCGCGACTGCACGGCATAAATCGCCGCCAGGTCGACCTTTTTGCCGGTTTGCCGGTAGAACATCAGGGCCGAATCGATATAGGCTATCGCCCGCAGGTCGTCGCCCATATACTGGTAATAACGGGCGCTGGTCGTGTAAATCTCTTCCCGGTCGTTCCGTTCCCGGGCCAGCCGCATGCATTTGTTGAAATAATCGGTCGCCTGCTCGCGGGTGATCAGGTCGCGCAGGAAAACCATCTTGCCGTAGGCGCGCATCAGGTATTTGGTCGTGTCGCGGTGGGGCCTTCCGAAGCGGTTTTCCATCGCCATCCACCGGCGGTGCAGGTCGATGCACTTTTCGATTTCGCCCGCTGCCCGTTTGTCTTCGGTGTACATGTAGAGGTCGCAGAGTTCCTCGCGGCAGAGTTTTTCGAAATGAAGCCGCTCTTCCAGCGGGTACTTTTCGAGTTTTTGCAGGGCGCGCTCCACATAGGGGATCGCCTGCCCGATATTGCCGTAGGCTTCGGCGGCGATCGACGAGTAGTCGACGGAGAGTCCCGTCAGGAACTCCCATTCGATCAGTTCTTCGGGGGTGAGACCTCCCGGTTCCTTCTGTTTGAGTTTCTCCAGCGCGCTGTCGACCGCTTCGGACGAATCGGAGACGATCATCTGTTTCCAGAGCCGGAAAACCCGGAGCGATGCGCGGAACAGGGCATAGCGGCGTTCGGGAAGGAGGCTGTCGGCGAGTTCGACGCAGGCCAGGGCCTGCTGCGGATCCTTGTCGGAGAGTGTGGATACCAGCATATCGAGCGCATCCATGCAGCCGTAAGCGTCACCGGCCTTGTCGGCTTCGGCGAGCGCCTTTTCCCAATAGCCGGTGGCGAGCATGACGCTGTCGGCGTGCAGGTCGGCCAGTTGGATGTATATCTGTTCCCGTTCGGCGGCGGTGCGCGCGCCGGGCAGTGTTGTCAGCAGACTGTCGGCTGCCGGGGATGCGGAATGCGCCGTCAAAGCGGCGCAGATTGTCAGGAATGCGACCCCGGAAAGGGTCTTCGAGATAATCGGACGCATGTCGGTTCAGTTACGCTTATGAAAAATTCAGGACAAATTTAACGATAAATCAGGAAAATAAAAAAAGCCGGAGAAATTTCCCCGGCTTTTTGGTGTTTGGGCGTTGTTACGCCACACGCAGTTTCACGCCGCGGGCTTTGTCGGATTCCACGACAATGGTATCGCCTTCGTGGAGTTTCCCGTCGATGATCAGTGCTGAAAGCGGTTCTTCGACGTTGTCCATCAGAGTCCGCTTGAGCGATCGGACGCCATAGCGTGATTCGTAGCCCATGGCCGCCAGCCGGCGTTTGGCCCCGTCGGTGATCTTCACCTTGTAGCCCAGTTTGCCTGTGCGGGCCATCAACCCTTGCAGTTCCAGGTCGACGATCCGTTCCACGTCGCCGATTTCCAGCGTGCGGAAGAGCACGATGTCGTCGATACGGTTGAGGAACTCCGGGGCGAAGGTGTGCTCCAGCGCCTTGCGGTACTCGCTCTGGGGCGTCACATCGGCCACGGCGCTCTTCGAAGTGGTGCTGTAACCCACCTGTACCGATTTCTGGACCACGGCGCGCGAACCTACGTTCGAGGTCATGATGATGATCGTGTTCCGGAAGTCGACCTTGCGGCCCGAACCGTCGGTGAGGTGTCCTTCGTCGAAGATCTGCAGCATGGCGTTGAAGACCTCGGGGTGGGCCTTCTCGATCTCGTCGAAGAGCACCACGGCGTAGGGCTGACGACGTACGGCCTCCGTTAACTGGCCGCCTTCGCCGTAACCGACATATCCCGGGGGCGAGCCGATCAGGCGCGCCACGTTGTGTTTCTCGCCGTATTCGCTCATGTCGATGCGAATCAGTCCGCGGTGTTCGTCGAACAGCCATTTCGACACCTCTTTAGCCAGCAGCGTCTTGCCTACGCCCGTGGGACCCACGAAGAGGAATACGCCGATGGGGCGGTTCTCGTCCTTGAGCCCGGCGCGCGAACGGCGGATGGTGCGTGAAATCTTCTCCACGGCCTCCTGCTGTCCCACGACGCGCTTCGCGAGGTGCTCGCGCAGGGTTTGCAGGCGGCTGATCTCGCCGCCCGAGACGCGCTCGGCGGGGATGCCCGTCATGGCGGTGATCACCTCCTGGATGTGTCCTGCGGTGATCTCCACAGGGTTGTTTTCGAGCGAACGTTTCCATTCGGCACGGGTTTCACCCAGTTTCGAACGCAGCGCGATTTCGCGCATGCGCGCCGACGCGGCTTTTTCGTAGACCAGCGCTTCGACCGCTTCGCGGCGTTCGCGTTTGGCGTCGCAGAGTGCTGTTTTCATGGCGCGGAGCTCTTCCGGTTCCCGGGCCGACTGCAGGTGTGCCCGCGAGCCGGCCTCGTCGAGTACGTCGATGGCCTTGTCGGGGAAATAGCGGTCGGTGATGTAGCGTCCGGTGAGCGTCACGCAGGCCTGCAACGCCTCCTCGGTGTAGCGCACCTTGTGGTGGCGCTCGTAGTGGGGAGCGATGTTGTGCAGGATCTGGAGCGTCTGCTCGGGCGTCGTCGGTTCGATCAGCACCTTTTGGAAACGGCGTTCGAGGGCCGAATCGGTCTCGATGTTCTCGCGGTATTCGTCGAGCGTCGTGGCGCCGATGGTCTGCAGCTCGCCGCGTGCGAGGGCCGGTTTGAGAATATTGGCCGTGTCGAGGCTGCCCTGCGTGGAGCCTGCGCCCACGATGGTATGTATTTCGTCGATGAAAATGATCGTATCCTTGGCCTTGCGCAGTTCGTCGAGCAGTTGCTGCATGCGTTCCTCGAACTCGCCGCGGAACTTCGTGCCCGCCACGAGCGACGAAACGTCGAGCGAGAAGAGCGTTTTGTCGGCAATGGTGTAGGGAACTTCGCCGCGCGCGATGCGCAGCGCCAGCCCCTCGACGATGGCGCTCTTGCCAACGCCGGCCTCGCCGATCAGGATCGGATTGTTCTTCTTGCGGCGCGAAAGGATCTGTACCACGCGCTCGATCTCCTGTTCACGGCCTACGACCGGGTCGATCTTTCCTTCGCGGGCCAGGCGCGTGAGGTTCACGCCGAACTTGTCGAGCAAGTGGGCCGCGCTTTTCTCCTCGGCCTTGTTTTCCTCGCCGAAATCGAGCATGTGGACCTGCACCTCGGTGCGGAAATCGTCGCCCACGGTGAATTTCTCCAGGTCCCCGGACACGGTGTCGGGTGTTACGCCGTACATCTCCAATACGCGCGCGGTAGCCGTCGTGCGGTCGCTGATGATGGCCAGCAGCGCATGGGCCGTCGATACACTCCGGGCGACGCCCGGCATTGAGAGCAGTTCTTCGGTGAAGTCGCGGTAGTATTCCTCCGGCGACTGGGTTTCCTGTTGTTTGGCGGTAATCACCTCGCGCTCGATGCGCAGGCGTACCTGGTAAAGTTCCCAGTCCTTGAGTCGGGCGGACAAAAGCTGGTAGGCGAGCGAACCCTCTTCACGCAGCAGTTCCAGCGTGAGGAAGTCCTTGAGCGAATGCGTCATTCCCGCCTTCGTAGTGTTAAATGCCGATCGGGCGATGATGCCCTCCAGCGTTTTCGAAATTTTTAATTGCATGTTGCGTCGTCGTTATGAATTCACTCTAATAACGTAGGCCCATATGTGATTATTATATGAGCGTTTTTGTTTAGTGTATGAACTGTGGCAGTTGGCGCTGAGGGCATTCCGTCCCGGAGGCGATTTCGAGGGCGTCCCAAGCGTTCGGGTTTACCGGTTGGCGATCAGTGTGTTGCGGGCGATATTGGAGCTTTTTGGGGCGGAATTGTATAGCGTACTCTTTTTTGTGGTGCGTCCAGTCGGAATGTCGCCATTATTTCGTTGACGATCACGAAAATCCGCCGGGAATGTGTTCCCGGCTTTTTGGGGTATAAATTTTTATTTCGGGTGATTTTGTGACGGAAAAGGCTCTTCGAAGCAGTCGCTTTTAGCTCCGGCCGCCGCTTATTTGCGGGGCCATTCGCCGACTTCCATGTCGCGCATTTCGCTGCCGTCGATCGTGAGGCGAACGGCCGTGCGGACTTTATGGAATCCGAACTCTCCGGCGGCTCCGGGATTGACGTGGAGCAGGTCGTAGACGGGATCGTAGACGACCTTGAGGATGTGGGAGTGTCCGGCGATGAAGAGTTTCGGGTGCAGGGACTGTATTTTCTGCACGGCGCGCGGATCGTAGTGGCGGGGATAGCCGCCGATGTGGGTAATCAGCACCCGGACCTGTTCGCATTCGAAGCAGAGGAACGCAGGGTAGACGCGGCGGGTCATGCCGCCGTCGATGTTGCCGCTCACGGCACGCAGCGGCTTGAAAGCGGCGATCTGGTCGGCAAGTTCGATCGAGCCGATGTCGCCGGCATGCCAGATCTCGTCAACGTCCTTGAGAAATTCGCGGAGCGTCGCGTCGAAGGTTCCGTGGGTGTCGGATATGATGCCGATGCGTTTCACTTTACTTATATTTATCTTTCCACAACAGAGCCATGCGTTCGGCGATCTTGGCCTCGGTGGCGTTCTGCGTGTCGGGTTCGTAGAATTTCGTACCCGAAAGGCTTTCGGGCAGGAACTCCATCTCGGCGAAATGGCCGGCGTAGTCGTGGGCGTATTTATAGCCTTTGCCATAACCCGCCTTGTCCATCAGGCGGGTCGGGGCGTTCCTGAGATGCAGCGGCACGGGGCGGTTCGTCGTGTCGTGCTCGACGAGCGACATGGCTTTGTTGATGGCCATATAGGCCGAGTTGCTCTTGGGGCTGGTGGCGAGGTAGATCGTCGTCTCGGCCAGTGTAATGCGCGCTTCGGGCATGCCGATCTTGTGCACCGTGTCGAAGCAGGCGTTGGCCAGCAGCAGGGCGTTGGGGTTGGCCAGCCCGATGTCCTCCGAGGCCAGGATCACCAGCCGCCGGGCCAGGAAACGCGGTTCCTCGCCCCCGGCGAGCATCCGCGCCAGGTAGTAGATCGCGGCGTTGGGGTCGCTGCCGCGGACTGATTTGATGAAGGCCGAGATAACGTCGTAGTGCTGTTCGCCGTTCTTGTCGTAGAGGGCGATGTTTTGCTGGAGGCAGTCGGTGACGTATTGGTCGCTGATCGTCACCTTGCCGTCGGTGGCTCCGACGACGATGTCGAGGATGTTGAGCAGCTTGCGCGCATCGCCGCCCGAGAAGCGGAACAGCGCGCCGGTCTCCTTGACCTCGATGTCGCGCTCCTTCAGTTCGATGTCGGTCGTCAGGGCGCGGTCGAGCAGCACCTGCAGGTCTTTGTCCTCGAGCGATTTGAGGATGTAGACCTGGCAGCGGCTCAACAACGGCGAGATCACCTCGAACGAGGGGTTCTCGGTCGTTGCGCCGATCAGCGTGAAGACGCCCTGTTCGACGGCCCCCAGCAGCGAATCCTGCTGCGATTTGTTGAAGCGATGGATTTCGTCGATGAACAGCAGCGGCGCTTTCTGGTCGAAAAAACGCTGTTTGCGCGCCGACTCGATCACTTCGCGTACGTCCTTCACGCCCGACGTGACGGCCGAGAGGGTGAAGAACGGGCGTTCGAGCTGCGTGGCGACGATCTTGGCCAGCGTGGTTTTACCCACGCCCGGAGGTCCCCAGAGGATGAACGACGGGACGTTGCCCGTCTCGAAAAACTTGCGGAACACCCCGTTTTTACCCACAAGGTGCTCCTGCCCGATATATTCGTCTATCGTGCGGGGACGGAGTCGTTCGGCTAAGGGTGCGGACATGGCAGGTTCGTTTTATGGTTCAAAGATACGAATTTCCAAGAATTATTCCTATATTTGTCAAACATACTGACAAACACGGAAAGTGTAAGTCTGTTCCCGAATCGTGAACGTAGGAAATTCACTCTGGCATGGGAATGGCGGACATCTTGCCGCGTCGTATCCATAATTTGGATATAGGCGTGGGAGCTGTTGCTTATTTTGTGCCAAAGGTATCCTACGACCTACGATTCTGAAATAAGTCTTCGGCACCACGCTTTCTGTATACATGTGGGCTGCAAAGGGTGTCTTGCGTCAAATACGAATGATTTTCATGAAAGCGAAAACCTGGTATGATGATTTTATCGGCACGGTTGCGGCCGATATCAGCGATTACCTCGACAAGGAGTGTTTGAATACATTGATTCCCCGGAATGTTCCCGACTTCGAACGTTATACGGTCGTAGGATTCGAATTTTATGCACGTTACGAAGAGATGATCTTCGCACTTCTGTGCCGCGACATGCAGGCCGGAGACGATGGTTCGCTGGTCGCTGTCGAAGTCAACTGCGACCTCTCGTCGTTCTTCAACCTGTTCAAGCGGTTCAACCTGAATTTGTTGCCCAGAGGCTATGAAGAATCCGCCGTAAAGACGCGGATCAAAATGCAAGAGCCGGTTTGAGTGTCCGCCGCCAGTTTTTGGGAATCGAATAAAACAACAACAGGCGGACGAGAGGTCCGCCTGCCGTATGCTGTCGGTTTTCCGGGTTATTCCTCCGGCTTCCGCAGTTCCAGATACAGTTCGTCCAACTGCGCCTGGTCGATGTAGCCCGGGGCGTCGAGCATCACGTCGCGGCCCGCGTTGTTCTTCGGGAAGGCGATATAGTCGCGGATCGATTCCGAACCGCCGAACAGCGAGCACAGGCGGTCGAAACCGAACGCCAGGCCGCCGTGAGGGGGCGCGCCGTATTTGAAGGCGTTCATCAGGAAGCCGAAACGCACCTGGGCTTCTTCGGGCGTGAAGCCCAGCAGGCCGAACATCTTGGCCTGCAGAGCCGAATCGTGGATACGGATCGAGCCGCCGCCGATCTCCGTACCGTTGCAGACGAAGTCGTAGGCGTTGGCGCGCACGCGGCCCGGGTCGCTGTCGAGGTATTGCACGTCCTCGAGTTTGGGCGAGGTGAAGGGGTGGTGTACGGCGTAGTAACGCTGCGTCTCATCGTCCCACTCGAACAGCGGGAAGTCCACGACCCACAGCGGTGCGAACTTCTGCGGATCGCGCAGGCCCAACTGCTGGGCCACTTCGAGGCGCAGGGCGCACAACTGTGTCAGCGTCTTGAACTTCTTGCCGCAGAGGATGAAGACCATGTCGCCGGTCTTGGCGCCGCAGCGCGAAGCCATGGCGGCGACCTCTTCGGGTGCGTAGAATTTGTCGACGGACGACTTCACGTCGTCCTCCCCGACACGTATCCAGATCAGTCCTTTCGCGCCGATCTGCTGGCGCTTGACGAACTCCGTCAGCGCGTCGATCTGCTTGCGGGTGTACGCGGCGCAGCCCGGGGCGGCGAATCCGGTGATGTATTCGGCATCGTCGAAGACGCTGAAGCCGTGTCCTTTGGCAAGATCGGTAATGTCTGAAAACTCCATGCCGAACCTGAGGTCGGGTTTGTCCGAACCGTATTTCTCCATCGCCTCGATCCACGGCATGCGGCGCAGCGGTTCGGTCAGGTCGATCCCCATCACATGCTTGAACATGTGCTTGGCCCAGCGTTCGAAAATCTCCAGCACGTCCTCCTGCTCGACGAACGACATCTCGCAGTCGATCTGCGTGAATTCGGGCTGGCGGTCGGCGCGCAGGTCCTCGTCGCGGAAGCAGCGCACGATCTGGAAATATTTGTCGTAGCCGGCGACCATCAGCAACTGTTTGAGCGTCTGCGGCGACTGCGGCAGGGCGTAGAACTGGTTGGGCGACATGCGGCTGGGGACGACGAAGTCGCGGGCGCCTTCGGGCGTCGAACCGACCAGGCAGGGGGTTTCGATTTCGAGGAATCCCTCGTCGGAGAGGAACCGGCGAATCTCCTGGGCCATCTTGTGACGCAGGATCATGTTACGCTGCAGGGGCGGGCGCCGCAGGTCGAGGTAGCGGTATTTCATCCTGAGGTCGTCGCCGCCGTCCGAGACCTCCTCGATGGTGAAGGGCGGCACTTCGGCGTCGTGCAGTACGGCGATCTTTTCGGCCGTGACCTCGATGTCGCCGGTGTCCATCTTCGGGTTCTTCGACTGGCGCTCGACTACTTTGCCGACGACCTGGATGACCCACTCGCGGCCCACTTTCGAAGCCGTTTCGCGCGCCTCGGCCGGGGAGTGCTCCTCGACGACGATCTGGGTGATGCCGTAGCGGTCCCTCAGGTCGATGAAGGTCATGGCGCCGAGGTTTCTCACTTTCTGCACCCAGCCGGCCAGGGTGACGGTCTCGTTGACATTGCAGGCCCTTAAACAGCCGCAGGTATGGGTTCTGTACATAGGGAAAATTATTTTGTACGATTTACGATTTGTCCTAGTAACCCGCAAAGTTAAGTAAAAGTCCCGAAAAAACGGAATCGGGACGGTTATTTTATTTGCCGTTCCGGCCGGGCGGGGGATAAAAAAACGGCGCATGGGAAAAACAGGCGGAAATGGCACGAAATTGTATGCCTTCGTTTCCTGTCAAACCGTTTAATTCTAAATGCACTGAATTATGAAAAAAATCGCTACGCTCCTGCTGGCTGCCTTTGCGCTCGTGGCCGTCGAATCCCACGCACAGGGCATCCACATCATCCCCAAAGTGGGTCTGAACCTTTCGAGCCTGTCGCATGTCGACGGCAAATCGATCGCCGGGCTGAATGCCGGCGTCGCGCTGGAAATCCTCCTTTCCGAGAAGTTCGGCATCGAACCGGGCGTCCTCTTCTCGATGCAGGGAACGAAGATCGACACCGAGAAGGTCCATCTCGACTACATCAACATTCCCGTTTATGCGAAGTACTATGTGCTGGGCGGGCTGAATGTTTTCGCCGGTCCGCAGGTGGGCTTCAACGTACGCGCCAAGAGCGGCGGCGAGAGCATAAAGAGCCTGGTCAAGACGGCCGATTTCGGTCTGGGCCTCGGCGTGGGTTATCAGTTCGGATGGGGACTGATGTTCTCGGCCAACTACAACTTCGGATTCGTCGACATCGAGAAGAGCACTTCCACGAAGAACGGCGTGTTCCAGCTCAACGTCGGCTGGCGGTTCTGAGGCGGAACCTCTGCGAACGGTCCGTCCGGGGGATTCCCGGGCGGATTTTTGCATTAAAATAATCCCCGGGACATTTGCCCCGGGGATTAGAATCGTGTTACTGCGGCCGGATTACTCCGCCGCTTTGATTTCGAGTACGCGGCTCGCGTACTCCTTGCCTACCGAAAATTCGAGTCCGTTCTCCATCAGGAAGGCGCCGCTGAAAGTTTTGCCGTGCTGTGGGATCGGCTTGCCTTCGATGTTCAACTCGGTGATCGTGTAGCGCTTGCCGGGGTCGAGGCCCGCCATCCGGAAAGCCGGGGACGGCATGTTGAGGTAGTGCTCCAGCTTATAGACGAACCAGACGGCGCGTTCCTTGCCGGGCGTGACGTACATCAGCGAAGCGTAGCCCGTCTTGTCGTAGGGCGAGATCAGCCGGTAGAGGTCGCCCTGCTGTACGACGGGGCGGATGTCCTTGTAGGCGGCGATCGCCTTGCGGGCGAACTCCTTCTCTTTGTCGCTCATCTTTGCGGGTTGCAGTTCCAGCCCCAGGCGTCCCGACATGGCCACGTCGAAGCGCAGCTTGAGCGGCACGCTGCGGCCTGTCTGGTGGTTGGGCGAGGCGCTCACGTGCGACGCCATCGCCGCGGCGGGATAGAAGTTCGACACGCCCCACTGCATGTAGATGCGTTGCAGGGCGTCGGTGTTGTCGCTGGTCCAGAACTCGTCGTAATAGGGCAGTACGCCGTAATTGACGCGCCCGCCGCCGCTGGCGCACGACTGCATCACCAGGCGGGGATATTTCTCCTGGATGCGGCGCAGCACCTTGTCCATGCCGCGGTGGTAGTCGATGTAGAGGTGCGACTGCCGGTCGGCCGGGAGGTATGTCGAACCGTAATTGTAGAGGGTCATGTTGTCGTCCCACTTGATGTAGGCGATTTCAGGATGGGCGGTCATCAGGTTGTCGACCACGCCGAAGACGAACTCCTGCACCTCGGGATTCGAGAGGTCGAGCACCTGCTGCGTGCCGCCGCGGCCCAGGCGGTTCTCCCGGTAGGGCTGCTGAATCACCCAGTCGGGGTGCTTCTCGTAGAGTTCGCTTTTGGTGTTGGTCATCTCGGGTTCGATCCAGATGCCGAATTTCACGCCGTGTTTTTTAGCTGACTCCGTCAGGCCTTCGATACCCTGCGGGAGTTTCTCTTTGCAGACCATCCAGTCGCCCAGGCTCGTCGAGCCGTCGTTGCGCGGGTATTTGTCGCCGAACCAGCCGTCGTCCATCACGAACAGTTCGCCGCCCAGGTCCGAGAGGTCGGCCATCATCCGGTCCATCACCTCCTGGTTCACCTTGAAATAGACGCCCTCCCACGAGTTGAGCAGCACGTCGCGCAGCTCGGTCCCGTGGTTCAGCCGGTGGAGCCGCGCCCATCGGTGGATGTTTCGGCTCACGCCGCTTTTGCCCTCGTCGCTGAAGGTGAACGCGAAAACCGGGGTCGTGAAGAGCTCTTTGGGCTGGAGCGTATACTGGGACTGCTCTTCGTTGATGCCGGCGAAGACGTGCGTCGTGTGGGTGTTGTCGTTGTCGAAGGCGATGCGGTAGTTGCCGCCCCATGCGAGCGTGCCGCCGATGACGCGGCCCGCCAGTTCGCGGGGCTGTCCGTCGAGCGAAATCATGAACGACGGGTTGTCGGTCTGCGTATTGCGCACGCCGTTCTTGTTCTTGAGCACTTTCATGCCGTCGGTCAGGGGCTCCTCGTAGAGGTAGCATTCCGCGCCCCACGTACCGTGGAAATGCGAAAGCCATGTGTCGCCACGGCGGACGGGCATGTAGGCCGATGCAAAGCGGTAGAGCGTCACGGGTTTCTTCTCCGCATGGCTGATCTGGGTCCAGGTCTCGATGACCTCGCAGTCGTCGTAGGTCTTGTAATAGAGCGTTACGAAGAACGGATAGTGTTTGTCCTTCATGGCTATGGCGGTCGTTTCGGCCCCGTCTTTCCGGTCGCGCGATACCGATTCGACGACGAGTTCGAGCGACATGCTGCCGTCGTTGTGCGTCGCCTGGACGGCGACTTCGCGGTAACACTGGGCGCCGAACTGCGGGTAGGCGGGATCGCCGAATGCCACGCCGCTGTCGAGGATGTCGCCCGGCGAGGCGACATGCGCCCCGAAATACTGGAACAGGGGCGCTTTGCCCTTCTCGGCGGTCAGCAGCAGCGAGGAGTTTTTGGTCGAGAGCAGGATGTTTTCCGCCCGGAGCATGCCGCCGGACAGCAGTGCAGCGCCGACCCATGCCAATACTAAAAGTCTCTTCATAAAGGGTTTGGTATAAGGTTGAATTCCGGTATAAACATACGAAAAAAAATGTGAAATCCCGAAAAGGTGCAGGCCGGACGATCGTCCGGCCTGCGAACCCTGGAATTTACAGCAAAGCGTTCACGGCTATTTCGGGGCCGTGACGAACGGCCTGGCCAGCAGTTTTTGCAGCGTGGCGGGGTTGTCGGTGGTGATGTAGTCGACGCCCAGCCCGATGCAGGCGATCATGTCGGCCGTCGAATTGACGGTCCAGGCGTTGACTTCGATTCCGCTCGCGTGGGCTTCGGTCACCCATTCGGGCTTTTTCGAAAGGACGGTCGAATACTGGTAGTCGATGCCCGTGAGTTTGTCTGCCGCAACCTCGGCCGGGGCCTTGTCGCCGCCGAGATACTGTACGCTGGCTGTGGGCATGGCCGCCTTGAGTTGTTTGCAGACCTCGTAGTCGAAGGCGATGTAATCGACCCGGGCCTCCATCGATTTCGCCTTGACGGCGGCTACGACGGCGTTGACGGCCCGGGTGTTGATCGAGGCCGAACTGTGGGTCTTGATCTCGCAGATCAGTTTCATCGCGGCGTCCTTGGCGCCCTGCTCCAGATAGGCGTCGAACGTCGGCAGCACTTCGCCGTTGGCCAGCGTGAGGTCCTTGATCTGTGCATAGGCGCTCTCTTCGATCTTCAGGTCGCTGCCCGCGACGGTCGCATTGTGGTTGATGACCAGTACGTCGTCGGTCGTGATCCATACGTCGAACTCGGCGCCGTAGATGCCCAGTTTCTGGGCGTTGGCCAGCGCAGCGATCGAATTTTCGGTGGCGTCCTGTACGCCGTCCTGGTGCTGGCCGCGGTGTGCGATGATTTTGGGCGTCGCGATGCGGGGATTGTCGTTGACGGTGAATTCGACGATGCCGAGCGGATACTGGCTGCTGCCGCGGACGAGCGTCATGAAGTACCGGTCCTGTCCGTCGGGAAGCGCCGGGAGCGTTGCGGCCAGCGACTGCTGGGTCGCCTCGCCCGAGGGCTCGGTAAGCGCGGCGTCGGCCGTGAAGGCTGCGGTCACATCGGTCGCCGAGGTGAACCTGACCTTGTCGCCGGTTTCGAAGCCGTTGCCGTAGATCGTGTAGGTGTAACCCGCGCCGATCTCGCACCTGGCCAGATAGGTGAGGTTCGAAACGGCGAATTCGACGGGAGCCTGGTTCTCGAACTTTGCGTCCTTGTAGAGCAGGGCTACCTGCTCGTCGGTCAGCGCATCGTCGAATATGCGGGCCAGGACCACCTCGCCGTTCCACGCGTTGCCCATCGAGCCGACTGCCGAGTCGCCGCCCAGTGCGAACCAGCGCGCTCCGTCCTTGGCGTGGTTGAGGTTGCCGACTGCGTCGGCCGTGCCTTTCAGCTCGCCGTCGACGTAGATGTACGCTTTTCCTTCGGTTTTGTCCCATACGCCCACGACGTGGTAGTAGCGGCCCGGTTCGGGATAAACGTCGCTCTGCGCCCAGATCCATTTGCTGCTGCCGGTGGTGCTCACGTTGGGAAGGAACGTAATGCAGGCCGAATGGCCTCCCTGGCCCTCCTTGCAGATCAGGAAGCCCGTGCCGCCGGCTTCATGGGCCGAGAACGGTTTGTACTCTTTCGTGCCGTCGTTCTTGTTCGAACGCAGGACCACCTCCATCGAGTGACCGTCGTCGAGCCCGTTTTTGAAGGTCTCGTTCTGGTAGTAATCAACCCGGTAATAGGAGTTGGTGCGGGAGCCCTGGCCGGGGGTATGCGTATAATTGCTGACGATGCGCTTGTAAACGTCGTGGTAATAGTAGGTCAGCGCCGCTCCGGGGTAGCTGATCACCTCGTTCTTCAGCGGCGATACGTCTTCGGCTGTGCCGTCCGCATGGAAAACAACGTCGAGCAGGTCGGCTTTCGGGGCTTCGGGCTCGGGGGCTTCGGGCGAAGGATCCTGCGTGATGGTGAACTCCTCGATCAGGGTGGGGTCCGAAACCGAGATGAACCGGAGTGCGCCGGAGCGCTCCTTGCTCACGGAGTTTTCGGGAATCACGATCGCCAGCGTCATGCCGTCGACCGTAGGTCGGGTGAACCAGTTCGTCTTGCTCTGGTCGATTGCGTAGGTCCATTTGCCGTTGGTCGTCACGGTGAACACGACCGTGGCGCCTTCATAGGGAACGGTTCCGGTTTCGGTGGTAAGGTTGGAGGTTACCGAGAAATCGAAGTCTTTCCATTCGGCCGTCTCGTCGTCTTTACACGATGTGCTGAGAGCCAGTGCAAAGGCCGTGAACAGGAAGACCGATAAAAAACCTTTTTTCATAATAGGAAGGTTATGTGGTTAATTTTTCAGTTGTTTGATCCGGTTGTCAGCCGGCATTTTCAGGCTCTTCGGCTTCGGGCCGAACCGGGTGGAGCAGTACTGTAGCTCCGGACTCGCTGATCGCCGTGTCGGGACTGCCGACCGTGATCGGAAGTACGTAGAGACTGCCCGCCGTGATCGCCGACACGTCCAGACTGACGCTGACTTTGACGGTGTTGTCGTCGTTGCCGAGCCGCACGGTCGCAGCCGGGAGGTCGTAGTAGGCCTCGGGCATCAGCACGTAAGACGTGCCGTTCGCCGCGTTATAGTCGGCCAGCGCCTTGGCATCGACGGTCAGTGTAGCCGTCGAACGGCCGTCGTTGTAGCCGCTCCGGTAGACCCAGACGTTGTAGTCGACCCGGGTCGCGGTTTCGGTCAGGTCGATCTGTTGCAGCCCGCTTTTCGGCAGCAGCAGTTTCGAGTCGATGTCGTATCCGACCTCTTCGTTGTCGGAGCACCCGGCGACGCAGGCGGCCGCCGACAACGCAAGCGCTAAAAATATTTTTTTCATAGTCGTTTCCTTGAATGATTAATAACCCGGATTCTGGACCAGTTGGCCGTTGATGTTGAGCTGCGAGTTGGGAATCGCCAGCCAATAGTGCTTCGGCGAAGAGAAAATGCGCGTGTCGTTCTCCTTCATGTCGCCCAGTTTGTAGAATTTCTCGGCGGTGTCGCCCTCGATGTTCCAGGCTTTCGGGATGGGACGCAGGCACTCCTCGGCGATCTTCCAGCGGCGGATGTCGTGGAAACGGCGTCCCTCCATCATGAACTCGATCGAACGCTCGCGGCGGATGATGTCGCGCAGTTTCTGGCCCGACGGGATGCCGCCGGCCTTGCTCCACGACTCCTGGAACGTCGGCAGGCCGCAGCGTTGGCGGATTTTGTTCAGGCAGTCGTAGCCGTAGTCGCTCAGCGTGCCGTCGTATTCGAAATCGGCCTCGGCGTAGCTCAGGTAAAGTTCGGCGACGCGCATGTAGGGGTAGACGTAGCTCATGTAGGTGCTGACGGCGTAGTTGCCGCTCGAATTGAGCGACATCTTCGACTGCTCGTTGACCCATTTCTGGCAGAAGTAGCCGTTGTAGGACTGGTACTCGTTGTCGTAGCTGCCGGTGAAGCCCTGGGGCTCGCCCTTGCGCGCCTTGATGGTCATTTTACCGCCGTTGAACCGGTACGTGCCGCGGTCGTAACCCACCGACGCGTAGAAACGCGGCTCCTTGTGGAGGTGCATCTCGACCGTTCCCGCCTCTGCGTTGTAGGCCAGCGGGTCGATGTCTTTCGTTTCGGGGTCGTCCTCCCACGGAAGGCCGTTTTTGGTGTAGTACATCTGGACGGCCTCGACCGTCGGACACGAATAGCCGCGGTAAGCGCCCGAAACCTTCGTGTAGTCGTTGGCCAGGTGGCAGCCGAACTGCCGCTGCGTGTAGGTGATCGAACCCGACTTGTTGAGGCTCATCAGGTATTCGTTCTGGTTCATGAACTGCGTCGAGTTGCCGTCGCCGGTGAAGATATACGTGTAGTTGATGCGTCCCAGTTCGAAGGGGTCGGTTACGCCGGAGGTCTTCGATACCGACAGGCCGAGTTTGCGGCTGTCCATCGTGTAGGCTCCCGTGTCTTCCGAGGCTTCGACGCAGTCGATGGCGTCTTTGGCGGCGTCCATCGCACGCTTCCACTTCTCGGCGTCGTAGGTCTGGTTGATCAGGTGCGTGCCGTCCTTGTTGACGAAGTCCGAGTAGAACTCCGTGTTGCCGTTAACGAGCGGCGATGCGGCGTAGAGCAGCAGCCGGGCGCGGTAAGCCAGTGCCGTGGCTTTGATGGCGCGGCCGTACTGGATGGGACCCCAGTAGTCGGGCAGCATCTGGGAGGCTTTCCAGTACTCGCTTTCGATGAAGTCGACGCATTCGTCGTAGGTGCTGCGCGGCACGTTTACGCTGCTCGACGGAGAATTCAGGTCGATCTCCTCGCGGACCAGCACGACCGGGCCGTAGTACTCCAGCAGGATGTGGTGCAGGCGGGCGATCAGGAAGTGCGCCTCACCCGACCAGTATCGCAGGTTGGCTTCCGTGATGTCGGGAACCGATTCGATGTTGTTGAGGAAGTTATAGGCGTAACGCAGGCCCTCGTAAATGTTATACGAGTAGTTGCCCGTCGGAAGCCCCGTGGTCGTTCCCCACAGGTTGAAGTAGGTGTTGGTCGGGGACTCCTGCGAGGTGGCGTACACCAGGCTCTTCCACGAGAAATAACGCACCGAGCCGTAGTAGCTCGAAATCAGGTCGTCGCCGCCGTTCAGGTCGGGCATGGCCTGTGCGTGGAAGAGGTCGGGACACTTGCCGTAGATCATGAAGAGCATCTTCTCGGCCTGGGCCTGGGTCTTGTAAATGTCGTCCTGCGTAGGACTGCCCTCGGGGACCACATCCAGGAAATCGCAGGATGCGGTTGCGAGAAGGAGGGCTAAAGCCAATACTATTTTTTTCATAGCTGTATCGTTCTTATGGATTAGAATTGGTATTGAACACCGATCTTCGCCGTGCGCTGAAGCGGGTAGGTCAGGCCGTGGCCGCCGCCTTTCTCGGGATCCCAGTAGTCGAACGGGGAGATGACGAAGAGGTTGTTGCCCGAGAGGTATACACGGAATTTCTTGATGGTGTAGCCCAGTTCCACGGTCTTCAGACGCAGGTATTTCGCATCGTGGATGTAGAAGGTCGAACTCTGGGTGTTGTTGGAACTCATCTGCGAGGTCAGGCGCGGATAGGCCGCGTCGGCGCGGTTGTTATCCTCCGACCAGTGGTTGTCGGCGATGTACTGCGTGATGCCGTATCCGAAGTGCGAAGCGTCGCAGAACGGGTGCATGTTGTACATCCGCAGCGATACGTTGGCCGCGCCCTGGAACATGAACGAGAAATCGAACCTGCGCCATTTCACCGTCGCGCCGAAGCCGTACTGGATTTCGGGGATCGTGGGACTGCCGGCCGTCGTCACGTCGTTGCCGTCGACGATGCCGTCGCCGTTCAGGTCACGGTATTTGATGTCGCCGACCGTGTAGTTGCCGAACTGCTGTTTGGGCGAGTTGTCGATCTCCTCCTGCGAGGTGAACAGGCCGTCGGCGATCAGTACGCCCGTGATGGCGTTGACCGGATGGCCTACGACCGACATATAGTCGTACATCAGGTCGCCTTCGTCCTTCTCGATCACTTCGTTGCGCGAGAAGGTGAACGTGCCGCGCAGGCTCAGCGACCAATCCTTGTTGAGCTGCTTGTTATAGACGGCCGAAAGATCGAGTCCGTGCGACTTCACGCGGCCGATGTTGCCGTAGGGCGTAACGCCCAGCAGGCCGGTCGACGAAGGCAGCGAGGTGCGCCGCATGAAGATGCCCGTACGGTCTTCGGTGAAGTAGGCGGCCTCGATGCTCAGTGCGTTGAACAGCCCCAGTTCGAGGCCGATGTCGAACTTCTTGGACTCTTCCCACGTCGCGTTGGGGTTGCCGTAGGTGGTGATCTTCGGGCCTTTGCCCTGGGTGTTCCAGTTGTAGTAGAACCCCGAATCTTCGCCCATGGCCACGATCGAGCGGTAGGGGAAACGTTCGCTCAGGGCGTCGTTACCCGCCAGGCCGTACGATGCCCGGATCTTCAGGTTGTTGACCGTCTGGCGGATGCCGTCCCAGAACGACTCGTTCGAAATCACCCAGCCGGCGGCGGCCGAGGGGAAGAAACCCCAACGCTTGCCGGGGGCGAAGTTCTCCGAACCGTTGTAGCCGAAGCTGGCCTCGAACAGGTAGCGGTTGTCGAATCCGTAGGTCACACGGCCGGCCATGCCCTGTTCGCGGTAAGGCAGCAGGTTTTCCTCGCTCGTGCCGGCGATGTTGTTCTTCTTCTCGTTCATGCGGTAGACGAACATCGCGCCCACGTCGTGCCTGCCGAATTTGCGGGCGTAGTTGAGCGATGCCTGCAACGCGTAGCGGCGGTGGCCGCCGTTGCCGTCGGTGCTGGTCAGGTAGGTCGTACCCGTGTCGCCGATCGAGTTGGTGATCAGGTTGGCTGTGCCGTCGGGATTCAGCGAACTTCCGTCCTCGACCTTGAAGTAGTAGGGGGTCGCCGTGCGGTAGGTCGCCGAATAGGTGTAGTTGTAGAACGACGCCGTGAGGTTGGCACTCAGGCCCTTGGTGAAGAAATCCAGGTTCTGGTCCAGCGTAAAGGCCGTTGTCATGTAGGAGTAGTAGCGTTTTCCGTAGCCGCGGGCCAACTTGGCCAGCGGGTTGAGGTCGGTGGCGCCGGTGTCCCACGAAGCATTGTTGCCGTAGCGGACGAACGTGTCGCCCTCTTCGGCCGGAAGCGTGGCCGGGAAACGAACGGGGTTGGCGCGCATCGAGTAGTAGAACAGGTCGCCGATATCCTCGATCGGGCGGGTGTTGTACTCCAACTGGGCGTTGACCTTGATGCCGACGGTCGTCGTCTTGGTGATGTTGGCGCTGACGTTGCTCTGGAAGATGTATTTCTGGTGGTTCATCTTCACGTCATAGGGGTTCTGCTCGATGTCGGCGATGATGCCGTTCTCGTTCGAGACCGCCGCGTTGAGGAAATAGCTGACTTTCTGGCCGCCGCCGCGAATATTGAGGTTCAGGTTCTGGTTGACCGTGAAATCCTTGAACAGCAGGTCGTACCAGTCGTTGTTGGGGTAGAGGTATTTGTTGAGGCCCGCCTTCGTTCCGTTGATCTTGTCGGCCGAGTAGAACGGTTGGTAGGTGTGGAGCGTTCCGGTCTCCTTGGCCGTGTTGAAAACGGCTTCGTTGTAGAGCTGCATGTAGGTCACGCCGTCGGCGACATCCTGCACCATCGTAGGCAGCGAGAAGGTGTTTTCCAGGCGGACCGAGACGTTCATCTTCTCCGAGTTGCGGCCGTTTTTCGTGTTGATGAGGATTACGCCGTTTGCTCCGCGCGAACCGTAGACGGCCGTTGCGGCGGCGTCCTTCAGCACCGAGAACGACTCGATCGATTCGGGAGGCATGTTGTTCAGCATGTTGCTCAGTACCTCCACGCCGTCGAGGATGATCAGCGGGCTGTTGCTCGAACCGAAGGTCGAGATACCGCGGACGTAGAAGGTGGCGCTGTCGTAGCCGGGTTCGCCGGTGGTCTGGCGCGAGATCATGCCGGCGATGTTGCCGGCGAACGCCGTGGTCAGCGAACTCGACGTGATGTTCAGGTCGGAGGGTTTGACGGAGGTGATCGACGATACCATCGACTCCTTTTTCTGCGTGCCGTAGCCGACGACGACGACTTCGTCGAGCGTGTTGTTCTGTTCGACGAGCGATACGAGTTTGAACAACTCTGCGTCCTCGGTATGGAGTTTCTTGGTGTCGAAACCGACATACGAGAAGGTTACATATTTGGATTTGGCGGGAATGGTGAAGGTGTACGAACCGTCGCCGTTGGTGATCGTGCCGGCATTCGTGCCTTCGACATAGATCATAACGCCCGCGAGCGGGGAGTTGTCGGTTCCGGAGATTACCGTGCCGCTGACCGTTTGGGCGACATCGCGCGAACCGCTGGCGGCCTGGTGGATGCGGACCTGAGTGCCGCTGACCGAGTATTGCAGCCCGACGCCGGGCAGGATCTGGTCGAGAATTTTGTTTGCGCTTACATTTTTTTCCTTGACCGTGACGACTTTTGTCAGGATGGATTTTACCTCATCGGGGTAGGTGAAGCGCAGTTCGCTCTGCGACTCGATGGATTCGAGGACCTCCCTGAGGCTTGCGTTGGTTACATCTATCGTTACATAGATGCCGCGGATTTGGGCGGATACATTTCCCCCCCCCACAGGCAGGGTAGAATTCCGGACATCAGCAAAACGGCGATGAATCGCAGGATTGCCGGAAAATGCCCGTTCCCAAGTGTTTTTTGGCGAGTTTCTTCCATAATGGTTTTAATAAGGTTCTGGTTAGTAATTGATGAAGTTTCGAAATGTAGTGGGCGTGTGGTTGTGTCTGGTTTGGAGTCTGAAATGTCTGTTTTGTAGAATCGGCTTGAATTTAAAGGTTTTGTGGACTATTCCATATGCAAATATAGAAAATAAGATGTACAATGCAAGTAATTTTTAATTTTGATTTTATTCTTTTTGGTGGAAGTATTGTTTTGAATCGAAATAAGCCGTGCAGCGGCATTCCGGGGCGGGATTCGAAGGGTAAAGAGGTGCGTTCTTCGGAAAAAATGGTTACTTTTGCCGAAAACGATCCGACATGGAACAGCAGCAAACCGACGAAAAATTCATGCGCCTGGCACTAAACGAGGCACAAAAAGCGTTAAAACAACAGGAGGTCCCCATCGGGGCGGTCGTCGTGGCCGACGGTGCGGTGATCGGGCGGGGGCACAACCTCGTCGAAACCCTTGCCGACCCGACGGCCCATGCCGAGATGCAGGCCCTGACGGCCGCTGCCTCGACGCTCGGGGGCAAGTACCTGCAAAACTGCACGTTGTACGTCACGGTCGAACCGTGTATCATGTGCGCCGGGGCGATCGGATGGGCACAGGTAAGTCGCGTGGTGTGGGGCGCGGACGATCCCAAGAAGGGTTACAGGCGCTATTCCGAGGCGGTATTCCATCCCAAAACCACAGTGGCACGGGGTGTGCTCCGGGAGGAGTGCGAGGAGTTGATGAGCAGTTTTTTCGCGGGTTTACGCGGATAGATTTGGTAAAAAAGGAATTTTTTTTATACTTTTGCATCCAACGCATTCCGGGAACGGGGTGTATGAACCGAAAACTAAAAAAACGTATAGGAAACAACCATGAAAAAATTATTAGTACTTGCAATTGTGCTGTTGGCGGCGGGGTCGCTCTCGGCGCAGGATGTCACAGCAATCTACAATGAAGCGGGCGCCGCTTACAACGCCAAGGATTTTGCCGGCGCAG
Source organism: Alistipes montrealensis (assembly GCF_018362775.1). GTDB lineage: Bacteria > Bacteroidota > Bacteroidia > Bacteroidales > Rikenellaceae > Alistipes > Alistipes montrealensis. The sequence goes on from NZ_JAGYXY010000004.1 coordinate 332,455, forward strand.
CCGCGAAATTCGAGCAGGTGATCGAACAGGGCATGGACAACGAAGATGCCGCTTCGCAGGTGGCCACCGCTAAAAAGACGCTTCCCACGTGTTATTTCATGATGGGTGGCGGCGCCATCCGGACCAAAAAGTACGACGAGGCACTGAAGAATTTCACCAAGTCTGCCGAGTTGGCCGAACTCTACGGCGATATGAGCCAGATGGCCAAGGCCAACGGGTGGGTAGCCAAGATCTACCAAATCCAGGGCGGCGAGGCTTTCAACAACAAGGATTATGCAACCGCTGCAAGCGTGTTCGAGAAGGGCTACAAGGCCGACCCCGACAATACCGCGATGGCGCTTAACCTCGCGATGAGCTATTGCGAGATGGGCGAGTACGAGAAGGGTATGGACATCTACGAGGCCGTTGCTGCCAAGACGCATCCCAAGTATGCCGAGGATGCAGCCAAAGCCAAGGAGATGATTGCCCTTTACACCAATAACAAAGTGGCTACGCTGCAGGCAGCGAACGATTTCGACGGTATCATCGCGATGGCCGACGCGCTGCTCGCGAAGAATCCCGCCAACGCCCTGGCTGAGAAAGTCCGCCTGCAGGCTTATGCCAGCAAGAAGGATTTCAACAAGGTGATCGAACTGGGCCAGTCTGCTGCCGATGCACAGACCGATCCCGAGGACAAGAGCCTGATGTACCTGACGCTCGGCGCTGCTTACAACGCCAAGGAGATGAAGCCGCAGGCTATCGCCGCCTTCCAGAAGGTGACGGCAGGTCCCGCTGTCGAAAGTGCGAAAGCCGCGCTTGCCGAGCTGACGAAATAGTCGGGAAGTCGGTGCGCGAAACCCGACGGTGCGCGCTGCGGCAACCCTTTCGCCTCTGAACTCCGCGTTTTACGCGGGCGACGGGCCGAACTGAAAGCGGACTTCACTGTGGGGTCCGCTTTTTCGTGCCCTGCGGTGAATGGGGTTTGGTACGGTATGTGCTTCCTTTTCCGGCGTTTAACGATTTTTGGCAATGGAAAAGGAAACGTATTTGCGGCCGGAGGTCGAAGTGGTGGAGGTGCGCATCGGGCGCGGATTCGCCGGATCGACCGTAGACGGCGGGGTCGAAGGTTTCGACCGGGAGGACTGGAATGAATAGGTTTACGATTGCGGCGTTGGCCGGATGCGGGCTGTTGTGCGCCTGTACGGCCGATCGGACCGGGGACCCGGTCCCGCCGCAGGCCGTGACGCGCAGCATCCGGATTGCGGCGGCGGTCCCTTCGACCCGCACGGAACTGGCTCCGGACGGTTACAACGTCCTGTGGACGCCCGGCGACCGGATCGGAATTTATGTCAAAAGCGGCGATACGTTCACCACGGTCAATGCCCCGCTGACGTTCGAAGGCACGGAAGCCGCGGCCAACGGCACTTTCGGCGGCGATATTACACTTACCGAAGGTGCTTCGGATTATACCCTTTATGCCTATTACCCGTGGTCGGAGCAGGCGTCGGACGACGCTTCGGCGGTCGCCTTTACGCTGGGAACATCCCAGGTACAGGCCGCTGCGGGCGATTCTTCGCATCTGGGCGATTCCGATTTCCTCGTGGCGGGAGCCGTCGTGAGTGCGACGGGGGATTTTCCGGCGCTGGCGTTCCGCCACGCCTTCGCGGTGATCGAAGTCGACCTGACGGGGTCGGGGACGATGGCCGGCAAACGACTCTCGGAGGTGACGCTCTACTGTACGGACGCCGCATCGGTCGATTCGGCGGGCAACCTCGGGGAGATGTCCAACATGACCGGAGCGTTCACGTTCGACCTGACGGCCGCTTCGGGCAACAACACGGCGGCGTATGCGGGCGGTTCGGCGCAGATCAACTATTGCAGCCTCGGGTTTACGGAGGCTCCGGTTTTGGGGAGTGAACCCGTAAAGGCCTATCTGACGGTCAATCCGGCGGATTATTCGCGCGGCGGCGGAAAAGTATATGTCGTGGTGCGGACCGCCGACGGTTATACGGCGACCTACACCCGTCCGGGACTGGCGATCGCTGCGGCACAAATGAAAGTCATCACGCAGGCTGTCGCTGCGGGCACGGCCCCGCAGCCTGTGGCGGACCTGTCGGGCAGCGGTCCCCGGGCAAATTGCTATGTGGCTTCGCAAGCGGGGCAGGAGTATTCGTTCGACGCCACGATGGCCGGGAACGGCTCGATTTCGCAGGCCCTTTCCGAAGCCGTACAGCGTTACGAAGGCCGTACGCTTTCGGCTTCGCTGTCGGGCTCGGCGGCCCGCCTGCTGTGGCAGAGCAATCCCCACCTGATCGACCCGGCGAGCGTGCGTGTGGAGGGCGGCAGAATCTATTTCACGCTTACGACGCGCCCCACGTCGCTGGGCGGCAATGCCGTTATCGGACTTTATGCCGACGCGTCGTCGGACGAGGCACTGTGGAGCTGGCACATCTGGATTACGGATGCGGACAACGAAACCCTGACATCGCTTGCCGAAACCTATATCCTTTCGTCCGATTACGAACAGGAGTACGGCTCCGGATCGGTGCAGATGATGGACCGCAACCTGGGGGCGATCTACAAGGAGGACGGGCCTTATGCCCGCTCGTTCCGGGCGCCGCTCTACCAGTGGGGCCGCAAGGATCCCTTCCCGTGGGGAACGGTGATTTTCGATGCGCAGGATGCACCGCACACCTACCTTTCGGAGTGGACGGCCGTGCAGACCTCGGGATCGCCCGGGCAGTCTGCCGGCTATACGGGCAACACGCGGTATGCCACGGCGCACCCCGTTACCTTCATTGCCACGACCGGCGAGTCGTCTTACGACTGGTACTGGGGCGGCGGCAAAGGCAACGGTCCGTCGTTCCGCAACGACGAACTGTGGGGCAATCCTACGGGATATGAGGTCGGACAGAAGACCGTGAAGACGCTTTTCGACCCCTGTCCCCCGGGGTGGGTCATGCCGCACCCTTACGCATTTACGGCTTTCACGAAAACGGGCGCGACGGCGACCGTCGCCAGCGGCGAGGTGCGGACGCAGGGTCCGTTCGTGCAGGGATGGAATTTTCTCTACGGCGATTCCGGTACGACCTATTATCCGGGCGTGGGTTACCGCTATGATGAATACGGATTGTTCCGGTTCACGCCTTCGGGTTATTATTGGTCGAGTTCCCCGGCGCCGTCCGACACGTTCGGGGCATGGGTCTTCGGCCTGACTGCGACGACCGTTTACCAGCGTATCTCGGACCCGCGCGGCTTCGGGCTTCCGGTGCGCTGCATGCGCGATCTGCCTACTCCCTGACGTTGCCTTTGATGCGGGCGAGGCCGCTGCGCGTCAGCGGCGTATGGGCGCAGAGGGCTTCGAAGGCCGCGTCGTCCATTTCGAGCCATGCCGCGGCGTCCATCGCCAGCGGATCGAAAACAGGGTCGAAAGCCGTGTTGCGGTGCAGCGGGGTTCGGGTGTTGTAGGGACAGGTGTTCTGGCAGCAGTCGCAGCCGAAGATCCAGCCGTGAAGGCTGATTCCGGCAGCGGGCTCTTTTTCGATCGTGTGGCACGAAATGCAGCGCCCCGTGTCGATCGTCCGGTCGGGGGTGACGGCTCCCGTGGGGCAGTTGTCGATACAGTTGTGGCAGGTTCCGCAGCGCGATGTCCGGGTCGGGGTGTCGTAGAGATCCGTTTCGTCGGTCAGGATCAGCTCGCCCAGCAGGACGAACGTCCCGAAGCGGGGTGTTACGAGCAGCGACTGGCGGCCTACCCAGCCCAGTCCGGCCTCTACGGCGAGTTGTTTTTCGGCCAGCGGCGCCGTGTCGACGAAGGCGCGGCCCGAGAGCCCGGGATAAGCGGCCCGCAGGGCGTCGAGCATCCGGGTGAGCATCGTCCGGATCGTCGTATGGTAGTCCGCTGCACAGGCGTAGGAGGCCACTTTGGCGCGGTGTTGCGGGGGATAGCCTTCGCTGATGCGGTTCTTGTAGCTTACGGCGCAGACTACCGCCGTGCGGGCATGCTCCACCAAAAGGCGCGGGTCGAAACGCTTCTCCGTATTGCGTTCCATGTAGTCCAGCGACGACTGGTAGCCGTTGGAAAGCCACTCCCGGAAATAGGACTCGTTTTCGGCCAGGTGGCGGCACGGAGCAATGCCGCAGAGGTCGAACCCCGCATCGGCGGCAAGTTTTTTGATGTGCAGATGGTCGAGCATATTGATAATTTACGCCAAAAATAGTGTTTTTTAACCGGAAATTAGTAATTTCGCCCCAAAGTTTCGCGTTATCGAAACGTAGTTAAAAGAGAACACAATATGACGATCAATACACTGTACGAACTGGCCCGCAACAGCGTGGAGAAGTTCGCGTCGAAAATCGCCTTTGCGATGCACGAAGGCGAGGACGTGACTTACGCCGAAGTGGGGAATCGTATTGCCAAAGTGCAGGAAATCCTGACCGGTGCGGGGCTTCGCGCCGGGGACAAGGTGGCCCTGCTGAGCAGCAACATGCCCAACTGGGGCGTTTGTTATTTCGCCGTCACGTCGGCGGGTATGGTGGCCGTGCCGATCCTGCCCGACTTCTCGGGCGAGGAGCTGGACATGATCATCGAGCACTCGGAGGCGAAGGCCCTGCTCGTGTCGGACAAACTCTTCACCAAACTCTCGAAGCAGACCATCGAACGGCTCAACGTGGTGGTCCGTACCAAAAACCTCGGGGTCATTTCGCAGCGCGTCAAGGAGGAGGGTTCGACGGGTATCCCCCAGCCGCAGGACATCGCCGTGATCATCTACACTTCGGGCACTACGTCCAAACCCAAGGGCGTGATGCTGACCCATGCGGCGCTGTGTGCCCAAGTCGGCATTTCGTCGTCGATCTTCCCGGTCGACGGCAACGACACGTTCCTTTCGGTGCTGCCCCTGTCGCACACTTACGAGTGTTCGATCGGCATGATCTATCCCTTCTCGATGGGTGCGCGGGTCGTCTATCTCGACCGTCCGCCCACGGCCTCGGCGCTGATGCCCGCACTGCGCGCCATCCGCCCGACGGTGATGCTGATCGTGCCGCTGATCATCGAGAAAATCTACCGCCACCAGGTGCTTGCCAAGTTCAATTCGAACTCCTTCTGGCGCACGCTCTATAAGATCGGTTTCATGCGCCGTTACCTGCACCGCGTTGCCGGTAAGAAGCTGACGAAGCTCTTCGGAGGCCGCCTGCGCTTCCTCGGAATCGGAGGGGCGAAACTCGACGGCGGGGCCGAGAAGTTCCTGCTCGAAGCCAAGGTTCCCTACGCCATCGGTTACGGACTGACCGAGACTGCGCCCCTGCTGGCCGGAGCGGCTCCTTCGATGGTGCGTCTGGGCTCGACGGGGCCCCAGGCCCCGGGCGTGCAGCTGCGGCTCGAAAACATCAATCCCGAGACCCGGCAGGGCGAAATCGTGGCCCTCTCGCCGAGCGCCATGGTGGGTTATTTCAAGAATCCAGAGGCGACGAAGGAGGTTTTCACGGCCGACGGCTGGTTCCGCACGGGCGACCTCGGCGAATTCGACAAGGACGGCTGGCTCTACATCAAAGGCCGCCTGAAGAATATGATCGTAGGCCCGGGCGGTGAGAACATCTACCCCGAAGACATCGAGACGGTGTTGAACTCGCATGTCTGCATCGCCGATTCGATCGTCACGGAGCAGGAAGGGCGCCTGATCGCCCTCGTGCACTTCAACCGCGAGGAGATCGAGTCGATGATCGACGACTGGCGCGAAGAGTGGGAAGGCAAAAAGGAGGCGTGGGAGGCCAAGACCGAGCAGTTGAAGAAAGAGATCATGGATTTCGTGAATGCCAAGGTCAACCGGTTTTCGCGCATCTCCGAGGTCGTCGAGGAGAAGGACGACTTCGCCAAGACCCCTACGCATAAGATCAAACGCTTCCTGTACAATAAAAACAAGAAGGACAACAAGACCCCCGACCAGCCGGCCGCCGGGAAACAATAATTGAAAACCCCGCTTCCGAAAAGGAGCGGGGTTTTTGTCTGTTGGCTGCGGCTTCTTCGCAGGAGGGGGGGGGTATACGGTTGAACAGGATCGTCTGCGTATCGCAATCCTTTCGTCTTTAATCCCGCCTTTTAGGCTGCCGGGCGCAGAACTGGACAGTTTGCGAGCCGGCGGCCCTTCCGCCCTTAAATCCCGCCTCTTAGGCGGGCGGGTTATTTGAGATAGATGCCGTGGGCGGCGCACTCGTCGATCATCTTCTCGGGCCAGATGCTGACCTGGACCTCGCCGATATGGGCGCAGCGCAGGTAGAACATGCAGAGCCTCGACTGCCCGATACCGCCGCCGATCGAAAGCGGGAGGCGTCCTTCGAGCAGCATGCGGTGGAACTCCATTTCGCGGCGTTGTCCGCAGCCGCAGATTGCAAGCTGGCGTTCGAGGGCCTCGCTGTCGACGCGGATACCCATGCTCGAAAGTTCGAAGGCGCTCTCCAGAACCGGATTCCATACGATGATGTCGCCGTTGAGCCCTTTGTATCCCCCTTCGGTCGGGGTGCTCCAGTCGTCGTAGTCCGGGGCGCGTCCGTCGTGGCGCTGCCCGTTCGACAGTTCGGCGCCGATGCCGATCAGGAACAGCGCACCGTATTTCCGGGCGGCCGCCTGCTCGCGCTCCTTGGGCGTGAGGGTAGGAAACTCCTGCAACAGTTCTTCGGCCTGGAGGAAGGTGATCCGCTCGGGAAGGATGGGCGTAATGTGCGGGTAGAGTTCGTAGACCTCTTCTTCGACGGCTTTCATCGCTTCGTAAATCGTTTCGACGATCCCCTTCAGGAAGCCGAGGTTGCGCTCTTCGGGGCGCATCGTACGTTCCCAGTCCCACTGGTCGACGTAGAGCGAGTGGATGTTGTCCAACTCTTCGTCGGCGCGAATGGCGTTCATGTCGGTATAAAGCCCGTATCCCGGGGCGATCTTGTAGGCTCCGAGTTTCATGCGTTTCCATTTGGCCAGCGAGTGCACCACTTCGGCCCGACGGTCGCCCAGGTCGCGGATCGGAAACGATACGGCGCGTTCCACGCCGTTCAGGTCGTCGTTGATGCCTGTGCCCGAAAGTACGAAAAGCGGGGCCGTAACGCGGCGCAGACGCAGGCTGCGGGCGAGCATGTCGGGGAAAATCTCCTTGAGGTAGCTGATGGCCTGCTCCATCGTTTCGGGAGCGAGTTTGGCCGTATAATCTTCCGGAATGAAAAGCGGCATAAGTTCAGGGTTTGGGTTCGTAAAATACGGATTATCGCACAAATATACGTAAAATGTCGTTTTAAAAAAACCGGACCGGGTTTTAGAGCCTGTTTAAAAATATTTCTCTCGTTCTTTTATGCTTCTTTTTGCGCTTTTTTCGCCTGAAAATCGTTGTATAGAACCACTATGCGCCTCTTTCCAGACGAAAAAAGCCCTGAAAAGCATCTGTAAATAACTTCGGTAACATTTTTAAACAGGCTCTTAGTTTGCCGAAATATGCGTTCCGGGTGGGCCGGATGCGGCGTTTTCCGGGGTTACGGGTTGCTTTCGGATGCAGGCCGAACACCGGGCTGCCTTATTAAAACGACGCACGGAACAAAACTGTTCCGTGCGTCGTTTCGTTACCGGGAATATGTTCCGGTTATTTCGCGGCGGGCAGCAGTGCCGAGTCGGGCTGCTGGCGCTTGTCGCCTACGTCGATGAGGTTCTCTTCCGAGACGCCCAGCGAACGGTAGTAGTCGTTCAGTTCGGCGATGACATCCTTGCGGCTGGCGTAGCTGGCCAGGTAGTAGATGTCGCCCAACTGGTCGAGTTTCTCGTCGATGATACCCGAAACCATGTCGCCCTGCGCTCCTTCGAAACGGAGGTAGTACTCGATGTATTCGATCAGCGTCTGGGCATAGGCGCGCAGCAGGGCATCGCCCTTTTCGGCGGCCTCCTTGTCGCCCAGGGCCGAGGCGGCGTAGTAAGCCTCCAGGAACGGATAGGTGTTGGTGTCGGTGAAACGTATCTGCGAGGTCGGCATCCGCTCCAGCCCCAGGTCGAGCAGCTCGACGGCTTCCGCCACACGGTTCTGCCGCAGCAGTTCCTTCGCCACGCGGGCAAATGCGTCGCGGGCGTGCGAGGCCGAGAGGTTGTACTGGATGAAATAGTCGACGTATACCCGCGGGTCTTCGAGGTTGCCGTAACGGAACGTGTCTTTGAGCAGCGGTGCGGCATAATCGGCGTCGATGCGTCCGATTTCATAGGGATTCGTCGTCGGGGTGAGGATCGGCACGAGGCGGTAGGCGTAGCCGTCGAACTGGAGGTAGTCCATCAGCCCGAAGTCCTGCAGGATGTAGACCTGCGTCATGTAGATCGGGCGTTTCCAGTCGAAGTTGGCCAGCATGTCGAGGATCATCAACTGGTTTTTGTCCAGCGAATTCTTCTTGATGTTGATGAATACCGTGTCGACCATCTTGTCGCGGTCCTTTTCGGCCACGATGCCCGAAGCGATGGCGTTTTCCTTGTTGACGGGTATCGCGATGCGCTTGGCCGGGATGTAGTCGGCCATCGAGCCGTCGGCGAGTTTCACCTTGCTGCGCGGGTCGTCGCTGCGCACGAAGTCGATCACCTCCTTGATCTCCACGGGACGGTCGATGCTGTTGGTCACGTAGATCATGTCGTTGTTATAGGTGTACTTGTGCTTGGGCAGCGAGAAGGGCACGCCCTCGGCCTCGTTGGCCTTGGTCTTCATCTCGTCGATGTACCATTCGCCGCCGAGGTAGGAGGTGTTCATGATCCTTACGTCGGGACGCACGCCGTAGACCTCCTGGTTGTTCCACAACGGGAAGGTGTCGTTGTCGCCGTAGTTGAGGATGATCGAGTTGGGGAGTGTCGACATCAGGTAGTTCCAGCCGATGTCGCGCGCCATGGTGCGGTGCGACCGGTCGTGGTCGTCCCAGTTCTGGGCCGCCAGGATAGCCGGGACGGCCATCGAGACGACGGTGGCTGCGGCCGCCGTGGCGACGTTGTTGCGCTTGGTGATCCACGCCGCGAAGTCACGCAGGGCCAGGACGCCGAATCCGATCCAGATCGAGAAGGCGTAGAACGAACCTGCATAGACGTAGTCGCGTTCGCGCGGCTCGCCGGGCGAGGTGTTGAAGTAGAAGACCAGCGCGATGCCCATCATGACGAAGAGCCACAGGACGATCGAGAAGTTCCGCTGGTCGCGGTTGAGCTGGTAGATCAGTCCGATGAGGCCCAGGATGAAGGGGAGGAAATAGTAGGTGTTGCGCCCCTTGTTCTCGGCGATTTCGCGCGGCAGGTTGTCCTGCGGACCGACGTATTTCTCGTCGAGCCATTTGATGCCCGAGAGCCAGTTGCCGTCGGTGATCGTCGTGCGCGAAGGCTGTATGTCGCTCTGGCGTCCTACGAAATTCCACATGAAGTAGCGCCAGTACATGTACGAGAGCTGGTAGTTGAAGAAGAAGTAGATGTTTTCCGCGAACGTCGGCTGGACGACCGTACGGGTTTCGCCGTAGGAGTCGGTGTAGGCCCGTTTGCGGCCGAAGTCGAGCACCTCGCCGCGCAGCGGGCGGCCCTGGGAGTCACGGCGGATTTCGCCCTTCTCGTCGCGCAGCGTCTCGGTCTTGGTGCGGAAAGCGCCCCATTGCTTATACTCCTTCTCGCCTTTCGAGTAGTTCCACATGCGGGGGAACAGTTGCAGGAATTCCGGGGAGTGGGTGTAGCCCGTGAGCACCGTGGCGGTTTTGTACTTGCCGTCCTCGTCGAGATACCACACCGTCTTCTCCTTCACGCCTTCGGGGGGAGCCGAATACTGGGCGCCGTACAGCAGCGGGCGGTCGCCGTACTGGTCGCGGTTCAGGAGCGACAGCAGGGCGTGCGGGTTGTTGGGGTTGTTGGAGTTCATCGGCGGGTTGGCTGCGGCGCGGATCGTCACCGATGCGTAGGACGAGTAGCCGATGAGGATCATCGTCGTCGAGAGCAGGATGATGTTGAGCAGGACGTGGCCGCGTTTGTGTGCGACCCACGTAGCCCAGCCCATGCCGACGATCAGCGCCAGTGCGAAGAGCGTGATGCCCGAGTTGACGGGCAGCCCGAACGTGTTGACGAACAGCGTGTCGATCTGGGCCCCGATCCAGACGGTATAGGGGATGATGAAGTTGTTGACGAAGACGATCAGCGCCCCGGAGATCAGCGTGGAGAGGCCGATGCCTTTCCACGTCACTTTGTCGGTCTTGCGGAAGTAGTAGATGAAGACCAGTGCCGGGATACACAGCAGGTTGAGGATATGTACGCCGATCGAGAGGCCCATCAGGTAGGCGATCAGCACGATCCAGCGCGACGAGTGCGGCTCGTCGGCCTGCTCCTCCCATTTGAGCATCAGCCATACCACGAGGGCCGTGAACATCGACGAGAGGGCATAAACTTCGCCCTCGATGGCCGAGAACCAGAACGTGTCGGTGAAGGTGTAGGCCAGGGCCCCGACGGCTCCGGCGCCCAGGACGGCGAAGACGTTGGCTTTCGAGAGTTCCTCGCCGTTGCGCGTCAGGAGGCGGCGCGCCAGGTGGGTGATGGTCCAGAACAGGAACAGGATGCAGAAGGCGCTGGCCAGCGAGTTCATGGCGTTGACGGCGATGCCCACGTAGTCGGGGTTGCCGAAGGCGAAGAGCGTAGCCAGGCGTGCCAGCATCATGAACAGCGGTGCTCCGGGAGGGTGTCCCACTTCGAGTTTGTAGGAGGTGGCGATGAACTCCGAGCAGTCCCAGAGGCTCGAGACCGGTTCCATCGTCATCAGGTAGACGATCGCCGCGATGGCGAAAACCGCCCAGCCCGTGATGTTGTTCCAGCGTTTGTAAAAGTACATAGCGTAATGTTTATCCTAAATTTTGTACCGATCCGGCGTTCCGCAGGGCGTATTCGCCGCTTTCGGCGTCGTTTGCAAACCTGACCTCACCCCGAATCCCTCCCTCTGGAGGGGCTTGTCGCGCGCGGCCGGAAATCCCTTAATTGATCGTCAAAAGTAGTGATTTAACGTATTATTTCCAACCTTATTTTGCGAAAAGCCGTTTTTACCACATTTTCCACCAACTCTTGCGCGGAGCCGGTTCGGCCGTGGCCGGCTTTGCCGCCGGGGCAGCAGCCGGTTTTCCCGCTCCTTCCGGACGGCGTTTGCGGCGGCGCGACGAAGCGGCCTTCGGAGCTTCCGGGGTGTTCCCGGATTTGTTTCCGGCGGGTTTTGCGGTGCTGCCGGAACCCTGTTTCCGGTTTTGGTTCCGGGACGTGTCGGCCGGGGTGTTTTGCTTCGCAGCCGGTCCGGAGGCCTGCTTCCGCTCCTGCTTGCGGGCCGTGTCGGCGGCTTTGTCCGTCGGCTGGATCGGGGTTCCCGGGGCGGGACGCGTACCCCGTCTGCGACGCGAGCGGGAGGCCGGTTCGGCGGTGTCTGCTGCGGGAACGTGTTTCGGCTCCGGGTTGCGGGGTTGTTGTTCTGCGCTGCGGGCAGGTCGCGGTCCTGTGCTGCGGGCGTTCCGTTGTGCGGGTTGCTGTCCTGTGCCGCGGGCCGGTTTCGGTGTGCTCTTCGGAGTGGATTTTTGTGTCGGTCCGGCCTTCGGAATGGCGAATTCCGGAACGGGGCCCGCCGTGGGGATCGTCAGCCCGGTGAGTTTCTGGATGTCCTTCAGGTAGTCGTACTCGTCCTCCGAGCAGAACGACCACGCTGCGCCCTCATATCCCGCGCGGCCCGTACGGCCGATGCGGTGGACGTAGGTTTCGGGAACCTCCGGCAGTTCATAGTTGATCACCAGCGGCAACTGGCTGATGTCGATGCCGCGTGCGGCGATGTCGGTGGCTATCAATACCCGGCATTCGCCCGACTTGAAGTCGTTCATGGCTTTTACGCGGGCATTCTGCGACTTGTTGCCGTGGATGGCGCTGGATTTGATTCCGGCTTTGGTGAGGATGCGGGCCAGCTTGTCGGCGCCGTGTTTGGTGCGCGTGAAGACCAGCACCTGGTCGGCGTCCGATTCCCCGAGCAGGTCGATCAGCAGTTGGCTCTTCTCGGCTTTCTCGGCAAAATAGACCGTCTGTGAGATGGTCTCGACCACCGAGGCCGGGGGTGTGACGGTGACGAGCACCGGGTCGTGAAGGATTTTTGCGGCCAGCGCGGCGATCGACTCGGGCATCGTGGCCGAGAAAAAGAGCGTCTGGCGGCGTTCGGGCAGCAGCGGCAGGATGCGCCGGATGTCGTGGATGAAGCCCATGTCGAGCATGCGGTCGGCCTCGTCGAGGACGAAGAAGCGGATCGTATCGAGTTTCACATAGCCCTGTCCGATCAGGTCGAGCAGGCGCCCCGGGGTGGCGACCAGCAGGTCTACGCCCTTCCGGAGGGCATCGACCTGCGGACGCTGGTTGACGCCGCCGAAGATCACGCAGTGGCGGATCGGGGTGTAGCGGGCGTAGTCGCGGCAGCATTCGTCGATCTGGATAGCCAGTTCGCGCGTGGGAGTGAGCACCAGGGCGCGGATTTCGCGGCGGCCTTTGGCCGGGGGCTGTGCGTTGAGCAGTTGGAGGATAGGCAGCGTGAAGGCTGCGGTCTTGCCCGTTCCGGTTTGGGCGCAGCCTTGCAGGTCGCGGCCTTCGAGTACGGGAGGAATGGCTTGTTGCTGGATGGGGGTCGGATCCGTGTACCCCTTTTCTTCGATGGCGCGTAACAGCGGCTCGGAGAGTCGTAAGTCTTGAAATTTCATATAATCGGCGTAAAGATACGATAATTTCCCGGTTGACGCGCAGGAAGTATGCAGATTTCTTATCTTTGCAGCCATATAGAGCAAAAATTATGACACGAAAACTCCTGCTGGCGGCATGCGCCCTGTTGCTTTGCGCCGTCGTGCGGGCGCAGGGCGGCCTCGACCGGAAAATGCAGGCCGCGGGGCTGGTGGATGTCCTCGGGGCCGATTCGACGCTGCGCGTGCGGCTGATGTATTCGACCGCCGACAACTTCATGGGGCGCGACGTTTACGGTGACCTCGAAACGGCCTACCTCCTGCCGCATTTCGCCGCGAAGGTGGTTCGGGCGCAGCGGTTGCTGCGGCAGCGCAAACCCGGCTGGCGGCTGCTGGTGTGCGATGCGGCGCGATCGATCAGCGTCCAACGGCTGATGTACAGCCTGGTCGAGGGAACTCCGAACCAGGTTTACGTGGCCAACGGCGCCCGCGGAGGACGGCACAATTACGGCGTGGCGGTCGACGTGACGCTGCTCGACGCCTCGGGGCGCGAGGCAGACATGGGGACGCCGGTCGATTTCTTCGGCGAGGAGGCCCACACCGGGAACGAAGCCGCGCTGGTCGCCGCAGGGAAGATCACGGCCGCGGCGGCCCGCAACCGCGAACTTCTCCGGTCGGTGATGCGCGAAGCCGGGCTGGTTCCCTACCGCCGCGAATGGTGGCACTACGAGGAACCGATGCCGATGCCCGAGGTGCGCGAACGCTTTCGCCTGCTCGATTTTTAGGGGCCAAACGGCTGTTGTTTGCCGAAAAAGTCGTAACTTTACCCATTCAAAACGATTATAACCGATAACGATATGAATTCCAAACTCGTACTTTACAATACGCTTACCCGCCGCAAGGAGACCTTCGAGCCCCTCGTTCCGGGGCGCGTCGGCATGTATGTCTGCGGTCCCACGGTTTACGGCGATCCGCATTTGGGTCATGCCCGTCCGGCCGTGACGTTCGACCTGCTGTTCCGTTACCTCAAGGCCTCGGGCTACAAGGTGCGTTACGTGCGCAACGTGACCGATGTGGGCCACCTGGAACACGACGCCGACGAGGGCGAGGACAAGATCGCCAAGAAGGCCCGGCTCGAACAGCTCGAACCGATGGAGGTGGCGCACTACTACACGGAGCGCTACCACCGTGCGATGGAGGCCCTGAACGTCGAGACCCCCTCGATCGAACCCTATGCCTCGGGACACATCATCGAGCAGATCGAGTTCGTGAAGAAGATCCTGGCCGACGGCTACGCCTACGAGGCCAACGGCTCGGTCTATTTCGACGTGGAGAAGTACAACGCCAAATACAACTACGGCAAGTTGTCGGGCCGCAACCTCGACGACATCATCGCCAACACGCGCGAACTGGACGGACAGAGCGACAAGCGCCATTCGTACGACTTCGCATTGTGGAAAAAGGCTTCGCCCGAACACATCATGCGGTGGCCGTCGCCCTGGGGCGAGGGATTTCCGGGGTGGCACATGGAATGCTCGGCGATGTCGACCCGTTACCTCGGGGAGCGTTTCGACATCCACGGCGGCGGCATGGACCTGATGTTCCCGCACCACGAGTGCGAGATCGCGCAATCGACTGCCGCACTGGGGCATGATTCGGCCCGCTACTGGGTGCACAACAACATGATCACGATCAACGGCCAGAAGATGGGCAAGTCGCTGGGCAATTTCATCACCCTCGAAGAGTTGTTCACCGGGTCGCACAAGCTGTTGGCGCAGGCCTATTCGCCGATGACCATCCGCTTCTTCGTGCTGCAGGCCCAGTACCGCTCGACGCTCGACTTCTCGAACGAGGCCTTGCAGGCCGCCGAGAAGGGGCTGGACCGCCTGATGAAGGGCATCGAGACACTCGGGAAGATCAAACCCGCGGCCGCTTCGACGGTCGACCCTGCCGAACTGGAGACCCGCTGCGCCGAGGCGATGGCCGACGACCTGAACTCGCCGATGGTCATTTCGGCGCTGTTCGACTGGGTGCGCATCATCAACCAGCTCGCCGACGGCACGCAGACCATCACGGCCGCCGACCTCGAAACGCTGACGGCCACCGTCCGCCGCTACGCCTTCGACATCCTGGGCCTGCGCGACGAGAAAGCCGCCGGGGCGGCTTCGGGCCGGGATTACGTGACGCCGCTGGTCGAGATGCTCCTGGACGAGCGCCTGAAAGCCCGTGCCGCGAAGGACTGGGCCGCTTCGGACCGCATCCGCGACGGCCTGACTGCCGCCGGCATCCGCGTCAAGGACCGCAAGGACGGCACGGACTGGGAGTTGGAATAGCTTTCCGGTTAAGAATTGGGGCGGGTTCTTCATCCTGTACCTAATATTGTTTGCGACGTACGATTCCGGCCCTATGCCGGAGCCGAGAAGCGACGATTCGGCTAAAAGCGCGAGCGGAGGGGACGGTTTGCTTGCAAACCCGCGAATAGCCGCCCGGAGCCAGCGTTAGACGCTTCGTCGCAGGCGTAGGCATCCGTCGGAGAGTTTTTGGTACTTTTTGCGGAAAAAAGTACAGAGAAGTCTGCGTCGCGGAGACGCAGTAATGACGTAACAATTTTATATGGCAACAGAAATAAAATCGGCGGCACTGGAGCTCGGGACCGAGCGCATCCGGAAGCTGCTCATACAATATGCCGTGCCGGCGATCATCGCCATGACGGCGTCGTCGCTCTACAACATGGTCGACAGCATCTTCATCGGCCACGGCGTGGGGCCGCTGGCCATTTCGGGCCTGGCGCTGACCTTCCCGCTGATGAACCTTGCTGCGGCGTTCGGTTCGCTGGTGGGCGTGGGCGCCGCGACGCTGATCTCGATGCGCCTGGGCCAGCGTGACTATGAAACGGCCCAGCGGGTGTTGGGCAACGTTTTGATTCTCAATTTGATTATCGGCGTGGCGTTCGGCGCCGTGACGCTCGTCTTCCTCGATCCGATTCTCTATTTCTTCGGGGCCAGCGAGGCCACGATCGGCTACGCCCGCGAATACATGACCGTCATCCTGCTGGGTAATGTCGTCACCCACATGTACCTGGGTCTGAACTCGGTGCTGAGGGCTTCGGGGCATCCCCGCAAGTCGATGTACGCCACGATCATCACGGTGGCCATCAACGCCGTCCTCGACCCGCTGTTCATCTTCGGGTTCGGCTGGGGCATCCGCGGTGCGGCTATCGCCACGGTGCTGGCGCAGATCATCGCGCTCGTATGGCAGTTCCAGATACTTTCGAACAAGGAGGAACTGCTCCACTTCCGCCGCGGCATTTACCGCCTGCGCAGGAAGATCGTGCGCGACATGCTCGCCATCGGCATGTCGCCGTTTCTGATGAACCTTGCGGCCTGCTTCATCGTGATCCTGATCAACAAGGGGCTGAAGGAGTACGGCGGCGACCTGATGATCGGTGCTTACGGCATCGTCAACCGCCTGGCGTTCTTCTTCGTGATGATCGTGCTGGGCGTCAACCAGGGCATGCAGCCCATTGCGGGTTATAACTTCGGTGCGAAGCAGTACGACCGTGTGATGCGGGTGCTGAAGCTGACGATGATCGGCGCCACGTGTGTCACCACGGCCGGATTCATCCTCGGCGAATTCATGCCGCGGATGGCAGTCGGGCTTTTTACGACCGACGAGGAGCTGATCCGCCTTGCCGTCGAGGGTATGCGCATCGTCTTCTTCTGCTTCCCGATCATCGGGTTTCAGATGGTGGCCACGAACTTCTTCATGAGCATCGGCATGGCCGGCAAGGCGATCTTCCTGTCGCTGTCGCGCCAACTGTTGTTCCTGATGCCCGGGCTGATCTTCCTGCCGCACATTTTCGATGTCCACACCCAGTGGAACGGAAGTTGGGGCGTGTGGTGCTCGATGCCGCTGTCGGACTTCCTGGCTTCGCTGGTGGCCTTCTTCATGCTGACTTACCAACTGCGGAAATTCCGGGCCTACGGGGCGGAAAACGCCGCTAAAGATTGATAAGATTATGGAAAAATTCGTCATCAACATCGGCCGCCAACTGGGCAGCGGCGGCAAGACCGTCGGGGAGATCATCGCCCGCAGGCTGGGCGTCCGTCTTTACGACAAGGAGCTGATCAACCTGGCCGCCGAGCAGAGCGGACTTTGTCCCGAGGTTTTCGAGAAGGCCGACGAGAAGGAGTCGCGCGGCGTGATTTCGACTATGATCGGTTACCTGCGCGCCCCGTTCGTGGGCGACGACGGAGGTACGGCCAACGTGCTGTCGAACGATGCGCTGTTCAAAATCCAGAGCGACGTGATCCGCGAGGTCGCGGCGCGCGAATCGGCTGTCTTCGTGGGTCGCTGCGCCGACTATATCCTGCGCGAAAATCCGCGCTGCGTCAACGTCTTTATCACGGCCGACGATGCCGACCGCATCGAGCGCATCCGCCGCCGGCAGGGGGTGAGTGCGGAAGAGGCCCGTGCGGTGATGGAGCGCATCGACGCCAAACGCGCGTCCTATTACGACTATTACAGTTCGCGGACGTGGGGCGTGGCTTCGACCTACCACCTCTGCGTCAGCACTTCGGTGTTGGGAGACGAGGGTACGGCGGACTTCATCCTGGAATTTGCCGCCCGGAAATTGCAAACGAAATTTTAAGAGATATGGTACTTGCGGAACAGATCAAGGAGATCGAACAGCGCCGGGAGGCACTGGAACGCTGTCTCGACATCGACCAGAAGCGCATCGACCTGCGCAACGAAGAGGAAAAGACCCAGGAACCGAATTTCTGGGACAACCCCGACAAGGCGCGCGAGCAGTTGCGCAAGGTGGCGGGGATCAAGGCGTGGGTCGACGATTACGACGCCATTCGCAAGGACGCCGAGGACCTTCAGTTGATGCCCGACTTCGTGAAGGAGGGTGTGGTGACCGAAGATGAGATGGACGCCCACTACGCTGCGACGCTCGACCGCATCGAGAAACTCGAAATGCGCAACATGCTGCGCCGCGAGGAGGATAAACTCGGGGCCATCCTCGACATCAACGCCGGAGCCGGCGGCACGGAAGCGCTCGACTGGGCTTCGATGCTGATGCGCATGTACACCCGCTGGGGCGAGGCGCACGGCTACAAGGTCAAGGTGCTCGACTACCAGGCCGGGGACGAAGTGGGCGTGAAGTCGTGTACGCTCGAATTCGAGGGCGACTATGCTTACGGTTACCTCAAGAGCGAGAACGGCGTGCACCGCATGGTTCGTCTCTCGCCGTTCAATGCCAACAACAAGCGCCAGACTACGTTTGCATCGGTTTTTGTGTCGCCCGCCGTGGACGACTCGATCGAGATTACGGTCAACGCCGCGGACATCGAGTGGGACACGTTCCGGGCGTCGGGGGCCGGCGGCCAGAACGTCAACAAGGTCGAAACGGCTGTGCGCCTGCGTTATCACGCGAAGGACCCCGACACGGGCGAAGCGGTCGAATACCTGATCGAGAACATGGAGACCCGTTCGCAGTTGATGAACCGCGAGAACGCCATGCGCATCCTCCGGTCGAAACTCTACCAGCGCGAACTGGACAAGCGTATGGCGACGCAGCAGGCGCTCGAAGCCTCGAAGAAAAAGATCGAGTGGGGTTCGCAGATCCGCTCCTACGTCTTCGACGACCGCCGCGTGAAGGATCACCGCACGGGGGTTCAGACCTCGGCCGTGGAGTCGGTGATGGACGGCGACCTGGACGCCTTTATCAAAGGTTACCTGATGGAGTTCGGCGCGCAGGCGTAGGCTATTCCTCCCAATGATAAAGTCCTTTTACTTCTTTCCATCCTGAATGTGTTTTATGTAAAAGGACACCGTTGCCGTTGTATTCTCCCAGTACCTCGACAACGGCTTTGTCGAGTGATTTGTTCAGGACGATGTACCCTATTTGAGGGATTCCGAGATTCCATCCTTCCCAATGTCCGTTGATGATGTACCAATAGTTTTGCAGGAAACGCATCCGCTTCCGGCCCGATTCTGCGGATGTCTGGTCTTCGTCGGGCCAGTATCCGTTTTTGCCCAGAAACAGTTCGAGAGCATCCTTGTATTCATCGGTGAGGTAGAGCCGTTTTAGCCCCGCCTGTCGGATTTGCGGTCGGAAATCGGTCAAAATCTTATAATAGGCTCCCGCTTCGCGGAGAAGGTAAAATCCGTCGGTCGGAAATTTGGGAGGAGGGGAGCTTTCGTAATAATAATCAAACATACTGTCCTCTGCGACACAGAACATCAATTGCGATTGGATAACGACGTAGCGATAAGCCGAGTCGCTTCGGTAACCCCTCGGGCGAAGTGTAGGGTCGGGGTTGAAGAGGGTCGTAAAGAGATTGTAAACGTTTCGCAGCGTGTCGTTTTGTTTGCCTAGAGTCGATGCGTTGGACGTGTATTTCCGATGCCATGTGTCCAAGAACTTTTCCATCCTCGGTCCCGATTTGCAGGAATAAATGGAGTCTAGTTCTTGAGTTAGCTCGTTTGCCCGGGATGGAGCGTAGAGAAAATCCGTATTGTCCGCCTCCAATGGCAACACATCTTTCGTTGTCCAAAGGAAATAGCCCCCGATGAAACAGACAATCAGAAAAGACAGGACCAGAAAAAGGTTCAGCCCGGAGTGATCTGTTTTACGAAGGTTCATGATATAGACGCTTTTTTACAAAGATAGCATTTTCCGGCTCAAAATGTTATCTTTGCTCTATGAAACGATTTGTTTTTATCCTTTTGTTTTCGCTTTTTGCGGCGTTCGCGGCGCCGGCGCAGGTGAAAGTCGGCATGACCGACACTGCGGCTTATTACCCGCTGCTCAGGGGACAGCGCGTGGCCGTGCTGGCCAACCAGACCTCCGTAGCGGAGCTGCCCGGCGCGCCGGGAGCCGATGCCGCCGGGCGGGTGCACCTCGTGGACCTGCTGCACGGAAGCGGCTTCGACGTGGCGGCGATTTTCTCGCCCGAGCACGGATTCCGCGGTACGGCCGATGCCGGGGAGCATGTCAAAAGCTCGGTCGACGCCCGGACGGGCATCCCGATCCGCTCGCTCTACGACGGCAACACGAAACGGCCTTCGGACGAGGCGATGCGCTCGTTCGACGTGCTGGTCGTCGACATGCAGGACGTGGGACTGCGCTTCTATACCTATTATATTTCGATGCTCAGGATGATGGACGCCTGCGCCGATTTCCGAAAGCAGGTCGTGGTGCTCGACCGTCCCAATCCCAACGGGCATATTGTCGACGGGCCGGTACTCGATATGAGCTACAAATCGGGTGTCGGGGCGATTCCGGTTCCGGTGCTGCACGGCCTGACGATGGGCGAGATCGCCCGCATGGCCGTTGGCGAAGGGTGGGCCCGGAAGTGCGGTCTCACCGTGGTGAAATGCCGCAACTATACCCACGCGACCGAATATGTCCTGCCTGTCGCTCCGTCGCCCAACCTGCCGACGCAGCGGTCGGTCTACCTCTATGCCGCGCTGTGTCCTTTCGAGGGCACGGTCGTGAGTCTCGGGCGCGGGACCTCTGCGCCGTTCGAGGTCTACGGCCATCCGGCCATGACCGGGCGGACCTTCTCCTTTACGCCCCGTCCGACGGCGGGTTCGAAACATCCGCCGCTCGAAGGGCAGTTGTGCCGCGGTGTCGACCTGAGCGGGATGCCGCTGAACGAGGCCCGCGAAGTGGGATTTTCGTTGAAATATGTGATCGACGCCTATGCCGACCTGAGGCTGGGCGACAAGTTCTTTACCCCGATGTTCGAGAAACTCGTGGGCGTGGGCTGGGTGCGCGGAATGATTCTTTCAGGAGCTTCGGACGCCGAGATCCGCGCCCGCTGGGCCGACGACGTTGCGCGCTACCGGGAACGCCGGGCGAAATACCTGCTGTACGAATAAACTGAAAAACCGCTCCGGAACATTTCGGGGCGGTTTTTCGTAAGGGGCGGGACGCCGCGGTACAGATTCTATGAAGAATTAGTGACGCAACTCCGCTTTACTGCGCCCCGCCGAAAACTTCGCTGCCGCCCGGAAATAAAAAGAGGGCGCAGGTACTCTTTCCTCCGAAGGCCCTAGCATGCCCTTCTGCGAAATTTCCCTACGCCCAAGTCCGCCGCCTGCCTTGCGGCAGGGGCATAACTCGGGTTTCAGACAAATTTATGCGCAGGTTTCAACTTGCTAGGTTTTCGGAGGCATAAAGGTTTGTCTTAACCTTTTCTATGTATGTCCCGGCTTACGCCGTACTGTTCTGCAAAGTTAGCATTTTATTTGATATGGTTTTCATCTGCAAATATAGAATAATATTTCGAATGCTATACCGATCGGTATGCAAAAAGAATCTAAAAGTGCCCTTATTTTGTATAAATGAGCGTTCCGAGAACAGATGCCCGATTCCTCGCCGACATTGCGCAAAGACTGAAATCGTTGCGCAACGAGCGTCGTTTGTCCCAGATCCGGGTAACGATGGATACCGGAGTGAATGTCAGTCGTGCTGAATCGGGAAAGCGTTCGTTGTCCGTCTATTCCGTCGCCGTGCTTTGCAAATATTACGGAATTGCGCTGGATGAATTTTTCCGGGAAATCGGATTGGAGGAAACGCCGTGGGAATAACCGGAATGAAACGGACACAATAAAAACGCCCCTGAAAAGGGGCGTTTGCTTTATTCTGCGATTTCCGTTACCCGGTCTGCCTCGGTAATCTCCCGCAGGACGCGGCAGGGCGAGCCGACGGCGATCACCCCGGCCGGGATGTCGCGCGTGACGACGCTCCCGGCCCCGATGACTGCGTTGTCGCCGATCGTTACGCCCTGCATGATTACCGTGTGTCCCCCGATCCAGACGTTGTTGCCGATCGTGACAGGCAGTGAGCGCATGATGCCGGCGTTGCGTTGGTCGGGCAGCAGGGCGTGGTTGACGGTGTAGATGCCGACGTTGGGCCCGATGAAGACGTAATCGCCGATCGTAACCGGGGCTTCGTCGAGGATCGTCAGGTTGTAGTTGCCGGTAAAGTGGTCGCCGACCGAAATCTGTTCGCCGAAATCGCAGTGAAAGGGGCTGTGGAGGCACACCGATTCGCCGACATGTCCGAACAGTTGCCGGATAATCGTCTCCCGTTCTTCCCGCTGGCTCGGCGGCAGTTGGTTGAGCCGGAAAACCAGTTCTTCGGTGCGCCGCAGTGCATCGCCTATCTGCGGGCAGATGGCGTGGAGCCAGAGCCCGGCTTTCATTTTTTCGAGATCGTCCATCTTGTTGTCAGGTTTCTTGCTGTGAATGAAAAAAGCACACCCCGTTGCCAAGGTGTGCTTTTCTTTCGGATATTCCGTGATTACTCCGAAACGATAGCCTCGCTCGGGCAAACGCCTGCGCAGGTTCCGCAATCGATGCATTTGTCGGCGTCGATCACATAGATATCGCCGGCCGAAATAGCCTCCGTGGGGCACTCGCCGATGCAGCTGCCGCATGCAACGCAGGAGTCGGTAATTTTGTAAGCCATTGTTTTGAAAATTTATTGTTAAAATGTGTGTGTGCAAATATAAAAACTTATTTGATAATATCAAAACCCGTATAGGGAATCAGCGCCTCGGGGATGCGGATGCCGTCGGGGGTCTGGTAGTTCTCCAGCAGCGCCGCCACGATGCGCGGGAGGGCCAGCGAAGAGCCGTTCAAAGTATGTGCCAGTTGGATTTTCTTCTCCTCGTCGCGGTAGCGGAGCTTGAGGCGGTTGGCCTGGAACGACTCGAAATTCGATACCGACGAAACTTCGAGCCAGCGTTTCTGGGCCTCGGAGTAGACTTCGAAATCGTACGTCAGCGCCGAGGTGAACGACATGTCGCCGCCGCACAGGCGCAGGATGCGATAGGGGAGTCCGAGTGCCTTGACGATACTTTCGACGTGGGCTACCATGCCGTCCAGTGCCTCGTAGGAGGCGTCGGGCAGCGACAACTGTACGATCTCCACCTTGTCGAACTGGTGCAGGCGGTTCAGGCCGCGTACGTCCTTGCCGTAGGAACCGGCTTCGCGGCGGAAGCAGGGGGTGTAGGCGGTCATCTTGACCGGGAAATCCTCTTTTTCGAGGATCACGTCGCGGTAGATGTTCGTCACGGGAACTTCGGCCGTGGGAATCAGGTAAAAATTGTCGACCGTGGCGTGGTACATCTGCCCCTCCTTGTCGGGAAGCTGTCCCGTGCCGAAGCCCGAGGCTTCGTTGACCATGATCGGCGGCTCGACTTCGAGGTAACCGGCCTTGGTGTTGCAGTCGAGGAAAAAGTTGATCAGCGCGCGCTGGAGCCGTGCACCCTTGCCTTTGTAGACGGGGAATCCGGCGCCGGTGAGCTTCACGCCCAGGTCGAAGTCGATGATGTCGTATTTGCGGGCCAGCTCCCAGTGGGGCAGCGGGTTCTCGGGCAGCGCGGTGTAGTTCTCTTCGAGTTTTACCACGAGGTTGTCCTCGGCGGTCCTGCCTTCGGGGACGATCTCGGCGGGAAAGTTGGGCAGTGAGACGATGGCGGCCTGCAACTCCTGCTGGGCGTCGGTAAACTCGGCCTGCAGGCGCGAGGATTTGTCCTTCAGGTCCGAAACGAAGCGTTTGCGCTCCTCGGCTTCGTCACGGCGGCCCTGGCCCATCAGTGCGCCGATCTCCTTGGCAGCCTTGTTCTGGGCGGCAAGCGTGTTGTCCAACTCCAACTGGAGAGCCTTGCGGCGGTCGTCGAGGTCGATGATCTTTTCGATGACCGGCGCGGCGTCCACGCCCTTCTTGGCCAACTTGCGGATAGCGGCCTCTTTGTCATCGCGGATTTGCTTTATCGTAAGCATAGTATCGTGAGTTTTTTGTGTTTTCGCGTTACAACCTGCAAAATTAGTAAATTCGCGCCAAACTGTCACGCTGAGGCGCTGTTTTTTGCGAATTTACTGAAAAACCGGGTCCCTGCTCTTCGCGGGGACCCGGTTTTATCGGTTGTCGGCACTTCTCGTTCAGAGGGTGCGGAGCACGAGGTCCGTGCGCATCCGCTTGCCTTCGGCGGCTTTTGCCGGCGCTGCGGCCGCAGCGCTCTCGGCGATTTTCGCCGGAAGAGCGATGCTTTCGCCCGCGAGATAGGTCTTGAAGTGTCGCCCGTCGGCTTCGATGTGCCCGGTCCGGGTTTCTTCGGAATTCCGGACGGTCGTTTGCGAGGGCGCGAGTTTCATGGGTTTCATCTTGATGGCCGAATAGGTCTTCGAACCGGCGTACTTGCGCAGGTAGCTCGAACTCGAAGCCTGCGGTTCGCTGAACAACAGGAACATGTATCCGTTGACTTCTTCCGGCGAGTAGGGGCTTGCAGCCCAGTAGAGCGTGTCGCCGATGTATCCGACAGCCATGCTTGCACCGCCCCAGAAAATCGACAGGCCGTTGGTGAAGCCGAGCGTGGCATAAGCGTCGTCGTACGGACCGGCATACTGCGGCTCGATGATGAGCATGTGCAGGTCCTTATCGTAGTAGCCCTTTAGCCGGGGTGCGAAGTCGCGCATGTCGGTCATGCCGTTGATGACGACATCGCGGTCGTTGATGCGCGAGATGTCCATGCGGAAAGTCGCTTCCGTCGATTGCGAATCGATGTCGACGGTCGCCGTGACGCCGAACGCTCCCGTGAAGTCGGCCAGGGTTTTGGTCTGGTCGAAATCCTTGGCGAAGTAACCGAGCGTCGAAGTGCTCTTTGAAACGAACGCCGTGTCTCCGAACGAGTTGTACATTAACAGGGCGAGGACGTAGGTGCTGCCTTCGTCGAGTGTGGTGAATGCCGTGCTGCGCCCCTCGTCGGAGTTGAGTTGTTCGATCATCTCCTCGGCGATGTCATAGCCTCGGATTGCGGTCAGTTCTTCGAGCGTTACGCCCATTGCCTCGCACAGGTAGTCGGCGACGTTGGTCTTGACGCAGAGATACTTCATTGCTGCTACGTTGCTGGTCTGCATCTGCCAGATGAGCGAGGTGTAGGGCGAGTAGTTGGGGTTGTTCTGCGGTGCGTAGAACTCGAATTCATTCGATTTGGGCGCATATTCGCCGTTGGGGTCGCACGTGAACCGCTCGGTGTAGAGTTTACAAGGGTTGCTCAGCGAGTCGTAAGCCAGTGCTACGGCCGTATAGCTGCCTTTGGGGACGTTCCATACCGACTCGTCGGCCTTGTGGAGCGTTACGACCGGAGTTACGGCCTCCAGTTTCTCGTCGATGATCTGCTGGCGGACCTGCTCCTGTGTGTCCTTGTCGGCCGTGATGTCGCCGGCTACGACCGCGGCCTTGTAGGATCTCGCATACTCGTTGGGCGAGAACGCGAGTTTCGGGGCCTGGAATCCGGTGGAGGTGGTTTCGATCCCTTTGAACGAAATCTTTACGACGGGTGTCGTGTCGATGTCGGTGTCGAAGACCAGTTTCTCGATTCCTTGCGCGAAATAGCCCGTCGAAACGTAGTAGATCAGGTAGAACGAGAAGGTGTCCTTGCCGTCGAATGTACAGGGATAGGAACTGTAAGCCGCATCGTTACCGGTGTAAACCGCCATGTCGGAGACGTAGACGTATTCGTTGTAGTTCGAGTTGTAGTAGCCGATGGATTGCGCAGGTACGGTGCAACTGTTGTCGTCGTGGACGATGAACTTGAATGTTACGCCGCTCGCCCAGTCTTTCAGGCGGTAGATGTTGGCGCCGATGGCCTTCTCGACCTCCAGACCCGAGTCGCGGCCCGTGTAGTAGCCGTTGTAATGGTAGGTCGCGAGCTGGGGAATCACCTCGCCATCGCCGTTGGTGCGGTAGAAGGTCTCCCATTCCAGTTCGTAAGTAGCCGAAAGAGTGACCTTGTCGGTGTACTGCGCGACTTGTGCTGCATTGTCGCCCGGGCGGACTTCACGGCTGCTGATGTAGAGCGTAGCTTTGTAGCTGGAGCCCATGACGAGGTTCGAGAGGTCGACTCCGACCGGGATCGTTACGGCGTGCTTTCCGTCGGGGATGACCACCTCGGACGGCACGGTGAACAAGCCGGCGTTGTCGCCTTTGGCCGTCAGATAAACCTTGTAGGAGCCTTTGTCGCCCGGGCGGGCGATCTCGACATCGATCATGCCGCTCGAAGCATCCTGTGCAAACTCCTTCTCGATGGACGACTGGATGAAATGAATCTCCTTCGCATCGTCCTTGTTGGGGGTGTAGAAGGTTCCCTCCTGCGTCTGGCTGCATGCAGCCGCGAGGAGCAGCAATCCCGCACCCAGGTATTTCGATATGTTTTTCATAGTGTACATGATTTTCACCGTTTCAATCGCTTGTTAGGGATTCTGGTCCTCTTCGTTGATGTTCGGGTTGGCGTCGAGCTCGGCTTTGGGAATGGTCAGCACCCAATCGTAGGTGTCGGGTTTGGTGATGTTTACATTCCGGCGGTTCATGGTCGAGATGCACTCTTCGGAAAAACCGTCGTCCGCGCGGCGGTCGATGCCCTGCCCCAGGCGGCGTACGTCGAACAGGCGTCCGTACTCGCCCCACAGTTCGATGCGGCGCTGGGTGATGATGTCTTCGAGCAGCGAACCGGTCCAGGTCGTGGTCGTGGCGCCGAGCAGCGTGCCGCTGCGGTTATTGGCATTGTAGCCGGGGTCGCGGTCGGCCATGACGGTGTTCATCAGTTCGCGGGCGCTCTTGATGTCGTCCTGCCTCAGCGCGGCTTCGGCGGCGGTGAAATACATTTCTTCGACGCGCATGTAAATGTAGTCGCCCAGATACGACGCGAGGTTGCTGAACGAAAACTTCCTGCTGACGTAAGGCGATTCCTTGTCCGAGGGGTCCCACCAGTCACGGCGGATGTCGGTCGCGCTGATGCGGTTGTAGAGCTGCCTGTTGATCAGTTTCGGAGCTGCTTTGGCATAGGCCCCGTCCTTGTTGTCCATGTGGGTGAAGAAGCCGGCGTAGACGCCCGACTGGTCGGCGACCTGGATGCCTGCACCCCACATGACGTTGGGTTTGTCGAGCGAGTTCATGCCGCCCATCAGTTCGCTTTTGGCTCCGACCGTGTAGCCGCCTTCGTCGATCACGCGCTTGGCCGATTTGAACGCGCCGTTCCAGTCGCCTTCGGCCAGGCAGGCGCGCGATTTGATGCCCAGCGCCACGAAGAGCGAGATGTGCGACTTGTTGTTCTCGGCCAGCGTGGTCTTCAGTCCCTTTTCGAGCAGTTCGATGGCGCGGTCGATGTCCTGGTCGATCCGGTCATAAACCGTGCGCAGCGACTCGCGGGGTTTTCCTCCCGTGTCGATCGACGTTCCGGTGGTGTAAACCGGAACACAGGCTTCGGTCCAGCGCGAGGTGTTCGTCATGGCGTTGTACGGCGCACGCGAGAACCACGTCGCCAGATTGAGGTAGCAGAGCGCGCGGATGGCGTAGGCCTGTCCCACGACGTAAGCCACGTCGGCTTCGCTCCCTTCCATCGTGGATTCAACGTCGATGATGTAGTTTACGTTAGCGATCCATTTGTAGTTAGCGTACCAGACATCGTACGAGCGGAAAGCCGATGAGGTGTAGTTACTCTTGACATTGTAGCAGTGGTCGCCCCAGAACCAGCCGTTGCCCTGCGACTGCATGATCAGGTCGTCGGCCATGCAGTCGAGCGCGAGGTTGTAGGCCGAAATGCCGAAGCACTGGTGGGTGTTAGCCGTCGTGGACCATCCGGAGCGCCACATCGAGCGGTAGACGCCGTTGACCGACGAGATGGCCGTGGATGCGTTTTTTAGCAGTTCTTTGCCCGAACCGGAGTCGGTGGGCGAGAAGTCGAGCATCGAATCGCTGCACGACGGAGCCGATAATCCGATCAGTGCGATGATGAGATATATTGCTTTTTTCATAGTTGTTTCCTCCCTTGGTTAAAAGTTCAAATCGATGCCGAATGCGATGACCCGCGAGGGGGCGTAACTGTAAGCCACCGTACCCGTGAAGTTATACTGCGGGTCCATGCCGTCCATGTGGTTGAACATGACGATGTTGTCCAGCGTTGCGTAGATGCGTACGGATTCGATGTCGATTTTCTTGAGCCAGCGCTTCGGGAGCGTGTAGCCGACGGTGATGTTCTTGATGGCGAAATATGAGGCGTCGATCAGCGAATTGTCGGCCGTGGCGTACGAACCGCCCACTTCGAGCATCGGCACGTCGGTTTTGTCGCCGGGCTTCTGCCAGCGGCGCTTGGCGTTCTGATGCCAGTTGTTGCCTGCGTACTGTACATACATCGATCCGTTGTAGAGGCCGTCGTAAACCCATCCGCCGATCGAATAGGTCGTCAGGAACGAGAAGTCGATGTTCTTCAGGATCGTGAACGTCGAACCGATGCTGCCGAAGAGTTTCGGCTCGCGGCTGCCTTTGTAATACTTGCTCAGCGTGGCCATCGCCACGTCGTCGGTAATGTATTCGTCGCAGCGCGTGTTCACCAGCGAACCTTCGTCGTTGACCGTCTGGGTCCAGTAGGCGTAGTAGAGCTGCTTGCCGGTGGCGGGGTCTACGCCGGCGGTTTTCGGCAGGTAGAAGGTGTAGATCGGCTTGCCGACTTCGATGACCCGGATGCCCGAGGTGATCACGTCCTGTCCGCCTGTCAGCGAAAGCACCTTATTGCGGTTGAACGATCCCATCAGCGTGGCGTCCCAGCGGAAGTTTGTTTTGTTGAAGATCGTTCCGCGCAGCGAGACTTCCAGACCTTGGTTGCGCAACGAACCTACATTGTCGTTGAATCCCTTGAATCCGGTCGAGATCGGCAGCGGGTTTTGCAGCAACATGTCGCGCGTCTTGCGGTTGTAGTACTCGACCGAGACGCCCATGCGTCCGTTGAACAGCGTGGCTTCGATGCCGGTGTTCAGGTTTCCGTTCTTCTCCCAGGTCACCTCCCTGTTTTCGAGTTTGTCGACGAAGGCTCCCGCATCGGTGGCATTGGGCCATGTGTAGTCGTAGAGTCCCTGCCAGGCGTAATAGGTTCCCAGGTTGTCGTTGCCCTGCACGCCGTAGGAGACTTTCAGGGTCAGGTTGTCCAGCCATGAGCGGGTTCCCTCCATGAACGACTCTTCGGAGATGCGCCACGATGCGCCTACCGACCAGAAATTACCCCAACGGCCGTCTTTGTGGAAGCGCGACGAGCCGTCCGTGCGCCAACTGCCGTCGATGTAGTAGCGATTCTTGTAGCCGTAGTTGACGCGCGAGAGATAGGACTCCACGGCGTAGTTGTGCGAATAGCTGTCGTTGTCGGTGGTCGTAACGGCGGGTCCGAGTTCATCGATGCCTTCCACGATGCCGGTCTTTTCGCCAATGGCGTAGTTGTACTTGTAGCGGTAGTACTCGTGTCCGGCCAGCAGGCTGACGGAGTGGTCGCCGAACGTGCGGTCGTAGGTCAGCAGTTGGTTGAACGTATAACTCAGCGTACGGGTGTTGGTTTTGCTGATGCGCCCGCCCTGCTGGGCCGCATTTCCGTGGTTCTTGTCGTTGACCAGCGTGCGTTGATAGTCGGTGTAGTCCATACCGAGATTCATCGTGAATTTCAGCCCGTAGAGTTTTGCGTCCTCCTTGATCGTTCCGAACGTAACGTAGGTGCGGCCTGACAGCGAATTGCGCCCGTAGTAGGCTTTGTTGTTAAACAGTTCCGCTTTCGAGTTGAATCCCTGCGCCGAAGGACGGTTGGCGTAACCGTTGTCGTCCTCCGAACCGTATTCGTACTGCCGGTTGCCGTTCGCGTCGAGGATGTTGACGCCATTCATGTCTTTCAGGTAAACAGGATAGACCGGAGCCATGAACTGCGCCGTATACCAGACGTTCGAGGTCGCGGTGTCCTCGAAGTTCTGGTAGTCCGATTCGCTGTGCGCGAAGTTGGCGTTCAGGCCGATCTTGAACCAGTCTTTCGCCTGCGTGTCGGCGCTTACGCGTCCTGTATAGCGGGTGAAATCGGTGTTCTGGAGAATGCCGTCCTCCATGTAGTAACCCAGCGATATGAGGTAGTTCGAACGTTCCGAACCGCCGTTGACCGAAATGATGTGTTCGGTTCGCACGGCCGAGTCGTCGCTGATCTCGTCCATCCAGTTTTCGTTCCACGCCGCCTGGGCGTCTGCGCGGATCTTTCCGGTCGACTGGTCGATCAGCGTCTCCCATTTGTAGTTTTTGTAGGGATTGTAGTACTCGGGATTCTTCAGGCCGCCGATCTGCTGGCCAAGGTTGGCTGCCGCATAGCGGCTCGCGCCTTCGAAATCCATGCCCGTACCGTATTGGGCGCTGTTGCGCAGCGCCTCGTAACTCATCTCGACATACTCCTTCATATTCACCAGGTCGTAGCGCGGCAGCGCCCGCGAGGCGATGCCGACATTGCCTTTGTACGAAATCCGGACTTTGTCGTTTTTGCCCTTCTTGGTGGTGATTATGATGACGCCGTTAGCGCCGCGGGCGCCGTAGAGCGTACCTGCCGAGGCGTCCTTGAGCACGGTCATCGTTTCGATGTCCGCCGGGTTGATGGCGCTCAGCGAACCGTCGTAGGGAATGCCGTCGACCACGTAGAGCGGGGTTGCCGAAGCGTTCACCGAACCGATGCCTCGGATGACGACCGAAGCGGCCTCGCCCGGCTGTCCGCCGCCGGATGCTACCTGCACGCCGGCTACGGTTCCTTCGAACGATTTGGTGACGTTGCCCACGATGCGCTTCTGCAGGTCGCCGCCCTTCACGACGGCGGCCGAGCCGGTGAACGACTCTTTCTTGGCCGTACCGTAGGCCACGACCATCACGCCTTCGATTTCGGCGGCGTCTTCCTGCAGCAGGACATCGATTTTGGTTTTGCTGCCTACGGGGATCTTCGTCGTCTTGTAGCCTACATAGGAGAAGACAAGGGTGGCATTGGCCGGGACGTTGGGCAGCGTATAGACGCCGTCGACGTTGGTCGTAACGCCCTGTGTGGTTCCGTCGATAAGGACGTTCGCACCGATGACGGCTTCACCGCCCGCTCCGGTAACCTTACCGCTGACGGTGGCGTTCTGCGCCGTGGAGGGTATCATCCACACCAGCGACAGGAGACACCAGAGAAATGCTACTATTTTGTTCATAGGTGTATGCTTATTTGATGTTGTGCGTATTGTGAATGAGGGTCCAGAGGTCGCCTTCAGGCTTCGCACCGGCCGGCAACCGCACGACCTCTGCCGGGTCGAAGATCCGAGCCGGATCGGTAACGGGTTTTCCGACGAAATCGAAGAACTGTCGTCCGGCGCCGCGGGTCATGGTACGCGAGGCCGTTGCGGTTTCGCCCGGCGCAGCCGTCGTCTTGACCGATCCCCACTTGGTGATCTTGTCGCCTACGGTGTTTGTCGCCGTGGCGATGAACGTGTAGGAGGTTTCGGGCTCGATGCCTGCCCCTTCGGGGTAGACGATGGCGAAGCCGTTGCCGTTGACCGAGGTCAGGTATTCCGGTTTCAGGTCGGAGCCGTATCCCTGAATCAGTTGCTCGTACTGCGACGTGGCGATGTCTGAAATCGACGTGCTTAAAAAAAGTTTGTAACGGATGGAGGCGATGTCGACTCCTCGCATGATGCAGGCTACCGTGTTGTGTGTCGGGCCGTAGGCTTCGTTGGTTGCGGGATAGGCCGCGAACCAGGCGGCGGCATCCGTGCTGGTCTTCGTGGTGACGGAATTGACGCAGAGCGTCTCGGCGCCGCTCGACGAAGTGGCCAGCGTGAGCAGTGTGTAGGAAGTTCCCGTGCTGACATTCTGGGTCTGGCCGTTGTAGCCGTCGGCGCTGTTGACCGTCGCCGAGAGCAGGGCGGGGTTGAACTGGACTCCGTAGGCGGGGTCCTTTAGGAACGCGGCGATGGCCTGCTGGTCGTAGGGATCGGCGAAGACCTGGTTGAAAAGGTCGGTTTTCAGCGTGCGGTAACGAATGTCAGTTACGTCCTCTCCTTTCCAATGGGTCCATACGGAGTTGGTCCAGCCGTAACCCGTCAGAGCGAGGTAGGCGTTCGTGATGTAGAACCGCTGCATGAACCAGTCGCTGCCGCCGTAGTTCGGACCGTCGGAATAGCCGTCGGCCGGGGTTTTGAACTGCTTGCTGGCCAGATTCGAGGTGATGTTGCCCCGGAGGTCCATGCCGAACGCGAAGATCACGTAGCTCAGTTCGGGGGTAAGGCCTGTAACCTGCAGGCTCTGGGTTCCCGATTTGAGCAGTGAGGCCATGGCCAGTTGGAGGCTGATACCCTGTTTTTTGGCATATTCGACGATGTACGTCTGGAATGTGGTCATGAGCTCTTCGGGCGAATATTTGGCGAAGGTCGTGGCCGGGAGGAGTTCGTAATAATAGGTCTCGTCGCTGGAGGCGTAGATGTCGAACGCCACGGCGTCGGAGATGACCGTCGTCGGAGCAATGAGCAGCGGCGGAATGTCGTCTTCCGAGGTGACGAACGAGAGCTGGGCGGCTTCCGAGTTGGCGAAGCGCGTCGCATCGGCCGTCATGGCGCGGACGGAGAAAGTATAGGATTCCCCTTTGGCGAGTTTCGACAGGACGATCGTTCGTTCCGCGGTGGTCGTAGGCTCCCCGTCGTCGAGCGAAACCTCGTAGAGTTTCGCTTCGGGGACTTCTGTCCATGAAATGATGGTTTTCGATGCGTAGGCGCTACCGAGGGTGATCGTCGGTTTGGGTAGCTGCTCCAGATCGTCGGTTATCACATGGATATACGTAAAGGGGGATTCGGTATACTCGGCCGGGTCCTTCGGGCAGGCTTTGATGGCTACGACGTACTCTTTGCGGCGTTCCAGGTTGTTGAACGCCACCTGGCAGTCGCTGATCGAGGTCTCGGCGCCGTCGTTGAACGTATACAGGTAGGAGCCGGCGTCGTCGACTGCTTCCCAGCGCAGGGCGAAGCCGGTGGTCGTCAGGTCGCTGACGACGATCTGCGGCTGCGCGACAGCGGTTTTGCCGGAACTGTCCGGCGTATCGTCGTCCGACGAGCAGGCGCACAGGCCCACGAGGCCCGCCGCAACGAATGCCGCGTATTTATAGAAGGTTTTCATAGTTCTGATTCTCGTTTAACATTAGTGAATGCGTCATCCGACAGTTATCTCGATCGGTTTGCGGATAGCAGCGCCGTCCGAAACGACAATCGTCGTGCGTCCCTTTTCGATGCCGGTGAGTTTCAACACTCCGCCCTGAAGCGTGATTTTCACGGGAGCGGGATCCGAAACTGTGTATACCAGTATATTGATGTCGACGAAATAACGGCTCAGGTCGATGTTTACGGTGGCTCCCACGTCGACCTTCTGCGCCGGGATGCCGTCCATCTTGGCCACTGTCAGCAGCAGTTTGTAGGTGTCGAGACTGCCGATGCCCATATTGCCCAGGTACTGTCCGTATTCGCCGACGCAGAAGCGGTCAATAGGTCGGGTGCTGCTCAGCAATGCCTGACGGAGCATTTCGCCTGTGAGCCCCTTGCGTTTTTCAGTGCCGTAATAGTAGCTGACCGCCAGCGCGCAGGCTCCCGACACGTGGGGGCAGGCCATCGAGGTCCCCTGGCTGCCTTCGTAGCCCGATGATCCGTCTGCGGCCACGCTTGTACTGTAAACGCCTCCATAGGAGTTGCTCAGTTTCTGGTCGCCGCCCGGGGCCGACATCTGGACCCACTTGCCGTAGTTGGTGTAGTAGGCCGGGGCTCCGGTAAATCCGGTAGCGCCCACGCTGACTACGTTGGGATCGGCGGCAGGGTAGCAGTTTTCGTTCGAGGCGTCGTTACCTGCGGCGAAGATGACGATGCCGCCGGCCATCGGACCGGTCTGGTTGTCGTTTTCGTCCAGGCCTGCGTACTTGTTGAAGTATTCCATGGCGCGCGATAGCGCCGAGTAGGAGCCGCGCGACCAGTCGGTCGCGGGGATGGTTCCTGCGGGGTAGCCCCAACTGTTCTGGCAAATTACGGCGCCGTTGTCGGCGGCGTACTTGATGGCGCGGATCTGTCCGGCCAGGCCTGCGCCCGACGATCCGGACTCCGACTTGCCCAGGATTTCGCAGGACATGATCTTCACACCGTCGCCTTTGCCCGAGCCGCCTGCGATGCCGCATACGCCGATGCCGTTGTTGTTCACGGCGGCGATCGTTCCGGCGACGTGTGTGCCGTGCATCAGTTCGCCAGAGAAATTCAGTTCACCCGTGTTATTGGTGAAGTTGAAGCCGTAGATGTCGTCCACGTAGCCGTTGCCGTCGTCGTCGACGCCCGGCGTGCCGTTCAGTTCGGCCTGGTTCACCCACATGTTGGCGGCCAGGTCTTCATGGTCGTGCTTGACGCCCTGGTCCACTACGGCGACGATCACGTCGGGATTGCCCGTCGAAAGTTCCCAGGCGGCATAGACGTTGGCGTCGGCGGCCAGCCGGGTTTCCTGTGCGAAGATATTGCCGGTGTTGTTGTAGTGCCATTGCATCTGCTGCGAACGCTCGTTCTCGTTGAACGGGAAGGGAACGTTACGCAGTTCGTCGCTGATGGCACGGGTAGCGCTGAGCGCCTCGCTGGCCGGGGATGCCGTGTGCCGATAGTCCGATGTTTCGGCCGCCAGCGAGTATTCGATGATCTCGATCTCCTTGCACGAGGCGAGCATCCGGGCCATTTCGGATGTCGGGACCGACGGGTCGTATTTGGCGTAATACCAGAGGTGCAGACCCTCCCGGCGGGTGCGTTCTTCGAAACGTCCGCCGTCCGGAAATAGCCGTTCGAACCGGACGGTGTTCACCGAGTTGAGGATGCGGTCGATTTCGTCGATGCCGCTGCTGTTCGGAATACCCTGGGCGCGGCTCTTTTCGGCGATTCCGGACGCCTCGCTTTTCAGCTTGAGGATGATTTCGCCGCCGATGGCTGCCGACGAGGCGTTGACGATGACGGGACCCGAATCCGAATCCGTGCCGCCGCCGTTTTGCGTGTCGTCCTTGGCGCATGACGCCGCTGCGAAAACGGCCGCTGCCAGGAGAAGCGATTTAAATATGTATTTCATAGACGATCATAGTTTTAATTATTCCTTGATGCAGCGTATCTGTGCGGAACAGTCGTGCTCGCCGAGTCGGTAATTGCACCAGTTGGTGTTGAAGTTCACGAAGTAAACCGAAGTTTTACTCATCTCGGGAGCCTCCTGTGTGGTCCAGTAGAACGCCATGCCGCCCGTGTAGTTGCAGATGCTGACGTAGATGTAGTCGGTGTAGTAGATGTTGCCGACCATCGGGTAGTAGTCGCCGGTGTTTTTCCAGCAGCGGCCGCAGTCTTTGTAGACGTTCCAGTCCCATTTGGCGCTGACGCCGTTTTCATCGTATTCGTCGACAGTGCCGCCGTTGGTGATGGAGGTATTGCCGGCGGGAACACCCCAAAGGTTAGCCCCCGGAACCTTGTAACCCGGCGGACAGGGATCGAAGATGGTTTTTTCCCTGCCCCACAGTCCCGGATGCGTCGCCTTTTCGTCGGTTCCCGAGCAGTACCAGTCGGCATGGCCGTTGAACGGGGATTGAAGATAGGTCATCGGGTTGCGGACTGAGTTGGGGATATTTGCCGGCGGCGTGGTGAGGATGGCGGCCTGTGCATCGTAAATCCAGGCGCCCATGCCGTCGCCGATTGCGGTGTTCGGTTCGTTGTAGGCCGGAACGTTGTTGCCGTCGGTGTCGGCGTGATAAGGCGAACGCGAAGGCGTGAACGGATCTTTGCGGCCCCATTCGTAGAACATGCCGCGGTTGCCGACATCCATCGGGATGTTGTTCAGCGCTCCAAGGTTGCGGTCCATGATCACGGCAGCGACGTTGCCGTCCGAATCGACGTGGTCATGTGAGGTGATTTCGTCGTTGCAGACCCAGATGTGCCAACTCCAGAGGATGTCACCCTTGATATCCTTCACGGCGATCACGGCGTTTCCCTCCGAGCGGCCTGTTGAGAAGCTCACGTAGCCGCCCCTGTAGATCGGGGCGCCGTCGATGATCTCGCGCGACATGGTTTTGTCACCGTCGTGGCGTGACTCCCAAAGTAGTTCTGCGAAAACGCCGTCTTCGATCCCTGCGCCGTAGTTGGCGATGTAGTCACTGAATCCGTCGCCGCCGCCGTTGCCCTTGACCGTGGCATCGAATTTATAGACGCCACCGGTTCGTGCAATGTAGCAGTTGGCTGTGCCTTGGGCGCTGAGGTTGACGCTCCGTTCGGCGCGCTGTACGAGCGAAACCTCCTGCGAAATGGTCTCGCCTCCTTTTTTGCCGTTGACGGTGAGTTTGCCGGTCAGGGTTTCGGCCCCGGCGTTGATCGCGGTTTCGACCAGCAGAGAGTTGTCGTCCTGCCGGGCGACGGTGAACCATTCGCCCTCGCTGGTGTAGTCCCAGCCGTCGGCGTTTGTCGCCACAACGATTACGGCGTTGCCTCCGTCGGCGTCGAAGATCACTTTTTCGCTCGAAACCTCCACGTAGGCTTTGCCTTCGCCTTCTTCCGGCCAGATCCGGGTAGTCTCGGTGCAGGCTGCCGACAAAACGGTCAACAACACTGCAATACTGAATATAATCGTGTTTTTCATGTTCCGGATAGTTTTCATATGTTCTACTCCTTCCACGTGGTCGGTATCTTGTCGTAGTCCGAGAGTTTCGTACATCCCTTGAAGCTGCTCAGGGCGGCAGTGATCGCCGTCAGCCCCGAAGCAGCGGCGTTTTCGGGCGTACGGTCGTAGAGGTGATACCTGACGCCGTTAACAACCGTGTAGGGCGATTCGCCTTCGAGCGATATGCAGCCCTCGAAGGTTGAGGTCAGCGTTTTGAGCTTTACGGCCTCGTCGAACATGCTTACGGGGATGGCCGTGAGCGACGAGCAGTTGCGGAAGAGATTCAGGATGCTTGTCAGTTTGGTGGCGCCGACCAGCATCTTTTCGCCGACCTGCCGGAGCGAGGTACACCCGTCGAAGACCGAATTGAAGGTGGTCGCCGAGGCGCAGTTGAATACTTCGGAGCCGACGCTGAGCAGCCCTGTGCAGCCGGAGAACAGGCTTGTGTAGTTTGAAATCTGCTGGGTTTTGAACAGTCCGTCGGGAAGCTCTTTGAGCGACGTGCAGTTCATGAAAGCTTTCATGAAGTTTAGCGACGTGCCGTTCAGTCCCGTAAAGGCATCCGCTGCGATGCTTTCGATTCCCGAGCAGCCGGTGAACATCTCGGACAGGGTTTTCGTCTTGGTATTCGCGTTGAACAGGCGCGAAGGAACGGCTTTGAGCCGGGTGCAGTTTTGGAAACACAGGGCTACGGTCGTTACGTTGACATTCTTCGCGAAGAGTTCGCCGGGAAGGGTTTCCAGAGCGGTACAGCCTGCGAATGCGCTGTTGAAAGCCGTTGCGCCGGTCAGTCCGTCGAAGATTCCGGCGGGCAGGGTCTTCAGGGTTGTGCATCCCGAGAACAACAGGTCGCATTTGACCGCGGCCGTGCTCGTCCCGAAGAGGACGCCGACCGATTCAAGGGCCGTGCAGTTCTCCATGGCGTTGGAATAGACCGTTACTTTCGGGTTTCCGGTGAAGAGTCCGTCGGGCAGCGTCGTCAGCGCGGCGCAGTTCTGGAAGACTTTGCCGAAGCCCGTAATAGCCTGGTTATGGCGGAACAGGTCAGCCGGCGCTGTTTTCAGTCCCGATGCCGCGAAGGCACTGGTGGCGGTCGTCAGTCCCGGCATGTCGGCGAAGATTTCTTCGGGAACGTTTTCGAGCAGGGTGCAGTTCTCGAATAGGCTGGAGATGCTGGTGATTGCGGGGGCGCCTGCGAATGCTTCGGCCGAGATAGTTCTCAGGTTGCTGCAATCCTTGAACATCGAGGAGATGTTCTTGCAGGCGGTACATCCGGAGATGATGTTGGCTCCGATCTCTTCCAATCCCGAACAGCCTGCGAACAATCCCGAGAACGAGGTTACTTTGTTCAGCCCCTGGAAAAGTCCTGCGGGAATGCCTTTCAAAGAGGTGCACGACTTGAACGTGTTGGAGAACGAGGTGACTGCCGTATTCGTCGCAAACAGTCCGGCGGGCAGCGTCGCGAGTGACGTGCAGCCGCTGAAAGCGTCGTTGAAGGCGGTTACTTTCGAGAATCCGTCGAATATGCCGGCGGGCACTTCTGTCAGTGCGGCGCAGTCCTTGAGGATGTTGTTGAAAGCGGTTTTCGTAACGGTCTCAAAGGCTCCGGAGTTCCTGAACAATCCGGCCGGGATACTTTGCAGTTTGGAACAGCCGGTGAAGCAGGACATGAAGGTTGTAACTTGGTCGCATCCTTCGAACAGATCCTCCGGGACGCTTTGGATGGGTGCTTTACTGAATGTGCTTTGGAAATTCTCAACCTTTTTGTTGTTGGCGAACAGTCCGTCGGGAATGGTTTTCAGCCCTGTGCCCGAGAACAGCATGCGGAACGACTCGACCTCGGGGTTGTTGGCGAACAGTCCGGCCGGAACGGATTCGAACGAGGGCGTGTTGGCGAACAGCGAGTTGAAAGTCGTAACCTTTTTGTTGTTGGCGAAGAGCTTTTCGGGAACCGAAGTCATCTTGCTGTTCGAGAAGATGATCGAGCAGTCGGTCAGTTCCGTGTTGTGAGAGAAGAAATTCTCGTCGATCGTCGAGATCGCCGTGCCCGAGAAAAGCGAGCATACCGAGGTGATTCCGGGACTGTTGTAGAGCAGGTCGGCGGGCACTTCTTCGATCAGTACGCAGTTCTGGAAGCAGTACTCGTAGGTTTTCGCCTCGGCCGCGTGGTCGAACAGTCCGTCGGGGATCGATCCGAGAGCCCGGCAGTCGCAGAAAGCGTAGTTGAAGGCGGTAACCTTGGCAAAGGCTTCGGTCTTGTCGGCGGGAATCCGCTCCAGTCCGCGGCAGTTCTGGAAGGCCCGGGACATCGAAGTGAGCCCCGTCCGTCCCCAGTTGTAAACCTCGACGAACTGATTGCCTAGGCCGTAGGTGGGAATGTCGTAGGAGTTGAGCGAAGGCACGCTGCCTTTGACCGAGACGATGTAGTAGCCCGGGTCGGTGTAGGTGTGTGTCGGATAGGTGGATGTTACGTTTTCCTCGACGTTGCCGTCGCCCCAGTCGATCGTGGCGTCGATCGCTTTGTCGAAGGGAAGGTAGGTCTTGAGGCTCGTTTGGGTGATGTCGATTCCGAGAATGAAGGCGTCGAGGTCCAGGCCGGACTGCGAGACGGTGATAACCTGTTCAGTCTGGTTCTGTTTGCCGTCGCCGGCCGATACGGTAATGGATGCGGTGCGGGATGATCCGCTGGAATTGGTTTCGGCGGTGAGCGAAAGCCCCTGCTCGGTTTTTGTGGCGGAGAGCCACTCTGAATTTTCAGAAACGATGTATTCCCAGTCGTAGTTGGATTCGACGGCCAACTCTTTTTTATCGGATTCGGTGGGAGTTGGCGAAAGCGGGATGGTTTTTAGCGAGACACGGATATAGACGGCGCGGTCCTGCGTGACGCGGATCGTTTCAGAAGCGGGATTTCCCCCCCCCTTGCCGGCAATCAGTTGGAAAGTCGTTTCACGATCCTCTATCTCTTCGTTGGGATCGAGCGTCATCTTAATTTTATTGCCCTCCTGCTCGAGCAGCAGCCACGGACAGTTCTGTGTTTCGAAGATCCAGTCCTCGTCGGTCGACTGCACCTCGAATTCGGCGGTAAGTTCACCGACGGCAGGAATCAGGAAATTGTTTTTCGAAGCGGCGATTTCGAGTGTGCCGTACGGATTCTGTGTCGCGGCGATGGTGGCGGTCTTGTCACCGGCGGTGATGGTGATCGTTGCCTTCTGCTCCGTTTCGACTTTGTTGCCTTCGCAGCTCAGGACGAGTTGGTCGGCGACATCGTCTTTCTCGATGGTCAGCCAGTCGGCGTTTACGGCGGCGTATTTCCAGGTTGTGTTGGTCCGGATGTCCACGACGACTTCGCCGCCGAGGCTTTTGAAGCCGATGGAGCCATTGAGATTGTCCTCGGTGTCGAACCACGTGTTCTTCGAAGAGATGCCCAATTCGGCTGTGACACCGGACGGTTCGTCGCCCGGAACCGGATTGGTGTAGGTGATCGTCTCTTCAGAGCATCCCATTATGCCGAGCAGTGCGACTATCAGTGCATATAGTTTTTTCATGTGTGCTGCGGTTTAATTGTTGGATAAGGGGAAACCTTCGGCGGCCGGCGTGATGGCTTCGGCGGCCCGGGTCACGGAGGTCGAAGCGGCTTCGGAGGCCGGGAGGTCGTTGTCCACGAGGTACATCGTGCCGGTGGCGTAGTAGAGATCGCCGAACATGCTCCACTGCTGGTTTTGCAGGCTGGTTATGCCCAACGTGGTATAAGGCTCCTCGAATCCGGTCAGGCGGATCGCCTTGCGGTTTTCTTCCGCAATGTCGTTGTAGCCTTCGCCCAGCGTGCCGGTCAGCATGCCGCTGCGCAGGCCGCTTCCCTGCATGTTTATGTAGCGCAGGTAATGGTAGCGAATGACTGTTGAGGAAATCTCGCGGATGAAGCAGGGGGTGCTGCCGAGTTCGATCGACATGGTATGGGTATTTTTATCGTATTTCGCTTCTACGACCGTGCCTTTCAGGAAAAGGTCCTTGATGTTGAAACTCTTGCGGTACTCTTTTTCTTCGACCGTGCAGAACGTACCCGTGCCGTCCACGCCGACCGGCTGGCGGCCGTAATACCAGTTTTCCGCATAAAGCCCGTAGTAACCGAGCATCTGGTAATAGGGGTTTTCCTCGCGTGAGATTTGTGAAACGGCCACCTCGCAGGATTCCGTAGCCGAACCTCTGGTCGAACGGATGGTTAGTGTTGCGTTGCGGTGGGCGTCGGGATTGCGCGGGGCCTCGATCCGTACTGTACCGGAGACCGGATCGCTGGTGACGGACACCCAATCAGCATCGCTCGAAACACCCCATTGGCCGTTGGTCTCGACGGTGAACAGGACGCTTTCGCCTTCGGAGTCCAATGAAATTTCATCCGAAACGGTGGTCGACAGCAGTACCGTTTCCCGCGAAAAGGCCTGCGAAACTGCGATTTCCTGTTTGTCGCTGTCCGTTTGCACGGTGATCTTCGAACTACGGACATCGTCGGTCGCATTGCCGTTTACGGAGATGGTCAGCAGGCCCTCTTCGGGAGTCAGCGTTACCCAACTGTCCGGGCAACTTACCTTCCATTCGGAGGGTGTGGCTACCGAGACGCTGGTTGTTCCGCCGCTTTCCGCGAATGCGACACTACTTCGCGAGAGGACGATCACGTCAGCGACCTCCTCTTTGGTCTTGTCATCGCAACTGCTGGCCGCCAGGATGAAAAGAACCGTCAATAGTGTAAAACATCTTCTCATAGGTAATAATTTAAAATGAATAAACACCGATACAGACCTCCTGAATCCAGGTTGACTGCATTTGTTGAAAATTGAATATAATAAAGTTCGAATATTTTCGTTGTTCCGGTCCGAAATATAAGAAAAATAGCGTGTTTTATTCGATTTGGGCCTGAAAACTTTTCGAAAAATTGCCTTTATTGCGAATTTTGAATAATTCTTATATTGTTAATATGTTTATTTATAGTGTATTATGTCGTATTTGCTTTCTGTCATCCGTTTTGTTTTATGTTGTAATATATTGACTGGGAATGTTGTCGGTGAAATTTGGTTTATTTGTTAAATATTGACATGTTTCGGCGGTGTCATCTCTTCGTTTATAATCGGTGTGCGCTATTTTCGGGAGATAGTTCGGGGATTGTCGTGTTTTTTGTATTTTTGCAAAAAGAAAATGATGAAAACCGTCGAATTGTTGGCGCCCGCCAAAGACTTTGCCTCGGCAGTGGCCGCTGTGGATTACGGCGCCGATGCCGTCTATATCGGCGGTGCGAAATTCGGTGCGCGGCAGGCCGCGGGAAACTCCGTAGAAGAGATCGCCCGGGTTGCGGAGTATGCCCACCGTTTCGGCGTGAGGGTTCATGCGACGCTCAACACGTTGTTGTGGGACGGTGAGTTGGAGGCTGCCGAACGACAGGCCCGCGAACTGATCGCGGCGGGGATCGATGCGCTGATCGTGCAGGACATGGCCCTGCGGCAGATGGATCTTCCGGTGGAACTGCATGCCTCGACGCAGGTCTGCAACCGGACTCCCGAGGGGGCGCGGTTTCTGGGGGAGGTCGGGTTCGCCCGGGTGATCCTGGAGCGCAACCTGTCGCTGGAGGAGATTCGGGCCATCTGCGACGCTACGGCGGCCGAAGTGGAGTGTTTTGTCCATGGAGCGATCTGCGTGGGATACAGCGGCCGTTGTTTCCTGTCGCGGTCGATGTCCGAGCGCAGCGGCAACCGTGGTGCGTGCAGCCAGCCCTGTCGCCTGACGTGGGACCTGACCGACGGAAAGGGCCGGACGTATATCGCCGGGAAGCACCTGTTGTCGGTACGCGATCTGAATCTTTCGGAATCCATTGGCGACCTGCTGGATGCGGGCGTTACCTCATTCAAGATTGAAGGTCGGTTGAAGGATCTCTCTTATGTCAAGAACGTTGTGGCTTATTACCGCCGGGCGGTCGACGAGGCACTGGCCGTGCGTCCTGGATTCGTACGGTCGTCCGTCGGCGAGAGCGTTCCGGATTTCAGGCCCGACCCGTCGAAAAGTTTTACACGCGGGGAGTCGGCTTATTTCCTCTCCGGAAAGCGGGCCGGAGTGGCTTCGTTCGACACTCCGAAGGCCGTCGGCGAACGGGTGGGCCGCGTGGCGAAGGTTTTCCCGAATGGTTTTATGCTTCTCGGGGAGGCGGAATTGGCGCCGGGCGACGGTATCTGCTTCATCACGCCGCGCGGCGTGACCGGAACCAACGTCAACGCCGTGGACGGCAATCGTATCACGCCCAACCGCATGGAGGGGATCATCCCCGGTGCGGAGGTGTACCGGAATTTCGACCGCCGTTTTACGCTGGCGCTGGAACGCAGCCGTACGCGGCGGGTCATTCCGGCCAGGGCCGTGGCGGAGGCGACGGCGGAGGGGATTCGGATTACCTATGCAGATTGCGAGGGGGTGACGGCTTCGGCGGAACGGAGCGTGAAACTCGATCGGGCGAAAAATTCCGATGCCAATGCCGCTGCGCTGCGTACGCAGGCGATGAAGGGCGGCGATACGATTTTTTTGGTCCGGGAGGTCGAAGTGCGGGGTGCGGAGTGGTTCGTGCCTGCGTCACTGGCGGCGGAACTGCGACGCGAAGGACTTTCCGGGCTGGCCGAGGCCAGCCGGAAGCGGACGCCGGAACACCGTATCCTGTCCGGGGACCCCGCTGCGAAATACCCCTCGGAGCAGCTTGCGGCCGAAGAGAATGTGACCAACCGGCTGGCCGAAGCGTTTTACAGGGATCACGGGGTCCGGACGATCGAGCGGGGGCTGGACCTTGCGCCGGCTACTGCCGGGCGGCGTGTGATGCACTCGTCCTACTGCATTCGCCGTGAGATCGGCGAATGCCTCCGGGAGCGTCCGCGGCTTCGCGGCGACCTTTATCTCGAACGCGGCGCATACCGTTACCGGCTGGAATTCGACTGTGCGGCATGCGAAATGTCCCTGATCGACGAACCGCTCGGGAAGCGGGCTTTGGAAAGTTTATAACCGATTGCAATACGAAACTTTATGCAGGAACAGCTTACACCCGATTTCGGGGATTATGAATTGCTCGACACGGGCGATTTCGAGAAACTGGAACGTTTCGGGCGCTATGTGACGCGCCGTCCCGAGCCGCAGGCCATCTGGCGGCGGACACTCTCCGAAGAAGAGTGGCGGCAAACGGCCGACGCTTCGTTCCTGCGCGATGCGCGCAGCGACGAGCACGGGCAGTGGTGTCTCGGCGAGAAGATGCCCGACCGCTGGGTGGTGGAGTATGCCTATAAGGAGATGCGGCTGCGCATGCGGCTGGCCCTCACGTCGTTCAAACACGTGGGTATCTTCCCCGAGCAGGCGGCCAACTGGAATTTCATCTACGACAACTGCCGGGAGATGGTCGCTGCGGGAGGTTTTACGCCCAAGGTGCTGAACCTGTTCGCTTACACGGGCGGCGCGACGCTCGCGGCGCGGGCTGCCGGGGCCGAGGTGACGCATGTCGATTCGGTAAAGCCGGTGGTGACCTGGTCGCGCGAGAACATGGAGCTGAGCGGCCTGGAGGGTGTGCGGTGGATTGTCGAGGATGCCTTGAAATTCGTTCAGCGCGAGGTGCGCCGCGGCAGCCGCTACCGTGGGATTATCCTCGATCCCCCGGCTTACGGGCGCGGAGCCAACGGCGAGAAATGGATTCTGGAGGACAATATCGGCGAAATGCTCGATTGCTGTGCCCGGTTGCTGGAACCGCAGCGGGCATTCCTGGTGCTGAACCTCTATTCGATGGGATTGTCGTCGACGCTGGCCCGCACGGCCGTGAGGCAGGCATTCGGCG
Organism: Alistipes montrealensis; assembly: GCF_018362775.1. Classification (GTDB taxonomy): domain Bacteria; phylum Bacteroidota; class Bacteroidia; order Bacteroidales; family Rikenellaceae; genus Alistipes; species Alistipes montrealensis. The sequence goes on from NZ_JAGYXY010000004.1 coordinate 376,500, forward strand.
CGCCGCACGAGGAGCAGTGGGGCGAGTTGTGCTTCACCGACCGGGCCGGCAAAGAGTTGCCCCTGGGAACATATTACCGCTTTAAACGGTAAGTTTCGCGGTTTCGGACGCCTTCGCCTGCGGCGGGCCGTCTGACGCTGGTTTGGGCGATTGTTCGTACTGGATTTTAAATAGAAATTAAATACGACTATGAGCATTTTAACCGTAATATTCGGTCTGTTGAGCGGCTGTTTCCTCGCCGTGCTGGTCGGCATTATCGGCAGCCACCGCCGCATCGGCTTCGGCTGGGCGTTCCTTATCAGCCTGCTGTTCACGCCGTTGGTGGGGCTTATCGTCGCCCTGCTGACCGATCCGCTGCCCGGCGGCGGACAGCGCTGGGGCTGTATCGGAACCTTCGTCGCCATTTTGGGACTGCTGTTCCTCTTCGTGTTCCTGCTGTTGGCCCTGACAGGCGGGGCCGTGCTGCTGTCGTTGTAAAACCGGGGCGAAATGTCCATACCCCTGCATAAGGCGGCCCAACGCTTCGATTTCGGGATATTCCTGAAAGGCAACTCTTTCGTTCTGCCGGAAGAGCCTGTCGGATATGCCCACCGTGACGACTACTATGTATTCGGGATGGTCGACAGCGGAAGCTGCCGTGTCGCCATCGATTTCAAGGAGTACCGGCTGTCGGAGGGCGAAATAATCGCTGTCCAGCCGGGGCAGGTCCACCGGGTTGTGGATGTGGGCGATGCGCGGAGGTCCGTTCTCTTTGTGGACGGCGCATTCGTCGGTCCTGCGGCCCGGCGGGTGCTTGCCGAGTATGCCTTGTGTCCGGCCCCTTTTCGTCCTGCCGATATACAGCGGGCGGAATTGGGCCAGTTGTTTGCGATGATCGCCCGCCGGATAGGCGATTTCGGAGACAACGATTCGAAAGGTGTCGTGCGGAGCCTGTCGGATGCGGTTATCGGTCTGATAACGCAAGAGATGCGGAAGGCGGCCGGCCGGTTGCCCGCAAACCGGCGGCATGTCGAGATCATGCTGGCGTTCAGGGACCTGCTGGCGAAGGACGACCGGATTGCCGGAAGTCCGTCCCGTTATGCGGCGGCCCTGCATATTTCGCCGGTCTACCTGAACGAAGTCGTGAAGGGCGTAACCGGGGAAAACGCCAGCAGGTATATTCAGAGCGAGATCGTATTGAGGGCCAAACGCATGTTGGTCTATACGCCGCAGCAGATCGGGGAGATCGCCCACAGCCTGGGATTCGACGATTCCGGTTACTTTACCCGCCTGTTCACCCGCCTCACGGGAATGAGTCCCACCGCATACCGGATGAAATACCTCGAATAGTCCAGATTTCACCTCGCACCGTCTATTCTCTGGCTTCTCGATAAGTCGTTACTTTGCAACAAAAAAACGATGCGAGGAAGACGGTCTATTTTTCTTACGGATTTGATATTGATACCCCTTTTTGTCCTGACGGTATACTCGGGGATCGAACTGCACGTTGCGGGGCACGGCGCGGATCATGGGGCCTGGCATGACTGGGCGGTATTTCACACGCTTGCCGGCCTGTCGTTTACGGGGTTCGGCATCCTGCATGTCAAAGACCACCTGGGGTGGTACAAAGGTTTGGTTGCAAAAGGTACGAAAGGCAAAAGCCGAATCATATTGGCGTTCTCCTTCGTGTGTGTACCGGTGCTGGTTACGGCCGTGGTGTTACTGTGCGGCGTGAAAGGGGCCAATACGCCGGTCGGGCTGCTGCACTACGGAACAGGGCTTGTCGCGGGTGTTCTGGGAACCCTGCATATTTTGCTGCGCCTGCGGCGTCTGTATGGCGGATTGGCCGCCAAGCCGCCGCGATTCAGAATACGTAGTAAATCAGGATTCCCGTCCCGGCCGGGAGGACGATCGGCAGGATGAAGTTGACCTTGCGCCACGTACCCGCTAAACTCCGCCGAAGAGCATCCGCTGCCACGTGCCGATGACGTTTTTTCATCCGGAATGGTGTTGCGGGGAGAGGCCGCCGCATCGGCTTCACCAGCCGCTTCGGCATCGGCGGGGCGGTTCTGGCCGCCATCTGATCTACCGGTAGCGTTTCTCCAGCTCGGCGATCATCGCTTCGATCTTTTCTTCGTTCGTCTCGAAGTAGCGCGTGTCGAAAGCCCGCGGAATCATGCCGAGCCAGTTCCGCACCTTTTTGCTGGCGAGCATTTTGCCGAATGCCTTGTCGATATTCGTATCCGCAGACCACAGGGTTTCCCCCATCTGTTCGGGCAGGATGGCTTTCATGCGCTGGTCGTAGTAGATATTCATCGAGTTGTCGAATGCCCCGAGGTCGTTGTAGCAGTGCAGAAGGTCGATGACGATCTGTTTGTCGGCGATGTCGGACGCGATGCCGGTCGTCTTGAACATCTCCAGCGCGTCGGTCAGGAAGCGATAGGGTTTGCCCATGCCGCCGGTGATCCGCCGGGTATAGTAGTCAACCGTGTCGGCGGGGAGGTTGTCGAGTGAGAAATCCTGCTCTTTCAGACGGTATGCGACCCGTTTCTCGTCGTTGTACATCCATTTGTAATCCTGTATAACTTGCAGGTTGTCGCGCAGTTCGAGCACGACGAGCTGCATGGCCTGCCGTACTTCTTTCTGCCGGGCCGAGTCGGTGATTCTGGCCGTCAGCCATAGTGTCAGCAGTACGCCGCCGGTAACGATCGAAAACTGGCGGACGTAGTCGCCTATATTCCAGTTTTTTAAACGTTTTTTCAAGGATTTCTTCATGGTGTGTTCGGGTTAGAATACGTAATAAATCAGGATTCCGGCCGCGGCCGAGAGGACGATCAGCAGGATGGGATTGACCTTGCGCCACGAGCCTATGAAAACCCCGCCGAAGAGCACCCAGCTCCACGCGTCGATGAAGTTCTGGTCGCCGGGAGCGGTGCTGTGGGGAAAGATCAGCAGCAGGGCTGCGGCGGCTATCATGCCGATCACCACGGGGCGCATGCCCCGCATGGCTCCTTCGACCAGCCGGTTTCCCTTGAGTTTCATGAAAAAACGTGCCACGAGAATCATCAGCGTCAGCGACGGCAGGCAGACGGCGAAGGTGGCGATCACGGAGCCGAGGATGCCGCACCAGGTGTGTCCGGTCTGGATACCGACGCTGTAACCGACATAGGTGGCCGAGTTGATGGCGATAGGCCCGGGGGTGATCTGCGAAACGGCGACGATGTCGGCGAATTCGGCGGCAGTCATCCATTGGTGCTGTACGACTACTTCGTTCTGAATCAGCGACAGCATGGCATAGCCTCCGCCGAATCCGAAGAATCCGATTTTGAGATAGCTGATGAAAAGTTGCCAGAGAATCATATGCCTGCGGTATGCCGGTTATTGGATTGTGATGTCGGTGATCTTCAGCGCGCCGTTCTCCACCGTCGCTTTCACGGGGATGACGACGCACTTGTTGTTATACCGGTCGAGGTAGGCTACGGCATACCAGGCTCCGTCGACGTGCGTGGCGGTGATCGTCGCCACGGCATCCGTGTCGAAATCCTGCGCCCGGATAATCGGGTCGTAGAACTGTTCGGTGCGGACTCGGGTCACTTTCCGCAGGGTCTCCGGGGTCAGGTATTCGCGAAGTTTCGGCTCTGCGGCGGAATCCGGACCTTTGGCTATGAACGTGCAGTAGTCGGTGTAGAACGCTTGCAGCAACGTCTGCGTCTGCTCCGTTCCGGCTTTCGGGGCGGTTGCCGGTTCGCCGGCGACGGCCCGGCTGTTTGCCGCTGCGGCGAACAGCATGCAGGAAAGCGTTATGGTGAATAGGCTGATTTTCATGGTTCTATGCTTTTAATCTTTCTTTTTCCGTTCGGGACGGTGCTTTCCTGCGACCGCCAGTTCCCAGGCGATGCCTATGGCCGCGGCTGTGACGAGTACGTAGATCGGCGACCAGTCGAGCCACCAGATGGCGAGGGCTGCGGCGGCGATGACGATGAACATGATCCAGTGCATGCCGCGGGCCAGTGAGATCACCGGACCGATGATCAGCGCCACGACAGCCGGGCGCATGCCCTTGAAGGCCGCGTCGACGACCGGATTGTGACGGATGTCGGTGAAGAAGATGGCGATCACGAGGATGATGACGAACGACGGCAGAACCGAACCCAGCAGGGCGGCGACGGCCCCGCCGAATCCCCGGACCTTGTAACCCACGAATACCGACGTGTTGACGGCGATGGGGCCGGGAACCGACTGCGCAAGGGTCAGCAGGTCCAGAAATTCCTTCTGCTCGATCCATTTGCGTTTGGTGATCAGCTCCTGCTCGATCAGCGGCAGCATGGCGTAGCCGCCCCCGAAGGTGAACATTCCGATTTTCAGGAACGAAAAGAAGATGGTGCTCAGCCGTTGCATCGTCATTCGCGTTTTTTTCGGCCCAGCAGGTTCAGCATGCCGTCGATGTAGGTCATCGGGTGGGTCGGTGCGCCGGGCAGCCAGAGGTCGGGGGTGTGGTCGTCGAGGAACGTGCGGTCGACGGCGCGGCTGTTGGCGAACAGGCCGCCCGAGCAGGCCTCCGTGCCGCAGGCGACCAGTATCTTGGGCTCTGCGACGGCGTCGTAGCAGATCGCCAGCGCTTCGGCCATATTGGCCGTGACGGGGCCGGAGATCACCACACCGTCGGCATGGCGCGGCGAGGCGGTGAAGCCGATGCCGAAACGCCCGAGGTCGAAATTGACATTGCCCGTGGCGCCCAGTTCCATTTCGACCGAGGCATCGCCCCCGGCCGAAACTTCGCGCAACTGGAGCGTGCGGGAGAAGCAGCGGCGGATTTCGGGGCGCACCTTTTCGGCGTCGAAGGCTATGCGCGTATCGCCCGGACGGACGACGAGGCCTTCGCGCGTGGGCGAGCCGATGCGGTAGTCGTTGGTGAAGCGGACGTTGCGGGGCGCGATGCGGGCGCATTCGCCGCAGAAGAGGCAGCGTCCCAGGTCGAGCGCCAGGGGTGCGGCCGTAAGGGCTCCCGTGGGGCATATGGCGGCGGCGCGCTCCGTGTCGCCGGTGTCTTCGGTGGCGGTCAGCACGGGACGGCCCCGGAACTCCGGAGTGAGTTCCACGGCGTCGAGATCGGGAATCGCCTGCCGTCCGTGGCTGTGCAGCACCTTTATTTTCGGAAAGATCATATCCGCAAAATTAAGCATTAAAAATCATAAATCGTGCCCGCAGTAGGAGAGGTTGAAACTCTTGTTGCAGATCGGGAAGTCGGAGATGCCTTCGCTGCGTACGGCGAGGGCCAGCGCCAGCCAGTTGTGCAGGCTCGGGTCCTTGATGCGGCAGGCGGCGATGCGGCCTTCGGCGTCGGTCAGCAGGACGTGGCAGCTCTCGCCGCGCCACCCTTCGACAAGCCCGAATGCGAGCGACGACGGGGCCAGCGGCGCCGTGTAGTCGGGGGCGGAATTTTCCGCCGCGGTGCGTTCCTGTTCGCCGGTTTCCAGCAGGCGGTCGATGTATTCGGCCGATTGCAGCACCTCGCGGCTGCGCACCATCAGCCGGGCCATCACGTCGCCCTGCGTGCGGACGATGCTCTCGTGGCGCAGCGGTCCGGCAAAGACGCCCCACGGATGCGAGGTGCGGATGTCGCGGGCCAGACCGCTCGCGCGGGCCGCCTGTCCCACGCCGCCGATGCGCTGCATCTCGTCGCGCGGAACGATGCCGCACTGCTCGAAGCGTGCCAGCAGCGTAGGCGACGACTTGATGTCGCGGCGCACCTGGTCGTAGCGGCGGGCGATTTCGCGTACGTTGCGGCGGATCATCGCCGACTTTTCGGCCGTCAGCGGGTGGTCGGTTCCCTGGGGGCGGATCAGCCCTTTGCCGAAGCGGTTGCCGCACCATGCCTGGGTGGTGTTGATGGTCAGGGTGCGCAGAGCTTCCGAGGCCACTTGCCCGAGTTGATAACCCACGTCCATGCACAGCGCGCCCGTGTCGGCGATCTGCATGGCCATGCGTTCGAGTTCGAGGGCTATGGCGCGTTCGCGTTCGAGGCGTGCCGGGTGTTGGAAGCCGGAGAGTTTCCCGACGGCCTGGGCGAAGGCCGTGGCGTGCGCCACGGCGCTGTCCCCGGCGACGGCTTCGGCGAGGCATGCCTGCCGCAGACGATTGTCCGTCGTTTCGAAGGCCTGCTCGACGCCCCGGTGCTGGTAGCCCAGCGCGATTTCGAGGTGCAGGACCTGCTCGCCGTTGCAGATGAAGCGGAACGCACCCGGTTCGATGATGCCTGCGTGGATCGGTCCGACGTTGACTTCATGCAGCGAACGGCCCTCCATCGTGTAGAAGGGATAATTTTCGATCGAACTGCGGCGGTCGTAGCGGTCGGCGGGGAACCGCAGGGGCTTGGGCCACGGCATGCCTTCGAAGCGGATGCCGTAGCGCTCGGCGATGTCGCGCTCGAAGGGGTGCATCTGCGGATGCAGGGCCGTGAGCGAGGGGAGTTCGGCTTCGTCGTAATAATCCGTAGCGTGCGAGGTGATCAGCACCCGGTTTTCGGCGTCGTCGAGCAGGAGGCAGAAAAAACGCATCCTGTCGCCTGCGGGAAGGGCGAAATAGTGGGCCACATGGTAGCGCGCATCGGCGAGCCGTGCCGAAAGGTCCTCGTAGAATGCGGCGTAGGAGACTTCGGGGATGTCGCTCAACGATACGGCCCGGGCAGTATTGTCGGTTACGTAGTAATTCATAGCGAAGCGATTTGGTCGATCAGCGTCAGGAGAAATTGCGGTTGCCAGAGGCCCAGCACGATGGCGGCGGCGAGCAGCGACAGTGCCGACCACGACAGCGTGCGGGCGGTTTTCGAGGGATGCAGTTCGCCCTGGCTGGGCTGGTAGCAGAGGCGCAGCAGGCGCGAGCAGAAGGAATAGATGACGATGCACAGGAGCAGGAGCATTCCGGCGACGAGCCACCAGCGCCCTTCGGCGATGGTTTGCTTGAGAATCATCAACTCGGAGAGGAAGAACGGCGACGGAGGGAAGGCCACCATGAGGACCATGCCCGTGAGCAGCCCGACAGCACCTACGCGGTTGATGTGGATGTAGTCGCCGATGCGGTTGATGCGGTAGTTGTCATAGACCTGCCGCACGACGGCCATCTGGAGGAACAGGCTGCTCTTGACGAGCGTGTGGCAGACGACGTGGAACACCGCGGCCCAGACCCCGATGCCGCCGATGCCCAGTCCGATGGCCGCGATCCCCATGTTCTCGACCGTGGAGTAGGCCAGGAAGCGCTTGTAGTTGTTGGTTCGGCGCAGGAACAGCGCGCCGATCATGAGCGACAGCACGCCGACGAGCAGCAGTACGGAGCGCACCCACGGGAAAACCTCCGTGGCGGCGAGCAGTTTGTAGATGCGGAAGACGGCCAGGAACCCGGCGTTGACCAGTCCCGTAGAGATCAATGCCGCGGCGGGCGCCGGGGCGGCGAAGGCAGCGTCGATACCCACGGTATAGAGCGGGAACAGTTCGCATTTGCAACTGTAACCGCAGAGGATCAGCAAAAAGGCGGTCTTCAGGTAGAGGGCGTTGCTGCCCGGGGCCGCGGCGGCTACGGCCTCGTAGCCGAGCGACTCGCATTTGGTCGCAGCGGCCAGCAGCAGGATGCCCAGGTAGGCCATGGCGATACCTGTCGAGCAGACGAAGACGTATTTCCAGGCCGCTTCGAGCGCCTGGGCCGTGCGGCGGTGGTAGATGATGCCCGCCGAACAGAGCGTGGTGGCTTCGATGAAAATCCACGTCACGGCGAGGTTCGAGGCGAAATAGGCCCCCGCGATGGCCGTGGTGAGGAGCATCAGGAGTCCCGAGTAGGTACGGACCTGGCTGAAACTGCAATCGTGGAGGCTGGCCTTCGAGTGGAAGAAGGCGAAACCGGAGACGATGCAGAGCAGTGCGTAGAAGAGCGTGCCCGGAGCGTCGAAGGTGAACCAGGCGGCCGAAGTCTGCCCGTAGAGTCCTCCGGCGGCGATCCAGACGGCAAAAGCAGCCTGCACGGCGTAGAAGACGATGCCCGCGAGGCGCAGCACGCTTTCGCGGCGGGCCGTGAAGGCCGCTGCGGCGACGAGGATGCTGAGGATGAGGTAACAGATCATGGCGTCAGTCTTTTACGTTGGTGAGCGAATCGGCGTCGTCGGCGTGGAGCTTGTCGTCGATCTTGGTGAAGAAGATGCCCAGCATCAGTACCGAGATGAGGATGTCGAGCAGGATGGCGAAGTTGATCAGCAGCGGCATCTCGACGCCGATGGCCGTCGAAAAGAGGAACACGCCGTTTTCGATCACGAGGAAGCCGATCATGTGCGAGAAGATGCGGCGGCGCATGACGATCAGGATCAGGCCGCTCAGCAGCGAATAGAGGGCTACGCCGAAGAACACCAGGTCGATGGTCGTGTCGGCGATGTAGTAGGTGACCGAGGCGCTCACGGCCAGCGCCATGAGCGACAGCAGGAGCGATCCCGACTGCGTCGAGCCGGAGCGGCTCACGCGGTTGATCTTCGTGCGGCGAATGACGGCGAAGAGCATTCCCGGGACGAGGATGCCTTTGAAAAGCAGGGTTTCGAGGCCGATGAAGGCCAGCTCGGCGGGGTTGATCGCGTGCAGGCGCACCAGTGCGATGGCGAACAGCAGCCACCCCTGAAGGCCGATCAGCGACGCGAAGTTGCGGAACCGTTCGGTGATCGCCAGGTAGACGAGCGTCACGACATAGAGGATAATCAGCGGCAGAATCATTGGATACCGATGTTAAGTTGCAGCAGGTAGCCCGTGAAGAAGACCAGGGCGGCCAATGCGGCGACGGTGAGAATGAATGTGGTGTTGCGGGCGAGTTTGTTGCGGGCCTGGGTCGATTCGACGATGCCCACCGAAAGTCCTGTAATCAGCACTGCGAGCGGGGCCGCCGCCCACCAGCGGGGACAGCAGGTCGCGGCGACGGCGTTGGCTGCGATCACCGACAGTGCGGCGGTTTTGAGCCATCCGGCCATCTTGATGAACGCCAGGTCGACGCCGCAGTAGTCGAGACACATCACCTCGTGGATCATCGTCAGTTCGAGGTGCGTGCGGGGATCGTCGACCGGTACGCGCCCGGCTTCGGTGAAGACGATCTTCGTCAGCACGTAGGCTGCGAGCAGCAGCACGACGACGAGCTGCACGCCGTTCACGGCGTCGCCGGAGAAGATCGCGGCGAAGGAGGTGTAACCCGACAACAGGGCCAGCGTGCCGAAGACCAGCATCAGGGCCGGTTCGATGAGTGCGCCGTACAACGCTTCGCGGCTGGCGCCCATGCCTTCGAACGAACTTCCGGTGTCCATGGCCGCCAGGATGAGGGCCACGCGGCCCAGGGCCAGCAGGTAGGCGAAGGCGACGAGGTCGCCGTCGAACGAGAGCACCGGCGGCAGGTCGCCGACGGGGATCAGCAGTGCGGCGACGAGCGCCGTGCCGAGCATGACCGACGGAGCCGTGCGGAACAGCGCCGTAGTGGTAGGGGAGTAGACGGCGCCTTTGCGCAGCAGCAGGCGTACGTCGTAGAGGTGCTGGGCGAAACGGATGCCCTTGCGGCCCGCCAGGAGCGCCCGGGTGCGGTTGATCAGACCCGGAATCGCGAGGGCTGCCAGCAGGAGCAGAAGTGTATTGAGTACTGCCATCTTTTATATCATGTTAAATACCGACAACAGGAACACCAGCCCCAGGAAGGCCAGTGCGAAGAGGATGTAATGGTTGATCTTGCCCGTGCGCAGGCGCATCACGCGCTGGTTGATCATACGCAGCAGTTCGACCCACCAGGCGGAGAAGAGTTTGCCGATGCGGTCGCGGTGGCCGATGTCGAACGTGTGGGCCGCAGGGAAGATTTCGCCTTTGCCCACGGGGGAGCCTTCGCCGCTGTTCTGGGTCAGCGACGTGGCGATGGACTGCAACCCTTCGGAGAAGGATTCGCCCGTGTACTGCATCCTCACGTTGGGCGCGGTGAAGCCGCAGCCCCAGGTGGGGCCTTTGGCGACGGTGCGTGTGCGCAGGGTGCGGCGGCGGAGCCAAAGCAGCAGGCATACCACGGCAATCAGCAGCCATGCCGTGCGTCCTACGGCGGAGAGCGTGGGCGAGAGCAGCCAGTCGGCGGCGTCGGCAGGGGTGCGGAGGAAGAAGCCTGCGGCGCGGGTCACGGCCGAGACGGCCGCCCGGGGGAAAAGCCCGACGAAGAGGATGCCTGCGAGCGGCAGGGCCATGGCGGCGATGCGGAAATTGTCGGCTTCGGTCGATTCGGCGACCTCGTGGGTGCGGGGCGAGCCGAGGAAGACCGTGCCGTAGAGTTTGGTGAAGGCCATGACGACGAGCCCGCCGATCAGGGCCAGTGCGGCCAGTCCGGCGGCGGAGGCCAGCACGTTACTGCCCGAAGCGATGCCGTCGAGCATCCCGAGGTAGATGAGCAGTTCCGAGATGAAGCCGTTGAGGGGCGGCAGGGCGCAGATGGCCACGGTCCCCGTGAGGAAAAGGATTGCCGTGAGGGGCATATGCTTCGCCACTCCTCCCAGCGCATCGAGCGACGTGGTGCGGGTTTGCGAGAGAAGGTTGCCCGCGCCGAAGAAGAGCAGGGTCTTGAACAGCGAGTGGTTGAGCGTGTGCAGCAGGGCGCCCGCGATGCCGCACAGCGCGACGAGCTGGTTGCCCGATGATTTACCCAGCGCGGCGATGCCGAGGCCGATGAGGATGATGCCGACGTTCTCGATCGACGAGTAGGCCAGCAGGCGCTTTACGTCGTTTTGCAGGACGGCGAGGATTACGCCCCAGACGCCCGTAACGATGCCTGCCGTGAGCAGGATCACCCCTGCGGTGTGCAGGGCGGGCTGTTCGCCCAGCGCAGCCGTGACGCGCAGCAGGCCGTAGATGCCCGTCTTGATCATCACGCCCGACATCAGGGCCGAAACGTGGGACGGGGCTGCGGGGTGTGCTTCCGGGAGCCAGACGTGCATCGGGAAAAGGCCCGCCTTCATGCCGAAGCCGAGGAGGAAGACGATGAGCAGCGGCAGGGCCGGTTCGGTGCGGAAATATTCGCCCAGCGCGCTGAACGAGGCGGCGCCGCAGACGGCGTCGAGCCGCACGAAACCCACGATGAGCAGCACGAAGCCGATGTGCATCATGATCAGGTAGGAGAGCGCCGCACGCCGGACCTCGCGACGCTGGGCGTCGAAAAGGATCAGCAGGAACGACGCCACGGTCATCAGTTCCCAGAAAAAGAGGAACGAGAAGCCTCCGTCGGAGAGGACCACGCCCAGCATGGCGTAAAACATCACCACCAGCGCCGTGTAGTGCAGCGAGATGTGGGCCGGGGATTTGCTTCGGAGGTAGTGCTCGAGGTAGCCCCGCGAGTAGAGCACTGCGGAGACCGCACCGACCGAAATGATTAAAACGAACAGCGCCGAGAGGCTGTCCATCGAGCCGGTGTCGCCGCCGAAAATCGTGCCGGGGATCGACCACAGCAGCTCGTGGGCGGTTCCGGCGAGCACCCCGACGGCATGCGCCGAGCACCACAGGGCTCCGACGGCCGTGAGGGCCAGTGCGGTCCAGACTTTGGACCGCAGCGGCGCGGCAAAAACGGCTGCCGCCACCACCCCCAGGGCGAGAAGTGAATAGAGAAAAAACATATTTCGCAATTATTGTATTCCTAACCGTTGACCACCGCTGCCATGACCACAGCCGTGAGGGCCGCGGTCTCGGTGCGCAGGCGTTGCTGCCCGAGGGTGATCTCTTCGAAACCGTTTGCCAGCGCAAAATCGATTTCCGCAGGTGAAAAATCGCCTTCGGGACCGATGAAAACCAGGGCCGCCTCTCCCGGACGGAGTGTCCGGGCCAGGTAGGCTTTGCCGGCGGGCGACTGGGCCGGGGCGCAGTGGGCGATGAACTTCCGGCCTTCGAACGGGCGCAGCACCGCTTCGCGGAAGGGCGTGAGCGGTTCCAGCAGCGGCCGGTAGGCTTTGAGCGATTGTTTGAGCGCCGCGGTGACGACCTTTTCGCCCCGTTCTGGCTTGAAGACCCGGCGTTCGCTGTGTTCCGTTTCTAACGGGATGAACGCCGTGACGCCTACTTCGGTGGCTTTTTCGAGAAACCATTCGAAGCGGTCCGAGTTTTTGGTCGGCGCGACGGCCATCGTCAGCGCGTAGGGCAGTTTTTCGAATCCGGCTTCGGTGCTGACAACCCGCACGGTACAGCGTTTGGGGTTGTCGTCGGTGATTTCGCAACAAAATAAATTGCCCCGTCCGTCAGTTATATGAATGCGCCCGCCACGCTGGAGCCGCAGTACGCGGATGCAGTGTTTCGACTCCTCCTCGCTCAGCGTATGGAGCGGGGGAACGATGTCCGGCGCGTAAAAGAGTTGCATGTTGGAGACGTATTATTTATTTTATTTACAGATTTTTATTATAACTTTGTCAAATAATGCGCGACAAAGTTACATAAAATAACACGATCGATGAAACGTATCACCGCTTTATTAACACTTTTTCTGGCCATGACATTCGTATCCTGCAAGTCCGGGAAAACCGTAGGTGAAAATCCATTTTTCTCTGCCTGGGAAACTCCCTACGGCGTGCCGCCGTTCGATAAGATCGAACCCGGGCACTTCCTGCCCGCGCTCGAACGCGGCATGTCGCTGCACGAGGCCGAGATCGATGCCATCACGTCGAACAACGACGCCCCGACGTTCGAGAACGTCATCCTCGCCCATGACAATTCGGGGAAAATGCTTTCGCAGGTAGAGTTGATTTTCGGGATGCTCTGCGCCGCGGAGAATACCCCGGCCATGCAGGCGCTTGAGGAGCAGGTGATGCCCCTTATGGCGGCGCACAGCGATAAGATCCGCCTCAACGAAAAACTTTTCGAACGCATCCGGGCGGTTTACGACCAGCGCGCCGCGTTGGGTCTCGACGCCGAACAGAGCCGCCTGCTGGAGAAGACCTACCGCGATTTCGTACGTGCGGGAGCGCTGCTCGACGCGGAGCAGAAGGCGCGCCTGAAGGCGATCAACGAGGAGTTGTCGCTCACGTCGGTGAAATTCGGACAGAACATCCTGGCCGAGAACAACAACTATGCGCTGGAACTTACGGCGGCCGACCTCGACGGGGTTCCGGTTTCGGCCCGCGATCAGGCCCGCGACAAGGCCGAGGCGATGGGGCGGAAGGGTAAATACGTCTTTACGCTGCACAAACCCAGTCTGATCCCGTTCCTGACCTATGCTTCGAAGCGCGAACTGCGCGAGGAGATTTACAAAGCCTATATCAACCGCTGCAACAACGGCGACCAGTACGACAACAAGCAACTGATCAACGATTTCATCCGCCTGCGTACGGAGAAGGCCCACCTGCTGGGTTATCCGTCGTACGCCGCCTACGTCGTGGCCGACCAGATGGCCGGAACGACCGACGCCGTGTACGGCCTGCTGGAGGAGATCTGGACCCCGGCGCTCGAAAGCGCCAAGGGCGAGTTGTCCGAGATGGAGGCGTTGTTCAAGAAGGACTTCCCCGACGGCGAGTTCGCTTCGTGGGACTGGTGGTATTACGCCGAGAAGGTCCGCAAACAGAAATATGCGCTTGACGAGGAGATGCTGCGGCCCTATTTCTCGCTGGAGAACGTGCAGGGAGGCATTTTCTTCCTGGCCAACCGCCTTTACGGCATCACGTTCCGGCCGATCGTCGTGCCGCTGTACCACCCCGACGCCACGGCTTACGAGGTGCTCGATGTCGACCAGTCACACCTGGGCGTGCTCTATTTCGACTACTTCCCGCGCGACGGCAAGAGCCAGGGCGCCTGGTGCGGCAACTATGTCGAGCAGACTTACGAGGACGGCAAGCGTGTGGCGCCCGTGGTGTCGATCGTCTGCAACTTCACGCGCCCGGTGGGCGATACTCCCGCGCTGCTGACGCTCGACGAGACCGAGACGCTGTTCCACGAGTTCGGCCATGCGCTCCACTTCCTGTTCCACGACGTGAAGTACCGCGGCCTCACGGAGGTCGAAGGCGACTTCGTGGAACTGCCTTCGCAGTTGATGGAGAACTGGGCGTTCGACTCCGAAGTGCTGAAGCAGTATGCCGTTCATTACCGCTCGAACGAGGTGATCCCGAAATACCTGGTCGAAAAACTGCACCGCAGCGAACTCTTCAACCAAGGGTTTATGACGACCGAACTGATCGCTTCGTCGCTTTCGGACATGGATATCCATTCGATGACCGAGTATGCGCCTTTCGATCCGATGGAGTTCGAGCGCAAGTCCCTGACCGAAAAACGCGGACTGATCCCGCAGATCGAGCCGCGCTACCATTATCCCTATTTTTCGCACATCTTCGACGGAGGCTACTCGGCAGGCTACTATTTTTATACGTGGGCCGAGGTGCTCGACAAGGATACGTTCGAGGCTTTCCGCGAGAGCGGCGACCTGTTCAACAAGAAGATCGCCGACGATTTCCGCCGCAAGGTGCTCGCCCGCGGCGGTTCGGAGGACGGTATGACGATGTACCGCGATTTCCGCGGCAAGGACCCCGACAAGAAAGCGATGCTTCGCAGCCGCGGCCTGCTGGACGAACCCGAACCGTCCGATAAAGACGCCGCGCCCGCTGCCCCCGAAATCTGACCTGTAACCCATCGAGAAGAAACCGCATAACTGATATAAAATGAAAAAAGCACTGGTAATTATGGCATTTTCCGCTATGGCGGCAGGCTGCGCCGACAATTCGATCCCCAAAGCGCAACTGCCCGAACTTGATCTGTCGAATCCCCTCCTGGCGGCGTGGAATACGCCCCACCAGACTCCGCCGTTCTCCGAGATCGAACTTTCGGACTATGAACCGGCGTTCGACGCTGCGATCGCCTGCTCGCGCGCCGAGGTGGACGCGATCGTCAACAACCCCCAAAAGCCGACCTTCGGCAATACGATCGTGGCGCTGGAGCGCCAGGGGGAGTTGCTGAACCGCATTTCGGGCATTTTCTTCAACCTGCTCGAAGCCGACACGTCGGACGAAATGCAGGAGATCGCCCTGCGTGTGCAGCCCAAACTGACCGAGTTCTCGAACGACCTTTCGCTCAATCCCGAGCTGTTCGCCCGGGTAAAATATGTTTACGAGCATCCGGGACGCCTCAAAAAAGAGGATAAAAAGCTGCTCGAAGACACCTACCAGGGTTTCGCGCGCAGCGGTGCGGCCCTGTCCGATGCCGATAAAGAGCTTTACCGCAAGTACTCCTCCGAACTCTCGGCGCTGACGCTCCAGTTCGGGCAGAACGCACTGGCCGGAACCAATGCCTTCACGCTCAACATCACCGATCCGAAGGTGGTGGCCGAACTGCCTGCTTTCGTGAAGGAGGGTATGGCCGCCGATGCCAAGGCCCGCGGCGAGAAAGGCTGGACCGTGACGCTGCAACAGCCCAGTTACCTGCCGTTCATGACCTACTCGTCGAACCGGGACCTGAAGGAGAAACTCTGGCGCGCCCGCAGTACGATCGCGCTGGGCGGCGAGTTCGACAACTGCGAAAACGTGAAAAAGATCGCCAACACGCGTCTGAAAATCGCCAACCTGCTGGGTTACAAATGCTATGCGGATTATGTGCTCGAACGGCGCATGGCCGAGAACACCCCGACGGTCAATGCTTTCCTCGAAGAGTTGCTGACGGCGACCAAGTCCTATGCCGATGCCGACTACCGCATGGTGAGCGACTACGCCGCATCGCTCGGCTTCAAAGGACAACTGATGCCCTGGGACTGGTCTTACTACACCGAAAAATACAAGGATGAGAAATATGCCCTGAACACCGAGTTGGTGAAACCTTACCTGAAACTCGAAAACGTGAAGAAGGGCGTCTTCATGCTGGCCAACAAGCTCTACGGGCTGAATTTCACGCCCAACGACAAGATCGGGGTTTACCATCCCGACGTGACGGCTTACGACGTGACGGACGAGAGCGGCCGTTTCATGGCGGTCCTCTACCTCGATTTCTTCCCCCGCGAATCGAAGCGTTCGGGGGCGTGGATGACTGAGTTCCGCGGCGCGAAGATCGAAAACGGCGAGGAGACCCGTCCGCTGGTGTCGCTGGTGATGAATTTCACCAAGCCGACCGAAACGGCCCCCTCGCTGCTGACGTTCGATGAACTGGAAACCTTCCTGCACGAGTTCGGCCACGCCCTGCACGGCATGCTGGGCGAGGGCAAATACGAATCGCAGACCGGAACGAGCGTATACCGCGACTTCGTGGAGCTGCCTTCGCAGTTGATGGAGAACTGGGCTACCGAGAAGGAGTTTCTCGACCTGTGGGCCGTGCATTACGAGACCGGGGAGCCGATTCCCGCCGATCTGGTCGACCGCATCGTCGCTGCGCAGAATTACCTGGCTGCTTACAGCAATGTCCGCCAGTTGTCGTTCGGCCTGACCGACATGGCATGGCATACGCTCACGGAGCCTTTCGAAGGCGACGTGGTGGAGTTCGAAGCTGCTTCGATGACCCCGACGCAGGTACTGCCCGTCGTTCCCGGAACGGCGATGGCCCCCTCGTTCGGACATATCTTCTCGGGCGGTTATGCGGCCGGGTATTACGGCTACAAGTGGGCCGAGGTACTCGAAGCCGACGCCTTCTCGCTCTTCAAGGAGAAAGGCATCTTCAACCGCGAAGTGGCGTCGTCGTTCCGCGAGAATGTCCTCTCGAAGGGCGGCACGGAGCATCCGATGGAGCTCTACGTGCGTTTCCGCGGCCACAAGCCCGAAACCAAAGCCCTCATCGAGAAAATGGGACTCGGAAAATAACGAATCCGCATGCTGTCAGCAAAGGAGGGCCCGCGGGCCCTCCTTTGCTTTATCCCCGGGGTGGAACCGCAAATTGCTGTTTCCGAATTATTTTTCGTATCTTTGCAAACTGGGAAGAGAATTTTTTTGACTACACCTATGCTTGAAAAATCGAATGCAGCATTGATCGAGGCGATCCATGCACATACGCCGCACCATTCGAATCCGGCCGTGATGCTCATGGATATCCTGAATATAGGCCGCGAAGCTGCTTACCGCAGACTGCGCGGCGAAGTGCCGTTCACCTTCGGCGAGGCATGTCTGCTGTGTGCAGAAATGCACTTTTCGCTCGACCGGGTATTGGGGCTGGCGGCAACGGAGAACGTGTCGTTCCAACTCAAATTCAAGGAGTTTACATCGCCGCTCGAAACCTATAACGAGATCTTGGAGCGTGACATCGCCTTTATGCGCGAAGTGTCGTCGGATCCCGTGACCGAATTCGCAACAGCCAGCAATTCGCTGCCTGCGGAATTTTACGGCAAATACGAGAATCTGAACCGTTTCAAACTCTTCAAGTGGCTCTACCAGCACGAGGTGGGCGATCCGGCGGTGAGAACCTTCGAGGAGTTGAAACTCCCCGAAAAACTGCAGCGCAACTGCCAGGAATATGTCGTGTGGGCGCAGTCGGTCGCGACGACCTACCTGATCTTCGACGACAGTAATTTCATGCACTGGCTCAACGCCCTGCGTGCATACCGGGAGATGCACCTGATTTCGCCGGAAAGCGTCCGGGTGCTGCGGGACGAGTTGTTCGGGATGCTCGACGAAATGGAGAAACTGGCCGTCAACGGGGAATTTCCGAACGGGAACAAGGTCTTCCTGTACCTTTCGGATATCGACCTCGAATCGTCGTACAGCTATGTCACGACCAGTAAACACCAGGCCGTGAACATCGGGTTGTTCTCGCTGAACGGGCTGCGGACGCCCGATCCGCAGATGTATGAATATGTGAAAAAATGGATTAAGACCCAGAGCCGGTTTTCGACGCTCATATCCGGCAGCGGAGAGCTGCGGCGCATCCACTATTTCAAGCGCCAGCGCGAAATCGTCAGTCTGCTGGGCTAAGGGCGGAGGGTTCGTACAGGTACAAAAAGAAAGGGGAGGATTTCCCAACCCTCCCCTCCGAAGCTTCCGGATGTGCGGAACATAGTTGCGTCACTGTTTAGCAATCCTTCCAACTTCTGTGGGCGTCACTACATGCAAACTGAATTCTTCATAGTCCCTCTCGGAACTGATACAAACGTACTCCATTTCATCGGAAGAACCAAGTCGGAAAACGAAATATTTCATCGTGTTATGTTCTAATTTCGTGGATAAAACTTTTTGTTGCATCTTAGTTTTCGAAATGCGACGATCCCGTGTCGGCTATTTTCGATATTCGAAACAAACGCTGTTTTTTCGTCCCGAATTTCGAAATGCGCTTTTTGTAGGATGCTCCGGTGAAAAAAGACTAAATTTTGCACAGACTGTAACCAAGTAGTAAAAAATTATTACTTTTACCCCGCCTGTTCATGTTCGGCGATTTCCATGGAAGACGAAAGAATACTGCTTGAAAAACTTGCCCGCGGCGACCGTGCGTCGTTCGACGCTCTCTATATGAGGTATGCGGCGAAGACGGAGGAATTCCTGTGCCGCATGCTCAAGGACCGGGCTGAGGCCGAGGACATCACCCACGACCTGTTCCTGAAAATCTGGCAGAACCGCACTTCGATGGCCGGCGTTACCGTGTTTGGTCCTTATCTGTTCCGGATGGCCCGCAATGCCGTCTACGACCGTTTCGACAGCCGTACGGTGCGGATGAACTTCGCCAAACAGGTCAATCTGCTGCCCGAATACGAATTGCCCGACGTGGACAACCGCGACCTGCTGCTGCTGATTCAGTTGGCCGTGGAGAAGATGCCCGGGCAGCGCCGTCGTATTTTCCGCATGAGCCGCGAGGAGGGAATTGCCAACGAGGAGATTGCCCGGCAGCTCTCGATCAGCATCCGTACGGTCGAAAACCAGATTTCGAGGGCCCTCTCCGAGCTGCGCAAACTCGTCACACTGATCCTGTTCTTCATCTAAAAAAAACTTTTTTGTTTTTCAGGCGTGCGTATCGTACGCCCAAACCGTCTTATCTATGAAACGGGAAAGATTGTTATGTCTGTAAATCGAGTAAAAAACATTATTGAGACCTTCCTCGGCAACGATATGCCCCGGGAGGTGCAGCAGCGCTTCGCGGGCTGGCTGCGCGATCCTGCCTCGCGCGACGAGAAGGAGCGGGAACTGGAAGCGTATTGGAACGGACTCCATGTCGAAGAGCATGCGGGTCGGGAGCGCAAACTCGAACGGCTCCACGAGGCGATGCGCCGCGACGAGAGGTTCCGCCTGCGCCGCATTCGGCGCATCGTAGCTGCTGCGGCTGCCGTACTGCTGTTCGCGATCGGGGCAAACTACGTCGTCGTGAAAAATTACCTGCAAACGAAAGTGCAGACCAATATCGTGACTTCGGCCCACGACAAGGGCGAGTATATGCTGCCCGACGGTACGCAAATCTGGCTCAATGCCGGGAGTGTGCTCCGTTATTACGGCGACCTGAAAGGACGCCGCAGGGTGGTGGAGCTCAGCGGCGAGGGATTCTTCAAGGTACGGCACGACGCGGAACGTCCCTTCATCCTGCAGATGAACGACATGAATATCGAGGTGCTCGGTACGGAGTTCGACGTGATCAACTACGAGGAGTTCGCCACGACGGAAGCGATCCTTTGCAGCGGCAGTATCCGCGCTTACGGCGGCCGCCTGCCGGCGCCCGTGACGCTGAAACCCGGCGACAGGCTGGTTTTCGACAAGAAGAGCGGCCGGGCCTCGCGCTCGGCGGTTTCGACGCAGAACTACTCGCAGTGGATGGGCGGCTCGCTGTCGTTCGACGATACGCCGCTGGGCGATATTCTCACCAATCTCGAACGCTGGTATGCCGTCGAGATCGACGCGCCGGACGAGTGGGTGCAGCACGTACGCATGTCGTTCAAACTGGACCGCAAGGAAAATATCGAGGAGATACTCAAAGCCATGTCGCTCGTCGTGGAGATGGACTATGTCTGCGCCGGGCGTCACATAACGATCATTCCCAAACACCCGAAAAAACAATAAAAATACGCGCCTATGTAGAAAGGACCTGGACTTTCCCGCTTTCACATCCGGAACACCGACCCCGTTCCGGGCCATTTTTACCATCACCTAAATTACAAACCCATGCGTAAACTTATCCAAGCCAAAATCCTTGGTGTAGCCCTGCTATTGCTGTTACTGGCCACGGGAGGACGGGCCCAAACTCCCCCCCCCACGGTGAGCATCACTAAGGATAATGTCTCTATCGAGCAGGTTCTAAAAGAGATAGAGCGACTTACCAATTACACGTTTTTCTATAACAACGGCGATTTCGACCTCAAACGGATCGTTTCCGTCTCGGTTGTCCGCAAGCCCGTGGCCGATGTGGTGCGCGAGATGCTGCCCGACTGTTCGTGCCGTTTCGAAAACCGCCGCATCATCCTCGTCAAGAACGCTGCGCCCCAGCGCCAGACGGTGAAGGGCGTCGTCAAGGACGAGAAGGGCGCACCCGTGATCGGTGCGACGGTGCTGCTCACCGACGCCGGGCAGACCCGTGGCGTTTCGACCGACCTGAACGGTAATTTCACCCTCACGGTTCCGGCCCTTACGCCCGAAGCCTTGATCGAGGTGTCGTTTATCGGTTTCGACTCCTACAAATCCACCGTCGGCAGCCGCACGTTCTTCGATGTGGTGCTGACTTATGCCCAGCAGAGCATCGACGAGGTGGTCGTGGTGGGTTACGGCGTGCAGAAGAAGGCCAACCTCACGGGAGCCGTGGCAACCGTATCGCAGAAGGAACTGAAAGACCGTCCCGTGTCGAACGTGGGCCGCGCCCTGCAGGGCGTAATCCCCAACCTCAACGTGACGCTCTCGTCGGGCCAGCCCGGAGCCGGAGCCACCTACAACATCCGCGGTACGACCTCGCCCAACGGCGGTAACCCGCTGGTGCTGATCGACGGCGTGGAAACCTATCCCGACCGCATCAACTCGAACGACATCGAGTCGATCACCGTCCTGAAGGACGCTTCGTCGGCCGCCATCTACGGCGCCCGCGGAGCCTTCGGCGTGATCCTGATCACGACCAAGAGCGGTAAATACAACGAGAAGGCCGAAGTGTCGTACAACGGCTATTTTTCGGTGTCGAGTCCCACGACTTCGACCGACTACGAGACCCGCGGTTACTATTCGGCCAAGATCGCCGACTTCTTCATGATGTCGACGCAGAACACGCCCTACACCTCTTATACCGATGCCGATTACAAGGCCCTTTGGGAGCGGCGTAACGACAAGACCGAGAATCCGGCGCGTCCGTGGGTGATTACCGACAAGCGCAACGGCCGCCAGCAGTATGTCTACCTGGCCAACTTCGACTGGTACAACTACCTCTACGACGACAGCCGCCCGACGTGGGACCACAATATCAACATCAAGGGCGGAACCAAATCGCTGTCGTACATGGTCAGCGGGCGCTACTACCAGCAGAAAGGCGTCAACCGCATCGAGCCCGACATGTTCAAGTCCTATAACTTCCGCGTGAAGCTGCAGGCCGAGATCAAACCGTGGCTGACCATCGCCAGCAACACCAAGTTCTTCCAGTCGAACTACAAATATTACGGTTACGAGGACGAGTACAACAACTTCCGCAAACCCACGCTGCATGCGCTGGCGTCGTTCGTGCCGGTGAATCCCGACGGAACAGCCGTGTCGCACACGTCGGTGACCAACTCTTCGACCCACTACCTGATGGACGGTTACAGCGCCATGATGCAGAAGGGAAAGAGCTTCGGCAACAAGAAGACGCAGGAGATTACCACGACGTTCGAGGCCACGTTCAAGCTGCACAAGAACTTCAACGTCAAGGCCGATTTCAGCTATACGCAGGGTTACCTGCACAACGACTACCGCAGCGTCAATGTCCAGTATTCGCAGTATCCGGGCGAGGTGATGACCGAACCCGAGGGCAGTTTCCCCAATAAATACAAGGAGGTCGTGTGGGACCAGAACTACTACGTCGCCGATGTCTACGGAACCTACAACAAGTCCTTCAACGAGAAGCACAACCTGACGGTTATCGGCGGTTACAACTACGAAGCCAAGTATTTCCGCGACCTTACGGCGGCTAACGACGGCCTGCTGTCCGAGGATCTTTCGGACTTCAACCTGGCCAAGGGAACCAACAACTTTACGCTCAACGGCGGGCGTAACGAGTATGCCATCATGGGCGTGTTCTATCGTGTGGCTTACGATTATAAAGGCAAGTACCTGGCCGAGGTCAACGGCCGTTACGACGGTACGTCGCGCTTCCCGCGCGGCAAGCGTTACGGCTTCTTCCCCTCGTTCTCGGCAGCTTACCGCATCAGCGAAGAGGCTTTCTTCGAACCCCTGCGCAAGACGGTCGACAACCTCAAGATACGCCTTTCGTACGGTTCGCTCGGCAACCAGCAGATCGGTTACTACGATTTCATCCAGACCATCACGACCAAGGGTTCGATGAGCGATTACTCGTTCGACGGCACGGCGCTCGGGCAGCATGCCACGGTGAGCGATCCCGTGTCGGGCGACCAGACCTGGGAGAAGGTCGTTTCGAAGAACCTCGGACTCGACCTCAATATGTTCAGCAACCGCCTGTCGCTCACGGCCGATTTCTACATCCGCGATACGAAGGGTATTCTCGGAACAGGCAAGAAGCTGCCTTCGATCTACGGTGCTACGGAGCCGCAGGTCAACTCCAGCGACCTGCGCACGAAGGGTTACGAACTGGTGCTCGGCTGGCGCGACTCGTTCAAACTGGCGGGAAGCACCTTCAGCTACGGCATTACGGGCTCGTTCTCGGACTATACGGCCAAGTATACCAAGTGCGACAACCCTTCGGGGCTGATCAACCAGCCTTATGTGGGCCAGAAATACGGCGAAATATGGGGCTATAAGGTCGACGGACTGTTCCGCACCGACGAGGAGGCTGCCGAATACGCTTCGCGGATCGACCTCTCGACCGTGGCGGCGGGTTACTACTCCGCAACGGGCGCTTACGGCAAAGGCGTGCGCGCCGGCGACATCAAGTACCTCGACCTGGACGGCAACAACATCGTCAACGGCGGCGCGGGTACGCTCGACGATCCGGGCGACCGCCGTGTGATCGGCAACTCGTCGCCCCGCTATCAGTACGGACTCACGCTCAACTTCTCGTGGTATGGATTCGACTTTTCGGTGTTCATGCAGGGCATCGGCCGGCTGGACTGGTATCCCGGCGCGGACAACCTGCGTTTCTGGGGCCCTTACAGCCGTCCCTATGCGACGTTCATTCCCAAAAACTTCATGAGCCGGGTGTGGAGCGAGGACAATCCCGACGCTTACCTGCCGCGTGCCCGCGCCTACACGTCGCTCAATGCGTCGTCCGGTACGGCTTACTATACCAACGACCGCTATCTGCAGAACCTGGCTTACTGCCGCCTGAAAAACCTTACGGTCGGCTACACGATTCCCAAGCGGCTGACCTCGAAGGTCGGCATCAAGGAGTGCCGCGTCTATTTCAGCGGCGAGAACCTTGCTACGTGGAGTGCCCTGAAAAACGATTTCCTCGATCCCGAGCAGGCTGCTGCTGACAAGGACAAGAAGTCGAACGTCTATCCCTGGTGTAGGACCTACTCCGTGGGCCTGAACTTAACCTTCTAAAGCGACTGCCGTTATGAAAAAATACATTCTTTATCTACTTGCCGGAGTGGCTGCGTGCGGACTGAACAGCTGTGAGGATGCACTCGACCGCTTCCCGAAAGACAGGCTCTCTCCCGACGAATTTTTCCACACGGAAGAGGAGTGCCAGCTCTATACCAACGATTTCTATACCATTTTCCCCGCTGCCGGGACGATCTACGGCGAGACGGCGGATATCATTGCCAAAACCACGCTTACGAGCGAGGTGCTGGGCAACCGCACGATTCCGGCGAAGGCCGACAGTTGGAAATGGGAAAAACTGCGCGACATCAATTTCTTCCTGCAATACTCTTCCAACTGTACCGACGAGCATGTACGGCTTCAGTATGAAGGCGTGGCGCGTTTCTTCCGGGCTTACTTCTATTTTGAAAAGGTGAAGTACTACGGCGATGTGCCCTGGGTCGACCGTCCGATCGCTTCGGACGACCAGGAACTCTACAAGGGCCGCGATTCGCGCGAAATGGTGATGCAGAAGGTGATCGGGGACCTCGATTTCGCTATCGCCAACCTGCCTGCCGAAAAGTCGGTTTACCGCGTGACGCGCTGGACGGCGCTGGCGCTCAAGAGCCGCGTCTGCCTGTTTGAGGGAACCTTCCGCAAATACCATGGACTGGAGGGTTACGAAAGTTACCTTTCGGCGTGCGAGACGGCTTCGAAGCGCTTTATGACCGAGAGCGGTTATTCGGTCTATACGTCGGGGACTACGCCTTACCTCAACCTGTTCTCGTCGCTCAAAGCCATCGACACGGAGATCGTTCTCGCCCGGGCCTATAACACGGCCATCGGCCTGAAGCACGACGTAAACGGCTACCTGACGAGTATCACGATGGGACGCCCGGGCCTGCTGAAGAACATTGCCAACATGTACCTGATGAAGGACGGCACGCCTTTCACGGCGCAGCCCGGCTGGGAGACGATGCAACTGCCCGACGAGAGCAAAAACCGCGACGGCCGCTTCGCCCAGACGGTTCGCACGCCCGGCTACAAACGCATCGACGACACGGCCCTGTCGGCCCCGAACCTTGCGGCGACGATGACCGGCTATCAGTTGGTGAAATACCTGCAGGCGGCCAAGTACGATTCGTACAACGCATCGACGAGCGACATGCCGTTGTTCCGCGCGGCCGAGGTAATGCTCAACTATGCCGAGGCCAAGGCCGAACTGGGAACGCTGACGCAGGCCGACATCGACCTTGCGATCAAGCCGCTGCGCGACCGTGCGGGCGTTGTGAACCTCTCGCTCGAAGCAGCCAATGCCGCCCCCGACCCCTACCTGGCGTCGGCTGAAACGGGCTATGCCAATGTGACGGGCGACAACAAGGGCGTGATTCTCGAAATCCGCCGCGAACGTACCGTCGAACTGCTGATGGAGAACCTCCGCTACTGGGACATCATGCGCTGGAAGGAGGGCAAACGTTTCGAAAAGCCCTTCACGGGACTTTATTTCCCCGGCACGGGTTCCTACGACCTGAACGGCGACGGCGTGGATGACATCTGTATCTGGTCGGGCTCTAAGCCCTCGACCTCGGCGCCGGTGGTGTACGAACTCGGCAAGGAGATATTCCTCAGCGGGGGCGGGAGCGGTTACGTCATCGTTCACACGGACTATACCCGTACGTGGAACGAAGCGCGCGACTACCTCTATCCTGTGCCTACCGACGACCGGGTGCTGACACAGGGCGCCATTTCGCAGAATCCCGGCTGGAACGACGGCCTGAATTTCTAACCTGAAAAACGAAAGATCATGAAAATCAAACGATTCATATTGCTCGCCTTCTCCGGTTGCTGCCTCATGCTGTCCGGAGCGGCCTGCTCCGAACTGGACGGGGACAACTCCGATTTCGATTTCGGGGACATGACCTCCAACGAACCCGAGAATCCCTACGACGGGCAGGGTTACGACCGCCTGCCCAATTCGGTCCGGCTGGCGACCTACAACACCCATCGCTGCGAGGGGTGGACCCAGAACTCCGGGACCGACCGTGCGAACTATAACAACACGGCCAAGGTCATCTCGCTGATGGACCCCGACGTGATCGCGCTGCAGGAGTTGGACAAGAACACCACGTGGCATCCCAACGACCAGTTACGGGAGTTGGCGGACCGCACGGGCCTGCGTCCCTATTACTGCAAGACGATCGACTACCGCGGGGGTGAATATGGTATCGGCATCCTCTGCAAGGCGGCGCCCAAGACCACCTATGCCGGCGACCTGCCCGGTACGGAGGCCCGCAAGTTCTTCCTCGCGGAGTTCGACGATTACATCTTCATCGCCACGCACTTCTGTCACCAGGAAGAGGCGAACCGGTTGCGGTCGTTCGAGATCATCAGCGAGTATATCGCCGCCAACTATGCTTCCTACACCAAGCCGATTTACCTGGCCGGCGACCTCAACACGTCGAAACTGCCGGCTGTGGCGCTCGAATCGTGGAAGATTATCAGCACCTCGGCCAATACCTTCGTGAATACCACTTCGCCGTCGCGCATCGACTATGTGCTCGTCTACACGGGCAACTCGCCGGAATACGAGGTGCTGGGGACAGCCGTGCCGTCGTATGAGGAGATCAACGTGATGACGGTTTCCGACCACCTTCCCGTATTGGTAGACCTCAAAAAGTAAGCATTATGAAGAACAGATTTTTAAATAGCTTTTTCCGGATCGCGGCAGCCTTCGCGCTGCTGCTCGCGGCCGGGGCGTGCAAAGACGGCGTGGACCTGCCCGGACAGTCGGTTTCGCTGAGCACGCATGCGATTCTCGCGCCGTCGTTCGCAACGACGCTCTCTTTCGACGTTGCGGCCAACTGCGACTGGACGATCTCCGTAGCGGGTGACGACACCTCGTGGGCCGAACTTTCGAAGACCGAAGCCACGGGTATGGCTACCGTAGCGGTATCTATCGCCGAAAACGATACTTCCGGGGCCCGGACGCTGACGATCCGCGTTACGGCCAAACGGAACCCGTCGGTCGTGGAGGAGTTGTCCTTCGTGCAGGCTTCGTCGACGGCACAGGGTTACCTGAGCATTCCGGACCTGCGGAAACTGGCCGCCGACGGCGATTACACGGTGACGCAGGATGTGAAGATGCGCGGAATCGTGGTGTCGAGTGTCCAGGACAACAATTATTATGACAACTGCATCGCGCTTCAGAGCGCCCTGAAAGCCAACTGCGGCATCACGCTGCGCACCGACGAGGTGCTCTACCGCAAACCGGGCGAAGAGCTGGAGATCGACCTGAAAGGCGCGGTCGTCGGGGTGAATGCCGCGACCGGCGTGATGGAGGTGAAGCCTGCTTCGGACGAGATGGTGAGCCGGACGGAGACGACGCAGGTGACGCCTGCGGCGATTCCCGTGACCTATGCCGAACTGATGTCCGGCGAGTATGAGTCGATGTTCGTGACGCTTAATGTGCAGGTAGTGGTCAGCGACATAAACAAGAAGCTGAGCGACAACGTCACCGTGCAGACGCAGGACGACGAACGGTTCGTGCTTTACGCCCGCCAGGCCAGCACGTTCGGTATCGACGCGGTTCCCGTCGGGAGCGGCCAATTGTGCGGCATTGCCGGAATTTACGACGGCGCTTATGCCGTGATGCCCTGTACGGAGAAGGACATTACGATGTCGTCGCCCCGTTTCGACGGCGGTATCGGGCTGCCTTACGTGCTTTCGATCATGACCAAGACGGCGACCAACGGCGACGGCAAGTATATCTATTATTCCGGTTCGAACGGTACGGGTTCGATCGACGGCGTGGCCGTGACGGCCATGGACGGCACGGGGGCCAATATCACCGCCAAACTGAGCTCCTCGGGCGGCAATCTGGGTTTCCGCTACTGGAACGAGGGCAGCGGCCACCACAACCTGCCGATGAAGTCGTGGACCAGCGGCAAGGACAAGGACTATGCGCTCTTCACCTTCCCGCTCAACGAGGCGATCGACGGCGCGTTCCGCTTCTCGTTCGGATGGAGCGGATCGGGAACGGCTCCGGCCAACTGGACGCTCTCTTATTCGAATGACAATACCGTCTGGTATACGCCGGCCCCAACCGATGAACCGCATTTCGTGATTCCGCAGGGCAAGACGGTCGGCAGCGGTAAGAACTTCTTCTACTGGACGATCGACATTACCCCGCAGATACCGCTCGAACGCCGCGGAACGCTTTATATCCGGGTTACGCCGTTCAATCAGGTCACGGTGAACGCCGGAACGGTGGGTAACGGCGGTGAGATACGTCTCCATTCGTGCGTGGTCGTCGAGAAGATTCCCACCTTCAATACCCAGAAACCGGCGGGTGCGGTCTACTTCGAGCCGTTCGACCGCCTGACGACGGGACTCGACTACCGTCACGGCGACAAACTGGCCGGCATGCTCAACTTCTGCGGCAGCGACATCGCGACGTGGGATGCAGCGACGAAGAACGGTCTTTCGGGCAGCAATGTCCGCCAGCGTCCGGGATATGCCCAGATCGGTTTTGTCGAGACGCAGACCGTGGCCCAGGGTTCGTACACGAACAATACGGGCGCATTGCTGACCCCGGCTTTCGGGGTTTCGGGAACGCTGAAACTCTCGTTCGACGCGATGGCTTACAAGAACACTTCGGTGCATTCGAACAGCGGCGCCAAGGACATGAACGGCGACCTGAAGTCGGTAGTCGTCGAGGTGATCGGCGGCGGTACGATTGACGGCGCAGCGAAAAAGGTCGTGAGCGGTTTGACCTACACGGAATTTAAGAATTTCACGCTGACGATCGAGGGTGCGACGGCTTCCACGGCAGTGCGTTTCACGAGCGAACCGGCTTCGGGTCAGTTCTCGCGCTGGTTTATCGACGATATTTGCGTGACGAAGTAGGGTATTGTCCGATTTTTGAGGGAGTTCCGGCCGTTGGGTCCGGGACTCCTTTTTTACGGCTATAAAACATAAAAAAGGATGTTCGCGATGAACATCCTTTCTTGTGTTGAGCTACCAGGATTCGAACCTAGAATAACAGGACCAGAATCTGTTGTGTTACCATTACACCATAGCTCAATGATATTTTGGTGATGCAAAAGTAGAACTTTATTTTGCAAATGCAAAGAAAATTCCGAATTATTTTTCGTACATTTGCTTTAATCCCGGAAGGGAAAAACCGCTTGAAACTTAAAATTTACACAAAATCAGAAAATTATGGGAATTAAATTTCGGCTTATCGTCATGAACTTTCTCCAGTATGCGATCTGGGGCTCGTGGCTTATTTCGCTGGGCGCTTATCTGGGCGGCGGCCTCGACTTCTCGGGATTGCAGATCGGCAGTTTTTTCGCGACGATGGGGATCGCCTCGCTGTTCATGCCGGCCGTGATGGGAATCATCGCCGACAGATGGATTCCGGCGCAGAAACTGCTGGGCATCTGCCACCTTGTCAGCGGTGCGTTTCTGATTGCCGCAGCCTCGCAGACGGCCTATGCTCCGCTGTATAGCTGCATGCTGCTGAGCGTGATGTTCTACATGCCGACCATTGCCCTGTCGAACTCGGTGGCCTACAACGCCCTCGATCTGGCGAAGCTCGATACCGTGAAACACTTCCCGCCCATCCGCGTATGGGGAACCGTGGGATTCATCGCCGCAATGTGGTTCGTCGACCTGACGCACATCGGGGGCGTGCAGATCAAACTCACCGAGTGGCAGTTGTACGTTTCGGCCCTGCTGTCGTTCGTATTGGCGGTCTATTCGTTTTCGCTGCCCGGGTGTCCCGTCCAGCGCAGCGTGCAGAAGCAGTCGTGGGTCGATACGCTGGGCCTGCGGGCTTTCGCGCTCTTCAAGGAGAAGCGCATGGCCATCTTCTTTATTTTCTCGATGCTGCTGGGCGCTGCGTTGCAGATTACCAACGCTTTCGGCGACAGCTATATCCAGAATTTCGGCACGATGGCCGAGTATGCCGATTCGGCGATCGTGAAGCACTCGGTAATTCTGCTGTCGCTGTCACAGATGTCCGAGACCTTCTGTATCCTGTTGATTCCCTTCTTCCTGAAACGCTTCGGCATCAAGAAGGTCATGCTGATCTCGATGCTGGCGTGGGTACTGCGCTTCGGATTCTTCGGAATCGGCAACCCCGGGTCGGGTGCGGCGTTCCTCGTACTTTCGATGATCGTCTACGGCGTAGCGTTCGACTTCTTCAACATTTCGGGGTCGCTCTTCGTCGAGAAGGAGACCAGCCGCGAAATCCGCTCTTCGGCGCAGGGCGTTTTCATGATCATGACCAACGGTTTCGGCGCTTTCTTCGGTTCGTATGCCGCGGGCGCCGTCGTGGATGCCTTCCATTGGCCCGATTCGTGGTTCATCTTCGCAGGGTATGCGCTCGTGGTGGCGGTGGTCTTCGCCTTCGTCTTCAAATACAAGCACGACCCGGCCGAAATGGAGGGTGTGAAACACTGATCGGAATCCGGCGGCGGGGCAGACCTTGCCGCCGGGGTTCTTTTATTTGCGCAGGAGCATTTTGACATGGGGGATGCCCGCTTCGAAGTATTCGCCGGAGACGGTTTCGAAACCCAGTGACGCGTAGAATTCCGCGAGGTGCTTCTGGGCTGAGATACGGACGGGCTGCGGGCCCCAGTGTTCGGCGATGTAGCGCAAGGCCTGGTGCATTGCCAGACGGCACAACCCGCGGCGGCGGTAGGAGGCGTCGACCAGCACCCGCCCGATGGAGGCTTCGGCGTAGACGATCCCGGCGGGGATGATGCGCAGGAAAGCCACGACGCGTTCCCCGTCCTCCATCCACAGGAACACGCTCTGCGGATCGACTGCATCCGCATCGGGGGCGGTGATGTGCTGTTCGAGGAAAAAGACGGCTTCCCGCGCCCGGACGATGCGGTGGTATTCGTCGGCGGAGAGGCGGCTGAAAGGACGGATGATGACGGGGTACATGGTTCTGGGAATTGAAATCGGTACAAAGGTACGAAAAAGCCGGGTAGGGCCAAAAAACGGATTTGTGCCGGGGTTCCGGCAAATAGAAGTGCCGTTAGGAAACCAAAGATACGTAAAAAATCGAATGATATGGATATGATTCGTGTGAATGATTCGAGCTGCATCCGCTGCGGCCGTTGTGTGAAGGTATGCCCTTCGCAGATTTTCGTGCAGGAGAAGGCGGGCGGCGACGTGACGCTGCACAAACCCGAAAACTGCATCGTCTGCGGGCATTGCGTGGCAGCCTGTCCCACGGGATCGGTGGAGCATGCGGAGTTCCCGGCGGGGCGGGTGCATGCGGCCGATTACGCCGCGATGCCTACGCCCGAACAGGTGGAACTGCTGTTGGCCGTGCGGCGTTCGAACCGCGCCCTTCTGACGCGTCCCGTGCCGCAGGAGATGCTGGACCGCATTATCGCAGCGGCCGACCGTGCTCCGACGGCGAGCAACGCCCGCCAGTTGGGCTATACGCTGGTGACCGACCCGGCGCAGTTGCGCGCCATTGCGGAATATACGCTCGGGGTTTTCGGCAAACTCGAAAAACGTCTGCTGCATCCCCTCGTGAAACCGTGGCTGAGCCGTATCGTGCCGGGGGTTTACCGCTACGTTCCGGTTTTCAAACGCCTGCGGCGCGAATATGCCGAAGGGCGCGACCGTATCCTGCGGGGCGCTACGGCGGTGCTGTTCATCCATGCCCCGAAGGCGAACCGTTTCGGGGCGGAGGATGCCAACCTGGCTTACCAGAATGCCTCGCTGATGGCCGAAGCGCTGGGCGTGAGTCAGATTTACATGGGATTCGTGCTGACGGCCCTGCGGCAGGACAAGCAGGAGAAACTGGCCGGGATGCTGGGGCTGGACGACCGCCGCATCTGCGCCGTGATGGCGCTCGGAATGCCGCAGTTCCGCTATCCCAACTACATCGACCGCACGCCGGCGGAGGTGACGCGTAAATAAAAACATGAAAAGGCGGGGATGCGATCGAGCATCCCCGCCTTTTTCCATAGACTCCTCTCGTTTACAGGTTCCAGTCGGAAAGCGTGTAACTGCTTTTCGGTGCGTAGGGTACATTGGCGAAGAAGGAGAAGCCTGTCAGGTTTTCGATCTCTTCTACGCTGCGGACGCTTCCCGTTATGCTCCAGCTTCCGGCAGCATGGTCGACCCAGAATCCGATGCATTGCAACTCGGAGGCGGCGCAGTCGACAACCCATTTGCCGCTTACCCGCGACTTCAATACCACTTTGTAGTAGCTCGTCGGCACGGGGCAGGCTTTTCCGCTGCCCTTGTTGTCGTAAACCAGGTTGTTTTTATTCGCAAAATACGCTCCCGTAACCACATAGAGCGTATCGCTCGAAGCCCATTGGCGCACTTTGCCTTCCAGTTGCTGCCACATGCCGCCGTTGAGCGTTTGCAACTGCGGGGTCATGTTCGTCGCATAGAACGTCGTGTTGTTGTCGGCGGTGTTACGGTTGCGGTCGGCCGAGGGTAACTGGTGTCCCCGCGAGTGGGTCTGCACGCCGGCCGCGGAGTAGTAAGCCCCCGTGCCGATGTTCGCCTGATACTGTCCGGCATAGCTTTCCCATGCCGACTCGAATTCCTTGTCGTAGCCGAAGTTGTCCGTCCTGACGCCGCTGTCGACGAAATAGCACGCATGCAACGGATAAGCCACCCATTGCGAGCAGTTGACTGTCTTGTCGAAACAGAACGAGTAGTTGCGTTTCGATGCGTCGGACGGCAGCGCCTTGTGCGTAAAACAGATGTAGTCGTTATCCTCTTTTGCCGCGGGCAGCTCTGCCCAGCCGGTATATTCGGGGATAGCGGGTTTTAATCCCGGGGTAGGGCCTGGGGGAGGATTGTCACCTCCCCCGCCCGAAGTTCATTGTTTTTTAAAAATGCGGAATGTTCCGTTCTGGTTAGTTCCTGCACCTCCGTATGTTCGCCAATTGGTTGCATTGTAAGTGGCCATGTACCTTGGCGAGATAGAACTTCCACTACCCGGAGCTTTTGTGTCGCAGATACTCCAACCATAGTTTGCACTCACTTTTGAGAGCGTCCATATATGGTTCGAATAGGAATTGCCGATACTCAAGCCATTATTATTGTTGATGCATCCGAGTGCTTGGGTTGGATCGGCTGTTGAGGTGATGATAAAACCATCTCCGGAGGTTGTAAATGTCCATGTCATATCGCTGGTGGGTGATGATATGGTATTTCCCGAAAAGATAACACTCGACGGAATGGCTGAAGAAACAGGGCGGGTTGAGGTTGGAGTTGTCGGTAAATAATAGGATGTTCCTGAAAATTCACCTATGAAAATGTATTCCCCATTGGTAATATCATCCGTTGTCGTTGCTTCCACGTAAGTTATGGTTGTCGCCCCGGCAGCTTTTTGTGTGATGGTAATGACATGTGTTATTGCTGGGGTACTATTTTTTATTAAAGCTATCGTTACTTTACCCGTGCGATCTGCGTCGGTAGCTGTGTATTGATCGGTCTGGATGGTCAGCGTGCCGGTTCCGTTGCCGTTGTCGTTTTGCGTAACGGTGTACCACGTGTCCGCATCAGCTTTTTTGAACGTAAGCGTGCAGTCGTCGCCTTCCCACGTATATTCGATCATCTGGCTTTCGGGAGCTGCCTCCGAACCGTTATCGGCGGCGAAACTCAACGTTCCGCCGTCGTCGGGCGTCGTAGTCAATCCGGGGGCTATTTTCCAGTCGATCAGGAAAGAATCCTCTGCGGGAGCATCCAGCGGCATCAGTTTGATGTCGTCGAGTTGGCAACTGTTAGCACCCGTGTTTTCGAATTTGATGAATACGGTTTCGGTGACGGCGGCATTCAGATTGAAGTTCACGGTTTTCAGCAGACCGGTTCCGGTCTTGTCGGCCGTTATGGCAGCGTCGTTTAGGGAGAGCGGGAAGAAATTGGTCCCGTCTTTGGAGATCGAAGCTTGTATGGTGGTGGCTCCGGCTCCGGCGGCAAATGTTAGGGCGAAGTTGCTTTTACCGTTTAGGTCGATACTGCCGAGCGTCAGGGTCGTATTTTTTGCCGACCACCAGCCGTGGCCGCCTGATGCTCCGTCGTAACCGCTTAATGGATTTGTGCTTCGGATCGCTTCGCTGGTAGTCGAAAATGCGAATGTGAGCTTCGATGCCGAACTGCCCGTCACGCCGAGGTTGAGTTCGGGGGTATAATTAACTTTTGAGACCGGATGTGAGCCGAAGGTAACCGTGAAGACCGAGGGGTCGGTAACGGCCGGGGTAAAGTCGGCCGAAGACATATTGACGCTGAAGGTCGTCAGGTCGCCCAATGTGAAATTCAGGCTGCCGTCGGCAGGAATGGTTACGGTGCGGGTGTAAGTCCCTCGCGAGGTAACGACCTCGACGGTAAAGGTTTCGTTGGCTCCGACCGAGAACGGGGCGCAGGAAAACCAGGCGTCGAAGGTTGCAGTCGCGGATACATCGTCGTACAGCATGGAAACATATTCCTTGCTTTGTCCGGAGTAACCCCATTGATCCGTCAGGATATTGCCGGTATCGAAATTGAATTTGCCGCGGCCGGTAACCACTTTGCCGGGGGCGGTGAACGTGATGTCGGAAACGGTTTCGTCCGTTTCCACGGCCAGGTCGGTCAGCTGCATTTTACCGAGCGCGACGATTCGGGCGAATTGAAGCGACAGAGATGTCGGCTGGGCGTCGGTCACAATCGTCTTCGATGCCAGAATGTCGGCATCGGGGTCGAAACTCGTTGTTGTCGGAAGCTGAATTTCGGGAACGACGAATTTGATTGCGGCGAAGTCGGTGTTGCTGCTGGATGCGTAAGCTCCTTTGGGATGGAGGGTCGCGTAATGGAACGAGGTCCCCGTTTTGGCCGGCAGCGCAACCGTGAAAGAGGCTTTGCCCGAGGCCGCATCTTTCGTGTAACCGTTGTTGTCCAGTGCGCTCAGAGTCGCCGCGTCTACTTTTTCGAGGATTTTGAGGGTTTCGCCGGATTCGCTCCAGGAGATTTTGTTATCCGGACCGATCTCGGTCCGCGTTGTGTTTCCGGCAATGAGTTCCAACTGAATAGGTTGTACTTCGGGAGCTACTTCCGGATCGGAAGAACACCCGGTGAATGCCATTGCAGCTACTGCAAAGGACATCATCGATTGGAAGAATGTCTTCATTGCAGTCGGTTTTAATAGCTGCCGCCGTCGTTGAGCCCCGGATCGCTGCCGGCGTCTCCTTCGGGACCGTAGTTTACAACGTCGCTTTCGGCGAATCCTTTTTCAATGCGGACATCTACGATGTCGATGGCCGGGGCGGAGTACTCAAATTCCCCCCCCCTTGTGCTGAGGCGAGTTCTGTTCATAGGTACGTATGTGTTTTAAGGTGTTGTGGTTTAAATATACGCATAATAAAGGAAAACTACGTTACGCAGACGTGAAAATTTATAATTTATCCGTATCATAGACCAATATTGCTTTTGGGAATAGCGAATCCGCCCGGATGCAGTATGGTTTCGCCGAAATCGACATCCGTCCTTTCGGGGCCGGGGAGCATAAAAAAACGCTCCCGAGGAGCGTTGTGGGTTTATACCGCGGTGTGTTGACCGAGGATTAGTACATGTTGTCGTACATCGACTGCGACTTGTCGTATTTCAGGTCGGAAAGCGATGCGGCCTTGACGCCGATGTTGAAACTCCATGAGCGGTGGTAACCGAACGGAATCCACGAGAAGGACATCTGCCAGCAGTGGAGGTCGCGCGTGATGGAGACCGACGACGTGGTGAGTTTGCGTTGCTTGATGTCGTAACCGCCCTGGAAGGTGATACCGGTTTTGGGCGTGACGTTCAGCGAGCCGTTGAACCCGACGGTCTGGGTGACGTTTTTCCGATAGCCCGTCGTGCCGTTGTTGGTGTACGAGATCGAGTAATTGACCGCGTAGTTGAATCCGAAGTTCCATGGCAGGGAGAAGTCGTAATAACTTTGGGCCATGTATTGCCTTCGCATCACGGGGTCGAGCTGCCCGTAGGGGTCGTAGAATGGATTCTGGTACTCCGGGGGAATCGACGTAATGTCGTTGATGGCCGTCTCGGTCCGGTCGTTGCGCGATTTGAACGTGTAGCCGAACGACCAGCCTGTCGAGACGACACGGCCCGGGAAGAAGAGTTTGTTGTAGCGTTTGCCTTCGGGCGAAACACGGTAAGGGTCGAGCGTCAGCGAGAGGTTGATGCCGAAGTTGTTGAACAGTGTCGTCCGGAACGAAACCGGGATGTTCGAAAGCCCCATCGAGTCGGCCAGGAAGTTGTACGAACCGCTGATGCGCAGTTCGTCGATCAGCTTGATCTTTTTCACGCCCGAGGTGTCGCGTTTCGAGAGTATTTTCATTTCGAGGTTTTGCGACAGCGAAAAGTTCATCGACATCGAACGGCCCGACGAGGGGACGCCGTAGGCGTTGACCGCATAGGGCGAATAGGTCGTGAAGCGGCCCGTCGAGTCGGTCTGGCGGGTCTTGTAATAGCCGTATTTCTGGTCGCTGAAGTCCGGGGCGTAGGAGAATCCGAACGAGGGGGTCAGCGTGTGGCGGATCGCCTGGATTTTGCGGTTGCGGCTCTTTTTGGTGAAGTCGTACATGCCGTAAACCGTCGTGGAGGCAGAAACGCTGAAATTGTAATTGTAGAGGCGGTAGAAACCGTAGTTCGTGGGAAGCGTGTCGGTCTGGTTGGTGACGGGGTTCCACTCGAACTCCACCTTTTTGAAATACCACTTCTCGTTGTAGTTGACCGACGGTGAGAGGTTGATGTAGTTGAACAGGTTGAACGACGCCGAGACGGGAATCGAGTGCTCGATACCGTTCTTCATGTTTTCGAGCGTCTCCTTGGAGAAGACCTCCGATTCGGTGGTGGTCACCGAGTTGGTCATCTTACCCGTATACTGCATCGAAATCTTTTCGTACCAGCGGTCCTTGCCGGTTTTCTCCTTGCGCTTGAACGGATAGAAGCGCGAGACGTTGAAGACCATCGTAGGCAGCGTGATGGAGATCGTCTTGTTCTGCGAGTTCTGCGAGATGGCCATGTTCGCCGACAGCGAGAAAGGCGTTCCGGCCCAGTTTTTCGAATAGGAGACCGTCGAGTTGGTCTGCGTCGAGAGGATGTCGTTGAGGTTGGTGGCCGAGTAGCGACTGTAACCGCTGGTGGCGAAGTTCACCGAGGCCGAGAAGGTCGATCCCGGGTTGGCCTTGGCGTCCTGCGAGTGGGTCCACTGGATGCGGAAGTTGCTCTGCTTGATGTAGTCGTCCTCGCCCTTTTCACCGGTCTTGACGTTCGAGTACTGCATGTTGAAACTGCCGCTGTACTTGTAGCGCTTGATGTAGCGCGAGGCGGCCGAAGCCTCCCACGAGCCGAGTGTGTAGATACCGCCGCGCACGGCCAGGTCGGCGTATTCGCCCAGGGTGAAGTAGTAACCCAGATCGCGCAGGAAGAAGCCCTTGGAGTACTCTTCGCCGTAGGTGGGCATCAGCAGTCCCGATTTGGGGCCCATGTTGATCGGGAAGAAACCCTCGGGGATGCCGAGGAAGTAGATCGGTACGTCCTCCATCACGAGGTAGGCCGGGCCGGTGATCACCTTTTTGCCGGGAATGACCTTGGCTTTGGTCATCGCCAGGTAGAAGTGGGGGTGGTCCGTCTCGTCGCAGGTGGTGTATTTGCCGTGCTCGATGTTGATCGTGTTGTCGGGCATCTTCTTCACGCTGCCGCCTACCAGCCAGCCATCGCCCTGCTGCGTGGCCACGCCCTTGATTTTCGCTTTCTTCGAGTTGAGGTTGTAGGTGATCGTGTCCATCTGGTAAGTGGCCGACCCTTCGGTGAATTCGGGCTTGGTGACGATCGCCTTGCCCTCGAGCGAATCGGGCTTGCCGTAGGCGTAGACCATTTTCGAATCCATGTTGATACGCATGTAGTCGGCCTTCAGGTTGCTGTTCTGGTAGGTCACGTCGCCCTGGTTGTAGATGTAGACGAGTTTGTTGCGGACATCGTAGACCAGCGAGTCGGTGTTTTTACCCGAAATCGGATCGTCGAGGAATGCTCCTGCGGGCCGGGGCTTTTTTACCGAGTCGCGGTGGAGCGTGTCCGTTGCGAGCGAGTCGGCTTTCAGCGAGTCGGCTTTCTGTGCCACGAGCGAATCGACCTGTGCCGAGAAGAGCGAATCCTTCTCCTGCTGCGACAGAGCGTTGAAGGCCGCATTGCGGCGGTTCTGCCGGCGGGCTTCGCGGCGCGAAGGAGTGATGAAGGAGGGACGGACGCTCGTATCGGGGCGGATCGAGTCGGCCCGGGAAGGAGTTTGGATGCTGTCTCCGGCGGCGGGAAAATAGGCCGTGCGGGACGTTCCGCCGCCCAGAACCATCTGGGCAAACAGCAGGATTACCGTCGCCGACAAGAGATATTTTACCCTAATTTTATCCAAAATCCCAAAAAATTTCAGTACCTTTGCCGACGTGTCGGCAAAAACGCCCGGATCGGGGCTCTGAACCCTTCCCGCCGCGTTTTCGGCCCGACAAAGATAGGTAAAAATTTATAGAAAGCTCACACTTGATACTATTAAATATGCGCACACGACTATTGTTGTTATTCGCCTTCGCTGCCGTAACTGTTTTTAGGAACGTTGCGTCTGCGGGGAATATTGCGCACGGTGTCGAAGTCGTGGTAATCGATGCCGGGCACGGAGGAAAATTTCCCGGTGCACACTACGGCGGGGTCTATGAAAAGGACCTCACGCTGAAGGTGGCGCTCAAACTCGGAAAACTCATCGAGGATGGGATGCCCGGTGTGAAGGTGGTCTACACCCGCACGACGGACAAGACGCTGGGAAGCGACCTGGCGACCGACCTGCAGGCCCGGGCCGACATTGCCAACAAGGCCGGCGGCGACCTCTTCATCTCGATCCACGCCAATGCCGCGCCCAAGGCGACGGGGGTGCGGGGCGTCGAGACGCTGATCATGGGCGAAAGTTCGAAGGAGCAGCGTTACAATGAGAACGCCCTGTTCGAGAACAACCGCGAAGACCTGATCGACATGTCCGACGAACGGACGGCGGCCATCGTACGGGCCTATATCCAGAATCTCCAGTTCACCTACGGCGAATACAGCATGGCTTTTGCCCGGTGCGTCCAGAACAGCTACCTCAAGGCGGGCCGCCATTCGCGCGGCGTGAAGCCGCAGTTGCTGCGTGTGCTCTATGCTACGGACATGCCGGGCGTGCTGACCGAGATCGGTTTTATGTCCAACCAGCAGGAGCTGGCTTACATGAAGTCGGAGAAAGGGCAGAACGAGATCGCCCGGTCGCTCTACCAGGCCGTGCGCAACTATTCGGCCTATGTGCTCGGGGCCCGGATGGCCGAGGAAGAGCAGGCCGTGACGACGGCTCCGGCGGTTGCCGAACAGGCTCCCGCCGGGAAACCGGCTCCGGAGAAGAAATCCGAAGAAAAGCCCGCCGGGAAACCGACGGCCAAACCCACGGAGAAGCCCGCTGAAAAACCGGCGGCGAAGCCCGCGCAGGGGAAAACCGCGACGCCTGCTCCGGCTGCCAAGTCACCGGAAAAGACGGCAGATAAACCTGCTGCGCAGAAACCGGCCGAGCCGCCTTTGCGCTATACGATCCAGGTAATGGCTTCGGCGTCGTCCGTGCCCGTCACCTCGCCGCAGTTCCGTTCTTACAGCGGAAAAGTGACGCAGTTTACGGCGGAAGGGCGGTTCCCCTATAAATACGGCGTGGGCGAATACGACACGCGCGAAGCCGCACAGCGGAAACTGTCCGAGGTGCGCAAAGTGTTCCCGGGGGCCTTTGTGGTGAGTTGCAGAGGTACGCGGATTGTGAAATAGCAATCCTTTCCGGGCGTTCGCGATTAAGTCCCTGCCGGGACGGGGATGCGGTGTAAAGACACGCGCCGCGGTGGTTTCGGGCAATAGCGGAAGACGGTAAGATTTATGAATTAAGATTTATTTGGATATGAAAAGGGAAGTTAAAATCGGAATTTTCGGTGTGACGATGATCATTGCCGCGTGGGCCGGAGTCCGGTTTTTGAAAGGATTCGATATTTTCAGCCGGAATTCGGTTTATTACGCTGCTTATGACCAGGTTAACGGTGTGCAGTCGGCATCGCCCATCATGATGAAGGGTGTCAAGATCGGTACGGTGACGGGCATTTCGTTCGACCCCCGGCGCAGCGACAACGTCGTGCTGCAATTCACCATCAAGCGCCAGTACCATATTCCGACCGACTCCGAGGCCAAGATATTCAGCAACGGACTGATGGGAGCCAAGGCCATCGAGATCAACTACGGTACGGCGCATACCTACCTCCAGTCGGGCGACACGCTGCGTTCGCTCCGCGAGCGCGACCTGATGGACGTGGCCGGGTCGGAACTGGATTTCTTCAAGCAGAAGATTTCGCAGGTGACGGGCGATCTGTCGCGCACGCTGACGAACCTCAATAACCTGATGGAGGCCAACACGCAGAATATCACCGGGACGCTGGGCCATCTGAACGCCATTACGGGCGATATGGCCGGAATCCTCGATGCCGAGAAGCACAACCTGAAAGTTGCTATCGAGGATCTTTCGAAGTTTGCCAATGCGCTGGGCGACAATGCTCCGCGTGTCGACAGCATCGTCGGCAGCCTGAACCGGATGACCACCGAACTGGCCGATGCCGGGTTCGCCCGCAAACTCACCGATGCGGTGAGCGAGGTGAACGGCCTGCTGGCGAAGATCGAAACGGGCGAGGGAACCGTTGGCAAGCTGATGAACGATCCGGCCCTCTACGATTCGCTGACCGAAGCCAGTGACAACCTCGCGTCGCTGTTGGCAAACCTGCAGCAATACCCCGGCCGCTATGTGCATTTTTCGCTCTTCGGGCGCAGCCCCGAGAAAATGCAGGAGAAGGCCGAACGGAAAGCCGCCAAAGCTGCTGCCAAGGCCGAGCGGGACTCCGTGAAATTGAAAATGAAAAATTGAGAATTAAAAATAGACGGCTGACAGGAGGTTTATTCAGCCCTTTCGGTAGGATGATGTGGTCGTATAGGGCGTGGTGCGAAATTTCCCGGCCGGCGTCCTTTCGATTTTTCATTTTTCATTTTTAATTTTTAATTCCCCATGATTTACCCTGCCACATTCGAGCAGAAAATAGGTTTCGACCGGCTCCGTGAGCAGGTCGCAGGGCGTTGTACCATGCGCGCCGCCCGTGAACGGCTGGCCGCGGAGGGTTTCTCGACCTCTGCGCGCGAGATCGAACTCCGGTTGTCTCTGGCCGACGAAATGCGCCTGCTCCTGGACATGGAGCACGATTTTCCCGGGGGCGAATACCCCGATGTCGATTACATCGTCGCCAAACTGCGTGTCGAAGGCTCGTTCCTCGACGTGGAGGAGGTCGTGACCCTGCGCCGCGCGCTGGCCGCGATCGGCGGCATCGTTTCGTTCATCCTCAACCGTGAAGAGCGTTATCCGGCCCTTTATGCCCGTACGCGCGGTGTCGCGGCGTTTCCCGAGATCGTACAGCGCATCGACGGCATCCTCGACCGCTTCGGCAACGTCAAGGACAATGCGTCGCCCGCCCTGCAGGAGATTCGCCGCTCCATTCGCGAACGCGAAGGGCAGGCCGCCAAGCGGCTGCAGGCCGTGCTGGCCTCGGCCAAGGGGGCGGGTATCGTCGACGCCGACGCCCAGATTTCGATCCGCGAAGGCAAGGCCGTGATTCCGGTGTCGGCGGCCAACAAACGCAAACTGAGCGGCTTTATCCACGACGAATCGGCGACGGGAAAGACTTTTTACGTCGAGCCGGTCGAGGTGGTGGAGATCAACAACGAACTGCGCGAACTGGAATATGCCGAGCGGCGCGAGATCGTGCGCATCCTTACGGAGTTTACCGAAGCGATCCGTCCCGATGCGGGGCTGATCGCCGATTCGGGCGACTACCTCGCCGAGATCGACATGCTGCGTGCCAAGGGCCGCTGGGCTTCGGAGAACGGGTGTGTGAAGCCGATCCTTTCGACCGACGACCGGCTGGTGCTGAAGAATGCCCGCCATCCGCTGTTGCAGCAGACGCTGCGCGCTGCCGGGCGCGAGATCGTGCCGCTGGATTTGCAGCTCGACCGCCGCAAGCATATCCTCGTCATTTCGGGTCCTAATGCCGGCGGTAAGTCGGTGTGCCTGAAAACCACCGGTATCGTGCAGTATATGTTCCAGTGCGGATTTCCGGTTCCGGCCTCGGAGGTTTCGGAACTGCCCGTCTTCACGAGTATTTTCATCGACATCGGCGACGAACAGTCGATCGACAACGACCTGTCGACCTATTCGTCGCACCTGCTCAATATGAAGCACATGTTGGCCGGGGCTTCCGGCCGCACATTGGTGCTGATCGATGAATTCGGGTCGGGAACCGAGCCGATCATCGGCGGGGCCATCGCCGAGGCGATTCTCGAACGGCTGCTCGACAAAGGGTGTTACGGCGTGATTACGACCCACTATGCCAATATCAAGTATTACGCTTCGTCGGTAGAGGGCATCGCCAACGGTGCGATGATGTTCGACGTGCAGAATATCCGGCCGTTGTTCCGCCTCGAAACGGGAAAGCCGGGCAGTTCGTTCGCGGTGGAGATCGCCCGTAAGATCGGGCTTCCGGAGGATATTATCCGTGCTGCGAGCGAGAAGGCCGGGTCGGACCATGTCAATATCGAAAAACAACTGCGCGAGATCGCCCGCGACAAACACTACTGGGAACAGAA
This sequence comes from Alistipes montrealensis, assembly GCF_018362775.1. Taxonomy (GTDB): domain Bacteria; phylum Bacteroidota; class Bacteroidia; order Bacteroidales; family Rikenellaceae; genus Alistipes; species Alistipes montrealensis. Next base: position 418,783 of record NZ_JAGYXY010000004.1, read on the forward strand.
GCGCGACCGCATCCGCCTGACGGACCGCAAGGTCGAGGAACTGGAACAGAATTATGCCGAGCAGTTGGCGAAGATCCGCGCCGAACGGCAGGAAATTCTGAAAAAAGCCAAGCAGGAGGCACAGCAGCTGATTGCCGACGCCAACAGGCAGATCGAGAATACCATCAAAACCATCCGCGAGGCGCAGGCCGAGAAGGAGCTGACGCGGCTGGCGCGGCGCGAGCTGGACGACTTCCGCGAAGTGGTCGAGAAGGCCGATTCGGCCGAGAAGGAGGCCTCCGTGGCGCGTGAGATCGAGCGCATCGAACGCCGCCGCCAGCGCCGCGCCGAGCGCAAGGCGCAGCCGGACGCGAAGGCTCCGGATGCCGCGCCGGAACCCGAGAAGCCGTGCGAGGTGGTTGCCGGATCGAAGGTCCGCATGACCGGGCAGGATATGGTCGGCGTGGTGCAATCGGTGAAGGGTAAACGGGCTCAGGTGGCGTTCGGACAGATACTTACGACGGTGGATAAAAGCCTGCTGACGGTGGTGTCGAACAACGAATACCGCGAGGCGACGCGTCCCGTTGCGGCCCGCACGGTCGTGTCGGTGGACATTTCGTCGCGCAAGCTCAACTTCAAGGACCACATCGACGTGCGTGGTATGCGCGCTTCGGAGGCCCTGGACGAGGTGCGGAACTTTATCGACGATGCCCTGATGGTGGGAGTCGGCACGGTGTCGATTCTCCACGGCAAGGGTACGGGCGCTCTGAAGGAGGAGATTCGCCGTTATCTGCGGACGGTTCCCGAGATCGCCTCGGCGGCCGATGAACATGCGGACCGAGGCGGGGCGGGGATTACGATCGTGACGTTTGATTTGTCGTGATTTCGCAGTCTGCGTCCGCGGGGCTTCTTTGTACTTTTTGACCGCAAAAAGTACCAAAAACTCTCCGGCGGAGGCCTTGCCTACAACGTCCCGGCTAACGTTCGAAACGGGCGCCTATTCGCGGGGGCGCACGCGCCCGGCCCCGTTTCTTGCCACTTTTAGCCGGATCGTTGTTTCACGGCTCCGGCATCGGGTCGGAATCCTGCGCTGCTTTTTGCCGATCAAAAAGCGGCAACGGACACCAGTTGCAGACTGCAAAATGGTTTCGTACTTTTGAAAATGAAAGTACAAAAGATAAACTATTGGATATTTTATGAAATATCTTCTTTCGCAAATCGCCGCCGTCGTGGGCGGTAAGTTCTCGGGAACGGACTGTGACGTGCAGTCGGTGGTGACCGACAGCCGTTCGCTGACGTGCGAACTGGGCTCGGGACCGATGTTCGTCGCCATGTGCGGCGCGAACCACGATTCGCACGCGTTTATCGCACAGATGTACGCGCGAGGAGTGCGGGCTTTCCTGGTCGAACGGCCCGTCGAAACGCTCCCGGGCTGCGGTTACGTGCTCGTGGAGAATGCCATTGCCGCTTTGCAGTGCCTGGCGGCCTACCACCGGGCGCAGTTCAAGGGTACGGTGGTGGGCATCACCGGGTCGAACGGCAAGACGGTCATCAAGGAGTGGATCGCCGAGGAACTGCCTGCGGGGATGAAGTGCTACCGCTCGCCCAAGAGCTACAATTCGCAGTTGGGCGTGCCGCTGTCGGTGCTGATGATCGAGGGCGATGAACAACTGGCGCTGATCGAAGCCGGAATTTCGAAGCCCGGTGAGATGGCGCGCCTGGAGCGCATCATCCGTCCCGACGTGGTGGTTTTCACCTCGATTGGCGATGCGCATCAGGAAAATTTCCTCAATCTGGAACAAAAATGTATCGAAAAAATGGTGCTGGCCCACAGCGCCAAAACGATCGTCTATCATAGTTATTACGAACCGTTGGGCCGCATGATCGCATCGCATTTCGCGGGGCGGAAACTCTGTGACGCGGCGGCCTGCCGCGAGGTTCCGGAGGCGGTGATCGGCAATGCGGCGTCGCGCCGCAACGCCCAGATCGTCGAGGCGTTCTGTGCGGCGATGGGGTATCCCGCACCGTCGTTTACGGAGGCTCCCGAGGTGGCCATGCGTCTCGAAGTCAAGGACGGCATCAACGACTCGGTGCTGATCAACGACGCTTACAGCCTCGACCTCAATTCGTTGGCGCTGGCGCTGGATTATCTGCACAACGTGGCGCTTTCGCGCCGCCGGACGTTGGTGTTGTCGGACATCGCGCAGAGCGGCCTGACGGACGACGAACTTTACAGCCGCGTGGCGGGGATGGTCTCGCGGGCGGGCATCGACACGCTGATCGGTATCGGGCCGAAACTGAAACGTTACGCCTCGCTGTTCGACTGTGACAAGGAGTTTTACGCTTCGACCGACGAGTGCATCGCCCGCATCGGCCGCCGGGCCGTGGCGGGGCGTGCCGTACTGCTGAAAGGCGCCCGGGAGTACCGTTTCGAGAAGTTGGCCCACGCGCTGGCGCGTAAGAGTCATACGACGGTGCTGGAGGTCGATCTCGATGCCATGATCCACAATCTCAATTATTTCCGCTCGAAACTCGATTTCTCTGCGAAGCTCGTAGCGATGGTCAAGGCCGGGTCTTACGGTGCGGGCGATTTCGAGGTGGCGCAGATGCTCCAGCACCAGGGTGTCGACTACCTCGCCGTGGCGTTTGCCGACGAGGGCGTGCTGCTGCGCGAACGGGGGATTACGATGCCTGTCGTGGTGCTGAACGCCGATGCCGACAGCTTCGATGTGATGATCGCCAACCGCCTCGAACCCGAGATATACAGTTTCCGCTCGCTCGCCGACTTTGCCGACGCGGTGTCGCACGCCGGGGAAATCCGCTACCCGATCCACCTGAAACTCGATACGGGCATGCACCGGCTGGGATTCATGGAGGATGAGATCGAACGCCTGTGTGCCGAACTGCCGGCATTGCCCGCCGTGAAGGTAGCGTCGGTTTTCTCGCACCTGAACTGTGCCGACATGCCCGAAGAGGACGCCTATACGCGTGCACAGATCGCGCGCTACGACCGCATGAGTGCTGCCATAGCCGCGTCGCTGCCGTATTCCGTCATCCGCCACACGGCCAACTCGGCGGCTATCGAACGCTTTCCCGAGGCGCAGTTCGACATGTGCCGCCTCGGGCTGGGGCTTTATGGCTTCGGATGGGAGCACAACGCGGCCCTGCGCCCGGTTTCGACGCTGAAGACCCGAATCGTGCAGATCAAGCACCTTGAGGCGGGTGACGCCGTGGGATACGGACGCGCCGGGAAGCTGACGCGGCCGACCGTGACGGCGACCGTCCCCGTGGGTTATGCCGACGGACTGGACCGCCACCTGGGCTGCGGCCGCTGGTCGATGCGCGTGGCCGGGCAGCCTGCGCCGATCGTGGGACGGGTTTGCATGGACAGTTGCATGATCGACATCACGGACATTGCGGGCGTTGCGGAGGGGGATGAAGTGCTGATTTTCTCCGCCGAGCCGGGCAACGACCTCGAAACGATGGCCCGGGTGCTCGACACGATCCCCTATGAAATCATGACCTCGGTGTCGGGGCGTGTGAAACGAATCTACCTCAAGGAGTAATGGCTTACGGAACCCTTTATCTGATTCCCTGTCCGATTTCGGACGAAACGGCGCCGTGGGATGTGCTGCCTGCGTCCAACCGGGCCGTGATGGACTCGCTGGATTATTTCATCGTCGAGAATACCCGTTCGGCGCGGCGCTTTCTGTCGAAAGCCGGTATTGCCCGGCCGATCGACTCGTTGGAGTTCCGCGAACTGAACGAGCATACCGCGGCCGGCCGCGAGGTCGAAGAGCTGGTTGCGCCGCTTGTCGAAGGCCGTTCGGCCGGGGTGATCTCCGAGGCTGGCGTGCCGGGCGTCGCCGATCCCGGGGCCCTGGTCGTTGCGGCGTGTCACCGCCGCGGGATTCGCGTCGTGCCGCTCGTGGGGCCTTCGTCGATTATCCTGGCGGTGATGGCTTCGGGGCTGAACGGGCAGTCGTTCGCCTTCAACGGCTACCTGCCCGTGAAACCGCCCGAGCGGGCCAGGGCCATTCGTTTCTTCGAACGCCGGGCGCTGACGGAGGGGCAGTCGCAACTCTTTATCGAAGCCCCGTACCGCAACGTGAAGCTGATGGAGCAACTCCTGCAGACGCTCGCCGCTGAAACGCGGCTGACGGTGGCCGTGGACCTTACGGCCCCGGGCGAACGGATCGAAACCCATACGGCAGGGGAGTGGCGCCGCTGCCCGCTGCCCGAACTGAACAAACGCCCGGCGATTTTCATCATCGGATAGCCGCTGTCCGGCGGTTGGTATGCAATTTGTTCGAATAAGGGGAGGAAAAACCGAAAAATAAAAGATATGAAAAAGGAAAAAGTTTATAATGAAGCCGTTAGCGGCGATGAAGGATTCGTTCCCGGCGAGGGGTATCCGTCGTGCGACGGGGAGCCTTGTGCCAATGTGGCAGATGAAACCGACGACGCGACTGACACAATGGCAGACGATGAATCCGCTGCCGAAGGCGATGCCGCAAAGGCGCTCGAATCGGCCGTAGCCCAATGGCAGGATAAATATGTTCGCCTGCAGGCCGAGTTCGACAACTACCGCAAGCGTACGCTCAAGGAGAAGATGGACCTGGTGCAGACCGGGGGCCGCGACGTGCTGCTGGCGATGCTGCCCGTGCGCGACGATGTGCAGCGGGCCGTGGACGCCATGGAGAAGAGCGACGATCTGGAGGCGCTGCGCGCCGGCGTGCTGCTCATTTCGCAGAAATTCACCGAGGCGCTGCGCCAGAAGGGCGTGACCGAAATCGAGGTCAAGGACAAGGAGTTCGATGCCGACCTTTCGGAGGCTGTTGCCCGGTTCGCCGCAGGCGAAGAGAAGAAGGGCAAGGTTATCGACGTTGTTCAGACGGGTTACATGCTGGGTGAAAAGGTGCTGCGCTTCGCTAAAGTCGTTGTAGGAGAATAAGACCATGGCAGAAAAAAGGGACTACTACGAAGTGCTGGGCGTCCAGAAAAACGCTAACGCTGACGAAATAAAGAAGGCCTACCGCAAAGCGGCTATCCAGTTTCACCCCGACAAAAACCCCGGGGACAAGGAGGCTGAGGAGAAATTCAAAGAGGCCGCGGAAGCCTACGACGTGCTGTCGAATCCCGACAAGCGTGCCCGTTACGACCAGTTCGGCCACGCCGGAATGAGCGGCGCGGCGGGCGGCGGAGCCGGCGGATTCGGCGGATTCAGCGGCGGAGGGTTCTCGATGGAGGACATCTTCTCGCAGTTCGGCGACATCTTCGGCGGCCATTTCGGGGGCGGGTTCCGCTCGTCGAACGGCGGTGGCGGACGGCATGTGAACCGCGGCTCGGACATCCGGGTGCGGGTACGCCTGACGCTTGCCGAGATTGCCAACGGCGTGACGAAAAAGCTCAAGATCAACAAGACCATCGCCTGCGACAAGTGCGGCGGTACGGGCGCCAAGGATGCCAATTCCTATTCGACCTGCTCGACCTGTAACGGTACGGGCTACGTCACGCGGGTGGAAAATACCTTCTTCGGCCGTATGCAGACGCAGGGCGTGTGTCCCACGTGCGGCGGTTCGGGCAAGGTGATCAGCTCTCCGTGCGACAAGTGCAAGGGCGAAGGCACGCTGCGCGGCTCGGAGGTCGTGGAGATCAAAATCCCCGCAGGCGTGGGCGAGGGCATGGTTCTCTCGGTTTCGGGCAAGGGCAATGCCGCGCGTCACGGCGGTGTGAACGGCGACCTGCAGGTGATGATCGAAGAGGAGCCGCATCCCGAGTTGATGCGCGACGGCAACGACCTGATCCACAACCTGAACATCACCGTAACGACGGCCCTGTTGGGCGGTACGGTCGAAGTGCCGACGGTCGACGGACACGCCAAGATCAAGATCGCCCCGGGCACGCATGCCGGCAAGGTGCTGCGCCTGGGCGGCAAGGGCCTGCCCGACGTAAACGGCTATGGCCGCGGCGACGAACTGGTGGTGGTCGACATCACCATTCCGGCGAAACTCTCGGCCGACGAGAAGAAACTCGTCGAGCAGTTGGCGGCGCAGCCCTCTTTCCAGAAAGCCGAGTCGGTCAAAAACCAGAATATTTTCGAACGGATGAAGAGTTTCTTCCGGTAACGGATAATAAAACCCGCGGAAAATTCGTACCTTTACCAAGTAGAGGCGACGAATTTTTCGTTTGAAGGCGTCCGGGTTCCCTTGTCCGCAAAGGCGGGTTGGGGCTTGTAAATGCGGCCTCTGGCCGCGATGCCGTCCGTCCGGAGTGCGACACGGTCGCGATAATTTTAGAACTTACTGTTATGTTAGGCTTTACCCCGTTTAAGAAGCGCGCGAACAAATTCAACTACATTCCGCGTTATTACGATCCCGAGAAGGAAGCCCGGGAGCAGCGTCGCGCCGAATTGCGCGGCGAGCGTGCCGAAGATGCCGACCGTGAGTACAAGCCCGGGCAGTATATCCGCACCCAGCGCGATGCGCGTGCGGTACGATGCGCCCAGCGCGACGAGTCGGGACGCATGCGGATCTGGAAAATGGCCGGAGCCGCCGTGCTGGTGATGATGTTCATCTACCTCTTGTATCCCAAACTGGCGGACGTATTCCTGCGGGCGCAGAAAGGCGCGGCTAAGCCCGTGCCTGCGGCGCAGGTCGAGGAAGGGGAGTTCAATCCCTATGCGCCCATCGAGGTCGTCCCCAACGATTACCAGGAATAAATGGCAGATAAAATCCGATTATTACCCGAGGTCGTCGCCAACCAGATCGCCGCGGGCGAGGTCGTCAACCGGCCCGCTTCGGTGGTCAAGGAGATGATGGAAAATGCCATCGACGCCGGAGCGACATCTGTGAAGGTCAATTTCCGCGACGGCGGCAAAGACCTGATCCAGATCGTCGACGACGGCTGCGGCATGTCGCCCATCGACGCGCGCATGGCCTTCGACCGCCACGCCACGAGCAAGATCGGGGCCGTGGAAGATATTTATGCCCTGTATACCTTCGGGTTCCGCGGCGAGGCCCTGGCTTCGATCGCGGCCGTGTCGCAGGTGGAACTGCGCACGCGGCAGGCGGGCGACGAAGTGGGGACGCAGACCGAGATCAACGGCGGGCAGTTCGCCTCGCAAACCCCCGTGATGTGCCCCGTGGGGTCGCAGTTTTTCGTGCGCAACCTTTTTTACAACGTTCCTGCGCGCCGCCGTTTCCTCGACAAGAGCACTACGTCGGCTTCGCAGATCAAGTCGGAGTTCCAGCGTATAGCGCTCTGCAATCCGCAGATCGCGTTCGAACTTTACGCCAACGATGCCCCGCTCTACACGCTGCCCTCTGCGCCGCTGGCGGGCCGCATCGTCGATGTCGTGGGACGCCATATCAAGCAGAACCTGCTGGAAGTCGAGGCCGATACCTCGATCGCCCGCATCGAAGGATACATCGGCCGTCCGGCGGCCGCCAAAAAACGCAATACCGAGCAATACCTGTTCGTCAACGGCCGCTTTTTCAAGAGCACCTACCTGACGAGCGCCATTTTGAAGGCTTACGAGAAACTGATTCCCGAGAGTTCCCAGCCCTCCTATTTTCTTTACCTGACGCTCGACCCCGGGCGCATCGACGTGAACGTCCATCCGCAGAAAACCGAGGTCAAGTTCGCCGACGAGGAGGCCGTGTGGCAGATCGTCAATGCCGCCGTGCGCGAGACGCTGGCCAAGACGGGCGCCGTGCCGCTGATGGATTTCGACCGCGAAGGCGCTGTGGAGATTCCCGTTTTGCAGAAGGGAGCCGTTTACAGTGAACCGCTGGCCATGTCGAACAGCGATTACAATCCTTTCCGCGAAGAGTATATCGACCCTTCGGCTCCCGATCCCAATGTCGACTTTACGGGTTTCGACGTGCCTTTCCGCGATGGCGGAGCCGTGGCTGATCATCCCGCTGCGGGATTCCGCGCGGGCGGAGGCCGGAGTGCCGCACCGTCGTTCCCGCGCGGCGCGGCGGGCGGATTCGCCCTGTCCGGTACGGATGCCGGGGAGTTCGAGGAGTTCGAGTCGGGCGGCGGTTTCGAGATCACTCCTTCGGGGAGCGGTTTCGACGACAGCAGCCTCGATTTCATTCCTTCGGCCGCCGCGCCCGAACAGCAGCGGTTCGACATGGCGCAGCATGCCGAGTTTTCCGATGCGCTGCCGCTGCCCGGCGGTTATGTTGCGGCGCTGCTCAACGGGCGGTTCGTTGTCGTCGACGCCCGGCGCGCCCGGGAACGAATCCTCTACGAAGATTACCTCCGGATGCTGGGCAACGGGTCGTCGGTAAGCCAGCAACTGCTTTTCCCCGAACGGCTGGTCCTCTCGGGCGACGAGTACGCTTTGCTCGAAGAGAATGCCGTGGAGTTTGCGGCGCTGGGCTTCGACATCGACTTCTGCGGCGAAGGGGCCATCGAAGTGAAGGGTACGCCCGCCGACATGCCTGCCGATTCGGTGGACCGGTTGTTGTTCGACCTGTTGCAGGCGTTCTCGACCCCGGTGTCGCTGGCCGACGTGCGGCGTGAGAAGATCGCCGGTGTGATGGCCCGTTCCGGTTCCAAGCGTGCAGGGCGGACCCTGTCGCGCGAAGAGGCCGCGGCGCTGCTCGCGCAGTTGGCCGATACGGGCAGTTTCAGTTTTTCGCCTTCGGGCAAGGCGATCACCGCCGAGATCACGCCGGAAGATTTGCGAGCCAAGTTGGGATAATCCCGCGGAAAGAATTACATTTGCAAAAATAAAAACAACATGAACCGATATTTTCAGACGCCTCCGGTTGTCAAAAATCTGATAATCATCAATGTCCTGGTATTTATGGCTACGGCGCTGCTGCCCGTGGGCGACACGATCATGCAGTATTGCGCCCTGTCGCTGGGAACGCCCTTTTTTCATACCTACCAGTTCATTACCTACATGTTCCTGCACGCCAATTTCGAGCATATTTTCTTCAATATGTTCGCCCTGTGGATGTTCGGGCGTACGCTCGAATATGAACTCGGCTCGCAGCGGTTTCTGACTTTTTACATGGTCTGCGGCGTGGGTGCGGCGCTGATCCAATACCTCACGGCGCTGGTTTTCGGTGAACTGCCGTTGTTGCTGGTCGGCGCTTCGGGCGCAGTGATGGGTCTGCTGCTGGCGTTCGGCGTGATGCATCCCAATGCGGTCATTATGCTGCTGATCCCGCCTATTCCGATGAAGGCCAAATGGTTTGTCATCATCTATGCCGTCATCGAGCTGTTCCTCGGATGGAGGGGCGTGGGCAACGTCGCCCATTTCGCCCACGTGGGTGGTATGCTGTGGGGATTTTTGCTGCTGCACTGGTGGAAGCGCCGGGGAACGATCCGTTTCTAAGCGATGGCATCTTCGGATTATTACAGTGGTTACGGGGGGCGTCCTTCGGAGAAGCGCCGCCGCAGTCCGGTCATGTGGCTCGTCGACCTGGTGTTGACGCTCGTGACCCTGGCGGTGGCCGTTACGATGGTCCTCACCTATTTCGTCCCGTATGTCAATCCCGGCAGCGTGTGGTTCCTGCCTGTGCTGGGGCTGGCAGCTCCTGCGGTTTACGTCGCATCGGTCGTCCTGATGCTCTATTGGATCATCCGCTGGCGCTGGGTACGCGCCGGGGTGATGCTGGTGATCGTTGTGGCGGGGCTTTTCAAGGTCTCTCTTTTCTGGCGTCCCGAAATCCGGCGCAACTATGCCGAGGAGGTCACTTACGACCGCAACGCGTTCAAGGTCATGACCTACAACGTGCGAAGTTTCTACGGCGAGGACGGCGGCAGCAGTGTCGACGACATCCTCCGCCTGGTCGAGGAGCAGGCGCCCGACATCATCTGCCTGCAGGAGTTCAACGCCCGCCTCGCGGAACAGTCCGAAGAGTTCGCCCTGCTGGGCGAAACGTATGAGATCGCGCATTTCGGACGCACGCAGGCCCCGGATTCGGTCTACGGATCGACGCTGGCCATCCTGAGCAAATACCGCATCCTGCGTTCGAATACGGTGCTGACGCCTTCGTCCTCGGTCTGGGCCGATGTGCTGATGGGCGAAGATACGGTGCGCATTTTCAACAACCACCTGCGCTCGACGGCCATCAATGCTTCGGACAACCAGTTCATCACCAGCCACCAGTTCCTTTCGGATACGGCGCGCGAGACCAAAATCCGCAGCATCGTGACCCGCCTGCGCGAAAACAGCGCACTCCGGGCCGCGCAGGTCGACAGCATTGCGCAGGTCGTGGGTGCGACGCGGATAAGACGCATCGTCTGCGGCGACTTCAACGATACGCCCATGTCGTACGTTTACCGCACGATGGCGCGGGGGCTGCGCGACGCCTTCCGGGAGTGCGGGTCGGGGTATGCGCATACGTTCCGCGGATTCTACAATACGCTGCGCATCGACTATGTGCTGAGCGACGGATTCGAGCCACTCTCCTACGAGATGCTTCCGGTCGACTATTCGGACCATCATCCCGTTGTCGTTCGGCTCAAGAAAAGTTCCTGATAATCTGCGTCCGGCATAATGCGGCAGGCGGTTTCCCGGTTTGGATAGAACCGAAAAAATGGCTAACTTTGTAACCGGGCCGTACGGATATGCCGATCCGGGCGGCGAATACGGAATCCGGAAATGCGAAAACGATAAATACGTAAAACTATGATTTTAGACTCTCTGAAAAACAGCGCGCTCTACTACGGAGTAAGCCCGCGCATGAAACAGGCTTTCGAACTGATCGCTTCGACCGACTGGGCGGCGATGGAGCCGGGCATCCACGAACTCGACGGCAAGGACATCTACGTCAACGTGATGGAGCGCGAATTGAAGCAGAAACCCGACGCCAAACTCGAAATCCACAACGAATACATCGACATTCAGGTCCTCATCCGGGGCGTGGAGGAGTCGTTCGGCTGGAGCGAACGCAAGGACCTCAAACTGCCGCTCGGCGAATTCAGCGTCGAGAAGGACATCCAACTCTTCGACGACGTGCCGCAGACCTACTACACGATGCGTCCGGGCCAGTTTACGGTGCTTTTCCCCGAAGACGGGCACGCTCCGATGGTGGGCGAGGGCAGCGTCCGCAAGATCATCGTCAAGGTGCGCAAATAACCGCCGTCGGCGATACCGTTTCAGGCCGGGATTTTTCCCGGTCTTTTTTTGTGCCCGGGAGACAATAATCCGCTCGTTTTCCGGTTTGATTAGGTGTTTAACAGACAAACGGATGAAACAGTTACCTATTTTAATTCTTGCGGCCGTGTTGGCCTGCCAGGCAGCCGGGGCGCAGGACCGGAACGGTTATGACGCGGTCAGCGGAGCTACGGAACCCCAGTCCGTGCAGCGGGTGCAGCCCGATCCGTCAGCAATGGCCATGCGCGAATCGCAGCGGTTGCAGAAAGCGCTGGGGTTGGATGCCAAGCAGACCAAGCAGGTCTATAAGACGGTTTATAACCAACTGAAAAGCGATATGTCGCAGCAGTCCGGTTTTGGCGGCGTGGGCGGTTTTCGCGGAGGCATGGGACCCGGCGGTGGAATGCATGGAGGCGCTCCCGGTCGGGGAATGCCGGGCGGTTCAGGGCCTGAGGGTATGCAATCCGACCGGCGGCGGATGCCCCGCGAAGGAGCTGCGGCGCGCGGCGATGACGCAGCCCGGCAGAAAGTGCTGGCGAAGAAGTTCCGCAAGCTGTTTACGCCGGAGCAATATGCCGCGTGGCAACGCTTGTGTGCCGAACAACGGCCGGAGCATCCGGCCGGGCGGCAGGAACGGGTGGTCGAATAAAAATGCGCCGGGCATCCGAATACTCGGAGCCCGGCGTTGTTTTCAGGCGAGGGCCACGCGGCGGGAACGCAGGGTCAGCCGGATGCAGAGCCACGAACAGAGGGCGCAGACGACGAAGACCGCGCCTGTGGAGACCAATGTGTTGCCGATGCCGACCAGCGGCGAGACGATGCCGCCGAAGGCGAAGCAGACGGCGCCGAGCAATGCCGAAGCGGTTCCGGCATGTTCGCGGGCGCACTCCATCGCCAGCGTCGTGGAGGAGGTGAACGTGAGTCCCATGGCGAAGAGCAGGGCGAACAGCAGCAGCTCGTAAATCCAGAAATTGCAGTCCATTGCAAGTGCCGCGGCTTCTGCTGCGGCGAAGAAGATCATCCCCATGCAGCCGGTGAGCGTGCTCCGTTCGGGGTGGCGGAAGCGGATCGAGAAGGCCGCGGCCCCGCCGATGGCGAGGGCATTGATCGCAAAACAGATGCTGAACTGAAACGCCGTGAATCCATAGTGTTCCTGCATGATGAAGGGCGAAGAGGCGATGTAGGCGAACAGTACGCCCTGCGCAAATCCGAGTTGCAGGATGTAGCCCAGGTAGCGGCGGTTGCGGAGCACCTTTGCGAAACTGCGGAAGATGTCGCTCCACGCAACGGCGCTGCGGCGCTCTGCGGGCAGCGATTCCCGGAGCCGGAAACTGCCGGCCAGCAGCACGCATCCCAGTGCGAGCAGGATGCAGAAGATGCCCTGCCAGCCGATTACGTCGGTGAAGGTTCCGCCGATAATCGGCGCGACGACGGGCGCTATGCCGTTGATGGCGCCGATCAGGGCGAGCATCCGGGCCAGGTCGCGGCCGGAGAATTTGTCGGTGGCGACCGAACGCGAAATGACGATGCCGCCCGAGCCGGCGATGCCCTGTACGAAGCGCATCGTGACGAACTGACCGATACTCGTGGAGAAGACGCAGAGCAGCGTCGAGCCGATGAAGAGCCACATAGCCGCCAGGAGCGGTGTCCGGCGGCCGTATTTGTCGCTCAGGGGCCCGAAGAGCAGTTGGCCCGCGGCCAGTCCGACCATGCTGGTCGTGAGACCCATCTGCACCATCGGCGAAGAGGTATGGAAGTACTCCGCCATGGCGGGCAGCGCCGGCAGGTACATGTCGGTCACGAAGGGACCGAAGGCCGTCAGCATACCCAGCAGGATGAGTACGAATGTCTTGGAATTACCGTTATTCATAATACGATGTTTGATGCTGTAAAATTACACCGAATTATCGCTTTCGGGCTGGTCTTTTGTTGCCGGGTGTAGTTCATTTCCGGCATATGGGCGCGGTGAAAAAACGCAGTCTGCCGATTTCCGGATGCGCGGAGCCGGGGCAGGCCGGGCTGTCCCGGGCGGAACAAAAAGAATTTTGCGGCAAGCTTGCTAAGTTCCGTATTTTGTACTAAATTTGTCGTACGGGTATTCCCGGATAGTATGAAAACATCGGCATTCATATTTCTTTTTTTACTGGTCTCCTCCCTGTCGTCCGCGATGGATTCGGGGGTGAGGTCCGGCTCGCGGGCTTATCCCGGAACTTTCCAGACGACGGCCGGCTTTTCCGCCGGTTCCAGGTATGCCGATTTCCTGGCTGCGGAGAGTGTCCGGACAGCTATTCCCGCTCCCATGCGTGCCCTGCGCAAGCAGTTGGAGGGCCAGCAGCGGGTCTACGGCGGAGGCCGTGACGTTTGCTCCGGGCGGCATTTCTCGCTGGTACAGGACTGCTGTGCGAAATACCTCGTTTCCCTGTTGTCGGGCGGTCTTATCGCCGTTCCGTTCCATCACGCCGACTACCTCAAATTCGGTATCCTGGTCATTTAGCCGTCAAATCCTTTTGTTCTTATCGTACGATGCCTCGTGTATCGTACTTCGGATTTCCGTGTGCGAACCGGTTCCGGCGACTGCATCTGCCTGATGCGGCGCAGCGAACTGCCTCCGGCATGCTTTGCCGCATGTCGACGTATTTTCCCGCACACCCAATGGCAAAACTTTGACGAATACAAAAAAATGGATCTGATCTATATAATTAAGGAGACATCGCTGATGATGGGCTTCACGTTCCTTGTAGGAATAGCCTTTGCGTATGTGCTCAAGGCAATGACGTTTTTATTTTCCGGCCTCAGTGAAAAGGGCCTGTCCGAGGTGCTGAAAAAAAGCCGGATATGGGGCCGCGCCTACCGGATGGATATTGCCCGTACTTATCGTTACATCCGTACGGTTACCCGCCTCGACGGGGGATCGGCGGCCGGGGATGCCAAATCCGAAGCGGATCATGCGATGGACGGCCTGGCCGAATATCACCTCGGAAACCTCGAAGAAGCAGCGAAACAGGATAAGGAAATGACTTGTTTATACGAACTCCACCATGGAAAAATTTGATCTGAGTAATATTTTCCAGGGTATTTCGACAATGCTGCAATCCGACCCTGCGATCATGTATTCACGCATCGGGTTGATATTGCTGGGTATCCTGCTGGTTTACCTGGGCCGCAAAGGCGTCCTCGAACCGCTGGTCATGATTCCGATGGGACTGGGCATGGCCGCCGTGAATGCCGGTGTGTTGATTTTCCCCGGCGGAATCCACGGCAACCTGTTTCTGGACCCGATGGTTACGGATACCGACCAGTTGATGAATATCCTCCAGATCGACTTTCTCCAGCCGATCTATACCTTCACGTTCAGCAACGGCCTGATCGCCTGCCTGATCTTTATGGGCATCGGGACGATGCTCGACATCAACTTCGTGCTGGCGAAACCCCTGCAAAGCATGTTCCTCGCTTTGTGCGCCGAGTTGGGAACGTTCGCCGTGCTGCCGATCGCCTATTCGATGGGACTCAGCCCCAGCGACAGCGCTTCGATCGCGATGGTGGGCGGGGCCGACGGCCCGATGGTGCTTTTCACCTCGTTGAACCTTTCGAAGGAGATTTTCGTGCCGATCACGGTCGTTGCCTACCTCTACCTTGGCCTGACCTACGGCGGCTATCCCTACCTGGTGCGGGCGATGGTTCCCAAGCGCCTGCGGGCCATCAAGATGAAGCCGGCGAAGAAGCCGTCCAGGCAATACAGTCCTGCGACCAAGATTTCGTTCGCCGTGGTGATGTGCGTCATCCTGTGCCTGCTCTTCCCGGTGGCTGCCCCGCTGTTCTTCTCGCTCTTCATCGGCGTGGTTATCAAGGAATCCGGGTTGAAGCACGTGAATGATTTCATCAGCGGGCCGATGCTCTACGGCTCGACGTTCTTTTTGGGAATCCTGCTGGGCGTGCTGTGCGATGCGCATACGCTGCTCGATCCCACGGTGCTCAAACTGCTCGTACTGGGAATCCTTGCCCTGCTGATCTCGGGCATCGGGGGCATCCTGGGCGGATATATCATGTATTTCTTCAAGCGGGGCAACTTCAATCCCGTGATCGGGATCGCCGCTGTAAGCTGCGTGCCCACGACAGCCAAGGTGGCCCAGAAGATTGTTTCGCACGACAATCCGTCGTCGATGATCCTGCCCGACGCACTGGGCGCCAATATCATGGGCGTCATCACGTCGGCCATTATCGCCGCAATCTACGTGACGGTTATTCCGATGTTGTAAACGATGCTGAAAACAAAACGGCCCGCATATTTGCGGGCCGTTTTGTTTTCGTTATTTTCCGATGCCGGAGTAGCGGAATCCGGCTGCTGCGACCTCCTGTTTGTCGAAGATATTGCGGCCGTCGACAATCACGTCGCCGCGCATCATCGTGCGCAACTGCGGCCAGTCGGGCATACGCAGTTCCTTCCATTCGGTCAGCAGGGCGATTGCGTCGGCGCCTTCCGCGGCTTCGTACATCGTCTGGGCATAGTAGACGGGCCAGCCTTCCATCCGGCGGCGGCACTCGGGCATCGCTACGGGGTCGTAGGCGCGCACCTCGGCTCCGGCGTCGAGCAGGCGGCTGATCACCACCGTTGCCGGGGCTTCGCGCATGTCGTCGGTCTCGGGTTTGAAGGCCAGTCCCCAGATCGTGACGATCTTGCCCCGCAGGTCGCCCAGTGCTGCCTGCAATTTCTCGAAAACAACCTCTTTCTGCGCTTCGTTGACGCGTTCGACAGCCTCGATGACCTGCATCGTGTAGCCGTGTTCGCGGGCCGTATGGGCCAGTGCCTTCACGTCCTTCGGGAAGCACGAACCGCCGTAGCCGCAGCCGGGGTAGAGGAACTTGTTGCCGATGCGGGCGTCGGAGCCGATGCCTTTGCGGACCATCTCCACGTCAGCGCCCACGCGGTCGCAGAGGTTGGCGATTTCGTTCATGAACGAAATGCGCGTCGCGAGCATGGCATTGGCGGCGTATTTGGTCATTTCGGCCGAAGGGATATCCATGAACAGCACGCGGAAATTGCTGATCAGGAACGGGCGGTAGAGTTTGGCCATCAGCTTGCGGGCCCGTTCGCTGTCGACGCCCACTACCACGCGGTCGGGTGACATGAAATCCTTGATCGCCGCGCCTTCCTTCAGGAATTCGGGGTTCGAAGCTACGTCGAACGGGATTTTACAGCCGCGCTTTTCGAGTTCCTCCTCGATCACGGCGCGCACTTTCTGCGCTGTGCCTACGGGTACGGTACTCTTGGTGACGAGCACGGTGTATTTTTTGATGTTGCGGCCGAATGTACGGGCCACGTCCAGGACATATTTCAGGTCGGCCGAACCGTCCTCGTCGGGCGGGGTTCCGACGGCCGAGAAGACCACTTCGACATGGGGCAGGCATTTCGTGAGGTCGGTGGTGAAGTGCAGGCGTCCCGCCTCCACATTGCGCCGGACGAGTTCTTCGAGTCCCGGTTCGTAAATCGGGATGATGCCCGCATTCAGGCCGTCGATCTTTTTGGTGTCGATGTCCACGCATGTGATGTCGAGACCCATTTCAGCGAAACAGGCGCCCGACACGAGTCCGACGTAACCTGTCCCCACGATTGCTATTTTCATCATAAACTAAGCGTTTATTTTTTTGAAATGTAAATATAACGCTTTTTTCGGAATATCATTGCAGGGGCGCAAAAAAGGCGGCCCGAAGACCGCCCCTGTCTGTTATTTGTCGCATCTGCATTTGGCGATGCCCTCTGCCAGCGTCCGGCAGTGGCTGTGCATGTCGGGGGAGAAGCCCTGCTTCATCTCCACGGGCTCGCACAGGGGTTCCCACTTCATCTTCTGGGCGAACTCCGAAAGCAGGCGGACCGAAGCTCCGGCCCAGCAGAACGAGCCGAACCAACCGAATTTGCGGTGGGGGATGCCCCGGGCTGCAATGCGGTCGAGCAGTTCGGCCACGGGCGGGAACAGGTTGCCGTTGTAGGTCGGGCCGCCGACGATCAGCGTGTCGAAGCGGAACACGTCGCGCAGGACGATGGAAGGATCGGCGTAGGTGAGGTTATAGACCCGGATCGTGCCGACGCCTTTGGCGGCCAGTTCGCGTGCGATGCGCTCGGCCATCTGTTCCGTGTTGCCGTACATCGAGGCGTAAGCCACGACGACGCCCGGTTCTCCTTCGTAGCGGCTCAGGCGGTCGTAAATGTCCATGACCTTCGCGATCTGCTGCTGCCATACGGGACCGTGCGTCGAGCAGATGGTTTCGACGGGCAGCGTGCGGACCTTCTGGAGCGCTTTCTGCACGGGGCCGCCGTATTTGCCTACGATGCAGGCGTAGTACCGGCGCATCTCGTCCCAGTAGCGGTCGACCTCGACCTGCGAATCGGTAATGCCGCCGTCGAGCGCGCCGAACGTGCCGAAGGCGTCGCCGGTGAAGAGGGTCTTATCGTCGGCGCACCACGTAACCATCGTCTCGGGCCAGTGCACCATCGGGATCATGTGGAACGACAGCGTTTTGCCGCCCAGGTCGAGCGTGTCGCCCTCCTTGACCTCGATCGTGCCCGCGTCGATGCCGTAGAACCCGCCGATCATCTGGAGGGTCTTGACGTTGCCCACGATCTGCAACCCGGGGTAGATGCGGCGCAGGGCCGTGATCGACGACGAGTGGTCGGGTTCCATGTGGTTGACGACCAGGTAGTCGACCTTGCGGTCGCCGATGGCCTCGCGGATGTTGGCTTCGAGACGGCTGCCGAAAGCCTCCTCGACGGTATCGATCAGTGCGATCTTCTCGCCGACGACCAAGTAGGCGTTGTACGATACGCCCATCGGAAGCGACCAGAGGGCTTCGAAGCGCGTGGTGGTGCGGTCGTTGACCCCGACGTAGTGGATGCCGGGTAGTATTTCTGTAATTGCCATAAACGTTTTTTATTTTGTTCCGGCACAAATTTACGAAAAAATCCGTTCCGTACTGTTACCGTTTTTTTATTACTTCGGCAAGTCGCATGCCGGGGTGTGAAAAAGGGGTGTCGTATCTATCGCCTTGAAAGCAAAACGCCGCAATCCCTTATCGGATTGCGGCGCATGCCAAGAAAAAGACAGTTACAGGAACCGAGGTTCCGATGCCCGGCTCTGGGGGCTTGCTTCCATTGCTCCGGAAATAATCTCCGATGGAATTTTCGCCTTTACGAAGACGGAGACATCGTCGCTTGTCGTGCTGGTCAGCGTCATTTGTGTTCCGTCCGCGTTGAACGAAACCCGGTACGAGGGGCTTCCCCATGGGGTGTTGTCGCTGTATTTGCCGCTGAGCGTGGGTTTGTCGTAGGTATAGTGCCCGTCCAGGTGGACGTACTCGGGCTTATACAACCGCTGGTAGATATGGAACGAACCCGCCTCGTCGAAAGAGAGGTAAATGTCTGCCGCCTTGAGCGTGCTCCACGAAATCATGTGCCACTCGCCGATAACGGAACCATTGCCGTTTTCGGGTCCGGGTCCGGGTTCGGGGGTATCCTTGGATGAATCGCCGCACCCGGTCAGGGCGAATACCGCGGCGAGTCCGATCAATATCAATCTGATGTTTTTCATAGTCTGTCCTTGTTTTATAACCAACCTCCGTTCTGGGAATGAATCTCGCGTACGATTAAGGCGAACTCCTTCGTGATCTGCATACCGTTCATTCCGCTGTCGTTGCCGTTGCCTGCCATCAAGCTGATCCGGACGATCGCCGAACCGGGCTTGGTGCATTTGAGGATGATCTGGTTGGCGAACAGCGTCGGTTTCGAAGTCATGCCGAGCCGCTCCATATCCCCGGTGGAGATGTCGATCCCCCTGATCGTCATGTTCAGGTTACCGTCACCGAGATAGGGCTGCATGTTCAGCGTATACTGGCTGCCGGCAGGAATCGGTATGCAGGTGATACCACGTACGTTCATCAGCACCTGGTATGCGTCGATGTAGCCCGTACCCATTCCCTTCTTGTGTTTCGATAGGTCGAGTGTGGCCATGGAACCCTGATCGGTAATATATTGTTTGGTTCCGGTGCAGTATTGGTTGATGTCGTTTACCGATGTCAGCAGCAGTGTCCTGAACTCGCTTTGCGAAAAGGTCTTGCCGAGTTGCAGCGCATAGGAGAGCCCCAGCGCCGCAACGCCCGAAACATGGGGACAGGCCATCGATGTTCCCTGCATGTACCCATACCGGCCGCCGGGAATGGTCGAGAGGACCTGCGCTGCCTCCGTTCTGTTTTCCAGATACGACTGGTAGGCGTCGCCTCCGGGAGCCGCAACGTTACAGCCGGGTCCGTAGTTGGTATAGTAGGCCGGGGTGTAGTCGCACGACATGGAGGTTACGGAGATGTAGTCGCGGTAAGCCCCGGGATAACCCGATATGCCGGCCAGGTCGTTGCCTGCGGCGAATATGGCGATTCCGCCGTTTACGGCCGCGCAGTTCTGCGTGGAAGTGAAATAGTCGATGGCCTGTTTCTCGGCGCTGGCGCCGCTTGCGTATGCCGAGTCGGAGGTTACGTCGCCCGCTTCGTAGCCGAAACTGCACTGGATAATCGCCGCTCCGTTGTCGGCTGCGTATTTGATGGCCTTTGCCGTGATGGCGGCCGAACCGCCTTCCTCGCCGCGGAAAATCTGGCACGACATGATCTTCACGCCGTCGTTCTTGCCCGAACCGCCTGCGACGCCGCAGACGCCGGTTGCGTTGTTGTTCACGGCCGCAACCGTTCCGGCTACGTGTGTGCCGTGGTCGTCTGCTTTGGTGAGTTTTTCGTTGTCGACGAAATTGTATCCGTGGATGTCGTCGGCATAGCCGTTCGAATCGTCGTCGCGGCCTTCCGTGCCGTTCTGTTCGCGCGTATTGATCCACATGTTGGCTTCGAGGTCGGGATGGTCCCACTGCACGGCGCCGTCCACTACGGCGACGACGACGCGCGGGTCGCCCGTGCAATATTGCCACGCTTCGTCGCAGTTGACATCGGCGCCGGCTTTGATCTTCGAATAGATCGACTTGTCCCCGGTGTTGATGTAGTGCCACTGTTTGCCCAGTTGCGGGTCGTTGAACCCGACGGCCGCGCGGGTCTGCGGTGTGGCTGCGGTTTCGATAAGCGGCGTAACCTTGCCGTCGCGGACATGCATGAGCTGCTTGTTGAACTGCACTTTGCTCACTTCGGCGATCCGGGCCATGCTGCGGGCCGCCTGGTCGAGGTCGACATTGTCATCGAAATCGACGATATACCAGCGGTGCAGGCCTGCGGCGCGCGTCCGTTCTTCGTTCCGTTCGTCTACGGGGAACAGGCGTTGCAATGCTTTTACGCCGATATTGCCGAGCACGGCATCGAAGTCGACGATGCCCGAACGGGTGGCGACGCCGCCCGCCCGTGTAACCTGCATGACCGATTTTTCGACACTCGGAACAGCCTCTTCGCCGAAATAGACCAGCAGTTCGCCCTTGATTGCGTTTTTCGGAGAGAATATGAGCTTGGAGGCGATTTCCGCTTCCGGCCCCGCTCCCGTTGCCTGCTCGGTCGCATCCTTGGCGCACGAACCCAGTGCGAGCGCCAGAGACAGCAGCAGCAGGCTCCATAAAGTTTTTGTCCTTTTCATAATTCAGGTAATCGTGTTATTATGTAGTGTCCGGTGTTGCGTTCCATTGACCACAGACCCGACACGGTCGCTCGGACTGTGTCGGGTCGTGTGGAACAAGGTACGGAAATTATTTCAAAATCGGACGATTCTCACGGATTTTGAAATCGGCGCGCCGGCCGATTTGCTTCGGCAGGGGTTCGCACTGCGCCGTTTTCACGGAAAGCGTGCGTACGCCGTTGTTCGTGTCGTAGCTTTTCTTGACAAATCCGGTATTGGTCAGCAGAGCGCGGCTGTCGAGCGACTTTTTGACAGATGCCGGAACCCGGACGCTGCTGAACGGAATCTTCGTGCGGACACTCTGGGTCTTAATCGCTGATGCAGACGACGTTCCGCTGTTTTTCGTGATGACCGTGCCGTCGGCATAGTATGCCGCCATGGCTCCGACGATCTTACCGGCCGTGAAGTCCGCAACGGGAACCTCGATGTCGGTCACCAGTTTCGAGACCTGTTTCGATGCCGGATCCACCGTCAGTACGACCGGATCGCTGCCTTTGCTCTCTTCGCCTGCAAACGAATAGATACCGTAACCGAGGGACTGGTCTGCCGTGAGCGCCTCCGTAAATGCGCCGAGCAGGTTGCCGTCCTTCTCACGGCCGAGCTGTACACCGCTCAGCGTCAGCGTCGACTTACCCGAATCGTAGGTTGCATACCACTGCGTATCGTCTTCCATTGCGAAATCCTTCACGAAGAATTCGGTCCCGCTGCCGACCGTAGGCACAACCTCGAATACGTTCTCAAAGGTGTTTTCCGCATCGGCCACGTAGGACATGTCGTATTTGCCGATGGCCAGTTCGCCGGTATAGGGCGGTACGCCTACTCTGAACGGCTCGGATTGGATCAGCTTCGTTTTTCCGTAGTTGTTCGTAGCTTCGACGACCAGCGTGTAGGACGTGCCGGAAGCCAGGTCGGTGGAGAGGTTCCAATACTTTCCGGTCTCTGCAAGTTCTGTCATCTCGGAAGCGCCGAACTCCTTGCCGTATTGTCTTACCGCTTCCTGCAAAGTCAGGCCGCCGCTCTGGATCTCGATGTTTTCGATCACGTAGGTCGTGTTGATATAGATCTTGACCGACTTCATGTCCGTGCCGGAAACCTCATAGACGAACGACGAATAGTCGGGGCACTGGGATACATAGTCGGCAGCATCGGGATATGCGCTGACTTTAATGAGCGTTGCGGCGATGTCGTTGTCGGGAACAGCCCCGGCCATGCCCGGGAAGTAGAACGTTGAGGCGGAAACCTCGCCGGCAAGCAGTTTGCCGCTCTTGTCTTTCGGCAGGGCGACTACGGTGTAGGCGGCCGGAGCGGTGAGTTCCGCTTCGATGGAAACCTTCTCTGCGCCGACTTCGAAATTCTTGACTTCGTAGATGTTTTCGGCCGTGCCTGCAACGATTTCCGCTGCAATTTCGTCGGCCTTGTCGGTTGCGTCGTCCGATACGAACACATAGCTGATACCCGTAACGTCGGCTCCGTAGGTGAAATCGACCACGGCGGTTGCGGTTTCATTGTCCGAACCTACCTTCATGCCGCCGTAAACAGCGGCCAGCGAGTAGTCGACAGCTTCGTAGCCGGGCAGGATGATGCGGAACAACCCGTTCTTGTTGGCTTTGCTGTTGCCGGCTTTGCAAAGGAGTCCGAGAGCCTCTTTCGGGAACGTGATCACGCCGTTTACCAGCGTGCCTTCGCCGCCTGAAAGCGTTGCTATCTCATAATCTCCGTAACTCGAATCAATATCGGTTACTCCGGTGAACTGGCGGGGGAAGAATACCTTGTTCGGGTCGCTGCAGTCGATCGTGATATTGGCCGGAGTATATGTAACGGCCTGTGCTTCTACTGTCTCCTGATCGGCTCCGAAGAATTCGGTCAGGAAAGGCCAGCCGTACATCTCTTCGATCATATAGATACCCGCTTTCGATTTGTGTTTGTGGACGGTAACCTCGATTTCGGGGTTTCCGCCTTTAAACATGGCACAGAGCCAGTCGTCGCGGAACTTTCCGGTCCCCAGTTCTTCCCAGGGCCAGGGTGCGACCGTGATGCTGAGCATGCGGTTGCCGTAGGGCGTCGAGTTGTCCTCGTCGTTGATCAGAAACGACAGGGGGTACTCCTTGCCGTCTTCGAGTTTGGTGCGGTCGAACGTGATCAGCAGTTCGGACGTTTCCTTGCCGGCGGCGAACGTTACCGACGAAGGAATGGTGAACAACTCCGATTCGTCGCTTGCGAGGATCGCTACGGTCAGGGCCTCGTCCTTGACGATGCGTTTTACGGGAATGGCGATCGAGGTGACATCGTCGCTGATACTGTGCTGCGTGGTTACGTTCTCGGGAAAGTAAACCTGTGCACCGTCGACATCGGGACCTGCTGTGAAGTCATCGTCGTTGCAGGCCGTGAAAAGTCCTGCGGCGATGGCGACGGTCGCCAAAAAGAATATTTTTAAGCTTTTCATAAATGGCTGCGTTTTTTATTTGACAGACTTGACCGTTTGGTTCGGATTGGGGTTGTTCTTGCCGCTGAGCCCCGTATTCTGCTGTACGGCGGTCAGCGGAATCACGCAGTTCCACCAGGGAGCGCGGCCATCCGTGGTGAACTGGGCGCTCGACGGTGCGTTCGTGCCGTTGTCGCCGTTGTGCATGCTCTTGTTCAGACGCTTCAGGTCGTAGAAGATGATGCCTTCGCCCCAAAACTCGATCTGCTTCTGGAAAATGATTTCGTCGACCAGGTCGTTTGCCGCGGGGACCGTATAGGACGGGTTGCGGTTGACCATGAACGATTGCAGCAGCGTTTTGCCGGTAGCCGCGTCGTAGTGCGCCGTAGCTTCGGCTTCGGTGAGGTACATCTCTTCGACGCGCATCATCGGGATGCTCGTAACGTTACCCGTCGTATAGTTGGTCTTTTCGCCGTTTGCCGTGTGGAACTTGAACGACGTATAGGGAGCGATCGTTTCGAACTCCTCCTCGGTAAGGCTCGTGTAAGGCTTCATCGCCTCGTAGGAGCGATCCGGGCCGACGAAGACCTTTTTGCGGAAGTCGCCCGTCGAAATGCGGTTGTAGTTGAATACCGAGATACCCGGCTGTGCACCGTAGCCGTATCCCCAGATCGCTTCGGGGCACATGTGCGCCGACCACGAGAGCAGGTTGTTGAGTACGGTGTCGGAAGTCTGGATCATCGCCCACATCCACGCCGAATTGACCGTGTTGAACCCGGTCTTCGGGTCGAGCCACTGGCTTTCGTTCATGATCGAACAACCCGAAGCGTCGATGGCCTTGCGGGCATATTCGGCCGCGAGCCGGTAGGCTGCGTCGCCGGTCGGAACGTCGGCATACGATTCGGTGAATCCGCCCAGCCAGAGGTAGGCGCGCGCCTTGAGACCGTAGACTACGGCCAGCGAGGGCAGGTTCTTCGTCGGCGGAGTGTAGTTGGCCAGCAATCTCTCGGCGTCGTTGAGGTCCTCGAAGATGAATTTGAACATCTCTTCACGCGATGCGCGCGGGTTGTTCTCCAGCTCTTCCAGCGTCATGCCCTCCCGGACGATGGGGACGGTCAGCCCCTTGACGGCTTCCAGTTCGGTCTCGTAAGCGGGACGCTCAGGGGCTTTGGCCGGAAGCGGGTCGTACTGACGGGCCATATCGAGGTAGCCCAGGGCGCGGAACGTTTTGCCTATGCCCAGCATCTCCCCGTATGCATCGTTGGTCTTCGCGATCTCGATAGCCTCGTTGGCCGTGAAGATAAATTTGTAATAGTTGGTATAGAAGAACTCGGTGGGCCAATTGTTTGCGGCCAGTCCGGTTACATAGAGCCAGGGCTGCCAGCGGTCGTAATACTGGTTGCCGCCCGGCAGGTTGCCGCTGACGGGGAATACTTCGCCGACGAGACGGTCGGTAGCGCCGAAGATGCCCGGATAACCGAAGTCGAAATGGTCGCCGAGGTCCAGGTAGCTGGTGATGAGGACAGTAGGCATTGCCGTAACCAGGCCCTCCATGGCAAACGGCGATTCGGCCGTCTGGTCGCTGGTGGCATATCCGCTCTCGGGGAAGGTCTCCTTGATACAGCCCGGGAGAAGTACCGATGAACCGAGAAGTACCGCCGTGAATTTCAGTATTTTATTCATTTTCATAATAATCATCGTTTGGAGAAATTAGAACGTAACGGTTACACCGCCCGAGAAGGTGCGGATCGGGGCGTAGTAGTAGGGATTCGTGATTCCGGTGATGGCCTGGCGCGGGTCGAGACCCTGGCGCTTGGACCAGTACCACACGTTGTCGCAGGCTACATAAATCCGCAGGCTCTCGACAAGGAACTTACGCGTGATGCGTTTGGGCAGCGTATAGCCGAGCGTGATGTTCTGGATGTTCAGATACGATGCGTCGGTGAGGAAACGGCTCGAGATGGCTGCCTGATCCTGATCGTTGTAGGCGAAACGCGGAATATTCGAACTGGAATTCTCGGGAGTCCATGAATTGAGCAGGTCGTGGTGGTAGTTGCTTCCGGTCGAGGTTCCCAGCGGCGAGTCCATGTAGAACCTGTAACCTTCGTCGAGCACCTGTCCGCCGATCTGGTAAGTGAATCCGACCGAGAAATCGACGCCGTAGAAACGCAGCGATGTGTTGAAACCGCCGTAGAGGTCGGGAAGTGCGTCGCCCTGCATTTCGCGTCCCTCCTGCGATGCTACCGAATAGTCGGTGGTCGTTATACGCTTCTTCTCGCCGGTCGCCTCGTCGGTTTGATAGGTGTACCACATTGATTTACCGGTTTCTTGGTCTACGCCGGCATAGGTCGGCAGGTAGAACGAGAAGACCGATTCGCCTTCGGTGAGGAATTTGGTGCTCTGCTGGCGGCCTACGTGTTTTCCGTCGGCCGTCGTGTTATTCTTATACTGTACGGGCAGTTTGACCAGCTTATTCTTGTAATGGGTCATGTTGAGCGAGAAGTCCCATACGAGGTTTTTGGTCCGGATCAGGTCGGCGTTCAGCTCGATTTCGATACCGCGGTTGACCATGTCGCCGATGTTGGTGAAGATGGACGTATAGCCGGCTTCCAGCGGGGTAGCGAGTTCGAACAGCATGTCGGAGGTCTTGCGGTTGAAGAAGTCGATGCCGCCCGACAGACGGTTGTCCCAGAGTCCGAACTCGACGCCGATGTTGAGGTTGGCATTGGTCTCCCAGGTGATGTCGGGATTGCCTTTGCGGAACAGGGTGCTCGTTACGCCGCTGCCGCTGCTCAGGATCTCGCGGTAGTCGACGTAGCGGTAAAAGGTCTCCGCTTTCGAGCCGAGGTTGTCGTTACCCTGCGAGCCGTACGAAGCCTTGACTTTCAGCATGTCGACCCACGAAACGTCGAACCAGTTTTCGTGGCTGATGATCCAGGCTGCGCCTGCCGACCAGAAGTTACCCCAGCGGTGGTCGGGGTGGAAGCGCGACGAGGCGTCGCGGCGATACGATCCCGAAACGTAGATACGGTTGTCGTAATCGTACTGTCCGCGGAAGAAATAACCTTCGTTGTTGTATTCCAATACCGACGAACCCGATTTCGAAGAGTCTACGACCGCACCGCTGAGTTCGTTGTTGTCCGGCGAATACATCATGGTCTTCGAAGCGTACAGGCTGTACGATTTACGGTTGTACATCTCGTGTCCGACAAGCAGATCCAGGTTGTGGCGCTCGGCGAATGTGTGGTTGTAGGTCAGGAGCTGCTGCAGGTTGTAAGTGATATCGCGGCCGTGTCCTTTGAAAACGGCTCCGCCCGATTCGGCGAACTGTCCGTAATAGGGGTTCGACACCTGCGTTTCACGGGTCTCATCGAGCGATACGCTGCCGTTGAGGGTCAGTTTTAGGCCCTTGTAGAGCGAGAAATCAGCAAATCCGTTGGCCGTGAAGGCATTGCCTTCGTTGATGTATTTGTTCAACTGGATATCCTGCAGGTCGTTGCTCTTGCCGCCGTTCGTACGCAGCGCGCCGCCGTTGCGGCCGTCGCCCGTGTCGTACATCTTGAAGCCGTACTCGTCGATCATGATCCGGCCGTTGGCGTCGCGCATGTAGACAGGGTAGATCGGAGCCATGCGGATGGCCGTCGCGAATGCGTTTCCGCCGTCGGCATTACCTTCGCCCTGGCCCTCTCCATCGACGTTGGTCTTGTTGCCGTTGTTCCAGACGAAATGGGTGTAGGACATGTTGCCGCCCACTTTCAGCCACTTCTTCGCCTGGTAATCCGCACGCAGGCGGGCAGTGTAGCGCTCGTTGCTCGAACCGTCGACGATACCCGTGTTGTCCAGGTAGCCGAGCGATGCGTAGAAATTGGCGCGGTCCGATGCCCCGGATACGTTTACGTTGTACTCCTGGCGGAACGACGCCGATTTGTAGATTTCGTCGAGCCAGTTGTCGGGTTGCAGGTAGAACTGGTTACCTTTGGAGTCGGTTACGAGGCGGCCCTGGGTTGCCCGCGGATTGAGACGACCGTTCTCACCGATGAGATTCTGCCCTTCGGGTACGGTGAAGACGTTGTAGCCCAAACCTCCGGCATCGTTCGATGTCAGCAGCTTGTTGGCTGCCATGTTTGCCGAGAGTGCATCGTATTTCTGTTCGAGCGTGTAATAATTGTACAACGATTTGTAGTGCATCTCGTAGTACTCGCCGGCATCCTCTACGATGTCGTAAGTTTGCAGCGCGCGGGTGTTGATACCCCATTTTCCGTCGAACGTTACGACTGCTTCGCCGACTTTTGCCCGCTTAGTCGTTACCATGATTACGCCGTTGGCGCCGCGGGCGCCGTAGAGTGCATTCGATGCGGCGTCTTTGAGGACGCTGATCGATTCGATATCAGCGGCATTGATGTTGTTTACGTCGCCTTCGTAGGGAACTCCGTCGACAACCCAGAGCGGGTCGTTCTTGGCGTTCATCGAGCCGTAGCCGCGCACGTAAATCTTCTGTCCGGAACCCGGACGGCCCGATACGGACGTAAACTGTACGCCGGCGATTTTACCGACCAGCGCATCCTGTACGTTCGAGGACTGCGTTTTGATCAGATCGTCGGATTTGATCACTTTCGCCGATCCGGTGAAGGCCTCTTTTTTGGCCGTACCGAATGCGACGACGATCACATCGTCGATTGCCTGCGTGTCTTCTTTCAACGTGATGTTGATACGCGTCTTATTGGCAATGGCGATCTTTTGGGTCTCATAGCCGATGAAAGACACGACCAACGATCCGTTTCCGGGAGCCGAAATGGTGAAACTACCGTCCGCATTCGAGGTAGTGCCGACTTGGGTGCCATCGACCATGACAGTTGCACCAGCCACGGGCTTTCCGTCCGCGCTGGAAACTGTACCGGAAACTTGCTTATTTTGGGCCAGTGAGAGTAAGATTCCCCCCCCCAATAAAGCAATTAACGATAGTAGAATTTTTCTTACCATAAGCGTTAATCTAAATTTGTTTTTTAAAATAAAAA
>NZ_JAGYXY010000005.1 GCF_018362775.1 Alistipes montrealensis
CCGAAACGGACGACATGCGCGAAGCCCCGGCGCTGGTGCTGATCGACAAATTGGTCGCAGCCGGCTGCGCGGTGAAAGTCTACGACCCGATTTCGATGCCGGAGTGCAAACGCCGTATCGGAAACAAGGTAATTTACTGCAACGATATGTACGATGCCGCGGTCGATGCCAATACGCTGCTGCTGGTCACCGAATGGAAGGAATTCCGGATGCCGAGTTTCTCGGTGCTGAAGAAGGCCATGGCAGACAAGATCATTATTGACGGGCGCAACATCTACGACAAAGAAGAGGTTCTTGCTGAAGGATTCATCTATTCAGCAATCGGAAAATAATTTTAAATATTATCCGAATTGTTTAAGTATGATATTTATCATATGAAAGCATGTTTTATGAGCTTGGGATATATTGATTTCCACTGTTATTATCGCGGCTAATACTAAACGCGCTTTTCGATATCCAACTCGGACTACTTTCTCCAATCATCAATACAGGGCGTGATAAGGCGCGTTAAAACAAAGGGCGCAAGAATTACAAGAATTATATGTGACCGACACTTGAGAACGCAGCTGTTTTCTTCGGCAGCGAAATCATAAACGACAAAAAATATTTATGACACAAGCGGATGCCATCATAGCCAACCGCTACAACACATCGTTGAGCGATGCTGCTGAGAAAATTTACATTCGTGAGATTTCCCAAAGGGATTAAGCTATGAAAGTTATAGTTACCGGTGCTGCCGGATTTATCGGAGCAAACCTTGTGTTGCGCATCTTGAAGGACGAGCCCAAGGTAGAGATTCTTGGAATAGATAGCGTAAACGACTACTACAACGTGAGCATCAAAGAGTTCCGTTTGGCAGAGATAGAGAAGTCGACTGCCGAACATCCCGAATGCACATGGAAGTTTGTCAGAGGCAACATCGCCGACAAGGAGTTGATTGATACTCTCTTTACAGAATTTCAGCCCGATGTGGTTGTAAACCTTGCGGCGCAAGCCGGTGTCCGTTACTCGATAACCAATCCTGGAGCATATATCGAATCGAATCTTATTGGATTCTACAATATCTTGGAAGCATGCCGCCATTCCTATGACAATGGAGCTAACGGTGTTCAGCATTTGGTCTATGCATCAAGTTCATCTGTATACGGCTCAAATGAAAAAGTACCTTATAGTACAGATGACAAGGTGGACAACCCCGTGTCGCTCTATGCCGCAACCAAGAAGTCGAACGAGTTGATGGCGCATGCCTATTCGAAACTCTACAATATTCCATCCACTGGATTAAGATTTTTCACTGTCTATGGTCCGGCTGGACGTCCCGACATGGCATACTTCGGATTCACGAACAAACTCATTAAAGGCGAGATAATTGAGATTTTCAACTATGGCAACTGTAAGCGCGATTTTACGTACGTTGATGATATTGTTGAAGGCGTTCTTCGTGTGATGCGCAAAGTACCTGAAAAATCTATCGGTGAGGATGGGTTGCCCATACCGCCATACAAGATTTACAACATCGGCAACGGTAATCCTGAAAACTTACTTGACTTTATACAGGTTCTTCAAGAAGAGCTTATTAGAGCAGATGTGCTTCCTGCCGATTATGACTTTGAGGCGCATAAAAAACTCATACCAATGCAGGCGGGAGATGTACCTGTTACATTTGCAGATACTTCAGCATTAAAAAAGGATATGGGTTTTCAACCTTCAACTCCATTAAGGGATGGATTGAGGAAGTTTGCTGAGTGGTATAAAAAATTTTATCTATAAAATCATTCTTAGAATCTAACATTAATGAGAATAAACCCACTTATCCATCATCTAAGTTTGGTTATGTAGTACCAGTTGTTGAAGAAAAGCCTAAAGATTTATGAAGTATCTCGTTTTATTGAAGTACAATCTGGAGATCACCTCGTCGAAGAGGATATAGAGTTTGGATGGATGTGGCAAATGGTTACTTCCAAGTTGGGAATAAGAATATTACCATCAATTTATAGTGATTAAACCTTAGGAAATGCCCAGTGAATTTAATTTAAGGATCGCTCGCAATACTATTATTTTGTATGTAAGATTGTTTTTTACTTTAATTCTTTCTTTATATACATCTCGAATACTCTTGAATGCAATAGGTATTGAAGACTATGGCATTTACAATATTGTTGGTGGAGTTGTTGTATTATTTACATTCTTAAATAATTCAATGACAACCTCAACTCAACGATACCTCAACTATCACCTTGGGCTTAATGATAAAAAAGAAACGTTGCATATATTTTGCATTAGTTTGCAAGCTCATTATACTATAGCTCTGATAGTTTTATTATTTGTGGAGACTATAGGGTTATGGATTGTATATACGCAATTAAATATTCCTTTAGAAAAAATGCCTGCAGCAAAATGGGTATATCATATTTCAGCAGTAACATTATTTATTGATATAGTTAGAGTTCCATATAATGCTAGTGTAATTGCATATGAAAATATGTCATTTTATGCTTTATTTTCCATAATAGAATCAACTTTAAAATTAGGTATAGCTTATTTGTTATTGTTTTGTACAAATGATAAATTAATCATCTACTCTTTATTGCTCTTGCTTTTATCTATAACTTCATGGATTACTTATAGAACATATTGTCGCAGAAAATATGCAACCTGCAGATATCATCAAATAGTAGACAAGGCAAAATTTAAAGAGTTGATGTCATTTAGTGGATGGTATATGTTCGGAGGACTCGCAATGATGGGTTCCAAGCAAGGTATAAATATTGTGTTGAACATCTTCTTTAATGTTGCAGTAAATGCCGCTGTAGGTATTGCTAATCAAGTTAGAGGAGCAATTATGCAATTCGTGAATAGTTTGCAAACGGCGTTCAATCCACAGATAGTAAAATTATATGCGACACAAGATACAAACAACCTATTGCTGTTAATTAATAGGGCTACTAAATATTCGTTCTTGTTGATGTATATGTTAGCTCTTCCAATTGTGGTTTGTTGTAACGAAATATTAAATCTATGGTTGGTAAATGTTCCAGAATACGCAGTTGTATTTACTCAACTAATAATTATATCAGCTTTCTTTGAAGCAATATCTGCACCTCTTTGGACCGCAATTGGTGCTACTGGTTTTGTTCGTCGGTATCAAATTATAGTTAGTACGATTATTCTGCTTGATATCCCTGTATCTCTAGTAGTCCTTCGGTTAACAGCATTACCTAGCATTGTCTTTCTTATTGGTCTACTGATATCATTTGTCGCATATCTATTTAGGTTATTCTACATTAAAAAATGTATTGAGTTTAGAACAACGACTTATCTCAAAGAGGCAATATTACCTTGTCTGTATTCAATCGTACTTTCTGCGCCGATTACTTATTGGGTACATTCGATTTTAGATAGTTGGAATGGATTCATAATTACCATTATTGTGGCTTTACTTTCATCAGCTCTTTCAATTTATGCAATAAGTCTGTCTAAATCAGAACGTAGTTTCCTACTCTCCAGCATAAAGTCAAAAGTATCTAAATTTATATAATCATGGCTGCTTTTTTATCGAAATGGAAATCATCCCTTGGTTGGTTCTTCGTAAATTCGATTTTATCACATACCCCCTCCCGTCACATACGTCACTGGGGGTTAAAACTTATAGGCTGCGATTTGCCCGAAGATTACGCCTTGTTTAGTGGTTTTCATATTCGTAACCCTCATGGACTACATGTGGGGGGGGGCAGTTCTATCGGGCCAAAGGTCTTGCTGGATGCTCGCAATGGAATTAATATAGGTAAAAGCGTTACGATTGCATATGAAGCTATAATTTGGACAATGCACCATGATTATAATGATATCAATTTTAAAACGGTGGGAGGTCCAGTCGTAATCGAAGATTTTGCATGGATATGTAGTCGCAGTATAATACTGCCTGGTGTCATTGTAGGTAAGGGATCCGTTGTAGCATCAGGTGCTGTCGTTACAAAATCTGTCCCTCCATACACTATTGTAGGTGGAATTCCAGCTAAAGTTATAGGAACGCGTGAAGAAAAGAACTACTCATACGCTTCAAGCCTGTCATCAAATCACCTGATATAATAAATCAATGAAGCTTTTCAAAATATCAATAGTACACACATTAATACCATCCATATTTTTTAATCTATGGTACTTCCCGCTTAAAATAGCAATAAAACTGCCCATTTTATTATATAAGCCACATTTCAATTGCTTAAGGGGTAAGATAACTATTCAGAGTAATAAAATATACCCAGGTATGATAAGATTAGGTTTCCTTCAAGGGAATTGTTATCCTAATAGCGGAATTACTTGGTATAACAAAGGGCATATCATATTCAAAGGTCCATGTGCTATTGGGAACAATTCTCATATAGTAGTTATGCCTACAGGGTATGTTGAATTTGGTAATCATTTCCATGCGACAACTACATTTAAATTGCACTCATCTTATGCTATTATTTTTAATGAGTCGGTAAGTTTTGGATGGGACAACACGATCATGGATTCTAATCTTCATCCAATATGTGATAAAGAGAAAAAGGAATATGCTAAATCATATGGTAAAATTGAATTTGGAGCATATAATTGGATAACGACTCAATGTTTAATTCTACATAATGTATCCACCCCTTCCCATTGCATTTTTGCAGCTAAGAGTGTAATTACTCAAAAGAATTTTGAGCCTTATACATTATGGGGGGGGGTCCCGCTAAGAATTATACGCCAAGAAGTTATGCGCGACTTTGAAAATGACGTGATTAATTACGCCTCCTTTAACAAGTAAATACATGAATCAAATCATCCATAAATCCAATAGTGTGTTGACAATATTATCTGTTATTTTGATAGTGTTGATGACAAGATATATGTCTTATGCGATGTATAATATGTGGATGTTTTACGATGATAATCTTAGCGCGCAAATGTCTTCAAGAACCTTATCCATATGTTTAATTTTTCTAATGCTTGGCATTTGTATTTATGGAAGGAAATATTTGGGTTTGACACCAGTAGGTAGATCTGTATTGAGCTTTTTTATATATATATCCATTATAGCTTTTTTCTATTTATTGTTTTATAATTCATCCATTACAACTATAACAACGAGGGTTGGATTATTGATGCTACCCATTTTTTCATTTTTTTCATTTTATATTTTGTCTAAAAGTAAGGTAGATAAAAGAATTTTGAATATTCTGTTTGCATTCTTTTTCATCTCCGTGGTAGTAGATTACTTTAATCAATTATATTCGAATATTTTACTTTTAGATAGAAACATCAATGTTGTATATTACATTGTTATAGCATTCCCAATTATACTATTTTTGAATAAGAAACCCATTAGCATTGTTTCTTTTCTCATAGTTTCATATGCTGTTTTATTAAGTGGGAAACGTGGAGGCGTCGTAGCGCTGGCTTTGGGGCTTATTGCGTATATATTGTTTGCCCAAAAGAAAACTAAGTATTTATTTTATATCGCAGCAACAACGCTTATGGTTGTGTTCGCATTTAATAATATACAAATAAGCAATAGGACTCTTAATAGATTTGATACTGCAGATATAACTTCTGGCCGATCTAACATTTACAAAGATGTTCTTGAAAATTATATTGAGTCCAATGTTTTAGCTTTGATTGTTGGAAATGGATATGATGCTGTAGCCAAAACAACATCAGAGGGAATGACTGCCCATAATGATTTTTTAGAAATTTTATATGACTATGGATTAATCGGACTTATCTTGTTTATATCCCTCCATGTTGCGTTTATAAAGAAAATTCTTAGAATGCATAGGGCCGGCAACGATTATCTATCCGTGGCCATCTTCTTATACTCCATATTTGCGGTTTTTTCTATGGTAAGTCATGTTGTGATTTATCCGTATTGTTTCGTCTTGACAGCAATTCTAGGATATTTAGATGGTATTAACTCACAGCAGAACAGTACAGTTTTCATAAAGTAACGAGATATAGACTTAATTAATATAAATTAAGAATTAGAATGAAAATAGGCATTATTACTCACCATTTTGCATCAAATTTTGGTGCTAATATTCAAACGATGTCTACTATTGAATATATAAAGAAGGCTGGGCATACGCCGATTATTGTCAATTGGACAAATAACACGTTAGTTGCTGACTATAAGAAATCCATACCGAACAGTCAATATATAGAGCATAAAGTTTTTGCAGATAATTACTATCCTCTTTCAGAAATATGTGTCTCAAAAGAAGATATGGCACGTGTGATAGAAAAGGAAGGCATAGAAGCGATAATAATAGGAAGTGACGCCGTAGTTCAACATCATCCATTCATTACACGAATAGCTTTCCCGACAAGACGAGTGATATCGTTCCATAAATTTACAGAAGATCGGCTCTTTCCTAATTTCTTTTGGGGAGACTTTTTGCCTTACTTAAAGAAGAAAATACCTATGGCATACATGTCAGTTTCTTGTCAAAATTCGCCTTATCATTATATAGTAGGCAAGACAAGGAGATTAATGAGAGATGCATGCTCTAAATTCAATTTTATATCTGTTAGAGATTCGTGGACAAAAAAAATGTTTGTTCACCTAAATCCTGTATATGAATCTATACGTATTACACCTGACCCTGTTTTTGCATTGAATAATAATGCAGGCAAACTTCTTCATGATAGGGAGACTATCTTAAAAAAATTTAATCTCCCTGAGAAATATTTCTTAATATCCTTTTTCAAAGGAGATAAAGAATATACAAAATGGGTTCGAGATTTTGCTACACTTGTAAAGCAAGATGGCACAGAACCGTATATGTTTCCATTCCCCAACGGGACCTTTGATATGCCTGGTATTAAAAAGATAGATATCCCTTTATCTCCAATCGATTGGTATTGTCTTATAAAATATTCTTCAGGTTTTGTAGGCAGAAACATGCATCCTATCGTTGTTTGTCTTCACAATCAGGTTCCATTTTTCAGTTTTGATCAATATGGAACTAAAATATTAAATTCTATTTGTGTTCAATCCAGCAGTAAAATATATGACATTTTGTCTCGCGCTAATCTGTTAGAATACCGCGCCACATCTACTGGTCTGTTTCAACAACGTCCGACTCCCAATGAGGTGTATAAGAAAATTGGAACTTTTGATGTAGAACAATGTAAAGTATTCACAGAACGACAATACAACGCATATTTGGAAATGATGAAAGCTATTCTCGCATCATTCAGATAGGGTGTGTATGAAAAAAGTGTTATATATAGATATATTATCCCCATCTGGCCATAAGAACTACAATGAAGGTATTCTAAGAATACTATCTCGTTCTTATCAAGTGGATGTGTGCATGAGAAAAGATTTGCGCCAAAGAATCAATAACAATTATTATAATAACTGTTATGACCTGAATGAACGTCTGTTTCGCGATATAATTGCGTCTAAGATTTCTTCAAGGTTTTTTATTGGTGTTTTGTGGAGAATCAACTTATTCAAATGGATCTTATCTACATATCGTAAAATCATAAAATCATATGATATCATTTTCTTCAGTTCTGCTGAGCCATTGAGCATTTCTATAGCTTCCTTGATAACAACATCGCCGTTCTCATTTGTCGACCATGGAATATGCAAGGTAACCACATCTCGCTCTATAAGGTTTTATTACAAGTATCTATTGTCTTGTAGAGCAAATGTGTGCGTTATGGAACCTTTCATCAAAGAAAAACTATCAAGATATGGGATAAGCAATGTTTCTGTAGTTTATCATCCTTTACCAATTATAACTGTAGAGCAAAAAAAACAACGTGATATCCTTACAATTTTTGCTCCCTCTGGGGGAAATTGCCCAAACTTTATTAGTCAACTGATAACTGAATACCAAAAGATTCCAAATGGAGTTAAAATAGTGATTCGAAGTTCCTCTGTATCGTTTAACAACGACAGACTGGAGGTTTACAATAAGACGTTAGACGGTTCCTCTTATAAAAAAATCTTTAGTACATCGGATGTGATTTTATTACCTTATGGACCTATCTATAATTATAGGACCAGTGCACTTTTATTCGAGGCTCTATGCTATAAAAAGTTGGTTTTTATACTTGGCAATAATACACTGACTCATTATGCGTTTAAATACCCTTCGGTCGTTAAGAGTTTTAAAGCAATAGATGACTTAATGCTCTTAGCCTCTAATATAGAATATGTTGCAGATGATGAGTTTTCAAAAATTAAATCCGATTATTCAGACGATGTAATATTGCAACAACTTAATTGTATCTCGTCTTATGGGAAATAAAAAAGTAATCATAATTCATCCAGATAGGCAACACTCTTTACAAACGGCAAAGGCATTACAAGATGCAGGATATTTACATAAGTACATAACCGCTGTATATTTAAAGGAGCATTCGCTTTCGTCTTTATTCTCTTCTATTGCTCCATCTGGTATAAAAAGAAAATTTCTTAAACATAAGGTTGAAGGTCTTGATGATGATAAGGTAATTTTGGTCTGTGAACTCAGAATGCTCATTTTGTCAATTATCTCATTATTTTTGCCAACTTCTGTTACCTTCTTCATAAGAAAAAAATTGTTACATACTTTTAATAAAAAGTGTGCTAAAATATGCCACGAACAAGACTTTGACATATTATTTAGTTTCGATACTTTGAGTGGAGATTATTATAAAACCTTAAAAGAGAGAGGGGTCAAGCTTGTTTTAGATATGTCTGCACCTTGTTATAAAGCTATGTATGATTCGTACTTAAAGGATGTAAACAAACATCTAGAGCAGTCATTCGTTTTAAAACATTTCCTTCAAGGGCCAAAAGCGAAGATGTGTCTTGAAAATTGTGAGAAAGAATTGAGAACATATGATTATTTTGTAGTAGCCTCTACCTATACAAAGGACACACTGCTTATAAATGGTATTAATGAAGGCCAAATAATCATTGTTCCTTATGGTGTTATGCAACCAAAGAGTTTAGAAAAACGACCTAATGGCAATTTTACCTGCACATATGTAGGTAATGTTTCTCAACAAAAAGGATGTCATTATATCTTTAGAATCGCCAAAGAATATTCTAATATAACTTTTAACCTTATCGGTAATTTCGACAATAGTTACATAGAAATCCCATCTAACTGTATATTGCACGGATATTTAGGGTTTGATAATATCGGAAAAATATTAACCTCTTCAGATTTGTTCCTTTTCCTGTCTTTATCAGATGGTTTTGGTTTCGCAGCTGCTGAAGCTATGGCTTATGGTGTCCCTGTTGTTTGCTCACAAAATTCAGGTATTAGAGATGTTGTTAAAGATTGTGGATGGATTATTCCGCCTGATGATACGGATGCTTTAAGAAACATATTATGTTGGAGTTTAGAGCATCGAAATGAATTGACGAAAAAAGGGAAGGAATCACAACAAAGTTTGACAAACCTTACTTGGGGAAATTATAGAAATACGTTGATCTCTTTCTTTGACACGTTGTAATAAAAAATATGTTATGAAAGCAGTGCGCGAACTGGCTGAAATGAAGAATGATGACAGTATGATGCCGATAACTCCTCATATCAAAAAAATAATCGTAAACACCATATCAACAAAAAAATATGCTGGTGGTACATTTCAGATAGCGTATAATTTCATGTTGAAGACATTGGAAAATCCGGATGTGGAGTGGTATTACTTCGTTTCGAAGGATTTGGATGATATACTTGGAGATAAGTTTAAAGATCTACTTGGACAACATTACTTCTCGTTCCCAACGCAGCCTGATTTCAAGCATTCTTATATGATGGTAAAAAAGAAATTACGCGAACTTGAGAAAAAAATACAGGCAGACCTAGTATACTCTATATCAGCTCCATCATATTTCAAATTCAAAGCAATCGAGGTGATGCGTTTTACGAATCCGTGGGTAACACATCCAAACAAATACTCATGGAGCACGTTGTCACTAAAGAATAAAATATGCTATTACCTCTACGGACTAAACCAAAGAAGAATGATGAAGGCTGTTCATCACTTCATTACTCAAACTGAAACATGCAAAGCTGGAATAATGAGAGTAACTGGTGTGCCTGAAAAGAATGTAAAGGTGGTGAATAATGTGCTACCTGCGATATTCAAAACTATAGACAAAACACCCTATCCTGTTGATAGTAATTGGATAGATGTGGCATGTATTGGCAATGCAACTCCCCACAAAAATTTTGACATTATACCAGAAGTGCTTAAAGAACTGAAGAATTTGGGTATGGACAATGTGAGATTTCATACTACAATTCCTGTTAGCACCTTGTTATTTACGATAAAAAAAAAGATTGAGAAAGAGGAACTGGCGGCCAACTGGGTGAACCATGGTCGTGTCTCTCAGAAAGAACTAGCGGAGGTGTATAAGCATTGCCAATTTTGCTTCTTACCAACACTGCTTGAGGTGTTCTCAGCAAGTACGGTAGAAGCCATGTTCTTCAATCTACCTATCGTTGCAACACATTTCGAGTTTAACACCGAAGTTCTTGCAAATAGCTGTCTCTATTATGAACCCAAAAAGGCAAAGGATGCAGCCATGCAAATCGCAAAATTGGTAGGCAACAAGACTTTACAAGAAGATTTAAAATCAAAGATGCAGAAACGCCTTGAGGTGTATAGTAATTATGACACTCACTTCAAAACTATAAAGCAATTTCTAATTCAGGTAATAGATAACAATTTCAGATCTGATAATTGACAACATTATCGTCCCGAGAAAATTCACCATAGCAGTGCACTGCGATATAAACCAATCTGAGAACTTCTTGAACGCAAATGGAGCAATCCACTTAAGACTCTCTTGTCAGAAATAAGCCCGGCAGAGCTATCAACCTCTCTCGTTTCAATATCTTCATAGACCATATCCTCCGCTCTTGTTACAAAGAAGTCATTGTTAAGATTAAAGTAACTCTATGGCACTGCTGTCAAAAGCATAGACATTTCGTCGAGGCCAAGTATAAGTTTCTGTCCCTTATACAGTTACTTAGCCTTAAATATCAAGATCTACATAATATTTCCCCTTTGTTCATAGCTCGCTTGATAGACCCTATATGCCTAATTGCATAACTATGAGTTCTAATCGGAAACTCCATTACACTTACAATTAATTGCAAATCAAGCAGTTTAAACCCAATCAAAAAAAAAAGAATATTTATCCAGACAGCAATGAATTGATAATTAAATAATAAAAATACTATGTCAGTTTTTAAAGACAAAGTCCTGTTGATAACAGGTGGTACTGGCTCGTTTGGAAACGCAGTGCTTCGTCGCTTCCTTGACAGCGACATCAAAGAGATTCGTATTTTTTCGCGTGATGAGAAGAAGCAAGACGATATGCGTCATGCGTTGCAGAATCCAAAAGTAAAGTTCTACATCGGTAACGTGCGTAAGAAAACATCCGTAGATGTCGCGATGCGTGGTGTAGACTATGTTTTCGCAGCAGCAGCATTGAAGCAAGTGCCTTCATGTGAGTTCTTCCCAATGGAGGCAACAATGACCAACGTAATAGGTACTAGCAATGTTTTGACATCAGCAATTGAGCACGGGGTAAAGAACATAGTGGTACTCTCCACCGACAAAGCCGCATATCCTATCAACGCCATGGGGATCTCCAAGGCATTGATGGAAAAGGTGGCCATTGCCAAAGGACGTGAACTCAGCGAAGACTCACAAACCACTATTTGCTGCACTCGTTATGGCAACGTTATGGCATCGCGCGGTTCCGTAATTCCTCTCTGGGTGGAGCAAATGATGGAAGGCAGGCCCATCACTATCACAGACCCCAACATGACGCGCTTTATGATGACTTTGGACGATGCAGTAGACCTTGTAATCTATGCATTCACGCACGGACACAACGGAGACCTCTTTGTACAGAAAGCTCCGGCTGCAACACTTTCCACTCTCGCAGAGGCTTTGAAACAGATCTATTCGAAGATAGACCCCAAGTATGGGGACACCGAGGTAAAAGTTATCGGCACACGTCACGGCGAAAAGCTTTATGAAACGCTCGTAACACGCGAAGAGATGGCAAAAGCTATCGATATGGGTAACTATTATCGAATCCCCTGCGATAACCGTGATCTGAATTACGACAAGTTTTTTATTGAAGGAAATGAGGATGTATCTCGAATTGAGGACTACCATTCGCACAATACACACCGCCTTGATGTTGAGGGTATGAAGGAACAACTTTTACGCTTGCGCTTTGTACGCGAAGACCTCGGACTAGAACCACGTGCAAAGTCTAAAGAGATACGAAGCGAATAGACCATTCTTTTATTCATGCATAGAGTCTTATGCTCTGCTGAAACATCTTCTTTATTTCTGCAAAATATTAGAAAATAAACATAATGAAAATACTTGTAACCGGAGCCAAAGGTTTTGTCGGTCGTAATCTTGTTGCGCAGTTGTGTAACATAAAAGATGGCAAGGCAAAATTTTATGGCGATGTAACAGTATTCGAGGTATTTGAATACGACATCGATTCGACAACAGATGAATTGGATCGCTATTGTCGCGAAGCCGATTTTGTTTTCAACCTTGCAGGCGTAAATCGTCCTCAGAATCCGGAAGAGTTTATGCAAGGCAACTTTGGATTTGCTTCAACACTGCTTGCCTTTTTGAAGAAGCACGGCAACACTTGCCCCGTGATGATTTCTTCCTCTATTCAAGCAACGCTTGTCGGCAGATATGCCGAGAGCGATTACGGTAAGAGCAAGAAAGCTGGCGAGGAACTTTTCTTCGACTATGGAAAAGAGAGCGGAGCAAAAGTACTTGTCTATCGTTTCCCTAACCTTTTCGGCAAATGGTGCAGACCAAACTACAATTCGGCAGTTGCAACATTCTGCAACAATATAGCCAATGATTTACCCATACAAGTTAATGACCGCTCTACACAACTTGAACTTCTCTATATTGATGACCTTGTAGATGAGATGATAGCCGCACTTACCGGCAATGAGCATCACTGCGAATTTGACGGAGTGGATACCATACTGACAGCGGACGGACGCTACTGTGCCGTGCCGATTACTCATAAGGTTACACTGGGCGAAATCATTGACCTATTGGACGATTTTATAAGCCAGCCACAGACATTGCTTATTCCGAGCATTCCTGCAAACTCATTTGCAAAGAAACTCTATTCAACCTATTTATCATATCTCCCCAAAGAGAAGGTAATTTTCCCATTGAAGATGCATGTGGATGATCGAGGCTGTTTTGCTGAACTTGTGAAAACCTTAGACAAGGGACAGGTAAGCATTAATATCTCAAAGCCCGGAATTACGAAAGGACAACATTGGCACAACACAAAATGGGAGTTCTTCATAGTGGTTGCAGGCAAGGGTTTGATACAGCAACGCAAGGTGGGTACAAATGAGGTTCTCAACTTTGAGGTCAGCGGCGAGAGGATAGAGGCCGTACACACGCTTCCTGGATATACTCACAATATCATCAACCTCAGCGAAACCGAAAACCTCGTAACAGTGATGTACTGCAACGAATGCTTTAACCCTAATCATCCTGATACATTCTTTGAACCGGTAAAATAAAACTGAGATAAAAATGGATACAAAAATAAAAACCAATCACTCGGATGTAAAGTTTGCCGATAACGGTAAATTGAAACTTCTTATAATCGTTGGCACACGTCCTGAGATTATACGCCTTGCGGCAGTGATAACCAAATGTCGCAAGTATTTCGATACTATTCTCGCGCACACAGGTCAGAACTACGACTACAACCTAAACGGAGTGTTCTTCAAAGATCTCAAACTTGGCACCCCCGAAGTGTATATGGATGCTATGGGCGATGATTTGGGCGCAACTGTAGGTAATATCATAAATTGCTCATATAAGTTGATGACCCAGATTAAGCCCGATGCACTGCTTATTTTAGGCGATACCAACTCTTGTCTGAGCGCCATTGCGGCAAAGCGTCTCCATATTCCAATTTTCCATATGGAAGCTGGCAATCGTTGCAAGGACGAGTGTCTACCAGAGGAAACAAACCGTCGTATCGTGGACATCATATCAGATGTAAACCTTGCTTATAGTGAGCATGCCCGCCGCTATCTGGAAGAATGCGGACTGCCCAAAGAACGCACCTATGTTACAGGTTCACCGATGGCAGAAGTATTACACGCCAACCTTGCAGAGATTGAGGCAAGCGACATCCATGACCGTCTTGGATTGAAAAAAGGCAAGTATATTCTTCTTTCAGCACACCGCGAAGAGAACATAGACTGCGAAAAGAACTTTCTTTCGCTGTTTAACGCCATCAATGCCATGGCAGGGAAATACGACATGCCTATTCTTTATAGCTGCCACCCGAGAAGCCGCAAACGTTTGGCATCAAGCGGTTTTCAACTTGACAGACGAGTTATCCAACACGAACCTCTTGGTTTTCACGACTACAACTGTTTGCAAATGAATGCATATACTGTAATCTCAGACAGCGGTACATTGCCTGAGGAGAGTTCGTTCTTCATCAGTGTCGGTCATCCTTTCCCTGCCGTCTGTATTCGCACCTCAACCGAACGCCCCGAGGCTCTCGACAAAGCCTGCTTTGTACTCGCAGGCATTGACGAAAAATCCCTCTTGCAGGCAGTAGACACAGCTGTAGACCTCAACAATGACAACGCCCATGGCATCCCCGTCCCTAACTATACCGATGAGAATGTCAGCACTAAGGTTGTGAAACTCATTCAGAGTTATACCGGAGTAGTTAATAAAATGGTCTGGAGGAAGGAACTTTAATGTTGCTTTAAATGAATATCCTTTTTTTGACATTGTCTTGTTTACATGATTTGAATCAGCGGGGCATATATTCCGACTTAATGAGAAAGTTTATTAAGGACGGACATAACGTATATATCGTGGTTCCTTTTGAACGTCGCATGAAGCGTAAAACGGAACTCTTTGAGTCGGTCGGTGCTCATATTCTTGGCGTTAAAACTCTTAATATTCAAAAAACGAATGTTGTCGAGAAAGGAATAGGTACAATATTGTTGGAACAACAATATATGACAGCTATTCGGCGTCATTTGAAGGATATTCATTTTGATTTGGTCCTTTATTCTACTCCTCCAATCACCTTTAATAAAATAATCGGATGGGCTAAGAATAAGTATAATGCCATGACTTATCTGCTTTTAAAGGACATCTTTCCGCAGAATGCAGTGGACTTAGGAATGTTTTCAAAATCAAGCTTAATATATAAGTTATTCAGAGCAAAGGAACGTAAACTCTATGCGTTGTCTGACTATATCGGATGTATGTCTCCGGCCAATGTGGAATATGTCTTAAAACATAACCCTTCAGTTAATCCTGCATATGTTGAGGTTTGTCCAAATAGCGTGGAGCTATCT
Source organism: Alistipes montrealensis (assembly GCF_018362775.1). GTDB lineage: Bacteria > Bacteroidota > Bacteroidia > Bacteroidales > Rikenellaceae > Alistipes > Alistipes montrealensis. Next base: position 15,405 of record NZ_JAGYXY010000005.1, read on the forward strand.
AATAAAACTGCATCTGTGGATGCAACGGAAATCAAAAATAAGTACGGAATACCGACTGACAAGAACATTTGTATTTACGGCGGAAATCTTGGCAAACCGCAGGGAATTGATTTCTTAATTGATACTATCAATAGTAATGAGAAAAGAAGCAATGCTTTCTTTTTGATTGCAGGTAATGGAACAGAATTTAATCGTTTAAAAAATTGGTTTACGCAGAATAAACCTTGTAATGCCAAATTAATCAAAACATTACCAAAACCGGAATATGATTGCTTAATGCGTTCCGCTGATGTGGGATTAATTTTCCTTGATAGACGTTTTACTATTCCCAACTATCCTTCCCGACTGCTTTCCTATTTAGAAAACAAGATTCCAATAATGATGGCTACGGATGCAAATACGGATATAGGCACAATAGCCGAAACTAACGGATATGGTCTTTGGACTGAGAGTGGTAATATTGAGGAATTTGATAAGAAACTGGATTCAATCCTTGCTAATCAAGCAATTCGAGTTGAAATGGGCAATCGTGGTTATAAATTCCTAACAGAGAATTATACCATAGATTATACATCAAATACCATAATGTCTCATTTTGAAAAATAGCATTCATTATGTACAAATATTTCGTCAAACGCCTACTCGATTTTATAATAGCATTTTGCACACTTGCTTTTATTTGGCCAATTCTACTAATTATTACAATCTGGCTTCATTTCGCCAATAAAAAATCTGGCGCATTTTTCTTCCAAGAACGTCCCGGCAAAGATGGTAAAATATTTAAGGTCATCAAGTTCAAGAGCATGACGGATGAATGTGATGCAGAAGGAAATTTGCTGCCGGATAGTGAAAGAATTACCACAGTAGGGAAGTTTGTACGCGCCACAAGCATTGACGAACTCCCTCAGCTCATCAATGTCTTGAAAGGCGATATGGCATTAATCGGGCCGAGACCATTGTTGGTAAAATATTTTCCCTATTACACGCAGAGGGAACAATTACGACATACCGTAAGACCCGGAATAACTGGTTGGGCGCAAGTGAACGGAAGGAACAATTTACGTTGGGATGATAGATTGGAGTGCGATGCATGGTATGTGGAACATTGCTCCTTTATGCTTGACCTAAAGATTGTCTATAAGACCATTATGAATGTAGTTACCCAGAAGGATATTGCTCTAGTGGTAACTACTCCCGATTTAGATGATATTCGTCGGAAAGAGGTAATGATCTATAATTTAAAAAATAGCAACGCTCCAATAATCATACAAAACATCATTATAGAAGATTTGCCTATCAAACTTGTTCGCGATGACCTTTTCCCGTCTGTCGGCGGCGGCAATAAAGGACGCAAGGCCGTGGAATACGAAAAGGAACTGAAGGAACTCGACTATAACGCCATTGTGACCACAGGTGGCATTCAGAGCAATCACAACCGTGCAATGGCTCTGCTTGCAGCGAAGAACGGTTGGAAGTGTCATTTGGTTTATCACGGCACGGAGGAACGCTTCAATGCAGAGAACGGCAATGCGCTGTTAGTGCGCTGCACCAAAGCCACGAAGGAATTTGTGGAAGCAAGTTGCATCTCGGAAGCGATGAACAATGCAATGGCAGCTTACAAAAAAGAAGGGCTGAAGCCATATTATGTTACAGGCGGTGGTCATGATATGTCGGGTGGCAGAGCCTACATGAAAGCCATTCAGCAAATGTATGCTTATGGAAAACTATATAACTACAAGCCCGACTACATTTTTCACGCTTCAGGCACAGGTTCTACACAAGCCGGCATTTTAGTGGGCTTGGAATCGGTTGGCTGGGGCGATGTTAAAGTGATCGGCATCTCTGTGGCGCGTCAGCAGGAAAGAGGCAAACAGGTGGTGACGGAATTTGCCAACAAATTGGCAGAGCACCAAGGAATCAATGCGGACTTTACAGACAGGGTTCACTTTGTGACAGACTACCTTTTCGGAGGCTATGAACAGTTCTCTCCCGAGATGAAGGATTTCTTGGATTATGCGATGCAGGAGACGGGCATTATCTTCGATACAACTTATTCGGGCAAGGCTTTCTACGGCATGTACGACTACGTGAAACGCAACGGTATTAAAGATAATATCTTGTTCTGGCATACTGGAGGATTAATGAATATCCAAAAATAACACAACAATAAAACAGACTCATATGAACATCCTTTTTACGTGCGCCGGACGTCGCACTTACCTATTGAAGTATTTCAAGGAGAATCTGTCTGCTGGAGATAAAATTTTAGCAACTGATATGCAACTGTCTGCGCCGGCATTGCAGGTGGCTGACATCAAGGTGCAGGTTCCCGCAGTCTACGCTCCCGACTATGTGAGTCGAACACTGAACATCTGCCGGGAATACAACGTGGATGTTCTGATTTCTCTAAATGACCTTGAACTGCCCATCTTGGCTGAGCGAAAAGCGGAATTTGAAGAACTCGGCGTGAAGGTAATTGTTTCAAGCCCGGAAGTGATTGACATCTGCTTTGACAAATACAAGACAGCTCAGTGGATTGAGGCCCTTGGATTATCATCTCCAAAAACATATGTTTGCCTTGCAGATGCAAAAGAAGCTCTCGCTAAAGGCGAAATATCATTCCCTATCTTCATGAAACCTCGTTGGGGCTCTGGTTCTATAGGATTGGAGACCATCGCTGATATAGACGAGTTAGATATTTATTACAATCTCTTAATGAAGAAGATTAAAAAGACAATTCTTGCTACGGCGTCAGTGGGTAATGAGTATATTATGATTCAGGAAAAACTTATAGGTTCAGAATTCGGTCTCGATGTAATGAATGATCTTGAGGGTAATAATGTAGCTGTATCTGTGAAACAAAAACTTGCAATGCGTGCAGGTGAAACCGATAAGGCAATGACCGTAAATCTTTCAGAAGTTAGAGAAATTGGTAAGAAAGTGGGTGAAAACCTTAAGCATATCGGTAATCTCGATGTAGATATAATGCAACGAGCTAATGGTGATTATTGTGTGCTGGAATTAAACCCTCGTTTTGGAGGTGGTTTTCCATTCTCCTATGAGGCTGGCGTGAATATGCCAAAGGCAATAATAGAGTGGGTTAAGGGTAATAATGTTGATCCTGCAATTCTGCAACCTATATATGGGAAAATGTTTTCAAAGAATGACTATTTAATGGAGATCAGTCTCTAAATATATGAGTAGAAATCGTATTTACCTCTGCCTGGCTCATATGTCGGGCAAGGAGCAACAATTTATCAAGGAGGCATTCGATACAAACTGGGTAGTTCCCTTGGGTCCGAATGTCAATGCTTTCGAGGAGGAATTGAAACAATTCGTTAGCGGCAACAAAGAGGTTGTCGCACTCGCATCCGGCACTGCCGCCGTGCATTTGGCTTTGCTGGCTTGCGGAGTAGGATCTGGCGATGAGGTAATCGTACAGAGCTTTACGTTCTGCGCTTCATCGCACCCTATTACTTATCTTAGAGCGACGCCCGTATTCATTGATTCTGAAAAGGATACTTGGAATATGGATCCACAACTGCTTGAAAAGGCTATCAAGGAACGTATTGTCAAGACCGGCAAGAAGCCTAAAGCTATCGTTCCCGTAGCACTTTACGGCATGCCTTACAAAATTGACGAGATAATGGAGATAGCCAATCGTTATGACATTCCCGTAATCGAAGATGCTGCCGAGGGCTTCGGTTCGAAATATGATGGCAAAGTACTTGGTACATTTGGCAAGTATGGAGTTTTGTCCTTCAATGGCAATAAGATGATTACTACCTCCGGTGGCGGAGCCCTCATTTGCTCAAATCCGGATGATAAGAACACTATCATGTGGTACGCTACCCAAGCGCGTGAAGCTTATCCATATTATCAACATGAGGTTATCGGTTACAATTATCGTATATCAAATATCTGTGCAGGTATTGGTCGTGGTCAAATGACTGTCGTCCAACAGCACATTGATCACCACAAGCATGTACAAGCGCTTTATGAGGATTTGTTGGCTGATGTTCCCGGCATAACTGTCAATAAAGCCCCGTCCGGAAAATTCGATAGCAACTATTGGCTCTGCACGATAACCATTGACGAAAACCTAAAGGTAAAAGGACAAGAGAAGGCATACGCAGTTGCTATTACCAATGCTGTCGGCGGCACCGCCGGAGTTATTCATACAGGTGGTGGTGTTCATACCGATTGCGAACCTAATGCCAATATTGAGGCTATGCGGATAGCACTTGATACTGCAGGTATCGAAGCTCGTCCCGTATGGAAACCTATGCATAAGCAACCTGTGTACAAGAATGCACCAGCTTATGTGAATGGCGTATCAGAGTCTATTTTCAAAGTCGGCATGTGTCTGCCGGCAGGTCCTTATGTAACAGATGATGATGTCAAGTATATTGTTGAGCAAATCAAAGCAAATATCATATAATATATTCCGTGCAGTTTGGGTATTTTCTATCATTCATCTTTGTGCCACAATGGTGTGTAAAGAATAATCACGAAACGAAGATAATATAGAAATTTATGTATGCATATACTTTACATTTTCTCCAATAACTTCTTTAAGTTTATGGATAATAAAGCCGATGGGAATAATCCTATCGGCTTTAACTTTTAGAATAATGGTACTATCAAAAACGCTTCCTTTGGGTGACAACAAATGCAAGTCGTTTTCAGCAGGGATCGTTCCTCATCCGTTCTAAAACGGGCAACTATTCGCGGTTTGCGACGCAAAAATACGCGTCGCTTCGACTATGGCAACTCTGTAAAGTAAAACTTACCTCACCAGTCGGCCAGCGTTTGTAAGCAAACCGTTCCGTTTTTTAACGTTCGTATTTCGAACTGCTCTCGTGCCACCTCTGGTGACACTTGGCTAAAGAATCCGATTTTCAACCAAATTCTTGATTATCACAAAGCATATTTTGCTTCAAAAAAGCCCGGCCCGGACGGACATAGCAATCTATCTCACGTTCGGACCGGGCAAAGTAAGGTGAAAGGAGTCTGCGAGAATCGAAAATCAGTGTTTGAAATGGCGTTCGCCCGTGAATACCATGGCGATACCTTTTTCATCGGCCTTTTTGATCGAGTCTTCGTCACGAACCGATCCACCGGGCTGCACGATTGCCGTCACGCCGTATTCAGCGGCCAGCGTCACGCAGTCGTCGAAGGGGAAGAACCCGTCCGACGCCAGAACGAGACCCTCGGTGACGCCAGCGGCATGGGCCTGCTTCAAAGCGATCTCGGCCGAACCGATGCGGTTCATCTGCCCGGCGCCGACGCCCAGCGTCCGGCCGTCCTTCACCGCCACGATGGCGTTCGACTTCACGTGTTTGACGATGTGCCAGCCGAAATTGAGATCCTCCATCTGCTCGGGAGCGGGCTTGGCCTTCGTGACGCACAGGTCGGCCGTAACGGGCTTCGTAGCCACGTCGAGGTCCTGCACCAAGAGGCCGCCGTTGACGCTCACATACTGTTTGGGGTCGACAGCGCCCTTGTCCATGCAGACTTCGAGCAGGCGCAGGTTCTTTTTCGTGCAGAGCACTTCCAATGCGCCTTCGTCGAATTTCGGAGCCATGATGATTTCGAGGAAGATCGGCTTCATCAGCTCGGCGGCCTCGCGTGTCACCGTGCAGTTCGTAGCCACGATACCGCCGAAGATCGAGACCTTATCGGCCTCGTAGGCCTTGGTCCACGCCTCGACAACGTCCTTGCCCACGGCGGCGCCGCAGGGATTCATGTGTTTGAGGCCCACGCAGAACGGTTTGTCGAACTCGCGCACGATGCACAGCGCAGCATTGGCATCCTGGATATTATTATACGACAACTCTTTGCCGTTCAACTGCTTGGCGAAAGCCAGCGAATAGGGGACCTCTTTTTCCTCGCGGTAGAACTTGGCCCCCTGGTGGGGATTCTCGCCGTAGCGCAGCGACTGCACGAGGTCGAATTCAAGGAACAGTTTTTCGTTCAGCCCGGCCTGTGCGCGCATGTAAGTCGCGATCATCGAATCGTATTCGGCGGTATGCGTATAAGCCTTGGCCGAAAGCCGGAGACGCGTAGCTTTTTCGGTATTGCCGCCGGCTTTGATCTCGCCGAGGATCTGCGCATAATCCGCGGGATCGCACACGACCGTCACGTCCGCCCAGTTCTTGGCGGCCGAACGCAGCATCGAAGGTCCGCCGATGTCGATGTTCTCGATAGCATCCTCCATCTTCACATCGGGCTTTGCGATCGTCTGGCGGAACGGATAGAGGTTCACACAGACCATGTCGATAAATTCGATCTTGTTCTCTTTCAGAGCCTTCAGGTGTTCGGGGTCGTCGCGGCGGGCCAGCAGGCCCCCGTGCACATTGGGATGCAGGGTCTTCACACGGCCGTCACAGATTTCGGGGAATCCCGTAACGTCGCTGATATTGATCACCTCGACACCGCTGTCCGAAAGCAGTTTCATCGTACCGCCCGTGGCGATCACCTCCCAGCCCAAGGCGCGCAGCCCTTTGGCGAACTCCACGACACCGGTTTTGTCACTTACACTAATTAAAGCGCGCATATGCTAATACCTATTTCTGTTTTAATAATTTGTCAATCGTTTCAATATAAAGCGGATACTCCACCGCATGAATCATCGGCTCCAGTTCTTCGATGTCATTGCCCTCGTAGGGAAAAGCCCGCTGGGAGATGATACGCCCGCCGTCCAGTTCGGCATCCACATAGTGGATCGTCACGCCGAAAACCTTGACGCCGTATTCCAGCGCCTGCTCGATGGCGTGCGCCCCGCGGAAAGCCGGCAGCAACGAGGGATGGATGTTGATGATCCGCCCTCCGTAAGCCCCCAGCAGTACGTCGCCCGCGATACGCATATATCCCGCCAGGCAGACCAGTTCCACGCCCGCGGCATCGAGCCGCGCGACGATCTCCCGTTCGTAATCGGCTTTCGAAGCATACTGCTTCGGAGCGAAAACAAACGCCTCGACCCCGTGCCCGGCAGCCCTTTCGACCACCTTCGCGCCGGGTTTGTCACAGACCATCAGCACGACCTCGGCATTGAGCACGCCCTGCTCGCAGGCCGTGACGATAGCTTCGAAATTCGTACCGCTGCCGCTGGCGAAGACTGCTAACCGATGCATCGGTCAGCGGATTACAACACCCTCGGTGTCCGTTACACGTCCGATGACCGTAGCCTTCTCGCCCTGTGCCGTGAGGATGTCGATGGCCTTCTGCGCCTCCTTTTCATCGAGGGCGATGACCATACCGATACCCATGTTGAAGATGTTGAACATCTCGCGGTGGGCCACCTTGCCGTACTTTTCCAGGAAGTGGAACACGGGCAGTATCTCCCACGAACCCTCCTCGATTTCGAGGCCCTGGCCGTCGTGCAGGATGCGGGGGATGTTTTCGTCGAAACCGCCGCCTGTGATGTGGCTGATGCCGTGTACGTCGCAGTTGCGAACCACTTCCAGCACCTGCTTCACGTAGATTTTGGTCGGCGCCAACAACACTTCGCCCAACAGTTTGTTCGACAATTCGGGATAGGACTCGCGCAGATTCAGGCAGTTGTCCGCAACGATCTTGCGCACGAGGCTGAAACCGTTGGAATGCACACCGCTCGACGCGATACCCACCAGTACGTCGCCCGCCTTGACCTTCGATCCGTCGATCAACTGCGATTTCTCCACGACGCCGACCGTAAATCCGGCGATGTCGTATTCGCCTTCGGCATACATGCCCGGCATCTCGGCGGTCTCGCCGCCCACCAGTGCACAGCCGGCCTGGCGGCAGCCGTCGGCGACACCCGCAACGATGGCTTCGATCTTCTGGGGTTCGTTGCGCCCCACAGCCACATAGTCGAGGAACACCAGCGGTTCTGCGCCCTGCGCCAGCACGTCGTTGACGCACATGGCCACGGCGTCGATACCGATTGTGTCGTGCTTGTCCATCTCGAAGGCCAGCTTGAGTTTGGTTCCCACGCCGTCGGTTCCGCTCACGAGGATCGGTTCCTTCACCCGAAGGGCCGAGAGGTCGAACATTCCGCCGAAAGCGCCGATGTTGCCCATTACGCCCAGACGCGAGGTCGACGCAACGTGTTTTTTGATGCGCCGCACCACTTCGTATCCGGCTTCGAGGTTCACGCCGGCTTTTTCATAACTTTGAGCCATAGTAATTTATGGTTTAAGGTTTTCTAACATTTAACGTCTTTGTTGGCCTCGTCGGGCGACTGGTACAGCATCGTGGGATAAACTCCCGTGAAGCAGGCCATGCAAAGCTCCTTGCGGTTGCCCGCCTCGAGCAGCGACTCCGGCGAAAGGAACACCAGCGAATCGGCGCCGATCTCCTCGCACACGCCCCTGAGGTCCTTGCGCGCCGAAATCAGTTCTTCCCGCGTCGAGGTATCCACTCCGTAAAAGCAGGGATTGGTCATCGGAGGGCTGGCGATGCGCACATGCACCTCGGTAGCTCCCGCCTCCTTGAGCATCGTGACGATACGCCGCGAAGTCGTGCCGCGCACGATCGAGTCGTCGACCAGCACCACGCGCTTGCCCCGAACGATCGAACGTACGGCCGAGAGTTTCATCCGCACACCCTTTTCGCGCAGTTCCTGCGAGGGCTGGATGAAGGTGCGACCGATGTATTTGTTCTTGATCAGTCCCATTTCATAAGGCAGTCCGCTCGCCTCGGCGTAACCCATCGCGGCGCTGAGGCTCGAATCGGGAACACCGACCACGATGTCCGCTTCGGCGGGCGCCTCCTTGTAGAGCAGGCGTCCCGACTCCTTGCGGTAGGCATGGACGTTGCAGCCGTCGATGTCGCTGTCCGGGCGTGCGAAATAGATGTACTCCATCGAGCACATCTGGCAGCGCTTGTACATCGAGTAGTCGCGGCTGCGGATGCCCTGTTTGTCGATCGTGACGATCTCGCCCGGCTCGACATCGCGCACGAACTCCGCACCCAGCACATCGAATGCACAGGTCTCGCTCGAAACGACATAACCGTCGCCCAGCTTTCCGATCGACAACGGACGCAGTCCGTATTTGTCGCGGCAGGCATAGATGCGGTTGGCCGTCATGATCAGGAAGGCAAAAGCGCCTTCGAGCATGTTCAGCGCGTCGATGATCGCGAAGATGCGCGGCCGGTCATGGTAGCGCGTCTCCTTTTTGATCAGGTGGGCCAGGATCTCGCTGTCGGAGGTCGACTGGAACAGGCTGCCCTTGTTTTCGAGGTGGCGGCGCAGCAAGGCCGAATTGACGATGTTGCCGTTATGCGCCAGCGCAAAATCGCCTGTATTGTGACGGAAAAGGAAAGGCTGCACATTCTCGATGCCGCCGCCCCCGGCCGTGGTATAACGCACATGCCCGATGGCCATGGAACCCTTCAGCGTGGCGAGTTTCGCCTCGTCGAAAACTTCAGTCACCAGTCCGCCGCCCTTGATGCGGCGGAACGTGCCGTCGTCGTCCACCGAGACGATACCGGCCCCCTCCTGTCCGCGGTGCTGCAACGCATGCAGCCCGTAGTAGGTCAGCGACGCGGCGCCCGGCACTCCATAGATGCCGAACACCCCGCACTCCTCGTGCAACTCGCGGTCGCTAATCACTTCCATCATATTATTCGACGATTTTCTTCAGGCGTGCCAGAATCTCCTCGTAAGCCTCGCGGACCTTGCCCAGATCGCGGCGGAAACGGTCCTTGTCGAGTTTTTCGTTGGTCGTAGCGTCCCACAGGCGGCAGGTGTCGGGCGACACCTCGTCGGCCAGCACGATTTCGCCGTCCGAGGTTCTGCCGAACTCGATCTTGAAATCCACGAGCTTGATGTTCATCTTCAGGAACATCTCCTTGAGCACCTCGTTGATTTTGGCCGTCATGGCGTACATCTCGTTGAGCTCCTCGTAAGTCGCGGCGCCGAGCGCCACGGCGTGGTGGTCGTTGATCAGCGGATCGCCCAGTTCGTCCTTCTTGTAGCAGATGTCGAAGATGACGTTCGAAGGCTGCGTACCCTCCTCGATGCCGAGGCGCTGGGCCATCGAACCGGCGATTACGTTGCGTACGATAACCTCCAGCGGAATGATCTCGACACGGCGGCAGATCTGGTCGCGGTCGTTGATGGTCTCGATATAGTGGGTCTTCACGCCGGCCTTCTGCAGCTCTTTGAAGATCAAGGTCGAAATAGCGTTGTTCAGCACTCCCTTGTTCTCGATCGTAGCCTTCTTGATGTTGTTGAAAGCCGTAGCCGCATCCTTATAGTGAATGATGATCTTATCGGGATCGTCCGTGCGGAAAACCTGTTTTGCCTTGCCCTCATAGAGCATTTCGAGCTGTTTCATGTTGTTTGGGTGTTTTTAATTATTTGATTTATTGCCTTATTTCAGATTGAAGTCGACGACGATCGGACGGTGGTCCGAAGGATGCCAGAAGTTCGAAAGATTGCCCGGATCGCGGACCGGAGTCGTATAGCCGTCCGTCACGACATCGGCATGCGTCACCAGTTCATAGAGCGCAGGCGTGCAGTAGACGAAGTCGATGCGCGATTTCCCGCCGGTCGTCGTCTTGAACTCGCCCGGGTATTTCTCGGCGATCACATCGACGTAGGGCGTGTTTTGAAGGATATAGTCGTGGACCAGAAAACGCGTGTCGTCCGCCGGGTACTTGTAGAACCAGTTGTCGCGCGACGAACGCGAATTGAAGTCGCCCATCATCATCCAAAGCTGCTCCTTAGCATCGGGAACCGTGCCGATCGTATGGTTGCAGATGTATTCCAACTCCATACGGCGGTATTTGTCGCCGCCGTGCTCCGCTTTGCTCGCGTCGCGGTCCTTTGCCTCGAAAGCATAAGCCTGGGGCCACGTGTGAAGCGTCACGATATTGATCGTCTTGCCGTTTTTCGCGATACGGGCCCAGCCGCAGCCGTGCGAAACAACGCTGTCGGGCCGGGAACCGATAATGCGGGCCACGTTTTCGATCGGGTATTTCGATGTGATGACCTGCGGGAAATTATCCCGGTGACCGCCTTTATACCAGTACTTGTGTCCGTAGCGGGCGGCCAGTTCTCCCCAGTTATCCGTCAAATAGCGATCTTCGGGCGCCATTTTCTCAGCCGAACCCGTTTTATAGTTCGATTGCGCTTCGCACCACACGCAAACATCCGGAGCCTGGGACGCAACCCATTCCACGAATTTATCGTAGTTATCGCCCTGGCCCGACCACATCCCGTTCTGGATGTTCCAGTACAAAAGACGAAGGTTGTCATCGGTCTGGGCGCTGCTGCGCCCCGGAAGTAAGATCGCGGTGAAGAGCAATGCTGCCCACAAGGTAAATAAGGAGGTTTTCATCAGCGTAGTAGTTTGGTTTATTACTTTTTGCGGAAATAGGCCACGGCGTTCACAAACAGCGATTGCTGCTTGTTGCCGGCGATATTTTTGAAAAGGTTCTCCTCGTAGCGCTCCGTGTGGCCCATCTTACCCAGAATCTGACCGTTCTGCGAGATGATGCCCTCGATGGCATACAACGAGCCGTTGGGGTTATACGGAGCCTCGGCGGCAGGCTTTCCTTCAGCATCGGCATACTGGAAAGCGACCTGTCCGTTGGCAAAGAGTTCCCTGGCGAGCGTTTCGCTCACGACGAACTTGCCTTCGCCGTGGCTGACGGCGATCGAATGCAACTCGCCGAGTTCAAAGCCCGCGAGCCACGGGGAAGCGGTCGTCGCTACGCGCGTCGTGACGATCTGCGAAATGTGGCGGTTGATGTCGTTGCGGAACAGCGTCGGCGAATCCTTGGTGACCATGCCCAGCCGGCCGTAGGGCAAAAGGCCCGATTTGACCAGCGCCTGGAAACCGTTGCAGATGCCCAGAATCAGACCGCCGCGGTCGATCAACGCATGTATTTCTTCGCGAATATCTTTGTTGTTCAATACGTTGACAATAAACTTCGCACTTCCGTCGGGTTCGTCGCCTGCGGAGAAACCGCCGCTCAGCACGAAGATATGCGCCTGGCGGATATGCTCCTTCATCTCGGCGATCGAACGCAGGATGTCGTCGCCTGCGATGTTGCACAACACGCTCATCCGCACCTCGGCTCCCGCCTTGCGGAATGCCTTGGCCGTATCGTAATCGCAGTTCGTGCCGGGGAACACCGGAATATAGACCACCGGGGTTTCGACTGCCGCACCGGGATAGGTGAAACTCTTCGGCGCCGGCTGCGAGGTCATTACCTCCGTCAACCGCAGGTCTTTGTCCGGGTAAACAGCCGCAAACTTCTCGGTATTGGCCTTATAGAGCTCGTCGAGCGGCATCCGGACACCATTGACCGTCAGCGCCTCCTCGGCCACCGTAAAGCCCAACTGCTCGGCATGGGGATATTCGAGCGTACCCTCGCACTCGACGAGAATCGAGCCGTAGGCATATTCGTAGAGTTTCTTTTCATCGAAGGTCACCTCCGCACCGATGCCGTTGCCGAAAGCCATCTTCGCAAGGCCCTCGGCGATGCCGCCGAAGCCCACGGACCAGGCCGAAAGGATTTTCCCGGACTCGATCTGTTCGCTGACGAACGAAAAGTTCTGTTTGAGCTGCGCCGTGTCGGGCATGTAGTTCTCGTGCGGGGTATGCCGTACGAGGTAGATGCGGTGTCCGGCCCCTTTCAGGTCGGTCGAAATGACCGTCGGAGCGGCGACCGTCGTGATGCCGAAAGCCATCAGCATCGGCGGAACGTTGATGTCCTGGAACGTTCCGGACATCGAGTCCTTGCCGCCGATCGAAGGCAGGCCCAGTTCGACCTGCATCTTCAGCGCGCCGAGCAGCGCACTGAGGGGCTTGCCCCACGACTCGGGGTTCTTGGTCATGCGTTCGAAATACTCCTGGTAGGAGTAGCGCATCCTGTCGTAACGGGCGCCCGCCGCCACGACCTTGGCCGCGGCTTCCACGACGGCATAGGCCGCACCGTGGTAGGGGCTCCACGAAGCTACATAGGGGTTGTAGCCGAAAGCCATGACGCTGGCCGTCTCGGTATAACCGTCGGTCGGGAGTTTCTGCACCGAGACCTGCGTCTCGCTGCGCTGCCTGCGGCCGCCGAAGGGCATCAGCACCGTGGAACGGCCGATCGTCGAGTCGAACATTTCGATCAGCCCCCGCTGCGAGACGACGTTGTTGTCTTTCAGGTTATTCGCAAAGCGCTCGGCAAGCGTCTCCCCCGCTACTTCGCGGACAAAAGGATTGCGGTTCTCCACCTCGCCGATCTTGGCTTCGGCATAGTGTTTGGCGCCGGCGCTGTCGATAAACTCGCGGCTCAGGTCCACGACCTTCCGCTCGCCGTTGAACATCCGCATGCGCGCCGTATCCGTCACATCGGCCACGTGCACCGCCTCGATATTCTCCTCGCGGCAGTAGTTCATAAACTCCTCGGCATCCTTCGCTTCGACGACCACCGACATGCGCTCCTGCGACTCGCTGATGGCGAGTTCCGTGGAGTTCAGGCCGCTGTATTTGGTCTTCACGCGGTCGAGGTAGATGTCCAGTCCGTCGGCCAGCTCGCCGATGGCGACGCTGACGCCGCCGGCCCCGAAGTCGTTGGACTTCTTAACCAGGCGCGTTACCTCGGGACGGCGGAACAGCCGTTCGAGTTTGCGCTCCTCGGGGGCGTTGCCCTTCTGAACCTCGCTGCCGCAGGTTTCGAGCGACTTCACGTCGTGCTCCTTCGACGAACCCGTAGCTCCGCCGATGCCGTCGCGGCCCGTACGACCGCCGAACATGATGATCTTGTCGCCGGGAGCAGGCCGCTCGCGGCGAACGTTTTCGGCCTTCACGGCTCCGACCACCGCGCCGACTTCGAGGCGTTTGGCCACATAGTCGTCGTGGTAAATCTCGCGCACGTGGGTCGTGGCCAGTCCGATCTGGTTGCCGTAGCTCGAATAACCCGCCGCGGCTTTTTTCGAAATGACACTCTGCGGCAGTTTTCCCGAGAGCGTATCACTGACTTTCTGGTAAATATTGCCGGCTCCCGTAACGCGCATCGCCTGGTAGACATAGCTGCGGCCCGACAGCGGGTCGCGGATGGCACCGCCCAGGCAGGTCGAAGCTCCGCCGAAGGGTTCGATCTCGGTCGGGTGGTTGTGGGTTTCGTTCTTGAATTGCAGCAGCCACTTTTCGGTCTTTCCGTCGACATCGATGTCGATATAGACCGAGCAGGCATTGTTCTCCTCGGAGACCTCCAAATCGTCCAACAGGCCCTTCTTGCGCAGGTAACGGGCTCCGATCGTCGCCATATCCATCAGGCAGAGGCTCTTGTGCTCGCGCCCCAGTTCGCGGCGGATGCGCAGGTACAGCGCCAGCGAGTCCTCGATCTCATCCTTGGCGAACGACTCCTCGACGGTGATGCCTTCGAGTTCGGTCGTAAAGGTCGTATGGCGGCAATGGTCGCTCCAATAGGTATCGAGGATGCGCAGTTCCGTTTCGTAGGGATCGCGACCCTCGGCGCGGAAATACTTCACCACCTCGCGCAGGTCGTCGGCGTTCATCGCCAGCCCCTGAGCCTTGCAGTAGGATTCGAATTCCGAATCGGCCATCTCCCGGAAACCCTCGAGCACCTCGACGGGTTTCACCTCGGCCTGCTCCAGGTCGGTCAGCACCGAAAGGTTCTTCTCGCGCGACTCAACGGCATTGATGTAGTAATGTTTGATTTTGTCCAGATCCCCGTCGGTCACCTTGTCGTCGAAAACGAGCAGTTTCGAGGAACGGATGTTGACCTGAGCTTCGGGGTCGATCAGCCGCACGCAGTCCGCTGCCGAAGCGGCGCGCTGGTCGAACTGGCCGGGCAGGTATTCCACGGCGATATACTTGCGGCCCGTGAGGTCGCAGGCGTCGGTCACGGAGTCGGTCACCACCTCGCCGAAGACCGTATAACGGCTCTTCTCCAACAGTTCCGCACTGAAGCCGAACAGGTCGTAAACACAGAGCAGGCGCACCTCGCCCAGTTCGAGATTCAGGTTTGCATTCAGCTCGCGGCGCAGGCTCTCGGCCTCGACACGGAAGCGGGGCAGTTTTTCTACAAAAATACGATAGTTGGTCGTGTTCATTTTATTTTGTTTGCACTTATTTTACAAATCTTTCGGCCCATTCCTCAGCGTAATTCCCGGCATCCATACCGACAAAAGTAATATGCCCCATCTTGCGCTTGAGACGACTTTCAGTCTTGCCGTAGAGATGGACATATACACCCGGCAGGTTCTCCGCAGCCACCTTTTTGGCTGCTTCGAGGTCTTGGCCCAGGATGTTTTTCATCACCGTGGGAGCCACCAGCCGCGGCTCCTGCAAGGGCTCCCCGGCAAGGTAGCGGACCAGTTCGCGAAACTGGTTCGTGGTCGCGCCCTCGATGGTGTAGTGGCCCGAATTATGCGGACGCGGAGCCATCTCGTTGAAATAAATCGCATCGCCCCGGATGAAATACTCGATGGCCAGGATGCCCTCATAACCGCAGTCGCGCATGAAACGTTCGCTTTCGGCCTTCATCCGCGCCAGCACCTGCGGATCGGCCCCGGAGGGAACGATACAGAGGTCGAGGATTCCGTCGCGGTGGATGTTGCGCCCCACGGGGAAACTCACGACTTTCCGACCGTCGGAAACCATCACGATGCTGGCTTCGGAATCGAACGGCACGAACTCCTCCAGGATGCAGGGAACCGCAAGCAGGGGCAGCGCCCGGGCAATGTCGGCTTCGGTCTTCAAGACCATCTGTCCGTGCCCGTCGTAACCCAGCGTACGGGTTTTCAGCACAGCGGGAAGCCCAAGCCGCTTCACGGCTTCGCGCAGCGACGCTTCGTCGCCGACAGCCTCGAAACCGGGCGTGCGCAGCCCGTGGTCGCGGGCGTTCGACTTTTCGCGCAGGCGGTCCTGCGAATCGTAAAGGGGTTTATACCCCTGCGGGATATTGTATTTCTCGCACAACGGAATCAGAATATCCCCCGGTACATTTTCGAATTCATAGGTCACGGCGTCGCTGCGACGGCAAAGTTCTTCGAGCGCCGCGGCATCGTCGTAGGCCGCAACGATATGTTCGTCGCAGACGTTGAATGCCGGAGCATCGGCCGCAGGATCGAGGCACACGGTGCGCACACCCAGTTCCCGGGCCTGTTCGGCGATCATCAGGCCCAACTGGCCGCCGCCTATGATACCGATGGTCTTCATTGATTCAGAGCTATGTTGTTCATTCTTCATCTTCTTTTTGCTTTTGACCGCTGTCATTCGCGGCGTGCCGCCGCGTTTACAAGTCCGCCCCACCCCAACCCCCTCCCTCGGGAGGGGCTTATCGCATGCGGTCGGAACTACCCAGCTATATTTCAGCCTTCAGCACATCCGCGGTTTGTTTCGAGCGGAAGGCGTCGAGTTTCGCAGCCAGTTCCGCATCCTGCAAAGCGAGGATCGACACGGCGATCAGCGCGGCGTTCTTCGCGCCGTTGATAGCCGTCGTAGCCACGGGAACGCCCGCGGGCATCTGCACGATCGAGAGCAGCGAGTCCAGCCCGTTCAGGGCACGCGACTTCACGGGAACACCCACGACGGGCAGCGGGGTCATCGAAGCCACCATGCCCGGCAGGTGCGCCGCGCCGCCGGCCACGGCGATGATCACGCCGATACCGCGGCCTTTGGCCGTCTTGGCATATTCGCACAGCAGATCGGGCGTGCGATGGGCGCTGACTACCCGTTTTTCGAAATCCACACCGAACGTTTCGAGCATGGCGACAGCCTCAGCCATCACCTCGTAATCGCTCACAGAGCCCATAATCACGCCGACCTTCATCGTTTATATATTGGTTTTAAGTTAATAATCTAAAAAAGCAAACCGCCACGACATCGCATGTCATGGCGGTCTGGTATCTATCCGAGCAGCCCACGAGCAGGTATCTGCTGCTCCCGGGACTGTGCACGTCGCATCTGTTGCCGACACATCCACGAATAGAAGGCAGCGGCCTGGCCCTGCTGTTTCTTTCGTTCGCGTTGGTCGATATTGCAGCCTGAAATCATCGGAATTAACCTAACAGTTGTAAAAACAACGTTACAAAAGTAGTGCTTTTCGGCATACTTTCAAAATTCCGGGACACATTCTATCGACAATTTATCGACAATCGTTCCGGCTCATCGAATACGGGGCGTCGCCGGGATTCACTCCGCGTCCTCGATTCGGTTCGGACTGCATGTCGAACCGGATACGAGCCCCCTTCACGAGGCCGGAATAATTCAGGAACGTCTTGTCATACGGCTTTCCGTCGATGGTCATTTTACCGACATAACGGTTCTCGGAGCTATTCTCCGGGGCGTCGATCTCGATCGTATTGCCGTTTTCGAGGTGGATGACGGCCTTGCGGAACAGCGGCGAGCCGACTGCGTATTCATCCGAACCGGGGCACACGGGATAGAACCCCAGCGCCGAGAAGACATACCACGCCGAAGTCTGTCCGTTGTCCTCGTCGCCGCAGTAGCCGTCGGGCTTGGCCGAGTAGAGGCGGTCCATCACCTCGCGCGTCCACCACTGCGCCTTCCACGGCTGGCCGACGTAGTCATACAGGTAAATCATGTGCTGTGCGGGCTGGTTGCCGTGGGCGTAGTTGCCCATGTTAGCCACCTGCATTTCAGTGATTTCGTGGATACGCACCCCGTAGTAACTGTCGTCGTAGATCGGCGGCACGACGAATACTGAATCGAGCATCTGCACGAAGCCCTCCTTGCCGCCCATCAACTCCGCAAGCCCTTCGACATCGTGGAACACCGACCAGGTGTAGTGCCACGAGTTGCCTTCGGTGAAAGCGTCGCCCCACTTGTAGGGGCTGAAAGGCGACTGGAACGTCCCGTCGGCATTGCGTCCCCGCATCAGGCGGGTCTCGGGATCGAACAGGTTTTTATAGTTCTGCGAAGCCTTTTCCAGCATCGCAGCGTCGTCGGTTTTTCCCAGTTTTTTCGCCACCTGCGCGATACACCAGTCGTCGTAGGCGTATTCGAGCGTGCGGGCCGCATTTTCGTTGATGCCGACATTATAGGGTACATACCCCAACGTGTTGTAATACGCGTGCCCGAGGCGGCCCGTGGAACTTACCGTGGGATGCACCGCCGTACGCCCGTGCAGCATCGCCTCGTAGAGCGTCGCAACGTCCCCCTCGGGAGTGATGCCTTTGAGAATGGCATCCGCCGCTACGGACGCCGAGTTGTTGCCCACCATGCAGCCGCGGTGTCCGGGCGAAGCCCATTCGGGCAGGAAGCCGCTCTCACGGTAGGTATTGGCCAGGCCCGCCTGGATTTCGGCGTTGACCGAAGGGTAAACGAGGTTCAACAGCGGGAACAGGCTCCGAAACGTATCCCAGAAACCCGTGTCGGTATACATGTAACCCGGCAGCACCTCGCCGTTGTAGGGGCTGTAATGGATTGGATTGCCCGCAGCGTCGATTTCGTAAAACTTGCGCGGGAAGAGCGTCGAACGGTAGAGGCACGAATAGAACGTGCGGTATTGTTCTTCGGAACCGCCCGAGACCTCGATCGCTCCCAGCACCTCGTCCCAGCGCGCCTGGGCCTTCTCCTTCACCGCGTCGAACGAATCGTCGCCCAGTTCTCCCAGGTTACGCACGGCCTGCTCTTCGGAGATAAACGACGAAGCCACACGGGCCGTGACCCGCTCGCCGCGGCGCGTGGTGAAATAGACGGCTGCCAGCGCATGACCGCCTTCGACCGACGAGCCGGCGATTTCCCGCTCCCCGTCGAACAGCTTGCTGCTCTCGATCGGTTTGTCGAAGCGGATGACGAAGTAATTGCGGAAATTGTCGGGGACGCCGCCGCTGTTGCGGGTCGTATAGCCCGCAACGGTCCGCTCGTCGAGCACCTTCACACAGGAACCGCGGTCGAAGGCGTCGATCACAACGCCGCTCTCGGCGCTTTCGGGAAAGGTGAAACGCAGGATCGCCGCACGCTCCGTCGGAGCCATTTCGGCCACAACGTCGTGGTCGGCGAGGTATACGCTGTAATAATACGGCCGGGCTGTTTCCGACTGATGCGAAAACCAGCTCTGGCGGGCGTTCTCGTCGATCTTGTCCTTCCCGCGTACGGGCATCAGCGAAAATTGTCCGTAGTCGTTGATCCACGGCGAGGGCTGGTGCGTCTGCTTCAGGCCCCGGATCGTGTGGGCCCCGTAGGTATAAGCCCAGCCGTTGCCCATCTTACCCGTCTGCGGGGTCCAGAAGTTCATACCCCACGGCAGGGCCACCGCCGGATAGGTGTTGCCCGTCGAAAGCGTATAGTCCGACTGCGTGCCGACAAGCGTCGAGACGTATTCCGAAGGCCGCAGAAGTTGCTCCTGCGGCGTGGTTTTGCAACAGGCGGAGGCAAGGACTGCGAGAGTCAGGATTGCGAGGTTTTTCATCGTATTGCGTTTAGTTTATGGAGTTCAGCAGGTCTGTTTTCCCTTCGTTCACGAGTTTGAGTATCAACTCCCCGAACAGCGTATTTTGCCACGCGAACCATGCACGGGTGAAGTTCGCGGCATCGTGGCGCGAGAAGGATTCGTGCATGAAGCCCGTCCCGGCATCGGTCGTCATCAGGGCCACGATACAATCGCGGATTTCAGCGTCGTCGTCCGACGTGAAGGCCCGCATCATGATGCTCATGGGCCAGATCATTTCGACCCCGATATGCGGACCGCCGATACCCTCGCCTGCCGCGCCGCGCCAAAAATAAGGATTATCTCCGCTCCAAACAAATTTTCGGGTATTTTCGTAAACCGGATCGCCGCGATCGACATCGCCCAGGTAGGGCATTGCCAACAGCGACGGCACGTTGGCGTCGTCCATCAACTGACGCGAACCGAAACCGTCGACCTCGAAGGCGTAGATTTTACCGTATTCGGGGTGCTCCACGACCGCATGTTTCTGCAACGCCTCTTCCACCTCGCCGGCCAGCGCCGTGCACTCCGCGGCAAGTTCCCGCTCGCCGTTCACCGCCGTCAGTATTTCGGCAGCCTTGCGCAGCGACGTGACGGCCATGAAGTTCGACGGCACGAGGAATCCGAAGGTCGTGGCGTCGTCCGAGGGACGGAACGCCGAGACGATCAGCCCCACGGGTTTCACCGGGTTGCCGCGCCCCACGTGACAGCGGGTATCCAACTGGCGGTCGGTCGTACGCAGAAAGATGTAATCGCCCGGCCCTTCCTTCATCTGCTGCTCTTTCAAAGTTTTCACGATGTTGCGCATCGCCTCGACCCATTCGGCATCGAAGACCGACGCGTCGCCCGTGGTTTTCCAGTAATGGTGCGCAAGGCGCAGAGGATAACAGTGCGAGTCGATCTCCCATTTGCGCTCGAAAACCCAGGGACTTTGATCGTTGCCCGGATAGCCGACATCCTCGCCGTCACCCGTAGGGCCGACGTTGAAGGCATTAGCGTAAGGGTCGATATTGATCAGTTTCAACTGGCGGCGGATTACGCCCGCGATCATCTTCTGTAAGGCCGGGTCCTCATTGCACAACTGCACATAGGGCCACACCTGCGCCCCCGAGTCGCGCAGCCACATGGCCGGAATGTCGCCTGTATAGACGTAGGTGTCGGGATTGCCCGCTTCGTCCTCGCCGTAATGCACCGTCGTGTCGAGCGTATTGGGAAAGCAGTTGGCGAACATCCACCGGAGGCGCTCGTTGGTCAGAAGACCGCATACGCGGGCGATCTCCCCTTCCACTGCTTCCGACTTAAAAAGCCGTTTTTCCTCCGCAGGACGCTGGTCGGCGTACGCCTCCGGTTCGTCGGGGCAGTACCATACCTTCTCTTCGGCCCCCATCTCGAAGCGCAACTCCCCGCCCTTCATCACGTCGGCATGACCGATCCAGGGCTTCGTGTAGGGTTGTCCGTTGAGCCAAACACGCTGGATATACTTGTTAACGGCGGAGTTGTTCCCGGCCGTGATCGTGAACACGCCGCCCGGAACGCGGATTTCGGCCCGGTCGAACAAGGGCGAGCCGAACCAGTAGCGCCCTCCCGCAGGTTCGACTTCGTACATGCCCAGCGACGAGAGCACATACCAGGCCGACATCTGCCCCACGTCCTCGTTGCCCGACAAACCGTCCGGCCGGTCGTGGTACAAGGTCGTGAGCACCTCGCGGACCTTGTCGGCCGTTTTCCACGGCTGGCCCAGCATCGTGTAGAGGTAGAGGATATGGTGGCTCGGTTCGTTGCCGTGGGCGTACTGGCCGATCAGGCCCGAGATGTCGGGCGAAGTCTCGCCGCCCTCGACGACCGAACTGACCGTAAAGAGCGAGTCCAGTTTTTCGAGCATTTTCTCCCGGCTTCCGAACAACCCTTCGAGCCCTCGGACATCGTGCGGCGCCAGCCATGTATACTGCCAGGCATTGCCTTCGCAGTAATCGTCGGCGCGGTGTGTCGAAGCGAACGCATTGAACGGCGTGCGCCAGCCTTTTTTCGAATCCCTGCCCCGCATAAATCCCGTCTGCGGGTCGAAATAGTTGCGGTAGGAATGGCTGCGGGTTGTGAAGAGCTTCGCATCGGCCTCTTTGCCCAGCGCTTCGGCGGCACGCGCCGCCGCACCGTCGGCCAGCGCATACTCCATATCATAGGCGACGGCCTCGTTGAACATCTCGCAAGGGATGTAACCGTACTCCATCCGCAGGCCGTTGCCGCGGTCGGGGTTCATGGCCGTCTTACGGATCGCCTCGAAAGCCTTTTCCCGGTCAAAACCCCCGATGCCCTTTACGATGGCGTCGGCAACGGCCACAATACCCGGGTTGCCTACCATGCAGTCGGTCTCGTTGCCCCACAAGTGCCACACCGGAAGGCGGCCCTGCTCGTCGGCGATATGCAGCATCGTCTGCACGATGTCGGGCATCTTTTCAGGATGCAGTACCGTCATCAGCGGCATTGCGGCCCGGTAGGTGTCCCACAGCGAGAAGGTCGTATAATTCGTGAACCCGGCGTTGCGGTGGATTTCATGGTCCGAGCCGTAGTAGTCGCCGTTCACGTCGCAGAAAACCGACGGGGCGATCATCGTATGGTAAAGGGCCGTGTAGAAAATGCGCCGGGCGGCATCGTCCGTGGTCGTGATCTTCACTTTCGACAACTCGGCGTTCCATTTCGCATCGGCAGCGGCGGCCGTAGCGTCGAAATTCCACCCGGGAAGCTCCGCGGCGAGGTTCGCTTTCGCGCCTTCGATACTCACGGGCGAAAGGGCCACCTTCAGCAGGATCGGCTCATTATCCGCCGTCTCGAGCTCCACACGCAGGTAGCGAGCCTTGACCGTAACGTCGTCGTCCTCCGGCCGGGCCTCTTCGGCATCGGGATAGGTGCAGTTTTTCACCGGCTTCGAGAACTCCGCCACGAAATAGACCCGCTGGTCTTTGGCCCAGCCCGTCGAATAACGGTAACCGCATATCTGCTGCGGATTGTCCCCGATGACAAAAGCCGTCTCGGTAGCTTTGTCCCAGCAGCCGCCGTTCTCCAGGTCGAAGACCACGGCGGCCTTTTCAGACGCGGGGAAGGTGTAGCGGTGAAATCCCACACGCTCCGTCGCAGTCATCTCGGCCGTAATTCCGTAGCGCGTCAGCGGAACCGAGTAATAACCGGGTTTCGTGATCTCCCGTGTACGGTCGGCGTAGGACCACAGGCCCGAGGCCGGGTCATTCTCCTCGCCGCGGGCATAGGTCACGTCCCCCGTAACGGGCATAACGGTAATGTCGAACAGGTCGCCGATACCCGTACCGGAGAGGTGTGTGTGCGAGAAGCCGATCACCGTCGAATCCGACACGTGGTAGCCCGAGCACCAGTCCCACGTCTGAGGAATGCTCGTCGGCCCCACCTGCACCAGGCCGAACGGCACGTTGGCCCCCACGAAGACGTGGCCGTGGCCGCCCGTACCGATCTTCGGGTCCACGAAGCGTGTTAAATCATTGTCCTCCGCAGACTGCGAGCAGGCTCCCAGCAGCAACGCAGCGGCGGTCAGTAGTTTTGTATGTTTCATCTATCTCTTGTTTTTAAGTTCGAAGGTCAGTTTGCCGCCGCGGAGCAGTTCGTCGTGGCTCAGGCGGTATTTTGTCAGGGGTTTTCCCCCGAGGGTCATTTTGTCGATATATCCCTCGCCGCTTTTTTCGATCACGAGCGTTCCCCGTTCCGTGTCGATCTCGGCCCGGTCGAACGTCGGGGCTGTCAGCGTATAGAACGGTTCGCCAGGGCAGTCGGGGTAGAGGCCCAGCATCGTGAACACCGCCCAAGCCGACATCGTCCCCGTGTCGTCGTTGCCCGGGATGCCGTCGGGCCGGATTGTGAAGTATTTCTCCAGCAAACGCCGCGTTTCCCGCTGCGTGCGCCACTCCTCGCCCCGGAAGCGGCTGAACAAATAGGCATAAGCGATGTCGGGTTCGTTCGCCGGGTCGTACAACCCCTCGTCGAAGACCATTTGAAGCTTCTCGACGAATTTGCGTCGCCCGCCCATCAGCCGCACGAGTCCCTCCACGTCGTGCGGGACGTAGAACGTATAGTTCCATGCCGAGCCTTCGTGGAAGCCCGGAGCGGCCGTAAAGTTCTCGCCCGCCTTCGGGTCGAAGGGCGCAAGGAACGTCCCGTCGGGATTGATCGGCCGCAGTGTCCCGCTCTCGGCGGAATAATAGTGTTTGTAACCCCTGGAACGATCGCGGAACAGCGCCGCGTCGTCCTTGTGTCCGAGCGAATCGGCCAGCAGCGACAGGGCTGCGTCGGCGACGTAGTATTCCAGCGCGTGCGAAACAGAGGTGTCGCCCGCAAGGTCCTTGGCATAGAATCCCAGCGGGATATAGCCCCGTTCGGCGTAGGGGTCGATGTCCGGACGCAGGCGGTTCTCCGCCCCGGGCGTCGTGGCCGACTTGCGCATCGCCTCGTAGGCCTTTGCCATGTCGAAATCCCGAAGGCCCTTCATCCAGCTGTCGACGATCACCGGGATCGACGGGTCGCCCTCCATCGTGAAGGTCTCGCGCCCGTAAAGCTCCCATTTCGGAAGCCATCCCCACTCTTCGTACATGCCTACCATCGAGCGCAACATCTCCGCCTGCCGTTCGGGATAAACCAGCGTCAGCAACTGATGCAGGTTGCGGTAGGTATCCCACAGCGAGAAGACCGTATAGCGGTCGCCGTCCGTGACGCCGACCTCGCCGCTCCGCTCCATCAGCGGGTATTCGCCGTTCACATCGCTCACAAGGTTCGGGTGGATCAGCGCGTGGTACAGCGCCGTATAGAACACTGTCTGCTGCTCCGCTGTGCCGCCTTCGACACGAATACGTCCCAGCACATCGTTCCAGCCCTTGCGCGTCTGTTCCCGGATCGCGTCGAACGTCGTGCCCGCGGGCTGTTCCGCATCGAGGTTCTTACGGGCGTTCTCCGTCGAGATATACGAAATGCCGATCCGCACCTCTACCTGCCCGCCCTCCCCGAGGTCGCCGAATGTGAACCAGTAACCCACGTCGTCGCCCGACAGTTCGCGGCCGTATTCCGTATAGAGTTTATAGCGGCCGTTGTCGGGGGTCCACTCCGCCTCCACGCCCGTCATCGCACGCTGTTTCTTCCAGTAGCCCGAAGCCGTCGGCGTCTTCGAAACGCGCAGCACGAAATAGACCGGGAACACCGCCTGCGGGTTGTAGCAGAACGTACCCAGCAGTTTCGTGCCCTCGATCTCCGTGGCGCTCACGCGGCGCACCATCGCGCCGCTTTCGTTCGTAAGGCCCTCGCCCAGATTCAGCAGGATATGCCCTTCTCCCCCGGGGAATGTGTAGCGTTCCAGCGAGGTCCGCGCCGTGGCCGTGGCTTCGGCAAGGATGCCGTACTTCGTCAGCGTCGCGGAATAGTAGCCCGGCGAAGCCTTTTCGTCCTTATACGCCGTGCCGTACTTCCGGTAATCCACCTCCAGCGGTCCGGTCGTGGCCATAGTCAGCAGAGAACCCATCTCGGGGCATCCCACACCGCTCAGCGCACCGTGCGCAAAGCCCGTGAAGAACCGGTTGTGGTATTCGTAGGGCGTGGACCACCAGCGCGCATCCTTGTCGTAGACGTTCGTATCGGACCCCATCACGTTGAACGGAACCACCGACATCATCCCGTGCGGCGTGACGGCCCCGGGATTCGTCGTCCCGAAGTTCGTCGTCCCGATAAACGGATCGACCCGATCGGCAGGTGTTTGGGCCCCGCACGGAGATGCGAACCCGGTTACGGCGAGCGCAGCAACCAGGAGCGTTCGTCGCAAGGCCATCACAGGATGTTGTTTTTCTTCGTGAACTCGATAATTTCAGGGATATAGCCGAACGCAAGGCCCGTAACCGTATCCGCGCAGCCGTAGTAGACCGCAACGCGCCCCGTCGCGGGGTCGTGCAGCGCGGCGCACGGGAACGTAACGTTCGGAACGTCCCCCGTCAGTTCGTAAATCTCCCGCGGAGAGATCAGGTAGGGACCGCTCCGTGCCAGGACCTTCCAAGGCTCGTCGAGGTCGAGCAACGCCGAGCCGAAAGCATAGACGTAACCGTTACACGAGCGAAGCACCCCGTGGTAGAACAGCAGCCAGCCCTCCGAGGTCTCGATAGGAACCGGACCCGCGCCGACCTTCATGCACTGCCACGCCGACACCTCGAAAGCCGCCGGAGACATCACATGCCGGTGGCGGCCCCAGAACTCCATATCCGGGCTCTCCGAGTAGAAGATGTCCCCGAAAGCCGTATGGCCGTTGTCGCTCGGGCGCGAAAGCATCGCGAACTTACCGCCGATCTTACGCGGGAACAACACCCCGTTGCGGTTGAACGGAATAAAGGCGTTCTCGAGCTGGTGGAAGGTCTCGAAATCATCCGTCCATGCGATGCCTATCGTCGGGCCGTGGTAGCCGTTGCACCACGTGACGTAATACTTGTCCTCGATCTTCGCAACGCGCGGATCGTAACCATAGACCCATTCCCCGATCTCGGCGTCTGCGCCCGTCAGGCGGAAATCAGCCTCCTCGATGTCCCACGCGATGCCGTCCACCGAGAAGCCCACATGGATACGCATGCGGCGATTGGTGTCGTCGCAGCGGAAAACTCCCGCATAGTTGTATTTCCCCTTCCGAAACGGCACGACCGCCGAGTTGAAAACCGAGTTCGAGGTCGCAAGTGCGTCCCGACCGATGATCGGGTTCGCAGAATAGCGCCACAGCACCTCTTTGGAGCCTGCGGGACGCTCTTCCCAAGGCATATCGGGCAGATTCGCGCCCGTAATTTTCAGATTGTTCATAGTTTTATTTTTTAATTGATTCTGATTTCATCGGTAAAAAGCCAGCCGCCCGGCCGGCCGTTCGAAACGGCATGGTAACGGATATAACGCGCCTTATCCGCGCCCTGCCAACCAAAAGTGCGGTATTCGGGACGCTGCGCCTCCGCCGGGTAGTCGTTTTCAACGGCGCACAACGGCCGGAAAACCGCACCGTCGTCCGACACCGCGATTTCGACCCGTACGGGCAGACATATCCATGCGGAATACCACTGGATAAAATCGGCAGCCACCTCCCGAATCGGCTTCACTGCGCCCAGATCGACCGTCACGACCACATCGCTGTCCAGGAAACCCTGCCAGCGGGAGCCGTAGCTCCACGGGCCGCGCAGGCCGTCGGTCAGCGTTGCGGCGCCTTCGGCGGGATAACGGTCGCTCCACGGCGTGGCATAGGAAACCGGACACCCGACAGCCAGGTGGCCGCCAGGTTCCGCGGCCTCACGCCGCTCCCCATATTCGGCCACCAGGTCGAAAACTGCGTATCCCTGCGCCAAGACCGCCGCATTGCGCAACAGCGCCCGGCGGTGGAAATCGGCATAGTCCTTGACTTCAGAGGGACTCCATGCCACTTCCGAGAGTGCAAACAGCCGCGGATAGAGCATATACTCCGCCTGTCGGGGCGTAGGAATCTGTTCGGTCCAGAGGTTCGCCTGCACACCCAGCACCCGCTCGCACCCCGGCATCCCGGCAGGAGCGGGGTCGTAGGCGTAAACCTTAGCCAACGGCAGGTAACCCGACATGGCCTGCGGCTCGGTGGTCGGATTGTCCTGATAGCTGTCAAAATAGCACCACGCATTCGGCGTCATCACCACATCGTGTCCCGCAGCGGCGGCCCTGCGGCCGCCCTCTTCGCCGCGCCACGACATGACAACGGCTCCGGGGGCCAGTCCGCCGTCGAGAATTTCATCCCAGCCGATCAGTTTGCGGCCACGGGCGCCGAGGAAGCGTTCGATGCGGTGCACGGCGTAGCTTTGCAGTTCGTCGAGCGACTGCAAATTCTCCCGTTTCATGCGGGCGCGGCATTTCGGACACCCGGCCCACGCCGCCTTCGACGCCTCGTCGCCCCCGATATGGATATACTCCGAGGGGAAAAGTTCCATTACCTCGGCCAGCACGTTTTCCAGGAACCCGAACGTCGCGTCGTTGCCGATGCAGAAATCGCCGTCCGTATAGGGTTTGCCCGAACAGGAAAGTTCGGGATAAACCGCCAGCACCTCGTCCGAATGGCCGGGCAGTTCGATCTCGGGAATCACCGTGATATGGAGCGAGTCGGCGAAGGCCACGACCTCGCGGATGTCGGCCTTCGTATAATAGCCGCCCGAGGCCCCGGGTTCGTCGAAGCGGCAGTAACGCCGTCCTCCGGCCTGCCACTCCTGCCACGTCGCACCCCGGCGCCAGGCCGCAACGGAGGTCAGCAGCGGGTAGCGGTCGATTTCGATGCGCCATCCCGCGCCGTCGGTCAGATGCCAGTGCAGGCGGTTGAGTTTCAGCGACGCCATCATGCGCAACTGTTTTTTAACGAACTCCTTGTCGAAAAAGTGGCGTGACACGTCCAGGTGCAGCCCCCGGTACGCAAACCGCGGGGCGTCGGCAATTTCCCGGGCTGGAATCCGGGTCCCGTACTGCGCATGCAGTTGCAGGAAGGTCTGCAACCCGTAAAACAACCCCGCTGTACCGCGCGAACGGACGGTAACACCCTCCGGACGCACCGACAGGCAATAACCCTCGCCGGAGGCAGGCAGCGCGGCAGCATCCGAGAGTTCTAAATGCAGGTAATTCACGGCGGCCTCCGGCCGGTCCGTACGGCAGGGAACCTGCGCCGCACGCAGGCAGGCCGCGAGCTTCCCCGCAACCTCCTGCGGCGCATCGAACGCCAGCGGGCCGCGTATCTTGAAACTGCCGGAGCCCTGTCGCACCGACACGGGCCGCGGAATCACGGCATCGCGTTCGGGGCCGGCGACGCAGGCGCAACAGCATAGGAATACCGTCAGCAAAAGCGTATATCGTTTCAGGTTCATAGCGGCCGTCGTTTTTTTTATTTGAATAACTTGTCGAGCAGAGCCGCCCGCGAACCGGTCAGCGTACGGATACGTTCGATCTCCAGCGGATAGGTCTTGGCCGGCATCTTGGCTTCGCCGCTGTATTGGTAGTAAAAAGGCCACACCTCGAAATTCGCTGCGATGGCCTTCGCCATCCGGACAGGCATCTCGTCGAGTTCCTTCGTCACCGTAGCGAGAAGCTGCGCTTTTTTGCGGGCCCAGCGGGCAGCGACGAACGTCCGGAAGGTTTCATCCGCCCAGAAGCGGTGGAACCAGTCGGGATCGACGGAATCGGGCATGTAGAAACCGGCATAGATCATCAGGTTGGTCAGGGGATCCGAATGCGGGAGGCGTTTTTCGTTGTCCCAGCCTTTATCCACATCCCAAACGGGGCCGAAGAAGAGTTTGTCGACTCCCCGGCGCTTGTAGAAATAGGTGCTCGTATAGCCGTCCATGTCGCCGCAAAGTTCCTTGACGATGATAAAATCGGCAAGCGTCTTCTCGTCGAAATACCGACGCCAGCCGTTGACGGGGTCCTTGAAATTGCTTCCATAGAGCACCGCTTCGGCTTCGTTGATGAATTTTTCGATGTAGGCATACTGCGCCGGCGTACAGTCGTCGTCCTTGGGATATTTGTGGCTCATCTTCACGCCGCGACCCGAATAAAACGTGCCCTCGTGAATGTCGGTCTCCATGATATGCCCGCCGGAAATCGTCGCCGGGTCGTCGCCGTCAGCCTCCTCCAGTTTATCGACCGCAATGCGGCCCTTGGCGCGTTCCATCTGGTCGCTCATCTGGTACAGGCCGAGATAATCATCGTTCTTGTAAACGTTGACATACTGCGAGCAGGGCGTGAACAAGACAGCAGAAGCATCGTGGTAACCGTCCGATTTATTGAAAAGGTCGCGCGAGATGGCGAAACCCAGGTGGTCGCGGAGCAGCGATTTGTCCATGTCGTTGGCCAACAGCACCCAACTTTTCTCCATAGCATGATTCAACCCGACCGGGCTGAATTTCGAAGGGAATTTCATGCGGTAAGGCTTTTTCGGAAGGCCCCAGGTCGAATTGCCGCGGCCGCGCATCTGGATTTTGCCGTCGGCAGCACTGTCCCACCACCCCTCGGCCGTATGCGGGCTGTAAAGTTTGATCGCAGTATCCACATAGTCATCCTTGCTGGTGATCTCGCGGTCGGGCTGCATGCGCAGCACCGGCAGTTCGGTGTTGATCTGCGGGCAGTTGAGCGAAACCGTATAGGTCCGTGTATCGCCGTTTTCGGCCACGACCACAAGGGATACATCCCCGGCGAAGGAGATTTTAGTTTCGCCCGACACTACCGAAACGTCGTTCACCAGCACCTGTGCGCCGTTGGTCGTGAACGTCGGGACAAGCATCGCAGGCTCTGCGTTGTCGATCCATTTCAGGTACATCGCCGAGAGAGTCCGTTTTTCCTTGTCGAAATCGAATACGATGTCGTTCGCCAGGTTGTTTTTCGAGCGGCCGATGCCGAAGGTCAGCAGGTCGCACCGGCCCTGGAATCTCCCCTGGGCCACGCTAATTTCGATATCGTTGCAGCCGGATGCGGACAAAAGGACGACCGCCGTGCGCTCCGCGCCGTCGTTGGGCTCAACAACGAGTTTCAGGTTGTGCTCTCCTTCAGCGGACAGCAGCTCCGCCCCGCACCACGACGCCTTCGGGTGCAGGGTGATCTCCCTGTTGGAAGACACCGTTGCGAAAAATTCGCCGCCGTCGGCTCCGGGCGTGAATTCCCTCCCGTCGACAGTCAGGTAAGGTTCCGTATCGTCGGCCTCGTCGCCTCCGGAACAGGAGACAACCAAAAGTCCGGAAAGCAGGCAGAGCCACGCGGATAAATAACGAATGTTTTTCATTTTCATGGCGGCGGGTTATTTCTCCGCAGCGCTGCCGCCGTCGGAATAGGTGAAAGGCACGAACCTCGTCACGAGGAACGCCGGGATCGTAGCCAGCATAACTACGATAAAGAACACGCCATAGCCCAGTGCGTCGCTCAGGTAGCCCGAAACAGCCCCGGTGAGCATCACCGAAAGGTTCATGATTCCCGAGGCGAAGGCGTAGTGCGCCATCTGGTGTCGGCCGGGGGCCACCTGCTGCATCATAAAAAGCGTCAGCCCCACGAAACCGAATCCGTAGCCGAAGTACTCCATGACGATGCCTCCGCCCACGAGCCACATCGACTGCGGCTGAAACCACGCCAAGAGGGCGTAGACGGCGAACGGGAGGTTGAAAATACAGCAAAGGGTAAAAAGCGTACGTTTCAGGCCCCGATGTGCGATATAGTAGCCCGCCAACAGCGAACCTAGAAGGAATGCCCCGGCGCCGCACGTACCATAATAAAGACCGATCTTCTGGTTCGTAAGGCCCAGGCCGCCCGAAACAACGTCGGCTTTGAGGAACAGCGGCACGATTTTCATCACGAAACCTTCGCCCAAGCGATAGAGGATGATGAACGCGATGTAATACCAGATGTGTTTCTTCGCGAAGAACGTCACGACAACCTCTTTCAGACTCCGGAGTCCCTCTCGCAGCGAATGTTCGTCGGCTGCACTACCGCCTGCGGGAAGCACACGGCCGTGATAGATGCCCAGCAGGACGAGAAAGCAGCATAAGATTATCAGCACGACTGTCCACGACCGGACATAAGCGTCGAAAGTCGCGGCGCCCGAGGCGCTGAAGCCCTCGTAGAGGCAGCCTGCGAGCCAGACCAGACCGCCCGAAGCTACCAACTTCGCCAGGTTATAGAACGCTCCCTGCCAGCCGATGTATTTCGCCTGGTCTTCTGTGGAGAGTTCCGACATGTAGACGCCGTCAGCAGCGATATCATGCGTCGCGCCGCTGAAAGCGACGACCGCAAAGACCGCAATCGTAACTGCAAAAAACGACGGCAGGTGCAGCGCCAGCGCCGCAAGGCCGAACAGCACGCCGCTCAGGAGCTGCGTCGCAACGACGAAGAATTTTTTGGTCCGGAAAATTTCCAGGAAAGGGCTCCACAGGAACTTGATCGTCCAGGGCCACATGATCAGCGAGGTCCAGAACGCGATCTGTGCGTCCGAGATGCCAAGATCCTTGAACATCACGGCCGAAACCATGTTCAGTACCACAAACGGCAGGCCCATCGCAAAATAGAGCGAGGGAACCCAGTTGAGCGGCCCGGAGAAGTGGGAATTCATTCGGTTCATTCGGATTAGCGATTACAAAAATAACAATTTTCCGTCTGACGGGATAAAAAACCGCGCGGTCTGAAAGGATTATACCTCCGAAACCGCGCGGCCGTCAATTCATTCGAATGCCGTTTACGGCAGGTTGCACCTTATTTTTTGCCGTAGAACCGCATGATCGAAATATCGTGGTAGTACCCGCTCGTCTCCAACGACGTAATTTTCACATGACGGGCTTCGATCGGTTTCACGAATTTGAAGAAATGAGCGATAGTCATCGGCAAACCCTCTTTCGTACCTTGTTCCATCCAGGTTATGCCGTCGCTCGAGGTCTCAATACGAATTGTCTTCGACGCATAGGAAGCCGAATAGTAGTAGACCTGAATGCCTGCCAGCATCTTCTGTTCTTTCATGTCAATGGCAATCCAGAGCTGTTTCCCGCTGCCATAATAGTCGTTGTACCTGCTGTCATCGAGGACGTTCGAAGGGCTGCCGCTGCCGCCTTCACCGGTGGCCGTAAAGCCCGTACGGCTGTATTCCTCCCAATCAGCCTGTACAGCGTCAACCATCTCAACAATATCGAAAACCTTGGAGATATTAAAAGTCAACACATTGGCATCTTTTACCGGTTTCACGGTGGGGTCAGCGCTCTCGAAGGCCGCCGTCAGGGTAACCGTAAAGTTACCGGGATCGGCATTGGTCAGCAGGAAATCGTCGGTCAGCGTCCAATGCACTTCGTCCGATTCGAGAGAACCGGCCGGAACAGTTACCTCCGCAGGCGTGAGTGTTACGTCGCCGGCAAATTCCGGAGCAAGTCCCTCCGAGGAGAAAGTCACTTTGACATCGGCGTCGGCCGGTCTGTCGAGTTTGATCTTGAACGTATACTCCATCTTGTCCTCGTTGAGGATCGCGCCATCGAGGTAAGCGCGGCGGAAACTTACCGTATTGCCGTTTGTGCCGACAACCGAGCAACCGACCACATAGGCCTCCTTTTCAACGACAACCTTCGCCGTACCTTCGCCGACCAGCGCCACGTTATAACCGTCGGCGTCGGCAACCTTCACACCCAGTTCATAGGTGCAGGCCGCTTTTTCGGGTTCCGCAAAACTGAAATCAGGATCGAGATAAGTGACCGTAACAGGCTCGGCAGATTTCGAACCGGCAGGAATGCGGAGTTCGCGTTTGTCGATCTCCACCTTGTCTTCGGGGATATTGACGATCAGCGGATCGACATGCAGGATGAGGTCCTCGGGACTCGGCGTCGCGAGTTGGAAGGTATAGGTACGTGTCAACTCCCCGTTGACGGAGAGTTTGCCCGCACCGTCGTAAACCGCTTTCAGGGGAACGGAAACCACTCCGCTCTCCGCTCCTTCGATCCCGAGGCTGACGTTAGTATCGGGATAACCCGCCAGGTCGAGCTTCTCATCCTCCCGGCAGGAAGTCAGTGCGGCTGCTCCCAGCACGGCAAGAAGAGCTATTTTTCGAATATTTTTCATAGTTCTGTTTTTTTTCGGTTAGTATCGCCCGCAGGGGCCGGGCAAAAGTTTCAAATCAGCCGTTCTATTTCGTATCGGGAAGATCTTCGGGATAACGGTACAACGTGAGATCGTCTTTCTTGTAGAAAACCGTCGGGTCCTTAAGCTGCGAACCGTAAAGCGTCTCGGCTCCCTTCAGGCGGTTGAAGATTCCCTGCCAATGGCTCTTATTGATCACATTCGAATTCGAATAGGTCTGCATCGGGTTGGGAGCAAATCCCATGAACCAGCCGTAACCTTCGCTGATGAGGCGCTGCGCCGAGGATGCGGTCAGGTCGCTGCCGCCGCCGTTGTACTCGGACGAAATGCCGGAGCACTTTTTCTTGGTCATATTCCCGATCGGGCCGGCGCTCGATCCATAGTTCGCCACAGCAACATCGATCCATTCGTCCGCATCCACGCCGTCCACAGATGCCGTACCATACATATTACCCCAGATGAACACAGTTACCAGTTTGTCAGGCATCGCTTTCTTCGTCTCGTAGCAGAGGCGCGCAGCAGCAGCAGAACTCGAATTCGTATAAGCCGGGTGGCTCAGGTCGGGATAGTCGGAATACTCGTCGTCGTAATTCACGCCGTCGAGGTTATACGCCTCGCAGTAATAGGCCACTTCCGCGGCAAAATCCTTCGCGCCCTTATCGGAGAGCTGCGCCAAACCGGCCTGGTCGTGGTTGCCCAGCAGGCCGAGCAGTACCTTGATACCGCGTTTGCGCAACGGCTGCAGGTATTTCTCGTTGTTGTCGAGCAGGAACTGCACATTGGGGTTGCACTGGATATAGGGGCGGTCTTCATCGACATTGTGATTGATGTTGGCGGCGAAAAGCACCACGACATCCCACAACAGGCGGCCGTCCTCCAGTTCGAAGGTCAGTGCGTTAAGCGGATTCACATCGTTCACCTCGAAAAAGAGGAAGCCTTTGGGCAGGTCCTCCCCCTTATTGCAGGAAGGAAGTTCTTTTTCGGCTTTGACCAGGTAGATGCAATGACTGGCTTCATCCTTGACGGTCAGTCCGTCGGCCTTCACGGTAACGGCCACAGGAACCGCATAGACTTTACCTTCCACCAGATCGTCGGCGGCGGCGATAGTCATACCGACCGAAACATCGTGGGCACGAGCAGCCCCGAGCGTGATGGAACCTTCATTTTCGAAGGATACCAATTGTTCGGGATAAGGCAGGTAATCGGTTCCGTTCTTTTTGTTGTACTCGGTCAGGTAACCCGGGTCGATACCCAGTTTCACCTCGGCAGGAACCGAAAGCGTCTGCGTAAGGCTCAGCTTGACACTGGACTGAAAACTGCCTTCGAAGAATACAACATCGACAACCGATTTGCTGGTGTTGGCGTCCTTCAAGACGATGGTGTTTTCATGAACGCCCTGATAAGCGCCTTCATCGATCGATTTTCCAACGACGATATCGTCGGCGCAGGAGACCACCGATACGGCGCACAGCAGCGCAGCGGCTGCCGCGAGCACTCCGGATTTGAAATATCTTGTCTTCATGATTGGTTATCAGATTTAAATTCCACAATTAGTTGAGGGCAGGAATCTGCACGGGAACCCATGTCGGATCGTCGCTCTCGGTTTGGCCCGTATTACGTACGAAAGTAATATCCGAGCCGTAGGAGGTCTGGTCTTTGATCGTGCGGCCCGTACCCTCGTTGAACTTCCAGTAGGCGATCAGGCCCGGCGTAGCGGGATCGACGCGGTAGGGATTATCGGCGATCTGCTGCTGCGTACGAACGATGTTCCAGATACGCATCTCGGACATCTGGCCCGGGAACCAGCGTTCATTGTCCCAAGCGTAGCCGATCCAGCAGCCCGATGAGACATCCACGCTCGACGAAGAACCGTTGGTCGAAGAAGCGACCTCTTCGCCGTTGATATAGTAATGCAGTTCCCGGTTCACACCGTCGTATACCACGGCGAGGTGCACCCACTCTTCGACAGGCAGAGCCGGAGACTGCGCCTTAGAAGGCCAGCTACCCGCAGGCGACACCAACTGCAACTGGTTGGGATTACGATCCGCATCGCCGATACGGATGAGGAATTTGCCCTCGATACCGAAAACCGTACTCAACCCGTAGCCGTTACGACCACTCTGCCAGTCCTTCGTGCGAACCAGCACCTCGATGGTAACCTGTTTCATGTTGCTGACGATCGGTCGGGCTGTTGCGGACCAATTGATCGGAGCCTTCAATTTGGAGATATCGGCGACCATATTGATCAGGGCGGCGCCGCGGACAATGAAGTAGACCGTGCGGCGGCTATCGAGCAGAGTTGCGCCGTCCACCTCCGAAATCGTTACGGGAAGGACGTAGCGCGTCTTCACGTCGAGCGTGTTGATATCCTTGAAGTTGATGGGGATGTCGGCGGCGAAAACATTGCCGGCCTCAATCTCGGTCGTATTTTCGGGAATACTCCAGTAGTCTTCGGGCAGCGCGAATGCGTTGTCGAGATAAATCTGGTTGTACTGTGCGGCCAGGTCGGGACGCGCCTCCAGCCGCACCGTGACATTCTTATCGGCAGGCTGGGCCAGGCGGATGCTGACCGTACGCGAACTCTCCGTTACGGCGGGATCGATCAGCAAATCGTCGGTCATGATCGCCGAAGAGATGTAAAGTTTGTTGTCGAAGTGGTGCTTGTCGACATCCTCGTTCTTGCAACCCGTAAAAGCGGCCGCTGCGAGGACGAAAAGCGCCAGTAAACATTTATTGAGTTTCATAACCGGTTAGTTTTTAGGTGAGGGATTCATGATGGAAATAGCCTCGCGCAGGTGGGGATAGATCAGGGTACGGTTGTAGTAATCGTTTTCCGAGTCCTTGACCAGGATGCCGGCGCGCGTGAAGGTAGGCGACGGAAGCGTAGCCCAGACAGCCGTAGCATAAAGCGCACGCACCTTCTCACCGTTCTCGTCCTTGGTTCCGAAATACCCGAACACCTTGTCCTTATCGTCGGGACGAATCTCCAGGGCTGTAACGATAACTCGGTCAGCAGGAACTCCGGCGGCCTTGACCACAGTCAGTGCCTTGAGCGAAAGATCGTCCTCATTCTGCACGCCGTCAGTCGGGACGACGATGTAATTACATTCGCCGAGAACGGTGCGGTTCTCTTCCAGCAAGTTGTCGGCACGCCCCGAGAAGATGCAGACATGCTGCTTATGGGCGGCCTTCCATGCTGTAACGGGATTGAGGAAAGCCTGCTGCCGTGCATTGTAAGCCGGCAGTTCCTCGTCCCGGATGCTGACCAGCGCCCGGCCCGTATAGCCGAAAATCAGGCCGTCGTAGCCATACTTGTCACAGAGCGCAAGGTCCTTTTCGGCACATGCGGAGAAGTAGGCCAATGCCTCGTCCTCGGTGAGTTCGGGATTTTCCTTCACCATTTTGCCCCACGCCGCCTCATAGGTGTCGAAGCTCATCGAATAGAGCACGCGGGTCCCTTTCTTGCGGACCTCGGTCATCTCCTTGACCAGGTCGGGATGCAGGTTGTCGGGATTGTTGAGGACAATGAAATCCACGCTGTCGGGCAGCGTTGTCAGGTGCTGGGGACGAATCGCGGGAGCCGCATTCACGGGGTTGTCCATCGTAACGAAGACCACCTTGTGATCGCCCGCCTTGTATGCCCGTAGCGCTTCCATGTACTGCGCGTAAAGCGCCGGATTCTGCTCTTCGAGCGACGGATTCTTGATGTCGAGACTTTCAGGCTCTACCCAGTCGCCGCACGCCGCAAACAAAAGGGCTGCGACAACCGCGACCGGCAACAGAAGGTTCTTGATATTGCGTTTCATAATGATTTGTCGTTCAAGGTTGGTAATTAGTTGA
The DNA here is from genome assembly GCF_018362775.1 of Alistipes montrealensis. Taxonomy (GTDB): domain Bacteria; phylum Bacteroidota; class Bacteroidia; order Bacteroidales; family Rikenellaceae; genus Alistipes; species Alistipes montrealensis. Next base: position 52,269 of record NZ_JAGYXY010000005.1, read on the forward strand.
TCCGGGGATTGCAGTCCCACCACAACCGGGTGGACATCTTATCCGCACCGCCAAGGAATTCGTTCACGGCAGCCTGAATCGTTTCGCTGTTGGTCTCGTACTCTTTGAGCGGATAGGTCAGGCGACGGGCGCCCAGCGACGGTTTCACGTCGGCATTGCGGTTCACGACGACTTCGGCCAGGCGCGGATAGCCCGTACGGCGGTAATCAGCCCACGCCTCGGTTCCCAGCGGGAAGTTGGCGATCCATTTCTGGGTGATGATCCGCTCCAGGTTCTCCTCGAAAGCGCCGTCATTGGCGGGATTCCATGCGATCTGCACTGTCGACTGCGCCGGGAAAGCGTATCCCAGGCCGCCCAGGTCTTCATAAGAAGCCGGCTTAGCCGTGCTCTCAGCATAGGCGGATGCGTTCGAAATATTGAAACGTGCGAACGACAGTTCAATACCGTTCTTGTAGAAAGTCTCGGCAGTGCCGCCCATCGCCCAGCCGCGCAACGCGCCTTCGGCACGCAGGAAGGCTACCTCCGAAGCATTCATCCACATCAGCGAACTGGCGGCCGATACCAGGTACGAGGAATACTGGTCGACAGCTTCGCTCGTAGGAACCGTAATGCCGTTACGCAGACCCACATAGCCGTTGGTTACGCCCGAAGCCGTAAACTGCGACTGGGTGAAGTAAGCCTCGCGGCGGGGATCGTTGTAGCCGTTCATATAGGAGGTGATGTCGGCAGCCACTTTGTGGTCGCCCTTACCGCTCTTATACGAATAGAAGCAGATGTAGAAGGGGTTGCCGTCCTTGCCGAAACCGGTGTACATCGCATTGTCGGTGTTATCGGTCATGACGCCCACTTCCGAACCGACAGCTTCTTCGGCCATCTCCTGGGCCAGTCCCGCATTGGCATAGACCACGCGCATCGCAAGGCGCAGCTTGAGCGAATTGGCCAGTTTGCACCACTTCTCCAGGTTGCCGCCGTAGAGACGGTCGGCGTCCGAAACGATGGAGTTGGTCCGGTTGACCGTCAGCGTCGCAATGGCGTCGTTCAAGTCCTTGAACATAGCTTCGTAAACCTTTTCTTCCGAATCCAGGGCGACGGCTCCGGAACCGGAACCCAGCGCCGTGTAAGGAATCGGGCCGTAGGTGTCGACCACGCGGCTCAGACCCATCACCTTGACCACCTTGGCCACAGCGATGGCATTCTGATCGTTGGTGATATTCTCCAACTCGAAGTAGTTGGCGATGATTTTCTGGTAGACTGTTTCGTAGAACACCTCCGACCAGTTCGAAGCGGGTTGGTAAGTTGCGAACGAATTGGCATTGAAACCGGCGTTGGCATCGACGAAATAACCGCCGTAAACACCTCCCAGCAGGATATCGGTAAACTGACACTGGTTGACATCGGTCGGGATCACCCAGCTCTGCATCGTAGTGAGGTAGGAGCGCATGGCATAGCCGTCGCGGTCCATCTCACCCGGCGTTACCTCGTAAGGATTCTTGTTTATTTCTTCATAATTGGCCGTACAGGCAACCGAAAGCGTGAGCATCCCGAGGACGGCCTTCATGAATATATTGATTCTCATGACGTTTTTCATTTTAGAATTTGAGACGTACATTGAAGCCGACGCTTCGCATCGAAGGCATCATGAAGTTATCGATACCCTGGTAGTAGTTGCTCGTGGTAGCCACGGCTTCGGGATCGAACGGCGCTTTGTTGTAGATCATCCAGAGATTACGTCCCACCAGCGAAATGGTCATTTCGAGCAGGCCGCCCAGCTTCTTGCGCGGAATGGTGTAACCGATCGACGCCTCCTGCAGGCGCAGGTTCGTAGCCGAATAGGTGTAATACTGCGGAATCAGGTCGCCGCTGCCGATAGTGCGATACCACGTCTGGGCATTGATCTGGTCGTTGCCGTTGATCACGACACCGCCTGCATCGCGCGCATCGGCCGAGTCGCCGGAAACGCCGTAAAAGTCGAGCATGGCCTGCGTGCGCGAGAAGACCACGCCGCCCAGGCGGGCGGTAACCAGGAAGCCGAAGTTGAACTGCCCCCAGCGGAAATCGTTGCGCCAGGCAAGGTTTGCATCGGGCAATACCGATCCGAGCTTGATATAGCTGGCCGAACTGGTCTTATTGTCGATGCCCACGCCGCCGTCACGGTCGACGTAAATATCGCCGTTGGAGTCGCGAAGCAGGTCGGCGCGCGAGTAAAGATCGCCCAGCGAACCGCCCTCGCGGAGGACGAATTTCGCATTGTTCAGTCCGCCGACAACCAGGTCGCCGATAGCCCAGGGCTTACCTGTGTTGGGGTCGATGACATTGTCGGCCAGTTCCATGATCTTGTTGCTGTTGGAACTTGCAGTAAAGTTGGAGCTCCACGAGAACTTGCGCCACGTGTTCGAATAGCCCAGCGCGAGTTCGACACCGCGGTTGCGGACATCGCCCGACTGCACGTAAACCTTGCTGTATTTCGAACTGGCGGGAATACCCGTATTGAAGGTCTGGTTGATAGTACGCGTGCTGTAGTACGTAGCGTCGAAGTTGAAATGACGCAGGAAACGCATCGTCAGACCGATTTCGAACGACTTCGTGCGCTCGGGTTTCAGGTTGTAGAGCGGATTCTGCGACGAGAGGCTCCAACTGCTGGAGGAGTTGCTCCATTCACGGGTCGGATTGGCGTAGAAACGCGAGAAGGCCAGACCCACCGAAGCGTACGACGTACGCAGCTTGATGTAGGAGAGGTTTTCGGGCATGTTGGGGATGATCTCCGACAGCAACACCGAAAGGCCGACCGAAGGATAGAAGAACGACGAATTCTTCGAATTGGGACCCGCCAACTGCGACGGCCAGTCGTTACGGCCCGTAACAGTCAGGTAATAAGTGCCTTTGTAACCTACTTCGGCCGAAGCGAAGACCGACTGAGCCTGTTCGCGATAACCGATCTGCTCGCGTACGGTCCCCGAATTGGAAAGGTTGTAAACGTTGAATACGTTGGGAATGTTGTTCGGCTCCTTGATCTCGTTGCCGTCCTTGTCGTAACCGATCACCTTACCGTAGGCGATCGGACCGCGCACCTTCACCGCGTCGGACTGCATGTCCGAAATAGAGGCGCCGGCGTTGACCTGCAGCGTCCAGTTGTCGCCGAACGACTTGTTGATGTTGACCATCACGTCGCCGTAGGTCTGCTTGTCGTTCTGTTTGGTGATGCCGTACATACCGTTGGGCGAGTTTTCGGCCAGCAGCAGGTTGGTCGAAGCCGAATACTTCTCGGTGAACGTGCTGTTGGAATTGTCGATCTGGATGCGTCCCGACACCGAAAGCCAGTCGAGAATCTGGTAAGAGAGCGAGGCGTTGAGCTTATAGCGGTCCTTGCGCGTCTCGCGCAGGTTGCGGTAGCTGCTCCAGTAGGGGTTCTGCATCTGGAGTTCGTCCTGGCCCATCGTCGGCCAGTACTGCTCCGAGATCTGGCGTGCGGGATTCCAGCGCTCGTACATCTTGATGTCCGACCAGTCGTCGCCGCGCGGGAAGAGATAAGCCGCCACGACGGGATTGGCGTAGAGGCCCTGATTGATCATGTTCCGGTCCTTCTGGATGATGTAATTCGCACCTACGTCGAGCGTCAGTTTATCCTTGAGGAACGACGTGGTGTTGCGGAACGTAAAGTTGTAACGGTCGTAGCCGTTGTTGGGAACGACGCCGCGCGAATTGACGGCTCCGGCCGACAGGTAGGTCTGGTTCTTCTCCGTACCGGTCGAGAAGGTTACGGTCTCGGTTCCCACGACGCCCGTCTGGAAATAATCGTCCGCAGGGTCATAACCGCGGTAATTCGATTTGTTGAGTTTCTCACCCCACGAAAGGATGTTGTTGGCCTTGCCCGAGAGCACGTCGCCCGTGCCGTAGCGGGTTTGGAAAACGGGCATCACGAAGGGCGAGAGTACCTCGGTATTGCTCGATACGGTTACGGTAGTCTGTCCGACGCGGCCTTTTTTCGTGGTGATCAGGATGGCGCCGTTGGCGGCATCCGAACCGTAAAGGGCGGCGGCAGCAGCGCCCGAGAGGACGGTCATCGTCTCGATATCCTCGGGATTGAGGTCGGCGATAGCCTCAGAAGAGCCCTGCGAAGCGTTCTCCTCACTGCCGTCGCTGCGGAAGTTGCTCATCGGAATACCGTCGATGACATAGAGGGCGTTGGACGACTGTTCGATCGACTTGGCGCCTCGCATAATGACTTTCGATGCGCCGCCGACGCCCGACGACGAAGCGTTGATGTTCAGACCGGCGACCTTGCCGTTCAGCGCGTTGATGAAGTTGGCATCCTTGACCGTGGTAAGTTCTTCGGCCTTGACCTGCTGTGCGTTGTACGACAGCGCCTTCTCCGAACGCTTGATACCCAGGGCCGTTACCACGACCGCATCCACGCTCACGGCTGACTCGGTCAGCGTGATATCGATGTTAGTGCGCGTGCCTACGGGAACTTCGACGGGTTCATAACCCAGGTAATTTACGGTCAGTACAGCCGACGTTGCGGGGGGGGGAATTTGCAGTGAATAACTTCCGTCGAAACCGGTACTCGTTCCGATGGTCGTACCTTTTACCAGCACAGCAGCGCCGATAATCGGACCGTTCTTGTCGACGACCTTACCGGTTACCGTCACGGGTTTCTGCGGATCGGCAACAGCGGGTTTCTGCGAAAGGACGACGGAGGTGTTCTCGACGGCATAGTTGACGTTAGCCAACCGGGCAATCCGGTCGAGCACGCCTTTCAGCGATTCGTCTTTTACGTCGAGCGAGATCTTTCGTGCGACATCGACATTCTTGTCGTACACGAAAAGATAAGTGGTTTGTTTTTCGATTGCATTGAGCACCTGCTCCAGGGGAGCGTCCGAAACCTTCAGGGTTACCGGTACGGACTGTGCACGCGTTTGTCCGGCCGCGAGGCAGAACGCAAGCGTCAAAAGAGGCAAGAGCAGTTTTGCCCTTACGTGATCTTTCATTTTCATACGTTGGTAGTTAATTTAGGTTAGGCATCCCGTTTCGGGGACTTCCGGATAACCGCCATCCGGCAGGGGATTGAGATTTTCAGCTGGTCAAACATGAAAATCAGGTTTGAAGTCGGGCTAAAATTCTTCGCTCATATGAATTGGTTTTAGGTTAATGATAGCAGTGGTTTTCGGTCAGGAAATTATTGTATATAGATGGTATCTTTGGCTTCGTTCCGCGTATATTTGAAATCGGCGCTTTGCTGCAGAACCCAGAGAGCATGGTCTACACCCTCTGCGATACGGATCTTGCCCGTAAAGCGGTTGGGAACCATCAGACGCTGCACCTCGATTTTCACCCCGTAATATTTTTCGAACTCTTCGATCAGCTCCATAAAGGTCGCATCCCGGAAAGCGATCAGGCCTTCGCGCCACTGGAACTGCTCGTATTCGGGAATCCGGTCGACGACCAACCGTCCGTTGATATGGCTCACCTGTTCGTCGGGCCTGAGCAGCACCTGGTTTCGAGGGTCGTTTCGGTCGGTTACGCGGACTTTTCCGTCGACGAGAGCCGTAACGAACTCGTTTCGTTCGGAATCCGCCAGCACGTCGAACTTCGTACCGAGCACCTCCACATCACAGGCGTAGGTCTCGACGATAAACGGATGTTCTTCGTCGTGCGACACTTCGAAGAAGGCTTCGCCGCTCAACTGCACCTTACGGTATTTGCCGGCAAAAAAGCCCGGATATTTCAACTCGGAAAGCGCATTCATGCAAACCTTCGTGCCGTCGGGCAGCACCACGTCGACACGCTGGCCCGCGGGTACGGAAATCGTATTGCCGGCATAAAGCAGCCTGTCGTAAACGCGGTGTACATAGCCGCCGCCGACAATGGCGGCAACCAGAACCGCAGCGGCATATCCGACAGCCTGGCGCGCCCAACGGGGCAGCGTGAACGTTTTCCGCTTCACCTGCTGCTCCGGGCTTACGAGCATCAGCATCGCGTCGAACAGACGCCGCTCGGAAAGCATTTCCTCCCGGTGCGCCGGGCTCTCGTCGAGCCAGTCGAGAATAAGCCGTTCTTCCTCTTCTGTAGTACGGCCTTCAAAAAATCGAACCAATAATTCCTTTTCCATGACATATTAATAACACGCAACCCGGAGATATCCCTGAAAAAAAATCGTTTTTTTTCGAAGGATCTTCGGGCAACGCTGGTAAATAAAACAGAACTAATTGATATAAAACCAGAAAGCAAGTATGGCAAGATAATCTTTCAGAGCGATGCGTAGCATCTTCGTAGCCTTCGACACCTCGAATTCCACACTTTTGACCGTCGTATCCATTTCCGCGGCAATCTCTTTGTAACTCTGGTCGTGAAAACGGCTGCGCGTAAAGATTTCGCGCGTCCGGGCAGGCAACGATTCGAGGGCGCGCTCCACTAGGCGGCGCGCCTCCTCGCTGAAAAGCTCTTCGGGATCACAGGCCTGAAGCGTCGCGATGCGCGTATGGAGAACCCGCGTGTCATGCGTGTGGATGTTCTCCGCAGCACGGGTGCGCACTTCCTGCCCGCGCAGGTAGTTCAGGCATTTATTTTTGACGATGGTAAGCGTATAAGGCGGGAAAGAGGCTTCGGTAAGCATTTCACGGCGTTCCCACGCCGCCACAAAACTCTCCATGACGATGTCCTCGGCGGCTCCCAGGTTCAGGGTGTACCCCGCGGCAAAACGGATAAACCGCATCTGATACTCCTTGAACAGGCGGTTAAATGCAGTAAGATCCAGAACAGCACCTGATTGAGAGGTCTCCAATTTCATCATAGCTTTTCTTAGCCTAAACAAATTTAGCAAAAAAAACGGAACAGTCAAGGAATTACACGTAAAAAGCGCGCGCCCGGTACAGCATATGCGGTATCGGGCGCGCGCTGAAACGGTAAAAAAGCTACCTGGCTTTCGCTTCGCAGTAGGCGCAGCGGCAGGTTCCGTCCGCCTGGCGGTGAAAAAGCAGGTCCACATCCTCCGAAGCGGAGATGCAACGGCGGTTGGGGCATTCGTATTCGTTGACGACATACTGTTCGCCGAAGACCGGGGTATGCTCGAAGGGTTTGTTCTCGTCGGCCCAGCGCAGCAGCGTGTAGATCAGCGCCATCCGGACGAACTTACCGTTCTCGACCTGGCGGAAATAAGCGGCACGGGGGTCGTTGTCCACGGCGCGCGTGATTTCGTTGACGCGCGGCAGCGGATGGAGGATGATCATATCCTCTTTGGCAGTCGTCAGTTTCTCGGGATCGAGCACGAAGCTGTTTTTCACGCGGTCGAACTCCTCTTCGTCGAGGAAGCGCTCCTTCTGGACACGCGTCATGTAGAGAATATCCAGCTCGGGCATCACCTCCTCCATCGTCTCGACCTCGCGGAACTCCAGTTTCGAGTTCTCGGCCATCTCGGTGAGCATGTAGTCCGGCAGGCGCAGCTCCTGGGGAGCGATCAGGATCACCTTAATATTCGAATAACGCGACAGCGCCTTGATCAGCGAGTGGACCGTGCGGCCGAATTTCAGGTCGCCGCAGAACCCGATCGTCATGTTGTCGAAGCGGCCTTTTTCGCGCTTGATCGTCAGCAAGTCCGTAAGGGTCTGCGTCGGATGGGCATGGCTGCCGTCACCGGCGTTGATAACCGGAATGCCCGCATACTGCGAAGCTACGAGCGGCGCGCCCTCCTTGAAGTGGCGCATGGCGATGATGTCGGCGAAGCAACGGATCACACGTACCGTGTCGGCCACCGTCTCGCCCTTGGACACCGACGAAGAGTTGGCGTCGGAGAAGCCGATGACCTGTCCCCCGAGTTCGAGCATCGCCGAAGTAAAGCTCAGGCGCGTACGGGTCGAAGGTTCGTAAAAGAGCGTAGCCAGCTTCTTGCCCTTGCACGCCTCGCTGTATTTGGCGCGGTTGGCGATGATATCCTCCGCCAGGGCTACGATCTGCTCGGTTTCCTGTACCGTGAGGTCGGTGGGATCAATTAAGTGTCGCATAGGTTTTCATTCTAAAGTTTCGGGTTTTCACCTAATTCTGCTTTCAGAGCCTCGGTGTTTGTCGTCAGCGTGCGGCAGATTCCGCAGATCGAGAAGCGGGATGCGGACGGGATATACAAGGCGTATCTCCCGTTCGCGGCACGCAAAGGATCTACGGAAGATGCCGTGAGATCACGGCAAACGATTATCTCATCCAGCTTTCGTCCGACGGATTGTTTCGGAATGCAATCAACCGGGCCTTGTCCTCGGGCTTGATATACCCCTCCTCGGCGGCCACTTCCACAAGCGCGTCGAGGTTCGAAAGGCTGTAATTGATCACATTCGCCTCCTTCATGCGGTCGAGACCCTTTTTCATGCCGTAGGTGAAGATCGACGCCACACCGAGCACTTCGGCTCCGGCTTCGCGCAGGGCGTTGACCACCTCGATACACGAACCTCCTGTCGAAATGAGGTCCTCGATCACCACGACCTTCTGGCCCTTTTCGAGTTTACCCTCGATCTGGTTGCCGCGGCCGTGGTCCTTCGAACCCGAACGCACATAGCCCATCGGCATGTCGAGGATGGTGGCCGTGATGGCCGCATGGGCGATTCCGGCGGTCGAAGTTCCCATCAGCACCTCGGCTTCGGGGAATTTCGTGCGGACGATTTCGGCAAGGCCCGCCTCGACATGTTTACGTACCACAGGAGCCGTAAGTGTCAGGCGGTTGTCGCAGTAGATCGGACTTTTAATACCGCTCGCCCAGGTGAAAGGCTGTTCGGGACGCAGGAATACCGCACCGATCGACAGCAGGTCTTTTGCAATAGACTTCTCCATATTATTTTTTCAGTTTTTGGTTTTCAAATCTTCAGCCACCCAACGTACCCATTCGTCGACGTTGTCGGTCAGCGTTTCGGGCAGCGGCAGCATAATCCGCACGTCGGGAGCGATGCCCGCGGAGTCGATCCCGCGGCCTTCCGAAACCCGGCAGGAACGAGTCGTGGGGAGCATCATCCAGCGCGTCGTGTCCTGCGGGAAATAAAGAATCTCGCAGTTCGAGTAATCGAGGCATCCCAGCGTGTTGTCCTGCCCGTAAACAGTCGTCCGGCTGCTGCCGGCCCGGACTTCAAGCACCAACTGCTCACCTGACGAGCCGACCGAACCGTCGATCAGCAGCGCCGCCCGGCGGGGCCGCGGCGACACGGAATCGTAACGAATCCGGTAGGTCTTCGCCCCGCCCGTCAGAAACTCCCCGGCCGGAGTCCGCTCCATCCGTGCGATCTTCGCACGTCCCCGCTCCGTATCCCCGGCGAACTCCCTCACATGGGCGATGGCCAGATCCGAAACGCGGTATTCCATGGCATCCTCCACTCCTTCGTGGTCGTAGAGCAGTTTGAGCAACGGTTCATAGGCACTGTCGCTCCCGCCGCCGTTGCCGCGAATGTCGAGGACCAGATTCTCACAGCCCGAAGCCAGATAAGCCTCGACCGCCGCCTGCACACCGACTGTTTCAGCGTCGGTCAGATCGCACGACGGAAAACGGATCAGATACGTGTCGGCATCCACCCGGCAGTGGGTGAACTGCGGGGCATAGCACTTCATCTGCCCGGCGTAATCCGGATTGCGGCGGATCGATTTGGGGCGATAGGTCCGCACGCCGGCTGTTCCGAGGTGCGAATCGTCGAACCAGCCGAGATATTCGGCAATGGCGTCATACGTGTCGCGCCCCGAAGCGATCCCGCGTTGCAGCCGCTCTTTCAGCGCCCCGTATTCCGCCCTGCGGCCTGCGGTCTTGTCCGGATAGCCCGCATAGGCACGCTCCACGACATCGACGGCGTAGTCGAAATCCCCCGCAGCCGGAGTTTGCGCCCCGGCAGACAGCAGGCCGACGAGGGCCGCGACAAACGACAGAACACGCAGCAAGGGCTTCATCTACTCCAGTGCCGAGCGTAAAATCTTCTCCACCTCCTCGGGATAGATGCCGCCCTCGTGGACCTTCACGCCGTCCACATAGAACGTGGGCACATAATAGTAGTCGAACGTATCGGCCACGTCGGGCTGCTCCGACTCCTCGATCATCTCGATATTGACGGCTGCCAGTTCCGGATGGGCGGCTTTGGCCTCCTCGATGTAGCGCAGCGCCTTCTTGCAGAAGGGGCACGATTGCAGGTAGAAAAGTTTTACCGGTTTCATATCTTCCTTGTTTTAAAAGGTTTGTCCGTTATCCGACGAACTCGGCGACGCACCGGCGGTAGGCCGCCACAGGGTCCCCGGCAGCCGTGATCGGGCGGCCCACGACGATGAAGTCGGAACCGATCTCACGGGCGCGGGCGGGCGTCGTGACGCGCACCTGGTCCGCTACGTCCCCATCTGCAAAACGCACGCCGGGAGTGATCGTGAAGAACTCTTTTCCACACGCCTCGTGCACCATGCCGGCTTCGAGCGGCGAGCAGACTACGCCGTCCAGCCCTGCGGCCTTGGTGTTCTGCGCATATTTCACAATCGTGTCGTTGATCGAAGCGTCGATCAGCAGTTCGCTGCGCATGCGCTCCTCGCTCGTCGAGGTAAGCTGCGTCACGGCGATCAGCAGGGGCCGCGTGCCGTCCTCGCGCGTAAGGCCTTCGAGCGCGGCTTTCATCATCTCGATCGTTCCGGCAGCATGGACGTTGCACATGTCCACATCCAGCCGCGACAGCACGGACATCGCTTTCTTCACCGTGTTGGGAATGTCGTGGAGCTTCAGGTCGAGGAAAATTTTATGTCCCCGGCGCTTGATCTCGCGCACGATCGAAGGTCCTTCGGCGTAGAAGAGTTCCATGCCGATTTTCAGAAAAGGTTTACGCTCCTCGTCCTTGAAAAGATCGAGAAACCGGAAAGTATCTTCCGCCGACTTGAAGTCGCAGGCTATAATTACGTCGCGTTGCATGTTTATTCGATTATTCCGATTATGTCACTCAGTTTTTCGATGCCCAGTTTCCGCATTTCGCCGGGCAGGGCCTCGACGATCTCCTTCGAGGCATAGGGGTTTACCAGGTTTGCAGCCCCGACCTGCACGGCCGTAGCACCGGCCATCATCATTTCGATCACGTCGCGGGCTGTCGTCACGCCGCCGCACCCCATGACCGGAATCCGGCAGGCCTTGGCGACCTGATAGACCATTCGCAGGGCGACGGGGAAGACCGCAGTGCCCGAAAATCCGCCCATCGTGTTGGCGACGACCGGACGGCGGCGGGCAACGTCGATGCGCATGCCCAGCAGCGTATTGATCAGGCAGATGCCGTCGGCCCCGGCCTCTTCGCACGCCCGGGCGATCGACACGATGTCCGTAACGTTGGGCGAGAGTTTGATGAAGACGGGTTTGGTCGTCACCGCCTTGACAGCCCTCGTCACTTCGGCCGCGGCGTCGGGACAGGTCCCGAACGACATGCCGCCGTGCCGCACGTTAGGACACGAGACGTTGACTTCGATGATGCCCACCTGCTCCTGTTTGTCGATCCGCTCGCAGCAATAGGCATACTCTTCGACCGAGAAACCCGAAATATTGGCAATGACGGGTTTTCGGAAAAAAGTCTTCAGCCGCGGCAGCTCCTCGCGGATGACGGCGTCGATACCGGGATTTTGCAGACCCACGGCATTGATCATGCCCGCACCGCACTCGGCGATGCGCGGCGTAGGATTGCCGAAGCGCGCGTCGCGCGTCGTACCCTTGAACGAGAACGACCCGAGGACGTTGATGTCGTAAAATTCACGGAACTCGTTGCCGTAGCCGAAGGTTCCGCTGGCCGGCACGACCGGATTATCCAGTCTGAGGCCGCACAGTTCGACCGATGTGTCTACCATATGATCTCTCCTTTCTCCAGAACAGGCCCCTCCTTGCAGATGCGTTTGTAGCCGTATTTGGTTTTACACGAACAGCCCATGCAGGCGCCGAATCCGCACCCCATGCGCTCCTCGAACGACAATTGGCCGTCCTGCTCCGTCGCGTTGTAAAGCGCGTGGAGCATCGGCAGCGGCCCGCAGGCATAGAAATAGTCGAAGTCGAGTTCCTTTTCGGCAATGGCCGTGGTGACGAAACCTTCGACGCCCTGCGAACCATCGACCGTAGCGACGGTGACTTCACAGCCCAACGAGCGGAACTCCTCTTCGTAGAAGACCTCCGAGGCCGTATTGAACCCCAGCACCACCTGCACGGGTTTACCCGCGGCGAGCAACACCTTGGCCAGGTTGTAGAGCGGCGGCACGCCCACGCCGCCCCCGACCAACAGAGGCCGCCGGGCGTCGTTGCCGGTCGAAAATCCGTTGCCCAGGCCCGTCAGCAGGTCGAGCTGCATGCCCGGAGCCATGCGGCTCATCTGTTCGGTTCCACCGCCTACGACCTTGTAGATCAGCGTAATCGAGCTGTCATCGTAATCGCAGACTGAAATAGGACGGCGCAAGTACTTGCCTTCCAATGCAATATTGACGAACTGCCCCGGCGCAGCGATCCATTGAGTATCGCCCGCCAGGGTCATCCGCCAGACCGCGTCGGTCAGCGGCTCGTTCGTGAGAATTTTGTAAGTATCCTTTTTATACATAATTTTCATCGACACTTTTGATCCGGCAAAAGTGCCAAAACCATCCGCATGTCGGTCTCCGCGGGGTCGCCGTCGGAATTTTATTTTGAATCAATGGTCGAAACCCGCAGCGTAATCTCTTCGAGCACGTCGAGCAGCACCTTCACCGTTTCGAGCGCCGTGAACACCGTCACGTTGTTCTCGACGGCCGTGCGGCGGATTTCGTAACCGTCGAGGCGCGTGTTGTGCTGATTGATGTCGATCGTATTGATCACGTAGCTTACATGGCCCTGGCGCAGCGCTTCGATGATCTCGTTGCTGCCCTCGTTGAGCTTGCGGCGCGTACGGGTACGGATACCGTGTGCACGCAGGAACTCGGCGGTCCCGGTCGTCGCCTCGATGTTGAAGCCCAGGTCGTAGAACCGCTTCACCTGCGGCAGCGCCTGCTCCTTGTCGTGGTCGGCGATGGTCACGAAGATCGTTCCGTAGTTCGAAACGTGCATGCCCGTAGCCTGCAATGCCTTGTAGAGCGCACGCGTCAGTTTGTCGTCGTAGCCGATCGCCTCGCCCGTCGATTTCATCTCGGGCGAGAGGTAGGAGTCCATGCCGCGGATTTTGGCGAACGAGAAGGCCGGGGCTTTGACATACCAGCGCTCCTTCTCCTTGCCGTAGACCTCGGTGATGCCCTGCTCGCGCAGCGACTTGCCCAGAATCACCTGCGTGGCGATATGGGCCATCGGCACACCCGTCGACTTCGAGAGGAAGGGCACGGTGCGCGACGAACGCGGGTTGACCTCGATGACATAGACATCGTCCTCGCCGGCAACGATGAACTGGATGTTATACAGGCCGACGATGCCGATCCTCAGACCCAATTTCACCGTATAATCGAGAATCTTGTCCTTGGCTTTCTGGCTCACGCTGAAAGTCGGGTAAACGCTGATCGAGTCGCCCGAGTGGATACCCGTGTGCTCGACATGCTCCATGATGCCGGGGATGAAGACATCCTTTCCGTCGCAGATGGCGTCCACCTCCAACTCCTTGCCCATGATGTAGCGGTCGACCAGCACCGGCTGGTCCACGTCGATCTCCACGGCGGTCTGGAGGTAGTGGCGCAGGCGTTCCTCGTTCGATACGATCTGCATGGCGCGTCCGCCCAGCACGTAGCTCGGACGCACCAGCACCGGATAACCGATACGTGCAGCCGCCTTCACGCCCGACTCGATGTCGGTCACGGCCTCGGCCTCGGGCTGGGGAATGCCCAGTTCCTCCATAATCTTCTCGAAGCAGCCGCGGTCCTCGGCGTTCTTGATCGCCTGGGTGTCGGTTCCGATGATGGGCACACCCAGCGCGGAGAGCGGCTCGGCGAGGTTGATGGCCGTCTGTCCGCCGAGCGACACCACGATGGCCTTCGGTTTTTCGAGGTGAATGACATTCATCACGTCCTCCACCATCAGCGGCTCGAAGTAGAGTTTGTCGCTGGTGGTATAGTCGGTCGAGACGGTCTCGGGATTGTTGTTGATGATGATGGCCTCGTAGCCCGCGGCGCGGATCGACCAGATGGCATGCACGGTCGAGTAGTCGAATTCGACGCCCTGACCGATACGGATCGGACCCGAACCGAGCACGATGATCTTCTCCTTGTTGCTGACGATCGACTCGTTCTCCTCTTCGTAGGTCGAGTAGAAATAAGGCACGTAGGAGGCGAACTCGCTGGCGCAGGTGTCAATCATCTTGTAGACCGGGAAGATGTTGTTTTTCTCACGCAGGAGATACATGTCGCGCTGCGAAAGGCCCCACAACTGGCCGATAAACTTGTCGCTGAAGCCCATGCGCTTGGCGGCGCGGAGCGTCTCGACATCCATCGGATTCGCGCGGACGACGTTCTCGAACTCGACGATGTTCTTGAACTTCTCGAGGAAGAACATGTCGATTTTGGTGTTGTTGTAGATCAGTGCCAGGTCGACGCCGTTGCGGATCAACTGGGAAATGGCGTAAAGACGGTCGTCCGTGCCCTCCTTGATATAGGCCAGCAGGTCGTCGTTCGACCATTTGTCGAATTTCTTGTGGTAGATGTGGCAGACGCCCGTTTCGAGCGAACGCATGGCTTTCAGAAGCGACTCTTCCATCGTGCGGCCGATCGACATCACCTCGCCCGTGGCCTTCATCTGCGTGCCGAGTTTGTTCGACGCGTCGGAGAACTTGTCGAAGGGGAAGCGGGCGACCTTCGTTACGATGTAGTCCAGCGTGGGCTCGAACGAGGCCGGGGTGTTGGCGATCCGGATTTCGTCGAGCGTGAGGCCTACGGCGATCTTCGCGCTGACACGGGCGATGGGATAGCCCGAAGCCTTCGACGCCAGGGCCGAGGAGCGCGACACACGGGGGTTGACCTCGATCAGGTAGTATTTGAACGAGAGGGGGTCCAGCGCGAACTGCACGTTGCAGCCGCCTTCGATCTTCAGTTCGCGGATGATCTTCAGCGCCGAGTCGCGCAGCATCTGGAACTCCTTGTTGGTGAGCGTCTGGCTCGGGGCAACGACGATCGAATCGCCGGTGTGGATGCCTACCGGGTCGATGTTCTCCATGCAGCAGATCGAGATGGCCGTATCGTTGTGGTCGCGCATCACCTCGTACTCGATCTCCTTATAGCCTTTGATGCTCTTTTCGATGAGCACCTGATGTACGGGCGAGAGCGAAAGGGCGTTGCGCATCATCTCGCGCAGTTCGGCCTCGTCGTCGGCAAAACCGCCGCCCGTACCGCCGAGGGTATAGGCCGGACGCAGCACCACGGGATAGCCGATCTGCTCGGCGACCGAAACGGCCTCCTCGATCGACATGGCGATATGCGAAGGAAGCACCGGTTCGCCCAGCGATTCGCACAGCTCCTTGAACAGTTCACGGTCCTCAGCGCGCTCGATCGACTCGAACGAAGTGCCCAGGATTTCGACCTGACACTCTTTCAGGATGCCTTTCTTGGCAAGTTGAACCGCCAGGTTCAGACCCGTTTGGCCGCCCAGTCCCGGGACAATGGCGTCGGGACGTTCGAAACGGATGATCTTAGCAACGTATTCCAGCGTCAGCGGCTCCATGTAGACCTTGTCCGCGATATGGGTGTCGGTCATGATAGTAGCGGGGTTCGAGTTGGCGAGGATCACCTCGTAGCCCTCTTCCTTGAGCGCGAGGCACGCCTGCGTACCCGCATAGTCGAACTCGGCGGCCTGTCCGATGACGATGGGACCCGAACCGATGACCAGAACCTTCTTGATATCTTTTCTCCTAGGCATTTTTGTACTCCTCCATGATATTAGTGAACTTCTTGAACAAATAAGCGCTGTCCTGCGGACCCGAAGCGCTCTCGGGGTGATACTGCATCGAGAAAACCCGGTCGGCAACACACTCTACGCCCTCGGCCGTGCCGTCGAGCAGGTTGACGTGCGTCAGCGTAAGCCCCGTGCCGGACAGCGAATCGACATCCACGGCATAGCTGTGGTTCTGGCTCGTGATTTCGATCTTGTTGGTCACGAGATTCTTCACGGGATGATTGGCGCCGCGGTGGCCGAACTTCATCTTGAAAGTCTTCGCGCCGTAGGCGAGCGAAATCAACTGGTGGCCCATGCAGATGCCGAAGATAGGCAGTTTGCCGCGAAGCCGCTTCACCAGTTCGATCACCGGCGTCACGTCCTCGGGGTTGCCGGGGCCGTTCGAAAGCACCAGACCGTCGGGATGGAAGGCCATGATCTCCTCCACGGTGGAGTCGTACGGCATGACGGTCACGTTACAGCCTACGCGGTTCAGCAGGCGGATGATATTGTTCTTGATACCGCAGTCGATAGCCACAACGTCGTACTGGTGGTTGGGAACGCGCGACATCCACCGTTTGCGGCAGCTTACACGCGAAACCATGTCGTGCGGGGTGACGTATTCGCCCAGTTTGCGCATAGCCTCCCCGTGGGGCGTCGCAGCATCGGTGATGAGCACCTTCTGGCTCCCCTCGTCGCGGATGATGCGCGTCAGGGCGCGGGTGTCCACGCCCCAGATAGCCGGAATGTCGTGCTCTTCGAAAACCTCGTTGAGCGTCTTCGTGTAGCGGAAATTCGACGGCGAGTCGTTGTACTCGCGCACGATCATACCGCCGATGGTCGGCGTTTTGGTCTCGTAGTCCTCGTCGGTCATACCGTAGTTGCCGATCAGCGGGTAGGTCATCACGACCATCTGATCCGTGTACGACGGATCGGACATGATCTCCTGATACCCCACCATCGAGGTATTGAAGACGATCTCGTTGATAGCCTCGCGATCGGCTCCGAAACCGTATCCGTAGAACTCACGACCGTTCTCCAAGACAATTTTTTTCGTAAATGCTTTCATCCTTATCTGTTTGATTCGTAGTTATCCGTTATAAACTTCCCTGCCGCCGACCACCGTCAGCGCGGCGCGTCCTTGGACATCCCATCCGGCAAAAGGCGTGGCGCGCCCTTTCGAAAGGAACGTTTCGGGGTCTATCGCATACTCCGTCCCGAGGTCCAGCACCGTAAAGTCGGCAGCGTCGCCCATTTCCACACCCCCTTCGAGCGAGAAGATCCGCCGGGGATTCACCGACATCAGGGCAATGAGTTTTTCGAGGGTTATCACCCCTTCCAGCACCAGGTATTTATAGAGCAGCGGGAAGGCAGTCTCCAGCCCCACGATGCCCATGGCGCTCCCGGCCAGCCCGCGCGACTTCTCTTCGGCGGTGTGGGGCGCATGATCCGTGGCTACGACCTCGATCGTGCCGTCCTGGATGCCTGCAACGAGCGCCTCCCGGTCGGCACGGCTTCTGAGCGGCGGGTTCATCTTGAAACGCCCTTCCTCCTGCAAATCCTCGTCGCACAACAGCAGGTAGTGCGGCGCAGTCTCGCAGCTTACACGCAGTCCGCGGGCCTTGGCCTGCCGCACCAGCCCGACGCTCTCTTTGGTCGAAACGTGACAGACATGGTACTGACAGCCGGTCTTTTCCGCGAGCGCGATGTCGCGTTCGACCTGCTGCCACTCGCTTTCGGAGCAGATACCCTTATGTCTGTGTTCGCGGCAGTAAACGCCATCGTGAATATACCCCCCGCGCAGCAGGGAGTCGACCTCGCAGTGGGCCACGACCGGCTTACTGACGGCTGCGGCCCGGCGCATCGCCTCCTCCATCAATTCCGCCGACTGCACGCCGCGGCCGTCGTCGGAGAATCCGACGACCTCCGGGGCCAAGGCTGCGAAATCGACCAGTTCGCCGCATCCGCGCTGGCCCATCGTAATGGTCCCGTAGGGTTTCACGCGCACCACGGCGTCGCGGCGGATGATCTCCAACTGCTTTTCGAGCGTCTCGGGCGTATCGGGAGCCGGATTCAGGTTAGGCATCGAGCAGACCGTGGTATACCCTCCGCGGGCGGCGGCGGCAGTACCCGTCGCAATGGTCTCCTTCTGCGAAAAACCCGGCTCGCGCAGGTGTACATGCACGTCGACGAGACCCGGCACGAGGTGCTTGCCCCCGAGGTCCACCACCCGGTCGCCCGGCTGCGGTTCCCCGGCGGCCACGATGCGGCCCCCCTCGACGGCGAACTGCCCCGGCTCGAAACGGCTGTTGCGGAAAATCTTCGCGTTGGTATAAAATGTCTTCATTCGTCGCTGGACACAAAAAAATAGGGCAACTAAAACAGTTACCCTAATAAAACAATAATACCTAAATCTTTCGGAGACTGGAAACCCGACCAGTAATCCTGCTGCCAGAACGCTTGCGCCGATGCTATGTTGGGTTTACAATTCATAGGATTTAGGTGTCGCTATAATTGTGCACAAAGATAGGGCATTTTCGCCGGGCATGCAAAACTTTTCCGGAAATTTTTTTCAACAATTCATACACACCCCACCGCCCGCACCCTGCATACGGCGGTCCGAAAGCATTATCCCATCGCCTCCCGGCAGGCAATCCAGCCGACGCGCCTGCATTCGGGCTCAAGGCCCGCAAACGCATCGGGACGCAGCGACAAGCGCGATCCCCGGCACAACTTCCGATCAAACAGGCCTGAGCCAGCCCTATTTGACAATGACCAGGTCGACGCCCGCCTCTTCAATGATCGAAACCATCGGCTCGGGAATCCGGTCGTCGGTGACGATCACGTCGATGTCCTCCAGAGCACAGATGCGGCCGAAACCGCGCTGTCCGAATTTCGACGAATCGGCCAGCACGATCACCTGCGAAGCGGCATGCATCATCCGGCGCGTGAGTTTGGCTTCGTCGATCGTCGAGGTCGTGATGCCGTGTTCGGGGTCGATGCCGTCCACGCCGAAGAAGACCTTCGAGCAGATACAGTCATCGAGTTCACGGGCCGCCTCCTCGCCCAGCACCGACAGCGATTTCTTGTGCACCGTGCCTCCCAGCTGCACGACGTTGACGTTCTCCGATTCGTTGAGCAGTACACCCAGCCGCAGGAACGGCGTGACGATGTTCAGGTGATGCCACATGCGCATCTTGATCTCCTCGGCGAAGGCGTAGACCGTCGAACCCGAAGCCACGATGATCGAGTCGGTCTCGTTGAGCATCTCTGCGGCCCGCTGGGCGATACGCCGCTTGGAGTCGCGGTTGATATTGTCCTTCACATGCACGTCGAGGTCGGCGACATGGGGGTTTGCGGGGCGCGCGCTGCCGTGTACCTTATATAATAGACCTTTGCTTTCGAGGATTTTGATGTCCTTGCGGATAGTCACCTTCGTAACACCCAGTTCGTTGGCGACATCGGTAATCCGGACAAAGCCGTGTTTGTTCAGGCTGTCGAGGATGTATTTGTGCCGTTCGGCAATGCTCAGCATATCGATTGGAAATTTAAACAGTTATAAAAACAAAGATAAGAAAAGATTCGGACTTCGCAAAAAAAGGGTCCGAAACCCATCACGGGCCGGACCCTCCCGGACCGAAGTCCGTATCATCATCTAAAATGGAACTTTCGTTATTCCATCTCGGCTTCGTAGCCGTCGGCCTTGGCGCCCCACATCAGCAGGAAGACCAGCATACCCACAACGGCCATACCGAGGATGCCGATGTAAGCCCAGTTCCAGCCGTAGTGCTGGGCCACGAAGCCCAGTCCCACGCCCGAAACGAGCGTCGAAGCGTAACCGAACAAGCCCGTAAGGCCGTTTGCCGTAGCGGCGGCTTTCTTCGTAGCCTGGTTGGCGGCGGCAATGCCGATCAGCGCCTGCGGGCCGTAGATGCAGAATCCGGCGGCGCAGAGCGTAGTGAACAGCAGCCAGATCGGAGCGTCGGCAGGGAGTTGCCAGAAGAGGAAGACGAACAATGCGGCCCCCGCCATGCAGAAGACGCAGGTGCGGTGTGCACGGCCTTTGAGCCATTTGTCCGTCGCCCAGCCGGCGAAGAGCATGCCGAGGATTCCGGCGATCTCGAACATCGCCACGAGCCATCCGGCGTGCGACATCGAGACACCCTTCGACTGACTCAGCAGCGAGGGTCCCCAGTCGAGCACCGAGAAACGGACGATATAAACGAAGAAATTGGCGAAGCCCAGAATCCAGATCAGCGGATTCTTGAAGACGTATTTCATCAGGAAGGCCTTGTGCTCGGCGCCCTTCTTTTCGGTTTTCACCTGTTTGGTCTCGGTTCCCTCCAACTCGGGAAGCCCCACCGAAGTCGGGGTGTCGCGCAGGAAGACGACCAGGCCGATGGCTCCCGCGAAAGCGATCGCCGAAGGGATCCAGAAACACCATTTCCACGCCCCGACGTGCGCCGCAGACTCCATCACGCGCTCCATGCCCTCGGCGTCGCCGGGCTGAACGCCCAGATTGGCGGCAATCGAAGCCACAGCATCGGGATCGCCCGTCATGTTAGTACCCAGCGTACCCATGATATAACCGCAGAGAATCACCACCAGACCCGCACCGATCGAGTGCGAAGTATTCCAGACTGACATCTTCGTCGCCAGTTCCGTGGGCGGAATCCAATGGGTCAGCAGGCGCGCACAGGGAGGAAATCCCGTGCCCTGCAACAGGCCGTTGATGACCCACATGACACCCATGAAGAGAATCATCGTATTGCCGAACTGACTGCCGTCGTGCTGGCCCGTGATCCAATAGGACACGTCCTCGCCGAAACCGAACGCAAAGTTGGCCAGCGCACACAACGCCAGGCCGATGGCCATGTACCAGCGGGCGTTCATGCGGTCGGCCAGAATACCGTTGGCAAAACGTGAAAAACCGTAGATCAGGCCGTTAAGGGTGAGGAAAATACCGAGGCTCGTCTTCGAAATACCGAGATCGGCTTCCAGACCGGGCATGGCCAGCGAAAAGTTTTTGCGCACGAAATAGAAGAGCGCATAACCGACCATCGTTGCGATGATCGTGCGCATCTGCCAATACTTGAAGCGCTTGGTTTGTTCAGATGTCATTTCGAAATGAAAGTTAGTAGTTTCAGAAGCCAAATATACAACTTTCGGTGCGATAATCTAAATTATTTCTGCGTTTTTTCCGATTTACTACCCAAAGTTTACGGACCGGACTACTTGCGGGAAGCCGCAAGGGCCGGCTCTTCGTGACCTTGCCCGGGGCTTTCGACCGCCCAGATACCGCCTTTGCCGAACAGACGGTCGAGCCACTCCTCCATCCATCCGCAGCGGAAAGCCGTGTCGATGACCGTATAGCGGCTGCGCATGTAGGGAATTTTCTCGAATGCTCCGCGGAACCGGGCGCGTGAAACGCCGATGTGCTCGGGTTCGTAGGGAGCGCCGACCAATTCCAGGCGGCGGCGCACCTCGTCGAAGGGGATAATCTGACGGCGAATGCGTTCGCGCAGCGCGGGCCATGCCTGCTTCAATCGCGTGAGTTGGTCGCGCAAACCCTCCTTATCCACATATTTGTCGCGCGTCTCCTTCAGGCCGCGGGCCACGAACTCAGGATCGTTGTCGAAGATGGCGCGGATATCCTTTTCGGTCTCGTCCCACGATTTCCATGCGGCGACGCACTTCTCAATGTCCAGTTGTTCCACAGGAGCGTCGAGCAGCATTTCGAGAAACGCCGTCGAGGCAAGCGTACCGATGCCGACCTTGAAACCATGCGATACCGAAGCGCCGTTGAAACGCAGGTGTTCCATATCCCAGAGGTGGCTGAACTGGTGTTCTGCCCCCGAAGCCGGGCGGCTCGACTGCGTCGCCTGCATGGCGAAACCGCTCAGCAGCAGCCCTTCGGCCAACTGTTCGACCTTTTCTACATTGCCTGCATGCACGCCTGCGGGATCGCTCAGGGCCTCTTTCAGTCCATCCTGTACCAGCCCGAAAGCGAAGTCGTCCATCGCCTCGGAACCTACCGCGTCGGAGAGCATCCAGTCGGCCCCGGCGGGAATCTTGGCGATCAGGTCGGCATAGCCCGAAGCGGACATTTTGGCGGGCGCAGCGGCCGAGATCGAGGGGTCGAGAACCATGCCCAGCGGAGCCGGGCAGTCGAACGTCTGTTTGTTGCCGTCTTTCGTAATCGAAGCGCCATAGGCCGTGTAACCGTCCATCGAAGCGGCCGTGCCGACCACCATATACCGGCGGCCGTTGTGGTGGGAACAGAGCTTCGTCAGGTCGTTGATCACACCCGAACCGACAGCCACGGGAATGGCGCCGGTCTTTGCCAGCACACCGTCCAGCTCCTCGACGAACGACCATTCGGCATAAAGTTTCGGATCGGTGAAAACATGCGGTTCGTCCTGCGCGATACCCGCATCGGCGAGGATGCGGTGCACCTCACTGCCGGCGACACGCCATGTATTGGTATCGGCAACCACAACGGCGCGGCAGCCGGGAAACAACTCGTTGAACATCTCCGCCGTACGAGGAAGAGTGCCGACACCGATTACCAGTGCCTTGGTGTCGGTCGTGCGCTGAAGGGCACTTTCTACCTTATTCATATTACTATCTGTTTTGTTTTAATGTTTTCACAAACGAAACCCCGCAGGGTGATTTCAGTTTCCCCAAAGTAAAGGCAAATATAGACATTATTTTCCTTTTACCAATCATAAACAACGCAAAATTTTTCTTTTTATATGCTATTTGATTTCCATTTGAATTATCAAAACGAAAAATTGGATAAAAGAAAATAAAAACATACCTTTGGAACTCCAATCGATAAAACTTTCACCATGAAACGACTTACCCTACTGCTGGGCGCGTTCCTGCTGACAGCCGCCTCCTTCGCCCAGCCCGCCATGCCGCCTACGGCACGCATCGCCAACGGACCTTATGTATTAAACGTCACCGAAGACGGTTTCACGGTCGTCTGGAATTCGAAGGCCGACGCCATGGGATGGGTCGAAGTAGCCCCGATGGACGGCTCGCACTTCTACTCGACAGACCGACCGAAATATTACAATTCACACCTCGGACGCCACGTCGTGGGACGTATGCACCAGGTGCGTGTGAGCGGCCTTCAGCCCGGCACGACCTATCGCTACCGCATCATGCAGCGGGGAATCTTCGTAGATGAAGGCAACAAGAGGACCATTTTGGACGACGGGGACGGCAGCGAAGTATACAGACAGAAGCCATACACCATCAAGACGCTTGATCCGGCGCAGCAGCGCGTCGATTTCTGGATGGTCAACGACATCCACTCGCGCGATTCCGTTTTCCAACTCCTGATCAAGGACGCTCCCAAGGCGCAGCCGGATTTCGTCTGCCTGAACGGCGACCTGGCCAGCCAAACCGAAAACGAACAGACGCTCTGGGATGCCTGTCTTTCGTCGGCATCGAAGATTCTCACCCCTGCGGGCATTCCGCTCGTCGTGACGCACGGAAACCACGAACACCGCGGCTCCTATGCCGGTCACTGGCTCGACTACTTCCCCACGCCGACCGGAGAGACCTACTACACGTTCCGGCGCGGACCGGCCTTTTTCATCGTACTCGACGGCTGCGAGGACAAACCCGACAACGATCTCCGATACTACGGACTGGGCGACTGGGACGCTTACCGCCAGCAGCAGGCCGAATGGCTCAAGGGCGTCGTGGCGAGCGATGAATTCCGGACGGCTCCGGTACGCATCGTGCTGATCCACATGATCCCGGGCAAGGAAGACAGTTGGTACGGCGAACAGCAGATCCGCAAACTCTTCGTGCCGGAGCTCGTCGGCAAAGGCATCGACCTGATGCTCTGCGGCCACTACCACCGTTACTTCTGGATCGACGACGACAGCCGCGGAGTGGACTTCCCGATCCTCGTCAATTCGAACAACGACTGTCTCCGCGTGTCGGCCGGCCCGAAAGGCATCGACCTGAAGGTGGTCGACACCGCGGGCGCTGTGATCAAGCAACACCACATCGACAAAAAAACCAGATAACAACATGGAAAACAAGCCCTTTCACAAATACCGCTCCGTCTGGGAGCACGACGAACTGACGGAACGCCTGCGCCGCATCCGCCACGTGGCGCTCGATATGGACGGCACGATCTACATGGGGATGTCGCTGTTTCCCTACACGCAGGCTTTCCTGCACGGGCTCAAGGAGCAGGGAATCGGCTATTCGTTCCTGACGAACAACCCTTCGAAATGCATCGCCGACTACCTCCACAAGCTCGAAACGCTGGGTATCAAGGCCTCGCGCGACGAGATGTACACCACGGCGCTGGCCACCATCGATTACATCAAGACCCATTACCCCGCGGCCAAGCGGCTGTTCCTGCTCGGCACGCCGTCGATGATCTCGGAGTTCGAGGCTGCGGGCTTCGAATCGTGCGCCGATTCGGCCGACGACGTACCCGACGTGATCGTGGCGGCGTTCGACATGACGCTCTGCTACGAACGGCTGTGCCGCGCAGCGTGGTGGATCAAGCAGGGCGTACCCTACATTGCCACCAACCCCGACCGGGTATGCCCCACCGACCTGCCGACGGTGCTGGTCGACTGCGGTTCGATCTGCGCGTGCCTCGAACACGCCACGGGACGCCGCCCGGACATTACGCTGGGTAAACCCGACCCGAATATGCTCTCGGGCATCCTCACCCGCCACGGGTTGCAGCCCTACGAAATCGCCATGGTCGGCGACCGCATCTACACCGATGTCCAGATGGCCCACAATGCCGGGGCGATGGGCGTGCTGGTGCTCTCGGGCGAGACGACGCTCGACGTGGCCGACCAGGCCGAACCGCAGCCCCACATCACGGCCGACAGCATCGAGGTATTGGGCGAACTGATCCGCGAGGCGCATAAATAGCCCGACGGCGGAACGAAATGCCCCGGCAAACGCCGGAAGAGGGCATCCAATAAAGTCCAATAAGTTATAACAATAGCTCTATCAGAAAAAACCGGGTCTTTCGAGGCCCGGTTTTTCGCATCCTTTGCTATCTTTGCCTGAAGCAAACCCGGACATGTCCGGCTGTTTGTACTGTTTTTGCAAAACAAACCGAAACGATCCGCATGGAAGAACACAACATACTTATTCCCCTGCTGCTGACGCTCGGCGCGGGCCTCGCAACGGGCATCGGCAGCGCCATCGCCTTCTTCGCCAAACGCACCAACAAGCGGCTGCTGTCGTTCTCGCTGGGCTTGTCGGGCGGCGTGATGATTTACGTCTCGTTCGTGGAGCTGTTCCAGCAGGCGAATACGACCCTCTCGGCCGAATGGGGCGGACATACGGGCACGATCGTCACCGTGGCGAGTTTCTTCGCAGGCATCCTGCTGATCGGCATTATCGACCGGCTGGTTCCCTCGTTCGAAAATCCCCACGAAGCCCACCGCGTCGAGGAGATGGATCATCAGCCCCGCAACCCGAAACTGATGCGCATGGGCGTGATGACGGCGCTGGCCATCGGCATCCACAACTTCCCGGAAGGCATCGCCACCTTCACGGCGGCGGTGGACAACATGACCCTGGGCGTCGCGATCGCCGTAGCCATTGCCATCCACAACATCCCCGAAGGCATCGCCGTCTCGATCCCGATTTACTACGCCACGGGCGACCGCAAGAAGGCTTTCCGGCTGTCGCTGCTCTCGGGCCTCGCCGAGCCGGTCGGGGCCGTGCTGGCATGGCTGGTGCTGACTCCCTTCATGTCGCCGACGCTGATGGGCTGCATCCTGGCCGGGGTAGCGGGCATCATGGTCTTCATCTCGATCGACGAACTGCTGCCCGCAGCCCGTGAATACGGCGAAGCACACATCTCTATCTACGGCGTAGTGGCCGGAATGGCGCTGATGGCCGTAAGTCTGATTATGCTGGCATAATCAGACAATTAAGAATTAAGAATGAAAAATTAAAAATTACGTTCTTGGATATTTTTTTACTCATCGTCGGCCTGGGGCTGATTCTCGCGGGAGCGAATTTTCTGACGGACGGTTCCGCGGCACTGGCCCAGCGGTTCCGCGTCCCGGAGTTCATCATCGGACTCACGGTGGTCGCCGTCGGGACCTCGACGCCCGAACTGGTCGTATCGGTCCTGTCAGCCATCGCGGGCAAGAGCGACGTGGCAATCGGCAACGTCGTGGGATCGAACATCTTCAACGTCTTCGTGATCCTGGGCGTCTGCGCCCTGATCCGCCCCCTGCCGCTCACGGCAGGCAACATCCGCCGCGACATCCCGTTCGGGGTGATTACGTCGCTGTTGCTGCTGGCGCTGGCCTCGGATTCGTTTTTCCGCACGGGGGCAGCGGACCGCATCGGCCGCATCGACGGCGCGGCGATGCTCCTGCTCTACATGGCGCTGATGTGGTATACGATCCGCTCGACGAAACGCCCCGAAACACCGCCGGCAGAAGAGGCGAAGCCGGGAATGGCCGGATGGCTCATGGCGGCGATGATCGTCGGAGGCCTCGCGGGACTGGTTTTCGGCGGTGAGATGTTCCTCCGCAGCGCTACGTCGATTGCCCGAAGCCTCGGAATCAGCGAATCGGTGATCGCCATCACGCTGGTGGCCGGCGGCACGTCGCTGCCCGAACTGGCCTCGTCGCTCGTGTCGCTGTTCAAGGGCAAGGCCGACATGGCGCTGGGCAACGTCATCGGATCGAACATCGCCAACATCCTGCTGATCCTGGGCGTGAGCGCGACGATCCATCCGCTCTCGATGGGCGGAATCACAGTCTGGGACCTGCTGATGGTGGTATTGAGTTCGGTGTTGTTGTTCTTTGCGGCCTTCACGTTCAAACGCAGGGCCATCGACCGCTGGGAGGGAGCGATCTTCCTGGCGATTTACATCGCCTACATCGGATATTTGATCAGGTAGCGGTCGACGAGCCGAGGTACGGCATAATCGCCCAATGCGGAGGCCGGGACGGCCATGGCGGCGGCGAAAGGGGTAAACAGGGGCGTTTCGATGCGGTGGAAGACCGCATGGAGCGTCTGGTGGGAAAGCTGGTGTTTCGGCATCGGAACGCTGCGCACCAACCGCCACGGAGCGTCGCCCAACAACTCGCGGAACTGCGGCAGGTCCAGGAGTCCGGCCAGGTCGACGGAAACGCCGGTCTCGATCAGCGGAAATTCGTAAAGCCCCTGCCAGATGTCGCGCCCTTCGCGGCGGTGCAGCAGAACTTTGTCGCCCGAAGAGATGTGCAGGTAGTTGAACCAACGGTCGCGAACCCGGGTTTTGCCCTGCTTCACAGGGCGGTCGGCAACGGTTCCGGCGGCCAGGGCAAGGCACTGTTCCGCAAGCGGACACACCTCGCAGCGGGGCGAAGCCGGGGTGCATTGGATAGCTCCGAAGTCCATGATCGCCTGGTTGTAACGGCCCGGCTGCGCAGTGTCCAGTTGCGACTGGGCCAGGCTGGCGAAAGCCCGCTTTCCGGCCGTGGTGTCGATCGGCTCATCGAGGTCGAAGAGCCGGGAGAGCACCCGGTAGACGTTGCCGTCCACGACGGCGCACGGAGCGTCGTAGGCCGCCGAACAGATGGCCGCAGCGGTATAATCGCCCACGCCGCGCAGCGAACGTACGTCGTCCGGCGACACGGGGAACACCCCGCCGAAGCGTTCGACGACCTGCCGGGCAGCGGCACGGAGGTTACGGGCACGGCTGTAATAACCCAGTCCCTGCCAAAGTTTCAGCACCTCGTCCTCGGGAGCGGCTGCCAGCGATGCGACATCGGGAAAACGCTCCGTGAAACGGAGGTAGTACTCCAATCCCTGCGCCACGCGGGTCTGCTGAAGGATCACCTCCGAGAGCCAGATACGGTAAGGATCGTGCGTACGGCGCCACGGCAGGTCACGGCCTTCGCGGGCATACCAGTCGAGCAGTATTTCGGCAATGCGATTCATAACGGAAGACAAAAATACGACATCGGAACCGAATTTGAAGCATTCCAACCTAATTAAAACGATATGCATATGGAAAAGAAACACACTTTAGTAGACAACGCCGCTGAAAAGCGCTATGAACTCGACCTGGGAGACGACATGGCTCTTATCGAATACGTATTGGGCCGCGGGCTGATCGTGCTGACGCACACCGAAGTTCCCGAGCAGTACGAAGGCCAGGGTATCGGCAAGGAACTGGTGCAGGCCGTACTGGAAGACATCCGCACAAAAGAAATCAAGGTCGTCCCGCAATGCCCGTTCGTCGCGGCCTATATCCGCCGCCATCCCGAATGGATGGATCTCGTATTGACCGCCGAGAACAAGTAAACAGGCCCCTACATTCCGGGATCAGGCCGCAAAGGCCGTCCCGCCGCAAAGCCGGACTCTTCGAAAGGGTCCGGTTTTGCGTATCCATACGGGCACGTTTCGCTTATAAACATATGTATTCACTTTTTTGAAAAATTTCCGGCTTGAAATTTGGTTTATTTTATAAACTACTTTATATTTGCAATAGATTTACAAACCGAGCCTTAGCTCACAACCGGAAAAAACCATGGAAATCAATTCTGCACACACCGACAAACGCCGCCTTTTCGCGCGCTGGTTCTGCCGCCGCCTGACCACCTACACCGTCATCTGCGCCTTCCTTGCCTTCGTCAACTGGCAAACCTCGCCCCACTACTGGTGGGTGCTGTGGGTCATCGCCGGATGGGGGCTGAACATCGTGCTGTCGCTGGTCTATTACCTGTTCGACTGCGACGACGAACGCAATTACCGCAACTACTAAAAAAACACGCCATGAAAACGTTACTCGCAATGCTCGCCGCCCTTGCCCTGGGCAGTGCCGCCGCAACGGCAAAGACGCTCGAAATCACGGTCGAAGATGTCCGCAGCGACAAAGGACAGATTCTCGTAATGGCCGCCGCTGCCGGACAGGAACAGCCCGTTTACGGCAAAGCCGACGCTAAAAAAGGTTCGGTCGTCGTGACTCTCACGGGCCTCGAAGCCGACACGGTCGAAGTCTCGCTCTTCCACGACGAAGACGGCGACTTCAAGATGAAGACGGGCAGTCGCGGCCCGCAGGAGGGCTACGCCGCCAGAAAATGCAAACTCCCGGCCGACACGAACGCCGCAAAACTGCGCCTCTACTACCCCGCACCTGAAAACGAATAGCCCCATGCGCCGCCTCGCATACCTGCTCCTGCTCACGCCGAGCCTTGCCACCGCACAGCGTCCCGTCGTCACGGGGCGTGCGGTCGACACCGATTGTGCCGTAGCCTGCGCCACGGTCACGCTCATGCGCGAAGGCCGGCAGACCACAGGCGGCACGACCGACGCCGAAGGACGGTTCTGCCTCCCGGCCGACACGGGCAGCTACATGCTCTCGCTGCGCCATGTGGGATATGAGCCGTTTGAAAAACCGCTCTACCTGGGTCCGCAGGGGATCGACCTCGGGGAAATCCGCCTCACAGCCGCAGGAATCGGGTCCGTGACCGTCACAGCGGAAGCGGTGATCCGCGAAAACGACCGTTTTGTGGTCAATGTCGGCGACGGTCCCGCCTTCGCGGGGCGCGACGGGGAGGAGTTGCTGCGGCTGGCGCCGGGAGTCCGGATCGGAGACGACGACATTTCGATCAACGGCGCTTCGGGAACGCAGGTCTACATCGACGGCCGGAAGTTGAAAGGCTCCGCCGGGCAGACGGCCGCTTATCTCCGGAGTCTCACGGCCGCCGCCATTGCCCGCATCGAGGTAGTGCCGCAGACCGGGGCGGAATTTGCAGCGGACGCCCGCGGCGGCGTAATCCTGATTACCCTGCGGCGGCGCAGGGCTGACGGCATGGACGGCAACCTGCAGACGGCTACGATACAGAGCCCCCGCCTGAGCGCCTACGCCCCTTCGGGCCGCCTCGGCATCCGCACGGGTCGCTGGACCACCAGCGCCTCGGCAGCCGGAACCTTCACGCCCCGGGCCGAAAGCCGTTTTACGGAGAGCCGCAATTATCCCTTCCGCGGCAAGAGCGCAACCGACGGCCGCAGCAACTACGGCCGCGGGGAGCTAGCCGTCGTTTCCGACCCTTCGCCGCGCCACACCGTAGGCCTTTCGGCCGAATACACCGCCAACAGCCTCCGCATGCCGACCTCGGCACAGACCGAACTGAACGGCACGACGGCCGACAGCCGCTACCGCCAGCACACGGACGACGGGACGCTGGCCCTCACGGCCAACTACGTCTGGCGTATCGACACGCTGGGGTCCGAACTCAAATTCATCGCCGACTACACCCGCTATTCCTCCGACGGCGACAACGACTACCGGACCCGCTACGCCCAGGCCACGAAAACCCGCGATTCGCTCTACCGCTCCGCCGCCCGGTCGCGTTATGACATCCTGACCGCCGACCTCGGACTGACACACCGCCTATCCCATGGCCTGACCCTGCGTGCCGGGGCCCGCTATACGCGCAACGACATGGACGACCGCAGCCGCTACGAAGCCCGGCAGGACGGCGTATGGCAAGGTCTCACGGACTACGGTTACACGCGGCACTACACCGAGCTGACCGGAGCAGCATACGCTTCGCTGGCGCTCAAACAAGGGCGCTGGGACCTTGCAGCAGGATTGCGGGGCGAGTACACCGCCATCGGGTCGGAAGGCCTCGACCGCGACTATTTCGGACTTTTCCCGAACCTCTCGGCCAACTACGCCCTCAACGAACTGCGGACCTGGATGCTGGCGGCGCAATGGAGCCGCAATATCGAACGGCCCTCGTTTCCGGCATTGAACCCGGCGCGCATCCAGCTTTCGGATTACAGCTACCAGACGGGCAACCCCGCGCTGCGTCCGACTTACATTCACCGCGTGTCGCTAACACTGATCTGGCGTTACCGTTACGTGCTCTCACTCGGCGGCAACCTCCACCACGACCTGATCCGCGAGGTAGCTTCGGCCGACGCGGCGAATCCCGATGCAATCCGCATCCGGCCCGAGAACCACTACACCGAGAACCACTGGTTCGCGTTCCTGAACCTGCCGCTGAAGATCACCCGCTGGTGGGAACTCAAACTCAACGCCGTGGGTGTGGCCCAGCGCATCCGCCTCTCCCGCCGTGACGCGCCTGCAACCCACGGACTGCTGTTCGCCGACGCCACAGCGGCCTTCACGCTTCCTGCTGAATTTTACGTCGAGGCGGTATACCGCTGCCAAAGCCGCCTCTATTCGGGCAACAGCGAGATAGGTCCCCGCCATACGCTCGGGGCGACGATTAAAAAACGCCTCTGCCAAAAGCGACTGACGCTCTTCCTGACGGCGCAAAACCTTACGGACTGCGGCTGGGAGTTCGTCTCCCGGACCGACGGCTTGCGCCGCACGGTGAGGGGCCGCCAGCCGTGGTCGGGACGCACGTGGAAGGTCGGAGTATCGTGGAATTTCCGTTCCGGAAAAAATTTCCGGACCCGGCAGGTCGAAAGCGCCGCAGCTTCCGAACGCAGCCGCCTCGCCAAAACGGACGGACAATCGAAATAAATTCGTAACTTTAACCCCCAAATAACACCTCATGGACGACAAAAACCTCAAAGCCGACCAAAGCATCGAACTCATCCGGCAGATGATCCGCGACACACGCCGCCGCCTCTCGCCGGGGAGCAGCAACCTGTTCCTCGTATGGGGATACCTCATCGCGGCGACCGCCGTCGGGATTTTCTTCCTGCTGACCTTCACCGGCTGCCGCGCCTGGCAATGGCTATGGCTGCCGGCACTGGCCGCCGGAGGTATTTTCACGTGGTGGTACAACCGTCGCCACGCCGCACAGGTCAAAAGCTACACCGACCGCCTGCTGGAACAAATCTGGGGTTGCGTGGGAGGCCTCATCGCCTTTTCGACCTTCGTGATATGCATGGAAACCGAATGGCCCGTCGACCCGCTGTTCCCCGCTCTGCTGCTGATCAGCGCAGGACTTTTCATCTCGGGAACCGTGATTCGCAACAAATACATGTATTACGCTTCGTGCCTGCTGCTGCCGGTGAGCTTCGGCATCATCCGCGAATCGTGGATCAACACCGACTCCGAGGGCAACCTCATCCAGTTCGCCGCGGCAGTCCTCATCGGACTTGCAGGCTCGGGATACGCACTCAAACGACAGGTCAAACGCGACGCCGCAAAGACGCCGGAAAACGAACAATAAGATGGAAGAGCGTAAATTGGAAGCCGCCGAAAGCCTTGCGCTGATCGGCCGCATGATCGAAAACACCCGCAGCCGCATGGTCCGCAACTCGGGCCGTCCACTGCTGGCATGGGGTTACGCCACCGTCCTGACGACGCTCGTCGTCTGGGGTGCGGTCGCCTACTTCCGGGATGCACGCTGGAACTACCTCTGGATGCTGCTGCCCCTGTTAGGATGGCTGCTGATGTGGCTTACGCGCGGAAAAAAGCCCGAAGGCGAAGTACGGACGTTCGTCGACCGCGTGATCGGAAACGTCTGGCTGGTAATGGGTCTCACGGCTTGGTTTGTCAGCATGCTCTCGCTTTTCTCGCCGATGCGGCTCCCCATCCTGTTCATCATCCTGCTGACGATGGGCATGGGAACGGCCATAACGGGACTGATTATCCGTTTCATGCCGGTCACCGCGGGCGGCATTGCGGCAATCGTCATCGCACCCTTCTCGATGATCGCACCCAACATGTGGCAGCCGCTCCTTTTCATCGCCGGCTTCACGGTGATGATGATCATCCCGGGCCACATCCTCAACTACAAGTCGAACCACCCTGCCCGATAACACAATGTTCAAAGAACTGAATCCACTGCTACACTCCGAACTGAGGCTGGCCGTCGTTTCGATCCTCATCGGGGTCGAAAGCGCCGACTTCGTCTTCATCCGGCAGCAGACCGGAGCTACGGCGGGCAACCTTTCGGTGCAGTTGGACAAGCTTTCGAAGGCAGGTTACATCGAAATGGAAAAGACTTTCCGGGGCAAGATACCCTGCACGATATGCCGCATTACCGACGCCGGGCGGGACGCCTTCGCCGAGTATGTCGAGGCATTGCAAAGCTATATAAAACGATAAGTCCGCGCAATCCACGGCGTTCCGCCGTGTTTACAAATCCGCCCTGCCCCTGACTCCCCGCCTCAGCGGGGATTTCCGGACACGCATTACAGCGAACAGAAGAACGTCACCAGAAACGGGACGCTGAAATCGAGCACACAGCCATGGAAAATCGAAACCACGGCATAAGGCCGTCCGGCAGACTGCGTGATGATCGGCAGCGTCGTATCGAAAGTCGTCGCGCCGCCGATCGACACCGCAGCGAGGGGACCGCACCAGCGCGCCACGAGCGGCGCGGCCAGCAGGGTGAATATTTCGCGCATGACATTGCACAGCAGGGCGATCGTAGCCAGTTCCGGCCCCCGGAAATCGGCAATGAAGATGCTCGACAGCGAATAGTAACCGAATCCCGCCCCTACGGCCAGCGAGTCGGTCAGCGACCATCCGCCGAGCAGCGGCGCAGCTACGGCGGCTCCGGCCAGTGTGCCGACCGCCGTAGCGACCGGCAGCAGCGCCAGCCGCGGATCGAGGCGCCGGACACGCCCGGCTAACGTGCGGTCGTTGCCCAGTGTCATGCCGACGCAGAACATCAGGGCATACAACACATAAGTGCTGACCCGCGACCCGGCCACGTCGAGCGGCGTCAAAAGGCCTGCAGCGCATCCCGCCACAAAGAAAGCCACGATCACCAGGCTGCCTTTCAGGGCCGCCCAGGTGGAAACCGGTTCTTCCGACGCAACCCCGCTTTCGTCCGCAGGCATGGCGCGGCCCCGAAGGCGCCGCCACAGCAGCCACGCCGCAAAGATGCTCCCCGCAACGGACAAAACAAAGATCGCAAAGGCCGCCGCCCCCAGCGTCGCCAGTCCGCCGACGACCGCGGGATCGGAGCCGGCCTCGACACCCAGCAGGAACAACAGTGCCCAGATAATAACGGTGATAAGGCGCTGTACAAAGGCGAGGCGCCGACCGATAAGCAGGCGCCCCGTCACAATGCCTCCGATGATGACGGCGAATATTACAAACATCCCGGTTATTCCTTTTTCGCCGTGAGTTTTTCGATCTGCCGCTCGGTCTCGGCTTCGAGGTTGGCAGCCTGCTTCTCAGCCTCCTGCACCAGTTTATCCCCGGCCTTCTCGGCGGCAATCTTAGCCAAAGCCCCCTTCGAGGATGCACCCTCGATGAGTTTCGTGCGCTGCGCCTGTGCCGCTTCGACGAGTTTCGCACCGCCCCGCTTCGCCTCCGCGCGGAGGTTCTCGATCTGTTTGGCGACCTCCTCGGAAAGCGACTCGCTGCCCGTAAGTTTCTGGATCTGCTCGTTGACGACGTTCTTCACCGCCTCCTCGGCAGCCTCCTTCACCCCGAGGGTGATCTTCGGCGAAGAGAACGTGCCTCCGATGTTCACACCGACCGACTGGAGCGCCTTCCCGCCCGGAATAGCCACCTTGGCCTTATAGTCGATAGTCTGGTCGAGGCCCGTCGAACCCGCGAGGTTGATATTGACGCCGCCCATCTTCAGGTCGAAGGGCTGCGTGGTGATGCGTCCGTCCTTGATTGCAAAGCGGATCGCTACATCCTTAGCCTCGATTTTCCGCAGGTCGTCGTTGCCCAGCGCCTTGGCCAGGGCATCGAACGCTTCGATATTCTGGATATGGATGTTGGCCGACTTGATCTCGCCCGTAGCGTTGAGCGAATGCAGGTCGGGGGACATTTCGGCGTCGAGCGACGTACGCAGGTCCAACGCCAGCGAATAATCGCCGCCCGTCTTGGCAAAAATCGGCACGAGTTTCTGCACCATCTCCAACTCCTCGAAGGTCTTCTGGAACGAAGCGCCCGAAATATCGGCATTGAGTTTCAGGGCCGGATGCGCGGGATCGGCAGCCGTCGAATAGCTGCCCGAAGCAGTGGCTTTGCCGCCGAAGACACCCAACCGGAGCCGTTCGAGCGACAGCGCACCGTCGGCGATGCGCATTTCACCCGTTATTTCATGGATCGTCATCTGCCCGAACAGGACTTTACGCAGGTCGGTGTTGAGCGAAAGGTTCAGGTTGCGCGGGACCACGACTGCCTGCATCGGCTCAGCCGGAGCCTCCTCGACGGCAGTATCCTCCTCCGCAGCGGGGAGCGCGTCCATAATTTCATTCACATCGAGCAGTTCCGACTTCACATAGAGTCGGCCCGAAAGCATGTCGCCGCGCAGCAGGTAACCGATGTAGTTGGCCAGTTGGCCGTTAGCCGCAAGATCGCTCTTGCCGATCGTCACGCCGAATTCGCCGAGCGTCATCGCGGCCGGGGTAATGGTGGCCGCAGCACGGCGGATATGGACCGCCGGCAGGTCGGGAAGCGTCAGACCCAGGCCCTCGACGACGAAAGTCCCCTGTGCACCGAGTTGCTCATACCGGTTTTTCTCGATGTCGGACATGCGGCCCGAAAGTTTCAGGTCCACGGTGAACAGGCCGCCCAGTTCGACGCCCTTTTCCAGCGGGTAAACCTCCTTGACGGCCCCCAGGTCGACGCGCCCGTCGGCCGAAACACGAAAAACGGGGTCGCTGATGAGGCTGGTGGCGTAGAAAGTCGCCGCAACGGAGTTCCCGGCCATTTGAAGACCGAACTTCGAGAGGTCGATGACGGTTTTGTCCATCACGCCCCCGGGATTCGAAACCTTGGCGGCGATGTTGATATCGGTCACGGCCTTGGGCAGCGACGAGTATTGAAAACTGCCGTTGCGGACCTCGGTTTTCAGTTCGAAGGCCGGAAGCGCTGCTCCGCGCATCTCGCCCTTGGCCCAAAGCCCCATCGACAACTCACCGCCCGCCGCGAGATTTTTGAATTCACGGGTGTAGAAAGCCGGAATCAGCGACAGTACATCCTTGAACTGCACCTTGTCGCAACCGGCCTTGAGGTCGAGGGCCAGCGCATCGTCACGCATCTCGACCCAGCCGTCGAGGCCGACCGAGACGGCGTTCAGGCGCAGCGTATTGTGCGAGAAGGTAAAGCGGTTATTTTTCAGGTCGGCATCGATCACGGCGACAAGTTCCGCCTCGGCGTCGCTCAGCAGCGGAATGCCGCCCGACACGAAGCGCAGGCCTGCGGCTGTCAACCGCAGGTCGAGGTCGGTACGGTCGGCCGACATGTTGCCCTGCAGGCGCAGCGAAAGAGGCGTCGCCGAAAAACGCATATTCGTCGAATCGTCCTCGTAACGGATCGCAGCATCGGAAATGCGGAAATCGCGGACCGAAAGCCGGAACGACGAAGGTCCGGCATCCTCCGCCGGTTCTTCCGCCCCGGGTTCGTCCGACGGTTTCATCACGTCCCAGTTAACGGCTCCGTCGGCAAGTTTGTGCGCATGCACCGCCGGCGATGCGAGGATGACTTTGGTCACCTCGAATCCGCTGTCTCCGAAAAGCGACATCAGGTTGACTACCACAGAGATACGTCGTGCTACGACGATCGTGTCGCCCTCGAAACGGTCAACGCCAACCAGCGTCAGCCCCTTCAGCTCCAGCGAAGCGTTGGGGAAGTGGCGCAAAAGGCTGATATCGAGTTTCTCGAAATCCAGCTTTGCCGCGAGCATCGCATTGGCCTCGCGTTTCACGATGTCGGCGATCTTACCCTTCAGCGCGATCGGCGCGATCAGGGCGATTGCCAGAATAACGGCCACCACGATGGCCGCGATCTTCACGAATTTTTTCATTCCACATCTATTTTACAGGCGAAAAGCGTAGTTTCCGCCTCCTTGAATCCGAGTTTTCCATACAATCCGTGCGCCGCCCTGCGGGCAGGATTGGAGGTAAGCATCACTTTCCCGGCTCCGACGGCAACCGCATGCCCCAGCGCCGCGCGCACGAGCGCTTCGCCTGCGCCCACTCCCCGGACCGCGGCGTCGACCACCACGTCCTCGATCCACGCCTTGCGCCCCGAAGGTACGTCATACCACACCAGGGTCAGGACCCCGACGACAGTTCCGCCGGCCTCGGCCGTGAAAAGCGCAGCCGACGAACTTCCCGCCACCGCCTGCAACCGCTCCGCCGAAGGAGCGGCAAGCCGCGGCGAAAGCTGCGGCATCAGCCGCGCAAACGCTTCTGTCAGAGAATCGGTAACTTCGGTCACCCGGCGCACGTTAAGTTCCATCGTCAGCATATTTAGTACAAAGATAGCCTTTTTAGCCGAAACGTTATGGCTATCTGCGGAAAAAAGCGTACTTTTGCCCCGCAACGGTTCCATCGGCGCCCCGGAAGGGCGCATGGGATTAAAAGGGAATGCCGTGAAAACCGGCAACAGTTCCCGCTGCTGTGAGTTACGCCATGCGTTCCGGCACTCTTTGGCCACTGTCCCAACGGACGGGAAGGCGCCGGAACGGTAACGAGTCAGAAGACCTGCCGCTGCAATTCGAAATACGGATCAACCCTGCGGAGAATGGGGGCGGCAAGCGATCACGAGGAGTCATCCTTCAGGCACTTAACCTCCCGGAAACGCACTTTAGTTTACGACGATGAAACGCTTCGTGCGAAATACGGCGGCATGCGCCCTCGCAATGCTCTGCTGCGCCTGCATGGACTACGGACCGCTCCCCGAAGAGCCGTTCAGCCAGACCGCGCGCGGCGTGTTCATCACCTGCGAAGGCAATTTCATGTGGGACAACGCTTCGCTTTCGTTCTACAACCCGGCGACGCGGACGGTCGAAAACGAAATCTTCCTGCGCGCCAACGGCATGAAACTCGGCGACGTAGCCCAGTCGATGGCCATCCGCGACGGACGGGGTTACGTCGTGGTCAACAATTCGGGTGTGGTTTACGTGATCGACACCGACACGTACCGCGTCACGGGATTGATCGAGGGCATCGTATCGCCGCGTTACATCCACTTTCCCAACGACACTACGGCCTACATTACGGACCTTTACGATCCGCGCATCACCGTCGTGGATACGCGCAACAACCGCATCCGGGGCCGGATCGGCATGAACGGCCACAAATCGACCGAACAGATGGTCCAATGGAATGACAAAGTGTTCGTCAACTGCTGGTCGTACGATAACAAAATCCTCGTAGTCGACGCCGCACGCGACATGCTGATCGATTCGATCGAAGTGGGCTGGCAACCCTCGTCGCTGGTCCTCGACCGCCACGGAAAACTCTGGACCGCAACCGACGGACGCAACGGGGAAGCCCCCGCCCTGTGGCGCATCGACGCCCAAACGCAACAGGTCGAACAACGTTTCGGCCTTCCGGAAGAACTCCGGCCTTCGGAACTGACGCTCAACGGCGCGCGTGACACGCTTTATTACATCGGCCGCGACATCTGGCGCATGCCCGTCATCGCGGAATCACTGCCCGCAACTCCGTTCCTGCCCTATTCCGAAACGATCTACTACGGAGTGGCGGTCGACCCCGACACCTCGGAAGTCTACGTCGCCGACGCCATCGACTACGTGCAGCATGCCGTGGTTTACCGCTTCACGCCGCGCGGCGTACCTGTGGACACCATCCGGGTCGGCATCACCCCCGGGGCATTCTGTTTCAAACGATAAATTCAACCGCACCATGAAAAAATACGCATTCCTCCTGCTTTTGGCCACCGCCTGCAACTCGGGCGAAACGATCACGAAAACCGAGATCGAAGAACCGGCGTCCACAGTCATCGAATACACTCCCGCACCGGGACAGTTTATCAATAGTCCGACCGCAGGATTCGACACGCAGGCCATCACGACGGCCGCAGACGCCGTCGCCTACGCCGAACGCCGCCTGGCCATGGGCGGCGACCCCGATCCCGACAGTCCGACAGCCGATTACGGCTTCGTATCGCTCGGAGGCTGGGGCGGTTACCTCGTCGTCGGGTTCGACACCCCGGTGGCCAGCACGGGCGGCTACGACCTCTACGTTACAGGCAACTCGTTCAACGGCTCTTCGGAACCGGGAATCGTCTGGGTGGCCCAGGATGCCAACGGCGACGGATCGCCCGCCGGCGAAACCTGGTATGAACTCAAAGGCAGCGAATACGGTAACGGCAAAACGATTTTCAATTACGAAGTCACCTACACCGAACAGGCCGACGGCAGCATTGCATGGACCGACAACCAGACTCCCGCCGGCAGCGGCACGATCGACCGCATCGGCGCGCACGCACAGGCCAGCTACGCCCCGGCGTGGGTCAAAACCCGGACTTACACCGGCACGCGCCTGCCTGACAACGTTCGCTACGACGAAGCGACGAACCGCTACGTCATGACGGCCTTCGCATGGGGCTACGCCGACAACAGCTCGAAGATCGACGGCATAGGCGCAAAGAACCGCTTCAAAATCTCGGACGCCGTTGACAAGGACGGCCATCCCGCCAACCTCACGCAGATCGACTTCATGAAGGTTCAGACGGGCGTGAACTGCAAAGCCGAAAACAACGTGGGCGAAATCTCGACCGAGGTCTGCGGCATCGGCTGTTACCGCATCGTCACCAAAACCGAATAACGCGGCGTGTTACGGAATGCAACCCTGCTTCTCTGCCTCGTCTGCGCAGCTCCCGCGGCAGCGCAGCGGGATTCGGCGGCCCGCACGGTCGCGATCGAACGCGTGGAGATTGCCGGGCAGCGGCCGATGAAGGAGATCGGCGTACAGCGCACGCCGCTCGACAGCGCCGTCCTGCGCGACAACATCAGCGCCTCGCTGGCCGACGCACTGAGTTCGGGATCGACCATCTTCATCAAATCCTACGGCCGGGCGACGCTCTCGACCGCCTCGTTCCGCGGCACGGCCCCTTCGCACACGCAGGTGACATGGAACGGCATGAAGGTCAACTCCCCGATGCTGGGGCAGGTCGATTTCTCGCTGATCCCCTCCTATTTCATCGACGACGCCTCGATCTACCACGGAGCCAGTTCGGTAGGCATCACCGGCGGCGGGCTGGGCGGCGCCATCACGCTGGCGACCAAAGCCCCGGAGGAGCCGGGATTGGGACTGCGCTACGTGCAGGGCATCGGCTCGTTTACGACCTTCGACGAATTCCTGCGCCTGAGCTACCACGGCGAGCGGTGGAGTTCGTCGACACGCGTGTTGGTGAGTACCTCGGAGAACGACTTCCGCTACCGCAACTACGACAGCAAAAACTTCGTCACGGACGAAAACGGGCAGGTCATCGACAACTACTATCCCCTCCAACGCAACCGCAACGGCGCATTCCGCGATATACACGTCATGCAGGAGGTTTATCACACCACGCGCGGCGGCGACCGGCTGTCGCTGGCGGCATGGTACATGGATTCGCACCGCGGGCTGGCTCTGCTGACCTCCGACCGCAACTCGACGCGCGAAAAGCGCAATTCACAGGACGAGCGCACGCTGCGCGCCGTCGCGGGATGGGACCGGCTGCGCGGAGGGCTTAAACTGAGCGCGAAAGCCGGTTATACCTATTCCGACCTGCGCTACCTGATGGAATCCGACCCCGACGGGCAGGGAAATTTCTCGCCGATAACCGATGCGCGCAGCCGCATACACACCTTCTTCGCCAAAGCCGAAGCGGAGTATGCACCGGGTGAAAAATGGCTCTTCACTGCCAACGCCGCCGCGCACCAGCACCGCGTACACAGCGGCGATTTGTCGGTCATCGACGCCACCTCGGGCCGCCGCGCCGACACGCTCTACCGGCAGCAACGGTTCGAACTCTCGGCCTTCGCGGCGGTCAAATGGCGTCCCGTACCCCGGCTGGGCCTGGCGGCAGACCTGCGCTGGGAACTCTACGGCAACCGTTCGACGCCCATCATCCCGGCGCTGTTCGCCGACTGGCTCCTGTCGCGGCGCGGCAACGTCGTGGTGAAAGCATCGGCGGCCCGCAACTACCGCTTCCCCACACTCAACGACCTCTATTTCCAGCCCGGGGGTAATCCCGACCTGAAACCCGAACGCGGATGGACTTATGACGCAGGAGCCGAAACGTCGCTCAAAGGCAGTGGGAAATCGCTGCACGCGTCGGTCACGGCATTCGATTCGCGCATCGACGACTGGATTCTCTGGATCGAAACCACGAAGCAGGGAGTTTACACTCCGATCAACGTCCGCCGCGTGCACAGCTACGGCATCGAGGCGAAACTCTCGGCCCACGCCACGACTGCCGGGGGCTGGCGGCTGGTCTTCGACGGAAACTGTGCTTGGACCCGCTCGGTCAACCGCGGCGACAAATTCTCCCCGGCGGACGAATCGGTCGGCAAACAGTTGGTCTACATCCCGGTCTGGTCGGCGGCCTTCACCGCACGCGTAGCATGGCGGCACTGGGAACTGAGCTACAAATGGAACTGGTACAGCGAACGCTTCACCATGTCGAGCAACAACCTCGGGGTCCTGGGGCGCGTGAAGCCCTATTTCATGAGCGACATCTCGCTCGAAAAGGGATTTGAATTCCGCTGGGCGTCGCTCTCGCTCAAAGGCGTCGTCTACAACCTGCTGAACGAAGAGTACCAGTCGGTGCTCTCACGGCCGATGCCGCGGCTCAACGCTTCATTTTTCATCGGCATAACCCCTAAATTCCGCAAACGATGACCATTCGCGAACAACTCCTCGAAATGGCCGAACCCGGTTATCGCGATTTCCACGCCTCGCTGCTGCCGGGCGTCACAAATATCATCGGCATCCGCCTGCCGTTGCTGCGCGGGATCGCCCGCGAGATCGCCCGCGGCGACTGGCGCGCCTTTCTCGCCTCGGACGACATACTCTACTACGAAGAACGGATGCTGCGGGGACTGGTGATCGGATATGCCAAATGCTCGCCCGAAGAGAAGCTCGGACACGTCGCGCGTTTCGTTCCGAAGATCGACAACTGGGCCGTCTGCGACTGCTTCTGCTGGAAACTCAAAGCCGCCGAACGCGAACCGATGTGGCGGTTTATCCAGCCCTATTTCCGCTCCGAAGCCGAATACGACCAGCGTTTTGCGGTGGTGATGGCGTTAAGCAATTTCGTGGATGCGGAGCACCTGGAAGCGCTGCTGAAACACTTCGAAGCCTTCCGCCACGAAGGTTATTACGCCCGCATGGGCGTCGCATGGGCCGTATCGCTCTGCTTCATCCGTTTTCCGGAACGGACGATGCGCTGGCTCGCGGCGCAATGCCCGCTCGACGACTGGACCTACAACAAGTCGTTACAGAAGATCGTCGAATCATACCGCGTCACGGACACCGACAAGACCGCCGTCCGGGCCCTGAAGCGGCGTGCAAAATAACCGGGGCCGGCGAAAAGGATTCGGAAAATAATATTATCTTTGTATTACAAAAAGATACGACACCCGCCATGCGCAAACTGGTAATCATTCCGACCTATAACGAAAAAGAGAACATTTCGGCGATGATCGACAAGGTCTTCTCGCTGTCCGAACCCTTTGAGATGCTCGTCATCGACGACGGTTCGCCCGACGGCACGGCCTCGATCGTCAAGGATCGCCAGAAAGAGTTCCCGGGGACGCTCCACCTCGTGGAGCGCGCGGGAAAACAGGGCCTGGGCACAGCCTACCTCACGGGATTCCGCTGGGGACTGGAGAACGGATTCGACTATATCTGCGAAATGGACTGCGATTTTTCGCATAATCCCGACGATCTCGTGCGCCTCTACCGGGCTGCAGCCGAAGGCAACGACGTGGTGGTGGGCTCGCGTTACATACAGGGCGTCAACGTCGTCAACTGGCCCATGTCGCGCCTGTTGATGTCCTATTTCGCCTCGATGTACGTGCGCATCGTCACGCGCATGCCGCTGCGCGACGCCACCGCCGGATTCGTCTGCTACTCGCGCCGGGCGCTGGAGACGATCGACCTCGACGCAATCCGCATGAAGGGCTACGGCTTCCAGATCGAGATGAAATATTCGGCCTGGCGGCTGGGGATGAAACTCAAGGAGGTGTCGATCATCTTCGTCGAACGCCGCGAGGGAACGTCGAAAATGAGCGGCGGCATCTTCGGGGAAGCTTTCTTCGGGGTGCTGAAACTCCCCTTCCGCCGAATTCGCAAACGTCAGTAGGAAACCGGGAACAGCGCGGCCCGGCTAAAAGGTAAAGAAATAATTCATAAAGAAATTCCAGAACGTCACCACGCCGATGGCAAAGAGTTTCGCCAGGTAGAAATTCAGGTGGAACCGGTCGTGCAGGACGTAGATGGTGGCGTTGTTGATCACCAGCCCGACAGCCGCGATGCCCAGGAACCGAAAGTACTGGCCCGTGATGTCGGGATTTTCGTTCTGGAACGTCCAGATGCGGTTGAGAACGTAATTCGAGGTCGAAGCACAGAGAAATCCCAGTGAATTGGCCACGTATTTATTCAGCCGCAGCCACTCCTTCGAGAGGTAGGTGATGCCGAAATCGACGAAGACGCCCGAGCCGCCGACAACGCAAAATTTAATAAACTGTTCGATCATATTTTTCCGACCTCCGTCGGGACGGATTTTCCGTTAAACCAATTCGTATAGCCTTCGCGGCGCAGCGCAAATCCCACATCGAAAGTCTCGCCGGCCAACTGCGGCGGGACCGTGAACGTAACGGTGCGCATCAGCGTATCGCCGGCCGGAATCCGGAAGGATTCCCCGGTCGGGAACTCGTCGACCCGGAAACGGCCGTGCTTCCACAGGATCACCAACTGCGTATCGCCCCTTCCCACCTCGATCGGATAGGGATAGGGATTCGAGATGCGCAGTTCGAGGTGCAGCGTATCGCCCGCAGCCACCTTTTCGGGCAGGCCCGTAAAGGCTACGTCCACCAGGCGCACGGGATGAAACTTCGGGTCGACGAACCAGGTGAAATGTTTCCCGTTAGCCATTCGGATGGTCCGCACCTGCCGGGTGCTGTCCGAAACCGTTCCGTCGGGGCACTCGATGAGCACCTCGCGGTCGATGAAACGCGTATCGTCGTCGCGGAACTGCCATTGATGGGTACGGTAGCGGATGTTGGGCTGGCAGTAGGCCTCGCCGCCCGTGTAAAAGGCGTATTTGGCCGCAACGGCGTAACCGTAGCGAAAAATCACCGGGCGGCCGTCGGCCTCCTCGGCAATGGCGGCGTAACTCTCCGGATTGTTGAATACTTCGAAGCGGATGCCCAGCGGGTTGAAAATCATCACCAGACGCACCAGCACGATCAGCCCGATGGTCACGCCTCCGGCCCGCATCAGGTAACGGCGCGTGCGGGGATGCCGCCGTGCATAGGTGAAAAGCACATATACCAACCCGAAGCAGGCGACGATAACCCACTGGGGCTGGACGTATCCGCGCAGCGACGAAAGCACGAAGAAGGCGATGAAGGCGACGGGCAGGAGTTTCAGCGCCCGGCCGACAGGGGTCTGCGGCTTCACCTTCCGCCACGCCTGCACGTAAAGCGGCAGGAAGAAGGGATTGAAGACCACCAGCATGTTGGCCAGGAATTCGAAGACGTAGTTGGGTTTGAAGACCGAATTGCGGCCCGAAAGGTGGTAGGCGAACGACGCCCAGTCGTGATCGTACTGCCACATGAGGTGCGGAACGAGCAGCAGCAGCGCAACGGCCCCGCTCAGGTAGAGCGCCGGGCGCAGCAGTTGGCGC
The DNA here is from genome assembly GCF_018362775.1 of Alistipes montrealensis. Lineage (GTDB taxonomy): Bacteria > Bacteroidota > Bacteroidia > Bacteroidales > Rikenellaceae > Alistipes > Alistipes montrealensis. The sequence goes on from NZ_JAGYXY010000005.1 coordinate 96,659, forward strand.
GGATTGGCGGCCAGTGCGAAAAGGACCACCAGTGCACCGTGGTATTTGCTGTATGCCATCAGCGCCATGGCGGCGCCCATCCACAGCCACGCCCAGCGGCGGCCTTCGGAAAACCATCTGAAAGTCAGCAGGAACAGCGCCGTGGTAAACATCAGCGGCCCGTCGGGCACGGCGATAAAACCGTAGAGCTGGAGCATCAGCGTCGCAGCCGACAGCACGACGAACAACCCGGCATCGCGGCGGTCGGCATCCGCCGGACGAATCAGGCGCCACAGGATCCAGAGGTAGAGGGGTTGCAGCACGGTGAAGAAAAACCGCACGCCCAGTTCCCCGCCGAAGAGATGTTCCCCGGCCCAGACCAGCAACGCCGTCACGGGCGGATGGTCGAAATACCCCCACGCGAGCCGCTCGGCGAACATGTGGTAATAGGCCTCATCGTTGGCGAGCTGGGTAAATCCGGCCTGCACGAGGTTAGCGACCCACCACACCCCGAGCCACAGGAGGACCAGTTTGTCGGCTCCCAGCGAGGCATATGACTTTTTGAAAGATGCTTCCATACCGGGAAGCAAAGGTAGAAAAATTTCTCCGTTCCGCCTAAAAATGCCCCGGATTGTCCCCGAAAAGCAAGACGCATCCCCGCCGCGCACATCCAGGCTCGGATTTGCCGGGCCGACCGGAGCGGGAACACGGTGCAAATTATTTTTTCAGGCCGGGACAGGGGCGGTCTGGTAAAAATGAATTACTTTTGCAATCGCTATGAAAACCAGACAAGAACTGACCGAAATCCTCGATTTCATTGCCGATTATTCGACCTACCTGCTCGCGTCCGGCGTCCACACCTCGCGTGTGATCCGCAACTCGCAACGCATCGGCGCATCGCAGGGAATCGACATCCAGTTATCGAGTTTCCAGAAAAGCACGATCCTCACCGTCCGCGACGAAGAGACGGGCGAAGCCATCACCCGCGTGGTACGGATTCCGGCCCTCCCGATCAGTTTCGAACGTAATTCCGACCTCAGCGCCCTGAGTTGGGACGCCGTCGACGAACAGCTCCCGCTGGATGAAATCCGCCGGCGTTACGGAGAACTGATCGAAAAGCCGCGCATCGATCCGATTTTCGTACTGGTGACCGTCGGGTTGGCCAACGCCTCGTTCTGCCGGCTCTTCGGCGGCGACTGGACAGCCGTGGGGATCGTATTTACCGCAACGCTCGTAGGCTTTGCGGCCCGGCAGCGGATGCAGGCGCACGGCGTCAACCATTTCCTGATTTTCATCATCTCGGCCTTCATGGCGTCGCTGTGCGCATCGTCGGCCCTGCGCTTCGACTGTACGGCTGAAACGGCCCTCGCCACGAGCGTCCTGTACCTCGTACCGGGCGTACCGCTGATCAACGGCGTGATCGACATCGTCGAAGGCCACATCCTGATCGGGTTCAGCCGCCTGATCAACGCCCTGCTGCTGATCATCTGCATCGCCATCGGGCTTTCGGCCACGTTGTTAATGGTTAAAAACAGCCTGCTATGATTGTTGCCGACATCCTTCTCGACGGGCTTTTCGCGGCCGTGGCGGCCGTCGGCTTCGGCGCCATCTCCGACCCTCCGATGCGGGCTTTCCCGCGCATCGCCCTGCTGGCCGCCGTGGGACACGCCCTGCGTTTCTGCCTGATGAATTACACCGGAACGGACATCGCCACCTCGTCGCTCTGCGCAGCGATGGTCATCGGATTCGGCAGCCTCTGGCTGGGCCGGGGCATTCGCTGCCCGATGACGGCGCTCTACATCCCGGCGCTGCTGCCGATGGTTCCGGGCATCTACGCCTACAAGACGGTCTTTTCGCTCATCATGTTCCTCCAGTCGCTCAACGACCCGGGACAGGGCATGCAGTACATGCAGTTGTTCTTCCTCAACGCGACCGTATCGCTGAGCGTGATCGCCCTGCTGGCCGCAGGAGCCACCCTGCCGATTTTCGTCTTCAACCGTCGGGCCTTCTCGCTCACGCGGCGTACAAAAAACGACAAATAAACGCCCTGCATGGAAACATTCTGGAATACCATCGCCTCTTACAACGCCGCAACCTGGCCCACGCAGATCGTACTGACCCTGACAGCAGTCGTACTGACCCTGCTGCTCTACTTCCGCCCCTCGCCCGGCGTGCGCATCGCAATGAAGGTGTTCATGGCGCTGCTCAATTTCTGGATCGCCGGGGTCTATTACCTCGTCTATTGCGAACCGCGCGAATACAACGACCTGCTGGCGCTCTTCTGGGCCATCATGGGGTCCATCTGGGTCTACGACCTCGTGGTCAAACACGCCTCGCTGGAACGCACGGGCAACCATACGGCGTTCGCGGTGCTGTTGTTCGCCATGCCGCTCATCTACCCGCTGTTCTCGCTGGCGCTGGGCCGCACGTTCCCGATGATCACCTCGCCGGTGATGCCCTGTTCGGTGGCGGTCTTCACGATCGGGCTGATGCTGGCGTTTTCGGAACGCGTCAACATCGTGCTGGCGATGTTCCTCTGCCACTGGGCGCTGATCGGGCTTTCGAAAGTCTACTTCTTCGGCATCCCGGAAGATTACCTGCTCGCTTGCAGCATCGTCCCGGCGCTCTACCTCTTTTTCCGCGAATACATCCGCAGCAACGCCGGGCGGCCGATGAAGCCTTCGCCCAAGGTGCTCAATGCGCTGCTGGTCGTACTGTGCCTGATCATCGGATGCTTCTTCGCCTTTACGATGCTGCACCAGCTCAACCTGTTCACCGACATTTAACGACGCATACCGCAAAAAAGAAGCACCCGGCAATCGGGTGCTTCTTTTTTTTGCGGACCGGCGACAATTACTCGTTGCGGCGCAGGTCCCATTTGTTATTGACGTTGATGACGGCCTTCACCAGATCGTCGCCGTAAACCGCCACGTTCGAATGGGTCTGTCCGTAAGTCATCGTAGCGTTCGCGGCTCCGGCGAAATCCATCAGGACGATGCCGGCGTTTCCGCGGAAATCGAACCGGTTCAGCTTGTCCGCCGTATAGCGGTTATAGAGGTTGGCGCAGTAGTCGTAGTCGCCCACAGCTCCGAAAATACTGATCCCCGACACACTGCAATGGGCCGTATCGTAACAGCTCACGTAGTTCATGCACCAACGCGCAGGATCGGTCGCATTGTAGGCGTAGGCGATGCAGTCGTCGATGGCGGAATACTTGCTCACACCGTCCGAAGAGCCGTTCTTGATGTTGTAGAGGTCATTGACCTTGATCTGTGCCACCTCGCCCGTGTTGCCGTGGAGCGTGGTTTCGAAGACGACCTTGTCGTGCGTCCAGTTCAGGTAAGCGCCGAAATACGCCCCGTTGTTCGAAGACTTGTAATCCTCGCGGACGACGAAGAGAATTTTGCCCCGGGCGTCGGCCAGCGTCATCCGGGGGCTGAAATCGGCGACGTATCCGTTGCAGTGGGTTTTGATAAGATTCACCACACTCTTGTCCCAGCCCGTTTTGCCCGAGCCGCTGGTGTTCTCGTATTTCATGTGCACGAGGACCGTCTCACCCGGATGCTCGTCGAGGAAGCGCACGAAACGGTCGAGCAGGTGCGAGAGCATAAAGGGCGACAACTCCTGCCGTCCCTCGGCGCCGGGCGTGAAGCCGCCGAGCGTCGGGTCGCCCAGCAGGGCGATGCCGTGCTGGATCGGAAGGTCCTGCACCGAAGAACCCGATGCGCTGGGGCGCAGGTCGAACATTCGGACCCCGGCGGCAAGCTGCTCCTCGATGGAGAGCTCCTGCGCCTTGATTATCTTGGTCACGTTCATATAGCCGAATACGACATTCTGCAACCATTTGAGATGATAACGGTCGCCGGGCATGCCGGCCTTGTACTCGTAGTGCGAACCGTACATCGTGCAGGCGTCGTGCGAACCGGGCATGGATACCTGCGACAGGTAGGCGTTGTCGGGCAGGTATTTCATCCAGTCAGAGTAGTCCTCGGTTATGCGCTGCGCCTGTGCCGGCATGTCGCCGATCGTAAACGAATAGCGGTGTCCGGCCTTGAGCGTGGCCGGCGTCGTGTAACTGTAAGTCTTCCCTTCCGTGGTTACGGCCGACAGCGTCAGGCCATGAATGTCCTGCGGCAGCATGAATGCCGTAACCAGTATTTTCGAACCGGCGTTCAACTCGATATAAGGCGTACTCCCGGTCGTCATGTGCAGCGCCAGCACTTTGGAACTCCGCTCCGGATCGACCGTACTGCTGTTCGTCGCGATGTCGTGCGTAAACGTTCCGGCCACCGCGTCGTTCTCGCTCGACAGGACGAGCTTCTGAACTTCGACGGTCTCGGAGAATCCCACCTGGACCGTCACCGTAGTCATCAGCGGGCGGAAGGTAAACGGAACCTCCTCGCCGCGCGCAACGCCTTCGGCACAGGCCGACATATAGGCATACTGCATGTTGCACTCCCCGTTGTTGTAGGTCTGTACGGCCGGAATCGCCGTCAGGACGATCGAGCCACTGTTGGCCTTGATCGCTTCCGAGGGGTAGAACGCATAAAAATCGTGGTGCGTTCCCGAGCCCCAGGACATCCCGGTATCGCTCAGGTCGGCTTCGCTTTCGGTCGGCCCGGACACACGGACTTCGACCGAAGCCTGCTGCGGGGCGGCCAGGGGACAGATGATCTCTACCCGGTCGCCGGTGCGCCAGTAGATCGGATAGGAACCGCTCGTAAGCGGGCCATAAGCTGTACGGGTTTCGGACTCCGGCGAAGGATCGTCGTTGTCGATCGAAAGGCGGTATGCGATGGGATCGCCCGCTGCCGCAGGTTCTTCGGGCTGGGGCCGCGCCGTTGTTTCGACATCGTCCTTCCCGCATCCCGCCAGCAGAAGCGCCAGTATCGACAACCGGAAAACAGAGGTATACTTCATACTTTTATCGATTATCAATAGGTTAAACTTCCGTCGTCCGAATAGTCTACCGAGGCCGGCCCGAGCTCGCCCCCATTGGGCTGAGAGATCGCGAACCCTGCCTCCACCGCAACAGCGAATACCTCCAATTCCGGCCTTATGTAAGTTGCTTTCATCAGGTATATACTTTAATATATAAATCGGGACGGCTGTCACCCGTCCCGATAGTATAGAATTTGTCTTCCCGGAATTACTCGATCGTGTAGGTGAAATTCGCAAACTCTACGTGGTAAGAACCGGCGGTACTCATAATCTTGATCATGATGCGCTGTCCGTTCGAAACCGTGAACGTGTGGGTCTGCGTGCCGGAGCGGCATTCGTTGTCGTTTCCGGCAATGATGTTGTTACGGTCTCGGAGCCAAGCCTCGGTAATCGGACCGTTGCCCGTCACGCCGATACGGTACTTGATATTCACCAAGGCCCGGTTGGTCGCAACCTCGAAGGAGATTTTCACGGTCTTCTGGCCGTCGCACTGAATCGGAGCCGTCACGAACGCACCGTTATTGCTACTGTTGGTTCCGGCGGGAACCTGCAACTGGATACGGTTCTTCTTGAGTTTGTCGTCGCCGTTCTTGTCGCTCTTGATCTCGGCGCGGTAGAAATACCAGCCGTCGAAAAGGCCTGCCGGATCGTACTGCGGATCGACATAGTAGAAACCGTTGTCCTTCCAGGTATCCGAACCGTATTTTTTGTCGATTTCATCGGGAACCGTGATCGTAACGGTCTTCTTGTTGCAGGGAACGCTCATCGTATAGTGATGGTTGCGCTTCAGACCGGCCAGCGTAAACGACTTGTCCGAATAAGTCAGGCCGTCGGTGGTCGTAACCTGCACGTTCATCGTCGAATGGATGCTTACCGGCAGCATACCGATCACGAACTCTTTCTGGCTGGTGGGAATGACGATCTTGTTGCATACGCTCGATGCGATGAAAGCGCCGTCCGAACCGACCGAACCGGCCGTCGGCATCACGTTGGCGCTGGTGGTGATCGTAACCAGCTTGGGGGTTTCGTTGGCGCCCAGCCCGAGGGTCATCTTGATACGGGCCATCAACGGCTTGAAAGTCAACTGGACGGGCAGGATAGTAGTATCTTCGTCGATCACGAACGGCTCCTCCCACACGTTCGAATACATATAGTCGTAATCGGCCAGGTTCGCCGTGCAGTAGGCGTCGCCCCACGTATGCTTGAACGTTTTGTTGACAGCGTCGAACGTAGCGCCGCAACTGTACGGATAGTGAGCCGCAGCGAGCATATAGCTGCCGACGGGAACATCGCCCGAGAACGTCGTGGTAGCACCCGATTTGTCGGCCGTGAATTCGAACTTCTGCGTCGTGGCGCCATTGTAGAGGAACACGGCGACTTTGTCGCCTGCAACCCACGAGGTCGTCGTTCCGTCCACCGAGGTGCGGGTTTCGGAAACCGCATCTTCGGGAATCGTCACCTGGACGTATTTCTGCATGTCTGCGGGAGCGGATACACCGTCGTCCTTGCTACATGCGCTCATGCCGACTGCGGCAAGCATGGCTATAACTACTAATTTTTTCATAGTGCATTCTGTTGTTTTGAGGGTTGATTTTCGGAAACTCGGTCGTTATTCGTAGTCATCGTAGGACATCGATCGCGTGCCTCCGAGCTCACCGCCGCCGGTTCCCGGCTCGATGTCGCTGCTTGCAGCAAATCCTTTTTCGACACGTACGGAGATCTGGAACAACTCCGGGGCCTCATAGGGCATTAACATTTTTTTCATAACTTTCTTCGTTGAATGTGACGTTGCGTTTAATTTATTTTTGAATTCTGTGGTTCAGGTTCTTACGCAGAGCACCCTGACGCTGCGCGTTTCTTCGTGTCCGAAAAGGCGTATCTCCACGACGGCCGTCCGCTCATTGGTGCGGTGCAGTTCATGCAACTGCGCTTCGACCCTCAGTTCCTCCTCCTCCGGAAGCCGTTGCACGGACCACTGGTCCTGCAGGCGGGGAGCATACACACAGACCCTCCCCTCCTCCAGATAAGCCAGCAGATAGCGCATCGCCGGATTCGGCGTCTCCTTTGCCGCGAATGTTACAGACCGGGACATACAATAGATCATTCCCGGATTATTCGACAATGACTGCACGGTTCAGTTCCGGTTCGGCAAAACGGTTGTTCGTATCGCCCTCGGCCTTCTTGACCAGACGTTCGGGAGCTACACCGTACTTATTCTTCAGCAGGTTGTAGACATACTCCATCCGCTGCTCGCTCAGGCGCTGGTTCAGCTCCTTGCTGCCGGTAGCCTTGTCGGCCGAACCGATCAGCGTAAAAGTCTTGTCCTTGTCGGCCTTGATGGCGTTCTTGACATAAAATTCGAGGTTCGTAAGCTCCTTGCTGTCGAGCGTAGCCTTGCCGATCTTGAAGAAGAGTACCACGGGCGATGCGGAAACCTTCTGCTCGACAACGACCTTGGCCGGCGCGTTGCGCAGTTTCTCGTTCTCGTCGCTCAAGGCCGAGTTCTTCGACGAAAGGTCGTCGTTGTTCGCCTCGAGGCGCTGGATGCGGTTGAGATAGGGTGTAACATCCACCGGCTGCACGCTCGATACGCGCGAGAAACCACGGCGGTTGAATTTGTAAGCCAGACCAGCCGTTACCGAAAGCATGCCCTCGCCGATACGTCCGCCGGTTACACCGTCGAAGCGCTGGTTGACAAGCAGGCAGCGGGCCTCGAGCGTCAGGTCGAGCGACTTGCAGAGGCGCACGACATTCAGCAGGCCGATATCGAAGCCGATTTCGTTGTCATGAGTATCGTTGCCGTAAGAGCGCGCCCAGCCGACACCGGCATAGGGTACGAAGTTCCACGTACGGTCCTCCTTGTAGCCGCTCACGGCATTCGAGAAGTTCCACATAGCGTCGGCATGCAGATACATTACGCCGAATTTCTCCTGGAACAGGCCGCCGTCGGCGCCCTTGGCATAGATCGTTCCGGCGGTCGTCCAGCCTTTGGCCTGAAGGCCCGCGTATCCGACACGCGCACCGATCGACGGCGTGAACCATTTACCGACATGGATGTCCAGCGCCGGGGCCAGGCGTTTACCGAATTTACCTTCGGAATCGTTCTCGCCGAAATAGAGGTTTACACCACCGGCGACTCCGACGAAAATATTATCGAAAAAGCGATTGGTTTCATAAGGACCGCGTACAATGCGGTTTTGCGCATCCCGGTTGCCATTCTCCTGAGCCGAAGCGACTCCGCTGGCGAAGACAAATAATGCAATGATGTAGAGACGTTTCATTTTGTTGTTTATTAAATGGTTAATTGTGTTGTTCTGCATGTTCTGTTGTTTGTAAGTTAATATGTGGTAATTTGGCCCTGCTTCGCTCCGACAATGCAGGGGAATCGAGTTCATCGATGTAGATGTTCGAAAGGTATTCGCGCGTCAGCGCATCGTACTGTCTGTTCACCTTGTACAAAGGCTGCATGGTGTAGGTGTTCTCGTACGACCAGAACCCGTTTGAAATTTCATGCATGCCGCCTTCCAGCCGTACGACCAGATCGTACAGGCTCGGCCGGACATTGGGATTCCATTCGTAGGTAGTGCGGCTCGACTGGATGTCGCAGGTCACGAAGTCGGTCCTGGCGACCAGTTCCCGCAGGGCCCGGCGATACATATAGGTATCCGCATTCGGGGTCAGGCATGCCGTCAGCAACTCGGGACTCTTCATAGGAGGAACCCCGGCTTCCGCAGCTTTGCGCAATGTGAGCAGAATCTTGACTGCCCATAAAACCTTAGGAGAGAGTGTCAATTTGTAAGTTGTTTTATTTCAAATAGTTACACTATCTTCCCGAGTCCCATTACTATAAATAATGGGTCTTGTTTACCTAAAGCGCTGACAGTCAGCTAAAAAATAGCAGATTTGGACACGATGAAAAGAAAAAAAACCGAATGTTATGCCCGTCCACCGGTTTCGAAGATCAGATAACGATACAAAATGCAGATAATCAACAGATTAAATGATAATATGCATTTTTTTCTTATAAAATATTTGGTTATAATTATAAATAACCTTACTTTTGCAGATGACGGGAATTGTTTAAATAGCAATCATTTATATCCTGAAGACACATTATTTATAGTAATGGGNTACCGACATGGATGTCCAGCGCCGGGGCCAGGCGTTTACCGAATTTACCTTCGGAATCGTTCTCGCCGAAATAGAGGTTTACACCACCGGCGACTCCGACGAAAATATTATCGAAAAAGCGATTGGTTTCATAAGGACCGCGTACAATGCGGTTTTGCGCATCCCGGTTGCCATTCTCCTGAGCCGAAGCGACTCCGCTGGCGAAGACAAATAATGCAATGATGTAGAGACGTTTCATTTTGTTGTTTATTAAATGGTTAATTGTGTTGTTCTGCATGTTCTGTTGTTTGTAAGTTAATATGTGGTAATTTGGCCCTGCTTCGCTCCGACAATGCAGGGGAATCGAGTTCATCGATGTAGATGTTCGAAAGGTATTCGCGCGTCAGCGCATCGTACTGTCTGTTCACCTTGTACAAAGGCTGCATGGTGTAGGTGTTCTCGTACGACCAGAACCCGTTTGAAATTTCATGCATGCCGCCTTCCAGCCGTACGACCAGATCGTACAGGCTCGGCCGGACATTGGGATTCCATTCGTAGGTAGTGCGGCTCGACTGGATGTCGCAGGTCACGAAGTCGGTCCTGGCGACCAGTTCCCGCAGGGCCCGGCGATACATATAGGTATCCGCATTCGGGGTCAGGCATGCCGTCAGCAACTCGGGACTCTTCATAGGAGGAACCCCGGCTTCCGCAGCTTTGCGCAATGTGAGCAGAATCTTGACTGCCCATAAAACCTTAGGAGAGAGTGTCAATTTGTAAGTTGTTTTATTTCAAATAGTTACACTATCTTCCCGAGTCCCATTACTATAAATAATGGGTCTTGTTTACCTAAAGCGCTGACAGTCAGCTAAAAAATAGCAGATTTGGACACGATGAAAAGAAAAAAAACCGAATGTTATGCCCGTCCACCGGTTTCGAAGATCAGATAACGATACAAAATGCAGATAATCAACAGATTAAATGATAATATGCATTTTTTTCTTATAAAATATTTGGTTATAATTATAAATAACCTTACTTTTGCAGATGACGGGAATTGTTTAAATAGCAATCATTTATATCCTGAAGACACATTATTTATAGTAATGGGCCTTGTTTCTTACATCTGCAAAGATTTTCCCTTTCATTTATTTAGTCCGAATGTCGCCAAAGTTGGCCTGAACGTCACAGATTAATGATTTTCCGATTGGCTCTGTCGATGACGTTGTGATCGAGTTGCGCAAGATAGACGCGCGTCGTTCGTTCGGAGGTATGACCCATGCCGGCGCTGATGATCGTAAGCGGAGTTCCGCAGTCGCGAGCCAGCGTCGCCCATGAATGCCGGGCCACATAAAATGTCAGCGGTTCGGAGATTTCCAGCAGTTCGCCGATTTTACGGATAAACTTGTTCAGTTCGCGCTGTTGCTGGCGGTAGGCGCGGTAACTGTCGTCCCCGTTCAGCACGGGCAGCACATACAAAGAGTCGCTATCGTATCGGTCGATGATCTCCTGCAGGGGCGCCTCGATGCGCAGGGAGAGCATCTGTCCGGTTTTCTTGCGTTTATAGGTCAGCACACCGTCGCTGATGTCGCATTTCCGCAGGTAGATCATGTCCACGAACGACATTCCCCGGGTGTAAAAACTGAACATGAAAAGGTCGCGGGCCAACGCATATTTGGGGTGCATGGCCGACAGGTCGGCATCGTAGATTCGCCGGAGGGTCTCACGCGGCAGGGCGCGCTTGCGGGTGGCCACCTGCTTGATGCGTTTTCGGTAAAAGGGATTGCCGGAAGTCGCGGGGAAAAGCCCGCTTTCGATCGCCCGGTTGTAAACGGCGCGCAGGTATCTCAGGTGAAATACAATGGTATTGGTCCCCAAGCCCCGGGCCAGGAGCCATCGTTCGTAACGTTCGAGCCATTCGGCCGTGAATTGCTCGGGATACAATTTACTGCCACCCAGATACCGGGTAAGCATGCGGTATGCCATTTGGTAATTTGCAGTAGAACCGATCCGTCCCGTTCGCTCATACTCCGCGATGTGGAGCGCGAAACAGGACATGAAATCAGGGCCTGTCTTGTTGCGGGATCGCCCCGCGAATAGAGTTTGTCCCATGTAGGTACGGCGGGACGTGCCGACTAAATCTGGAGAGTGCGTCATAGAATAAAATTTAGTGAAATTGCGTTGCAAGATATAAAACCACAAATCAAAGACCGCTTAAAGTCTTGTAAATATTTGCAGTAACGGAGGGACGTTCGACCTCCGGGCACAGTTTCGAGAACCGAAAAGACCATGGGCAGGCCTAACTGTACACTGATATGGGAAACAAGGAATGCAAAACAGCGAGAATTATCTTTCTGTCGCTATACTAACGCAACAAAATATAATAATATTGCCGGGCCAACACGCCCAAACAGCGTATTTACCATGCTGACAACATGCTATTTAGGAGAGAAACCCTGTTATTTCGAAACATGATCGACCACAATCACGAAGCAAAGTAAACGGCCAAAAACGTCCGGCAGCCGATCCCCCAAAAACGGCTGTTACATACTTACGGCCTCGTTTTTATAATTTTTTTAAAAACTCCCGAACGGAATTGTCCGGGAAGTGATTCTGGGTTCTTCTTTTTTCCATTTGCCAAAGTTGCTTCGGCATAAAACAAACAGTCTCTTTCTTTCAATTTTTTTTGCATTTTTCTTCATTTCCGGTGTTTTTCAGATCTCCGACACCCGGGATTTCAGTGAAATTCCACCGGGTTTTTACCCGGTCCAAATCACTTTTGAATCGTTTAAGCAGCCTGATCGAATCGAGATACCACCCCAAAACAAAAAAAACGATCCCTCTCAGGATCGTTTTCCGCACCGGCCTCAAAACTTGGAAGAAACCGTCAATAAGATATTTGATTATTTCAGTAAAACAGTTACCCGTATTACCCGGCTTTTCGCAGCAGATTTATTCGTCAGATGTTCACCAGCTAAACCCTGACAAAAGCAAAACGGCGCTTAATCAGTTGATTAAGCGCCGTTTTCCGTACCCGGAGCCGGGGTCGAACCGGCACGACATTGCTGTCATTGGTGTTTGAGACCAACGCGTCTACCGATTCCGCCATCCGGGCAAGTCTGCTTACGCAGCGAATCGGGTGGACAAAGATAGGAGATTTTCGTAACTTTTCAAAAAATACGGCTATTTTTCGAAGAAAGCCCTGATTTTTTTCGCTTTGGCCGCACCGACGAGCGCTGACAACTCCTCGATATTGGCGGCACGGACTTTCTCCACCGTACGGAAATGTTGCAGCAGGGTCTGGATCGTCTTGCCGCCAACACCCTCGATCTGCTCCAGTTCGCTGTGGATAAACGCCTTACTGCGTTTCTGGCGGTGGAAGCTGATCGCAAAACGGTGTACCTCTTCCTGAATATGCGACAAAAAATGGAAAAGAGGCGAAGTGGGACGGACGCCGACCAGGAGGGGCGGAAAACCATAGAGCAATTCGGAGGTGCGGTGACGGTCGTTTTTGGCCAGTCCGGCAATGGGTATATCCAACCCGAGATACTCCAGCACTTCGTGAATCACGCCCATCTGCCCTTTTCCGCCATCGGCGATAATGAGATCGGGCAATTCAGCCCCTTCTTCCTGCAGACGGCTGTAACGGCGGTAGACGACCTCACGCATCGAAGCGTAGTCGTCGGCGCCCACCACGGTCTTGATGTTAAAATGGCGATACTCCTTACGCGACGGCTTTCCATCACGGAACACCACGCACGAGGCCACCGGATGGGCGCCCTGCAGGTTGGAGTTATCGAAACATTCGATATGCCGCGGTTGTTTATCGAGGCACAACGCTTTTTGGACGGCATCCATCAGCCGCTCGGTATACCGTTCGGGATTCTTGATTTCGAGGTTTTTCAACTGTTCGGCGCGGTAGATGCGGGCGCTCTTCTGCGAAAATTCCAGCAGTTCGAGTTTTTCGCCGCGCTTCGGGACCGTAAAGGTAACGCCGTCGAACAACAGCGTTGTCGAAGGCAGGAACGGAACGATCACCTCCCGGGCCAATTCGCCCCCGGCGATATGTTCGACGATATGCTGGATGGCCAGCGTCAGCATGTCCCGCTCGTCGCCCCCGATACCGGTCGAGAGTTTCACCGTCGAGACGCCCACGATCGAACCGTGGCGGATGCGCACGAAATTGCAATAGGCCACATCGTCATCAGGCAGCAGCGAAAAAACATCGACATCGACGATCTTCGCACTGACGATCACCGACTTGCCCGCATAGTTGTCCAGCGCGTCGATACGTTGTTTATACCGCTGCGCCAGTTCGAATTTCAGCCCGGCGGCAGCGCGTTCCATCTCTGCTTCGAGGTACTGGCGCACGGGGCGCAGGTCGCCTTTCAGCACCGAAACGACCATATCGACGAGTTGCGCATACTCCTCCCCGGACTGCAGCCCGACACACGGTCCCTTGCAGTTGCCCAGGTGATACTGGAGGCAGACCGTATACTTACCCTTAGCGATCAGGTCCGGCGCGAGATTGAGTTTGCAGGTACGCAGGGGAACCACCTCGCGGATGAAGTCGAGCACGCTGTGCTGCATCATCACCGAGCCGTAGGGGCCGAAATACTGCGAGCCGTCGCGCGTCAGGATGCGCGTGGACTGCACGCGGGGAAAATGTTCCTTCCGCACGACGATCCATGGATAGGTTTTATCGTCTTTGAGCAGGATGTTGTAACGCGGCTGAAGGCTTTTGATCAGCGAGTTCTCCAACAGCAGCGCATCGGTCTCGCTCCCCACGACGATATGGCGGATTTCGGCGATCTGCTTCACCAGCACGCGCACCTTCGCGCTGTGCTCCTTCGACTGCACGAAATACGACGACACGCGCTTGCGCAGGCTCTTGGCCTTACCCACATAGATAATCGTCCCCGAGCGGTCCACGAATTGGTAGACGCCGGGCGACAGCGGCAATAAGGCCACCTGTTCCTTCAGATTCGGTTTTTCCGTTTCAGCCATACGACCTGCAAATTTAACAAATATATTGCAAAACAGAAGGATTGTAAAAAGGTTCTCATTTTTTGTTATATTCGTCGAAAGCAGTATATTTGTGGCTCACTATCAGACCCAAGCCCATGAGAAAACTTTTCCTCCTGCTCCTCGCCGGGACACTCTCCACAGCGTGTATCGACAAGGATTACGATTTAGAAGACATCGACACCGACAACGTCACCATCGGCGGCGATGAATCCAAGTTCACGATTCCGCTGGCCAAAGTGCTCGTTTCGATGAACGAACTCGCCGACGGCGGCGTCAACATCGAGGCCATTTTCCGGGAAGCCGACATCTGGCTTCCGTCGCCGCTTCCCGAAAACAAACAATCGGTCGACCTGCAACTGTTGCAGACCAGCCAGAGCGAAGTCGACAAGCTGCTCGAAGCGCTGACGGCGCAGATGCTCGCCGACGACAATAAACTGAATGCCGTCGCCGACCTGCTGTGCGAAGACAAATACATCGGAACGTTCCTGCCCCTGCTGCCCGCAGGTACGACCGTCGACCAGTTCAAACCGGTCTTCATCACGGTCTTCAAGAACGATGCTACACTGCGCGAAACGCTCAGCGACGCAGTGAAAGCCGAGGCCCGCAGCTACCTGACCACGCTCCGCATCGAACCGCTCGACTATGAGGTCGGCCACATCGACATCGGCAGCGACATCGTGGACATGCTCGCCGACAACCTCGACCCGGCGACTGTGACCAACCCCAAGAATACGCTCTACCTGAAAGGCTCGATCGCCAACGAACTTCCGGTTTCCCTGCATATCGCCCCGCTCTTCGACCCGACGGAAATTTCATTCAACGTCGACGTAGTCGCCAACACGCAGGCGAACCCGATTCCCGACACGCGGCTTTTCGCCGAAGACCTGCGGACGATCGTCGAGGGCATCACGATCCGGATTCCCGTGACGCTTAAAACCTATTTCCCCGGCAAAGGATTCCAGGGAAATATCCAGCACCAGATCTCCATCGACCTGAGCCTCCTCAAAACGGGAGGACTGAAACTCGACATCTAACCCGCATTCCACCATGAGAAAGATAATCACCCTTATAGCAGCTGCATTCCTGGCGACCGGCACCGCAGCCCAAAATCCCACGGCCTACTTTATGGAGGGTTCGACCCTCCGCAGCCAGTTCAACCCCGCCTTCGCTCCGCTGCGCGGCTACGTAAACATCCCCGGCCTGGGCGGACTGGACATCAACGCCAGCGGCAACCTGGCCCTCGACAACATCCTCTATCCGCGCAACGGCAAGCTGGTGACGCTGCTCGACAGTTCCGTATCGTCGGCCGATGCGTTGGCCAACCTCAAGAACAAGAACCTGCTGGGCTCCGACTCGAGGATCAACATCATCGGCTTCGGCGCTTTCACCCGGAACCACAAGAATTTCTGGTCGTTCGACCTCAACGCCCGCGTAAATGCCGATGTCAACCTCCCCTACTCGCTCTTCGAGTTCCTCAAGCGCGGCCAGGACGGCGACATCCGCGATATCGGCGTCACGACCCACAACTACCTCGAAGCGGGCTTCAACTACTCGTTCCCGCTGATGAACGACCGGCTCTACGTCGGTGTACGCGCCAAGTTCCTGATGGGTATCGCCCGCGGGAAACTCAACTACGACCATTTCCGGGTATCGCTTGCCGACGACGCCTGGAAGATCGACGCCATCGGTCAACTGGACGTTACCGGCGCCGGAGCCGCACCCGAAGACATCAACTACGCTGAAGACGGGACCTACAAACTGGGGGACTTCGACAACTTCAAACCCACCAAACCCGCCGGCTACGGTTTCGCCGTCGACCTGGGCGCCACGTACGACATCCTCGACAACCTGCAGGCGTCGCTGGCAGTCACCGACCTCGGATTCATCAGTTGGAGCAAGAAGTACAACAGCATCGGCCTTTCGTCCAAGTCAATGGAGTTCTCGGGCGTGATCGTCGACGAGAACGGACAGAGCGAACAGCCCGATTTCGACCTCAACATCCTGGAATTCACCCCCAACGGCTCGAAGAGCGTTTCGAAGATGCTCCGCGCATCGATCAACGCCGGACTCGAATACGAGGTATGGCGCCATAAAATCGGCATCGGCCTCCTGTACACGGCCCGCGTCTGGGAGTACAAGACCCTGCACAACATCACCGGATCGGTCAACTTCCACCCCATACGCTGGTTCACGGTTTCGGGAAGCTACTCGGTGATCGACAACCGTGGCGGAGCCATCGGCCTGGCGCTGAACCTCTGCCCGAGCTGGATCAACTTCTTCCTCGCAACCGACATCGTAACGGCCAAGCACACGCCCCAATGGATTCCCATCAAGCAAAGCACGATGAACGTGACGCTCGGTCTGGGCGTACCCATCGGCAAGCGCAGCCACCGCATCGCGGCGTATGTCCGCGAAAGCGACAAGCGGTAAAAACCCGCCCCGCAACCAAAACAAATCCCGGCTTGACAGCCGGGATTTGTTTTGCACGACCGGACTAAAAAAGGCCGGCACAGACACCTCGGTGCGAAAAAAAAACGGATTGACCGGGTAAAAAGGCCCTGCCGCTTCGATTTTTTGGGCGCACCCATATCACTTTCAGGCAAAGAGGTTGTAAATTCAGAAACTTTCTTTATCTTTGTCGCGTAAGGAAGCCGGAAATGTCTTTCGACACTCCCGGTTCTCGAATACATTGCGGCGGCCCTAAAATCTGTGTGAAGTTGCGTCACTATTTTTGAATTCTTCAAAAACGGGCCGTCGCAATCTTTTCTTCACTTTCAGCAAGAACCATACCGTTTTTATCCCCCGTCCAACGCTCCAGCGCTGCACGCGTCGCTTCGCGTCCGGCTTCGATAATCTCGTCCGAATGGTAAAATTCGAACATGCCGAAACTGTCAGCCGGCATTTCGACCATGATGTCGGGCTTGTAAAGCCGGCTCATCAGTTGCGTAATACGCTGCTGCATGATCTGCGACGAGGCGATCAGCACTTTATAATAATTCAGCGAGGCATTGGCCCGCTGAGCAGGGTTGGCCCCGAACCGGGCACTGACATCCACAGCGATCAGCAGGTCGCCCTCCGCACGCTTCACACGGTTCAGCGGTAGCGGGTTGACTGTGCCGCCGTCGACCAACACCTGTCCTTCGCGATGCACGGGCCTGAAAACCGAGGGGATCGAGATCGACGCACGAATGGCGTCGTACAGACCGCCCCTGTCGAGCACGACCTCGCTTCCCGTCAGCAGGTCGGCCGCCACAGCCGTAAACGGCACGGGCATCTGCTCGATTTCCATGTCCGGAACCAACTCCTTCATGGCCTCCATCACCCGGTCGCCCTTGACCAGCCCTTCGGTGCTCAGCGCAAAATCGACCAGGCTGAAGACCTTGTACTTATCGAGTGCACGCATCCACTCCTTGAACGGTTCGAGATGTCCCGAAGCATATACGCCCCCGACCAACGCCCCCATCGAGGTCCCGGCAACGGACGTTATTTCAAATCCCTGGCTCTCCAACTCTTCAATGGCCCCGATATGGGCCACGCCCCGCGCGCCGCCGCCTGCAAGCACCAGCGCCGCTTTTCTCTTTTTCATATATTCTTCTTATTAATACGGTCCCGAACCTTATTCCATGCGTGGGTCCCGAAAAGACAGCTTGCACGCATCGTGCCGCACATCTCCCGCAAACGCGACATCGGCGCGACAAAACTCAGCACCGACTCCCCGACCCACGGACGCACCGAAGGGTCGAACAACCCCAGGAAGACGCTGCGCCCGCCCCGGCGGTTCTCCTGCACGGCCTGCGTCACGACGGCGCTGCACCCCGATCCGAACGGCGCACGCACGGCGTCGTCGGCATTGTTGTCGTAAACGGCCCACGACACCAGTCCGGACAGCACGTCCGGCGTAGCCAGAAAAAGCATGCCATCTGCCATACCGAACGCTTCCACAGCCTGCAGCGTGTCGATACGCGCAAAATTGAGCCATGCCCCCGAAGCCTCCGGCACGCCGAGCCGTCCGATAAAATCCAACACCATTTCGGGCGTCTGCTTATAGTGTTCCTTCTGCGACACGAAAGTCGGCACGAACGGCGGCATCGGGGTAAAGCCGGTATAGAACTTTCCGCCTCCGCAACCGATATTCCCGGCATTGAGACTCACCGGAAGTCCTTCGCAGGCCTCTCCCAGCGCCTTGAAAAAGCACCCTTCGATTTTGGGAACAGTACGCACCGGCTCCGGCGAATACCAGAACAGCAACGGCAGTCCCGCTGCCGGGCCGAACGCCTCCGCATAGGCGGCGGCAAACTCTTTTGCATCCATAATCAATCCGTTATTACATAATCCATTGCCACGTCGTGCGGCTCTGCAGGCAGTTCCCCGATCAACTGGCAGGCAAAACACACGCCGACCTTCACGGCCTTCACTCCCGGCTGCGAGAGGTATTTGTCATAGTAACCCCGCCCACGGCCGCAGCGAACGCCCGAGGTCGTGAACGCCGTACCGGGAACGATCATGAGGTCGATCTCCGAGGGGCCGCACAACCGCGCTGCCGGCCCCGGCTCGGCGATACCGAAAGCGCCCGGGCGCAATGTCTGCGGATCGTACTCATAAAACCGCATCACGTCGCCTTCGACGCGCGGGACAACGATGCGTTTCACCGCACCCCACTGCACCAGCGCCTCCGCCGTGTCCGGCTCATCGGACAGCGAGCAGAAAAACCCCACCGTCCGGGCCGCGCCGAAAGCCTCCAGCCGCCCGGCCCAGCCGAAAATCCGCCGCGAGGCCTCGGCCCGCTCCGCAGGAGTCATTCCGAGCGCCTGTTTGCGCATTGCGGCGCGTAGTTCTTTTTTGGTCATAAAACCCTCCTTTCAGGCATAAAATTCCCGCCCGTTTTTATTGTTATTCCGCAAACAATGGCTATCTTTGCCGAAAATAAATTTCGGCTTAGATAGGCAGCACCCCGGCATAGTCAATAACTGGCCTCTGCCCTCGGTTTGTGCTATCTTTGCGTGCGAAATAAAAGCAGAACACAAATCATTAACAAATATAACAAATTAAAATCATTATGAGCTGTTTTCTATCTAATTCCTCGCTTGGCAAGAAGTTAGTAATGAGCGTGACGGGCGTGTTCCTCGTGCTCTTCATCCTCTTCCACATGTCGATGAACATTACGGCGATCATCTCGCCCGAGGCCTACAACATGATTTGCGAGCTGCTGGGCGCAAACTGGTATGCGCTGGCCGGAACGGCCGTACTGGCGCTGGGCGTCTTCGTCCACTTCCTCTACGCCGTCATCCTCACGCTGAACAACTACAAGGCGCGCGGCTCGCAGCGTTACGCCGTGACGGTTCAGGAGCCGGGCGTGGCCTGGGCTTCGAAAAACATGCTCGTACTGGGCTTCATCATCCTGGGCGGCCTTTTGATCCACCTTTTCAACTTCTGGTCGAAGATGCAGCTCGTGGAGATTCTGGGCGGACACGAGAACTCGCTGGGCCTCGATCCCGCAGACG
The DNA here is from genome assembly GCF_018362775.1 of Alistipes montrealensis. Classification (GTDB taxonomy): domain Bacteria; phylum Bacteroidota; class Bacteroidia; order Bacteroidales; family Rikenellaceae; genus Alistipes; species Alistipes montrealensis. Next base: position 116,215 of record NZ_JAGYXY010000005.1, read on the forward strand.
GCGCTTCGCTGATCGCCTACACCTTCTCGCAGTGGTACTACGTGGTGATCTACCTCGTGTGGTTCGCCGCCCTGTGGTTCCACCTCACGCACGGTGTATGGTCGATGTTCCAGACCGTGGGCTGGGCTAACGACACGTGGTATCCCCGCCTGAAGTGCATCGCCAACATCGTGGCCACGATCGTATTCCTCGGGTTTGCAGCCGTGGTGCTCGTTTACTTCCTTTTCCCCTGCATCGCAGGCGTATGCTAATCACCCCATTGTAGAATAATAAACACACAAACGATATGGCTTTAAAATTAGATGCTAAAATTCCTGCCGGTGCTCTGGCCGAAAAGTGGAGCAACCATAAGACAGCTATCAAAGTCGTAAGCCCCGCCAACAAGCGCAAACTCGACATCATTATTATCGGTACGGGTCTCGGAGGCGCTTCCGCAGCCGCTTCGCTCGGCGAACTGGGTTACAACGTCAAAGTATTCTGCATTCAGGATTCGCCCCGCCGCGCCCACTCAATCGCAGCCCAGGGCGGTATCAACGCCGCCAAGAACTACCAGAACGACAACGACTCGGTATACCGCCTGTTCTACGACACGATCAAGGGCGGCGACTACCGCGCCCGCGAAGCCAACGTCTACCGTCTGGCCGAGGTTGCCAACCTGATCATCGATCAGTGCGTGGGCCAGGGCGTTCCTTTCGCCCGCGAATACGGCGGCCTGCTGGCTAACCGTTCGTTCGGCGGCGCGCAGGTATCGCGTACGTTCTATGCCCGCGGCCAGACAGGACAGCAACTTCTGCTGGGCGCCTATGCAGCCCTCAACAAGGAGATCGCAGCCGGTTCGGTGAAGAGCTACCCGCGTCACGAGATGCTAGACATCGTGATCGAGGACGGCGAGGCCAAGGGTATCATCGCCCGCAACCTCGTAACGGGCGAGATCGAGCGCCACGGCGCTCACGCCGTCGTTATCGCCACGGGTGGTTACGGCAACGTCTTCTTCCTGTCGACCAACGCCATGGCGTCGAACGGCTCGGCCGCATTCCAGTGCTACCGCAAGGGTGCAGGTTTTGCCAACCCCTGCTTCACGCAGATCCACCCCACCTGTATCCCCGTTCACGGCGACCAGCAGTCGAAGCTGACGCTGATGTCGGAGTCGCTGCGTAACGACGGCCGCATCTGGGTTCCCAAGAAGATCGAGGACGTAAAGGCTATCCGCTCGGGCGCCAAAAAGCCTTCGGACATCGCCGAGGAGGACCGCGACTACTACCTGGAGCGCCGTTACCCGGCCTTCGGTAACCTCGTGCCGCGCGACGTGGCTTCGCGCGCCGCCAAGGAGCGCTGCGACGCAGGCTTCGGCGTGAACGAGACCGGCCTGGCCGTATTCCTCGACTTCAAGACCGCCATCGAGCGTCTGGGCAAGGACATCATCAAACAGCGTTACGGCAACCTCTTCGACATGTACGAGGAGATCACCGACGTGAGCCCCTACGAGCAGCCGATGCAGATTTTCCCCGCCGTGCACTACACGATGGGCGGTATCTGGGTCGACTACAACCTCATGACCACCATCCCGGGCCTCTACGCCATCGGCGAGGCAAACTTCTCGGACCACGGTGCAAACCGCCTGGGAGCTTCGGCCCTGATGCAGGGTCTTGCAGACGGCTACTTCGTACTTCCCTACACCATCGGCGACTACCTGGCCAAGAAGATCCAGGCCCCGAAGGTGAAGACCGATACCAAAGCCTTCGACGAAGCCGAAAAGGGCGTCAAGGAGAAGATCGCAAAACTGCTTTCGATCAACGGCAAGCAGTCGGTGGACGACATCCACAAGAAGCTGGGCCACATCATGTGGGAAAACGTCGGCATGGCCCGTACGAAGGAGTCGCTCGAAAAGGCCATCGTCGAGATTCAGGCGCTGCGCAAGGAGTTCTGGAAGGACGTGAAGGTCGTAGGCCAGGAGAACGATTTCAACGTCGAACTCGAAAAGGCGCTGCGTCTGGTCGACTTCCTCGAACTGGGCGAACTGATGGCTCGCGACGCACTCAACCGCGAGGAGTCGTGCGGCGGTCACTTCCGCACGGAGCACCAGACCGAAGAGGGCGAGGCCAAGCGTGACGACGAAAACTTCGTATATGCTGCCGTATGGGAGTACAAGGGCGCGGACGAGGCTCCGGAACTGACCAAAGAGCCGCTGAACTTCGAGTTCGTACACCCTGCACAGCGCAACTACAAAGACTAAGGCCATTTGACGTTGAACTTTAATATCGAATCGAAACTATGAATTTTACATTAAAGATATGGCGTCAAAAGGACGCTAAATCCAAAGGCGCTTTCGAGAGCTACAAGGTAACGGACATCTCGGCCGACACTTCGTTCCTCGAGATGCTGGACATCCTGAACAACAACCTCATCCACGAGGGCAAGGAACCCGTGGCATTCGACCACGACTGCCGCGAAGGTATCTGCGGCATGTGCTCGCTGCACATCGACGGACAGGCGCACGGCCCCAGCCAGGGCGCCACGACCTGCCAGATTTACATGCGCAAGTTCAAGGACGGCGCTACGATCACCATCGAGCCGTGGCGCTCGGCGGCATTCCCCGTCATCAAGGACCTCGTGGTGAACCGTTCGGCTTACGACCAGATTTTGCAGGCCGGAGGTTTTATCTCGGTACGCACGAACTCGGTTCCCGACGCCAACGCCATTCCGATTCCGCAGGCCGACGCCGAGGAGTCGATGGACGCCGCTGCCTGCGTAGGCTGCGGAGCCTGCGCCGCAACCTGCAAGAACGGTTCGGCCATGCTCTTCGTCGCTGCCCGCGTGTCGTCGCTCGCCAAGCTGCCCCAGGGCCGCGTGGGGGGAGCACGCCGCGCCAAGGCGATGGTCGCCAAGATGGACGAACTGGGCTTCGGCAACTGCACCAACACGGGAGCCTGCCAGGCCGAGTGCCCCAAGCAGATCTCGATCGCGCATATCGCCCGGCTCAACCGCGAGTTCCTCTCGGCGAAGTTCGAGGACTAACGACAGCCGGAAACGATCCGAAGAAAACGGCGGGAGTTCAGCTCCCGCCGTTTTTGTGTCGGCTGATATAAATATAACCCATACAAAAAAGCCTGCAACACAATGTTGCAGGCTTTTTACCGAATCCGTCCGCTTATTTCTTCGGCCTGATCGTCGAGAGCCGCGCGACCTGCTTGAGGTCGAACCGGCCGTAAATATTTACCGCGACGGTTTCTTTCGCACCGTAGGTCAGCATCAACAACTCTGAATTATTGTAAAACTCCGCTTCGCGGATGTAGAATTTCGTAGTCTGCCCCTCCTCGGTCCCGGACATCACCAGTTGGAACTTATATTCCGGCGTCGCTGCCAACTTCTCCGCATCGGCGACGAACTGCCCGCCGTCTCCCGCATCGAGAGCCACGATGCGGATATATTCGATGCCGCCCAGCAACTTGGCCAGTCCCTCATCCCCTTTTTCGGCCGCTTCCCGGCCCATCATCCGCATCATTTTCCGTTCGAGCTGCACGCTGGTAAATCCCTCGGCTTTGGCATAGCGGTCGAAGAATTTCCAGGAGGCATTCTGCGCACGCGCCAACAGGGGCAACGTAATCAGCAGGATCAATAACAATCGTTTCATAGCCGCGCAGTTTTACATGAAAACACAAACGCCGAACGACACCGGATGGCAGACGGGCCCCGCACTGCTCTTGAAGAGCGAGGTTACACCGTAACGGACATACACGCCGAACCCGCGGTAGGAGACCGAGCCCCCGAGCCCGAACTGGAAGGGATTGACGCCGGAAAGGGAGTTCTTCTCCTTCGGCTTCTTATAGATGGCATTAGCCCCGAGCGTGAAGTCGCAATACCCCACGACAGCGACGCGCAGATGCCGGACCGGATCGAACGAGAACTGCAACGGAAATCCCAGCGACGTGATGCGGAATTTCGACTTGTCGACCTTGTCGTCCAGCGGCAGCGGAACGACCATGCCTCCGTCACGGCCCAGTGTAATCGAGTTGTCGGACAACCGGTAATTATCGACCGTGTAGCGCAGTCCGGTCGAAAACTCGAACCGCCGCTTCCGATCCAGCGCCACACTCAAACCGACGGGCATAATGCCGAAGTGGAACGAATTGCCGCCCCTGACATCGAGGAAATCCCCCGCTTCGGCCGGATAACCCGCATAATCTGCGCCGGTCAGGAAGTTAAAACCCATCTCGACACCGCTTAAAAACGAACCGCAGACCCGCGGAAGCGCCTTCACCTTCTGCTTTTCACCCCCCGAGGCCTGCCCGAGCGTGATGCCGAAACCAGCCACTTCGAGCACCATCCCCTCTCCGTCGGCGGCACGGCGCATGGTGACCGGGCCGGTATCGACATCCCCGATCCGCCGGAGGGAGTCCGCGGCCGGAACATCCGTCGCCTGTGCCGACGCACACAGCGCCAGCAAAATAAAAATACCCGTAAAAACAAATCGTTTATTCATGGCAATATTGGTTTTTAATTGTTCCTGATCAGTTCGTCGACCATCCGGGCCGACTCGTCGAGCGCCGAAAACGATTCGAGGTAAACGGTCGCCTGCATGGCCGCTTCCTTGTCGTAGACCGCTACACCGTCGATGTAGCAATAGGGCTTACGCATCAACTCCGCACAAACGAAAAGCCCGAGGACCGTAACGGCTGCCGCCACGAATCCCCAAAGCGGCGGCATCCGCCGGCGCAGGGGCACTTTCCGCCCGGCGGGAAAGCGCTCTTCCGCCAGCGTGTCCAGGCCCACGATCATCGCCCGCACGTCGCTCAGGGAAGCGGGCAAATCCTCCGTCCGGCGCAACCAGTCGCGCAGTTCACGCTCCTCGGCATCGGTCGTCTCGGCTGCAAACCAGCGCTCCGCCAGTTGTTCAATCCGTTCTTGTCGTTCGTTCATCGTCCATCATTTTTTTCAATACCTCCCTCAAAGAGTTCCGGGCGCGGGAGAGGATCACGCGCACCTGCGCTTCGTCACAGCCTACCATTCCGGCAATCTCGCGGGTCGGATACCCCTCGATGTCCTTCAGGTGGAGCACCTCGCGCTGCCGTTCGGGCAAACAGGTCATCGCCCGCCGCACCAGTTCACGCATCTCCCACCGTTCGGCCTCCGCTGCCGTGGAACGCTCGACCCACCCCGCCACCGCATCGTCACGCCGGCTATCGGCCTGCCGCCTGCGCAGCAGGTCGTAACAGCGGTTGCGCACGGCGGTCATCACGAAGGAATCGACGCTGCGGCATTCGTCCAACCGGGTCCGCTCGGCCCACAACCGCTCCAGCAGGTCGTGCACCGCGTCCTCCGCCTCCGCCGATGAGAGCAGCAGACTATGCGCGTAACGGAACATACGGTCGCGCAACGGCAGGACAAGCGAGGTGAATTCAATTTCCTTCATTGTATCTGTAAGACGAAGCTAAGGAGCAAAACGCAACATTGCGACGCCAAATATCGTGATTTTTTGGGTTGCATGGCCTGTTCCGGGACCGAAATATCCGTCGGTATAAATATAGGTACAAAAATATTTTCAAAAAATTAGGTACTTTGTATTGCATAGTATTAAAATTAGCTTTATATTTGCATTGTAATAATAGTAAACCCCGCAAAACATTAACCGCGACAATACTTTTACGACTATGAAACAGACTGTAAACGTGAACATCGGCTCCATGGCATTCATCCTCGACGAGGACGCCTACCGGGTACTGGGCAGTTATTTCGACGACATACGCCGGCGCCTGCCGGAGGGCGACGCCGAGACGATGGGCGACATCGAAGTCCGCGTGGCGGAGATTTTCAGCGAGAAGGTCGCATCGCCCATGCGGGTCGTTACACTCGACACGGTCCGCGCGACGATGGCCCAGATGGGTTCCCCGGCCGATTTCGGCGAACCGCGCGGCGCAGAGCCGTCGCAGCAGACCGACAAGGCCGATGCCGGCGACACATCCGCCCAGCCGGCGCCGCGCAAACTCTACCGTTCACGCACCGACCGGTCGATCGCCGGCATCTGCGGGGGACTCGGCGACTATTTCGACGCCGACCCGACGCTGATCCGACTCCTGATGCTGCTGCTGATTCTTTTCGGAGGTCTTTCGATCTGGGCCTACATCATTCTCTGGATCGTCATCCCCGAGGAACCGGCCCGAAAATTCAATATCAACAACAAAAACCGATAAATTATGGCAACGAACGAAAACAGACGGTTATTCCGCTCCCAAGACAGCATTATCGCAGGCGTCTGCGCCGGCCTGGCCGAATTCTTCGGACTCGACACGTCGCTCGTACGCATCGCAACCCTGATCCTCATCTTCTTCGGAGGTCTCTCGCTCTGGGTATACATCATCCTCTGGCTGATCGTTCCCAAGGCCCCCAAAAGGTTAAACGCATAGCACCATGGCTGAAGACAACGTAAAAGCGCAGATGCGCAAAGGAATCCTGGAGTACTGCATCCTCGCCATTCTCTCCCGCGAGGACTCCTATGCTCCGAAGATCATCGCCGAACTCAAGCAGGCGGAGATGATCGTAGTCGAGGGTACGCTCTACCCGATCCTCACCCGGCAGAAAAACGCCGGACTGCTGACCTACCGCTGGGAGGAATCCCCGCAGGGTCCGCCCCGCAAATACTACGCACTCACCGACAAAGGCCGCGAGTACCTCACGACGCTCGACGAAGCCTGGGATGAACTCGTCGGACAAATCCAACTCATCCGCCACGGAAAAAGCGAAAACAATTAACCCATAAAAGACACAACCATGAAAAAGATTCTTCTGATAGCCGTCCTGATCGGAGCTATGTTCTCCATAACCGCCTACGTCGCCTGCGTAGCAATGCCGATGCTGGGTAAAAGCATCAAAGGCAGCGGCAATATCGTCACGAAAACCCTTCCTGCACCCGATTTCAACGCCGTCGACGCATCGCGCGCCGTGAAGGTCGTCATCTCGGCCGAGGCATCGGACATCCGCATCGAGGCCGACGACAACCTGATCGACCTGGTGGTCGCCGAAACCAGGGGCAAGACCCTCGAAGTGACCCTCGACAAAAAGGTGAACAACATCCAGAACGGCAGCGTCACGGTAACCGTACCGGCCAACGGCGGAAACATCCGCTCACTCAAAGCATCGAGCGCTTCGAAGATCACGAGCAATGCGACGCTCCGGGCCGACAAGTTCTCGATCGACGCTTCGAGCGCCGCCAAAATCAAGGCCTCGGTGGAGGCTACGTCGTGCTCCATCGGCTCCTCGAGTGCTTCGAAAGTCAGCGCGGAGGTAAAGGCCGTCACCTGCACGGTCGACGCTTCGAGCGCCTCGAAGATCACACTCACCGGCTCGGCCGAGAATTTCAAGGCCGACCTTAGCTCGGCATCGAAACTCGACGCTTCGAAATTCACCGCCGTCAACGCCTCGATAGACACGTCGAGCGCCGCGAGCGTCACGATCGACTGCAGCGGCAAACTCACGGCCAGCGCATCGAGCGGGTCGTCGATCCGCTACACGGGCGACTGCCAGACCTCGCTGAGCAAATCGAGCGGCGGCAGCGTCCGTAAAAACTAACACCCGAAACACCCGACAACCATGAAAGAGGTTAAAAAATGCAGCATCTCGGGCGTGGCGTTCACGATGGATACCGACGCCTACGAAGCCCTCGAAGCCTATCTCGACAGCCTGAAAAAGACCTATAAAGATACGGCCGACGGCGCGGAAATCGTCGCCGACATCGAGGCACGCATCGCCGAACTGATTCTTTCGGCGCAGGACAACACCCGCATCGTGGAGCAGCCCCTGATCCTGAATATCATTCAGCAGATGGGCTCCGCCGAGGACATATCCGAGCAGAGCACCGACCGCGACCTGCAATGCGACACGCCGCGCATCCCGCGCCGCCTGTACCGCGACACGGAAAACGCCAAGCTGGGCGGCGTCTGCGCCGGCATCGGCAAATATTTCGACATCGACCCCGTATGGGTGCGGCTCGGGCTGTTCCTGCCCCTGCTGTTCACCTGCTTCGGATGGATTCCCTTCCTGCACTGGTTCAGTCCGATGTTCGGCAACCTGTTCGGCATCTTCCTGATCTGCTACTTCATCATGTGGTTCGCCGTTCCGGCGGCCCGATCGGCGCGGCAGAAGCTCGAAATGAACGGCGAGAAGATCACCGCACAGTCCATCGGCGAGGTAACCACCGCTACGGCTACGGCCTGTGCCGAGCCCGACTCTAAAGCCAAACCAATCGTCGCCGAGGTCGTCTCGGTCTTCGGCAAAGTGGTGCTGATCCTGCTGAAAATCATCGCCGGGTTCATCGTCTTCGGGCTCATCATGGCGGCCTGCGCCCTGATCATCGGCATGTTTGCCCTGATCGTCGGCGGAGAGGGATTCTTCACCCCCGCCGTCTTCGGCAACACGATGTCGATCTGGACCGCGAGCCTGGGCATACTGGCCGGACTCATTCCCGTCATTCTGCTGATTTACGTGTTGATGTGCCTGATCGCCTCGCGCAAACCCGGCGGTAAAACCGTGCTGGCGATCTTCCTGCTGTGGCTGGCCTCGATCATCGCCGTCTCGTGCGTCGCTATCCGTGAAAACGTGGGTGATAAATTCCGCAAAAAACGCAATGCCATCGAACAGATATTCAAAAGCGAAATCATCATCGACGGCGACACCACGACCCTCGAACGCCTGCTGGAGGATTACGACGACGAAAGCGTGATCGAGGAAGGGCGCAAGATGCTGCATATCTCCGTACCTTCGAAGTCGATCGACATCACCATCGACAAGAAGCAGGGCGAACTGCGGGTCAACTCCGACGGCAAACAGGTGTCGGTCCAGGCCCGGAACGATGCGAACGAGGCATCGGTTACGGTGAAAGCCCAAACCGGCGAGCAAACCGAGAACGACGAATAACCCATGAGCGTAAGTTGAAATAAAAAGTTTTTTCACCGAAGTACGGGCGGCATCCTTTTTGGGCCGCCCGTATTTTTGAAATTTTTAAAATTATTACTACCTTTGAACGGTTTTGTTTTTAACAAATGAGAGTATGGCCGGAATCAAAAGCATAGGCATTCTGACATCGGGCGGCGACGCACCGGGCATGAATGCCGCAATCCGCGCGGTAACGCGCAGCGCAATCTACAACGGATTTACCGTAAAAGGCATCATGCGCGGTTTCAAAGGTTTGGTATTCAACGAGATCGTTGAATTCAAATCGCAGAGCGTAAGCAACATCATCCAGTTGGGCGGCACGATCCTGAAGACTGCCCGCAGCGAGGAGTTCAAGACCGTCGAAGGCCGCAAGGCGGCTTACGACAACATGGTCGCCGCAGGTATCGACGCCCTGGTGGTGATCGGCGGCGACGGCTCGCTGACCGGCGCGGGACTTTTCGCCGAAGAATACAATGTCCCGATCGTGGGACTTCCCGGAACGATCGACAACGACCTCGGCGGCACGGACTCGACGATCGGCTACGACACGGCGCTGAACACCATCGTGGAGGCCGTCGACAAACTGCGCGATACGGCGTCGAGCCACGAACGCCTTTTCTTCGTCGAGGTGATGGGTCACACGGCCGGCTACCTGGCGCTAAACAGCGCCATCGCCACAGGGTCCGAGGCAGCGATCATCCCGGAGATGGACACTGAAGTCGACCAACTGGCCGAACTGATCAACCACGGCTTCCGCAAGAGCAAAAACTCGGCGATCGTGATCGTCGCGGAGAATCCCAAGACGGGCGGCGCCACGGCACTGGCCGAGCGTGTGAAAAAGGAGTTCCCGCAGTATGACGCACGCGTGACGATCCTGGGCCACATTCAGCGCGGCGGTTCGCCGACGGCTGTGGACCGCATCCTTGCTTCGCGCATGGGCGAAGCGGCGATCGAAGCTATACTCGACGGACAGCGCAACGTGATGATCGGCACGATGAACGGCAAGATCGTCTATGTTCCGTTCGCCAAGGCCGTGAAACACGACAAGGGCATCGACCGCGGCGCCCTGGAGTTGGTGAAAATCCTCTCGATATAGACATCTAAAACCCGAACATAAGCGAATGAAACGCGTAATTGGCATCGGCAATGCCCTGACCGACATGCTGGTCAACCTGAAAACCGACTCCGTACTGGGAAGGTTCAAATTAGCCAAAGGCTCGATGAGCCTCGTGGACACCCGGCTCCAGACCGAAATTTCGAAATCGGTAGCCGGACTCCCCTACTCCCTGTCGCTCGGAGGATCAGCCGGCAACACCATCCGCGCCATGGCGCAGTTGGGCAGCAGCGTCGGTTTCATCGGCAAGGTCGGTCCCGACACTACGGGTGATTTCTTCGTACAGGCGCTGGACAACCTCGGCATCGAGCCGATTATCTTCCGGGGCAAAGAGCGTTCGGGCAAATGCGTATCGCTGATCTCCGCAGACGGCGAACGCACGATGGTCACCTACCTCGGTGCTGCCCTGGAGCTTTCGGCCGAAGAGATCGAACCGTCGATCTTCGAGGGTTACGACTGTCTTTACGTCGAAGGTTACCTGGTACAGAACCACGACCTGATCCTCAAGGCCGCCTGTACGGCCAAAAAATGCGGCCTGAAGGTCGCTATCGACCTGGCAAGTTTCAACATCGTGGCCGAGAACCTCGAATTCCTGCGCGAACTGGTGCGCGAATACGTCGACATCGTCTTCGCCAACGAGGACGAGGCCAAGACCTTCACCTGCGAAGCCGAACCGCTGAACGCCCTGCAGGCCATCTCGAAACTGTGCGACCTCGCTATCGTCAAGATCGGCACGAAGGGCGCGCTGATCAAGCAGGGCGAAGAGGTCGTGCATGTGGGCATCATGGCTGCCGCCAAACGCGTCGACACCACGGGCGCCGGGGATTTCTATGCCGCCGGGTTCCTGGCAGGGCTCTGCGACGGGCTTTCGCTGCGCCAATGCGGTACGATCGGGGCCATCACCGCCGGCAAGGTGATCGAAGTCGTAGGCACGACCTTCGGCGAGGAGGCCTGGGCCGACATCCACCAGTTGGTAAACAAAGTCAAAAACGAGAAATATCTATTCTGACAGGATACCATCCAAAAGCCGCAGCCTCGGAAGAAGTTGCGGCTTTTATTTATTCATCCTAATACAGGAATCCGGGAATTATCTTTATATAGAGTAGGTTGATCAGAAATACGAGCAGGATCAACCCCGGAAACAGAATCGGATACACCTGCACGGGAATCGTTTTTTTACAGACAAATACGATCAACGTAACCAAGGACACCAACAACAGGGATAGCCAAAGATATGCATTCAGTGCATACATGACACCGAACAGAAGTTCCGTCAAAGCCGACAAAAGGAATCCCAAAGCAAAAAACAGCAACAACGACCAGCCCAAAACAGCCCTCTTCGCCGAAGCTAGCACTAAAACGGCTCCGACGATCCCCGACAGCATCCAGACAGCATCCCGGGAAGCATATTCCAATGGCTTATAAGCAACCAGATGGATAAAACGCGCACTGTCGTAAGCCCTGTCGAGCGGACTATAAATAAAGAAAACGCACCCTAATACGACGATTACGACTAAAAACAGATCGGTCGGTTCTATTTTCCGGCCCGTTGTCAATCCGTTCATAATGCTTCCGTTTTTTGTATTCTCGCAAACAGCCCCCGGCTGATCCCCCAGCGCATACGCAGCAGCCACACCGATTTACGGGGCGCCATCGTACAGCAGAGCACGAGCGTAGCCGCCCATTTGGCGATTTCCAGCACGAAAGTCTTCGGCAACCGGCCGTGAATTTCGGCCCGAAGCCGCTGGCTCACACCGACATTGTAGCTCAGCCGCCGGAAATAGGCCTCGTTGAGCTTCGCGGGCGGGATGATGTGCCACATCACCGCTCCCGGCACATACCAGATCGTCTCGCCGCCAAGCAGGAGCCGTTCGAAAAAATCGTTCTCCTCGCCGCCGATCAACTCGCCGTTCACGCGCCCCAGCGCAGGGTCGAAACCGTCGTAACCGGCCAGTCCCGCACGCCGGAAAGCCATATTTCCGCCTCCCGGAACCCGTCCCGCAGGGAACGGACGCACCTCGGGACCGAAATCCATCGGATTGGCAATCGGCATCTCGACGTATTTCGACATCCACACAGGACGCCCCGTCGGGTATTCGGCGATGATCCGCCCCCCGGCCACGACGGCCTCGGGATGCGCCTCGAAGAATTCGAGGTAAGCCCGGAGAAAACCCGCGTTGATCCGTTCATCGTCGTCGATAAAAGCCACCAGCGGCGCCTGCGCCTCCCTTAGTCCGCGGTTGCGGGCATACGACACGCCGGGCCCCTTCTCCGCGACAAGCCGCAGGCTGCATGCCGGGTGCGCAGCGGCGAAGGCCGCGAAACGCGCTTCGGTATCGTCCGTGGAGTTGTTGCTCACCACGACGCACTCCCACTCCTTACGCGGCAAATCCTGCCGCACGACGGATTCGAGCGCGGCAACGAGTTGTGCGGCACGGTTATGGGTGGGAATGACGAGCGAGATCCGAATCATCGTGCGAATGTAACAATTTATCCGTAAAAAACCCGTATATTTGTTGGAAATATAAAAGCGATACGACAATGTATAAACTGATTCGTACCCTCATGCTGACCCTTGCCGCGATGGTCGTCACTACCGCCTCGGCACAGAGCGTCAGCTGGAAAAATTCGGTGGAACATCTCGGCGGCGACAGCTACCGGATCTTGCTCGAAGCCGCTATTCCCGCCCCTTACCACATGTACGATATGGGCCCCTACGACGGCGGTCCCAACGCCACGGAGTTCTCCTTTACCCCGGGCGAAGGCGCTGTCCTCGAAGGAGGCGTCGAACAACTGACCCGGCCCGAGCGCCATTACGACAAGACGTTCGAAATGGAGATCGGGACCTTCGCAAAAAAAGCCCGCTTCGCCCAGAAGGTAAAACTCACGGCACAAGCCGCGAACGTCGGAGTCAGAATCGACTGGATGATCTGCGACGACACGAGCTGCCTGCCGCCCGACGACACGGAGCTGACGATCACGATACCCGCCGGCGCAACGGTCGCAAGTCAGCCCTCGGCAACTCCGGAGGACACAATAGCTCAGGCTGGGAGCACGAGCACTCCTGCCGGAAAAACAGTGTCCCCGGCCGCTGAAATCGTTCCCGCACAGAAAGACGCCGCAGGCGGAGGTTCGCTGTGGGGACTGATCATCGAGGCCATTCTCTGGGGCTTTGCTGCGCTGCTTACCCCCTGCGTCTTCCCGATGGTCCCGATGACCGTATCGTTCTTCATGAAAGGCTCCGGAAGCCCCGCACTGGGCCGCGTCCGCGCCGGCATGTACGGATTCTTCATCGTAGCCCTCTACACGCTGCCGATCGCCGCGATCATCCTGATTACGCGCGTCGTTGGCGGCGACACCGTGACGGCGGATATTTTCAACTGGCTGGCGACACACTGGCTCCCGAACATCCTCTTCTTTTTGGTGTTCATGGTCTTCGCGGCGTCGTTCTTCGGGGCGTTCGAGATCACGATGCCTTCGTGGATGGTCAATAAAACCGACTCGAAAGCCGACTCGAAGGGCCTTGCAGGCATCTTCTTCATGGCCCTGACGCTCGTGCTGGTGTCGTTCTCGTGCACCGGCCCCATCGTCGGCTCGGTGCTGATCAAATCGACCGCCGGGGAGTTCTGGACCCCGATCATCACGATGCTGGCCTTCTCCATCGCCTTCGCGCTGCCGTTCACGATCTTCGCCATTTTCCCCTCGATGCTCAAGAAGCTGCCCAAGAGCGGCGGATGGCTCAACTCGGTGAAGGTTGTGCTGGGTTTCATCGAAGTTGCGCTGGGCATGAAATTCCTTTCGGTCGCCGACCAGACCTACCACTGGGGACTGCTCGACCGCGAAATTTACCTCGCCGTATGGATCGTGACCTTCTCCCTGCTGGGTCTCTATCTACTCGGCAAAATCAAATTCGCCCATGACAGCGAAATGCCCTACCTCGGCGTAGGCCGCCTGGCACTGGCAATTATCACCTTCTCGTTCGTCGTCTACCTCGTCCCAGGCATGTGGGGCGCCCCGCTCAAGGGTCTTTCGGGCTACCTGCCGCCCCTGCACACGCAGGACTTCGTACTCGGACAGGAGGGTCCGGCCTCAACAACTCCGGGCGGCGATGCGCGCATGCTGCTGACCGTCGACGGCAAGAAACCCAAATACAGCGACTTCCTTCACCTGCCGCACAACCTCGAAGGATTTTTCGACCTGAAAGAAGCCGAGGCGTACGCCGCGAAGGTCGGCAAACCCCTCTTCATCGACTTCACGGGCCACGGATGCGTCAACTGCCGCGAAATGGAGGCCCGCGTATGGTCCGACCCGCAGGTGTTGGACATCCTGCGGAACGACTACGTGATCGTGGCGCTCTACTCCGATGACAAGAAGGTGCTGCCCGAAAGCGACTGGGTAACCACCGACTCGGGGAAAGTGCTGAAAAGCCTCGGCAAGATCAACTCCTACTTCGCCCTGAAGACTTTCGGGGTCAACGCCCAGCCCTACTACGTATTGCAGGGCCGCAACGGGAGAGAGCTCGTGCCGCCCCGCGGCTACGACCTCAACGTACAGGGATTCATCGATTTCCTCCGCAGCGGCGTCGAAGCGTACAACAAACAGCAATAGGAAGCCTCTTTCCACGAAAAAGCCTGCGACCGCAATGGATCGCAGGCTTTTTCGTCAATTCCGGCAGAATCAGTCCGAAAACTCGTCGAACATCCGCGTGCTGAGGTATTTTTCAGCCCGGTCGGGGAAGACTACCACGATGTTGCCCTGCTCGATTTTCTGCGCCGTACGCACGGCGGCCAACATCGCAGCACCGCTGCTCATGCCGGCGAAAATCGCCTCCTTCTTAATAATCTCCCGGGCCATGGCAATCGCCTCCTCGCTCTCGATCATCTCCTGCACGTCGATCTGCGAGGGATCGTAGATATCGGGCACGATGGCTTCCTCCATATTCTTGAGTCCCTGGATGTAGTGGCCGCGGATCGGCTGTGCGCAGACGACCTTGATGTCGGGCTTCATCACTTTGAGGAAGCGCGAAAGGCCCATCAGCGTTCCCGACGTTCCGATGGCACACACGAGGTAATCGATATGACCGCCCGTCTGCTGCCAGATTTCCAGTGCCGTCGACTGGTAGTGCGCCAGATAGTTGCTGGCATTGGCAAACTGGTCGGGCATGAAATAGTTGTCGGGATCGTCGGCCACCTTCTTCCGCGCAAGACGTATTGCCCCGTCGGTCCCCTCCTCGGCAGGCGTCAGGATCACCTTCGCCCCGTAGGAGCGGATAATCTTCCGCCGTTCGATCGACACCGCCTCGCTCATCACGATCTCCACGGGATAACCCTTGACGATCCCCACGATGGCCAGGCCGATGCCCGTATTGCCCGACGTGGGTTCGATGATGGTCTTCCCGGGCGTCAGGCGGCCATCCTGCTCGGCAGCTTCGATCATCCGGAGCGCAATGCGATCCTTGATGCTCCCCGTAGGATTGAAGCCTTCGAGTTTGGCAAAGATTTTAACTTTCGGATTGGGGCACAGCCGATTGATCCGTACCATCGGGGTTGTACCGATGGTCCCCAGAATATTTTTTTTAACCATAATAGCCTCTCATTTAACCGCGTAAAGATAATCATTTTCCGGAAATAACAGAAAAATCCCGGAGCATCCTCTCATTACGATGCACAGCATAAACGAAACGCCTGCACAATGAATGTGCAGGCGTCCGGTACATACATGCCCGAAAGGAGCGGATTACTTCTCCTTCCCGGTTCCGGCAAACGCCGATTCGATCTCCCGCTCCTTTTGCTGGCGCTCTTTGGCCGTAGGAGCCTTGCCCTCGCTGACCAGTTCGTCGATGTTACGTTCGAAATTCTGCTCACAAGGGTCACAAACAGTGTTTTTGTCCTCTTTCATATGCTTCGTATTATGCATTTCAAACCCCTTTGCTGCAAATAGTGCGCCGCAGCATGCAATTTTATCAGACCTTTTACAGGCTGTTCCTGCCAGTTCTCCCGGCAACAATTTGTCTGCCGGCAAAATTTCACTATCTTTATACAAATCCGACGCAACCCATGAAAATCGAAAAATCGACACTCCCCGCAGACTCCATCCTCGCACAATACCGGGATGTGAATTACAGCGACTGTTTCCGTACCTGCCTTCCGGAACCGATAACGGCCAGCCCCGACGACCTGATGGGCGCATTCTGGACAACGAAACCCGGTTGGCTGCGACTGCTCTTCAAAATCCGGGACCTGCTGGTCAGGCCCTTCGGCCTAAAAACCGGAGACGACGGAGATTCCGAAGAATTAAAGTCGACCATCAGGAGCGGCGGAAGTTACCGCTTTATGTCCGTCGTCGGGAAAACACCCCACGAAACAGTCATCGCCCTCGACGATAAACACCTCAAAGCCTGGTTTTCGGTCCATATCGAAGACCGCTGCATCAGCCTGAGTACCCTGGTCCGGTATCACAACAAACTAGGTGTCGCCTACTTCACCCTGATCCGTCCGTTCCACAACATCGTCGTGAAATCCTTGTTCCGGCAGGTGATGCGGGCGCAAGGAACTTTTTATTGAGGATCAGAAATCTCAATCAATCTGTTTCTTCCTGGAATCAAGATAGCTTTTAAGCATACTCAATGAGTAGTATTTGCAATCCCCGACAGTATCGGGTTGTTTCGAAACATTTATATACGCGAGATCCAATTCTGTACATTTCTCACCCAGCAAGGCATCAAGCAATAAAAAAGTTCCTCCCAAAAACGTATTGCGGTTCTCTTCCTTATAATCGGGATATACCACTTCAATATCTATCGGGACTGAATTATCCGCATTGTTTATCGGAATAAAGAATACCTTATCGGAATCAAAATGATAACCATTGTATTCAATGGTATAATTACGGCCTTTCGGCTGTCTGAATGCAGTTATTTTCCATTGCCTGACAGGAGGTGCAGCATAAACCAATCGTTCGACTGCCGGAAATAACGCCTTATTACCATCAGCGGATATAACCAATTCGAACGTTCGCGTCTCTTTGTCATATCCTATTTCGAAAACCAATCCCTCACAATAATCATGGAGATATTTTGACAATGGATCAAGTAATTTATGCAGTCGTGCATCTGACAAGTCTTCGACAGCCGAGATTTTTTGACTGTAATCAGAAAACCAATCCCAAAATTTTTCTTCAGAAGATTTCTTCTGCATACACCCGAATAATCCCATAGTCGACAATAAAATTATTAGAATCTTTTTCATATACAAATATACAAAAAAAGAGGTTCTATAATCGAACCTCTTTGGTAGCGGGAGGAGGACTCGAACCTCCGACCTTCGGGTTATGAGCCCGACGAGCTGCCAACTGCTCCATCCCGCGATATGTCTTCAGATTAGGATCTATCGCTTTTGCGTGTGCAAAGATAAGGCAAAAATCCGGATTATGCAAATATTTCTGGTCCGGACCCTGTCGAACATACCCTATCCGTCTCGCTGTCAGCCGCAAAAAAAATTATTTTTTATATTTCTCGCACGTCATTTCCATCCGGAACTTCTGATAATCGTCCCCGGAAACGAATCCGTTGCTATTGAAAATATATTCACCTCCCGGCGAGGAGACAAGCATCCGTTCATCGTCATTTTCAACGAACGTAACCTCCCGGATATCCAACTCGACCGGCTCCGTCCGTTTTCCGCGCTGTACATGCATCTGCAACCGGCCTGCTTCGATCCGGATGTCGCCCTCGATTTTCGGCCCGCCGAGCATCCTCCGGGATGCCGCATAGGCAAAACCGGCAACCACTACGCAGAAAACCACAAACAAATAGGGGCGCATCTCCGGCGAAAAAAAACGGAAGATACTGCGATCGGAATCGGCATATACATAATCGACCGCCAAATATACCGCCCATGAAGCCGGTATTCCGTAGCGAACCAGATTGACCATCCGCTTCAGGTTGCAGTTTCCATACTTGTAGCATCCCATAATCAGCAGATATTAGATGCGACGATCTCCGCCAGGTCGCGGATTTCACCCTTCGTGCCGCGGCCGATGGCCTTCTTGCAGAGCGGGCAGGCCGTAACGATCACCTCGGCGCCCGTAGCGTCGAGTTCCGCGGCGACCGACTGCGCAATCCGCACCTGCTGACCGTCGGAAATAGCCGTATTGGCCACCGAGGACCCGCAGCAAAGGGCATTCTCACGCGTCGAAGCGGGTTCCAGCAACTCACCCACGGCTTCGATCACCGCACGCGGTTCGTCGTAGATGCCGCTGCCGCGTCCCAGTTCGCAAGGGTCGTGATAGGTAAAACGCGTAGTGCCGTGCGTCAGCGCAAGACGCCCGGCGCGAATCAGCCGCAGGATGTATTCCGAATGGTGCAGGACCTCGATACCCGGCAGGTCGTAATCCCCGCGGAAAACCTTGAGGCAGATCGGACACGAGGTCACGAGCGTCGTAATGCCGTGCTTACGGAACAGTTCGGCATTGTATTTCATCATTTTGCGCGCCGAATCGGTCTCGCCCGCAAGTTTCAGCGGCCGGCCGCAGCAGACACCGCCTTCGCGGTCGGCCCACCAGACCTCCTCGCCCGCAGCCTCGAAGATCGTGGACATCGCCGACATCGTACGCGGAGTCAGCAGGGTCATGCAGCCTGCAAAGTACCCCACCTTGCCTTCGCCCTGCGAACGGTCCAGTCCCTTGAAATAGCCGTAGCGGCGTTCGTCGGGGACATTGCGCATCTTGTCGCGCGAATTGATACGGAGCGTATTGAGGTCGATGTCGACGGGACATTTCTCGGCGCAGCGGCCGCACATCAGGCAATTATCGGCCGTCTGGAGGCGCAGCATGTTGTAGCGGCGGTCGCGCAGGAAGTAAACCGACTGCACGTCGTTGATCCCGAGCACGCTTTGCAACTGGCAAGGGTCGATGCAGATGCCGCAGCGCGAGCAGGCCTCGACCTGGAAATTATCGTAAGAGGACTCCTTCTCACCCGAGCGCAATTTGTAATGGCGCAGGAAAATAAGGGGTATCTCCGTAAAAATATGCATGTAACGCGAGAACGGCAGCGCCACGAAGAACACCCCGAGACACGACGAGTAGAACCACCATGCCACGGCTTCGAGGTTCATCAGCGGCATCACGCCGATATGCCCGGCCATCCATGAACCGAGGCTTCCGGTGAGGAATCCGCCGCCGCCGTAGAGCGCGCACGTGGCGCTTTCAGCCACCAGACGCGCCGGAAATATGAACCACAGCGCCGAAAGAGCCACCCTGTCGCCCAGGACATGTTTCGTTGTGCGGCGCATACCCATTGCCCGGGAATAGAAACGCTTTCCCCAAGCCAGCGCCACGCCCGAAAGGACAAGCAGCAGCAGCAGGTCCATCACGAAATCGAAGAAGGGTTTGTGCTCCAGGCCCGTAGCGAAATACTTGAAAAAGACGTGCCCCTGCAACGGCACATAACGGAAACCGAGATAAGATATGGTCTCGATCCACCCCACGGCAATCAGCAGGAACCAACCGAAGGCCAGCGACATGTGCATGTAGCCCAGCAGCGGATTGACCTTGAAGATGCGGCGGTGGAGCAGCGATTCGCTCACCACCTCCCACGCCGCCGCAAAGGTGTGGCGCGTCGGCAGCCCGAACAGGATGCGTTTCTTATCGGCGCGGGGCAGGCGGTAGAGCCACGAACCCCACTTCCACGCCAGGATGGCGAACATCACCGCGGCGCCGATTATGAACGGTATGCAGAATGGTGCGTAGAAAGTCATCGTCAGAAATCCCCCAGTTTACGTTTGATAAGCATTACCACGCCGCGCGTATTGATGCCGCGCGGGCAAACCAGCCGGCATTTGCCGCACAGCATGCACTTGTTCATCTCTTCGTAGGCCCCCTGGTATTCGCCGCGGCGCACCAGCGTGTGCACCTTGCGGAAGTTGAACTCCGTGAGGTTGCCCGCCGTACAGACCGCCGTACAGGCCCCGCATCCGATGCAGGCCTGCAACTCGGGCATCTCGTGCAGAATCTCGTCGCTCTTGCGCAGATTGTTGCGGTCGATGTCGATGGCCCGGGGCTTCGAGATGGTATATCCGAAATTGATTGCCGCCATACTATGCCCCCACGTATTTGGCCGCAGCGTCAGCCGCAACGATCCCCTCATTCAGCGATTCGCCGATATTCTTGGGCGCGGAGATGGTTCCGGCATAGAAAATACCGTCGACATTGCTCTTCACATTGCCCAGGAACATATCACGCGGGGCCATGAAACCGCTCGCGGCGCGCTTAAGCCCGGCCCCTTCGGCAAACGCCTCGTTGTCGTCGTTGGCGCGCATGCCCACGATCAGAATCAGCATATCGACGCTCATGCGCAGGGGACGGCCCGTCAGCGTATCCTCGGCCTTGATCTGCACCCGTCCGTCGATCATCGGACTGGCCTCGGAAATTCGCCCGCGCAGGAAGTGGATGTTATACTTCTGCTGCGCTTCGCGGTACATCTCCTCGTAACCGGGACCGAACATGCGGATGTCCATGTAAAAGTTGAAAACGTCGGCCTCGGGAAAGAGCTGCTTCATCTCCATCGCCTGCTTCACGCCCGTGATGCAGCACACCTTCGAGCAGTGCTGCTGGCAGACCTTCTCGTCGCGCGAACCCACACAATGGAGGAAAGCAATCCGTTTGGGACGCGAACCGTCGGATTTGGCCACGCGGCCCTCGTTGAGCATCCGCTCGATATCGACCGTCGTGAAGACGTTGTCGTAGATGCCGTAACCGTACTCCTCCTTGACCGAGGCGTCGAAAAGCGTGAATCCGCTGGCCACGACCACCGAGTCGCACGGCAGCGTCCGGCCATCGGCGAGCGTCACGGAGTTTTTCGAAAACCCTTTGACTTCCGTCGAGGTCAGAACCTCGATACCGCTCTCGTTGATCCTGCGGCGCAGTTCGGTCAGCACCTCCTGTGCGGGTGTAAACGACGGGAACAGCACGTGCCAGCCCCGGAGTTTGCCGCCCAGTTCGGCCTCCTTCTCGATGATGACGGGCTCGACGCCCTGGTCCGCGAGGCGCAGGGCCGTCTGCATGCCTGCAACGCCGCCGCCTATGATTATAACCTTCTTCTTCATTACTCTCTGATGTCGTAAATGGTATCCGTCGGGCAGCAGTTGACGACC
Source organism: Alistipes montrealensis (assembly GCF_018362775.1). Classification (GTDB taxonomy): domain Bacteria; phylum Bacteroidota; class Bacteroidia; order Bacteroidales; family Rikenellaceae; genus Alistipes; species Alistipes montrealensis. The sequence continues at coordinate 137,404 of NZ_JAGYXY010000005.1, forward strand.
GCCGACGCAGGTTTTCCGATATATTTTCCATTGCGGCCGAGGTATTTGGCCGCGGGGTCGTATTCGACGCCCATCTTGTCGAGCAGGGGCTCCACATCGACCTGGTGCATCTGCATACCCAGTTCCCAGGGATCGTAGCCCAGCACCAGCCCGGCCATCTCCTCATAGGTGAGCACCGGGATTCCGTGGCCGTTCTGGCCGTAGGTCGTACCCTCCATCTCGGCGATGGTATACTGCCACTTGTCGAGGAACATCGCACAGCCCGGGCAGTTGGCCACGATGAAATCGGGCTTGTAAGGGGCCATGCTCTCCAGTTTCTTGTGCGAGTTGGCGATCGAATAACCGCGGTTGGCCTGCACGAGGTAGTTACGGAAACCGAATCCGCAGCAATGCCGGCGTTCGGGATAGTCGACGCACTCGCCGCCCCACGACTCGACCATGCCGGCCAATACATAGGGAAATTCCGAGCCTCCGATACCCGATTTCGGGAATATCTTGGCATAGTGGCAGCCGATGTGCTCGACGACCTTCAGCGGCTCGCCCGTCGCTGCGTTGACCAGCCGTTTTTTGGCTTTCGCTGCGATCTCCTCCCGGAAATGGAACACGATGTCGGAGGTATGGGCCAGGCTGGCCGGTTTCCTGAACTCACGTTTGGTAGCTTTATAGAGGTTCTCGCGCGCCTTCTCTTCCGTCTCGGGAAACTCGTGCCACGTGGCCAGAATTTCCGAATAGACGCCGAACGAGGTGATACACGACGACACGAGGTTTTCATACCCCGCTTCGGTCATCAGCGCGAACTGGCGCGCCACGACGGTCATGATGGTCTCCAGCGGCACGATGTCCGAATGGTAACCGATGCCCGTGCACGAGGAGTGCAGCGGATCGTCCGTCAGGTCCTTGCCCAGGTCGTTGCGCAGCATGTCGATAAACAACTTCTCGCTGCCCGGGAAAAAATTCTGCCGGATACAGCTTCGCGCATAATAATAGTGGTCGTCGGCGATCTCCTTCTGGTAATCCTGCCAACTTTTTCGCTTCATAGTCATCTTTTAGTAATGCTCGTTACTGTTACTGAGGAAGACATCCATCATGTACTTCTGGTCGGCTCCCTCTTCGTAACCCAGTTCGCGGGCCTTGCGGTCGGAGTGCTGTTCGATCGTGTCGAACATCTCGCTGCCGCCGCTGACCTTGAATATCTCGTTGATTTCCGAGAGCGACTGCTCGTCCAGGCGGCGCAGGGCCCCGGCGCCGTGGCGCATGTAAACGGGCGTGAACTGGCCGTAAATCTCCTTGTCGTTGTCGTAAATCCACTGCCAGACGGTTCCCTGCTCGGGGTGCAGTTCAGGCTTGACGAGCCGCGGCACGATGCAGTAACCCGTGCGGAGGATATTCTCGCCGATGATGCGCTTCAGCGCCAACTGTTGACGGCCCTTCTCGCTCTCGACGAAAAACCCGAGTTTCTGCGACAACGTGCGCAGCGCCTGGATCACATAACCCGGCGTATTGCCCCGCGGGCAGCGCGGACGGCACGACATACACTCGCCGCAATACCAGATCGTATCGCTCTTGAGCAGCTCTTCGATGGCCTCGTCGTCGCGCGTCTGGACAATCGAGACGATCTGCCGGGGGTCGTAATTATAGAACTCGGCCGCCGGGCAGACACCCGTACAGACACCGCAGTTCATGCACGATTGAAGGCCCTCCTTCATCCGCACATCCTCCATGAGCATATCGAAATACTTGGTAGTCATAGATTCATTTTTTTTGAGGTTTTCCGCACCGGCCGTTCCATATCGTCGCCCCTTGCCCTCGCAGGGAAAGGCTTGCCGCACGCGGCCGGACCGCGGACAGGACGGAAACGGAAGGCACAAAAAAACCTTTGCAGTGCAAAGGTAGGGAATCCGGCCGAGCCGGGAAGTAGTATAAATACCTAATTTGCCCCGCACGACGGCGGGAACCGGGGAGGGAAGTTCCGCAACAAGCCCCGGAACAAGCGGCACGGGAGGCTCCGGACGCTTACTGCCGCTCCCAGGTCTCGAAAGCAAAGGGCCAGGGATAATCCTTGCCGCAGGGGAACGATTCCGAGGCCACGAGCCGCCACTCCCGTTCGTCCCACTCCGGGAAGCGCGTATCACCCTCATAGGCATGGAAAACGCGCGTCAGGTAGAACCGCCGGGCCAGCGGCAGAGCTTCGGCATAGATTTGCGCCCCGCCGATCACGAAAACCTCCTCGCCGGCCGGAAACAGCGCCACGGCCTCCTCCAGCGAATGCACCACCGTGCAGCCCGCAATTTCGACCGCCTGCCGCGTAATCACGACATTCGTTCGGTTGGGAAGCGGACGCCCGAGCGATTCGTAGGTCTTCCGGCCCATAATCACGGCATGGCCCGTCGTCGTGGCCTTGAAATGCTTCAGGTCCTCGGAAATATGCCACAACAGGGCATTCTTATCGCCGATAACGCCGTTCTCGGCAACGGCAACGATGATTGAGATCATAATTCGAACAAGTCCGTAATGCGTTCTCCGCAGCTCAGGTAATATGCCTGCCATCCCTGGCTGCGGGCCGCAGAGACGTTGGCTTGGTTGTCGTCGATAAACAAAAGTTTTCCGGCAGACAGCCCGATCTCCCGGGCGACGTGACGGTAGATTTCGGGATCGGGTTTACGCAGGTGTAATTCGTCCGAATAGAAGCAGCGCACGAACAGGTCGTCGAACCGTCCCCCGAACTGCTTGCCGAACAACTCCCGAAAATAAACGCGATGCGGCAGGTTCGTATTGCTCAGCAGGTAGACCGGACAATGCCGCCCCAGTTCCCGGATCAACGCCACACGGCGCTCGTCGAAGGGCAGCAGCATTGCGTTCCAGGCGTCCCGTACCGAAGCGTCGCTGACAGCCCCTGCGGCGGGATACTCGCTGCGAAACGCCCGGATAAATCCGGCCCAGTCGAGCAAGCCCAGTTCGAGATCGCAGAAAACCGACGCTTTGCCGGCCACAATATCCTGCACATCGATCGTCGCAGCGCTCAACCGGCTCAACGCCGCGAGGGAGCGCTCGATATCGATATCGAGGACGACACCTCCCAGATCGAAAACAAGGGCTTCGACGCTTTCGGGCAAAACAGCCGGAATCGAAATCTTCATCTATCGGAATGTTAAAATGACATCGGGGCCTTGATCGCAGGCCACGGATCGTAGCCTTCGAGCGTGAAATCTTCGTAACGGAAATCGAAAACCGATTTCACATCGGGATTCAACCGTAGCCGCGGCAGCGGACGCGGCGTGCGTGCAAGCTGCTCGTCGACCTGCTCCAGGTGATTCAGGTAGAGGTGCGTGTCGCCCAGCGTATGGACGAACTCGCCGGGCTGCAAACCGCATACCTGGGCCATCATTGCGGTCAGCAGGGCGTAGGAGGCGATGTTGAACGGCACTCCGAGGAATGTATCGGCGCTGCGCTGGTACAATTGGCACGACAGCCGCCCTTCGGCCACATAGAACTGAAACAGCACATGACACGGCGGCAGGGCCATCTCTTCGATTTCGGCGACGTTCCACGCCGAGACGATGATTCGGCGCGATTCGGGATTACGGCGGATCAGGTCGACCGCCTGGGCAATCTGATCGACGAAACCGCCGTCGGGCCTAGGCCACGAACGCCACTGGTAACCGTAGACGTGGTTCAGATCACCGAAGCGGTAACCCTCGACGGGCGACTCGACGCCCGCCGCCGAAAGAAAGGTCTCCCGGTCGACGGGCAGCACCCCGTGGCGCACACACAATTCGTTGTAATAACGGTAAGCGTCGTTGTCCCAGATGTGGACGCCGTTGTCGACGAGGTATTTGATATTGGTCTCCCCTTTCAAAAACCACAACAGTTCGTGGATCACGCCTTTGAGGAAAACCTTCTTGGTCGTCAGCAGCGGGAACCCGGCTCCCAGGTCGAAGCGCATCTGGTGACCGAAAATCCCTTTGGTCCCGGTTCCGGTGCGGTCGCCCCGCACGACGCCTTCTTCCTTGATCCGGCGCAGCAAATCGAGGTATTGTTTCATGGTCTAAATCGATAGGATCGTTATTTGTTATTCCCCGTTCCCCGGGAAAGTCGTTTGAATACCGCCCCAAACAGCACCCGGCCGGGTTTTATCTCGTATACATTTTCAACGTCAGCTCCCCCGTCCCGTCGAGCACCGCATAGGAGGGATTTTCAGCCCAGCAACCGAGGTTCACCACGTGCAGCCGCCCGTCGCGGTAGTCGCGCGGGAAATGCATGTGCCCGAAGACGAAGTGATCGACTTCGTGCGTCTCGGCGTATTCGCGGGCATATGCGATCAGCGGCTCGGTATGCGGCTCGCCGCAAGGCCCCGTATAGGGTTCGGTCATCATGGTTCCGCGGGCCGACTCTGCGTTGTGTCCTTTGCGCGATTTGCCGCTCCACCAGGAGCCGAAGCGCAGCGCCCAGTCGGGGTGTACGCCCCACGAAAAGAGCCATTTCAGCGTCCGCGAACGGAATATGCGGTTCAGGAGTTTGAGCATCGGCATGCCGTCGATGTTCATGTTGTCGCCGTGGGCGATAAAGATTTTTTTACCGGAAAGGGTCAGGACCTGCGGGGAAGTATAGATTTCGAGCCCGCATTCACGCGTGAGGTAGTCGCCGACCCACATATCGTGGTTACCCGTGAAGAAGACCACCCTTACACCCCGGTCGGTCAGCTCGGCCAGTTTGCCCAGCGTCCGCACGAAGCCCTTGGGGACCACGCGGCGGTATTCGAACCAGAAGTCGAAGATATCCCCGACCAGAAAAATCGCCTCCGCATCCCGGGCCGCAGCGTCGAGCCATGCGACGAAACGCCGTTCGACCGCCCGCGCAGACTTGTCGTCACCCGCCCCCAAATGTATGTCGGATGCGAAATAATACATTATTTGGTCAGTTCATCCAGTTTTGCTTCGAGACTCTTGCCGTAGATGTTCTTGGCCACGATCGTGCCCTCCTTGTCGATCAGGAAGTTCGCCGGAAGCCGCTGTACATTGTAGAGACCCAGCGCCACGGAAGCGCGCCCGCGCAGGTCGCTGACCGAAACCCAGGGCAGTTGCTGCTCCTGCACGGCCGTGATCCACAGGGGCTTCGACGTATCGACAGCCACCTGATAAACCTCGAATCCGACGGGGGCGTCGGTGTATTTCTTATACACCTCCTTCAGGTCTGCGTTCAGCGCGTTGCTCGTCCCGAGTTCCGCGGACCAGAAGTCCAGCAGCACGACCTTCCCGGCCAGCGACGAGAGTTTGATCTTCTTGCCGTAAATATCGGTCATCTCGATATCCGGATGGCGGGCTTCGGTGATCTGCGAGGAGAGGCTGATGCGCGCGTCCATACGGGCGATCTCGGCCAGCAGCGACTGCAGGTAAGGCGACTCGGGATAGGTCTCTTCGAGAGCCTCGGCAACGGTACGGTAGTAGACCACGTCGCTGTCGCCGTTGAAGAGGTATGTATCGCCCGGAAGCCGCTGATAGAGGGCGTAAACCGCCGCCAGCGACGACTTGTGCTCGATGATGAACCGCAACTGCTCGCGGCGGATGCGGTAGTATTCGGCCGTGTACTCCTTGATCAGCGTCTTACGCTCCTCCTCCGAAAGGTTCGTGCGCGCAAACTGCATGCCCATGTTCTCCAACTGTTGGGCCCCGGTGACGAAAGCCTGGTAGAACTGGCGCAGCAACTCCGACTCGGCGGAACCCTCCACCGTGTAGTTGCGGATAATGCTGCCCACGGAACTGACCGTCACCCGGTCGCCGCCGGCGATAAGCAGCGGGATACGCTCACCGTCGTAGATCACATTATATAAGGAGGGATTTTTCGCTACACCCGTAAGTTCCATGCGGTAACTGCCGTCCGCGGCCAATGCCGCCGAGTCCACGACCGACTGAGTCAGCGGCAGAACCTGCTCCAGATAGATATTTTTCGCGTCGCCGCCGACAAAGCGGCCCGAAATCCTCACTTTCGACGACTGGCAGCCGCACATCAGGGCAGCGGTCGTAAGCGTTACGAAAAGCGTTTGCTTGTTCATTTACTATCGTTTTCGCGGTTAATGGAGAACAAAGATAATACAAACCGGGTGGAGTGCCAAATTTATTTTGAGCGCCCCGGGGTACTGTTTATCTTTGTAAAGATAATGATTTTCCGCATATGCGCACCATTTATTTCGACGAATTACGGTGCTGTCCGTTGTTTTTCGTGAAATTGCGGTACGGTTGCTGATTACGGTTTTTCTGCTGCCGCTGCTGCTGATGAGGCTGGCGGTGCTGCTGTGCGCCCTTCTGGGGACGCGCCGAAAAGGGCTGTTTATAGTCGCTTCGGAGATTATTTAAGGCAACTTCGTCGATTTGAATGGCACCGCCGGACATTCGTTTGATGTCTTTTACGATCACTTCGTTGTTGGGGTGCTCCTGGTTGTATTCGTAACTCTTCGTGCGCATGTAGCGGGCCAGGTTGTCGACCGTCCGGGCAACGGCCTGCGGATTGCGTTCGCCGGCAAGATTATGAATCATCCGCTCGACGTATTTGCCATAATGTTTATAGGTGATACGCCCCTGCGAATAGGGCATCCGGCGGGGTGAAACGGTTAGTTCCTGACGCGACGGCTGGGGATAGGGAGAGTCCACATCCAACTGGAAATCAGACATAATAAAGAGGTGATCCCAGAGTTTGTGGGTAAAGTCGGCCGTATCGCGCAACAGGGGGTTCAGGTTGCCCATCACGGCAATCACGGCCCGGGCCTGACGGTTGCGCTCGCGGCGGTCTTCGATCTCCAGCAGCGAGTCGATCATCTCCTGGATATGGCGCCCGTATTCGGGCAGGTACAACTTGCGTCGTGTGTAATTATAATTCTTCTTCATATTGTATTTGCGGTCCGGCGCACTGTTGCAATTCGTCCGCCGAAGCCTCCGGCAGGGCCATTGCGATAGACCTGTTCAAGACGTTTTTCCGGGTTTTCCGCACCTCGTGGCCGGACCAGCCGAAATTGGTTTTACACCGCAGAATGCCCTAACTTTGGGACACGGGCAGTGTAAAACCGGGTGTGAATAAACCGGAATCTTCCGGCCTTCACCAAGGCTTCACCTGCTTAAGTCGGTGTTTTTCACCGGCAAAATTACGTAAAATTTCAGGAAAAACAAGCTATGGCAAAGGTTTTAATTCTGGACCAATCAAAAAGTGTGCGAAACATTCTGCGCGAACGGTTGGAGTATGAAGGTTTTTCGACGGAAGCCGTCGAGAACGAGGCTGCGGCCTCGGTGTTGTGTGAAAAGATTCCGTTCGACGTGATCCTGTCCGATACGGAATGCAAAGTCCCGGACGCAGGCATACCGTTCATAGCGCTTTCGTCCGACACCTCGATCGATACCGCGCTCCAGGCCGTACGCAACGGCGCGCAGGATTTCCTCACCAAACCCATCGACATGAACCGGCTGCTGCAATCGCTGCACCGTACCATCGACAACCCCGCACCCGCACAGGCAGCCCCTCAACAGGCTCCCGCAAGGCGCAGCCGCCGCGCACACCCCTCGCAGGCGGAACAGATCATCGGCATCTCGCCCGAAATCGAACATGTCCGCCGGCTGATCGACAAGGTGGCCCCGTGCGAGGCCCGCGTGCTGATCACGGGCGAAAACGGCACGGGCAAAGAGCTCGTGGCCCGCTGGCTCCATGCCAAGAGTGTCCGTGCTGCGGCCCCGTTCGTCGAGGTCAACTGTGCGGCCATCCCTTCGGAGCTGATCGAGAGCGAACTCTTCGGCCACGAGCGCGGAGCCTTCACCTCAGCCGTCAAACAGCGCAAAGGCAAGTTCGAGCAGGCCGACGGCGGCACACTCTTCATGGACGAAATCGGCGACATGTCGCTGGCGGCGCAGGCCAAAGTCCTGCGGGCCCTGCAGGAGAGCCGCATCAGCCGCGTGGGCAGCGACAAGGACATCGAAGTCAACGTGCGGGTGGTGGCGGCCACGAACAAGAACCTCCGCGAGGAGATCCAGAAGGGCAACTTCCGCGAGGACCTCTACCACCGCCTGGCGGTGATCGTGGTGCGGGTTCCGCCGCTGCGCGAACACGCCGGGGACATCCCGGCGCTCGTCGACCACTTCATCCGCACGATCGCGGCCGAATACGACTCTGCGCCGAAGCAGATCGACGCCGACGCGCTGGCGGCCCTGCAACGGATGCAGTGGAGCGGCAATATCCGCGAACTGAGAAACGTCATCGAGCGGCTGATCATCCTCTCCGGGGAGCGCATCACAGCCCAGGACGTGAAAGAGTACTGCTGATCAGAACTGAAACCCGATTTGCAGCAGGAGCGAGCCGTGACTCAGCTTTTCAGCGAACTGTGCCGAGAAATAAGACCCGTCGTACCTGCGGAGCCGTTCCAGCTTCTGCAATTCGTAACCCGCAGCGACAAATATCCGCCGCCCGCCGCGCAACGCATACTGCACACCGACGGCGGGACTCAACAAAAAACCGCCCTTCGCCTCTTTCTGCAGAGCAAAAGCATATCCGGCGGCGCACCCGGCATAGGGCGTGAAGCGGCGGGGCCGCAGGAGCAGCAGCCGCGCTTCGGCGTAGAGCGGAATCAAAGTCTTCTCATAACGGGAAATCCCCGTTCCGGCGCCCGTCCAAAAACGGGCGCTTATTTTATAATACCCCGCCGCACGCCACACGAAGGGCGTCGAAGCAGGTTCGTTCAGGGCAATGCCCACACCCAGGGCTGTCGAGTAAGCGAAGCGCGACTCGGACTGTCCCGAGGCGGTCACGGCAGCAAGCACCGCCGCCAGCAGGAAAACAGCGCTTTTCATCGGATGCAGACGGTGATGCGTTTCACGATGCGGAGCGCCGTCGTCAGTCCCGAAAGGTCATCGTAAACCGCCCCGCAACTGCCATCGGGACTACTGTGTCCCAACAATACGGCTTCGAACTCCCGTTCGCCCGACGACAGGTCGACCTCCGCGGCATAGACCAGCGCAGGCTGTCCGCTGCCGTTTTTCCCGCCCGAATAGCCGGGGTCGCCTTCCCGGGCCGACGCAGGATAAGCCTCGTTGAAATCGGTCGAGTGGTTGACCTCGACCTTCACCACAAAATGTGTCAACCCTTCGGCAGGCGACAGTTTCAGGTCGAACGAACCGCGCGGCGTAGCTCCCGAAATACCGTCGGTCAGCGGCTTGTCCTTCGTCGGCAGGTAAAGCCCGTCGGCGTACCGTACACCCCGGGCGTGACACCAATGGGGCAAAGCCTCTGCACGGCGGCTGCCCCCGGCCATGGTCCACGACTGGGTGGCGATCTTGTGGCTCACGTAGACCGTCGCGAGATAAGTGCCCGCCGTGTCTTCCACCCACACCGCAACCTGCGGCGCATTTTTCTTTTTCATCCCCATGAACAGCGGATAGTCGTGCAGCCACGCATCTCCCTGCTCGACGACCACTTTCAGGCTTCCCTGCCCGTACCCGACCAGTTCCTTGTCGCACCCGGCGAACAACACCAAAGGCAAAATCCATCCTAATCCCATTTTTCGCATCATTTTAATTCGTTTATAATATGTTACCAACAAGTAACATTTCCGTCAAAAAAAAGCCGCACCGACGGCTACGACTTCAGGATCGCATCGACAAGCCGGTCTATCCCCTGTCCGATCCGCTCCCAGCCTGCATCTTCCTGCAACGAAATGCCGTTGTAAACGGGACAGAACTCCCCGAGCAAGACCAGGTAGGTCACCGACGCCGACAGCAGTGAAGCCAGCGGGGCTATCTGCTCTTCCGGATGGCCCGTCACGACGCAAACCCGGCGGATCAACTCCCGCCCGACCTGCTCGCGCTGTTCGCGCAGGCGCACGATCAGCTCGTTATCCGACGACAATTCCCACCGGTACAACCGTTTCAGCGTCGCATCCCCGCGGAGCCGCGCAATCTGCTCCCGGAACGTCCGCTTCAGGAACTCCGGCAACTCCCCGCGGTCCGGAAGGTCCTGCGGAAAATTCAGCCACAGGTCGTAACGCCGGATATAGGCCGCCAGCAAGCCCTCCACCGAGCCGAAATAGCGATACACCAGAATCTTGGAAACGCCCGACCGGGCGGCAACCGCGTTGACCCCGATCTTCTCGAATCCGTTCTCCCGGACCAGTTCGCCCACCGTATCGACCAAACGCCGTTCGGTCGCTTCCCGGTCGCGCTCTGCTGTTATTTTTCGGCTTGTTACCATTCGGGAACAAATGTAAGGCGTAAAAACGGATTCTGCAAATTTTTCCGGATTTTATAGCAATTCCAACAGTTCGTCAGGACGGTCGACCAGATGCCGCGCCCCGGCTGCGACGAGCTCCTCCCGGTCGCGAAAACCCCACGTCACCCCTGCCGAGCGCACTCCGGCAGCCGCCGCGGTTTCGATATCCACACCCGAATCACCGACGTACAGCACGCGTTCTTTAGCCGTACCCGTCAGCGCGAGAATTTCCTCAACGACTGCCGGCGAAGGTTTCAGCGGCACGTCGGGCCGCTGGCCGAAGACTGCCGCGAACTCCACCTCCGGGAAAAACAGCCTGACGAGCTTTTCGGTTCCGGCCTGGAACTTGTTCGATGCTACGGCCATCCGTACGCCCCGCCGTGCCAGTTCGGCGAGCAGTCCGGGAATTCCCGAATAGGGTTTTGTATAGGTGTCGATATGCTCCGTATAGTATTTTACGAAATCGGCCCGCACGAGCGCGACGTTTTCGGGCGAGCGCAGCGGTTCGGGCAGCGCCCGTTCCACCAGCCGCATGATGCCGTTGCCGACAAAATGACAGTATTCCTCGTAGGAGTGCTGCGGAAGTCCCCTGAGGGCCAGCACGGCGTTGCATGCGACAGCCAGGTCCCCGATCGTATCGAGCAGCGTGCCGTCGAGGTCGAAGATGACGAGTTCGGTATTCATTTTTTCCGTTTTATTTTCCACCCCACAGCCGCGACGAGCAGCGACATCAGCGGGGAGACGATATTAAAAATACAATAGGGCGCATAAACGAAGGTCGAAACCCCGAGCACCGTGGCCTGCGTCATGCCGCACGAGTTCCACGGGATGAGCACCGAGCAGACCGTCGCCGAGTCTTCCACCGAACGGCTCAGCAGCCGGGGCTCCAGCCCCCGTTCGGCATAGAGTTCCTTGAAAAGCCGCCCCGAAAGGATGATCGAGATATACTGGTCGGCGGTGCAGAGGTTGAAGAAGATTCCCGCGCCCACCGTGGAAGCCACGGCCGAAAAGGTGCGGCGCACGAACCGCAGGAAAATAACCGTCAGCGAACGCAGCATGCCGCTGCCGGTCATCACCCCGCCGAAGCACATGGCGCAAATAATCAGCCACACGGTGTTGAGCATCCCGGCCATGCCGCGCGTAGCGACCAGCTCATCCAGTTGCGGCGTTCCCGTCGGGATGGCCGTCGGCCCGAAGCAGGTCATCAGCACCCCCTTGAACCCCGACATGAAGTCCAGCCCCTCGACACCCGCCACCCGGACCACCATTTCGGGCTGGGCCGCGAGCATCGCCGCGCAGGCAAAGACCACGGCGCAGAACAACGTCACGATGGCCGGCAGTTTTTTCGCGATGAGTATTCCCGTGGCCAGCGGGACCAGCAAAAGCCACGGCGAGATGCGGAACGTCGCGGCGAGCGTCGCAGCATACTGTTCGGCATGCGTTGCGGCCCCGTGGTCGAGCGCCAAACCCGCGACGGTAAAAACTCCCAGGGCGATGAGCATCGACGGCACGGTGGTGTAAAGCATATAGCGGATATGGGTAAACACGCTGACGCCGACCGTCGACGAGGCCAGCACCGTGGTATCGGACAGCAGCGAAAGTTTGTCGCCGAAATAGGCCCCCGAAATGATGGCTCCGGCAACCCACCCTTCGGGGAATCCCATCGCCTCGCCGATGCCCATCAGAGCGACGCCGATCGTAGCGATGGTGGTCCACGAACTTCCGGTCATCAGCGACACTACGGCGCAGATCGCACACGAGGCCACGAGGAAAAACGACGGATGGAGGATTTGCAGCCCATAGTAGATCATTGTCGGAACCACGCCCGAAATCATCCACGTACCCGCGATGGCGCCGATCAGCAGCAGGATGACGATCGCCGAAGCCGACGCGCGGATATTGTCGATGATGGACTCCTCCAGTACGGCCCAGCGGCAGCGGTAAACGCCGATTGCAAGCATCACACAGACCGACGTGGCCGACAGCAGGGCGATCTGGCTTCCGCCGTTGATCGCATCGCCCCCGAAGGCCCGGATCACCACATAGAGCAGCAGCGTGAGCACCGCCAGCGGAATGGCCGACACCCACGGCGACGGCAGTTTTTCGGTATTTTCCTTCATCGTTTTTCCCGATTGACTTTTACGGGGGACAAAAGTACGAATTTTCCCCGGACTTTTCGGCCGCAAAAAGGATAAACCCCGGTTTTCATCCGTCGTATTGCAGTGTTTTCCGGCAACAAAAAGACACAAGACCCTTACCGCGGCAACCGCAAAATTCCACCTTCGGGTAGCCGTTTCCGGCCGTATCATACCCCCGGCGTGTTTTTTCGGGCCCGAGGCTTTCATATTTCCTTTTTTCTGTTTAACTTTGATAGAACATCCAAAACACAGCAAGATGGAAACGATCCGCAAAGTGATCCGGTTTTACGTCGAGGGATTCCGCGAAATGACCGTGGGACGCACCCTGTGGGCCATCATCCTCATCAAACTTTTCATCATGTTCGCCGTTCTGAAAGTCTTCTTCTTCCCCGACCTGCTCGCGGGCAAAAGCCCCGGCGAAAAGGCCGACTACGTACTGGAAAACCTGACCCCCGATAATTAACCTACCCTTATGATTTCCGACTACCTATCCACCGTCGACTGGTCGCGGGCGCAATTCGCCATGACGGCTATCTACCACTGGCTGTTCGTCCCGCTGACACTCGGACTGGGCGTCCTGATCGCCATCATGGAGACCCTCTACGTCCGCACGAACGACCAATTCTGGCTGCGCACGACCAAATTCTGGATGCGCCTGTTCGGCATCAACTTCGCCATCGGCGTCGCCACGGGGCTGATTCTCGAATTCGAGTTCGGAACCAACTGGTCCAACTACTCCCACTTCGTGGGCGACATTTTCGGCGCCCCGCTGGCCATCGAAGGCATCTTCGCCTTCTTCCTCGAATCGACCTTCATCGCCGTGATGTTCTTCGGCTGGCGCAAGGTGAGCCGGGGTTTCCACCTCACGGCTACATGGCTCACGGCCGTCGGCGCCAACCTCTCGGCCTGGTGGATTCTGGTGGCCAACTCGTGGATGCAGTACCCCGTGGGCTGCGACTTCAACCTCGAAACCGTGCGCAACGAAATGACCTCGTTCTCGGCCGTGGCGCTGTCACCCGTCGCGGTCAACAAATTCTTCCACACCGTCACTTCGTCGTTCGTACTGGCTGCCCTGTTCGTCGTGGGCGTCTCGGCCTGGTATCTGCTGCGGGGACGCGAGCAGAAAATGGCCCGCAAGAGCATCGCCATCGCCTCGGCCTTCGGATTCGTCTTCGCACTGGTCACGGCGTTCACGGGCGACAAGTCAGGTTCCATCGTGGCTCGCGTGCAACCCATGAAACTGGCGGCCATGGAAGCCCTCTACGAGGGCCAGCAGGGCGCGCCGCTCACCGCCGTCGGGGTTCTGCGCCCCGAGCAGCAGCGCACCAACAACGACGACGCTTTCTATTTCAAGATCGACATCCCCAAACTGCTATCGCTGATGAGCTTCCGCGACGCCGACGCATTCGTGCCGGGCATCAACGACCTGGTCTACGGCAACGAAGAATACGGCATCCTGTCGGCCGGGGAGAAGATCGAACGGGGGCGCGTGGCCGTCGACGAACTGGGCCGTTACCGGACGGCCCGCGAGACAGGCGATACGGCGGCGATCGCCGAAATCGAAGCCAAGTTCGACCGTTCGACACCCGAGGGCGAAGCGTTCCTGCGCGATCATTTCGCCTACTTCGGCTACGGCTACCTCGACTCCCCGCAGCAGATCGTGCCCAACGTGCCGCTGCTGTTCTATTCGTTCCGCGTGATGGTCGGCGCCGGCTGTTTCTTCATCCTGCTGCTGGGCCTCATATGGTGGTTCAACCGCAAAGACCGGCTTTCCGGCAAACGCTGGCTGCTGTGGATCGCCGTATGGTCCATTCCGCTGGCCTACCTCGCTTCGCAGGCAGGCTGGATCGTGGCCGAAGTCGGCCGTCAGCCGTGGGCCATCCAGGATCTGATGCCCGTAGGCGTCGCGGCCTCGAAAATCCCCAGCGGATCGGTTTCCACAACCTTCTTCCTCTTCCTCGTGCTGTTCACCGCACTGCTCATCGCCGAACTGAGCATCATGTTCCGGCAGATCAAAATAGGACCTAAAAACGACTAAACCATGGATACGATAACATTACTCCAACATTATTGGTGGCTGATCATCTCCCTGCTGGGAGCCATCCTGGTTTTCCTGATGTTCGTGCAGGGCGGACAGGCGTTGCTCTACAACATCGGCCGCACGGAGGAGGAACGCAACATGCTCGTCAACTCGCTGGGCCGCAAGTGGGAGTTCACCTTCACGACGCTCGTGACATTCGGCGGCGCATTCTTCGCCTCGTTCCCGCTCTTCTACTCCACGTCGTTCGGCGGGGCGTTCTACGTCTGGATGGCCATCCTGTTCTGCTTCGTCCTGCAGGCCGTGGCTTACGAATACCGCCGCAAACCCGCCAATGTTTTCGGCGAGAAGACCTTCAATGCATTCCTTTTGATCAACGGCGTACTGGGGCCGCTGCTGATCGGAACCGCCGTCGGAACCTTCTTCACAGGGGCGGAATTTACCGTCGACCGCCTCAACCTCGCCAACCAGGGCGGTGCGGCGGTCATCTCGCAGTGGGCGACGCCGTGGCACGGGCTGGAAGCCGTCGCCGAATGGCGCAACGTCCTGCTGGGCATAGCAGTCGTGCTGCTGGCCATGACGCTCGCCTGCCAGTATTTCATGAACAACATCGACGACGAAGTAATTTTCCGGCGCGCCGCACGCCGCATGCGCACGTTCGCCGTGCTCTTCGTAGCATGCTTCGTAGCATGGCTCGTCGCATTAATCCTCGCCGACGGCTGGTCGGTCGACGCCGCGGGCCGAATCTCCGTCGAACCCTACAAATACCTTCACAACCTGCTGGAAATGCCCTACGTCACGGCCGTACTGCTTATCGGCGTGGTCTCGGTGCTGTGGAGCGTCTGGCTGGGCTGGCGCTCGAACCGGCATGCCATCTGGTTCGGGGGCGTCGGCACGGTCCTCACCGTGCTGTCTCTGCTGCTGCTGGCCGGATGGAACAACACCGCCTACTACCCCTCGCTCACGGACATGCAGTCGTCGCTGACGATCTACAACTCCTCATCGAGCCTCTTCACGCTCAAGACGATGGCCTGGGTATCGCTCTTCGTCCCGCTGGTCGCGGCTTACATCTGGTACGCCTGGCGGGCCATGAACCGCCAAGCGATCACCCGCGAGGAAATTCGCGGCGACGACCATCAATATTAAGACGCAAAAGCGGGAGCCAAGGCCCCCGCTTTTCTATATATCCGTTTCCGCCTATTCTTCTTCCTTGTCTCCGAACGGAAATTGGTTCTGGTGCACGTCCTCGAAACGCATGCCCTTCTCGTAGGTCTTCATCGCACGACGCGACATACCCATCGACGAGAAACCGCCGTCGTGGTAGAGGTTCTGCATCGTGACCTTGCGCGTGAGGTCCGAAAACAGCGTCAGCACATAGTCCGCACAATCCTCCGCCGTGGCGTTGCCCAGCGGCGACATGTTCTCGGCAAAACCCATCAGGTCGCCCAGCCCCAGCACGCCGCTTCCGGCCGTGGTCGGCGTCGGCGACTGCGATACGGTATTGATACGCACGTTCTTCTCGCGGCCGTAGATGTAGCCGAAACTGCGCGCAATCGACTCCAACAACGCTTTGGCATCGGCCATATCGTTGTAACCGTAAAGCGTACGCTGAGCGGCAATGTACGAAAGGGCCACAATCGAACCCCAGTCGTTGATAGCGTCCTTCTTGCGGGCTACCTGAATAGCCTTGTGGAACGAGATAGCCGAGATGTCGAGTGTCTTCGAGAGGTAATCGTAGTCCAGATCGTCGTACGTACGGCCCTTGCGGACGTTGGGCGACATGCCGATCGAGTGAAGCATGAAGTCGAACTTACCCCCGAAATGCTCCATAGTCTTGTCAATCAGGTTTTCCAGGTCTTCGACGCTCGTAGCGTCAGCCGGAACGACGATCGTATTGCATTTTTCGGCCAGTTCGCCGATGGTTCCCATGCGGATAGATACGGCAGTATTCGTCAGGACGATTTCGGCTCCCTCTTCCACGGCGCGTTCCGCCACTTTCCAGGCGATCGACTGCTCGTTGAGTGCTCCGAAAATCAGGCCTTTCTTTCCTTTCAATAAATTGTATGCCATCGTATTTTAGTTTAAAAATTCGGACAAATATAACAATTATTTTTGAATTGGGACACCAATCGGCTCTTTCGCCACAGGAAACAAGCCCTCCGAAATACGAAAAAGCGGGCTTTCAGCATCGGCTGGAACGCATTTTATGTTTTTTTGAAAAACTACGTCGTCCCGCCATAAAACCCGGCCCCCGATCCTATTTATTATTGTCCCCCTCTCCAACTCCTGTACCCCATACGCCGACGAACGTTTTCCAGCAACCGGGTAAATCCCTGCCGCCGTCCCGATCGCCCTGCCCCGGACCAATCCAGCACATGGGAAAAAACCGGGTTGCAAATCAGATTTGCAACCCGGTCCTCCTGTTTTGCGGAAGGAAAGGAAACAGAACCTTTCCCGAAAACCGCCGGATATCAGTCTGTTGTAAAACAGTCCTTTTTTTAGTACACCGAATAGCCCACAGCCGATTTGCATCGCTTTACCCTGTGTTGCACTTGGTTAGTACAAAGATAATATATTTTTGAGGGATATGTAAATAGATGCATGATTATTTGCTAACTATACTGAATTGTATTCCAGTAGAAGCGGGATAGTCACAGTAATATTTAATTATCTTACCCTTGAGGGAGGTTATAAAATAGTTGAATCTACAAACACGCTGACATTCCATTTGGCAATGCCGCAGATCCCCTTGGTATGCTGGATTCATACATAAAAAATAATTTTTTTCAACACAAATTGATTGTATAAGTGATATTAAAACGGGAAGGTTGATCTCTGGCACGTCAATAATATTTGCAAATAAATGAATATGCGTTGTGCATGAGCAATGTGCAAATTGTTTCTCGCTTATCGTTTCAAAGTTTTGACTAATACTCACCACCGTAGCATCGGGTAAAAATTTCTTCACATATATCTCTGCTCGTTCTAATGCAACACTTGATGGATCAATCAAAGTGACAGTCTTGATAGTAGTCCTTTTCTCTTCTATAAAATCACATAAAAGCATCGTTGCAAGTCCTTGCCCACATCCCCAATCTATTAAATCAATCTCTTGATCTTCTGTAAATAAATCTTCCGGTAAATTATTATATAATTTAGAAATATTTGTTATATGTTTTTTCCCAAACCAAAAAAAATATGCAGCACATTGTTCGATTGTACTAATAATGACTTTGCCACCACCAATGGCTCGATGGGCTGCATTTGCTGTTGACTGATCCATATTCATATAATAGGATTTAGCAAGTTCTCTTACTTCTGAGAATGTAGGATTAACCAATCTATCAATTGCAGATAGGTATTCTTCTTGTGATGTAATAATCGGTCTCCCTTTTGCAATAGTCATAGCAATAGTTGAAAAGTCAAAATTCATCTTACAATCCGGTTATAGTTTCTGAAAAAGGATTTTCCAAATAGTGTTTATAATTGCTTTGAGCCAATTCTTTGGAATTATTCGCATAGCAATATTCGCAAAGGTGAGGACAGGTGTTATATTGTCCGATATCTTTACTAATTATACAACCGCAGAATTCACGCTGTCCTTTATCTTTAATAGATTTATTTAGACAAATTTGACTTTCATTGCTAAATATATCCGGCATCTGGAATTTTATCCCAAGGAAATCCATTAGCTTTTTATCTTGTGAAAAATGTTTTATGATAAGTTGCTCATCAATACACTTATTATGATGTATGTCGAAAGAATCAAGGTCTATCTTTTCGGCACAAGTACCTATTGAAAACCCCCATTTTTGGTTTAAGCGAAATAGTCCGGAAGCGAAATCAATCATTTCTGAAGATGTAAATTCACGTATTCCTGTTTTTATCTTAGATAAATTTGCGGCAACCTTTTTATAAATACCTATGTCAATAAAACTTATAACAAGATGCTCATTATGTAGATATAGCTGATTTCCAATATGTTCTATCTTTTTCAATAAATCATCAACAGAGAGTCTATCAGTTAAGAATAGCGGATCAAATCGCCATATAACTTTCCCTTTGCCAAGTTTTTCTGATAGTTTAATAAAGGTTTCAATTCTTTGATCCAATGGGGGAACGCCTAATTCTTGTTTATCTTTTAAGTAGTCATTTAATGTGAATTGGATATAACTATTAATGTTGAAATCATTAAGTTTATCAAGATGTTTAAGTAATGGTTTCGGATTTTTTGACCAAAACACGATCAGTCGAGCGTTCTTATAGGAGATATAGGATTTGGTTCCATTAAAGGGGTTTATCCATGCAGAATATCCCACTTTCAAACGATTGAAAAACCAATCGGCATAAAAAGCCGGAATATCTGTCGATCTACTTGCAGATACAATTACAGGGGCAATTGCTTTAACTTTCTCACCCTTATCATTTATAATATCAAGCGACTCCCAAACCATTGTTTCAAATATTTTCTGTAAAAATAATAAAATATAGAATAAGATATCTGAATTTTATTGTGCTTGTTGTGTATATTGAGATAAAATAAAGAATAATTCTTATCTTTGCCCTTGACAAACACTATAATATTTTTATTCCCGCATACAAGCCACTAAATATTAGAGCTTGATAGTGCAGCGCCGTTGGGAAGTAATCCCGCGAACGGTAAACATACGTCAGTTAAGTCTGTGTAGTGTTTGTCACCTGCGTTACCTCTTTTTATTTTATGACAAACACTACATAAGACACTCGCTCCGGCAGTGCAGGCCAACAGGCCCAGACCCACAGGCGGTTCCCGCCGTGCAACCTCCCGATTCGTTTCCATTTTCACCAGCCGGATTAGCAAGCGATTGCCAACCAGTTCTTTATTCTCTTTGTTGTGCCCTGCGCACGATAAGGATAGTTCTCAATATTTCAAATTTCTAACAATCAACAATATGGAAATGAATCAAAGCCCTGCACAGGACCCGTCTGTACAACCCATAGCCCCCGAAAACCCCCAACCCGAACCGCAATCCATTCCCGCGTCGGAACAAACTCCTGAATCCCGTTTGCTCTACGATCCTGCGAAGCCGCCCGGATTGCCGAATGCCTGCGGGAACTGTTAGCCCCCGCCTTTATCGTTTTGTTCGGCTTGCAGGCGAGCGGGACACCCCGCAGCGAAACGGTATGCTACGATCTGCTTGTGATCGTCGAAAGCAAATCACGCTATAATTTGGTATGATGCCAAACGCTATCTCAAAATGAAGCTACCAAACATCGGACACAGCGCGCCCTATCTGAATATTTATGTCCTTACAAAACACGATGTGGAAGCCAATTTCACGCCTTTCATTATACATAACAGCAGATCGGAGCGATATAACAAAGAAGCCCGCCGTAAAACGGCAGGCTTCCTCAAAACTGAATCCGGTATTTAGTTGAAGTCGAGGCTGTCCTATTTTGCGGGTTTGAGATACCACTCCTTGTTCTTTTCGCCGTTGCTGGTAACCCATCCGGCAAAGTCGGGATAGCAATCGTCGATTTTGACGTTTTCCGCCGGAATCCGGTAGTCGGTTATCGGCAGGTCGATGGCGAAGGGATGCAGGTCGGAGGTCACGTAATAATACGGTCCGACGAGATTGCCGCCCTTATCTACCGTGCTCTTGTCGTCGCTGGTTGCGAAACCAGTAAGGTCGGCCAATGTCGTGGGGACGTAATTGGTCAGGTGAACCTCTTTGCGAACGGCGCCCGGGGTGAACCCCTCCTTGCCGTTGCTCACGCAGATAAACGGATTGTACAAAGTCTTTCGGGTTGCCTTGTCCATCGAAATGCTTCCGTCCAGCTCCATGGTAACCGTAATCGGTCCTTGTTTCAGAGCATCGTCGATGTTGTCGAAGAGCATGACCACGGCTTTGTCCTGCTTGGTTTCGAGTCCGTTTGCAGTCAGTGCCGAAGAGGTATTCTTATCCACGGTCACGCTCTTGACGGCTGTCGCCGGTATATCCAACTGGTATCCGAACGCATTGTTCAGAGTGCCGCCATCGTGCAGCGGAGTGAACACATCCTCGATGGCGATCAGTTTGTTGTTTTTGTCCGTCGTAAAGGTCGTCTTATAAGCTACCACTACGTCGTTCATGTCGTAGTCGCCCTGGCTGGGCCACAGGTCTTCGAAAGCCAGCGTCCCTTCGAGCGGATCACCCACCACGGGCGGATACTCCTCCTCACCGGGATCGATCACCGGCCGGTCCGGATCGACGATGGCGTCCCCGGGATCGGATTCCAGATAGAACATCACATCCTTGTAGTCATTATCCGCGCCGTCCTCGAAGCCGATGACCGTCTTGGTGCTTTTCGTGTCATAAAGACTTACACAGACGCGCTGCTCCGGACCATACATATTGTTGAAAATGCTGTTCGAGCATTTGAATCCGGCAAAGTTCGTGGGATTTACGATTCGGCTCCAGCCGACGTTGAACCCCTTGGGCATAATGAACCAGCCGACCGTAATGCCTGCCGGGAATTTGTCCGAGGGCTGGCCGTCTTTACCGTAATATTTCAGTTTCACCTGCATTCCGGGTTGCATGGGCGGGAAATAACCCGACATAAGGTCCTCGCTGCTGTTGTACATCGAACAGTTCGGGAACACGACATACTTGGGCAGATCGAGGAACGCGTCCAGGGTCGTGGGCGGATTCTTCGTGTCGTAGCAATAGTATCCGATGGAATTGGTCCACTGGGCCAGTTCGGAGAGGAATACCAGCGTCAGGGAGGCGTCTTTCGTCAGTTTGATATTGACCAGTTCGGCCGGTTTGGCATATTGGGAATTGTTCGTACCGGGGAGCAGGACATGCTGGATGCGGTTCATCAAGCCTTCGGGAACTTCGGCAAGGGCTGCTTCGAGATAGTCGGGCTTGCCGTTTCTGTCGTAACCTCCCAGGGATGTCTGGATGTTAAATACATTCTCCGGAGTCGATCCGCCGCGTGTCGAAGAGGCCGATGCTGCCGTCGTTTTATCCGCCTGCTGCGCCTCGGATTCCAGTTTTTTCAGAAAAGCATTCAACTCGAACGAAATGCCCGATGCGGTCACTTCCGTTTCCACGCAGGTGGGCAGGCCGTAGGATTCGCTGTACAGCCACACCTTGTCGGCAGCCGTCGGAAGATTGACCACACCTGCATACCTGGAGTTGTCGTCGGTGTAGGCCTTCAGGATCGACTGGACATCCTCTTTTTTGACCGTTGTTCCGTCTGCCGATTTCCCCAGCGGGTTTTCCGTGTAGACCTCGAAAAGGGCTTTGTTCCCCTTCCTGGAATAATCCACCGAAAGCGGAATATTGACCGTCGTGGCGTAATCGAAAGTACCTTCGCCCGGTTTCGGGATGTCGGGGCCTGCATCCGGATGTTTGATACACCCGGTTAGCAATGCCGTAAATGCTACGGTTGCCGATAGCAACAAGCATAAGTTTCGTCTTTTTTTCATGGCTGTTATTGTCTGTTGTCTATATCGCAACGTCATCCGGTTTTTCGGACAGGGTGCGATATAAAATATTATTTACCGACACAAAAATAAATGCAATAATCCGATGAATAATTATCCGGTAAATTATTGCCATGAAATAGTGAAACCCGAGCATTTTTTGCCGAAAAGAGGCCGAAATCCGGGTGAATATCGGGCGCGATCAGAAAAAGATTTTTTTACGGTATTGGGAAGGAGTCATTCCGGTGTAATGGCGAAAGAAACGGCTCAAGGTCGACTGGTCCGGGAACCGGAGCCGCGCGGCGATCAATTTCAGGTCCATCGACGATTCACGCAGCAACGATTTGATCTCGATGAGCATATAGCGGACGATCCAGTCGCGGGCCGAATGTCCGCTGATACTCCGGATCAGCGTGGTCAGGTATTTCGGGGAAACGCCCAGTTTCTCGGCATAGTAGGCCACATCCTTATCCGGGGAGTGATCCTCAAGGACCATGTGCAGGAACCGATAAGCGAACTCCTCCTTGCGTGTATACTGGAATTTGTGGCTGTGCGAATCCGGTTCGGTGACATAAAAAATGTAGCGGTCCCAGAAAAAGACCCTCAGCAGCTGCATGATCGACTCCCTGCGAAACTCCTCCGGCACGAACCTGGCCCGATATTCCAGCAGGTCGCAATAGTTCTGAAAACGTCTGATATTATCGGGAGCAGGATCCGATGCGACATGTTTGCCCATAAAGAAAAAGAAATCGGGCGTAACTCTCCACAGGGAACTGAGGCTGTCGGTGAACATCTCCTCCGACGTTCGGAAGAACGTGATGCGGAAATCACCGCTGATCTCCCGGATCGATGCGAGCTGCCAGGGAAGCAGGAGAAAAACCATCCCCTGCTGGAGCGTAAACCTCCTGTTGAAAACAGTTATAATAGCTGAGCCCGATACGCAGACACCGCCGATCACCTCTTGCAGGTAGGCCGGACACCCGGATATCGGCAAAGCCTCAAGTTCCGTATGAATACTGAACTCGGCTTCGATTCCGAACTTCCTGCCGGACGCCGCAGGTCCGGTTTCAAACCGGTCTGTTTTCTTTTCTGTAGCCATTGCCTCTATAAGCGTATCTTATCGTGTGCAAAGATAATAGCTGTTTTTGCAATATTTCTGCCGTGATTTCGCCGGTTAAAAGCAATAATCGACCGAATGGTAAATAAAATGCGGTTTTGCATTAATTTTAGCACACTTAAAGTCGGTAAAGTGTAACGTTCCGACTCTGCAGAGGCTTGAATATAACGATATTTCCGAGCAAAACCAGTTATTATGTGTGCGGCGACTACATACCCCGAAAATATGGAAACGGACGCGATGCAAGAAGAGGAGCGCCGAAAGAACATCCAAAATATCCCGGACGACCTGCTGGACGGATTGCAGAGCAGCGTTGTGTTTTTCGACAGCGAAGGCGCCGTATTTCGGACAAACGAACCGGCCCGCGCAGACCTGCGTCTGACAGAGGAGATTACAGGCCGCAAACTCACGGAACTGATATCGGTCACATTTCATAATAAAAATATTCTGCCGGATATCGTCGCAGCATTCACCGATCCTGCAATCGGGAAAATGTCCGTTCCCAAAGACGCCATTCTCAGCACCGACGACGGGAAAACCGTGTTTTTTATCACGGGGACGATCTCGCGTCTGGACGGCGGCAATTTCATGTTCTCATTCCGCAATGTGGCGGATGAAATGACGAATGATTCCATGGTGGAGATGGCGCTCAGGACGAGCGGAATCTTTCCGTGGTTTTATGATTTCGGACTCGGGGCCATGGTGATCGATCCGCGGTATTACGAATATACGGGGATTCCCACCGAAGACGGTACGATGACCATGGAAGAGTATTCCTCACGGCTTCATCCCGAGGATCGGCAAGGTGTTTTCGACGCCCTGGCCATGCAGCTCAACGGAGAGCATTACCCCTATCGGGTTTCGTTCCGGCTGCGCCGCGGCGACGATACCTACGAATGGTTCGAAGCGCAGTCGACGTATCTGGGCGAAGTGAACGGCAAACCCTACCGGATCGTGGGTATCTGCATGAGCGCACAGGCGCATAAGGATATCGAACAAGCATTGACCGACGCCAAGAATAAAGCGGAGCAGAGCGATAAGCTCAAAAGCGCATTCATCGCCAATATGAGCCACGAGATCCGCACGCCCCTGAATGCGATCGTCGGTTTCTCGAACCTGCTCGCAGGCGGAGAGGCCGAACCGGACAGCGAGGAAGCGCGGGAATACGCGGCGCTGATCAGCAGGAACTGCGACCACCTGCTCACACTGGTATCGGATATCCTCGACCTCTCCCGCATCGAATCGGAATCGATCGAATACAGCTTCGCGGAATATGCCCTGGGACAGTTGTTACGGGACATTTACCTCCGAAAAACCGGCTCCATCCCCCGGAGTGTCGATTTCAACCTGCTGCTTCCGCCGGATGACATCAGGATCACGACCGACACCATCCGCCTGCGGCAGGTAGTGGAGCACCTGGTGGACAATTCGGTCAAATTTACATCCCGAGGGCACATCGATTTGGGTTATTCGTTTTCGAGCGACGGGGAAAGCGTCAGGATATTTGTGGCTGACACCGGTTGCGGCATCCCGGCCGATCAGACCGAACGGATTTTCGAGCGCTTCTACAAGGTGGATAATTTCACACAGGGCGCCGGGCTGGGCCTGTCGATCTGCCGAACCATTATCGAGCGTCTGGGAGGAACGATCAGCGTTTCGTCCCGGCCTAAAACGGGAGCCCGTTTTACGCTGAAACTGCCTGTTAACAGGATAAAAAACGTGTAAATTTATGAGCAGCACTGCGACCCTCCCTAAAATAGCCAATCTTCGGAACGTCATCTGTGAAGCGATACCCGATATGCTGATTCTCTGCGACGGTGATGGGACTGTACTGGATATTATCCATCCCAAACCAGAAATCGTCTCGGCAAAAGATGCCCCAATGCTGATCGGCCGCCGCCTGACGGAAAAGGGTCTGAAAAATGTGATCGACATCGGCTATGAACAGATTCAGAGCGTGATACGCACCAAACGATCGTCCCGGTTCGTATTCAGCCGTTCGGGCAACGATGACGGCAAACCGTATCATTACGAAGCATCCCTGCTTTATCTGAAAACGGATCATATCCTGATTCAACTGCGGACTATCGACAAAGAATTCGTTACCCGAATCGAATCGCAGCACCTGCACCGCTTTTTTGCCGAGGTGCTGGACAACATAGCCATTCCCATTGCTGTCAAGAGTATGGATACCGGGCGCTACGTCTACTGGAGTAAAAAGGCGGAGATATTCGGGCACACGACGGCCGAGATGATCGGAGGCACGGAAGAGCTTTTTATGACTGAAGCGATGGCCCGGGAAGTGCAGGCACTCGACCGCAGGTTGTTCGAAGGCCATGAAAAGCAGTATCGGGGCATTGAAAAACACATGACCGTCGACGGGAACGAACATACGTTCATGGTTACGCGCACCCAGTTTGAGTTCGGCGGTGAAAACCTGATTATGAACAGCGTGCTCGACATCTCCGAACTGACCCAGACCCAGGCGTCGCTGTTGCAGGCCAAGCATGAACTCGCCTCCAAGAACATGATTCTTTCTTCGGTCCTGAGTCTGGCGAATGTCATTCCGTGGGAGTGCGACCTCGAAAAAAAGATTTTTTATTGTGATTACAACGGTTATCACCACGAAAACGCGGAAGCTCCCGACGCCCAGGGACGCTATGTGATCCCGATGGACCGCTATTTTGCCGGTGTCCATCCCGACTACCGGAAAGACGCGGTAAAAATGATCGAAGATTTATCCCGGGACGAGCGTGACGAATTCTGCGATACGTACCGTGTGCATTGGTTCAACGACCGGGAATGGGAATGGGTGCAGGTGCAGAGCAGTGTGGCCCGGCGCGATGCCGACGGGCGCCCTGTTGCATTGATCGGCTCGGCGCAGCGCGTTACCGAACAGAAAACGACAGAACTGGCCCTCAGACGGGCCATGGAAGAGTTGGATGAAAAAAATGCCATGCTCTACTCAGTGCTGAGCATCGCGCAAATAGTCCCTTGGAAGGGGGACCTGGCGACGGGGAAGTTCTCCTGCAAATACGACATTTACCATTCAGAAGAGGCTGCCGGGCCCGATGAGAACGGAGAATTCACCCTTTCCTTCGACGAGTTTTTCGCCCGGATAGCCCCCGATTACAGGACACATGCCATCGATCAGTTCGACGACCTTATCGAAGGCCGCATATCGGAGTTCCACGAAGTGTATCCGATACACTGGTACAATGATCGGGAATACGAATGGGTAGAGACTTTGAGTAATATTTTCAGATCAGGAACCGGCGTTAAACCCCGGCAACTGATCGGCTCGGCCCGTGTGGTCACGGCCCAGAAACACCTGGAAGAATCCCTGCGTGAAGCCAAAGACGAGGCGGAGCGCAGCAACACGCTCAAAAGCGCTTTCCTGGCCAACATGAGCCACGAAATACGCACCCCGTTGAATGCGATCGTAGGCTTCTCCGAACTGCTGGCGGAGTCGGAAGAAGAATCCGAAAAACAGGAGTACCTCAGTATTATCCGGAACAGCAATTCCCTGCTGTTGCAGCTCGTAGGGGATATCCTCGACCTGTCCAAGATCGAAGCCGGAACGCTGGAATTCACCTTTGCGGACCATGACCTGAACGGGATTATGAACGAATTGGAACAGACTGCCCGACTGAAGGTGGACAGACCCGGCATCGAAGTGGCCTGCACACACCAGGAGACAGGCTGTACGATCCATACCGACCGCGGGCGTCTTTTGCAGGTACTCCATAATTTCATTAACAATGCGGCGAAGTTCACACAAAAGGGACATATTCATTTCGGATACAGGAAGCATCACGACGGACGCTGGTATTTTTATGTCGAGGATACGGGATGCGGCATCGCTCCCGGCATGACAAATTGCGTATTCGACCGTTTCACCAAACTCGATCCTAAAGCCAAAGGCACGGGACTTGGCCTTGCCATAAGCAAGAGCATCATCGAACGGCTGGGCGGTGAAATCGGCGTCTTATCGGCCGAAGGGCAAGGCTCCACATTCTGGTTCCTGCTGCCTTCAAGAAGCATTTCGGCCCTGGGTTCCGCGGCGGATCCTGCCGAAATAACCCCCAAAGTTCCCTGCCCGGAAACCGGAGAGGCAATCCTGCTGATCGCCGAAGACGATCCGGCAAACTACAAACTTCTGGAAGCGATGCTCAAAAAACAATATACGCTGCTGCACGCCTGGAACGGACGCGAAGCCATCGATTTGTTTAAAAAGCATCGTCCGTGCATGATCTTAATGGATATCAAGATGCCGGAAATGGACGGTTACGAAGCAACTGCCGCCATCCGGAAATTATCGCCCGACATACCGATCGTGGCCGTAACGGCTTTTGCTTATCCTGAAGATATGCGCCGGATCCTTTCCTGCGGCTTTGACGGTTGTTTGCCCAAGCCGGTTAACGCGGATAATCTGAAGCAGAAAATCTCGGAACTGTGTCCGGGTAAAATGGATTGACGGTCAAAATCGGCTGTGGACTATTCTGTGTACTTAAATAAAGAACGTTTTAAAACAGCCCGATATATCGTAAATTCCGGGAGCAGGCTCTGTCCCTCTTCGTTCCCTAAATCGTATAAAGGTTTAACATGATGAACTTCAATAAAATTTCTACCATAATCTCCATATACTTTCTCAAAATCAAACACACAAGCCATATATTTTGTACCATGTATTTTTATGGCATTTATTGCTCTCAAATTTTGTGGTATATCTTGCCTATTTCTTTCACTGTTGTTCGTCTATGGTGTGGTAGTCGGCCTGCGCACCGGCCTGCTGTACTTTGAGGGCTCGTAATATCGACCGACAACTTTTGGAGCGATAAAACGCTTTACCGAGGCATCGCGCGCAGTCCATTCACGGTTACGCACATGAAAATCGGGGCTTCGCCCGCTTTGTTGAGTTTAGTCCTGCGGATGTAAAAAAGCAGGCTGAAAGTAGTCCTTTCCATAGACACTTATTTTAAGGGTACAAAAATAATATCCCAAGCGTCTTATATCAAGATGTAAAGCAATGAAATACAGCGCATTATTAGCAATTCGGCGTACTTATCCGATCAAAAATCCGGTACACCGGATAGGCCACTCCCGACCTGCGTTACTCTGCTTTTTAATGCCTATGGACTAAACACACAAAACCCCACAAATAATTAATTTGCAGGGTTTTGCTGTTTTATTCGTCGTACTTCGGCGGAAGGAGAGGGATTCGAACCCCCGGAACCTTGCAGTTCAACGGTTTTCAAGACCGCCGCGATCGACCACTCCGCCATCCTTCCGGGCACAAAAGTAGTACCGATTTTCCATTCCGCCAAATCTTTACCCCGATTTATCGTCCATACCGCCGCGCCGAAAATCAAATTCGGACAATAATTTTCGTCTTTATCCGAAATTTGCATATCTTTGTCAGTGAGTTAGGACCTAGAGGTTATTTTCTTCACGCAACGATGTTATGAACAAAGCTCATTTGGTCGAGGCTGTCGCCCTCGATGCGAACATCTCGAAGATCGAGGCCCGCAAGGCCGTCGACTCTATCATCCGGGTTACGGTGCAGGCTCTCCGCGAGGGCGAACGGCTGACCCTGACCGGGCTGGGCTCGTTCAGCGTGCAGCAGAAGTCCGAGCGCATAGGGCGCAATCCCCGCACAGGCGCCGCCGTGAAGATTCCACCCCGCAAGGTCATCAAATTCCGTCCCACGGTCGAGGTCGAATAACCGCCCCGTCCGCAAAAATCCCGAAACATGCCTGAAATATCACTCCGCGCCGAGCAGATGCCGGCCTCTCCGATACGCAAACTCGTTCCGCTGGCCGACGCCGCCCGCGCCCGGGGAACGAAGATTTACCACCTGAACATCGGCCAGCCCGACCTGCCTTCGCCGAAAGAGGGCCTCGAAGCCCTGAAACACATCGACCGCAAGGTTCTGGAATACAGCCCCAGCGACGGCTACCGTTCGCTGCGCGAGAAGTTGGTTACTTATTACGAGCAATACCAGATCAAGCTCTCGCCCGAGGAGATCATCGTCACCACAGGAGGCTCCGAGGCCGTACTGTTCGCCTTCATGTCGTGCCTCAACCCCGGCGATGAGATCATCGTGCCCGAACCGGCCTACGCCAACTACATGGCCTTCGCCATTTCGGCAGGCGCCGTGATCCGTCCCGTCGTCTCGTCGATCGAAAACGGCTTCGCGCTGCCCCCGATCGAAGAGTTCGAGAAACTGATCAACGACCGCACGCGCGGCATCCTGATC
The DNA here is from genome assembly GCF_018362775.1 of Alistipes montrealensis. GTDB lineage: Bacteria > Bacteroidota > Bacteroidia > Bacteroidales > Rikenellaceae > Alistipes > Alistipes montrealensis. Next base: position 166,642 of record NZ_JAGYXY010000005.1, read on the forward strand.
TGCAATCCCAACAACCCCACGGGCTACCTCTACACCCGGCGCGAGATGAACCGCATCCGCGACATGGTGAAAAAATACGACCTGTTCCTCTTCTCGGACGAAGTCTATCGCGAATTCATCTATACCGGCTCGCCCTACATTTCGGCCTGCCATCTCGAAGGCATCGAACAGAACGTTGTACTGATCGATTCGGTATCGAAACGCTACTCCGAATGCGGCATCCGCATCGGCGCGCTGATCACCAAGAACAAGAAGCTGCGCAACGCCGTGATGAAGTTCTGCCAGGCGCGCCTTTCGCCGCCGCTCATCGGGCAGATCGTGGCCGAAGCGTCGATCGATGCCCCGCGGTCGTACAGCACCGAGGTCTACGAAGAGTATATCGAACGCCGCAAATGCCTGATCGACGGATTGAACCGCATCCCCGGCGTCTACTCGCCGATCCCCATGGGCGCCTTCTACACCGTGGCGCGGCTCCCGGTCGACGACAGCGACAAATTCTGTGCGTGGTGTCTCTCGGATTTCGAATACGAAGGCGAAACCGTCATGATGGCCCCGGCGTCGGGTTTCTATTCCGACCCCGCATGCGGCCGCAACGAAGTCCGCATTGCCTACGTCCTCAAAAAGGAGGACCTGGAACGGGCCCTGCTTATCCTGGGCAAAGCGCTCGAAGCCTACAACGCCAAAACGAAGAAATAACCCGAGACCCGCCTGCAGGCGGGTCTTTTTTCGATAAAAGCATTCCTTCCCGTTACACGGCCCCCCGGTCCGGACCCACCAATTCGGCCAAAGCTATGCCGTTTAGGATAGTTTTCGGGAATTTTAGGCCAAAAAGTTTGGGCTATGGGGATAGTTTTCCTACTTTTGCCCCGATTTTGCATGCCGCGAGACATGCCGAGTATAAACCAAACCAATTCGTTATGAAAAAACTTATCCTCGTTCTGGCCGCCGCTGCCATTGCCACCGGCGCTTACGCCGAAGGTTATCAGGTAAACAACATGTCGGCTAAGCAAACCGGTATGGGTCACGTAGGAACCGCCATGAAGCTCAACTCCGAGTCGATTTTCTTCAACCCGGCAGCCTCGGCTTTCCAGAGCAGCCGGTTCGATATTTCGGCCGGGTTCACGGGTATCCTTTCCAACGTCCGTTACCAGTCGCTGCCGACCCTCGGAAACGATTATACAAGCGGCCCGAGCGAGAAATCGGACAATAAGCTCTCCACCCCGATCCATGTTTATTTCAACTACAAGCCGACCGAACGGCTGGCCGTCGGCCTGGGCTTCTACACCCCTTACGGTTCCTCGATGAACTGGGGCAACAACTGGTCGGGAGCGCACCTCGTGCAGGAGATCAACCTCACGGCTTTCACCTTCCAACCTACCGTATCGTACAAAATCTGCGACCGCCTTTCGATCGGCGCGGGCCTGATGGTTTCGTGGGGTAATTTCGACCTGTCGCGTTCGCTGCTTTCGCCCACGACACGCCGCGGGCTCATCGCAGGCATGATCGACCCGAAAATCACCCAACTCGAAGGGGCCATCAACAGCGGCGCACTTACGGGTGAGGCCCTTGCACAGGCAACCGCAACCCTCCAGACGCTCGAAGGCGCCAAAGGTTATCTTAACAACACGATGAGCCAGTCGCTGGTATCGGCCAAACTCGAAGGCGACGCCGACGTGGCTGTGGGTGTAAACGCCGGCTTCCTGTGGGACATTACCGACGAATGGTCGCTGGCCATGACCTACCGTTCGCGCCTGAACATGAAAGTCGGCAAGGGCCACGCAACGATGAACATCGACCCGACGGCTGCGGCGCTCATTGCCCAACTCGGCCAGCTCTCTCCGGGAACCGAACTGATCCCGGGCCTCGACAAAGGTACGTTCAACGCCGAACTGCCCCTTCCGACAACCGTAACATGGGGCGTATCGTTCCGCCCGGCCGTGAAATGGGAACTGGCCGTCGACCTCCAATGGACCGGATGGTCGGCCTACAAAGCCCTGAATGTCGTCTTCAATGAAGAGGAACTGGGCATCAAACCCATCTACTCGGTGAAGAACTATTCGAACACACTGGCCTTCCGCTTCGGAGCGCAGTACCGTGCAACCGATTTCATCACGGCCCGCATGGGTATGTACGTCGACGAAAGCCCCGTGAGCAGCGACTACCTCAACCCCGAGACCCCGTCGATGACCAAAGTGGCTTACACCGCCGGCGTCAGCCTGCGTCCCACGAAATTCATGTCCATCGACCTGGCTTACTGCTACGTATCGTCGGCCGACCCCGAGCGCAGCGGTTCTTACCCCGTCTACGGTTATACGAGCGGCAAACTCGAAGAGGTCTTCTCGGGCAACTACAAGCTCCACGCCAACGTATTTTCCCTCGGCGTAGGTTTCAGTTTCTAAAAACGGAAAAATTTATTACCTTTGTGGCGCATCTCTCCGAGGTGCGCCGCATTGTTTTAACGGCTCCATAGTTCAAGGGATAGAACGAGGGTTTCCTAAACCCTAAATTCGCGTTCGAGTCGCGGTGGGGCTACGAGAAAGGGAGGAATTGATATCCTCCCTTTCTCGTAGCCCTCTGGGCTCATACAGACAATCCTTCTAAATCTCTCTTTGAAAAGGGAGACTTCCGCACATCTATGTAGTTAAAAAGCGAGAAAAGTTTATTCCTCCTTTTCTTATGGAATTTTACCTATCTTTGCTCCGTAAAACAAGACGACATGGAATCGCTCAAAGAACTCTATAAAATCGGCAATGGCCCGTCGAGCAGCCACACAATGGGCCCCAAGCGGGCTGCGGAACAGTTTGCGGAGCGCTGCCGCGATGTCGACGCCTACCGTGTAACGCTCTACGGGTCGCTGGCAGCGACGGGCAAAGGCCACCTTACCGACGTGGCGATCCTCTCGGTGCTCGAACCGATAGCTCCGGCCGAAATCGTCTGGAAACCCGAAGTCGTCCTCCCCTTCCACCCCAACGGCATGCTGTTCGAAGGGCTGAAGGCCGGCAAGGTCACCGACTCCTGGACCATTTACAGCATCGGCGGCGGTGCGCTGGCCAACGAAGCCACCCGCCTCGAAACACCCCAGAGCCTCTACCCGCTGTCCACCATCTCCGAGATCAAGGAGTGGTGCTACCGCGAGGGCAAAACCTACTGGGAGTATGTCAGCGACTGCGAGGGCCCCGAAATCTGGGAGTTCCTCGACCGGATATGGACCGTGATGTGCGAGACCATCGACCGCGGGCTGAACAACGACGGCGTACTGCCCGGAGGCCTGAAAGTCGCCCGCAAGGCCTCGACCTACTGGGTCAAATCGAAAAGCTATACCGATTCGCTGAGTTCGCGCGCCAAGATTTACGCCTACGCGCTGGCCACCTCCGAGGAGAACGCTTCGGGCGGAACGGTCGTAACGGCCCCCACCTGCGGGTCGAGCGGCGTCATGCCCGCGGTGCTCTACCACCTGGCCACCTCGCGTAACTTCCTGCGCATCCGCATCCTGCGGGCGCTGGCCACGGCCGGGCTGTTCGGCAACGTCGCCAAAACCAACTCCTCCATCTCGGGCGCCGAGGTCGGCTGCCAGGGGGAGGTCGGCGTGGCATGTGCCATGGCCGCCGCCGCGGCGTGCCAACTCTTCGGCGGAACCCCGTCGCAGATCGAGTATGCCGCCGAAATGGGTCTCGAACACCACCTGGGCCTCACGTGCGACCCCGTATGCGGGCTGGTACAGGTCCCCTGCATCGAACGCAACGCCATTGCCGCTGCCCGCGCTTTCGATGCCAACGCCTACGCCACGCTCTCCGACGGCTCCCACATGGTGAGCTTCGACAAGGTCGTGGAGGTGATGAACGAAACGGGCCATGCGCTGCCGAGCCTCTACCGCGAGACCTCCGAAGGCGGCCTTGCCAAACGTTTCAAACGCTAAGGTTTCAGGCGCGCCGGAACAACCTTTCCGGCGTGTGACGATTTTTCCCTGTAAACGGATAAAATTTCCCCGTCGGAGTGCCTCCGGCGGGTTAATTTTGTTATCAGCTAACGTCAACCTAAAACCACAATACGTATGAAACGATTTTTACTTCTCATGCTGGCCATCCCGCTGCTGACCGGAGCCTGCAGCGACGACACGACCAAAGACCCCGCGCCCGAACCTCCCGCCGCAACCCTGCCGGCAGGAACCAAGGACGATCCCTTCGGCGTGAACGACATCGCCGGGATCAGCGGACAGTCATCCGTCTGGATACGGGGCTACGTCGCGGGCGCCGAAGCCGGAGCGAGCACGATGTCCGTAGGTTCAGACAAACCTTCGCGCAGCAACATCCTGCTTGCATCGAAAGCCAACGAGTACCGCCCCGACAAGTGCATCCGCGTCGAACTGGCCGACAATTCCGACATACAGGCCCGCCTGAACATCGTCGACCATCCCGACCTGGTCGGTAAAAAGGTCCTGCTCCATGCCGACATCGTTTCGGTGAACAACGCCGTCTGCATCGCCAACATCACCGAACAGGAAGGCGGCAAGGAACCCGTCGAGAACCCCGATCCGGAGAATCCCGACCAACCCGACCAGCCTGATGACCCGACGCCTCCCGTAACAGGCAACGTCGAACTGGACAAACTCTACGGCTATGCCGAAGGCACGACGGGCGGCGCCGGCGCCACCGAAGCCAACATACACCACTTCAACGACGGCGACAAATTCCAGCAGTGGCTGAACCTCCGCGAAAAGAACAAGAGCGAGGTCCCGGCAATCGTCTGGCTGAGCGGCAGGTTCACCAAGGAAAACGGCCGCGGAGGCAGTTCCGCAAGCCCGTGGTTCGACATAAAGCGCACGAAGAACCTTTCGATTTACGGCACGAACGATTTCGTGATGGAGAACATCGGCTTCTTCCTCAACGAGGCCTCGAACATCATCATCCGCAACATCTACATCAAGATGCCCAAGGCGGATAACGGCGCTGACGGCATCTCGATGCAGGAAAGCAATAACGTCTGGGTCGACCACTGCACCTTCGAGTCGGTGAACCAGACCAAGGATTACGAGGACGGCTCGTGTGACGTAACGCACCAAACCTACAACGTCACCGTGTCGTGGTGTCACTTCATCAAAACCCAGAAGTCGTGCCTCGTAGGCCATTCGAACGGCCAGACGGCCGACACGAAGATCACTGTAACGTTCCACCACAATTTCTTCGACCTGTCGAGTTCGCGCCACCCGCGCGTACGCTTCGGCCGCGCCCACGTCTTTAACAACTACTTCAACCAGGTTACCACCTACGGCGTAGGCAGCGCTTACGGAGCGATGGTACTCGTCGAGGACAACTGTTTCGAAGGCGTAAAACTGCCTACCGATATTTGCACCTACCCCGCCAAACCGAGCGGCAGCAGTTGGGTTTCGAATCTGCAAGGCTCTGTGGCCGGCTATCTCTACGAACGCGGCAACGTCTTCAACAATAAACCCGCCGACGCCACGTCACCCTATCCCTTCACCAACGTGGAGTACAAGGCCTACAACGGCGAAAAACTCGCCGCGCCGCTGACCTACGACGACTTCAAGCCCTCGTATAACTACATCGTGGACCCCGCCGACCGGCTGGCCGAGATCGTTCCTTCGGCCGCAGGTACGGGCAAACTCTCCGGTTACGCCTCGGCGCCCAAAGAGGCGGACAACGGCGGTATTTCGGGCGGCGGAACCGACCCCGGAACCGATCCGGACCCGGGAACCGATCCCGATCAACCCGGCGGCAGCGACCTCGGCAACGGCTGGACACTGCTCTCCAACGGCACGACCCAAGCCACGGCAGTCTGCAAGGGCAGTCAACTGACCCTGACGGCCTGCGGCAAATTCGAAAGCGGTACACAGACTTTCGGATTCGTCTACAAGGAGGTTACAGGCAATTTCGTCGCGACCGCACAGGTCGACTCCTACACAGCCCTGAAAGAGACCAACCAGGCGTTGGCGGGCCTGCTGGTCACACCCGATGTGGCAACTGCCTCAAGCGGTGATTTCATTCACGCCATGGCAGCCAAGGGACTTGCGAAATTCTACTATTCCAACCGGGCAGAAGCCGCCGGAAAAGCCGGAAAGGGCGAGTTAAGCGCTCCGGAAGCAACGACCGGAAGCAGCCCCATCATCCGGCTCGAACGTTCGGGCGACACCTTCACAGCATCCTATTCGCTCGACGGAGGTGCAACGTTCGGCAAGGAAAAGTCCGTCACCATCAGCGGGCTGCCCGACAAGTTGCTGCTCGGCCTTGTAGCCAGCAGCGGCGACAGCAAGAAGACCTCGGAGGCCGTTTTCAGCAACCTGAAACTCAACGGACAGGCCGTCGCCTTCGAATAAGACGACCTCACAGACAGAAAAATCCCGGAGCCTGCAACGGCCCCGGGATTTTCGCTATTCGTAATAGGTGATTTTCCGAAACTCCAACTGATAGGCGTCCGGATCGTGAACGACCTCCGACCGCTCGTGTTCGGCCCCCTCAACCGGCTGCACGGAAGTACTTTTCACGGTTACCTTGCGCTCGGTCCAGTTGCCGTGTTCATCGAAACTCACGTATTCATAGACATGGATTCGCTCCGTATCTTCATCGTAATTATGGGCAGTTTCCCGACGGGTCGCAAGCCGTCCCTGCGCATCATACGTATAGACGGTTTCCACGCCGGTTTCCCATAGCGCCGCATAGGTCTGCGCCAACCGTCCGGCGTCATCGTATGAAAATTCGGTCGACTGCTCGCCGTCGCCCACCGCATCCCCCTGGTATTCGAGTTTCTGCGCAACGATCCTCCCTACGGCATCATAGGTCAGCGACGCCGACATCCCGGCCTGCGCATCCTCGCCATACAGAAAGACCGTATCCGCCCGATAGGTGTATTCGGCGCATCCGTCGAGTACCAGATATCCCCTGCGGTTGAATCCGTAATCCCGGCTCCACATCATGTCGGCCTCCTCGTATTCCCCTTCGGCGGTTCCGGTCTGCCAGTTCTCCACCCGGCAGTTTTCCACCGGCCCCGTGAGTTCGAATAGCGCCAGGCACGCTTCGTTATGCCGCACCGGGATTTCGCAACTGTCCGCAGGCGCCCCGCTGCCGAATGTCTCCGCCTGCGCCTGCGCCGCTGCATTCTGTTTCGGACGGCCGACGCATCCGGCCAATAAAAAAAGCACGGCCAGCACAGCCGCCGGCAAGACAAACCGATTCGATTTCTGCATAATTCTGAGATAGTGACGGCACAAAGGTATGAAAAAAATCCCGGCAGGCACAAAAAAGCCTCTCCCGAAAAGGAGAGGCTTTTTTCGATATACGGAGGACGGTCCGGCCGATGTCCGGCCCAACCGGCCCTTCAACTACTGTGCCTGCTGGAGGCTCTCCAGATCGGCTTTCGAACCGACTACGAGGTCGTCGTAATCGCGCAAGCCCGTACCGCCGGGGATCAGGTGACCGCAGATCACATTCTCCTTGAGGTTCTCCAGCGGATCGACCTTGGCCTGGATGGCCGCCTCGTTCAAGACCTTGGTCGTCTCCTGGAACGAAGCCGCCGAAATGAAGCTCGAAGTCTGCAATGCGGCGCGGGTGATACCCTGCAACACCTGGGTCGAGGTCGCGGGCACGATGTCACGCACCTGAACAGGCTGCTGGTCGCGGCGCTTGAGGCTCGAATTCTCGTCGCGCAGCTTACGCAGCGAAACGATCTGTCCGGGCTGCAGCGAAGTCGACTCGCCGGCGTCGGTAACAACCACCTTGTCGTAGAGTTCATCGTTCACATCCATGAACTCCCACTTGTCGACGATCTGATCCTCGAAGAAACGGGTGTCTCCCGGGTCCTCGATCTTCACCTTGTTCATCATCTGACGAACAATGACCTCGAAGTGCTTGTCGTTGATCTTCACACCCTGCATACGGTATACCTCCTGCACCTCGTTGACGATGTACTCCTGTACCTTCGTAGGACCGAGGATATTGAGGATGTCGCTCGGAGTGATCGCACCGTCCGACAGCGGGCTGCCGGCCTTCACGTAGTCGTTCTCCTGCACGATGATCTGGCGCGACAGGGGAACCAGGTAACGTTTCACGTCGCCCTGCTTCGAGGTGATGATGATCTCACGGTTACCGCGCTTGATCTTGCCGAACGTTACCTCGCCGTCGATCTCCGATACGATGGCGGGGTTCGACGGGTTACGGGCCTCGAAAAGCTCCGTAACACGCGGCAGACCACCGGTGATGTCGCCGCCCGACTTGCCGACGGCACGCGGAATCTTGATCAGGATATCGCCGGCCTTGATCCGGGCGTTGTCCTTGACCACCACGTGGGCGCCTACGGGCAGGTTGTACTGCTTAACCTCGAGACCCTCCTTGTCGACGATCTTGATAACGGGGTTCTTGGTCTTGTCTTTCGACTCGATCACGACCTTCTCCGAAAGGCCCGTCTGCTCGTCGCGTTCGTCGCGGTAGGTGATACCCTCGATAACGCTTTCATAGGCGGCACGTCCCTCGTACTCCGAAATGATAACGGCATTGTAGGGGTCCCACTCGCAGATCAGATCGCCTTTCTTGACCTCGGCCTCGTCGCCCATGAAGAGCGTCGAACCGTAGGGCAGGTTGTGCGTATAAAGTACGATTTCGGTCTTGGGATCGACGATGCGGAACTCCGACTGACGCGAAATCACGATGTCGATGGCCTCGCCGGCTGCGTTCTTGCCCTTGACGGTGCGCAGCTCGTCAATCTCCAGACGACCTTCGTATTTCGAAACGACATTGGTCTCGACGGCCGTACCACCGGCCACACCGCCGACGTGGAACGTACGCAGAGTAAGCTGCGTACCCGGCTCGCCGATGGACTGCGCGGCGATAACGCCGACTACTTCGCCCTTCTGGACCATGCGGGCCGTAGCCAGGTTGCGGCCGTAGCACTTCGCGCAAACACCGCGGCGCGACTCGCAGGTCAGCACCGAACGGATCTCCACCGACTCCAGCGGTGACTTTTCGATGGCCTCGGCAATCGACTCGGTGATCTCCTCGCCGGCCTCGCAAAGCACCTCGCCGGTCAGCGGGTGAATCACATCGTTCAGGGCCACACGGCCCAGGATGCGGTCGTAGAGGGTCTGTACCACGTCGTCGTTGCGCTTGATGGCCGTAGCCGTCAGTCCGCGCAGCGTGCCGCAGTCCTTCTCGTTGATGATCACGTCCTGTGCAACGTCCACCAGACGGCGCGTCAGGTAACCTGCGTCGGCCGTCTTCAGGGCGGTATCGGCAAGACCCTTACGGGCTCCGTGGGTCGAGATAAAGTACTCGAGCACCGAAAGTCCCTCCTTGAAGTTCGAAAGGATCGGGTTCTCGATGACCTGCTGGCCACCCTCGACACCCGACTTCTGCGGCTTGGCCATCAGACCACGCATACCGCTCAACTGGCGAATCTGCTCCTTCGAACCACGGGCTCCGGAGTCGAGCATCATGTATACCGGGTTGAAACCGTCGTTGTCCTTGATCAGCGTTTCGATCACGACCTTCGTCAGCTTCGTATTGATGTTCGTCCAAACGTCGATGATCTGGTTATATCGCTCGTTGTTGGTGATAAGACCCATGTTGTAGTCCTCCATGATGGCATCCGAACGTTCGTAACCCTCCTGCACGAGTTTCTCCTTCTCTTCGGGGATAATCACGGCATCGAGGTTGAACGACAGACCGCCGCGGAAGGCCATCCGGTAACCCATGTTCTTGATATCGTCGAGGAACGCGGCCACCTTGTCGGCGCCGGCCTTCTTCATCACCACGGCGATAATATCGCGCAGCGAACGTTTCGTCAGAATCTCGTTGATGTAACCTACCTCCTTGGGAACCATCTGGTTGAAGAGAATACGGCCGATGGTCGTCTCCTTCAGCACACGCACCTGGTTACCGTTTTCGTCCAGGTCGTCGACCATACACTTCACGATGGCGTGCAGGTCGGCCTGCCCCTCGTTGTAAGCGATGATCGCCTCCTCAGCGCCGTAGAATACGCGGCCTTCGCCCTTCACGCCCTTGCGGGGTTTGGTGATGTAGTAGAGACCGAGGACCATGTCCTGCGAAGGCACGGTAATAGGCGCGCCGTTCGCGGGATTGAGGACGTTGTGCGAACCCAGCATCAGCAACTGTGCCTCCAGGATGGCGGCATTGCCCAGCGGCAGGTGCACGGCCATCTGGTCGCCGTCGAAGTCGGCGTTGAACGCCGTACAGGCCAGCGGGTGCAACTGCATGGCCTTACCCTCGATCAGCTTGGGCTGGAACGCCTGGATACCCAGTCGGTGCAGCGTCGGGGCGCGGTTCATCAGCACGGGGTGACCCTTGATAACGTTCTCCAGGATGCCCCAGATCACGGGGTCTTTGCGGTCGATGATCTTCTTGGCCGACTTCACCGTCTTCACGATACCGCGCTCGATGAGCTTGCGGATCACGAACGGCTTGTAAAGCTCGGCGGCCATATCCTTGGGAATACCCATCTCGTGCATCTTCAGCTCGGGGCCGACGACGATGACCGAACGGGCCGAATAGTCGACACGCTTACCCAGCAGGTTCTGACGGAAACGGCCCTGCTTACCCTTGAGCGAATCCGACAGCGACTTGAGCGGACGGTTCGACTCGTTTTTCACGGCGTTCGACTTGCGCGAGTTGTCGAACAGCGAGTCGACAGCCTCCTGCAACATACGCTTCTCGTTACGCAGAATCACTTCCGGAGCCTTGATCTCGATCAGGCGCTTCAGACGGTTGTTGCGGATGATAACGCGGCGGTAAAGGTCGTTCAGGTCCGACGTGGCGAAACGGCCGCCGTCGAGCGGAACCAGCGGACGCAGCTCGGGCGGAATCACGGGAATCACGTTGAGCACCATCCACTCGGGCTTGTTCTTGCCCTCCGAAGCACGGAACGACTCGATGACGTTCAGGCACTTCAGGGCCTCGGACTTACGCTGCTGCGAAGTCTCGGTCGAAGCCTTGTGGCGCAGCGAGTAGGACATCGTATCGAGGTCCACCTGCTTCAGGAGCGTATACACTGCCTCGGCGCCCATCATGGCGACAAACTTGTTCGGGTCCGAATCGTCGAGCGACTGATTGCCCTTCGGCAGTGCAGCCACAACGTCGAGATACTCCTTCTCCGAAAGCGTGGCCAGGCGCTCGATGCCCTGCTCGGAAGCGGCGCCGGCGTTGATCACGACATAACGTTCGTAGTAGATGATCGCCTCCAGCTTCTTCGACGGAATACCCAGCAGGTAGCCGATTTTCGAAGGCAGCGAGCGGAAATACCAGATGTGCACGACCGGAACCACCAGCGAGATGTGTCCCATGCGTTCGCGGCGCACCTTCTTCTCGGTCACCTCCACGCCGCAACGGTCGCAGACGATGCCTTTGTAGCGGATGCGCTTGTACTTACCGCAGTGGCACTCGTAATCCTTCACCGGGCCGAAGATACGTTCGCAGAACAGACCGTCGCGCTCGGGCTTATAGGTACGATAGTTAATGGTTTCGGGCTTGAGCACCTCGCCGGCCGACTGGGCCAGGATCTCCTCGGGGGAGGCCAGGCCTATCGAAATCTGGCTGTAACCATTATTCGGTTTATTGTCTTTGGTAATTGACATATTTGTTCTCGTTTTTCTTTTCCTCTTAAATACACCTTACTCGAGTTTCACCGACAGGGCCAGACCGCGAAGCTCGTGCAGCAGCACGTTCATCGCCTCGGGAATACCCGGCTTGGGCAGGTTCTCGCCCTTGACAATGGCCTCGTACGCCTTGGCACGGCCCATCACGTCGTCGGACTTGATCGTCAGAATCTCCTGCAGGATGTTGGCGGCGCCGAAACCTTCGAGCGCCCAAACCTCCATCTCACCGAAACGCTGACCGCCGAACTGGGCTTTACCGCCGAGCGGCTGCTGCGTGATGAGCGAGTACGGACCGATCGAACGCGCGTGCATCTTGTCGTCGATCATGTGGCCCAGCTTGAGCATGTAAATCACGCCCACCGTAGCCGGCTGGTCGAACATCTCGCCCGTACCGCCGTCATAGAGGTACGTACGTCCGCTGTGCGGAATGCCGGCCTGTGCCGTGTATTCATTGATCTGGTCGAGCGAAGCGCCGTCGAAAATCGGCGTCGCGAACTTCATGCCCAGCTCACGGCCGGCCCATCCGAGCACGGTCTCGTAAATCTGGCCGAGGTTCATTCGCGAAGGCACGCCCAGCGGGTTCAGGCAGATGTCGACGATCGTTCCGTCCTCGAGGAACGGCATATCCTCGTCGCGCACGATACGGGCAACGATACCCTTGTTACCGTGACGGCCGGCCATCTTGTCACCCACCTTCAGCTTACGCTTCTTGGCGATGTAAACCTTGGCCATCTGGATAACGCCCGTCTGGGGAAGTTCGTCACCGTTGGTGATGTTGTACTTCTCGCGCTTGATGGCGGCATCGGCCTTCTTCCACTCGATGGTGTAATTATTAATGGTAGCTTCGATAAGTGCATCGGTATGGGCGTCGCCCGTCCAGTTGCACGAACCGAGGTTCAGGTAACCCATCACCACGCCGGTCTTCTCGTCCGACGATTTGCGGGCGATCTCTTCCAGCATCTTCTGCGAGAACTTCGTTCCTGCGGGATAGAGTTCCACCCCGAAGTAGTCGGTAACACCCGTAGAGGTCTTGCCCTGGAGCAGCGTCCACAGTTTCGAAACCAGGCGCTTTGTGAGCTCCGCGATTTCGGCTGCAAACTTCTCGTCGAGCTTGTCCAACTGGGCTTTCTCGGCGCTCTTGCTCTTCTTGCCTTCCTTGTTGGCACGGCTGTAAAGGCAGGTGTCGATCACCACGCCGTGCAGCGACGGCTGGGCTTTCAGCGAAGCGTCCTTCACGTCGCCGGCCTTGTCGCCGAAGATCGCGCGGAGCAGCTTCTCCTCGGGCGAAGGATCGCTCTCGCCCTTCGGGGTGATCTTACCGATCAGAATGTCGCCCGGGTGGATGTTGGCGCCGATACGTACGATACCGTTGGCGTCGAGGTCCTTCGTGGCCTCCTCCGAAACGTTGGGAATATCCGAGGTGAGCTCCTCGACACCGCGCTTGGTATCGCGAACCTCCATGATATACTCGTCGACGTGCACCGAGGTGAAAATATCCTCACGCTGGATACGCTCCGAGATCACGATAGCATCCTCGAAGTTGTAACCCTTCCAGGGCATGAACGCCACCTTGAGGTTGCGGCCCAGGGCCAGCTCGCCGTGCTGCGTCGAGTAGCCTTCGGTCAGAATCTGTCCCTTGGTCACCTTCTCGCCCGTCAGCACGATGGGCCTCAGCGTCACCGAGGTGTTCTGGTTGGTACGACGGTAGCGCGGCAGCGTATAGGTCGTCACCTCCGGAGCGAACGATGCGAGGATTTCATCCTCCGTGCGGTCGTATTTGATCTGAATCTTCGTCGCGTCGGAGAACGTTACTTCGCCGTCGCCCTCGGCCACGATCTGAATGCGGCTGTCGGAGATCATGTCCTTCTCGATACCCGTGCCGACGATCGGGGCTTCCGAAGTCACCAGGGGCACGGCCTGGCGCATCATGTTCGAACCCATCAGCGCACGGTTGGCGTCGTCGTGCTCGAGGAACGGGATAAGGCTCGCGGCGATCGAAGCGATCTGGTTCGGAGCCACGTCCATCAGGTCGACTTCGCTGGCCGTAACCACGGGGAAGTCAGCGCCTTCACGCGCCTTGATACGGTCGGGTTCCAGGAAGTTGCCCTCCCCGTCGATCGGGGTGTTCGCCTGTGCGGCGACCAGGTCTTCCTCCTCCTCGGCCGAATAATAGTGGATATGCGAATTATCCATGTCGACCTTGCCGTTCTCTACCCGGCGGTAGGGCGTCTCGATGAATCCCATCGGGGAGATCTTCGCATAAACGCACAGCGACGAGATAAGACCGATGTTCGGGCCTTCCGGCGACTCGATCGGGCAAAGGCGGCCGTAGTGCGTATAGTGTACGTCTCGCACCTCGAAACCGGCGCGGTCACGCGACAGACCGCCGGGGCCGAGAGCCGAAAGACGGCGTTTGTGCGTAATCTCGGCCAGCGGGTTGATCTGGTCCATGAACTGCGAGAGCTGCGAGGTTCCGAAGAACGAGTTGATCACCGAAGAGAGGGTCTTGGCGTTGATCAGGTCCACCGGGGTAAACACCTCGTTGTCACGCACGTTCATGCGCTCGCGGATCGTACGCGCCATGCGCACGAAACCGACCGAGAACTGATTCGACAACTGCTCGCCCACGGTGCGGACACGACGGTTCGACAGGTGGTCGATATCGTCGACATCGGCTTTCGAGTTGATCAGCTGGATCAGGTATTTGATAATGGCGATGATGTCCTCGCGCGTCAACGTGCGAATGGCCGGATCGGTATCCAAACCCAGCTTCTTGTTGATGCGGAAACGACCCACGTCACCCAGGTCATAGCGTTTGTCCGAGAAGAACAGCTTCTCGATAACGTCGCGCGCCGTCGCCTCATCGGGCGGCTCCGAAGCGCGCAGCTGCCTGTAGATGTAAACCACGGCCTCCTTCTCGGAGTTGCACGGGTCCTTCTGCAAGGTATTGTAGATGATCGAGAAATCGATGCCCGAGAGATTCTCCTTGTGCAGCAGAATCGTCTTGGCGCCGCTCTCGAGGATTTGATCGACATGCTCCTCCTCGAGAACCGTCTCGCGATCCACGATCACGTTGTTTCGTTCGATGGAGACAACCTCGCCCGTATCCTCGTCCACGAAGTCCTCGACCCACGTCGAGAGCACCCTCGCAGCCAACTTGCGGCCTACGGCTTTTTTGAGGTTGGCCTTGTTGACCTTCACCTCGTCCGCCAGGTCGAAGATTTCCAGAATCTGCTGGTCGGCCTCGTAACCGATGGCACGCAGCAGCGTCGTAACGGGCAGTTTCTTCTTACGGTCGATGTAAGCGTACATCACGTTGTTGATGTCCGTAGCGAACTCTATCCACGAACCCTTGAAAGGAATGATTCGCGCCGAATAGAGTTTCGTTCCGTTCGTGTGCATGCTCTGTCCGAAGAACACGCCGGGCGAACGGTGCAACTGGGATACGATGACACGCTCCGCACCGTTGATGACGAACGTACCGCGTTCGGTCATGTAGGGAATCGTCCCGAAGTACACGTCCTGAACGACAACACCGAAATCTTCGTGCTCGTCGTCCGTACAGTAAAGCTTCAGTTTGGCCTTCAGCGGAACGCTGTATGTCAAACCGCGCTCCAGGCACTCCTCGATCGAGTAACGGGGCGGGTCGATATAGTAGTCGATAAACTCCAGAACGAAATTGTTCCGGGTATCCGTGATGGGGAAATTCTCCTGAAACACCTTATACAGCCCCTCGTTCTTGCGATTCTCGGCCGTGGTATCCATCTGGAAAAAGTCCCGGAATGATTTAAGCTGTACCTCCAGCAAATCCGGATAAGGAACCCGGTTTTTTACTGTCGAAAAGCTAATTCTTTGTTGTGTTTTTGCTGCGGACATCGTAAAATCCAAATTAGTTGAAGTGTAATGGGTTACGCTCCCCAAAATGTGCGGGTCATTATCCCGGCAATGCCCCCGTATGAAGGCGTCTTACGCCCCGGGAGCATCCTATATTCCAAAAACCGGACACAGCTCCTGATCGGCACTTCCGGTCTTTAGACCAAGAAAAGGCATAGAGCTTACACGCGGTAAGCCCTATACCTGTTCGTCTTCTATTGACGCTTAAGCAGCAATGCTACTTGAGCTCAACTTCAGCACCTGCTTCCTCGAGCTGGCCCTTGATCTGCTCAGCCTCTTCCTTGGAAACACCCTCCTTAACGGCCTTGGGAGCACCGTCAACGAGCGCTTTAGCATCGCCCAGCGAAAGACCTGCAAGGTCCTTCACTACCTTGATAACCTGGAGCTTGGCCTGACCGGCGTTCTTCAGGATTACGTCGAACGTCGACTTCTCTGCAGCAGCAGCCTCGCCTGCGCCTGCAGCGGGAGCTGCAACGGCAACAGCGGCAGCAGCCGGCTCAATGCCATACTCCTCCTTGAGGATCTGTGCGAGTTCGTTTACCTCGGTAACCTTCAGGTTTACCAGTTCTTCAGCAAGTTTCTTTACGTCTGCCATAGTTGTAAGCTTATTAATTTGTTTTTAATTCTTTTGTGATTAGTTGTTTCTCGATTCGAGCGTCTTCACGATGCCCGCAATCTTTTGGCCTGCATTAGCCTGCAATGCAGAAATAACATTCTTGGCCGGGGACTGCAGCAGCGCGATGATGTCGCCGATGAGTTCCTCCTTGCTCTTGATGTTACACAGAGCGTCCAGCTGGTTGTCGCCCACGTAAACGCATCCTTCGGCGAAAGCCGCCTTCAGGACGGGCTTGTCCGATTTCTTGCGGAACTCCTTGATCAAAACAGCGGGAGCTTTCGCAACGTTCGTGAACATAACCGAGGTAGGACCCTCCAATACTTTTACCAGATCAGCATCGGCCTTTTCCACCTTTTCGAGGGCTTTGCCCAGGAGGGTGTTCTTAACGACCACCAATTTTACATCGCTCTCGAAGCACTTGCGGCGCAGGGCAGCGGTCTGCTCTGCATCCAGCGACTCGATGTCGGTGATGTAGAAGTGAGGATAAGCCTGGAGCTGCTCGGCGAGGTTGTTAATAACAACCAGTTTTTCTTCCTTAGTCATCTCTTCTCTCCTCCTTCTTATTTGGTTTCTACTGATTTGGAATCAATCTGCACGCCGGGGCTCATGGTGGTCGAGAGATAAATACTCTTCACATAAGAACCTTTGGCAGCAGCCGGTTTCAGCTTGATAATCATATTCAGCACCTCTTTCGCGTTTTCCACGATCTGATCTGCCGAGAACGAAACCTTGCCTACCGTCGTGTGGATGATACCGAATTTGTCGACCTTAAAGTCGATCTTACCGGCTTTCACCTCGCTTACGGCCTTGCCGACTTCCATAGTAACCGTACCGGTCTTGGGGTTCGGCATCAGTCCGCGGGGACCCAGAATACGGCCCAGCGCACCGACTTTACCCATTACGTTGGGAGTACAGATGATCACGTCAACGTCGGTCCAGCCGGCCTTGATCTTGTCAACATACTCGTCCAGACCTACATAGTCAGCGCCTGCAGCCGTCGCCTCGGCCTCCTTCTCGGGAGTACAAAGCACCAGCACACGCACCGTTTTACCGGTTCCGTGGGGAAGCGTCACCACGCCGCGGACCATCTGGTTCGCCTTGCGGGGGTCAACGCCCAGACGCACGTCGATATCCACCGAAGCGTCGAATTTCGTGAACGTAATTTCCTTCAGAAGAGCGGCAGCCTCCGGGAGCTTGTAAGCCTTAGCGGCTTCCACCTTAGCGTAGGCGATCTTTTGATTTTTTGTCAACTTACTCATCTTCTTCGCAATTACATATTAGGAAATTCTCCGACGACACTGATACCCATACTGCGGGCAGTACCGGCAACCATGCGCATAGCGGATTCCAGTGTAAAGCAGTTCATGTCAGGCATTTTGTCCTGAGCAATTTCGCGGACCTGATCCCACGTCACCTGACCGACCTTGTCGCGGTTAGGCTGAGCGGAACCCGTCTTCGCTTTGGCTGCTTCCTTGAGCTGGATGGCTACGGGCGGCTGTTTTACGACAAAGTCGAACGACTTGTCGCTGTAAACAGTGATGATGACCGGGAGAACCTTTCCCGCCTTGTCCTGCGTACGAGCATTGAATTGCTTGCAGAAGTCCATGATATTGACTCCCTTAGAACCCAATGCGGGACCAACCGGGGGCGAAGGATTGGCGGCACCACCTTTGATCTGCAATTTAATAAATGCAGCAATCTCTTTTGCCATAGTTTTCCTTGGTTAATTATTCTTTTTCTACTTGGGTGAAACTCAACTCCATAGGAGTTTTGCGCCCGAATATCTTCACCGATACCGTGAGTTTCTTGCGCTCGTTGTCGACGGCCTCGATAGTACCTTGGAAGCTCGAGAAAGGACCGTCCGTAACCTTGACGGTCTCGCCGACAAAGAAGGGTATTTCGTTCTCCTCCTCCTGTGCGCTCAGTTCGTCGACGCGGCCGAGGATGCGCGCAACCTCCTGCGGACGCAGGGGCGTAGCGTTCATCTTGCGGCTGTCCTCTTTGGTGTCGCCGAGGAAACCCAGCACATTGGGAGTATTGCGAATTATAATCGGAATCTGGCCGACGAAAGCGGCCTCCACCAACACGTAACCCGGATAAGAAACCTTCTCTTTCGAAACCTTCTTTCCGTTGCGGATGGTATAGACTTTTTCGGTAGGAATCAACACCTGGGAAATGTAGTCCTCCAGGTGGTTATGGCGGATTTCGGCCTCGATATACTCTTTGACCTTTCCCTCCTTACCACCGATAGCACGGACGACATACCACTGTTTCTTAATCTCGCTCATCGTTTCAGCAAACAATTAACGGCCAAGATTTCCCAGGGTCTTGTAAATGCCTGCCATCACGTTCTCGAACGTCACGTCCATTGCCAGAACGACCACGGCGAAGATGACCGAAGCCACCATCACGACGATCGTAGAACTCTGGAGCTGCGGAAACGTAGGCCACGTTACCTTGTTTACAAGCTCGTTGTAAGATTCTTTAACGTATTTGAACATATCTTTGTCTTTTACTCTTGGCAGGAGCAGAGAGATTCGAACTCCCATCAACGGTTTTGGAGACCGCTATTCTACCCTTGAACTATGCTCCTAAAAAGGGAGGCGATGCGGTTCACCGCCTCCCGGAATATCGATTGTGAATTACTTCAGAATCTTCAGGATCTGACCTGCACCTACCGTACGGCCACCCTCGCGGATTGCGAAACGAAGACCTTCGTTGATAGCTACCGGGTAGATCAGGTTTACGGAGATGGTTACGTGGTCGCCCGGCATAACCATGTCTACGCCTGCGGGCAGGTGAACCTCACCCGTTACGTCCATCGTACGCAGGTAGAACTGGGGACGATAGTTGTTGTGGAACGGCGTGTGACGGCCACCCTCTTCTTTCTTCAGGATGTAGACCTCAGCCTCGAACTCGGTGTGCGGGGTGATCGAGCCGGGTTTAGCGACTACCATACCGCGCTTAACATCCTTCTTGTCGATACCGCGGAGCAGCAGACCTACGTTGTCGCCGGCCTCGCCCTGATCGAGCAGCTTGCGGAACATCTCGACGCCCGTACAGGTCGACGTGAGGGTCTTCTCCTCGAGACCTACGATCTCAACGGGATCACCTACGTGAATGATACCGGTTTCGATACGGCCCGTTACAACGGTTCCACGGCCGGTGATCGAGAACACGTCCTCAACAGGCATCAGGAACGGCTTCTCGTTCTCACGCGGGGGAATCGGAATATATTCGTCGACAGCAGCCATCAGCTCCATGATCTTCTCTTCCCACTTAGCCTCGCCGTTCAGGCCGCCGAGTGCGGAACCACGGATGATGGGAGCGTTGTCGCCATCGTACTCATACTTCGAAAGCAGGTCGCGAACCTCCATCTCGACGAGGTCGAGCATTTCGGGATCGTCAACCATGTCGCACTTGTTCAGGAAAACAACGATGCGCGGTACGTTCACCTGACGGGCGAGCAGCACGTGCTCGTTGGTCTGGGGCATCGGACCGTCCGTAGCGGCAACGACCAGGATAGCACCGTCCATCTGAGCGGCACCGGTAACCATGTTCTTCACATAGTCGGCGTGGCCCGGGCAGTCTACGTGAGCGTAGTGACGGTTGGCCGTCTGGTACTCAACGTGCGAGGTGTTGATCGTGATACCACGCTCTTTCTCCTCGGGAGCGTTGTCGATCGAGTCGAACGAACGGAGCTCCGACAGACCGTTCTTAGCCAAAACGGTCGTGATAGCAGCGGTAAGAGTGGTCTTACCGTGGTCAACGT
This sequence comes from Alistipes montrealensis, assembly GCF_018362775.1. GTDB lineage: Bacteria > Bacteroidota > Bacteroidia > Bacteroidales > Rikenellaceae > Alistipes > Alistipes montrealensis. Next base: position 186,538 of record NZ_JAGYXY010000005.1, read on the forward strand.
GACCGATGGTACCGATGTTTACGTGCGGTTTCGACCGGTCGAATTTTTCTTTTGCCATAGTATTAAGTATTTAAAGTATTGTTAAAAATTGTCCTAAAGTTTTAAAATTCATTTCGCAGAACGAGCGAGCGACACAAACTCCCCATTTCATTCAACGGAGGCGTTCGCATCACACGCTGCTGCGTACTGGAGCGGAAGACGAGGCTCAAACTCGCGACCCTCAGCTTGGAAGGCTGATGCTCTATCAACTGAGCTACTTCCGCAAAAATATACCGCATCAGAGTCATCCCTCCCCTCGCACCGTCTTCCGACGGCGTCCGGGTCTTGCAACTCCAACCGGCACTCTCTTTTAGTGGGAAGTGATGGATTCGAACCACCGAAGGCGTAAGCCAGCAGATTTACAGTCTGCCCCATTTGGCCACTCTGGTAACTTCCCAATTTTTGTGCTCCCTGTTCCGGTTTTGTTTTCCGTTTCCGAAGAAACCCGACCTGGCTTCGAGCCATGCGCCGTCTCTTTCGGAGGGGGCTTTCGTCTGCCGCTGCTCGTTTGTTCGACCGGATCCTTCGATCCGCTTCTCGCATCGGCTCTCCGAGCCGATGGAGGGATTCGAACCCCCGACCAGCTGATTACAAATCAGCTGCTCTGGCCAACTGAGCTACATCGGCGTATTCACCGTTTTGGATTGCAAAAGTAGGCATAAAAAATTTACCTCGCAAATTATTCGGGATAAATTTTCTACTTTTTCACTCTTCTCAAAGAACGGCGCCCGATCGTCCTGACTTCAGGGGCGAAATCGGGTGCAAAGATAGGAAAAGTTTTGAATAACACAACAGCTTCTGCGAAAAATATCGCCCTTCCGGGCCAACTATATTACGCGCCGGCCCGACCGGCATCGCGACGATTCTCCCAAGGAATATTTCCGCGGCTGCAATACCTATTTTATATAAGAAATCCGAATTCGCTTATTTTTCGTATCTTTAAACCTGAGAATTTATGCATTATGGAAACGATACCCCTTTTCGGCCCTTACAGCCTCCGGGCTCTTCGCGCGGAAGACGCCCCGGATATCTTCGCTTCGATCGACACGCAGCGCCTCCATTTGGGGCGCTGGCTTCCGTTTGTAGCCGACACGCACCAGATCGAACAAACCCGGCAGGTAGTGGCCGGCATGCTTGCCGACACCGCCAACCCGGTCTTCACGCTCCGCGACGGCTGCACCTTTGCCGGGCTGATCGGGTTCAAATCGGCCGACGGCCGCAAGCGCAGTATCGAGATCGGCTACTGGCTGCGCGAGGAGCAGCAGGGCAAGGGGATCATGACGGCAGCCGTGCAGGCGCTCTGCGACCTCGCATTCGGAGAAATGGGGATGCAGCGCGTGGAAATCCGCTGCGGAGTGGGCAACCTCCCGAGCAACCGCATCCCGCAGCGCCTCGGCTTCCTGCGCAGCCACATCGAAATGCAGGGCGAGCAACTTTCCGACGGGACGTGGATCGACCTGAACGTCTACGTGCTGACACACTGAAAAAGGAGGCTCCGAAGAACCTCCTCTTATCCGGACCGGCCGGCCGCCCTATTTCTTTTTGATCGAACTGATCAACTGCGCGGGCGTCGCCTGCAGGTAATTCTTGCAAAACCGGCTGAACTGCGTGTAGTGGCGGAATCCGTACTTGTTCATCAGCGCCTTGGTGCTGTCCTCGCCGTCGCGGATGTCCGTAAAGACCTTCAGTGCCTTCTGGCGCATCATCCAGTGATAAACGCTGTCGTTGAAATGCTCGGCAAAACGGCGCTTGAACACCGAAAGGCTCATACCTGCGAGCGAAGCCAGTTCGGCGACACCCTGTGCCTTGTCGTAATTGTTGCAGACGAAGACGCGGAAATTGTCCTGCGGCTGAATCATCGACTGGAAGAAGTAAGCGTGTTCCGTCGGCGTGTAGAGCACCTTGATCATCATGAAAAGCTCGGTGGCCTTCATCCGGTGGTAGCGCACGCAGTTGAACATCTGGCGAATTGTGAAGAATGTACCCAAAAGGCGCTCTATCGCCGGGTGCATCGAAAGCGTGGGAACCGATTCGGTCGGGACAACCGAGTCGTAGGGCATTACTTTGTCGAAAATATCCTGCTCACAGAACTCGATACGGTGAATGAGCGACAACACGACCACATGGGTCTCGTCATCCTGGGCCGTAACGACGAAGCGTTCGCTGCGGGCGAGACACACGCACTGTTTCGACGTAACCAGACGTACCGTATCGTTGCCGTGTTCCAGCTTCAGCGATCCCGACATGACGAAAAGGATGCGCACCATGCGGTCGGCAGGGAACGTTACCCCTTCACCGGCCGCAAACGTAAGCTGCGAAAACCGGCAATAGGTCGAATCGCCGATGCGGCGAAACGGTGCTGGGAATGTAGGACAACTACTACAATCCGCAGTGCAACTCTCCTTCAGCGACGACTCCTCAAACTGCGGTTGGGGTTGATAATCCATAAATTATAAATCTGTGTGATGTGATTTTTATGGACAAAATTACAAAAAAAATCAGAATAGCAAGCAAATAGGCGTCCGCAAGGCTAAAAAAAGTCCCTGCCGCAACCGGCAGGGACTCTGCAAAACATCGCAAAGGCGGCAAAATGCCTATTTATAACTAATGATCAAAATTTTCGAAGACTCCCAGAAACGCACGGGATCGGTGATGATCAGTTTCTCGACGACCTTGTTCGCGTCGGTCACCAGTTCGTACGACCCCTCGGGGTGCGACGTGACGAGCGAGGCTTTCTTCTGTCCTATGGGAATTTCCGACAGCAGCCGCGAATCGGCCATCGTGAAACTGTCCAAATTGCTGTTCTTCCCGACGGTCAGCGTGCGGCCGATGAAACCCTGCTTGTTGATGATCTGTGCATCGCGCAACTCCTTCTCGGCCCCCACGATATAGTAAACCGTATTGAGCTGGTTCTGCAATTCAACCTTCTCGCCGCTCAGGTTCTCGACCTGGACGCTCCGGGCAGCCACCTCCTGTGTGAGGTTCTCCACTTCGGCTCCCATTCGGGTCAGGTTCTCACGGAGCTGTTCCACTTCGGCATTCTTCTCTGCCAATTGTTTGTTTATGCCGGCAATCATCTTTTCCAACCCGTCGATACGCAGATTCGCCTTGCGCAGCAGGGCCGCCGAACGTTGCAGCGATTCGATCTTCGATCGGTTCTCCTGCAGCAGGCGGTCGATGGCTTTGATGTCGTTGTTGATCTCCTCGACGGGACGGCGGCCGCTCTCGGCCTCCCCGGCCACGGTAATGAGGTTCTCACGCGACTTGATCAGCGCGAGGTTCTCCGATATGGCATTGATGTCCGCAAACACGGCATTGATCAGCGAATCTTTCGCGCTGACGACCGTCGCCAGCGAATCGCGCTGGCTCTCCGCCTGAACTGCGACCTGCTTGCTCACGCAGGAGGTAAAGACCGCAACGACGCCCAGCGCCGCGGCGATCAAACTATTTTTCATCTTGTTTTTCATGGCTCCAACACTCTATGTTTTACAATCTTGTTCGCCTTCGGGCGCAAATATATATATAAAAACAAGACCTTGTTCAGAATTTTTCACAAAGCCTGAAAATTCCGTGCCGGAGCCAAAAATAACGGGCCGCAACTTTCGTTGCAGCCCGTTTTTGCAAATGCGGAAGCGTGATTACTTCGCACCTTTCTTATCGTAGCGTTTTGCGTAACGGCTCATAAACTTATCGACGCGACCAGCGGTGTCAACCAACTTCATCTTACCGGTGTAGAACGGGTGCGACGTGTTGGAAATTTCCATCTTATACACGGGATAGGTTTCGCCGTTCACTTCGATGGTCTCTTTTGTCGAAACGGCGGACCGACACAAAAACACGATGTCGTTGGACATGTCCTTGAACGCCACCAAACGATAATTCTCCGGATGAATACCCTTTTTCATTTCGTTGTTTTTGTTTTTAATTATTGCTTAAGCGGGACAAAGGTACGAATTAATTTGCAACAAACAACATCCGCCGCACTTTTTTTCACACTCCGAAGGCCGGAGGGTTGCGCAATCTGAATACTTTTTTTATCTTTGCGCCACAAAAGCGCTCCACAGGCGCAGGACCGGGCCCATAGCTCAGTTGGTCAGAGCAGCGGACTCATAATCCGAAGGTCGTGGGATCATGCCCCTCTGGGCCCACTCAGAAGCGGCTTACAGCAATGTAAGTCGTTTTTCTTTTGTCTTCTCACCGCGGTTTACGCAGGTTTACGGCAGGTTGTGTAAACCGCTGTGTAAACCATGAGCGCAACAGTCGAAGTCGTTTGCTACAAGTCCAAAGTGTTGGCAAACAACGAATCCCCGTTAATGTTACGGGTTACAAAAGACCGAAAACGCAAGTATTCCAGCATCGGAATCTCAGTAAACCCCGTCTATTGGGACTTTGAAAAGAACAAACCCCGCAGGAATTGCCCCGACAAACCCCGCATTGAACAGATCATAGCCGAGCTGATCAGATTTGTTTTTGTCTGCCGAATATTAAAAAAGGAGGATTGCCGCGTCCGGCAATCCTCCTTTTCGTCTCCCCGGGAAAGGGATTACTTCAGCTTCGCGGCATCGGAAGACATCTTTTCGTAGATGGCTACCATCTCGCCGAACGATCCCTCGCCGCGTTTGAGTTCGTACATGAACACGCCTTTGTAACCGGCCTTCATCAGCGCCTTGTACAGCACCGGCCAGTCGATCTTGCCCTTGCCGGGAAGCCAGTGACGCTCATCGACCATGTCGTAATCGGAGACGTGGACGGTCCCGATCCGGTCGCCGCACGCCTCGACGAAATCCAGCAGGTCCTCCGAAAGCAGGTGGTTCGTATCGAAGCAGATTTTCACGTCGGGATAAGGCGCGATGATGCGCAGCAATTCGGCGGAGTTTCGTCCGAGACACGTGCGCGGCAGGTCCTCGATGCAGAGCTCCGCACCGATCCGTGCAGCCACCCGGCGCAGCACGCCGATCGAGGCGATGCTGTTCAGGATGCGCTGTTCGCGGTCGGCGTCCGCAATCGGTTCCGAACTGGGATGCAACACCAGTTTCTTCGGTCCGAGTTCGCCGCAGATGGCGATCATCTCCGTCAGGAATTCGACGTTGGCCATCCGGGCGCTGTCGCTGAGCACCGAAATATCCATCGTGCGCGAAAACGGGAGGTGACACGACCACACCTTCAGCCCGGCTTCGTCGGCCTTCTGCCTGGCATGAAGCGCCTTTTCGCGAATCTCGGCCACGGTTCCGCGGCCGCTGATGCCGATCTCGACATACCCGATACCCGCCTGCGCGGCCTGTGCCATCTCTTCGGGGCTCATGCTGCTGGTCGAACTGCCGATGCCGAGACACTGCGCCGTCAGCTTCGCGGCGCACAGCAGCACGGCTGCCGTAAACAAAATCTTTTCCATCTTTCCCGGTTATTTGGTGTAATTTTTCACGCAACGGACACTCAGGTAAAGATCCTTGGCCGCTTCGCTGTTGGTTTTGGCCTGGAGGTTCAGGCTCGTGCCGCTGATGACCAGCGAACGGGCCGTCGTCGCATTGGTCTGCCCGATGAACCACATGTATCCCCACTTGCCCAGCGCACTGCTGTTAAAACTGTTGTCCGCCTTCTGGTAACCCAGCGGATACCAGCCGAAACCGATACTTTCGGCCCCTTCGACGAATTGCAGGAGGGCTTCCCCGGCGTCGGTAAGCGTCAGGCTCGACTGAATCCAGATGCCGCCGTCGACAACGCGCCCGTTACCGCCGCGCAGCCACGCGCCGACGTTGCCCATGTTCTTGACCGTGCAGCCCGACATGTAGAACTTGGATTTCGTCGCCGCATTCGCCGGATTCTTGTCATGTCCGCCGGAGAAGGTATAACCGCCCAGCGCGAAATCGTCGGGAATCGCATATTCGCTCTTGATAGCCATCAGCATGTCCCACCAGTCGTTGGCGTTGGCCACATGCCAGCCTTCGGGGCAGCAGCCGCGAATCTGGACGCCGTATTCGCCCTCTTCCGTACCGTCGAGTTTGAACGCGTTGCCCACGTCGTCCACCCCTTCATACCCCTGCACATAGGGACACTGCGCCGACGTACAGCCCGAAATTCCGGTCATCGCTTCGTACCAGGTGTAGAAACGGCCCTTGGCAGCGTCCAGGCGTGCCAGGTGCGAAGCTTCCAGCCCCGAGACCGAGAAGGCCGTCAGGTCGGGCGCGACGCCCAACCGGCCGTCTTCGCCCGCCTCGTGGCAGTTTTCGGTCATCCACCAGCGTTTGCCGTATTTGCGGATCGAGTAACCCGGCAGTTCGATGGGAACCGAAACGGTGATCGCCGCGAAATACTCGCGCACCTTGCTCGTCCCCAGTTCGTTTTTCGCAACCACCGAAACCGACTGCGCGGGAATCACCACGTCGTCGTTGACCACCTTGACGGTGATGACGTTGGTTCCCTGCCCGTCGACGATCGAGATTTTCGACTTCTCCTGTTCGGCAATCGTCCATTCGTAGGTATCGGCCCACTGGACCTTGGTCACCGAGAAGGTAAACTCTTCGCCGCCGTTGCAGGTCAGCGTGGCGGGGACCTTCGTGATTGGCCCGGGTTTCTTGGGAACGGTCATCTCCTGCATCTCCTCCTCGGTGTCGCGCTTCACGGCCTCGGTACAGGCGACCAGTGCCGACGTTGCGGCCATACACGCCGCGGCCACTATATATTTTCGGATATTTTTCATGGTTTTAACGTTTTAGGTTTTACAAAGTGTGAACCTCGGGGTATCCGAACGGATTCTCCACATACCAACGGGCCTTGTAAATCTGGTAACCCGCACGGTTGAACAGGCGGTTGCCGCTCAGGTCGGACACCTCGGCCGACCACCAGTTGGAGCCGCCCGACGTGGGACGCATGACGATCGTCGAATAACCCTCCGGACCCGTCGAGATGCTCTTGATGTCCTTCTGCTGGAAAATCTGCACATCGGAGAATTTCTCCGTCTTGCAGTCGAACTTGTAAACGTGCTCGACCGTGGTGACATACATCGCCTCCTCGCCGTAAACCGGAGCGAGGTCGTGCGCCATGGTGTTACCCGTCCCCATGTCGTAGGACCTGACCTGCGAAAGTTCGGGGGCCGTGCGGTTGCCGTTGTAGGAGAGTTTCAGCAACTGGGCGCCCGTCGCCGTCCACAGGCAGTTGCGCCTCAGGTCCCAGGCCACGTTGTGGGCCGAATAGACCGACATGGTGAAAGCGGGCTTCGCGACATATGCCGCGGCTTCATTCTCATTATTATAAACATAGACGCTCAGCAGGTTGCCCGTACTCGACGCCACCACGATATTTTTATCGGGAAGCACCTCGGCCGAGTGGGGATTTCCGCCCGGCTTGGCATAGAACAACAACTTCTTGTCCGCGATACGGATCAGCCCCACGCCGCCGCCCGAAGCCGTAACGAGCACGCACGTACGGTTATAGACCGGCTTGGCCTCGTCGGGGGTATTGAACCACGCCTGCTCGCTGGCCGAAAGTCCGCTGTCGGCAGCCTTCCACTCCCAGGCGATCTTTCCCGTCGGCTGGTCGATCATCACGATGCGGTTCTTGCTCTGCTCGGGCAGGATCATCACCTTCGTGGCCTTGTCCAGGTCGATCGTCTCTTCCTTCTGGTCCCCGGGTCTCCAGGGCACATAAGGCCCCTCCTCCTCGTCCTTGCTACAAGCCTGGAGGAAAAATACGGCAGCCAGAATCCACAGATACTTTTTCATAGTTATAATTTGCAGTTTGTCGGATTAATAATTGGGGTTCTGTTCGAGTTTCTTGTTCAGCAGGATCTGATCCGCCGGAACAGGCCACCAGTAATCGCGGTCGGGGTCGAACGCACGTACGGCGATGTCCGTTCCCGCATAGTCCTGAATCACGGCGTTCATATCCAGTTCGGCGGTCATCCAGCGGCGGATATCGTTGTAATAAAGGCCTTCGCCGGCAAACTCGATACGGCGTTCGTGGCGGATGATTTCGCGCATCTGGGCCTGGGTCTTCGAACCGTAGGTATAGGTCGGCATGCCGACACGTCCGCGTACCCGGTTCACCGCATCGTAAACAGCGTCCGACGGCCTCGCATCGACCTCGTTCTGCGCCTCGGCAAACATCAGCAGCACGTCGGCGTAACGGATGAACATGTAGTTGGTCTCGCCGTTCGAGTCGTCCGAATCGCGCTTCTGCTCGTCGTAGATCGTGAGTTTCTTGTGCGCGAAGCCCGTGAACTGGCACACCTCCGAAGCCGGGCAGTTGGCCTTGCCGAGGAACGTGCTGCCGGGATAGAAGTTCGTCGCCGCGAAACGGGGATCGAGGTTGTCGTACTTGCCCATCGTCCCCGGTCCGCCGGTTTTCGTCTCATAGGCGTTCACCAGGTCGAGCAGCGGCGCATTATTGCGGTACTGGATGCTGTACACGTTGAACGAATTGACAGCCGTGTTCTTGGTCTTCGAGAACTCGATGTTGAAGACACACTCGCAACTGTGCTCGTTGGCCGGCAGGAACAGTTTCCGGTAGTCGCCGTAGAGGTCGTAACCCGCCTGCGCCTCCTTTTCGATCAGGTCGCCTGCCGCTTTGGCCGCAGCCCGCCATTTTTCGACATCGTTCGAGGGGTTGACCAGCTTGCTGGCCTCGAAGAGCAGCACGCGGGCCTTGAGGGCCATCGCCGCGCCGCGCGTGGCACGCCCCTGGTCGGCAGCCTTCGACCACTTCCAGTCGAGCAGTTCACGGTCGATAATATCGTTCAGGTCGTCGAGGATGGCCCGGACCACCTCTTCGCGCGAAGCGCGGGGCAACGAGCCGTGCGCATAAACGGGCTCTTCGAGAATCAGCGGCACACCGTTGTAATAGGTCACCAGCATATAGTAATAAAGTGCGCGGAGGAATTTGGCCTCGCCCTCCATCTGAACCCGGCGGTCGTCGGCCACCACAGCGCCGGGCAGGCGGTTGAGGTGGGTATTGCAGCGCCCGATACCTTCGTAGCACTTTTTCCAGCGGTTGGCGATGATGCCCGAACTGTTGGCCGTGTGCGTACCCTGCGCAATCACGTTGAAACCGCCCGAGTTGTTGTAATTATAGGCGTTCGGGGAGCACGTTTCCTCCATCAGCGGCGCCGAATCACCGAACAGTGCACTGTTGGTCAGGATGTTGTAACACCCGGACATAGCGGCCTCGGTTCCCTCTTCGGTTTCCCAGAACGTCTCGACCGTATATTTGTCGGTAGGAATGGTGTCGAGGTTGCAGGCGCCCAGCGTCACCGCACCGCAAAGCATCAATCCGAATACTATCTTTTTCATAATTTTCCGTATTTGAAGCGATTAGAAAGTAATATTGAAACCGAAGTTGATCGTCCTGAGCGAGGGATATTGCATCAGGTTGGTCGACGAAAGGTCGATCTCGGGGTCGAACATCTTCAGCGGGGAGATCGTGAAGAGGTTCTCGCCGTTAACAAAAATCTGGCACTGGCTCATGCCGAGTTTCGAAATCCACTTCTTGGGCAGGGTGTACGAGAGCTGCAACTGTTTGCAGCGCAGGTACGACGCGTCGTAAAGCCACTGCGTATTCTTGTAGTCGTGCATCTCGGGAGCGCCCGTCGCGGTGTGGAGAATCGGCAGGCGGGAGTTGTGGTTCTCGGGCGTCCATGCGTCGGTGGCCCACTCCTTCAACACGCCGGCTCCGTTCCAGAACGGCGCGGCCAGGTTGCCCGAAAGATAGGTCTTCACGTCGGCAACGCCCTGGAACTGCGCCGAAAGTTCGAGCCCCTTCCAGCCCAGCGAACAGTTGAAGGCATAGGTGATGCTCGGGGTCAGGTTTCCGCTGACAGCACGGTCGTTGTCGTCGATCTTGTCGTCGTTATTGAGGTTCTTGTAACGGATGTAGCCCGGTTTCACGCCGCTGCCGACAGTCACCGAGTTGGCGATCTCGTCGTAGCTGTTGTAGAATCCGTCGGCCTGGTAGAGATACCACGCATCGATAGGCTCGCCCTCGCGGATGATGTTGAAGGTCTTGATATACTCCTGGCCGTCGAGGTCCACGACGATGTTTTTGTTGTAACAGAAGTTACCGCCGACGCTGTAATGGAAATTCTTGATCGTGCTCCGCCACTGGAGGTTCAGCTCGACGCCGTCGTTGGCCACCACGCCGATATTCTGCTTCGGGCCGTTCAGGTTGCCGATCTGCGCCGGAATCTTCACGTCGCGCAGGATACCTTCGGTGCGTTTCTTATAGAGGTCGACGCTGAACAACAGGCGGTGGTCGAAGGCCTCGAAGTCCAGTCCGAGGTTGTAGGTGCGGGTGGTCTCCCACGAAATATTCTCGTCGACGAAGTCCTTGATCGCCGCGCCGCCCGCAAGCACGTCGCTGAAACTGTAATTATAATCCTTGCTCGCCAGCACGGCCATCAGGTATTCGTAGTTGCCGATGGCCTGGTTACCCATTTCGCCGACCGAACCGCGAAGTTTGAGGACGTTGATCTGCCGGACGTTCTGCAGGAAATTCTCCTTGTCGATACGCCAGCCGACCGACACGGCGGGGAAGAAGGCCCAGCGGTTGCCCTTGGCGAACTTCGACGAGCCGTCGTAACGTGCCGTCACGTCGATCAGGTATTTCTCCTTGTAGTCGTAGGTGATACGCCCGAAGTAGGAGAAGAGCAGTTCGAGCGACGAACCGCCCGAAATCTCATCCATCGTAGCCCCTACCGACAGGGCCGTCAACTGGTTGTTGAAGTAGTCGCGTTTCTTGGCCTGGAAATTCTTGCTGTCGTAGCGCTTGTACTCCGTGCCGGCCATGATGTTGAGATTGTGGCTGCCGCCGAAGCTCTTGCCCCACGAAAGGGTATTGTAGAAGGTGTAGTTGATCGAGTTGTTGTCCCAGTCCTTGGCCGACACGTAGGCGCTGAAATCCTTGCGCTCCATGGTCTTGGGATTGTAGGTGTACATCGCATGCTTGAAGTCCTTCGAATAGTGGTCGATCTTCACATAGCCCAGGTTGGCGTTGTACTTGATCCCCCACGGCAGGTCGTAACCGATGTTGATCTGGCCCAGGATGCGGTGATACTGGCGCCGGGTGTTACCCTCGTTGAGCTCCATGAGCGGGTTCTCGGGATTGTTGCGCCCGGGGGTCGAAAGCCACGTCGAGAGCCACTTGCCGTCGGGCAGTTGCGTGCCGAAGATCGGCAGGGCGCGGTTGATGACGTTGACCGTCGTCGAAACGCCGTAGATCGGGTCGGTGTTGTAACGCAGGTTGCCCAGCAGGCTGACGCCCACCTTCAGGCGCTTGGTCACCTGCGCGTTGATCTTCATGTCCCACGAGAAACGCTCGGCATCGTCGTTGGCGATCATGATACCGCGCTGGTTCATGTAACCGCCGCCCAGCGAGTAGGAAATCTTGTCCGTGCCGCCCGAAACGCGGGCGTTGTACTGCTGGAGGAAGCCGTTCTGGTAGCAGAGGTCATACCAGTCCGAAGCGGGATAGATGTACCGGTCGTGTTTCATTCCCTCCTCGTATTCGAGGATGTCGTCTTCGTTGTAGGTCACCGTCAACTTGCCCTCGTTCAGCTCGGCCTGGTTGCGCATGCGCATGTACTGGATCGGGTTGGTCACCACGTCGGGAACATACGTCGCCGACTGGATACCGAAGTTGGCGCTGAGCTTCACCACGGGCGTACCTTTGCGGGCCTGCTTCGTGGTGATCAGGATGACGCCGTTCGCCGCCTTCGAGCCGTAGATCGAAGCCGAAGCGTCCTTCAGTACCGAGATCGTCTCGATGTCGCCGGGATTCAGTTCGCTGAGCGAATACTCCATGCCGTCGACCAGCACCATCGGGCTGGAACTGCTCATCGTCCCGACGCCGCGGATGCGGATCGTGGCGCCGTCGCTGCCGGGCTTCGCCGAAGCCTGGTTGATATAGACGCCGGGCATCGAATAGAGTGCCTGCGAAGCGTGGGTCATCGGCTGGTTCTCGATCTCCGACATCTGGCGTACGGCGATCGAACCGGTCAGGTTGACCTTCTTCTGCACGCCGTAACCGATCACCACCACGTCGTCGAGCATCTGGGTATTCTCTTTCAGCACCACGGTCAGGCGCGTCCGGTTGCCCACCGCCACCTGCTCGGGATTGTAGCCGATGAACGAGACGCTGAGCTGTGCGCCGGGCGTCACGTTCAGGGCGAATTCGCCCTTCGAGTTGGTCACCATGCCGTTGGTCGTGCCGTCGACCAGCACGTTCGCACCCACGATCGGATCGCCGGACTCGGTCTCGACACGGCCCGTCAGTTGGTATTCGGCCCCCGAACGCCCCTGCTCGGGCTTGTAAAGCACGATGTGACGCCCCTCGATCTTCGCCAGAATCCCCTGGTCGGCCAACACGCCGTCGAGCAGTTTTATGACGTTCTGCTCCCGGGCATCGACCGACACGCGTTTTTCAAAGTCGATTTCGGTTTCCCGATACCAGAACGAGTAGCCGCTCTGCGCCTTGACCGCCTCGATCACCTCGCGCACGGTAGCGTCCTTCAGCGTCAACGAAATCACAGGATTCTGCGCATAAAGAGCCTGCGCTGCGACCGTAAACCAACACAGAACGAGCAATCCGCTCAGTCTGCCCAGTGTCCGCCGTCCGAAAAGGTCCCGGAAGGACCTCCTGCTGGTAGAATTTTTACTCATAAGGATTAAAATTTAGGTTGTAGTGAAATAGTTGGGTGAATATTTATCGGTTTCTGTAAAGTTCGAAATGGTTTTTGCGGCTCCGGAAGAGGATACGGCTGTCGGCCGAGATGATTTGCATAATCTCCTGGATGTTCTCGCCGTCGACGAACTCGCCCGTGAAGCAGATTTTACGCAGCCGTTCGTCCGCAATCGCAATGTCGACGTTGAACTGCCTTTCGAGGCTCCGGGCGATCGACGCCAGCGGTTCGGCCCTGAAATAGAGTTTATCCTCCTGCCACGAGAGCACCTGCCCGACGTTCACCCGGCGCAGCGACAGCATCCCGGAGGTCCGTTCGAAAAATCCCTGTTCGCCGGGCCGCAGCCGCACGCTCCGCGAATCGGGACCGCCGTCCACCAGCAGGCTGCCCGTCGCAAGCGTGATCTGGTAGTTCTCGTCCTCGGAATAGGCGTGTACGTTGAAGGTCGTGCCGAGGACCGTCGAAGCAACCTCGCCCGTGACGACGACGAAAGGCCTTCGGGCATCGTGCTCGACCTCGAAATAGGCTTCTCCGTCGACCTCTACGCGGCGTTGGTCGCCAAACAGGGTCGGATAGACGATGCGCGTGCCGCCGTTGAGCCGCACCCGCGAACCGTCGGGCAGCACCACATCGGACTTCACACCCTTCGGCGTCGAGATAATCACGGGATGCGCCTCGGCGACCAGGCGGCTCTCGACCCGGCGTCCGCCCAGAAACCAACTGCCGCAGACGACACCCGCCATCACGGCCGCAGCCGCGGCATAGCGCACAATCCGCATCCGGAGTCCCCGGCGGCGGATACGCGTACGGACATCGGTCCACACCGCTTCCCGCATCTCATCGGCCATGGCGTCGACTCCGGGTCCCACCCGGATGCCGTCCAGCAATTCGGACAGCCTGCGGCGGTCGCGTTCCGAACCTTCGATCATTTCGGCCATCTCCGGCTCTTTCTCCCTATTTTTTATCTGCATGATTTCTCTTTTTTAGTCGTGTATACAGTTATAGAGTACGAAAGCCGCGGTTCCGTTTAAGGGAACCGCGGCTTTTTTCGTATTTTTTCGATTTTTCCGTCCGGAAGGCGTCAGAAACGCGATGAGAACAGGAACATAAGCAGGGAGATCAGTTTCAGGTCGGGATAATGTTTGCGAATGCCCGTCACGATCCGGTCGACGGCGATCTTGATCTGGACGCGCACCGTACTTTCGGAGAGCGACAGCGCCCGGGCGATTTCGCGCGACGACAGCCCCTCCTGCCGGTTGAGCAGGAACACCGTGCGGCAGCGTTCGGGAAGGTCGTTGATCAGGCGGCGTACCAACTCCTCGACTTCGGATTCCAGCAGGCGGCTATCGGGAGCCTCTCCGTCGTGGGGGGGGGAATTGAGGTCGAGCACCGAAATCGGAATATCTTCGAGCGACAGGCAGCGCCGTTGCGCCTGGCACTCCCTCAGGTAACGGTTCGATTCGTTGCGGGCGACGACATAGAGATAGGCGTCGATATTGCTGATCCGCCGGAGCGAGACGCGGGATTTCCACACGGCAACGAACACGTTGCTGACGACTTCGCCGCAGGCCTCCTTGTTCCGCAGGAAATAATAGGTAAACCGGAAAACGCTCCGGTAATAGAGATCATAGAAAACCCGGAAAGCGTAATCATCGTTCTCGCTTACGGAAACAAGCAAATCTTCGAGTTTCTTTTTCTTCTCCACGTTCGCTGGGTTCAGGCTTTCTGAGAACAAAAATAGGAAACTTTTTCAGAACCGCAATACGCAGCTTCGTTAAAATCCGGTAACGAGGCCCGCCTGCACCCGCATTCCGACATCCGCAAAAAGACCGGAGCCGCTCTGCGTGAACGGCCCCGGTCCTTTTCGATCGGTCGGTTTACGATCCGGAAATTACTTTCCTTCGTCGCTGTTGCGAATCTCCTTGCGGCGGATCTTACCGCTGATGGTCTTGGGCAGCGAATCCACGAACTCGATCACGCGCGGATATTTATAAGGAGCCGTAATGCGTTTTACATGGTTTTGCAGCTCCTTGATCAACGCCTCCCCGGCACGTTCGCGGTACGTTGCTGCAAGGACGATCGTCGCCTTCACGACCTGCCCGCGAATCTCGTCGGGAACGCCCGTAATGGCGCATTCCACCACCGCCGGATGGGTCATCAGAGCGCTTTCCACCTCGAACGGCCCGATGCGGTAACCCGAACTCTTGATCACGTCGTCGGCACGGCCCACAAACCAGTAGTAACCGTCTTCGTCCCGCCAGGCCACGTCGCCCGTGTAGTAAACCCCGTCGTGCCAGACCTCGCGGGTCAGCTCTTCGTTCAGGTAGTACCCCTTGAAAAGTCCGAGGGGCTTGCCTGCGTCGGTGCGGATCACGATCTGCCCCTGTTCGCCGTCTTCGGCCGAACGGCCGTCGGGCGTAATCAGGTCGATCCGGTACTGGGGATTGGGCACGCCCATGCTTCCGGGCTTGGACTCCATCCAGGGGAACGTGGCGAGCGTCAGCGTCGTCTCCGTCTGCCCGAATCCCTCCATCAGGCGAATGCCCGTCAACTTCCGGAACGCATCGTAAACCGCGCCGTTCAGTGCCTCGCCCGCCGTCGTGCAGTACTCCAGCGACGAGAGGTCGTATTTGCTCATATCCTCGCGGATCAGGAAGCGGTACACCGTGGGAGGCGCACACAGCGAGGTAATCCGGTATTGTTCGATCTTGCGCAGCATGTCCGCGGGCGTAAACTTCTCGTGGTCGTACACGAAGATGTTGGCCCCGGCCAGCCACTGCCCATAGAGTTTACCCCATGCGGCCTTCGCCCAACCCGTGTCGGCAATGGTCAGGTGCAGGCTGCCGTCGTGGAGTTTGTGCCACAGGAGGCCCGTGGTGATATGTCCCAGCGGATAGGTGAAATCATGGGCCACCATCTTCGGTTCCCCGGTCGTTCCCGAAGTGAAATACATCATCATGATGTCATCGTTGGTGTTCACCTGCTCGGGGCGCACGAACGGAGGCGCCGTCTCTACGCCGGCGTGAAAATCGAGAAACCCTTCGGGAACCTCGGGACCCACGCTGATCAGCAGCTTGGTCGTGGGGCTTTCGGGCATGGCCGCCGCGATATGGTCGGTGATCACCGGCTCGCCCGCCGCCACGATCGCCTTGATGCCGGCCATGTTACACCGGTAGACGACATCTTTTTTCGTCAGCAGGTGGGTCGCGGGAATCACCACCGCCCCCAGCTTATGCAGGGCCACGATCGAAAACCAGAACTCGTAGCGGCGCTTGAGGATCAGCATCACCACGTCGCCCTTCCCGATGCCGAGGCTCCGGAACCACGAGGCCGTCCGGTCGCTTTCGCGCTTGATGTCCGCAAAGGTGAACTGCGCTTCGTCGCCCTGGTCGTTGGTCCAGAGCAGTGCCTTTTTGTCGGGCTGTTCGGCGGCATAGACATCTACCACGTCGTAGCCGAAATTGAAATTTTCCGGAACCCGGATGTGCAGGTTCTTCCGGTAATCCTCCTGCGAGGAGAATGTCGTCTGGGATAAAAATCGTTCTACCATACCTTACATTATTATGGCCAGGAACCGGACCGTTTTCCCGTCGAGCGCTTTCATTCCGTGCGGCTGGCTCGAATCGAAATAGAGGCTGTCGCCCGTTTCCAGCACGATCTCCTTGCCGTTCAGGCCGATCAGCAGGCGGCCTTCCAGCACGTAGTTCATCTCCTGCCCGGCATGGCTGTTCAGGTGCATCGGGGCGTCGTCCGCCGAGGGCTCGACCGTCACGATAAAGGGATCGATCTTCCGGTCGCGGAATCCTGCCGCCAGCGCCTCGTATTTATAAGCCTTCTGCCGCTCGACCGATACGCCCTTCCCGGCACGGGTAATGAAATAGGCGTTCATCTTGGGCTCTTCGCCGAACATCAGCACATCGAGGCTGATTCCGTAATGGCGGGAGATCGTTTGCAGCACATTCACCGAAAAATCGGTCTTGCCGCTCTCCATCGCCCGGTACTGCTCGACCGGGAGGTTGCAGCTTTCAGCCACCTCCTGCTCCGTCAATTCGAGCGCTTCGCGCAGCCCGCGCAAACGGGTCGCGATCGACTGAATAGGGTCACACATTATTTTTTCGTTTTAAATAATAAGGTCTGCACACGGGCCCCGGACAGCAAGTAACAATCCGGAAGGCCGGCCACACGGCCCCTGTACATTGCACGGGCCGTTTTCCAGTAAGTAGGCCGTAAATATACTAAAAACTCTTAAAAACTGCAATTTCATTTTCTTTTTCCTCTTCCCGCGCCGTGAATATTCGGGTTCCGGATTTTTCTTTTCGCCGTTTTGGCGTATATTTGCAACGATGAAACGACTGATCTGCCTACTCCTGCTGCTGGCCGCATCGTGTAGCCGCAGCGCCCTGCCGCCCGATGTCACCGAGCAGCAGCCCAAGCGCGAAACCCCGGTCGACGAAGCGACCTACACCAAAATCTTCCTGGCCGGAACGATCGACATGGGCAACAGCGTCGACTGGCAGGCCGAAACGATCCGCCGGTTCCGCGAACGGAACGACGGCCGCTACCTGTTCTTCAACCCGCGGCGCGCCACCGGACTGGACGGCACGACCGGTGACATGCACTACCAGATACGCTGGGAACTGGAACACCTCGAAAAGGCCGACCTGATCGTGATGAACATCCTCGGGACGAGCAAATCGCCCATCACGCTGCTCGAAATGGGCATTCACATCCGCTCGGGAAAACTGCACGTTGCCTGTGAGCCAAGTTTTTACCGCTACGACAACGTAAAAGTCACCTGCGAACAATACGGCGTCCCGCTCTACGCATCGCTCGACGAACTGCTCGCCGGCGTATTCGGCAAATAAAAAATTTCCTCCCCGGATTTTGTTTTTTCGAACAGAAGCCCTATATTTGTCCCCAACGACAGAACAAATGACGAATTTCAACCATATCCATCATCACCATCACCGCTTTACCAAGGGGTAGGTCGATTATGTATATGTAAACGAATATTTATACATGAAGCTCACCCCCTGCGGGTGGGCTTTTTCATGTGCCGTACCGCAGGTGGGTGTCCAGAAAACAGAAAAACAATCAAACACACACCGAATATGCTGAGAATTGCCATCCAGGCCAAAGGCCGACTGAACGAACAGAGCATCGAACTGCTTTCCGAAGCAGGCATCCGCGTTGCCGAGAGCAAACGCAAACTCATCTCCCGCGCGGAAGGGTTTCCGCTCGAAGTCCTCTACCTGCGCGACGACGATATCCCGCAGGCCGTAGCCATGGGCGTCGCCGACCTGGGCATCGTGGGACTGAACGAAGTTTCCGAAAAGGGATTCCCCGTCGAGCAGGTCATGGACCTCGGGTTCGGCGGCTGCCGCCTCTCGCTGGCCGTGCCCAAAACGGCGGCTTACGAAGGGCTCGGGTTCTTCCGCGGCAAACGTGTCGCCACCTCCTACCCCAACATCCTGGGCCGCTACTTCGCCGAACAGAACATCGACGCCGAAATCCACACCATCGAAGGTTCCGTCGAAATCGCCCCCGCCGTGGGCATGGCCGACGGCATCTTCGACATCGTCTCCTCGGGCGGCACGCTCATTTCGAACGGCCTGGTCGAGGTCGAGAAGGTTCTCTTCTCCGAAGCGGTGCTCATCGCCAACCCCGAGCTCGACAGCGACAAACGCCGCGAGACGGAGCAGCTCACGTTCCGCTTCAACTCGATCCTCGACAGCCGGGGCATGAAATACGTGCTGATGAACCTCCCGAAAGAGCGGCTCGACGACGCCATCCAGATACTCCCCGGCATGCGCAGCCCGACGGTACTGCCGCTGGCGCAGGAGGGCTGGTGCTCGATCCACGCCGTCATCTCCCAGGAACAGCTCTGGGAGCGCATCGAACGCCTCAAGGAGATCGGCGCCGAAGGCATCCTGATCCTGGCACTCGAAAACATGATCCGCTAAACCGGAACCCGCTATGGAAATCCTGAAAATCTACAACAACCCCGAACGCGCGGAGTGGCCCTCCCTCACCGAACGCTTCACCCGCGAAGAGGAGGAGATCACGCGCCAGGTAGCCGAAATCCTCGCCGAGGTAAAATCCGGCGGCGACCGTTCGCTGCGCGAAATCACCCGCCGCATCGAAGGGCGCGAACCCCGGACATTCGAAGTGTCCGCCGAAACCCGCGCCGCGGCCGAAACCCTTATTCCCGCCGCACTCAAGGAGGCCCTCGCCACCGCAAAATCCAATATCGAAACCTTCCACCGCGCCCAGCTCGCCCCCGAAGTCGATTCCGAACCGATGCCGGGCGTGAGGTGCGTACAGCGCGCCCTGCCGATCGGCCGCGTAGGGTTGTACATCCCCGGCGGCAAGGCCCCGCTCTTCTCCACCGTGCTGATGCTGGCCGTTCCGGCGCGCGTCGCCGGCTGCAAAGAGGTGATCCTCTGCACCCCGGCCCGGCCCGACGGCACAATAGCCCCCGAGATACTCTATGCCGCCGACCTGTGCGGCGTCGACCGCATCTTCGCCGTCGGCGGAGCGCAGGCCGTGGCCGCCATGGCCTACGGCACGGAGAGCATCCCGCGCGTCGACAAGATTTTCGGTCCGGGCAACCGCTATGTCACCAAAGCCAAACAACTCGTCGGCGCCAACGACGTAGCCGTCGACCTGCCCGCCGGCCCTTCGGAAGTGCTGGTACTGGCCGACGACGAAGCCTCGCCCGCTTTCGCCGCCGCCGACCTGCTCTCACAGGCCGAACACGGAGGCGACAGCCAGGCCGTACTGGTCTGCCCGTCGATAGAGTTCGCCCGCGACGCCCAGCGGGCCGTCGGCGAACAACTGCTCCAGCTGCGCCGCGGCGACACCATTCGCGAAGCGCTCCGCCAGAGCCGCATCGTGGTCCTCGACAGCCGCGAAAAGATGATCGACTTCGCCAACGCCTACGCCCCCGAACACCTGATCATCTCGATGCGCGACGCATGGGAGGCCGCGGCGCAGATCACCGCCGCAGGCAGCGTCTTCATCGGCCCCTGGTCGCCCGAAAGCGCCGGGGACTACGCCTCGGGAACCAACCACACGCTTCCCACGGGCGGCTGGGCACGCTCGTACAGCGGCGTGAACACCGATTCGTTCCTGCGCAAGATCACCTACCAGGAACTCTCCCGCGACGGACTTGCGCTCCTCTCCCCGACGATCATCGCCATGGCCGAAGCCGAAGGCCTCGGGGCACACGCCGCCGCCGTGCGCGTCCGCATGAAAGGGGGTGTGTTATGAGACCGCTCGACGAACTCGTTCGCCCCAACATCCGGGCGCTGAAACCCTACTCCACGGCCCGCGACGAATATGCCGGCGGGGAAATTTCGACCTGGCTCGACGCCAACGAAAACCCCTACGACAATGGCGTCAACCGCTACCCCGACCCGCACCAGAAGGTCCTCAAACAGAAAATCGCCGCCCTGAAAGGCGTGCGCGAAACACAAATCTTCATCGGTAACGGCAGCGACGAGGCCATCGACCTCGCCTACCGCATCTTCTGCCGCCCCGGTGTCGACAACGCCGTCTCGATCGCCCCGACCTACGGCATGTACCGCGTCGCAGCCGATGTCAACGATGTCGAGATGCGCGAAGTCCCGCTCGGCGAAGACTTCTCGCTCCCGGTCGACGAACTGCTCGCCGCAGCCGACGAGCGCACCAAATTGCTGTGGCTCTGCTCCCCGAACAACCCGACGGGCAACGCCTTCCCCGAGGCCGAAATCGAGCGGCTTCTCCGCCGGTTCGACGGCATGGTCCTGCTCGACGAAGCCTATATCGACTTCTCCGATATGCCGGGCTTCCTCGCACGGCTCGACGAATTTCCCAACCTGATCATCCTGCAAACCCTCTCCAAGGCGTGGGGCATGGCGGGCCTCCGCTTCGGACTGGCCTTCGCTTCGGACGCCGTCGCTGCGCTTTTCGCACGGGTGAAATACCCCTACAACATCAACTGCCTGGCGCAGCAGGCTGTCGCCGAACGGCTCTCGGACGACATTGCGCCGCAGGTGGCCGAGCTCTGCGCCGAGCGCAACGCCCTCACATGGGCGCTCGCCGACTGCCCGGCCGTCGTGCAGGTTTACCCTTCCGACGCAAACTTCATCCTGATCCGCACGCCCGAACCCGACCGGCTCTACGACGCGCTGATCTCGGCCGGTGTCATCGTCCGCAACCGCTCGCGCATCCCGGGCTGCGCCGGATGCCTGCGCATCACTGTCGGAACCCCTTCGGAGAACGCCCGGATGCTCGAAACCGTCAAAAATTTCCGTTTATGAAAAAAGCCCTCTTCATCGACCGCGACGGCACGATCATCGCCGAACCCGCCGACGAACAGATCGACAGCCTCGAAAAACTCACGTTCGTCCCCGGGGCTATCTCGGGCCTGAAAACCCTCACGGGCCTCGGGTTCGACCTCGTACTGGCTACCAACCAGGATGGCCTCGGGACAGATTCCTTTCCCGAAAACACCTTCTGGCCCGCCCACGAAAAGATGCTCGCGACGCTCGGCGGCGAGGGCGTTGCGTTCGACGACCAACTGATCGACCGCACCTTCGAAGCGGACAACGCCCCCACGCGCAAACCCCGCACCGGCATGTTCGGCAACTACCTCGGCGGCGAATACGATCTCGCCGCCAGCTATGTCATCGGCGACCGCGTGACCGATATCCTGCTGGCCCGCAACCTCGGGGCGCGGGGCATCCTGCTCTCTCCCGCCGCCGAAGGGGCGCAAATGCTCGCAAAGGCAGGCATCGCCGACGCCTGCGCACTGGTCACCGACTCGTGGGCCGAAATCGCCGATTTTATCCGCCGCGGCGAACGGCGGGTCGAAATCCGGCGCGAGACCCGCGAAACGCAGATCGCGGTGCGCCTCGACCTCGACGGCCGCGGGGATTTCAACGGACAGATTTCCACCGGTCTGCGCTTCCTCGACCACATGCTCGCCCAGATTGCCCACCACGGCGGCGTCGCGCTCGCCGTCGATGCGCAGGGTGACCTCGACATCGACGAACACCACACCATGGAAGACGTGGCCATCACCCTGGGCGAGGCCATCGACCGCGCGCTGGGATCGAAGGCCGGCATCGCCCGCTACGGGTTCGCCCTGCCGATGGACGACTGCCGGGCGCTGGTGCTCCTCGACTTCGGGGGACGCATCGACTTCGAATGGGACGCTTCGTTCCACCGCGAACGGGTCGGCGACGTACCCACCGAAATGTTCCGCCACTTCTTCCACGCGCTCTGCTGCGCCGCGCGCTGCAACCTGCAAATCTCGGCCCGCGGCGAGAACGACCACCACAAGGCCGAAGCCATCTTCAAAGCCTTCGCCCGCGCCCTGCGCATGGCCGTGGCCCGGCAGGGTTTCGGATACGACATTCCCAGCAGCAAAGGAGTCCTATGATAGCCGTCGTCGATTACGCCACAGGCAACCTGCGGTCGGTTGCCGACGCCCTGCGCCGCGCAGGAGCCGAATTCACGCTCACGGCCGATCCCGCCGTCCTGCGCCGCGCCGACAGGGTGATCCTGCCGGGAGTCGGCGAAGCCTCCTCGGCCATGTCGAAACTCCGCGAACGGGGCCTCGACACCGTGATCCCCACCCTCACACAGCCCGTACTGGGCATCTGCATCGGCATGCAGTTGATGTGCCTTTCGAGCGAAGAGGGCGACGCCCGCTGCATGGGCATCTTCCCCGCCCGGGTCCTGCGGCTGCCGTCCGTCACACCCTGCGGCGCACAGCTCAAAGTCCCCCACGTGGGCTGGGACACGATCTCCGGCCTCAGCACCCCGCTGTTCCGCGACCTCGCCGAAGATACTTATATCTATTATGTCCACTCCTTCGCCGCAGAGCCCTGCGCCGCAACAATCGCGACGACCGACTACGGCCGGCCGTTCAGCGCGGCTCTCGCCCGCAACAACTTTTTCGGCACGCAGTTTCACCCCGAAAAAAGCGGTTCGGCCGGAGCCCGGATTTTACAAAATTTCCTAACCCTTTGACACCATGATCGAAATCATACCCGCAACGGACATCATCGGCGGCGAGTGCGTACGCCTGACACAGGGCGACTACGCCAGCCGGAAGACCTATTACCGCGACCCGCTCGAAGCGGCGCTCCGCTTCGAAGAGGCAGGCATCCGCCGCCTGCACATGGTCGACCTCGACGGCGCCAAAGCTTCCGAACCCCGCAACCTCGCCGTGTTGGAACGTATCGCCGCGAAGACCTCGCTCGAAGTGCAGTACGGCGGCGGCATCAAGAGCCGCCAGGCGCTTTTCGACGTTTTCGCCGCCGGAGCCCGCCGGGCCATCTGCGGCAGCCTCGCGGTCCGCGAACCCGAACGCTTCGCCGAGTGGCTCACGGAGTTCGGCCCCGAACGGCTGATCCTCGGCGCCGACATCCGCGACGGCTCAGTAGCCATTCAGGGCTGGCTCGAAAGTTCGGCCCTCACGGCGCCCCAGCTCATCGAACGATTTATCCCGCAGTCTCTTACACAGGTTATCTGCACCGACATTTCACGTGACGGCATGCTGTGCGGCCCCTCGGCTGCCTTTTACGCCGACCTGCAAGGCCGTTTCCCCGCCGTCGAAATCACCGTCAGCGGCGGCATCTCGTCGATGGACGACATCGAAGAACTCGACCGGCAGGGCCTACGGAGCGTCATCGTCGGCAAAGCCTTCTACGAAGGACGCATCACCCTCAAAGACCTCGAACGATGCTTGCGAAACGGATAATCCCCTGCCTCGACATCCGCGAAGGCCAGACCGTCAAGGGCATCAACTTCGTGGGGCTGCGAGAAGTCGGCGACCCCGTGGAACTCGGTGCTAAATATGCCGCCGAAGGAGCCGACGAACTGGTCTACCTCGACATCAGCGCCTCCGAGGAGGGACGCCGGACCTTCACGGAACTGGTCTCGCGCATCGCCGCACGCATCGACATTCCGTTCACCGTCGGCGGTGGCATCTCGTCGGTCGACGACGCCGGACGGCTGCTCGACGCCGGAGCCGACAAGATCACGCTCAACAGCGCCGCCGTGGCAAATCCGGCGCTGATCGACGCCATTGCCGCCAAATACGGTTCACAGTTCGTCGTAGCGGCGATCGACGCCCGGACGGTCGACGGCCGATGGATCGTCACGACCCACGGAGGCAAACGCCCCACCGAGCGCGAACTCTTCGCCTGGGCCCGCGAGGCCGCCGACCGCGGTGCGGGCGAAATCCTCTTCACCTCGATGGACCACGACGGCACGAAAAACGGCTATCCGTGCGAGACCTTCGCACGGCTCTCGGAACTGCCCCTCCCGATCATCGCCTCGGGCGGCGCAGGCACGGTGGACCACATCGCCGACGTACTGACGCTCGGCCGCGCCGATGCGGCTTTGGCGGCCAGCATCTTCCACTACAATGAAATTCCGATCCCCGTATTAAAGCAAGCCTTGAACAAACGCAATATAAACGTCAGATTATAAACCACTATGAAAATCGAAGCAAAACCGTTTTCGGCGCTCAACGCCGAGAAACTCCCCGGCGGACTCGTTCCCGCCGTCATCCAGGACGACCGCACCCTGCAGGTACTGATGCTGGGCTACATGAACCGGGAGGCGTATGAAAAGAGCCTCGCCGAAGGCCGCGTCACCTTTTACAGCCGTTCGCGCCAATGCCTCTGGACCAAGGGCGAGACGAGCGGCAACTTCCTCGACATCGTATCGGTAGCCGCCGACTGCGACAACGACACGCTGCTCATCCGCGCCATCCCCCACGGCCCGACCTGCCACACGGGGTCGAAAACCTGCTTCGGGGAGGCAACGCCCGAGAACGAAGGATTTATCCGCTACCTGCAGAGCGTCATCCAGGGCCGTCACGCCGAGATGCCCGAAGGTTCCTACACCACGAAACTTTTCAACCGCGGCGTAAACAAGATCGCACAGAAGGTCGGCGAGGAGGCGGTGGAAACCGTCATCGAAGCCGTGGCCCAGAACCGCGATGCCATGATCTACGAGGCATCGGACCTGGTCTACCACCTGCTCGTGCTGTTGGAAGCCACCGGATGCTCGATCGCCGACCTCGAAAAAGAGTTGGCCCGCAGGCACTCCTGACCCCTCCGGGAGGCATTTTTACGCTGAAAACAGGCGCTTCGGACGAAAGAATGTAACAAATCGTTTGCATTTTTCATCCGAAGCGCTTATTTTTGCAACGGAACGCCGTATGCATCAGCGGTAAAGTCCTCATGAAAACTGTAATCAAATCCGAATACGAAACGTTATTCCGCCAGCATTTCCGGCTGGCGACGCTCTATGCGGAACGCATCGTCGGCTCGGCCCACGAAGCCGAAGACATCGTACAGGAGGTTTTCATCACGCTGCTCGACACCGACTTCAGCCAGATTCGCCAAAAGGAGAACTACCTCTACCGCTGTGTCCGCAACGCAGCCCTCGACCACCTGCACACCCGCATGAAAAACCGCTTCTACGACATCAACTCCAACGAGATGGTGCGGCTGGCGGCCGAAGAGGGCAGTCACATCGACGAACAGGCACTCATCGAGCAGGTTGCGAGCCTCTACCGCCGCATCGAAGCGCTGCCCGAACAGGGACGCCGCATCTTCAGGATGATCTGCATCGAGCACAAAAGCTACGTCGAAACAGCCCGCCTGCTGTCGCTGTCGCTCCACACCGTAAAGACCCACATGTCGCGCTCGTTCAAAGCCCTGCGCAAAATGTCGCTGTTCTTCTTCTCGTTTTTCTAACAGCGCCGCCTGAGGAATAAGCCCGGTTTCAATCCGATGCGATCCACTCCGAAGGGCCGAAAGAAGAAAAACAAAAACAAGACTTTGCCTTACAATTCGTAACCACCCTGCAATTTTTAAAGAAAAATACGCCGGCATTGTATGTCCGGCGCACTCTTTTTCGGTCTATTCCATAGGAAGCGTCTGTTTCCAACCGACCAAAACCGACCTAAAAGCACAAAATACGAAATGAGTTTCGAAAACCAGATCAAAGAGATCCTCAAAGCCCGCCTCGAAGGGACAGCGACCGAAGAGGAACTGGCGATCCTCCGGGAGTGGCTCGAGCGTTCGCCGCAGAACCGCGAACTGCTGGACCTGCTGGAAGAATCGACGGACAGCCTTCCGTTACTGGGCCGCATCTACGGCTACGACGAGCAGCGCGTATGGGGCAATATCCGCAAAGCGGCCCGCAAACGCCGGATGCAGGCGCTGGCCGGCACTGTCCGGAAATACGCAGCGGCGGCAGCAGCGCTGGCCCTGCTGGCCGGAGGCAGTTGGTGGGCGCTCGACCGCCGTGCCGGACAGCTCGCACAACAGGCCTACATCGAGCAGGTGGTCCCCGGAGTACGGGGCGCCGTGCTGACCCTCTCGTCGGGCGAGAATGTAGCGCTCGAAGAGGGCGGCCAGCGGATGCTGGTCGAACAGGACGGCACGCGCATCGAAATCGGCGGCGACGAGCTCGCCTACCACAAGGAGGAAGCCGAAGAGGAGATCGCAATGACAAACACCGTCACCGTACCGCGCGGCAAAGAGTTCTCGCTCCGCCTCTCGGACGGCACACAGGTCTGGCTCAATTCGGAATCGAGCCTCGTCTTCCCGGTCCGCTTCGGCGACGGTCCGCGCGAGGTGACCGTCACGGGCGAAGCCTATTTCGACGTGGCGCACGACGCGGCACGGCAATTCGTGGTACATGCCGACACGGTCAGCGTAAGCGTTTACGGCACGGCATTCAACCTCTCGGCCTATGCCGACGAAGGCGTGATCGAAACGACGCTCGTGCGGGGCAGCGTCGAGGTCCGGAGCGGCCGCCGGCATGCGATGCTCGAACCAGGGCAACAGGCCCGCGTAGGACGTGAAGGCGCCGTCTTCGACGTGCGTCCGGTCGCCGCCGAGGATTATGCGGCCTGGACCCGGGGACTTTTCACCTTCAACGAAGAACCGCTCGCCTCGATCTGCCGCAAACTCTCGCGCTGGTATGGCGTCGAGATCGTTCCGCAGGGCGCCGAGGCCGGGCAGATGCGCTACACGGGCATCGTGAAACGCTACGAAACCTTTGCCGAAATGGCCCGCCTGCTGGAACGGACCAACCAGATACGCGCGGAGGTCCGGGACGAAAAGATCGTACTTTGCATCGACCGTGACGACAGTTGATGCCGGTTAGTCAGGGAGCCGCCCGACGGGGCGGCAATTATGTCACTTAAAACAATGCTACTATGAGGAAACTTTACCTATCAGTATCACACCGGAAACCGTGGCTGATCATGTGCGCGTGGTTGCTGGCGATCTCCGTCTGGGGTATCCCCGGGCAGGCGGCCGCAGCCGACGCTTTGCAGCAACGCAGGGAGCGCATCTCCGTATCGTTCCGCAATGCATCGCTGACCGAGGTTATCCGGCAGATCAAACAACAGACGGGATATTACATCCTTTATAATAGCGATGTCGTGCAGGAGGTCAAAGGCATCTCTTTCAGCAAGGCCAACGCACCGGTAAGCGAAGTGCTCGACGAAGCGCTGCGCGGCACGCGGCTCGAATATTCGATCGACGACGATACCATCGTAATCCGCCCCCGGAGCGGGGGGGGGAATGACCCTGCTCCCCGGAAAGTTCCGGACAAGGTCGTCAGCGGACGCGTGACCGACACGGCGGGCGCACCGCTCGTCGGCGTGAACATCCTGATCCAGGGGACCAGCACGGGCGTCGTTTCGGGCTCCGACGGCGGATTTTCGATCCGGATGCCCGAAGGACGCGACAACCTGATCTTCTCCTACATCGGCTACATATCGCAGACGCTCCCTTCGGCACAGGCCAAACTGGTCAAACTCGTGCAGGACGAACAGGAGATCGAAAACGTCGTGGTGACCGGTATCTTCACGCGCAAGAAGGAGAGCTACACGGGTTCGGCCACGACCATCACGTCGAGCCAGTTGGCCCGTGCAAGCAACCGCAATGTGTTCGAGAGCCTGAAAAACATCGAACCGTCGCTCTACATCCTGGACAACACGCTGATGGGTTCCGATCCCAACACGCTGCCCGACATGCAGTTGCGAGGCATCACCACATTCCCGTCGGAATCGACGACGGGCGTGAACATCAAGGGCAACTACCAGAACCGGCCCAACCAGCCGCTGTTCATCCTCGACGGCTTCGAGACCACGGCCGAAAAGGTGATGGACATGGACATGACCCGCATCGAAAGCATCACCATCCTCAAGGACGCCGCGGCCAAGGCGCTCTACGGTTCGAAGGCCGCCAACGGCGTCATCGTCATCGAAACCAAGCGCCTCGCCGGCAACCAGGAACTGGTGACCTACACCGGAAGCATCGAACTGTCGATGCCCGACCTGTCGAGCTACAACCTCTGCAACGCCTGGGAGAAACTCGAAGCCGAACGCATCGAAGGCGTCTTCACCTCGACGAACCCCAATACGCAGGTCGACCTCACGAAACGTTACAACGACCTGAAAGCACAGGTACTCGGCGGACTGGACACCTACTGGCTTGCAAAACCCCTGCGCACGGGCGTCGGCCACAAACACACCCTTTCGCTCGAACTGGGCGACAGCCGCAAGTTGCGGGCGATGGTGGACTTCTCGTACAACAACGTGGCAGGCGTGATGAAGGGTTCGGAACGCACGGTGATCTCGGGCGACGTGAACCTCTCGTACCGCAAGAAGGATTTCCTGTTCCGCAACATCCTGAGCGTAAGCAACACCAAGAGTGAGAATTCACCGTGGGGCGATTTCGAAAGCTATGCGCTGATGAATCCCTACTGGAGTGCCATCGACCCCCAGACGGGCCAGACCGCACGCTGGGCCTACGACAAAGTCGCCAACCCGATGTACGACGCCACGCTCGGCACGCTCGACAAGGAGACCTACACCAGCGTAACGGACAACTTCTACGCCGAATGGCAGGCCACCGAGGCGCTGAAACTCACCGCCCGCTTCGGCATCGCGGTGAAACGCAGCGACGCCGACGAATTCTATCCCGCCAAGCACTCGAAATTTGCCGGCGCGACCTACGAAAGCACGAGCATGCAGATGCGCAAAGGTTCCTACCAGCTCGACAACGGCAAAAGCAGCGACATTTCGGGCGAAATCTATGCCAACTACGCCAAACAATGGGGCAAACATTTCCTTTACGTCAACGCCGGCGGCAAGATCGCCGAGAATACGTACAGCGCCTACCAGCACTACGCCGAAGGCTTCCCCAACAGCCAGACGGCCGACATTACGTTCGCCCGGCAATACGCCCAGGACAAAAAACCGGTCGGCGTCTCATCGATCGTCCGCGAAATCAGCTTCCTGGGAACGGCGTCGTACAGCTACGACGACCGCTACAACGTCGACCTCACCTTCCGCGAAAGCGCCTCGTCGCTCTACGGCGCGGACAACCGCTGGTCGTCGGCATGGAGCGCCGGCGTGGCATGGAACCTCCACAACGAACCTTTCCTGCGCAACCAGGACCTTCTCAAGGAGTTTAAAATCCGCGCCTCGGCCGGCCTGACGGGCAACCAGAACTACGACACCAACGAAGTGCTGGCCACCTACCTCTATTACACCGAGGCCTCCTACCACGGACAGACGGGCGCCTACCTCTCGAAAATGCCCAACCCCGCCCTCAAATGGGAGCAGCGCATGGATTACAACGTGGGCGCCGACATCATGATCCACCGCGCCACGATCGCCTTCGACTACTACAATTCGGTGACCGAGAACATGCTTACCAACGTGGCGATCCCCACCTCTTCGGGCTTCGACACCGTGAAGGACAACCTGGGCAAGGTCCGCAACCGCGGCATCGAGGCCAAGCTGAGCTACACGCTCTGGCAGGGCAAGCAGGGCTTCTTCAGCGTCTTCGGCTCGATCGCCTACAACAAGAACACCATCATCAGCCTCTCGGAGAGCCTGAAGGCCTACAACGACAAGATGATGGCCCTGGCACAGGACAAGAGCAATTCGACGCCCGTGCTGATCTACCAGGACGGCATGCCGATGAACGCCATCTGGGCCGTTCCGTCGCTGGGCATCGACCCCACGACGGGTATGGAAATCTACGTCAAGAAGGACGGCACGCTGACCTACGAATACGACGCGCAGGACCAGGTAGTGGCCGGCATCAGCGATCCCAAATACCGCGGCAACTTCGGGTTTGCTGCCGAATACAAAGGATTCGGCCTCAGCGCTACCTGCACGTTCCTCGGCGGCGGACAGAAGTACAACACCACGCTGGTCAACAAGGTCGAGAACGTCGACATCCACTACAACGTCGACCGCCGCGTGCTCTACGGACGCTGGCAGACCCCGGGCCAGAACGCCATGTTCAAGAAACTGGGCTCCTACACCGACGAAAACGGCGACCAGCACGACGAAAAGACCCGCGCCACGACCCGCTTCGTGCAGAACAACGACGAACTGACCTTCTCGTCGCTGAGCGTCTACTACGAATTCAACCCGCGGCTGATCAGCAAAATCCGCCTCAAACGGCTCAAGCTGGCGTTCTACATGAACAACATCGGCACGCTTTCGACGATCCGCCTCGAACGCGGTACGACCTATCCCTTTGCGCGGAGCATGTCGTTCCAGTTGACCGGAACCTTTTAACACCAAATTTTCGAAGCCATGAATAACAGCATAAAATACCTTCTCCTGTCCGCCGCCCTCGCAACCGTTTCGTGCGAAAAATGGCTCGACGTGACGCCTCCGTCGGAAATCCGAGCCGAGGACCACTACTCTTCGGCCGAAGGCTTCCAGCAGACGCTCGTCGGCTGCTACCTGGCCATGGGAGCCACCGAACTCTACGGCGAAAACTTGACGTGGCACATGGTCGAAATGCTGGGCCGCCAGTACGACGCCCGAAAAAACTCGACGGCGGACGACTACGCCCTCGACCGTTACAACTATACGGCCGACAAATCGGTAAAGGTGATCGAACCTGTCTGGGAAAAGGCCTACTCGGTAATCGCCAACGCCAACGAGGCCCTCGACTATATCGACCGCAAGAAGGACGAACTCGACTCGGTCAACTACCGCATCATCAAAGGCGAACTGCTCGCCGTCAGGGCCTATGTCCATTTCGACCTGATGCGCCTGTTCGGATGCAGCAACCTCGCCGGGCGCACCGACCTGGAGAGCCGTTATACGATTCCTTACGCCACGGTCGTCAGCAAGGACCCGGCGCCGCAGTTGACCTATGCAGAGACGATCAACCGCATGATCGCCGACCTGACCGAGGCCGCCCGGCTGCTGGAGATCGACCCGATTCGGGCCAGATATCCCGACAATATCTACGCAGAGGCCAATGTCGACAAATTCTACGACTTCCGCCACATGCACCTGAACTATTTCGCCGTCAAAGCGCTGTTGGCGCGCATCTGCCTGTGGGAAGGCAGCGCGGAGAACAAGCGCACCGCGCTGCAGGCCGCCCTCGAAGTGATCAAGGACCCGGCGGCAGTCTTCCTCGCCAGCGGACTGCAACTGCGCACGTTCACCGATGCGGCAAAGGCCCCCACGACCGAAATGTGTTTCCCGAGCGAGCACATCTTCGCACTCGACGTGACAGACCTGTCCAAGAAGATCGCAACCAATCTCAACCGCGAATACTCCGCCGAAGACCGCCAGTACCGCACGCTGTGCATCAGCAATTCGATCGCCGACAACCTCTTCGAGATCAAGGGCGACGGAGTCTCCGACTGCCGTTACAAGCAGCTCTACCACAACGTGGATTATTGGCCCGAGGGAACCAAGACTCCCTCGAAACTCTACCAGCAGACCTCGACGGGCGCCGAATACAGCTACAAGAACCTGATGCCGCTGATCCGCCTGCCGGAGATGTATTACATCGCCGCGGAGTGTTACATCACCGGCCCGGACAAGGACCTGGGCGAAGCGCGCCGCCTGCTGCAGGCCGTACGCACGGCCCGCGCGGTTTACAACGAACTGGATGAAAACCTCGACGCAGAGGGCCTGATGGCCGCACTCGAAAAAGAGTACCGCAAAGAGTTCATCTGCGAGGGCGTGGTCTTCTATTTCTACAAGCGGCTGGGCTACGAGAAACTGCCCCGCCAGAGCGACGTGATGAGCGGCACGGCCGTCGTCGGCGACGCGGTCTACATGCTACCCTATCCCGATTTCGAGAAACAGTCGGGACGCGTACAGTAAGTCGAACGATTAATTGTTGAGAAGAATGAAAAAACTGATCTATATCCTGCTGGCCGCAGCGACAATAGCCGGCTGCGAAAAGGACGACCCCAAGCGCTACGACATGTCGCAGGGACGGGTTTGTTTCCCGGGGGCCGCGCCTAACGAAACGACCGAATATCCCGGATACTCGAAAACCGACAGCACGTTCTACGCCTCGATAACCTTCAAACAGCAGCCCGAAGGAGCCACCAAAGCGGTGATCGAGGTTCCGGTGAAACTCATCGGCTCCGCCACCGGCTCCGACCGGCAGATCGGAGTCCGCATCCTCGACGAGGGAACCACGGCGCAGCCCGGGCAATACAGCCTCCTCGGTGCGACGATCCCGGCTGGGGAGACTTACGGCGCCATCCGCATCGAAGTCGAGAAATCGGACGAACTCGACACGCAGCAGCGCGTGCTGATGCTCCGCCTGACCGATTCGCCCGACCTCCTGGTAGGACTGCACAACTACCTGAAGGCCAACATCTCGTGGCACAACATGCTGCCGCGCCCGGTCACGAACAAGCAATGGTCGACCTACAACGCCTTTATCAATTCGGAACTCACCTCCGCCAGCACGTCGCCCGACACATACAGCCAGGCGGGACACCAGTTGCTGATGGACATTTTCGGCTGGGAGGTTCTGCCCGACTGGGGAACCGATTACAGCTACTACATCGACGCATGGCGCGCCAAGGCGCAAGCCTGGTACGACGAATGGAAGGCCGCCAACCCCGGCCAGAAACGCGTCCACGAATCGGGTTCCATGAAGGGCCAGGAAGTAACGATCCGCACCAAGTAAACAACCAGCGATTATGAGAAAATACAGCTTATATCTGTTGCTGGCGGGCTGGAGCCTGCTCGCCGCATCGTGTTACGAAGACAAAAGCACGTTGCAGACCGTCGAAATTCCACCCGTCGAAATCGAGGTTCCGGCGTCCATCGCCTCACAACTCTCGGTGGTGCACAACTCCCGGCTCGATGTCGAGGGCATCCGCATTACGAAAAACGGAAAGGAGAACCCCGAAGACCTCGCCTACGAATGGTCGGTAAGCAAGACCGAAAACGACTCGGAACTGATTTCGCTCGCCACGACGCAGGAGTTCCACGAAGTGATCGACCTGCCGATCTCCTCGGCGGGCTACCTGTTCCTGCTGACGGTCACCGACACCACGAACGAACTCAAATACCAGTACCGCTGGAAACTGTTCGTAACGGCCCAGTACAACGAAGGGCTCGTGGTAGCCTACACCAAGGACGGAACCACCTCCGACCTGGCACTGGTCATGCACCGACAGTTGACCGAAACCTATGCAGGCCCCGGGCAGGGCACAATCGAAAAGGACCTGATCGACGGACACAACGGCAGTCCGTTCGCATCGCCGGTCACTCATTTGCTCTACACTTACGACAAAACCAGCAAGCGTAACATGCTGTGGGTGTCGACCCCCGACGACCTGATGCGCGTGGAGACCGAGTACTACGAAATCCTGGGGCACAAGGAGGAGGCATTCGTCTACCTGCCGGGGACGCTACATGTCGAAGCGCTGCTGAATACCTATCAATGCACGATGATCGTCAACGACGGAGATATTTACGAAACGCTGCTCAGCCGCGACCGGATTTCGATGCCCGTCAACGGAACCGAGGAGATGACCGTCGACAACAACGTCGTTTCGGCCCACTCGGCCCCGGCAAGCACCCGGCGCCCGAGCACGATCTTCTACGACAAGGTGCGGGGTAAGTTCTGCTACGGATACAACCAGTCGTTCTACTCCTGCAGCAGTGTGCCGTCGGGCGCCTTCGATCCGGGCAACGCTCCCGGACTGCACAGCATCGCAGGCGGCATCAGCGTCGACAACGCCACGCACACCCTGCTGATGCAGAAGGCAGACGGCAACTACGCGCTCTACACCTTCGGCAACTACTCGGCTTCGGCCGGCGCTCCCACCGCCAAGCTGATCTACGAAATCCCCGCCGAGGCAAACAGCGTCCTGGGCGAGGCCGTGTCGGTTTTCTTCTCGCGGTTCGATCCGGTTCTCTACATCGCCACCCGCAGCGGCATCTACAAGACAGTCTTCACGGCGGGCAGCGTCGTTTTCGATCCGACACCCGTCTTCACCGCTCCGGCAGGCGAGCACATCACCCTGGCGCGCCTCTACGTGCAGGGATACTACGCCATGGAGAATTACGACGGTTCGGCGTCCTACCCGAGCAACGCCTCGCTGGCGTGGAGCAGCCGCGCCGTGGTGGTCGTCACCTCGAAGGACGACATGAACGACAAGCTGCACGTCGTACCGCAGATCAACTTCGGCAGCGGCCAGCTCGACCAGCCGAACGCCCTGGTGTTCGACGGGTTCGGCAAAATCCTCGATTACACCGTCGCAGGGCTTTACAAGTAGCCCGGCCGTTCTCCGAGACGGAAACGCCGCAGATGCTTTTCATGGGGCATCTGCGGCATTTTTTTCATTTTTTGTTATATTTGCCATTACATTTCGGCCGGAAGGCTGCCCAAACCGCAAAAAAAAGAAAACGCCCCGAAAGATGCACGGCAAATCCATACGGTCCGATTTCGAAAAACTGTATATCGACTACCAGCCCCGGCTGCTGGCCTATGCCCGGCGTTTCATCAACGACCCCGCCGAAGCGCAGGACCTGGTACACGATTGCTTTGCGACCCTTTGGGACCGGCATGCGTCGCTCGACGCCCGGGAGGCTTCGATGATGCTGTTCGTCATGACCCGCAACCGGTGTCTCAACTACCTCAAGCACAAAAGCATCGTCAACAAATACATGCTCAGCTACCTGGCCAGGGCCAAAGCGGGGGAAGAGCGCCTCTACAACTACGACTTCTCCTTCAGCGAGAACGAACACCCCTATCTGTATCAGGAACTGGAACAGCAGATACAGCGCATCATGGGGTCGCTGCCCGAGCGCTGCCGCGAAGTGTTTATTCTCAGTCGTTTCCAGGGACTGAAAAACCGCGAAATCGCCGAACGGCTCCACATCTCGCTCAATACGGTCGAACGGCATATTCAGCGGGCCCTGCGAATCTTCGCCGAAGCCCTCGAACACGAAAAATCGATCTACCTCCAGATTCTGATCCTCGCCTGGCTGACCGGCCCGAACTGCTGAGTCCGCCGGCAAAATCCAGCCGCCCGCCGCCTGACATCCAGTCCGGCGTTTTTTTCGTCCTCAGACCGGCGTAAAACAGCTTTTTCTCACAGAAAATCTCATTTTTCCGGAACAGGGGGGGGGTAAAATCCGCCTGAATTGTTGTATTAATGTATGCATACCCCAAACAGCCCTATGAACGAAAAACTGAAAAGACTCGCCGTCCGCTATTTCGAAGGACCGATCTCCCCGGACGAGGAGCGCGAACTCTTCGCATTCATCGCCGCCGCCCCGGAAAACGCCGCCCGGATGCGCGAATGGGAAGAGGAGTGGAAACGCGAACACATACCGCCGCTCAGCGTGCTCGACTCGCTCGGCCTGCTGAAGGCGAAAATCCGCAAACGCGACGGCGCAATGCTAAACCGCCGCCGCTGGCTTCGGTTTACGGCGGCCGCAGCCGTACTGATCCTGATCTCCGCCTTCACAACCCGGTATATCATGCGCCTGGAGACGCCCGAACAACTCTTCTCCGTACAGGCCCCTCAAGGAACCAACAGCCGCATATCCCTGCCCGACGGCACGCAGGTATGGCTCAACGCCGGATCGACCCTCAGCTACAAATCGGATTTCAACCGCTCGTCGCGCGATATCGACCTCTCGGGAGAAGCCTACTTCGAGGTGGCCCGCAATGCCGACCTTCCGTTCCGCGTCGAGGCCCGGGGCTGCCGGTTCACCGTCCTGGGAACCAAATTCAACATCTCGGCCTACGACAGCGAACCGGAGGTCCTCGCCGCGCTGATGGAAGGCTCGCTGCGGTTCGAATCGGCCCGCGACAGGGAGAAGATGATGCCGGGCGACCTGGTAACCTACGACTGCGCGACGAAGCAAGCACGCCGCGAGCAGGTCGATGCCGACCAGTACCGAAGCTGGATCGACGGCGTCATCCGCTACGACGCGATCACGCTGCCGGCACTGCTGAGAAGGCTGGCGCGTGAATACGACGTTGAAATCGACCTCCGCACCGCGGCCTTCGACAACAAGACCTTCCGCATATCGCTCACCGAAGCGCAGGACATCCATTCGATCATGGTCGCGCTCGGCGACATCCTGCCGATCACGGTCAACCACTGCGGCCGCCGATACTGCGTCGGCAGCAAAACCGAATAGCAAGACTCAACCAATCGACATACTAACCTAAACCTTAATTTTATGCATGTAAATCTACGATTCAAGAGGATCGTCGCATCGACGCTCTGCCTGCTGCTGGCGGGACTGGTCCATGCGCAGACCGTCACCAAAACCTTCCGGGATGTCCCGCTGAAAACGGTGCTGGAAGAAGTGGAACGGCAAACCGGCTACTCGTTCCTCTTCGAGAACGAAGAGGTCGATGTCAACAGGCCCGTAACGGCTACATTCAGTGACGCGACGATTCAGACCGTACTCGACCGGGTGCTCGACAAGTCGCTACGCTACTCCGTGAACGGGGGGGGGAAATTGGTGACTATCTCCCGGCGTTCGCAGACACAAACACCGGCCCAGTCGGATAAGGCGCTGACACTCTCCGGAACGGTCATTTCCTCGGCCGACAACCAACCCATCGTGGGCGCGAACATCTTCGTCGAAGGCACGACCATCGGAACGACCTCCGACATCCACGGCAATTACACGCTGAGCGTCCCGCCCGCGACCAAAACCGTCACCGTTTCATTCCTCGGGTACGACACCAAGAAAATAGCTGTCAAGGACATCCATCTTTTCAAGCTCGTCACGCTGGCCGACGCTTCGAACAAACTCGAAGACGTGGTAGTGGTCGGATTCGGCGTACAGAAAAAAGAGTCGCTCGTAGGCGCCGTGCAGTCAGTCAAGCCCAGCGACCTGCAAACCTCGTCGAGCAACCTTTCGACTTCGTTCAGCGGCAAGATCGCCGGCGTGATCGCCGTGCAGAAATCGGGCGAGCCGGGCGCCGACGGCGCGAGTTTCTGGATTCGCGGCATCTCGACCTTCGGTTCGGGACAATCGCCGCTGCTGATTCTCGACGGCGTGGAAATCACCAACCAGATGCTCAACAACATCCCGCCCGAGACCATCGAATCGTTCTCCGTGCTGAAAGACGCCACCGCCACGGCGCTCTACGGTTCACGCGGCGCCAACGGCGTGATGATTATCACGACCAAGAGCGGCCGCGACTCGGAAAAGATGACCATCAACCTCCGCGCCGAATTCGGCGCTTCGGCCCCGACGCGCGTTCCGGAGGTCGCCGACGGCATCACCTATATGGAGACCTTCAACAAGGCCCGCACGACCCGCGGCGAACAGCCCTATTACAGCAAGGAAAAGATTATGGGAACCAAACTGGGCCTCGACCCCTACGTCTACCCCAACGTCGACTGGTACGACATGCTGTTCAAGGACTGCACCTTCAACCAGAATTTCAACTTCAACATGACGGGCGGCGCCAAAAAGATCGACTACTTCCTCAATGCCTCGGTATATAACGAAAACGGCATCATGCGCAAGCCCGAGGCGTCGAAATTCGACACCAACATCAACGCGCAGAAATACCTGTTCCAGGCCAACGTCTCGGCAGACGCCACCAAGACGACCCGCGTGTCGCTGAAGATGAACACCCAACTGCACTACCGTCACGCCCCGATCCAGAGCGTTTCAGACCTCTTCGCATACGCCATGACGGGCATGCCCTGTGAATTCCCCGCAACACTGCCCGGCGAAAGCTCCGACACCTTCGTACGCTTCGGTACGAACAACGCCTGGAACAGCGGATTCTTCACCAACCCCTACGCCCAGTTGTGCCGCGGTTACGGCGACCAGTTCCGCGGGCATTTCACCTCGGCGCTGACCGTTAACCAGAACCTCGACTTCATCACCAAGGGGCTGAGCGCAACCGGAATGGCGACCTTCTACAACCGCGTCTACTCGGCCGTCTACCGCTCGTTCACGCCGTTCATGTACCAGCTTACCGACTACAATATCGACGAGGCGGGCAATTACAGCTACACCAGCAACTCGACCAATACCGGAACCACCTACCTGGGCACAACGCGCGGCAAGGACGGTTACCGCGAGCTGGCGTTCCAGGCCAAGATCGACTACTCCCGCACGTTCGGCAAACACGATGTCGGAGCGACGATCGTCTACCTGCAGAAGGAGCGCAACATGAACATCTCGGACGAGCAGGAGTACGCCGCGCTGCCCTACCGCCAGCAGGGACTCGCCGGCCGCGTCACCTACGGATTCGACAAACGCTACCTGTTCGAGGCCAACTTCGGCTACAACGGCTCCGAGAATTTCGCCGCAGGCAAGCGTTTCGGGTTTTTCCCGTCGGTCGCGCTGGGTTGGGTGATCTCGAACGAACCCTTCTGGAAAGGAATCAAGGAGAAGGTCAACCTGTTCAAGATCCGCGCCTCCTACGGACTGGTCGGCAACGACGTGATTTCGAAAGAGTATGCCGACCGCTTCCCCTACCTCACGACCGTCGACATGGGACAGGGTTACGATGTCTATATCGGCAACAACTTCGAGCGTAAGAAAGGTCCCATCCTCTCCGTTTACGGCAACCCCAACGCCACATGGGAGGAGAGCCGCAAACTCGACATCGGCGTGGAGATCGGCCTGTTCGACAGCCTGAACATCATCTTCGACTGGTTCAAGGAGAAGCGCTCGGGCATCTTCATGCAGCGCACGTCGCTGCCCTCGTCCTTCGGCATGTCGGGCATCACGCCGTGGGCCAACATCGGCAAGGTCGACAACAGCGGCGTCGACATCTCGGTCGACTACAACAAGGCCTTCTCGAAGGACCTGATCCTCTCGCTGCGCGGCACGTTCACCTACGCCCACAACGAAATCGTCGAAATGGACGAACCCAACTACAAATGGGCCTACCAGTACAAGGCCGGACACCCGATCAACTCGATCCAATGCCTGATCGCCGACGGGCTGTTCCGCGACGAGGAGGATATCGCCAACTCCCCCTCGCAGGACATCTATGCCACGACCTACCCCATCCGGCCGGGCGACGTGAAATACCGCGATCTGAACGGTGACAAGATCATCGACGACAACGATATGTGCTGGACGGGCAACCCGACCGTCCCGGAGATCATCTACGGATTCGGGTTCTCGCTCAAATACAAAGGATTCGACTGCTCGGCCTTCTTCCAGGGACAGGGCAAGGTGTCGATCATCATGTACAACTACCACCCCTTCGCGACAGCCGCGACGCCCGGTTCGGGACTGATGCAGTGGATCGCCGACGAACACTGGAGCGAGGACGACCCCAATCCCAAGGCCCTCTACCCGCGCCTGTCGCCGCTGTGGAATAACAACAACACCAAGGCCAGCACGCTCTACGTGCGCAACGGCAAGATGCTGCGCCTGAAGACCGCCGAGATCGGTTACACCTACAAGACAATGCGCGTCTACGTCTCGGGAACCAACCTGCTGACCTTCGCCCCGTTCAAGTACTGGGACCCCGAGAAGGGTTCGGGCAACGGCCTGGGATACCCGCTCCAGCGGACGTACAACCTCGGATTCCAGTTCAATTTCTAATCCAAACACAGCAAAAGACCATGAAAAAGATAATCTTCGCACTTTCACTGCTGCTGCTATGCTCTTGCTCCTACCTCGACGTCGTGCCCGAAGGCAAAGCGACCGAAGAGGACATCTGGAAAACGGAGGAGCAGGCCGAGAATTACCGCTACTACATGCAGACCTACATGCCCAACCTGATCGGGTACGACTGGTCGCCCGACCAGTTCGCCGGCGACGATTTCATCACCGGAGCCCGCGGCACGACCTATTATTTTTCAAGCAAGAGCCTGCTCTACGGCGAGGAGAACGCCAACCTGACCTATTTCGGCCGCTGGGCCCCGAACTGCACCTCGGGCGGTACGAACTACGACATCTACCGCGGAATACGCTACTGTTTCTACCTGCTGGACAACATCTACAAAGTTCCCGCAGTCTCGCAGGAAAACGCCGACCGTTACGCGGGCGAGGCGTGGTTCCTCGTGGGATATTACCACCAGTGCCTGCTCGAATACTACGGACCGATCGTACTGGTCAAGAAGTTCATCCCCATCGACGCACCCGAATCGGAAATTTTCACCCCGCGTACGCCGTACGACGAGTGCGTGAACTATATCGCCGAATGTTACGACAACGCGGCCAGACTGCTGCCCGACGTAGTGGGCGAATCCGAACTCGGCCTGCCCACGAAAATGGCCGCGCTCAGCTACAAGGCCCGTCTGCTGCTCTACGCCGCCTCGCCGCTGGTCAACGGCAATCCCGACTACATAGGGTTCAACAACCCCGACGGAACGCCGCTGATGAACACGACTTACGACCCGGAAAAATGGAAACGGGCGCTGGACGCGGCAGCGGCGGCAATCGCCCTCGCGGACGAGATCAATACCGACACAAAAAAACCGAATTACGACCTCTACACCTCGGCCGATTCGAGCCTGCCCGACGACCAGCGCGGTCGCAAGAACTACCACGACACCTTCGTCGAAGAGCCCTGGAACGGAGCCGAATTCATCCTGGCCAAGGGCGCGCAGAGCGGCATTCAGGCTTTGCAGCGCTACGGCGGACCGCGTTCGATCAAAAACAACATGTCGAAAGGCTGGAAAACGACTCTCGTGCCGACGATGGAGGCCGTCGAGATGTACTACACCAAGAACGGGCTGCCGCTCGACGTCGACCCGCTGACCAAGGACGAGGACCTGTACAGCGTCGCCCCGGGTGACAACACTGCCCGCCTGCACCGCAACCGCGAACCCCGCTTCTACGCCTCGATCGGTTTCGACCGCGGCACGTTCGAAATCGACGACAAGATTCTGACCCTCCAGCTCCGCGGCGGCGAACTGCATGGCTCGACGCTCAAGGAGACCGACGAATACCAGAGCTGCACGGGTTACCTCTGCCAGAAATGGATTCACAAATCGAGTTCCTACAATCAGTCGAAAAACTCGTACAATTACCGCAAATACGCCTATCCGTACCTGCGGCTCCCGGAATTGTTCTACAACTACGCCGAGGCCGACTTCGAATACAACGGATCGCTGAGCAACACCAGTCTGGAGTATCTCAACCGGGTGCGCAAGCGCTGCGGACTGCCCCGCTTCCAGGATTCGTGGGCCCTGGTGGGCGGTATTCCCTCAGGAGCAAGGCTGCGCAAGGTCCTGCATCAGGAGCGTTCGATCGAATTCCTGTTCGAAGGGCGCCGCTTCCACGACCTGCGCCGCTGGAAGGAGGCTCCCGAGGTGATGAACAAGGAACCCCGTTCGTGGAACCGCGACGGAAAGACCCAGGACGATTTCTACAAGGTCATTCCGGCCAATCAGGGCGGCCGCGTGCGCGTTTTCGAATCGCCGAAGAGTTACTGGCTGGCAATTCCCATGAGCCAGATCAACAAAAACCCCAACCTGGTCCAAAATCCCGGTTATTGACCGACCGTTTCACCATAAAACAGAAAAACATGAAAAAACTGGTATATTCGATCTTTATCGCCCTTGTCGCGCTGGCCGCATCCGCCTGCGACGACGATACACCCACCGCTCCGGATTTTGCCGTATCGACCGCGGCATGGTCGTTCGGCCAAACGGAGGGCATGCAGCGGATGATTATCTCGGCGCCGGATGCCTGGACCATCACGGGCATTCCCGAATGGATGTCTGTAACTCCGGCCGAAGCGGACGCAACCCGGGAAATCACCATCCGCTATACAGACAACGAAACTTCAGCCCTCCGTACGGCGACGCTGAGCGTTACCTGCAACGGGGAGACCCTCACGATCAGCATCGAACAGCAAGGAAAAACGCTCCCGGACCTGTAACCAGCCGGAACCGATACGCCTGGAAAACGCCGCAGATGCTTTTTATCGGGCATCTGCGGTATTTTTTTACATTTCCAGAAGGGATTAATCGTAAAAATAATTAATTTTGTAAAGATTCATTCACATAGTGAATATTTTTAGAATATACAAATACCCAAAAAACCTACAATCTGACAAAAACCACAAGCCCAATGAAACCTCAATCATGCCGAAACCTGTTCCGCACCCTGCTCGGAACGGGACTCATCGCAGCCAGCCTCTGCGCCTGCGGTCCCCGCCACAACACACTCAGCGAATCGGAGATCGCCTCGGGCTGGGAATTGCTTTTCGACGGGAATAGCC
>NZ_JAGYXY010000006.1 GCF_018362775.1 Alistipes montrealensis
GGCCTGCCGCTAGCGTTCATCCTGAGCCAGGATCAAACTCTCCATTGTATAAAAATGTTTTGTTTTAAATCTTTAGCTCTAATCTCAAAGGTATTGTTTGAAATCACTCTCTTGCGAGAGTGGAAAAAACTTTTTAGCTGCTCAAATACTTCAAAGAACGCTGTTCAATATATTACTATAAGAACAATTTCTTATTTTGTCCGGGCTCCGACCTTTCGGTCTCTCCCGTTGTTCTGACCGCGATTTTTCAGCGGAAAGTGGTGCAAAGTTAAGCGTTTATTTTCGAACCACCAAATCTTTTTGAAAGAATTTTTCAGAAATTTTTCAGAACCTTTTTTTGTATCGTTTCGAACCGTGTGTTGCATTCGAAGCGGGTGCAAAGGTAAGTCATTTTTCTGAATCTCCAAAAGATTTCGGAACTTTTTTCAAAATTTTTCAGAACCTGTTTTTGTCGCTTTCGAGTGGTGTTTCTCTCTCGAAGCGGGTGCAAAGATAAGGGCTTTTTCAGGCAACTTCCAAATAATTCCGTGATTATTTTTCGACAATTTTCACGCCTTTTTTCCACCCGATTATGGATCAGCGAGTTAGTTGCAAAAATATTTTAATATCTATGCGCTGCTGATTCCAAAGCGACGATTCAGGAATCTATATTATATATAGGTATGACTATTTGGGCCATTTCCGAGAACAGAAACGGTCCGAACTCTGTCCGGATAAAACAACTTACAAGCAGGAAAAAACAACGGATGACAACACAGACAAGCCAAAGCAAAGCAGAAAAATGGATGCGGAAAAGGATCGGAAATAACAGAAAGCTGACATCCGGAGCAGAAAACGGCGAAAACGAGAACGCGAAAGCAGCAGGCAGCAGACGTATTTCCTAGACGATTTTCTCAACGTTGATGTCCGGATTCTCGCGCAGCAGGTCGATATACCCCTCTTCGCTGGCCGAACCTTTGGCCCGAATAACGATCGTAGCGCGATGCACTATCCCATCGGACGTACGCAGAGCCTCGACCTCATAGGAGACAACCGAATAGTCTTTACTCTCGAGGCGCTCGAACATCGCATTGATAAACTCTTTCTTCGACGCCGAAAAGACAATCATCGTCCGCCGACGCCCCAATCCGCCGAAGACCAATGTCAGAACCTCCAGGCCGAACAATGTCAGCACCGTGGCCGCTCCGGCTACTATATACATATGTGCTCCCGCTGCAAGGCCGATGCCGGCCGTAGCCCAAAGGCTCGCAGCAGTGGTCAGTCCCCGCACCAACTGGCGGTGGATGATGATGGTCCCGGCCCCGATAAAACCGATGCCGCTGACCACCTGCGCCGCAATACGGCTGGGATCGAGCCGCAGCCCGTCATGGGTCGCCAGAAACTCCTCGAACCCGTATTGCGATACAATCATAATCAAGGCACTGCCCAACGCCACCAGGAAATGGGTACGGAAGCCCGCATCCTTGACCCGGTATTCCCGGTCGAGGCCGATGATCGTCCCACAAAGGCCCGCCACACACAGCCGCACGATAAAATTCCACTCCATCTCCATAAGCACTT
Source organism: Alistipes montrealensis (assembly GCF_018362775.1). Classification (GTDB taxonomy): domain Bacteria; phylum Bacteroidota; class Bacteroidia; order Bacteroidales; family Rikenellaceae; genus Alistipes; species Alistipes montrealensis. The sequence goes on from NZ_JAGYXY010000006.1 coordinate 1,561, forward strand.
CGGGCTCAACCCCGCAAAAAATATTCAAATAGCCATCGCCCCGGTTCTCCGGACAGCAAATGTTCTGCCATCATCCCGGCAAACACATCGCCGGAACAACTGGGGTCCTGTACAAATATAGCAAAAAATACCGGATTGCGAAGAAATATCGTCAGGGAAGGTTGCACTATGGGAAAAATTTCGTATTTTTGCAGGCTATGTTTAACTAATTAACTATTTACGACAATGCCGAAAATGAAAACCAATGCCGCTGCGAAGAAGCGTTTTACCTTCACCGGCACAGGAAAGATCAAGCGCAAACACGCTTATCACAGTCACATCCTGACCAAAAAGACGACGAAACAGAAGCGTAACCTCTGCTATTCGGGAACCGTTTCTGCAGCCGATGAGGCTAAAATCAAGAACCTGCTCGTTAAGTAATTAATCAGCAGTATTTTATTAATCGGGACGAACCAGCCCCAAAGAATACGGGAGAACCGTATCGCTGGCAGTCCTCTAAAAACTTTATAGTATGCCACGTTCAGTAAACGCTGTTGCGTCACGCGCACGTCGAAAGAAAGTTTTGAAACTTGCCAAAGGCAACTTTGGTTCAAGGGGAAACGTTTGGACCGTTGCGAAAAATACGGTCGAAAAGGGTCTGTGCTATGCTTATGCACACCGCGCCCTCAAGAAGCGGACATTCCGTTCGCTGTGGATCACGCGTATCAACGCTGCAGTCCGCGCCCAGGGAATGACCTATTCACAGTTTATCGGCAAACTCAACGCCAAAGGAATCGTCCTCAACCGTAAGGTTATGGCCGACCTGGCGATGAACGAGCCCAAAGCATTCGAGGCAATAGTTAAAGCAGTTAAATAGCCTTTCGCAAGAAAGGTTTTAGCGCGGCGGATACCTCGGTATCCGCTTTTTTTGGCACTTGTCGCAATTATTTATATGGAAACCTGGAAAAAAACATTTGCCGTTATCTGGAGCGGGCAGTTGGCCTCGATCCTCAGCAGCGAGGTCGTGGCCTACTCGATCATCTTCTGGATGAGCATCGAAACCGGCTCGGCCGAGGTGTTGGCTCTCGCAGCCATCGCCGGAATACTGCCCCAGTCGTTACTGGGACTGTTTGTCGGGGTTTACGTAGATCGTTGGGATCGCAAGCGCACGATGATCCTCGCCGATAGTTTCATCGCCCTCTGCACGCTGGCGCTGGCCGTGCTCTTCTGGCTCGGCGTAGCCCGGATGTGGCACATTTACATTCTGCTGGCCTGCCGCTCTGCCGGTTCGGCCTTCCATATGCCTGCCATGCAGGCATCGGTCCCGTTGCTGGCTCCCGCGTCGCAGCTCACGCGCATCGCCGGAGTCAACCAGATCATCGCCTCACTGTCGAGTATCGCCGGTCCGGCTCTCGGGGCGCTGCTCATCAACCTCACGTCGATCGGCAACATCCTGCTGCTCGATGTCGCAGGAGCCGCCATCGCCTGCACGTCGCTGCTGTTCGTCCGGATTCCCAATCCGGCACGCGACATAGCTCGCAAACCCGACCTGTGGCGGGAATTCCGCGAAGGTTTCTCGGCCATGCACGCCATTCCGGGCATGGGATGGTTCTTCACGCTGTCCATCGTCGTGTGGTTCTTCATCATGCCCGTCGGGGTGATGTTCCCGCTGATGACGCTCCAGCACTTCGGCGGGGGTACTCTCGAAATGAGCCTGATCGAGATCGTCTGGGGCGGCGGAGCGCTCATCGGAGGCGCCGTCATGGGCGCCCGCACCTACCAGGTCAGCCGCATCGTACTGGTCAACCTGATGTATCTTGTCGTAGGACTCTCATTCGCCCTGTCCGGGCTTCTGTCGCCTGCGGGATTCCTCTGGTTCGCACTCTTCACGGCAGCCGCGGGGATCTCCAGCAGCATCTTCAACGCATCGTTCGTTTCCGTGGTCCAGACCCGCATCGAAACCGGCGTACTGGGACGCGTCATGTCCCTCTACCGCAGTTTCGGGCTGCTGCCTGCGGCCCTCGGACTGCTGGGCACAGGCTTTCTCGCCGAGAACGTAGGCCTCACGACGACGTTCGTCATCGCCGGAACCGTCATCGCCGCGATCGGCCTGACGGGCTTCTTCATCCCCTCGGTCATGCGGCTCGACCGCAAGGCATAACGCCGGGACAACATCCCGGCGCCAGCCAAAAAAGATGAGGCGCGAATGGTTGACAATCCATTCGCGCCTCGCAAGCAAGTGCTAAAAAGCCCTTTTATCAATCTTTCGGATAAACGTATCCGTTGTAATAAATCTTCTGGTAAATCCTGTTGGCTGCGCTGTCGTACGTCCATTCGTAAGTCACCGTCGACGAGGGATATGCCACAGTATCGTATTCGAAATAGGAGGTAAAACTGCAAATTTGCGTGCCGCTCAGAATCTGCGTACCGCGGAAAACGCCGTCCTCCAGTTCATAGGACATACCTACCGACTTGGTCGTTTCGGACGAATAAACCGTCGGGCCCGAGGCTTCGCCTTCGATCTTGAAATCCTTGCCCGAGCAGGTCGAATAAGCCAGGCTCGAATCCTCGGCGCGCAGATTGAAATTACCGCTCCAGTTGGAGGAAGCCTCGACATTATCGATATTGGCCTGGAAAGCCTCTACGTCGATCATATACAAACCGTCCGCTTGGTAGTAAAGCGTCGTCCGGCCGCTATTGAGATTAAACGTCTGCGTCCCCTGATCCGAGTAAGCGATCACCTTGAGGTCCTTCATTTCCACCTCCCACGGCGCATTGTACGGAGCGTCGATCAGCAACTTCGCACCGCCGGTTTTCACCAGCACGGAACCTTTCATGTAAAGGCCGTCGGGCAGCATGGAGTTCTCGCTGTACGTGATCAGGTAATCGTCGCCCTGCCGCTCGATCTTGGTCAGCGAACCGAAAAGATCGCTCTGAACCGTAGTGTTTCCCACCTTGACCTTATCCAGTTCAGCCGTAGCGAGGTCCAGCTCCTGCTTGTCGGCCTCGGCCAGCAGCATCGCCAGACGCAACGCCGCGTTGGCGGGCCGCATGGCGATCGTATTCTGGTTCATCGTCAACTGATAGATACTCCGTCCGGGCTGTATGGGAAGCATATCCTTATATGTACTGTCCTCCTTGATACAGCTCGTAAATGCGAGAGCTGCCAGCGCGATTGTTGCAAAAAGTTTATTCATACGATATGTTAAGTTAATTTATTCTATAAACGCACCCTGCGGCAATATACTGCGCGGATGCCGAAAAAAAATTGCTCCTATTCGATCTTCGTCCAGTAAACCGACCTGCTGAACCCCAGCAGCGACCCTTTGACACGCAGCGTCCGGGCGTCCTCGAACGAAACTTCGACCTTGTAGTCCTTGCCTTTGGTAGGGTCGTAAACCCGGCCGCCGTTCCATACGTTCTTCTTCGCGTCGTACTTCACGCCGTCGACCACCACTACCCGGTCGGCACGCACCGAACGTTTCGACGCATCGGGATTCTTCACGTCCAGTTTGGGCGTTCCGTCGGGGTTGTCGGGCTGTTTAAGCCAGATAATCTGTCCGCGGTACGATCCGTCGGCCTGCCGCGTGAACTCCACTTTCGACTCCTTGCCCTCCTCGACCGCCTTGTAGACGCCGAGAATCTTATCCGCATCCTGCGCCGCCGCGCCTGCGATCGTAAAAACCGCCACAGCCAGCAGGGCCAGCTTCCTGAAAAAATTATTCATCGATTATCCGGGTGTTATACAACGACAAAGATAGATTTTTTTTCGCGGACGCGAAATCTATTTTGCCGTTTCGCAGCAAATTTGTATCTTTATTCCATGATGCTCCGACTGACGACACTTTTTTTTGCAGGATTGCTGGCGGCATGCAGTCCCGGCAGCCGCTGGATTTTCGAATCCGAAGGGGGTTCGGTGACGTTTGCCGAACGGGGCGACACCATCGAGATCGTAGCGCCCGAAGGGCTGACGCTCTGGCTTTCGGAGCCGCTCTCGGGAGATTACCGCATCTGCTACGACGCCACGGTGGTGATCGGCGAAGGTCCCCACGACCGGCTCGCCGACCTCAACTGTTTCTGGGCGGCTTCGGACCCCGAACACCCGGACGACTTCTTCGCCCGCTCGGCCTGGCGGGGAGGAGCGTTCGCCGCCTACAACTCACTCGACCTCTTCTATGTGGGTTACGGCGGCAACGACAACACGACGACCCGCTTCCGCAAGTATCACGGGAAACGTTTCGGCGCCCCGGCCGACGAGGTCAAACCTCTGTTGGGCGAATACACCGATGCGGAACACCTGCTCCGGCCCAACCGCCCGCTGCACATCGAAATCACGGTCGCCGACAAAAAAACAACCTTCTCGGCCGACGGCGAAGTGCTCTTCTCACGAGAACTCGCTCCCGGCGAGGGCGACGGCTATTTCGGACTGCGGCTGCTTGCCAACCATACGCTGATTGCAAATTTCACGGTCGAAAGATTATGAAACAATACAAATTAACTGCACTAATTCTTATGTCACTGCTCTCATTTCTCGGATGCGGCCGCGCAAAGGGTCCCGAATACCCCGCCGACAAACTCACCTCCCGCAACGGGACTGAATTTACGATCACCTTTTTCAAACATGCTTCGCTCTCGATCAACGTGAACGGCAAATACATCTATGTCGACCCCGTGAGCGCCAATGCCGATTACGGCGCACTGCCCAAGGCCGATGTCGTGTTGATCACCCATTCGCACTACGACCACCTCGACGTTGCGGCAGTCGAAAAACTGCTCACCTCCGACACTGAAATTCTCTGCGACCGGACCTCGGCCGAGGCCTTCGAGATGAATTGCTACACGATGCGCCCGGGCAGCGTCGCCACGCCGCGCGACTACGTGAAGGTCGAAGCCGTCGCAGCTTATAACACCACGCCGGGTCACCTGCAGTTCCACCCCAAAGAGCGTGAAGACTGCGGCTACGTGCTTACCGTCGGCGGCACGCGCATCTACATCGCGGGCGACACGGAGCCCACTCCGGAGATGAAGGCCCTGAAGAACATCGACATCGCTTTCCTGCCCGTAAACCAGCCCTACACGATGACCGTCGACCAGGCCGTCGAGGCGGTGAAAGTACTGAAACCGGCGATTTTCTACCCCTACCACTACGGCGAAGTAGACGAAAAGACCGACATCGACCGGCTGGTCCGCGAAACCGAAGGCCTGACGGATATCCGTGTCCGGCCGATGGAGTAACCCGCCTGCGGCAATTCGAAAAAAAGAGCGCCCCGATATTGGGCGCTCTTTTTCGTTTGCTTTAGGCCTCCCGAGACTGAAAAACGGGGAAATCCCGAAAGATTTCCCCGTTTCAGATAACAAACCCGCCCGAATTACTTCTTCGCAGGGGCTTTTTTAGGCTCGGCCTTCACTTTGAGCGTGGCAAAACCCTTGACGATGTTCTCGTCGTTGTTCTTCGTGCCGTCGTAGATCACGGTAACCTCCTTTTTGGGCAGGTCCACCTTCACGTCCTTGATGCCCTTTCCGAGCGAAGGAACGTTGTTCATGATCTTCTTCACGCAGTGTTCGCAATCGATATCGGTTACGAATACCGTCGTCACCTCTTTTTTCTGCGCGGGCTTATCCGCCGCAGCGCACATGCCGAGACCCATTACCAGGGCCAGGCAGAACATTAAAAGTTTTTTCATTTTTGCGTATATTTAGGTATTAAAATTTTCATCCTTACCAAATCCGGGGCGTCGCCCGAAACATCCTGCTCCGCATCCTAATACAGATTAAACCGTAAGCCGATATAGAACTTGCGCCCCATGAGCGGCCCCCAGACGTTCATCGAATTGAACTTGTAATCGTAGGGGTCCTGCGCATTGAGGATCGGGTCCTTCTGGCGGTAGTCGGCGATATTCTCGCACCCGGCGTAGATGTCGAACTTGCCTACCTTGCGGCTCACCTGCGCGAAAAACATCGGGTAACGGGGCGAATAGTAACTGTCGTCGAGGTTGCCCGTCTGCGTCGGAATGCGCGAAGGACCGTTGAGCTGCGCCGTAGCGTCGAAGACCCAGCGGCGGAACTTCGTGGCATACTGGATATTCAACAGCGTTTTGTACTGGCTTACCAGCGGCCTCTCCACACGGGCCGAACTGCCGTCGGCGCGCTTGATCGTCATCTCGCTGTCCGTATAGCGGAACGTAGCGAAGATATCAAGCCGCTCGACCGGCGACCACGAGAAGTCGATCTGGTAGGTGTCGGTATACGAACGGCCGTCGGTGTCGTAGAATACGATCCGATCGGCATACATCTCCTGATCGGCCACGATCGAGTTGTAGAACTGCGTACGGAAATAGTCGAAACTCAGCGTCGCGTCGCCCTGCTTCACCAGTCCGAAGGTTTGCGTCAGGCTTCCGCCGACGGTCAGGGCCTTCTCCATGCGGTCGAATTTCCGGAAATCGAATTTCCCGGATTCGTTGTCGAGGAACGTGATCGCCCGGCCCGTAGCCAGTACGCCGATATTGTCCGTAATGACGTTCGTCGAGCGGTAACCCAGGCCCGCCGAACCGCGCAGCGTCGTCGAAGGGGTGATATTCCATTTCAGGTGGCCGCGGGGCGTCACAAAGAAACGGTCGTAATAGTGGTTGTAATCGCCGCGGACTCCGGCCACGATCGAAAACTTGTCCTTGATGGCATAGGTATACTCGGCATAGGCTCCCGCCTCGCGCTCGTTGCGGTCGAAATTGTAGTCGCGGACGCTGTTGGCGGCGATCCACGGCGTCGGGTTGAGCAGTTTCTCGCGGTAGTAATCCAGATGCCCCTGCACCCCGACGATCAGCGACGACCGATAGGTGAAATAGTGGTTGTACATCAGATTCAGCGCCAGCGAATTCTGGTTGCCCGTATAGTCGTTCAGCCCGAAATAGGCGTCTTCGCTGAAATGGTCGAAGTCGGCGACGAACGCCAGGTTCGAACGCATTTCGTCCTGCTCGTCGGGATCGTAAACCGACGGACCGACAGGCATACCTATCTTAAAATAGCCGTTGGCGTTGCGGTTGCGGATGTGCGACCCGTAGAGCGGCATTTTCTTGTCGCCGGCTCTCCAGTCCCAGTCCTGCTCCATCTCCTCGCGCATGGCCTTCGTGTCCTTGTAGTCGAGCATGCCGCCCAGGCGGTTTTCCTGCACGAACTTCCAGCCCCAGCGAATCTGCGTGCCGTTGTCAGCGGCGTAGAGCCATTTGTTGGCCACGTTGATCTGGTCGGCCTTCGGCAGGTCGCGGAATCCGTCGTGGTTGTGATCCATCTTCCGCACGTCGGTATCCATCGAGCCGTGAAGCAGGATGACGCTCGACAACTTCTTGTCTTTCGTGACGGGAAAAGCCGTCGAAATATTGGCCTCGGGACGCAGTTCGTCGTCGAGGTAAAGGTTCACGAACAGCCGTTCGTCGTCCGTAGGCTTGCGGTGTTCGAGGTTAATCTGCCCCGTGATGGCCTCATGGCCCGCCGTGACCGAAGCCACGCCCTTCGACACCTGGATCGAATTGAGCCACATGCCCGGCGTGTAACTCAGCCCGTAGGGAGCGCTCAGGCCCCGCATGATGGGACGGTTCTCGTCGAGTATCTGCGTATAGGTTCCGGCCAGTCCCAGCATCTTGATCTGCCGGGCGCCCGATATGGCGTCGCTGTAACCGACGGTCACCGAAGCCGAATTTTCGAACGACTCGGCCAGGTTGCAGCAGGCCATCTTACAGAGGCCCGCAAAGGAGATCATCTCGCCTTTGACGATCCCGTCGCGCTTGACGAAATTGCCGCTGAGGTTGCCCTCGACAACGACGCCTTCCAGCGCCACGCCCTCCGAACGGAGCGTAAATTCGACCTTGTCGACGCCGTTTTTCACATTCAGCGTGTCGTTGACAAAGCCCAGGTACGAGGCTACGAGTTTATCGTACCCCTTCACGCGGTGTACGAGAAATGCGCCCTGTGCGTCGGTGCTGGCCCCGATGGTCGTGCCGGCCCAGTAGACCGAAGCCCCGATGAGCGGTTGACGGTCGGCATCGCGGACCACGCCCCTCAAATCCTGTGCGCTCAGGGAACCGCACACGGCGAAGGCAGAAATAGATAATACGGTGTATTTGAAAAATTTCATGAAAATCCGTTATTGGTTAAAACTGATTACGGACCGGCGCACACAGCACCGGTCCCGAAGGTGTTTTAAGCCAATACGGGAGGAGCCCGGAAGCCGACGGGCAGGATGCAGGCTTCGCGTATCAGAGGTACATGCCTCTGGACAACCTCCTCGCGCAACTGGGGAACGTGTGCAGGACACGGACACTCCACGGCGAGTGCAGGCGGCAGGTCGAGGACGATGCAGCGTATGTATTTCTCGTTATTGTCGGAGTTCGACGTAACGTAAAGTTCGACATCGGTCGAATGGTGGTTGCCGCAGCAGGGGGCGCGCATCGCACCGTCGTGCGCCGACTGAACGTCCGCCGGATGCTGGCAATGGGTACAGCACACGTGCTCCGTGCGGGCCTTCATCGACACGCACTTACACGTCAGCGACGCCAAAGCCATCCCCGCCGTCGCAAAAAGATAGACGGCGAGCAACAACAGCGATATGACCCTTTTCAGTTTCACTATTCTTCTACGATTCCGCATTCGGCAAGGCTCGCGATCCACCGCCCGGCATCCTGCAAAGCGGTTTCAGCGTCGACCTCGTAACATTCGGTCAGCAGCAGCGCGGCGTCCGCAGCCGTAAACTCGCGGCCCCGAAGCTTCTCCCACAGATACATCGACGAAGGATTGAGCGACACGATGCGTGTCATATCGGCGGCGCCTCCGCGTCCCGGCATCACGATCACGTGCTCACCGGCCATCTCCCGGACCTTGTATTCTTCGCGTATCTTCATCTTCCGAATATTCGATTTTTGCAAAAATACGAAAAATTCCCCAAACTGCCTAATTTTTCACAAAACCGCACGCAATTCGGCTTTGCAGCCGTCCGGCTTTTTCGTACCTTTGGTGTCGTAACGACACTTCCATTCGTCGGAAGGCTGTATAAAACCGCACGCAATCCGGTTTTGCACCCATCCGGCTTTTTCGTACCTTTGTGCTATGGAACCGACCGCGGACAAAATATACGAAGTGCTCCGGCGCTACTGGGGCTTCACCACCTTCCGCCCCGTGCAGGAGCAGATCATCCGCGCGGCGATGGAAGGGCGCGACACACTGGCCCTGATGCCCACAGGCGGCGGCAAGTCGCTGACCTACCAGGTTCCGACGCTTGCCCGCGAAGGGCTCTGCATCGTCGTCACACCGCTCATCGCCCTGATGAAAGACCAGGTCGACCGCCTCCGGGCCCGGGCCGTCCCGGCCGTGGCGATCCATTCGGGGCTCTCGCCGCGCCAGATCGACATCGCGCTGGACAACTGCGCCTACGGCGACGTAAAGTTCCTCTACGTGGCTCCCGAACGGCTGGCTACCGAGGCGTTCCGCCTGCGCGTGGTGCGCATGAACGTCTCGCTCATCGCCGTCGACGAGGCTCACTGCATCTCGCAGTGGGGCTACGATTTCCGCCCTTCGTACCTGCGCATCGCCGAACTGCGCGAAAAGCTCCCGGGCGTTCCCGTGCTGGCGCTCACCGCCTCGGCCACCCGCCTGGTGGCCGACGACATCATGCGCCATCTGAAATTTGCCGAACCGCACATCCTGCGCAGCAGCTTCGCACGCCCCAACCTCTCGTACAGCGTCCGCCGTACCGACGACAAAAACGGCCAGTTGCTGCGACTGGTCCACAACGTCCCCGGCACGGGCATCGTCTATGTGCGCACGCGGGAAGGGACCGAGCAGGTCGCCGACTTCCTGCGACAGGAAGGGGTAACGGCCGCGGCCTACCACGGCGGGCTGGGCCACGCCGAGCGGTCGCTCCGGCAGGAGGAGTGGCTCTCGGGCAAAGTCCGCGTGATGGTCGCCACCAACGCTTTCGGCATGGGCATCGACAAAGCGGACGTGCGCTTCGTGGTCCACTACGCGATGTGCGACTCGCTCGAAAGCTACTACCAGGAGGCCGGCCGTGCAGGCCGCGACTCACAGCGGGCCTATGCCCTGCTGCTGGTCGCATCGGACGACAGCGACCGCATTTCGCGGCGTTTCGAGCTGGAATTTCCCCCGCTGGAAAAGATCAAGGATATTTACGAAAGGGTCTGCTCCTACCTGCAGATCGGCATCGGCGACGGCGGCGAAGCGTCGTTTCTGTTCAACATCCACGACTTCTGCGCCCGCGAACACCTCTATTCGGGAACGGTCCAGAGTGCCCTCAAACTGCTCCAGCAGAACGGCTACATGACCCTTACCGACGCACAGGAAAACCCCGCACGGGTGATGTTCTGCGTCAGCCGCGACGAATTGTACAAACTCCGCGTGCAGCGCGACGAACTGGACCACTTCATCCGCACCCTGCTGAGGCTCTACAACGGGGTCTTCACCGAGTTCCGGCCCATCGACGAAGGCGAACTGGCCACCTGGAGCGGCTACACCGTCGAGCGCGTCAGGGAATTGCTCAAACGGCTCTGGCAGTTGCGCGTGATCCGTTACGTCCCCTCGAACCGTTCGCCAATCCTTTTCATGAACGAAGAACGCCTGCCCCGCGCCGACCTTTACATCGCCCCCGAGACCTACAAGCGGCGGCAGGAGCTGATGCGCGAACGCTTCGAGCAGATGATCGCCTACGCCGCCAACGAGGAGCAGTGCCGCAGCGCCGTGCTCGAAAAGTATTTCGGCGAAGAGACGCCCGCGCCGTGCGGAGTCTGCGACGTGTGCCTCGCCCGCAAACGGGCCGCGAAAGCCGCCGGGCGAACCCCCGGAACACCCGGCATCCCCGCGCCCGGCGACGAGGCCTCCCTGCGCGAAAAACTCCTGGCGCGCCTCGCACGCTCCCCGGCCGACCCGCGCCAACTCGCCGCCGAACTGGCCTGTTCCCCCGACCGGCTGACTGAAGTCGTGCGCGAACTGCTCGGGGAAGGCAAAATCGCCACCGGCAAAGAAGGAATATTGAAACTTTTTCCGTAATTTTGCAGGAACATCCGTCCAATGACTACAGTAAATAATTTCATCGATAAAATCAGCAACGAGCAAACCGCCCTGCTCCCGGCCATCGAGTTCCGGGGAGAAATCCGTATCGTCGAGCAGGAGCGCGACATCGCCGCGGCCTGCAAGCTGCTCGCCGAGCAGTCCGTCATCGGCTTCGACACCGAGACGCGCCCTTCGTTCCGCCCGGGCGTAACGTTCCGCGTATCGCTGCTGCAACTCTCCACACCGAAGGTCTGCTTCCTGTTCCGGCTCAACAAAATTCCGCTCGCCAAACCGATCCTGCAACTGCTCGAAGACAAAAAAGTCCTCAAGATCGGCGCCGACGTTGCGGGCGACCTGCGCTCGCTGCGCCAGATCCGCCATTTCCGCGACGGAGGCTTCGTCGACCTGCAGAGCATCGCCTCGGAATGGGGCATCGGGGAGAAGAGTCTGCGCAAACTCTCGGCCATCGTGCTGGGACAGCGCGTCTCGAAAGCCCAGCGGCTGAGCAACTGGGAAGCCACGACCCTCACCGACAAGCAGCAGCTTTACGCCGCGACCGACGCATGGGTCTGCACCCGTATTTACGAGCAGTTGCTCCGCACACCGAAAAAACCGATCCGTAAATGATACCGCAAATTTACCTGCGCAAAGGCAAGGAGGAATCGCTCCTGCGCCGCCACCCGTGGATTTTCTCGGGAGCCATCGACCACATCCAAGCCGAAGAAGAGTCCGATTTCGCCGAAGGGGCCCTCGTCGAGGTCTACACCCGTCAGGGCGACTTCATGGCCCTGGGCCACTACCAGATCGGATCGATCGCCGTGCGCGTGCTCACGTTCGAACGCGAAGAGATCGACCAGACGTGGTGGAACCTCCGGATCGCCGTGGCCTACGATGTCCGCCGTACGCTCGGCCTTACGGACAATCCCTCCACGACCTGCTACCGTCTCGTCCACGGCGAAGGCGACTCGCTGCCGGGGCTGGTCGTCGACATCTACGGCTCGACGGCCGTCATCCAGTGCCACTCGGCCGGCATGTACTACGCGCGGCTGCAAATCGCCGAAGCGCTGCGCTCGGTCTACGGCGAACGCCTCACGGCCATCTACGACAAATCGTCGCAGACGCTCCCCTTCAAGGCCGCCCTCGGGGCAGTCGACGGCTACCTGTGGGGATCGTCCGACCATGCGTCGCATATCGTCGTGGAGAACGGCGAACAATTCTACGTCAACTGGGAGAAAGGCCAGAAAACGGGCTTTTTCCTCGACCAGCGCGAAAACCGCCAACTGGTGAAACGCTACTCCAAGGGCCGCAACGTACTCAACACCTTCTGCTACACGGGCGGATTCTCGGTCTACGCCCTTTCGGGCGGCGCCCGGAAGGTCTGCTCGGTGGACTCCTCGGAGCGTGCCGTAGCGCTGGCCACGGAGAACATGGAACTCAACTTCGGCAAAGGCGCCGAATGCTGCGAAATCGCCGCCGACGCCATCGACTACCTCAAAGACATCGGCGACAAATACGACCTGATCATCCTCGACCCACCGGCCTTCGCCAAGCACCACAAAGTGCTGGGCAACGCCATGCAGGGTTACAAACGACTCAACGCCCGGGCCCTGTCGCAGATTCGCCCCGGCGGAATCCTCTTCACCTTCTCCTGCTCGCAGGCCGTATCGAAGGAGTTATTCCGCACGACGGTCTTTTCGGCCGCCGCTATCGCAGGCCGCAAGGTCCGCATCCTCCACCAACTGACGCAGCCCGCCGACCATCCGATCAACATCTACCACCCCGAAGGCGAATACCTCAAGGGGTTGGTACTATACGTCGAATAACCATGAAAAAACTGCTCGCCACCCTCTTTGCGCTCCCCCTTGTCTTCGCGGCCAGGGCACAGAGCCGCACCGAAGTCTACACGTTCCCGAGCAAAATCCTCGGAACCGAAAAGAGCTGCACGGTCTACCTGCCCGACGGCTACGACCGCTCGCTGGAGTCCTACCCCGTGCTCTACCTGCTCCACGGCGCCGGAGGCTGCCACACCGACTGGACCCGGAAAGGCTACATGCGCCGCATCACCGACGAAACGATCGCCTCGGGGATGGCCCGGCCGATGATCGTCGTCATGCCCGACGCCGCCGGCGAAGGCGAGGACTACAAGGGCAAACACATGGGATACTTCGACGTTCCGGGCTGGAACTACGAACAGTTCTTTTTCGAGGAATTCCTGCCTGCCGTCGAATCGAAGTACCGTATCACAGCCGACAAGCAGCACCGCGCCATTTCGGGCCTCTCGATGGGCGGCGGCGGAACGGCGGCCTATGCCCTGCGCCACCCCGGGGTTTTCAGTTCGGCCTGCCCGATGAGCGGCCTGCTGGACACGTTCCCCAGCGCGCGCAACTACGACAATGCGTTCCAGAAATCCGTCGCCGACAACTCCCCCGTCGCGATGCTGCGCAACATGCCCGACGACCAGTTGGACGGCGTACGTTCGGTCCGCTGGTGGGTCGACTGCGGCGACGACGATTTTCTCTGGAAATCGAACGTCGATTTCTACTCGCTCATGCGCCAGCGTAACATCCCGCTGCAATACCGCATGCGCGACGGCGGCCACACGTGGCGCTACTGGGAGACGGTACTGCCCGACGTGCTGACGTTCGTCTCGGCCGGGTTCGGCAAATAACCGCCGGCCCCGCGCAAACCACAAAAAAGGTCCCGGAACTGCCGGGACCTTTTCTATTTTACCTTCTCGAAAACGTAGACTTCGTGAACCTCGCCGTCGTAGCCCGGATAAAATCCCCGGGGCATGCCGAGCACGATCCGCGCCCCGCGGTTGGCCAGCACCAGCAGTTCGTCCGTCGCAGGGTCGACAGCCAGTCCTTCGATCTCTCCGGCACGGCGGAAATCGGCCATCGAACGCAGCGGGAGCACCGTGGCATACGACTTTCCGTCGCGCAGGTCGGCAACGTAGAGGTTGTCCGGCTCGTCGAGGTCGGCATCCCCGTCGTCGGCAGAGATCAGCATCCGGCCGTCGACCATGAAAATGCCCTGCTGCCATTGCGGGACGGGACGCAGGTGCACCTTGCGGACATACTTGCCCGTCTTCCGGTCATAACCGTAAACATAGCGCCCGTCGACCCAGTCGGCCATCCAGACCATATCGCTGTCACGGTCCACGGCCAGCCCGCACACTTCGACCTGCCCCGATTCGGGTTCCCAGTCGATCGAACGTTTCCATTTCAGCGTGTTGGCGTCGTAGACCGCCACCTGGATATTCTCGCCGCGGCCGTCGTCGAAAGTCTCGATTCCGGCGTAAATCTCCCCGTTCCAGACATCGATGTCGCCGATGTGGTTCGCAGCCAGCGGCAACCCGTCGAACGGGCGGTCGTTCCGGGCCACCAGCCGGCCCTGCTTGTCATATTTGTAGAGCGCCGTACTGCCCGACACATAGTAATAAGCCGAATCGGCGGCAATCCCCTGCCGTCCCTCGACGGGAATCACCTCTTTAAGGCGGTACTCCGTTCCCAGGGTTTGCGCTGCGAGCGGCATTCCGGCCGCCAGCACCAACATTAACATCAAAACTCGTTTCATAGCCATTTTGTTTATACGTCCTCCGGCAAAAACAGGGCCGGAGCAGTTTCCCCTTGGAATCCGCTCCGGCCCGTGTTCAAAGCGGAATACCGCCTATTTTTTCTTCGTACGCTGCTGAGCCTCCTGCTGACGCATCAGCTCCTCGTAGCGCTGTTGGAATTTCGATTTCTTGCCTTTCGACTTCTTCGCGGCATTCGCCTGCATGATCGCATGGATCTTGTTGTCGTCGACCATACGGCGGATGACGAGCGTCTGCCCGATGGTGAAGAGATTCGACAGCAGGTAGTAATAGCACAAGCCGCTCGAATAGCTGTTGAACCAGAAGAGCATCATGATCGGCATCATGTAGACCATCATGAACTTCATGCCTGCCATCTGAGGCTGCGACGAAGCCGTCTGCTGGTAGTTGAAATAGGAGTATCCGAACAGCGACACCGCCATCAGCAGGGCGAACAGCGAAACATGGTCGCCGTAGAAAGGAATCGAGAACGGCAGGTTCAGCACACTGTCGAACGACGAGAGGTCGTCGGCCCACAGGAACGGCTGCTCACGCAACTCGATCGACGCGGGGAAGAAGCGGAACATGGCGATCAGGATCGGCATCTGGATCAGCATCGGGATACAGCCGCCCATCGGATTGATACCCGCCTTCTTGTAGAGCTCCATCGTCGCCTGCTGCTTTTTCATGGCATCCTCCTGCTTGGGATATTTCTTCGCCAGTTCGTCGACCTGCGGCTTTATCAGGCGCATTTTGGCCATCGAGACGTAACTCTTGTACGTCAGCGGCGAGATCACCAGTTTCACGAGCAGCACCAGGATGAAGATGATGATACCGAAGCTGCCGATGTAGTTGCGCAGGAAGTCGAAGACCGGAATCACGCACCAGCGGTTGACCCATCCGAAAATACCCCAGCCCAGCGGCACGAGACGTTCCAGGTGGATTTCCGCACCGCGCGGATCGTCGACCTTCTTGAGGATCGAATACTTGTTGGGGCCGAAATAGAAGGCAAAGTCATAGCCTTCGGTCTGGGGTGTATAGGGCACGCCCATCTGCGCCGTGAAGGATTTCAGCAACGACGACTCGGGAGCGGCCGTATCGAAGGAAAGGTTGGCGTAGGAGACATTGTCCGGGGCGATGAACACCGACGAGAAGAACTGCTGCTTGAAAGCCACCCACGAAACCTGCGTCGAAATGTTCTTCGACTTGGCGCCCTCGCTCATGCCCAACTCCTCGATCGAAGTCTCGTTCGGGAAGCGGTAAGCCAGCGTCGTATACATGTTCTCGTTCTGGAAACCCTTCTCGTTCTGGAAGGTGGTATTCGCCCAGTCGATCTGTATCTGCGTCTGGTTGGCCATCTCCGCAGCCATGTTCACCAGCCGTACGTCGAAGTTGACGAGGTAGTCGCGCGCAG
This sequence comes from Alistipes montrealensis, assembly GCF_018362775.1. Lineage (GTDB taxonomy): Bacteria > Bacteroidota > Bacteroidia > Bacteroidales > Rikenellaceae > Alistipes > Alistipes montrealensis. The sequence continues at coordinate 17,580 of NZ_JAGYXY010000006.1, forward strand.
GAGCCTCCGTATTATATATAAGGTAGCGGTACTCCAGGTAAGCCCCCTCCGAAACGCGAAGACGCATCACGACACTCTCCGCGCCGTCCTCCGTCGTCGTAATAGGCTGGGCCGCAAATACATAGTCCAGCGTATTGACCGGAATATTCTTCAGTCCGTTCTTCAGGTAGAACGAAAGCCCGAAACGCGCCGTCGCGGGGTCCATCATCTCGATCTTCTGGTCGCGTTTGCCGCGCGGACCGTACTTGGTATAATCTTTCAGCGTGACACCCGTGATCTGGCCGCCGCGGGTCGAAAAACGCACCGACATCACGTCGTTCTCGACCGTAAACTCTTCGGGTTCCGTCTCGCGGGCCGCCGTCAGCGCCTCGCCCAGCGTTTCGACCTGGCGTTCGCGCACCGCAGCCGCAGCATCGGCAGCAGCCAGTTCGGCCTGCGCTCCGCCGTCCGCCACCGCCGTCGAATCCACAACGGGCGCTGCGGGACGCGTCGCTGCCGCTACCGAGTCCTGATAGGCCTCATAACGGGCCATTTGTTCCTGATATTCTTTCTGCTGCTGGCTGTTGAAGTAGGCGAATCCCAGAAAAAGGACCGCTACGACGGCAATGCCGATAATTGACTTTTTATCCATTAAGTGTTGTTTCTTTTCGCTCTACGGGATTAATATTACTTCTTCGCATGCTCCAGCGCAGCCTTCACGAAGGCCACGAACAGCGGCGAGGGACTCTGCACGGTGCTCTTGTATTCGGGATGGTACTGCACGCCGATGAACCACGGATGGTTCTCGATCTCGACGACCTCCACCAGGTTCGTGTCGGGATTCACGCCCACAGCCTTCATGCCGTCCTTCTCGAACTGCTCCAGGTAATCGTTGTTGAACTCGTAGCGGTGGCGGTGGCGCTCCGAAATGTTGAGTTTGCCGTAAGCGGCAGCAACTTTCGAACCCTTTTTGAGCGCACAGGGATAAGCGCCCAGACGCATCGTGCCGCCTTTGGCCGTAACGCCCTTCTGCTCCTCCATCAGGTCGATCACCGGATGGGCCGTCGCCGGCTCCATCTCGCTCGAATTGGCATCGGCGAGGTTCAGGACGTGACGCGCGAATTCGATCACCGCACACTGCATACCCAGGCAGATGCCCAGGAACGGCACGTTATTCTCGCGGGCGAAGCGCACGGCCTCGATCTTGCCTTCGATGCCGCGGTTGCCGAAGCCCGGGGCCACCAGAATACCGGCCATCTTGCCCAGGTGCGCAGCCACGTTTTCCCGCGTGATCTTCTCCGAATTGACGTAACGCAGCTTGACTTTGCAATCGTTGACCGCCCCGGCGTGGATGAACGACTCGCAGATCGACTTGTAGGCGTCGGGCAGTTCGGTGTACTTGCCGACCAGCGCGATCTCGATCTTCTTCGACGGGTGTTTCACCTTCTCGACGAATGCGCTCCATGCAGTCATGTCCGGCTCCTTGTCGGCCGGAAGGTTGAGTTTGTCCAGCACCACTTCGTCCAGATGCTGTTCGTGCATCTTCAGCGGCACTTCGTAGATCGTCGGCACGTCGATCGACTCCATCACGGCATTGGCGTCGACGTTGCAGAACAACGCCACCTTGCGCTTGAGCGCCGCCGTCAGCGGATGCTCGGCGCGCAGCACAAGGATGTCGGGCTGGAGACCGTTCTCCAGCAGCGCCTTCACCGAGTGCTGCGTGGGCTTGGTTTTCAACTCGCCCGAAGCGGCCATATAGGGAATCAGCGTCAGGTGAACCAGCGCCGTATTTTTGTAACCCAGCGAGTAGCGCAACTGGCGCACCGACTCGATGAACGGCTGCGACTCGATGTCGCCCACCGTACCGCCGATCTCGGTGATGATTACGTCGTATTTCTTGGTCTGCGCGAGCAACTGGATGCGGCGCTTGATCTCGTCGGTGATGTGGGGGATGACCTGCACGGTCTTACCCAGGTACTCGCCCTTGCGCTCCTTCTCGATGACGCTCTTGTAGATACGCCCCGTCGTGACGTTGTTGGCCTTCGACGTGGGCTGGTTCGTAAAGCGCTCGTAGTGCCCCAGGTCGAGGTCCGTTTCGGCTCCGTCTTCGGTGACGTAGCATTCGCCGTGCTCATAGGGGTTGAGCGTCCCGGGATCGACGTTGATGTAGGGATCGAGCTTCTGAATGGTCACCGAGTAGCCGCGGGCCTGCAACAAACGCGCGATCGAGGCCGAAATGATACCCTTGCCGAGCGACGATGCCACACCGCCCGTTACGAAGATGTACTTGGGTTTGGAAAGTTTCATTACTGTCGTATACTATTTATTTTCGTTGTTCTGTTCTTCCTGGTCCTGCTTGTCGATCAGCTTCACCTTCTCGATCGTGGCGGTCATCTCCTCGCGGGCACGCTCGATCTTCGCACGCACGTCGGCGACCAGCGCTTCGGCGTTCTTCGACTTGGCAAAGAACCCGATGTTGTTCTCCAAGAGGCCGATCTCCTGTTCCAGTTGGCGTACCTTATTGTAGAGCCGTTCGCGCTCCGAACGCAGGCGACGGTCGCCCGCGGCCTTGAACGTCGAGACCTTCTCGCGGAAACGTCCCATCGATCGGTCGCGCTCCGAGCCGCGCAACGTGTTGAACAGTGCGTCCACCGCGGCCTTGTATTTTTTCTGAATGGCGTCCTTCTGCTTGATGGGCACGAACCCGATCTCGCCCCAGCGGCGCTGGAATTCGCGGATCACCTCGTAACCGCCGGCTTTCACATCGGCCTCGGCCATTTCGGCCAGCAGGGCGAGTTTCTTCTGCAGGTTCTCCTCGTGTTCGCCGTCGACGCTCGCAAAATGCGCCCCCTTGCGCTCGAAGAACTTGTCGCAGGCAGCACGGAACCGTTTCCAGACAGCATCCGAATGACGCCGCGATACGGCTCCGATCTGCTTCCAGCGTGCCTGCAGGGCAATCAGTTCGTCGGTGGTCTTCTTCCACTCCTCGCTGTTCATCAGCGACTCGGCAGCCTCGCAAATCTCCGTCTTCAGTTGAAGGTTGTGTTCCATTTCGGTCTTCATCCCGGCATAGAACTGCCGCTTGGCTTCGAAGAAGCGGTCGCACGCCGTGCGGAAACGCTCGTAGATGCGGTTGTTATCTTTCTTCGGTGCAAAGCCGATGGTCTTCCAGGTCTTCTGAATCTCCAGCAGGCGGTCGCTCGCGCGGTTCCACTCCTTGCGCGTGGTCAACGGCTGGGAGGAGAGCTCCTCCGTAGCGGCGCACAGCTCGGTTTTGAGTTCGAGGTTCTTCACCTGCTCGCCCTTCAGCGTTTCGAAATGCTCCTGGTGCTGCTTGTTGATACGGCTCGATGCGGCCTTGAAACGCTCCCAAAGCGCCTCCTTGTATTCATTGGCTACGGGACCCGTCTCACGCCATTCGTCGTGGAGCTTCTGCAACTTGTGGAACGCCTCGACGACGGAAGGCTCCAGCACCAACGCCTCGGCCTGCTCGCAGAGGGCGACCTTCTGCTCGTAGTTTTTCTTCAGGTCGAGGTCGCGAAGCTCCTTGTTGATCTTGATGAAGCTGTAAAAATTCTCGACATGCAGGTTATAGGTCTCCCACAAATCCTTGACATACTGCTGCGGCACGATGCCGGTATCCTTCCAGCGCTGCTGGAGTTCACGGAATTTGTTGAACGTATGGTTGAGTGTCTCGTCCGAATTGACCAGCTCCTTGAGCTCTTCGATGATGCTCTGCTTGACCTTGAGGTTCGCCTCTTTCTCGGCTTCGAGGTTGGCGATGAACGCATCGCGGCGATGGCGGTACTCCTTGAACTGCTCCTTGAGCTGTACCTCTGCACCGTCTACCGAAGGTGCGAAATCCTCCTCGGCGCCACCTTCTTCGACGAAACGGCGGCGTGCGGCCTCGACTTCGGCGCGACGGATGCGGTAGAAAGCGATCTTCAGCGCCTCCACATCCCGGCGGATCGACTGCACGGGCTGCTCTTCGAGCATCCGGGCGAACAGGGCTACCAACTCCTCCTTGCCTTTGCCGGCGAACTTATCCTCTTCGGACGACTGTCCGGCGAGTTCTTCGGCGGCCTCCTCCTCGGGGGTCTCGCCTTCGATCTCCAACCCGGCGTTCCGGGCCGCAAGCGCGGCGTCCTCGTCGTCGAAATCAACCCGCACATCCTCGGGAGCGGCCTCCTCGTCCGACTCCGAAGCTATCGGCTCGGCGGCAGGCTTGATCCGCGCACGTTTGGCGCGCGGCGCGGCCTCGTCGGCAGGGGCTTCTTCCGTTGCGGGAGCCTCGTCGGCACGCTCCGCAGGAGTTTCGGTTGCGGACTGCTCAGCGCCGGCAGGCGTTTCCGCAACTTCCGCAACGGGTTCTTCCGCAGCGGCGGGCGCCTCTGCGGCCGTTTCGGCAGCGGGCATTTCGGGTTCAGGGACTTCGGCAGTCACGGCAGGATTCGCTTGCGCATCTTCAGCCGCAGGGCTGACTTGCTCTTCGGGAGCAGGAAGTGTCGGTTTTTCAGTAGCCATCTCAGTACACGTTTTTGAGTCCCCGCAGATGCGGAGGCATATAAATCTCGCAAATATAACCATTTTATGCGGAACGCGGAAAAGATTTCGCCAAAACATGCAACAACGCCGCCTTCCAGGAACAGAAAACCGCCGCGATCCGTCCCGACGGCGTTTTTTCGGGCCGGTTCCGGCTCTGCATCAGCGCTTACGGCATCAAACCCGATACGGCCCATCGACCGGAACGCGCCAGGTAAAAATAAATCCCGCGACACCGGATGTCGCGGGATTTATCTTATCCGGAAAGCGCCGTCAGCGCTTGCGGCCCTTTGCAGCGATGCGTTTGGGCGCAGCCTGACGGCCCGTGGTGACGGGACGGCTGCTGCGGCGAACGCTCTTGGTTCCCGCGCCGCGCTTGGGTTTCTCCCAGGCCGCAGCTTCGTCGTAGCGCTGGAAAGCCTCCCAGTCGAACCCGTCGTTGCCGCCGGTCGGAGGTGTACTCCAGTCGTTCGCGGCTTTTTTCCGGCTCCGCGTCACGGGACGCTGTTCCCCGGCATCGCCGGAAGCGGTTTCAGCGGCCGGTTTGCGGGTCCGCTTCGCGGGGCGGAACTCCTCCGCGCCTGCGGACTCCTCCGTCTTTTTGCGGCTCCGTTTTTCGGGACGGAACTCCCCGGCGGATTCGCTCCGGAACGACTCCTCGCCGCCGGTCCGTCCGCCTGCCGGCGCACTACGCCGCTTTCCGCCGCCGTTCTCCGAATCGGAGCCGTCGATTTTGGCGATACGCCGACGGCCTCCCGAAGCGTTGAGCTGCCCCACGACCGCTTCGGCGTCGCTGAACGGCACACTCACCAGCGAATAGTTCTCGAAGATGCGCACATCGTCGATATTCTTGTCCCTCAGGCCGCACTTGCGCTTGAGCATGTCCACGATCTTGCGGGCCGTATAGCCGTCTCGGCCCCCGAGGGCCAGGAACAGCCGCGCCTTGCCCTTGCGGTCGACCGAGAACGAACGGATTTCAGGGTAATTGCTCTGGTCCAGTTCACTGCGGAACGCCAGTCGCAGCAAAGCCCCCAGCGCCACCTCGGGCGCATAGGCTTCGAGCAGCTCGGCCGCAATGTCGGCGTAATCACCGTAGGCCTCTTCCGTCACAATCTCCTGCAAATCGTCTTTGATCTTGGCGCGCTTCATAGCTACGATGTCCTGCGGCGAAGGCAGCGTCTCGCGCTTGATGTCGGCCTTGATGTCGCGCATCATCCAGTTGAAACGGCGCAGTTCGGCGCTCGAAATAAAGGTGATGGCCGTACCCTGGTTGCCCGCGCGGCCCGTACGGCCGATACGGTGCACATAGCTCTCCGAATCCTGCGGCAGCGAGTAGTTGATCACGTGCGAAAGGTTCGACACGTCGATACCGCGCGCAGCCACATCGGTAGCTACCAGCACGTTGACCGCTTTATCGCGAAACTTGCGGAGGATCTTTTCGCGCTGGGCCTGCGACACGTCGCCATGCAGTCCTTCGGCCGAATACCCCTGTGCCACCAGGCGCGTCGCCACCTCATCCACGCCGATCTTCGTACGGCAGAAAACGATGCCGTAAAAGTCGGCCTCGATGTCGATGATGCGCGTCAGGGCGTCGAACTTGTCGGCCTCGCGCACCTCGAAGTAAATCTGATTCGTAAGGTCGGTCATCAGGTGCTGCGACTCCACGCGCAGCACTTCGGTGTCGCGCATGTAAGCCTCCGAAAGGCGGATGATCCGCTCGGGCATCGTGGCCGAAAAGAGCAGTACGCGGCGGTCTTCGCCCGTGTGGCTCATGATCTCCTCGACATCCTCGACGAAGCCCATGTTGAGCATCTCGTCAGCCTCGTCCAGGACGAGGAAACGGACTTTGTCCAATTTGAGCGTGCCGCGGCGGATATGGTCCAGCACGCGGCCCGGCGTACCGACGACGATGTCGACGCCCCGCGACAGGCGGCGCAGCTGTTCGCTCATCGCGGCGCCTCCGTAGATGGCCGTGATCGAAAGCCGCCGTTCGCGGTTGTAACTGAGCAGTTCCTCGGCGGCCTGCACGGCCAGTTCGCGCGTCGGAACGAGGATAATGGACTGTACGCCCTCTTTCGAAGGTTCGATCTGCTGGAGTATCGGCAGCCCGAAAGCCGCCGTTTTACCCGTACCGGTCTGGGATTGCGCGATGATGTCGTTCTCTCCCGAGAGCAGACGGGGAATCGTAAGTCGTTGGATGGAAGTAGGGCTTTCGAACCCTTTTGCTTGGACGGCCGCGAGCATTTCGTCGCTAAGGCCTAAGGTGCTGAAATCAGCTTCGTTGATCATATATGAATAATTGAAGGGGTAAAGGTACGATAATTTATTGGATTATTCGCCGGAAAATCACTATCTTCGCAAAAACTTATGCCGCACGGCCCACACACGGGCCGCCTGACTGAAAACCGACACCATGAGCCACCGCATCCTGCTGGTCGACGACGAGGTAGACATCCTCGAATTCGTCCGCTACAACCTCGTACGCGAGGGTTACGAAGTCTTCACGGCCGAGAACGGCGCCGAGGCGCTGAAGATCGCCGCCGAATGCCGTCCGCACCTGATCCTGCTGGACATGATGATGCCGGTGATGGACGGAGCGCAGACCTGCCGTGCGATCCGCGCCAACCCGCTCCTGAAGGACACGATGGTGGTTTTCCTCTCGGCGCTGGGCGAGGAGGGGCAGCAGTTGGCGGGCTTCGGCGTAGGAGCCGACGACTACCTGACCAAGCCCATCAAGATGAAACTGCTGGTGAGCCGCGTACAGGCGATCCTCAAGCGGATCGACGCCGACAAAGCCCCCGAAAAGGCCCCGTCGCCGGGTATCACCGTCGACCGCGAGCGTTATACCGTCATCCGCGACGGGCAGGAGATCACCCTGCCGCGCAAGGAGTTCGCGCTGCTCGACCTGCTCTACTCGTCGCCCGGGAAACTGATTCCCCGCGAGGAGATCTACGCCAGGATATGGGGCACGGAGGTCGTCGTGGGCGACCGTACGATCGACGTGCACATCCGCAAACTGCGCCAGAAGATCGGCGACGAGCGCATCGTCACGGTCAAAGGCGTAGGATACAAGTACGAACCCGTTTAAAAGCGGGCAAACCGCCGCATTGTCGTGCGGCAGGTCAGTTGGATTAGGTTAGTTAGAGAACATATGAACAATTCCCGGAAATACCGCCGCATCGTCGTCAAGATCGGCAGCAACGTGCTCACCCGTGAAAACGGCCATCCCGACACCACGCGCATTTCGGCGCTCGTCGACCAACTGGCGCGCCTGCACCAGGCCGGCACGGAGATCATCCTCGTCTCGTCGGGCGCCGTGGCCTCAGGCCGCAGCGTACTCGAAGCCCGGGCCGGGCGCATTGACACCGTTTCGGCCCGCCAGCTCTTCTCGGCCGTCGGACAGGTCAAACTGCTCAACCGCTACTACGACCTTTTCAACGAATACGGCATCACCTGCGGACAGGTGCTCACCACCAAGGAGAGCCTCTCCACGCGGCGGCAGTACCTCAACCAGCGCAACTGCATGGAGGCGATGCTCGCCGCCGGCGTCATCCCGATCGTCAACGAAAACGACACGATCTCCGTCACGGAACTGATGTTCACCGACAACGACGAGCTTTCGGGCCTCGTGGCGGCGATGATGGGCGCCGAGGCGCTCATCATCCTGAGCAACATCGACGGCATCTACGACGGTTCGCCGTCCGACCCTGCGTCGCAGGTCATCCGCCGCGTCGCCCCGGGCCGCGACCTCTCGCAGTATATCGACACGGCACGTTCCTCGCGCGGCCGCGGGGGCATGACGACCAAAAGCCGCATCTCCTCCCGCGTGGCGGGCGAGGGCATCGAAGTGGTGATCGCCAACGGCCGCCGCGACAACATCCTCACCGATCTCGTGCTGACCGGCAGCGATGTCGTCTGTACGCGCTTCGAAGCGGCTCCCCGCACGGCCTCGGGCGTCAAAAAATGGATCGCCAGCAGCGAAGGCTTTGCCAAAGGAGCCCTGCACCTCGACGCCGGAGCCGCCGCAGCCGTCTCGCAGAGCAAAGCCGCGAGCATCCTCGCCGTAGGCGTCACCGCCGTCGAAGGCGATTTCGAACGCGACGACATCGTGCGCATCCTCTCGCCCGAGGGCACGCAACTGGGCGTGGGGCGCATCTCGTGCGACAGCGCCACAGTCCGCCGCAACCTCGGCCGAAAAGGCCTCAAACCACTGATTCACTGCGATTACCTCTATTTGGAATAACATGGAATACGATACAATCTTCGCCGCTGCCCGCCGTGCCGGGACCGAGCTTGCACGGACCGACACCCAACGCCTCGGACGTGCAATCGTCCGGGCCGCCGCCCTGCTGCGGGAAAACACCGGAAAACTACTCGCGGCCAACGCCCTCGACCTGGAGGCCATGGCCGCCGATTCGCCCATGCGCGACCGCCTGCGGCTGACGCCCGAACGCATCGCCTCGATCGCCTCCGACATGGAATCCGTCGCCGGACTTCCCTCGCCGCAGGGCGAGACGCTCGCCCAATGGACCCGCCCCAACGGCATGACCCTGCGCAAGGTCCGCGTACCGTTCGGCGTGGTAGGCATGGTCTGCGAAGCACGGCCCAACGTCACGGCCGACATCTTCTCGCTCTGCCTGAAGACGGGCAACGCCTGCGTCCTGAAGGGAGGCAGCGACGCCCGCCATTCCAACGAGGCCATCGCCGCCCTGCTCCGCGAAGCGCTCCTCAGCGAAGGGATCGACCAGGCGGCTTTCACGCTGCTGCCTGCGGGGCACGACGCCGTCGCCGCCCTGCTCAACGCCGTGGGTTACGTCGACGTGGTGATTCCGCGCGGCGGCTCGGGACTGATCCGCTTCGTGCGTGAGAACGCCCGCATCCCGGTCATCGAAACCGGCGCAGGTATCGTCCACACCTATTTCGACCTCGACGGCGACCTGGCGAAAGGCCGTGCCGTCGTCTGCAACGCCAAGACGCGGCGCGTCAGCGTCTGCAACGCCCTCGACTGTCTCGTCGTCCACCGCGGCCGCCTCGCGGACCTCGCGGCATTGTGCGACCCGCTGGCCGCCGCCCGCGTCACGGTCTACGCCGACGCGGAGGCATACGCCGCACTCGAAGGCCGCTACCCCGCATGCCTGCTGCGTCCCGCCTCCGAAGAGCATTTCGGGACCGAGTTCCTCGACTACAAACTGGCCGTCCGCACGGTCGGGTCGCTCGACGAAGCCCTCGCCCACATTGCCCGTTACTCCTCGCGCCACAGCGAAGCCATCGTCACCGAAAACGAGCGGACCGCCGACCAGTTCACCCAACGCGTCGACGCGGCGTGCGTCTACGTCAACGTCTCGACGGCCTTCACCGACGGCGGCCAGTTCGGCTTCGGCGCCGAGGTCGGCATCTCGACCCAGAAACTCCACGCCCGCGGCCCGATGGGGCTGCCCGAACTCACGACGTACAAATACGTGATCACGGGCGACGGACAGGTCAGGGAATCATAACGCCGTTTGCGCCGCCGACCGCTGCATTTACAAACCGCCCCGTCCCCGGGCAAGCAGACGACGCATGCCCCGGACGACGGCGCAACGGCAGCTATGAGCACGAATCGGATAAATTTTCCACCTATTTTGGTAAAAAATAGAACGATCCGTAATCATTTTTTGCTTAAATTTGCACATCCGTAAAATAATACATATATTTAAATTATGATTCGTGAACTTTTTGCCGTGGGCCTGGGAGGTGCCGCCGGAAGCATCGTCCGCTATATGCTCTCCGCCTGGCTGCTTGCAGGGCACACGATCCTGGGTTTTCCGACCGGGACGTTCACGGTTAACGCCGCGGGCTCGCTGCTGATCGGCATCCTGCTGGAAGCCACGACTTCGACAACGGCAGGATGGTTGCTTATCGTAGGATTCTGCGGAGGTTTCACCACCTTTTCGACCTTTTCGGCCGATGCCGTGCGGCTGCTCCGCGCCGGGGATTACGGGCCTGCGACGGCCTACATCGCCCTGAGCGCAGTGGTCTGCATCGCCTTTGCCGCCCTGGGCATGTGGATCGGCGCGCAGGTGAAAAGCTGAAAACATGGGGCCTGGTTTGCAAACGACGCTGAAGACGGCTACAACCGCCGTTGGAAGCGAAAAACAGAACAAAAACATATAACTTTATAATAGCACTTATGGTAATTTTGGTATTGAACTGCGGCTCTTCTTCGATCAAGTATCAGGTGATCGACATGGAGGCTGCATCGAGCAAACTGCTTGCAAAAGGCATCGTAGAACGCATCGGCCTCCCGGAAGGCGACCTGATCCATAAACCCGTCGGCAAGGAGCCGTTCGAACTCCACCAGCCGATTCCCGACCACACGACCGGCATCAAACTGGTCCTCGACGCCCTTACGAATGCAAAACACGGCGTGATCGCATCGCTCGAAGAGGTGAAAGCCGTCGGCCACCGCGTCGCCCACGGCGGCGAGTTCTTCCCCGAAAGCTGCATCGTCACCGAGGATGTCAAGGCGAAAATCCGCTCGCTGTTCGAAATCGCCCCGCTGCACAACCCCGCCAACCTCGAAGGCGTGCTTTCGATCGAGAAGGTACTTCCGGGCGTGAAGCAGGTCACGGTGTTCGACACTTCGTTCCACCAGTCGATCCCCGCCGTCAACTACATGTACGCCCTGCCCCACGCCTACTACGAGAAATACCGCGTACGCAAGTACGGCTTCCACGGAACCAGCCACAAGTACGTGGCCAAGGTCGGCGCAGAGCTGGCCGGGCTCGATTTCCACAATTCGAAGATCATCACCTGCCACATCGGTAACGGCGGCTCGGTGACGGCCATCCTCAACGGCAAGTCGTTCGATACGTCGATGGGCTTCTCGCCGCTCGACGGCCTGGTGATGGGCACGCGCTGCGGCTCGGTGGATGCCAGCGCCATCACGTTCATCGGGGAAAAGGAGGGCATGACCTACGCCGAACTGAACGAGATGATGAACAAGAAATCGGGCGTACAGGGCCTTACGGACATTTCGAGCGACATGCGCGACATCGACCGCGCCTACGACGAGGGCAATCCCCGCGCAATCCTGGCCCGCGACATGTACTACGGACGCATCCGCAAGTTCATCGGCGAATATGCCGCCGAGATGGGCGGCGTCGACATGATCATTTTCACGGGCGGCGTAGGTGAGAATTCGTGCGAGATGCGCGAAACGGTCTGCACCGGACTGGAGTTCATGGGCGTCGAGTTCGACCCCGCAGCCAACAAGGGCGCCCGCGGCATCAACAAAATCCTCTCGGCTCCCGATTCGAAGGTCAAGGTAGCGACCATCGCCACCAACGAGGAACTCGTGATCGCCACGGATACCTATAATTTAGTAAAATAAACCCGGCAGCCGATCCGTTAGCATCCCGGCAACTCCGAGACATCCCTCCCGCCAAAGCGTGTACAGGGGTGGATGGAACGACCCGGCAAACGCGACGGAACACCGCGACAACAGCGGCCGGAACCGCGAACAGCCACTACATATAACAAACTACAAAATTAAACGTAACATCATTATGATTCAGCATTTGACCGATATCGTCGAGGAGGCGAGAAAACGGGGTAAAAAACGTCTTGTCGTAGCTTATGGACAGGATTCACATACGCTGGAGGCAGTCTACGAAGCCTACAAGGAGGGCCTCGTGGAGCCCACGCTCTTCGGCGACAAAGAGGTTATCAAACAGGTTTGCGAGGAAAACGACATCGACATCAAAGCGTTCAACATCGTCGACGAATCGAACGACGTGAAGTGCGTCCAGCAGGCCGTCGCATCGGTCGTTTCAGGGAATGCCGACGTGCTGATGAAAGGCCTGGTCTCGACCGACAAATACATGCGCGGCATCCTCAACAAGGAGGCCGGGCTGTTCCCCCCGAAAGGCGTCCTGAGCCACGTTTCGATCGTCGAAATGCCCTGCTACCACAAACTGCTGATCATCTCGGACGTGGCGGTTATTCCGCTGCCCGACTTCAAGCAGAAGATGGTGCAGATCGGCTACCTGGCCCGCACGGCCAACCTGCTGGGCATCAAGACCCCGAAAATCGCCTGCATCGCCCCCTCGGAGCAGTTGCTCCCCAATGTGATCTCCTCGACCGAAGGCGCGCTGCTGGCCAAGATGGCCGACCGCGGCCAGTTGGGCAACGTCGTTGTCGACGGCCCCTTGTCGCTGGACGTAGCGCTTTACAAGGAGGTTGCCGAGCACAAAAAGGTCAAAGGTTCGTCGGTCGCCGGCGATCCCGACTGCCTGCTCTTCCCCAACCTCGAATCGGCCAACGTCTTCTTCAAGTCGGTCACGCACCTCTGCGGCGGCGAACTGGCAGCGATGGTCATGGGCACGAAGGTCCCGTGCGTGCTCACCTCGCGCGGCGATACGAGCAAAACCAAGTTATTCTCGATAGCACTGGCCTGCCTGGCCGTAAAAAACTAAAATCCGGTCATCCGGACCTAACCCAATACGAACGAACCGAGAACTATGGGCTACAAAATCTTAGCAATAAATCCCGGCTCAACGTCTACAAAGGTCGCCCTCTATGACGAGGAGCGGCCTTTGTTGGATTTGAACCTGCGTCACTCCACCGAGGAAATTTCCCGTTTCGCGACAGTCAACGACCAGCTCGACTGGCGCCGCGGACTGATTCTCTCGGCGCTCCGCGAACAGGCATTCGACATCAAGGACCTGTCGGCCGTAATCGGCCGCGGCGGCCTGATACGGCCCATTCCCGCAGGCGTCTACGAAGTCAATTCGCGCATGCGCTACGACCTGCGGAACGCGCCGATGAAGCATGCCTGCAACCTCGGGGGACTCCTGGCGGCGCAGATCGCCCACATGGCGGGCGTCAAGGCGTATATCGCCGATCCGCCGGTGGTCGACGAGATGGACGACGTAGCCCGTATCTCGGGCATGCCCATGTGCCCGCGCAAACCGGTCTTCCACGCCCTGAACCAGAAGGCCACGGCGCGCCTGCACTGCGACCGGATGGGTTGGGTTTACGAGGAATCGAACCTGATCGTCGCCCACATGGGCGGCGGCATTTCGGTTGCCGCGCACAAGCAGGGACGCATCGTCGATGTCAACAACGCACTCGACGGCGACGGCCCCTTCGCTCCCGACCGCGCGGGAAGCATCCCTTCGAGCGAACTGATCAAGGTCTGCTTCTCGGGCCAGTATACGCGCGAGGAACTGCTGAAATTCATTTCAAGCAAGGGCGGCCTGGTAGCCTTGCTGGGGACCAACTCCGTGATTCAGGTCATGGAACGCATCGCCGAGGGCGACCAGCGGGCCAAGAAGGTCCTCGACGCCATGTGCTACAACGTCGTGAAGCAGATCGGCGCCATGGCCGCAGCCCTCTCGGGAAGCGTCCAGGCCATTGTCCTCACGGGAGGCATCGCCTTCAATGAACCCATCGTGGAGTACATCCGCGAACACTGCTCGTTCATCGCTCCGGTTACGGTCTACCCCGGTGAAAACGAACTGGAAGCGCTGGCCATCAATGCGCTGGTGGTGCTCCGGGGCGTCATCACCCCGAAAGTCTACAAATAAAGAATGATCCGGAAAAGAAAACAGGTTGCCTATCTGCGGGCAACCTGTTTTTTGATAATAGCCGTCACTTCACGGAAGGCTTCCAGCCGGAAGAGGGCCGAAAGCACGAGGTAGCTGACCAGTCCCGCCCCCAGTTCAGCCATCAGCCGCAGCAGGGTGTCGCCGGGCAGCGCCGCCGCCGTAAGCCGCACGACGGCATACATCGCCGCAGACACGAGCGCCACGGGCAGCAGCGTGCGGACAAAACGCCAGATCGTTAAGGTGGTGAAACGCGTCGTTGCAAGGAAGTTGACCGTCATTTCGCAAAACGCGATCGCCACCAATCCCCAGACCACGGCCATCACGCTGTGCGGAATCGTCACGGCGAAGATCGCGGTCATGATGACCTTCTTCACCACTTCGAGCCGCACGATCAGCGGCCCCTCACAGCGGGCCTTCAGCACGTTGTAAGCCGTCAGGGCGATCGGCGAAAACAATCCCGCCAGGCACACCGTTTCGAAATAGGGAACCGTCGGCATCCACTCTTCGCCCAGCAGCACGGCAAACATGTCGTGCGCCACGGCCGACATACCCAGCATAATCGGGAACATCACGTAAGAGACGACCATCACGACCTGCCGGTAGCCTTCGGCGAACTTCGGGGCGTCGTCGCGAATCTTCGCCAACGCCGGGAAGGTGACGTTCTGCACCGCCTGAATGCCCGTCGCAGCGGGCATATCCTTGAGCTTCACCGCCTGGTCGAACGATCCGAGTGTCGCCGGCGAATAGAGTTTCCCGAGGAAGAACTGGGGTATCTTGTTGTAGAAATTCGAAATCAGATCCGTCACCATCAAACTGCACCCGAACGGCGCCATCTCACGCAGGGGTTTCAGGCCGCATTTGCCGCAGGGCCTCCAGTCGCTGAGCCACCACAGCAGCGCAGTCCGCATCCCGATCGCGATCACGCGCTCCGCCACGAGGCTCCAGATGCCCCACCCCGCCAACGCCAGCGCAATGGCCGTGAGGCCGCCCGCGAGCGACGAGGCGAAGGTCACCTTCGACAGCAGCGCGAAGCGAAACTGCCGGATAAAGATCGTATTCTGAACAGCCGACAAGGCGCTGAGCGGCAGCAGCAGGAAGAAAACCGGGGCGATCTGTGCGATCTCGGGCATCCCGTACCAGCGCGCCGCCCAGGGCGCCACCGCCACCAGCAGCGCATAGAGCACCACCGAAACGGCCATGTTGAAGAGGAAAACCGACTTGTAATCGCTCTGCGAAGGCCCCTTATGGCGAATCAGGCTCTG
Organism: Alistipes montrealensis; assembly: GCF_018362775.1. Lineage (GTDB taxonomy): Bacteria > Bacteroidota > Bacteroidia > Bacteroidales > Rikenellaceae > Alistipes > Alistipes montrealensis. The sequence goes on from NZ_JAGYXY010000006.1 coordinate 32,953, forward strand.
CGAGAAACCGCTGTCGACGATCACCAGCAGCACCGTCACGACCGCCGACGGAATGGACATGAAGCCCAGGATGTCGCGTGTCAGCAGGCGCAGAATGACCAGCCGCACGGCCATTGCGAGGAGCATCGAGCCGATCTTCTCGGCCATGCTCCACGCCACGCCCTGCGCGACTTTCTCTTTGAGCTCGCTCCCCAAACCTTAACAGTTATGCTGCGCGGCGATCTCCTCGTTGCGCTTGCGGATGTTCCGCACGTTGGCGATCTCGACATACGAAGCGCCGCCGTCGGGACCGAAGCTGCCGCCCACGATGGCCATTAAATCCTCGTCGTCGAGCTTGCGGTACTGGTCGAGGAACTCCAGCGCGTCGACCAGGAAGTGATATTTGTCGGCGAGCTGCTGGTTGCGCAGAATCGGCACGACGCCGTACGACAAGGCCAGGATGCGCTGTGCATGCAGTTGGTAGCAGACGGCCATCACGGTCTTGCGGCCGCGGAACGCCGCCAGGTAACGGCCCGTGCGCCCCGTCTTGGTATCGAGCACCACGTATCTGATCGGCAGGTTCGTCGATGCGCGTACGGCCGAGCGGGCCAACTGCGCCGTGATTTCGTGGTTCACCGAGACCATGTCCATGTCGATCATGGGCTTGAAATGAGCCTCGTCGCGCTCGATCTCACGGGCGATACGGGCCATCGTCTCCACCGATTCTACAGGGAAGTCGCCCATAGCGGTCTCGTCGCTCAGCATCACGGCGTCCACACGCTCGTAGATGGCGCTGGCCACGTCGCTCACCTCGGCACGCGTCGGGCGCGGCGACTTGACCATCGAATAGAGCATCTGCGTGGCGATGATCACAGGACGCTTGGCGCGGATGCACTTCTCGACGATGCGGCGCTGCGTGTTGGGAATCGCCTCGGCCGGGAGCTCCACACCCAGGTCGCCTCGGGCGACCATGATGCCGTACGAAGCCTCGATGATCTCGTCGATATTGTCGAGTCCCTCCTGGTTTTCGATCTTCGAAATGATCTTGATATTGCTGCCGTGGGCGTCGAGGATATCCTGCACGGCTTTGATATCGCGGGCCGAACGCACGAACGAGTGGGCGATGAAATCGACATCGTTCTTCACGGCCCATTCGATAAAGCGGCGGTCCTTTTCGGTCACCGAGGGCAGGGCGATCGATACGCCCGGCACGTTGACGCTCTTGCGCGAGCGCATGGCGCCGCCCACGACGAATTCGCAATCCAGCTCCTTGTCGGTCTTGCCCATGACGCGAATCTCCAGCTCACCGTCGGCGATCAGCATCCGCGATCCTACGGGGATGTCCTTCACGATCGAAGGGACGTTCATATAGACCACCTTGCGGGTCGTGAAGTCCGAACCGTCCGAGCCGCGCACGGCCACACGGTCGCCCGCGCGGAAATTGATGCTGTTACCGTATTCGTCGGCAATCGTCGTGACGCGGATTTCGGGGCCTTTGGTGTCGATCATAATCGGAATGGCCGGGTTGACCCGGTGTACCGTTTCCACGATATGCGTAGCCCCGTCCTCGGTGACGTGCGCCGAATTGACGCGCACTACATCCATACCTGCGTCGAAAAGTTGCTTTACGAACTCCTCGGTGCAGCGGAAATCCGACATCGTAGCTACAATCTTGGTTCTTTTCATTCTGTACATAGAAAGAGAGCTGTTTATTTTTTATGTTTTTGTTAGCAGGCAGCCAACCGGCCTCCTGCCGCATTTACGAGTTTGACCCAGCTTTAAATCCCCGCCTAAGGCAGGGACTTTATCGCCATGCGGCCGGTTTTCCGGCCCGTGTGCGGCTATTTTTCACAAATCAGGAGCAACGCTTCCACTCCCAGCCGGTAGGAGTTCAGCCCGAATCCCATGATCGAGCCTTTGGCCACGGGAGCCAGCAGCGACGTGTGGCGGAACTCCTCACGGGCCAGGATCGACGAGATGTGCACTTCGACGACCGGGACCGACACGGCCGACACGGCGTCGCGCAGCGCCACCGAAGTGTGCGTATAGCCGCCCGCGTTGAGCACCACACCGTCGTAGCGGCCGTCGGCCTGCTGCACGGCGTCGATGAGTTCACCCTCGTGATTCGACTGGAAATAGCCGAATTCCACCGACGGATAATGCGCCTTCAATGTTTCGAAAAACGATTCGAAAGTCTGCGAGCCGTAGACCCCGGTGTCGCGCCGCCCTTGCAAATTGAGGTTCGGGCCGTTGAGAATCAATATCTTCATACTTTTTTGGTTTACTTTTCGTCCTTACAGGGCCCCGGCCCCGAATCAGAAGACAAAGATAGTGCAAGGTGAGAGGAGTGCCAAATTTATTTGAACACTTCCGAGCCGCCGCCTATCTAAACGACAGTTTATTTTGCCGTAAAGATAGTGCAAGCCGGGCGCACTGCCAAATTTATTTGAGCATTCCCGGAGCACAGCCAAAGATCGTGCAGGCCGGGCGGAATCCCGGGTTTATCCGGGCTTTGCCGGTGCGGCGCTCCGCGGCCGCAGGTATTCCGATTTTTTTTGATACCTTTGCTTACCAAACACACGCACCATGACCGAATTCGGATTTATCGACAGCATCCAGCGCCTTTTCGCCTCGCTTCCCGGCAACGGGTTCGAGGGCATCGGCGACGACTGCGCGGTACTGCCCATCGGCAACGGCGAATCGCTCGTCTTCACGGCCGACCTGCTGGCCGAGGGAGTCCATTTCCTGCGCGATGCGACCCCGGCCCGCGAACTGGGCCGCAAATCCCTCGCCGTCAACCTGAGCGACGTAGCCGCCATGGGAGCCCGCCCCGTGGCGACACTGCTCTCGATCGCCCTTCCGGCCGATGCCGCCGACACGTGGGCCGAAGCGTTCATGCTCGGCTACCGCGAACTGTCCGAACAATTCGGCGTAGCGCTCGTAGGAGGCGACACGACCCGTTCGCTATCGGGCGTCACGATCAACGTCACTGCCATCGGCCGCGCCGACGATGCACACCTCAAACGCCGCAGCGACGCCCGCCCCGGGGATGTAATCTTCACCGCCGGGGAACTCGGCGCCTCGGGCGCCGGTTTGCAGGACATCCTCGCGGGACGCTGCGACACCCCTGCCGCCGCAGTACACCGCAACCCGCTGCCGCAGGTAGCCGAAGGCATCTGGCTCGGCAGCCGCCCCGAAGTACGCGCCATGATGGACCTTTCGGACGGGCTGGCCTCCGACCTGAAGCACATCCTCGACCGTTCGGCCACCGGCGCAGAGGTCGACACCGACCGCATTCCCGTTGCCCCCGGGGCCGATGTCCGCATGGCCGCCTGCGGAGGCGAAGACTACAAACTCCTGCTCACCGCGGCCCCCGAAGCCGCCGACCGCCTCGCCGCGGAGTTCAGCGCCCGGTTCGGCGCCCCCCTCTACCCCATCGGACGCATCACCGCCGCTCCGGGCCTCACATGGCTCCGCAACGGAAAACCCGAGCCATTGGACTGGCACGGGTTCACGCACTATTAATCTTCGATTGTTTCTTTCCCTCCTATTTCCCGTTTTGGCGAACGGTCACGTCCGCACACTCCGGCATCTCGTTCGTCGTTGCCAGCCGGAACTTCATCGTCCGGCTACGTTTGCCGTTGTTCGCGTCGGCGCTTATCCGAATGGTCTGAACATACCTCGGAACTTTCCAATACCGGCCATCACCGGAACGGGCGAGAGAATCATAGACAACCACATCCTCCGACGAACAATCCGTAAGACGCTCCACGGAAATATGATCGGATCCGGCTAATATCCAACACTGGTCGATCTCCAGTGCCACCAGTTGAAGTTCGACAGAACCCGCTTCCGAAGGAATCCCGATCGTGCGACCATGAGCAGGCACCAGTTCGTCGTTTTGAAGAATATAAACGCCATGTATCTGCCAACCTCCATCCATATCTTTTTTGCAGGAATAATTCAAAATTGTAAACAATACAATCAAGACGGCGATATGCTTTTTCATAATCAATATTATTTTATAATAAGATCTTTCCGCTGGCGGTAATAATCTACAGGCCCCTTATCCGTATCGACTACGATTCTTTGGTCCAGAAACCACCCATTTCCGCCGCCGCACCAACCCCAATTCATATGAAAAGTCACCAGACTATTCAAATGATAGTTCCTCCATGAATCCAATTCGATATACTCGAATCGGGGATAAGCACAATCATTCAGAACATATAATTTATACTCCGTATATGCGGTTGAACTCCTACTGCCGTCTATAACCCAGGCATGACCATTGCCATCTTTATCTTCTCCACGGGTATAAACCGGCATGTTTTTCTGCAATGAAGCATATACAGCTTCAGCACTATGAGCCGCTTTTGTACAATTATATCCATAATAACTCAAAACGGTTTTAGCTTCATCGATGTTACTTGTGCCGTCATTATCAACATGCAGTTTATTTCTTAGTTGCGCCAGAAATGCCGATAATGTCGCAGAACTTCCACCGCGAAAGGGCATATCGTCCCAACCGAAATACGCAGGACGCTTATAGTACCGCATCAACTGACCGACCGCTATCGTAACACATCCCAACGGGCGGTCTCCGTTTACAGCCGAATTATATGGAGCCTTTTGGCCCCAATTAGCGTCAACGAACGGACCTTTCTGACTCACTGACTCACAGAATTTTTCGGTTATCACCGCCACATCGTTCATGCAATTATAATCGGTATCCATCCATGGATCCAGTTCGGCGGCATTCGTACAGAATCGCTGATAAACATCATCCGGCAAATCTTCCGGCTGTCTGCGCAAATAATAAATTCTACATCCGTCCCTATACCATTTATCATACCACTCAAGCTGCATTGACTCGAAATCATCGCTTGCTCTCGTTCTTACCCTTGTACTTGTCCTCTCCGGGGCGTGTCTCTCTTCATATGGAAGCCAGAAAGGCCTGCAACTAAGATTACAAACCGAATCCCGGGCAGCCTTTATATTCTCCACCATCTCCTGAATGACGACATCCTGCCCTGTTTTTTCCGCATTGAGAACGTATGTCCCATGATCGACCTGAGCCAGAATCGGATAATAGGTTTTGGTTGCAGAAACCAAAACATACCCGTCCTGCAGGTTTACAGCATAAATCGCCGGCTCTCCCGATTCATCGGTGATTGTCACCACATTCTTAACCGTGATACCGGCATCCGATCGGGTCGCAATCTTACCAGAATAGAATTGTGTCGCTACTTTCACAGCGTCATCGGATGAGAGATTAGGATCGGAAGTCATAAATTCCGGCTCCGGCATCTTCGTTTTCCCGGGAAGATCGGACTGTTCCGCCTTTTGACAAGACCCCATAAATACAAAGGACAGCGCCAGAACGCAGTTAATAATTTTATTTATATTCATCTATTCGAATTTTAAGATGCAGAATCCCAAATACGAAGTTACATAAAATATATACAAAATACAATATAATAAAATATTATTTTATAATAATACAATCCATATATCCACTTAATATAAAAAAATACCTGCAGGATTTTTGAAGTCCTGCAGGTATTTTAGGCCGTATGAGGCAATCAAATATGCCTATTCTTTAATGATATACACATGCTCGTCGCGTCCCTGCATGTGATAGTTTTCCCGGGCGTACTCTTCGAGATAATCGTCGTATTTCAGTCGTTCGAGCAGCGTGCTGTCCTGCGCGATCTTCTCGGCATAATAAGCCCGCTCGCGCGTCAGGGCATTGATCTGGCGCTTGATCTTCACGGCATGCAGGGCGTTGCGCCCCACGACGAAAACCGTGAAGACAACGATGATCGCCGTTGCGACGATCCAGAACCTGCGGCCGAACTGAATTTTCATTTACGGTATATGCATATACTTGTGCGTCTGTATCGAAATGTTCCACCGGGGATGCGCCTTGGCATACTCGACCATCGCGGGCATCACCTTCTCGGCAACGCTCCACTCGGGCTGCAGGAACAGCAGGCACTTTGCGCCCACGCGGGCGGCATTCTGTTCGGCCCATTCGAAATCGGCCTCCGATTCGACGATCACCTTCAATTCGTCGGCCCGCCCGAACGCCTCGTCCAACGGAGGCTGCTGACGCTTCGGCGAGAGGCACACCCAGTCAAAAACACCGCTGAAAGGGTGCGAACCCGATGTTTCCAGGAAAATCTGCAACCCCTTTTCCCGCAATGTCTCCGTGAGCACGCCCAGCGGATAGAGCAGCGGTTCGCCTCCCGTAATGACGATGGCCTGCGCCGGACACGAAGTCGCCCGGTCGATCACCGTCTCAACGTCGGTCGGCGGAAAGAGTTTCGGATTCCACGTATACTTGGCATCGCACCAGCGGCAGCCTACGTCGCATCCGCCGAGGCGAATGAAATAGGCAGGCTTTCCGGCGTGAAACCCTTCGCCCTGAATGGTGTAGAAATCCTCGACCAGGGGCAACAATCGCCCGCCGTCGAGCAATGCGGGGTCGGTCTTGATTGCCATTACTCGGTCACTACGTAAATATCCTTCAGGCTGCGGCCCAACTGATCGTAGTCCAATCCGTAACCTACGATGAACTCGTTGCCGATCTCCATGGCGCGGTACTTGATCGGCAACTGCTTGCGGTACGATCCGGGCTTGAAGAAGAGCGTGCAGACCTCGATCGACGCCGGGTTGCGCGACTCCAGCTCCTTGATCATGTGCTCGATCGACTCGCCCGTATCCACGATATCCTCGACGATGATCACGTGACGGCCCTCGATCGAATTGTTCAGGCCGATCAGGCTCTTCACACAGCCCGTCGAGCAGGTCCCGTCGTATGACGCCAGTTTGACGAACGAGAGTTCGTTCTGAAACTCGATCTTCTTGATCAGATCGCTCATGAACATGAACGAACCGTTGAGAATACCCAGGAAGAGCGGGGTCTCCTTACCGGCATAGTCGGCATTGATCCGCTGTGCCACAGCCTCGACAGCCTGGTCGATCTGCTCGGCGGGTATCATGATTTTAAAATTTCTGTCGTGAAGTCGTATGGTATTCTCCATTTTCGTTACCGGATTTTTTATATTATTAGTGCAAAAATAACTATTTGCACGCAACAAACGAAGGGTTCCGGTAAAATAATCGCAAAAAGATCGCAGTTCCCCGAAACGTTCCGCCCGGGCCGCAACCGGACCGCCCCGATTTCCATACGCCCCGTATCCGGGTTGCGGCGCCTTCCCCGATGGCGCACGGCATACGTCTCCGCCTTCATTTGTCAATACAACCTTGCAATCCGACCATTATCCACAAAAACCTGCCAGCCAGACTTCGATCGCAAACCGCCCCGATATTTAAAAAAATAAATATATAAGGCTAAAAAAAATAAACCAAATAAAAAAAAGTACCCGTTAATTTGTATCTTCAATAAAAATGTTTAATTTTGAAATACAATCGAAACACTTTCGAAACATATTTAATTTATATTTGAAACGTTTTTCGCACAGAAACCCATACCGGCGCAAACAGCATGGCGATCATATATAATAAGGTAATCAACCAGATGGACAACCGGTCCGGATACGGGAACTCCGCAGCGAGGTTCTCGCGAAACGGCTGCCGCTCACTCGGAGCCGTGCCGCACGTCCGGTCCGCGGGCAAGATTTCCGGCTCTTGGAACCGTTCCGGAATCCCGCCCGGTCTATTATCGACACGATATTAGCAACCAATTTTCAAACGACAACCCGAATCACATCTAAAACGAGAACATGAAATGAAAAATGGAATAACTTATTTATTGCTGGCGCTCGCAGCGGCCTGGCTGTTCGTCGCCTGCGGCAGTAAGGATGGCGAAGGAACCCCTGCGGACAATTTCGACGTACAGTTCAAACTTCCGGCATCGATCGATGTCGCTAAAGGCGGGGAATACACCTTTGAAGTAATCACCGAGGGAGGGGGGGGGAAATCGCCTCTAACCACTGATTCATTCCTGCTGGAGTCGGACGCAGGAATATCCTACGTCTGCCCCATCGTTAAAACTTCTTCCGACAGCTTCACCATACGCCTATCCGACGGGTGCGAGACCGGTTATTACAAGGTCTTCATCAAAAGGGACACCCGGAAAAAATCGTTCGGAAGAACCTATCTAAACATCGGCGAAGACATAGGTTTCACGCCCGATCCGGGCTCCACCGTCTACGGAATCGTTTCATCGGCCGAAGGCGGTGTGCCGAATGTCGTGGTATCCGACGGCCATGAGGTGACCGTGACGGACGAGAACGGCATCTACCAACTCAAATCCGCTAAAAAATGGGGCTATGTCTTCATTTCCGTCCCGGGCGGCTATGAGGTTCCGTCCGACGGAGTCCTCCCCCGGTTCCATTACGCGCTGAAAAGCGGTCCCACAGTCGTCGAAAGAGCTGATTTCACGCTCAAAAAAGTAACCGGTCAGGACACCTACAAGGTCTTCATGCTCGGCGACATGCACCTGGCCAACCGCACGGGCGACAGCCAGCAGTTCGCCCAGTTCACGTCCGACCTGAGCGATTACATGACCCGCCACAGCGGGGAGAAGATGTATGCCATCACGCTCGGCGACATGACCTGGGACCTCTACTGGTATTCGAACAACTTCTATTTCCCCCAATACCTGAGCGCCGTCAACGCACAGCTCAAAGGCCTGCAGATATTCCACACCATGGGCAACCATGACAACGACTTCAAGACCACGTCGGATTACACCGCGGCGGTCAAATACGTGGACAATATCGCCCCGACTTATTACTCCTTCAATATCGGTCAGGTCCATTACATCGTCATGGACGACATCGACTGCAGCAACTACGACGGAACCGATTCGCGCAACTACTCGAAACGCATCTCCAGCGAACAACTGGACTGGCTTGCGAAAGACCTGTCGTATGTAGACAAGGCGACGCCCCTGGTCATCGTGATGCATGCGCAGGTATTCTATCCGACCACTACCGGATTCAGGATCGACCACGATGCGACCAACACCGCAAACCTTTTCAATATCCTCAACGGGTATAAGGTCGATTTCGTGACGGGACATACCCACATGCTCTTCAATGTGACGCCCGAAGCCTCGATCGTGGGCGGGCGGAATTTCCGGGAACACAACTCCGGCGCGGTATGCGCCTCCTGGTGGTGGTCGGGCCACCTTACGCCCGGCGTCCACGTCAGCCTCGACGGAACTCCGGGAGGATATGCCGTCTGGGATGTCTCCGGAACCGATTTCAAATGGTTCTACAAATCGACCGGATGGCCCGAAGATTACCAGTTCCGCAGTTACGACCTGAACAACGTTCATTTCTCGATGGACGACGTACCGCTGATGCCCTCGAGCACACCGGCCTCGGTCCAGAATGCGTATAAGAAATACGTCGACGCCTACCCCGCAAACACCAACAACGAGGTGCTGATCAATATCTGGAACTGGAGTTCGGACTGGACGCTCGATGTCGTCGATGAAAACAACAACAAACTGGCTTATTCGGAAGTCTGGGCCTACGATCCGCTCCATATAGCGGCGCTCTCCGTGCCGAGGTTCAACAACGCGAGCCTCAAATCGACGCCGTCGTTCATCACCGAAAAGTTCACGCATTTCTTCAAAGTGAAGGCTCCCGACGCCGACACCGACCTGACGATCACCGTCAAGGATGAATTCGGGAATACCTGGACCGAGAACATGCAGCGGCCGAAAGCATTCTCCACGGACGCCTATAAACGTAAATGACAATCGTCACATACCAATCCAACCTTTATTTAACTAACTAACACTGATCTTATGAGAGTATTTAGACCATTGGTTCTAACTCTGCTTTGGGTGTTGGGAGGAGGAATCCTATCCCTGTCGGCCCAGAACAGAGTGGTATCCGGGAAAGTTCTCGATACCAATCAACAACCTCTTGTTGGAGTAGCCGTCCTGGTCGATGGTACGACCAAAGGCGTCACAACCTCCGAAAACGGCAGTTTCTCCATTCAGGTTTCGGCCAAGGAGATTGTCCTGACCGTATCCTCCCTGGGCTACCTTACCCAAAAGGTAACGGTCGCCCCGTCCAAAAACGACATCACCGTCTACTTGCAAGAAGACGCCATTATGCTCGACGAAGCGGTCGTCATCGGTTACGGCACACAGAAAAAGGTCAACCTCACGGGCGCTGTCGCAACCGTAGGCGGCAAGGAACTCGAAAACCGCGTCGCCCACTCCCTGGGCAACATGCTGCAAGGTTCCGTAGCCGGTCTGAACGTCACCACTTCGGGCGGTAAGCCCGGCAGCACGCCGGCAATCAACATCCGCGGTGTAACGTCGATCAACACCGCCGACCCGCTCGTGCTGATCGACGGAGTCGAGGGCGACCTGAACCGCCTCAACCCCAACGACGTGGGTTCCATCTCGATCATCAAGGACGCATCGGCGGCAGCCGTTTACGGTGCGCGCGCCGCATTCGGCGTCATCCTGGTCACCACCAAGAGCGGCTCGGCCAAGGACGGCAAGGCAACGGTGCGTTACAGCGGCCGTTTCGGCTGGGAAGAAGCCACGACCTCGACCGACTACGAAAACCGCGGTTACTGGTCGGTCTACGCGGTCAACAAATTCTGGCAGGCCGACAACGGTCAGAATTTCGTCAATTACAACGACCGCGACATGCAGCAGTTGCTGGCACGCGTGAACGACAAAACGGAGCATCCCGACCGTCCGTGGGTCGTCGAAGAGGTGCGCAACGGCCGCAAACAGTGGGTCTACTACGGTAACTACGACTGGTGGGACATGCTCTACCGCGAAAAGCGCCCCGTGCAGCAGCACAGCGTATCGCTCAGCGGCGGCACGAAGGACATCACCTACCTCGTTTCGGGCGCCTACGACCGTCAGGCCGGCATGCAGCGCGCACACCCCGACATCTACAACAAGTATAACCTGCGTGCGAAGATCGATTTTAGGATCAACAAGTGGGCGACCTTCTCCAACAACACGTCGTTCTTCTCCTCGAACTACAAGTCGCTCGGCGACGGCAGCGTCGACAATACGGTCGCTTACAGCGCCAGCAACGCCTTCGCCTGCTTCCCCATGCAGAACCCCGACGGATCGTGGCTCTACGGCACACCGTATTTGGGCAGTTCCTACAAGGTCGCCAACGGCCGCCACATCCTGCTCAATGAAGGAACGCACCGCAACGTCGAGCGCCGGAGCGACCTCACCAACACCTCCCGCCTGGTCATCTCGCCGTTCAAAACGCTGAGCATCACAGGCGATTTCACCTACCGCTTCTACCAGGACCGCAATACGAGCCGGAGTTCGGCGTTCAACTACCGGGAATATCCCGACGGACCGATGCTCGCCTACGATACGGGCGCCGGCATGAACCAGCTCGACGAAGCGGTCAAAACCTACAACTACTACGCGACCAATGTCTTCGCCAACTACGAGGAAACCTTCAACGACGCACACCATTTGTCGGGCATGGCCGGTTTCAACTACGAGAAGTGGGGCAGCAAGAACGTATCGGCATGGGGCCAGGACCTCGAATCACTGGATCTCGACGACCTGAACCTCGTAGGCATGAACAAAGACCAGCAGACGATAACCGGAGTCGGCGGCGGCCAGAACGAATACGCCCTGATGGGCTTCTTCGGCCGTATCAACTACGACTACAAAGGGCGTTACCTCTTCGAGGTCAGCGGCCGCTACGACGGAACCTCCCGTTTCAAACAAGGCTACCGCTGGGGCTTTTACCCCTCGGCATCGATGGGCTGGCGTATTTCGGAAGAGTCCTTCTTCGGGGATGCGAAGAAAGTGGTGGACAACCTCAAACTGCGCGCATCGTTCGGCAGCCTGGGCAACCAGATCGTACGGGACACGAACCATAATCAGGTATACTACACCTACATGCGGCTGGTCACCCTGCATAATTTCGCAGGATACACCTTCGGCGACGGCGGTACGCTGGGCAAATACTCTTCGCTGGGTGCGCCCGTGGCTTCCGACCTGACGTGGGAGACCGCCCAGCAGTGGGACCTGGGTCTCGACGTTGCGATGTTCAACAACCGGCTCAATCTGACGGGCGATGTCTATATCCGCGACACGAAAGACATGCTGACCGCAGGAATCGCCCTGCCCGGCGTCTACGGAGCCGCCTCGCCCAACATGAACGCCGCCGACCTGCGGACGAAAGGCTACGAGCTTACCGTCAGCTGGCGCGACCAGTTCCAACTCGCCGGCAAACCGTTCGAATACAGCGTCGGATTCAACATCAGCGATTACAAGAGCGTCATCACCAAATACGACAACCCCGACAAATCGCTTTCCAAGCCCTATTACGTAGGCATGCAGTTGGGCGAAATCTGGGGCTTCAAGACCGACGGATTCTTCAAGACTACCGAAGAGGCACAGGCCTATGCCAAAGAGGTCGACCTGAGTTACAGCAGCGGCCGTCTGACCGGGGGCTGGCAGGCCGGCGACCTGAAGTTCGTCGACCTGGACGGCAACCACATCTGGGATGTCGGCGAAAACAAGGTCGGCAAGTCGGGCGACAAAACGATCCTGGGCAACGAGCTTCCCACGTTCTCCTACGGCATCAACGCCTCGATCCGCTGGTGCGGTTTCGACGCTTCGGTCTTCTTCCAGGGCACGGGCAACCACTACTGGTATCCCCACGGACGCGCCCAGGGCTTCTGGGGAAGCTATTCCTATCCCTACCTGTCCTATCTGCCGAAAGACTTCCTGGGCAAGGTATGGGCCGAGGACAACACCGACTCCTATTTCCCGCGCGCACGCGCCTATTCGTCGACGGGCGGCTACCTGGCCAAGGTCAACGACCGCTACCTGCAGAATCTGCGCTACCTGCGCCTGAAGAACCTCACCGTAGGCTACACCATCCCCATGAAGATCACCCAGAAAGCCGGCATCGACCAGGTCCGCATCTATTTCTCGGGCGAGAACCTCTGCTACTGGTCGCCGCTCAAGAAAAACAGCAAATACATCGACCCCGAGGCAGCTTTCAGCCGGGATAACGACGCCTACAACTACGCTCATTATCCGTGGCCCAGGACATTCATGTTCGGTATCGATGTAACTTTCTAACCTTATACTACGATCACAATGAAACGATTAATCATATTGGCCCTTGCCTTGACAACCGGTCTGACCGCATGCGAAGACTGGCTGGACAAGAAGCCGCTGGACAAAATTTCGCAGTACGACTATTTCAAGGATGCCACGGCGCTCGAACTGTTCAGCAACCCGTTCTATAACAACCTGCTGGCCAAAGAACCTTTCAAGGAACAGAGCGACCAGCTCGTCCAGTACAACCTCTCCAACGAGATGATCGGAGGCAACAAACGCACGGTTCCCTCCACGGGCGGCGGTTGGACCTGGACAGACCTGCGCCGCATGAACACCCTGCTGGCCATGGCCGCCGAATATTGCGAAGACCCGGCTGCCGTCACCAAGTACAGCGCCATCACGCGGTTCTTCCGCGCCTTCTTCTATTTCGATAAGGTAAAACGCTTCGGCGACGTACCCTGGTACGACAAGGAACTCGGCTCGGCCGATCCCGAACTCTACAAAGCACGCGATTCGCGCGAACTGGTCCTGACCAACATGATCAAGGACATCGACGACGCCGTCAACAGCGGCGGCCTGAGCGAGAAGGCGACCCCCTACCGTGTCAACAAGTGGACGGCGCTGGCGCTGAAAGCCCGGTTCTGCCTTTACGAGGGAACCTATCGCAAATACCACGGGATCAACCTCGAAGGGCACGACTACAAATACTACCTCGATCTGGCGGCGGAAACAGCCAAGCAGATTATGGACGAGAGCCCTTACAAACTCTTCAAAACCGGGAATCCAGCAACAGATTACGTGACGCTGTTCACAAAGGAAGATGCCGATGAGGGCGAGTATATGCTGGCCATCAAGAACGATGCAGGTCTCCAGATTTTCCACAATGCGACGGGATATGCCGTCATGGTGACGCAGGGCCGTCCGGGACTGACCCGCAAACTGGTCAACGCCTACCTGATGAAGGACGGTAAGAAATTCACCGATCAGCCCGGCTGGCAGGAGATGACGTTCCTCGAAGAGACGAAGAACCGCGACCCGCGCATGGCGCAGAGTGTCCGCACACCGGGATATACGCGCATCGGATCGACCACGGTCGAGGCTCCCGACATCAGCGTCGCCAACACCGGTTACCAGCTCGTCAAATTCGTCCAGGCGCGTCCGCCCGAGGGTGACCGCGGAGACAAGAGCACCTGCGACATGCCGGTTTTCCGCTTCACCGAAGTGCTGCTCAACTACGCCGAGGCCAAGGCCGAGGCGGGAACGCTCACGCAGGAAGACCTGCGCATCTCCATCAATCTGATCCGGAGCCGGGCCGGCATGCCGGACCTCGACATGGTTGAAGCCAATAAAAACCCCGACTGGTATCTTTCGTCCGAAGAGTACGGCTATCCCAACGTGACCGGCCCCAACAAGGGCGTGATTCTCGAGATCCGCCGCGAACGCGCCATCGAGTTGCTGGAAGAAGGCTTCCGCTACAACGACCTGATGCGCTGGAAAGCCGGTTACTGCATCGACCAGCCCATCACAGGCATCTATTTCCCCGGTCCCGGCGAGTACGACCTCTCGGGCGATGGAAAAGCCGACGTGATCCTCTATCCCAAAGGAAGCGCCAAACCCTCGGCGGGCGAAGGCGTCCAGGTTTACGAATTGGACAAGGACATCTACCTCACGGAAGAAAAGAGCAGCAAGGGTTACATGTTCTACCACAAGACCGTGGAGAGAACCAAGTTCAACGAAGGAAGGGACTATCTCTATCCGATCCCCAGCACCGAGCGCGAACTCAACCCGAACCTCGAGCAGAATCCGGGATGGAGCGACGGACTGAGTCACTAAGCCGAAAATTATTTAAAATTATACGATTATGAGATTTCTGAAATATATGACAGCCCCGATCCTTATGGCGGTCCTATGCTCCTTCTGGAGTTGCGACAAGGATGAGGACAAGCTCTCGGAGGCAGTCCTGGCAAGTGCCAGCACATTGAATTTCGAAGCGCAACGAGCGTCGGAAAAGATCATCACCGTCTATGCCGACGCCGACTGGGTGGCCGAAACACCCGACTGGGTGACGGTCACGCCCGATTCGGGAACCGGCGTAACGGACGTGACGATTTCGGTCACCGACAACCTGCGCGGCGGAACGCCGGACAACCCCCGGAAAGAGAAGATCGTTTTCAAGGGACGGACCCTTGCGAGCCAGGCCGAGGTGCTCATTACCCAGGACGGAGACAAATACAGGGACGTGAAAGAGTACACGATCGGCGAAGTCATCAAACTGGAAAACGAGACGGTCCTCTCTGTTCCCGAAGCAATCGTTATGGCCGTTACGTCCAAAGGCTTTATCGCGAGCGATGCGACGCAGACCGGCAACGTCTACGTGCTCAACAATTCGACGACGGAGAACGTGAGCGTCGGAGACCGAATCGCGTTCAAGGGCAGCAAATCGACCGATACGCAGTCCCTGGCCCTCGTCGAATGCGACATTCTGGAAACCGTCTCGTCCGGAACGGCGACCTACCCCGATGCGGACGACATAACCAGCAAGATCGACAAATACACCTCCGATACGCGCACTTACATTGCGGTAAGCGGCATGCTGAACGGCAATAATATCGTTGTCGACGGAGCTTCGTATTCGGTAAATATTACGGATGCTCCCGCAAGCATGGACCTCACTGCACTGAACGGGCATATCGTATATGTCAAGGGTTATTACGCAGGACTGGCCAAACCCGTAATCAGGATCATGGTCACCGACATCGAAGACAAAGGCGTGGCCAAGGTGATCTATTTCTCGGAAGATTTCGAGTGGCTCGATCCGTGGGCAAAAGCCGGCAACGCAGGCCGGACCGTCGAGACCGACGACCTCGGCGCAACAGCCCCGCAGATCGTAACCCCGGTTGTCAACGAAGTTTCGGCCCTCGACGCCCTTCTTACAAAGGGGTATGAATTACTGCGCGTCACCACCAAAACCGAGGGCGAATGTATCTATCTCCAGAACAACTACCTTAAATTCGGCAAAACGTCGTATCAGGCAGGTATCGTTCTTCCGAAAATCGACAATGTTCCGACCGGAGCCAAACCCATCATGTCGTTCGACTGGTGTCCGATGCGCCAGGGTTCGGGCACGATCGACCCCGTCAACCTGATCGTCATCGTCGCCAACGGAGACAATGAGGTAACATTCGACATTCCCGAATCGGGCTTCGAAAAGGGTCAGAAACTTTCATGGATCAGGGCCGAAGTCGATCTCACCGGAATACCGATCACCAAAGACACCAAGATCACGCTCCGCCAGACGCAGTGGCCCGCAGCTACGGCCAACCGCTGGTTCCTCGACAATATCGAGATAGCCGAAGCTCCTTGATGACTCTCCGGTAAAGCACGCTTTACAAACGAACAGCCGCCAGCCCTGCATTCGCAGAACTGGCGGCTGCCCGTTTACACACCGCCAAAAGCGGAATAAACCCTGATTCCCGGTATTGCGGTCTTCGGTCCATACAACGGCCGCCATGCGCCGTGAAAAACCCCGGACAAGAAGTACTTACCGTACATCCCATCCGGGGATTGGAGGACTGCGGCAGGTACGCCGCAATCAGCGAAAATCAGACCAGGCCCGAGAATCCCATAAATGCCATGGCCAGAATCCCGGCCGTGATCAGCGCAATGGGAATGCCCTTGAACGCCTTGGGTACGTCCTCGAAATCGAGGCGTTCGCGGATACCCGCGAAGAGCACCAGCGCAAGGGCGAAACCGAGGGCCGTAGCCACCGAATAGGTAACGCTCTGCAACAGGTTGAACTCCTTCTGGATCATCAGGATCGCAACGCCGAGCACGGCGCAGTTGGTGGTGATGAGCGGCAGGAAGATGCCCAGCGCCTGGTAAAGCGACGGCGAGAGTTTCTTGAGCATGATCTCGACCATCTGCACCAGCGCAGCGATCACGAGGATAAAGACGATCGTCTGCATGTAAACGATATCCAGCGGCACGAGCACATACGTCTGGATCAGCCATGCCACGAGGGCGGCGATAGCCATCACGAAGGTTACGGCGGCTCCCATACCCATCGAGGTCTCGACTTTCGACGACACGCCCAGGAAGGGGCAGATGCCGAGGAACTGCGCCAGTACGACGTTGTTAACGAAGATGGCGCCGATGATGATTGCAAAATAGGAAAGCTCCATAACTATTTCTTGGCTAATTTGTTAAACAATACCATCAGGTAACCCAGCACCAGGAATGCTCCCGGAGCCAGCACGAAGATCAGCGGAGCGACATCCGTGAAGCCGAGGTTGACGCCGAAGATGGCGCCGCTGCCCAGGATTTCGCGCACAGCGCCCACGACCGTCAGCGCCAGCGTGAAGCCCAGGCCGATACCGACGCCGTCGAGGATCGAATCCAGCGGCGTATTCTTCGAAGCGAACGCTTCGGCACGGCCCAGGATGATGCAGTTCACCACGATCAGCGGGATGAAGACGCCCAGCGCGCCGTACAATGCCGGGACATAGGCCTGCATCAGCATCTGGATGATCGTCACGAACGAGGCGATCACGACGATGAACGCCGGAATACGCACCTTGTCGGGAATGATGTTCTTGATCAGCGAAATCACGAGGTTCGACATGATCAGCACGGCCATCGTCGCCAGTCCCATGCCCATGCCGTTCCCGGCCGAGGTCGTCGTTCCCAGCGTGGGACACATGCCCAGCACCAGCACGAACGTCGGGTTGTTCTTGACGATACCGCTCAATACAATCTGCAACTTATTCATTTTGCCCTCCTTCCTGAGCCGCAGGCTCGTTGGTTTGTGATGCGCCGGATGCCGTATCGGCCGGATCCGTACCCGTCGCCACGCTCTTGTAAGCCATCCACGCGCGGTTTACCGCGTCGACATAGGCGCGCGACGAGATCGTCGCGGCGGTCAGCGCATCCACGTCGCCGCCGTCTTTGGTAACGGCCAGCCGGCCGTTCACGAGTTTCTTCGATTCGAGTTTCCGGCCCTTGACGCTCGTGAGCAACACGTTGCCCTCGTCAGCCATCTTGGTTCCGAGGCCCGGGGTCTCGGTCTGCTCCAACACGTTGACGTTCACGACCTCGCCCTCGGGGGTGAAGCCCACCATCAGGCGGATCACGCCGCCGAAGCCCTGCTTGGTCATCGACTGCACGGCATAACCGCTCACGCTGCCCGCCGAAGTCGCCGTATAGACCACAATCGGCATGTCGTCGATGGTCAGCTCTTCGGTCGTCGTCGCGTCGAACGCCGGGAGCACCTCGTTCAGAGCCGCCAGCGTCGCAGCCTCTTTGGCCGCCGCAATCGGCTCGACGGTAATCATATTGACGAAGCCCACTCCCGCCGAAGCCACGAGGGTAATGCCGAAGAGGACGGCCGTCATATTCAAAAGTGTACTTTTCATGCTGCCACCTCCTCTATTTTACGCCGAAGCGCTTGGGTTTGACATATTTGTTGATCAGGGGCACACAGGCGTTCATGATCAGGATCGCAAACGACATGCCCTCGGGATAAGCGCCCCACAGACGGATGCACATCGTGATCAGGCCGATTCCCACGGCGAAAATCACGCCGCCCTTCACCGTCATCGGCGAAGTCGAGTAGTCCGTCGCCATAAAGATCGCGCCGAGCATCGCACCGCCCGCAAGGACATGGAATATACCGGCCCTCCACGCAGTCCCGAAGAGGTATCCCAGTTTATAACCGGCCGAATAGGCTCCGTCGGCAGCCTGCGGAAGCGCGTCGAACGACACGGAGCACATCGCAACCACCCCGGCAAACAGGGCCATCGTCACGAGCACCGTCACGGGAATGTGCCACGTAATCACACGCCGCCACAGCAGGTAGACGAAGCCGCACAGCAACGCCGCAGCAGCCACTTCGCCCAGCGAACCGGGCATATTGCCCAGCAGCATCTCCTGTACGCCCATCACTGCGGGCGATGCGCCGTGCTTCACGGCCGCCAGCGCCGTCGCGCCCGACAGGGCGTCGAACGAACCGTTCACCGGCAGCGGCCAGGTAGTCATCTGCACCGGGTAGGCGATCAGCAGGAACACACGTCCCACCAGTGCGGGGTTGAAGGGGTTCTTTCCCAGTCCGCCGAAGGTCATCTTCGCCACGGCGATAGCCACGAAAGCGCCCATCACGACGATCCACCAGGGAATCGACGACGGCAGGTTGAAGGCCAGCAACACGCCGGTCACCACGGCCGACCAGTTGCCGATGGTCGACGCCCCGCGAACCATGAATTTCTGAATCAGATACTCGATCACCACGCACGATGCCACGGAAAGAGCCGTAACGCGCAGCACGTCCAGACCGAACACCATCGTCGACACGACCAGCGCAGGCATCAGCGCGATCACAACGTCGCGCATGATCCGGGTCGTCGACTGGGCAGTCTGCACATGGGGTGCTGGAGCCACAATGAGTTTATTAGCCATATCTATACTGTTTTTTCATTTACTTTTTAGGTGCAGCGGCGGCGCGCGCACGGATCAGCCCCATCACGGTCTGTTTGCCGAGGCGCACCCAGTCCAACAGCGGCAGGTATGCCGGACACGTCGACTGGCAGCAGCCGCACTCGATGCACGAAGTGATCATCAGGGCTTCCAACTCGTCCCAGCCTTTTTTCTGCGTCATCTTCGAAAGATAGTAGGGCTCCAGTCCCATCGGGCAGGCGGAGACGCACTTGGCACACTTGATACACTGCGAAGCCTCGCGGCGCTGTGCGTCGCGGCCCGACATGACGGTAATACCCGAACAACCCTTCGTCACGGGCGAGTCGAGGTTGACCATCGCCCGGCCCATCATCGGGCCGCCGTTGATCACCTTCCGGGCATCTTCGGGAAGACCTCCGGCAGCCTCCAGCAGCGCCGAGACCGGCGTACCCATGCGGGTCAGCAGGTTCTTCGGCTCCTTCAGGCTCTTGCCGGTGACAGTCACCACGCGTTCGATCAGCGGTTTGTTCTTCAACACGGCCTGGTAAACCGCAAAAGCCGTCGAAGCATTGCACACCACGGCGCCCACGTCGATCGGCAGTGCCGGCGGAGGCGGAACCTGGCGGCCCGTGACGGCTGCGATCAACTGCTTCTCACCGCCCTGCGGATACATCACCTTCAGGGGTACGATTTCGATGCCTGCATACCCCGCGGCGATCTGCCGGAGATGCGCAATGGCGTCGGGTTTATTGTTTTCGATACCGATACATGCCTTCTGCACACCCACGGCCTTCATCAGGATCGTGACGCCCACGATCAATTCCTCGCCATGCTCCAGCATCGTGCGATGGTCCGAAGTGAGATAAGGTTCGCACTCCACACCGTTGATAATAACGACATCGGCCTTCTTTCCGGGAGGGACCGAAAGTTTCACATGCGTGGGGAACGTCGCGCCGCCCATGCCGACGATGCCGGCGTCCTTGATCTTGGCCACGATCTCCTGCGCCGAGAAGGGACAAACCTTCACCAGCGCGTCCGAACGGTCGATCCCCTCGGCCCAGTCATCGCCTTCGCGCTTGATGGTAATCATCATCTGGCGCAGGCCCTGGCCGTTAACGGCCATGTCGACAGCCGTAACCGTACCCGAAACCGGGGAGTGAATGTTCGCCGACATGAAGCTGCCGGCCTCGGCGATGAGCTGTCCCGTGAGCACCTTGTCGCCTTTGGCGACCTTGGCGACTGCCGGGGCTCCGATGTGCTGTGCGAGGGGAATCGTCACCACCTCGGGCAGCGGAAGCACCTCGATCGGTTTGGCGCAGCTCAGCTTATTTTCCGACGGATGGACTCCGCCCATTGGAAATGTCTTCATTGTTGTAGTCTCTTTTTACGATTCTTTGTTAGCGGCAGGTGCAGGCTCGGCTTTCGGCGCAACGGGAGCGGCGGGCGCTGCCGGGGTTTTCGGGGCCTTGGGCAGCGGGTCCATGCCGACGAGCCGGATGGCGCCCGTGGGACACTCGTTCACACACTTGCGGCACAGTTTGCACTTCTGCGGATCGATATAAGCGAGGTTATTCTCCACGGTGATCGCGTCGAACGCGCACACCTTCACACACTTGCCGCAGCCGATACACCCGGCCTTGCAGGCCTTCATCACCACGGCCCCCTTGTCCTTCGACACGCACGACACGTAAACCGCACGGTTCTTGGGCCACTTTTTCCGCAGCTCGATGATCATCTTCGGACACGCCTTCACGCAGGCGCCGCAAGCCGTACATTTGTCGGCGTCGACCTCCGGGAGCCCCGTTGCCGGATCAATGTGAATGGCGTCGAAGGCGCAGACCGCGACGCAGTCGCCGAAACCGAGGCAGCCGAACGAACAGCCCGTCTCACCCACATAGAGCGACGAAGCCACGGCACACGATTTGGCCCCGTTATAATCGTTGGTACGGGGACGTTTTTCGCACGTACCGCCGCAGCGGACGGTCGCCACCTCGGGCTGCTTCTCGGCAGCGGCTTTTCCGAGGTATGCGGCCACGGCTTTCATCGTATCGCCGCCACCCACAGGGCAGAAGAGCGCCGAGATGTCGTCGCGCTTCACGAGCGCGTCGGCCAGGCCCCGGCAGCCGGCGAATCCGCAGCCGCCGCAGTTGGCTCCGGGCAGCATCTTCTCCACCTCGTCTATTCTCGGGTCCTCGTCGACCCGGAATTTCTGGGCCACGAAATAGAGGATTACCGCCGAGAGCACTCCCAGCGCACACAGCGTCAGGATCGTGTAAAGTAATACTTCCATCAGTAGTTTTTAGTTATTGTAAATTGAATTGTGTGTTCGATTTTACGGCGGAAGAGCCACAGCACGAAATAATAAACGCCCACGCCCGCAATAGCGGCGAGGGCGCTGAGGCCTTCACTGAGTCCCGCAAGGATCGCCCCGACCAGAACGGCCAGCAGCACGACCAGCGCCCCGACATAGGCCAGCACGACGGCCCGGATGCCCGCACTCCGGCGCACTCCGACCATCACGGCCCCGCCGACGGCATACTGCCCGGCCTCGGGGGTCGTCACGACGACGATCTTGTCCTGCGCTTCCGCCAGGCCGCACGCTTCGCGGGCCTTACAGGTTCCGCAGGCACTCCGGGAGGTAATTCGCACATAGACCGTGTCGCGCTCCGTGCGTTCCACCACGCCGCTGTGTTCGATCAGGTCCGCCACGCCTCAGTCTCCGTATTTATTGGTAAGGGGCATCAGCCGCTCGTGGCCGAATGTACACGACGAGAGACGCAGCACGGGCGGGAACTGGTAACGTTTCTTTTCGTTACGCATGATCATGGCGTGGATCTTCTCCACGACCTCCGAATCGAAACCCGCGTTGACGATCTCTTCGCGGTGCTGTCCCTCCTCGATCATGCGGAACAAAATGGCGTCCACCACCTCGTAGGGCGGCAGGATGTCGCTGTCCTTCTGTCCGGGGTGCAGCTCCGACGAAGGCTCCTTGGTCAGGATATTCTCGGGAATCACGTCGCCCTGCATCCGGTTGATGTAACGGGCCACGTCGTACATTTCGCTTTTGTAGAGGTCGCCCGTAGGGCTGAAAGCGCCTGCCGTATCGCCGTACAGCGTACAGAGCCCCAGTGCATTTTCGCTCTTGTTCGAGGAGTTCAGCAGGATGTAGTCCGTCTTGTTCTGCAAGGCCATCAGCAGCACCGTGCGGATGCGCGTCTGGATATTCTCCTCCGTAGCGTCGAACTCCGTGCCGCCGATGACCGGCTTGAGGGTGTTCACCACGCTGGTATAGATTTCCGAAATAGGAATGACGTTGTATTCGATGCCGAGGTTGCGCGCCAGTTCCTTGGCGTCCTCGACCGATTCATGGGACGAGAAGGGCGAGGGCATCAGCAGCGCGCGGACATTCTCCGCACCCAGCGCATCGACGGCGATGCAGGCTACGACCGCCGAGTCGATACCGCCCGAAAGTCCGATCGAAGCCTTCCGGTAACCGTTTTTGCGGAAGAAGTCCCTCAGTCCGCAGCAAGCGGCCTCGTAAACCAGGCGCGTGCGATCGTTGTAGGTCGAAGGGACCGTCACCGGCTCCGCAGCCGCTTTGGTATCGAAAATCTGGAAATCTTCTTCGAAATTCTTCATCATCAGCACCAGCTCGCCGCGGCTGTTCAGCGCGCCCGACGTACCGTCGTAAACGATGTCCGTCGAACCGCCCACCTGATTGACCAGGACGAGATTCTTACTCTCGACGAAGGCCAGGTTGCGCATCATCTCGTAACGGTAGGTCATGGTTCCCTTACCGTATTTGCGGGCGTTGACCGAAATGATCGTCTCGACCGACTGGTCGAAATCGTGTTCACGGCTCAGGTCGTCACCCACGATGATCGCACATTTATGCCCCTTGATCGTAGCGTATTCATACCCTTTCGAAGGAACCAGGAAACCCATTTCACGGCGTGCGGTGATGTATTTCTTGCCGACGTAGCGCAGCACCTTACGGTCCTGGATCAGCGCCGCGGCACTGATCGTACCCTCCGCCGTGAGGATCGGGAGGCCGACGATGGCGGCGATGCCGTCGCAGCACGAGGCGATTTCGACCAACGCATCCTCGCACAGTTCGAGGAAAGTCGTCTTACGCAGCAGGTCGAAGGCGGGGGTTCCGCTCACGGCCTGTTCCGCAAAAACTACCAGGTCGGCATGCTGTGCTTTCGCTTTGTGGATGGAGTCGATGATCTTCGAGGCATTGCCGTCCACGTCTCCGATCGTGTAATTCAGCTGAGCTATGGCTATTTTCATGCGAGTAATTTAAGTCGGAAAATTACAACTTCGCAAAGTTAAGGATTATTTGCAAAAGACGGAAAGATTTTCGATGTTAATAAATTAACATTCGCGCATTTACAAAAAATTTTAAAAACAAAAAAAGGCTCCCGGTGAAGGAAGCCTTTTCAAAATTCACAATGCGTCTATTCCTGCGGTTCGTCGGGATCGGCGACAAGGATGCGGCCGCAGTATTCGCAGATGATAATCTTTTTGCCCTGGCGGATGTCCACCTGGCGCTGGGGCGGGATGCGGTTGAAGCAACCTCCGCAGGCGTCGCGCTTCACGGTCACCACCGCCAGCCCGTTGCGGACGTTGCGGCGGATACGGTCGTAAGCCGACAGCAGGCGCTCGTCGATCTTCTCCTTGACGCGCTCGCCCTGCACGGCATATTCCGCTACCAGCGGAGCCGTCTCGGCTTCGATGCCCTCCAGTTCGGACTTTTTGGCCGTGAGATCGGCAGCACGCTCCTTGGAAAGGTTTTCAGCCTCCTCCAACTGGAGTTTTTTGACCTTCACACCGGCGGAATACTCCTTCAGACGCTTCTCGGCCAACTCGATTTCGAGTTCCTGGTACTCGATCTCCTTGGTGATGGCATCGAACTCACGGTTGTTGCGCACGTTGTTCTGCTGCTCCTTGTAGTTGCCGATCATGATTTTTGCCTGGTCCACCTCGCGTTTGCGCTGCTTGGTCAGCGTGTTCAGCTCCTCGATCTCGGCATTGATGTGTTCGATGCGGGTTTTCATCCCGGTCATCTCATCTTCGAGATCCTGAACCTCGAGGGGCAGTTCACCTTTCACCTTGTTGATTTCGTCGATTTTGCTGTCGATTTTCTGGAGCTCATAAAGCGCCATGATCTTCTCCTGCATCGAATAATCAACCTCGGCCGTCTTCTTTTGCGTTGCCATATATTGTCTTTATAGTTTAGACTTAAACCAGATAGTTTACCGGATTACGCGAGCGTTCACTCTTGCGAACCGCAAAGGTACATAAATTTTTCGATAAAATATCAAATATTAATTGAATTGCGCAATATTCGCTTTCAAAATGGCCTATATCTGCTACGGTGAGGGCTTTATCGGGCGTCATGAAGTCGTTGTACTTCATATCGGCGGTGATATAAATATCGGCCCCGGCGCGGCGTGCTTCGCCGATCAGCGAAGCCCCGGCCCCGGTGCAGACCGCCACGCGGCGCACTTCGCAAGCCGCTATGTCACTGTGCCGTACGACGCTCACTTCAAGCCGCCGCCGGATAAACCGCATAAAACCCAGGGTATCAATCGCTTCAGGCAACTCGCCCACAACGCCGAATCCCGCGCCGTCCCCGGCCTGAGAAGGTTGCAAAACCTCCAGCTTTCCGACGCCCAGCATTTCGGCCAGCCGCCAGCTCATGCCCCCAGGAGCGCTGTCGAGGTTGGTATGGCAGGCATAGAGCGCAATCCGGCTGCGGATGGCCCGCTCGACGCACCGCTGAACGGGGTCGGCCGAGTTGAACCGCTTGAGCGCATGGAAGACGATCGGATGGTGGGTTATCACGATATCGCACCCCTCGGCTTCAGCCTCGTCGAGCACCTCTTCCGTAACGTCCACAGCCAGCAGCGCCTTGTGCACCTCGTCGTCCTCACGGCCGACGATAAGTCCCGCATTATCATAGGATTCCTGCCACCGAAGCGGAGCAAAGCGTTCGATAACGTCGGTTATTTGCTTGATAGTCATATGAGTTAATTATTATTGTATCCCGTTATAGGAATTCTTCGCCGCCCACGCCTGCGAAATTCTGTACTTTTTTCCGCAAAAACTCTCCGACTGATACCTTCGCCTGCAACAAACCGTCTAACGCTGGCTCCGGGCGACTATTCGCGGGTTTGCAAGCAAACCGTCCCCTCCGCTCGCGCTTTTAGCCGAATCGTCGCTTCACGGCTCCGGTATCGGGTCGGAATCCTCTCCTGCTGCCAAAATGAATAATCGGCAGGCTTGGCGCTAAAACAACGACTGCTCGTAAAACGCGAACAACTCCTTGTTTTCGACCTCCTCCTTTTTGCGGCGGGGCTTGCGCGCGGCACGTTTGGCGGCAGGCTGTGCGCCGTCGGCGGCCGCTTCGCCCGACTGCTCGTCGATTTTCACGACGGCCTTAGCCCTGCGGCGCACGGGCGCTTCGGGCCCGGCAGCGGAGTCTGCAACATCGGCGTCCGGGACGGCGACGATCTCGCCCTCACCGGCTTTCAGGTCCTCGCGAACCTCCACGAGCAGGGCGCGGATGCGCTGCAAACGCTCCATCAGTTCGGTGTCGCGGTCTACGCCGCTCTCGGCAGGAGCCTTCCGGAGCGCCTTCTTGGCTCCTTCGAGCGTCATGCCGCGCTCCTTGACCAAGTGGTAGATCATTTTGAGGTTCTCGACATCCTCGGGCGAGAAGAGGCGGTTGCCTTTCTTGTTACGCTTGGGGCGAAGGATGCTGAACTGCGACTCCCAGTGGCGGATCAGCGACGTATTGACATCGAACATCTCGGCCACCTCGCCCATCGAATAAAAAAGTTTATCGGCCATATCTATTGTTTTATAATTCGCAATGAATTGGGGTACAGGTTATTTACCCGTACACCGATCCGCTTGGCGAAACCCAGTGCACGCCCCCGTGCACACACGAGGTTCATCCCTTCGGCCAATTCGCCGGCGGCGATGTCCTGTTTACGCAGGAAACGCAGCGCCTCCTCCCCGTCCAGCTCCGCCACAGGCAGCGCACCGCGGTTCAGCCCCTCGAAAAAGGCCAGTGCAGGGTCCGGCTTCAGCACGCCTTTGAACACCTGACCCAGCGCCACCCCCGAATAGATCACGGGCAGCGCCTCGGACAACGCCCGGACTGCGTCCGCCTGTGCGGCGTACCACGCATAGCAGGTGTCGGCGACCACGGCAAAGCGCATCCGCTCGGGTTCCCGCACCCAACGGGCCAGTTCGGCGACGGCCTTTCGGTCGGCAGCCGCAAATACCGTGCGGCGTGCCTTCGGCGTACGCACGCGCCCTCCGGCATCGAAGGATTTGCGGGCCACGGCGGCAAAGAACCCTTCGCCGCAGGCCCGGTGGGGATAGAAGCGGAACGTACGGAACGCTCCGACACGTCCGCAGACGACACCCCACGCATCCTCCACGGTAATTTCGTCCGACCCGGCGATCTCGTCCCCGGCCCACGCGAGCATCCGTTCGAGCGAACCTTCGTCCTCGTCGCGGTTGAACGTACAGGTGCTGTAAACGAGCGTTCCGCCCGGTTTCAGGGCCCGCCACGCTTCGCGCAGGATTTCATCCTGGCGCACAGCGCATTGTTTTACGTTGCCTTCGCTCCATTCGGCCCGGGCGCCGGGGTCCTTGCGGAACATCCCCTCGCCGGAGCAGGGAGCGTCCACCGCCACCACGTCGAACCAGGCTTCGAAATCGCCCAGCGCACGCGGTTCGCAGGTCACGACGGCCACATTGCCCGTCCCCCATTTGCGCACGTTATCCGCCAGTACCGAGGCGCGGCGGCGGTCGATCTCATTGGCGACGACCAGTCCGCCGGGTCCCGCAAGCGAGGCATAAAGCGTAGTCTTACCGCCCGGAGCCGCACACAGGTCGAGGATACGCGCCCCTTCGGTCCGCACACCGTCGAGCAGGCGCCCCACGAACTGCGACGAAGCCTCCTGCACGTAGTAAGCCCCGGCATGGAAATCGGGATCGAGCGTAAACTGCGGACGCACGGCGAGATAACGCCCGTCGGGATTCCACGGCACACGCCCGGCGATTTCCAGGGCCGAAAGCCCGGGGTCCGATCCGCCGGAAGCGCACTCCGAAACCCCGGCGCCGGTCTTGGCGGGATTCAGGCGCACGGACACCGGCGGCTCTCCGTCGAGCGCCGCACAGAGAGCCCTGCCCTCCGCTTCACCGAGATCGCACAGGACCCGTTCTTCGAATTTCACGGGCAGCGTCATGCCTATTTCTTCTCTTTGAGGGCGTCGAGACGCGCGCAGATGCGTTCCAGCACGACAGGGTCCGAGACGAAATCCTCGTGGTCCTTGTCGACGACGAGCACTTCACCCTCGTAGATATTCTCGATCCAGTTGTTGTATTTGTTGTTCAGCCGCTTGAGGTAAAGCTCATCGATGTTCATCTCGTACTCGCGGCCGCGTTTGCGGATTTGCGAAATGAGCGTCGGGACACTCGCCTTGAGGTAGATCAGCAGGTCGGGCTTGGGGATAAGCGTCGTGACCAACCGGAAAATCTTCATGTAGGTTTCGATGTCGCGTGTGGTCATCAGCCCCATTTCATGCAGGTTGTCGGCAAAAATATGGGCATCCTCATAGATCGTGCGGTCCTGGAAAATCACCCCCTCCTTGCAGGCCGAAAGCATGTCCATCGTCTGCTGGATACGGCTTCCGAGGAACGAAATCTGGAGGTTGAACGCCCAGCGGTTCATGTCTTCGTAGAAATCGCCGATGTAGGGGTTGTCACACTCCTCGAGGTAGCATTTGGCATTGTAGCGCTTCGTAAGAATCTGGGTCAGCGTCGTCTTTCCGCTTCCGATATTACCTGCAATGGCTATGTACATAGTGGTATAGGTATTTGTTATTTTTCCATTCCGACCGGCTCCGCGCGGAAAGCCAGTATTTCGTCGGCCACACGGCGGTCGTTGACCAGCCGCGGAACCTTGTTTTTACCACGCGCACGCATCCACGCGAGGAACCGTCCGCGCTCGACGATCGTCAGGCGCTGGCGTTCGAGCGTAGTCCGGCGTTTGGCGTCGTAATCCGAATTGACGGCCCGCAACTCCTCGTCGAGCGTTTCGGCGAAGCGTTCGAGGCTGTCGGGCTCGCGTTCGAATTCCACGATCCACTCGTGGGCGCCCCGTTCGCGGAGCGACATGTAACACGGAGCGACGGTGTACTCCCCGACCACGGCTCCCGTCTTGCGGCAGGCGGCCAGCAGCGCATGTTCGGCGTTGTCGACGATCAGTTCTTCGCCGAAAACATTGATATACTGACGCGTACGACCCGCAAAGCGAATGCGGTAGGGGTTTGTCGAAGTGAACTCCACCGTGTCGCCGATCTCGTAGCGCCACAAACCGTTGTTCGACGTGATCAGCACGGCATAGACCTTCCCGCACTCCACGCCTTCGAGCGGCACGATGTCCGATCCGCTGCGGAACTCGAAGAAGGTTCCGTAATCCAGCATCAGCAGCATGTCGCTGCGCGCCGGATCGTCGGCCATGGCGAAGAACCCCTCCGAAGCGTTGTAGGTCTCCATGTATTTCATCTTCTCCGAAGGGATCAGCGCTTCGAACGTCGCCCGGTAGGGAGCGAACTCCACGCCTCCGTGAGCGAACATCTCCAGCCCGGGCCACACCTCCAGCAGGTTTTGCTTGCCGGTATACTCCAGCACGCGGCGCATCAGCGCGAGATTCCACGACGGCACGCCCGCAAAGGCCGTGATCGGCTCGCCGACGCATTCGCGGCAGATGGCGGCGGTCTTCTCGTCGAAATCGGGAATGATCGCCGTCTCGACCTTCGGCGCGCGGAACCACCCGCTCCAGAAGGTCGTCTCACGGATCAGCAGCGCCGAAAGGTCGCCGACCAGGTTGCGCCCCTCGTTATGGCACGAGCCGCCCAGCGTCAGGGTTTTGCCTTCGAAAACCCGGGTCTTCGGATTGTTGCCCGAAAAGACCGTCGCCACGTCGCGCATGCCCAGCGTATGGTTCCACCACAGCGACTCCATCGTCACGGGGATGTATTTGCTCCGATCGGAGGTCGTGCCCGACGAGCGGGCGAACAGCGACACCCGTCCGGGGGCCGTGACGCTCCTCACACCCTCCATCATCCGTTCGATATAGGGTTTGAAGGTCTCGTAATCGAAGGTCTCGACCTGCGACTGGAACTGCTCGACCGAGCGGATATGCCGCAAATCGTAGCGATCGCCAAACTCCGTGAAGCGGCCCCGCCGCAGCAACTGCCGGAACATCCGCGCCTGCGTCTGGGCAGGATGGCGGCGAAAACGGTCGATAGCCCGCTCGCGCTGCGAGAACCAGGCTTTGAGGATTATGTTTCGGAAAGACATATTGCGTTGCAATTAAAAATGAAAAATTAAGAATTAAAAATTCTCAATACCCGGCAAAACAACTCATCACAAGCCTGTTATGTCCCTTAATTTCTAATTTTTCATTCTTCATTTTTAATTAAAATAATACCCTACTTTCCCCACCGAACCCGGCATGGCGAAGACCACCACGCGGTCGTAGGGATTTATCTCCATGTTGTCGACGGCGATGAAAACCTTGTCGCCGCGGACAATGCCGCCGATGATCGTATCTTCCGGCAACCCGAGGTCCTTGATCCGGGCCTTCGTAGCCGGAGAGTTGGGTTTCACGATGAACTCCAACACCTCGGCGTCGCTGCCCGTCAGGCATTTGATAGCCTGCACGTCGGTCGACATGGTGAAGCGGAAGATGTTCGACGCGGTCACCAGCTTCTTGTTGATAATCGTGTCGATGCCGATCGACTCGGCGAGATTTATGTAGTTGAGGTTCTCGACCTCGGCAATTACTTTCTTGACCCCCATGCGCTTGGCGAGCATCGCCGCCAGGATGTTGGTCTCGCTGCGGCCAGTCACGGCCACGAAGGCGTCCATGTTCGAAAGGCCCTCCTCCATCATCGCCTCGGTATTACGGCCGTCCTCGTTGATGATCAGCGTTTTGTCCAGCGTTTCGGCCAGCCGGTAAGCCTTTTCGGCGTTGTAGTCGATCAGCTTGATGTTTACTTCGTCCTGCAACTCTGTGGCGATGCGGATGCCGATGCGCGAACCGCCGAGGATCATCATGTTCTTGATCTCGATATTCGACTGACCCGAGAACTCCATCACCTCCTTGACGGCATCCTGGCGGGCTATGACGTAGATCACGTCGCCCTCCATGAAATGCTCGCCTTCGCGCGGGATGATCGTCTGGCCGCCGCGCGTGATGGCTACCGTACGGTAACTCAGCGGGGCCTGGTCGTCGTCGAAACCCGTGAGCACCTGCCCCACCAGCGGCGAGGCCGGTTCGAGGCGGAAGACCACGAGCGAAAGTTTGCCGCTCGAAAAATCGACGTATTCCGTGGTCGACGTGTGCCCCAGCAGGTTGATCACCTCGCGGGCCGCGACCTTCTCGGGGTAAAACAGGTAGTCGATGCCCATATCGATGAACATCTCCTTGTTGTTGGGTTCGAGGTATTCGTTGTTGTCGATGCGGGCGATGGATTTCCGGGCGCCGAGTTTTTTGGCCAGCATCGCCGCCACGACGTTGTCGTTCTCCTCGTGGTTGACGGCGATGAACAGGTCGCACTTGCGCACCGAGGCCTTGCGCAGCACGGCGAAGGTCGTCGAGTCGCCCTCGACGGTGATCACGTCGGCCAGGCTGCCCACCTCGGCCAGCAACTTCTGGTCGCTGTCGATGATGGTGATGTCGTGGCCGTTGCCGCTGAGCATCTTGGCCAGGTGGCTGCCCATCTCGCCGGCTCCCGCTATCACGATTTTCATAGTTGCGTCTGTTTAGTCTGCACAATGCGTCGCCCGGAACGGCCGGGCGAGATTTTTGCAATTTATCTTACAAATGTATACATTTGTCCCCGAAACCCCAAATTTCGGGTAGTAAAAAAACGGAATCTTATGCCAACGTGGTTAATCGTCCTGCTTTGTACCATCCTCGCCGTCGGGCTGTTCGTACTGGGCATGTCCCTTACGCTGATGATCAAGGGTCACAATATCGATTCGGAAATCTCGACCAACAAGAACATGCAGCGGCTGGGCATCAAATGCGCCGTGCATGAAACGCGCGAGGCGGACGGCGGAGCCGACTGCTCCGACGGCTCGCCGGCAGGCTGCTCGGGCAACTGCGGCGCCTGCGATATCGAGGAACAGGCGGCGCAAAAGCAGAAATAAAGAAGAGGAGCGTGGCTCCTCTCTTTTTTTACAACTTGCAGAACTTCGAACGGCAGGCGAACCACGGGTTGCGGAGGTCCTCCTCGTTGTAGAGCAGTTCCTTGCCGTCGGGCAGGGTGCGGGTGCTGCCGCCGGCCTCGGAAAGAATCAGTTCCCCGGCGGCCGTATCCCATTCGTAGGTGTGTGTCGTGCGGACGTAATAGTCGACGCGGCCTTCGGCCAGCAGGCAGAATTTGTAGGAACTGCCCTGCTCGACGATCTCCAGGTCGGGATGACGTTCGCGCAGGCGGGCGACGTGCTCGTGGGTCTCGGGCGTCTGGTGCGAACGCGAAAGGGCGACGCGCAGGTGGTCGTGATCGGCCTCCGTCGTGAGCGGCAGCGGCAGCCAGTCGCGGACGATCTCATCGTAGGTATATTCCGCGGCGGCATCCGGCGCAATGTGCTCTTTGAGGTACGAACCCGAATTGCGGCCCGCAATGTACATCTTTTCGAAATAGGGAACATAAATAACCGCCCCCATGCAGACGTTATTCTCCATCAGGGCGATGTTGACCGTAAATTCGTTGTTGCCTTTGATAAATTCGACCGTTCCGTCCAACGGGTCGACCAGCCAGTAAAGCTCCCAGTTGCGGCGCTCGTCGTAACCCATTTCCCGACCCTCTTCGCTCAGGATCGGGATGCGTGTGGGCCCGAGGTATTCGCGGATGGTCCTGTGAGCGATGCGGTCTGCCAGCGTGATCGGGCTCTTATCGTCTTTGATGCTTATGTAATAATCGTCGAAGTTCTTGTAAACGCGCATGATCGAGGCTCCGGCTCTGATCGCCGCGTTGAACAGCGGCGGCAGCAGATACATTCTCACCTTGTCGTTAATCATCGTAACTCGTATTTTGGGATCGGTAATTTTTATTGCCATGGTAAAGATAACAAGAATTTATGATATCGGAAAATTTTTAGTACCGTAATAATGTTTGAAAAGGCGGCGCCATGCCACGAGCCGACCCGAGGCCGAAGGGGCTGTCTCGTCCGCAAGCCGCGCGGCGTACTCCCCGCCCGCCCAGACCAGCGCGAGGGTGGCGAACACGGCAGAAGCCCACCACCACCCCGCTGCGGAAACGGCGATGAACGCCGTCGTGAGCAGCGCAGCCAGCAGTCCGCGCAGCCGCCCCGACAGCCGCCGCCGGGAGAAAGGGACGGTCAGCAACGGCTCCCACAAGGTCCTCCGCCGGTTGCGCGGAACGACTCGCAGCGGGTGCATCCCGAAACCGCCTGCCGCAACTACCGCCTCGCGGCTCAGCAGCGCGGCCGGTTCGCCCAGGTGCGACTGCACGAGACCGAGTGTTCCGGGCGGGCCTTCGCCCAGCTCCGCGACGAGCCGTTCGATGGTCCCGGGCAGCAGGAACTGCCCCGCGGAGACGGGCAGCAGGTAGTCGTAGGTAGCCACCGCAGCGGCAGCGTCGAAGTCGCCCGCCGCCGAGCCGCGAACCCGGTCGACGAGCACCAGCCGCCGGAAATGCCGCTTGCGCGACCGGCCCAGCGACCGCACTCCCTCGACCTCCAGTTCGCCGGAGTGGGTCCACTCGACGCGGATCATGCGGTAGCGGCCGACCAGCGCGGCAAATTCCGCGACATGGTGGCGTCCGTCGAGCACCACGATCACTTCGTAACGCGCATATTCGGGGGAGAGGAGGTTTTCGATCTGCGCCGGGTCCGATACGCCGCTGCACAGGACCGAAATGCCGATACCGTCGGGAGCGTCGCTGGAGGCCGCGCGCACGGCATTGAGCAGCAGCCGTTTGTCCCGGGCACGGGTTATCAGCAGCAGCAGTGCGCCTACGCACACCGCCACCGAAACGAGCACCAGGAGAAGAACCAGCTTCATGCCAGGCAGCGTTTATAGGATTGGACGAGCGATTCGTAATAGGGACGTTCGCGCGCGCTGAAAAGCCGCCGGAGAGGGCCCGGGGAGTAGCCCTCGGCGACGATATAGCGCAGCAGGGCCTTGCGCTCGGCGGGGGACATGGACGACAGCCGTCCGGAGACGGCCCGCCGCGTCAGCGGACGGCGCAGGGCGCAGAGCGTGTAGAGCGCCTCGCGCCCCAGCTCCGGGCTTTCGTCCCCGGCCACGATGCGCAGCAGGAGCCGTTCGGCCTCCTCGATGCCGAACTGGCGCACGATGTTCAGCCCCACGATCCGCAGGTTGCGGCTCGGCGACCCGACGAGGGGTTCGTAGGCGATGGGCAGCATCCCGCGGCGCAGGACGGCCATGATCTCCCCCACTTCGCACGCCGAGAAGGGTTCGGAATATTCGGTCATCAGCCGCAGGGCTGTCGAAGGGTCGGCCGCAAGGCGCACCATCAGCGACTGGAAACGCACATAGCGGTTGCGGCTCGCAGCGTAGCGGGCAGCGCAGGCCGCCCCCGCGTCGGTGACAGGCAGGCGCGCGAGCAGCAACAGGTTATGCGCCCGGCGGTAGGCCCCAGAGCGTCGGATGCGGCGGAACAGCCACTCTTCCAGCTCATAGCGCTCGACGATGCGCCGCAGGGGCGCGGCGTCGAGCCCGTAGGTGACATCCACCAGCCCGGCAATGGCTTCGATAAGCAGCCTCCGGGCGCCGATACGGCCGATCATCGGGAAGCGCGGCACGGGGCCGTCGCCCGCAAGCAGATACGACATCACGATACGCAGGTATTTGGCACGCAGCACGGCGTCGCGGCTGCGCTGCCGCCGGGCGCGGAGTTCCGCTGCACCCAGCAGCAGCAACAGCGCAACCGTTCCGGCAGCCGCAAACGCCGTATAGAGCATCAATAGCAATTCGGTCATAACTGTCGGTTCAAAGCATTGGCGATCTTCGTCCGCAGCCGCTGCAGGCTCACGGGGAAGGTCATGTACTGGTCGACGCCGCACTCCAAAAGGCTCAGCACCGTCTGTTCGGCCTGCTGCCACGCCACGACGTAGACCAGCGGCCGCCTGAGGCAGTCGGGACGCAGCGTACGCACTACGTCGCACCCCGAAAAAAAGACCGAAGTCCCCACGACGATCACCAAATCGAACAGCATGCGCCGCGCCATGCGCTGCATGTCGGGTACACCCGATGCACAGCGCACCTCGGCCTGCATGTCGGCGAGCGACAGTCGGATCACGTCGCGCAGGAACTCCTCGTCGGAAACAATCAATATTCGGTGCATGGCGTCACACCGGCTTGGCCGGCCGCCTTTGCCACGCCAAAAACCGCGCCATAGCGGCGGACGGGCAAAAAAAATTGCCGGGTGTGTTGTTTATAAGATAAATATGCGTATATTTGCACACTCAATTTATGTTCAAATACATAATCGACTTAAATGTACGTTATAGTAGAGATTGCAGGTCAGCAATTTAAAGCTGAAAAAGGTCGGAAACTTTATGTTCACCGTCTTCAGGGCGAAGAAAATTCGTCCGTAAGTTTCGACAAAGTCCTGCTCACAGACAACGACGGTCAGGTTAAAGTTGGTGCACCTGTAGTGAAAGGCGCCACAGTGAAGTGCAAGATCCTGAAGCATCTGAAAGATGACAAGGTTTTGGTGTTCAAAAAGAAGCGTCGCACGGGCTACCAGAAGTGCAACGGCCATCGCCAGTACCTTACGCAGATTCTCATCGAGGAAATCGTTGCATAACCTTTAAAAACTGAAGTAACATGGCACACAAGAAAGGTGTAGGTAGTTCGAAGAACGGCCGCGAGTCGGAAAGCAAGCGACTCGGCATCAAACTGTTCGGCGGTCAGTTCGCAAAGGCGGGCAACATCATCGTTCGCCAGCGCGGAACGGTGCACAACGCCGGTGAAAATGTAGGCATGGGTAAAGACCATACGCTCTTCGCCCTCGTCGACGGAACGGTAGAGTTCTGCAAGAAAGGCGCAGGAAAATCTTATGTAAGCGTTTCCCCGCTGAGCGAGTAAACCCAACAAACGAAAACGATAAAAAGCGGTTTCCTCCGGGAAGCCGCTTTTTTCGTGCGCCGCAGTCTCAATAAAAATCGGGGACGGAACCATCCGCCTGGTGAAACTCGAGTATGTAAGTAGCGACGTATTCGGCCGTCGGCCCGCCCCCGAAAAAGAAGGAGCAGCGGATGGATCCTGTCGGAGAACTCTCCAGTGACGCCTCTGTACACCCGTCGTCCGCAAACGAACGGCAAAACAGGAATCCTGCAGGAAGAATGTTGCCTGTGACGCCTAAATCACAGCCGCCGCCCCAAAACCAATGCGGGGCGGCACGGGGATTATTCCCGAAGGAAAATCCCGACAGTGACGCAACGTCTGACGCCGCCCCGGAATACGACTGCGCGGCTTTGCATGGAAGACAAAACAAAAAAGCGCGAGTCTGACCTCCTCAATGCTGGCCTTAGGGAGCCATGAACCAGAAAGTCGTCCCGCGCCCGTGACTGCCCCAACCCAAAGGTCGGGGCATACACAGGACTGACAACAATCATACCTGATTCAAACAACCTCCGAAGAGGCTCCCTAAGTTTGCAGAGAGGTATAAAGAGTTGTTTACCCTTGAATTATTTGTGCAAAGATAGCTAAAAATTCCGTCCCGCCAAGGCTTAGGACCGAACAGAATACGATCAAAACCTTTTCAGAGCATGCACAAGGCCGATTGACCGCAGCCTAACGGAAAAAGGGCTGCGGTTCGGCAAACGACGTTTTACGCAACGGAAAGAGCGGAAAACGTCGTTTTTAGCGGGGTTTTGGCAAATAAGAGTCCCGGCAAGGCGCTCGAAAATGGCGATTTTAATGTAACTTTGCAGTATGCAACGAAAGAACGAACGCTATAACGAGCCGGTGATCCGCGATGTGGTTAACGGACTGCGCGAACTGCGCCACACCCGCAAGCTGTCCCAGAAACAGGTTTTCACCGACACCGACATCAACATCGGCCGGATCGAATCCGGGCACGGAAATATCTCGATCTCGACGCTCGCCGACCTGTGCGCCTACTACGGGATTACGCTCCGGGAGTTTTTCGAACGGTTCGATGCGAAGACCGCTTCCGGAAAATAGATTCCGCCGCACGAAAGGGGCAGCACATGCGAAACAGAAACGCCAACGCTGCGCCAGACACGGTAACGCAATGCAACGCAACAACATAGCGGCAAAAAGATAAAACCCCGCCTTCGGAATCCGAGAGCGGGGTTTTATTGCGGCAAAGCCGGATTACTTCTTGGCCGGAGCGTTCTCCACGGCGCGGAATTCGGCGACGACCTTCTTATCGTCGTATAATTTCAGGGCCGAGCCATCGATCTCGAAGCGGTCCACTTCGTCGAGCATCTTCACGAAGGCATCCTCGTACTCCATTTCAGGGCAGGCCATGCGGGTCATGCCCATGTTCTCGAACTCCAGTTTCTGGCCCTCGAGTTCGTACTTACCGAAGAAGCGGTTGCAGTTGGTGCGGCCCGACACGAGCGTATCGGCGGCATTGAACTGCAAAGTGAAGAAATCGGCCTCGGCGTCGATGGCCTTTGCGGGAATCGTCTCCATCTTGGCGAGTTTCCACGTCGTGCCCTCCAGCGGAAGAGCCTTCTTCTGCGAACCGCCGCAGGCGGTCATGGCTAAAAGCAGCGTAGCGGCTGCAAAAATCTTTTTCATAATTTCAAAATACGTTTATTAACCGAATAATTCATTCAAAATACGCGCCAGACGGTAACCGGCTTTCAAGACCTGCTGTTCGGCAAGAGGCTGCACGGTCATCAGGTAAGCGCTCGTCTGCGCCTTGTCGAGCCGGTCACCGGGCTTGACCCAGTCGTAGATCACACGGCAGTTGCGGGCATTCTCCCCGGCCCATTCGCGGGGCGTACCGGCGGCCAGGGCACGGCGTTCGGATTTCGAACAGCGGTCGAGCTGGTAACGGTAGTCCTCGTAACCCCAACGGTGGTTAAGCTCCAGGGCCTCGGTATCCCAGAAGCCGTGAAAAGCACATTTACGGCCGTTAAGCTCGAACCCGAAGCTGCTGTACCAAGGATATTTGACGTGCGTCGGGCAGTGCATGTCCCCCACCAGGTGCACCAGGCAGTAGATCGCCACGCGGACCGTCGAATCGTCCCGGCTGCGATAGTCGCGGAGTTTCTCTATCGCATCCTCGATCCCCAGCACGGCATCGCCTTCAGCCATTCGGGGCACATAACGGCACTCGGCATCGGCATCGAATCCGTGCCATTTCGAGGTGGCGCGGTAAGGCTTCGTAGCGCGCACGGCGTCCATCCACGAAGCGTAGTAGACAATCGAACGGCCATCGAGGTACTTCCCGATGTTCTTCTTCGCCCGGGGCGTCAGGTTGCACTCGGCAATGTAAGCAATGGCGTCGTGCCCGGTCTTGCCCCAGCCGAAGGCCGTACCGCAGGCGCCGAAAAGCACGGCGAGCAAGAGGAGTGTTTTCTTCATCTCAGGTCGGTTTTTGTCTGACAAAAATAGGCAATATAATCGGGTTGCGCAACAGCCGCAAACAGAAAAAAACCGAAACACAGCTTTTTAAACCGATTCGGACGCTTCCCGGTGCGGGCAATACAGCGTCAACAAAAAAAGGCCGCAATCCGGAGGGGATGCGGCCTTTACTCTCGAATAAACTTTTAGTACTCCATCTGCGCAAGGCGCTTGTAACCGTTGAAACGCCACTTGGCATTCTCCTCGGCGGCGGCGAACAGTTCGTTAGCCTCGCCCGGGAAGGCCTTCTGGAGCGACGTATAGCGCACCTCCTTCAAGAGGAACTCGCGGAACTTCGACCAGTCGGGCTCCTTCGAGTCGAGCACGAACGGATTCTTGCCCTGCTCCTCGAGCATCGGGTTGTAGTGCCACAAGTGCCAGTAACCACAGGCTACGGCCTCCTTGCCGACGGTCTGCGTGCGGGTCATGCCGCCCTTGATACCGTGGTTGATACACGGAGCGTAGGCGATCACCAGCGAAGGTCCGGGATAGGCCTCGGCCTCCTTGAGCACGTTGAACAACTGCTGCTGCGAAGCGCCGATCGAAACCTGGGCCACATAGACATAACCGTAGGTCATGGCCATGGCGCCGAGGTCCTTCTTGCGGATACGCTTACCGCTCGATGCGAATTTGGCGACAGCGCCCACGGGAGTCGATTTCGACGACTGGCCGCCGGTGTTCGAGTAAACCTCGGTATCTACGACCAGAATGTTCACGTCGTGGCCCGTAGCCAGCACGTGGTCCACACCGCCGTAGCCGATGTCGTAACCCCAGCCGTCGCCGCCGATGATCCACTGCGACTTCTTCACGAGCCAGTCTTTCAGTTCAAGGATCTCTTTGCAGTAGTCGCAGCCGCAAGCCTCCATCATCGGGATCAGGCGGGCCGAAACCTCGGCCGATTTAGCCGACGAACCGCGGTTTTCGATCCACTCCTTCATCACGGCTTTCAGCTCGTCGGAGCATTTGGTGCAATTCGCGATAGCGGCTTCCATCGTATCCTGGATGCGGTCGCGGAGCTTCTCTACGCCGATGTGCATACCCAGGCCGAATTCGGCGTTATCCTCGAAGAGCGAGTTGGCCCATGCGGGACCCTGGCCGGCATCGTTGGTGCAGTAAGGCGTCGAGGGAGCCGAACCCGAGTAAATCGAAGTACAACCCGTCGCGTTGGCAACCATCATCTTATCGCCGAAGAGCTGCGAAATAGCTTTGATATACGGAGTCTCGCCGCAACCTGCGCAGGCGCCCGAGAACTCGAACAGCGGCTGGGCGAACTGCAGGTTCTTGACCGACTTGGTCTTGTCGACAACCTGCTTGTAACCGATATGCTTGGTGATGTAATCCCAGTTCTTCTGCTGGGGCATCTGCTCTTCGAGCGGACGCATCACGAGGGCCTTCTCCTTGGCGGGGCAGACATCGACGCAGTTCGAGCAGCCCGTACAGTCGAGCGGCGAAATCTGGATGCGGAACTTGTACTCCTTCGTCTCGCCCAGGCCCTGCTTCCATTCCACACCCGAAGCGGCGGCCTCCTCCTCCGTAGCGAGGAACGGGCGGATCACAGCGTGGGGGCAGACATAGGCGCACTGGTTGCACTGGATACAGTTTTCGATCTTCCACTCGGGAACGTTTACGGCAATACCGCGCTTCTCGTAAGCGGCCGTGCCGTTGTCCCACGTACCGTCCTCACGACCGTTGAAGGCCGAAACGGGCAGCAGGTCGCCCTTCAGGGCGTTGATCGGATCGACGATCTTCTTCACGAAGTCAGGACGCGCGGCGTCGGCGGTGTGCGCCTCCTCCTTCACGGTGATATTCGCCCACTCGGCCGGAACCTCGACCTTCACGACGGCGTCGCCGCCGGCGTCCACAGCCGCGTAGTTCATGTTGACGATATCCTCGCCCTTCTTGCCGTAGGATTTCAGGATGGCCTTCTTCATCTCCTCGACAGCCTTGTCGAAGGGAATGACGTTGGCGATCTTGAAGAATGCCGACTGCATGATGGTGTTCGTACGCGAACCCAGGCCCAGCTCGGCGGCGATCTTCGTGGCGTTGATGATATAGAAGTTAATCTTATTCTTGGCAAGGTAGACCTTCATGTGGTCGGGCAGCGTCGCGCAGGTCGTCTCGGCGTCGTGCACCGAGTTCAAGAGGAACGAACCGCCCTTCTTGAGACCCTTGAGCACGTCGTACTTGTCGACGTACGAAGGCACGTGGCACGCCACGAAGTCGGGGGTGGTCACCAGGTAAGGCGAAGTGATGGGCAGGTCGCCGAAACGCAGGTGCGACGAGGTGTAACCGCCCGACTTCTTCGAGTCGTAGGAGAAATAGGCCTGGCAGTACTTGTTGGTCGTGCCGCCGATGATCTTGATCGAGTTTTTGTTGGCTCCCACCGTACCGTCGGCCCCGAGGCCGAAGAAGAGGCCCTCGAACGTGCCGGGCTTGGCGAGCGAAATCTCCTCGCCGACGGGCAGCGAACGGAACGTCACGTCGTCCACGATACCCACCGTGAACTGATTCTTCGGCTCGTTCATCTTCAGGTTCTCGAACACGGCCAGCATCTGCGCCGGGGTGGTGTCCTTCGACGAAAGACCGTAGCGGCCGCCGATGACGAGCGGCTTCTTGTCGCACGGGCAGGTTGCGAACGCTTCGACAACGTCCAGGTAGAGCGGATCGCCGTTGGCTCCCGGCTCCTTGGTGCGGTCGAGCACGCAGATACGCTTCACGCTCTCGGGAAGCACAGCCATGAGGTATTTCACCGAGAAAGGACGGTAGAGGTGCACGGTAACGACGCCCACCTTCTCGCCCTGCGCGATCAGGTAGTCGACCGTCTCCTTGATGGTCTCGGTCACCGAGCCCATCGCTACGACCACGTTTTCGGCATCCTTCGCACCGTAGTATACGAACGGCTTGTAGTCGCGGCCCGTAATCTTCGAAATCTCCTTCATGGTGTCGGCCACCATGTCGGGAATCGCGTCGTAGAACTTATTGGAAGCCTCGCGCGTCTGGAAATAGATGTCGGGGTTCTGGGCCGTACCGCGGGTCACGGGGTGTTCGGGGTTGAGCGCACGGGCGCGGAACTCCTTCAGCGCATCGCGGTCGAGCAGCGCCGTCAAAGCGGCTTCGTCGACCAGTTCGATCTTCTGGATTTCGTGCGAGGTGCGGAAACCGTCGAAGAAGTGCAGGAACGGCACGCGGGCCTTCAGCGACACGAGGTGCGCAACGCCGGCGAGGTCCATGACCTCCTGGACCGACGAGGTGGCGAGCATCGCAAAACCCGTCTGGCGGGCAGCCATCACGTCCTGGTGGTCGCCGAAGATCGACAGCGACTGTGCAGCCAGCGCACGCGCCGAAACGTGGAATACGCCCGGGAGCAGCTCGCCGGCGATCTTGTACATATTGGGGATCATCAGCAGCAGACCCTGCGAAGCGGTGAACGTCGAGGTGAGGGCGCCGCTCTGCAGCGATCCGTGCACGGCGCCTGCGGCTCCGGCCTCCGACTGCATTTCAACGACTTTAACGGTTTCACCGAAGATATTTTTACGGCCCTGGGCGGCCCACTCGTCCACGAGCTCGGCCATCGTCGACGACGGCGTGATGGGATAGATGGCTGCGACTTCCGAGAACATATAAGCCACATGGGCCGCAGCGTAGTTACCATCACAAGTGATAAATTTCTTTTCTGCCATTTTAGTTGAAATTTTAGATGATATTTGTGTGTATTTCCGATATTTCAGGCATAGCCCGGACAAACGGGCGATGCAAATATAGCAATTTCGGCCGAGAAACGATGTCTATTTTCTTTCAAAAAAGTGTAAATTTTTACCTTTTCAAATGTTAATAAAATAACAATCGCCCTGTTATTCAACTAACAACGAACTTGCGGGAAATCACCGAGTTGCCGAACTGGCTAACCAATAGCGGATTACCCGCAAGTCACACCCCGAGAGCAAGGAAAGCCCGGCGTAAACCGGCCGCAATCCGTGAGACGGCCCCGCAAAACCCTCGCCGAAAAAAGAGGCGGCATTTTCACGGCCCATCCTCCGCGATATTCGAAAAAAAACGGTTACCCGGCCAATCCGAAACCGCCGATGCCGCCGCAATGCTGCATATAACCGTCCCGGCGGCAGGATAATGCCCCAAAAATTAAGGTTTATGTATAGGACTTTCGGACACATCGGCGGCAAAACCGGATTTTTTACTAACTTTGCCGTCAGAAACACGTTTATATTCGTTCTTTAAATATCGTTATAGAAACGGTTATATTGGGGCTCCTAAAATCTGGTAAATTTTTTGTAAACCCACAATTGGATCGTACCCGAAGGGTGCGCGCTGATGTGAGGGGTTTACGGGCTTTACCAGAGCCATAGGAGCCATGATCTCGGCAGCACTCTTCTCGTTTCTGCCGTATATACCGAATCATGCAGCGGCGGGAACGATGGATTCTCTATCCCAAACTTCTTCATAGTCACCGAATCCATTTTCCGAACAATGAGGCGTCACTTGTATCTCCCGCCGCTGCTTTTTTCACACGTCGTTCCAGCCGCCGGACAGGAAACAAATTCAATGCGGCACGCCATTCGCAGCGGAAAATAGTTTACCTTTGCACACATGATTTCCTACCAGAAGAAAATACTCCCGAACGGACTGACCGTTGTGGTCAACCGTGACCGGGCCTCGAAACTCGCCGCCGTAAATATCCTTTACAAGGTAGGCGCGCGCAATGAAAATCCCGCACGCACGGGATTCGCCCACCTGTTCGAACACCTGATGTTCCGCGGAACGCACGCGGTGGAAAACTTCGACCTCCCGGTGCAGATGGCCTCGGGCGACAACAACGCTTTCACGAACAACGACTACACGGATTTCTACATC
Source organism: Alistipes montrealensis (assembly GCF_018362775.1). Classification (GTDB taxonomy): domain Bacteria; phylum Bacteroidota; class Bacteroidia; order Bacteroidales; family Rikenellaceae; genus Alistipes; species Alistipes montrealensis. The sequence goes on from NZ_JAGYXY010000006.1 coordinate 76,005, forward strand.
ACGCTGCCGAAGGACAACCTCGAAACGGCCCTCTGGCTCGAAAGCGACCGCATGGAGGGGCTCGACATCACCCCCGCGAAACTCGAAGCCGAGAAAAAGGTGGTTATCGAAGAGTTCCGCCAGCGCTACCTCAACCAGCCCTACGGCGACCAGACGATGCTGCTCAGGGCGCTCTCCTACAAGGTCCACCCCTACCGCTGGGCGGCCATCGGCCTGACGACCGACCACATAGCCGGAGCGACGCTCGACGACGTGAAGGCCTTCTACCGCGCCCACTACCACCCCTCGAACGCCATCCTGTCGATCTCGGCGGACATGGAAGAGGAGCGGATGCTGGAACTGGCCGAAAAGTGGTTCGCACCGATCGCCGGACGTTCCGTCGCAACGGCGCCGATTCCCCAAGAACCCGTGCAGACCGAAGCCCGCCGCGAGGAGGTGGAGCGCGACGTGCCGGCCTCGACCATTACCGTAGCCTATCACATGTGCGCACGCACGCAGCCCGATTTCTACACGGCCGACCTGGTTTCGGACCTGCTGTCGGGCGGCGATTCGGGGCGGCTGTATATGCATCTTGTCAAAGAACGCAACCTGCTGTCGAGCGTCAACGCCTACATTTCGGGCGATGTCGACCCGGGGCTGTTCGTCTTCACGGGCCAATTGCTGCCGGGAGTGACGGCCGAAACAGCCGAAGCGGCTTTCCGCGAAGAGATCGAAGCCCTGCAAAACACGGCAGCGACCGAATACGAAATCGAAAAGGTCAAGAACAAGTTCGAGGCCAACACGCTTTTCGGCGAGCTGAACGTGATGAACAAGGCGATGAACCTCGGGTTTTACGAAATGCTGGGCGACCTCGAACTGATCAACCGCGAGGTGGACCGCTACCGCGCCGTCACCGAGGACGACATCCGCTCGTTCAGCCGCCGCATCTTCCGTCCCGAAAACAGTTCCACACTTATTTACAACGCAAAGAAATGACACCACCCCGCATAACACCCTCGGAGGTCGAAGTCGCGCAGGCCGTCCGCACGGCGCTGCCCAACGGCATCGGCCTCTACACGCTCGCCTCGGACGATTTCGAGGTGCTTCGCATTTCGTTCGTCTTCCGTGCCGGGTCGGCCGTACAGCAGACGCCCTTTTCGGCGACGGCCGCCGCCAACCTGCTGTCGGAAGGCACACGCGACATGACGGCGCAGCAGGTCGCCGAGCAACTCGACTACTACGGGTCTTGGTACGACGTAAACGTCGACCGCGACTACGCCTACATCAACTTCGCCACGCTCTCGAAGTTCTTCGACCAGACGCTTGCCGTGGCGGAGCAAATCCTGCTCTGCCCCACGTTCCCCGAAGAGGAATTGCGGACCTACGCCGCCAAACGCAGGCAGCGGCTGGCGGTCGAGCGGGCGAAGATCGACGTAAAAGCCCGCGAAGCCTTTGCCCGGGCGCTGTTCGGGCCGCGGCATCCCTACGGCATTTCGTCGGACGAACGCGAATACGACAGCCTCACACGCGACGCCGTAGCCGATTTCTACCGGCGGTTCTACACCGCCGAAAACTGCTTCGTCGTGTGCAGCGGACGCATCGGGCCCCACGAACTGGAGGCCGTGGCGCAGCTCGCCGGACGTATCCCCCACGGTGAGGCCGAAACGGCAATCGCCTTCCCGCCGCCCGAGACCACGCACACGGCGTTCGTCGAATACCCGGGAGCCGTACAATCGTCGCTGCGCATCGGCCGCCTGCTGTTCCCGCGCACACATCCCGATTTTTTGGGCATGCAGGTCGTAGCGACGGCCCTGGGCGGCTATTTCGGTTCCCGCCTGATGCAGAACCTCCGCGAAGAGCACGGTTACACCTACGGCGTAGTCTCCGCAATGGTGAATTTCGAACGCGAAGGTTACTTCGCGACAGCGGCGCAGGTCGGAGCGGACGTTACACAGGAGGCCCTGCAGGAAATCTACAAAGAGATCGAACGCCTGCGCACGGAGCCCATGCCCGAAGCGGAGCTGGAGTTGGTGAAAAACATGATGACGGGTGAAATGATGCGTATCCTCGACGGTCCGTTCGGCATCGCCGACGTGACGATCGAGAACATCCTCTGCGACCGCGACAACGCAGTGATCGGCGAGAACATCCGCCGCATCCGGCAGATGACGCCCGCAGACGTACAGCGATTGACCCGGCAGTACCTGGCGAAGGAGGACTTGGTGACGGTCGTCGCCGGAGCGGAAAAGCCCCGGTTATGAAAATATACCGGAAACCCCTCTTCAGAAGTTGGGAATCCTGGTTCTACGTCGGGACGCTCGCAATGTGTCTGCTGCTGTGGGACACGTTGCAGGCCCGGGGATTTTTCATCCTCGGAGGTTTCTATACCGGAATATACCTACTCTACCTCGCAACTCGCAACTGCATCGTGCTTTCCAACCGCAAGATTTCGATCTTCAATCCGTTCACGCGACGCACGTTCGATTACCCCTATGGCAGCCTGCGGCGGGTGGAGTTCATCCGAGACCTGCGGGGTAACCCGCGCATCCGTCTGACGTGCGACAGCGGAAAGATCCGGTGGCACTATCTGGAAGGAATTCGCAGCGGTGATTACAGCGACATCATCGCCCGACTGGAAAAGTCGGGCATCGCCGTGGAAACACGGAAAATGGAACCGTATCTAAACCGGGAATAGCGGCCGTTACCGACGGTTTACGGAAACCCAATTCGTCAGTTCAACGAACTCGGCAACGCCCAACTGCTCGGCGCGCCGGGTGAAGAAGGGATGGTCGGCCCCGCCGAAGTCGCCGAAGACCGAGCGCAGCGAGTTGCGGATCATCTTGCGCCGCTGGCCGAAGGAGGCCTTCACGACCTTGATGAAAAGCGTCTCGTCGCAACCGAGGTGTTCCGTTGCATTGCGGCGCAGGCGGATGACGGCGCTCTTGACTTTCGGGGGCGGATTGAAGACCGTCTCGTTGACCGTAAAAAGATATTCGATGTCGTACCACGCCTGCAGGAGCACCGACAGGATGCCGTACTCCTTCGACCCGGGAGGTTCGGCCAGCCGCACGGCGACCTCCTTCTGGATCATACCCACGCACTCGGGCACGAGGTCGCGGTTNGTGATCGGCGAGAACATCCGCCGCATCCGGCAGATGACGCCCGCAGACGTACAGCGATTGACCCGGCAGTACCTGGCGAAGGAGGACTTGGTGACGGTCGTCGCCGGAGCGGAAAAGCCCCGGTTATGAAAATATACCGGAAACCCCTCTTCAGAAGTTGGGAATCCTGGTTCTACGTCGGGACGCTCGCAATGTGTCTGCTGCTGTGGGACACGTTGCAGGCCCGGGGATTTTTCATCCTCGGAGGTTTCTATACCGGAATATACCTACTCTACCTCGCAACTCGCAACTGCATCGTGCTTTCCAACCGCAAGATTTCGATCTTCAATCCGTTCACGCGACGCACGTTCGATTACCCCTATGGCAGCCTGCGGCGGGTGGAGTTCATCCGAGACCTGCGGGGTAACCCGCGCATCCGTCTGACGTGCGACAGCGGAAAGATCCGGTGGCACTATCTGGAAGGAATTCGCAGCGGTGATTACAGCGACATCATCGCCCGACTGGAAAAGTCGGGCATCGCCGTGGAAACACGGAAAATGGAACCGTATCTAAACCGGGAATAGCGGCCGTTACCGACGGTTTACGGAAACCCAATTCGTCAGTTCAACGAACTCGGCAACGCCCAACTGCTCGGCGCGCCGGGTGAAGAAGGGATGGTCGGCCCCGCCGAAGTCGCCGAAGACCGAGCGCAGCGAGTTGCGGATCATCTTGCGCCGCTGGCCGAAGGAGGCCTTCACGACCTTGATGAAAAGCGTCTCGTCGCAACCGAGGTGTTCCGTTGCATTGCGGCGCAGGCGGATGACGGCGCTCTTGACTTTCGGGGGCGGATTGAAGACCGTCTCGTTGACCGTAAAAAGATATTCGATGTCGTACCACGCCTGCAGGAGCACCGACAGGATGCCGTACTCCTTCGACCCGGGAGGTTCGGCCAGCCGCACGGCGACCTCCTTCTGGATCATACCCACGCACTCGGGCACGAGGTCGCGGTTTTCGAGCACCTTGAAAAAAATCTGGGACGAGATGTTATAGGGGAAATTGCCGATGATCTTCAGACCTTCGGGGAAACGTTCGCGCAGGTTCATCCGCAGGAAATCGCCCTCGATCAGCCGCGGTGCAAATTCCGGGTAATGCTCGTGCAGGTATTCGACGCTCTCCGAGTCGATTTCCGCACCGTAAGTCACGACATCGTCGCGGCGCAGCAGGAACTGCGTCAATACGCCCATGCCGCACCCCACTTCGAGCACCGCCGACGGCCCACCGGCCGCATCCCCGCCCGAAAGCGAGTCGCAAATCTTGCGTGCAATATTCAGATCGACCAGGAAATGCTGTCCCAGTGCTTTTTTGGCCCTTACTTCACCCATAGTTTTCCATTCTCGGCTGTAAAGGTACGAAATATTCGATTTATTGCTACCTTTGTCGTTATACTCACTGAAAAAATGAAACGTATTTCCTGCCTCCTGCTGGGTCTGGGCTGCTTTGCAAGCGCCTCTGCACAGTTCAAAATCGAATCCATAACCCCGCAAAAAGCCGATCCGGCAAAGGTCGAACCGATCGTCTACGATTCGCTGGCCAATATCCGCGTGAACGGCCCGGAGGAATACTACCGGGGACTCGTCGGGCAGCGTCTGCTGTTCTATCCCCGCGACATCCACGCCGGTCTGCGGCCGGTCGCCTACTTCAACTTCCTCGCGGAAACGCCCGCCGTCGTGCGCGTCGACACCACATGGCTGCGCAAGCCCCGCAGGAAGGTCCGGCCCGAGGATTTCCGGATCGACACCCTTTACAGCGACGCTTACCGTCCCCGGTTCTACAAAGACGAACCGGCGGCCGCCTGCGGATGCACGACAATGGAGTCGTACGTTCTCGGTCGGGATCTCTGCGCGACGGCTCCCGAAACAGGCTGGTTCACTCCGGCCGAAGCCATCGAAGGGAAAACATTCGAGATAACCGGCGTCGGGATCCATGCGATCTCGGAGCAGAACCTGCGGTTTTTCCGGCTCCGCTCCGAAGAGGGCGAAACACTCTATTGGTATGCACATGCGGGAAACGACAAAACGAACCTGCGGGACGAATTTTACCCGGTCGCCGTCGAAGGGCTGGTCGAGAAGTACCGTGCGGCGTACATCGGCAAGGAGTTCTTCCTCACGAAGCGCAAACCCGAAGCTCCGGGATATGTTTCCGGATACTTCGGATTGCAGGCCAAGACTATGCAGGGCGAAGAAAACCGGCTGAATTTCGGCACGGAACTGAAGTGCCTCGACATCCGGCTGATCGGCGACGGAAAGGGTTACGCCGTACCGTCGTTCGTTTTCGAAAAGAAAGAGGACAGCGTACGGATTTACATGCCGCTCTGTCGCTTTCCGGCGCCTTTCGGCGTCGAAGGATACACCCTCGGCAGCGACCGCGCTTTCATGGAAGAGCTGATCTTCACCCCGTCCGAAGAGGTATACGCCCAGCGCGCCGAGGAGGCCCGCAAGCGTGAAGAGGCCCGTTTGCAACAGGAAAAAGAGCAGAAGGAGCGTAAGGCTGCGCTCTACCGGAAATACGGCAAGGCCACCGCCGATTTGATCCTGGAGGGCAAAGTCCGGATCGGCATGACCCGGGCCATGTGCCGTGAGGCATGGGGTTCGCCCGAGGACATCAACACCATGTCGGGAAGCTGGGGCGTACACGAACAATGGGTCTACGGGCTGAGCAGCTACCTCTACTTCGAGAACGGAATACTCTCTTCCATCCAGAACTGACAAACGAATCCGCCGGATGAACAATCATCCGGCGGATTTTTCAGACAAACGCCCCATACAACGCAGCGATTATCAGACAAAGAGTTTACCCGGAAGCGTCCCGGCAATTCCAAGCACAGGGCCGGCGGATTTATCCCGGTGCGGATTTCGCACCCGGAACCGGCGCCCCGATCGGCAGATCCCCTGCCTCACGAACGCGGTCAGCGCTTCGAACGGCGCTGGCGCTTCTTGTCGAGGCGCTGCTGTTCGCGCTGTGCACGGGCGGCACGGCGCTGCGTCAGGCGGAACGTATAGAGCAATCCGACGAACCCGATGCCGAGCAGCGAGACCCAAAACCACACGGCGATGCCGCGTTCCATGAATTCGATGGCATAGATGATGCCCGCAATAGCCAGCACCATCAGTACGAGGCGCACGAGCTGCATAAGATTGGTTTTCATATCAATCCTTATTTTGGGTAGGTTTCCTTTTCCGGTGCTGCAACGCTCCTACGGTCATCGTGGCGGATGCCAGGGCCAGAATCACGGGAACATACCAGATATCTCCCCCGTCGGCAACGGCGACCCGCCATGCCGAAACCAGGGTCCCAATGAAAAATACAACAGCCATGACGGCCATAAAGCGATCAATTACACGCATCAGCTAAGGAATTTTGTGCTTGTTCACCTCATCGAGGTGCTTGCATTTCTTTTTATTAAATTCGTTGTAAACCATTCCGATTCCGACCGCAACAAACAACAGGGCTACGACCATATCGAACACATTATTCTGGCGGGTCAGGGCCCAGTAGATGTTGATTCCGAACCACACGAGCGTCACAACCAGAAAGATCACGGCTAAAGTAAAAGTCTTCTTGTTCATAGGCGTTGTAATTTTAGGTTATACAAAATTGTCTTAACGTCTCTATGCCCACTTAATCAGCGCGGCCCGGGCCGCTTGTTCATCCGCTCCGGAAGGAAAGAGGAACAGATGCGGTGCATCGTGAAGTCCGGTGCAAACGGGATTACAAATATTCCCCGTTCGGAACGGGCAAGGGACGTGCCCGAGTACCTTGCAAAGCCGGAAATCAGTTGCCTTGTTCGCACATGAATTTGATACGCACCAGACGTATCTCCTCCTCGGTATATTCGGCCCCCAGCTCCTCGATGGCCGCATCGAGCGAATCGCTCTCGGCGTCCTCCTTGAAGTAGAGGTAAATGTCCTCGATCTTGTCCTCGTCCATAAACTCCCTCAGGTAGTACGAAATATCGAGCTTCGTGCCGGAGTTGACGATACCTTCGATTTCGGTCAGCAGTTCGTCGAAATCGAGGTCCTTGGCGCGGGCGATGTCCTCGAAATCCATCTTGCGGTCGATCGACTGGATGATGAAAATCTTGTTGCCCGACTTGCTGGCCACGCCCTTGACGATCATGTCCTGCGGACGGATGATCTCCTTCTCCTCGACGTACGCCTTGATCAGGCGGATAAACTCCTCGCCGAACTTGCGCGCCTTGCCCACGCCCACGCCCGTAATGTTCTGCATCTCCTCGACGGTGATCGGGTACTGCACGGCCATGTCTTCGAGCGACGGATCCTGGAAAATGACGAACGGCGGCAGCCCGTGCTGCTTGGCGACCTTCTTGCGCAGGTCTTTCAGCATCGAGAACAACTCCTCGTCGGCAGCGCCGCCCTTGCCCATCGGAGCGACCGATTCGGACTCTTTCTCTTCCTCGTCGTAGTTGTGATCGAGGGTCACGGTCACGGGGAACGGCATGGCGATGTAGCCTTCGCCCTTCCTGTTGACCGAGATAAGCCCGTAGTTCTCGATATTCTTGTCGACAAGGCCCAGGATCAGCGCCTGGCGCAGCACGGCTCCCCAGAAGCGGGCGTCGTGCTCGGCCCCCGCACCGAACCATTTCGACTTATTGTGTCCGTAGCTCTTGATCAGGGCCGTGGTCTTGCCCACGAGGACATTGACCAGGTAGTCGGCCTTGAACTTGTCGCCGATGTCGCGCAGGGCCTCGAGCGCCATCTTGAGCGACGCCCGGGCGTCGACCTTCGGCTTGGGGTTGCGGCAGTTGTCGCAGTTGCCGCAGTTGTCCTCGGTATACTCTTCGCCGAAGTAGTGCAGCAGCGTCCTGCGGCGGCACATCGAACTCTCGGCATAGGAGACCGTTTCGAGCAACAGCAGCTTGCCGATCTCCTGTTCGGCGATGGGCTTGCCCTGCATGAACTTTTCGAGCTTCTGGATGTCCTTATAACTATAAAAGGTCAGGCAGTAGCCTTCGCCGCCGTCACGGCCGGCGCGGCCCGTCTCCTGGTAATAGCCTTCGAGCGACTTGGGAATGTCATAGTGGATGACATAGCGCACGTCGGGTTTGTCGATGCCCATGCCGAAGGCGATCGTCGCCACGATGACCTCGACGCGCTCCATCAGAAAGTCGTCCTGATTGGCGGCGCGCGTCGACGCGTCCATACCGGCATGGTAGGCCAGCGCCCGGATGCCGTTGGCCACGAGCAGTTCGGTGAGTTCCTCGACCTTCTTGCGGCTCAGGCAGTAGATGATGCCGCTCTTGCCCTCGTTCTGCTTGATGAAACGGATGATGTCGTGGTCGACATTGTGCTTGGGCCGTATTTCGTAGTAGAGGTTCGGGCGGTTGAACGACGACTTGAAGACCGAGGCGTCGGACATGCCCAGATTCTTCTGGATGTCGAGCTGCACCTTGGGCGTGGCCGTCGCCGTGAGGGCGATCAGCGGCGCCGAGCCGATTTCGTTGATGATCGGCCGGATGCGGCGGTACTCCGGACGGAAGTCGTGGCCCCACTCCGAGATGCAGTGCGCCTCGTCGATGGCGTAGAACGAAACCTTGATTTTGCGCAGGAACGCCACGTTGTCCTCTTTGGTAAGCGACTCGGGGGCGAAATAGAGCAGTTTGGTCTTGCCGTCGAGTACGTCCTGGCGGACCTGCGCCACGGCAGTCTTATTGAGCGACGAATTGAGAAAATGCGCAATTCCCGACTCGGCCGAGAAAGTGCGCATGGCATCGACCTGGTTCTTCATCAGGGCGATCAGCGGCGATATGATGATCGCGACACCGTCCATCAGCATGGCCGGTAACTGGTAGCACAACGACTTGCCGCCGCCCGTGGGCATCAGCACGAAGGTATCCTTGCCTTCCAGCACATTGCGGATCACCGCTTCCTGGTTCCCCTTGAACGACGAAAAGCCGAAGTACTCCTTCAGCTTATCATGCAGCAGGGAAGAATCAAATTGTTTCATTTCGCCGTTACTATGCTTTAAAATCAGAAAATTCAATGTAAAGATAAAAAACTTTTCGGAAAAAAGCATAACTTTGTAAAAATTTCATCGAAAACGCAATGCGCCTTTACACCAGCGAACTCGTCAAAAAATACAAGGCCCGGACCGTCGTCGACCACGTGTCGATCGATGTCAATCAGGGAGAGATCGTAGGCCTGCTGGGCCCCAACGGAGCCGGCAAGACCACGACCTTCTACATGATCGTGGGGCTGATCAAGCCCAACGAAGGCCGCATCTTCCTCGAAAGCGACGAAGGCCAGACCACCGAACTTACCAGCCTGCCCGTCTACCGCCGCGCCCAGTTGGGCGTGGGTTACCTGGCGCAGGAGGCTTCGGTCTTCCGCCGCCTGTCGGTGGAGGACAACATCCGGGCCGTACTGGAGATGACCACCTTTTCGAAGGAGTACCAGAACGAACGGGTCGAGGCGCTGATCGAGGAGTTCCGCCTGCAAAAGGTGCGCAAGAGCCTCGGCATCCAGCTCTCGGGCGGCGAACGCCGCCGTACGGAGATCGCGCGGGCCGTGGCCATCAACCCGGCGTTTATCCTGCTCGACGAGCCGTTCGCAGGCGTGGACCCGATCGCCGTGGAGGACATCCAGTCGATCGTAGCGACACTGAAACACAAGAATATCGGCGTGATCATCACCGACCACAACGTCGATGAAACGCTGGCCATCACCGACCGTACCTACCTGCTCTACGAAGGCAAGATCCTGAAAACCGGTACGGCCGAAGAACTTGCTGCCGACCCGATGGTCCGCAAAGTCTACCTCGGCCAGCATTTCGAGCTCAAGAAGAGCCACCAGTTGACACAGGAGATGAAAAACCGCAAAGGACAGGAGGTTAAGGAGTAAATATGGATAAAACGGTTCCGCAGGGCCGCGTGAAAGGCACGCTGAAGCCGCCCTGCTCGAAAAGTTATGCACAGCGCGCCCTCGCGGCAGCGCTGCTCTCGGAGGAGGTATCGGTACTGCGCAACATCGAATTCTGCGACGACACCCGTTCGGCCCTGAGCTGTATCGAAACGCTCGGCGCACGGGTGCACCAGGTCGACCCCACGTCGCTCTCGATCGAGGGAGGGCTCGACCCGAAGGGCCATGTGCTCAACGTAGGCGAATCGGGTCTCTCGACGCGTCTTTTCACTCCCATCGCATCGCTCTGCCCCACGCCCATCACCATCGAGGGGCGCGGTTCGCTGCTGCGGCGTCCGATGCACATGATGTTCGAGCCGCTCCGGCGGCTGGGCGTGAGGGTGCGCGACAACGAAGGCTACCTCCCGATCGAGGTCTGCGGCCCGATTCAGGGCGGAAAGGTCGAAGTCGACGGATCGGTTTCATCGCAGTTCATCACGGGACTGCTGCTCGCGCTGCCGCTGGCCAGGCGCGACACCATACTGCACGTCGACGGGGCGGTCTCGACACCTTATTTAGATATGACCCTCGACACGGCGGCGCGTTTCGGCATCGAGATCAGCCAGCGCGATTACGAGGAGTTCTACATTCCCGGACGGCAGCGCTACCGCTCGACCTATTTCAGCATCGAGGGCGACTGGAGCGCCGCGGCGATGCTGCTGGTAGCCGGCGCTACGGCCGGAGAGGTCACCGTGCGCAACGTCTCGATGCTCTCGAAGCAGGCCGACACGGCCATCTGCACCGCATTGGTGCGCGCGGGAGCCGCAGTGATCAACGAGGAGGAGTCGGTAACGGTGCTGCACCGGCCGCTCCGCGCCTTCGAATTCGACGCGACGAACTGCCCCGACCTGTTCCCGGCGCTGGCGGCGCTGGCCGCTGCGGCCGACGGCGTAAGCGTCATCCGGGGAACTTCGCGCCTCGAATACAAGGAGTGCAACCGTGCGGACGCCATCCGCGACGAATACGCCCGCCTGGGCATCGAGGTCGACACCTCGGAGGAGGACCTGATGAAGATTCGCGGCGGAAAGGTTCGCTCGGCACGCACATCGAGCCACGGCGACCACCGCATGGCCATGTCGCTGGCCGTCGCCGCACTGCGCTCGGACGGCGCCGTCGAGATCGAAGGAGCCGAGAGCGTCGCAAAAAGCTACCCCGGATTTTTCGAGGATTTGGCACGCATCCGAGAGTAAATCCCGCTGCGTGCGGCACGCCCTCCCGAGGGAGACAAAAAAGGACCGACAAGTACACCACATCAGACAACCAGCGCTCTATGAATCAATTCGGACATAATTTCCGGCTCGCCATCTGGGGAGAGTCGCACGGACACCAAATCGGCATTTCGCTGGACGGCATTCCGGCAGGCATTCCGCTCTCGGAGGAAGATTTCGCCGAAGACCTCGCACGGCGCCGCAGCGGAGCCCCGGGGACCACGCCGCGGCGCGAACCCGACGTGCCGCAGATCGTGTCGGGCCTCTACAACGGCCACACGACGGGTGCTCCGCTGACCATCGAGTTCGCCAACACCAATACCCACTCGCAGGACTATTCGACCGTCATGCGCCACTACCGGCCTTCGCACGCCGACCTGGTGGCTTACCATAAATTCGCCGGATTCAACGACCCGCGCGGGGGCGGGCATTTCTCGGCGCGCCTCACCGTGGCGCTGGTCGCCGCGGGTGTGGTGGCCAAGAAGGTATTGCCGGCAGGCGTACAGTTCGCGACCCGGCTGACCGAGATCGGCGGCTGCACCGACCCCGAACGGTTCAACGAAGTACTGCACGCCGCAACAGCCGACCGCGACTCGGTGGGCGGCATCGTCGAATGCCGCGTTTCGGGAGTGCCCCTCGGATTGGGACAACCCTTCTTCGATTCGGCCGAAAGCCTGATCGCCCATATGCTGTTCGCCGTACCGGCGGTCAAGGGGGTCGAGTTCGGCAGCGGATTCGCCGGGGCCCGCCTGCGCGGTTCGCAGAATAACGACTGCTTCGTCGACTGCGACGGTACGACGACGACGAACAACGCCGGAGGCATCAACGGCGGCATCACCAACGGCAACGAAATCGTGGTCCGCGCGGCGCTGAAACCCACACCGAGCATCGGCCGCGAACAGATAACCTACAACCTGGCGACAAACAAGGTCGAGCCGCTGGAAATCCACGGCCGCCACGATGTCTGCGTCGCCCTGCGCGGCGCGGTGGTCGTCGAAGCCGCCGTAGCCATCGCGCTGGCCGACTTTATCCGCTGATGACGCGCCGGGAGACCATCGACTCTCTGGCCGCACGGCTCACAGGGCTTTACGACGCACGCGAAGCCCGCAGCATCGCGCTGGCCGCCGTAGCCGAGCTTTCGGGACTCACGCCGTCGGCGCTGCTGACCGATCCGGAGGCGGAACTCGCCGTCGGGGGATTGGCCGGGGCCGAAGCGCAGCTTGTGTCCGGGAAACCCCTGCAATACGTCGTCGGATATACGGAATTCTACGGCCGCCGCTTTGCCGTACGCGAAGGGGTATTGATTCCGCGTCCCGAGACCGAAGAGCTCGTCGACTGGGTTCTGCGCAACGAACAGGCAGCCCAAAGAGTGCTGGATGTCGGAACGGGAAGCGGCTGTATCGCAGCGTCGCTGGCCCTGGGACTGCCCGGGGCAGCGGTTTTCGCCGCCGACATTTCGGACGATGCGCTGGCCGTCGCCGCGGAGAATTTCCGGGCGCTGGGCGCAAACGTGGCGCTCCGCAAGGCGGATGCGCTCGGAGGACTGGCCGAGGCCTTTCCGGAGCGTTTCGACGTGATCGTGTCGAATCCGCCCTATGTTCCCGAGAGCGACCGCGCGGCGATGCACACCAATGTCCGCGACCACGAACCCGCCCTGGCGCTGTTCGTGCCGGACGACGATGCGATCCGCTTCTACCGCGCCATTGCGCGGGCGGGACGGCAGATGCTGCGCGAAGGTGGAAGGCTCTATTTCGAGATTTACGAACGCGCCGCAGAGGAGATCGCCTGCATGCTCGGCGCCGAAGGATATACCGACACCGAGGTCCGCACGGACCTCTTCGGAAAACCCCGCATGGTATGCAGCCGGATGAACTGAAGAAAAAACGTACCAAAACGCCCGACGAGGCGCTTGCTTCGCTGATGCGCCTCTGCGCCCGCGCCGAGAAGTCGGAGGGCGACGCACGGCGGCTGATGCGCGGCTGGGGACTGGCGGAGCGCGATGCGCAGCAGGTGCTCGACCGACTGCTCCGCGACCGGTTCATCGACGACAACCGCTATGCCGAGGCCTTCGTGCGGGAAAAACTGCGGCTGAGCGGCTGGGGCGAATACAAAATCCGCACGGCCCTGCAACGCAAAGGGGTTCGCAAGGAGACGATCGACGCGGCACTGTCGCAGGCCGACCGTTCGGGCATGGGGGAACGGCTCGCGCAGCAACTCTGCCGCAAGGCCCGGACGGTGAAATACGCCACGCAATACGAATTGAAAACCAAATTGATACGCTACGGGCTTTCGCTCGGGTACGACTACGAGGCCGTTCTGGACGCCGCCTCGGCAATGGTCAGGGAGACGGATAGATGCGACGACTTTTAACACTGTTCTTATTTACGACAATCAGCTTCGGGGCGAGGGGACAACAACTCGATCCCGAAGCGTATATTTATCCCCTGCGGGATTTGAAACAACGGCTCTACTCGGCCAATTTCGGCGAAATACGCCCGGGGCATTTCCATGCGGGCGTGGACATCAAGACCGACGGCGAGGAAGGCAAACCGGTCGTGACTGCGGCCGACGGCTATGTTTCGCGCATAGTGCTGCAGGCGGCCGGATTCGGACGCGCTGTCTACGTCACGCAGAAAAACGGCACGACGGCTGTCTACGGCCACCTGCAACGTTTCCGCGACGACATCGAGGAGCACGTGCGCAAGGAGCGTTACGCACGCCGTTCGAACAGCGTAAACCTCTGGTTCGGAGCCGGGACATGGCCCGTGAAGCAGGGCGATGTAGTGGCCTACTCGGGCGACAGCGGTTCGTCGGGCGGCCCGCACCTCCATTACGAAATCCGCGACACGAAAACCCAGCGGCTCTACAACCTCGTCCGCGAAGGAATCATACGCCCCAAAGACAACCTGCCGCCCCGCATCATGCGCCTGCATTATATCGAAGTCGACACCGTGCAGGGCGTACCGGTCCACAGCGCCCCGGAGAGTTATGCCGTGGTACGCACGGCCGAAGGCCGCTACCGCCTGACGCACGACGGCCCCGTCGGCACGGGCCGCAAGGGTTACTTCGTGGCGGAAGTCACCGACCGCCGCAACGATGTCTGGAACACCTTCGGGGTGTGGCGCGTGACGGCATTCGTGGACGGCGTCCCCCGATCCGAATTCCGCATGGACGGTTTTACGTACGACATGTCGCGTTACAGCGACGCCGTGAGTTACTACCCCATACAACTCGATTCGCGCAACGAGGCGATTCGCCTGGCGCAGTTGGCCGGAGCGCCCGACAGTTTCTATCCGGTGATGGAGGAGCGCGGGCTGGTGCGCACGGCCGAAGGCGAGGTGCGCCGCATCCGCATCGAGGCCGAAGACGACTGCGGCAACTGCTCGACGCTGGAATTTTCCGTCCGCGGACGCGCCGGGGAGTTCCGCGCCGGAGCCGACACAACAGCCGTAACGGTATGGCCCGGCCGGGCGTCGACCGTGCGTATCAGCGGCGAAGCGGAGGTCCGCATTCCCGCAGGAGCGATCTACGAACCGATCTTTGTCCGCCCCGGGCTCGGGGAGGCCCCGCAGGCAGTATCGGGTTTGGTGGTCCTCTCGCCCGCCTACCACCTTTTCGATCACACTACGCCCCTGTTCCGGTCGGTGGAGGTCAGCGTGCGCACCCGCATACCGCGGCAGTTCCAGTTGCAGGCCCAGTTGGCTGTGCGCACACGCAAAGGAACGCTGGTGTCCGCCGGGGGCAGATACGCCGACAACGCCGTAACCGCCCCGGTACGCACGGCCGGCGACCTGGTGGTCGTGGCCGATACGCTCCGGCCCGTGGTCTGTCCGCTCTTCGCCGAAGGCACAGACCTCACCAAAGCCGACGGAGTGCGGTTCCGGGCTTCGGACAACTTCTCGGGCATCGCTTCGTGGACGCTGCAAATCGACGGCGAGTGGGTTCCCTGCGACCGATTCCCGATGAAAGGAACGCTGGTTCACCTTTTCGACGCCCCGGCACAGCGGCGTACGCACACCGTGCGGCTTTCAGTCGCCGACGGATGCGGAAATACAACGCATTTTGAAGGAACATTTTACCGCTGACGAACGAAGTTTTCGGGAAATATTTCCTATATTTGCACTGATTGCAATGTAGCGTATAATGACAGACAATAACACAACCGAGCGCAAGCCGCTGATCCTGATTGCAGAAGACGTGGAAAGCAATTACAAATTGCTGGAAATAATTCTCAAGAAAGAGTACGACCTGATTTGGGCGAAGAACGGTAAGGAGGCTGTGGAGTATGCTCTCTCACAAAATCCGGACGCCGTGCTGATGGATATTAAAATGCCCGTTATGGACGGTATCGAAGCCCTGAAGGAGATTCGTACCCACACGGACAAGCTGCCCGTCATCATGCAGACGGCGTATGCTTTCGACACCGACCGGCGCATTGCCGAAGAGGCCGGCTGCAACGGATTCATCACCAAGCCCGTCATGCCGCGCGAACTGAAAATGTACCTCGACAAGTACCTCACGAAATAGGGTCACGATCCTATTCAAGGCATACTGCGGGCCGGAAAGTTTGTCCGGTCCGTTTTATTCACCACCCAAAAGTTGCGTATCGGCCGTTACGGCTGTTTTATAAATGCCCCGTCTCCGGAAAATACTCCTTGCAATCGGCATGCTGTCGGGCACTTGTCTGAATGCAACTACCTACCAGCAGGTGTCGGACAGTCTCCAGCATGTGCTCGCCTATACGGCCGATCCCGGGAAACGGGTGGAGTTGCTGCTCGACCTGAAAGACCTCAACGAAGATTCGAACCTCAACCTGGCCTATTCGATCCAGCTTTTCCGCGAAGCGGCAACCATCCGCGACACCTATGCCATGACGGCTGCAACCGTGCCTATCCTGGTGCAGTATGCCCCCTATCCCGAAAAAACCGATTCGCTCAACTATTATGTCCGCGAATTGCGGGAGCTGACACCCGGAACGCCGGAAGAGGGCATGGACGCCTATGCCGAAATGTCGATCTCCTATTACCGGCTGAACAGCGAATACGACGAGGAGAAAGCGCTTCGGCTGGCCCACGAGATCGACGCATGGTGCAACGACGACTCCGCACATCGGGACAACATTTACCACCGGGTCAAGAGGCTCTTGCTCAAGGGCCATGCGGGAATCACGATCGGCTATTACGAAAAGGGAATCAAGTCAGCCTATATCCCCCAGACGAAAATCTGGGAGGAGGCTTACGAACTGACGCGGCAAATGCCCGAACTGCTCGTGCGCAAGAATTTCGCCAACCTGGTATATTTCCTGCTCAGCGGGGCCTACAACCAGGCCCGCGACTACGACAACCAAGTAAGGCTGACCACGGATTACATCGCCCTGATAGACTCCTACTACGCCATGGAGGACCAGTTGCAGCGCCGCCCCTATCTCTACCGCGACAACAGCTACGTGAACCCCTACCGGCAGCTTATCCGCTGCTCGATCAACATCGAGCGCGACGACCTGCTGGAAAAAAATTTCGCCGAGTTCCGGGACCGTATGCTCAACGCCGAAGGCGAAAACCTCGTGCGGAACAAGACCTATGTTTACGAACTGGGCTACCTCTGGAACGGAATCCGGGGCCACTACGACCAGAGCATCCTCTACTGCGACTCGCTGCTCACGATGATCGACCAGGGCAAAGGCTATTTCCGGATGAACCCCTCGAAAATCTACCAGGTCAACCGGGACCGCAGCGTAATGCTATACCGCGCAGGACGTTACGACGAATCGTACGATTCCTACGAACGTACGGCTGCGGTGCAGGATTCGATTTTCAGCGCCGAACGCCGCGAGCGGAGCGAGACCATCCGCCGTCGTCACGACATGGACCGGCTCAAGCTCGCCGAGACCCATGGCCTGATTCGCAACCGTGCGGCGGTGATCTTCTCATTTGTCGCCATCGGCATCCTGCTGATCGGCACGGGCGTCTACTTCACCGTCGCACTGCGCCGCAACCGCCGCCTGCAAGCCGACATCGCACGGCACAACCGCAAAGCAAAGGAGAGCGAGCACATGAAATCGATCTTCATCAGCACGATTTGCCGGGGCATCGGGCAACCGCTGGACACCCTCGACCAGACGGCGCAGAAACTGATGCTCGCCGACACCGGGATAGAAACGCGGCTGGAGATGCTCGGCTCTATCCGCGAAAACACCGACCTGCTGCTCTCGACGCTCGACAACATGCTCGAAGCCGCCAACCTCGACAGCCTGACCGACCAACTGCAGCTCGAAGAGACCGACATCGACGAATTGTGCCGCGCAGAACTGCTCACGGCCTCGCGCCTGCAACACGGCAGCGAAGTCGAGTACCGGATCGAAACGCCGGGAACACGGTGCATCGTACGCACGCACGCCCAGTACTTTTCATTCGTAGTCCGCGCACTGCTCGACAACGCCGCAAAATTCACTTCCTCAGGCAACATCACGCTCCGTTACGAAACCGACCCTGCCGCCAATATGCTCCAGGTCTCGGTGACCGATACGGGCTGCGGAATCGCCCCCGAACGGCAGGTGGAGATTTTCCGTCCACTGGCCGACGGACCGGTGGCGTCGCGCGGCCTGAGCCTCTCGCTCTGCCGCATCATCGCCGAACACCTCCGCGGCTCGATACGTCTCGACTCGGCCTATACCGCAGGGGCACGGTTCATCTTCACAATCCCCCTGAAGCCATGACGAGCCGCATCCGATCCTTAATTGCGTCAGCGGTGCTGGCCCTGCTGACCCTGACGGCCTGTCCGCACAGGGCTGCGGCGCAGCCGTGGCTTCCCGAAGACAACGACAACGGATTCGGCGGCAAACCCGGCATGCACCTCTTCCTGCCCAGCCGATTCATCAAGTCGATCCGCGAGGACCGGCTGACCATGGCCCGCACCCGCTACTTCCAGGCCGCCTACCGCAAAGCGGTCAACCGCGGCGAATACATCCGCGCGCTGGCCTACACCGATTCGCTGATCTACCTTGCCGAGCACCGCCCTATTCCCGGCGTCCGACCCACGGTATGCTACCAGAAACGCGCCTGGATGCTCCACAACCTCAACCGTAACGAAGAGGCCTCAGCGGCTTACGAACGAGCCGTGAAGGTCCGCAATTCGGCCATGCACCTCGAACAGACCGAGGCCCTGCGCGAAATGCAGGCTTCGTACGAACTGGACCGGCTGGCCCTGGACAAAGCGCTGCTGACGGCCCGCCACCACAAGATAGCCCTCATTTCACTGCTTCTCCTGCTTATGGCCGTAGCCGTAGCCGTGGCGTTCGTCTACGCAAGCAACCGCCGCACGAAACGGCTCCAGCAGGAATTGCTGCGACAAATGGAGCAGGGACACAAAAGCGAGGAGAAGAAGACGGCCTTCATCAACTCGATCTGCCACGAAGTCCGCACGCCGCTCAACAGCATCGCCGGATTCTCGGAACTACTGTGCACGGAGGAGGTGTCGCCCGAAGCACACGGCCAATACTGCGAAATCATCCACGAAAGCCGCCGGCAACTGCGCTACCTGTTCGACGACATGCTCGAAGTGGCGCAACTCGAAAACCTGTCCGAACCGCTGCCGCGCAGTTACCTCGACCTCTGCGCCCTGTGCCGCTCGCAACTGCGCGCCATGAAAATCCGCTGCCCGAAGATCGGACTGGTCTACACCGACGGCATCCCCGCCGAACAGATCGCCATGGTCACCAGCGAAAAATACCTCGGCATTCTGCTCGCGGCGCTGCTCGGAAATGCCTACAAGTTTACCCGGCAGGGCGAAATCCGCCTCGAATGCGGTCGTGAAGGAGACGAACGGGTATACATCGCCGTAACGGACTCCGGATGCGGAATCCCGCCCGAAAAATACGACGAGGTATTCGAACGCTTCACCAAGCTCGATCCCTTCAGCCAGGGCAACGGACTGGGGCTTTACCTCTGCCGCCTGATCGTCCGCCACCTGGGCGGCGAAATCCGCATCGACCCGCAATACACCGAAGGGACGCGCGTCGTAGTCGTCCTGCCGCGAAAATAGGCCGAATCAGCTAAAAAAACGGGGTCCGTTGGGACCCCGTTTTTCAAATGCAGGCTTCCCTACTCTTTTTTAAGCACGATATTGGCACTG
Organism: Alistipes montrealensis; assembly: GCF_018362775.1. Classification (GTDB taxonomy): domain Bacteria; phylum Bacteroidota; class Bacteroidia; order Bacteroidales; family Rikenellaceae; genus Alistipes; species Alistipes montrealensis. Next base: position 95,397 of record NZ_JAGYXY010000006.1, read on the forward strand.
AAGATTTTAGCGCGCCCGGAGATGAAGTCACGGTACTCCTCGAACAGGTCGCGGGAGTAAGTACCGGCGTGCATGCAAGTGCGCTGTTCGATCGTGATCACCTTGTCCTGCACCTCCATGCGCAACGAATAGGTCCCGAAAGGCGTCGTGACGCTGCACGGACGGGGCCGTGTCTCGACGTGCATATTCGCGGGAAGGCGGATTTCGACGGTCGTAATATCTTCGTAACCCACGGCGCGGTAAATGTCGTACAATCGCTCCTTGTCCCGGTACTGCGAAGTGTCGCGGAACGGCGTCTGCGCGAGGAAACAACGGCTGCCCGTGCTGGTGACGTATTTCTCCGAAGCGATGTCGTAGGTGACGGTAATCGACGGCAAAGCCTCTTTCACCTCCTCGCAGGCAATGTTTTCGACCCGGATCAAGGGGATTTTGAGGTCGCCGAGCAGGAGGTCGGCCTGCTTCTTCGCATCCTTCTTCGGGAAACTCATCAACGATTCATACTGCCCCACGGCATAACATTCGGCGACATGTCCCGTCGCCGAGCCGTCCGCGGCAAGCGTTACTTCGACACGCCGGACCATCCGGTTCAGCGTGTCGGCATACTGCGGCAAAGTCACGAATTCGCCTGTGCCGTTGCGGAAAAGAACGGCGTCGTGCCCTGCAATGTCTTTGTGGACATAACCGAACGGAACGTCCGTATTGGTACATTCGAGCCACAGGGTTTCGTCTTCGAGCGGCACGCAGAGGATCGCGTGGTTGGCCTGGGCAGGCGATGCGAAATCGGGATACATCCTGCGGCGGTCCGTATGGATAATCACGTAATGCGACCCGATGCCGCATTCGCGAAGCATCGCGCCGAGGTAGTTAGACAACGCCTTGCAGTCGCCGAACTTCGTTTTGAAGACCTCTGCGGCAGACATCGGCTGCTGTCCCCCGATGCCGAGCTGGATGCTCACGTAACGGGTCGACTCACCCAGGTAATCGTACAGCGCGCGCACCTTCTCGCGCGGCGTCGGCAGCGCGTCCGTACGGCGGTGCACCTCCTGTTTGAGGGCATCGGGCAGCACGTCGCGTCCTTCGAGCAGCCCGCACTGCCAGACTCCGTAGGAAGCCCAGTCGCACATGCTGCCCCGCGTCTTTCCGTACTCGAAATCGTAGGGAGCAGCGAGCACGACCGGCACAAGGTCGACGGACGGGGGCGCTGCGGGTTCGGGTTTCACGGCGGGGAAGTTCTCCAGCGTCCAGCGGTAAACGTCGCGTCCGTCGGCGGTGGTTTTGACAGGATCGCCGATATTGGCCCCCTTATAGCCGAATTGCAGCCCGGCGGGAACCGAGACCGTATAGACGCCCTTTTCGAGCGACACCCCCGACCAGCCGACGGGCGCAAAAGCCGGAAAGGTGAGCAAGCCGTTCTTATAGCCGATTTCGTATTCGTAGCGGACCGTGTAGGGATACGACGGCGAATGGACCTCCAGGTAATAGACAGCACCGTCGGAAGCAAGGCTCTGGGCCGAAAATTCGGAATACCTGAGTTCCGAGCGTTTCAACTTGCGGACCGTTTTCCCCTGCGCATCGCGGATCGTTCCGCTGAAACTCTTCAGCGTGCGCGTCGGATCGACATAGCAGGAGAAATTACCCTTTTCGGCCGCCGAACCCTTCAGGACAGTGATCTCCTCGACGTAGCCGGCCGTCGCCGAGACCGGCGAAGAGTAGACGAAATCGACGGTGCAGAGCCGTACGACGGCATCGCTATGCCGGAGCAGCTCCTCCGCAACGGCAGGGGCCTGCGCCTGCGCGGCAACCGCACAGGCGCATCCGAGAACCAGGGAAAGCAATCGTCCCATCATTGCGCGGCATTGGTTTTACGGAGCACGATCCGACTGTTGCTCAGGTCGGCAACCATGCCGTAGAAGGCATTCACATCCTGGAATTCCGAGGGCAGGAAGAGGATGCGCGGCTGCCGGAAGATGAAATTGAACTGGAGATATTGATGCGTAAGCTGCGAGAGGTATTTGCAACTGAGTCCCTTTTCACAGGCCGTCATGTTGATATCCTTAGGCAGCTCCTCGACAGCGTAACCCTCGGGCAGTTCCAGCGAGCAGCGGATGTCGTAGGTAATCGGCTGCGGGAACTCAATGGGCAGCGTACGCGACTGGGCGTTGAGTTCGTTCGTCGACATAAAGGGAATTACCGTCGAATTGACGTAGATGAATTCGTCCGTACAGTCGAGCTGGCGGGATATTTCGTAGTCCTGGGCGACCTGAGCCGTCCCGGCATCCCTGACCTCCAGTTCTTCGATCTGGATCCCGTGCTCCTTTTCCAGCGACTCGATGTACTCCTCCTTCGACTTGGCGGCGGCGTACCTTTTGCTGAGGGTCATCGCCGGCTGGTTGAAATAGGACTCCATAATCTTCCCCTTCAGCGTACCGTCGGGTTCGACCCGGACGATCATGCTGATGCCCACGCGGTTCGGCGCCAGATCGGTGAGGTTGCACCACCCGGCTTCGCCGTCCACGCCGTAAAGGCGCGCGCGGTCCACCGACAGTTCGACAGGCAGCAGGTCGATATCGGAATTGATATCCGTACCGTCGACATAAACATATTTATCGGCATTCGAAGCATCGCACCCGCCGACGCGCAGCACAAAGGCGTGGATGCCGTCGATAGTCGGATGCGTATAGGAGAGGCGCCCCAGGTGGCGGGGGCTGAGCATCACCGGGACAACGCTGAATCCGGCATCCTTCAGGGCTGCCATCAACACGAAATTGATGTCGGCGCTCGACCCGGTCCCTTTGCCGGCGGCTGCACGCGGGCCGTCGGAGAAGAGCCGGTAATCGCCGTTCCACTTCATCTTCGACTGCACGAGGCGCAAGACGGCGCGGGCTTTTTCGACCGGCGTACCGTCAGCGGCTTTGATCGCGGCAACCTCGTCCTTGAAGGGATTGTTGATACGGGTATGGGAGTCGAACGAACTCTTATGCAAAACCTCGTTGACAGCCCTCCACGAAGTCGCGAAATTCTGGACTATCGAATAGGGCAATGCGATCTGCGCCAGTTCGAATTTGAGCATCGACCGGAAGTCGTCGAGACACCACACGTAAGGTTCCTTCTTGAGGGCGGGGATGTCGGTCCCTTCCGCCTTCAGTTTGGTAACGGTATAATTCAAGGTGTTGGCCCCCGAACCGAGCGACTCCGTCGCACTATCCCGGGTGACATTGATCCGCACATATCCCGTGCTCTCGGAGTTGAAGTTGAAAAACTCGGGGATATTGGCCTGCATACGGCTAAATGCCACGGGAATATCGTGCTGGAAGACGAACGAAGGAATGTCGGTGATGTTGGCCGAAGTCTTGCGGTATCTGTACTCGATGACCGTACCTTCGCGCACCTCGGGGATCGAGAATTTGATGAGACGCCCGTACTCGCCGATCGCCTCGGTAAAGATATACTGTCGTTTGAGCGGGGTTTTCACGATTTTCCCGTCCACCAGGTTGTAAGCCGCAGCATCGATACCCGTGATGTTTTCGCGACTCGCCGGACGGTCGTAATAATAGACGCTGACATCGGCATTGCCGACGCCCTCGGGTTTGAGAATTTTGACGCGGGCCCGGTACTCCTGGACCAGGCTGACCGTCGTGGAGAACTGGTAACTGAGGTAATTATCCTCATAGAGGATGACTGCATCGGCATCGGGGTCTTTCTCGTAACTCTCCATGCGGAGTTCGTCGAGAGAGACCTTTCCGAAACGATAGTCGTGCTCCTGCGCACAGACGGATGCGCAGGAGATTATCGCCAGAAGCGACAGAAGGGTCAGTTTTTGCATGATGGGTGAGCGTTTGGGTTTGTTAAATTAAGCAAATTTTCTCAATTTGAACAATTTAAAGCCCAAAATTTTCATTTTCCGGATCATTTTTCCCAATTCGCCCGCTCCGGCAGTCCCGGGTCCGGCAAAAGGCAGCGGCTTCAGACAGGCTGCGGAACACAAGAAATCGAACGATAAGTTTGCAGTTAGTCCGAAATTTCTTACTTTTGCAGCGTTTATCAAACGATGGTCTCGTAGCTCAGTTGGATAGAGCAACAGCCTTCTAAGCTGTCGGTCGTGGGTTCGAATCCCGCCGGGATCACAGCAAACGGATTGGTTTTTAAGCGATTAAAATCAATCCGCTTTTTATTTTAACCAGCTATGCAACCAGCAGATTTTGCCATCCGGGCGGCTCCTGCGGCAGTGTAAAATACAGTTTTTTACGACATTTATTTTGCCGGGCGGAATATTTTCCCTACATTTGCAGGCTTAAAAGCCCGAAGGGGTTAGCGTTTTTTATTAATTACACAAAATTTTATAGCAAATGGCTGTTAAAATTCGTCTGGCACGTCACGGTAAGAAGGGTTATGCCTTCTATCACATCGTTGCCGCAGATAGCAGAGCGCCACGTGATGGTAAATTCATCGAGAAGTTGGGAACCTACAACCCCAACACGAATCCTGCTACGATTGATCTGGACTTCGTGAAAGCCCTGGATTGGTTACAGAAAGGCGCACAACCTACGGATACTTGTCGGGCTATCCTCTCGTACAAGGGCGTAATGTACAAGAAACACCTGCTGGGTGGCGTAGCCAAGGGCGCGTTCACCGAGACCGAGGCCGAAGCCCGCTTCAACAAGTGGATGGAAGCCAAGTCGGGTAAGATCGAGGCCAAGACCAACAAGCTGGCGACCGACGCCAAGTCGGCCGAGAAGGCTCGTATGGCTGCCGAGGCCAAGATCAAGGAGGAGCGCGCTGCCGCAATCGCCGAGAAGAAGGCTGCCGCAGACGCCGCTGCCCGCGAGGCCGCTGCTGCCGCAGCAGCCGAGGCTACGGAAGCTCCCGCCGAAGAGGCTGCTCCGGAAGCACCCGCCGCTGAATAAGCAGGTTCTTGTTCCGATAAAAACGGTAAACTTCCGCAAGGGAGATTACCGTTTTTTTTGTATTTTTACGCCATAATTCAACTGACATGATCGTTCCCGCAGGCAGAATCAACAAATTTTTCGGCACGGAGGGCGGAGTGATGCTCTCGCTCTACCCCGCTTTTCCGGAGGATTTCGACTTAGACACCCCCTTGCGCGTCACCATCGACGCACTGGAGGTTCCGCTCTGGTGCGAGCGCTTCGAACGCCGCGGCATCTCGGGAGCCACGGCTGCTTTCGCCGACTTCGACACCCAGCGCCGGGCGCAGGAACTCCTGGGACTGGAATTCCGCATCGAGCTGGGAGAAGACGAAGACGACGATGAGTTTTACCTCGAAGACCTGATCGGTTTCGCTGTCGAGGCCGAGGAGGCCGGGGCCATACCCCGGACGGCCGAAAGCAAGGGTGCGGCACAGGCCCCGGAAAAGTTGCACGGCACAGTCACGGATTATTACGACAGCGACGCCAATCCGCTGTTCGAACTGGAACTCGGCGGCCGGCAGGTACTGGTCCCCGCCGTCGAGGAGTTCATCGCGCACATCGATTTCGAAAAGCGCACGATGCACCTGGTACTCCCCGAGGGGTTAATCGACCTGGAACGATGAAAGGAAAATTCACGACAGGACGCCTGCTGAAAAGATGGCGAATCGCGTTGGGCTGCATGCCGTGGTGGAAATTCGCCGCGCTGGTATTCGTCGCCACATTCGCGGTCAAGACGATCGCCATCCTGCTGTTCGGCATCACGACGGGAATCGAGGACGAGGACGTAGACCCCGAACGCGCCCGGCGCATCGGCTGGTTCATAGCCGTCGTCGTCGTGCCGCTGCTGGAAACGCTCATCGCCCAGGCGCTGGTCATCTGGCTCGTGCACAAGGCGCTGCCCAAATCGTTCTGGTGGCCGGTCATCTTCTCCGCGGCGGTTTTCGGCGGCGGACACCAACAGAGCCCGGTTTACCTGGTCTGCATGCTTTTCGTAGGACTGGTATGGGCGTTCGCCTACCAGAGCCGTTTCGAACGGCAGGGGTTTGCCCAGGCATTCTGGCTCATCTTCCTCATACACGCATCGAACAATGCAATAGCTTTTATTCTCTGATATGGCACGGGTGGTAATCGGACTTTCCGGCGGCGTGGATTCGTCGGTGGCGGCCTGGCTCCTCAAACAGCAGGGGCACGAGGTCGTGGGACTTTTCATGATCAACTGGCACGATACGACGGGAACGCTCGAAGGCGACTGTCCGTGGTACGACGACCGGGTGTTCGCCGAACTCGTGGCCAAGAAACTCGACATCGCCCTGCATGTGGTCGACCTCTCGGCAGACTACCGCACGCGTGTCGTGGATTACATGTTCGCCGAATACGAGAAGGGCCGCACGCCCAATCCCGACGTGTTGTGCAACCGCGAAATCAAATTCGACGTTTTCCTGCGGGAAGCGCTGAAACTGGGCGCCGACTACGTCGCCACGGGCCACTACTGCCGCAAAGCGGAGGAGACGCTGCCCGACGGGCGCACGGTTTACAAACTTCTTGCGGGCAGCGACCCCAACAAGGACCAGAGCTATTTCCTCTGCCAGCTTTCGCAGGAACAGTTGAGCCGGGCATTGTTTCCCGTCGGCGGCCTGCTGAAACCCGAGGTGCGGCGCATCGCCGAGGAGCAGGGGCTGGCCACAGCCAAACGGAAGGATTCGCAGGGTATCTGCTTCGTGGGCAAGGTCGACCTGCCAACCTTCCTCCAGCAGAAACTCGCCCCCAAGAAGGGCAACGTACACGAAATACTCCCCACGTGGCCCAAATACGTACGCGAGGCCGTTCCGGCACAGGGAGCCCCGACGAGCGAACAGTTGGCCGCCCTGGCCGAGCCGTGGCGCTACACCGTGCGCGACGGCAAGAAGATCGGCGAGCACAACGGCGCCCACTACTACACCATCGGCCAGCGCAAAGGACTCGGCATCGGGGGCCGCAAGGAGTCGCTGTTCATCCTCGCGACGGACGTGGCGCAAAACGTGATCTACGTCGGCGAGGGCGACGCACACCCCGGATTGTGGAGGCCCGCGCTGCACATCGCCCCGGAAGAAATACATTGGGTAGACCCCTTGCATGCCATGCAAGCGCTCACGAGCCGCCGTTTTTCGGTCCGCATCCGCTACCGCCAACCCTTACAGGGGGCAACGCTCCACATGCGTCCGGAAGGGCTGTATATCCTGTTCGACGAGCCCCAGCGCGGCATCACCCCGGGGCAGTTCGCTGCGTGGTACGACGGCGACGAGCTGGTCGGATCGGGCGTGATCGAGAACTGACCAAACCTGAAACCATGATAAAACACCTTGCACTTATCGCCGCCGGAGCGCTGTTTCTGCACACTGCAACGGCCCAGAAGTACGTCGACGCCTCGACGCTGACCATCATCGGCCGCACCTGTCCGATGGAAGGACATCCCTATTACCGGGTCGATACGACACGCTACCATTTCGACGAAAAGATCATACGCACCTACTGCGGCTACCCCGCGGGCATGGCCGTGCTTTTCACCACCGACAGCCGCCGGATCGAGGCCCGCTGGACCACGGCCCCGCGCAACTACGGCTGGAACATGACCCCGGTCCTGCAACGCGGCATGGACCTCTACGTCCGGGAAAACGGCGTGTGGACAATGGCCGGGGCGGCGCGTCCCGGATTGCAGGACAAACACGCCGGCACGATCGTCGACCACATGGACGGACAGCCCAAAGAGTGCATGCTCTACCTGCCGGCGTGGAGCGAGTTGCTGACGCTGGAGATCGGCGTGGACGACGACGCTTCGGTTTCTCCGCTCGAATCGCCCTACAAACACCGTGTCGTCGTCTTCGGATCGAGCGTCACCCACGGCGCCTCGGCCAGCCGCCCGGGTATGGCTTACCCGGCGCGCATGAGCCGTATGACGGGCATCGAGTTCGTCAACCTGGGTTACAGCGGCAGTTGCAAACTCCAACCCGAATTCGCGCGGCTGCTCGCCGAAACCGATGCCGACGCATTCCTGTTCGACGCTTTCTCGAACCCCGGCCCGGCCCAAATACGCGAACGGCTCGACGGGTTTGTCGCAACGCTCGTCAAAGCCCATCCCGACAAACCGCTGATCTTCATGCAGACCCACTGGCACACCGCGGGCAACCTCGACCAAGAGGCTGCGAAATTCCACCGCGAGCGGATCGACACCGTCGACGAAATGATGCGGCGGCTGGCGAAACAATACAACAACGTCTATTTCCTCGACGGCGAGTGGTTTCTCGGCAAAGACGCCGAAGGGACCATCGACTGCGACCACGGTTCCGACCTGGGATTCGACCGCATGATCGCCGAGCGGCTGCCCCGCATCGCGAAAATCCTGCGTAAATACGGGATCAAATAGCCTTTCCCGCATCGTTACACCCCGGCCGGCATGGCCGAAAGTCCGAAGTACGACATCAAATACAATGTAAACCATATCAGCGAAATCGCCAGGTTCCCCGGCTGTTCGCCGCGTGATTTCCTTCCCGAAAATTCCCTTTAAACCCCGATCGTGAAGATTCGCCGCCTGATAACGTCTGTCCTGCTCTGCGCGGGATGCTGCGCCGCCCTCGGACAACGACCTGTCGGCATCGCCTTCTACGACGTGGACCGGATTTACGACACCCTTCCGGCCCTTTTCTACGACGATGCGGATTACACACCCGAAGGCCGCCTGCGCTGGACATCGGAACGCTATACACGCAAAATCCGCAACACGGCAGCCGTAATCGACTCGATGGCCCTGCCTCTGGTCGCCCTGTGGGGCGTGGAGAACGAACAGGTCGTGCGTGACATCGCGGCAGCCTGCGAAGGCGAATACTCCTACCTCCACCGCACGCTCAATTCGCTCGACGGAATGGATTTTGCGTTGCTCTATTACGGAGACCTCTTTTTCCCGACCTACGACGAACCGGGGCGCCGCTACCTCTACATCGAGGGCGAACTGGGGCGCGATACCGTGGGACTGGTGCTGTGCGGCGATGCGCGCATGGCCCGATGGGTCGTGAAGGACCTGCGCGAAGAGCGTCCGCACGCCAAACTGATCGTAATGGGACGCTCGGATTTCCCGGCCCCCGAAACCTGGGGATTGCACGATGCGACCCGGCGCGCCGAACAGGCCGGGCGGGGCACGGTACGCCGCGGCGGACGGTGGCAGATGCGCGACCGGATACTCGCCGATACGGCCCTTAAAACCTCGGAAGGCGATGTTTTTGCGCGCCGCTATCTGGTTGACCAAAAGACCGGTAACCCCTTCACAACCTACTCCCGCGGGGCTTATCGGGGCGGCTACGGGTATTCACTGCCGGTATTTGTATACATCCGGTAGATTTTTTTGGAATTTTCGAAAAGTTTTCGTATTTTCGCAATCCCTTCAACGGAAATGCATTTTATGGATGCGGTAACGGAAACGTCACCGCAATTTTTCGGCTTCACGGGACAGGAATAAGAAAAAATTTTTATATTTATAGAACAATTCAAAACCAAAAAAAGTTATGGCAGACGTAAAACGGGTCTATACCTTCGGTAACAAAGAGGCCGAAGGAAACGGCAAAATGCGTGAACTGCTCGGCGGCAAAGGTGCGAACCTTGCGGAGATGAACCTTATCGGCATCCCCGTACCTCCGGGATTCACCATCACCACGGAAGTATGTGCGGAATTCTATAAACACGGCAAAGAGGCCGTGATCAATATGCTCCGCCCCGAAGTCGAGAAGGCGATGCAGAACATCGAGAACCTGACCGGCATGAAATTCGGCGACAAAGAGATGCCGCTGCTCGTTTCCGTCCGCTCGGGAGCACGCGCGTCGATGCCCGGCATGATGGACACCATCCTCAACCTGGGCATGAACGACCAGGCCGTAGAGGCTGTAGCCAAGCGTACGGGCAACCCGCGTTTCGCTTGGGACTCGTACCGCCGTTTCGTACAGATGTACGGCGACGTGGTGCTGGGCATGAAACCCGTATCGAAAGAGGACCACGATCCGTTCGAGGTGATCATCGAGGAGCAGAAGGCCAAGAAGGGCGTGAAGAACGACACCGACCTGACCACCGACGACCTGAAGGAGCTGGTGAAGAACTTCAAGGCCGCCGTGAAGAAGCAGACAGGCGAGGATTTCCCCGCCTGCCCGTGGGAGCAGCTCTGGGGCGCCGTTTGCGCCGTATTCGGCTCGTGGATGAACGACCGCGCCATCCTCTACCGCAAGCTCAACAACATCCCCGCCGAGTGGGGCACGGCCGTATCGGTACAGGCCATGGTATTCGGCAACATGGGCGAAAATTCCGCGACGGGCGTAGCCTTCTCGCGCGACGCCGCAACGGGTGAGAACCTCTTCAACGGCGAATACCTGATCAACGCCCAGGGCGAGGACGTGGTTGCCGGCATCCGCACCCCGCAGCAAATCACCATCGAGGGTTCGAAGCGCTGGGCCGTTGCCCAGAAGGTTTCGGAGCAGGACCGCAAGACCAAATTCCCCTCGCTCGAGGAGGTGATGCCCGAAGTCTACAAGGAACTGTTCGACATCCAGCACCACCTGGAGCAGTATTTCAAGGATATGCAGGACATCGAGTTCACGATCCAGGACGGCAAGCTCTGGATGCTCCAGTGCCGCAGCGGCAAGCGTACGGGCGCCGCGATGGTCAAGATCGCGATGGACATGCTGCGCGAAGGCCTGATCGACGAGAAGACCGCCGTACTGCGCTGCGAGCCCGCGAAGCTCGATGAGCTGCTCCACCCGGTATTCGACAAGAAGGCTATCTCCAACGCACAGGTCATCACCAAGGGCCTTCCCGCATCGCCGGGCGCTGCCACGGGTCCCGTCGTATTCTTCGCCGAGGACGCCGAGAAAACGCTGGAAAAGACCGGCAAGCGCGCCATCCTGGTCCGCATCGAGACTTCGCCCGAAGACCTGAAGGGCATGCTCGACGCAGCAGGCATCCTGACCGCACGCGGCGGTATGACCTCGCACGCAGCCGTCGTAGCCCGCGGCATGGGCAAGTGCTGCGTATCGGGTGCAGGCGAGTTGCAGATCGACTACAAGACGCGTACGATCCAGGTGAACGGATTCACCGTAAAGGAGGGCGACTGGATTTCGCTCAACGGCTCGACGGGCGAGGTTTACCTCGGACAGGTAGCCACCATGGCCGCCGACGTGAGCGGCGACTTCGGCCAGTTGATGGACCTCGCCGGCAAATACTCGGTGCTGAAGGTTCGCGCCAACGCCGACACCCCGAAGGATGCCGCACAGGCATTCTCGTTCGGCGCCGAGGGCATCGGCCTCTGCCGCACGGAGCACATGTTCTTCGAGGGCGACCGCATCAAGGCTTTCCGCGAAATGATCCTCGCCGACGACGAAGCCGGACGCCGCGTGGCGCTGGCCAAGCTGCTGCCGATTCAGCGCGGTGACTTCGAAGGCCTCTTCAAGGCCATGAACGGATTCCCCGTGACGGTGCGCCTTCTGGATCCCCCTCTGCACGAGTTCGTACCCCACGACGAGAAGGGCCAGAAAGAGATGGCCGCCGAAATGGGCGTACCCCTCCAGAAAATCGTCGCCAAAGTCGAGTCGCTGGCCGAGTTCAACCCCATGCTGGGACACCGCGGCTGCCGTCTGGGCAACACCTACCCCGAAATCACCGAGATGCAGGCACGCGCCATCATCGAAGCTGCGATGAACGTCCGCGCTGCGGGCATGCCCGTTCACGTGGAGATCATGGTTCCGCTGGTGGGCAACCACAAGGAACTGCGCTACCAGAAGAAGATCATCGACGCTACGGCAAACGAGGTATTCTCGGAGCGTAACGACAAGATCGACTACATGGTCGGCACGATGATCGAGGTTCCGCGCGCCGCCGTGACGGCCAACCAGATCGCCGAGGTCGCCGAGTTCTTCTCGTTCGGAACCAACGACCTGACGCAGATGACACTGGGCTTCTCGCGCGACGACATCGGCAAGTTCCTGCCCGTATACCTGGAGAAGGGCATCCTGAAAAACGACCCCTTCCAGATCCTCGACCGCAACGGCGTAGGCCAGTTGATCCGCGAAGCCGTACTCAAGGGACGCGGCGTTCGCGAAAACCTCAAGTGCGGTATCTGCGGCGAGCACGGCGGCGAACCTTCGTCGGTAGAGTTCTGCCACTATGCAGGCCTGAACTACGTGAGCTGCTCACCCTTCCGCGTGCCCATCGCACGCCTGGCCGCCGCACACGCAGCGCTCAACTAAATACGATCCCGGCTCCGGCCGGGACCGATACGACCCGGGGTCTGCGCACGATTGTCGCAGACCTCTTTTTTATTGGAAAAAAAGTCCGGTTCGTTGAATTTATTTGGCCGCCAACGGGAAAATTTTTATATTTGTTTTGGCAAACAGTTTGAATAACGTTTATTCAATATAAAAAAAACGGAAAAATGAAAAAGATTCTTTTAACGGCGATTGTCGCACTCTTCGCAGTAACAACGGTATCGGCGCAGGACAAAGGCAACTGGGCGCTGGGACCCCGCATGAACATCTACACCAACACGGGTGACGCCGTGGTCGGTCTGGGTGCATTCGGGCGTTACAGTTTTACGGATAACTGGCGTATCGAACCGTCGCTCATGGCATTGCTCCACAGCGGCTGCTCGATCGACCTGAGCGTCGACGCCCAGTATGTTTTCCACTTGGGCGAAGGCTGGAGCGTTTACCCCGCAGTGGGTTTCACGGCCAACGACATCGGCAAGTGGGCTGCGGGCCTGAACATCGGCGGCGGTTTCGACTTCTCGATCGCCCGCGACTGGGACCTTTCGGCCGGCCTGAAATGGCAGCCCATGTTCGACGACTGGCGTAAAAACCCTGTAGTCATCAGCATCGGCGCGGCTTACAAGTTCTAAGCTCCGATATGCAACGAAAAATCCGGAAACCTTGCAGTTTCCGGATTTTTTACATTTAAAACGACCGCTCAGCGCTTTTCGTTCACATATACCATCTCGAATATCTTATACCCGATCGGCGCGTAACTGCGCCATGCGGAGCGTTTGACGCTGTAAACAGAAGCCCGTCCCCCGACATAGACCGTCACTTCGGGCAAAGCCCGCTCGTCGAAAAAACCGCAGAGTTTCGATCCGTCGGCATCGAACGTATAGCGGTGCTTCCAGTCTTTTTTCCCGGGTTCGAGGTAGAGTTTTTCAACCGGGCCGGACATCGTCATGGCGCCAGCCGCAAAACGCACGGAATCGGCCGGAACGGCATCGGGCATGCGGCAGGTGAAATTGATCGTGGCACGCCCGCCGCGGTTCTCCTTGTAGGTAATGTCGAATGTCAGGTCGCCTGTCTCGCGGTTCTCGAACAGCGTCACGGGGAAGGTATGATAAATCACCCCGTCGGCCTCGGCCTTCGACACATAATGACTGCGGATGTTCTGCGCCGAAACCATCGAGGCTCCGGCGATGCATGCGACAGCCAGCAGGAGGCGTTTAGTCACCGTAAACGATGATCGTGTAGATCGTATAGACGCCTACATAGGACTTGGCCTGGTAGTCCACGTGGTGGATGCGCGTGATGCCGGCCTCGCGGGCTGCGGCCTGGATGCTCGCATCGCCCATAGCGACGACACCCACATAACCTTTGGCCTCGGCCGTGCCGACCTTGCTCGATCCGGCGTTACCCGTCACGGCCAGTCCGTCCTTCACGTCGGTATAGATTCCGCCTACGAGGGGCGATTTGACGCATCCGGCAAACATCATTGCAGCGAATGCACATGCGAAAAGTTTTTTCATATTATTTGGTTTTATAGGCACAACGGTATTTGCCCTTCGCCAGGTTCAACAACTTGCCTTTGAGCAGTTGACGGCGAAGCGGTGCGATGCGGTCGGTGAAAACTACCCCTTCGATGTGGTCGTACTCGTGCTGGATCACCCACGCCTTGAGTCCCGTGAACTCTTCGTCGTGCTCGACGAAATCGGTATCCAGGTAGCGCATACGGATCGACAACGACCGCGCCACGTCGGCATGGATGCCGGGGAACGAGAGACAGCCTTCGTTGTAGGTCTTTTTCTCCTCGGAGAAAGCGTAAATTTCGGGGTTGATGAAAGCGCGTTTGTAATCGACACACGACGGATCTTCCTCGGCCCACGGCGTGCAGTCGACGATGAACAGGCGGATGTCCTTGCCGATCTGGGGCGCGGCCAGTCCGACGCCTTCGGCCTCTTCGAGCGTGAGGAACATATCCTCAACGAGTTTTTTCACTTCGGGGTAATCGGGTGCGATCTCCGCACAGCGTTTGCGAAGCACCTCGTCACCGTAAATAACAATCGGGTATATCATAAACTAAAATTCCTTTCTTTTTTTACGCTTTTCGTCAGAACGAGTTGAATTTCGGGCTTCGTGCCGCGGGACACGGATGGGATGTACAAACAGTACCTCCCATTCGGGGCACGCAAGGGAAATGCGAAATTCAACCGTTATCACGGAAAACGACAGATTCCATATAGGACTGGAGTATAATCGTCGCCGAAATCTTATCCACCAGGGCTTTGTCGCGGCGGGCCATCTTGCCGATGCCGCTTTCGAGCATCGTACGATGGGCCATCACCGAGGTAAAACGCTCGTCGTAAAAGACCACCGTCTTATCAGGATAGGCTTTCCGCAGACGCCCGGCCAGCGGCTCGATAAACCGCCATGTCTCCGACGGCGTTCCGTCCATGCGCGAGGGCTTCCCCACGACTATCGTACTAACGTCCTCGGCGGCGAAATATTTTGCCAGCCACGCTTCGAGCCCCTTCGTCTCGACGGTCTCCAATCCTCCGGCGATCAGGCGCAGGGGATCGCTCACGGCGATTCCCGTACGCTTCGTGCCGTAATCTATGGCAAGGATGCGTCCCACTTGTCAGAGGTTTAGCCCAGATTGAGCGTCCAACACCTCATCCGGTAACAGCAGCCAGACGAGGAGCAGTACGATCAAAAATACAAGTAACGCGAACTTCCAAGTCGCATACCATTTTTTCTTTTGCTCCTCCATATACTACATCTACTGATTTTGTTTTTTGAATAACTTGCGGTAGGAGCACTCCTCGTCGACCATGGCGTGCAGGGCCTCGATCTTGACGCGCTCCTGGGCCATCGTATCGCGGTGGCGGACCGTAACGGTTCCGTCTTCGAGCGTCTGGCCATCGACCGTCACGCAGAACGGCGTACCGATGGCATCCTGACGACGGTAACGCTTGCCGACCGAATCTTTTTCATCATACACAACATTGTAGTCGTATTTGAGTTCGTCGACGATCTTCCGGGCCACTTCGGGCATGCCGTCTTTCTTGACCAGCGGCAGCACGGCGACCTTGATCGGAGCCAGCGCAGGCGGGAATCTCAGCACGACACGCGAATCGCCGCCCTCGAGCGTCTCTTCGGTATAGGCCGCCGACATCACCTGCAGGAACATGCGGTCCACGCCGATCGAGGTCTCGACCACATAGGGAACATAGCTTTCGCCCGTCTCCGGATCGAAGTACTGGAGTTTCTTGCCCGAGAACTTCTGGTGGCTGCCCAGGTCGAAATCCGTACGCGAGTGGATACCCTCGACCTCCTTGAAGCCGAACGGGAAGTTATATTCGATGTCCGTCGCAGCATTGGCGTAGTGGGCCAATTTGTCGTGGTCGTGGAAACGGTAGTTGTCGTCGCCGAAACCCAGAGCGCGATGCCAGGCCATACGGGTGTTCTTCCACTCGTTCCACCACCCCATCTCGGTCCCGGGGCGTACGAAGAACTGCATCTCCATCTGCTCGAACTCGCGCATGCGGAAAATGAACTGGCGGGCGACGATCTCGTTACGGAAAGCCTTACCGATCTGCGCAATACCGAACGGGATTTTCATGCGGCCCGTTTTCTGGACATTCAGGAAGTTGACGAAGATGCCCTGCGCCGTCTCGGGACGCAGGAAGATCGTATTGGCGCCTTCGGAGGTCGAACCCATCTGGGTCGAGAACATCAGGTTGAACTGACGCACGTCGGTCCAGTTGCGCGTACCCGAAATCGGGCATACGACCTCGCAGTCGACGATGATCTGGCGGAGTTCCGCGAGGTCGTTGGCGTTCAGCGCATCGGCGAAACGCTTGTGCACCTCGTCGCGTTTGGCCTGTGTTTCCACGACACGGGGCGAAGTCTCGCGGTATTTGGCCTCGTCGAAATCGGCCCCGAAGCGTTTGCGGGCCTTCTCAATCTCCTTACCGATCTTTTCATCCTGCTTGGCGAGCCAATCCTCGATCAGTACGTCGGCACGGTAACGCTTCTTCGAATCCTTGTTGTCGATCAGCGGGTCGTTGAAGGCCGACACGTGTCCCGAAGCCTCCCACGTCTTGGGATGCATGAAGATCGCAGCGTCGATACCGACGATATTCTCGTGCAGCTTGACCATCGAATCCCACCAATAACGCTTGATATTGTTCTTCAGCTCCACGCCGTTCTGGCCGTAATCGTACACAGCTCCCA
Source organism: Alistipes montrealensis (assembly GCF_018362775.1). Lineage (GTDB taxonomy): Bacteria > Bacteroidota > Bacteroidia > Bacteroidales > Rikenellaceae > Alistipes > Alistipes montrealensis. Next base: position 111,817 of record NZ_JAGYXY010000006.1, read on the forward strand.
GGCCGTCGTAGATTTCGCTCGAAGGAAACACGAATCCGTACTCCTTGCAATGGGCTACCAGCTTTTTGAAAAGTTCTTCCTGAGTCATCGTATTCTCTATTGTTTACTGATTTTCTAAGCTACAAAAATACAAAATAAATGGTAACGAAGGCTTTTGATACGGATTTTATTTCTATATTTGTATCGGCAGCCTGCGAGGGCCGCCGACATACGACGATAAAAAGCGCATCGGCTTTTTTCTTACAGGTGAAAATTGGACACTTTCGCAGAACAGTAAGGAATTAAGGTGATGCTCTCGCTGTTTTTCAGCGTGGGCATATTCTATTATTCTACTGTTCGGGTCGTCCAATACCTCACTTGTGGATATGGAATTTTGCCTGCGCCTTTTGTTTGCCGGGACGGAAACATCCTTTAAACAAAATAAAAATGAAAACAGCAAAATTCTTCATGGCGTTCATCGCCACCGCGCTGCTCGCGTCGTGCAACGACAAGGACAACGATTATTCGGGCGATTTCGGGCAGATCAAGGTCCCGGACACCCGGCAGTTGGAACAGACCGTCACGGCCGACGACACGCAGGTCGCCCAGGGCGTGACCTTCACCACCGAAGGGGCGTGGACCTCCTCGATTGCCGAAACCCGCGCCGAAGCCCCCGACTGGATCACGATCTCGCCCGACCACGGCGACGCCGCAGGCAGCTACACGATCAAAATCACCCTGGATTCCAACAGTTCGGAAGAAACCCGTACGGCAAAGATCGTCATCTCGTGCGGCACGTCGAAAATCGAAATCAACGTTACGCAGGAAGGCACGGGCGAAAGCGGCGGCGGCGACGAACCGTCGGTCCGACAACCGAACGGCAGGCTGGCAAAGATAACACTCAAAACGAACGGTAAGGCAGACGGCGTCATCACGATAGGCTACGACACAGAAGGGCGCATCGTCTCCTACAAGGACACCGATGCCGACGGATCGCCCTATTCGGAAGTCAGCATGGTCTACACCTCCAACTCCAAGATGCACCTGACACAGACCTATTACGACAAAGGAACTCCGGAAACATACGAAGTGGAGTGCACCGGAACATTCACGTCCGGATTCTGCCGGATAGACTTCGCCACGGAGACGCGGCAGGGACAAACCCGGTATCTCGAATACACTTACGACAACAACGAATACCTGATCAAGGCGACGGAGCAGTACGGTTCTGAGTATGAGGCCATCACCCGATACGCTTACGAAGATACGGGTCTCCCCGGTGCGCAGAACCTCACGGGCATCACCTGGGGCATCGACTCACAAACGTTCCAGTACAACGAAAAAGACCCGCAAACCGACCGGACAAATGATACCAACACCCGGTTGTTCAGCACATTCAAAGGACAAATGATCGCCCCGGAACTGTTGCTGATCGAAGAACCGAACGAATTGCTGGCACTGGGATTCAACGGCCGCCAAAGCCGGTTCATGCCCGGGCACGTGAAAAGCAGTTTCAGCGGAACCGAATACCGGCAGGAGGTCGCCTACAAATACACCGTCCCCGCCGACTGGAAGATCGGCGAGCAGATCGACGGCATGAGCATCATCGTAGAAACGCAGGAGGGCGGTTTCTCCACGACACAAGAAGCCGTGCTGACTTTCGACGGCATATAAAATCGCCCTGTAAACGACAAAACGGACGGTTCCCTTCCCGGGAACCGTCCGTTTCTCTTTTTATCCGCACCGCTCTACCCCATCAGTCCTTCGCGCAGGAACGAAAAATCCCCATCGCGGGCGATAATGATGTGGTCCAGCAGCCGGATGTCGAACAAGGCTGCGGCGCGCGCAACCCGTTCGGTCAGGGCCTTATCCTGCCCGCTCGCCTCGGGAGTACCCGAAGGATGGTTGTGCACGAGGATAAGCTGCGTAGCGAGCAGTTCCAACGCCCGCTTAACGATCAGCCGGTGATCGACCACCGTACCCGTCACCCCGCCCTGGCTGATGCGGAGACGCTCGATAACACGGTTCGACGACGTAAGGTAAACTACCCAGCACTCTTCGTAGGAAAGGCGTTCCAACTGCGGCCGGAACAGCCGCACGACATCGTCGCCCGTATTGATGAAGTCGGCCCCTGAAACTCCGGCAGCGGCAGCCCGCCGCCCGAATTCAGCCGCAGCCAGCAGCATCCGTGCGCGTTTCAGCCCCAATCCTCCGACCATGCGCAGGCGGGCTTCGGGCTGGTCGCCGATACGCGCCAGCGAACCGTCGTAGGCCGAAAGCACCACCTCGGCCAATTGGTCGTCCTCGGTGAGCAGGGTCAACAGTTCACGGTCGCTCAGGGCTTCCACGCCCCGGGCCGCCATTTTATCGGTGATATTATTCATCGGCAAGACATTCTGCCCGGACTGCCCCGGACAAGCTATTGTGCGAGTTTATCGACTTTATCCAGCAGCGTGGCGCACTGTTCGTCGCTCATATACTGCGACACGGAGAATGCCGCACGTTGTTCGGCCTCTTTCTTCGAATCCCCGGCGCCGTGGCCCACCTCCATGCCGTCGACCAGCACCGTGCAGTAGAAAACCGGGTGGTTCGAGGCATACTCCTTGTCGTGCTCCGTACGGAATTCGATCCGATGGCGGTTCTTCTGGCTCCATTCGATCAGGCGGCTCTTGAAATCGTTCTCCGACTCGGTCAACTCTTCCAGGTCCAGATGCCGGAAATAGATATTGTTGATCAGCAGCCGGTTGACGAATTCATAGCCCTGGTCGAGGTAAACAGCTCCCATCATCGCCTCGAAGGCGTCGCCGTAGATATGCTTCTGGGCAATGCCCGTACCGCCGTTCGAAATCACATGGGCATCCAGCCCCAACTTCACGGCCAGCGCATTGAGCGACTGCCGCGATACGATTTTCGACCGCAACTGGGTCATAAAACCCTCGTCCCGGTCGGGATATTCGATAAAGAGGTAGTCCGAAGTCACGGCCTCGATCACAGCGTCGCCCAAATATTCCAGGCGTTCGTTGTTGATCGCACGGCCGTCCTCCAAAACTAAAGAAGCTGACTTGTGTATCAAAGCCAGCTTGTAAAGTTCGATGTTGTGCGGAATGAACCCGAACAAATCATCGACAATTTTGTAATACTCCCGGTCTCGTCCGAAATTCCGTCGGAAAGGACGCAGCAAAAAGTCAATCACGGCGCGGACGTTACAGGTGTTAGAGTTTGCGGAAAATAACCGTCGAGTTGTGACCGCCGAATCCGAACGTATTGCTCAGCGCGCACTTCACGTCGCGCTTCTGCGCTACATTGAGCGTCAGGTTCAGTTTCGTGTCGATCTCGGGGTCGAGGTTCTCGCAGTTGATCGTGGGGGGCACTACGCCGTGCGTCATCGCGAAGATGCACGCCAGGGCTTCGACAGCACCGGCAGCACCCAGCAGGTGTCCCGTCATCGACTTGGTAGCAGAGATATTGACATTGTAAACATGGTCGCCCAAAACGCCGGCAACAGCCTTCAGCTCAGGACCATCGCCCGCAGGGGTCGAAGTTCCGTGCACATTCACATAATCGATATCCTCGGGTTTGATGCCCGCGTCCTTGATGGCGTCGCGCATCGCCTTCATAGCGCCCTTGCCCTCGGGGTGGGGAGCCGTGAAGTGGTAAGCGTCGGCCGAAGCGCCGCCGCCGATAACCTCGCAATAGATTTTCGCACCGCGAGCCTTGGCATGCTCGTACTCCTCCAGAATCAGCGCTCCGGCGCCCTCGCCCATCACGAAACCGTCGCGGTCCTTATCGAAAGGACGCGAAGCGTGCTGGGGATCGTCGTTGCGCGTCGAAAGCGCCTGCATGGAGTTGAATCCGCCGACCGAAGGTTCGTTGACCGCAGCCTCCGAACCGCCCGTAACCATAATATCGGCCTTGCCGTAGCGGATAGCCTCCATGGCGGCGGTGATGCCGTGGTTCGACGAAGCGCAGGCCGACACGGTGCAGTAGTTCGGTCCCATGAAGCCATACTTGATGGAGATGAAACCTGCTGCGATGTCGGAAATCATGCGGGGAATAAAAAACGGGCTAAACCGCGGGGTTCCATCCCCTGCGGCCCAGCCCAGACATTCATCGAAGAAAGATTTGATTCCTCCGATGCCCGAACTCCAGATAACGCCTACCTGCTCCTTGTCGATCGTCTCGAGATCGAGAGCCGAATCTTCCACGGCCTGTGTGGCCGCGATCAGAGCGTACTGCGTGAAAAGGTCGTATTTTCGAACCTCCTTACGGTCGAAATACTGGTTCGGGTCGTAATTTTTTACTTCACAAGCGAACTTGGTCTTAAATTTTTCGGCATCGAAATGAGTAATGGGTGCGGCTCCGCTGACTCCCTTCTCCAGATTCGAAAAATACTCCTCTATATTATTACCGAGCGGGTTAATCGTACCGATGCCCGTAACAACTACTCTTCTTCCTGTCATAAATTTAAGGCTTTATTAGCCGTGAAACGTTGTTAAAAGAAAATTATTTCTTGTGTTCCTCGATGTAGGTGATCGCGTCGCCGACGGTAGCGATCTTCTCAGCGTCCTCATCCGGGATCTGGATATCGAAAGCCTTCTCGAACTCCATGATCAGCTCTACAGTGTCGAGCGAGTCTGCGCCCAGGTGGTTGGTGAAGCTTGCTTCGGGGACTACCTCCGACTCCTTAACACCCAGCTTGTCGACGATGATCTCGACAACTTTTGATTGAACTTCTGACATAATTTTAATTTTTTAGTTAAACAATTATTTGGAAATAGTTCTTTTACATTTCCAGAGCAATTTTGCGCAAAAGTAACACTTTTTTTATTACTTTTGACAAAACGGCGTGATTTTTTATTCACAACTTTTTCGACATTTAGCACAAAATTTAAATTAATACATTCAAAACCATAGCCTTATGAAATTGCTTCTGATCTCGAATTCTACCAATGCCGGCGAGGAATACCTGCGTTATCCGCTGCCTGAGATAGGGAATTTCCTCGGCGGGGTGCGGGAAATCGTCTTTGTTCCCTATGCCGCCGTCACGTTCTCCTATGCCGACTACGAGAAGAAGGTACAGGCGCGTTTCGCAGAACTGGGCATCCGCGTGCGTTCGGTACACCGGGCCAAAGACCCTGCTGCCCTGATCCGCGGGGCGGAGGCGATCTGCGTCGGAGGCGGCAATACGTTCGCGCTGGCCAAAAAGATGCAGCAGCAAGGGCTGATGACGGCTATCCTGCGCAAAATCAAGGCCGGAACGCCCTACGTAGGATGGTCGGCAGGCAGCAACGTCTGCTGCCCGACGATCTGCACAACAAATGACATGCCCATCGTGGAACCCGAATCGTTCAAGGCCATCGGAGCGGTCAAATTCCAGATCAATCCCCACTACCTCGACGCCAACCCCGAGGGACACGCCGGGGAGACCCGCGAGCAGCGCATTCTCGAATATATCGAGGCCAATCCGCGCCGTTGGGTGGCCGGCCTGCGCGAGGGGTGCATGCTGCGCTGCGAAAACGGGAAACTGGAGCTGATCGGCCGGCGTCCGATGCGGATGTTCCGCAAAGGTGTCGAAACGTTCGAGGTCGAACCGGGCGGCGACCTGTCGTTTCTGTTGTAACGCTTTTTTATTATATAAATAGGTATGAAAGTATTGATTGCGGGTCTGGGCCTCATCGGAGGCTCATTCGCTTTAGCCCTGCGCGACCACGGCATCGCGGAGGAGATACTCGGGGTCGAAGGCTCTGAAGAACACGCCGCCGAAGCGTTGCAACTGGGCCTTGCGGACCGGATCGTGACGTTCGAAGAGGGCATCGCCGAAGCCGACCTCGTAGTGCTGGCAACCCCTGTCGACACCATTCCGCTGATGGCCGTCAAGGCGCTGAACCGCGTGAAAGACAACCAGGTCGTGATGGACATGGGTTCGATCAAGGGCGAGTTGTGCGAGGTGGTCTCGATGCATGCACGCCGCGGACGCTTCGTCGCCGCACACCCCATGTGGGGAACCGAATACAGCGGACCGAAGGCCGCCCAGCGGGGCGCGTTCACGGGCCGCAGCGTCGTGCTGTGCGATACGGTGCGCAGCGACAAGGACGCCCTGGCCACGGTCGAAGGCATCTTCCGCACGCTGGGCAGTCCGGCCGTCTACATGGACCCCGAGGAACACGACCTGCATGCCGCTTACGTCTCGCACATCTCCCACGTCACCTCGTTCGCACTGGCGCTTACGGTGCTCGAAAAGGAGCGCGAGGAACGCCACATCTTCGACCTGGCGGGCGGCGGTTTCGAAAGCACGGTGCGCCTGGCCAAGAGTTCGGCGGCGACATGGGTTCCGATCCTGCTGCGCAACAAATACAACGTGTTGGACGTACTGCGCGAGCACATCCACCAGTTGCAGATCATGCGCCGGATGCTCGAACGCGACGACGCCGAGGGGCTGAAAAACGCTATGGAGCGCGCCAACACCATCCAACGCATCATCCACTGATGACCGCGGCAGCCGAAACGGGCCGGGCCGGCGAGCGCGCCGCGGCGGAATACCTCCGCCGTGCAGGGTATGAAATCTGCGCCCTCAACTGGCGTCAGGGCCGTTACGAGCTGGACATCGTAGCCCGCAGGGAGGAGGTGCTGCACTTCGTGGAGGTCAAGACCCGGAGCACCGGATCGCTCACGCCGCCCGAAGCGGCAGCCACACAGCGCAAGTTCCGGGCCTTGTCCCGGGCTGCGGCCTGTTACCTGCGCGCAGTGGGCTGGGAAGGCGAAGTGCAGTTTGACCTGGCGGCCGCCGAAGCCGCTCCCGACGGTAGCGTACGCGTGGAGTTGATTGAAAATGCGCTGGAATACAACTGGTAATTTTGCAGTTCCGACAAATTGTACTATCTTTGCCGGACTGAAAAAGAACTGCCTGACGCTGGGTTAGCGGGCGCAGGCGTTAAAACTGAAAAACTCAACACCGTTAAATACCGATGTGGTTCTATAATTTCGGTCTGATTCTTTACGTTTGGGCCATCCGTCTCGTGGCTCCGCGCCATCCGAAGGCCCGCCTCTGGATCGAAGGCCGCAAAGACCTCTTCCGCCGCATGCGCGAGGCTATCGATCCCTCGGACAGGATCATCTGGATACACGTCGCATCGCTCGGGGAGTTCGAACAGGGCCGTCCCATCATCGAACAGCTCCGCAAGACGCACCCCGAATACAAAATCCTCCTGACCTTCTTCTCGCCTTCGGGCTACGAGATCCGCAAGGATTACAAGGGCGTCGACTACATCTTCTACCTTCCGATCGACACGCCGCGCAACGCCCGTCGTTTCCTCGACGCCGCGCATCCCGAAATCGCGATCTTCGTCAAATACGAATACTGGCTCAACCTGCTCCGCGAACTGCGGCGCCGGAAAATCCGCACCTACGTCGTGTCGGCTATCTTCCGCCGCAACTCGGTCTTCTTCCGCCCCTACGGCGGCATGTGGCGGCAGGCGCTGGAGTCGTTCGACGTGATGTTCGTGCAGAACGAGGAGTCGAAGAAACTATTGGCGACACTGGGCTTCGACAACGTGCTGGTAGCCGGAGATACGCGTTTCGACCGCGTGGCGGAAATCGCCCGTGCGGCCAAGCACATCGACATTATCGACCGTTTCAAGGGCGACAGCCGCCTGTTCGTCGCCGGTTCGACCTGGGGACCCGACGAAGACCTGCTGATCCGGCTGATCAACGACAACCCCGACGTAAAATTCGTCGTCGCACCCCACGAAATGGACGAATCCCGCATCGCACGGCTGATGAACGAAACCAAGGGCGGTGCACTTCGTTATACGCAATGCACCCCCCGCACGACATACGGTTCGCGGCAACTGCTGATCCTCGACACGGTCGGCATTCTCGCCTCGGTCTACGGTTATGCGACGTGGAGCTACATCGGCGGCGGATTCGGCGTCGGCATCCACAACACGCTCGAAGCGGCAACGTTCGGGCTTCCGGTGGCCTTCGGCCCCAACTACCAGAAATTCAAGGAGGCCCGCGACCTGGTAACGCTCGGCGCAGCCCGTTCGGTGGCCGACTACGAACAACTGCGCGCATGGTTCGTTCCCCTGCGCGACAACGAGGAGTTCCTCCTGAAAACCAGCCGCATCGCCAAGGACTACACCACCCGCCATCAGGGAGCCACGGGAATCATCGTCAAGACGATCTTTCACTAAACCCGAAAACCATATTCTGAAAAATCCCCTCTTCCGAGGGGATTTTTTCGTTATCGAACAACCGGCAGATTAGGGAACGAAGGATAGTCCCCGCCCTGTTATTCGTACAGCGATTCGCAGTATTGCTCCAGGTCCTTCCACGGATAGTACGGACCTCCGGCGACGGGCAGGCGCGCGTCGCGCTCGTTGAGCAGCACACGGACACGCACATCGCCCGTTTTGGCGTTGCGGAAAAAGACGAACTGGACGTTAGCAGCCATCGGGGAAACCTTCTCGACGCTCCACGCCGAAGCAACGTCATCGAGCGACTCCACCCGGGCCGAAGCACCTTCGACGCCCAGCAAAGCCACCAGCGGAATGACAAAAACATCGTGGCCGAAACGAAGTGACGCCGCGAGGTCGGACCGCCCCTCGACGACCTCCCGGGCCGTTTCGACAATATTGCGCAGCAACGATTTGGCATCGGCGACAATCGGGTCGCCGAAGCGCGCCGAAGGCCCCATCTGGAGGTAACGGCGGACATTCTCACACGCCCACAGGTCGTAGAGTTCCCGGTCGGTAAAGATGTCGTAGAAAGGCTCTATCCCCAGATGATCGGCATCCTGGATGACCGAAGTGAGGATATATAGCTGCCGCATCAGTTTCACCGGATCGCCGATGCCTGCGGGATCGGTAAAGAGCGATTTCATCACCCGCCCGGGATTCATGCGCGCCCCGAAAAGACTGTCGGCCACCTTCAGGGCCGCAGCGCTGGAGGCCGACATCGAAGGCCCGTAAGCCATGTAACTGAAATCGCGGACGCTTGCGTCGCGGGTAATCCGAATCGCCGGGTTCAGTTCCTTGAGGCGTTCGTTGAAAGCCGCCATGCTCAGCATGCAGCGCGGAACCTGCGTCGAACGGCTCTCGATGCGGCACAAACGGCCCTTCCGGGTCGAGAACACCGCAGAATAAGCGGCATACATGCGTCCGGCAATGGCACGGTGTTCCGCAACGCCGCGAGGCGAAAGGTCGCCGTAACGGCCCTCGGCGCCTGCGGCCAGCGATTCGGCTTTGGCCAGCACTTCGCGGCCCTTCGGGGTCAGAATACCTTCCCCGGCGGCTTTGCGAAGTATTTCGAGGGGTTCGGTATAGGTCGATGCAGAAGCGTGGTAGCGGCTCCCGTGACGGCTGTAATGGCTGATATAGAAAGGCGTATAACCGGCCGGGACCGGAGCGGCCGGACCGGGCAGGTACTCGTAGGAGTGGTAAATGCCGGCCGCACGTTCGGAATTTTCAGCGATTTCGGCAGGCGTGGTCTGCGCGGCGGCACAGGCGGCAGTCAGCAGCAGGAGCGCCAGCAAGCGGACTTTCAAGGTAAAGCGGTTCGTCATATGGAATACGGTAGTTGCCGGGACACGGGCGGCCGCGTACCGCAGGCGTGGTTTATCGAAAAAAATGCGCACCGGCCAGGCCAATGCCTGCCCCGATGCACATTTTCAATCCTGAATCCGTCGGATTATCGGTAGCGGGATTCGCAGTATTTTTTCAGTTCCTTCCACGGATAATAAGGGCCTCCGGCAACAGGCAGGTTGGCGTCGCGCTCGTTGTGCATCACACGAACACGCACGTCGCCCGTTTTGGCGTTGCGGAAGAAGATGAACTGAACATTGGTTCCCATCGGCGTCACCGTCTGGGCATTCCACGCCGCGGCAATGTCGTCGAGCGACTCCACCCGGTTTGCGGTCCCTTCGGCACGCAGCAGGGCCAGCAAGGGAACCACATAGGTATCGTGCCCGAAACGCAGCGAGGCCGAAAGGTCGGATTTCCCCTCGACAACCTTGTCGGCCGTCTCAACGATGTTGCGCAGCAAGGGTCCGGCGTCAGCGACGATCGGATCGCCGAAGCGCGCCGACGGGCCCATGATCAGGTAGCGGCGGGCATTCTCGCACTCCCAGAGCTTATAGAGTTCCTCCTCGGTAAAGATTTCATAGAACGGCTCGATGCCCAGATGGCTGACATCCTGCGTAATAGCGGCCAGCATGAAGAGCTCGTTCATCAGTTCGAGCGGCTCGTCGATGCACGAAGGATCGGTAACGAGCGATTTCATCAGCCTGTCGGGATTCACCCGCATCCGGGTAAGGCTGTCGGCGACCTCTCCGGCCGCCTTGCGGCTCGCCTTGAGCGAAGGACCGTTGGCCAGATAACCCATATCGCGGGCACTCGCGTCACGCGTAGCGCTGATCGCCGGATTCAGTTCCTTGAGGCGCTCGTTGAATGCCGCCATACTCAGGATACAGCGCGGAACCTGCGTCGAGCGGCTCTCGATGCGGCACACGCGGCCTTTGGCCGTCGAGAAAACTTCGGGATAAGCCGCATACATACGCTCGGCGATACCCCGGTGTTCCTGCACGCCGCGGGGCGAAAGGTCGCCGTAACGTTTTTCGGCATCCGCGGCCAACGCCTCGACTTTGGCCAGTACCTCGCGGCCCTTAGGGGTCAGCTTACCGGCCTCGGCGGCTTTGCGCAACGCGGCGAGCGGCTCGGCATACGCGGCCTCGGTGGAATGGTAACGGCTGCCGTGACGGCCGTAATGGCTGATGTAAAACGGTTTGTAACCGGCGGGAACCGGAGCGGCCGGACCGGGCAAAAACTCGTAGGAGTGGTAAATACTCGCGGAACGCTCGGGACGAGCCGCAAGTTCGGCAGGGGTGGGCTGCGCAACGGCGCAGGTCGCGGCCAGCAGCAGGAGCGCCAGCAGGCGGGTTTTCAGTGTAAAGTATCTCATAGTCAGCATTTGTTGGTCATTATTCGGAGTACGAGTCGGTCGGTTTCATTCATACCGTCGCGGCCTATGGACGTGAGGTTGCGGATACATTTGTCGACATCCTCCTCGATAATGCCCTCGACAGGGCTAACGCAATGGCCGTCCATGGCCATCATCGCCGACAGGACGGCCGTCGAAACGCCGCTCGTAAGTTTCATCGCACAACTGGGCTTCGCCCCGTCGCAGATCATGCCAGTCAGGTTGGCTATCATGTTCTTCACCGCAGCAGCAGCCTGGTCGTAGCCGCCGCCCATCAGGTAGGTAATACCGCAGCTCGATCCCGTCGCCGCAACCACACAGCCGCACAGCGCCGAAAGGCGGCCGAGGCTCTGCTTGATGTAGATGACCGTAAGGTGGCTCAGAGCGAGCGCCCGGATCGTCTGCTCCTCCGAAGCGTGTGTTTCGTCGGCATAGACCACCACGGGCAGCGTCGCGGCGATACCCTGGTTGCCGCTTCCCGAATTGCTCATCACAGGGATCATCGCCCCGGCCATGCGGGCGTCGCAGGCGGCCGAAGTGTAGGAAAGTATCCGGGTGAAGATGCTGTCGCCCATCACCTGCCGTTCGCGGTCGCAGCACAGCGTGCGGCCCACGCAATGACCGAACTCACCGGCAAAGGAGCGTTCGGCGGCAGCCTTGTTCAGGCGGCGGGTTTCGAGAATGAAACGCAGTTCGTCCAGGGGTGAAGTCGTAGCGAAGTCCCACACGCGGCCGAGGGTCAGGGGCACGTCGCCCTCCTGGCAGTCGCCGGCTGCGGGAGTACGCTTGTCGAGCAGCACTTCGCCGTCGCGGCTGACGAAGACAAACGAAGTGTGTCCTCCCGCGATGACGGCCACGGCCTTGCGGCCGGCAGCTTCCGCCTCCACTTCGATATAGAGCTTGTCGTCGATGTCTTCTTTCAGGCAGATTGCGATCCGCCGCTCGTCGATCATGCGGCGGCCGCGCTCAACAGCCTCCGGCGTCACGTCGCGCAGCACCTCCAACCGGTACTCCGAACGCCCGACCAGCGCCCCGAGGGCTACGGCGATCGGCAGGCCGATCATCCCCGTACCGGGGATTCCGACGCCCATGGCATTCTTGAGGATGTTGGCGCTCAGGCGCACCGTGATTTTCCCGGGCTCCGCGCCCAGCGTCTCCGCCGCACGCGCCGTACAGAGGGCCACGGCTATCGGCTCGGTACATCCGATAGCAGGGACCACCTCCCGGTTGATAAGGTCAATGATTCGTTTGCGTTCCGTTTGGGATATCATGCGGTTCCAGGTTGAGAGGCAAAGATATAAATTTTTTCGCTATTTTTGCAGCATTAAAACAGACTCCCGCCATGGAAAACCCCAAAAACCGCAAGTGGAAAGTCCTCACGAGCGAATACCTGGCCCGCAAACCGTGGTTCACGGTACGCCACGAAAGCCTCGAACTGCCCGACGGGCGCCGTGTTCCGGACTACTACGTGCTCGAATACCCCGACTGGATCAACGTGATCGCCATCACCCGCGACGGGCGGTTCGTCCTGGTCGACCAGTACCGCCACGCACTGGGTGAAACGTCGTACGAGATTCCCGCCGGCGTGACGGAACCGTCCGACGAGTCGATGGTTGCCGCAGCGCAGCGCGAACTGGCCGAGGAGACGGGTTACGGCGGCGGCGAGTGGCGTCTGCTGACGACGCTTTCGCCCAACCCGGCCACACACACCAACCTCACCTACTGCTTCCTTGCAACAGGCGTCGAAAAGCTCGGTGAACAACACCTCGACCCGACGGAAGACCTGCGCGTGCATCTGATGACGCGCGAAGAGGTGTTCGAACTGCTCCGCACCGACCGCATCCGGCAGGCCCTGATGGCCGCACCGCTGTGGCGTTATTTCTCGGAAAAAAACGAATAGAAAGCCCGCGCTACCAACTCCGTATCTGGGCATCGAGCCAGGCCAGGCGCATCGAATAGCTGGCCTTCAGGCGGTCGACGGCCTCGTCGAACGCGAGCAGTTCATCGCCGTTGGGCATCAGGACCTCCTCGCCGGAGATGTCGATCTCGGGCCAGCGGTCCTGGTTGCGCCGGGCCGAATCAGAGATATAGTCGCGCTGCGCCTCAATGTAGTCGGGCACGGTCGCTAAGAACGGGTAGAGCGCTTCCCAGCGTTCGCGCGCCTGCTTGCGGACCGCACGGCTCAGGAACAGCCGCGAATACCACATGCTGGTCTCCCTGACCATCCACCGCTCGGCGTCGGCCAGCGTCAGCGTGCCGTAGTCGAAATCCCAGACGGGACCCGCCGTCAGTTTACCCCCGCGGGGCTTGTGGATATAGAAACTCTTGGGATGCTTGATCTCCTGGTTGCCCATCAGTTCGTTGACGATCCAGTAATCGACGAACGAGGTGATGTCGAACATCGCCGCCGGATCGCGGTAATCCTTGTCGAAGAGCAGGTTGTCCGCTTCGTTGAAATAGTTCCGGATATACTGGAACTGCGCCCCGGTAATCGACTCATCGGGCGACTTGATGTTGACCGGCATGTCGGAATACGACGACCGGAATTTATTCATTTCGTCGAAGTAGGTGTCCATTTCGAGCAGGTAGCCGCCCGTCAGGGCGTCGCCCGCGTTGTCGTCGGTGGTCAGTTCGTCGATGTCGAGGCGGTTTTCATCGATCTTGATCTGCTCGACGACGAGGTAATTGCCCAGGTATTCGCCGTTGAACCAGACCTCCGCATAGCGCGTGCGGGGCGTCCATTGCAGCGAAGTGTGCGAAGCCACGTAATGGGCGATGCGGTTGCGCATCAGCGTCCGGTCCATGTAATTGGCGATCAGACACCAGCGTTTGTGCTTCGGCATACCCAGTATCCCGGTCTTCTTCGAGAGTTTCAGCGCATAGGGCTTCTTCTCCCATTTCCACGTCGAGTTGCCGCGCCCCTTGACTTCGGTCGCCATCGTCGGCAGGTCGTCGAAACCGCCGTTGCCTTCGATGCGGATCGTCCCGGCGACCCACGTATCGGTATCCACGACCGGGGACGACGCCGTAACGTAGACCACGGGCAGGCCCGCAGCCGACGCTGCCGAACTCCTGAGCGTAAACGGCTCGGAGGTCATCCGCTGTCCCCCGACTTCCACCGAGAGGCAAACCTGCTCGTCGTAGGCCCGCCCCGCAGCCGGATCGGTGATATAAATCGAGAACACGCCGTTTACCGGGCCGCTCCAGCCCGTCACCGTGCACCCCGACGAGAACGATCCGCCGGGCGCAGCCGTGAGTTCGGCGCGGGAGAGAGTCCACGCCGGTTTCCAGGGCGAGAGCGAAAAGCGCAAACAGCCCGTCTCGCTGCGCTCCAATTCGAGCGTCTGCGATGCGAGCGTGATTTCGAGCGGCTTGCCGGGACCCTCGTCCGAGTCCGAACAGCCGGCGGCAAACAGCGGCAGCAGAACCGCTAAAATCCGGAATATCCTATTGACGTGCATCTTCATAACTTCCATCGACATAATAACCTTTTTCCGACTCTTTACCGTCGACCAGCTCCTTCACGATGCCGTTCCGAAGGTTGTATTCGCGGAAGAGTTCCTCGTAATCGCGTGTATAGGCCGCATCGGGCACGACATTGACATCGAAGCGGAGTTTCAGCACCCCCGCCGGGAGGATGTTGCCGTAAACCCAGACGGTGTGGTCGACCGCGCCGACGTTCTTATTGCTATTGTAGGTCAGGCGGATGTGCTGCGTACGTCCCGGGGGTACGATGATGCGCGACTTGCGGTCGGCGATGATACATCCGCACGAAGTCTGTATCTCGTGGATCACCAGCGGGTTGTCGCCCGTATTGGTCACCGGGAATACCAGGTCGAGCGTCTGCCCCTGCAAAATCGGGAAATAGTGCCGTACGGGGTCCTTGGCCTCGACGGAGGTCGGCCGCACGCGCTTGCTGCAGGAGGAAAATAACACGGCTGCAACGAGCAGCACGGCGTATGTCAATCCGCTTTTTCGCATAAACTACGGAATTAAGTAAATTTCATCGGCAGCAAGCTGCACGCGGCCGCCTTCGGGACGCAGCGCTTTGACCGTAATCCGTTCCGCTCCCGAAAGGTCCACGGGACCGGAAACCGTAAAAATTCGTCCTTCGGCATCGGACGCCGGTTCGAACGTTTTGTACAACACGCCGTCCTTGTAAATCGCTACGCTCTGCGGCGCACGGAGGCGGTGGCGAGGCAGGTCGAGGAACGACATTTCGAACCGGTGCGCCCGGGAAGCCGCCCCGGCAGGGATTCCGACCTCCAGGTCGGCCGAACTGATGTGCCAGCCGTAGTGGTATCCGGCGGAAAGTCCGCGCACGCCGTCGGTCAGCACCCCGAGGTCCGCATAGCGTTCATCGGGCTTCGACACGGCTTTCAGTCCGGCGTCCAGCAACAGGTCCGAAACCGTTTCGGCCCGGGCAATGCGGCTGCGCCATGCGTCGAGGTACTCCCCGACGGGAAGCCCCGATTCGCTGATGTGTTTCATCGCGGCGAAGGAGGCGGACTCTTCCAATGCCGCGAGCCATTTTTCGGCCTGCGGCTTCACCCGGAGCCGGTCGCCCATCCGCTCCGCAAATCCGAACGGATCGGCGGCATGGCGGCGGGCCACTTCGAGCCGCGTATAGCTCAGGGCCGTCAGCAGTTCGTGCAGGCGCCGGCGTTCGGCATCCTTCGCCGTGGGCAGTACGCGCCCCAATGCGTCGTAGAAGGCGACGAACTCCCCGGCGTCGAGCCACGAGGCCTCTGCATCGCGGATACTGCCGTAGAGGTTCAGCCCCGTTCCGGAAGCTGCGGCCCGCCGTTCGGCCTGCACACAGAAATCGGCCAGCAAATCGCCCGACTTCGGATAATTCGCCGCAAAATAACGTCGTATCAGCCCCTCGACGGGCTGGGCGGGATCGCGCATCAACGACGCCAGCACATAGGTCCGCATGTCGTCGAAAGGCACGTAGTCGTAGCCGCTGCCGTTGAGAAAAACTCCTTCCACTCCCTTGTCACGGTAGAAGCGCAGCCGCTCGCCCATTCGTTCCAACACGGGAAACGGCGTCAGGTAATCGTCGTAATTCTGGATATAGTCCCAGATGTAAACCTTGCCGGTGACGTTCTTCCAGCGGTCGAGCCGCGCGGCGAACTTCTTCCCCCGGGCGGATTTCAGCGCATCGGCCGACAAGGGCAGTTCCATGGCGCTGACGATAACTCCCGCATTGGCAGGCATCTCCACGGCGGGAGGTTCCTGCACCGAGAGGTAACCCAGCGTGAAGAACGTGTGGCGGGGGAAACGCCCGGCGAGCCGCCCGATCATCTGCATCACGGCCGGAGTCGCGCTCTTCGGCGTATTGCCTACGGCCGAACAGGCTTTGCAGGTACAGACGGCATCGTCGTCGGCCGGGGCGATCACGAACCGCTCCGGAATGGAGTCGCCCTCGCCGAAGTTATCCACGACGTATGCTTCGATGCGGCGGAACGTCTCGTCGGACGAAAAACAGAACTGCCCGTCGTAGGCCTCGCCGCCGACCGTAGCGAAGACCTCCTGCGGAGCATCCCCGGCCAGCACACGATCCAGTTGGTGGCCCCAAAGCCCCCACCCTGTTTCGACGTTGTCCGTCGAGAGGATTCCCGCGAGGTCCACATCCTGCGCCGCAGGGGTGTAGAGGCCCCGGTAGCCGAACGCAAAGCGTCCCACCGTATCGCGCAGGCCGACTGCCGCAAGCGGCAGGTCGGCAGCCTCGATGCGCGCATCCTCCCCGGAAAGCGACTTCATCAACTGATATTGCAGCCAGAGCATCGTCCGCCCGTCGCGGGCTGTAATGCGTATGCCCCGGCGGTCGCGTTGCACGCAGAAATCGCCCTTCAGCAGCGAGTCGACGCGTACCGTAAGCCCGAACAGCTTCCGGTCGCCTGCGGCTTCGTCCGGAACTGTCCGGCTGCCGCCGTCAGCGCGCCGGCGCAGGTGGTCGCGCAGGTAATCGGCCCAGCGGACATCTTCCCGCGAACCGTCGTCGGCCGGCGCGACCGCATAACCCGCACAGTCGGCGGGCGACAGGCCCGCAGCGGAGCAGCCCGCCCCGGCAAGAAGCAGGCACAGGGTCGCGCAAAGGAGCGCCGGAATCCGCTTAGAACGAGATATACAACTGGACATAAATATTGTACATATTTCTGTATCGGGTCTGGACCGCATCGTATCCCATGCGTTTCTCCGTATAATAAGTGTACCACGTGCCGAGCAGGCCCATCGTGATATTGGGCGCAAACATATACTGTCCGCCCATGCCCACCATCGTATTGGCATGGTCGAAGGCTCCCGGCAACGCCCGGTCGAGCACCGACAGTTCAGGAGCCGAACCGATGCCCGCCATGCCAACCACGTACGAACGCCCGTCGTCCACCGGATAATAGCGCACCTGGGCCATTGCGTTGTAGTAGAATTTCGAGTCGATGACAAAGAAATCGCATTTGCCGTTCAGCCACACCGGACCGATGAACTTCGCGACACCCGGACCTGCGGACCAGAGGTTGCGGCCTTCGAGCCGGCGATAGCCGACGCGGGCTTCGGCTTCCCAGTCGCGGCGGAAGAACTTGGTCACCGAGGCATTGCCCATCCACCTGGGGAAATACTGGTCGGCCCAGGCGAAATTCACCATCGTCTGCCAGTCGCGCGGGAATTTGTGAATCCATTCGCCCTGCAACTGGACGCCCACGCCGCCGCCGTCGAACGACGTGGCGTTGGCATTGATATCCTCCTCGCGCTCGCCGTTGCGGCCCGCATAGTTGACCCGGCCCGTATAGGTATTCTTCGGCTGTTTGCGCGTATACTGGAGCGTGGCGACGGACTGGATGGCGTAATCGTCGCCGTAGCGCGACTGCAGGTATTCCAGCCCGATTTCGTTTTGGAGCATCCCGTAACGCAGCCCCTTGAGGTGGCGGTTGAAAGAGTAGAACTCGGCAGCCGAAGGCTCGTAGTTCTGCTGGTAGAAATAAGCCAGCCCGTACTCCTTTTTCTTCTCGTAGGCGAGGCCCTTGGCATAGAGCAGCGACTTGTTTTTGGCGTCGTAGTAGAGCGCCGTATCGAGGACCGCCAACGCCTCGTCGGCACGCCCCCGGCGGGTCAGGTCCAGCGCCCGGTACTCGCTGCTCTGCGAGAGCGCCCCCGTCAGCTGGCGGTTGCCGGGATAGTCCCACAGCACGGGCCGGACCAGTTCGATCGAAGCCTCGTACTGCCCTTCGGCATCGAGCGAGGCGGCCTTCTTGGCCAGGTAGAACGGTTCGCGGGGATGGCGCGCCAGTCCCCGATCGGTATATTCGCGGAAAACGTCGTCGCGTCCCATCTGCGAAGCGGCATTGATGGCGTAGCGCAACGCCTGATCGTTAGACGGGTCCAGCGTCAGCAGTTGGTCGGCCTCGGCGAAGGCGTGGGCCATGGCTCCCTCCTCCAGGCACTGCTTGATGTAGGGAATAGCGATGTCGGCATAACCCGCCACATAAAAATCGCGCATCTGGGGATCGGCCCGTTCGATAGCGCCCAGGTAGAGATACATCGCCTCGGACGTGCGGCCCATGCGGTCGAGCACGAGGGCCCGTTTGCCGATCAGGTTTTCCGTATCCGGGAAACGCGTCGCCAAGGTATCGAGCGTAGCCATGGCATCGGCGTAACGCTTCATCCGGATGCGGCACGAGAACACCTTCTCCCAGGCGGCACGGAGCGTCTCCGCGTCGGTCGGCTGCCGGGTGACGAACATCGCGGCAGGCAGCGCTTCGGTGAAGAGTTCCTGTTCCATCAGGCGGTCGGCACGCTGCAACTGCATGCGGCAGAGCGCATCGGTCAGCTCCTCATCGCCGGGATAGCGTTCGCACAACTGCATCAGCCGGTTGAAGGCCTGGCGCTCCTCGCCCATGTTGCGGTAAATCAGGTATTCCTTGTAAAGCACCGATTTATCGTCGCCGTAGTAACGTTTCGTCTCGCGCAGGTAGAAGAGCGCGTCGTCGTTATAACCACGCATCATCGAAGTGTTGAGCAGGTAGTCGAGCACTTCGCGGCTGTGGTCGCCGCGTTCGAAAGCCGTGCCGTAGAGCACATACGGGTCACGCTGGCGCTCGGCGCGCGCGGCATCGAGCACCAAGGTGTTATAAAGCCGCTGCAATTCGGGCGTAGTCCGCCCCCGCATGCGGTCGCGCATGAAGGCCAGCGCCTCGGGGTGGCGGTTCATCTCGCTCAGGATGCCCACCTTTTTATACACCAGCGTCACGCTGCCCGGCAGGGCGGCCAGTCCGCGCGAGGTCCAGGCCAGCGCCTGCTCCTGCTCGCCCTCCTGCAAATGCAGGTTGATGATGTCGAGGTAATACTGTTCGTTGTCGGGAACGCTTTTCAGCAGTTCTTCGAGCGTCAGGATGGCTGTTTTTCGGTCCCCGGCGCGTTTCTGTCGCTGGTAGTTCAGCTCCATCGAGTAGACCATGTCCTTGTGCAATACGGTGTCCTGCGGATAGATCTGGTTGATGCGTTTCAGCAGGCGGTCGGCTTCGACGTGGTTGCCCTGCTTGCGGTAGAGATCGATCTTACGCCGCCACAGCCCCCGCCAGTAGGGATTCACCTCCAGCAGTTCGTTGACGAAACAGATGGCACTGGAGTAGTTCTGCGTGATGTCCTCGACATCGACCAGCAGTTGTTTGGCCTCAACGTTGTCGTAATTGATATCGACGGCCTTGAGCAGGTAGTAGCGCGACTTGTCGTAGTCCTTCGCATTGAACCAGTATTTTCCCAGCAGGAATTGCAGGTTCGAGGCAAACGAATACTTCTCCACGCCTTCGTCGAGCAGCCGCTTGCCCTCTTCCCACTGTTCTTCGGCGAAATAGCCCTGCACCTTCTCGGCATACTCCTCCGGCGTCATGTCCCGCGCGGAAACGTGCAGGGGAGCCAGGACTGAGAAAAGAAGACCGGCCGTAAACAGGAGCCTTGCGAGAATTCGTATCGGATTTTTCATACTGCTTACAGGATTTAATGATCATTACCAGGAGTAGTCCCACCAACCGAGGGGGGGGGAACGTTCGGCCTGTCCACCGCTACGGCCGCATCACGCTGGCTGAAACCCTTGCGCGTCATCTGGCCCCACTTGTAGTCGCGGGACATGAGGTGGTTGAGATACCCCTTCAGCGAAAAAAAGGTGATCAGCGGATGGTAGATAAACGGTTCGAGGATGGATGCTGCAATGATCCATATGTATTCATAGCCCCGCCGGTAGAGCGTGCCCAGGTAATAGTCGTAGGCGACGACGACCAGCGAAAGGAACTGACAGAAAAGGTAAATGGCCAGGAAAATCACCCACATCGTACTCCAGTTGACGGCCCCGGTGATAGCCAGGAAGAGGAACACGAGAAATCCCGTGGCCTCGATGATCGGGGCCAGGAATTCGAAGATGACCATGTAGGGCAGCGTGATGAGGCCCGTCTGGCGGTAGGTCTTGTTGAAAATCATCTTGCGGTGGATCATCAGCGCCTGCATCAGTCCGCGGCCCCAGCGCGTACGCTGGCGGTAGAGCACCACGAGGTTCGGGGGTCCCTCCGTCCAGCAGCAGGTCTCGGGGACCTGCACGACCTTGTAGGGACGCGAGAAGTCGCACATGTAGCCCACCATGCGGGCCAGCAGGTCCATGTCCTCGGCGAAGGACATCGGGTCGTAACCGCCCGCCGCAATGGCCACCTGGCGGTCGAAAAGCCCGAAGCCGCCCGAGACGTTGGGCATGGCGTTGATCGCCGACCAGCCCATCTTGCCCACCAGGTAGGAACGCATGTACTCCAGGTTCTGGAACAGCGGAATCGGCGTATGGGGCGGCCGGACCTCGACCACCTGCCCGTCCTTGATCCGGCAGCCGTTGGCCATGCGCATCGTGCCGCTCACGGCAATCACATGCTTCGACGACGAGAGCACGGGCCAGATGCAGCGGTAGAGGGCGTCGCGGCGCAAGATGCAGTCCACGTCGGTACAGATGAAATAGGGATACGATGCGGCGTTGATGCCCGCATTCGAAGCGTCGGCCTTCGTACCGCCGTTTTCCTTGTCGACGACGATCAGCCGGTGATACTCGGGGTTCGTCGACTTGAGCACGCGCCGGAACGGCTGGGTCTTGATGCGCTCGATATAGGCGAAGGGGACCTCGATCAGTTCATAGTGCTCGATCAGCTTGTCGAGCGTCGAATCCTTGCTGCCGTCGTTCACGATGATCACCTCGAAAAGCGGATAGTCCAGGCCGAGCATCGAGTCGACGTTGTCGATGATGGTCTTCTCCTCGTTGTAGGCCGGCGCGATCACCGACACGCCGGGCGTATAGGGCGATTCGCTCAGCACCTTGCGCACGTAGTTGTCGTCGTAATAGCTCTTGCGGAGTTTCAGCGAGATGAACGACAGGAACATCATGACGATAAAGCTGATCGCCAGGAAACTCGTATAGAAGAATACGAAATAATTGAAAAAATCGAACAAAAACTCTTTCATGCCCGGTTCGTTAAGGGGTTCTTGACGTGGGCGAAAAGTTGCGAGGCATACCCCGTCGTCAGGGCTTCGAGCTGCCCGAAAAGGCTGCGGCCCGACTCTCCGTAATCGTAGAGGCAGGTCAGCGCACAGAGTTTCGTACCCTGGTCGTCGGCACGCTCAAAGGCTTCGTGAAGGAATCCGAGCGCCCGCCCGGTCCGCAAACCGGCCACGGAGGCCAGGATGTTCCGCTTGATGTATTCGGGCTGCACGTCGTAGATTTCGACCATCTTCGGCTCGGACTCGACGTATTGCATGCCGCCGAGCGTGCGGATGATCTCGTTGCGCAGCGTCCAGGTTTTCGTGTTGAGCATGTCGAGCAGCGGCGGGCAGTTGTCGGTCTGTTCGAAGAGCTTGATCTCGCTCACGAAGAATGCCTTCACATTGTCCTCGACCGAACTGTTAACCCACTTGAGGAAACTCGGAACCACGAATCCCATCTTCTGGCGGTGCTGCACGATCATATGGATTTCGGCCATGTCCCACTTGCTGAGTTTCATCGTGGTATCCTCGTCGAAGAAACGGAACGGGTTGCTCTGGCTCAGCCACATGTAGGCGAAACGCGCAGCGTGGCGCAATTCGATGCGGCGGTGGTAGAGGAAACGCACCAGCACGGCCTCGGAGACGTATCCGTTGACCGACTGGATCGACAGCAGGGCCTGAATCTTATGCCGCGGCCGCCCGAACTGGATTTCGCGCTCGAAGAAACTGCCTACCTTGAATACGCCCTGCACGTTCTGCATGTTGTAGTTGTTGAGCGCCTTGTCGCCCAGCTCGCTCTTGATCTTGATGAGCACCTGGACCAAAAAACGCATCTCCTGGCGCTTGAGGCTCTTTTTGATGTCATGATTCACCAGGTCGGCGATCTCGCCGATGGTGCGGTTCTCGCGGTCGGCCAAGACCGATTTCAGGGGATCATAAAACCGCTTGTAGATGCGGGCGAAAAGATTCTTTTCCCGCTGGCGGCGGTAGATGCCATAGGCCAGGTAGAGAGCGAGGAACAGGTAGAAAACCACGCACAACGTAACGACAGCGATACAGATACGCAGCACGACCGGATAGCCGATAAACTTATAGTACAGCAGGTAAAAATAATATGTCAGGTAATCAAACCCGGACAAAACTTCATCCATCGGCTCTCGTTCAAATCGTCCTTTCCGCCGCACAACCGCGGATTAGACCCGTACAGGTCACAAAGTTAGGGATTTTTTGGAAAAACCGAACAACAATGTGCACTTTTTTATTTACCACATCATTCATAATAACACACAACACCCTGAAAACACCCTGCAAAAACCAAACATATCCGCCTAAAAACAAACCAATAACGCCCGAACAGACATTCAGAATCGCCGGCAGCGGCCTGCGGCACGGCGATTCTTTTGCCCGTAATTTGCAATTCCACCTCAAAAACTCCGTCTATGTACCTTTCGATCACCGTCAAACTGCTCGTCGGCATGCTGGGAATCATCTTCTTCCTGCGCGTCTCGGGCAAAACCCAAATGGCGCAACTCACGCCGCTCGATTCGGTCAACGCTTTCGTACTCGGCGCCCTGGTCGGCGGGGTCATCTACAATCCCGACACCTCGGTCTGGCAGTTGGTCTTCACGTTCGTCGTCTGGACCGCCGTGAACGTCGCCCTGCGCTACCTGATGCGCTTCCGCCGCATCCGCAAAGCGATCAAGGGCGACACAGCGATGCTCGTCCGCGACCGCAAGTTGGTGCTGCGCGAGTTCCGCCGCAACGGCCTCGAAATGGAACAGTTCCGGACCCTGCTGCGCGAAAACGGCATTTTTTCGATGTTCGACGTGGACGACGTGCGTTTCGAGACCAACGGCCGCATCACCGTCTCGCGGCGCAACGAACCGCCCGAGTCCTACCTGCTGGTCAACGGCGGCAAAATCCTCGACGACTCGCTCCTGCGCTGCGGCAAAACCCGACACTGGCTCACACGCCGCCTCCGGGAGGAGGGCTGCCCCGATGTGGAAAAACTGTTCTGCGTCGAATGGACGCCCGGCAAGGGGTTCTACATCGCCCCGATGGAGGAACGCGGGCGGGGCTCCCGATCCGGGCAGGACACTCCGTCGGCCGACTGACGGCACAAAAAAGGGCGGCCCACGAATGGGTCGCCCGGATCATCGGCCGATACGGTTATTTGCCGACGGTCTGCGCCAGCGCCACGAAATAACGCGCAGGCTCCAGCCCGAGGGCTGCCAGCAGTTCGGCCTCGGGAGCGCTGCCGCGTGTGATCGAACGCAGGCCGTGACCCGCCGTATAGATATTCACGTTTTCGGCATAACCCGCGGCGTCCTGCCCGCAGAGGTAACGGACATGCTCCGCCGGGATGTTCTTACCTTCGTAAGCCGTCAGGTCGGCCAGGTAAACCAGGTTCAGCGGAGCGGTATAGACAAAGTCCTGCATTCCGGCCAGTTTGCGGCGGTCGCCCTCCAGCACACGCACCAGTTTTTGCCCCTTGGCATCGTAGGAATAGACGCCTTCGGCGAAGAACGCATAGACACGGATCGGATAGAGCGCCAGCGCCGAAGGGGCCGTCAGGCGGTCCGGTCCGGGGCGGTTGATGCCGGCGGCAGCCCACATTACACCCGAAAGCTCTTCGAGCGCCAGCGGCGCAGCCGCATATTCACGCCACGAGCGGCGGTTTGCCAGCGCCTCGTTCACGCTTGTTCCACCCACGGTGTCGGGCATCACGAGGGCGATCTCCGGTCCGTATTTCACTTCGGTTTTCGTCGCCGCGGCCTTCTCGGCCGACGGATTCCCGCAGCACGCCGTCATCAGCAGCGCCGCGCAGGCAATCAGATTCGTTTTCATTTTTTCCATGTAATTAGTTGTGTCGCAGCTAAGATAAAAAAAATTCCGATTCGCGCGCATGTTTATCAACACAAATCCGATTCCGCCCCCTCAATCGAAAACAGGTTCCGAAACGGAATCGAGCACAGTGACGATCTCCTCGCCGTAAAGTTCGGCTTTGCGGGCCCCGAAGCCCGCGATCGTGAGCAGATCGCCGGGCGAGCTGACATCGCCCCGGGCCACATTGAGCAGGTCGCGGTTCGAGGCGATCACAAAGGGTTTGTGCCCCATGTTCGCCGCACGCGCGTCGCGCCACCGGCGGAGCGCCTCGAAACGCTCGCACTCCTGCGGCGTAAGGTCCGATGTTACAGGCAGAAATTCCCGGACGAGCGCCGCCTGCAATGCAGGCGCGTCGGAAGCCTCTTCGTTGTAGAAAATAATAAGCGTCCACGAATTGCGGCTTCGCAGGCATCCGCAGTGCATGCGCGATACGCGGACAGCCGAAAGAAATTCGTTCACCGTCCGCTCGTCATGCTCGCGCAGAGCCGGGTCTACGCGGATTTCAAAAGTTTTGATCCTCATAATCTGTCGTTTAAAGTTGCGGAGCCAAATATAGACGAAAGAGGCGGAATATGCAACATTTGGTCCGGAGCCCGGGATTTTTGATTACCTTTGCAAAAAGCCAACACCGAAATATGAAACCGGAAACCGTCTGTACCGTCGTTTTTTCACCGACGGGGACTTCGAAAAAAATCGCCGCGGCAGTGGCCCGGGGCATCGCCTCCCGAGCCGGGGAAGATCCCGCGGAAGCCGCCGCCCTGAAAACCATCGATCTGACGCATGCAGCGGCACAGTCCGCGACGCTGCCGGCGGACACAGTGGCCGTCATCGCCGCCCCCGTCTACGGAGGACACGTCGCCCCGACGGCCGTAAAACGGCTCGAAACGCTCCGCGGCGCGGGAACGCCCGCCGTCATCATCGCCGTCTACGGCAACCGGGCCTTCGAAAAGGCCGCGGCGGAGTTGGCGGAACTGGCCTCCCGGCAGGGATTCGTCCCCGTGGCCGCCGCCGCATTCGTCGGGGAACACTCGTACAGCACCGACGCCGCACCCATTGCCGCAGGGCGGCCCGATGCGCAGGACCTCGCCCAGGCTGCGGCGTTCGGCGCCGCAGTCCGCCAAAAACTCGCGGCAGAGACGCCGGCGCCAATCGACGCTGCAAAGCTGAAGGACCTGCATACACCCCTGCTGCCGATGCTGCGGTTTATCCGCTTCGTCGTGGGCTACCGTCGCCGCCAGAAGAAAAACCCCGTCGTCTACCTGCCCGCAGGCGATCCCGGCCGCTGCACCCATTGCGGCCGCTGCGCCGCGATCTGCCCGACGCAGGCCATCGCACGCGGCGACGAAGTGCACACGGACCCGGCCCGCTGCATCCGCTGCTGCGCCTGCGTCAAAGGGTGTCCGGTCGGCGCACGCACCTTCGAAACTCCCTTCGCCGCAGCCCTCGCACGCAGTTTCACCCGGCGCAAACCTCCCGTAATGCTCTTATAGACAGTGATCGAACAGCTCCCGTCTCCAGCTCCGCACGAACTCGACGCCCTTACCAGCCTGTGGGAGAGTTCGGTACGCGCCACGCACCGATTCCTTACCCCGAAGGACATCGAATTTTACCGACGCATGGTGCGCGAAGAGGCGCTTCAGGCCGTGGAACTCTATGTAATACGGGATAACGAAAACGACTTCGCGGCCTTTGCAGGCGTCGAAGCCGATATGCTCGAAATGTTATTCGTCACACCCTCCGCACGCGGAAAGGGATTGGGGCGCAAACTCATAGAATACCTCGTCGCCCACCGCGGAATCCGGCGAGTGGATGTCAACGAGCAGAATACGCAGGCCGTGGGATTTTATGCCCGCATGGGCTTTCGCATTGCATCGCGCGATGCGCTGGACCCCTCGGGCAGACCCTACCCCATTCTCCACCTCACACTTTAAGCCCGGATTACCACCGTCACGGACATCGGCCCGTGGGCGCCGAAAACCAACGCCTGCTCGATGTCGGCGGTCTTCGAAGGTCCCGACACGAAACAGCCGTAGCCGAAATCGTCGACTTCGGGCCGCACGACGGCCTCGTGCATCGTGTCGACGACGGCATCTTTCGGAACGACGATCACGAGCGCCGTAGCTCCGAAATAGAGGGCTTTGTGGCGGATGTCCTGCGCGATCCACACCGCACCGTTCTCCGCAACGCCAAATGCTCCCGCCACAACGCCCAGGTCGACATCTACCAGGCAGCGCGGGTCTTCCACCGAATCGGGATCGAGTGTGGCAAGGGTCAGCTCCGGCAGAACCGAAGCGATCGTCCGTGCATCGGGATAACAGCGGCGAACCACCTCGTCGAGGGTTTCGCCGGGCTGCATCCGCACGGCTTTGCCTCCGGCAGCTTCAAGCCGCTCGGCAAACGTCGCCGCGGAATCGTCGAACCGCTGGGGCGTGAAATCCGCCTCGGGACGCGGATATTCAGGCATCCCGTCGGCGGATAATTTTTTCAGTATTTCGTCTTTGCTACTCATCTTTTTTTTGTTTTTTTCCACCAGGCATTGAACGTTTGCGGCGCAAAGGGCGGCATAGCGCGGCCGGGAGCGCTCCACGGATTCAGCCCGTTTTCGAGCACGAAACGCGGCAATTTTTCGGCGACGCGGGCCAAGGCGATACCGCCGTAAAAGCGCCGCCGTCCACCCATGACAAAATCCATTCCCCTGACCGAAAGTTTCTTCACCGGATCGGCCAGGCGCAACCCGTCGAGTTGCTGCCGCCACATGTAGATCTGCTCCCCGAGGTCGATCCGCGCCGGGCAGACATCCGAGCAGGAGTAGCACAGCGAGCAGGCCGAGACGTTGCCGTGGTAGAGCTTCGGCGAACGGAGCATCCCGAGGTTGATGCCCAGCGGCCCGGGAATGAAATACGAATAGGAGTAACCGCCCGAACGGCGATAGACCGGGCAGGTGTTCATGCAAGCCCCGCAGCGCAGGCATTTGAGCATGTTGCGGTGCGCAGCGTCGGCCAACCACTCCGAACGGCCGTTGTCGACCAGGATGACGTGAATCCGCTTGCCCGGCGCAGGCTTGCGGTAGAGCGACGTATAGGTCGTGACGGGCTGCCCCGTGCCCGAGCGGGCCAAAAGGCGCGTGAAAACCGCCAGCGCCTCCATGTCGGGAATCACCTTTTCCAGCCCCATGATGGCGATGTGCAGGTCGGCGAACGAGGTTCCCAGGTCGGCATTGCCCTCGTTGGTGCAGACGGCCAGCGCCCCGGTCGAGGCCACCGCGAAATTGACGCCCGTCATCGAGACATCGGCCCCAAGAAACTTGGGACGCAGGGCCTTTCGTGCGGCATGTGTCAGGTAGGTAGGGTCGCTGTTGCCCGGTTCGGTGTGCATTTCGCGTTCGAACAGCGCGCCGACCTCCTCGCGCCGCACGCCGATCGCCGGCAGGACGATGTGGCTGGGCGGCTCGTGCAGCAGTTGCATGATCCGTTCGCCGAGGTCGCTTTCGACGGCATCGACGCCCCGTTCATGCAGGTAAGGCGTCAGGGCGCACTCCTCGGAAAGCATCGACTTGCTCTTGACGAGGTTCGAACCTCCGTGCTCCCGGATCAGTTGCCAGACCATTTCGTTCATCTCCGCGGCATCCTTCGCCCAATGGACCGTCATGCCGTTGGCCGTGGCGTGGCGTTCGAATTCGCAGAGATAGTGCCCCAGACGGCTCAGGGTGTGGTGTTTGATCCGAGAAGAGAGTTGCCGCAGCCCTTCCCACTCGGGAACGGTCATCATCATCCGGTCGCGTTTTTCACGCACGGCGTACAACGCCTTGTCGTGCCAGGCCATGCGTTCGGCATCGGCGACGAACCGCTTCGCGGCTTTGGAATGCGTGCTCATAACTTCGAATTGAGGATTTCAACGATATGAATGGTCTTCACCGGCAGTTTTTCGCGGTCGATGATCCCCTGCATGTGCATCAGGCACGACGAGTCGGCCCCGGTGACATATTCGGCCCCGGTCGCGATGTGGCGATCCACCTTGGCGCGTCCCATGGCTACCGACACGGCATTCTCCTCGACGGAGAACATGCCGCCGAAGCCGCAGCACTCGTCGCGCCGTTCCGGCTCGGCAACCTCGACGCCTTCGACCAGCGACAGCAGGTCGCGCAGTTTCGAATGGTAGGGAACGTTCATTTCGCTGGGCGACGAGAGGTCCATCTTGCGCACCCCGTGGCAGGAGTTGTGCAGGCTGACCTTGTGCGGAAAACGGGCGTCGAGCCGCGCAGGCTTCACCACGTCGTGGAGGAACTCGCAAATCTCCCAGATGCGCGCATCGATGCACGCTTGCTCTTTATAATTGTCCAGCAACCGCGGATAGCCTTCGCGCACGAAGACCACGCAACTGGCCGACGGGCCGACCACATAATCGTACTTCTCGAAAAGCGCATCCATGCGCTCGGCCAACGCCCGGGCATCTTTCTCGAAGCCCGCATTGGCCATCGGCTGGCCGCAGCAGGTCTGGTCGAGCGGATAGTCCACGTCGCACCCGACCTTGCGGAGCAGTTCATACGACGCCCGCCCCACATCGGGATACACCGCATTGATATAACAGGGAATGAATAATCCGACTTTCATCTGTTTTCCATTTTTGCACCAAACTAAACCACACCAAAGATAGGGATTTTTTCCGAGACTCGTGCATGTCGGGGATCTTTCCGTCTGCTAAATTACAAAAAAAAGAGAGTCCGGTGCTCCGGACCCTCCCGATTCCGGGAATATTTTCCTACTTAACTTCGATCTGGCGGGCTGCAACGGCAGCTTCAGCCTCTTTCTTTTTCGGAATCCCGATGGTCAGCACGCCGTTTTCGACCCGCGCCGCAATTTTCTCGCGCTCGACATTGTCGGGCAACAGCAGGCTCTGCTGAAATTGCGTATAGGAAAACTCGCGCCGCAGGTAGGTCCCCTTGTGCTTTTTGTCCTCCTCCTTCTGCTCGGCCCGCTTTTCCATCGTGATGATCAGTTCATTGTCCTTGTTGACATGCACCTTGAAATCGTCGCGCGTCATACCCGGAGCGGCGACTTCCACTTTATATTCGTTCTCATCCTCGAGGATGTTGACGGCGGGAGCCGTGGAGTTGTGGCGTTCGGTGAGCCATTCGCTGCCCAGGAAATCGTTGAAAATGCCCGGCAGCCAATTCTGATTACGTCTTACAGGTACCATAGTTTTGTCCTCCTTGGTTTTATTTTGGTTTAACGTTTCGTTCCATTCCCGCGCCTCCCGGCGCGTTCATATCCGATACGGTCAAATCCTGTGCCAGTCAGTAAAAACTGATAAAATGTCACAAATTGACACAACAAAAACAAAAAACCAGAAAAAATGTCCGGACGGGAAGATATTTTAAACATTTTTATATATTTGCAACATGGACAACGAATTGACTTTCCGGCAGGCAAAGTCCTGCGAAGCAGACCGCATCATGCAGATCATCCGCCAGGCTCAGGCCCGGATGCATGCGGCAGGCAGCCGCCAATGGCAGGACGGATACCCCGCTCCGGGGCACATTTCGGCGGACATCGGCCGCGGCCGCGGCTATGTGCTCTGTAAATCCGGCATGGAAGGCCCCCATGCGGTAATCGCCTACGGGGCAGTGGTTTTCGGCGGCGAACCGGCATACGATGCCATCGAGGGCCAATGGCTCACCGATGAACCGTACGTACTGGTACACCGCCTGGCCGTCGCAGACGGAGAGCGGGGACGAGGCGTAGCGGCGGAATTCCTCCACCGCACGGAGGCGCTGGCACTCGAACAGGGAGTCCGGGCATTTCGTATCGACACCAACTTCGACAACCATACCATGCTGCGTCTGATCGAACGCGCCGGGTTCACTTACTGCGGAAAAGTCATCTACCGGAGCGGCGAACGACTGGCTTACGAGAAACAACTCTGAACGAAAAAACAGAACCCGGGGCTCCACTCCCCGGGTTCTTTCATTTCACTAACGCGTCACTATCTTTTTGAAGAAATCCTCCAGCGGAACATTGTAATAGTCACACAAATCAGCCAGCGTCGTCAGCGAAATGCTATGTTTTCCGCTTTCGATCCGACCGATATTCAAGTCGGTATCGAACCGGACATTTTCTTGGGTTAAACCTCGTTCACGGCGGACCATCTTCAGTCTCTCCACGACCTGTTCTACCAAAATATCATTACGCCGCTGCCGTTTCATAGTGCAAATTACCGGAATTATGAAATGAATTTTTACTACACGCTTGTAGCTAGGCGCAAAAAACCCTGCCTTCAAACGTGTAGTTGCCGGGAGCACTACGAATACTAAACCGTTTGCATTACTTTTCAAACGTTTTGGAACACACAAAAATAGATAAATTATTGCACGCTGCAACAAAGGTCAATAGTTAAATGACGAAAAATCCGGTTCGGAAGACCAGACGGAACAAAGCATGACGGATGAATCGGGAAGAAAGTGGCCCCCCGGACAGAAAACCGGACAAACAGCGAAAAGCCATCGAAAAAATATCGTAAAACTTAGGAACCGCCCTCACAGCACACAAAAACGTTACGAATCGACGATCCACAACGTTTCCCCGACCGGGCTTCAAACCACCCTGCCGATCCGGCGGAAATGCCGAACTGCCTCCATAAAAAAACGGGGCCGGTATCTGCAAAATACCGGCTCCGACAATTCATCGAACAGTAGTTTAATGGTCAAAGGTCGTGTAACCGAAAGACCGCTGTACCGACACGGCCGCCTCACGATTACAGGTCCCTCTATCACATCTTCGTTTTACCTGTGTTTTACCTCAGACAAAGAAAAAACGTTGTAAGTTATTCACTTACAACGTTCTATTCAATCTTAAAAGTGGTACCACCAGGAATCGAACCGGGGACACAAGGATTTTCAGTCCTTTGCTCTACCAACTGAGCTATGGCACCATCCGCGAAAAACGGGGTATTCCGTATTATCGTGGTGCAAAGATAAGCAAAAAATTTAATACTGCAAATGCTGCATGCAATTTTGTCGGTATTTTTTTCTCGGAGCGGCCAAAATCATCCGGCCGGGAAAACACAGAACAAGGTCCGCTGCCCCGACGGACAGCGGACCCGATAAATGCTATACAGCGGCGTTTATTCAACCTTGTTCTGGTTCGCCTCGCCGATTGCCGGATTGGCGATCACCACCGAACGCGGCAACTGGAAACGCATGCCGGGTTCGTTCTGTTCCCATTTTGCCTTGTAGATGTGGTTGTTCACAAAACCAGCAGCTTCCATCGCGGCATCGTCGCTGCGGTCGATCGGCATATTCAGGCGACGGCGGTCGAGCCACTCCAGAGCGCCCTCCATCCACATCTCAATACGTTTCTGAAGAATAATCTCTTCGACAACGTCATCGAGCGAAGTGGCCGTAATGTCGTAACCCGGATCGCGGTAAGTCGTTACGTAATCCTTGAGCGTCTTCTTGGCGGCGGCGATATTGCTGTGCGCCTCGGCCTCGGCCTTGATGAAGACGGCCTCTTCGGCACGCATGTAGATCAGGTCGGTGTTGTTCCAATCACCGTTGTAACCGCGGAACTTAACCGAAACATATTCCGAACGGGCCTTCACGCCCGAAGCGAGCGTATTGGGCAGTCCAGCGGGAAGCAGACACGCATAACCGCTCGTCGCAGCGTTCGGGTCCGGATTGTCCGTCTTGTTGAGCCACCAGCCGCGGCGCACATCGGTCGGATTCAGACGCGCGTAGAGGTAGGAGTGGATCGGACGTTCAGCCCAGGTTCCCGCATAAATCGACATATAGGGGTCCATCTGCGAACACCAGGTTGCATAGGTCTGGCAATTGTCGGCCGTCATCTTGAAACCGAAAATCAGGCTCGGAACATTCTCGATACGGTTGAAACCATTGTTATAGTTCTCTTTGGAAACAAGCGTATATTTGGCAAGAATATCATCGGCCAGCGAGGCGGCCGTGGTCCAGTCTTCCATTACGAGGGCGACGCGGGCGCGCAGAATGGAGGCTACGCTGGCATCGAAATCGGTCCGGGAACTGGTGTCGTCATACCCAATCTCCTCAAAGATGTCCAACGCTTCGTCCAGGTCGTCAGTAATTCGCTTGTAAACCTGCTCCATCGTGGCGCGCGGCAGGTTCTGGCCCAGGGTCTCCTCGGTAGCGAGGGGTACGCCCAGCAGGTCCTTGTTCGCATCCGAATACCGGAACTGGAAAAAGTTGATCAGGTGGTAGTACCCGAAAGCGCGGGAGGTCAGCGCACGCGCACGGTAGGCTTTCATCGTCTCCGAATCAGCCGAAGCCTCGGTGGTAGCCGTGGAGAGAATCTCATTGGCCGTGGCGATAGGAATGTAGAACATGTTCCACAGGTTCGAGGTCGGCGAGTACTCCTCCTGCCAATAGTCGTTAGCATACATATAGAAGTGCATGCTGTGCTGCATCAGCATGGTCATATCCTGCGCTGCCTGGCCGAACGCGAGTTCGATGCCTTTGAAACCGGTCATCCACTGATTGCCGACATAATAGGTGGCATAATGCACATAGATGGATGCCTCGATTCCCTGGAGCACCTTATCGGGGTCGTCCTTGGCCACCTCATCCCGGGTTTCCGAAGAGACTTTTCCCGACGGGTCCACGTCGAAAATACTGTCGCTGCAAGATACCGCGACAGCCGCGCTCATTAAAAATATCAGTATTTTTTTCATATCGATATCGATCTTAGAAGTTAATATTGAGACCTACCGAGGTCGTGCGAATGGGCGAGTAGTACGTACCCTGAACGTTAACCGCCGTGCTGTTGACGCTTACGCCCTGGCCGCCCATGCTCGTACGGGGATCGTAGCCCTTACGCTTCGAAGCGAAGAAGACGTTGTCGCAGGCGAAGTAAATACGCGCGCTCTTAATGCCGATCTTGCTCATCCAGTTCGACGGGAAGGTGTAGCCCAACGTGATGTTACGCAGGTTGAAATAGGTATTGCTGACCAGGAAACGGTCCGAAGATGCGTTGATGTTGGCATCGGCGGTGTTCCAGATCGGGTCCGAACCTTTGCCCGTTTCGGGGTTCCAGGCGTCGGTATAGCTCTTCAGACGGTTCATCGGAAAGTTCGAGCTGGCGAACATCGAATAGTCGTAATCGTAGCCGTAACCGCCGAACTGGAAGTTGGCCATAATCGTCAGGTCGAGGTTTTTCCAGCGCAGGGAGGTGTTCAGGCCACCCGTAAAATCGGAAAGAGCGCTCTTCTCCAGCAGATACTGCGTCGCCTTGGTGGAATCGTCAGTGGTAACTTTCTCCACGCCGACAACGTTGCCGGCATCATCCAGGATGTCCTGATCCATGTACCAGAGCGACTTACCCACTTCGTTCACGCCTGCATACTGGCGCATCTCCCAGCGGTAAATATCCTTACCCTCGTAAATACGCTGATTGGCGTTGGGCATACCCGACTCCTTGTACTCGTCGGGCAGGTTGAGCATCTTGTTGGCATAGGTGTAACCGTTGACCGACACGTCCCAGTACCAGTCCTTCTTCTGGATGATCTTGAAGTTCACGTCGAATTCGAAGCCCGAGTTGCGCAGTTTGCCGACGTTGTACCAGTCGTACGCGCGGCCGGTCGAAATATCCTTCGTACGCTTGAAGAGCAGGCCGTCCGACACACGGATGAAGTAATCCACCGTCAGGTTGATGCGGTCTTTCAGCAGGCCCACGTCCAGACCCACGTCGAACGTCTTCTGCTTCTCCCACGTCAGGTCGGGATTGCCGTAATAGTAGATCTCCGTACCCAGCTTACCCTCGGAAATAGTTACGTTATACTGGTCGGTGTAGGGATAATAGTTGGACAGGTCCTCGTTGCCCTGCGTACCGTAGGTAGCGCGGAGCTTCAGTTCCGAAAGCCAACTGTGCGTTTTCTCCATGAACTTCTCGGCTCCGATGCGCCACGAACCGCCGATAGACCAGAACGTGCCCCACGGATGGTATTTGAAACGCGAGGTTCCGTCGCGGCGGATACCGCCCGAGAAATAGTAACGGTTGTCGTAGTTGTACTCCAGTTTACCGAAGTAACCCTGGATGCGCAGCACATCCTGATAACCCTCGATTGCCGACATATCCCCGGCATTGTTCAACTGCGGGTTTTTCGGGTCGTAAATCTTGGTCTTCAACACTTCCATGTAATCGCGTACCCAACTGTTGTACTCGTGGCCGACCAAAGCGTTGATGCTGTGGCGTCCGATCGTCTTTTTGTAGTTGAGCATCTGGATCAGGTCGAGGTCGTAAACATCCGTCGACTTTTTGTTGATTTTGCCATCGGTCCCTTCACCGTCGCCGATGTAGGGGTTGTAAAACAGCAGCTCGTCGGAAGCACGGTAGCCCAGCGACGCGCTCGACGTAAAGGTGAAGTCGCGCAGAAAATAGATCTCTCCGTACGCCCGGCCCTGAAGGTTGTTGCGCTTGATGTCGCGCGTATCCATCTTCAGCGTGGCGATGATGTTCTGTCCGGCCGTTCCGGGACGGGCCGTCGTGCCGTCGGTCTGTCCCGTACCGACATCGTAAACCTTGTCGCCGTTTTCATCGTACTTGATTTTACCCTCGGCATCGCGTGCGTAAACCGGAAACACCGGAGCCCACGAACGCGCCGTGGCGAATGCGGAACTGGCCGCCGAACTGCTTTCCAGCACATTGTCCTGGATGGTGTGAGCGTAGGAGAGGTTCGCACCCACCTTGAGCCACTTACGCAGTTTGGTATTGACGTTTATACGGGCACTGTAACGCTCGAAGCCCGACTCGATCACATAGGATTCGTCCTTGAGGTAACCCAGCGAAATGAAGTAGTCCGACTTCTCGTTTCCTCCGCTGACCGAAACGTTCGTCTCGTTGCGGAATCCCGACTTGAACAATTCATCCTGCAAGCGCTCGCTGTACAAACGCTTGGCCGACGGGTCGAGCTTGCCGGTCGCGGGATCGATCAGGTAGGTCGACGAATACTTATAGGGGCTGTAATTACCGTGCGCGCCCAACACCTCCTGCGAAGCATAGAGAGCTGCGGCAGCCAGGTCACCGCCGTTTTCAACCCACTTCGTGTCGCGCATCGAGCGCCACTGTGCCTCCAAATAATCCCCGGGATCGGTGATCAGGTCATACTCGGGGATGGCGCGGGTATTGATACCGAACCGGGTGTCGATGCTGACCGTGGGATTGTTCAGATTGCCGCGCTTGGTCGTGATGAAGACCACGCCGTTGGCGGCGCGCGAACCGTAGAGCGAGTTGGCGGTAGCGTCCTTCGACACAGAGATAGACTCGATGTCCGCCGGGTTGATGTCGGACAGGCTGCCCTGATAGGGCGAACCGTCAAGCACGATCAGCGCACCGTTGCCTGCATTGAGTGAACCGACGCCGCGGACGTAGATCGCAGCATCCGTACCGGGCTGGTTGGTCGCCGTGGTCAACTGCACGCCGGGAACAGCGCCTTCGAGCATTTTCGAAACGGTCGAAACCTGGCGCTTCGAAAGTTCATCACCGCGGATAGTCGCGATTGAACCCGTAAGGTCTTTTTTCGTCGTAGTGCCGAAGGCTGTTACCACGACATTCTCAATAGCCTGGGCGTCCTCGCGCAACACGACGTCGATATGCGTCTTTCCCGCGACAGCCACTTTCTGCGACTCGTAACCAATGAACGAAACCGCCAGCGTAGCGTTGGCGGGAGCGGAGATGGTAAACTTACCGT
Source organism: Alistipes montrealensis (assembly GCF_018362775.1). Classification (GTDB taxonomy): domain Bacteria; phylum Bacteroidota; class Bacteroidia; order Bacteroidales; family Rikenellaceae; genus Alistipes; species Alistipes montrealensis. The sequence continues at coordinate 147,874 of NZ_JAGYXY010000006.1, forward strand.
CCGTGCCCGTGGTCGTACCGGTCGACGTGCCGTCGACCATAACCGTCGCACCTGCAACAGGTTTACCTTCCGCATCGGCGACTTTACCGGAAATCTGCCGGTTCTGGGCATAGCCATAGGCACACAGACCCAAAACGGCAATTAACGATAGTAGAATTTTTCTTACCATAAGCGTTAATCTAATTTGTTTTTTAAAATAAAAAACAAGCAAACTCCAGAGTCGTTTTGCTTGGAACAAACAATTCGTTATAGATCAACGCTTTAAACGAATATTAACCCGATTTCAGGTAACTGACAGGAAAGGGTATGGTTACCAAACCGATACCCGGATACAATGAAAAAAGGCCTTCCGCATAACGATTTACGCGGAAGGCCTTGCGGCGAAAGGTTACTTAACAGTAACCGGAGGCGTTAGAACAACAGCCGGCTTGCCGAGCGGGATGATTTCACCACCTTGGCGCCACTCTTGATCGATTCGGGAATCGCCTTGCGGGTGTAGACGCTCACTTCGCCGACCGAAGGATCGCTCACCATCGTAAGCGTGTTGCCTGCTTCGTCGAACGAGATTTCGTAAGCTCCGCCGGCCAGGGGCGTATTGTCGCTGTACTTACCCGAAAGGGTCGCGTCGTCGAGCTTATAGGAACCCGAATATTTCTGGTAGCCGGGCTGGTCTATCTGCTGGTAGATTTCAAACGAGCCGCCGGATGTAAACGATATGTAGGCATCGAAATCGACGGGGGCGGCCCCGTTCCAGGAAGCCAAGTGCCATTCGCCGGCAAGTTGTTTGGCCAGCGGCGAGTTGTTTTCGTTGTCGTCCGAACAGCCGGCAAACAAGCACAAACCGAGCACGGCGAATAAGGTATAAAGAGTCTTTCTCATATTCTCAGTTTTTCATTTATTATAACCAACCTCCGTTTGCGTTTTCCGTAGCGCGGGCAACGATGGCGAACTCCTTGGTAACTGCCTGGCCGCCCATCGAATTGCCTCCGCCGAGGTTCTCGCCGCCGGCAATGGCCGTAATGGCGATTTTTGCCGCTCCGGGCTTCGTGCAAAGAATCTGCAACTTGCCGAAAACGATCTTAGGCGCTTCCGTGATGCCGAGCTTATCCATGTCTGCCTGCGACATGGTCACGTCAGTATAGGTAAGGTCCGATGCGCCGCCGCCGAAATACGTCGTCAGCGGAATGAGCTGCGAAGCACCGATCTTGGCCCGCATGCACGGCGTGCCTTCGATCTGCATGAGCAATTGGTAGGCATCGATCGCACCGGTTCCCATCTGTCCGTAGTAGAGGCCGAGGTTAATGGTAGCGGCCGACGTTTTCGTACCTTCGAGGTAGTAGTTGATGTCGTTCACCGAGGTCAGCAGCATCGCCTTGAACTCATCCGTTGTGAAGGTCTTGCCCTTCTTCAGTGCATACGAAAGTCCCAGTGCGGCCACACCCGAAACATGCGGACAAGCCATCGAGGTTCCCTGCATGAAGCCGTAGTCGCTACCTGCGAAGTCGGCCAGTTCGGAGGGAACCGTCGAGAGTACCTCGCTCGACTCCTGGTCTGCGGAGATCGCGTAGTCACCGCCCGGAGCGGCGATGTTACAGCCGGGACCGTAGTTGGTGTAGTAGGCCGGCAGGAAGTCGGGCGAGAAGGCCGTTACCGAGATGTAGTCGCGGTAAGCCGCCGGGTAGGCGGACATGCCCGTAGCGTCGTTTCCGGCCGCGAAGATGGCGAGTCCGCCGTCGATCGCGTCGCAGTTCTTCGTGCTGATGAAATAATCGATCGCCTGCTTCTCTGCGCGTGCGCCGTTGGCATAAGCGTTGTCGGAGGTCGCGGCTCCGGCGGGGTATCCGAACGAGCACTGGATGATCGATGCACCGTTGTTGGCCGCATAATAGATCGCCTCGGCCGAAATGGCGGCCGTACCGCCCGAACCGCCCGAGAAAATCTGGCAGGACATGAGTTTCACGCCGTCGTTATTGCCCGTGCCGCCCGCTACGCCGCAGACGCCTTCGCCGTTGTTGTTGACGGCGGCAACCGTACCGGCGACATGGGTTCCGTGGCCGTTGTCGCCATCGTATTTACCATCCTTGTCGTAGTGGGGAATATCCCACGAGATAGCGCCTCCGGTTACGAAATTGTAGCCGTGTACGTCGTCCTTGTAGCCGTTGTTGTCGCTGTCCTCGCCTGCGACTCCGTCGCGCTCGGCCGTGTTGACCCACATGTTGGCGGCCAGGTCGGGATGCGAGTATTTCACGCCCTGGTCGACGATGGCCACGATCACCGAAGGATCGCCTCCCGTGAGTTTCCAGGCCTCCCGGACGTTGATGTCGGCACCGACGCGCGAGGTCTGGGCGATGCCCGTATTACCGTAGTTGACATAGTGCCACTGGCGCCACAGTTCCGGGTCGTTGAACGCGGGGGTAACAACGGGAGTCGTAGCGGCGGTTACAGCCGAACCCGTACGCAGCGGGGCGGGTTTATGACCGTCGGCCAGCATGAGGCGGGTGTTGAACTGCACGTGCTCCACCTCGGAAACGGCGGCCAGTTGCCGGGCAGCCTCGTCGAGGTCGGCTTCGGCGTCGAAACCGATAACATACCATTTGTGGAGGCCGGCAGCGCGTGCGCGCGCCTCGTTTTTGGCGTTGTAAGGGAAGACGCGGCGAAGGCTGGTCACGTCGAGTGCGCTGAGCACTTCGTCGACCTTCACGAGACCCGAACGGGTCACGGCAGCGCGGGTTTTGGCTGCGATTGCCGCCATATTTTCGACTTGCCCGACGGCCTCGTCGTCGAAATAAACCAACAGGGTTCCCTGTTCGGCGCTAACGGACGTATTGACGATCTTATGCGCCGGAGCAATTTCGGGAGCGCCGTTTTCTCCGGGCTGTTCCTCCATGGGATCGGACGTACAAGCCGCCATCAGCAGCGCTGCTATAAGTAAGAATTTTCTATTAGCCATATTTTTCTTGATTTTAAAGAGAGGATCCGGACGTTTCAGACCGGATCCTCCCGATCTTATCTGGTTAACAGTTCCGACTATTTAACCAGGTCAACACCTTTTTTCACCATCACCTGCACCGGGGCCGAAACTTTGGGAGCCACGCCCTGCGATACGGTTACCCGGGCACTGGCTGTCTTCGCTTCGGATTTTACGACCGTCATGACCGGCCGGGCGACATTCGAGGCGTCCCTGTCCGAGTGGATGTATTCGTCGATCAGGGCGCGCATGCGTTCGCGGCCGCGCAGTTCGACGAAATTATCCGGTGCGGAGAAGGCCGACGAAATCTTTTCGAGCTGAGGCCGGGTTACAGTCGCAGCGGGAGCCGACATCGGCACGGCTTTGCCCGGGTCTTCGAGCATCAGGTTGTAAAGCCATACCAGGCCGCCCGTAGCCGTTCCCAGCGATTCGTCGGAGAAGGTCAGGAACCGCATTCCGTCGAACGTCAGGCCATTGCTTGCTATGTAATTGGGGTTGGCGACAAAAGCGAGGTAGCCGTCTACCACCTGACCGCCGATCAGCGCATAATCGACCGAATAGGCTTTGAGCGTAGTGGTAGTCATCCAGTACGATACCGGTTCCCCGCCATAGCTTCCGATGATCTGGTCGGAGATCGAGTAAAGAACGCCGTTGTAGTATTCGATCAGCATGGTGTCGTCGCCGCCGATAAGCCGGCCGATGCCCGACAGACCCGAAATGTTGAGATAATCCGCATCCGCGGTGTCCGCCGTCGTGTTGTCGGTAATGGTAACCGTGCCGACCTTGGCCCGTTTGCCGGACGCAACGCTGTTGCTGATTGTTCCCGCGTAGTAGTTCCACGTCTTGCACATGTCGGCTTTCGAGAGTTGAGTCGACAGGAAGTCGTCCATGGTGTAGTTGCGCTTGAGCGGATGGGGCGTGCCTTCGGTCGTAGCCTGTGCGGTCATCAGCTTCGAAACATAGCCGTTGTAAGCGTATACCAGCAGCGTATAGTTCGTTCCGCCGTTCAGGCCGCCGAGCATCAGTGCGAACGTACCGTCGGCCTTGTTGATGGCCTCGAGATTTTCAGCCGAGAACTTCATGCCCTGCGAAGAGGTAACGAGCGTAATCAGGTTGGCTTCGGTCGCACCTGCAAGCGCTTCGGTCTCATAGAGTCCGTAGTAACCCGACTCGATCTCCTGGCCGTTGGCCCAGAATTCGGCCGAATCCTCGGCGGTGTAGCCCTTGTTTGCATACTTGTCGGTGATGTTCAGGCCTACGCTCATCAGAACCGGCTTCTCGTCGCCGTCCTTGACGTATCCGAAGGCGAGGTACGAGTAGCCCTGCAATTCGCCGGCCGCATTGTAGACGTTACCCAGCACGGAGTACATGCCCGTTTCGTTCATCACGGCGTTGACCGTACCCGTTGCAGCGATCTCCTGGGTCGGGAGTCCGCCTTCCGCCATCTCTTTCGACTTGGCTTCGGCAAGGGCATCGCTGAGCGCACCCTCGAAGAAGGCGTACTGCACCTTCGCCACGTCGGCGCCGAAGGTAAAGCCGAGTTCTACCACGCCGTTCTTCGGTTCGGTCTTCGACAGCGAAAGCGTATAGTCGTAAACTTTGGCTCCCGGGAGGACAATCCGCTGCATGCCGCTGGCATTGGCTCCGTACCAACCGCCGGAAATCGTAAAGTTGACGTAGATACTGCTGGCCGGGAAGGTGATAACACCGTCCTTCAGCGTTCCGTAGAGGCTGGCAGCCTCGGAAACGGAGGGGATGTTCTTGTTGATCTTCGATGCAATCTCGATCTCACCGTCGCCACCCAGCGTAACACCCGTAGTCTGATAGGGAATCCAGACCTTGTCGGGATCCGTTGCGTCGATAATGGTATAAGGTTCGGTGCAGGAACCTACGTTGCGTCCGAAGAGGGCGCTGATAAGGGTCTGCGTGTAGGGAATCATGCGGTAGTAACCCGGCCGGTCGTCGCGCTCATAAATTTCGAGTTCGACTTCGGCGTTGGCATTAGTCACGCCGAACAGCGACGAAATCACGTCGTCACGCCACTTACCCTTGGTCTCGCCGGCCCCGCCCGTAAGCAGGTTCCATTTGACACGGGTTACCGAAAAGGTCATTCCGACGGATTTCTCACCATAGACGGAAGCATACTTCGTGTCGTCGATATTGATTTCACAGGCGTATTTCGTGCCGACCTCCGTCTCCGGGAAGTTCACGTCGAAGCTGGTCTCCTCCTGACCGTCGGCAAATTCGATGGCCGAAATGGCGAAGACGTTGCCCTGGTTCTTTTTCACCGAAACGGGAACGGTGATCGCTCCGTCGCTCTTGAGGCGGCGTACGATGAAACTCAGCTTGGTATCGGCCGCAGGGTCGAGTTCCACATCGGAGGCATTATCCTGCGCGGGGAAATAGACGTTATAGCAATCGGGATTCTCGGGCGCGCCGGCCAGATAGTCGCCGTCATCATCGCAGCCCGCGAAGATGAACACCGCTATAAACGCATATAATATACTCTTGAGTGTTTTCATATTTGTCAATGTTAATCCGGTTCTACACTATTTCACGACCACTCCGTCGGTCAGGCCCGCACCGCTTCCGTGGACGGGGAACGTACCTCCGGTGTTGTTGTCCTTGATGGGGTCGATGGCCGCATTGGCATTGGTTTCACGGGTGGGAATGCGCATCAGCAGGATACCGTCGTCGGCCGCGATGTTGAACGCCCAAGCGTCGGGGAAGTCCGATTTGCCGGCCGTGGTGCAGCGCACAACGTTTTTCTTCAGGCGCATGATGTCGGTGTAGGCGTGTCCTTCGCCCCACAATTCGATGCGGCGCTGCAGCCAGACTTCGTTCTGGAAAGCTTCGGGAGTCGATGCAGCACAGGTATATTCCTCGTTGCGGTAGGTTTTCACCCAGTTTTCCAGCAGGGACTTGCCGCCGTTGAGGTTGCCGCCCATGGCCATGGCCTCGGCCTGGATGAGGAGCATCTCCTCGGCGCGCATGATGCACCAGTCGCCGGCATTGATGTCCGTACCGCACTTATTCTCGAAGGGTGCGAACTTCACATTGGTATAGGGCACGAATGCACGCTTCACATTGGGAATCGAGAGCGAACTGATGGCCGAACCGGTTACGCCGTCCCAATCCATGTGGTCGAGCAGCGGCGACGAGAGGTTGGTGTCGATCCACCATCCCTTGCGCACGTCGGTTTCGGGAATCATGTTGTACAGCAGCGAATTGATGCGCTTGTACAGGCCCTGGCTCGTGGTATAACCCTTGTTGAACGAGCAGAGGTGTCCGCCCCAGGTGATGTTCCGGTAGTTGGCCGGGGTATCGGCGGCCTTGTAGAGTCCGGCCCAAATCCACGACGATGCCGTAGCTTCGTTGAACCCGGGAGCCGACACATCCTCCTTCGTCAGCAGCGAAAAGCCCTCCATGGCCGACGCGGCGTCCGTAGCGGCTTCTCCCCAGTTGTTCATCACGAGATTCACGCGGGCACGCATGCCGTAAGCCACATTCTGGTTGACGGCCGATTTGCCCGAGCGCTGAAAACCTTCGAGGTCGGAGATAGCCTGTGTCAAATCGTCGTAGATCTGCTTGTAGATTTCGGCGTTCGTAGCGCGGGGATTGGCGCCGACGCGCTCGACGGGCATATCCCACGTTACGATGGGAACCGTCGGCTTGTCCTCGTTGCCCTTGTAGGTGAACTGGAAGCGCTGCGCCAGCGTGAAGTGTGCGAATGCACGCGCCACGAGCGCCTGGCCACGGTAGTGGATCAGTTTTTCGTCATCCGTATCTTCGGGAATCGTCGCGAGGATGTCGTTGGCCTGCTTGTTCAGCCGGTAGCAGAAATTCCACGTAAAGAGGGGCACGGCGTAGTTGGCGTTACGGTCCGAATATTCGAACGCCACCGAGAACCACTCGTAGTCGCTGTTATCCGACACCATGTCGGAGCCGTTACCGTCGGTAGCGATGCAGACCGCGGGATAGCTGAAGTCGTTGTGGAATACCTGGTCGTTGCCGCCGGCCCAGTTGGGCAGTAACTGGACGAAGATCGACGACAGCGTATTGATGTCGGCCTGAAGACGGTCGGGATTGTCCTCCACGACCTCTTTCTTCTGATCTTCGGTTACCACGCCGCTTTCGGGAAACGTGTCGAGGTCGGAGCACGATGATGCCATAACCGCCGTTCCCAGGGCAAATATCCATATCTTGTTAATTGCTTTCATAGATGCGTTTTTAGTTGTTTCTACCTGTATTAGAACGTCAAGTTAATACCGCCCGAGAAAGTCCGCAGGGCCGAGTAGGAGGTGTTGTCCGCCGTCCCTGTTCCGCCGAATACGATTCGGGGGTCGAGACCTTCGCGCTTCGAGAAGACAGCGAGGTTGTCGCCCGCAAAGTAGATGCGGATGCTGCCGAGGCGCATCTTGTCGGTCCACTTCTTGGGAAGCGTATAACCTACCGTCAGGTTGTTGACGGAGAGGTAGTTGGAGCTGACGAGGAATCGCGACGAATATTTCTGGTACGAGTCGTCGGACGAGTTGAGGCGCGGAACATCCGTGTTGGTGTGTTCGGGCGTCCAGGCCTTGAGGATATCCTTGTGCCAGTTTGTACCCAGTGCATCGCCGTAGTGCATCAGCTGGTGGTAGGTGTTGTCGTAGAGACGACCTCCGAGCTGGTAAGCGAACTGTACCGAAATATCGACGCCGTAGAAGTTCAGCGAAGTGCCGAAACCGCCCATGACTTTGGGCAGGGTGCTGCCCTGACGGGCCTGGCGAGCGTCATCGAAAACGTCCGTAGTCGAATAATCGCCGTTGTCCGGGTCCATATACCAGAGCGATTTACCCGTTTCGGGGTCGACGCCCGCATAGGTTTTCAGGTAAGAGTCGTACATCGAACCACCTACCTCGCGGATCGACATCGAGCCGACGATTCCATTCGCCGAAATATCCTTGTCGAGCGAAAGGATTTTGTTCTTGTAGTGGGTCATATTGAGGTTCAGGTCCCACGTAAAGTTCTTGTAACGCAGCAGTCCGGCGCTCAGTTCCACCTCGATACCGGCGTTGCGCATCGAACCTACGTTGAGCGGCTGCCGCGAGTAACCCAGCGAAGGCGGTACGGGCTTGTAGTAGAGCATGTCCGAAGTCTTGCGCGAGAAATACTCGATACCTCCGTTCAGGCGTCCGTCCCAGAGTCCGAATTCCACGCCGACGTTGAACGAGTGCGACGACTCCCAGGTAATGTCTTTGTTACCCTTGTAGTTGAGCGTCAGCGAGAAGTCGCCGTCAACACGGCCTACCTGGAACTGGTCCTGATAAGGATAGTAGTTGCTGTAACCGCTCTGGTCCAGCAGGTCGTCGTTACCCTGAATACCGTACGAAACCTTCAGTTTCAACATGTCGAGCCATTTCACGTCGCGGAGGAACGTCTCTTTCGACATCAGCCACGCGGCGCCCACCGAACCGAAGTTACCCCAGCGGTTGTCGGGATGGAAACGCGACGAAGCGTCGCGGCGGTACGAGGCCGAGAAGAAGTATTTGCCGTCGTAGTCGTACTGCAGGCGCGACAGGACGCCCATCGTGAAGTAAGTGTCCGTGTAAGAACTTACCTGCGGCGTTTCGTAGATGGCGTTGTCCAACTCACCGATGTTCGGGTTGTAAAGGTCGGTGTTGCTGCCATAGAGGTACTGCATTTTCAGCGAGTAGTTCTCGAAGCCCACCAGCACGTCGAAATTATGCTTGTTGGCGAAAGTCTTTTTGTAAGTCGCCAGATATTGCTGGTTGACGCCGAATGTGCGCGAATGCGAAACAGAGGTCGAACCTTTGCCGATATAGGAACCGTAGTAGGAGTTGTAGAGACGGTTCAGACGCCGGTTGATGGCGCTGGCGCTGATGTTGGCCGTGAAGTTCAGCCCCTCGATGGGGGTTACGGTCGCGAACCAGTTGCCGTTCACCGCGTCGGTGTAGGAGCGGTGGCGGTCGAGATCGATCGAAATCATGGGGTTGGCGCCGCCCGAGAACGAACGGGTCTGGTTGGTGTTCACGCCCGAGTCGTAAATCTTGTTACCATGGTCGTCGTACTTGATGTTTTTGTAGACATCGCGCACATACATCGGGTAGATCGGGGCGATCATGTTAGCCAGGTAGAACAGGTTGGCCGACGAACCGGTATCGTTCTCGGTCTGCCCCGTGGGTGCATTGGAAATGGCGTGCGAATAGCTGATGTTCGCACCCACCTTAAGCCATTTTTTTGCCTGGTAGTCCGCTTTCAGACGGGCCGAATAACGGGTGAAGCCCGAGTTCTCGATAATACCCGAGTCGTCGAGATAACCGGCCGACATGAAATAGTTGAAGCGGTCCGAAGCACCCGCGATCGAAACGTTGTACTCCTGGCGGAGGTTGCCCTTGCCGAACAGTTCTTCATACCAATCGTCCGGAATGTAGTAGTACTCACCGTCCGAATAACCCAGCGTCGCGTTGGGATTGAGCTTGCCGTTGGAACCGATCAGCGTCTGCTTTGCGGGAATCGTGTAGACGTTGTAACCCGTACCGCCGTTGTTGCTGTCGAACAGTGCCGAGTTGGCGAAGGCGCGGGCTTCGGCGAGCGAGCTGCCGGCCTGGTAGCGGCTGTTGAACAGCGATTGATAGCCCAGTTCGTAATACTGGCCGGGATTGGAGATCACGTCGTAGTTGGGCACACCGCGGGAGTTCGTACCCCATTTGGCGTCGAAGTTGACCTTCGCATCGCCCGATTTACCTTTCTTGGTCGTAATCAGGACGACGCCGTTTGCACCGCGTGCTCCGTAGATGGCCGATGCGGCGGCATCTTTCAGAACCGTAAGCGACTCGATGTCGGCGCTGTTCAGATACGACAGCGATCCGTCGTAGGGTGCGCCGTCCACGATGTAGAGCGGGGCGCTGCTCGCCGAGATGGAGCCGATACCGCGGATGCGGATCTTTGCACTCTCACCCGGCTGGCCGTTCGAAGAGACTGCCTGCACACCGGCTACGGCGCCGGCCAGTGCGTTCGAGATATTGGAAACCTGACGTTTGCCTATATCTTCCGACTTCATCACCGATGCGGAGCCGGTGAAAGCCTCCTTCTTGGCTGTACCATATGCAACGACGATTACATCGTCGATCGCCTGCGCATCCTCTTTCATCGTGATTTTCAGCTGGCTTTTGCCGGCGATTGCAACACGTTGGGCTTCATAGCCGATGAACGTCACCAACAGGGTTCCGTTGGTAGGGGCCGAAATCGTGAATTGGCCGGATGCGTTGGTTGTCGTACCAACGGTCGTACCATCCACCAGGACCGTAGCGCCTGCGACGGGCTTTCCCTCCGCATCGGCAACTGTACCGGAAACCTGCCGGTTTTGGGCGAATCCATACGCACAGAGGCCCAAAATAGCAATTAACGATAGTACAATTTTTCTTACCATAAGCGTTAATTTTAATAAAATTTTAAAATAAAAATCTAGCATCCCAAAATTTGCATATTAAGCCTCTGTATATAT
>NZ_JAGYXY010000007.1 GCF_018362775.1 Alistipes montrealensis
GAAACAGACAGTGCCCGAGTTCATTTCCAAAAACTCCAGGTTTGAGCAGTACGACCGGGAAGAGGTGCGGATCGAGGCCTAATGAAAAAACGAAAATAAATCGGAAATGATTCGAAACATTATTATGAATAAAGTATTGGTTACCGGCGGAGCTGGCTTCATCGGCTCCAACCTGTGCGAAGCATTGCTGCAAAGGGGCGACCAGGTGGTTTGCCTGGACAATTTCGCCACAGGGCACATGGAAAATCTCATTCCGCTGATCGAAAACTACCCCGACCGTTTCAAATTGATCGTTGGGGATATCCGTAATATCGAAGATTGCCGCCAAGCAGTCGACGGAGTGGATTATGTGCTTCATGAAGCGGCTCTGGGTTCGGTCCCCCGGTCAATCAAAGATCCTGTAACAACCAACGATGTCAATATCGGCGGCTTTTTGAATATGATTATTGCGGCGCGTGATGCGAAAGTCAAACGTTTTATTTTTGCCGCCTCTTCCTCGACATACGGAGATTCGCAAAGTCTGCCCAAAGTGGAGGAAGTGATCGGGAAACCGCTTTCGCCCTATGCTATAACGAAATATGTGGACGAACTTTATGCTGACGTATTCGCCCGCACATATGAAGGCTTTGAATATATCGGACTTCGTTATTTTAATGTCTTTGGTCGCCGTCAGGACCCCAACGGCGCATACGCCGCGGTCATTCCGCTGTTCGTGAAGAAATTCATGAACCATGAAGCGCCCAACATCAATGGTGACGGGGAATATTCCCGGGATTTCACTTATGTGGATAATGTGATTCAGATGAATATCTGTGCGATGGAAACTACCAGTCCTGAGGCTATAAATCAAATTTATAATACGGCTTACGGAGAACGTACGACGTTGAATCAATTGGCAGGCTATCTGAAAGAGTTTCTTGCGGAATATGATCCCGCGATCGAAAAGATTGAGTCTACGCATGGTCCGAATCGTACCGGAGATATTCCGCATTCACTGGCGTCTATCGATAAAGCCCGAAGTCTGCTGGGATATGATCCGCAGTTCTCGATGCGCGACGGACTAAAAGAGGCCGTAACGTGGTATTGGGAGAATCTGCAATAAAAAATCGACAAACATAAATAAAATGAAAGAGACAAAAATTTGCGTAATCGGCCTCGGTTACGTTGGCTTGCCGTTGGCGCGACTTTTTTCCACAAAGTATAAAACCGTAGGTTTTGATATGAGCCAAAAACGTGTCGAAGCGCTGATGGCTGGTCATGACGCAACGCTGGAGGTTTCGGACGAACTGTTGCAAGCGGCGATTAGAAATGGATTTATTTGTACCTCGAATATTGAAGATATCCGCGATTGCAATTTTTATGTGGTTGCGGTTCCCACGCCTGTCGACGGGAATAACAATCCGGATCTGACGCCCCTTTATGGAGCGAGCACAACGGTTGGAAAGGTTATTTCAAAAGGGGATATTGTCGTTTATGAGTCGACCGTTTATCCGGGTGTTACTGAAGACGAATGTATTCCGGTTGTAGAAAAAGTTTCAGGCTTGAAGTTCAACAAAGATTTCTTTGCCGGCTACTCTCCTGAGCGTATCAACCCTGGAGATAAAGAACATACAGTTGAGAAAATCAAGAAGGTAACATCGGGTTCTACTCCCGAGATCGGCCGATTCGTAAATGAGGTTTATGCCTCGGTGATTACGGCCGGAACGCACCTGGCTCCGACAATCAAGGTTGCAGAGGCGGCGAAAGTGATTGAAAACTCACAGCGCGATATTAACATCGCTTTTGTGAATGAACTTTCAAAGATTTTCACTTGTATGGGTATCGACACGCAGGATGTACTGGAGGCGGCCTCTACAAAATGGAACTTCCTGCCATTCAAGCCCGGATTGGTTGGCGGGCATTGCATCGGGGTGGACCCCTATTATCTGGCACAATGTGCACAGCGGCACGGCTACAATCCCGAAATAATCCTTGCCGGACGACGTATGAACGACGGCATGGGGGCTTACGTCGCGAATCAAGTCATTAAACTAATGCTGAAGAAGGGTATTCAAGTTTTAGGCTCGGATATCTTAATTCTGGGATTTACTTTCAAAGAGAACTGTCCGGATGTAAGAAATACGAAGGTCATTGACATCTACAAAGCGCTCCAAGAGTACAACCTCAACATTACGGTCTACGATCCTTGGGCCAATCCAACAGTCGCTAAGCGCGAATACAATATTGATATTGTTAGCGAACTTCCCATGAAGAAATTCGATGCAACAATTATGGCTGTGGCACATAACGAATTTCAAAACCTGAATATTAGTCAAATTGGTAAAGATCGCAATGTAATTTATGATGTGAAGTGGTTACTCAAAGAGGCTGATGGCAGATTATAACTATTTAAACAAGCCATATTATGTATAATCATAATATGGCTTGTTCCGTCACTTCGGAATTATGGTCAGTTTAGGAAAAACTTTTGTCGCAGGTGTAATTTGGGGGACGATTGAAAAATTTGCCTCATTATTTATAGGATTCGTCATTACGGTTCTGCTTGCCAGAAAGTTGACGCCGGCTGATTATGGATTAGTTAATATGATCCATATATTTACCGTTTTCGGAATGGTGCTAATAGATGGCGGTTTTGGACAGGCTCTCATTCAAAAACGAGATGTATCAAACAAAGACTATAGTACAATTTTTTTCTTAAACATTCTTTTAAGTTTAGCCGTTTTTGTTGCATTGTATTATTTAGCACCATTTATCGCAGAATTCTATCGACAACCCTCATTAATAAGTATATCTCGCACACTTTTTCTCTTATTCCCGATTAATGCATTCAGTATAATACAACATACCCTTTTAACGAAACAACTTAAAGTGAAGCAACTTACATTGGTGTCGGTTGTTTCCGCTTTAATTTCCGGATTTGTAGGTTTATATTGTGCTTATAGCGGTTGCGGGGTTTGGGCCCTTGTGTATCAAACATTAGCGTTGTACATAGTAAGAACTTTTACCTTGTGGATAATTAATGACTGGAGGCCAATCGTTGTTTTTAGTATCAGCTCTATTAAAGCTATTTGGAATCTCAGCATCAATCTTCTTGGAACTTTTACATTAGCATCGATATTTCAAAATATCTACACTGTTATAATTGGTCGTTTCTTTAATGTTGTAGATGTTGGTTTTTATAATCAGGCATTTAGATTTGAAAGTATAGCCACCAATACTGTAACCTCAGCAGTCCAGAGAGTTAGTTTCCCTGCTTTTGCAGAGTTGCAAAACGATATGGATAGATTGCGTGATGCATATAAAAAGGTCATCAATGTAACGATGTATTTGCATTTACCGATCATGCTTGGTATTGCTGCGATAGGGCATGACTTGTTTTTGGTCCTTTTAACTGAAAAATGGCTTCCGGCAGTTCCATATTTTCACTTATTATGCATTGCAAGTTCCCTATATCCTATGCACATGATCAATGTCAATGTGATTAAAGCTTTGGGAAAGGGAAAACTTTACTTCAGACTAAATTTATTCAAATACTTGTTGATGACCATATTTATTATTCTTACAATAAGGTATTCAATAGTAGTTGTGCTTTTAGGATATGTTGTTGCGACAATTACCAGCTGTTTATTTATTAGCTATTATTGTGGAAAAGAGATAAAATATCCGATATATTCCCAGCTCAAAGACCTTTTGCCAACATTCATCATAACAATCATAATGTTTTGTCTGGTATTTAGTTGCGGCCTTATGAATATTTACCCCGCAATACGCCTATTAGTTGAGATTATAATTGGAATCGTTAGTTATACAGGATTATCTTATATCTTCAAACTAACCCCTTTTACCCATTTACTCGATACTATAAAAAAATAATCATGATTTCATTTATATTCAAACTAATAGAGTTTCCTGGCAAATGGTATAACTGCCATCAGGTTCGTAAGAATGCAACATTTATTGGAAAAGCTCAAATTCTTCGCCATGCACATATACGTCCATTTAGAGGCTCAACAGCTAAAGACATCATTATTGGTAATGATTTTAGGTTTTTTTCTGGAACAATTAGTTCTCAAAACAAGGGGAAAATCACAATAGGAGAGCATTGTAAAATTGGATTTGATTGCAAAATATTGTGTGGCAATTCTATTAATGTGGGGGATTATGTCATTTTAGCTGATAATATTACGGTGTGCGATAATAATAATCATCCAGTCAATCCCCAAGATCGTGCATTGATGTACAAAACTCCATGGGACTCTGAATATCGTGGATGGAAATATAGTCAATCGGCTCCGATTATCATAGAGAATAATGTGTGGATTGGAAGCAATGTCCGTATTTGCAAAGGTGTGACAATTGGACAAGGGGCAGTGATAGCAGCTTGCAGCGTCGTTACAAAAGATGTCCCTGCTAATAGTATTGCTGCTGGCAACCCTGCAAAAATAGTAAAAACAGATATAGATCAATTACCTCGGTTACTTTCTGATGACATATTGGAACAATATGGGAAATAATCACAACTCGCTCCCTACGGTCATTGAAATAATTGGGATGGGAGCAAAAAAATATGGTGGATTTGAAAAATTCATCATTGAAGAATGCCGGCAGCTCAAGTCTATGGGATATCATTTAATCGTCTGTTTTTCCGTAGAACCCATATGTCAGGATTATATCAATGATTTGAAATCTATCGGAGGAGAATGCCGTGTAATACCGTTCAAGAGTCATTTTCGGCATTATCAAGCTATTCGAAATCTGATTAAAGAGTATCATACAATTGCTATACATACAAATTTTTCGAGCTGTGGGTTTTCTACGATGTTAGCAGCAATAAGTCGCAGGGTCAAATATCGCATTGCAACTCAACATTGTCTCCCGTCTTTGAACACGTTTAAGGCTCGAATTATTTATAGTATGGAAAATTTGATATGTACAAAATATTTGTGTGTATCTCAGGCTTCTACCGATGCAATGTGCAACGGCCTGTGGTGGGGGAAGAAAAAGGTAGTTACAGAATATCTTGGGGTTGAAGATTTTTTTTACGATAAGTGTGAAATGATTTCAAAATATGCATTGCCTGCGGATAAAATAAAAATTGCCAATGTAGCCTATCACAATCCCGTTAAAGGTGTGGATGTTCTCTTGAAAGCCGTAGATATA
Source organism: Alistipes montrealensis (assembly GCF_018362775.1). Taxonomy (GTDB): domain Bacteria; phylum Bacteroidota; class Bacteroidia; order Bacteroidales; family Rikenellaceae; genus Alistipes; species Alistipes montrealensis. The sequence goes on from NZ_JAGYXY010000007.1 coordinate 5,161, forward strand.
CTTGTTCATAAAAAACAGATAACTAATTTCCAAATAGTGCAGATCGGCGGAGGCCAAAATCCGGAACAAACAGAAGCTTTACATCAATTGGAGGCCCAATTACACATTAGTGATCATATTCGTTGGATCGGTGTAATAGATACAGTTCCTGAATTGCTTTCTGCATGTGATATATATTGTCAGCCCTCCCGCTCTGAAGGAATTTCCCTTTCTATCATGGAAGCATCTCTTGCAAATATCCCGACAATAGGTACACGAGTTGGTGGTATTGTAGAAAGCGTTCGAGATGGAGAAACCGGAATACTTGTAGATAAAGAAAATGCACAACAACTTGCCGATGCCCTGGGATATTTAATCAACTCGGCATCAAAACGTATCAGAATGGGGGAAATGGCCCGGAAACATGCACTTCAAAAATTTCAATTAAGATTTAATGTAACTAATTTACTTCATCATTATGGTATCAACATATAGTCGGCCATATAGCAATAAACCCAGGAATCATAAAATAAAGCTAATATAGCTTGCATTATACTATGGCTTCGCTATACATCTTCCCAGTAGTTATAGTTTTATGGGTAAATTATTGCGAGCTAAGGCTATCCGATATGCATTATGCCGACATATTTTTTTGAAATGTGGGCAAAATGTAAATATTGAGCATGGCTGCAACTTTGGATCAGGGTTAGAGATTGAAATAGGAGATAATTCCGGCATGGGGATAAATTGTACATTACCGTCCAATGTCAAAATAGGGGATAATGTAATGATGGGACCGAAATGTTTTTTCCTCGCGTTTAACCATGCATATAAAGATAAATCAAAAAGTATTCAGTCACAAGGTTATACAGACAAAAAAATTACTCGCATCGGCAATGATGTATGGATCGGTCGTGAAGTTTTATTCACTCCTGGCCGGATCGTAAAAGACGGAACTGTAATAGCAGCACGTACAGTAGTATGTAAAGATTTTGCATCCTATTCTGTTATAGGTGGTAATCCTGCTAGATTGATCTCGACTCGAGAATAATGGGTAAAATAATATATATCCTGACAATTCTATATATTGGGCTTATTCCAATGGAGGCAATTACCATTGCTGAAGATATATCTTATGGACGTATCGTATTCATTTTATTGTTTGCATCAAGTTTATTCGATATTTCGCGTTGCTATAAGATAAAAACAACAGAGCAACCCCACATTGTAATTCTATTTTCATTCATATTCTATTGTTTCATATCGATCATCTGGAGTTACGATCAAGATGAGACGTTGCATAGGGTACAACTACTGCTCCAATATATAATTATCACCGTGTTGGCAACCAATGTACTATGCGATTATAAAAGACTAAAATGGGCAATGATCGTATTTTGTTTGGGGTGTGGATATATAGGAATTGCAAGTTTGAGTGAATATCAAATAAACTCGGCAATCGATATGAGTTATCGATCTGAATTCACAACGGGGAATCCCAATGAAAATGCGTTTATGATAAATTATGCAATAATTTTTTTATTGATAATCTCAAACAATTTATTGCGTACTAAGCAACTGCTTAATAATATACTATGTATAGTGGGAATTGTGATATTCAGTTATTTTATTCTAATTTTAGGTTCTCGCAACGGTATAATAATGTTAGCAACGACATTATTATTTTATTCAATTCCGAAAATTTATAGAAAAAATAATTTTAAATCTATACTCACCATATTAATACTGATACTCGGGACCCTATATTTATTTTTTGCACTCCCGGAAACCATTCAGGAACGTTATTTGGGCATTCAAGATCAAATAGCAGAGAATGAAATGGCTGGACGAGGCTATATTTGGAGTAAAATATTTGATATGCTAAGTCAGCCTGGCTTTCCAATAATAAAAGGGACAGGATGGGGAACGTTTATAACCGTTTTTTCTCAATATTCTGGTCAGCAAATTGGAGCGCATAATTTTTATCTAAATCTATTAACAACTACTGGTCTAATCGGATTGTCATTAGTTTTATACTATTTATACCGTCTGTTCTTATATCTCAAATTAATCAGAATTAAAAATAAATCAGTTTATTATCTTTTATTAATTATTCCCCTTATTTCCATGATTACAACTAATTGGGAGTCTCGTAAGTGGTGGTTTATTATATCTATATTTATATACACCTTATACCGTCTGAATAAGAACAACTTATTACCCCATAATGAAGCATAAGATTTTATTCGTTGGTACATCAGTAAGTGGTGGTGGCGCAGAACGAGTATTCATTAATATTATCAATAGTTTGGATCTGTCCAAATATGAAATCAAGGTTTTTTATACTTGTGCATCTGAAAAGTGTAATATTGATCCGCTAATCCCTATAGCATTTGCAAATAGACCTCACATGCGACAGGCATTGAAACAGTTGTGTAAGTTAATACGTGAATTTCGACCTCATAGCGTATTTACATCGCATGGTACAATCGCTTATACATTGCCAATAGTAAGATTTATAACAAAAAATAATTTTAAAATTTATACTCGTGTAGCTGTTACACCTTCTGAAATATATGAGACGAGTATTAAAGGAAAGCTACTGCATTACATTTATCCGCTACTTTACAAAGAAATGGATATGGTGATTGCTCAAACCGAGTATATGCGCCAAGATATCATAAAAAGTTATGGGTTATCCCCTCAAAAAGTAAAGGTCATTTTCAATCTAATTGACAAAGACTATGTGAGAACGCAATCTCAAGAACCAATCGCTGAAAATATTTCTAAATCAGAATTTAATATAATAGCAGTTGGTGCGCTTTATTCCATCAAGGGGTTCGATATTTTAATAAAGGCTGTTATTCCACTGATTAACTCTAATAATCATATAATAGTCAGAATTCTTGGAGAAGAGCGTTATGAAGTAGGCTATCGTGACTATTTACAATCTTTGATTGATAAAAATGGCCTACATGAAAATATAATATTAATGGGGCATAAACCTAATCCCTACCCATACATCAAAGCTTCAGATCTTTTCATAATGTCTTCCCGTACGGAAGGATTTCCCAATGTAGTTCTTGAAGCATTAACGCTAGGCGTACCCGTAATTGCCACCAATTGTGTCGATTTCAACTCAATCATATATGAGGGTATTAATGGTTATGTCGTTGAAAAAAACAATATAGAATCCCTTCAAAGCGGAATAAAACGAGCTTTGACAACTTCATTTGATATATCAGCCATTTGCATCAATAATTTTAATTATAACACATTGTTTTAGCATTGAAAAAGATAAAGGTTTCTGTCATAATTCCCTCCTATAAACCTCAAAATTATTTATGGGAATGCCTTGAGTCTATACAAATTCAAACAATGCCGCAGGACGAGTTTGAGGTGATTCTCATCTTAAATGGATGCCGTGAGCCGTATTCTAAAGAAATTGAATCATTCATATCAAAGTATCCTGCTGAAAATCTGACAATGCTTCAAACAGATATCCCAGGCGTTTCAAATGCTCGAAATATAGGCATAGATAACGCGAAGGGAGAGTTCTTAACGTTTATCGATGATGATGATTATATTTCCCCTACTTATCTTCAAGAGTTATATAATATTGCAAAAGAAGGTATAACTCCTGTAAGTAATGTAATAGCTTTCAATCATGTTACAGGGCAATATGAAAGAAATTATCTCACAGAATGCTATAAACACTTATACGATAAAGACAAAATCACAATCATGCAGGCCCGATCTTTTATGTCGGTACCGGTTGCAAAGATTTTATCAAAAAATGCAATAGGTCTTCGCCGATTTGATCCGGAGTTCAAAGTCGGAGAAGACGGCTTATTCATGTTTCAGATATCCAATAAAATAAAAATATTAAAAGCGGCATCTCCAAGTTGCGTATATTATCGCCGAAATCGAGACGGTTCTGCTATAAATCGCTTAAGGCCAAGAGGCCAAAGGTTAAAAAATAACTTTAAATTGATGACTAGCTATACTAAATATTATTTACAAGATATTCGCCATTATAATATCCTCTTTTATATCTCACGCCTTATCGCAGAAATGATATCAATGATATTTGCCGTAAGAGGGAAGATTCAACAATGAAATAGTTGAATCTTGAATTATAAAAAGCGAAAACTGATATCTAAATAATCAAATATGTACAAATTTACAATCTGCGAAGAGAATGATATTCCATGGACTCAAATAGAATCTTGTTCTGATTCTAATATTTTCCATACAAAAGATTGGATGAAATTCTTGATTGTATGTAAAGGTTTGCAACCGTTTATCGTTCGAATTCATCTCGAAGAAAAACTTATTGGTTTCTTTATCGGATATAGGTTTAAAAAATTTGGATTGAATATTATTGGGTCTCCCTTTGAAGGATGGACAACAAGTTATCAAGGAATATGCACATTATATTCACTCAATAAAGAACTGCGCGTCTCCATCTACAAAGAGCTTTCCGAATATTGTTTAAAATATTGCATTCTTCTTCAGTTCTCAGATTGGAATCTGAACAACGGAGATGTAAAGGGATATTTCGAAAACTTTAACTTTCAGAACAGTTATTATTTGGATTTATCTCCAGATATTGAAACTCTTTTTAAAAGTTTTAAGCAAAAATCATGTCAATACGCTATTCATAAAGCTCAAAGATTGGGCGTCAAGGTTCTAGAGCCGAAACATCTTCATGAATTTGCGGAAGAATATTATAATGAATTAATTGATGTCTTTTCCAAACAAGAGTTAACACCTACATATTCAGTTGATCATGTTAAATATTTACTTGACAATGTATCACCTTGTCATCGTATTCTGTTGGAAGCTAGACACCCTGAAACCAATATATGTATAGCTACAATTATATTTATTTACCATAACCATATGGCTTTTTATTGGGGAGCGGCAAGTTACCGAGCTTATCAGAAATATTGTCCCAATGAATTGTTGATGTTTGAAGCTATCAAGCGAATGAAGGACGTCGGGGTATCTTTATTGGAAATGGAAGGCATTCGACCATACAAAGAAAAGTATAATCCTATCCAATATTCCAAACCTCAAGTTTTAGTTACAAAATATCCATTTGTTATACCCATGAAGAATTTCGCGAAAAAAGCCTATTATTATATCAGAAATTTCAAAAAATAGCATGGCCAAGATAGTGCTGATGTATCACGATTTATATATCAAATCGGGAACAGAAAGCGGATTTCAGAATGAAAGTGCGTTTCAGTATAAGATTCAAATAGATGAATTTGAAAGGCATGTTAAAGCAGTAGTTGATTACTGCCGCAAGCATTTGGATGTCCAAGTTGAATTTACATTCGACGATGGAGGTATATCATTTCTGAATTTAGCGGCACCGATATTGGAAAAATATGGACTTAAAGGCGTATTTTTCATCAGTACCGAATATATAAATACACCTCTTTTTCTAACATCGGTCCAACTGCAAGAACTATCAGACAGGGGGCATCATATAGGGTCACATGCTCACTCTCATAAGCCGCTAACAACATTATCAGAAAATGAGATCACAAAAGAGTGGGTAAATTCCATCAATCTAATAAAACCATATACAACAACGAATATTAGTGCATCCATACCCAATGGCGATGAAAATTCAATTGTGAGGAAGAAGGCTTTAGAAGCTGGAATAAATAAGCTTTATACCTCTGTCCCTACAACCCAAACAAAGCGCTTCTATGGAATGCCCATATTCGGGCGTTATGTAATATATCAAGGTATGACTTCAACAGATGTTATTGCAATCATCTCTAACAAACATCACCGTAATAAAATATTTCTTAAATGGAAATTGTTGTCTTTGGCCAAAAATATTTTAGGAAACAAATATAACAAGATCAAAGTATTTTTATTTAAACGCAATTAATAATCTATTTATAATTATATAATTAACAACATGCTAAGCGTTGTATGCCCAATCTACAATGAGGAAAAATACATTCGTCAGTGCATAGACTCTATATTATCACAAGATTATCCATACAACGATGTGGAAGTACTCTTTGTGGATGGTATGAGCACAGATCGGACTCGGAAGATTGTCTCTGAGTATACTAAACGGTATTCGCATATTCGGTTGATTGACAATCCTCATAAGATAGTTCCGTGTGCAATGAATATCGGTATACACGCTTCAAAAGGAGATATAATCATTCGCCTTGATGCTCATGCAAGTTATCAACCTGATTATTTTTCTGTTTTATATCGATATTCGTGTGAACTTCGTGCTGAAAATGTTGGCGTGGTCTGTAAAACAGATGTTTTGAATAAAACACCAAAGACTTTGGCGATTCGGGAAGTATTGAGTAATAAATTGGGAGTTGGAAATTCTGCATTCAGAACCGGGGTTAATCAAATTATGGAGGTAGATACGGTTCCATTCGGTTGCTGGCCTCGTAGTGTGTTTGATAGATATGGGTTATATGACGAACGCTTAATTCGTAATCAAGACATTGAGCTAAATAAGCGAATAAAGCATGGCGGAGGTAAAATCGTAATCGTTCCGGATACCTATTGCACCTATTTGGCGCGCGAAACTTTCAGCGGATTGGCAAAAAATAATTTTGGAAACGGCAAATGGAACATTCTAACAGTTTATTACACAGGACAGTTTCGGTCACTTTCCTTACGTCATTTTATTCCGTTGATTTTCCTCGTATCACTCATATTGCCAGTACTTGTATCATTCATTTGTCCACCATTAGGATTGGTAGCTATTTTATCAATAGTGGGATATTTATTTGCAATAGGGGCAATTAGTGGAATGCTTGCACATAGAAAAGGCTTACATTTTGGTTACCTTTTATGGAGTTTTATTGTTTTGCATCTATCCTATGGATGGGGATCGTTGTACGGACTCATTAGCGTGATATTTAACAAATAATAAGCATATGGTTCAGAGAGAGACAGTAGCCTCCTTTCTTTGGCGTAAAGTCAAAAAATCCCCCCCCCTTATTATTGTTACTATTCTCCACTCACCATTATATTCAAACCGGTACGGAAATGGTTTTCTGTAGTATTTATTCCTTCCATACCGTTCAACGGTTTGCGTGTACAATGTTACAGGTGGTGCGGCTATAAAATCGGAAAGAACACATTTATCGGCATGCGTTGTTATCTTGATGATATGTGCTTTGATCTTATGGAAATCGGTGAAAATGTCACCATCTCTTATGGTGTCTATTTTGCTTGTCATGGCAAAAACCAAGGACATCATAAGATTACGATTCAAGATGGTGCTTATATTGGGATGAGAGCCTCGGTGGTAGCACGGACCGATATCAAAATAGGGAAACATGCCATTATTGGGGCGCAGACATTGGTAAATAAAAATATTCCGGCCAATCACACTGCTGTTGGTATTCCCTGCCGTATTTTCCCCAACAAAAACTAATCTTAAATCATGAAATACCTTTTTGACCGGGCAGTCTCGCTGCTCGGGCTATTGGTTCTTTGGCCTGTACTGATCGTTATCGCTCTGTCGATCAAAATAAAAATGCCGGGAGGTCCCGTGATTTTCAAGCAGCAACGCATAGGCCGGAATGGGAAACTCTTTATGATGTACAAATTCCGGTCGATGACCGTCTCGCACTCCGGATCGTCTGTATCCGTAGCTGGCGAGAGCCGGATCACGCCTCTCGGAGCGAAACTGCGCAAGTATAAGTTCGATGAATTACCCGAATTGTGGAATGTTCTGAAAGGTGATATGAGTTTTGTCGGACCAAGGCCCGATGTTCCGGGATATGCCGATAAACTCCGGGGTGAAGATCGCCTTATTTTGAAACTGCGGCCCGGAATTACTGGTCCTGCATCGTTGAAATATGCCAACGAGGAGGAAATTCTGGCGACGGTTCACGATCCGGTTCGCTACAACGATGAAGTGATTTTTCCCGATAAAGTCCGCATCAACCTCGATTACTATTACAACCATACGTTTTTCGGGGATATAAAATTAATCTTTCAAACCATTTTCAGATCATACGAATTAGCGGAAATACCTAAATAAAATGGCACAAAACAGAATCTATCTCTGCTTGGCACACATGTCGGGTGAAGAGCAGAAATTTATCAAAGAAGCGTTCGATACCAATTGGGTCGTACCTTTAGGGCCAAATGTCAATGCTTTCGAGGAGGACCTGAAACAATTCACCGGCGGAGCCAAAGAGGTTGTCGCGCTTGCGTCCGGAACAGCCGCCGTACATTTGGCTTTGTTAGCTTGCGGAGTAGGGCCGGACGATGAGGTGATCGTGCAAAGTTTTACATTCTGCGCCTCTTCGCATCCCGTAACTTACCTTGGGGCCACGCCCATCTTCGTTGATTCGGAGCCTGAAACCTGGAACATGGACCCTGCTCTGCTTGAAATGGCTATCGAAGAGCGTATTGCCAAAACGGGCAAGAAACCGAAGGCAATCGTTCCGGTAGCCCTATATGGTATGCCTTATAAAATCGACGAGATTATGGCTGTTGCCGATAAATACGACATCCCGGTCATCGAAGATGCCGCCGAAGGCTTCGGTTCAAAGTTCGACGGGCGGGTACTCGGGACGTTTGGCAAATACGGCGTTCTGTCGTTCAACGGCAATAAGATGATCACCACGTCGGGTGGCGGAGCACTGATCTGTCCGGATTCTGAGGCAAAGAAGGAGATCATGTTCTACGCCACACAAGCCCGTGAAGCCTATCCCTATTACCAGCACGAGCAGATCGGATACAATTACCGGATGTCGAACATTTGTGCCGGAATCGGACGTGGGCAGATGACTGTTGCTGACGAGCATATCGCCCACCACAAACATGTTTGCCAACTCTACAAGGAACTGCTGGCCGGAATCCAGGGTGTTGAACTGCATGAAAACCCGTCGCTGCGTTACGACAGCAACTATTGGCTCTGTACGATTCTGCTCGATCTATCTTTGCACGTAAAAGGAGAAGAACACGCCTATGAGACAGCTGTCCAAGGTGCAGTCGGCGGGGCGGCCGGAGTAACGCATGTCGCTGGGGCACTCCACACGGCCTGTGAACCGAACCCGAACGTCGAGGCAATGCGTATGGCACTGGACGCTGCGGGCATCGAATCCCGGCCGCTGTGGAAACCGATGCATTTGCAGCCGGTTTATGCAAAGAATCCGGCTTATGTGAACGGTGCGAGTGACTCCTTATTCAAACAGGGGCTGTGCTTACCCAGCGGTCCCTATGTGTCGGATGAGAATGTACGTTATATCGTCGACCAAATCAAGGAAAATATCGTCAGATAACCATCCACAGAAACTCGAAAATCGGACTGATTTTTTCCATCAAATTGACTGTTGGAAATATCAATAATGAGTCGTATTTTTATATTTAGGCATAGAGATGTATTGAGGTGCAAAACAACCGCTGTAAACTTGTGACCTCAAAAACAAAGAACGAATATAACATATTGATACATAAAGAACAAAGGCAATAGGTCCGAGGCTCGTTTTCCGCTCCAAAGAGGTCATCTTGACCTCTTTTTTGTTGCGCAAAGCGACGCAAATAGAAGCAAATAATACTGTATATCAACGATATGCGGGGTTATTTCATTTCGCAGCCATAGCAAAGGCAGGCATCCGAAAGCAGGTCACTAAAGTGCTTAAACGTGGTACATGGGTACGAGCCGAGGAAATGTACCACGCGAATGGTGATAATGCACTGAACGACATCGGTTTGATTTAAGGTCTATGTGATTAAGCATTCGTTTTGCGGCGAAAAGAAAGGAGCGGCTTATTTTGAATTGCTGTTTTTGGGGTTGAGAATCTGACGAATAAGTTGCAGTCTTCGTTGCCGGGCGCGAAAGGCGCATTCGGTGTGGGGCTCGCGTTGTCGGTGTCTCCTTGGACAGCTTCATCATACCCGATCGGGAAACGACTGGTTTCATGATGCAGTCCTACGGGTGTCAGGCCAAAGGAATGCCGGTCAGGGATACTTTCGGCGCGGCGGAGCATGCGCCTTAGATATGCGGCAAAACCCGAGGCATGGGGGCTTTATGCCCCTGGAGTAAGGACGCAGGGGTTGGAATAGGGGCGTAGGGGTTCGGAGGCGGTAAAACTTGACCAAACTGTCGCCTATTTTGAGACGATACGGGCCAAAAATGGAAAAAAATGAGTTATCTTCGTAAAATCAAAACTACCCAAAAAATAATGAAAAAAATACTTCTTCTACTCTTGGGGACCTGTACCGTTGTCGGAGCACAGGCTCAATGGCAAACACTTTTCAACGGCAAAAACCTGAACGGCTGGAAGACGGTCGCCGGTACGGCCGAATACCGGATCGTCGACGGTGCTATCGAAGGCATCAGCAAGACGGGTACGCCGAACACCTTTCTCCGCACGGACAAGGAGTATGGCGATTTCATCCTGGAGATGCTGTTCCGGGTCGACGAAGGGTTGAATTCGGGCATTCAACTGCGCAGCCACCTGACCGACGGCCGTGTGCGGGGCTACCAGTACGAGATTGATCCGTCGGCGCGTGCATGGTCGGGCGGCATCTACGACGAGGCGCGCCTCGGGTGGCTTTATCCGCTGACGACCAATCCCGCGGCGCAGCGGGCTTTCCGCCACGGCGACTGGAACAAAGTCCGCGTGGAGGCGGTCGGCAACCGCATCCGGACCTGGATCAACGGCGTTCCGGCGGCGGACGTGCTCGACGCGCAGGATGCTTCGGGTTTCATCGCCCTGCAGGTGCATGCCATCGGCAAGCCCGAACTGGCCGGCAAGAAGGTCTGCTGGAAGGATATCCGCATCCTGACCTCCGGACTGGAGTACGAACTGTCGCCCGAAACGGGCATTGCGCAGCACAACTGCATTCCCAATACAATCTCGGAGCGTGAGAAGGCCGAAGGCTGGAAACTGCTGTGGGACGGTAAGACGACCGACGGCTGGCGCAGCCACAAGGGCCCGCAGTTCCCCGGCAAGGGCTGGCACGTCAAGGACGGCATCCTGACGGTCGAAAAGGCCGACGGCGCCGAATCGGGCAACGGCGGCGACATCATCACGACCGCAAAATACCGGAATTTCATCCTGACGGTCGACTTCAAGATTACCGAAGGCGCCAACAGCGGCATCAAGTACTTCGTGAATCCCGACATCAACAGCGCCAAGGGCGGTTCGGCCATCGGCTGCGAATACCAGGTGCTCGACGACGCGAAGCATCCCGACGCCAAGCTGGGCGTGAACGGCAACCGCAAGCTGGGTTCGCTCTACGACCTCATTCCCGCTCCCGCGGACAAGCCTTTCCGCAAGGGATTTTTCAACAAGGCGACCATTGTCGTTCGAGGCAACCACGTCGAGCACTGGCTCAACGATGTCAAGATCATCGAATACGAGCGCAACAATGCGATGTGGGACGCGCTGGTCGATTACAGCAAGTATAAGGACTGGGTGAACTTCGGCAACTTCGAGAGCGGCCATATCCTGCTGCAGGACCACGGCGACGAAGTCTATTACAAGAATATCAAGATCAAGGAGTTGGACTAAAAACTGAGCACGATGGCAGACAAGAAGATGTCGCGCAGGAGCTTCCTGCAGAACACGGCCCTCATCGGAGGGGCCGCGATGATTCCCTCGCTGCTCATGGGCGGCAATACCGGGAACGGAACCAAAAAAATGGCCCCGCCGAAGGTGGTAGGGGCTAACGAAAAGGTCGGCATCGCGTTGATCGGAATCGGCAACCGCGGCGCCGAGGTGGCGAAAGAACTTCATAAGACAGGTCTTTGCAACGTCGTGGCCCTCTGCGATGTGGACATGGGCGCCAAACATACGCAGGAGATCGAGGCCATGTTCCCCGGTGTGCCGAAATACCGCGATTTCCGCAAACTGTTCGACGAGATGTCCGGCAGGATCGACGCCGTCATGGTGGCGACGCCCGACCACAGCCATTTCCCCATCTGCATGGCGGCCATGCGCGAGGGCATCCATGTTTATGTGGAGAAACCGCTGGCCCGCACGTTCTACGAGTGCGAACTGCTGATGGAAGCCGAGAAGAAATACGGCGTTGTGACCCAGATGGGCAATCAGGGGCACTCTGAAGCCAACTATTTCCAGTTCAAGGCGTGGAAGGACGCCGGGATCATCAAGGACGTTACGGCCGTTACGGCCCACATGAACAACCCGCGCCGCTGGCACGGCTGGGACCCTAAGATGACGAGCTACCCGCAGGCCGAACCCGTTCCGGGGACACTGGATTGGGAGACATGGCTCTGCGCGGCGCACGAACACGCTTACAACCACGACTACCACAAGGGGCAGTGGCGCTGCTGGTACGATTTCGGCATGGGAGTGCTGGGCGACTGGGGCGCGCATATTCTCGACACGGTGCACGAGTTCCTCGAACTGGGCCTTCCCACGGAGGTCAATCCCACCTACCTCAAGGGACACAATCCCTTCTTCTATCCCATGTCGTCCACGCTGGTCTTCCGCTTCCCCGAGCGCCGGCAGATGCCTGCCCTGGACATTACGTGGTACGACGGTCTGGACAATATTCCCTCCGTGCCCGACGGCTACGGCGTGTCGGAGCTCGATCCGAACATCCCGACGGTCGCCGGCGGCAAGATCCAGCCTGCGAAACTCAATCCGGGCAAGGAAATTTATTCCGAGACGCTGACCTTCAAGGGCGGTTCGCATGCGAGCACGCTCTCGATCATCCCCGAAGAGCGGGCGAAGGAGATGGCCGGAAGGCTTCCCGAGGTTCCCAAAACCACGTCGAACCACTATGCCAACTTCCTGTTGTCGGTCATGGGCAAGGAGCATACCCGCTCGCCTTTCTCGGTTTCGGGGCCGCTGAGCCAGGTCTTCTGCCTGGGCGTCGTGAGCCAGTGGACCGGCGAAAAGATTCTCTTCGACCGCGAAACGAAGCAGATCACCAACAATCCGCTGGCCAACCAACTGCTCTGGGGCGCTGTTCCCCGCCGCGGCTGGGAGGAGTTCTACAAACTGTAACCGGTTGTGCCATCCGGCTGCTTTGGCGGCCGGATGGCGTTCGGTTTAAATCATGCAATCAATGAAAGATACCGTAATAACGGCGCGGGCGAAACGGCTGGAACTCGGCTTGATCCTCGGCTGTTTCGTGGCCGCCTGCCTGGTCAACGTCTTCGCCATCGTCCGCTACCGCACGCATTGGTCCGAACTGTTCTCGCAGATCGGATATGTCGTGTGCGTCGCCGCAGTGTTCTACCTGCTCGTGTGGCTGGTCCGGCTGGTCGTGCGGTTGTTTTGGCGCAGGAAGTAGACCATGGAATTTGTTTACAGCGCCAAAAATCCGCAGGCCCCGGTGGCTTATGCTACGTTTGAGGCGATGCATACTGTCCTGGAGGCGGTGCTGGCGGGAGTCGGCGAACCCGAGGCCCGGCGGCTGTCCGGGGAAATAGAGCGGCTCGTGGAAACGCTCGGCGCGAAGCTGAACCGGCACGACGACGGGAGCGTTTTTGCGAAGATCAATGCTTCGCAGGGGCGGGAAGCGGTTGCACTCGACGAAGAGACCTTCGTCATCCTGCAACTCTGCGAGGTGTTCCGCAAGAGTACGGGCGGTTATTTCGACATCGCAGCCCTTTCGGAGCGCGGAAACGCCCCGGCCTACCGGCTCGATCCCGTTACGCGGAGCGTCACGTTGGCCGGAGACGGCGTCGTGCTCGACGCGGGCGGCTTCGGCAAAGGTTATGCGCTCGACCGGGTGAAGAAACTGCTGACCGACGCCGGCGTCGGGAGTGCCCTCGTCAACTTCGGGGACAGCTCCGTGACAGCCGTCGGTTCGCATCCTTTCGGGGATTGCTGGCAGGTCGCGGCGACGGCCGGCGGGGGAACGTTCCGCCTCAGGGAGACTTCGCTCTCGTTTTCGGGGCTGCGGCCCGACGGGCAGGCGCACATCGTCGACCCGACGAACCGCCGGATGGTGTCCGAAGGCGGCGTCATTGCGGTCGAGGGCCGCTCGGCCTTTGTCTGCGAAATAGTATCCACGGCGCTTTACGCCGCACCCCGCGGGGCGAGGCAGGGGATCGTTGCGGAATTTGAAGGGTATAGCTACACGGAAATAAAGCAAGATACGGAATCATGGATAGAAGAGAATTTATGAAACGAATCGGCACGCTGGGCGCCGCCGGGATTGCGCTGTCGGCCGTTCCCTGGCTGAAAGGGTGTACTGCGGCCGGGCAGGACGAGATCAAGGGCGGCCGTGTGCGCTTCGGCATCATCGGAACCGGTTCACGCGGGCAGTACCACATGCGCAACCTGCTGTCGGTCGTCAATGCCGAGATCACGGCCCTTTGCGACAACTATGCGCACAACCTCGACCAGGCGTCGGGGATCGCTCCCGGGGCGAAGCGTTACGACGACCACCGCCGCCTGTTGGAGGATCCGGAGGTCGATGCCGTCATCATCGCCGTGCCGCTGCACCTGCATCACCGGGTGGCGCTCGACGCCTTCGGGGCGGGGAAGCACGTGCTTTGCGAGAAGGCCATGGCCTATACCATGGAGGAGTGTCTCGACATGTACCGGCAGGGCCGGGCGTCGGGGAAGATCTTTTTCGTGGGACAGCAGCGGTTGTTCGATCCCAAGTATATCCGGATCATGGAATCGGTGCGCAAGGGCGAGCTCGGTCCCGTGGTGAATGTCCGCAACTACTGGTATCGCAACAACGACTGGCGGCGGAAGGTTCCTTCGCCCGAACTGGAACGGCACATCAACTGGCGCCTTTACCGCGAATACTCCCGCGGGCTGATGACCGAGTTGGCCTGCCACCAGTTGCAGAACGGAACGTGGGCCATGGGAATGCTTCCTACCCAGGTCATGGGTACGGGCAATATCGTCTACTGGAAGGACGGCCGCGAGGTGTTCGACAGCGTCAGCACCATCTACACATTCCCCAACGGGGTCAACATGACCTTCGAATCGGTGATCGCCAACAAGCATTTCGGCATGGGCGAGCAGATTCTCTGCAAGGAGGGAACCGTCGACCTGGCCAACGGTCGCCTCTATGCCGAGAGTCCCCGTAAAAGGAGCGGCATCCGCCAACTGGTCGGGGAGATCGAGCAGGGTATTTTCAGCAACTCGGTTTTTGCAGGCACGAGTTGGTCGGCGGAGGCCGCTTCGGCCGATCCGGGCATTGCCATTATGCCGGAAGCGGTCGGGAGCGACGGTTCGCTCGAAATGCTCCAGTCCTTCTGCCACAGCATCCTTACCAACACGCAGCCGCCCAACGTCCTCGAAGAGGCTTACTATGCGTCGATTTTCTGCCTGCTGGGCGACGAGGCGATCCTGCAAAACAAGATTCTGGCTCTGCCCGACGAGGTCCGGATCGACTATATTTAGCGGCCCGGCCCGGGGACCGGCAACCGACCCGGAGCGGCTTGCGCAGGCGCTTGGCGGAAGGCCGGTCCGGCACGACGGCGGTGTCCGGGCACTCCCGAACGCGGGCCGTCCCGACGAAGAACACCCCAAAAGTCTCGTATCCGACTTTTGGGGTGTTGTTTGAACTATGATAGAATCAGGGGATTACGAGTGCCTGCGCGCCAGATCGATTAACGAGAGCGGCAGACAGAGGAGAAATGCCGCAAGCATGCAGGCCGTAAGCGGTACGACGAGCAGCAGGCGGACAGAAACGCCGAGGCCTTTCCGGATCGGTGGCGGGACCGCTGCGCGGCGGTGATTTTTTACCGGACGGGACTGCTCGGGCGTAGGTTTCATTGTTATTCGGGCGGTTATATTCCTTGTAGGGCTGTGTACCAGGATAGTCGGCGGTAGGCTTCGTTCAGGGCCGGGAAAGCTTCCTGTTCGACATAGGTCGTGAGACCCGAGTGGCGGTGGACCGCAAAGCCGTTTTGGCCGTCCATGAATGTTTCTGTCGACGCTTTCCATACCACCGTGCGGTTCAACTGTGTCCGGAAATCCGGGTAATCCTCCGGAGTGAGGCGCGTTTCGGCCCATTCGTCCAGGTCGAAGTAGCGCGGCAGCGCCGGAGAATCCCCATAGCTGCCCGGACGATCGAAATGTTGAAGACGGGTTAGATCGGACGTCCCGACGGGATAGGCGGGGAGCGTTCCGTGCATCCGGACAGCTAATAGGGATATTTCTCGGGTGTCGATAAGGCTCAGTGTCGCCGAACGACGGACTCCCGTATAATTTATTGAAACATAATCCATGTAAGCCTGTCCGAAGGCACTGAGGGCCGTCTGCACCTCTTCCGCCGTGTTGCATAGCAGTCGCAGCGCCGCCGGATAAACCGGCGTGAAGCCAGGCGAAACGATTTCGGCGGAGGATGCAAGCAGGTAGTCTGCTTTGCCGCGCAGTTCGCAGGCGACCTCGACGCCCGCCGTGAGACAGGTTTCGAAGACGATGAAATCGAACATTCCGTCGGGAATGGCCGCGGCGAAGTCTGCAAGCTCCATTTCGCTGCGTGCTGTTCCGCCGTCATCCACCCCGATCGAACGGGACTGGTTGCGGGGCCTTTGCAGCGTCCCCGACGGCAGCCAGCCGCTGGCGTGCGAGAAGAAGATCATTCCATAGCTGTCGGCGGGATATTCCCGTGCCACCTCCCGAAGCACGCGGGCGAAAGTCTCTGGAGAGGCCGAGTTCTCGACGCCGTATTCGCGCACGGTTTCCACATAGGGCGTGGGTGTAACCCGGCAGCCTCCGCGCAGGCGCAGCAACCGCGCTCCGTCGCGGGAATCCTGATAGATCAGGCATTTGTTGCCGGTGTAGGTCCATCCCTGCCGCAGGGCCTCGACCTTGCGCGCCGTCTCGTCCGAGAGGTTGCTGTCGCCGCCCAGGTAGACGACGATCGTCCGCGTGGGCAGGTCCGGGTCCGGGCCTGCATACTCTTCCTGGATGCAGGAGCCGAGCAGTACGGTCAGCGGCAAAATCACGAATATGGATCGTATGACTTTCATGAAAAGGTCGCTCGAAAAACTTATTTTTCCCGGACAGGCCGTACCGCATAGCTCATGTTGCGGGTGGCTCCCGCCACCGGATAGATACTCGACGGAGTAAAATACATGGCGCTTCCTGTCTGCGTATCGCGCGCAGTCGCCGCCAAGCACGAAACTCCGGGGAAGCTGACGATGCCCATTATCGAACCCGACGAGTTGTTGCGATAGCCCGAAGCCGGGAAAAAGATGGTATCTCCGGTCTTGTTCAGGCCGCAGTAAAAATTCCATCCCTCATCATAGTCTCCCTTCACATTGAAGTCCGAAGGGTTTTCCGAACCGGCTTGTGTCGTCGTAAAGCCGGAGAAGGCATTGGGCGGCGGAATACAAAAGCCGGCAGGCGACGGATCGTAAACCGTCTTGACGACTTTCGTGTCATTGGCGGTCGTCGACACGTTATTGGCACTCCACAGGTTGTAATAGGTGGTCGAGCACCAATCCATCGGCGAAGTGGTTCCGCAATAGAGCATGTACGGAAGCTGTATGGATTCTCCGATCGTGACCCGGCCTACGATGCGGTCGAACGCATAGCCGGTCTTGTCGGGATCGGTATGACAATCCTTATCGATCGGAGAGCGCAGCCCCGACCACGGCAGCATGGGGTCCTTACGGCCCCATTGGTAGTAGGGGTTGTTCCCGGAACGGGCATATGAATAATCCGTTTGGACGAGTACGTCAGCAGAACTCATTCCGGTGCACTCCTGCGTAAAACGCACCTGCACACTGCGTTCGGGATAGGTGACGATGGAGCTGTCGCACCAGCCCAGATAGAACGGCATGAAGTCGTATTGATAGTTCTGCCGGTTGGTCACGGTTTTCAGGTCGCTGCCCGACACGTAGTCCGTCACCCAGATGTGCCAGCTCCACATGATCCGGCCGGAAGCGTCGCGCACGGCGACGATGGCATTGCCTTGCCGGATGGTCTCCACCGGGACTTCGAACGTCATATTCCGTTTATCGATGTCGAGGGCGATGCGCTGCACCAGGTCCGGGGCATCCTGCCAGACGAGACAGGCGTCGGCGGGCGTACAACCCGAGTTATTGTAGATATACGGATTGGAAATATCCGTATTCAGGTGTGTGACGAATTTCTTCAGCGCATACGTGCCGGTCGCAGACGACGTGTAGGCCGTCGTGTTCGGCGACCCGTCCTTGATCGCATTGCCGTAGACCAATGGGAACGTATAGGTTCCCGGAGCGTTGACCACATAGCAGTTGGCCGTGTTCATCGCCTCCCGGCCGCCTTTGGTCGAAAGGTCGTAATCCGTCTCGGGCCTCGCGGTACGCAGGTTGTCGTTGTGCGCACTGACTTCGACCGGAAGCTGTGCGGCGACGGAAAAAGGATAGGAATTCGGGAACTCCGTGAGGTTCCCGGGAAGCGAGCCGGGGCCCGAGGTCTGGAAATCCGGAAGCATCTCCGGTCTCTCGGTCGTCCAGGTCACTCCGCCGTCGGTCGAAAACTCCGCCTTCCAGGGGCAGGGGACATAACGATTGGCCGCAGCATCGTAAGAATAGCTGTGGGTCGACATGTAATTGCCGCTCTTCCCTTCATAGGTAAACGATTTCGTATAAATCTGCATGTCGAACCGAACCAGCAGAAGCGGTACGAAGTGCTCGATATTGCCGTAACGGACTTTGGCATACACCGCTGACGAGGGCAGGAATTTCCCAGAAATGTATTTGAGCCGGTAACCTTCGGCAGGAATCGTCATGCCCGAGAAGTCGAGTATGTTGTCCGCCACGGGCGTACCGTCTTCCAGGCACATCTGTAACTCCGTAGTGGGAATGGGGGTCTTTCTGTCGGCTCCGACGAGCGCCACGGTGCGCGTCTCGACCGAGCCCGGAAGCTCGTCGCCCGGCTTCTGGCCGGCATCCGGCATCTGGACTGCAAATTTCATCAGATCGGCAGGCGTGGAAACACCGTTCACCACCATCGTCGTATCCCGGTCGGTCTTGACCAGATACTGGCCGTTGCTCGTGAAACTCTTCCATCCGTCGCCCGACACCGTAACCGTATATTCGATATTGCCGCCGGGATTCGCCCAGGCTTCGGCGGCGGAACCGTAACCGCTGTTGTTCACACGCTCGATGCGGAACGTGTAGTGCGTGTTGGGACGAATGTCCAGATATTCGTTCGAGGCGTCGCCGGTAATGGATGTCGAAGAGAGCTGCCGCGAAAAATCAAGGCGGTAATACTCTTCCGTGCCGGACGCGGTGAGGCGCAGAATCAACGCCGTACGTCTCTTGTCGAATGTGTTCTCGTCCAGATCCTCCCCGGCGACGACGGTCGAAAGCGGATAGGGGGCGCAGTAATTCACCGCACTCAGGGCGGTCATACCGTCCGCATCGACGGCTGTACTCCAGGTTCCGCCGATTGCGCCGGCATTCGGAATTTCGTATCGGTCGGCATCCTGTTCGTAGACGACCTCCATGCTTGTTTTTCGGGGAGCTCCCGCCAGCGTGTACTTCACGGTCTTCCCGGCGAAAATGCCGGAATTGCCCAACTCCACCGTCACCTTGGCCAGCGAACGCACCAGCGTGCAGCTATTCGATCCGGCCGACCAGACGACGGAGCCGTACATCGGCTGCGGGTCGGAAGCCGCCATGGCCGCATCATAAACGGGATTGTCGTATACGAGCAGCGCCGAAAGAGCGCTCTCGGCAGCTCCCGTCCCGAGTCCCTGCAGCGAAGTTCCGACCGACGCCGGATAATTCGCCACGACGTAGACCTTGTCGCCCGCCCGCAGCTTGCAGTTCAGTTCGACGGAGGGCTGCGCCGTGCCGTTGCCGGTAACGGCCGCTGCTGCGTATGCCTGTTTATGAACGAGCGCTTCATTGCGGTAAACCAGCAGGATGAGGCTGTTGATTTTGCATTCCGCTTCGGTCGCGGCACGGGTGACGGCCACCTTCTGCGCATCGGGCATCCGGAGGACCAGCCTGTCGCCGGACGCGGCAGCGGGAGCCGCTGCTTCGTCCTTGATGCAGCCGCTCGTCAGCACGGCGGCCGCCAACAGATAAAAACCGTATATAAGTATCTTCTTCATAGCTCCGTAATTCAAAAATTTTATTGTTCCCGGATGGGGCGGACAGGCATCCCGGAGTAACGATTGGAGTCGATACGGGGATCGATCTGGTACGAACTGAACGAGAAGTTGCCGCTGGTGTCCGTACTTATCGCAGTGCCCGTCCAATAGCGGCCGCTGCCGGAGCCGAACACGCCCGAAGAGCCGCGGAAGCCCATCGCCGGGAAGTAAATCGTTCCGCCGGCGGGATCGTAAATGCCCCTGTCGGCCATTCTGTTGCAATAGAACACCCACCCGTTATTGGCGTCATAGTCGGCGGAAGAGGCGTACGGAGAATTGAACATGTATCCGTAAGCACTCTCCCCGCTTGTCATGCTGCCATAAGCGGTCGTTCCCGTAAAGGCGTTCACCGGCGGCAGGCAATACCCGACCGGCGACGGATCGTAGACTGTCTTGACGACCGTATCGTTGTTGACATCCGTCGTCGTATTATCGGCGTTCCACAGGTTGAAATATTTCATGTCCATATAATCGTTCGTATTGAAGCAGTAGGGAGCTTTGATCCACTCGCTTATATCGCTTGAGTACAAATCGCTGCTGTTGAACGCATAACCGGGCTTGTCGCTGTCGGTATAGCAGCTCTTGTCGTCCGCGACGTACGATCCGGCCTTGAATATTCCGGGAAGCATCGGATCCTTGCGGCCCCATTGGTAGTAGGTGTTGTTCCCCGGATCGACGACCGTAGCCGCCGGTTGGTCGAGTGTAAAGAGGGCGGTCTGCCCGGTTCCGGCCTGTGTAAGCCTTACCGACACGCGGCGGCTTTCATAAACGGTCGTCGGACCGTCGCACCAGCCCAGGTTGACGGGCATGAAGTCGTAGCCGACGGAATAGACAGTCGTCACGGTCCGCACATCGCTGTCGAGCACGTAATCCGTCACCCAGATATGCCAGCTCCACATGATCAAGCCCGAAGCGTCGCGCACGGCGACGATGGCGTTGCCCTGCCGAATGGTCTCGCGGGGCACTTCGAACGAAATATTCTGCTTGTCGGCTGTCAGCGAGACGTTCTGTACCAGCCCCTCGGCATCCTGCCAGACAAGGCAGGCGTCGGCGGGCGTGCAGCCCGGATTGTCGTAGATATACGGTTCGCTGATCGCGTCGCCCAGGTGGTTGACAAACCCGGTCAGGACGTCCGTTCCGCTCTTCGTCGAGGTATAGGCCGCCGTGTTGGGATCTCCGTCCCTGAGGGCATTTCCGTAAACCAGCGGAAGCGTATAGGTTCCCGAGGCATTGACCACGTAACAGTTGGCCGTATTGCGACTCCCCTTCGTCATCGAAAGGTCCAAATCGCTCTCCGGAGCAGCAGCCTGCAGGGCTTCCCGGGGCGCCGACGTGACGACTCCGGTTGCGGCCACGATCTGTGCGTCGAACGACGCCGGGGTCGTGCTGCCGGCATGCGTGTCGGTGAACTGTGTCAGCCATGCGGGTTTCGATGTCGTCCAGTTCTTGCCTTCGTCGATCGAAAACTCCGCCGTCCACGCTACCGGGACCTTTGTGCCGGCATCGTCGCCGAGGTCCACGTAACTCGATACCCGATAAGGCTTGGTGTCGCCCGTATAACCGAATTCGACGACCTTGTCGGCCACCTCCAGTACGGGGATTCCGTCGACCTGAAGCAGTGCATTGCGGCGGATGTTGCCGGCTATGACCGTCATGTTGTATTGGGATCCGACGGGATAGGCGGCCGGACCCGTGACGGGAATCCCGGTTTTACCGTCGGTGATTTTGATGCCCAGCACTCCGTCGGCATCGGCGTCCGTCAGCGAATATCCTGCCGTAACGGCTGCATCGGAGAGCTTTGCATAGATCGAATCGGCCTTGCTCTGTACGGGAATGAGCGTTTCGCGGCCCGCACGGACGAAAACGACCGAGTCCACGATCAGCGACGATCCTTGGATATTGCCGTTTACCGGCTCCTCGTCCCATTCGAGAATGTCCATTGCGACCGTGACGCTCTGCCGGTCGAGCGACACATCGATTTTGTAGACTTTGTTCGCCGTGATGTCCAGCGGCAGATTTTCGTCGTTGCCCGTATTGCCGCCGAGTGCTCCGCTGTTGATATAGACGGGCAGCGTATAGTCCTTGCCGTCGATGGCGATTGCCAGTTCCAGGCAGGCGGCTTTCGACGCTCCGGTACGCGGCAGGGTATAGAATGACGTTACGGCGGTGTATTCCGTCGTACTCGCGCCTACGGTTACGTTTCCGTGGGTGTTCTGGTAAATGACATCCGCGCCCGTGTTTTCGGTTGCCGGGGCGAAGGCGTGCGCCTTTTCGCGGCGATTTTTAAACGTCGTTTTTTTGACGATGACGGCAGCCCCTGCGAGGCCGGCTTTGCGACGCAGACTCAGGTCGATACGTGCATAACGGCGTTCCACAGGGATCGAAACCGTCGAAGTGGCGGTCGAGACGGTCGTACCCAGTTTGCCGCTCATCAGCATTCCGGCACTTCCTGCTGCGGGGAAATCCGTTGCAAAGGTGGTCGGATCGGTCATCAGCGCATCCAGTTCCGCTTTCGAATAGGGATTGTAGGAGGCGAGGTCGATGGCCGTGCCGCTGCGCAGGATGCGCCCGGCATTGAGCAGTACATAGATATCTTTTTTGCCTACCGTGACACGCCATGTGCGGTTGAGCCTGTCGGAGCCGTCCGTGACCTCTCCCGAGGGAGTCAGCGGCACGCTGGTTTGGCCGGGATTCTCGAGTACGCCGCTTTCATTGAAAATATAGACCCGTGCCGATTTGACCGCGACTTCGTTCGCCGAGGCATTCGGATCGGAACTGCCCGCATAGGTATCCAGCGAAAGCACCATGTCCA
Organism: Alistipes montrealensis; assembly: GCF_018362775.1. GTDB lineage: Bacteria > Bacteroidota > Bacteroidia > Bacteroidales > Rikenellaceae > Alistipes > Alistipes montrealensis. The sequence continues at coordinate 28,013 of NZ_JAGYXY010000007.1, forward strand.
CCGTCTTGTCGTCGCCTGCCGAAGCGTTGTCCTTGATGCAACCGCCCAGGCCTGCCGCCAGCAGGAACACAATGACCCATTTTCCGAATATGTTATATTTTTTCATCGCTCAATTGCTCTTTATCGTTTTCCAATCGCACCGGCGCCCTAAATTTCGGGCTCTGTCCCGATGGCGCTCCAGTCGGGAATCGTAATGGATATGCCCAGGTCGGTGAACTCGATCAGCATGCGTACCGCCGCTTCGTGTTTGTCGTCGACGGAGATGCCGTTGTCGGCCATGTATTGCCGCAGGTCGATCGTTGCTTTGACCGTGTTGTCGGGTTCGCGTACGGTGACCGTCACCGGATTGTCGTCGTCGAAACGCAATACCTGGAAGACCGAGGTCATGACCTTCCGTTGGGTATTCCACGCCACGGTGGGATGGTAGGTCGTGCCGAAAGGCTGCACGGCGTTCATCTGCATGTCGTACTGGGGCATCAGATTCCCGATTTCAAGAACCGGCCATGTCGCAGGGTCGGCAGATTGCCCGAAGTTCTTCACATGAATTTCCATGTCGATGTGTGCGCCCCGGAAGGGAATGTCGCCCGTCACTTTGTCCGGCATTTTGTCGGCTGCCGGAACCGTTATGTTATAATCCCCGTGGTAAAGGTGATCGTTCGTGGGGATTTTGGTTTGTGCGCCGTATGCAGGCGCATGGATGCGGCCCTGGGAAAGGGAACTGGAAAGTATCTCCGTGTCGCCGAAGGCATTGCCCCAGCAGACGATCCTGTAATCGCCTGCAGGCAGGTAAAGCTGCGTCCCCTGAAATCGGTTCAGATCGGCTTTTGCAATGGTTTTCTGCAGGATTTGCTGTCCGTCCGTCCTGTCGAAAACGAAAAGCGTCACTCCGTCGATCGCCCGGGAGAACATCGCCGGATCCTGGCTGTCGCCGGAATAGCTGAACGTAAGTTCCGTGTTGAACGGGGGCGGACAGTCGCTCATATCCTCGTTAATACAGCCTGCGGACAGGAAGAACGCGGCTGCGGCAAAAAGGGTTTTCGACAAAATTTTCATGGATAACGTTTTTGGGGTAAAAACCGGAGGGGAAGACGAGCCTCCCCTCCGGGATGATTCGATAAAACTTAAATTTCGGGGGTTACGTTCGATGCGGTCCAGTCGGCGACCGTGATGGCCACGATCAGGTCCATCTTGTCCTTCTCGGGCTTGTCGGTGATCTTATCGGGCGTGATTTCGATACCGCCGTTTTCCAGTCCCATTTTGTAGATCTTGTGGGGCGCGGTAGATGAGAGCAGCGTGCCGCTTTCGCGGAAGCCTTTTACCGTGATGTACTTTCCGGTAAAGGGAGTCGGGTTATCCGCGTCGCCCGTGCCGTCGGAGAGTTTATAACCGGCTGAAACCGTACCGCTCACCTTGTAAATGATATGTGGAACCACGTAGCCGCTGAAAACCTGATAAGCATAAGCTTTCGTGCCGGATACGGAGGTCACGGCCGCATTGTAGGCGTCGGTCGCCCATGCGGGGGTGAACGTTGCGGGCCAGGTGATTTCGTTGTAGTTCTGGAGGGTGCTATTGTAGATGCCGCCGTTGAAGTTCAGGAAATTGTTGACGTAAACGGCCTCGACGGTCAGCGCATCCAGTCCCGTCCCTTTTTTCACGGTTCCTATCTCAAAGCGGGATACTATCGAGCTGAGTTCCACGGCGGCCTTCTTCAGCGTGTGTCCGTCATCAGCCGTTTCCGTTGTGAAGACGGACTGGTCGCCAGCGAGCATCACCTGCTGCACGGAGTTGTAAGTGCCGGCCGCATTGCCTTTGGCATCCTCGGTCGCAAGGGTTTTGGCAGTCTGGTTCTGGTCTGCCACGCTGCTTTTCATCATCGCGGCCGTGAGCTCGCTGACCGGAACGGTTCCTGTCGGCAGGACGACGCTTCCCGAATTCACGACAACGAGTACCTGCGCGGGTTCCGTTATTTGCTCGAAACGCTTCTGCCGGGCCTTGATTTCGGCGTCGGTCCAGGCGTAGTACGTCACATTGCCGCCGGCATCCGCCAGATAAACCGCAACGTTGTTGTAGAACGGTGTGATCTGGCCCGCGGCCTGCGGGTCTTCGACCGCGTAGGTTTCCAAAGCACCCGGAAGGGATACTTCGAAATTCGTTTTTGCGGCGGGAGCCGGAGCTCCCGAATCAGCGTCCTTGTTGCAGGCCGCCAGCAGTGCCAGAGCGGTCAGAGCGCAAAGGCTTTTCGTCAATTTTTTCATGTGTTGCTTCTTGGGGTAAAGACCGGAGGGAAGCCCCTCCGGATAATTCGGTAAAACTTAAAATTCAGGAGTGACGTTGGAAACCGTCCAGTCAGCGACCGTGACGGCCACGATCAGGTCGATCTTCGTCTTCTCGGGATTGTCGGTGATCTTGTCGGGTGTGATCTCGATACCGCCGTTCTCCAGACCCATTTTATAAATCGTGTGGTTATAGATTCTACGGAGAGGGATGCCGTTTTCCATCAAGCCCTTTACCGTGATGTACTTGTCCGTGAAGGGAGTCGGATTATCCGCATCTCCCGTGCCGTCGGCGAGTTTGTAACCGGCCGAAACCGTACCGCTGACCTTGTAGATGATATGGGGAATGAGAGCGCTGGTAAAGGCTTGGTAAGCATAGGCTTTCGTTCCGGCTACGGAGGTCACGGACGCATTGTAGGCGTCGGTCGCCCACGAGGGAGAGTAGGTCGCGGGCCAGGTAGTTTCGGTAAAACACTGTTCGGAAGATCTGGCGTAATCGTTGTTGAAATTGTTGATATAAACAGCTTCGACCGTCAGCGCATCCAGACCCGTACCGGCCTTTACAGTGCCGGCCTCAATGCGCGCCACCAATGATTCGAGTTCCACGGCGGCCTTCTTCAGGGTGTGGCCGTCGTCGGAAGTCTCGGTCGTGAAGGTCGTCTGCTGGCCCATGAGGGTCACCTGCTGCACGGAGAGGTAATCTCCGGCGGCATTGCCTTTGGAATCGGCAACGGCAAGGGTTTTAACCGGCTTGTTCTGATCGGCGACAGCCAGCCTCTGTACGAACCCATTGAGTTCAACGAGCGAAATCGGCCCCGTCGGCAGCGTGATGCTTCCCGAGTTTACAAAGACTCCGACCAAAGTCGGCTCGACGATCTGCTCGAAACGTTTCTGTCGGGCCTTGATTTCGGCATCCGTCCAGGCATAGCCCACTGCATTTTCACCGGCATCGACCAGATAAACGACCACATTGTCGTAATAGGGCGTGATCTGGCCTGCGGCCTGCGGATCTTCGACCGCGTAGGTTTCCAAAGCACCCGGAAGGGATACTTCGAAATTCGTTTTTGCGGCGGGAGCCGGAGCTCCCGAATCGGCGTCCTTGTTGCAGGCCGCCACCAGTGCCAGAGCGGTCAGGGCACAAAGGGTTTTCGATAATTTTTTCATGTGTAACTTTTTTGGAGTAAATCCGGAGGGGAAGGAATACCCCCTCCGGACAATTCAGCAAAACTTAAATTTCTGGGGTGACGTTGGCTACCGACCAATTGGCCACCGTGATGGCTACGATCAGGTCGATCTTCGTTTTTTCGGGATTGTCGGTGATCTTGTCGGGTGTGATTTCGATACCGCCGTTTTCCAGCCCCATCTTGTAAATCTTATGGCCGTCGGCGTGCGAAATCAGTGAACCGTTTTCACGATAGCCCTTCACGGTGATATATTTCCCGGTAAAGGGGGTCGGGGTGTCCGCGTCGCCCGTACCGTCGGCGAGTTTGTAACCGGCTGAAACCGTACCACTCACCTTGTAGATGATGTGGGGAATCATAATACCCGCAAACACCTGGTAAGCATAGGCTTTCGTTCCCGCAACGGAGGTTACGGCCGCGTTGTAGGCGTCGGTCGCCCACGAGGGAGAGTAGGTCGCGGGCCAGGTCGCTTCTGTGAAACTCTGGACGGAAGATTTGCCGTAATCGTTGATGAAATTGTTGATATAAACAGCTTCGACGGTCAGCGCATCCAGACCCGTGCCGGGTTTTACAGTGCCGACTTCAAAGCGACCCGTCAACGATTCGAGTTCCACGGCGGCCTTCTTCAGGGTGTGGCCGTCGTCGGAAGTCTCGGTCGTAAAGGTCGACTGTTCGCCCAAGAGCGTTACCTGTTGCACGGAGAGGTAATCCCCGGCGGCATTGCCCTTGGCGTCCTCGGCCGCAAGGGTTTTAACCGGCTTGTTCTGATCGGCGACCGCCAACGTTTGCATGATCACGTTGAGGTCAGCGAGCGAGATCGGCCCCGTCGGCAGCGTGATGCTTCCCGAATTGACAAAGACTCCGACTACGGCCGGCTCCACGATCTGCTCGAAACGCTTCTGCCGGGCCTTGATTTCGGCGTCGGTCCAGGCATAGCCCACTGCATTTTCACCTGCGTCGACCAGATAAACGGTCACATTGTCGTAGTAGGGCGTGATCTGGCCCGCGGCCTGCGGATCTTCGACCGCGTAGGTTTCCAAAGCACCCGGAAGGGATACTTCGAAATTCGTTTTCGCGGCGGGAGCCGGAGCGCCCGAGTCGGCCTCCTTGTTACAGGCTGCCAGCAGTGCCAGAGCGGTCAGAGCGCAAAGGCTTTTCGTCAATTTTTTCATAAATTGTTCAATAAAAACCGGGGGGGGGGGAGGGGAAAGCCCCTCCCTCGGGGCTATTTGATAAAAATTAGAATTCGGGAGTAACGTTGGATACCGTCCAGTCGGCAACCGTGATGGCCACGATCAGGTCCATTTTGTTCTTCTCGGGCTTGTCGGTGATCTTGTCGGGAGTGATCTCGATACCGCCGTTCTCCAGGCCCATCTTATAGATCTTGTGCGGTGCGATAGAATTGAGAGTGACACCGCCCTCTTTGAAGCCTTTTACCGTGATGTATTTGTCGGTGAAAGGGGTCGGGTTATCCGCATCTCCCGTACCGTCGGCGAGTTTGTAACCGGCTGAAACCGTACCGCTGACCTTGTAGATAATGTGGGGAATCAGGGCGCTCGCAAATATCTGGTAAGCATATGCCTTCGTTCCGGTCGAGGAGGTTACGGCCGCGTTGTAGGCGTCGGTCGCCCACGAGGGAGCATAGGTCGACGGCCAGGAGGCTTCGGTATAGGCCGTGTTGGTGGAACCGCCGCTGTAATTGTGGAAATTATTGATGTAGACGGCTTCGACGGTCAGCGCATCCAGACCCGTGCCCGGCTTTACGGTTCCCACTTCGAAACGAGCTGCCGGCGATTGGAGCTCCACGGCGGCTTTTTTCAGCGTATGGCCGTCATCGGAAGTTTCGGTCGTGAAAGTCGTCTGCTCGCCGCTGAGGATCACCTGCTGTATGGGAAGGTAATCTCCTGCGGCATTACCTTTGGCATCCTCGCTAGCAAGGGTTTTGGTCGGCTTGTTCTGATCGGCTACGGCCAGCATTTCCAAAATCGCACCGAGGTCTGTCATCGAAATCGGTCCCGTCGGCAGCGTCACGCTGCCCGAATTGACAACGACTCCGACCAAAGCCGGCTCGACGATCTGCTCGAAACGCTTCTGCCGGGCCTTGATTTCGGCATCGGTCCAGGCATAGCCCACTGCATTATTACCGGCATCGACCAGATAAACGGTCACATTGTCGTAGTAGGGCGTGATCTGGCCCGCAGCCTGCGGGTCTTCGACTGCATACGTCTCCAGGTCGCCCGGGAGGGATACTGCGAAGTTGGTCTTCGCGGCGGGGGCCGGAGCGCCCGAATCGGCTTCTTTGCTGCATGCAGCAAGGGCCATCGCCGCCAATGCAGCGGCAAAAACAGTTTTCATCTTCATAATACTGAATTGTTTAATAATTAATAAGGCGTCTGATATTTGATTTTTCTATTTTCCATGCTTCCGGCTCTTCAGTTCCGCTTCCCGGATTTGGTCGAGGTTCTCCCGCAGGCGGGCGATCTCCCCGAGGTTTTGCTTCGCGGCTTCCAGACCCGCCGCCCGGGCGGCTTCGAAGTAGGGTGTCGCCCGGTCGTAATCCTGGTCGCGCAGCATCAGCAGCAATCCCCAGGCATTGTCGCATTCGGGAATCCGGTCCGGGGACTTTACGCTCCGCAGATACCGTTCGGCGCCGACGAAATCCCGCCGTTCCAGGGCTGCGACGGCCGCATTGACGGTCGCGACCGTATTTTCGGGGTAGAGCCTCACCGCGGTCTCGAACAGGTTGTTGAAATCTGCCGAACCCGGTTCGTAGGTGTTGGCTACCAAATACAGTTCGTTCAGGCTCAGGTTCTGCGGGCGTGTTTTTACGACCTCTTTCGCCTCTTCGATATTGAAGTTCCTGATGTCGTAGTCTATGGCGACGGTCACCTTGCGCAATGCCGGGAACAGCTCTTTGAGCATGTACCGCCACGGCGTGCCGCCCTTCAGGGCCATCAGTTTCGATTCACGGCCCGCGGTGACGGAATAGCGGTCGATCAGGTCGAGTACGGCCTGTTTGTCGGGCATGTCGGAATGCTGGAGGGCTTTGACCAGGTCGTCCCAGTTTTCACCCCCGAAGTAGACCGAATAGAGCGACTTCGGAATGTCGGGGTAACGCTCCTGCAGATAGCTTTGCAGGGCGTTTGCGCGGGCCTCGGAGAGGCGTTCGTTTGCCGCCAGCGAACCTTCGGGGGAGGCGTAGCCCGCGATGGAAATACGGTTGATCGTTATGTTCTTGTCGTCGTGTACGAGCCCGATCATCCGGCGGATTTTTTCAAGTTCCGCCGTGTTGCGTCCGAAATCGGGGTTAATGGCGGCCTTTCCGACGGCGAAGTCGAGGTACGCTTCACCCTGTTCGGCGCGGCGTTTCACGGCTTCGGCTTCGGGCTGCATGTAAGCGAGATGGGGTGCGATCAAATAGCGTTCGATGATGATCACCTCTTCGAGTGTTACCCGGCTGGCCAACACCCGTACGTCGGTGACGCTGGATTGTCCGCATCCGCAGTCGTCCTTCCGGAGATTCAGGCGCGCGGAAGACATCCACGGTTCGTAAGGGATCGCCACCCGGTAGTCGACCTGCCCGTCGCCCTTATAGTCGGGGATGACGCTGTACGGCGCCGAGAGGGCGTAGGTTTTGCGCTCTTTGGCACTCATCAGCGCCTGGGAACGGCGGTAATTCTTGTAGTTGTTGCGACCCTTGACCGAAATTCCGGGCAGGGCGAGCGATTGCCCGTCGGAGGCGAGCACCGGCGTAAAATCCGCACTCATGCGCGAGGGAACGCTGCGGCCCTGGGTCGTTACGGCCATGTCGACGTAGAGCGAGTCGCCGCGCTGGGCAAGTTCGTTTACCTGTACGGTGATGCTGCCCTGGCGGACCGGACTGTTCTGAGCCACACCTTCGGATGCCGGCCATGCGAGGCCCAGACAAACCGGAAACAAAATCGTATATATTCTCTTCATAGCGTAGTCTCGGTTGTTATTTGATCATGAATATCAGGGTGATGCCTGCTTTAGTGGGTCCGAAATAGTGTTTCGATTCGCTGCCGATCTTCCGGCCGCATTTAGCACACGGGTATTTGTCGTAATCGAGGTAGGCGTAACCGATGCCAAGGGTGGCTTCGAGCCCCCAGCGGTTGCCCAGCACCCAGTGATAGCCGTAGCTGACACCTGCGCCGGCCAGCCAGCCCTGATAGCGATGGTCGAGTATGTTTTCGTTTTTGACGGACCCGAACATCTTGCCCGAGTTGAAACCCCAGGGCAGCATGCCGCCCCAGTTGTAACCGCCGCCGAGTGCGTGGAGACCCACGAAATGGCCCGAGAAACGGGTACAACTCCACCAGCGGACCTCGGGTTGTACGAGCCAGTGCTTCATCTTGCGGTTTTCCGAGAAAGTCCACGGGTTGTAGTTGCCCGAGATATCGAGTGTCCAGTTCCGGCCCAGGCCGAACTCGGCGCCCAGGTTGAATGTCGAGGTCGCGTCGTAGAGCAGGTTGGTCTTCACGGCCGCCTTTTGAGCGTATGAACCCGGTATTCCGAGGCATATCGTCATAAGAATCAGCGTAAATGCTTTTTTCATCTTTCCCAGTTTAGTTTTTCTGTCGTTTTTGACGCACTTTCCCCGACAGCACCGGGCGTTTCGATCCCGTTCCGAAGCGGCAGGGAACTTTCCCGAATGCCCGTTCCGATCCGGCAGCACAATACACAGAGTGTATTGTGTTACTTGGTTGTAAGCCGCCGCAGGATACCTGTAAAGCGGCCTAACGGTCGTATGATGATTCGTTGAGAGTTGCGTCTTCGTAATAATAGAGACGCGGCGTTTGATTTTGTCCCAAAAAAAAGCAGGATTTTTTTATTTTCGGCTTCCTGGGGCCTATCTGAGGATATAAACCAGCGATATTGCGGCCTTGGTGGGCCCGAAATAGTGCTTCGTTTCACTGCCGATTTTCCGGCCGCATCGTGCGCACGGGTATTTGTCGTAGTCGAGGTAGGCATAACCGACGCCAAGGGAGGCTTCGAGCCCCCAGCGGTTGCCCAATACCCAGTGGTAGCCGTAGCTGACGCCTGCGCCGGCCAGCCAGCCCTGGTAACGGTGGTTTTGTATATTTGGGTTTTCCATGGAACCGAACATCCTGCCCGAGCCGAAGCCCCAGGGCAGCATGCCGCCCCAGTTGTAACCCCCGGCGTGCGCATGGATGCCGACGAAATGGCCCGAGAAACGGGTGCAACTCCACCAGCGTGCTTCAGGTTGCACCAGCCAGTGTTTCATTTTCCGGTTTTCGGAAAAGGTCCACGGGTTATAATTGCCCGATACGTCGAGCGTCCATTTCCGGCCTGCGGCGAACTCCGTGCCTAGGTTGAACGTCGAGGTCGCGTCGTAGAGCAGGTTGGTTTTCACAGCCCATTTTGCCACGGGCAGGGGCTTTGCGGGAAGATTGGTCCGGATGGAAATCCGGATGGACTCCGGCCGCACGAAAGGAACCTCCGGCAGGCCGGAGGGCAGTGTGACGGGGGTTGCAAGAATGGATGCCCGGGCTGTCGTACGCACTGCCGGGATGGGGGCCGGAGCGGGTTCCGGTTCCGGCCGCTTTGCTGCGGGCGCAGGGGTGGGGATGGCCGTTTCCGGCGGCTGCGGCGCCTGGTAGATATAATAATTCCCCTCCAGGTCCTTATACCGCAGGCCGGTTCCTGCGAGCCAGCGTTCCAGGACAGCCGGAATGTCTCCGGCGAAAGAGTCGTCATGGACCGTAACCCGATCGGTCACGATGTGGCTGAATGCAATCTTAACCTGATGACGGTGTGAAAGTTCGTTCAGCAGTTGTGTGAGGTTGCCGGGCTGTGCGGCCCGGAGCGGTCCGTATATCGACGATATGATGAGCGCAAGGATGCATGCGATGCGTTTCATTATTTTAGTTTTATTTCGGTTCCCGACACTTCGTAGTCGATGCCGCACGAGCGGAAGACCGCTTCGAGCGTCTCGTCCATGTCCGAGGTCAGGATGAAACCGGTGAATACGAGCTCCCCGTACCGCTCTTTGCCGGAGACGGTGACGCTGAAAATCGTTTCGATATTCCGGATTACCTCCTTCAGCGGAACCGCCTCGAACAGGATATGGGGCGGCAACGGGGCTTCGAGGTTCGAAAGGGCGACTCCGCTCGTGTCGCTCAGGACTTGCTGCCCGGCCTGCATGATCAGTTTCCCGGCGGGAACTTCCACACGCACGGAGCCTTCGTAGCACTCCACGAGCAGGTCCTCTCCCTGCTGGTAGACCCGGAACCGGGTTCCCAGTACGGCGACTTTGCCGGCGGGGGTTGCGATGCTGAAGCGCCGGCCGTGTGTGACTGAGAATATCGCTTCGCCGCTCAATACGGCACGACGGCGGAATGTCCAGGCGAATTTGTTGTATGACAGGCGGGAATCGGGCATGACGATTACCCGGGAGCCGTCAGGCAGTATGCACGCCAGTTCCTGGTCGCCGCTTTCGAATTCCGCCGCCGAAAAACGAATCAGCCCGCCGGTCAGGGCGACGGCAACGACACTCGCCGCAATACTCCACCGGATCAGCCGGCGACGGAAAGTCTCGTGCCGGCGAATGTCCGAGCGTTTGCGCGCCAGGATCTCCCCGACCTCCTCCATGCGTGGGTTGGTCGGAGTCTTATACACGATTCTGGACAACAGTTTATCCATATCCGTACGTTCCATGTCCTTTTCTTCTCTGTCCATATTTTGACGCCCGTAAAAAAATGAAAGGACGATTAATTATATATCTTGTTCAGTGTTTTATCTTCCCGCAGCCGTGCAAGGGCTGTCGAAGCTACGTTGCGAATCGTTTTGTCCGCATAGCCTGTTACTTCGGCGATGCTCTTGTTGTCGAGGCCTTCGTAATATTTCAAATAAATTATTTCGCGTTGCATGTTGGTAAGTCCGTTGAGCGCCGTTTGCAGCCGGTGAATTGCCTGCTCGGAACATTCCGCGCGGACGATGGATGCTTCGGCGTCGATTTCCAGTTCGAAATTGTAGTCTTTATGGCGTACCTCGTCTATCGACAGGTGGCTGTTCCTTCTTTTTTCGATCTCTTTTATCACCAGACGGCGCAAGGAACTGGCCAGATATGCATACGGCGAAACCGGAGCAGAGATTTTCTTTCGCCGCTCAAAGAGGTAGGTGAATAGTGTCTGAATAGCATTGTTCACCAATTCCTCGTCATGTGCTATTCCCATTCCATATCGGAATAGCCTTTCTTCGTACAAACTGTACAGTGTTCTGAAGGCTTGTTCGTCTCCTTCTCTAACTAAATCCCAATATTGATGATTCATATGTTCTTCTATTTGTGTAGAGTTACGACCGGGCGTTTTGTCCCAAGAAAAAATCGGGAATTTTGCTGCGGGGTGAAATCCGGTCTGTTCAGTGTATCTCGTCCGGGTAGGATGCCGATCGGCAAATCGTGCAGTGATACAGTCGGTTGTGTGTGCTCGCAACAGTGCACGACAAGGCATCCCCGCTCTTGGCGGGCGGTATGGGGACGATTGCTCGCATGGGGGCGACGCGAGGCGGGACGGATAAAGTTTTTTAGGAAAGCCGGGAGAACGGTCGGTGAGTCCGGAGTTCCCGGTTCCCGGCAGGAGCCGGGGTATTTCCCGTGCCGGACGGAATGTCCGCATGCTGTGCATGCCCGGCGGCGGTTCGGCTCATTGGGTCGGTGTCAAGGTGAAAGCCGGATTGGTCGGTCTGCGAATTGTGGGCGTGAGGGCGTACGCTTTCCCGGCGAAGGCATGGCGCTTCGCTGTAATTACCCGGGTAATTGAAAAAATGGAATGTTGCGTTGTTACGGGCAAGGGCTGTTGCCGGTGGAAATTGCATCTTTGCCGCCGAAAGGCCTGGCTTCATCCGAGCAGAAAATTGCAGGATAGGCAGACTGCCCTTTAAGTGGTTCGATCCGGTGTCGAGGTGATTGTGTTTTCCGGAGGGTTTTACTTCCTGTTCGAATAAGAAACGGATGTTCGGCAGATTAATTGCCCGGCCCGGGCGAGTCAACCGGAACGCCGGGGTGCTTGCCCAGGAAATCCGGGGGCCGGCCGGACTGGAGCCTGGTAATATTCTGGTTTTGTAAACTGTTTATTTATACTGTTTTATGTGTCGGATGCGGTTTCTGGCAATGATGGCTTCGGGCGGTCTGGGAAGAGACTGGCCTGTTTTGTTCTTTTTTTACCGGAAATTCCCCGATTTGGCTGTTGCGGAACGGGACGGGGAGTCGGCGGGACGCAGCAGGGGCAGTTTGCCCTGTCGGGAACCGAATGTAGCACCAACTTTGCTATCTTTGTTCCAAAACAGATGCAGATGGAGACACTTTCCGATTGGATCGGCAGCGTGAACGACGTGCTGTGGACCTATGTGCTGGTTGCGGCGCTGCTGGGATGTGCCGTGTGGTTTACCCTGCGTACGCGGGGCGTACAGTTCCGCCTGCTGGGCGAAATGATGCGCGTATTGGGCGAGTCGGCCGGAAGCGGCCCGAAGGGCGAACGGCACGTCTCGTCGTTCCAGGCCTTTGCCGTGTCGCTGGCCAGCCGCGTCGGTACGGGGAACCTCGCGGGCGTGGCCACGGCCATTGTGGTCGGAGGTCCCGGTGCGGTCTTCTGGATGTGGGTGATCGCCCTCGTGGGGGCCGCGAGTGCCTTCGTCGAATCGACCCTCGCGCAGCTTTACAAACGCCGCGGGCGCGATTCCTATGTCGGTGGTCCGGCTTACTACATGGAGCGCGGCCTCGGGCGGCGGTGGATGGGTGTGTTGTTTGCCGTGCTGATCTCCGTAACGTTCGGATTCGCTTTCAACTCGGTGCAGAGCAATACGATCTGTGCGGCGTGGGAGGGGGCTTTCGGGATCGACCACGTGTGGGTCGGCGTCGTGCTTGCGGTGCTGACGCTGCTGATTATCTTCGGAGGAATCCACCGCATTGCGCGTGTCAGCAGCGTGGTCGTCCCCGTTATGGCGCTGGGTTACATCGTGCTGGCGCTGGGTGTCGTGCTGTTCAACCTCGGTCGGCTGCCCGAAGTGCTGGAACTGATCGTCGCCGACGCTTTCGGATGGGGCCCGGCGCTGGGCGGCGCGGTCGGCGCTGCGCTGATGCAAGGCATCAAGCGGGGACTTTTCAGCAACGAGGCGGGTATGGGCTCGGCCCCGAACGTCGCCGCAACGGCCCACGTCTCGCATCCCGTGAAGCAGGGCCTGATCCAGACCCTCGGGGTCTTTACCGATACGCTGGTCATCTGCACCTGTACGGCTTTCATCATTCTGTTCGGCGGCGTTCCCGACGCTTCGCTCAACGGCATTCAGTTGACGCAGGCGGCTCTGGTGAGCGAAATCGGCCCTGCGGGAGGCATATTTGTCGCCGTGGCGATCTTCCTGTTCGCCTTTTCATCGATCATCGGCAACTACTACTACGGCGAAGCCAACATTCGTTTTATCACTCCGCGTCCGTGGGTGCTGACGCTCTACCGCCTGCTGGTGGGGGCGATGGTGCTGTTCGGGGCTTTGGCGACGCTCGACCTGGCGTGGAGCCTGGCCGATGTGACGATGGCGCTGATGACGTTGTGCAACCTTGCGGCGATCGTGCTGTTGGGCCGTCAGGCTTTCCTGCTGCTGGCCGACTACACTTCCCAGAAGCGGCAGGGCATCAAAAATCCGGTCTTTACAAAAGACCGGATTCCTGAATTGAAAAATAAAATCGAGTGCTGGTAGCCTGCTGCCCGATGCGGGCTGCGTCTAGTGGAAAAGCCGATAACCGACGATGATCGACCCGCGCATGTGCAGCATCTTGTAGTCGAAATATTTGGTGTCTTTCTGGAAAATGTCCAGGAAACCCATGCTGACGCGGATGCCGATATTCAGGCGGTTGTAGAGCGTGTGCTCGTAACCCACCATTACGCCGGCATCGAAGTCGCGCAGCGAAGAGGTGAACGACATGTTGATCGGTTCGCCGCCCTTTTCGATAATGACCTCCACCTTGTCCGGTTCGCCGCCCGAATAACCCTTCGTGGCCAGCGTCTCGAACTCCGCTTTCAGGTTATAGGAGAAGTAGCCGCCGAAAAGCAGGCGCGATACGTGGTTGTTGAAGGTGTATTTGGCGTAGAACGGCACTTCGAACATCGTGAACGACATGTCCATTTTGGCCGTACCCGTGTAATATTGGAGCAGTCCGGCCTCCTGGTCTTCGTATTTCTGGTTCGAGACGCGGGCGTCGGCCTTCATTCCCACGGTCTTGTAGATGAAGTTGGCCCCGAGGCTCCAGCGGTCTTGGAGGCGGAATTCGGCAAAGACGCCCATGTCGAGGTTCAACTGCGGGTAGGGGTTGAACGTGCTGGGGATATACTTGAACGGCACGGGAATGGCGCCGCCGATGTCGGTCCCGATCAGTACGCCTGCGCGGAAAATGTTGCGGTCCGACGAGATCAGTTTCTGGCGCGCGGGTTTCAGTTCTTCGGTCCGGGTGCTCGTTTTCGCCGCTTTCGCCGACGGGTTTTCCGCTTTTGCGGCCGGGCCCGAGAGCAGGGCGAACGTGCAGGAGAGTATTGCGATATGTTTGAGTCTCATAACTTGCTGGCTGTATTTTAGTAATTAATCACGAAGTGGTCTACCGATAGTTTGCTGTCGAATGCGCCGATGAATTTGTCGCCGTCCTTGCTCGACGACATCACCACGGCGATATGCGTCGGCGTAATGTCGGCGTACTGCGGGTCGTATACCATCGGAAGCGTTATTTTCGACCACTCCTTGTAGGGGTTGTTCGCGCCGTCGATCACCAGTTCGGCGCGTCCCAGGACGGTGATGTCCTCCGACCCTTCGGAATTTCCGTCGTAGTCGATGGCTCCGTTGCCGCTCCAGCGCAGCAACTCCACCCAGATATGGCCCTTGTCCACGCCGGCGATGTCGTGGATCACATATTTATTGTTTTCTTTCGTGGCCTCTTTCATCTGGGGGCCCGGAACATACTTCACCTCCATTGAGAACGAGGTGGGCCGTGCCGTGTAGGGGATGCCGAACTTGGTCATCTTACGCGGCTGGGTGATGTAGCTGAGGTTGAAGTTGAACAGACCCGTGTAGAGCGTTCCGGACGCCACGACGTAGCCGTAGAGCATGGTGTTCTGGTTCGAGGTCGTCATTTCGGCCGCCAGCGTTCCGTCGGCACGTTCGACGGGCATGGTTCCCGTTACGCCGATGTTGAACAGAGTCAGGTTGGCCGTACCCCATCCGTAACCGGCGCCGGGCGTCGGGTCGATGGTGTAGGTCCCGCTGTTGATGTTCTTGAACTCGCCCCAGAGTTCGAAATCGCTGTTGTCGATCTGGACCTCCACGGGTTTGTCGACGTAGACCGTCCAGGTTTTCGTCACCTCCTCGTCCTGCGACGTGACGGTCAGCGGAATCTCGTGGTTGTAGTTGTTGATTGCCAGGATGCCGTTTTCCAGTCCGGTGACGGTGGCGCTCTCCGAGGTTTCGATGGAGACGGTCGCATAGAACGGCGGAACTCCTTCGATCTCCATCCGGATACGGTTGGTCTCCGGTTCGATTTTCACCGCCGTGAGCGAGCCGCCTGTGATTTTGCCGACCAGGAAGCTGGTGATTTCGGCCTTATGGCCCGTTGCCTGCGACTCGAGGTCGATGGTCCACTGCTGTTCGGTCCCGTCTTCGGCGCGCACCGTGAAGGTCTTGGTCGAGGTCAGCGACTCGAACGTGAGCGGCGTGTCGTAGTCGGCGATCTGCTGTTCGACGACCGTTGCCCCGGAATTGCTCAGCTTCATGATCTTGTTGGTCAGCGTGAGCGGGAAGGCTTTGGGCCCGGCTGTGATCTTCAGCGTGATACGATGGTTGTTGTTGTCCGCGACGACCGATGTCGAGTACAACTTCATCCGGTTGTCTTTCGAGGTATACGCATACGAGAAGTTCGATATGCCGGTGTCCGAAGATGCTGCGGCGTTCTTATCCTTGAGGTAGAGCGTCCAACTGCGGCTTTGCTGGCCGTTGCTGGTCTTGACCGTGATCGTCCCCGTATTCGTGACGTAGGTGTGGCTCGACGATTTCGAAGTGCTGGTCGATCCTTCGGGAAGTTCCAGCGCGAAGGTGAGTTTCAGGTTGATCTTCTCTTTCGGGTCGATGGCCGCGCCGTCGATCCTTCCGACCGGGACGGTGATGCGGCTGTTCTCGTGGTCGATCTCCACCTGGTCGGTATCCACGCCGATGACCTCGTTGCCCGGGGTGCTGGTGTAGGCCGAGATGGTGAGGCCGAGAATGTCGGTGTTCAGCTCCGGAGCGAGGGCGATCGTCCAGCTTTTGGCCAGTCCCGATATTTTGTCCACGATCCAGAACTGCTTGGTGTCGGTGTAGGACTCGAAGGTGTAGCTGTTGTCGGCGGGAGCCCCGAAGAGCGCCGAGTTGGCATGGACGGGCACTTCGACCGTAGCCTTGACGGGGAATTCCATCGCACGGGCCACCGGACGGATCATCAGGTTGATGCGTCCTCCGATTTTCGACACGTTGAATTCCGTGGTGGCTCCTGTGAGCTGGGCCGTTCCCGCCTGGAACTTGATTTTCGAGGTCTCGGGCATCAGGCGTTCCACCTGGTCCTCGGTCAGCGAAGCCGTGCTCCCGTTGTCGGTCTGGGCCACGATTTCCGAACGGAAGGTCCAGGTTTTCGTGAGGCCGCTGGCGGCTTCGACCGTGTATTTCATCGTGCTCGTCTTCTCCTCGAAGGTGAGTGTCTCCGCAGGGATTTCCGCTCCGTCGGCCCAGTCGGCTCCGTCGGATAAGGTAAATTCCGGTACGAACGACAGCGGATAAGCGGCGGAGCCCAGTGCCTGGAAGACGATCTCGGAGTTAACCTTGTCGATGCGGGCATACGGTGCGGCCAGCATCTCCGATCCCTCTCCGGCCGTGACGCCGACCCGTGCGATCTCGGCCGACTCGTTCGACTGGGCGTCGACGATCTGCAGTTTCCAGCGCGTAGTGGCGCCGCTGGAAGCTACCGTGTAGAGTTCACGGACGTGGTTCTGGTTGTCGAAGGTGAATTCGTTCCCCCCCCCGTCGAATCCGAGTATCTGCTTACATCCCGCTTCGGTCTTGATATCCAGCGAGATGGTGATCGGGAAGAGGTATTTGCCGTAAATAATCGGCAGTTCGATGACTTCGCCCTTGATGACGGGCTGGTCGAAAATTACGCGGTCGGGATCGGCCGTGAGGATGGAGATCTCCTCCACCCGGGCCGAGTCGCTCAGTTGTGCTACTTTTTCGCACGAGATGAGCCCGGTGCTCGTTACGATTGCTAGGCACAGGATGCGATGCAGACGGGAGGTCAAAAATGTCATATTTAAAATTTTCTGGGTGAACCCGCCGCGGTTTGTTTGCCGGAATTTTTATAAACCGGATACACCCGGCGGGGTGGTTATACATTGGGTAAAAAATCGGTCAAAGGTATCAACTCTTCCCCGAAAAACAGCGTTTCGGTTTCGGTTTTCAATGAACCGGCGGTTTTTCATCACGAACAGGCCGTTTCTCCCGGATCGACGCGCATCCGGAAATAGCGCATGCCGATTCCGGAGCGTAACGAATGGATACGCCCCGGAAAATCGGATAGGTTTACTGAAAAAATGGGTTCGGGATTCGGACGGGATCTACGCCGTTCGGTGGGTTACTCCACGAATTTTCGCGTCAGGCGCCAGCGCTGCATGAGCCATACCACGAGCCAGCTTACGGCGAAGGCCCCGCAGGCGATCAGCGGGATGCGCACCAGTGCGGGAAGACCCGGAATCTGCTGCACGAGGTCGTAACCGGCCTGCACGAAGATGAAGTGGCAGAGGTAGATGCCGAACGTTGCGCCGGCCAGCCGCGAGAGCCATGCGCGGGGTTTCGCAGCGGCTTTCTGCACGAGGATAAAGACCGGGGCGGTCATCAGGAAGACGTTGATGCCGGCGAAATACCACACGATTTCGAGGTAGGCGTAGTTGCCCGGGAACTCTTTCTGCATCATTACATAGCCCAGTCCCGTGATCAGGTAGCCGATGAGGAACGCCGGGATGCAGATACCCAGCGTCTTGCGCCAGCTCCACGCGGGCGGGAATTTCACGAGGTAGAAGGCCAGCACGAGGTAGCCCGCGAAACCCGAGACGTAGTAGAATGTGCCGAATTCGTTCCAGTCGCAGACGCCGTAAAGGCCCATGTTGCCGTAATTGCCGGCATAGCCCAGCGCCGGAGCCAGCATCTTCAGGTAGGGCAGCAGCAGCGTCAGGCCCCAGATGCCCAGCACGATCCGCAGATCGCGCTGCGAGGCCCGTTCGAGCCATGCGCTCATGATGGGCAGGATGAAATAGAGGCCGAGGAGCATGTAGAGATACCAAAGCGGCGTAGTGTCGTAGGTGAAATTGAAGACGAAGGTCCACATCTTGCGGAGCGTGGCTTCACCGGTGAACAGCGCGGGGTCGATCGCCGGACTGGCCGAGCCGATGTAGCGCATGTAGAAGAAATAGAGAACGGGCAGCGCCAGCGACCAGAAGACCAGCGCCACGAGGATACGGCCGATGCGTCGGCGGTAGAAACTCCCGGCGTCGGTCCGCACGGGCAGCAGCAGCACGCCCGACATCATCACGAAGAGCGGTACGCAGGCCCGGACGAGGCTGCCGGCCAGAGCTCCTTGCAGGAAGGTCGCGCGGTCGCTGTCGAATACGGCGACGAAGGCGTCGCAACTGTGGGAAAAGACCACCAAAAAGCAGGCGATCACGCGCAGCAGGTCCACCCAGCCGATGCGTTCGCGGGCCGGGACGTTGAGGTCGGGAAGTCGGTTCTTCATTGTCGTCGGGAATGGATTTCCGGCGAAGATAATAAAAAAATCCCGGACTGCTGCGCCTGTTTGCCGCTCTTCGGGGATGCCGGGTATTTAAAAAGCGGGAAATCCTCACCGGATCTCCCGCTTTCCATTTGCCGGTCGTGCCTAAAAGGTGTTGCGGCGAATCATCTGGAAGTCGCACTTGATCTTGGCGGGTGTCTTGTCGAGGATCATCCGGGCCACCAGTACACCCATCTGCCGGAAATCGGTCGAGATGGTCGTCAGGCCGTTGAGGATGATCTCGTTGATCGGCGATTCGTTGTAGGAGATGATACTGATGTCGCGGCCCACGCGGTAGTTGAGTTCGCGGGCGCGGCGTACCAGTTCGATCAGCCCGAGGTCGTACTGGCTGTTGAGGATCAGATAGACCTCCTTCTCGCGGATGATCTCCGGGGTGATCTTCGTGTGGAATTCCACGGCGATGTCGTTGTCGCGGCAGAACTGCTCGACGGCCTTGCTTACCGACGTATAATAGAGGCTCGACGGAAGCGTCACGACGTTGAGTTTCGAGTAGGTCTTGAGTTTCTTGAGCCCGTATCCCAGCCCTTCGTAGGCGTCGTTGGCAAAATCTTGGTAGACAGCGCCGTAGTTGCCCGGGTGGGCTTCCATCCAGTGGTCGACCATAATCAGTTTGCGGTTGGGAATGCGCGCGAGTATCTTCATGACGCGCTTCTGCGACGCGGCGTCGAGCGGGAAGTGGGGCGTAATGACGTAGTAGTCGAACAGGTCGAGGTTTTCGTCGATGTAGTATTCGAGCAGTTCGACGTTCTGGTTATGGAGGCGTATGGTGATTTCGGCCGCGTCGCCGATCTCCTCGGCGAACGAGTTGAAAAGGACCTGCTTGTAGTTGCTCAGTTTGTCGAACAGCACGAGTATGTGGAGTTTGTCCGCCGCGCCCGTGGCCGCCACGTAGAAACCTTTGCCTTGCCTGGCGTCGATATATCCTTTGTTCCGGAGGATGGAATAGGCTTTCTTTACGGTTTCCTTCGAGATGTCGAGCAGCGCCGACAATTCGTTCATCGAAGGCAGCAAATGCCCCTCGGGATAGTCGCCGTTTCGTACCAGTTGTTCTACCTGTTCGACGATCTGTTTATAAACCGGAATCTGACTATCCGGGTCGATTTTAATTTTTTCAGGCATGTCTGTCGCTTAAAAAAATGAAATAAATATTGGTTTGTTTGTTTTTTTGCTTATATTTGCACCACACTACACAACACCAATCAGAAATAAGCACCACACCCCACACCTTTTATGTTGTGGAATTACAAAGATATGAAAAAAAACTGCTAACCGCTTTTTAAAATGAAAAAAACAGTCTTTCTCAGCTTATTGGGCCTTTTGTTTGCATCGTCTGCACCCGCACAACACTGGTCGCTGACCTGGAAAAAGATGCAGATGGTCTCGCCCCGGCTCGAACAGATCGGATCGGTAACGACCGCTGCTTCGCGTGAACTTGCCAACCCGGCCTGGTCGGTAGGGTGTGAAACCCTCGACCGGGAGTATGCCGAATTTGCAGCCTACAAACCCTATGTGGGCGAGCTGGGCGTGGGGGCTGCGCGCCTCCAGAGCGGTTGGGCGCGTTGCGAAAAACAGAAGGGCAAATACGAATTCGCCTGGCTCGACGAAGCCGTCGACGGACTCGTCGAACAGGGCGTGAAGCCGTGGATGTGCCTTTCCTACGGCAATCCCCTCTACGGAGCCGCCAAGGGCCTCGGCTCGCGGATTTTCACCGACGAGGAGACCATGCGTGCGTGGGAAAAGTATGTTACGGCCGTCGTCCGCCGCTACAAAGGGCGCGTGGCCGAGTGGGAAGTGTGGAACGAGCCCAACCTGGGCAGTAACGCCAAGCATCCCGACGCTTATGCCGAACTGCTGGTCCGGACTGCCGAAGCCGTGCGCAAGGTCGACCCCGAAGCGGTGATCATCGGATTCGGGCTTTCGCGCATGCCGATTGACTTCACAAGGCGCGTACTGGATATGCTCCGCGAGCGGGGCAAGCTGGGACTGATCGACTACGTCAGTTTCCACCCCTATTATGAAAATCCCGACGACGCTACGCCCGGCATCGAGGCGCTGGCCGGACTCGTCGCTTCGTACGATCCGCGCATCCGCCTGTTCCAGGGCGAGAGCGGCTGTCCTTCGGTGCTCGAATGGGGCCATGCGCTGCGCTACCACGAGTGGAGCGAATACAGCCAGGCCAAATGGGACATGCGCCGCATGGCCAACGACTTTGCGCTGGGCCTCCGTTCGTCGATTTTCACCCTCGTCGACCTGCAATATCCCAACATGCAGCAATCGTTCGGACTGCTGCGCACGAATCTCTTGAAAGAGGTGGTTTACAAACGTCCTTCCTACCATGGCGTACAGCACATGGTCAACCTGCTGCACCGCGGCATGAAGCCGGCCGGGCGGCTGGAATACCGGGCCAATACGTCGCGGGAGATCGCTGTCGTGGGGATTGCCGGGGCCGAGGGGAAACTCGTCGGGGCCATGTACTGGTATTCCGACCGGATTCCGGCCGACGAACTGGCGTGGGACGAGGTCGAACTGGCCGTCAGGGGACTCTCGCTCTCCGATCCGGTGCTCGTCGAGCCGATTACGGGCCGCATCTATGCGCTTTCGCTGCCGCACGGCCACAGTATCGGCGGACAACTGAAACTGACGGGACTCCCCGTCTGGGACAGCCCGATGCTCGTTATGGAGCGCAGCGCCGTTCCGTTCCGTACTCCGGCTGTCGGGAAACAGGCCGCCGGAACGACCAATGACATGTTGTATTAACCTAACCCCTAACCAATGACAACTGCAACCGTCGGGAAGAAGAACCCGAAATATAAGTGGGAGGTGCTGGCCCTGCTGTGGGTCGCCTACCTGCTGAACCAGGCTGACAGGCAGGTCTTCAACGTGGTGCTTCCGCTCATCCGCG
This sequence comes from Alistipes montrealensis, assembly GCF_018362775.1. Lineage (GTDB taxonomy): Bacteria > Bacteroidota > Bacteroidia > Bacteroidales > Rikenellaceae > Alistipes > Alistipes montrealensis. Next base: position 49,253 of record NZ_JAGYXY010000007.1, read on the forward strand.
AAGACCTGGGCCTGAGCGACGTAGCCATCGGCTCCATCGCCACGGTTTTCAACCTTTTCTATGCCCTGCTGGTTCCTATCGGCGGACTGGTCGGCGACCGTTTTAGCCGCAAATGGATCGTTACGGGGAGTATCCTGTTCTGGAGCGTGGCCACGATGTTCACGGGGCTCTGCAACGGTTTCGTGATGCTCGTGCTGATGCGCAGCGTCGCCACGGGCGGCGGCGAGGCGTTCTTCGGCCCGGCCAACTATTCGCTCCTGGCCCAGTACCACGATAAGACGCGGGCTTTCGCCATGTCGGTCCACCAGACGGCCTACTACATCGGCATCATCATCAGCGGTTACGCCGCGGGATATATCGGACAGTTGTGGGGCTGGCGCAGCGCCTTCTACATCTTCGGCGCCATCGGCGTCGTGCACGGCATCGTCATGGCCGTGCGCCTGAAGGACAAAAAGGAGCCGGCCGCCGTCGCAGCCGCGGAGGCCGCCGAGCCCAAACCGCGCATCATGGAGGGGTTCCGCATGGTCTTCACCACGCCGACGGCCCTGATCCTCACGGTCTGTTTCGCGGGACTGATCTTCGTGCTGACGGGCTACCTCACGTGGATGCCGACCTACCTCTACGAAAACTTCGGCATGGACCTCGCAGGCGCCGGATTCCACTCGATGTTCTACACCCACCTGTTCGCCTTTATCGGCGTGCTGCTGGCCGGACGCCTCTCGGACAAACTGGGCAGCCTGCATCCCGCGTGGCGCATGGCCATGCAGGGCTTCGGCTTGCTGGCCGCCGTGCCGTTCATCGTCCTGATGGGCAATTCCGCCGCGCTGTGGATGATCTATATCGGGTTCGCCGGCTTCGGGTTCGCCCGCGCATTCTTCGACGCCAACACCTACACGGTACTCTACGACGTTATTCCGCCCCGTTACCACTCTTCGGCTTCGGGCGTGATGATCATGACCGGCTTCGCCATCGGAGCGCTGGCTCCCCTGGTGCTGGGTATGGTGAAGCAGGCCGCCGGACTGTCGTTCGGCATCTCGATGCTGGCTGTCGTGTGGCTCGTGTGCGGCGTGATCATGCTGTTGGGCGCCAAATATTTCTACATGAAGGACTATAACAAAATCAGACATGAATAGTAACCTGAAAACCAGAAAAGCGAAGGCAGGTTTGCTGCTGATCGCGTCGCCGCGCTTCAAGATGCTGGGCGAAGGATTGAAACGAGGCACTTACGCCGAGCGCAAGGATGCCGATGTGAAAAAAATACTCGGGACGATGGATTTCCTCGATGTCGTATTCCCCGGAATCGTCTACGACAAGCAGGAGGCCATGGACGCCATGGACCATTTTTACATGGAGAAGGTCGATTTCGTGATCGCCGAGTTCCTCTCCTGGTCCGAGGATTTTGCGTGGATTCGTTTCCTGCGGGACATGCCCGATGTGCCGATTCTCTTTGTCAACGTCGCCAAAGACCACGTTTCGTTCAAGGATACGCTCGACGAAGATGACTTTATCGACTACCTCTGCGCCGGCACGCTCGTCGGTTCGCTCGAAGCCTCGGGGTCGGTTCCCCGTACCGGGCGCAAACACGTGAAGGTCGTGATGGGTTCGCGTGAGGAGGTCACCGAACAGGTTCGCCTCTTCGCTTCGGCGGCCCGTGCCCGCGCCATCCTCCGCCAGTCGAACGTGGGTCTTTTGGCCAACTACAACGAGGCCATGTGGTCCACCTACATCGACCCTTACGACCTGTTCACCAAACTGGGCCCCGAAATCCGTTTCCTGCCCTATTCGGTCTACGGCGATGTGATCGACGCGGTGAGCGACAAGGAGCTGAAGGCCTACTGCGACGAACTGACTTCCCGCTACAAGATGATGGACGACGTGGCGCGCGACAAGTTCGAAGCCTCGGTACGCGCTTCGATCGGTCTCCAGAAGATGGCCCAATCTTCGGACATCGACGTGATGGTATTCAACGACATCGACCGGGCCATGTTCGAACTGGTAGGCCTGCGCGCCGGATTCTACCACCCGTGGTTCAACGACAACTGCTCGGTGCTGGTTCCCGAGGCCGACATCGGCGCGGGCCTCGTCACCTACCTGCTGAAACTGATTTCGGGTAAGAACGTCAACTTCCTCGAACCTTTCCATATCGAGTCCGACTACGGCACTTTCGCGGGCGGCCATGCAGGTCCCAACGACCACAACGACCCCGCCTGGCAGCAAAACGTCGTCATCGCCCGCGACGTACGTTTCGCCAAGACTTCGTACAAGTATGCCGGGGCGCCGTTCGCCTGGTACCGCATCTCTCCGGGCCGCAAGACCATGGCCCAGTTGGTCGAGTGCGACGGCCGCTATAAACTGGTCGCCACGCTGGTCGATTCGCTCGAAGGCGATCATATCCTGGCTACCTATTCGCACAGCATCTTCCGTCCGGTGGTTCCCGTCGAGCGGCTCTTCGAGGAGATACTGAAGATCGGGACCACGCAGCACTTCGCCATCGTCGACGGCGACTACCTGCGCGAACTGGGCATGTTGTCCGAGATCATGGACTTCGAATATCACGAAATAAGCTAATTAACCCTATAAAAATGTATTTGTCATGAGTTTCATGTACAACCCCTTCCCGTATGACGACCCGCGTGCCGTCAACCGTCCGCAACTTCCGAAAAAAGCCGTCGAGGCGGTCGTCGCGGGAACCCCGAAAGCCGCTTCGGCATTGGCTGCCGATGTCATGGGGCGGCTCGGCGCCGCGCCCGGAAAGAATGTCGTCGTGGCATTCGACGGCTATGCTACCGCCGACTGGACGCGCATGGTCAACCTGCTTTCGCAGCAACTCATCGGAAAAGGCGTCGAAGTCGAGGCTTTCCCGTTTGCCGAGGTGCTCAAATCGGAGCAGGAAATTGCCGATATGATCAATCCCAATCTGGAGTGGGACACCCGCAAAGACCCTTCGCTGCTGTTCGGCCGGCTGATTAAGCGCAGTTTCGAAGATTTCTTCGATACCCGGAAGTTTGCCGCGTTCAAGTCCCGGCTCGAGGAGTTGAAAGCGCCCGCGGCGGAAGGCCGCGTGCTGATCGTCTTCGGAAACGGATGCCTGACCAAGGAACTGCTCGGCCTGTACGATGTGAAGTGCTACTTCGACGTAACCCCCAAGGAGTCGATCCTGCGTATCCGTCGCGGACAGTATGCCAATATGGGCGACAAAGTTGCACGCCCGGCCAATCAGGTGATCCGCCGCTGCTACTATGCCGACTTCGAAATCGGCGTTCACCACCGCGGCGAGTTGCTGCGCGGCGCGCTGATTGATTACTACATGGCGTCGGACAAGCCCGAAAACATCCAGATGATCCCGATGGCTGCGCTGACCGAGATATTCAGGTCGCTGGCGTCCTATCCGTTCCGGTGCAAGCCGGTCTACCTGGAAGGCGTCTGGGGCGGAACCTACGTCAAGAAGCTCCGCAACCTGCCCGACTCGATGCGCAACTGCGCCTGGGTATTCGACCTGATTCCGATGGAGGTGTCGATCGTCGTGGAGGTGGGCGGCGAAAAGATCGACTTCCCCTACTTCTCGTTCGTACAGAAGGAGGGCCATGCCATCATGGGCGACAAGTGCGTCGAGAAGTTCGGCGGTTACTTCCCTGTCCGTTTCAACTACGACGACACCTACCACAGCAACGGCAACATGTCGATCCAGGTGCATTCGGGAGCCAAGTACAACGAAGAGAATTTCGGAGAGCTGGGGCGTCAGGATGAGAGCTACTACGTCATTGTGGCGGCTCACGACGCCAAGACCTTCGTCGGGTTCCGCGACGATGCCGATACGGACCAGTTTATCCGGGACATCAAGCTGGCCGATACGGAGCATAAGCCTGTCGACTACCTGAAATACGTCCACTACGAGGAGTCGAAACCCGGCCTCCAGGTGATGCTTCCCGCCGGTACGATCCACTCTTCGGGCCGCAACCAGGTGATCCTGGAGATCGGCAGCCTCACGATCGGGTCGTACACCTACAAACTCTACGACTACCTGCGCGCCGACCTCGACGGCAAACCCCGTCCCATCCACACGTGGCACGGCGAGCGCACGCTCAACTACGACTGCCGTACGAGCTGGCTGCGGGGCAATATCGTTCAGCAGCCCCGCGTCGTGCGCCAGGGCGAAGGCTGGGCCGAGAAGATCGTGGGCGAGTGCGATATGCTCTACTTCTCGCTGCGCCGTCTGGAGTTCGAGAAGTCGATCGAGGACAATACCGACGGCAAGTTCCACGTGTTGGTGCTGGTCGATGGCGAGCGCGTGCGCATCCGCTCCGTCGATGAGCCCGAACGCTTCTTTGACGCCGAGTATATGGATATGGTCGTGGTTCCCGCGGACATGGGGCGTTACGTGATCGAGAACCTGCGCACGGAGCCGATCTGTGTCCACAAGACGATGCTTAAGGATGGATTTGAAAACGAATAGCTGCCGGCTGCTGTTCGATGTCGGGGGAACGTTCCTCAAAGCTGTCGCAGCGGATTCCGCCGGGGGACTGATCCCCGGGTCGGAGTTCTCCTGTCCGATGCCTTCGGACGGCACGCGCGAAGCGATTACGGGAGCCCTGGCCGCTTCGGTGGCCCGGGGAGCAGCCTTCGCCGCGCGCAACGGGCTCGTGCTGGCGGGCATCGGCATCGCCTTTCCCGGGCCGTTCGACTACGCCAACGGCATCCCCCGCATGGAGCACAAGTTTCGGAGTATTTACGGGCTTTCGCTTGCCGACCTGCTGCACGGGCTTCCGGAGACGGGACCCGGCATGCCGGTCCGCTTTATGCACGATGTCAATGCGGCGATGCTGGGCGAGATGACCTGGGGCAATGCCCGGGATGCGGCAAACGCCGCGCTCGTGACGCTCGGGACCGGACTCGGCTTTGCCTGCTGCCTCGGGCGCGAAGTGCAGTACTCGCCCACGGGGTCGCCGCGGCTGGCGATTTACAACTGTCCCTACCGCGACGGCATCCTCGAAGACTATGTCTCGAAGCGGGGTTTCCTGCGCATCTACGCCGAACTCGCAGGTTCTGCGGACCCGGCGCTGACGGTGGCCGACCTGGGCCGCATGGCCTCCGAAGGGGACCCTGCGGCGAAAGCGACCTTCGCCGAAGCGGGCCGTATCCTCGCCGGAGGCATCCGCGGCCTGCTCGAAGAACAGAAGATCGAATGCCTGTTGATGGGCGGCCAGATTTCGCGTTCGTTCGCCCTGCTGGAACCTGCGCTCCGCGAGGGGTTGCAGGGAGTCGGGAGCCTTCGGACGATTGCTCCTGCGGCGCATATCGGGCATGCGGCGTTCTACGGGCTGCTGGCACAACTCGATGCCGACCGGTAAAGTTTGCGTCGAACCGACCGATTTCGTATATTTGTCAGGAGAGGCCACGCCTCTCCTGTTTTTGAATGCAAAAACATATGACCAACAAACATCGCAGATTCCTGCGCGCCGTGCGCGCTTTCATACCCCGTGAGCGGGTTTATACGGACTACCTGCGCCGCCTGGCGTGGGGAACCGACGCCGGGTTTTACCGTCTTGTCCCGCAGATCGTCGTGCGCGTTGCCGACGAGCGGGAGGTCGTCCGCCTTATGCAGGCGGCGGGTGAGTCGGGCGTGCCGCTGACGTTCCGCGCCGCGGGAACGAGCCTTTCGGGGCAGGCCGTCAGCGATTCGGTGCTCGTTGTGGCGGGTAAACACTGGGAGGGTTGCGAGGTCCTCGACGGCGGCCGTGCCGTGCGGCTCCAGCCCGGCGTCGTGGGTGCACGGGTCAACGAGGTGCTCAAACCCTACGGGTATCGCTTTTCGCCCGACCCCGCTTCGATCAAAAGCGCGATGGTGGGCGGTATCGTGATGAACAACGCCTCGGGTATGAACTGCGGAACCCATGCCAACAGCGACAGGGTGCTGCTCTCGGCGCGTCTGGTGCTGGCCGACGGCACGCTGCTCGACACGGGCGACGCTGCGAGCCGCCGGGCCTTTTCGCAGAGCCACGGCGGATTCCTCCGCGCCGTCGAAGCGCTGCGCGGCCGGGTCCGCGGCAACAAGTCCCTGACGGAGCGCATTCTGCATAAATATTCGATCAAGAACGTCATGGGGCTCAACCTGCTGCCGCTGGTGCGTTTCGACGATCCGTTCGACATCATCGCCCATCTTCTGGTCGGCTCCGAGGGAACGCTGGCGTTTCTGGCCGGGGTCACGATGCGCACCGAGCGTGAATACGAATACAAGGCCAGCGCAATGGTCTATTTCAGCGACATCGGCGAGGCGAGCCGCGCCGTCGTGGAGATGCACAAATTGCAGGACGCCGCCGGGGAGCGGATCGTGCATAGCGCCGAGATGCTCGACCGCAAATCGCTGGCTTCGGTCGGCGACACGACGGGGGAGGGTCTTACGGCCGTGCTGACCGAGACCAAGGCGCACACGGCGGATGAGCTGGCCGCCAACGTGGCCCGGATCGAAGCGTTGCTGGGGCGGTTTGCACTTTATGTTCCCGCGCGGTTTACCGGCGATCCCGCCGAGCAGGCGAAGTACTGGGCCGTTCGGTCGGGTATTTTTCCCGCGGTGGGCGGCGGCCGCCGCCCCGGGACTACCTGCCTGATCGAGGATGTGGCGTTCCACATCGAAGACCTGCCCCGGGCCACCGCCGAACTGCAGGCGCTGATCGCCCGCCACGGTTACGACGACGCCTGTATCTACGGGCATGCGCTCGAAGGCAACTACCATTTCATTATCAACCAGTCGTTTTCGGATCCGGCCGAGGCGGCGCGCTACGAAGCGCTGATGGACGATGTGGTGGAACTGGTCGTCGGCAAATACGACGGCTCGCTCAAGGCCGAGCACGGCACGGGCCGCAACATGGCGCCTTTCGTGCGCCGGGAGTGGGGTGACGATGCGTTTGCGGTGATGCGGGCTGTCAAGGAGTTGTTCGACCCGGCGGGAGTGCTGAACCTCGGGGTGATTTTCAACGACGATCCCCGCTGCCACCTCTCCCACTTCAAACCCCTGCCGCTGACCGATCCGCTGGTCGACCGCTGTATCGAGTGCGGTTTCTGCGAAGTAAACTGCCTGACGTGCGGGCTGACGCTCTCGTCGCGCCAGCGCATTGTCGTGCGCCGGGAGATCGCCCGGCTGAAAGCCTCCGGCGAGGACCCGCGCCGGCTGAAGGAACTCGAACGCGGCTACCGTTACCCCGGCGAGCAGACCTGTGCCGGGGACGGGCTTTGCTCGACGAGTTGTCCGGTGGGGATCAATACAGGGGAACTGACACATGCGCTGCGCGCGCTCCGGATGCCGCCCGGCAGTGCCGGCCATGCCGCAGGGGAATTTGCAGCCCGCCATTTCGCGGGATTGAAAGACACCCTGCGCCCTGTGCTGACGATGGCCGATGCGACGCACCGGGTGCTCGGAACGCCGGCGATGACGGCCGTGGCGAAGGGGTTGCATGCGCTGGGGATACCCCGATGGCTCGCCTCGATGCCGCGGGCGTACCGCATTACCGGTGTGTTGAAAACCGCTCCGGTGCAGGAGTCCGATAAGGTCGTCTATTTCCCGAGTTGCATTAACCAGACGATGGGCCTGCCCCGCGAGACGCCGGTTGCGGAGCCGCTGGCTGAAAAAATGGCCGCCCTGCTCCGGAAAGCGGGCTATGAGGTGATTTTTCCGGAAAATATGGAGCGTCTTTGCTGCGGAACGATCTGGGAGAGCAAAGGTATGGCCGACATTGCCGACCGCAAAACGGCGGAGTTGGAGGAGGCGCTGTGGCGTGCGAGCGAAGGAGGCCGCTGGCCCGTATTGTGCGACCAGAGCCCCTGTCTGCACCGCATGCGCGAGAAGATCGGGCGCATGAAATTGTACGAGCCGGCGGAGTTTATCTGGACTTTTCTGCGGGAGCGGCTGGAGTTCCGGCCCCAGCCCGGGCCTGTTGCCGTACACGTTACCTGCTCGATGCGGCGCATGGGGCTGGCCGGGATGATCGTCTCGTTGGCGCAGTTGTGCGCCCGCGAGGTGGTTGTTCCCGAGGAGGTGGGGTGTTGCGGATTTGCCGGCGACCGCGGATTCACGCACCCCGAGGTGAACGCCTATGCCCTGCGCAAACTGCGGCCCGTCGTCGAACGCGCAGGCGTCCGTGTCGGGTATTCGAACAGCCGCACGTGTGAAATCGGGCTCACGGCCCATGCCGGCGTGCCTTATGTCTCGATCGTCTACCTGGTGGACGCCTGTACAGTGGCGAAACGATAAGAAAACCCCGGTCCGAAGACCGGGGTTTTCTTATGCCAGCAGTTCGTAGTCGATGTGCCACACGCCCGTCTCGCCGGGAAAGACCCGGAACGGGGTGTAGGGTTCGAGGCACGCAACTGTCGGGCAGACCCAGAGGACCATGTGCGACAGTTGCCCGCTGCCCGAGGCCTGGATGCCTGCTCCCGTCGCGAGGTTGCGGAGGCTGAATCCATACTCCCGGGTCGCGGGGTCTTGGCTGTGGAGGTCACCCATGAAGACCGACTCGCCCGTGCGCAGGTTGCGCCTGAAAACGACTCCGTCGGGCGTCAGCGCCACGCTGTCGTACGCCTCGCGCCACGTGCCTTCGGGCTCGAACGGGAAGTGGATCGACGTGTCGGGACCCGTGGCCATGCGGTCGAGCGTGAAGAAATTATGGTTGTAGACGTAACCCGTGAGCGGTGCGGGACCGAGGTTCTTGAGCGTGTATTCGAGCCGCAGGCCCGGGGCGTCGGTCAGTACCAGGGTTTTGCGGTAGTCGTAGCCATAGTCGTCGTTAAGCATCCGGTGGCGGAACTCGACGCGGTCGCGGCCCGCGATCAGGTCGCGGATGCCGGGATCGACGATTTCGTAGAGCCGGAACCGGTCGTAGGGCTGGTCGTAGGGCTTGCGGAGCGTGCCGACCCCGATTTTGAGGAACTCCTCTCCGGGGCGCGCCTGCTCGTAGCCGATCTGGGTGAACTCGTCGGCCGGGCCCGTGAGTCCGTCGTGCCGCAGGGGATCGTGCCGGGACTGCCATTCGGAGACGTAGCGGTGTCCCCGGCTGCGCAGGTCGCGCACGATGCCGCTCCAGTCGAAGCGTGTGCCCCGGTAGTAGCCGCATTCGGTGTCGGGCAGGCAGATCTGGGCCGAAACATGGCGGTTGGTGATGCGCAGGACGGGAAATTCCGACGCCCGGGCGCCGGAATTTCCGATCGGTGCGCCTGTTTGCAGCGCACGCATGTTATTTTGTTTTTTCGTAAACCAATACGGCAAGGTCGTACTGTCCCAGCGTTACCTCGCGGCCGTCGGCCGACACCCGGGCGTCGCCCAGCGTCGAAGACTCCACGAACCGGTAGCCCGGAACCTCGATCGCGCCCTTTGCGGCTTCGCCCTGCTGTGTCCGCGTGGCCACGATGGCCATGCCGTCACCGTTGACGTAGGCGCGGGCCTCGATGCCGGGGTTCGACAGGGCGAATCCCTCCGTGTCGCGGTAGGTTCCGGCCAGCAGCAGGTCGGCGTAGCGGCCCTTGATGGCGTTCGCTTTGGCCAGATAAGCCTGGTAGTGCGGCGTCTTGTCGATCAAATCGCGGCAGCGGTAGATTTCGATGTCGTTGCGCAGGCCCTTCAGCAGCGTGTTGTTCACACGGCGTTCGATGTCGGTGTCGTCGCGCACTTCGCGGTCGGAGATGATGATCTCGGGGAATGTGTAGCGGAACCAGTCGATAAAGCTGTTCGGTCCGGCGGTGGTCTGGTAGATGTGGATGTAGTCGCAGTACTGCGCCGTAACGTCGGTCAGCCACTCCGTGCCGAGTGCGAACTCGGGGTCGAAGCTGACGTTGCGGTCGCGGACCAGCTTCAGCACTTCGGCCTTGTCGGCGATAACGTGCATGTTGGGCACGGGAAATTCCCGGCTCAGGTCCCAGTTGGTGGCGCGTTCGCCGTATCCTAACTGGTCGTAGAAGACGCTGTTGGCGCCGTATTCGCGGGCACGGTCGGCCCAGTCGAGCAACATCTTGCGCCAGATCGGCGCGCGCGTGTCGGCCACGACGAACGTGCGGGCGTTGTAGTCGCCCAGGAACGTGCCCTGTCCCGTGAATTTATACTGCTCGAAAAGCTCGGCGCCCGTATTGTCGCGGTAGCAGATTTCCTTGCCCGGGCCGCTTTTGTAGAACTCGCTCTCGCGGTCGATCAGTTTGCCGTTGAAGTAGAGCAGGACCTTGCCGCCGTCCTTCTTGTAGTTGGCGATGGCCTTCTTCCAGCCCGCGTCGCCGCCCTGGGCGGGATCGGCGTTGTAGTGGGGATTTCCGTGGTCCATGCCCGTTTCCCACCATCCGAACGTGAAGACGGCATCGGCCCCGACGCTCTCGCCGACGCTCTTGATGCGGCCCGGCAGGTCGGTGTATTTGAAAAGCAGTTCGCCGTATTGGTGGCGGAAGATGATCCGCTGCCAACTGCGCATGTGTTTGACCCACATCGGCGCGTCGCGGTGGTCCCACCACGTGTCGGCCCAGCGGCGGTAAAGTTTCGACGTTTCGTGCCACGTGCCCGAGTAAGGGGCTATCACGTTGGCGTCGCACGTCCACGTCTCACCGGCGAAGCACTGCGGGAACTTGTAGAAACCCGATTCCAGCCGTGTGAAATTGCCTTCGGCGTCGGGGTAGAGGCGAAGCCCGTGGTTCGTGTCCTGGAACGTGGTGTCGTGGCTGCCGAAGTAGAGACCCTCCTTTTCGCCGACGTAGGCGAAGCAGTTGGAGGCCATGCAGCCGCCCGAACCGGCCGTAACGGTGCGCATGGGGTATTTGGCGTCCATCTGGCGGAACTTCTGCGCCGGGGTCTTGTAGGGCGCAGTGTTGCTGTGGCGGAAGATCATCGCTTTGGGATCGTCGTAAAGCTGGCCCCCGGTGTGGGTGAGCAGCAGTTTGTGGTCCCCGGGAAGCGGCATGCTGCCCACGAGCGGGTAGTGCAGTTCGCGGACGATCGTGTGGGGTTCGTTGTTTTCGATCGTCGACGAGAAACGCACCTGGTCGCCTTCGAGCGTGATGCCGAGCGTGAGGCGCATGTCGAGGTCGACCTCTTTGTCGATGCTGAAGTCGTTGGCCTTCAGGTGGTCGTAGGTCAGCGTGATCGTGTCGCCCTTGCGGGTGATGCGGGGCGTCTGTTCGCCGGGCAGCACCTCGATCTCTTTGGCTTTCTGTGTGTCGTAATAGAGGCGCCAGAGGTAGTCGCCCCCGGCGTAGTCCTGCCCGGTTCGGAGGTTTTTGATGCTGGTCAGGCGGCCGTTGTCGTCGACCGTGACCTGTAGTTTGTCGTTGCGGAGCGTGTTCTCTTTCGGGGCTGCCCCGGCGGCCGGGAACAGCAGGATGCCCGTGCATGCGAGCAGAAATTTCACCATTTTATTCATAGTCTCTTCGTTGTATTGCGGCACGCGCGCCGGGCGCCCGAAAAAGGGCGCCCGGCGGGCCGTACCTGCGGGTTAATAACCCGGGTTGTTTTCCTTGATGTTCTTCATCACCTGCATCGTGGTGGTCGGGATGGGCCACAGGTAGCTCTTCGGGGCTACGAACTTACACTCTGCGAGGACCTGCGCGTAAATATTGCTGTTGAAAAAGTCGGTGGCGCCTTTGGCCACGGGAGCCATGAAATCGACGCATCCGTCTTCGTCGACCTGGGGCACGGCTCCGTGGAACCACATGCCGTTGTCGATATAGGCACGCTGGAGGGTTTTGTCTTTCTTGGGCAGGCCGATCCAGGGGCGGTTGAGCACCTTTTCGGCGATGCGCCAGCGCCAGATGTCGTACAGGCGCAGGTTTTCAAAGGCGAACTCCATGCGGCGCTCGATGCGGAGGATCGAACGGAGCTTGTCCTGCGACCGCTCGGTGATGGCCGGGTAGTCGGAGGTGGCCGTCACGGCTGCTTTGTAGGCGCGGGCGCGGACCCGGTTCATGGCGTCGAGCACCGTGCCGTCGATCTCGTTCAGTTCGATCTTTGCCTCGGCGTACATCAGCAGCACGTCGGCATAGCGCAGGATGAGTTTGTCGTTCTCGGCTTCGAACGGAGCCAGCCAGTCGTCGTCGACGTGTTTCTTCAGCACGAGGCCGTTGTAGGAGGCGTATTGGTTCGAGTTCCCGGAAATCAGGTAGGAACGTGAATCGTTGTTGGTCACCATCGTTCCTTCGCGGGAGTTGTATACCTCGGTGACATCGAAATGCGGATCGAAAATCACGCCTACGTGCTGCGTGCCGAACTCGACGATGGTGTAGGTGCAGCGCGGGTCGCGGTGCTCGAACGGTTTGTGGGGATCGTAGACCGTCGATTCGTCGATGGGCTTGCCCTGGTCGTCGAGGAATGCGCAGAGGAGATACCACGAAGGCAGGCAGGTCGTACAGGTCGGAGCGCCCGACAGGCGGGGGAGTTTGGCCCTTGTGGCTCCGCCGTAGAGGTACTGGTATTTCGATTCGTTCGACAGGGCCTTCGAGCGGGGAATGTTGAAGATGCCCTCGGGCGAATGTTTCGTCGACATGCGGAACAGTTGCCCGAAATCCGAATGAAGGGTGTAAACGCCCAGTTCCATGCAGTTCCAGGCGGCGTCGCGGGCCTCCTTGAAGAGCTTCTCGGCCTCCGCGGCGTCGGCGTCGCCGAACCCGTTGTTTTCGAGTGTGTCCCATTTGCGGATCGACGCGAAATAGAGGGCGAAGCGGGCTTTCATGCCGTAGGCTGCGCCGCGCGTGGCGCGCTCGATCTCACCGCCCGTGTAGGATACGGGCAGCAGGGGAGCAACGTCGTCGAACTCCTTGAGGATGTCGGGCAGGACAGTCCACATATCGGTGCGGGCCAGCAGGTAGGCGCTTTCGCGGCCCTGTTCGGAATCCATGTCCATATCCTCGGGAACCATGACGGGGTCGCCGAAGTGGATCATGATGCGGGCGTAGAAGCAGGCGCGGTAGAAGCGGGCGTTGGCCACGATACGCTCGTAGCGGTCCTCGTCCATCACTCCTTCGAGTTTCTTGATCTCGGTGAGAATTTTGTTGCAGCGGTTGATACCCGTGTAGGTGATGTCCCACATGCGGACCGAGAGCGGGAAGTCGGAGTTTACGCCGTCGATGAGGAAACGGCCCGGGGCGCTGCGGTTCTGTCCGTCGTCCGTCAGCATATCCAGTTCGGTCTGTTCGTTGGTCCCCCATTCGTTGCGCTCCATGGGCCAGTAGGTGTGGTGGAGCAGGGCGTTGAGGTTCAGCTCGAACTGCTCGGCCGTCTGATACCAGGAGCCGCTGGCTGCCTTGTCGTTGGGCGAAAGGTCCAGGTCGCTGCACGAAACCACAAGGCTTCCGGCCAGGGCGAATAATGCGATTTTAATGGTTTTCATATCTTTTCGTTCTTTGATACGACGTTAGAATTTAAGCTGTGCGGAGAAGAGTACCGATTTGGTGATGGGGTAGCCGGTAGTGCCGACCTCGGGGTCCCAGCCTTCGGGAAAGTGGCTGTGGGTGAAGAAGTCGGTGAGCGTCGCGGAGAGGCGCAGGCTCTTGACGTGGATTTTGCTCATCCATTTCTGGGGCAGGGTATAGCCCAGCGAGATGTTCTTCACGCGGAAGTACGAGCCGTCGAAGAGCCAGTAGTCGGAGATGGCGTAGTTGTTATTCGCGCTGTTCCACGAATAACGCGGGTATTTGGCGCGCTGGTTCTGTTCGATGGTGTTTTTACGGCTCCAGGAGTTCCCCCCCCCGATATAAGTCGCAAAGTTATACCACTGCGAGCGAAGCGGCTGGACCATCTCGTCCGTCAGGTAGGAGTTGCGCTTGCCGACGCCCTGGAACGTGAGGTTGAAGTCGATGCCGCGCCAGGCCAGGTCGATCGAACCGCCGTAGTTGAAGTGCGGGAGGGACGAGGCGAGCACCCGGCGGTCGTAGTTCGTCGTGATGAGCGGATTGTCCGGGTCGCCGTCGCCGAAGTTCCGGTAACGGATGTCGCCCGGAGAGACGTATTCACCCAAGGTTGCCGAATTCCTCACCTCTTCGGAACTCTGGTACAGTCCTTCGTTGACGTAGCCGTACCACGAATTGTATTCGACCCCTTCGCGGATGATCTTGCCGCCCGAGATAACCTCCTTGTTACCGATGTAGCCCATCTTCGAAACGTCGTCCGAAAGGTTGAACGAGAGCCCGTAGCTGAAGTCGCCGATGTGGTCCCTCCAGCCGAGGGTGATCTCCCAGCCTTTGGTGTTCATGTCGCCGATGTTGTCATAGGGGTCCGAAAGTCCCATGATCGGGGCGATGGGGACTTGCAGGAGCATGTCGCGCGTCTTCTTGTAGTACCAGTCGGCCGTGACCGACAGGCGGTTGCGGAGCATCGAGAGGTCTACGCCTATATCGATGGTCGAGGTGGTCTCCCACGTGATGTCGGTAACGACGGCGGCGGCCTGCGCGTAACCCGACAGGGCCGTCAGCGTCGAGCCGTTGTAACCCACCACGTTGTTGTTGGCCAGCACGGCCTGGTAGGGATAGTAGCCCTTGATGCGCTCGTTGCCCAGTTCGCCGTAGGAGAGGCGCAGTTTACCGTGGTCGAGGACCTTGCGGGCGCCTTCCATGAATTTCTCCTCGGTGAAGACCCAGCCGGCCGACGCCGAGAGGAACGTACCCCAGCGGCAGTCGGGTGCGAAACGCGAGGAGCCGTCGCGGCGGATATTGCCCTGGATGTAGTATTTAGACCTGTAATTGTACATCAGTCGGGCGAAATAAGAGCGGCGTGCCAGCTCGTTGACATCCTTCGATTTGGCCGTAGTGCCGTCGGAGTTGCCGGCGTCCAGGTCGGGGATCAGCGAGTGGGAGAACGACGTATTCCCGGCCAGGATCGTTCCCTCCTGATACCAGTAGTTCTCGTAGCCGATCATGGCGCTGAGGTTGTGGTCCTGTCCGAAGGTGTGCTGGTAGTTGGCGTAGAACTGCGTGGTGTGGGCGAACGTGTCGCCGCGGCTCTCTTCGATCTCCGTGGTCAGGGCGTCGCTGATGTATTTCGAACTGGTGTCGCTCGCTTCCTGATAGCTGAAATAGGAGGTCTGGCGCTGGAAATCCTTGATTTTGGTGTAGGAAAACTGGGGCGAGAAGATACCCGTGACGGTCAGCCCCTTGACAGGAGTGATGTCCAACTGGAACTTGGCATTGGCCAGGTACTTGTCGGTGTCCTTCTCGCCGCCCGACATCAGGGCTGCATACTTGTTGACGCCGTCCTTGCCCGGGGCGTAGCGTCCGTCGCTCCAGACAGCCTGGTAGATGGGCGGAATGTAGCGCATGATGCTCGAGGGCGAAGCGTGGGGATTGACCTGGTCGGTGTAACGCAGCGAGATGTCGGCCGAAGCCTTCATCCACTTGAACACCTGCATGTCGTTGTTCAGACGGGCTGTGTAACGCTTCCACGAGAGGTTCTTGCGGAACAGGCCGTCGACATCGTCGAAACCCAGACTCAGCACCGAGCTGCGTTTGTCGCCGCCCGACTGGATTGTCAGGCTGTGCGAATGACGCACGCCCACGTCTTTGAGCATCAGGTCCATCCAGTTTACATTGGCGTAGATGTCCGGATTCTCGCGGTTGAGCAGCGTGTAGTTCTCGATATAATCGCGGGAGTACTCCTGATACCAGCCTCCGGAAGGCATGTCGTTGTAGCGCAGTTCGTTGATCGCCGTCATGTAGTCGTTGGCGTTCATGTACTTGGGCTTTTGGGACTGAAAGTCGAGGCCGAGCGAATAATTATAGGTGACGCTCGCGCCCGATTTGCCGGCACGCTTGGTGGTGATGAGGATGACGCCCGCCGCTGCCTGCGATCCGTAGATCGACGCCGACGCCGCGTCCTTCAGCACCGTGATGTTCTCGATGTCGTTGGGGTTGACATCGTCGATCGAACCGGCAACGCCGTCGATCAGCACGTAGGGGTCGGATGCGCCTTCGGTCATCGACGTGATGCCGCGGATGCGGATCGTGGCCGAGCCGCCCGGCGCGGAGTTGGTCCGGGTGACCGTTACGCCCGGCATCGCGCCCTGGAGGGCCTGCGAGATGGTCGGGGTCTGCCGGTTGAGGATCGCTTCGCCGCCGACCGTCGAAAGTGCGCCCGTAAGGTCTTTTTTCCGGACTGTACCATATCCTACGACGACCACTTCATCCATTGCGGTACTCTCTTCCTGGAGCACGACCTCGAAGGTGGTTCGGTTGCCGATAGGGATTGTCTGGGATGTATAGCCCAGGTAGGAGATAACGATCGATGCGTCTGCGGCGGGCTTTTTAGCCATGCGCAGGGAGAAGTTGCCCTGGGCGTCGGTTGTCGCGCCCAGTTGGGTCCCCGAGACGATAACGGTGGCGCCGGGAACCGGCTCCCCTTTCTCGGTCTTTACGCTTCCCTGGAGGGTGAAGTTCTGGGCCGAAGCGTACGATGGCGAAAAAACGATCGCTGCCAGAAGCGCACAGAAAGCCATGATCATCCGAAAATCACACTTTCTTTGAAATTCATCGTAACTTTTTTTCATCTTTTTAGAATTAGTAGTATATTTGCGCAGTACACCACACCACACAACAGATAGGATGAACGGATTAGTGTGGTTTGGTGTGGTACAAAAATAGATGTAATATTTGATATTCCAAAGAAAAGCGGATTTTTTTTGAATTTTTTCATTGAATATCATGAAAATGTAACATGTACCACCGAGCCGGGGCCGGGAATGATCCCGTACTTCGGACCGGATTGTTGAAACCCAAAATGAACCTTTATCTCACAGCTATGAAAAAGTATTTGTTATGGATATGCACGGCAGCGGCTTTGCTGGCTGCCGGGACTTCCTGTTCCGACGACCCGGAAGTCGACAGCGTCGGCCGGGTGGGCATTCAGCAGGAGAACCTGACCGCTGACGGAGCGGGCGAGGATGTAACCCTCAATGTGACCAGCAACGCCTATTGGCGCATCAACTTTACCGATCCCGCGACCGGCGAGTCGATCCGTTGGGTCACGGCCAGCGAGACCAGCGGCATGGGTAATACCGCCGTGACGCTCAAAGTCGCGCGCAACCGTTCGACCAGCGGGCGTACTACCTATGTTAATGTAATCACCGAATCGGAGTCCTCCGCGGCTTCGATCCTGCTGTCGCAGGGCGCCGGCACGATCGGCGGCGGCGACGGCTACGACTTCCCGATTTCCCAGACGTTCAGTATCGATGCCAACCTCGCGTTGGACAATGCCTTTATCGAGGGAGCCGCCTGCTACTTCGACGACGGCATGATCCTGCGCCGGACGGGCACTCCGACCGTGATGGAGTTCAGCACCAAGACCCACACCAATCCTACGACGAACTGGTATTTCCAGCGGGGCGTTGTCCTCGGGGAGTGGGAGACAGGCGATGCCCTCCAACTCGAAATTCCGGTGAAGGACGAACTGTCGGGCGACCTGCGTTACTCCTACGGCAGCCGCCGCGACGGAACCCAGAGTGCCGGACATGCGTGGGCCTTCGAGTGGAGCGCCGACGGTGAGAACTGGACGGCGTTCGACGGGGCCAGCTCCGGCGGAGCTTCGGACGCCACCTGGAAGACGATCGACTTCACTATTCCGGCGGGCAAGAAAATTCCGGCCGGCGGCAAACTTTGGATTCGCCACCGCTGCACCGACGGCTCCAAGGCGAGCACCTCGGCATCGAACAGGACCGTGGCTTACCAGAGTGCGTTCTGCGTCACGAAGGCCAAGGCCGAACCGACCGCAGTGCCGGACATGAATGACGAAACGGTGGTCTTCTCGACCGGTTTCGACGATGTGATCGACGCCAAAGCCGCCTATATCGACATCCCGCTCGACTTCATGTCGTCGTGGAACGACGGAACCTATGCGCTCCCGCGTGAACAGTCCGGTATCGTGAACGTGGTCTCCTGCTGGACCCGTCCCGGCTTCCTGCAGGTGGGCCGCGGCGATGAGGCGCTCGTCACCCGTTATACGCAGGGGGCCTACACGATCAAACTGGCGTCGCGTTTCGAGACGATGCGCATTTCGAAGAGCGATCTTAAACTCACGTTCCTCGCTTCGGCGATGGTCGACGCCTATGGCGTGCCGACCGATCCCGGTGTGGTCGTGAAGGCCGACGCCGTGAGCGGCGCGACGGTTGAAGGCGGCACGCTCGAGGGTGTGGCCAACAACGAGTTCAAGCCCTTCACGGTATATGTTCGCAATGCGACGCCCGAGACGGAGATCACCATCACTTCCGCCGACATGGCTTCCAGCACGGATGACGTGCGCTTCTTCCTCGACGATATCGTGCTCGAGGTCGAGGGCGAGCCGCAGCGTCCGAGCGCCGACGATCCCGTGAAGACCGATGTTTCGGTCGTTCGCGGCATGAAGGGCGCCGGAACGGTGACGATCAGCGACAACTATTATATACAGGCCCGCGTGGTGGCTGTGGACAACGTTCCGGCCGACTGTTTCGCTGTGCAGGATGCCGATGCCGGTATCTTCGTCAAGCTGGCGAACCACGGTTTCGCAGCAGGCGACCAGGTCGAGGTAGTCGTGAAAGACGCCCAGCTTGCAACCGATGCCGACGGATTGCTGGTGGTGACTCCGAAGGCCGCCGACAAGGTGACCAAGACCGCTGCTCCTTCCGAAATCCCCGCTTACAAAGCGGTTTCGGTGGCCGAGCTGACTGCCGGGGCCTGTGAGGCGATGCTCGTCGCGCTGCCCGAATCGCAGGTGGTCGATGCCGACCTGGCGAAGACCATGGGCGGGAGCGTCTCGCTCGAACTGGAAGACCATACCGCCTATACGATGAAGACCTATGCTTCGGCGTCGTTCGCTTCGGTGGCCGTTCCGCAGAAGCGCGGCGCGGTGAAGGGCCTTGCCGGAGCTTCGTTCCTGCTGCCGACCTCCGTCGGGGACCTCGCAGCCATGACCGGAACCCGCTTCGGGCAGGCGGTCTATGCCATCACGCCGATCGACGGACACATCCGCCTGCTGGGAGAGCCGCAGAAGTACACCTATGCAAACGTAACCTACGCCGACAAGGTACTGACCTATGCCGATGGAAATACGATCACCAAGACCGGCGGCGGTACTGCGGCCAGTTGTGCGCTGAATGCATACACTTCGGGCACGAAACTCTCCGATTACATGTATGACGCCCGCTATTATATCGGAGGATGGGGCGGAGATAACTGGCAGGATAACGGGCTGGTGTTCAAAATGAAGGCGACCTCCCGCCTGGTGGGTAACCTGCGTTTCGGATTCAGCCTGTTCGGAGCCGCCGGTTCGGATTTGCCCAAGAACTGGAAAGTCGTGTGGAGCAACGACAATATCAACTGGAACGAAGGAGCGCAGATTCTCAATTTCAAGACCGATGTGACCTCGGCTCCCGAGCAGCTCGAAACATCCTTTGAACTTACCGGAAGTGCGAATGCGGGCGGTTACAAGCTGGCGATATTCAATATTCCGGAAAGCAAGGCCGTGGCCGAGGGCTCGTATCTCTATGTCAAAGTTTGCCAGGCCGACAACGTGTCGTTGTCCGGAAATCCGGTCGATCCGGCCAAGCAGGTGATCTTCATCAACGGATTCTTCCTGACGACACACGAAAAACGCGCCTACCATACTTCGAACCTGCCTTCCGGTGAGAACGTGCTGTTGACCGAAGGATTCGACGACGCTTTCTGGGGACCCGACTATTTCATTCCCTCCTGGCAGTACTTCGTCAGCCATAAGATCGCTTACACGATGCCTGAGAATTGGACGAAGACCGGCTATGTTTTCGAACTGCCCGGTTATATCCGGCTGGGTAACAGCGGAACGGATGCGACCAGCAGTGTCACCACTCCCGCGTTGGAGGCGTTGGGCGATACGCCTGCCAATATCACGGTCAGCTTTAAGGCAGCTACGCTGCTGGTGGGGGCGAAGGGTTATACGCCCGATAACCTGACGATCGGTGTGAGTGCATCGGCCGGTACGGTCGGGTCGGAGAATTATTTCCCGTCGTCGCTTACCGGAGCTGCCGTTTCTCCCGTCGATGCCGCCACGGCCGACAAGATGGATGCCGAATATATCCGCTGGTACGATTGCTCGGTCAAGGTGTCGGGTGCGACCAAGGATACGAAGATCACGTTCTCGTGTACCGGCCGTCACTTCTTCGACGACATCGTGATTACCAAGGACTAACTTAAACAACTATAAAAAAAGCTATGAAAACACTGAAGTATCTGCTTTGTGGAATTACAATGTGCGCCCTGGCGTGCTCGTCGAATAAGGATGAGGGAGAAGGACCCGGCGGAGGCGCGTCGAACACGTTGAAAGTGATGTCGTTCAATGTCCGTTACAACAGTGCCGGCGACGAGGGCGATACGAACTGGGACGTACGCAAGGCGGCCGTCGTGAAGATGATCAACACCGTTCAGCCCGATGTGGTCGGCCTTCAGGAACCGCGCACGGCGCAGCGGACCTACCTGAAGACCAACCTTCCGAACTATGCCTACATGGAGGTTCCGGGAACGGGCGACGGAAAGGGCGGCAACACCTGCCTGATTTATCGTCAGGACCGCTTCACGCTGGTGGACAACGGCTATTTTTTCCTCAGCCCGACGCCCGACGAGCCCTCCCGCTGCTGGGACGTGGGCGATACGCAATGGCGGACTTCAGTCTGGGTTCACCTGAAAGAGAAGGAGACCGGCAAGGAGTTCTGGTTTCTCTCGACGCACATGCCCGTGCGGACCAACTCCACCTATCCCAACGAACCGTACATCCAGGCGCGTGTCAACAGTGCGAATCTCAATGTCGAGCGGATGAAGAAGCTTGCGGGCGATTCGGGAATGTGCTTCATCGTCGGCGACATGAACTGCGCGGAGGCCAACGACGATGGTAAGAAGGCGCTGAAGCCTTACCGGGACTGGATGAAAGTGGGCCGCGACATCGCTCCTGCGGGAGATGCTTACAGTTTCAATAACTTCGGTTCGGGAACACCGTCTGCGACCCGGAACCTCGACCACATCTTCTACCGCAATACGAAGATGGCCATGTCGTTCCGCACGCTGACCGACAATTACGGCGTGACGTATGTTTCCGACCACTACCCGATCCTGCTGACGGTGCTGTTCTGACCCGAAGCATATAGAAGAGAAACGCCCCGGATGTCGACATCCGGGGCGTTTCCGTGTTTTCGGGGCGGGGTCAGTTGACTACCACCGTCGGGAAGTATTCCCGCAGCAGGGCCGCCGCGCGGTCGAGCTGTTCGGGCGTGTTTTCCCGTACGTCGCGGAGCTTGTATTCCAGGCCCATCGCCTCGTATTTGTGGACCCCGAGGGTGTGGTAGGGGAGCAGTTCGACCCGTTCGACGGACTTATAACCCCCGAGGCGTTCGCCCAGCGTGCGGATGTCCGCTTCGGCGTCGCTGTAACCCGGAACCAGTACGTAACGCAGCCAGAACGGTTTCCCGTGGGTTTCGAGCCATTCGGCGGTACGGAGCGTCTGGGCGTTTTCCCGTCCGGTGAGGGCGCGGTGGCGCTCCGGGTCGGCCTGCTTGATATCGAGCAGTACCAGGTCGGCCAGCCCTAACAGTTCTTCGACTGCCGGATTCCACACGCCGCCGTTGGTGTCGATGCAGACGTGGATGCCGGCCTCTTTCAGCGCCTTGACCAGCGGCACGAGTTCCGCGGCCTGGAAGGTGGGCTCGCCGCCCGAGAAGGTCACGCCGCCGCGCCTTCCGAAGAAGGGCTTCTGGTCGACGGCCATGCGCAGGATTTCGGCGGGGTCGGTCAACTTGCCTTCCCCGGCCTCGATCGTGTCGGGATTGGCGCAGTAGAGGCAGCGGAAATTGCAGCCTTGCAGGAAAACGACGAGCCGGAGTCCCGGCCCGTCGAATGTTCCCATGGATTCGTAAGAATGCACGCGAATCATGATTGTTCCTTGTTTTTGAATAAGGGGTTTCGGGCGCAAACAGGATTCCGGTATGCGAATCCGGCCCCGCCCCTAAAAGCGGCTCCTTAAACCGTTACATGCGTTCGTGGAAACTGCGGCTGATGACTTCCAACTGGTGCTCGCGGCTCAGCTTCGTGAAGTTTACAGCGTAGCCCGACACGCGGATCGTCAACTGCGGATAGTTCTCGGGGTGCACCATGGCGTCCTCCAGCATCTCGCGGTTGAGCACGTTGACGTTCAGGTGGTGGGCGCCTTTGGTGAAGTAACCGTCGAGCATCGTCACGAGGTTCTCGACACGGTCTTCAGCCGTCGGGCCGAGCGATTTGGGCACGATCGAGAAGGTGTTCGAAACGCCGTCCTGCGCGTCGCGGTAGCGCATCTTGGCCACCGAGGCGAGCGAAGCGATGGCGCCGCTCTTGTCGCGTCCGTGCATCGGGTTGGCTCCCGGGGCGAAGGCCACGCCCTTGAGGCGTCCGTCGGGCGTTGCGCCGGTCTTCTTGCCGTACATCACGTTCGACGTGATCGTGAGCAGCGACAGCGTCGGGCGGGCGCCTTTGTAGACGGGCAGTTTCTTGAGTTCCTCGCTGAAGTAGTAGACGAGGTCGACGCCCAGGTGGTCGACGCGGTCGTCGTTGTTGCCGTAGCAGGGGAATTCACCGTCGATGTCGAATCCTTCGGTGAGTCCTTCGGCGTTGCGGCGGGCGGTCACCTTGGCATATTTGATGGCCGACAGCGAGTCGAGGGCGATCGAAAGGCCGGCCACGCCATAGGCGAGGTTGATGCGGGGATCGGTGTCGACGAATGCCATCTGGGTCTTCTCGTAATAGTATTTGTCGTGCATGTAGTGGATGATGTTCATCGCCTCGTTGTAGATGCGGGCGATCTCCGTGAGCACCATCTTGTAGTTGCGCATCACCTCCTCGAAGCGCAGCGGACCCTCCGAAAGGGCCGGAATGCCTTTGACCATCAGCGTGCCGGTGTTCTCGCAGCGGCCGCCGTTGATAGCCAGCAGCAGGGCCTTGGCCAGGTTGGTCCGGGCGCCGAAGAACTGAATCTGGCGGCCGATGTCCTGGTAGGATACGCAGCAGGCGATGCCGTAGTCGTCCGAGTGGCGGACTTCGCGCATCAGGTCGTCGTTCTCATACTGGATCGAGCTGGTGTCGGCGGAAACCTTGGCGCAGAAGTCCTTGAATCCCTCGGGCAGTTCGGGGCTCCAGAGTACCGTGAGGTTCGGCTCGGGCGAAGGGCCGAGGTTATAGAGCGTCTGCAGGAAACGGAACGAGGTCTTCGTAACCTTCGTGCGGCCGTCGTTGAAACGTCCTCCGAGGGCTTCGGTCACCCACGTCGGGTCGCCGGCGAAGATGTCGTTGTAGGACTGCATCCTGAGGTGGCGCACCATACGCAGTTTGATGACGAACTGGTCGATCAGCTCCTGGGCGAAGGTTTCGTCGATCACCCCGTGCGAGAGATCGTATTCGATGAAGATGTCGAGGAACGACGATACGTTACCCAGCGACATGGCGGCTCCGTCCTGCTCCTTGACAGCGGCCAGGTAAGCCATATAGACCCACTGCACGGCCTCCTGCGCCGAATGCGCCGGGCGGCTGAGGTCCAGGCCGTAGTATTCGCCCATCGTGCGGATGTCCTTCAGGGCCTTGATCTGCTCGGCGACCTCTTCGCGCAGGCGGATGCGGTCGTCGGTCATCGGGCCGGTGAGGTTGCGCAGGTCTTCGGTCTTGGCCTCGATCAGGCGGTCGGTTCCGTAGAGGGCCAGGCGGCGGTAGTCGCCGATGATGCGGCCGCGGGCGTAGTTGTCCGGAAGACCCGTCAGGAAGCCCAGCGAGCGGAACGAGCGGATCTCCTCGGTGTAAACGTCGAACACGCCGTCGTTATGCGTCTTGCGGTAGTGGGTGAAGATATCCTTTACCTTTTCGTCGACCTCCACGCCGTTCTCCTTGCAGGCGCGCGATACGACGTTGATGCCGCCGAAGGGCTTGATGGCGCGCTTGAGCAGTTCGTCGGTCTGCAGGCCCACGATCAGTTCGTTTTCACGGTCGATGTAACCGGCTTTGTGCGAGGTAATGGTCGAAACGGTCTTGTTGTCCAGCGAACGGACGCCGTTATTCTGACGCTCCTCTTCGAGGGCCTTCAGGCAGAGGTTCCAGATGTGTTTCGTACGTTCGGTCGGTCCTGCGAGGAACGATGCGTCGCCCAGGTAAGGGGTGATGTTGGTCTGTACGAAGCTCGTCACGTTGATCTCTTTGCTCCAAAGCCCGTCGATGAAGAAGGTTTTGTTCAGTTCCATAAATGATGATATTGTTCGTTTTGCGATTATAATTGTCCTATTTCGGCCCGCAAAGATACGTTATTTTTTTCACACTAACCAAGGAGCGCTTACAAATTTTTATAAAAATTTAAAAAATACCTACGATCAGGTATTGACAGGGCTGTCGGGGCGATGGAATAGTTACAAGACGGCATTGTGACGTTTGTGGCCCTGCTTTTGCAGGCAGGTGGTGTAGAGAAACACGATAAACGATGAAAAAAATTCTGTTGGCCCTGCTGGGAGCGGGCCTTTTTGCGACGGCGGTATTTGCCGAGGGCGATGAAGTTCCCGTTAAGATGCACGAACTGCCCGATGCGGCGCGGACGCTGGTGAAAAAGTATTTCGGCGATGTCGAAGTGGTTTCGGCCCTGATGGAGAAGGGGGTTGCCCCGAGTTACGAAGTGAAGCTGGCCGACGGCACGAAGCTGGACTTCGATGCCCGCGGCGAATGGACCGATATCGAACGGCCCGGCGGTGCGGTTCCCGACGGGCTGATACCGCAGCCGATCCAGAAATTCGTGGCTGCGAACTACCCGGGACAGCATGTCCGCGGTATCGAACGCGACAGCCGCACCCATGAGGTCACCCTCGGCAATGGCCTGGAACTGAAATTCAACCGCAAGTTCCGGCTGGTCGAAACCGACCATTGACGATTGATGCGGCGGATTACGGCCCGGGGGTTTGAGTTGCGCATCCGGCCCTCGGGTCCCGCCGCTTTTTTCGGATTATTCCTTTTCGATCTTATAACCGAATCCCTGGATCAGCCGGAGTATTGCGGGCCGTCGGTTCGGCCAGTTTCTGCAGGTTGTCGGGCGTTCGCCGGGATAGGTTGTAGGCATGGTCGGTATTTGTTTGGTTGCAAAGGCAGTAAACAGGGGTTTAATGCGCCGCTGCGGCCCGCGTTTTCTGTGAAAACCGGATTCCGGGAGGCGAAGACCGGGATATTTGCCTACCTTTGCCGTATAAAATCCGCGCATGATGGAAGAATTGACTTTGACAACACCCGCTCTCCTGTTCTCGGCCGTATCGTTGATCCTGTTGGCTTATACGAACCGGTTCCTCTCTTATGCCCAGTTGGTGCGCACGCTCAAGGAGCAGCATTTGCAGCACCCTTCGAAGGTGACGCGTGCACAGATCGACAACCTGCGCCGGCGGCTCCACCTCACGCGTACGATGCAGGCGCTGGGCGTGTCGAGCCTGTTCCTGTGTGTGGTGACGATGTTCCTGCTCTATGTGGGGCTGGTCCTGCTTTCGGCCTATGTCTTCGGCGCTGCGCTGTTGCTGCTGATCGCCTCGCTGGGTGTTTCGCTCTGGGAAATACAGATTTCGGTCCGGGCGCTCGAAATCCACTTGAAGGACATGGAGAAATAAAAGTCTCCTTTTGAAAAGGGAGATTTAGAGGGATTGTCTGTATGTTGCCTGCGGCATCTTCGTTTTTCAGGCATACTCCTGAAAAACGAAGATGCCGCGACATCCCGTCACTGCATCTCCCACTAACCTACTTATGTAACCTAAAACCAACTTGTGAATCCGGTTCTCCGGTTTTCACATTGCAAAGATACGGGGCCGTCGTTTCAGCGAAATGACGGCCCCGTTACGTTTTCGTTACGCGGTGCTTTTTGAAACCCTCTTTTTCAAAGGAGGGTTTGGGTGGATTGTCTGCATGATGGGGTATCGGCATTATTTTGGGCTTCCAGGAAATAGTGCTGCGATTTCAGCAGGTTGCGCGACTGGAGCATCATTGTCTTGGTCTCGTTGAGAATCGTGAGGTAGAGTACGCTGGCGCGGGTGCTGCCCGAAGGGTTGCCGTTGATACGCCTTAGCTGGCTCTTGATCGCCCCGACTATCGTGTCGAAAAGTTTGTCGCGCATTTCAAGTACCAGGTCGAGGTCCGAGAAATCTTTCGAGGCGAGCATGTCGTTGATCTTGTCGAAGATCGTTTCCACCTGGTCGTTGACCCGCATCAGGTCGACGATCTGCTCCTTCGACATGCCCTCGTGGTTGTTGTCGATGTGCTCCAGCGACGGACGCGTAATGTGGATAAGCGCCTTGGTCACTTCCGAGAGGTAATCCGTAACTTGTACGTAAAAATGCCCCGTGTCGATGTCGCACTGCTGCAGGCGCCGCAGCGTGGGCATGATGTTGTATTTGCGGATGCGGGCATCCTCGAAGAGCTTGTTCGAATCGCGTACCATCTCCTTCAGCACCTTGCGGTTCTCCTTGAAAACGGCGACCAGCGTGCGGTTGTAGATGCGCGTGACTTCCTGCATCGTGCTGCAAACTTCGCCGATGCAGGCGCACAGGACTTCGTCCGGGGTTTCGGCGGTTTCGAGCGGCAGCTGGACTTTCTCGTCCGCCGCTTTCAATTCGGGCGTTTTGCGGTGGCTGCGGATGAGCAGCCAGGCGCAGATTGCCGTGAGTGCAACCACGGCGATCCAGCCGCCCCACAGCAGCAGGGCCGTGACGGCCAGCGCGATGAGGAATCCGCCGAGCGCCGTGATAAACCAGCCCGAGATCACGGCCATTACGCCCGTGATGCGGTAAACGGCGCTTTCGCGGCCCCACGAACGGTCGGCGAGCGACGAGCCCATGGCCACCATGAAGACCACGTAGGTCGTCGAGAGCGGGAGTTTGTACGAAGTGGCAATGGCGATGAGGATCGACGCGGCGGTAAGGTTCACCACGGCGCGCACCATGTCGTAGGGGGCCGACGAACGCTCTTCGACGGGCAGCGGTTCGAACCTCCGGTTGATGGCTTTCTGCATCCGTGCCGGAATCAGCCCGGTCCACATCGTGTTCATCACCAGTGTCGCGCGCACGAGGCTGCGCGAAACGAGCGTCGAGCCGAAGCGTTCGTCGCCTTCGTGCTGCGAGGCGAGCGACAGTTCGGTTTCGGTGACATGCTGCGATTTTTTCGAAAAGAAGAGCGTCAGCACCATGACGATGCCCGAGATGCCCAGCAGGAGGAAGTTTGCGCGTGCGGGACCTTCGAGCGCTCCCATCATCATCGTTTCGCTGCCTGCTTCGCGGGCGATCTGCCAGGCGTCGTAACCTGCCAGCGGCACGCCGATGAAGTTTACCAGGTCGTTGCCCGCGAAGGCCAGCGCCAGCGCGAAGGTTCCCGAAAGGATCGTGATGCGCATGATGTTGAAACGCATGCGCTGGAAGAGGTAGAGGAGGAGCGATGCCGCAGCCCAGAATGCGAGGAGCGTCAGCACGACGTGCCCGCCGACGTACTCCGAGATATGGGTCGGAATCAGCCCCGAGTTGTTCAGTCCCTTGAACAATGCGAAATAGAGGATTCCGGCCAGCGAAATGCCGCACCAGACGGCTCCCCAGCGGCGGAAGACCGCAGCGTAGCGGAACGAAAAGATCAGGCGCGAAATGTACATGAAAAGCGTTCCCGCCGCGAAGGCCAGCGCCACCGACAAAAGGATTGCCGCGATGATGACCATGGCTTTGCCCGTATTGATGAATTGCGAGAGGTCCTGCAGCGAAGTCCCCGGGTCGCCGGCGATGCGGAAAAGTGCGGCGGCGACGGCGGCTCCGAGCAGGCCGAAGACCATCGACACGGTAGTCGAGGTGGGTAGCCCCAGTGTGTTGTAGATATCCAGCAACAATACGTTGCCCAGCATCATGCCCAGGAAGAGCATCATGATCTCCCGGAAAGAGAATTGCCCGGGGTAGAAAACGCCGCTGCGGGCAACTTCCATCATGCCGCTCGACGTGAGCGTGCCGATCAGGATGCCTGCCGCCGCAACCCAGAGGATCACGCGGCGGGGTGCGACTTTCGAGCCCAGGGCCGAGTTGAGGAAGTTGACGGCGTCGTTCGCGACGCCCACGACGATGCCCATCACGGCCAGCAGAGCCAGGATGACAACGATTGCGGTGAAAAGTGGGGACATAATTCGTATCGGTTTTTTCCGGTACAAAGGTCAGAAACGGATGTTACAAAGCTGTTAAGGCGCAGTTGCGGAGCGGTGAAACTTCCGGAGACGGCTGTAAAAGGGTTGAAGTCCGGCCACGGGCGATAAGCCGGGTTGCCGTACGGGGGATGGCTAACTGTGTTTTTTCAGCGTAAATTCGAATTCCAGTCCGCCGCGCTCGCGGTCTCGGGCCGTGATCGTGCCTCCGTGGATCACGACGGCGTTTTTGACGATAGCCAGCCCCAGCCCCGTCCCGCCCTGCTTGCGCGAACGGCCTTTGTCGATGCGGTAAAAGCGTTCGAAGATGTGCGGCAGGTGTTCCTCGCCGATGCCGATACCATTGTCCGAAAAACATATCGTACACGCTTCGGGGGTATTGGAAACCAGCCGGATGAAGATGTCGCGCCCGCCGGAATAGGCCGTGGCATTGTCCGCGAGGTTGCGGAATATCGACGCCAGCAGCGACGGGCTGCCGACGATCTCGATCTGTTCCGGGAAGTCGATATTCACCCGCAGCCGTTCGTCGGCGGGTTTCAGGAGCATGTCGGCGGCGATTTCGTCCACCAGGTCGTTCAGTACGACGCGCTCCTTCTGGATCAGCTGGCTCGCTTCGTCCATGCGTGTGATGGTCGAGATGTCGGCCAGCAGGCGGCGCAGCCGTTCGGTTTGCGCTGCGCTTTTTTCCAGGAAGTCCGTGCGTTTCTGCACATCGAGCGAGGGGTTGGCCAGCAGGGTCTCCAGGTAGCCCTGGATCGCCGCAACGGGGGTTTTCAGCTCGTGGTTGATGTTGTTGGTAAGCTGTTTCTTGATGCGGATTTTCTCCTGCTGTTCATGCAGCGCGAGGGCGTGCTCGCGATTGCGGTCGGCGGTGGTCTTCTGCAGGCGGGCGTAGAGGCGGATGATGTGGCTCGATATTTCGCCCAGTTCGTCGTGGGGGAATGCCTGGAGATTGTCGATCGGCTCGCCCCGCTCTGCCCGTTGGGCGAATTCGTTCAGCCGCGTGATGTTCTGTCCCAGGCGGCGTGTCGCGAAGTAGCCCGCAACGCTCATCAGCAGTGTTATGCCCAGCATGACCCAGAGGAATTCGCGGTCGGCGGCCAGGATTTCGCCCAGCGGTACGGAGTAGGGCACGGCCGAACGGACGATGCAGCTGTCGCCCTGCATCGCCGAATAGAAATAGTTGCGGTCGGTACTCTCGGAATGGCGGCGGATGGTGTAACCTTTGCCGTGGGCCAACGCTTCGGCGACCTCGGGGCGGCTGAGGTGGTTGGCGTCCGGCAGTGTGTCGAGCGAATTGTCGAAGATGACACGTCCGGTGCGGTCGATCAGCGTCACGCGCAGGTCTTCGTACGGGTTGCCGTGACGGGCGATGAAAGCATCGGGCGGTGTGCCTTCGCCTGCGGCGTCGAGCAGCCGCAGGTTGAAGAGTTGCAGTTGCGCGTCGAGCTGTTCGGCCTTGAAGTGTTTTTCGCGGCCATACTGGAAGAGGATGAAACATCCCACCAGCGTCCACGAAAAGACGATGAGCAGCAGGAACAGCCGCCGGTGGTAGGAGAGCCTACTCTTCGAAGCCGTAACCATAGCCCAGACGCGTTACGATGTGTTCCCCGTAGGGGCCGACTTTGCGGCGCAGGCGCGTGATGTTGACGTCGATGGTGCGGTCGAGGACAATTACCTCGTCGCTCCAGATGCGGCGCAGCATCTCCTCGCGTGAAAAGATCACACCCCGGTTCGAGAGCAGCAGGGCGAGGATTTCGAACTCCTTTTTGGTGAGCTGGAGTTCCTGCCCGTCGAGCGTGCAGACCTTGCGCCGGAGGTCCATCTCCAACCCTTCGAAGCGGATGTTTTCCGATTCGGCCTGTGTAACGGCCGTGCGGCGCAGTACGCTGCGTACGCGGGCCAGCACTTCGCGGACTGAAAAGGGCTTCGTAATGTAGTCGTCGGCGCCGATGTTCAGCCCTGCCACCGTGTCGTCCTCTGTGTCCTTCGCCGTGCAGAAGATCACGGGGACCTTGGCCGTTTCAGGGTCGGCTTTCAGTATCTGCGCCATCCGAAAACCGCTCATTTCGCCCATCATGACATCCAGCAGGATCAGCGAATAACGTTCGGGGTGCATCCGCAGGGCCTGTTCGGCGCTGTACGCCACGTCGGCCTCATAACCTTCGACTTCGAGGTTGAACTGCAGGATTTCACACAGCGACTCTTCGTCGTCGACTACCAGGATTTTGTGTTTTGCCATAAATGCGGGTTTGAATCCGTGACAAATTTACGTAACATTGCCGATGTTGCATGTTCCCCGTGCGATATTTAACCGAAATGTAATGTTTCCCGTTTGCCGCTAAAAACCGGTGTAACCGCTAAAAACGATAAAGGCTCCCGATTCGCGGGAGCCTTTGTCGTTCCGTGGGAGTCCTATTTTCCCAGCACTTCCATCTGCTGGCGGATCGACTCTTCGTGGATGGCCTGCAGGACGGTGCGCATGAATTCGCGGTCCATGCCCATCTGCTCGGCCTGTCCGGCACGGCGGGCCAGCAGTTCCTCGTAGCGCTGTGTCTGGAGTACGGGCATGTTATGCTCCTTCTTGTACTGCCCGATGTCACGCGAAACACGCATGCGGCGCGAAAGCAGTTCCAGCAGCTCATCGTCGAGCTTGTCGATCTGCGAACGCAGTTCGGTGAGGCTCTCGGTGGTGATCGATTCGTCGCGGATTACCAGGTTGCGGATGATGTACGCCAGCGCTTCGGGCGTTACCTGCTGGGCCTTGTCGCTCCAGGCGCAGTCGGGCGAGCAGTGCGCCTCGACGATCAGTCCGTCGAATCCGAGGTCCATGGCCTGCTGCGACAGCGGGGCGATCAGTTCGCGCTTGCCGCCGATGTGGCTGGGGTCGCTGAAGATCGGCAGGTGGGGCAGGCGTCGGTGCAGTTCGATGGGAATGGCCCACATCGGATGGTTGCGGTAGAGGCTCTTGTCGATCGACGTGAACCCGCGGTGAATGGCCCCGAGGCGGCGGATTCCGGCGTTGTAGATGCGCTCGATGGCGCCGATCCACAGTTCGAGGTCTGGACTGACGGGGTTTTTCACCAGCACGGGAACGTCCGCCCCGCGCAGTGCGTCGGCAATTTCCTGCATGGCGAAGGGGTTGGCTGCCGTGCGGGCGCCGATCCACAACAGGTCGATGCCGCCTTTCAGCGCTGCGGCTACGTGTTCGCGGGTAGCTACCTCGGTCGCGGTGTACATTCCCGTTTCGCGCTTCACGCGCTGGAGCCAGGCGATGCCCGTTTCGCCGACGCCTTCGAAACCTCCGGGTTTGGTGCGGGGCTTCCAGAGTCCGGCGCGGTAGAGGTTGAAGCCTTGGGCGGCCAGCGAACGGGCCGTGCTGAGGACCTGTTCCTCGGTTTCGGCACTGCAGGGACCGCAGATTACCAGGGGGCGTTTGGGATCGATTCCCGGGAGTGTGATGGGTTGAATGTCGTTCATGATCGGTATGATTTATTTGTTTTTAAATTGCGGGGTTGGTGCATTCGGCATATTCGCCGAGGATGCGGAAGTCGCTCGTGAGGGGCCGGGCGGCGTCGATGGCCTGCCGGTAGCGTACCGGGTCGTCGAACGTTACGTCGACGTAGAAGCGGTACTCCCATTCGCGCCCGATGATCGGCAGCGACTGTATTTTGGTGAGGTTGATGTCGTAGAACGAAAGGACGGTCAGCACTTTCGAGAGGCTCCCCTGGGTGTGCGAAAGCGTGAAGAGCAGTGAGGCTTTGTCGGTGTTCGCCGGGTCGGAGAAGGCTGAGGCGCGGCTCTCGTCGGCAAGCAGCAGGAAGCGTGTGAAGTTGTGTTTGTTGGTTTCGATGCCCTGTTGGAGGATTTCGAGGCCGTAGAGGCGGGCTGCGTCGGCGCCGCAGATGGCCGCCGTGTTTGCGAGATGCCCTTCGGCGATTTCCCGCGCACTGCCTGCGGTGTCGTCGCGTTCGACGACTTTCATGCCGGGGCGGGTTTTCAGGAAGTCGCCGCACTGCATCAGGGCGATCGGGTGTGAACGGACTTCGGCGATGTCGTCGGACGTTTGGCCGGGGAGGGCCGCCAGTACGTGCGAGATGCGGAGTTTCTGTTCGCCGATGATCCGGGCGTGGCTCTGCTGCAGGAGTTCGTGGTTGGGCAGCAGGCTGCCGGCAATGGTGTTCTCGATGGCTGCGATGCCCAGCAGCGCCGGATCGGCAGCCATGCGGGCGAACAACTCGTCGAAACTCAGGCAGGGGAGAACTTCGATTTCCCGGTCTGCGAAATAGCGCCGCGCCGCCGTTTCATGATAGCATCCCGCGATGCCCTGTATTGCGATCTGTTCCATAGTGGTTTGAAAAAGAAAATCCCGCTCGGCCGAGCGGGATTTTCGTGTCATATTAATCTATACTTCGATGTATACAGTTAATTGCATGCGATCCCGCTTTTTCCCTTGCTATAAAAGAAAAAGTAATAAAAATAATATGCAAAACCGTATGCTCTCATCGTTCGATAGCTTTTATCGTTGGCAAATGTAGCGAAATAATCCGTAAAACCAAATTCCCGGCGCGTTTTTTTGCGGAAAATCAGCGTTTGTGGCGCCGGAACCGTTTGCGCAATTGTTTGCTGTGGCCGAATGCCAACCGGAAAAAAGTGCCTCGCAGCAGCGTGTCGTCCACATTCCACCCGCGGGCTTCGGCGTATCGGTCGAGGATGTAGAGAAATGCCACGGCCGGGCAGGCAAGCCGCCGCAGGTTGATCATGCAGGCCCGCGAGGAGAGGCCTGCGTCCTCGAAATGCATGCGGTTGATGTCGATCAACTGGAACCGGTAAACGCCCGCGGCGGTGCGGCTCCAGAGGATGTTGCCGTGGTTGAAGTCGCGGTGTTCGATGCCTTTTTCGTGGAGCGAAACCGCGAAGCGGGCGAATGCCTCCAGTACGGGCAGGGTTCCCGCCGCGGGAAAGTGTTCGGTGGTCTGCGACAGCGGGGCGTAGTCCGAGCGGCGCGAAACGTAATAAGTGTCGCTGAGCAGTCCGTGACGGCGGTATTCGCTCCATGCGATGGGCTCGGGCGAGTCGATCCCCAGCGCCCGCAGCCGCACGGCGTGTTCGTAGGAGCGGCGCGCCTTGCTCCTGCGAAAGAAGGTGTAGATCACGGCCCGCAGCAGGTTCGGACGCCGGAACCGCTTGACGACCAGGCGTTCGCCGTTTATCTCGAAGGCCTTGATCGTGTTGCGTCCTGCGTGCAGTATTTCGCCGCCCTGGCCGAAGAGTTCGGGCAGGCGCTGTGCGAAATCCCGGAGGTGTTCCGTAGCCGTATTGATGTGAATGCGCATTGCAGTAGTTTTTCCGTTGCAAAGTTACGCACCTGCGGCGCATACGTCAGTCCTTTTTGGTTGTGAAATTGTCCTGAAACGGAACTGGAACACGAAAACAGGGCGTCCCTTCAAGGAACGCCCTGTTGTAACGAACGGTTTGGCTTACTGAATCCGGATGCAGCGGATCGCCATGCCGCTGCAGATCGGGTCTGCGTTGGTGGTCCAGCGGTAGTCGTAGAAATTGAGCGCTTTCTTTTCGGCCGACGGCGAGATGGTTGCCGTCCAGAAGAAGGTCAGGCGGCCCGGATAGCGCACCTTGGCGCTCCACACGCGCAGGGCTGAGCCCGGGAACATGAAGGTTTCGTCGCCGATGGTGTATTTCCGGCCGAAAGACTGGGCGCTGACATTTTCCTGCGCGGTCTTGCCGGTGTCGATGTCCTTGATGTAGCCGTTGAGTTCGTCGAATGTCGGCACACGGTAACCGGCCGGACACGGGTCGTTGTTGGTCTTCGTGCCGCTCACGCCGCCCCAGTAGTCTTTGACTTCGCTGTTGGAGCCTTTCCACCCGCCGCCGTTGTAGACTCCGTAGTAAACGGTCGGGTTGGCGATGCTCGTGGCCATGTCCATATCCTTGTTTATGAATTTGAAGCCTTCGCAGAGGACATCGTTGTAGAGGAAGAGTGCCGTGTAACCGGTGTCGCCCGTGGTCTGGAATCCGGTTCCCTCATATTCGACAGCACTGGCATAGTCTTTCTGGATGCGGTTGGCGCCGATGAACGGGTCTTTGCGGCCCCACTGGAAGTAGAGTCCCAGCGAGCCGACCAGTGCGCCGTCGAACTCCGTGGCGCCGACATTGCGGTCGAGGAACGTGCGGCCGTTGACGGTCTGGGCGGCGGGGGCCTGCGTCATCCAGATGTGCCAGCTCCAGACGATTTCGCCCGCGCTGTTCGTAAGGGCGATTCCGGCATTGCCCGCATTGCCGCTGGTCTGGAAGACGATGCGGCCTGCCGAGAGGTGTACACCCGATACCAGCCCGGAGCCCGACGACCATACCCAGTCGGCTGCGGCTGCGGCGACGGTGGTTCCGTCGGGCCGTTTGGGGTCGATGCTGTACCAGCCGCCTTCGGTGACGATGTAGCAGTTGGCGGCGCCTGCCGCCGAAAGGTCTTTCGGGCGTATCACTTCGCTCACCTGGCCGTCGTAGAAATCGGTGGACATGCGCACGACGGCCTGGAAGAAGCAGGGCTGGCCCGTGTCGGGGATGTCGAGGCTGAAGGTCTTGTTCTGCTCGTCGACCTGCGTGGCCCGTACGAACTGTACGGACGAAACGCCGTCTTCGGTCGTGGCGTAGCGGAATCCCGGTTCCACGCTCAGGTCGCGGTCGAGTTTGTAACTGCCTTTGAGCGAGATGACGCCTCCGGCGGCTTCGGAGAATTCGGTGGTGACCTCCGGAACGGAAGCCACCTTTACCTCGAACCATCCGGTGCGGCCGTTGTAGGTCTGGCCGCCGATAATCATGTAGGCGCGGAAATAGTGGTCGCCGTTGTCCACATTGGAGAGGGTGTACGAAA
This sequence comes from Alistipes montrealensis, assembly GCF_018362775.1. Lineage (GTDB taxonomy): Bacteria > Bacteroidota > Bacteroidia > Bacteroidales > Rikenellaceae > Alistipes > Alistipes montrealensis. The sequence goes on from NZ_JAGYXY010000007.1 coordinate 84,283, forward strand.
AACGCCCTTCGGCGTCGACCGAGCAGACGATGGGTTCGGATTTCATCATTTCGGCGGCCGTGCGGCCGTAGAGGAATCCGGCTTCGGTGACGGTCTGGCCCATGTCGTTGCAGTTGCCGTTCATCGTTGCGGTTCCCGCCATGGCGTTGACGGAGGCTTTGCCGGTGTTGACGATCGGGGAGGCTGCCTGCTCTTCGTCGCCGGGATTGGGGTTGAAGTATTCGTAACCGTCGGAACAGCCCGTGCCGTTCCATGCCGCCAGGGCCAGCAATACGGTGTAATAGATGTATCGTTTCATAAAAGGTTCGGGATTTGAAGGTTTATTTTTTGCGTTCCGACTGCTTCTTGTAAAGTGCATACCGGTTGAAAAGGCTGTCGGTCGTCTGCCGCATGTATTCGGCGCTTCCGCGCGGATCGTTGCGCGGCGTGACTTCGTACATGAAGGGGCCGTCGTAGCCCGACCGGGTGAGGATGTCGATCACTTTCGGCCATTCGACGATGCCGCGTCCGGGCATCCAGTGGCGTTCGTCCACCCCGTCGTAGTCCGAGACGTGGATGTTGACGATGTAAGGGGCGAAACGGGCCGCGAAGGCGTGGCTCTCCTCGCCGAGCAGGTGGTTGGTGTCGTAGCAGATTTTGAAACCGGGGACATTGGCCGCCAGCCAGTCGAAATCGGCGCTGCTGTTGCCCAGACACCCGCGCGGGAGGTCCTCGACGGCCACTACGGCGCCGTAGCGCTCCTTTACGAGCGGGATGAAGCGCAGGAGCATTTCACGGAGGTTTTCGAGCCGCTGCGGGCGCTCCCCGTCGGAAATCTGCGCCTCGCTGCTGGGGTGCATCACCACCACGCGGAATTTGCCGAGGCGCGTTGCGCGGTCGAGGATTTCGATCCAGTTTTTGAGCGTCGCTTCGCGCCATTCGGGGCGGTTGTCCGAGAGGTCGTTCGGCGACTTGCGCGTGAAGGGCAGGTGGACCGACCACAGTTTCAGCCCGGAGCCTTTCATCGCGGTATTGAAACGTGTGATCCAGGCGTCGTACTGCTCCTCGGTCCCGCCCGTGAGATTGCCCGTCCAGGCTTCGATCCAGCGGATGCCGTATTTGTCGTGCGCCTCCTTGTAGGCTTCGGGGGTCATCGAGCGGATGGCCCCGTAAACCGCGCCTACCTCGTTCAGCCGCTTCTGGCCGGATGCGACGGCGGGCAGGAGCAGCAGGAGGAGGAATCTGAGTATTCTTTTCATGGGGCGGGGCTATTTTGCAGGTTGTACGAAATCATGTTTGGCGGGGTAGCTGTATGCGTTGTCGACGAACCAGCGCGCCTTGTAAATCTGCATGCCGCTCTGTTCGAAGACCGTCTGTCCCGCAGTGTCGACGACTTTGGTGTTCCACCACTCGCCGTCCTTGGGGATCATCAGGATCGTGGCGAAACCTTCCGGGCCCGAGCTGACCGACTTGATGGACGACTGCGAGAAATCGGTCGTCGTCATCGCGAGGTCGGAGGCCGAGACCTTCATCGCACAACTGTTGTTCGTGAGCCACAGGGCGTTTTCACCGTAGACGGGGAAGAGGTCGTGGGCCCAACTGCCCTCGGGAATCGCGCTTTCGGACTCCTTCGTGATGCGGGGGTCGTTGCCGTCGCCGTTGTAGGTGAAGACGCACAGTTTGTTGTCGGAGGTCGCCAGCAGGCGGCCCCGCGAACGGTCCCAGACGGCGCTGTGGCAGAAGGTCAGCGGCAGTTTCTGGACGATTTGTCCGGTGCGGGCCACTGTGTCGACGCGGAACGTGTTGAGGAATCCGTCGTTGTCCGTCGACGCCACGACGAGGTTGCCGTCGGGGAAGACTTCGGCCGAATGGGGGTTGTTGCCCACCGACGCGTAGAACATCACCTTTTTGTCGGCGATGCGGATGATCGCCACGCCGCCGCCCGAGGCTGTGGCCAGGATGTAACGGCGGTTGTAGATGGCTTTGACCTCGCTCGGAAGCCGCATGAGCGAAGTGGCGTTGGGCATGTCCGAGGCGCTTGCGGCCCGCCACTCCCAGAGGATCTCTTTGGTGTCGGCGTCGACGATGAGAATGCGGCCCTGCGCCTGCTCGGTCAGCAGCAGCGGGTGTTCGCAGTCGTAGATTTTGTCGGTGTCGTCGGGACCGGGGCCGGGTTCTTCCTCGACCGGAGGCATGGGAACCTCCGTGATCTCGATGTCTTCCTGGCAGGCGGTGAGGGTGAAGAGGCAGCCTGCGCATAAGAGGGCTGTTATACGGCGTTTCATAGTCATTCGGGGTTATTGGTTTGTATTTGGTTGGTGAGCATGACCGTCGTGACGGTGCTGCGCCGTCCCGAGGGGGCGATGGTCACGCAGCGCAGCGTCCGCTGTTCGCCGCGGGGGACAACGATGTCGAACGTCTCCGGCATCTCGCGGTCGAAATCCTGCGGTACGGCGCCGTTGAGCGTGTAGCAGACCTTGCAGCCCGGGAACGGCGGACGTATCGCGAAGGAGAAACTTTCGCCTTCGGAGGTCCCGTTTTCGATGCCGAGGGGCGCTGGCAGGCGGTAGGGTTCTCCCGTGGCGTCGATCCGCGCGAGGTGGGCCGGGAGCCGTACCTCGGAGAACTCCTCCCACGACTTGCGTTCGACGGGTGACCAGGCGATTTCGGAGAGCGCATAGATGCGCGGCAGGAGTTGGAAACTTACGCGGCCTTCGGTCCAGATGAATTCGGTCCAGAGGTTGGCCTGTACGCCCAGCAGGTAGCGCTGGTCTTCGGGTGCAATGCCTTCCGACGGGTCGTAGCCGTAAATTTTCTCCAGCGGCAGCAGGCTGCTGCTCAGGCTGACGGGTTCGTCGTACGAGTCGGTCGCTTTCTTATCGAAGTAGAGGTAAGTGCTCGGGGTCATGATCACCTCGTGCTGCTGGCGCGCGGCGGCAATCCCGCCTTTGGTTCCGCGCCAGCTCATCACCACGGCGTCGGGAGCCAGTCCGCCTTCGAGAATCTCGTCCCAGCCGATCAGCCGGCGGCCTTTCGATTCAAGGTAACGGCCGATGCGGCGGGTCAGGTAGGTCTGCAATCCGGACTCGTCCTTCAGCCCTTCGGCCGCCAGGCGGGCCTGGCAGTCGGGGCACTCCTTCCAGCGTACGCGGGGGCACTCGTCGCCGCCGATGTGGATGAATTTCGAGGGAAAGAGTTCCAATACCTCGTCCAACACGCCTTCGAGGAATTCGAAGGTCTGCTCCTTGCCCGGGCAGAAAACGTCGTCCAGCACGCCCCAGCGTCCGCTCGTTTCGAAATGCTTCGGGCCGTGGCCGCAGGCCAGTTCGGGGTAGGCGGCCAGCGCCGCCATTGCATGGCCCGGCATTTCGACCTCGGGAATGACGGTGATATGCCGTTCGGCGGCATAGGCCACGACTTCGCGAATCTCGTCCTGCGTATAGTAACCGCCGTAGCGGCCCTGTTCGTAGGTGATCGGGTCTTCGTGGAACCCGCCGATCTGGGTTTGGGCCCGGTAGCCGCCGATTTGGGTCAGGCGCGGGTAACGCCTGATCTCGATGCGCCAGCCCTGGTCGTCGGTCAGGTGCCAGTGGAAGGTGTTGAGTTTGCACGAGGCCATCCAGTCGAGGTAGTGTTTGATGAACTTCACCGGGAAGAAATGGCGGCAAACGTCGAGGTGCAGGCCGCGGTAACGGTAGCGGGGGTAGTCCTCGATGGAGGCGCAGGGAAGGTTGCCCCGCTGGTCGGCCATCTGGAAAAGGGTTTGCAGGCCGTAGAAGAATCCGGCCTCGTCGCCTGCGGTGAGCTGTGCCCGGCGTGCGGAGATGTCGATCCGGTAGCCTTCGGCAGGAATTCCCGCCGCGGGGTCGCGCCGCAGTACGATGGCATTCGCTCCGTTCCACGACGATGCGGGATCGCAGGGCGTGACCAACTGCCCGGCCAGCGCCGTCAGACGATCAGACCGGGTGTCGAAGCCTTCGCATTCGACGCGGCAGCCGGCGGTGACGAAGACGCCTACGCGGAGTTCGGCCTTTACGGGCTGGGGAATGACCTGCAACTGCCGCGTCGAGGCCGAAGCCGCGAATGCGGTGCAGAGTGCGATCAGTGTGAATATGCGTTTCATGGTTAGTAGTTGGGGTTATTGGGCAGCAGGTTGCGGTTCAGGTCGATTTCTCCCTGCGGAACCGGCCACCAGTAGTCGCGCGAAGGTTCGAAACTGCGGACCAGGATGACATCGTTGTTAAACTTGCGGATCGGGCCGTTGTTGACGTTCTCCGCCTCGCGCCAGCGGCGCAGATCGTTGTAGTAGTAGCCCTCTCCCACGAACTCCGCACGACGTTCGTAGCGGATGACGCTGCGCAGTTTTTCCTGGTCCTTGCCGGGGAACCCGAGCGCCGATTCGGCCGTGAATCCCGCACGGGCGCGGATCGGGCGAATCGTTTCGTTCCAGACCGTCTCGTCCAGTTCGTTCAGTTCGTTTTTGGCCTCGGCGTACATCAGCAGGATGTCGGCGTAGCGCAGGATCATGTAGTCGATGGGCGACTCGGTGTCGCCGATGCTCTTTTCGGCGGCGGTGGGCGTATGTTCGTCGTAAACCGTGTACTTTTTGATCGTGCAGCCGGTTTGCTGGAACTGCGTCGGCGTGACGACCGCGCCCATGAACTTGCAGCCGGGGTAGACGATCGTAGCGCCGAAGCGCGGGTCGATCTTCGCGGGGTCGAGTTTCTGCTCGCCGGGCGTGCGGGCGTTGCCGTCGCGGTCGCAGAAGAAATCGATCAGGTCGCGCAGCGGGGCCATCGTCCCGTACTGGCGGGCGATCAGTTCGAACGAAAGGCCCAGTTTGTTCTGGTTCATGCCCTGCACGCTGAAGATGCACTCGCTGCTGTTCTCGCTGGCTTCGAGAAAGAGGTTGCGGTAGGCCGAGCCGATTTGGCCCGGGGTGGTGAAGAGCTTGTACTCCGAATCGCAGTCCATCACGGCGCGGGCCGCATCGGCCGCGTCGCGCCATTTCCGCTCGTCGTGGCCGGGGTTGAGCAGCGGGCTGGCCTCGAAGAGCAGGATGCGGGCCTTGAGGGCCAGCGCGGCGCCCGACGTGGGGCGTCCCGGCTTGGCCTTCGGGGGCAGCGCCTTCGAAAGTTCTTCGAGTTCGCCGAGCATGAAGGAGAGTACCTCGGAACGCGGGTTGCGCGGCAGGGTCCTGTGCTCCATGACCGGGGTTTTGGTGATCAGCGGACAGTCGCCGTAATAGGTCGTCAGCATGTAGTAGAACAAAACGCGGAGAAAGCGCGCCTGGTTCTTGTACTCCTCGATGACGCTCTTGTCCAGTTCGCGGTTGAGGTCGATGTTGTCGAGCAGCGTGTTGCAGCGCCCGATGCCCTTGTAGGCATGGGCCCAGCGGTTGGAGATGATGCCGCCCGAGGTGGCTGTCTGTGCGCCGTTGGCGATCGTCGTCCAGGAGTCGTCGTTGCTGAAATTGTAGCCGTTGGGTGTGGCGTCGTCCTCCCAGTAGACGGCGGCGCGGCCGTAGATGCCCTTTTCGAGCAGGGCATTGTAGCATCCCGTCAGGCCGCCCTCCGCGGCCTTGGCGCTGTACCAGAAGGTCTGCTGGTCGTAGCGGTCCTGCGGTTCGATGTCCAGGTCGCACCCGGTGCAGATGATCCCGAGCAGAACCGGTATGATGGTTTGAAAGCGTTTCATGGTTTATCGGTTTTGAAGAGAGCGGTTATAAGGTAAGGTTGATGCCGAAGCTGATGGTTTTCAGGATCGGGTAGGAGAAGAGGTTGGCCTGCGAGATCGAGATCTCGGGGTCCCAGATCTTGAAGTCCGAGAAAGTCACCAGGTTCTGGCCGCTGACGTAGACCTGCAGCCCCTTGATGCCGATGCGCCCGATGAGCTTTTTGGGGAACGTATAGCTCAACTGGATGTTTTTCAGGCGCAGGTAGGACGCGTCCTGGAGCCACAGCGTAGAGTTCTGGAAGTTCTCGCCCGCCTCGGGGTAGGTCGTCAGCAGCGGATATTTGGTGTTGCGGTTGGTGGCGCTCCACGAATCTTTCACCCACTGTTTGGTCAGTCCTGCGCCGTTGTAGAGGCCGAAGGCCATGTTGCTCGACGGATAGACCGAAACGTCGCCTACGCCCTGGAACTGCGCCTCGATAGCGATGCCCTTCCAGCCGAAATTGAGGTTGAAGCCGTAGGTGAATTTGGGAATCGTGTTGCCTGCGATGACGCGGTCGTTGCCGTCGATGTTGTTGTCGTTGTTCTGGTTGACGTATTTTACGTAGCCTGGGCGCAGGTTGGCGCGGTTTCCGTAGACAGCCTGTGCCTGGTCGATTTCGGCCTGGGTCTGGAAGACGCCGTCGGCCTGGAGCAAGTACCACGAATTGATCGGATAACCCTCCTTGCAGATCAGGCGCCCGCTGATTTCGGTCTCGCCGTTGAGATCCACGATTTCGTTGCGTGTGTAGGAGAAGTTGCCCGAAACGCCGGCCGAGAAGTCGCCCCACGTGTCGCGCAGTGCGAGCGACAGTTCGACGCCCTTGTTGTCCACGACGCCCACGTTGCTCTTCGGGCCGCTCAGGTCGCCGACCTGCGAGGGAAGGTTCACCGTGCGCAGGATGCCTTCGGTGCGCTTGAGGAACCAGTCGGCCGTGAAGAGGATGCGGTTGCCGAAGATTGAGAAGTCGACGCCGGCATCGTAGGAGGTGGTCTTCTCCCAGGTGATCGTGTTGTCCGCGAGGGCCGAGATGGCTGCGCCGCCGTATTTCGAACCTTCGAAACTGTAATCGTAGCCCGAGGTGTTGACCGTGCTGAGGTAGCTGTATAGCGAGACGGCCTGGTTGCCCATCTTACCCCACGAGAAGCGCGGTTTGAGCTGGTCGATGAACTTCACGTCCTTCATGAAGTTTTCCTGGTCGATACGCCATGCCAGCGACACCGAGGGGAAGAAAGCCCAGCGGTGGTCGGGGGCCAGGCGCGACGAACCGTCGTAGCGGAAGACGGCGCTCACGAGGTAACGCTGTTTGTAGTCGTAGGAGAGGCGGCCGAAGACCGAGACCAGCTTTTCGCGCGAGGAGGCGCCTGTGGCCTGTGCGTTGACCTGTCCCGACGCGGAGTTGAGGTCGGTGTGGTAGTTGTCGTAGAACCCTTCCTTGTAGGCCTGGAAGTTGTCGTTGTAGAACTCCTGGTAATCCTGGCCGACCATCAGGCCGATGTGGTGCTCGTCGCGGAAGTTGCCTTCCCAGCCCAGCGTCTGGGTGAAGAAGCTGCCTGTTTCCCAGGCGTTCCAGTCCTTGACGCGCGGGGCTGCCGAATTGTAGTTGCGGACCTCCTCGGTCTTGGGATTCATGGTGTACATGGCCGGGATGTGGTCTTTGCTGCGGGTGTCACGCTTGCGGAAACTGAAATTGGCGTCGTAGGTGATGCCGTGGGGAAGCGTCAGTTTGACGAAAGCCTGGGCCAGCAGTTGCTGTACGCGGCGGTCGGTCGTGCCCTGCTCGATAATCATACGGGGATTCTCGTAGTTGCCGCGGCCCGGGGTGGCGATCCAGCTCGATCCGTAGATGCCGTTTTTGTGGTAATCCGACATGATGGGCAGGGCGCGCATCATGGCGTCCATCACCGTCGAGGTCCCGTAGCCCGGTTCCAGGTAGTGGCGCATGTTGCCGTAGAGCGAAGCGCCGACCTTGACGTATTTGTTGATCTGGACGCCGAGTTTCATGTCCATCGAGATGCGGTCGGCCCAGTCGTTGGCGATAAATACGCCGTCCTGCTTCATGTAGCCTACGGCCATGCTGTAATCGAGCCGTTCGCTTCCGCCCGAGATGCGCAGGTCGTGCTGGTGGATGAAGGCCGGTTTGAGGCAGATGTCGAACCAGTTGGTCGAGGGGTATACGTCGGGGTTGGTCTTCATGCCCTCCTGGTACTCCTTGATGACGGCGTCGGAGTAGGAGACGCCCGAGGCTGCTTTTCCCGAGTTGATTTCAGCCTGGTTGCGCAGGCGCATGTAGAGGATCGGGTCGTCGATCGGGTCGGGTACATAGGTCGCGTACTGTACGCCGAAGTTGGCCCGGTAGTTGATGACCGGTGCGCCTTTCGTACCTTTCTTGGTGGTGATGAGTATGACGCCGTTCGAGGCTTTCGATCCGTAGATGGCCGCCGAGGCGTCTTTCAGTACGGAGATCGACTCGATGTCGGCCGGATTGACTTCGTTGATGTTGTATTCCACGCCGTCGAGCAATACCAGCGGGTTGGCGCTGCTGAGCGTGTTGACGCCGCGGATGCGGATCGTACCTCCGTCCGAGCCTGGTTTGGCGTTGTTCTGGTTGATCCACACGCCCGGGGTGTTGTACATCGCCTGCGTGGTGTTGGTGATGGGCTGGTTGGCCTTTTCTTTCATGTCGATCGTGGCAACCGAACCGGTGAGGTTCACGCGCTTGACCGTGCCGTAACCCACGACCACGACATCTTCGAGGACGGTGGCCTCTTCGAGCTGCACCAGCCCGACGTTCGATGCCGGGAGTACCTTGGTCTTAAAGCCGATGTAGTTGAATGTCAGTTCTTCGGTCAGTGCGGGAACCGTCACTTCGAATCGGCCGTCGATACCCGTCGCCGTACCCTGGAGCGTACGCATGTTGACGACCGTGGCGCCCACGATCGGGTTGCCTTTCAGGTCGGTGACCTGTCCCTGGACTTTCAGGGGCTCGCCGGATTTCGAGGGAGCCTCTTTTTTCGAGAGAAGCACCTGTTTGTCGACGATGCGGTAGGCATAGGGCGTTCCTGCGAACACCTGTCCGAGTACGTCGAGGATCGGGGCGCTGCGTTTCGACACCGTGACGCGCAGTCCCGGGTCGATCAGGTTGTTGTTGTAGAAAAAAGAGAATTCGCTTTGCGCTTCGATGGCCTTGAGCACGTCGAGGATCGGGGCGTCTTTCATTTCAATGGTCAGACCTCCTCCCTTCTGTGCGTAAAGCGCTGCGGGCATGCCGTTCGCTGCGATGAGCAGGATGCAGCAAAACAGGCTCCGGAAGTGTTTCCGGATTGTGTAAAGGTTTTTCATAAACGGTTTTTAAATTAGTAGGGGTTGGTTCGGTACGGGTTTCGGCCGCAGTGCAGCCGGGCTGTTCGGCGGGGAATGGTTATCCGTAATTTCGGTCTCTGTTCATAGGGCTGGGTTATTTTTCGAAGATATGTACGTGCATGCCGTCGCGCCGGTAGAAGATCGGCGCCTGGTTGGTCGAAGACTGCAGGAGTTGAAGCGTGCGGTCGAGCGTCTCGTCGCTCAGAGTGAAGGTGTAATAGTAGCGCGACGCGATCTCTGCGGAGCAGTCGATGCGGCAGTTATACCACCTCTCCAGGCGCGGCAGGATAACCGACAGGGGCTGGTTCTCGAAACTCAGCGCCATCCGTTCGTGCCAGAGGGTGTAACGCTGGGCGTTGACCTGCGTGACGACCACTTTGCGCGTGTCGACCGAGTAGGCGAATTTCTGGTCGGGCGAGAGCGTATAGGTTTTTTTCGTCACCCCGGGGATGGACACCCGTACGCTGCCGTTGCGCAGGATGGTCTCCACATGCCGTCCTTCGAGGTCGGAAAAGACTTCGAAGGTGGTTCCCAGCGCCGTGACATCGATGTCTCCGGTGCTCACGACGAACGGCCGCGCGGGGTCTTTCGCCACTTCGAAAAAGCCCTGGCCGCTGAGTTCCACACGCCGTTCCCGGCCCGAAAAATCCGCAGCGTAACGGCACGACGAGTTGGCCCCGAGCCAGAGGGTCGAGCCGTCGGGCAGCTCGACCTGTTCGGTGCTTTGGTTGCCGCTGTACAGGGTGTGGATGACCTCCGGTGCGGGGCGCCACAGTAGGTTGGCGATCGTGAGTCCGGTCCCGACGGCCAGCATGACCGATGCGGCGATGCCGTAGCTCCAGCGGCGCCATGCCACGCGGAGTCCCGGGCGGGGTTTCCCGGCCAGTTCCGTTCCGAGGACGATGCGTCCCCAGATGCGGCCTTCGCGTGAAGGCTCCTCTTCGGCCTGCTCCGCGCTGCCGTCCCATTCGCGCTGCATGTGTTGCGTGATGTCGCGCCGCAGGCAGAGTTCCGATAGCTCTTTCTGCGAGAGTTTGTCGGCGAGCAGCTTTCGGACGAGGGTTTTGATGTCTGTCATCTCGGTTGTCTTCTGTGGATATCCACAATAAATACACGGCACGGCACCGGATACCCTTAGTGCGTGCAGCGATTTTTTTGTAAATTTTGTTTTGGAAGGGCTCACGCCCCGGACAGAGGGCCTTTAGCTGGTCATTCCGTCGTGAAAAAGCGCGAGCCAAAGTAGCACGGCGAGGTTGTCGCGCAGGAAGCGCAGCGCTTCGTGCATGTGCGCTTCGACGGTCTTCTGCGAGAGGTCCAGTTCTTCAGCGATTTCGCGGTAGCTCTTGTGCTCGCGGCGGCTCATGTTGAACACCTGCCGCTGGCGGGCGGGCATCAGGTCGACCAGCCGGTCGATATATTCCGAGAGGTCGCGGGCGCTGATCTCGGATTCGATGTCGTCCGACGCTTCGAGGGCGGCGAGCACCGAGACCTTGAAGCCCAGCGGGTCGATCTGCCTGCGGAAGCGGTTGAAGATCAGGTTGCGCGTTATGATGAAGAGCAGCCCCGAAAAATTGTCGTCGGGGTGGATGCGTTCGTGAATCTGCCACAGGCGGATGAAAACCTCCTGCACGACATCTTCCGCATCGTCGTCGCTTCTGAGGTAGAGGCGGCTGAAACGGAATACCTGCTGCCAGTGGGACTGGTAGAGACTGGCGAACGCTTCGGAATCGCCCTGCCGGAACCGGTCGAGCGTCTGGTTTGTCTGGTCTTGGGGAAATACCTTTTTCATCGGTCTGCGAGCGGAAGACGTGTCTCTTTTCCGGGTCGTCGGGGTGCGGATCGGGAGGCGTCTGCCAAAGCAAAAATAAGTATTCCCCGCAGAATTACCAAATTTTCGGACGAAACAGCGTATCCCGGACCTCCCGGGCATGAAAAAAGGCGGAATCACTTCCGCCTTTTTTCGGGGTTTATTTCATCCGGATGTGGAACGCTTTGGGCCGCGTCATTGTCTCCGAGGAGGTGCGGCCGAACGAGTCGGTGACCTCGATACGGACGGTTGTCGAAGGCCCCGAGGCGCGGTAACGCCACATGTGGGGGTTATAGGCTGTCTGGAACGGCACGGTGCTGCGCGTATAGGTAATCTTGTGCAGCGGGTCTTTGCCGATGACGCGCACACCCCGGAGCTGCTGCCCGTTTTCCGTCACGCGGACGGTCCAGTCGGGCTGCCAGCCCCAGATATTCACGAGTATGTCGTTTTCTCCGCAGGCGTCGTTCATGCCGCCTGCGGTCCCCTCCGGCGTGAAGTCGCCCGAAGAGCGGATACGTTCGTTTTTCAGCACCTCGTTCATGTCGTAGGCCCGGAACTGGTAGTCGTCTTCGAGCCCGATGCCCTTGTAATGCCAGCGGATGTCGCGTCCGTCGACTTCGAAAACCTCGTAGCCTCCGGGCGAACCGTCAAGGCAGGTATTGATCGTGTAGTCGCCGTGGATCTGTCCGGTCCACCACCACGTGCCGCTCGTCGCCGCGATGTTGTGTTCGCGGAGGTTGCCGTTCAGCAGCCGGAAATTCATGTGTGAGTGGCCCGTGACGAGGTGCACCTCGCTGAAGCCGGCGAGGGCGTCGACGAGGCAGCCGGCGTCGCGCGTGAAGGCGTACTTCCATGAAACGCCTTCGCTGCCGCGATACCACCAGTGCAACTGGGCGTGCATGACGATTATCAGCGGGGCGCTCTTGTCCGCGACGGTCGCCAGGTCGGCCCTGAGCCAGGCCAGTTGGCGGTCGTCGATGCGGACCTCGTAGTCGAGTTTCCCGATCGCGCCCTCCCGGCCCCCGGTGTTGACGTAGACGATATTGTCGAGCACGACGTAGTGCAGTTGGCCGAGGTTGAACGAATAGTAGGTCGGGCCGATCTCCCGGCGGAAGGCCGCCGAAGCCGCTTCGTCCGACGCGCAGTAAGGGTTGTTGTCGTGGTTGCCCATGGCGTTGAAGACCGGGCAGGGGAAGGTGTAACGCTCGTAGAGCCTGCGGAACTCGGGGAGCATGAAGTTGCGCTTGTGCCAGTACTCGTCCCAGCTCATGTCGCCCATGCAGATCGAGTAGACGGGCGATGCGGTCGCCGCCGCGACGGCTTTCACGTCGTCGATAAAGCCTCCTTCGGCCGTGAATTGCGTCACGTCGAGCGATTCACGGTCGGCGAGGTGGTGGTCGGTGGCCGCGATGACGGTGTGGCGGGTGTTATCCACGGGCGTCAGCGTGAAGTCGTGCCGCTCGCTCTGCCCTGCGGGTTTTGCCGTGTGGGCGAAGAATTGCGGGATGGCGCAGGCGTCGGCAGCGGTCATGTAACCCGAAGGAATGGAGATAAAGACATAGCCCAGTTCTTTGTCCGAGTCGAGCGTATACATGCCCTCCGTATCGGTTTGCGTGACCCGCACGCCGTCGGAGACAACCACTCCGGCAAGGGGTTTTCCGCCCGCTGAGGCGACGCGGCCCGTGAGCGATCCCGCGGCGGGGACTTGCGGCCCTGCGGCATGGGCGTTGCAGGACGACAGGACGAGGACGGCGAGCGCCGCGGCGTATTTTCTGACGTATGACATCATTTTTCGGTTCGCATTGATGGGTTTCTGCCGTTTCCGGGTGTTTTGATCAGGTTGATTTCCTGTACGTTGACGCATTGTTCCCGAATGCCGTCCCGGTAGGTGATCGCCGCGGGAGCCTTGTCGCCGGTATAGACGGCGTTCATGAACACGCAGTCGGCAATCGGGGATTTGATGTCGATCAGCCGGAGGCCGTCGCCGATGACGTTCATCACGTAGATGTCGTGGATCGTGTGCTTTTCGGCCGGTTTCCCGTAGGCGCGGTTGCCGACCAGGATGACGTAGGGGCTGCCGGCGTAGGGCGGCGTGACGGTGGGGTCCGCCGCCGTGATGACGCCGTCGATGTAAACGTGGTGGATGCTCGCGCTGTCGCTGGCGCGCAGTGCGACGCCGGTGTAGTTGGTCTTGACGTTGGTGATGTAGATGTGCTCGATGTCGTCCTCGGGGCCGTTGTGCCGGCACGAAGTCACCTGGAACGAATCGATATTGCCGTTGGTGTGGTACTCCGGCCCCATGTCGAGTGCCGAGAGGGCGATACAGTCGTCGCCGTTGACCGACGTGATGTTGTCGATGCGGAAATATTTGCACCCTTCGCGCAGGTCGATGCCGTCGTTGTTGAACGTGTACTTCTTCTCGCCGCCGACATAGCGGTACTGCGGCGTGTAGAGGCGGATGTTCGAAATCTCGGCGTGGTGGACCCGTTCGAAATTGACCGCCCAGGTGTGGGCGTACTCGATGCGCACGTTCTTCAGCTCGAAACCCTTCACGTAGGCCATCAGGATCATGAAGTTCCGCCAGTCGGACTTCTGCTTCCGGCCGATGCGGCCCGCGTCGGTCCCGTAGCTGCTGCGGTCCCTGTTGTGGTTGGGCCCGGGGTCGAGGCTCAGGTTGCGCAGTCCGTCGCCCGTGGCGCGTGGGTTAGCGGCGCCTTTGAGCACCGCGTTCCCCACGCCGACGATGGCGATGTTTTCGTTCCACGCGGGGTCGGTGATGCCGATGCCCACGTTGTCGCTGCGGAACAGGTTGTCGCGGCAGCTGTCCGACAGTTGCAGGGTGCAGTCGTCCAGGATGACGGTCATGCCCGATGGCAGCAGGATCGCGCTGTCGATCATCCAGACGTTCGTTCCGTTGGCGTTCCGGCGCGGAATGGTGACCGAGTTGGTCGTCCCTTTCGCGGCCTCCACCGCCAGCCGGATGCGCCGGGTGTCGCTCCCCTCGAAATCGTTGGGCGTGACTGGTTCCCGGGCGAAGCCCTCAGTGGCCGTCGCCAGCAACAGCGCGCAGCACAGTTTTCGCAAGATACGGGTTTTCATCGGTCCTGTTATTTCGAAGACGGGTCGAACACGAAGATATTTTGGTAGTGCTTCGTATTTTCGGCCGTGATTCCGCGGGCCGTGTAGCCGAGGTAGAGTTTGCCTTTGTAGACCTTGATGCCCTCGGCTTCGAGCGCCCCGAACACCGAGACGCCGATTTCCGTCAGTTTGTCCTTGTCCGACACGACGGCCACCTGCGTGCGTTCCTCGACGATGTTTCCGTTGAAATCGAATACCGTGACGTAGGCGTACGAACTGCCCGAGTAGAACGAACCGGTGAGGTTGTAGTTCGACTGTCCTTCGGTGTAGTAGAGGCGGTCTTTGTGAACGTCGTATCCCTGCCAGTCGTAATAGGTGGCGCCGCTCGCTCCGTATCCCGTCTTGAGGAAACGCGGCTGGGCGACGGGCTTCAGCGTCGTCAGGTCGCGGCATCGCACCACCACGCTGATCTGGTTGGTCGAGGCGGGCTTGTCGGTCTGGAAGCCGTCGGTGCAGGTGATCGTGACGTTGGTCATGGGGGCCTTTTTGGCTTCGCTCAGCTTGTAGATGACGAAACACCTGTAAGATGAGTTCTTGCTGTCGCCGTAGTTGATTGTCAGCAGGTCGTTGTCGGCGTCGATCGAAGGATGCAGGTCGGTGTAGTCCCCGATGTAGTAGTACTCGTCGCATTCGCTGGTCTTGACGGTAGCGCCTTTTACGTATTTGACGCGACCCACCAGCTTTTCGTTCCAGTACTGGCCCTTGGCGTTGCAGAGCCCGTAGGCTCCGGCCCACAGGTAACGGTCGGCGCCGCCCTCTTCGAGGGCGGTGTTGGTTCCGTGTCCGAAATAGGTGAGTTTCATGTACTCCTTGTTGGCGGTCATCTCGGTCGAGCCTTTGTTGGGCTGTGCGCGGACCCAGGTCAGCTGCGCCTGGTTGGTGTTGGAAAGCTGCGTATACCAGACCGAGCCGTCCGAATCGAGGTTGAAACCCTGCATCGCCGTGTTGTCCGGCAGGTAGGTGTTCCGGCTGAAGATGTTTGCGGCCGAGAACTGGCCGATCCCCGTGGTCGACGATTTGTCGGGACCTTCGGGTTTGCCGGGACCGGGGGTGTCGTCGCCGTCCCCGCCGCAGGAGGTGCAAAGGAGTAGGCCCAGGATCGGGACAAGGGTGAATTTCAACAGTTTCATAGCATGTCGTTTTAGTTGTGGTAAATTCGGTATTGCCGCCCCGGGCGGCAATACCGAATAAAACCTGTTGTTTCTAATTTATGATTATCGGTCTTTCGTTACCTGGATATCGTCGATCCACAGGCGGTAGTGCTTGGTTCCGTAAGGATGCGCCGCGATTACGATGCGGGTCTCCTTGGTGGCTCCGGTGATTTTGACCACATGCTCCGTGGGGTTTACGTAGTCGGTCGTGGGAATTTTGTTGCTGTCCACATGCGTCGAGCACTGCACGGTTACCTGCTTTTCCGTATTGGCCGTGGCGGCCCCTGTCGGTTCGGCTTTGGTCGGGCCTCCGTCGGTGATGGTTCCGGGACCTTCGACCTGGATGTAGTGCTGTTCGTGGTCCTGTCCCCACGAGTGGTACGGCTCGAAGTAGGGCGCCGTGTGGCACGTTACGGTGATGTCGGCCGTCCCTTCGCCGATTCCGGTCAGCTTGGGCGTCTTGAGGTAACCCGAGACGGATGCGGTCGAGAGCAGTGCGGCTCCGGTCTGGGTGCGTACCCAGAAGCCCTGCCAGCCGGGATAGTCGGCGTCGGCGTAGTTCGTGCCGTACTTGTCGCCTTCCCACCATGCTTCCCACAGTTTGGCCGCTTTCACCGGACCGCGGTTGTCGGTCGCGCTCCCGACGTAGTTGAAGAACGAGTCGGTAGAGTTGACGGGGTTTACGATTTTTCCGGTGGCCGCCGGGCAGTTCGGATCGTCGGGGTCGATGTTTGCACCGATCTGGGCGTTGGTGACTTCGACGCCGAATGCCTGGTAGATCGGACAGCCTCTGAACCAGAAATCGTCGAAATCCTTGTAGAGGATGACGTTCGGCGCCAGTTCTTCCGCCGGAGTGGTGAACGACAGCCACGTTTTGTCCGAATCCTCCTTCTTGGGGCCGAGCTCGTGGGCGACGATCCAGAACCAGTAGGTTGTGCCGGGTTTCAGGTTGCCGAAGGCGAAACGGTTGTGTGCGAAGAACATGCTGCTGGCGGTGAGCCAATCGGCCGTTTTCGACGTGTAGTTGCGCAGGTTGTCGCCCTCCTCTTCCAGTGCGAGGCCGAAGCTGAACGAACGCGGGTTGCCGTTGTTGAAGTTCGTGCCGGTTCCTTTCTCGTAGTCGCCCCAGTCGAGGACGGCCAGGCGGGGCAGCAGCTTGAACATCGTGACGGTCACTTCGCCGGCCAGTTTGGCGCGGCTCTCGGCGGTCAGGTTATAGTCGGCTCCCGTGGTTGTGATCTCGACATGCAGTTTGACCGTGATCGGGCCTTTCTGGGTAGGTGTTCCGCTGAGGTTGAGGGGGATTGCGCCGTCGCCTACCTCCATTTCGTAATCCGTGAGCGACTCGATGGCGATGCCTTCGGCGCCAGCGCCTTCGAGCGACGCCGTGACGTTGGCTTTGTAGCCCGGCTTCGACTTCTGGTAGGGGATCGTCACCCGCTTGTCCGTGAGCTCTTCGTAGAGGTCGAAGCTGGAGGCGATCGAGGGATTGCCGATGGCGAAGAAACCGTCTTCCTGTGTGATCCGGATGACGAGCTCTTTCAGGCCGTCGGTCAGCGTGACGCTGCCGCTGCGCTCCGCGCCGTCGTTCTGCAGGACGGTGATTTCCACCGGCTGCTCGCTTTTTCCGTCGCCCTGGCCCTCTTCGGGCGAGCAGCTGATCCACGGATCGTTGGGCACGACGCGCCAACGGCCATTCGACAGGACGAGCAGTTCCTCCGTCGAATTGAGGTACGGGAACGAGAGCGCATCGTGGCTCCGCTGCAGGAACACGGTCTCGTCGTCTTTGCAGGAAGTGCCGAGGACGACGAGCGCCAGGCACAAAAACGAAATTATGGGATGTAGTTTCATAGAATCGGATTTTTAGGTCGTTTCGGATAAGCGGATTAATCGTCCCAGCCGGGATTCTGCGGCCGCAGGTTGGGATTGATGTCGATCGCGTTTTTCGGGACGGGGTAGAGGTATTTGTAATCCGCCCACTCCCGGTCGAGGATATATACCAGGCAGTTGTCCTCGTTCACGCCGTACGTCGTGACGTTGTCGCCCGGCTCGGCGGTTACCTCCACATACGAAACCCCGGCCTGTGCGCTGCCCGATCTGGGGTGGCTTTTCGAGTAGAAGCAGATGTCGTTTTTCCCGTCGCCGTTCATGTCGAACGGTTTGCCCAGTTCGGGGATGTAGATGCCCGCGAATTCGACCGTCAGTTTGTGGCCCATCCGCCAGCGCATCAGATCGTCGCGCCGGGTGTTCTCCATATAGAGTTCGATGCTCCGCTCGCGGCGGCATTCGAGAATCCATTTGTCGGTCACCCGGTCGTAGTAGTCTGCCAGGTAGGGGTCGGCTGTTGCGGGCATCGCGCCGTTCACGCCCGAACGCTCCCGGAGCAGACGGATCGTCTTGTCCCACACCGTCTGGTTCATCTCGCCCAGTTCGGCCTTGGCTTCGGCTTCGTTCAGCAGGATTTCGGCGTAGCGGAACACCGAAAGCGAGTTCGGGCTGGAGGTGTTGCTCTCGTTGGCATCGTCGTCGGTGTTCCATTTGATGATGCGGTAGTAAGTCAGCTGCGTGGTCAGGCCCGGGAAGACCTTCGCGAATTCGTTGGTCTCCTTGCCCGCGACCTTCTTCGTGTAGTAGGGCGTGATGAAGGTCTGGCGCAGACGGTAATCGCGGCCCGCGAACTCGTCCTTGAACTGCGTCTTGTTGTAGCCGGCCTTGTCCGTGAAGCGGGTTCCGTCGAGGTTGAGGTACATGTTGACGAATGCCTTCGGGCCGGAGTTGCGGCTTCCGTAGCTTCCCGAAGCGTAGTACCACGAAGCGTCGTGGAACCGGTTGAGCATCGTGTTGAATTCGTTGGAGAGGATCACTTCGGTGTACTGCGGTTCCTCGCTCTTGAAGACCTTGCTGTAATTCGTCGTTTCCTCGCCGGCTGTGGCGACGAGCGTGTAGGGGCTGTCGGTCATCAGTTCCTCCGATGCGGCGACGCATTCCTTGAGCCACTTCTCGCTGTCTTCGAGTCCGTGGTATTTCCGGTAGGTTCCCTCGTAGAGGCAGATGCGCGACTTCAGGGCCAGGGCCACGTAGCGGTTGATCACGTTGGTGTTGACGTATTTGCTGGCGGTGGAGCAGTTGGCTGCTGCGAAGTTGAGGTCTTCGAGGACCTTCTGCATGACCATTTCGCGTGGATCGCGGCCTTTGTAGAGCTGCTCGTCGTCGTCGGGGTCGATCGGCTCGTCGTAATACGGAACGTCGCCGAACATCTTGACCTTGTCCCAGTAGAACCAGGCGCGCCAGAAACGGCCGACGCCTTCGTAATGCTTCATCGTCGCATCGTCCACATAGGGCGCCGCGTCCTTCATGTGTTTGAGGAAATAGTTGACGTTGTACAGCGGACGCCAGTTTCCGCGGGCCCAGTTGTTGGCCTGCTGGGCGCTGTAACCGCCCGTCTTGAGGAATCCTTCGGTCTGGGTCGTCACGCAGATGTCGCTGTACTGGTCGCCGCGCGTAAGCGTTGCGGCCGAGGGCAGGTGGCTTTCGAGGAACCCGATCGCATAGGTCTCCAGCGCCGTTTCCGAATTGAAAAAGGTGTCGGTGGTCGTCGAATAAACGGGATCTTCGTCGAAAAAGCTCTGGCAGGAGACCGCGAAGGACAATCCGGCTATTATCGCTATTTTATTCAGTATGGGTTTCATGGGATTGCTTGTTAGAATGTGATGTTCAGTCCGATGGTTACGCTTTTGGTCATCGGGTATCCGTAGCCCTGGCCGTCGGTTCCCGTCTTCGACGCGAAGTCGGCGTCGCCCGCCGTGATCATTTCGGGGTCGTAGTTCTTGGCATACTTTTTCAGCGGCGACCAGAAGAACAGGTTCTCGCCCGAGACGTAGATTTTCACCTTCTCCATGTGGGCTTTGCGGGTGATCTGCTGCGGCAGCGTGTAGTCCAGCGTGATGTTTTTCAGGCGGCAGTAACGCGCATTCTGCAGGTAGCGGTCGTTGGCCGCGCGCAGCGTGCCGCGTCCGCTGACGGCCAGCGAACCGCGCAGGCGCGGCCAGTAGGCGTTGGGATTATCCTCCGACCAGCGGTCGGTGTTCTGCCACGGCAGGCTGTATCCGTAGGGGCGGTCGTACTGTCCCCAGAAGAGGCCCGATTCGCCGGCGGGATACCAGTCGCGCTTCATCAGTCCCTGGAAGAAGACCGAGAAACCGATGCCGTTCCAGTTTGCGCTGAAATTGATGCCGTAGTGGTAACGCGGCGAGGAGTTGCCGATTTTTCGCAGGTCGCCGTGGTCGTCGAGGCGGTTGCTGCCGTTGTCGACGACTCCGCTGTCGTCCAGGTCGGCGAATTTCAGGTCGCCGGCGTTCCACGACTTGTTGTCGCCGCTCCAGAAGGTCTTCTCCTGTGCTTTCAGGCCCCATTCCTGCGCCTCCTCGTCGGTGGCGAAGAGTCCTACGACGTGGTAACCCCAGATTTCGCCCAGTTCCATGCCTTCGTAGTAGGCGTTGGAGTAGATCGTGGGCAGGGTGTTGGATTTGCTGGTGTATTTGGTGATCTTCGATTTGCTGTCCCAGAGCGAGAAGCGCACGCTGTAATTGAAGGGTTTGTTACCGGCGCGGAAGCTGTCCGTCCAGCCCAGCGAGACTTCGAATCCCTTGGTTTCCATGTCGGCGTTGTTGCCGTAGGGGGCCGAATAACCCGTCACGGCCGGCAGCTCGGCCCCGGTGACGAACATGTCGGTCGTGGACTTCTTGTAGATGTCGCCCACGAAACTCAGGCGGTTGTTCAGCAGGTTGATGTCGAGTCCGAGGTTGATCGTCGAAGCGGTCTCCCACGTGAGGTTCGCCGGCAGTACGGACGAAGGGGCCGAAGTATAGGTGCGCTGGCTGCCGTCGACGATTACGCCGGCCTTGGTGAAGTTCAGCAGTTCCATGTACTTGTAGGGCGAAACGTTGCCGTTGCCCGCCTTGCCGATCGAGAAGCGCCATTTGATGTTGTTGATCCAGGAGATGTCCTTCATGAACTTCTCTTCCGACATGCGCCAGCCCACGGAAGCCGACGGGAAGAAGCCCCATCGTTCGTTGCTCGGGAACTTCGAACTGCCGTTGTAGCGGCCGCTCAGTTCCGCGAGGTATTTGCCTTTGTAGGCATAGCTGGCGCGGTAGAAGATGCCGACGAAACCCCAGTCGTAACTGTTGGCGTCCTCCAGGACGTAGTCGATGCCGTTCATCAGCGAATAGTTGGGCTTGCCGCCCACGATGAATCCGTCGCGGCCCATGCGGGTGTTGCGCGCCCGTTTGTGTTCGATGTTCCAGCCGGCCATCACGTTGAGCGAATGGTCTTCGGGCAGCCGCGGGGTGAACGACAGGTTGGCGTTGGCGCTGTGGTATTCGGTCTGCGTCTCGGTGGTGCGCATCGAACTGCTCGCCGGATAGGAGATCTGGATCTCCGGGCCGTTGGAATAGGTAACCTGCGAGATCACGTCGTTCTGGCGCGAATGGTTGAACAGGTAGGAGTAGTCGGCCTTCGCCACCAGCACATCCTTGATGAGGTCGATGGTCACGACGGTCGTGTTCTTCATGTCGAACTTGAGGTTGTCGCGGTAGGAGTTGCCCTCGGCCATGTTGGCGTAACCCGTGTAGACGGCCGCTGCGGTCCAGGTTCCGTCGGGGTTGGTGACCTTGGTGAGCGGGAAGCCCTGATGCTCCAGGTTGCGGCGTACCAGCAGGCTCTGCGAATAGGTCGTGGGCTGGTGGTAGTTGCGGCGGACGAAGTCGGTGTTGTTCTCCACGGTCAGCCATTTGGTGATGTTGACCGTTCCTTTGGCGCGGGCGTTCAACTGGCGGAACTTCTCGTCGCCGACGCGGTAGATGCCGTCCTGTTCGAAATAGCGGGCCGATGCGATGAAGCTGGTGGTTTTGCCGCCGCCGGAAATCCGGATGTTGTGCTGGTGGGCCGTGGTCGATTTCTTGTAGAACATGTCGTACCAGTCGGTGTTGCGTCCGTAGTACTGGTATTTGCCGCTGGCGTCGAGTCCCCAGTCCAGGTAGCTCTGGTCGGGATCGTTCATGCGTTTCTTGTACTCGTCCTCCCAGCTCTGCGTCCACGGAAAGAAGTTGTTGATGCCCGTCGGCAGGTGGTGCGAATAACCGACGTAGGCGGTCATGTAGTTGTCGTACCAGGTCTGGCTGTCCGTCTCGTATTTCGGGCGGACGGTTTCGCTGATGATCGACACGCTGCCGCTGTAATCGACCGAAATTTTGTCCTGGCGGGCTTTTTTCGTCGTCACGAGTACGACGCCGAATGCTCCCCGGGCGCCGTATACGGCTGTCGAGGAGGCGTCCTTGAGCACCGAAATGCTCTCCACGTCCTCGGGATTCATAGCCGTCAGGTCGCCCTCCACGCCGTCGATCAGGCAGAGAGCCGCGCCGCCTGCGCCGATCGACTGGGTGTTCGCGCGGATGTTGATCGTCGCCGAACGGCTCGGCTTTCCGTCGGCCATCGTGATGTTCACGCCCGGAATCTGGCCCTGGATCGACCGGAGCAGGTAGGCGTTGGGGCGGTTTTCGAGCACCTCCCCGGAGATGTTCTCGACGGCTCCGACGATGTTGCGCCGCCGCTGGGTTCCGTATCCCACGACGACCACCTCGTCCATCAGGTTCTGGTCCTCGGTCATGACGACCTCCAGTTTGGTGCGGGGGCCTACCTTGATGCGCTGGCTCTTGTAACCCAGGTAGGAGACGGCCAGCATGTCGTCGGGCTTGGCCGACAGCGTAAAGGCTCCCTGCGCATCGGTCGAGGTTCCCTGCGTCGTGCCTTCGATGAGAATGGTGACGCCGGCGAGCGGCTCACCCTGTTGGGATTTCACGGTTCCGGACACGGCCTTGCTTTGGGCAAAGACCTGTCCCGTCGCCAGTATCAGGAGAAGGAAAATCCCCCCCCCGACGATTTTCCGGCGGATTACGGATCGGTAGTTGAAAAGATTCATATGCGAGGTTCTTGAAGTGTTTGGGTCAGTGTTTGGGGTGTTTCGGGGCGCGGGTCGTGGTTTGGACGATGTAGTCGCGCAGCAGGACCAGTTGTTCGGGCGTAGCGGTCAGCCACTTGTGGCGTCCGCCGGGGTCGGGTGTGAAGTGCGTGATGCCCTTGTCGTCGACGGCGACGGTTCCCGGCTGGCTTTCGGTGAAGTATTCGGGATGGAGCAGGTAAACTACCGACAGCAGGTCCCACGACGCGCGGTCATAGGGCATTTTGTGGTAATTCTTATAGCCTTCGACGACCGGATGAAGTTCCGCCCAGCCGAAATCGTTTTCGATGGCCGAGCCGGGGTACATGACCTGTTTTCCCAGTTCGAAGGGATTCTGCACGATCGGCGATTCCCATTCGGCGAAGAGTTTCTGCATGGCGGGGATGTCGTTGACGACGTTGTATTCGGCGCGTTGTTTTTCGCCGTAGCTGCCTGCCATGATCGAGAGCAGTTTCACCTTGCGGGCCACCAGTTCGCGGCCTGTGAGGGGCGAAACGGCGTCGGCCGGGCTGTCGAGCAGTTTTCCCAGCTCGGTGGCGAATCCCAGCGAAAGGACGGTTACCGAGCCGTCGGGCTGTGCGGCCAGCGTGCGGCGGTAGAGCGCGACGGGGTCTTCGATCTGTTCCGGAGTTTTGCTCCGGGCGAAGGCCGGGGAACCGTCCTCCCGGGTCATTGCGCAGACCGCCGCCGTGTAGTCGGGGGCGTGGTCGTTGAACACCGGGGTGGGCGACTGGGCCAGCGGCGTGCCGGGGTAGCCGTACCACGTATTGAGGATGTCGATGTAATCGGTGGCCGTCGGGCTGAGTTTGTGGTTGCCGATGGCGAGCAGGTCTACGCGGCCGTCGTCCATCGCCTTGTAGATCAGGTCGAAGGCCAGTGCGTCGTCGATGTCGTTTCCCATGTCGGTCTCGACGATCAGCCGGATCGGTTCCGGCGTTGCGGCTGCGGGTCGGGAGTCGCAGGCCGTACCCGCGAGCAGCAGGGCGGCCGCTGCGGGGAGCAGTGAGGTTTTCATTTCGGTTTTTGGGTTTTAGTTGCCGCCGGAGGCGATGATCGAGGCCAGCCCGGCGATGAAGAAGAGGAACATCACGGCCAGCAGCGTGTTGGTTTTGCGGTCGGCGCCCCTGAACTCCTTCCAGATGAAGACGCCCCAGACGGCGGCGATCATCGGTGCGCCCTGTCCGAGCGCGTAGGAGATGGCGGCCCCGGCTTTTCCGGCGGCGATATAGCTGAAAGCCGTGCCGAGACACCAGACGGCGCCGCCCAGCACGCCTACGAGGTGGGTCGGCAGCGAGCCGCGGAAGTATTCGCGGTAGCTGACGGGCGCTCCGACGAAGGGCCGGCGCATGGCGTAGGTGTTGAAGGCGAAGTTGCTCAGCAGTACGCCGACCGAGAAGACGAAGATGGCGGAATAGGGCGTCAGCATGCCGGGTGTGGGGGCTGCGAAGTTGTCGAGGTCCATCGCGGCGGCGACGAAACGGTAGAAGAACGACATCAGCACGCCTGCCACGACGGCCAGCACGATGCCTTTGCGGTTTTGGGCCGCCGAATCGCCGCTTTTGCGCATCCGTCCCGAGGCGATGCCGTTGCAGATAATTGCGACAACGATGAGCGCAACGCCCAGGAAGAGGATGGCGGGGTCGCCTTTCGGAGCGCCGATGTAGTTGACGATGACGCCCAGCACCAGTGCGAGGCCTACCCCCAGCGGGAAGGCTACCGAGAGCCCTGCCAGCGACACGGAGGCCGAGAGCAGGATGTTCGAGGCGTTGAAGATCACGCCGCCCAGGACGACGCTGCCGATCCCTTTCCATTGGGCCTGTGCGAGGTCTTCGAGGAAGGGACGGCCTTCGGTCCCGATGCTTCCCATCGTGAAGCCCAGAAGGACGGCGAAGAGCACCATGCCGATCACATAGTCCCAGTAGAAGAGCTCGTAACGCCAGGTCTTGCCGGCGAGTTTCTGGGTGTTTCCCCACGAGCCCCAGCAGAGCATCGTGATGAAGCAGAAGATGACTGCCAAAGAGTAGCTGTTAACAACGAACATAGTATTTGAGTTTTAAGGTTTTCGTTCGGTTCAGGCGAGGGTTCCCAACTCCTCGCGCCATGGTATCGAGGTCTGGGCGCCCATGCGGGTCACGGAGACCGCGGCGCTGCGCGAGGCGAAGCGTACGGCGTCGGCGAGGCTGCTGCCTTCGGAGAGGGCTACCAGCAGGGCCCCGTTGAAGACATCGCCGGCGGCGGTGGTGTCCACGGGCGTGACCGTGTGCGCCGGGATCAGTTGCTCCCCGGCCGGTGTCCGGATCAGCGCGCCTTCGCCGCCCAGCGTGACGATGACGTTTCCGACGCCTTTCGCCAGCAGTGCGGCGGCGGCTTTCGAGGCCTCCTGCGCCGTATGTACGGGGATTCCCGTCAGCGTTTCGCTTTCGGTCCGGTTGGGGGTGATCAGGTAGACCTTGCGCAGCAGTTCGTCGGGCAGCGGCATGGCCGGGGCCGGGTTGAGCACCACGCGGGTTCCCGCTTCGTAGGCCTTTTCGATGGCGTAGGCCACTGTCTCCATCGGGATTTCGAGTTGTACGAGCAGGTATTGGGCCCCGGCGATACGGTCCGCCACGGCGTCGATCGCTTCGCGCGTAAGGCTGTGGTTGGCGCCGGGGGCTACGGCGATGCAGTTCTCCCCGTCCTGCGAGACGAAGATCAGCGCCGTGCCGGTCGGGGTGTCCTTGGCTGTGAAGAGGGCTTCGGTGTTGATGCCGTCGGCGGTGAATTGCTGACGGAGGGCTGCGGCCCCGGCGTCGTCGCCCAGGCACGTGACAAAAGCCACGTCGCCGCCCAGGCGTGCGGCCGCTACGGCCTGGTTGGCTCCCTTGCCGCCGTTGGATTGCATGAAGCGCGCCTCGCCGACGGTTTCGCCCGGGCGGGGGAGGTGTTTGACACAGGCGATCATGTCGATGTTGGTGCTGCCAATTACCAGAATCTTGTTCATCGTTCGGTTATCGTTGGTTAATTTTTGACGCTTTCTCCACCCGGGAGGATTCGGACGACGCATCCGCTCGGGGGAAATGCTGTTTTCGGGTTTCAGGTTGTTTTTCGATGGCCTCCGAAGGCTCTTTTTGCCGTTTTGCGCCTCTTGTTTTCGTAAATCAATTTTATGCGATATGTTTCATATGGCCTCTGGTGCGGCTGTCTGTGCTTTCGGATTCTATCTTTTCGGCTCTGTTTGCGCTTATCGTTTGCGCAAATATAATTACTTTTTGGAAACCTCCAAAATTATTTTGTTATTTTTCTTTCCTTTTTCGATATTTTTCATACATTTGTCATGGGTGAACTGAAAATAAAACAATGAAAAAAGAAACTCTTGTTAGCATCGCCGAACGTTCCGGATGTTCGATTTCCACTGTTTCGCGTGTCCTGAGCGGCAATGCGGCCAAATACCGCATCAGCCAGCGCACCGTGGCGCGCGTGATGGAGGAGGTCAAACGCTGTAACTATACGCCCAGCCTGCTGGCAAAGGGTTTGCGCACAAATCGTACCGATACGATCGGCCTGCTGATTCCGAATATCGAAAACTCGTTTTTTGCCAATGTTGCGGGCGTGGTGATCCGCGAGTCGCGCAATTATAACTATAAGGTGGTGGTGGTCGACACGCAGGAGGACGAGCGTAACGAGCAGGACGGATTGTCGGCCCTGCTGGCGCGGCGTGTGGATGGAATCATCGCTGCGCCGTGCGGCAACGACGCTGCGCTGTTCGCAAGCGTGCAGGAGGGCGGCATGCCGTTGGTGTTGATCGACCGCTACCTGCCCGATGCCGGGATGCTGTCATACGTCACGACGGACAACTACCGCGGCGCGGTGATGGCGGCCGAATACCTGCTGGAGAACGGCCACCGCCGCATCGCCTGTATTCAGGGTACGCCTCATTCGATGCCCGTGCGGGACCGCGTGCGCGGATTCGGCGATACGCTGCGTGCACACGGGCTGGGCGATCGGATCGTGGTGACGGGCGAAGATTTTTCCGTACAAAACGGTTATCTGGAGACCAAACTGGCGCTGGCCCAGGCCGAGCGGCCTACGGCGATCTTCGCGCTGAGCAACCTGATCCTGCTCGGGGTGGTGAAGGCGGTCCACGAATCGGGCCTGCGGATTCCCGACGATATTTCTGTCGTTTCGTTCGACGACAACATGCTTTTCAACTACCTCGACCCGGCGATCACCTGCATCGGGCAGCCCACGGACGAGATCGGCACGCTGGCTGTGAAACTGCTTATCCGCGCCATCCGCGAACCCGGTGCGGCGCCTTCGCACCTGCACCTGCCGCCGTCGCTGATTATCCGGCGTTCGGTGCGCAACCTGCTGTTATAGAAAATAAAAACGGGAACCTTGCAAGGTTCCCGTTTTTGTTTTCCGGCCTGTCGCCGGCTCTCTTTTGTTTATAGGCCGTGCGGAAAACGGGGATGTCCGTACGGACATCCCCGTTGCATGTGTTGTGTCTCTTCATTCTTCTGTTTTTCGGCAATAATGTTTTGCGGAAATAAAATTTCTGCGAATGGCCTTTCATGGTTGTTATGTGATTTTGCCAAGTGTCGGCTTGATGGGTGTGATATTTTCGGGTAATTCTGCCATTTGGATAAATATGTTTATTTATTTTATTCAAAATTGAATAATTGATAAAAATAATTACTATGTTTGTGTGTCAAAGGTGTTACATTTTTGTTTCAAAATGAATAAATGTTGTTTTGAGGACATCGAAAAGATGTAGCGCCGTTGCCAATGAAAAAACTTATAGCGAAAGGGGACCTGAAACTACATACTATTAAAACGTCAAACCTTCTGTAACCTAAAAACCTTTAATTATGAAAAGACATTTTAGTCTGATGACTTTATTGCTCGGCCTCCTGGTAGGGGGAGGGCTCGCTTCGTGTTCGGATAAGGACGGCGGTGAGGGCGATTCGAAAGAGATTGCCAATCCGATTGCGTCTGTCGTGGCGGTCGACGGCTCTAAAACAGCCAATGCCGTGATTTCCGATGCCGACAAAACCATCAAATTCGCATTCGAGGAGTTGTCCGACCTGACCAGTGTGTCGGTTACGATCAACATGACCAAGGGTGCGCTTCTGAAAACCCCGGGCAAAGCCACTTCGACGCTCAATCTATCGGCTCCTTATTCGGTCGTACTGCACAACGGCGTGAAAGAGGTGACCTATACGATGACGGCGACGCCTAAAGAGATCCTCCAGCCGGTTGTTGGGGCTAAGGTCGGTGACACCGACGCGGTGGTCGAAGGTCAGCTCATCACGATCGGCTACAAACCCGAGATGGAGATCAACGCCATGACGTTCGATTTCAGCCTGTTGAGCGGCGCCTCCGTTAAGTCACCCGCCGACAAGACGTTCAACCTCGAACTCGAGGACGGCAAACTGGTGGTTACCTATCAGGGTGAAGACTACAACTATACCGTCAAGGTGAAAGATTATGCAGATCCGCTGCTGAGCAAGGGCTGGACGAACGTGACTTCGTCCTACGGCACGCTTCCCAACTACATCAAAGTTTACAAGAACGAAGACCTGCTCAACAATGCAGCCACCAAGAGCATCGGTTACATCGCAATCATGTCGCCGGGCAAATCGACGATGGGAGCGCTCGGAGCCGGCAAGGATAACAAGAAATCGATTTATACCTTTGCTTCGGAGGAACCCTCCTGGAATGTCCTGCTGGTCGGCATCGAATCTACGGCAGACCCGCTGATCTTCCGCGGCGGACAATTCGTGCAGGAAGGCGCGCTTTATCCTTTCGGCACGCTGGGGCAGGACAGCAAGGGTGTGTACAAGATGGCCTGGTCGCAGAAATTCGATGACAAACTCTATGCGTTCCCCTACAAGCCGGGTTCGACCTATGTCGAGCGGAAAAAGGAGGAAGGAACGGTCTGGGACGCGCAGAATGCAGCTTCCGGCCTGTTGATGATCTTGTGGGACGGACAAATCCAGACTGCCGACGAGATGATCTGCAATACGGGAATCAACTGGGGTTATCCCACCGATGTCAACCGGTATGCGACCTCGTCGATAGGACTTACTCCTCACGGTAAGGTGATCGCATTCTGCGGACAGCAGATCAACGGAAGCGTGGGCCTTACGATTCCGGAAACGGCGCAGGTCATGAAGGATACGGGCTGCGCTTCGGCCATCGTATTCGAACGGTCCAGCTCGCCCGATATGCTCATCAACGGTCAGAAGACCGTGGATAACTCCAAAGGGTCTGTGGAAGCGTCGAAGAAAGTGCAGGGCGCTTTTGGATTCAAGTAGCGGAGAAAACGGCGGCATATTCGCTGGCCGGTAAATTTTCTGTACCCGGGACGGCTTTTCGGCTGTCCCGGTTTTTTATCGTGATCGCACCTGCGCAGGCGCGGAGCGGACCGGTATCGCCGATCGGGACCGGCAAAATCGGCTGACGGAAGTCGGTATGCACTCCGGTTTTTCTTAGGATGACACGCCGAACTCCGGTTGCCTGTGCTAAACGTATTTATTTTTGCTCGATCGTGAATTTTAAAGGCAAAAGGTTGCTTCATTGTAAATAAATTAATTATATTTGCATTGTAGAGTGATAAAATTTACTTTATTTTGAGTGTGCGATAAAATTGGAACCCAATATGAAAACCTCGACCCGCAGGAATTTCCTGAAAAAAATTGCCATTACTGCCGCCTCGGCGGTTGCCGTACCTGGGCTGGTCAAGGCGTCTGAAAACCTCGGAACCGCAGAGGCCGAATCGGCGGAGGCGTTCCCGGGCCCGGGCGGTCTGATTGTCCCCAAAGGGAACGGATTACAGATTTCGGGAACATTCCTGGATGAGATTTCCCACGATATTCCCCACCAGAACTGGGGCGAGAAGGAGTGGGACGCCGACTTCCGCTACATGAAAGCCGTCGGCATCGATACCGTGATCCTGATTCGCTCGGGATACCGCAAGTTCATCACCTATCCGTCGCCCCACCTGCTCGGGCAGGGATGCTATATGCCCTCGGTCGACCTGGTCGATATGTACCTGCGTCTGGCCCAGAAATATGGTATGAAATTCTATTTCGGCCTCTACGACTCGGGACGGTACTGGGACACGGGCGACATGTCGAGTGAAGTCGAGCATAATAAATACGTCATCGACGAGGTCTGGAGGATGTACGGTGAAAAGTATCGGAGTTTCGGCGGCTGGTATCTGAGCGGCGAGATCAGCCGCAGTACCAAAGGCGCTATCGGGGCGTTTCGTGCCATGGGCAGTCAGTGCAAAGCGGTTTCCGGCGGACTGCCGACCTTCATTTCCCCGTGGATCGACGGCAAGAAAGCCGTTATGGCGAGCGGCAGCCAACTGACCAAGGAACAGGCGGTGTCGGTCGAGCAGCACGAGAAGGAGTGGAGCGAGATTTTCGACGGGATTCACGACGTGGTCGATGCCTGCGCCTTTCAGGACGGACACATCGACTACGACGAACTGGACGCTTTCTTCTCCGTCAACAAGAAGATGGCCGATAAATACGGTATGCAGTGCTGGACCAACGCCGAGTCGTTCGACCGCGATATGCCGATCAAATTCCTGCCGATCAAATTCGACAAACTGCGCATGAAACTCGAAGCGGCCAAGCGCGCCGGGTACGACAAGGCGATCACCTTCGAGTTCTCGCACTTCATGAGTCCGCAGTCGGCCTATTTGCAGGCCGGACACCTCTATGACCGTTACAAAGAGTACTTCAATATCAGGTAGCCTTACTATGAAATCACAGACAAACACAGGCTACGTTGCGTTCCTCTCGGTCGTAGCCGCTATCGGCGGAATCCTGTTCGGATACGATACCGCAGTCATTTCGGGAACCGTGACCGGGGTTTCGGCCCAATTCGGACTCGACGCCATGCAGCAGGGATGGTTCGTCGGCTGTGCGCTCGTCGGTTCGATCGGCGGCGTTGCGGTGGCCGGCATCCTCAGCGACCGTTTCGGCCGCAGGATGACGATGCTTATCTCGGCCGTATTCTTTACCGTATCGGGCATCGGCTGCGCCCTGAGTCCCGATTTCGCGCAGTTGGTCATTTACCGCATCATCGGCGGGGTGGGTATCGGCGTCGTGTCGATCGTCTCGCCGATGTACATCTCGGAGGTCGCCGTAGCGCGCTGGCGCGGTACGCTCGTGTCGCTCTACCAATTGGCCATCACGATCGGGTTCCTGGGAGCCTATCTGGTCAATTTCCTGATCCTGCGATCGGCCGAAACGGCCGTCTATTCATCCGCCCTGATGCAGAAAATCCTGGTAACGGAGATGTGGCGCGGCATGTTGGGAAGCGAAACGCTTCCGGCGCTTCTCTTCTTCATCGTCATCTTCTTTATCCCTGAAAGTCCGCGCTGGCTCGTGCTGCGCAACTGCGACGCACGGGCCCATACCGTTTTGGAGCGTATCTACCGCTCTTCGGAAGTCGCCTCGGCGGAGATCGCGGCCGTGCGCGCCGCCGGATCGCAGCAGACAAAGTCGGAATGGCGTATGCTGTTCGCTCCGGGTATCCGCAAGGCGGTTCTGATCGGCGTGTTTATTGCTGTGCTGGGGCAGTTCATGGGGGTCAATGCGGTGCTCTACTATGGTCCGACGATTTTTGAGAACGCCGGCCTTTCGAGCGGGGACTCGCTTTTTTCGCAGATACTCGTGGGGATGGTCAATATGCTGACTACGGTTCTGGCACTGGTGATTATCGACCGTGTGGGGCGCAAAAGTTTGGTATACTGGGGCGTGTCGGGCATGATCCTGTCGCTGGTCTGCATCGGGCTCTACTTCCTGTGGGGAGCGGCATGGGGTGTGTCCAGTACGTTCCTGCTGATCTTCTTCCTGGCCTACATCTTCTGCTGCGCGGTGTCGATCTGCGCCGTAATCTGGGTGCTGCTTTCGGAGATGTATCCCACCCGCATCCGCGGGCTGGCGATGTCGATCGCCGGACTCGCCCTGTGGATCGGCACTTACCTGATCGGCCAGTTGACGCCGTGGATGCTCGAAAACCTCACCCCCGCAGGTACGTTCTTCCTCTTCGCCGCCATGTGCGTTCCTTATATCCTGATTATCTGGAAGGCCGTTCCCGAAACCACGGGGCGCTCGCTCGAAGAGATCGAAAAGTACTGGCAGAAATAGTTTACCAATGTTTTCATCGCGGTTTTAACAACCTCGAAATTAACCGAATAGTAATATGATGAATTTTCAAGAATTAGCCGATCAATATAAGTCGGAGTTGCTGGACAGTGTGTTGCCCTTTTGGCTCGAGCACTCGCAGGATGAACAGTACGGCGGTTATTTCACCTGCCTCGATCGTGACGGAAGCGTCTACGACACGGATAAATTCATCTGGCTGCAGGGCCGTGAGGTGTGGATGTTCTCGATGCTTTACAACCAGGTGGAACAACGCAGGGAGTGGCTGGACTGTGCGGTTCAGGGCGGCGAGTTCCTCCGGAAATACGGGCATGACGGCGATTACAACTGGTACTTCTCGCTCACGCGCGACGGACAGCCGATCGTCGATCCCTACAACATCTTTTCCTATACCTTCGCCACGATGGCTTTTGCGCAGTTGGCCAAAGCGTCCGGCAACGAAGAGTACGCCCTGATTGCCAGGAAGACCTTCGACCGGGTGCTTGAAAAGCGCTCGAATCCCAAGGGCAAATGGAGCAAGGGCCACCCCGGCACGCGTCCGATGAAGGACTTTGCGCTGCCGATGATCCTGTGCAACCTCTCGCTCGAAATCGAGCACCTGATCGATCCGAAGCTCATCGACCAGATTGTCGAAACCTGTCTGCACGAGGTGCTGGACGTGTTTTATCAACCCGACCTGGGGCTGATCGTCGAGAATGTCTCGGCGGCGGACAATTCGCTGGTGGACTCGTTCGAGGGGCGTTCGATCAATCCCGGACACTCGCTCGAAGCCATGTGGTTCATCATGGACCTGGGTAAGCGGCTCAACCGTCCCGAACTGATCGACAAAGCCGTGAAGATCGCGTTGTCGACCATCGAATACGGCTGGGACAAGGAGTACGGCGGCATCTTCTACTTCATGGACCGGCTGGGCCATCCCCAGCAGCAGCTCGAATGGGACCAGAAACTGTGGTGGGTGCATATCGAGTCGGCGATCACGATGATCAAAGGCTACCGGATGACGGGCAACGAAGCGTGCCTGGCCTGGTTCGGGAAACTGCACGAATATATGTGGACACACTTCAAAGATTCCGAATACCCCGAATGGTTCGGCTACCTGAACCGCCGCGGCGAGGTGCTGCTTCCGCTCAAGGGCGGCAAATGGAAGGGATGCTTCCACGTCCCGCGCGGCATGTACCAGATATGGCAAATTCTGGAACAGTGCGAGTAGGCGGGCCTGTATACAAATTCAATTCACTCGCGGCCCGAACCTGAGCCGCGAGTTTCATTCGTAAAAGTCAAAAGCATGAAACGTACAGGATTCCTTCTCGCGGCCGTATTGGTCGTAACCGTCGCTTTCGCACTGTCGGCAGCCGCCAAAACCACCCGTCGGGTGGTCGATGTCCTGATTATCGGCGGTACGACATCCGGCACGACAGCGGCCGTTGCCGCGGCGCGGCAGGGGGTGACGACGCTCGTCGTCGAATCCACGCCGATGCTCGGCGGAATGTTTACGGCGCAGGGCGTTCCGGCCGTCGACGGCAATGCCAATCTGCCTTCGGGCTTGTGGAATGAATTCCGCGAGGCGCTCCGGGCCCATTACGGAGGAGCCCCGGCTCTGGCTACCGGATGGGTGAGCAATACGCTCTTCGAACCCCATGTCGCCGACAGTATTTTCAAAGCCATGGCTGCGGCCGAACCGGCGTTGTCGGTCGAGTACGGATTCCGCCCCGTGAAGGTATTCAGGCGCGGCCGTAAAGTCACCGGGGCGCGGTTCGTCGACAAAGCCGGCAACAGGCTGGAGGTTTCGGCCGAAGTCACCGTCGACGCCACCGACCTGGGCGACGCGCTTCCCCTGAGCGGTACGCTTTACCGGTTGGGAATGGATTCGCGCGGCCTGACGGGCGAGTCGCTGGCCCCGGAGAAGGCCCGCAATATCGTACAGGACCTGACGGTCACTGCGATTCTCAAGGACTACGGCCCCGGGACCGACAGGACGATCCCGCGCCCCGAGGGCTACGATCCCGCGGAGTTCTCCGGTTGTAATGCGACGGCTGTCGGCGATCCGATTCCGCCCGAAATGGTGATTACCTACGGTCGCCTGCCCAATGGCAAGTACATGATCAACTGGCCGACCAAGGGCAACGACATCTACCTCAATGTCGTCGAACTGCCGTATGAACGGCGCGAAGCCGCGTTGCGTCCGGCGCGTGAAAAGACGCTGCGTTTCATTTATTACATCCAGACCGAACTGGGATACCGCAACCTGGGTATCGCCGACGACGAATTCGACACTCCCGACGGACTGGCCTATCTGCCTTACCATCGCGAGGGACGCCGGGCGGAAGGGGTCGTCATGCTGACTTTCGACGACGTGATGGCACGTTACGACCGGCCTGCGCCGCTTTACCGGACGGGTATTTCGGTAGGCGACTACCCGGTGGACCATCACCACAAATGCCGTCCCGACGTTCCCGGCATCGCATTCCTGCCCGTGCCGTCGTTTTGTGTTCCGGCGGGAGTGATGATTCCGGCCCGAACCGACAATCTTATCGTTTCGGACAAAGCGATCTCGGTCTCGAACCTGATCAACGGGTCGACGCGCGTGCAGCCCGTCGTCATGCTTACCGGACAGGCCGCGGGGACGCTGGCGTCCCTTGCGGTCAAGGCCGGCTGTACGCCCCGCGAAGTCCCCGTACGGCGGCTTCAGGCTGCCTTGCTGGCCCAGAAAGCTTATCTTCAGCCGCTCTATGACGTGAAGCCCGACGATCCGGATTTCGGGTTGTTGCAGCGTATCGCTTCCACGGGCATCCTGCGCATGACGGGCGAACCCTACCAGTGGGCGAATCGTTCGTGGTTTTACCCCGAGCGGACGGTATCGGTCGGGGAATTTACGCTGGGGTTGCACGACTATGCCCCGCAGATCGCGGTCGAGGACGACCCGGCGCCCCTCACGGCGGCTTCGGCGGCTGACCTGCTCCGCAGGGCCGGCGGACGGATTGCCCCGAGCGCCGATACGACGCCCCTGACCCGGCGCGAAGCGGCCCGCATGGTCGACGAGGCGCTGCATCCGTTCGAGCGGGACATCGATTTTGAAGGAAATCTCAAATAAACCATCCGATCATGAAAAAAATGATTTTTTTACTGCTGGCCGCCCTGCTGACGACAGCCGTTTCTGCCCAGGACTACTACACGACCAAGCGCAATGTCGAGGAACTCGTGCCCGTAACGCGCCGTAATATCGTCATGCTCGGCAACAGCCTCACCGAACGCGGATTCTGGTCCGAGTATTTCCCGGATAAGCGGGTGCTCAACCGCGGTATCGGCGGAGACCGTATCGTCGGGATGCTCGCCCGCCTCGACCCCATCGTCGGAGGGCAGCCGCGCGCCATCTTTATTATGGCAGGAGTGAACGATCTGGTGTTCACGGATATCAGCAACGAAGACCTGCTCGGGCAGTATGAGCGGATGCTCGACATCATTGCGGACAAATCTCCCCGCACGAAGGTTTACATCCAGAGCGCACTGCCCGTCGACGAGTCGCGCGGCGAATCGCTCAAAGGCAAGAATGTCCGTATCGCCGAGTTCAACGCCCTGCTGCAAAAGGCCGCCGCAGCGCGCGGATTGCAATACATCGATATTTGGAGCAGCATGGCCGAGAACGGACAACTGCCCGAAAAATACCATTTCGACGGGATTCACCTCAAGGCCGACGGTTATCAAGTCTGGATCGACAAGATTTGTCCGTACGTAAAATAATCCGGCTATGAAAGTCCTGTTCTTTGCTGTCGCGCTGTTCCTGTCGGCCGGGGCCGGTGCGGCCGACGGCGGGCCGCGTTCCTGCCGGGCGGATTCGGAGCTGGTCCGCTTTGTAGGGCGTGCCGCCGGAGACGCCGCCGGCAGCCTGTCGTTCGATTGGAGCGGCAGCCATTTTTCGTTCCGTTTCGACGGTACGGCTTGCTCGATGCGCGCTTCGGACACCGGGTGTAACTACTACAATGTCTTCGTCGATGGCAAGCTCTATGGCACGGTGACGGTCGAGGGCGGGACCTCTGTCATCCCGCTTGCCGGAAAACTCCGCCGCGGACCGCACACCGTGACGGTTCAGAAGCGGACCGAAGCCGAGCAGGGGCGAACGACGCTCTACGCGATAGAGACCGACGGCAGGCTGCTGGCGCCGCCGCCCGCACCGGGGAGGTTGATCGAGTTTATCGGCGACTCGCATACCTGCGGTTACGGAACCGAGGGGCTGTCGCCCCGCGAGCCGTTTACGCCCCGGACCGAGAATTGCGACCTGGCCTGGGCCTGCATTACGGCCCGCTACTTCGATGCGGATTACGTGCTGATCGCTCATTCGGGACGGGGGATCGTGCGCAATTGGGGCGATCCGAAAGCGGCTTCGGAGATGACCATGACCGACCGCATGATGCGCACGTTCGACGAGGTCGCCGATTCCCGATGGGATTTTCAGGGCTATAAACCCGATATTGTGGTCATCAAGTTGGGAACCAACGATCTGAGTGCGGACATCGTGCCTTCGGAGCGTGTGTTCGGGAAGGCTTTCCGGCGCATGTGCGGCAATTTGCGTGAAAAATACGGCGACGTGCCGATCCTTTACGTCGTGCCGCAGGGCGCCGGGCCGTTTTACGATTTCGCCCGAACGATTATCAAGGGATTGAACGATAAGAACCTGCATTGTATCCTGCAATTCGACGAGAT
The DNA here is from genome assembly GCF_018362775.1 of Alistipes montrealensis. GTDB lineage: Bacteria > Bacteroidota > Bacteroidia > Bacteroidales > Rikenellaceae > Alistipes > Alistipes montrealensis. The sequence continues at coordinate 120,311 of NZ_JAGYXY010000007.1, forward strand.
TCACGACATGGATGCAGATCTGGGAGCGGGCTATCACCCCAATTACCGCGGACACCGCAAAATAGCCGCGGCGGTAATTCCCTACATCGCAACGATCACCGGTTGGGAGATGCCGCTGCGGGCAATCGAATAAAATCAGCATAAGATGAAAAAACTATTGACTGTCGTTGCCGTACTTGCCGGCATTGTGATCTGCGCCGATGCGCATGCCCAGAATGACTGGGCCGGTTTTAGCAGGTTCGAACAGGCGAACCGGGAACAGCCTTCCGCGCCGAAAGCGGTTTTCATGGGCAATTCGATCACCGAGGGCTGGATCGGCAAACACCCCGGATTCTTCGCTTCGAACGGTTATGTGAGCCGCGGCATCAGCGGCCAGACGACTTCGCAGATGCTCGTGCGCTTCCGGGCCGATGTCATCGACCTGCATCCGCAGGTCGTGGTGATCTGCGGAGGTGCGAACGACATCGCTCAGAATAACGGCTATATCTCGCTGCCGCACATTTTCGGCAACATCGTTTCGATGGTCGAACTGGCGCGGGCGAACGGCATCGCTCCCATTCTCTGTTCGCTGCTGCCTGCCCGGGATTTCGGCTGGCACAAGGGGCTGGAACCCGCTCCGAAGATCATCGAGCTGAACCGGATGATTCGTGCCTATGCCGCGCAGGAGAAGATTCCCTATGTCGATTACCACACGCCGATGGCCGAGCCGGACGGGGGAATGATCGCCGCCTATACCGGCGACGGCGTTCACCCCACGGAGGCAGGTTACGATGTAATGGAGGCGATCGTGCAGCCGGTGATCGGCGCTGCGCTCAAACACACGGGATCCAAGCGTCATAAATAGCCTGCGGGCCGGTATCTGCACAAAGAAAGAGGTCGACGATTGCCGTCGACCTCTTTCTTTGGCTGTTCCCGGCAGGGGGGGCGCTCGGTCACTTGCAGAACGACAGGACGCATCCGCCGGCCTTATCGGCCGAAATCAGGAGCTTCCCGGCTCCGCCGGGCGTGATGCGGATTCCTCCGTTCGGGCCGATCGTTTCGTACTTCTCCGGATCGAGGTACGAAGGCAGCGTTATGCTTTTTTCACACGCTCTTTTGGTGTCGATGAAGACCGCCGGATATCCGTTCACCGCTCCTTCGTAGCACAGCATGTCGCCGTCGTCGGCAATCGGCGTTGCGAACCAGGTGTAAACGCCGCGCCAGTCGATCGCATCGCCGTTTTGGATCGGTTTGTTCGAAATCAGCTTGTGGTAACTTTTGCCGTAGGATGCACAGATGAACATTACGTCGGCATCTGCCAGCCAGCTATGGTCGCCCAACCCGTCCGGCAACAGATATGCCGACTGGTAAGCCTTTGTATTTTTCTCCACGAATCGTCGGAAATCGGGGTAGTCGGCTTTGGTGAATGACGATTCCCCGGCTGCGGGAGGGGGTGTCCAGTTGCTGTAAGCCCCGCCCGGCGTGGCGAAATGGGTCTTGTTCGCGAACATCGACTGCATGCCGTAGTAAATCGCTATCGTCACCGGATTTTTGCAGCAGAAATCGTGGCGTACCGTCACGTCGATGTTGTTGCGGAAGATCCGGTAGGTTGCGAACTCGTGGCACAGCTCATCGCGCAGTTCCTCCTCATTATTGGCGTTTTTGTACGGATGCGTCGGGTCGAGAATCACGTTTTCCGCCTCGATCGTTATTCTCTGCCGGCTCCATACGGCCTTGTCGCCTTCGAGGGGCTGCCCGTCCACCGTTATGCTGAAACTCTTGTTGTAGGCCGTCCGGGCCGTACGCTCCATGTATTTGTGGTTCGCTCCGCACCAGCCGCCGCCCTGGATATTGAACGGGCCGATATTGTCGCTGTAAGCCAGGTTGAGCACCTCGGCGGGTTCGCTTTCCGGGCGGGTCGTGGGCGTCCGGTCCGTATTGGGACGGGTTCCCACGCGGTAGAAGGTATAGACTTCGTTGAACAGGCAGCGCTTGAACCAGTAGAGGATATCCGTCGAAGCGTCCATTTTGGCCGAAATGTAGAGGTTGTCGCCCTGGCGCTTGACGTACATCATCTCGGAATAGGGGCGTTTGCCGTCGTCGGCATTGCCGCCGTTGCTGCCGTTCTCTTCGCCGGAACCTTTGTCGGCGCAGGCGGACGCAGGCAGGAGCAGACAGCAGATCAGCAGGCAGCGTAAAATTCGGTGTCTCATTTTTTTTCGTTTTTGGCGTGGCGTCACCGGACGAGCCTGAGGAATAGGTCGGGACGGTCGGTGGTGATGAAATCGAACCCGTTTTCGATCACCCACAACATTTCGACCGGGTTGTTCACCGTCCAGACGTTCGAAGCCATTTTCAGCCATTTGATCGAATGGAGCCACGTCGGATTGTTCTGGAAAACCCAGTAGTTGAAATCGCATCCCGTCATCCCCATTTTTTTCAGGTCTTCGGGCAGCGTGCCGCCGCCCAGGTACATGATCGGGGTTTTGGCCGGGGCCACGCGCACCAACTCTTTCAGCGCATGGAACGAGAACGAAATATAGGTTACGCGCTTTGCGAGTCCGTATTTGCCGATCATCTCCACGATCTTGCGGACCGCTTCGGCGTCGGCTTCGGGCGTAGCGTGGGGCTTGACCTCCAGTACCAGTTCGAGTTTCGTTTTCCGGGCGGCCTGCAGGTACTGTTCCAGCGTGGGGATTTTCTCGCCGTTCGCCAATTCGAGCGTCGTCAGTACGGTCGAGGGATTTTTCTCCATCTCATAGCTGCCGTGTTTGTCGTCGTGGTGGATTACCAGTTTGCCGTCCGCAGCCATCCAGACATCGAACTCCGCACCGTAGGCGCCCAGTTTGTCGGCGTTTAACAGCGAGGAAACGGAGTTCTCCGCCGAACCGTCGGTATGCCAGAATCCGCGGTGGGCCACCACGCGGGTTTTGTTTTTGACGGGCAATCCGTATTTCATCACCTGGCGCGTATAGATGATACGGGCCAGCCGGTCCATGATGACCTTGTCTTTGCGTTCGTTCGACTCGAAAAGCGTTAGTACACCGCGGTTGCCGCAGTAGTAGGCTACGGCCGATGCGTTGAAGACATCGTTCTTTTCGAACCGGTCGATATAGGCCAGCATCCGGTCATAGAACGTATCGGGGGCGGCAATGGTAGCCCGCTCGTCGAATTCGAACTCCATCGCCATGCCGTTTTTGCGGGCAACGGCGCAGGCTTCGTCCAGGCGGCTGTCGGGGATCGACTTGTTGAAGAAGTGGTTGGGCTGCTGATAAGCCACGTCGAATCCCAGGCGTTTCCAGTCCTCGTGGCCTTTGGCCTGCCAGTAGGGAATCCAGTAAAAAAGTTTCTTCTGCGCGTGGATATATTCGCTGAGCGGGACGGTCAGGTCGCCGCAATGGTTGGTGTCTTCGGCGACCCAATAGAAGCCCGAGAGCTCCAGGTGTTTGTACCCGGCTTTTTTGAACCGCGCGATCAGTTGGTCGATATACCATTTGGTCGCGGCGATCTGGTCTTCGTCTTTCGAGAAGTCCATCCTGCGGCCATCCAGTTCGCCCCAGTCTTTCTGGTCGCGCACGGCTTCGGGAAGTCCCAGCACGACCTTATGCCTGAACGCCGGTTTGCCGATCTCTGCGATCTGCTCGCCGATGCATCGGTCCAGCGCGGAAAGCGACTTGCCCTCGTCGAAGATGCGGTCCAGGAGCCACTCCCATTCGGGTTTGCGGGCAAATTCTTTCTCATACCCGACGGTGTAGCAGCGGCCCGAGCCGTTTTTGAATTCGAGGAACAGGAATCCGTCGAAAAGCCAATGTTTCGAACCGTCGAGGAATCGGTGTGCGACGTAGGGACGGAATTCGTCGACCGTCCAGTCCAGCCGGTGTTTCCCGCCCTGATAGATCAGCGCGAGGTCCTGAATGTCGGTCGTCTGGTAGTTTTGTGCGGCGGCAGTTCCGGAACTTCCGGCAAACAGTACCAAGCACACGGAAAATGCAAAGTATTTAAAGGCTTTCATAACAATATTGAACGTTGAATTTTATTTCCGCAGCGGATTCCCGGTCACGAACTGACAGAATTCGTGGTAGAGTTCCTGGTCCTTCTCGGCCGGAGACGCCCACAGGTCGTAGAACCCGTTGGTTCCGTGGTAGTAACTCAGCGGCTGTTTGCCGTAGATTCCCTCCGATTTGGCGTTGGACATATATTCCCGGAAGCGTTTTTTGTACACGTCGCAGTTGGGTTTTCCTTCCAGCAGCGCTTCGTCGAATTCGAATTCCATCGCCAGATTATTGGCTTTGATATCGGAAAAGAAGCGGGGAAGAGGGTGCTCGTTTTTATCGTCCCAGAAATGGTTGGGCTGCATGTAGGCGTAGTTGATACCGAAATCGGTCCACTTGTTATATCCTGAAGCCCGGTTGTAGGGAATCCAGCAGAGACATTCGTTGAGCGAGTTGAGGTATTCGGCAATAGGCGGAATAATCTCGTCCGACCGCTTCAGTTCATTGTTCCAGCCGTAGCTCGGCGTGGTGAGATCCTCCGAAATGATGTAGAACCCGGCCAGTTCGACATACTGGTAATTTGTTTCATTGAATTTCTTGCGCACCTGGTCGATATACCACTTGTAAACCGCTGTGCGGTCTTGGGCATTTTCAAAATTCATTGTGCGGCCGTTCAGTTCGCCCCAGTAGACCGTCGATGCGGATTCGTCGGCGTACTCCCTGTAAATGATCGGATCGGGCATGATCATGACGACCTTGCGTTTGGACGGCGGCGTTCCCATGCGTTGTGCGGCCTCTTTCACGGCCTCTTCGAGTGCATTTATACCGTTGTCCTTGTCGAACCAGTAGTCGATCAGCTCCTGCCATTGGGGCTTTGCCGCCGAAGTGAGTTTCAATCCCACCATATAGGAGTAGGGCTTGCTGTCGACGCTGCTGGTTACCTGGAACTCGATGGCCAGGAAACTGTCGAACAGCCAGTGCTCCTTTCCCTGCTTGTCGGTATAGGTGACGAACGGTGCGAACCGCTGCTTATCCCACCGGTAAGGCGTTCGGTGCGAACTGCCTCCGTAGCATAGCACCAGGTCCGAAAAGGAGAGGATTCCGCCGCGGCTCTGTTCCCAGGCGTACATCGTGGGGTCTGTCGCTTCGGTGGTGAATTTAACGGATTGCAGGGTTCCGAAGTCGCCTTTGTCGTTGCAGGCTACGGCGAAGACCGTGTAGGTCGTGAGTTTCGACAGCCCGTCGATTACGATCCTGTTGCCGGTGTAGGTTTTACCCTCGTCGAAGACCTGCCGGGCCGTCCGCGAGGATTCGTCGTTGGTCGCCGCGCACAGGATGCGGTAGTGCGAGGCGTTCACACTCTCTACGCGCAGAGTCACCGATGAGGCCGATGAGGTCAGTATCTTCATGCTCATCGCGGGCTGCAAACCCTCGTCCTCGCCGCTTTTGCCGTTGCTGCAACAGATGAATGAGACGCAGCACAGGAGCATTGTTATGAATCTTGTGGTTGTCATGCCGGTATCCGATTTTTATTTCCGCAATGGGTTTCCGATCACGAACTGACAGAATTCGTGGTAGAGTTCCTGGTCCTTCTCGGCCGGGGACGCCCACAGGTCGTAGAACCCGTTGGTCCCGTGATAGTAGCTCAGCGGCTGTTTGCCGTAGATTCCCTCCGATTTGGCGTTGGACATATATTCCCGGAAGCGTTTTTTGTACACGTCGCAGTTGGGTTTCCCTTCCAGCAGCGCTTCGTCGAATTCGAATTCCATTGCAAGGTCGTGCGCCTTGATATCGGAGAAGAACCGGGGAAGAGGCCGTTCGCCCTTGTCGTCCCAGAAATGGTTGGGCTGCATATAGGCGTAGTCGACGCCTACCTGTTTCCACCGTTTGTATCCCCCGGCGCGGTTGTAGGGAATCCAGCAGAGGCATTCGTTGAGGGCATGCAGGTACTCCGCAACCGGAGGAACAACCTCCTCCGACCGCTTCAGCTCGTGGTTCCAGCCGTCCTCGACCGCCGGCGATACGACGATCTCTTCCGAAATGATGTAGAACCCGGCCAGTTCGACGTATTGGTAGTTCGCTTCGTCGAATTTCCGGCGTACCTGGTCGATGAACCATTTGCAGGCGTCTACGCGGTCTTTGCCGACCGAAAAGTCCAGCTCCCGGCCGTTCAGTTCGCCCCAGTAGACCGTCGATTCGTTCGTCTTGTCGTAGAGTCTGTATATGACCGGATTGGGGAAGCTGAAAATCACTTTGCGTTTGGACGGCGGCGTTCCCATGCGTTGCGCAGCCTCTTTCACGGCCTCTTCGAGCGCATTTATACCGTTGTCCTTGTCGAACCAGTAGTCGATCAGCTCCTGCCATTGGGGTTTTCCGGCCGAAGTGTAGCCCCGGTGTCCGACTTCGTAGGCATAGGTATATCCCAACTGGAATTCGAGACAAAGGAAACTGTCGAACAGCCAATGTTCCTTTCCCTGTTTGTCGGTATAGGCGACAAACGGCGCAAACCGCTGTTCATCCCACCTGTAAGGCGTCCGGTGCGTACTGCCTCCGTAGCACAGCACCAGGTCCGAAAAGGAGAGTATCCCGTTGCGGTCCTGCTCCCAGGCATACATCTCGGGGTCCGCCGCTTCGGTGGTGGCTTGGCGGGTTCGCTGCGCTCCGAAGGCGCTCTTGCTGCAACAGAAGAATGAAACGCAGCACAGGAACATCGTTAAAAATCGTTGGGTCGTCATTGTGTATTTTGTCGTTATTGGGTTTTTATTTCGGTTGTTGCCGCAGCGGATTCCCGATCACGAACCGGCAGAGTTCGTGGTAGAGTTCCCGGTCTACCTCGTCCGGGGATGCCCACAGGTCGTAGAATCCGTTGGTCCCGTGGTAATAGGCGAATGGCTTGGTTCCGTATATGTTCCGCTTTTTTGCATATTCCATGTAGCTGCGGAACCGCTTCCGGAAGGCTTCGCTTCCCTCCCGGGCGTGGAGCAGCGTAGGCTCGAACTCCAACTCCATCGCCATGTCGTATTGCGCGATCTGGTCGAAGATTTTCTCCATGTCGTGCTCTGCTTTCCAGTAGTAGTTGGGTTGCAGATAAGCCTGGTCGAATCCGAATGTCGGCCACACGTCGTAGCCGCGCGAACCGTAATACGGAATCCAGTTGAAACTGTAATTCAGGCGGTGAAGGTAGTCGGCGACGTGCGGCAGCAGAATGTCCGAACGTGTCAGGAAGTAACTGTACGCCGTATCCTGCGGCCGGGTTACGATCTCGCGCAGCCAGTAAAAACCGGCCAGTTCGACATATCGGTAATTTCCGGCTGCAAATGCGGCACGCACCCGGTCGATATACCATTTGCAGGCGGCGAGGCGGTCCTCGTTTTTGCTGAAATCGAGCCGGCGGCCGTCCAGTTCGCCCCAATAGGTCGTCGAAGAGGTCGTGTCGATGTAGTGTTCGTAGATCACCGGATCCGGGAGGACCATGATCACGCGGCGTTTGGCCGGGGCATTGCCCAACCGTCCTGTGGCCTCTTTGACGGCTTTATCCAGTGCATCCACACCGTTTCCCGGCCTGAAATAGTAATCGATCAGTTCCTGCCACTGCGCTTTTCCGGCTGAGACGCCCGTGTCGCGAAGTTGGCCTGTTTCAAACGCATATCGGGCATTGTCGGGGCGGTTGGTGTCCTGGAATTCCAGGAAAATGAATCCGTCGAAAAGCCAGTGTTCCCGGCCTGCCGGATCGGTGTAGGTGACCAGCGGCGCCAACCGGGCCTGATCCCATAAATAAGGAGTCCGGTGGTGGCTGCCACCATAACACAAAATGGCGTCGGTCGTAGTCGCAAGGCTTTTCCGAGCCTCTTCCCACGGATAGCGTTTAACAACGCGCGTGCCGGTGCACGATGTCGCCAGGAACCCCATCGCCACAGCCAATACCAGTGCAACGAAATATAACTTACGCAAAATGAGTCGTGTTTCATGTTGTACGAATTAATCCCGCTGTGAAATTTTTTCAGACTCACAACGGGATTAATTTATTGAAAATCAGTCGTTAGAAGCCCATGCCCTGAACGTCGGCCAATTTACCGCGTCCATTCAGATAATCGCCCGTTTGCGGATTCTCTGGTTTTAGGATTATGAACTTCAGGTAACGACCGGCGATCATCGTCTTAACTGGATAATCATAAGTCTCGATCGTGCCGGTCCAGCCTTTGAAATCGCGCTTCCCGTCGGCGACGAGTGTCCACTGCGTACTTGCCCCGTTATACTTGTCTGCTATGTAGATTTCGTATTCGCGGTAGTTGCCCTGGTGAGTCGTATAGTCGCTGATCAGGAACTTGGTAAACACGCGGGCCTTGCCCATATCTACGACAAAGGTCATCGGGAATGAGATGGGGCCGTTGTCCCACGAGGAGATCCATTCGCCGCCGGCGGTCAATATGCCGTCGAACAATTTGTTCGCAGTATATCCTAATGCCCATGCAGGAGCGTTAGGATCCTTGCCATAGCAGTTGTTTTCACCCTCGAGTAACGTCCACGGGCCTTTCACATCTCTGTTGAAAGATACGGGCACGTACATGACGGAGCGGCTGATGCCGATGGCCTCGTTCGACAGCGACTTGATGCGTACGGGTACGAGATACTGATTCTCGTCGACCGCCTTGAGTTCGTTGCCGTTGAACAATTTTTCGGAGAGAATCTGGAGGCTGAACGCCGTCGAAGATTTGCCGGCCTCGAGCTGTGACGATGTCGCGGCCAGCGAAACCAGGTCTGCGGGAGCGGCCTTGTAGTCGGTTCCGTTCGCGTCGTTATAAGCGGTGATCAGGCTGTTGTCGATTTCGTAGTCGACGGTAATATCCATCACCGAGATCGGGTTGTCGATGGTGACGGGGCCTTCGTAGACCGCGGTTTCGCGCGAAGCGGCCGGGCTGAACACGGGCGCTACATCCGCTTCCATGCCCAGGTGCGACCATGCCATGCTGACGATCATTACCTTGCGGGCTTCGGGAACCTCCAGCGCGTTGTTGTCGACGGATAATTCGATTGCGACGGCATAGTTTCCTTCTCCGAGCGAATTGATGTTCTCGTCGTCCCAGGTTACCTTAACCGTCTTGCGGATATCCTTTTCGGAGAACTTGATCGCCGGAGAGAATGTCACGTAGTTTGCCGGCAGGGCCTTGTAGTCCGTGCCGTTGGCCGTATTGTACGCTTCGAGCGCAGCTTCCGAAACCTCCAGCCGCGCCGTAGCGCCGGTTTGTCCCTTGCCGCTCTTAATGACGGTCAGATCACATTCTTCATTATACAGGGCTACATTGATAAGCTGGTTGTCTGTCGCGAGAAATGAGATCGTATCGTCTACCATGTAGTTGTTGCGCTCATCCTTGCAGGCGACCATGGCGGTCGATGCGATCAGGGCTGCAAACAACAGTTTCCACATATTTATTTTCATATCACATCAAGCGTTAGTTAAAATCCGTAATTCTGGGTCATATTGGTCATCTCGGCCAACTGAGCGGCACCGATGGGATACAGATAGTCCTTGTCCTGGAAAACATAGGTGCTGATTCTGAGCTCGTTGTTTACGCGCTGGTAAGAATCTTCGTAGTTTGTCGCAGTCAGGTGCAGCGTCCAGGGAGTGCCCGGGTATTCGTCCTTGGCGATCATCCAGCGGCAGGCGTCGTAGTGGCGTTTTGCCTCCAGTCCGAATTCGACCATGCGCTCTTTCTGGATACACCAGCGCAGCAATTCTTTGTTGCCCTTGATTTCGGGGTATGCCTCCTCGATATCCTTCAGTCCGACCCGGTTGCGTACCTTGTTCAGGTAAAGGAGGGCTGCGGTTTCGTCGCGCTGCGGTTTCTCGTTGCAGGCCTCGGCGTAGTTCAGGTAGACCTCGGCCAGGCGGAATGCGGGATACACGTACTTGATTGCTTTGTACATGTCGTATTCGTCGTTGAGCGAATAGTCGGGTTTCAGCAGCCGGCGCCAGGTATAACCCAGGCGGTTGGCGTCCGAAGTGGCGGAATACCTCGACGTGCACTCCGCGTTGTCATAGCAGGTGAACCGGTTCGGGAACGTCTTGTTGGGCCAGTAGAATCCGTTGGGAACCAGGCAGGCGTAGAAGCGCGGATCGCGTCCGACGCAACTGTTGTGCGCCTTGAAGGGAGGGGCCCAGTCGGCGTCGGCCGGCTGCTTGTAGTTTTCGGTGAATCCCGTTGCCTGGTATCCCGATTGGGGATCGACGATCGGTTTCGACAGGTCGTTCTGGCCCTGGTAGCCGGTAACCGGGTAACGTCCGGTTTCCCACATGGGATAGGTGTCGATCAGCTTGAGCGACGGGGCGATGCCGCCGTATCCGCCGCGGACACCCAGTGTTTCCAGTGCGTTGGGCGGCATGGCCGGGCCGATCTGCCCGCCGGTGGGACCGAAGTATTCGTAACCCTTGGTCGTCCGGAACCACCATCCCCAGATCGTTTCGCTGTTCCAGTTGTCGAACATGACTTTCTGATACGATGCAACGCCTTTCTTGAACGGATCGGTCTGTGTATTGTCCTCGCACAGGCTGTACATGCCCAGGTCGATCACATCCCATGCTGCCTGTGCCGCAGCTTCCCATTTGGAGTCGTCTTTGGTCTGCGGAAAGAGGAATTCGCCGCGCATGTTCTTCATCTTGCCGACATAGAGGTCGCAGCCGTTGTAGAGCGGCGATGCGGCGAAGAGCAGGACGCGTGCTTTCAGGGCCAGCGCGGCTCCCCGCGTAACGCGTCCGACAAAACTTGCCTCCGGTTCTCCGATATCGGACATCCGCAGCGGCAGGTCGTTCTTGATTGCGTCCAACTCGCCGACGATGAAATCGATATTCTGGTCCACCGTCATGCGGTCGATCGTCGAACCCATGATAGTTTCGTCCGGCATCTGGTCGCCCCAGATGTAAACCGGACCGAACTGACGGAACAGGCAGAAGTAGTAGAATGCACGCAGGAACCGGGCTTCGGCCTTCATGGCCTTGATTTTATCGGGGCTCTCGCCTTTGTTCAGATCGACGTATTTGAGGAACGTCGAACACTGGTTGATCGCCACGTAGTTCTTTCTCCAGAAGTTGTAGTAAGCCGCGTCGGCTGTTACCAGGTCGCCTCCGGTCCCGTTGACCGTACCGCTGCTGTAACTGCCGGTTTTGATCTGAAGGTAGTTCACCCACTGGAAGAACGAGTACTGGGCTTCGTCGGAGCGCGGAACTACCCAACCCTCGCTGCCTACGATCTCTTCCTCCATCGGAATGTAGGAGTAGATATGGGCGAGATACTTTTTGGTGCCGTTTGTCGTGCTGAATATATCCTCGATATTGGGCTGGTCGTCCAGTTTTACGTCGAAATACGATTCACAGGAGGTCGATGCCAGGGAAAATACCAGGATAGCACACAATATTCGCATTTGTTTCATAATAGTTCAGGTATTTTGGTTTAGAAGTTCAGGTTTACACCGATCGTAACGGTGCGGACTTGAGGATACTGGTTACCGTAGCTGGCGCTCAATTCGGGATCCCATAATTTGAAATCGCTGAATGTAAGCAGATTGACGCCTTGAACATAGAATCGAACCGCTGAGAAACCTGCTTTTTTGGTCCATGCCCTGGGAAGCGTATAGCCGATTTCGGCGTTCTTCAGGCGCAGGAAACTCATGTCGCGCAGCCAATAGGTCGATGCCTGCTGGTTGTTGTCGACCTTCTTCATGGCCAGGCGGGGATAGGGAGCGTTGGGGTCCTGGTTGTCCAGCGTCCAACGCTTTTCGGCTACGTCGGCAAAAATCTGTCCCGACCGTTTGATGTTCGAAGCCTGTCCGAACAGGTTGAAACCGCTGATGATACGGGTCGTATTGGCGACGCCCGAGAAGAATACCGAGATATCGAATCCTTTCCAGTTGAGGCTGGCGCCGAAGCCGTAGTTGATCTCCGGAATGGTCGTATAACCGATGGCCACCTTGTCGAACGTGTCGACTACGCCGTCGCCGTTGATGTCGCGGTATTTGATGTCGCCCGGACGGACATCCCCGAAATTCTGTTTCGGCCAGGTGGCGATGTCTTCTTCGGATTCGAACAAACCCTCGGCGATAAGTCCGAACTGCTGGTTCTGGGCGAATCCCGCCAGGTTCTGATATTTCCAGATCTGATCCGGTTTATCGTCGTAGAGTTTCTTGTTGCGGTTGTAGGTGAAGTTACCGCGTGCCGACAGGCTGAGGTCCTTGTTGAACTGATGGTCGAATTCGAGCGACAAATCCACGCCCTGATTCTGCATCCGGCCCAGGTTGACATACTGGGCGACCTTGGTTCCGACCACCGACGGAGTCGATTCGCGCTGGATGAAGATGCCTTCGCGTTTCTCGTAGAAGTAGTCGGCCTGAATGCGGACCTTGTTATACAGTCCCAATTCGATACCTACGTCGGCCTTCGTCGCCTCTTCCCAGGCCACGTTGGCATTGCCGATCTCTCCGGTCGTGTAACCGTTCGTCGGAATACCCGTATAGATCGTGCCGCTGGGGCCCGTGGTTCCCCAAACGAAACCGGGGGCGGAGACGTTCATTGTCGTGTTATAGGCGAAACGACGGCTTCCGCCGATCTGGTCGTTACCGATTTTGCCATAAGAACCTCTGATCTTCAGTACATTGATCTTATCGCGCAGCGGCTCCCAGAATTTCTCGTTGCTGATCATGTAACCCAGCGCATAGGCGGGGAAGAAACCGTATCGCTTGCCCGGAGCGAAGTTCTCCGAACCGTTGTAGCCGCAGTTGAACTCCAGGAAATATTTGTCCCGGAAGGCGTAGGTGACGCGGGCCGCAATACCCATGTTCCGATAGGGGAAGGCCGCGATATAGGTTCCGGGGACGTTGTTGGTCCGGTTGCGTACGCTGTAAAGGAACAGGGCGCTTACGCGGTGGTCGTCGGCAAAGAGCCGTTCGTAGGTGAGGCTTCCCTCGAAGTTGATCGTCGTCCAGCCGGCATTGGACCGCGCGAGCGACATGTAGCCCGTTCCGACGACCGTCTGGTCGAAAATCAGGTTGCCGTCCTCGTCGCGGCCGGTGGCCGAATAGACGTTGGGGGAGTAAGCCCGGTTGAGGGTCGTCGAGTTCTGGGCGTCCCATGAAAACTTGACGTTGGCCTTGAGGCCCGGCGTGATGATATCCGAAAAGTCCTGGGTCAGCGACATCAGCGACTGGGCGACGACGTTTGCGGTCCGTGCGTAGCCCGAGTTGTTGAGCATGTTGTAGGGGTTGGTGCTGCCGTTGTCCGAGGCGATGGCGAGCGTGCCGTCCGAATAGATGGGTGCAGTCGAGATCGGCGTCGAAAGCATGGTGTAGTTGTACAGGTCGGCCAACGAGCTGTTGGGCTGGTTCGTCGTCGTGTATTGGGTCGACAGCGAGAGCCCGAGTTCCGTCGACTTGGTGATGTTGATGTCGATGTTCGAACGGAAATTGAACTTGTTGTAGTTCATCTGGGCGTCGTAGCGCTTGTTGTCGGCGATGTTGAAGATACCGCCTTCGGTGTAATAGGACGACCCCACGTAATAGCGCACCTTGGGGGAACCGCCTGCCACGCTTACGTTGACGCGGCCGGTCATGGCCAGGTTCTTGAAAATTTCCTTCGTCCAGTCGACGGACGGATAGAGGTCGGGATCTTTGCCGCTCAGGTACATCTGGCGCTCATAATCCGAAAAACCCTGCTCTCCGGTCGGGCTGTCCCGGCACAATTCGTCGTAGAAATCGAGCCATTGCCTGGTGTTGGCCATCTTGGGCAGCTTCGTCGGCTGGGTCATGCCGAATTCGGCCTTCACGTTGATCTTCGGCGTTCCCTCCATACCGCGCTTGGTGGTAATCAGGATGATGCCGTTCGCTCCGCGCACGCCGTAAACAGCCGTTGCGGTGGCGTCCTTCAGGATCGAGAAGGTGGCGATGTCGTCTGCGTCGACCAGGTCCATGCTGCGTTCGATACCGTCGACGAGCACCAGAGGCGTCGTGCTGCCTGTTCCGAACGTATTCACGCCGCGGATCCAGAATTCGGCGCTCGATCCCGGCTCGCCCGTACGCTGCATGACGACCAGACCGGCGAGTTTTCCGGCGAGGCTCGATGAAAGCTGTCCTGTGGATACTTTCAACTCTTTGGCGTCGAGCGTGTTGATGGCTCCGACAATGCTCTCTTTGCGCTGTTTGCCGTAGGCGACTACGGTCACAGCTTCCAGTTCGGAGGTTTTGCGGACCAGTTCGACGACGATATTCTTTCGGGCGCCCACCGGAATCTCCTGCGTTTCATAACCCAGGTAGGAGATCACGATCACATCGGTCGGAGTGACCTCGAGCGTAAAACTGCCGTCGTTGCCGGTGATAACGCCGCGGGTGCTGCCTTTGACGGTGACTGTCGCACCCGGGACTCCGGCCTTGGTCTCGTCGAATACCTGACCGGTTAGCTTAAATTCCCCCCCCCTCTCTTGCGGAGCCGATACCGCCTCGGAAAGGTCGTTTACGGTATACTCGAATGTTGGATTCGCGCTCAATTCCGTAATCGGGATAAGCCCCGGAATCAACACACACACCCAGGGCACTATTTTACAAAAGAGCTTTTGTATAGTCATTGTCATATTTCCTCATTTAAATTACTTGATAAAGTTTGGTACGGTTCCTACGTGTGTCCGTCGGGCGGTCCGTCCAGGTTCAATTTTGTTCTTGCAAACTGCAAAACAACGAGAGATTGTGAAATTCGGGAAGTCAATAGTTTTCGATTTGGCCGGTGTCATTTAACCATAGGCGTCCGTTTTTTTAGGTAAAGTTAGTAGTTTTATTAGTATTGGTATTCAGTTAGTTATCGGTCTTTGGCGGAGTCGGGCGTGTCGTTTATACGACTCGTGTCACACAATTTTAAGGTAATGTTCGGTTAAAAGTATTCATTATGCAAAAGCAAATATAACAATAAAATTATTATCACGTGTATTTTTGGTAAGTTTTTTTACTTTAAAAAGGCGGGGAGGATGTCCGGTAAGGTTGGTTTTTGGGGATTAAATTATTGATAATCAATGTTTTTATTTGCTTCGGCGGGGCGTTTCCGAATAAAAATATTTCCTTGCCTATGGCTGGAATCAACTCGGTAAAAGGATCTGGTTTTGTTGTATAAGTTGCTGTTGATTAGAATATTAAATAATATTAGGCGCGGCGGAAGGGTATGTGGCCTCTTAAAATGCGATACCCGATTCGTTCGTGAAGGGGATCGAAAAGTTTTTTATGAACTTCCCGTTGTTTGAGAAATATTTTTTGTTTACTTTTGTTCGAAAGGGACGTTTCCGAACCATATAACTCCCTGCCGGATATATACCTTATAATATAAAGCGCCGGAAATGCCCGTAACAACCGGTCGTCGGTACGAAGCGGCAATACATGATGGACAACCCGAAATACACTGTCAAAATATGATGAAACGAATCTGCAAGCTGTCGGTATGCCTGCTATTGCTGAACCTGCCGACTTTCGCCCGATGCCAGACTGCGGTAAGCCGGACCGGCGACGATTACACCCTATCCAATCGATATGTGGAGGCCGTTTTCGGCGCCGGCAAGGTTTTCGGGATTAAAAAACTGGTGCTGAACGGCCGTTCTGTGGCTCCCGAAGGGCAGAACGACCGGCCGTGGGCGCTCGTCTACAAAGGCCCGCAGGGCGAGAATCCCGAGTTGCTGCCCGAGCACGCTGTTTACGAGGGAGTCGGGGTACGCGACGATGCCGGGGCCAAGACGCTCGTCTTCACGTGGCAGTTGACACTCGATTACTCGCCGGTGAAATATCCTGTCCGGATGTACGTCACGCTGCCCGACGGCGGCGAGTTGCTGCAATGGAACCTGGAGGCCGATCTGCCTGCCGGATGGCTGGTCACCGACGTGAAGTTTCCCCGCATCGTAATCGACCGTCCGGCGGCCGGTAAAGTGATTACGACCGAAGGCTGGGGCGTCGAAAAACCGCTCGACATCGCCACTTTCGAGGCTCGCTATCCCTCGCATGCTTCGGCTATGCAGTTCGTGCTGGTGCACAACGGCGACGGAGCCCTTTACTACGGTACAGAGGACCGCCGGGGCTGCGGCAAGACCTACTCGGTGCAGTGTACGCACAAAACGGTCGTCTTCAATGACGCGATTCCCGCTTCGGCCGGATGGATCGAAAACGGAACGTTCCGCCTGCCCTGGACTTCGGTCGTGGGCTTTGCCTCCGAAGGTTGGGAGGACGCCGTCGTCCGGTGGTATCGTCCTTTCACCTTTACGACCGAGTGGGGCAGCAAACCGCTCTCTGCGCGCAATATTCCGCAGTGGTGCTATAACGCCGACGCATGGGTGCGCGCCAAATACGTCGGCGACGATACGTTCGATGCGGTTAAAAGCGCCGCCGAATACTTCGGCGATGGATTGGGCGTGCACTGGTACTTCTGGCACAACCATCCCTACGATACGCACTATCCCGACTATCTGCCTGCCAAAGAGGGCTTTGCCGGGATGGTCCGCGCCGTTCAGCAGTCGGGGGCCCGGGTCACGCCTTACATCAACGGCCGTCTCTGGGACCCCGCGGCGGACAGTTATAAGCGGGACCGCGGTTACGATGCTTCGTGCCGCAAGCCCGACGGATCGCTCTATACCGAAATTTATCCCACCTCGAAGGTTCTCAATACGGTGACATGCCCTTCGACCGCCATCTGGCACAGGAAGATTATCGGACTGGTCGACAGCCTCCAGACCGGGCTCGGCGTCGACGGCGTCTATATCGACCAGATTTCGGCAGCGGCGCCGGAACCCTGCTGGAACGAGCGCCACGACCATCCGGTCGGCGGCGGGAGTTTCTGGTACGACGGCTACCGCAGGCTCATCGGCGAAATCCGCGCCAACTATTTGCAGGAGGGGAAGATTCTGACCAGCGAAGAGAACGCCGAGTGTTACATCGACCTGTTCGACATGCTGCTGGTGGTCAATACACCCCACGAGGAGAACGCCTGCGTCATCAAACCCGTATTCCCGATGGTTTACTCCGACCGTGCTGTTACCAGCGCATTTACCTACACGCCCGCCACGGTGGATAAAATGGGCCTCGGCGACTTCCGTTACGAACTGGCCAAAGCCCTGTTGTGGGGTTCGCAGATCGGGTGGGTCGATCCGCGGCCGCTGATGTCGGAGCGCGCGGCGAAAGAGGCCCGCTTCATGAAGACGCTCATGGACTTCCGCCGGGGAGTGCATGATGTGGTGTACGGGGGCTTGTTTATCCGCGAGTTCGCCCCGTCGGGCGATAATCCGGTCGTCCGGATTCCCGGATTCGGCGACGATGCTTCGGTGCTGGCCGCCGAGTGGCTAAAACCCGACGGAAAGCGGGTTTACCTGATCGTCAACATGGACGACAAGGCGCACACGGTCTCGCTGCCGGGTGTCGGCAAACCGGTCGGGATGGCCGGAGCCTCCTGCCGGCGTATCGACTTGTAACCGTCGTCCGGTCTTCGGGGATAATCCGTAAGAAGCTGATTTTAGGTGTCGGTACGGGCGTTGCAGTCGTCTTCCGGAAGCCGTCGGCGAGTGCCTTTCGGCACTGCTTTCCGGTCTCTTATCCCTGTTGTTCGGTTTAAATTGACGTATTCGGTTTGCAAAGCCTGGCTTTTTTGTTAAATTTGTCCGACCCAAAACTATTGACGATGCCTCTGCGGATTATCCTTCGTTTCTGCGTGTTTTTCTCGTTGGCTGCGGCGTGCCTCCTGCCGGTAGGATGTACACCGCAGGAGAGCTATTCATTGCAGACCCGGGCCGCATTGGAGCGGTTGGATGCGGAGCTGGCGCAGAAAGCCCGCTATCAGCAGTGGCGCCAGGAGCAGGCCGACGAGTTGCGCGGCCGCATCGACGCCAAGGCCCCGACGGCTGAACAGGCGGAGCAGGTGTTCGCGGTGGCGCAGGTTTTCGTGACTTTCGA
The DNA here is from genome assembly GCF_018362775.1 of Alistipes montrealensis. Classification (GTDB taxonomy): domain Bacteria; phylum Bacteroidota; class Bacteroidia; order Bacteroidales; family Rikenellaceae; genus Alistipes; species Alistipes montrealensis. Next base: position 138,232 of record NZ_JAGYXY010000007.1, read on the forward strand.
TCTCGACTCTTCGGCCTATTACGTCGACCGGCTCTACCGGCTGGCCGAACGGAGCGGTTCGCGGTATGAGCGGCGGCTGGCCTTGCTGGCCGATATCGATGTCTGGCTGGGCCGCGGGCAGACCAGTTACGCCGAAGCTATTTTCCGGAAAATAGATACCGTCGGTATGACTCCGCTGGAATATGGAGCATGGTATCTGTGTTTTTGCTCGGTAGCTTCCCGGCGTTATTCCGAGGTCGAGGACCCGTACCAGAAGCAGGCATGGCGTGATACGGTGTTCCTGACGCGCCGCATTTCGGTCCCGGGGCTGAGCGAATTTACCCGGGCGCGCATGGAGGCGCTGAGTCTTCGCGACAGTGCGCGCTGTGCGGAGGCGCTGCAATTGCTGGAGCCATTCACGGCCAAAGTCCTGAGTTATCCCGAACGTGCGCTGCTCTATTATGCCATGTCGGACATCGCCCGGAAAATGGGCGACGAGGACCTGTCGGCGTACTGCCTGGCCGAGTCGTCGATCTCCGACCTGTGCGCCGGAACCCGTTCTTACTATTCGCTCTACGACCTGGCGCTCCGGCTTTTCGACCGCGGGGACTTCGACCGTGCCGCGGCCTATATGGGTTCCACTTTCGACGATGCCGTGCGCTGCAAGTCGATCGCCCGGATTCCCAACTCTTCGGCGGCGGCAATGAAGATCAGCGAGGCCGTGGCGGCCAATATCGCCGGACGGCAGACAATGATGATCGTGGTCATCTGCCTGGCCGGAGTTTTCCTTGTGGTGCTGACTGTCGTGCTGTGGTTCGTGCTGTGGCAGCACCGCCGCCTGCACAACAACCACGAAAAACTGATCCGCATGAGCGATATGCTCCGCGAAAAGAACCACGAATTGCTCGGCAAGAACGACCATATCCGCCGGATCAACGGCGCTTTGGTCGATTCGAACCGCATCAAGGACCGTTATGTCTGTCACTATATCGACCTCTCGGTGCGCTATATCGGACAAATGGACGCTTTTCGCCGCGAAGTGTGCCACATTGCCAAGACCCAGGGCGCCGATGAACTGGTGCGCCAGCTCAGCATGTCGCAGACCATCAACGGCGAGTACCTCAAATTCTACCAGTCGTTCGACGCCTCGTTCCTCGATATTTTCCCGCATTTCATCGAGCAGGTCAACGAACTTTTGCAGCCCGAATCGCGCTTCGCTCCCCGCACGGACTCTTCACTGACGACCGAACTGCGGATTCTGGCTGCCCTGCGGCTCGGGATTACCGACAGCGGGCATATCGCTTCGCTGCTCAACTGTGCCTCCGCTACGGTCTATACCTACCGCACCAAACTGCGCAATGCCGCGCTCGACCGCGACGATTTCGAGTCGCAGGTCGCCCGGATCGGGTTGTAAAGATCTCCGGGAATCTATATAATACGGGGTGTCATACTTGTTTTTATTGGTTTGATTATTAATTGTATATAGACTTATATAGGTCTATATAGTGCATCGCGCGTGTAGCGGCATGCCTGAAAATGGATAACTTTGTACATCCGCTAAAGATATCCACTAAACCAACATAAAATGATACTACCAACTACTTTTTGCGGCAAAGTCACTGGCGTGTGCGGCTTTGCGCTGCTGCTCACCATGGCCGTTTCCTGCGGTCCCACTCACAACACGCTCAGCGAATCGGAGATCGCCTCGGGCTGGGAATTGCTTTTCGACGGGAATAGCC
>NZ_JAGYXY010000008.1 GCF_018362775.1 Alistipes montrealensis
CTCAGCGAATCGGAGATCGCCTCGGGCTGGGAATTGCTTTTCGACGGGAATAGCCTTGATCAATGGAAAGACTTCAACGGGGACTCTCTGACGCAGCCGTGGCACGTTGTCGACGGATGCATCCAGGCTAACGGCGACGGGAGCGACCTTTCGGGCTATATCGTCACCAAGAAACAATACGAAAACTTCATCGTAGACTGGGACTGGAAGCTCTCCTACGGAGGCAACAGCGGCATGCTTTACCACGTCGTCGAGAATCCTTATTTCAAGGTTCCCTACGTCACGGGTCCCGAGTACCAACTGATCGACAACGATGGCTGGGAGTCTCAGAACGCTCCGACGAAGCTCGAAGAGTGGCAGAAGCTGGGCGTGGACTACGCGATGCACCTTCCGACTGCTGATTCCCTGTTTGTCAATCCGCAGGGCGAGTGGAATAATTCGCGCATCGTGTGCGACAACGGGCACGTGGAGCATTGGCTCAACGGGCACAAGATCCTTGAGTTCGAAGCCTACACCGATGACTGGTTCTCACGCAAGAACAGCGGCAAATGGGAGACTGCACCCGAATACGGTCTGGCGCGGCGGGGCGTTCTGTGCCTGCAGGACCACGGCTATCCGGCCTCTTTCCGCAACCTGAAGATCAAGGAGCTTCCCCGCAAGGCAGGCCGCGAAGTGGAACTCTTCAACGGCCGGGACCTTACGGGCTGGGAAGCCTACGGCACGGAGAAGTGGTATGTGGACAAGGAGGGCTGCCTGGTCTGCGAGAGCGGTCCCGACAAGCAGTACGGCTACCTGGCCACGCGCGAATACTACGATGATTTCGACCTCACGGTCGAGTTCAAGCAGCTCTCCAACGGGAACTCGGGCGTCTTCTTCCGTTCGTTCATCGAGCCGCCGGTGAAGGTTCACGGCTGGCAGTGCGAGGTCGCTNCCGAAGAACCACGACACGGCGGGCATCTACGAATCCTACGGCCGGGGCTGGCTGGCCCGGATCCCCGACGAGAAGGAGTCGATCCTCAAGGAAGGGGATTGGAACACGCTGCGGCTGAAGGTCCAGGGAGACCGTGTTCAGACGTGGCTCAACGGCGAAGCGATGGTGGACCTCACGGACGCGAAGATCGGCGCAGCGCAGGGACGCATCGCGCTTCAGATTCACGACGGCGGCGGCATCAAGGTCCTGTGGCGTAACCTCCGGCTGACGACGCTGTAAAACAGGGCCGGGGTTTCGTTATGCGGAATCCCGGCTTTCAACCTCTTCAAACTAGCACCTAAAACAAAGAGATAAAATGAGTAACCGCAGAGATTTTCTGAAAAAGGTAGGCGGACTGGCGCTGCTGACTGTTGTCCCGCGCAGCGTTCTGGGAGGCTCCAGATTCGTCGCCCCGAGCGACCAGCTCACCAAGGGCATCATCGGCGTGGGCGGCATCGGCAAGAGCAGCTACCACTTCACGTCCTCGGACGCGTGCCGCCTGGTTGCGGTCTGCGACGTGGACCGCAAGCACCTCGAAAGCGCCGTCGCGCTGGGCCGCAAGAAGTTCGACAAGACGCTCGAAAGCTACCACGACTACCGGGACCTGATTACCGATCCCAACGTCGACATCGTACATATCGCCACCCCGCCCCACTGGCATGGCATCATGGCCGTGGAAGCGGCCAAAGCCGGCAAGGACATCTGGTGCGAGAAGCCCATGACGCGTACCATCGGCGAGGGTAAACGCGTAGTGGAGGCCGTCCGGCAGAACGGGCGGATCTTCCGCCTGAACACGTGGTTCCGCTTCAAGGATACCTTCTACGGACTGGGCACGACGGTCGAGCCCCTGAAGAAACTCGTCGACAGCGGCCTGCTGGGCTGGCCCCTCAAGGTGACCATCTCGGGGGCTACGGGCTTCACGTGGAAATTCTTCTGGGTGGGGCAGGAAAACCTCCGGCCGCAATCCGTCCCGGAAGAACTGGACTACGACATGTGGCTGGGCCCGGCGCCCTATAAACCCTATAACAAACACCGCGTGCACCAGACCTTCCGCGGTTACTGGGACTACGACGGCGGCGGACTGACGGACATGGGCCAGCACTACATGGACCCCGTTCAGTACCTGCTGGGCAAGGACGAGACGTCTCCGGTGAAGATCGAGGTCGACGCCCCGCAGCAGCATCCCGACGCCGTGGGCATCTGGCGCAGGATCGTCTACACCTACGACGACGGCTGCCAGATCGTGCTCGAAGGCGAAGGCTACGAGAGCAAAGGCAAGGTTCCCTATATCGAAGGTCCTTTGGGCAAGGTCTACCAGGGCTTCGAGTGTACGATTCCCGACGTGATGGAGAAGATCGCCGAGATGCCCGACCCCGAGCCTCAGAACACCGACTTCCTGCAGTGCGTCCGCAGCCGCGAGCCCTTCGCCCTCGACGAAGCGAAGGGACACCGCAGTTCCACGCTGGTCAACCTGGGCGCGTGCGCCCTGCGGCTGAACCGCACGCTGCATTTCGACCCCGACAAGCAGCTCTTCGTCGGCGACGAGGCCGCCAACCGCCTCATCGACCAGCCGATGCGCACTCCGTGGAAAATCTGATAACGTCCAAACCTGAAAAAACCATGAAGAAGTTATTCATCGCCATACTCCTGCTCGCCCTCGTGCCTTTCGCCGCCGGAGCGCAGGATGCCCGCCAGCGTACCGCCGAAACGATCGTGGCGGATGCCCTGGCCCAACTTCCGGCCCAGACGCCCAAGGCGTTCGACAGCCTGATGCAGGAACTCGCGGCAACCGGAGCCGACGGAATCCGGATGATGGCCGGGATGCTCGTCCCCGCCTCCGAAGGCAAGAACGCCGTGGTCGAATACGCCCTCGGCGGCGTAGTGAGCTACGTCTCGGCCCAAGGCCGCGAGGCGCTCGCCCGGGAGGTCCGCACCGGACTGGCCGACGCCGTCGCCGCCTCGACGGACAAACCCAACCAGGCCTTCCTGCTCTCGCTGCTCCAGTTGTGTGCAACGGCCCGGGAGGCTCCCGTCTTCGTGAAGTACGCCGGGGACGACTACCTTGCGGATTACGCCGTGCGGGGCCTGATCTCCACGCCGGGAACCGAAGCGACCCTCCTGGCGCTGATCGGCGAAAGCCCCGCTCCGAACGCCCTGCTGGCTTATGCCGCGGCGGAGAAAGGCCTTGCGGCCGCGGAGCCCGCGCTGCTGAAATGGGCCGCCGACCCCACGGCCGACACCCCCGCCAGGCAGGCCGTTTACAACGCGCTGGCCAAATGCGGCACGCACGCTTCGATAGCGCCGCTCGCCGCAGCCGCCAAAGCCGACGGCTATGCGTTCACGAAGAGCGACGCCACGGGGGCTTACGTGAACCTGCTGGCACGGCTCGCCGCAGCGGGCGGGCAGAAGGCACTCTCCGCGGCCAAAGCCCTGCAAAAACCCGCCCTGCCGCAGAACGTCCGCGCCGCGGGATTGGAAATCGTCCTGGCTGCGGATGCCAAAAAACGGACACAGACGGTGCTCGCCGCGCTCAAAGACGCCGACAGGGCCTACCGCTGCGCTGCGCTCGATTACGCGAATGCCTTCGCCGACGAGGCGCTCTATGCCGCCCTCGTCAAGAAGCTCCCGTCGCTGAGCGACGCCGCGAAAACGGATGTCGTAAGCTGGCTGGGAGCGCGCCACGCCGCATCGCAGAGCGCCGCCGTGGTTGCCGCCATGTCGTCGCCGGACGATGAGCTGGCCCTGGCAGCCGTCCGCGCCGCCGGGAAGATCGGCGGACAGCAGGCGCTCGACGCATTGATAGCACAACTGGGAGGCGCACATGCCAAAGAGGCTTCCGCGGCCCTCGCGGCTTTTAACGGAAAGCCCAACGCCGCATTCGTCGCGGCCCTCGACGGCGACCCCGCCACGCAGGCCAATGCGCTGAAGCTCGTCGCCAAGCGGCGCATCACGACCGCGGCCGACAAGGTATTCGCCCTGCTCGGATCCGGCGACAAGGCCGTACGCACGGCAGCTTACGACGCGCTGGCCGGCGTCACGACCGCCGGCGATTTCGACCGCCTGTGCGACCTGCTGGACAAGGCGCAGGGAGACGACGTGAAGGCCCTGCAGGCCGGACTGAGGAACGCCCTGGCGCCGGCGGCTCCCGACATGCAGTACAAACTGGTGGCGGGACGCATGGCCGCAGCCCCGCAGAAGGCCCGCTACTACCCCCTGCTGGCGCAGGCCGCCACCGATGAGGCCATCGGCGCGCTGCTGAAAGCCGACGACCCGAAAGCCGCCTTCGCAGCCCTGCTCACGGTGAAGAACCCCGTGATGATCGACGTGCTCTACGAACTGGCCGGGAAGAACCCCGACTGGACCGATGCCGCCATCTCGCGTTACACCGATTTCGCAACGGCCTCCGACAATACGCCGATGCGCAAATACCAGCTTTACCGCAAAGGACTGGAAGCCAACCCTTCGGCCAAAACGCAGAACAAACTGCTCAAAGCGCTCTCCAGGACCCCCGTATTCCCCGCCCTGGTACTCGCCGTGAAGTATATGGACGCTCCCGCGACGGCCGAAACAGCGGCATTGGTCGTGAAGACCGTCGCCGCGAAGAACCCCGGCATGGGTGGTCAGACGGTAGCCGCAGCCCTGAAAAAGGCCCTGGAAGTGTACGTCGAACTCGCCAAGGCCGACGCCGATGCAGGATATGCCGTAGACGAGATAAAGGGACTTATGGCAAAACTCCCCGAGGCCGGATTCGAGCCCCTGTCGCTCGAACCGGAGAACCGGAAAGCCGTAGTCGGAAACCCCGAGACCCGCAAGGCCATGAAGCCAAAGGCCCTGGCAAAGGCACAACTGGAGGCTGACGCAGCAATGGCGCAAAAATGGGTCCTGACAGACGGTATCCTCACGGCCCAAGCAAACGCTCCCGCGATCCAATTCCCGAAGCAATACGAAAACTTCGAAATGATTCTCGACTGGAAAACTCCTGGAGAAGCCGGTATCGCGGTAAGGTCTATTCCGCAGATCGCCCTCGGCGGCAAAAACTCCGGAGCCCTGACGGGCAACATGCTCCACGACAACACCGCGCCCAAGGCGGCCGCGAACAAGCCCGGGGAGTGGAACACGATGCAGGTAAAAGTGGTGAACGACCGCGTAACGGTCATCCTCAACGGCGTCACGACCTGCGAGAACGTCATCCTCGAAAACACCTGCAACCGCGAAATTCCGGCATATGCCAAGGGGCAAATCCTGTTGATCGCCGGCGGTGCGCCCGTCAGCTTCCGCGAAATGTATATCAACGAACTGCCCGCCACACCGCGCTTCGAGTTGTCGGCGGAAGAGGCTGCTGAAGGATTCGAAGTGCTTTTCGACGGTCGGTCGCTCCACAAATGGACCGGCAATACCACCAACTACGTTCCGGTAGACGGTACGATCTACGTGACGGCGCAATACGGCGGCTCGGGCAACCTCTACACCAAGAAAGAGTACGACGATTTCATACTGCGTTTCGAATTCGCATTCGACCGCGAGGGCGTCAACAACGGTATCGGCATCCGAACGCCGATGGGTGTCGACGCCGCTTACCACGGCATGGAAATCCAGATTCTCGACCACGATGCGCCGATCTACAAAAACCTGCGCGTCTACCAGCAGCACGGGTCGGTCTACGGCATCATCCCGGCCAAACGCGTGAAATTCCCCGCTCTGGGAACCTGGAACGTCGAGGAGATCCGCGCCGTGGGCGATCGTATCACCGTGACGGTCAACGGCGAGGTGATTCTCAACGGCAACATCCGCGAAGCCTGCCAGGGCCACAACGTAGCGCCCGACGGCGCCAAGGAGAACCCTTACACCGTGGACCACAAGAACCACCCCGGACTTTTCAACACCTCGGGCCACATCGGCCTGCTCGGCCACGGCGCAGGCATCAAGTTCCGCAACATCCGCATCAAGGAACTGCCTGCACCAAAGCGAATAAAGTAAATTGCACACGGTCCGGCGAAAACCCGTCCGAAATTCGGACGGGTTTTCCCGGCCTGCAAGTGCAGCGAATCGCAAAAATAGTGTTATATTTGCGGAAAATAGGCCGGACAGAGTTCCGGCGTTATCGAATTCCGAATAAGAAACCTAAAAGAAAAAACTTATGTTTATCCCTTGCGCGATCGGTTACGGACAGGTCATCGTAATCGTATTGGTAGTCATCCTGCTCTTCGGAGGTAAAAAAATTCCCGAACTGATGCGCGGACTGGGCCGTGGCGTCAAAGAATTCAAGGATGCCGTCAACAAAGACTATACAGCTGATGACAGCAAACCCGGGGACAAATCCGTTTCCGACAAAAACGAATAATCACCACAACTCCGCTGCGGCAAAAAACTGAACATGAAAAAAAAGGATCCAGAGCCGTCGGAGATGACTTTTTTCGAGCACATCGACGCCCTGCGCCCTCATCTGGTGCGGGGTGTGATGGCAATCGTAGTCATCGGACTGGTGGCCTTCTTCTGTAAGAGCTTCATTATCGACACGGTGCTGTTCGGCCCCCAAAGCCCGGACTTCCCTACGAACCGGATGCTGACGTGGGTCGGCGCCCAGTGGGCGCATATCGCCGAATGGATCAACGGGGTGCTGGGCACGTCGTTCGACTCTAATCCGGAAACCTTCCGCATTGCGAACGACCGTTTCTCGATCATCAACACTTCGCTGTCGGGGCAGTTCAACCTCCACATGAAAATATCGCTGGTGACGGGTATCGCCCTCGCCATGCCCTATGCGCTGTGGGAGTTCTGGCGCTTCGTACGCCCGGCCCTCACGCCGAAGGAGATCGACGGAACCCACTGGTTCGTCTTCTGCGTATCGCTGTGTTTCTTTTCGGGGCTGCTGTTCGGCTACTACGTCATGGCGCCGTTGTCGATCAACTTTTTCGCCAACTACCAGGCCAGCGCCGCCATAACCAACATGTTCGACATCAGCGACTACCTTTCGACGGTCATCGTCGTCTCGCTGGCCTGCGCCTTCATGTTCGAGCTGCCGCTGCTGATTTATTTCCTGACCCGCATGGGACTGGTTTCGGCAACGTTCCTGCGCAAATACAGGCGCCACGCCTTCGTCGTGCTGCTCGTCGTCGCGGCGATCATCACCCCGCCCGACATTTTCAGTCTGGTGCTGGTGATCCTGCCCCTGTACGGACTCTATGAACTGAGCATCAAGCTCGCATCGCGGACCGAGCGCAACCGCAGCCACGAAGACCAGCCGGAAACCGCGGAATAGGAGGAACGATGGAGAGACCGGGCGAAGCGAAACCAATCACGATCGTAGCCATCGGAGCAGGCAACCGCACCAACAAATATTTGGAATATGCGGTCCGGAACCCCGACCGGCTGAAATTAGTGGGCGTCGCTGAACTCAACGACATCCGCCGCCATGCCGTCGCTGCGAAATTCGGGCTGGCTCCCGAATGCTGTTTCGCCGATTACGACCTCTTTTTCGAAAATCCCGTCCCGGCGGACGCCGTGCTGATCGGCACGCCCGAAAACATGCACTTCGAACCCTGCATGAAGGCCATCGAAGCGGGTTACAACGTCCTGCTCGAAAAACCGATCGCCCAGTCGCTGCCCGAATGCTGCCGGATCGCCGAAGCGGCGCAGCGCAAAGGGGTCATCGTAGGGGTCTGCCATGTCCTTCGCTACCACCCTTATTTCATCAAGATCAAGGAGATCGTCGATTCGGGCGAACTGGGCGAAATCATCTCGATCAGCCACCTCGCCGCCGTGGGACTCGACCGCACGACACACGGATTCGTCCGCGGCATGTGGCGCAGGGAGGAGATCACCAATCCGATGCTGATTTCGAAATGCTGCCACGACATCGACTTCCTGCTGTGGCTCACCGAAGCCCGCTGCCGGAAACTCTCGTCGTTCGGGTCGCTGCGCTGGTTCCGCTCGGAGAACACCCCGGCGGGGAGTACCGCACGGTGCATCGACTGCCCGCTCGAAAAGGAGTGCCCCTATTCGGCCGTGGACCTCTACTACAACCGCCGCGACTGGATTTCGAATTTCGACATTCCCGAAGGTTCGACGCTCGACGAGGTTATTCTCCGTGAATTGCGTTCGGGCGACTACGGACGGTGCGTGTTCCGCTGCGACAACGACGTGGTGGACCACCAGATCGTCTCGATGGAAATGGACAACGCCGTCACGATCTCGTTCTCGATGGACGCCTTCACGCTGGGCGACCAGCGCGAAACCCACATCCGGCTGACAGCAGGAGAGATCGACGGCGACGAACGCACGCTGCGCGTGCGCAAATTCCGCGGCGGGAAAGAACAGATCTACGACTTTTCGGGCATCCTCGGCAAGCCCTTCCACGCCGGGGCCGACCTCAACCTGGTCGAAGATTTCGTCGACACGCTCAGCCGCCGGGAGCACCATTTCCGTACGACGATCGGCAACTCGGTCGAAAGCCACCGCATCTGCTTCGAGGCGGAGCGGAGCCGCCTTACGGGGCAGACCGTCATCCTCGAAGAGCGCTGACCTGCCGACCCTAAAAAAAGCGGGCTGTAACCGAAGTTACAGCCCGCTTTTTCGTATTCGGATTATTCGATCGTCAGCACCCGGTCGATCTGGTCGGCCATGTAACGGCAGAAACTGCGCGTATCGGCCAACGGGGCCGAGGCAGCTCCCCGCCGGTACATCGCTTTCATGTCGAGCAGCAAGCCGTAGAACAGGTGTTCCCTGAAAGCCGGAATCACACGCGGCGCCCGGTAACCGTAAGCAGCCGCCCGTTCGCCGCCGAGGCCGCGCGGCGCAAGGTCGTCGGCCCCGCGTTCGGGCGATGCGGCCCAGAGCAGGTCGTCATCGTCAGCCAGTGCAAAGGCGCTGCCCGATCCGGAGGTCTCCTTACCCTTGACATTGGCAACGGAAATCGTCGACTTGAGCAGCGACTGCTGCAAATTGCGGGCATGGGCCGTGAGGGGTTCGCGCGAACGTAACTGCTCTTCGAACCAAACGATGAGGTCTTTCGCCATGCGGTCGGCCGTATAGGGATTATCGCTCTTCGAAACCGCAAGGTCCAGCCTGCCGAGCTTTTCGAGCAAAGCCCGTGCGGCACGGCGCTGGAGATATTCGCACGCCAGCACGCGGTTGTAGACATTCTTCGACACCCCCTGCCGGTCGATCCAATCGAGGCCGGCAGTCAGGCCGAGTACCTCGCGCAGGGCACGCTGCTGTACCTCGCGCGGCACGGCCGTGCAGGCCGGCTGTACGGACCCTTCGTAAACCGGATTCATATAGACGCCTCCGATGTAGCGCATCAACTGCGAGGAGAGCGTATTGACCCGCAGGACCATCTCCATGAGCAGATCTTCGCGAAACTTGTAGTCGCCGTCACGCCCCGAAAGCCACTCGTCGCCATGTTCGGCAACGTATTTCAGGTTGGCAAGCTGGAGGGCTACGCCCTTGAACAGGTCGTCGCCGAGGTCCTCCGTGCCCACACGGGGGTCGTAAGCCCCCGAAGCATACTGCGCGAAGAAATAGCGCGGATCGCCCTCCTTCGCGGCGAGCCAGCGGCGCAGCTCCGGAGCTTCGTCCTGCGGCGTCGCGGCTCCCGGAACAGGCTTGTAAAGCCACTCTACGGCCAGATAGTCGTAGGGTCCCAATGCATCGGCCACCAGTTTCACTCCGCGCTCCTTATCGCCCGGCTGCGCGAGGATGTTGTAGAAAACGTCGTCGGTGATCGACGCCGCCAGGCCGTTTTCCTGCGTGAACGAGGGCGAACGCAGCGAGTCGGTCGGATAGGCCGACGAAGCGGCGTAATTGGGCATTACTCCCAAAGCCGAAGCCGCGCGGCGGGCAATCGAAGCCGTCAGGGCGTCGGCGACCTGCCGGGCCGAAGGCTGCGTGGTGCGCGCCTCGGGATCGGCGGCCGACAGCGTAAGAAGCAGTTGGCGCTGGATCGCAGCCGTGAAATTGAAGGGTACGAAGATATCCGTTCCGAGAATCTCGCCGCTGCGCGGGTCGACCCACGAAGCGGTATAAAGCTCCGAATTGGAGGTTCCCGTACGGCGCACGCAGTTGTTGTAAAGGCTGTTGTCGTTGAAAGCCGGATCGGCCGGGAACGGCTCCACCCGGATAACGTCTTTGTAACCGATCTTTGCGAAAGCATCGTTCCACAGCAGGATGCCGCGTTCGACGGCAGCATAGGCCGAAGCGTCGAAGGCCGTGTCGACGTAGAAAACCACGGGACGCACATTCCCGGCGCTGTCGAGAATCGAACGGCGGCAGGCGTAATAATCGGTCTTGGCCTCCTGCTCCTTGTCCGAGAAGCGTTTGACCGCCTTGGCCGCAAGGCCTAACCGCTGATCGCAGAGGCGCATCCGCCGTTCGGGATCACCCAGCGGGCGGAGCGTGCGGCGGGCGACAATCGACTGGGGTTTGTCGGTCCACAGGTCGAGCAACCCGAGGAAACTGACCGTCGTGCCGAAGGAAAGTTCCCCCACCACCGACACGCACCCGTTCCCGCCCGTCACACCGGTCAGCATCGAGCGGTCCTTCTTGTATTCGGCCTTGGCCGTCATCCAGCCGCCGTAGGTATTGCCGCCGTCGGGGTCGATGGGCCGCAGGCGTTTGGTGTCGCCGACAAAAAGCGCCGTCAGGTCGACGACCGCCGCCTGCTTGTCCGGCGTGCGGGCTTTCACGGCATACGAAGCCACGATCGGGCCGATGTTGCTCCGGTCGACAGCCTCGCGCATCGCGGCGCTGCCGTCGACGATCACCACGGGAGCGAACTCCCGCATGTAGAGGAGCGTGTCGCTCGCACTACGGCTGAATTCGACCATATAAGGCGGCACAGGCTGTTGGAGGGCCAGTCCGTCGCCGGGATCGCCCGTGCGTTCGATCGTCGTCGTAATCATCAGTCCCCTGTCGAGCAGCGAATCGGGCAGTTCGAGGTAGAGTTTGTCCTCGACCAGGTGCAGGGTCAGCCCGCCGCCGCGGACGGTTCGGACTTTTTTATCCTTGAACAGTTTTTCGTAGGGAGTCGTCTTGCGGACGGTATCCGCCTCATGCTTCTTTTTCTTGCCGCGTTTCGGTTCCTTCGCCTTGGCTTCCGCGACGGCCGCACCGGCCGCCCGGACCGGCAGGGCCGGCAGGGCCGCTACGGGCAGCAGCATCCCCGCCAGCAGCGAAAGAAAAGCTATTTTAAACAGTTTCATCATAATCCGGGGGAGTTATTTTTTCAACGCTTTCTCGATGTTGCGCAACAACAGTTCGTAGTGCAGGCGGGCTTCGCCGGTCGACGACGCGCTCTTCGAGCGGAGCATCGCGCGCAGTTTCAGCAAGGCGGCATAATCCCCGGCCTCGGTATTGCGGGGATCGTAGTAGTTCAGGCGCGGGGAACTGTAACCCAGCAGCGGCGCAGTATCGATCCGGTGCGCCGCGGAGAACGCCTCGAAAGGGTCGTGGCAGCAACATCCCCCGCAGGCAGTAAGCCCCGCCGTGCGGGCCGCATGCTCCTCCAGGAAGGCGGGAACGGGGATCAATCCTTCGTCGGAGACGATTTTCTTCTCCTCGCGGGCTCCAGTTCCGGTGTATTTCAGCCCGGCCGAGAGGCTCAGGCTGCGGACGTATTCGCGCTGGAGCATCATCTCGACCGGGTCGGGCGTGCGACCTTTCAGTGTCGGGGCCCATACGAAATCGTAAACATCCTTACGGCACTCCCCGGGCGTGTAGGCATCCTTTTCGGCCAGTGCGGCACTCAGGGCCACGCGTGCCGGGGCGGCCACGGCCACGGCCACCAGCGAGGCGGCAATCGATTCGGCAGGCGAAACCATCAGCGGCATGTTGCGCATCAGTTCGGCATTATCCAGCCATTTCAGATCCTTGAGCTGGGCGAGGCAGAACAACAGCGACTCACGCTGGCGTTCGCGCGGCACGCTACGGTAGGCCTCCACCGGATCGCCCTCCATCTTCTCGGCGAAGTAGATGCCGCCGACATTAGCCAGAACGTGGTTCAGGTAGCGGATATACTGGGTGAGGAGCTCATCGTAAAGGGTTCGCCGCTGGGAGAAATCGGGGTCCTGGTCCCCGATCCAGGCATTCATGTTGCCCAGAATGTATTTCAGGTTGGCGATGCCGTAGGTCGAGGCCTTCACGGCGTCGTCTCCCAGGTCCTCCGACTGTGAGCGGGGATCGATCGAGCGGCTGAACTGCTGCTTCCCGAAACGGTAGACCGAATCGACAGCCGCCTCGGTCATCCATTTCGAGGTGACGGCATATTCGTCGGCCGCCGTCGCCGTGTCGGGCAGCGGTGTGTAGAGCCATTTCACGGCATAATAGTCGTAAAGGCCGAAGCGCGGCGGGGTGAGCCGTACGCCGCGCTCCCGGTCTCCGGGCTGGGCCACGTAGTTGAAACGGGCATAGTCCATGATCGAAGTGGTCGTGCCGTACTTCTGCGTGAACGACGGCGAGCGCAGCGAATCGACCGGAATCACCGCCGAAGCGCTCATGTTGTGCATGTAACCCAGGCAGTGCCCGACCTCGTGGGCCAGCACATAGCGCAGCCCGTCGCCGATCACCTCTTCGGGGATGGTCACGGCGCGCACCCGCTCGTCTGCCTGCGCGGTCTGAACGAAGAGCCAGTTGTTCAGCAGCTTCATCACGTCGTGGTAGACGTAAACCGAGGCGTTGAGTATCTCGCCGCTGCGCGGATCGACCCACGAGGGACCCATGGCGTTGGCAATGGCGATCGGGGCATAGCGGATGCAGGAGTATTTGATGTTGTCGGGGTCGAATTCGGGATCGTCCGCCGGATAGGGTTTCGCGGTGATGGCATTTTTGAACCCGATACGTTCGAAAGGCTCGTTCCATTGGTCGACGGCCTCGAAAATGTGCTTTTTCCACATCTCCGGGAATCCGTTGTCGACGTAGAAGACGATCGGCTTCTTCGGCTCGACCTTCTCGCCGCGCTTCCACGCAGCCATGTCCGACGGCTCCAGCCGCCAGCGGTGGGCGTAGTAGATCACCTTGGCGCGCTGCTCTCGCTCGCTGAAAAGCACCTTGCCGGTCGGGAAAACCGACATGCGGCTGTCAGTGATGCGCGGACGGTAGGCTTCGCGCGGCAGCAACACCAGCGAACGGGTCATCACCGCCGTCAGCGGCTGGTCCTTGACGAGCGTCGTGCGACCGCGGTTGAGCGAAAAAATGTAGCTCAGCGTACTGCGTATCACCACATTGTCGCTGAAAGCCTTGATTTCGCCCAGCATCGAACGTTCCTTCTGGAAGGTTTTCTTGAGTTCGAAAGCCGTATAAAGCCCGTAGGCCGAGAACGGGGACATCTCCGCCACGTCGGCCACGAACAGGTCCGTAGCATTGACCACTACGGCCGTGCTGTCCTTGTTCCAGGCTTCGATCTTGTAGTTGCGCAGGATGGGGTCGGCGGTGTTCCGTTTCACGGCCTCGGCCAGTGCGCGGGAGGCCCCCACCTCGTCGGTGATGTTCTCGCAGTTGACCGTCCGCAGTTGGACCGAGCGGTCGTTACGCGTGAAGACCACGTGCAGCGGGTAGTCCGACTTGGAACCGGTCGTCGCGGCAGCGTTGTCCGAGACCTCCGAAATGGTCGATCCCAGCAGCATCTCACGGCCGAAAAGCGAATCGGGAATTTCGAAATAGAGCTTCCCCTTGACATCGTGCAGGCGGAACATGCCGTCGGCAACGGTGTGTTTCTCTTTGAAAAGTTTGTCGTAGTCGCTTTCCTTCGGTTTCTCGGCCGAACTCTCCGTCTTCTTCGAAGCGGAGGATTTGGGCTTTTTAGCCGTTGCCGTCACAGCCGTGAAGCAGAGCAACAGCACCAATAGTTTTCGGATCATCTGCTGAAATTTAGAATTGTGTTCGAGGTTCTTTCGTCCCGGTCTTGCGGCCGGTCTATAATAAAGAGGGGATTTGCCCGGAAACGACATACACGACGACCGAAAAAAATGGGCCGCGTCTTACGACACGGCCCGCTCATCCCTGATTCTCAGCGGATCAGTACATATACTCGGTTTTGGATGGGTTGCCTCCCAACTGCGACCACGACGCGGCACAGCCCTCGGCCGAGCCCTTCACCGCGAAGACGGTGGGTTTGTCGTCCTTCATGCCGCTGACGTAGATCGTACCGTCGGAGGAGATCGCCGGGGACGAACGCAGTTCGTCGGCCAGTTTGATCTCCGCCACGCGCGAACCGTCCGTCGGACGCAACTTCACCAGCTTGCCCGTGGTCTTGTCATTGTAATAAACATAACCCTGGTCGTCGACGGCCGGAACGCCGTTGATATCTCCGTCGGCGGCATGTTCCCAAACGACGGAACCCATCGGGGAGATGGCCGTGACGTGGGCGGCGACATCGCCCGTTTTCTGCGTCGAGGCGTAGACCGTGCCGTCCTCGCCCAGCACGACACCCATGCCCGACTGTCCGCAGTCGCCCTTGAGGCCGCACACCCATTCGGGAGCCGGTTGAACCCCGACTGCGGCCTTCTTCGTGTCGTAGCAATAGACAATGGCTTTGGTCGTGGTGGGAATCTGGACCCCGCTGCTATTTTTATACAGGATGTAGACCTTCCCCGAAACGTCGGCCGCCGGCTGGCTTCCGTTCGACTCGTCTTTCCAGCCATAGTTGTAGCCGTATCCGGCATTGGTTCCGTCGGGCGACAGGTATTTCCAGGCGCCCTCACCATTGGGCAGCAGCACGCGCGAGCCGTATTTACCGCCCGTTCCGGCAACGATGATCCCGCTCTTCAGGGCGAGAAGACCGCCGTAGGAACCGCTGTTGCAGTGCAGGTTGACAACCAGTGCACCCGACCGTTTATCATAGACGTGAAGCTGGTTAGACGGCGCGTTGCGGTCGAGCGTTATCACGTATTTTTCCGTAATGACCGGCGAGAGGAAGCGGAAAGAGGTGTTCACGCCCGTATTCGTATACCACAACTGCGAGCCGCCCGAAGCGCCGCCGCTGACGGCGTAGAATGCACTGCCGCCCTGGCCCTTGTTCGGCTCGTTGAAGCCTGCGAGCGCATAGACCGTACCGTCGGCGTCGACCGAAGGCGTCGGCGACTGGACCTTGATCGAACCGTTGTTGTTCTCAGCCGAAGCACCGTCCTTGCCGATGTCGAAGGCCCAGAGGCGCTCGCCCGCCTTGGTGAAGCAGACCAGCGAATAGCCCGTCGAGGTCACATAGACGTACTCGCCGTCGGGGCTGACCGCGGGCGACGTACCATAGACATAAGCATCTTTCGTATCGTCGTAGGGATACGACCAGAGTAGGTCGAGGTTGATGGCGCCGCGGCCCACCTCGATGGTCACCGTCTTGGTATTGCGCCCCTTCTTGTTGTCGGTCACAGTGAGCGAAACCTCCGTGGAACCCTGCGCCGCAAAGGTGAACTCGGGGTTCTGCTTGTCGGAAGTCGTTGTTCCGAATTTCCACTCCCAGGCCACCACTTCGCCGTCCTCGTCGGTCGAGAGATCGGTGAACTGCACGGGTTCCCCGGCCACGACCTTCTCGGGCGACCAACTGAAGTCGGCCACGGGCCGGATGTTGTTGTCCACGACGACGATCGTCTTTTCGAACGACGATTTCTTCACCCCGCGGTCGGAGGTGACGGTCAGTTTGATGACATACTCCCCGGCCTGGTCGTAGGAGATATTCTCCGGAGTGGTTTCATAGGAGACGACGCCTTTGCCCAGTTCCCATTTGTAAATGGCGATCAGGGCATTCTCAGCCGTCGACGTGTTGGTGATCACGACCGGATCGCCCACGTCGTAGGACTCTTTGTCGGTGGTAAAACCGGCATGGACCGCTACCTCCGCATCCGGTTGGCAGGAGGTCGCCCCCAAAAGGGCGAAAGCGGCCAGCATATAGATAAATCGTTTCATTTCAATCGGTTTTGAGTTTTAGCTATCTGTTTACTTGAACTCCAGCACGGCCACGATGGGATAGTGGTCCGAAATGTAGGGAACCTTCTCGTAACGCTGGTCGATAGTGGCGAAGCGCAGGGGCGTGAATCCCGAACTCGAACTGAAGATGTGGTCAATGCGCGGATAGTTGGTCGTACCTCCGAAATTGTTGAACGACGCCTTGTTGTCGGAAACGGGAGCGTTCGTGCGCGCGTCGAGCATGAATTTCTTCACACCGTCGAAGATCGGGCTGTCCAGCATCTTGTTAAAGTCGGCGGTCAGCAGCGTCGGGTAGTTGCTCGGATTGAGCGACTTCATCTTGGCCTCGATCAACTCCATCGACTTCTGGGCCGCCACCTGACCGACGTGGTCGATGTGGGTATTGACGTAGAAGAACTTACGACCCGACTTGTAGTGGGTGAACAAGGCCCAAGTCGCCGTGCGGTAAGTCGAGGCATCCCAGCCTACGGACGGCGTGTCGGGTGTCTCGGAGAGCCAGAAGGTCCCCCATTTTTCGAGTTTCACGGCATCGCCGAGGTAGTAGATGGCCATAAACTCGCCGGCATTCTTACCGTCGGTACGGCCCACGCCGACGCTCTTGTAACCCGCACAGTTCTCGTCCATGTAGGTCTTCTGGTCGAGGCGCGCTTCCTGTACGCCGAGCACCGTCGGCTGCTGGTCGGCGAACATCGCCGGAACGGCCTTCTTGCGGTTGTCCCAACTGTTCGCGCCGTCGTCTCCCGCGCTGTAACGGACATTGAACGACATGACCTTCAACTGGTTGTCCTCAAGGCCGGGATTGATCGGCTCCTCCGGCCCGTCGCCGGGCTGAGGCTTATAGAACTCCGAGTAATCGGGCTTCGGATCGCTGCACCCGGCGGCGAAAACGAAGGCGAAACTCAGCGAAAACGTCAGTAAATAACGGAATATCTTCATGGTCTGGCTTTTTATTTATTCGTTGTTCCACTCGGGATTCTGCGAGATCGTATAACCGGCATTTCGGTAATCCCGGATCACCTTGGCGGGAATCGGATAGAGGTACTGGCGGCCGTCGGGATACCAGTAACGGTCGCCCGCACCGGTCTTGTAGACCAGGTCGCAGCCTCCTGCGGCATTCGGCTCGGCATAGAGGCCCACGTTGTCCTGGTTGACGCGGATGGCGATATTCTTATAGGACGCGGGGGCCGACGCGACCTCACCTTCGGTGAAATAATAGTCGTTCACCCCGTCGCCGTTGACATCGACGGGCTGTTCCAGCCCGGGGATGTGGATGCCCGTCCACGGCAGGGTTTCCATCAGCGAACCGCATTTCCAGCGGCGCAGGTCGTCGAAGCGCATGCCCTCGGCAACGAGTTCGATGGCCCGTTCGCGGCGGATTTCGAGCAGCACGGGATCGGTCACGTCGGGATAGAACGTACTTTGCAGATAGCTGTCGACAGCCGTAGGCAGCGACTCCGTGCCGCCCGTGATGCCGGCGCGCTTACGCAGCGCACCGATCGTAAACGCCCATTCGGCATCGGTCAGCACACCCAGTTCGGCCTGCGCCTCGGCATAGTTCAAAAGCACCTCGGCATAGCGGATCAGCGGAATGCTGTTGATGTTCTTCGCACCGCCGTCGTACTTCGACTCGTCGAGCGTGTACTTGATCACCTGGTAACCCGTGAGCGAAAGGTTTTTGATGTCGGCGACGGCGGCCTTGCCGTCCCACAGGAAACTGCGCCCGCGGACGGTCTGTTCGAGGCGCAGGTCGCGCCCCTCCATCTCCTCGGCAAAGGACTTGGCCCCGTAGCCGGGCACGGCGGTGAAAGGCGTGCCGTCCTGTTTGAGGTAGGTATGGACGAACGAGCGTACAAGGCTCCAGCAGAGCCCGTAGGAGCGGGCGTTGAACCACCAGTTCTGCTCGCCGAAGATGCCCGACTTCTCGTTGGCGCAGACGGCGAGGATCACCTCCTGCGTCAGCGGCGTTTCGCTGTAAAACAGGTCGCGGTAGGCGCCCTTCTTCCCGGCGGCGGTATTGAGCGAGCACCCGCTGTTGTCGATCACCAGTTTTGCGGCTTTGGCGGCCTCCCGATACAACTCCTCGGGAGTCATTTCGAGCCCCGTGAGGTTGTGGTAACGGCGGTAAGCCGCTTCGAAGAGGCAGACGCGCGACTTGAGCGCTGCGGCGGCCCAGCGGGTGAGCGTCGAACTTCCGGTCGACGAGGTGGCCTGGATGTGCTCGTAGGCGAAATCGAGGTCGGCGATCAGGTTGCGGATGATCACGTCGCGGCTGTCGCGCTCCTTGTACATCACGTCGTTCTGGTAGGACTGGATGTCGTTGGGGAACCAGGGCACTTCGCCGTAGGTGGTCAGTTTGTCGTAGTAGAACCACGCGCGGAACCAGCGGGCGATGCCGAGGTAGTTGTCGCGCGTCTCGGCGTCGACGGTGCAGTATTTCGGATCGTTGCAGCCGTCGATGAAATAATTCACGTTCTTGAGCGTCCCCCAGCTCCAACTGGTCGCAGTCTCGGTGTTGTAGGCTCCCTGCTTGATGAAGGTGTCGGTATTGCTGACAGCCCCTACATCGCACATTTTGTCCTGCATAAAACCGTTCTTGAGCGTCGGCAGGGCTTTGTAGAAGGAGTTGGAATAGAGTTCGAGGCCCGATTTCGATCCGAAGATCATCGACTTGTCGGCCTTCACCTGCACGTTCTCCGTCAGGTCGCACGAAGTGGCGAACGCAACGCAGCCCACGAGCAGACTCCATATATAGGTTGATCTTTTCATAGCACGAAACAGTTTAATAGGTGATCGAGATGCCGAAGCTGAAGCTGCGCATCACGGGATAGTTATGTCCGTCGCCCTTGTTGTCGGAGGAAGAGGTCTGGAGGTCGGTGTCGGACTTCTTGTTGGCCACCGTCACGTCGAAGTCCTTCGTATAGCGGTAGAGCGGCGACCAGCTCCAGAGGTTCTCGCCCGAGAAGTAGACCGAGACCTTCGAAAGGCCGATCTTCGAGATCCACCGTTTGGGCAGTTCGTAGCCGAACTGGAAGTTCTTCAGGCGGATATACGACACGTCCTGCAGGTAGCGCGTGTTGATGTTGGCCGTACCGGCGTTCATCGGGCCGTAGTAGCCCACGTAACGCGGCAGGTAGGCGTTCGGGCGCTCTGCGGTCCAGTAGTTTTGCAGATGCCACGTCGGAACCTGGTTGTAGGGACGGTTGTACATGCCCCAGAAAAGACTCTCGTCGCTGGGGAACCACTGCTGCTTGCCCACGCCGTCGAACAGCGCCGAAAGGAAGAACCCGTTCCAGGAAGCATTCAGCGAGATCGTATAGAGATAGCGCGGATCGGAGTTGCCGATGATCTTCCGGTCACCCGGGTCGTCGACCGTATCGCTGCCGCGGTCGATGGCGTCGTTACCGTTCAAATCCTCGAAACGCATGTCGCCCGGATAGGTGATATACTTCTCGGAGGTCTGCATGATGCTGTTCGTGTAGCCCTTGCCGCCGAATGCCGCGTCGATCTCGGCCTGGTTCTGGAACAGCCCGTTGCAGACGAAGCCCCAGATTTCGCCGACGCGCATACCTTCGTAATACTGGTAGGCGCCGGTTCCCAGCTTGCGGGCCGCGTTGTTGTATTTGTCGATGACGGAATAATAGTCGGCCAGCGTGGCTTTGATACCGAAATCGAAAGGCTTGCCCGCCAGCTTGAACGAATCGTTGTAGCTCAGCGAGATTTCATAGCCGTAGGTGCTCATGTCTGCGTAGTTGCCCTTGGGAGCCGAAGCGCCGAAGGTGTCGGGAAGCGTCGGGCCCACGGTGTACATGTCGACCGTCTTGCGAATGTAATAGTCGGCCGTGAGGTTGATGCGTCCGTTCAGGAAACCTGCGTCGAGGCCCACGTCGAAGGTCTTCGAGGTCTCCCAGCCGATGTTGTCGGGAATCTGCCCCGGAAGGCTCGTGTAACGCAGTTTGGCCTGCCCGAAGAGGTAGCGTGCGGCATCGCCCGAACCGGTTCCGAAGGTCGACAGGCCGAAGGTTTCGAGGTAGGTGTAGGGATCGACGTTGCTGTTGCCCAGCGCACCGTAGGAGGCGCGCAGCTTGAGGTTCGAAACGGCCTTGGGGCTTACGTCCCAGAACTTCTCCTGCGAAACGCGCCAGGCGGCCGACGCCGAGGGGAAGAAGCCCCACTGCGAATTGTTGGGAAACTTCGACGAGCCGTCGTAACGGCCGTTGACTTCCAGAAGATAGCGGTCGTCGTAGGCGTAATTGAGGCGGAAGAAAGCGCCCACGTAACGCCAACGGCTGCCGCCGCCGGTAATCGACATCACGTCGCCCAGGGCGAAGTTGATGTTGCCGGCATCGGGCATCAGCAGGCCGTTGCGCTCGGAATAGGTCGACTTGTAGTCCTGCTGCTCGTAGTTGTAGCCGGCCAATGCCTTGAAATAGTGCTTTTCAGCAAAAGTATCCTCGAACTCCGCATAGGCGTTGGTGGCGATGTAGGTCGTCAACTGCAACGATTCTTTCATCACGTCGTCGGTCTCGGGCGTACCGAGGTAGATGGTTTCACCCTCGTAAGCGCTGTAAGGAATAGCCGTGGTCTTCTTGGTCTCGGTGTAGTCCTTGGTACGGAACGAGAAGTCGCCCGTCAGGCGCAGGCGGTTCTGGAGCATCGTGACGTTGAACGTCGTCGTATTTTTCAGCGTCTTGGTCGTGCGGTCGAGCCAGTTGTTGCCCGTGACCAGGCCGCCGACGGCGTAAGCTCCCGACTTGGTGAGCGTACCGTCGGGGTTGAAGATCGGCGACGAGGGGTGTCCCTGGTCGTTGACCGAGCGCCACAGCACGCCGCCGCCCTCCTTCGAGTAGCCCATCGGCTGGCGGTACTTGTCGTGCGTATAATCGAAGTTGTTGGAGATTTTCAGCCACTTGAATACCTGCGAGGAGACCTTCGAACGGAGGTTCATCGTACGGTAGGTGTCGGGCGTGAAATTGAACAGGCCGTTGTAGTCGTAGAGACGCCCCGAAAGATAGTGGCTGATTTTGCCGTTCGAACCGCTGATCGAGACGTTATGCGTCTGGGCGATCACCGTATCCTTGTAGAGCGCGTCGTAGTAGTTCGTGTTACCGTAGTAAACGTATTTGCCGTCGGGATCGACGGTCGTTTCGAGTTTGTTGCCCGCGAGTTTGCGCTGGCGGAAGGTATCGAGCCACGCACGCGAAAAGTCCTGCGAGTTGTTGAAACCCGTCGGTTCGTTGAAACGGTAATTATACCACGCGTCGTAGAAGAGGCGCGAATAGACATAGCCGTCGTCCACGACATCGGGAACGGCCGTCGGCTGCTGGATAGCCACGTTGCCCGTGTAGTTGACGGTGAATTTGTCGGTGAGTTTACCCGGGTCCTTGGTGGTGATAAGCACAACGCCGTAAGGAGCGCGCGAGCCGTAGATGGCTGCCGAAGCGGCGTCTTTCAGGACCGACACCGACTCGATGTCGTTGGGGTTGAGCATCGCGGGGTCGCCCTCGACGCCGTCGATCAGGACCAGCGCCGATCCGCCTGCGCCGATCGAGGTTTTACCGCGGATGTTGTACGACGCCGAACGGTTGGGTTTACCGTCGGCCAACGAGATATTGAGGTTGGGAACAGCGCCCTGCAACAACTGCGTGACGTTGGCTACGGGGCGGTTTTCCAGGAGTTCCGAAGAGACCTGGTCGACGGCGCCCGTCAGGTTGGCCTTCTTCTGCGTGCCGTAGCCCACGACCACCACTTCGTCGACGAGCGTGGCATCCTCTTTCAGTTCCACCGCGACGAACGAGCGGTTGCCGACCGGGATTTCGGCGGCGGCGTAACCCAACGCCGAGACCTGCAGCACGGCATTGCCCGCCAGGTCGTCGAACGAAAACGAGCCGTCGGCTCCCGAACTCACACCGCGGGTCGTGCCCTTGACAATCACCGCAGCGCCGATCACAGGTTGCCCCGCGGCATCCTTGACGACGCCTTTAACGGGTTGCGACGAAGAGGCTTTCCGCTGCGGAGGGGAAAGATAAATCTTGCCGTCGCGAATTTCAATCTCGACCTTGTCGGCTGCCAACAGTTGTTTCAGGGCCGCCCGCACGTCGACATCCTCGACGGCGATGCTGACGACCTTGTCGGGATTGACCGTCGGACGCGCATAGTAGAACGTATAGCCCGTCTGCTCGGTAATCCGCCCGAATACCTGTTCGAGCTTGGCATTCCGGAAATTCAACGTCACTTTCTGCGCCCGGGCCGTCAAAGCGGTCCCGGCAACACAAAGCAGCATCAGAAATAGTAGTCTGATTCGTTTCATACAGATTAGTTTAGGTAGTTGTTTACTAAAAAGCCCGTTTGCGCGCTTTTCGTATAATAGACACGCAAACGGGAAAAAACGATGAGCCGGAACTCTTTTTTTTATCTGAAGCTAACCTTTATTTCGGATTTAGAGCGTTCGAAGCGTACCGGGGAGATCAGTTCCATTTCGCGCAATACGTTATCCAGCAGCGTATTGTCGGTCGTAAACGTATAGGATATGGGGCGATCGGGCTGTCCGTCTATTTCGAACCGCACGTCGTACCACCGCGACAGGATTTCGAGCACCTCTGCAAGGGGCGTATCGCGGAACGAGATCACGTCGTCTTTCCAAATCGAATAACGCATGGCGTCGGCGCCGCGGACGATCCGCCCCTCGCCCGAGCGACGGTCGTAAAGCAACTGTTCCGAAGGCGCCAGTTCGAAACGCCCGCCGTGACGGTTGTCGAGCACCACACGGCCCTCGTCGAGCGTTACGGCGACGATGTCGTCGCCGTGGTAGGCCTTGACATTGAACGATGTGCCGAGGACCTGTATTTCCCCGCCCTCGAACTCCACGACGAACGGCCGCCGGGAGTTGTGCTTCACCTCGAAATAGGCTTCGCCTTCGAGGCGGATGCGGCGTTCGAACAACCCGAACTTCACGGGATAGTGGATTTTCGACTCGGAATTGAGGTAGGCGACCGTGCCGTCCTGGAACAGGCACTGTGTACGCCGGCCCCGGTCGACGACGAATTCGCTGTACTCCGCGCCCGAGAAGATGCCCCCTACCTGCCGGTCGAGGCGCAAGGCAACGGCCAGGATCAGCGCGACGGGAATCACAACGGCGGCAACCCGGAAAAGGATGCGCCGGCGGCGGCCGCGCGTGAGGGCCAATTTGATCCGTGCGAAGATGCGGTCCGAAGCGACCTCGGCCTGTTCGTAATCGCCGCACTCCTCCTGCCGGTCGAAGTCGCGGCCGATGTAGCGGCTGGCCCACGCCTGGCCCGAATCGGTGGCGAGCCATTCGGCAACCAAAGCAGCCTCCGCAGGGGTAGCGCTGTTTTCGAGCGTCTTATGCAATAGTTCTTCCGAAGGTCTGTTCATAAAAATAGGGTTTGCAAAGTAACGATTAACAGGATAATATGGCCGAGCCGGCTTTTCAGGAGTTTGACACCCTCCTGGTAGTGCGAACGGACGGTGTTGACCGAGAGGTTGAGCATCTCGGCAATTTCGGGATTCGAATAGCCCGCCTTGCGCAGGTACATAACCTGCCGCTTCTGGGTCGGGAGTCCGGCGATCACCGTATCGAGCACCTCCGAAAGATTTTCGCGTTCGATCTGCGCATCGAGCGGATCGGAAGCTACGGGTATAAGCTGCGCCAGGCGGTAGCTGTGCACCAGTTCGGTATTGCGGCTGCGCAGGTAATTGAGAATGTAGTTGCGGGTCATCGTGTAGAGGTAGTTCCTCAGGCTGAGCATCACGGTCATGTCCTGCCGCCCGGTCCACAGTTTCACGAAAACGTGCTGTACGGCATTCTCCGCGGCGGAGTTATCCTTCAGCATCTTCAGGGCCACGGCGTAGAGTATCCGGTGGTACTTCACGTAGACCTCCCGGAAAGCCTCTTCGCTTCCCTGTTTGATCTGTCGGAACAGCTCCTGATCCTGGTTTTCCGGGATGAAATTTTCAGTCATAATTATGGCATAGACAGCACAGGCCAAGTGCAGCGGCAGGTATCGGAACGCGGAGAGCCGCCGGTCCAGGCAAAAGGTTATCTTTTCGGCAAAGATAACATTAATTTCAATTTTACAACTTTCGGCCCATAAAACAAAAAGGCCGCAACCCGGAAGTTGCGGCCTTTTCAGCCTATGGTCAGCGGATTCCGTATTTCTGGAAAATTTTACGGAGCTGCGGTTCGAGGTGGCGCGTCATGTACATGAAACCCTGGTCGGAAGGGTGCGAACCGTCGACCGTTCCGAGATGATCGGAGCCGATCATCCCCTCGGAGTCGATGAAGTAGATGTTCTTGTCGGTCTTCATCAGCCGCCGGATGCCGGCTTCAGCCGCAGCACGCTTGTCCTCTTCGAACTTCCGGGCCCGGAGATTGAAATTCCCGGTCTCGCGGACCTCGGTCTGGATAAAGATCAGCGGTGTGGCGGGATGCGCCTTGCGGACGGTCGCTACGAACGAGTCGAGCCGTTCGTCGATCTCCTTGGCGCTCGGGTTGGAGAAAGCGTCGAAAACGAAGGCATCGGCCTCCATTTCGGCCAGCATCCGCGCAAACTCGGGTTGCAGCTTACACTGCCCGCTGTAACCGAGGTTCAGGAAATCGAGCCCCATTTCGCGGGCCAGCCGCGCTGTCCAGGTCATGCCGGGGCGGCCGGCCGAAGCTCCGTGGGTAATGCTCGACCCGAGCACCACGATCCGGTGGCGGAATGGGTTGGGAACAGCCTCGATGCGGCTGCCTTCGTCGACTCCCACCTCCAGCGACAACACCTCGTCCCACAGGGGCAGGTACAGCAGGCAGGTTTTCTCGCCCTCGTCCATATATTCGACCAGCGCACTGTCGTGATTGTCTCCCTTGGGCCATCCGAAACCGGCGTAGACCCACTCCCCGCCGCGCTCGATGTAGAGGTCGAGGCCCTTGCGGGCAATGGCGGTCATGTTGTGGCCCAGTCCGTAGCCGCCGGTTTTCCATCGGGCCCGGATGTTTTTGCTGTCGGTTTTAAAGACGACGGCCAGCCCCGTAGAGAAGGCCGAATAATTCTTTACGGGCTGCCACAACTCGTAGCGTGCGGTATCGACCCGCTGGTAGAGTTTGGGCGTAGGCATGGTCTTGCCGATAACGGTCAGCGTCGAAGCGTCGACATAACGGATCGGAGCCTTCGCCTGCGCGCTGGCGATATTCGACGCCAGCAACAGCGACAGCAGCGCGAGACTGCGGAAAATCTTCGGAAAGTTCATCATTTATGCGAGTTTGGTTGTATCGAAATTATCGGCCGACGGCCGGATTCACAGTTTGTAGAGTGCATAGACGGGATTGTGGTCCGAAAGGAACGGCACGCCGTAGCGTTCGGAGTCGGTAAGGGTACGGTAAGCCAGCACACGGGCGTTACGGCCGAAGATGAAATCGATCCACAGCGAACGTTTGCCGAAGTCGTTGAACGTCGGCAGTTCGTCGGTCACCGGAGCCGCATGGCGCGCCGACTGCATCCACGCTTTCAGCGGGTCGAGCAAGGCATTGTCGTAGGTCGTATTCAGGTCGCCCGAAAGGAAAACGGCGGCCTTTTCCCCGGCAATCTCCTTCATCCGGGCAACCACCATCCGCGCCGATTCGACGCGGGCCTGCTTGCCGACGTGGTCGAAATGGGTGTCGAAATAGAAAAACTCCTTCCCGGTTTTCCGGTCTTTGAGCCGCACCCATACCGTGACGCGGCGGCACATGGCGTCCCAGCCCCGCGACGGGCATTCGGGTGTGGGGCTGATCCAGAAAAATCCGCTGTCGACGAGAACGTATTTCGAACGGCGGTACATGATCATCAGATGCTCGCCGCCGTCGGGTTTCTTTTCGATGTCGGTCGCGGCGTCACGCCCCATGTCGACCTCGGCGTATTCGGGAAGGTTGACCTTCAGGTAGTCGATCTGGGGCCGGTGCGGCTCCTGAAACCCGACGACATCGGGCGACTCCGCACGGATCATCTCCAGGCAGGCAGCGCGGCGCGCAATCCAGCCGTTGTCGCCGTCGGCGCCGGGCTTGTAGTAACGGATATTGAACGACATCAGTTTCAGGTCGGCTTTCGCCGCAGCGGCGGCCAGCGCCTTGTCGTCCTGCGCCCGCAGGGGCATCGCCAGCCCCAGCAGCGCGATAAAAAGCAGTAACTGTTTCATGATGAGCAAAGATAATCGAAAAAAAGCGAAAATGTGCAAACTCCTTTCTGCTTTTTTTACACAGCCAACGAACCGCCGTTTGTTGCAACGCATCGTAAACCAGGCCGGTACACGGCCCTGCACCCGGGCCTGTCTTCGAGAAAAGCTGTCGGCAGCAGCACCGGAACTTGCGGGCGGCAACCGGAGACGCAAACGTTTTTTTCCGCAGAAAAGACTCTGATTGTCCCGAAAAATTGCTACCTTTGTGAAAAATAAACCCGATTTATACTATGGAATTCGAAGGAACAGTTTTCAAAATACTGCCCGTGACGAAAGGAACGTCGGCACGCGGTGAGTGGCAGCGTCAGGACGTGGTTTTCGAAATGAACGAAGGTTCGTTCGCGCGTAAAATCTGCGTTACATTCTTCAACAAACCCGAAGACGTGGCCCGCCTGCAGGAAGGTTCGACCTACAACGTCTCGGTGAACGTCGAGTCGCGCGAATACAACGGCCGCTGGTACACCGACATCCGCGCATGGCGTCTGCAACCCAAGCAGGAGACCGCAGGGGCCGCCCCGATGCCCGACATGCCGCCCATCGCCGAGGAACCGTCCTATGCGTCGTCGCCGGCGCAGGTCGACGACCTGCCGTTCTAAATACGGAGGGGAGGGGCTGAAAGAAGGCTGCCCAAAACACGGAATCCGGGTTCGGCAAGAATCCGCCCGCCTGAAATTCAAAAACTCCGGTCCCTGAGGACCGGAGTTTTTCATATACCTTATTATAAAAAAATCCGGATGCGCACACGGCACATCCGGATTCGATTTATTCCCGGGAATTATTTTGCGGGAGCAACTTCGGGAGTCTCGGCCGTTGCGGTCGAATCTGCCGGAGCGGGCTCTTCGTAAGGAGTAACGTCGACCAGTTCGACTTCGAACTCCAAAGCCTCGTTGGGACCGATGTCACGGCCTGCGCCGCGTGCACCGTAAGCCAGGTCGGCGGGAATCCAGAGCGTGATCGTACCGCCCTTGCCTACCAGTTGCAGACCCTCGGTCCATCCCGGAATCACACGGTTGAGCGGGAACTCGACGGGTTCGTCCTTGTCGAAATCGTCGGGACGCTGCTTCTTGAGCATCTCCTGCTGCTCCTTCGAGCGGTTGGCGAACTTCGAGGTATCGAATACCTTACCGTCGCGGGTGCGGCCCGTATAGTGAACCTTCACCACGTCGCGCGGATCCTTCGGCATCACCGAAGCGTCGCCGGCCTTGGTAACCTTATAAAGCAGGCCCGACTCGGTCTTCTTCACGCCCGATTTCTTCTCCATTTTCTCCATCCACGCCTTCGAAGCCTCGGCATTCTCGGCCGGACGCTTTACCATGAAATAGTACTGCAGGTACTGGTTTACCTCGTCCTCGTTCATCTTGGCATTGTTGTCGCGCACGTTCTGCATAGCCTCGCCGATCCAAACCAGTTGGATAGGCATGCCGCTCTGTGCGATGTTGTAACCGATGTCGTTACCGAAAGCATAGGAAATTTCGGCACGCTCCTCTTCGCTCTCGAACATTTCGGGATCGGCTGCGGGATACTCCACCTTGGTCGAGTCGCCGCCGGCCAGGCGTATGCTGTCAGCCTGGGCACGCTTCTGCGCGATAGCCTGGGCACGCTCGCCGCGCTTCGACATGAAATACTCGCGCAGCATATCGAGCGATTTGTCGTGTTCCTGGGTAGCCTTGCCCAGGGCTCCTTCCTGAACACCCTTGTCAACGGCCTTGAAGTCGAACGGAATGTCCTTCATTTCGTAGCTCAAGCCGTAGCCGATGTTAGCTCCGAGCGAATACGACAACGAGTCGAATTCGGACAGGCTGCCCATCTGTACCCCGCCTTTGTTTCCTCCGCAGGAGGCGAGCATTGCAGCACCCGCAAGCGCCGCCGCAAAAAAGATTTTTTTCATTGTTGTTTTTACTATGTTTTGATGTTTGGCTTTTATCGCAATTCGTATGCGCAAAGATAGTGCAAGCCGGGCGCAGAGGTGAATTTATTCGACTCTGCCGGGGCGCCGCCTATCTAAGCGGGGGTTTATTCCACGCAAAGATATAAATTTTTTGTTAACGAAATGATTCTTAGCAACTATATTTTAAAGAGCCCCAAGCGGCGACAAACACGAATGCCGCCACGGCCCGGCGGTTTTTCCGGGTTAGCGCCGCCGCGACCGGATTGCATATTTGTCGAGGTCGACGAGTTCGATCTCGTAATAGAGCGTCGCATTGGGAGCAATGCCCAACTCCTTGTCGCCTTCGGCGCCGTAGGCTGCCGAAGAAGGCATCCAGGCGTTGATCTTGCCGCCCTTGCCGATGAGCTTGACGCTCTCCTGCACGCCGCGCCGCAGGTCGCGGACCAGCGAACGCACCGTATCGCCCCGCTCGTAGGAAGAGGCGATCTCGTCGCCCGCCGCCGTGCGGATCACCCACCGCAGAGCCACGCTGTCGCGCTCGGAGACGGGAATCTGGTCCTGGTCGCCCACCGCTGTTACCGTATAAGTCACGCCCGACGAAGTGCGGGCATAAGAGCGGTTCGACTTGGCGATGTCCGCCAGGAACTGCTCTTCGTAATTGCGCGCCTTCTCGGGAAGGGCGTAATTCACATAGCTCAGGTAGAACGTCTCGGCATCAGCCGCCGTGAGTTTGGGATTTTCGCGAAAAACGTCGCGGATACCTTCGCAGACAGCGTTCACATTGATCGTCGAATCCATTTTCAGCAGGTTCATGCCCACATTCATGCCGAGGACGTAAGCCACCGAATCGGTATCGCTCTTGAGTTTCACACCGCCTCCGCCCGAATTTTTCGAGCAGGCTCCGGCCAGCAGCAACACGAGGGCCGGAAGGATCGGGAAGGTCTTTTTCATAGTTATCAAACTCCTTTTTTTACAAAAATAGTGCAATCTGCGGCAATTTATACTATTTAATCCGGCGTTTGCGTCCGGAGAAGGCCAGGATCAGCATGCAGCCCAGAACGGCGGCCGCCGTCGAACCCATCAGGATCGCGATCTTGCCGCGGTCGACCAGGTCGGGATCGGTATAGGCCAGCGAATCGACGAACAGCGACATCGTGAAACCGATACCGCCCAGGCAGGCTACGGCCAGCAGCATGCGCCACGTCGCCCCCTCGGGCAGCTCCGCAAGTCCGGTCTTCACGGCGCCCCAACTGGCGAGAAAGATACCCAGCGGCTTACCGATGACCAGTCCGAAGAACACGCCCATACCGACCGAACCGATCTCGGGCGAATAATGGAAAATATTGAGGTATTCGAGCGACGAAATCTCGACGCCGGCATTCGCCAGTGCGAAGACGGGCATGATCAGGAACGTGACGTAGGGCGCAAGGCCGTGCTCCAGGCGGTAGCTCATGCCGACCGAATTGGACGAAAGGTCGTGCATGCGGCGCAGGTAGAAGCGCTGCTCTTCGTTGGGGAAATCCTCATGGGAGGCGGCCCGGAGCATCAGCGCATTGAGCCAGCGCATCTTATGGGCGAAATACTCCTTGCTGTAACGCGGCTCCATCGGGATCAGCAGGGCCATCGCCACACCCGAAATGGTCGAGTGAACGCCCGAGTAGTAGAACAGCCCCCAGACCACAAAGGCCGGGACCAGGTAGGAGAACATGCGTTTCTCGCCCATCTGCTTCATGAAGTAAACCCCGAGCATGATGACCAGCGCCACCAGCAGACAGCCGATCTGCACCTTGCCGCCATAGAACAGCGCGATGACCAGGATAGCCCCGAGATCGTCGGCAATAGCCAATGCCGTAAGGAAGATTTTGAGCGATACGGGAACACGCTCGCCCAGCATCGAAAGGATGCCGATGGCAAAGGCAATGTCCGTAGCGGTGGGAATACCCCAACCGTTGGCGGCCATCGTTCCGTGGTTGAAAGCCGTGAAGAAGATCGCGGGGACGAGCATGCCGCCCGCAGCGGCCAGCACCGGGAGAATGGCCCGCCGGGTGGACGAAAGCTGCCCGCAGACAATTTCGCGTTTGATTTCGAGCCCCACGGCGAAAAAGAAAATCACCATCAGGCCGTCGTTGATGAACTTCTCGACGGTCATTCCCCGCGGGAAGATCCAGTCGATCACTCCGTCGGGCGAGCGGACCATCAGCGAAAGGTCGGTTTCGAGCAGGTGGTGGTAGTAGAGTTTGGTCGCTGGCAGGTTGGCCAGCAACATGGCGGCGATGACGCACACCAGCAGCACGACGCCTCCGGCCCAGGGAGCTTCCAGGAAACTACGGCCGCGAAGCCCCATCATGTGTCGCTGGCGAACCCAGCGGTACATTGAAAACAGTCGCATTTATCGTTCGTTGTTTTTGGCGGCCGACCTGAGCGTCTGCCCGCAGAGCTTCCACAGCATGCGGGCGCCCGTAATGGCGTCGATTCGTTCGTCGGCTACGGGACACACCTCCACCACGTCGAAGCCGATGATGCGGCGTCCCGAGCGAACCAGCGTGTCGAGCAGGTAGACGGCCTGGTTGAATGTAAGTCCGCCCGAAACCGGCGTACCGGTATGGGGGCAGTTTTCGAAGGTGAGTCCGTCGATGTCGAAACTCACGTAAACCTCCTGCGGCAGCACGTCGACGATGCGGCGGCACTGCGCGTCCCACGTCTCGCCGCGAAAAGCGGCGGCAGCGAGCGAAAGGTCGTCGAAGGAGGCGATGCGTTCCGACGAGGCCGCCAGCGCAGCCTCCGTCTCACTGAAGTCGCGCACGGCGACCTGGGCGATCTTCACGACCTGCGGCACGTCGCGCAGGACGTTGAACATGATCGAAGCATGGGAAAACTCGAATCCCTCGTACGCGTCGCGCAAATCGCAGTGGGCATCGACATGCAGGATGCCGAACTCCGCGTGCCGCGCGCCCAGCGCCCGGATCAACCCGTAGGGGGTCGAATGGTCGCCGCCGACGAGCCCCACCGTCTTGCCGGCGTCGAGCCAGCGTGAAGCCTGCGCCTCGATGTTGGCGTTCATCGCCATACATCCCTCGTTGACGCGGCGGACCTTGCGCACGACATAGTCGTCCTCGAGGCAACCGCCCCCTTCGAGGTGGTCGATCACCCGCGTAGCGTCGGCCCGCAGGCGCTGCGAAGATTCCTGCAGCGAATAGTCCACGTCGGCCGTGGCGATACCGCGGCGCCAGGCGCCGGGAGCCAGCGGATCGTGGAAATCCAACTGTGTCGAAGCTTCGATAATGGCATCGGGCGCATAGGCCGCTCCCGCTCCGTAAGAGACCGTTACGTCCCACGGCGCCGAAATCAGCACCAGTTCCGCCGTTTCGGGATCGAACGGAAGCCCGAAATAGGTCCCGTTGTCCACACCGACACCATCCGGATCGAAGGGTTTCTGTTCCATAACGTTCATCATTCTTTTGCCGTTTTCGCCGTCAGCCCGGGACCATGCAGGCCCGGACTTTGCATTCACCCGGCGAAAACGTTCCGTTTTGAACGGCAAAGGTACGAAAATTTTAATTTTTACCTATCTTTGTTCACCCGAATGACGAGAAACGGAGATAAATACACCAAATTATGAAAATCATTGCCGACAGCGCCATACCCTTTCTGCGGGGTGTCCTGGAGCCGTTCGCCGAGGTGGAATACCTCCCCGGGACGGCAATTTCGGCCGCCGACGCACACGACGCCGACGCGCTGGTGATACGCACCCGCACCCGGTGCGACGAAGCGCTCCTGGCGGGTTCGCGCGTACGAATGATCGCCACGGCGACCATCGGGTTCGACCACATCGACCGGGCCTGGTGCGCGGAGCACGGAATCGAGGTCACCACGGCCGCCGGCTGCAACGCCCGGGGCGTCCTGCAATGGGTCGGCGCGGCACTCGCTCACCTCGCACGCACACAGGGCTGGGAGCCTGCCGAACGGACGTTGGGCATCGTGGGCGTGGGACACGTCGGATCGCTCGTCAGGGAGTACGCCGAGGCGTGGGGATTCCGCGTCATTTGCTGCGACCCGCCGCGTGAAGAGCGGGAACACTGCGGGTTCAGGCCCCTGGAAGAGGTAGCCGGCGAAGCCGACATCCTCACCTTCCACACACCGCTCGACGACACGACGCGGCATATGGCCGGCCGGCAACTGTTCGCCCTAATGAAACCCGGCGCCGTCGTGATCAACACTTCGCGCGGGGAGGTGGTCGACGGCGACGCCCTGCTGGCGAGCGGACTCGACTGCGCGCTCGATGTCTGGGAGCACGAACCGCACCTCGACCCGGCCCTGCTGGCCCATGCGCTGCTGGCCACGCCCCACATTGCAGGCTATTCCGAACAGGGCAAAGCCAACGCCACGGCTATGTCGGTCGCCTCGCTGGCCCGCCGTTTCGGGTTCCCGCTCGAAGGATGGTATCCGCCCGAAGCCGCCCCGGCGACCCCGCGGCCGATCGGTTGGCAGGAGTTATGCGCAACTATCGGAAAGGCCTACGACATCGGAGCCGAAAGCCGCCGCCTGAAGGAGCGGCCGGGCGATTTCGAGTCCATGCGCGACCATTATGCCTACCGCCGCGAATATTTTTAGCGGATTCACTCTTTTTTAATTACCTTTGCCCGCGATAAATAGCGGCTCAGACAGGCAGCATCCCGGTCCCGTGAAATAAATTCGGCTCCGCGCCCGGCTTGCACGATCTTTGGCTTCGCCTCAGACAGACGGCGGCTCGGCAAAAGCAAATAAATTTGGCTCCGCCGCCGGATTGCACTATCTTTGGCTTCGCCTTAGATAGGCGGCGGCTCGGCAAAAGCAAATAAATTTGCTTCTGCACTCGCCTTGCACTATCTTTGCGGCAATTACTTCGAAAAAAAATGTACCGGAGATTTATAAAGCCCGTGCTTTTCTCGCTCACCATCGAGCGGGCCCATCATGCGGTGCTGCTGTTGCTGCGCATCATCGGGCTGATTCCCGGCGGCCGCTGGCTGCTGCGCAAGTGCTACGCCGTGAAGCACCCGGCGCTCGAACGCGAGGTCTTCGGCATCCGCTTCGCCAACCCCGTCGGGCTGGCGGCCGGATTCGACCGCAACGGCGAAGCGTTCCGCGAACTGGCCGCACTGGGATTCGGATTCATCGAAGTGGGGACCGTGACGCCCCGTCCGCAGGCGGGCAATCCGCGGCCGCGGGTCTTCCGCCTGCCCAAGGACAACGCCATCGTCAACCGCATCGGACTTTCGAACCGCGGTCTCGAAGCCACCATCCGCCACCTCCGGCGTCCGCACAACGGGGTAATCGTAGGCTGCAACATCGGCAAAAACACCGCAACACCCGCCGAGAACGCCCCGGCCGATTACCTGAAACTCTTCCGCAGCCTTTATCAGTACGCGGACTATTTCACCGTGAACATCAGCTGCGACAACGCCTGCCGGGAAGGGCTGACACATACGCGCGAACATATTCTCCAGATACTCAACCCGCTGTTCGACTTCCGGCGCGGCCAGAACCAGTTCCGGCCGATCATGCTCAAAATCTCGCCCGACATGTCCGACGAGGTGATCGACCAGATCACCGACGTGCTGCTCGAAACGCCGCTCGACGGCATCGTGGCAACCAACGGAACCCACAGTCGCGAGGGGCTGCACACGAGCCGGGCGTCGCTCGAAAAGATCGGCAGCGGACGCCTCAGCGGCGCTCCGCTCACCCGCCGCGCCGTGGAGGTCGTACGCCGGGTGCACACGCGTTCGGGCGGAAACTACCCCATCATCGGCGTCGGCGGAGTGATGTCGGCCGACGACGTGCGGGCAATGCTCGACGCCGGGGCTGACCTCGTACAACTCTACACCGGCTACGTTTACAACGGCCCCGGAATCGTCAAAGAGGTGTGCCGCGCGCTGATCACCGACGCGGAAGCCCGGCAGGCCGAGGCGACCGCAGGAACAGCAGCAGCTCCGAAAACCGGCGATTTGGAACTCCCCGAAGCCGCCAACACCCCGCAAACGCCGCAGGAACCTGCGGAAAATCAGTAACCATCCGGCCATGAAAGCGACAATCATCACCATCGGCGATGAAATACTCATCGGACAGATCGTGGATACCAATTCGGTTTCCATTGCCAAACACCTCAATGCAGCCGGCATCGTGGTCCGCGAGAAAATCTCGATCGGCGACGACCGGGCACAGATTATCCAGACCGTGGAAAACGCCCTCGCGGGCTCGGAGGTGACCATCGTCACGGGAGGCCTCGGCCCCACGAAGGACGACATCACCAAGAAGACCCTCGCAGAGATGTTCCACTGCGAAATGCGCTATGACGAGCGGGTAGCGGAGCACGTCGAGAAAATGCTCACCGAGCGCGGCATCGGGTTCAACGAGCTCAACCGCTCGCAGGCAATGGTTCCCGCATGCTGCACGGTCCTGTTCAACGCCCACGGCACAGCCCCGGGCATGTGGTTCGAACGCGACGGACACGTGATCGTCTCGCTGCCAGGCGTACCCTTCGAAATGGAACACCTGATCGAAGACGAGGTGATGCCCCGCCTGAAGGCCCATTTCGCGCTGCGGCAGATCGTCCACCGCACGATGATCACCGCCGGACTCGCCGAGTCGATGCTCGCCGAGCGGATCGAAGCATGGGAAAACGCCCTGCCCCCGTACCTGAAACTGGCTTACCTGCCCAATCCGGGTGCGGTACGCCTGCGCCTGTCGGCCTATGAGGTGGAAGGAGAGAGCGTCGCCCGCGAAATAGAGAGCCAGTTCGAGGCGCTGCGCAAGATCATTCCCCACAACATCCTCGGGTTCGAGACCGCGACCATGCAGGAGGTAGTGCACGAAATACTCACCCGGCGGGGACTGACGCTCGCCGTGGCTGAAAGTTGCACGGGCGGTTCGATCGCCGCGCGGTTTACAGCCATGCCCGGCGCATCGGCTTACTTCCTCTGCGGCGTAGTGTCGTACAGCAACGATTCGAAAACCAGGCTCCTGGGCGTCGATGCCGCGGACATCGCACGTTACGGCGCCGTGAGCGAACAGGTAGCCCGCCAGATGGCCGAAGGGGCCCGCCGTGCGGCCGGCGCCGACTACGCCGTCGCCACCACCGGCATCGCAGGCCCCACGGGCGGCTCGGCGGAGAAACCCGTCGGCACGGTCTGGATCGCCGTGGCCACCCCCGAACAGACGGTCGCCATCCTCAAACAGTGCGGAACCGACCGGGGACAAATCATCGACCGCGCCAGCGCCTTCGCCCTCGGCCTGCTGCGCGACTGCCTCAATGGAAATTAAAACTTCAGCCATGAATAAATTACTCGCCCTACTGGCCGTAATCGCGCTGACAGCCTCCTGCAACAGTTTCAAGCCGGAAAAAAACGTACACCGGCTGCTGATCGACCGTACACAGACCCTCGCTGTCGCCGAAAGTTGTACGGGAGGTTCCATCGCGGCCCGGTTTACGGCCATGCCCGGCGCATCGGCCTATTTCAAAGGCGGCGTGGTAGCCTACTGGAACCAGACAAAAGAACTGTTGCTGGGTATCTCGCGCGACACCATCGCCCGCTACGGCGTGGTGAGCGAGCAGATCGTACGCAAAATGGCCGAGGGCGTCCGCCATGCCGCCGACGCCCACTACGGAATCGCCACCACCGGCATCGCAGGCCCTTCGGGCGGCACGCCCGAACTCCCGGTAGGCTCGGTCTGGATCGCCGTCAGCTCACCCGAACGCACCGTATCGCGGCTGATTCACGTAAACGGCAGCCGCAACAAAGTCATCCGCAAAGCCGGTACGGCTGCCGTCGCCCTGCTCGAAGAAGAACTGTTGACAGAGAAAACGGCCCGATATAATCCCTAAATAAGCGAATTTACAGCCTTTTTATTTGGTTTTTATGGTTTTTACGGTTAATTTTGAGCGTTTTTAGCCCAAAAAGTAATGAAAAACGCCCTGCTGCTTTTAGCCATATTGGTAGCGTCCGTATCGTCTGCTACCGCCCAAACCGCAGCCGACGGGCTCGACACTATGCTTGTAGCCTATTACCGCTGGTGCAACCGCCACAAACAAGATCCGGAAATGCCGCTCAAAGCCGACACCATGTTCCGGCTGGCGGGCGAGAAACAGAACCGCCGCATGCAATCCGTGGCGATGTGCCTGAAAACCGACTATTACTACTATACCGGCAACTTCGACTCGGTCAAAGTGTGGGTCGCACGCACCCAGCAATTCACCCGGGAGCACAACCAATTGACGCACTATTATTTCGTCTGGACACGGCTGATCACCTATTACACCAAATACAGCAAATACACCCTCGCACAATACGAACTGGAACGCTTCCGCGACCAGGCGATCCGGGACGACTACAAACCGGCCATCGCCGAGGCATACAAGCAGTTGGGGCATATATACCGAACCAAATCGCTTTACGACACAGCGATCGACTCCTACCGCAAAGCCATCGGGATCGCCGGTCCGAACGGGCTGAAAGAGGTCGATATCTCCTACCTCTACCTGCAACTGGGCGAGATGTATACCCTGCAGAAAAAATACGACCAGGCCGACGAGGCGCTCCGAATGGCCGAAAAAACCATTCTGCTCCCCGAGCATATCTGGCGTGTCCGCATCGCCCGGGCCAACCGCTATGCGAACGAAGGGGATTTTTCGCACGCCCGGCAGCTCCTGCGCGAAATCCGCGAGGGGAACAACGGCTACGTCTCGGAAAACAAGATCGAGGAGATCGAGATCGCCATTTACCGGGGCAGCGGCGAACTGAACAAAGCGCTGGCAATCGTCAACAAGCAGTTGGCCGCCTACGAAACGCAGCAGGACAGCACGTCCAGCATGCATTATTTCTATATCCCGATGCTCGGGACCCGGGCTGCGATCAATTACGAACTGGGGAATTACAGGGCCGCAGCCGAAGACCTTTCGCAGCAGACAGCGTTGGCACAGGAGAGGTACGAGCACAATAACCGGGAGACGCTCAACGAATTCGCCACGCTTTTCGATGTCGAACGCCTCGACCGCGAAAAGATCGAAGCGCAGCAGCAGGCCCAGGCCGAACGGCTGCGCCGCTCCCGCATATTCGAAATCGGACTGGGCGTCATCCTGCTGCTGGCCACGGCATTCATCGTCATCCTGACGCGCCTCAACCGCCGCCTGGCCCACGCCAAACGTGCCGCCGAGGAGGCCAACCGGATGAAAAGCCATTTCATCCGCAACATCACCCACGAGATCAACACGCCGCTGAACTCGATTGTCGGATTCGCCGAATTGGCCGCAACGACTGCGGACGACGATCCCGAACGCAGCGTCTATATCGACATCATCTGGGAAAACAGCGGCAATCTGCAAAAACTGGTGAGCGACGTACTCTATATCGCCGACCTCGAATCGTCCGACAATCCCCCGGCGGCCGCTCCGGTCGAAATCAACGCCTGCTGCCGGGAGTGTATTCACAACCTGGCGAAAAGCGAACGGCAGCAGGCTGAAATCCAGTTCCTGCCAGGACGGGAAGCGTTCCGGCTCAGGACATCGGAGCTTCTGCTCTCCAAAGCGCTCACCGAATTGCTGCGCAACGCCGTCCGTTTCACCGACCCGGCGAAGGGCGTTACGCTCTCCTACGACCTGTCCGAAGACAGCCGCAGCATCACCTTCGCAGTTACGGACTTCGGTCCCGGTGTGCCCGAAGGAGAGCACGAGCATATTTTCGAACGGTTCGTCAAGCTCGACACCTTCACCCAGGGCCTCGGGCTCGGACTGTCCGTCAGCCGGCTGATCGCACGCGCGTTGGGCGGCGATGTACGCCTCGACACGGGACATGCCTCCGGGGCACGGTTCCTGCTGACAATCCCCGTCAAATAGCCCCTATCAGCTTCCGAATCGGGCTTCCGGCCGAAAAAAAAGGGGACCGCCTTTGCTATTTGCCGAAAAGGTTGTATATTTGCACTCCCTTAACCGGGTTTTAACCAAAAAAAATCAAACAATGAAAGTTTGCGAAATCACAGGCAAGGTGGCGATTGTGGGCAACAACGTCTCGCACTCGCACCACAAGACCAAGCGCAAATTCAGTCCCAATCTGAAAACCAAGCGCTTCTGGTCCGAGCAGGAGGGCCGCTGGATTACCCTGAAGGTATCCGCTGCCGGAATGAAAACAATTAACAAGAAAGGGCTCGCAGCCGCTCTTCGCGAAGCTGCCGCACCCAAAAGCGTGTACTAAAAACAACGAGTAACAAATGGCAAAGAAAGGCAACAGAGTTCAGGTCATCCTCGAGTGCACCGAACAAAAAGAGAGCGGCGTTGCGGGAATGTCCCGTTACATCACCACCAAGAACAAGAAAAACACCCCCGATCGTCTGGAGCGTAAGAAGTACAATCCTTTCCTCAAGCGGGTTACCGTTCACCGTGAAATCAAATAGTAAAGAAGCTCTATGGCAAAGAAAGTAGTCGCAACACTGAAAACCGGCACGGGTAAGCAATTCACCAAGTGCATCAAGATGGTCAAGTCGGACAAAACCGGTTCCTACATGTTCAAGGAAGGCGTCATTCCCAACGACCAGGTAAAGGATTTCTTCGACGAGAAGAAATAAGTATTTTAAGAGACCACTCTTAAATACAAAGGGCATCTTTCGGGATGCCCTTTGTGTTTTTCACCAATATGGAGACCGCTAACGTCGCAATGCGTTCTCACGAATCAGGCTGCGGGTGTTGCGGATAAACTCCCCGACGCCGTGCACGGTCCTTACATACTCACGCGCCGCAACGGACAACTCCTTGCGCCGCGCTTCATCCTTGATCAGCGTACGGACCGCATCGACGAAAAGATCGACCTTGTCATATCCGTCGCCCAACACCGGACCCGTATAAATACCGAAACGGGAAGTCATTCCGTCGGGATCCTGGCAACTCACCAGCAATGTCCCGCAAGCCAGGGCTTCGAGGAACGTCACGGGCAGCGCCTCGTGAATCGACGTATTGATCAGAATTTTGGCATCCTTGATATGGCGGAATTTCTCTTCGCCTTCGAGATGCCCCGTAAAATGCAGGTTGGGAATACCGGTACGATAAGGCGCCATAATCTCATCGTTGCGGTCCTTTTCGATCTGCGACTGTCCGATCAGGTAGAAATCATATTCGGGAGTACGCTTCGCGATCTCGCAGAACAACCACGCCCGCTTGACGGAAGCGATGCGTCCGACAAAAATCACCATATCCTTTTTCGGATGGCTTTCGACATCGAACCCGGGTTCCACGTCGATCGGATTAGGCAGGTATTCTACAGGGGTTTGACCGGAGAGCCGGTAAAGGATACGGGCCTTCTCGGCAAGGTAACGCCCCTGAGTCACGAACGACACCCGTCCCTGCTTGAAAAGCCGGTGTACGGATTCGTAAATCCGGGTGTTCCAGTAACAAGTTTCGGGATACATGCCGACCGTCTGGATTTCGAGCCAATCGGTCCAGGGCCGCGGGTCCTGCACCCAGAGCAATAACGGAATGTTGCTTTTCCCCTCGTAATGCAGCATATCCCAAGTCATTTCGGGAGAGAAATAAAGATCATAATGTTTCCGCTTCAGCCACCGGGCGATGAAATGACGCCCCGGCAGGCGATACAGAAAAACATTGTCCACACGAATCCGCGAGGCCATCGAGAGACCGTGATGCCGTCCGATCAGCACGTCGATCCGGATATCGTCGCAGGGAATATACCGGGCGATATAATTGCGGGCAAGAAATCCGATGCCGCCGATAGCCGTACCCCCGCCGCCGAAAAATTCATTGACAATCAGTGCGACCCGGATGGGTTTCACCCCAGTCGGTTTTTTACGCAAAAATGCGGGAAGCATCTTCTGCACGGCCTGGCGGAACTGTAATCCATAGCGGGCCGATGCATAGGGTGTCCGGGCAAGATACTGGTAATAAATTCCTTTCAACGGATTGGGACAAAACGCCGCCGACCAAGGTTTCCGGGCCCCGGTATAGTGAACGATGACGGCCTCGGCACGCCGGGCAGGGAAAGCCCGGGTATGCTCCCAGGTGAAATTAAACCGCTCGGGCAATTCGAGAATCCGCCCCCGGCAGACGATATTGATCACATCCTGATCCTGAAAGCGAATCCGCCCTTCCAATTCGGCGGTTTTATCGCACAACCGACGGAAAAGGCCCTCCCGGCGCATCTCCGCAAGATTAAGCAACAACACTCCGGCATTGATATACAACTCGTCCAATTCGAAACCGATCTCCGGCTTATAATGAAGCTCTTCGATTCCCAGGTCACGCACGCCGGCGCACAAGTACCCGGCGAGGTCGGTATTCCACAACTCCGCAAGGCTTCCCCGGACCACCAGGTCGGCATCGAGATAAAGGGCTTTGTCGAGCTGAGGATAGAGTTCGGCGATGGCATACCTATAATAAGTATGGCGCGAAACGTGCGGGATATTGAGTTTGAGATCCCGAAAATCAGCGTCATCGACAAGACGGACATCCAACCGGCAATCCGTATGGCGTTTGGCTACCGATTCGAGCCGGCTGCGGCTGTGCTCCGAGAGGCCGTCGGTCAGTATGTGGAAATCAAATGCCTGGTCCGGATTGTTTTCCAATACCGAAACCAACATCACACAGCAATGCTGCGCATAACTTTCGTCGATGGCGACGAAAAGATTTATTCGCTCCAAAGAAGGCATAAAAACGTCAGAATTTGTGTACGGCGCGCACGAGGAATTTATTGTACTTCGGGATTTCGATCACGTAGGGAGGTTCAATACCCATATGGGTCGTGTAGGCGTTCTTCTCGTCCATTTCGGTCGAGGAGAAGTAGTACACGAGGCGGTCCATACGCTTACCCCCGGCATCCTTGAGTGCATCGTTGAACTTATTGCGCGCCTGGCGGTTGTTCGTCACACGGGTTCCGCCGTTATAGTTGTGGCCGATGGTCAGCAGTTCGTCGATGGCGGGCAGATACCAGCCCTCGCCCTTGTCGCGACACCATTTGAAAGCCGGAAAATCATCCCACGAAAGGTTGTTGGCCGCAATATACTGCGCCACCTTCTCCATATTCTCCACACCGTCGGTACGGTTGTCGGCGCCGGCCACGCGCAGGTCGGGTTTGCGGAACTCGCTCCAATGGAGGTAAATTTCGTCGAGCGACACCACCAGGCCATGCAGGCGGTCGTCCGAAAGCTGGCAAATCACCCCCTTGATACCGTTCTGATCATAGAGTTCGCCGATCTCATACAGCTTGAGCACATACTGGCCGGAAACAGGCTGCGCAGGAACAGCGGGAGCCGCAGGAACAGCCGGGGTTGCCGGAGTCTCGGGAACCGCAGGAGTTGCAGGAGTTGCAGGAGTTGCAGGAGTTGCAGGGACAGCCGGGGTCAGCGGCGTTGCGGGGATACTCTTGGTATAATACTCCTTTTCGCCGTTGGCATACTGGATGTAATGAATCTCCGCAACGGGAAGCACGTAAGTCGGACCGTCGGGATTCGAGAAACGTTTGTAACGCACCGCATCGGGCGTAATTTCAATCACTTTGGCTTCGATCTTCGTGGCGTCGGTCTTGACGATCAAGTCCTGGGCGGCGGCCGTCAGTACCCCGCAAAGCGCTGCG
Organism: Alistipes montrealensis; assembly: GCF_018362775.1. Lineage (GTDB taxonomy): Bacteria > Bacteroidota > Bacteroidia > Bacteroidales > Rikenellaceae > Alistipes > Alistipes montrealensis. The sequence goes on from NZ_JAGYXY010000008.1 coordinate 41,588, forward strand.
AACAACAGCAGAATGGTTCTTTTCATCATTATAGATAAAGGTATATACGACAAATATAACGTTTTTTTCCAAACTTTCTTGTTATCTTTGCCAAAAGAAAAACTTTCACACAGGCAGGCGGCGCCCCGGCAAACCCAGGCAAACCTGGTTTGCAGCCGGCTTACGCAGCCTTTCCAAAGAAATTCATAACGACATGGCATTTTTCGATATTTTCAAAAAGAAACAGGATACGCCGCCCACCGGGGAGCAGGCGCAGAAACAACAGGAAGAACTCAGCGCCGGACTGGAAAAAACGAAAACGGGGCTTTTCTCGAAACTGGCGCGCGCCGTGGCGGGCCGCTCGACGATCGACGCCGACGTGCTGGACGACCTCGAAGAGGTGCTCATCTCGTCGGACGTGGGCGTGGAAACGACCGTGAAGATCATCCGCCGCATCGAAGAGCGCGTCGCCCGGGACAAATACATGAACGCCTCGGAATTGCAGTCGATCCTGCGCGAGGAGATTATGACGCTGATGGAGGACGCACACGGTTCGTCGGAGCATTTCGGACTGGACGCCACCGAGGGCCAGCCCTATGTGGTGATGGTCGTAGGCGTCAACGGCGCCGGCAAGACCACGACCATCGGCAAGCTGGCGGCGCAACTCAACAAAGCGGGGCGCAAGGTCTGGATCGGCGCGGCGGACACGTTCCGCGCGGCTGCCATCGACCAGTTGCAGGTGTGGGCCGACCGCGCGGGAGCTACGATGATCCGCCAGCAGATGGGATCGGACCCTGCATCGGTGGCTTTCGATACGCTCACATCGGCCAAGGCCAACGGCGCCGACGTGGTGCTGATCGACACCGCCGGGCGTCTGCACAACAAGGTCAACCTGATGAACGAGCTGACGAAAATCCGCAACGTCATGGCAAAGGTAATCCCCGGCGCACCGCACGAAGTGATGCTCGTACTCGACGGCTCGACGGGACAGAACGCCTTCGAGCAGGCAAAACAGTTCACGCAGGCCACACAGGTCACCTCGCTCACGATCACCAAACTCGACGGCACGGCCAAGGGCGGTGTCGTGATCGGCATCAGCGACCAGTTCCACATCCCGGTACGCTACATCGGCATCGGCGAGGGCATCGACCAACTGCGGATCTTCGACCGCAAGGAGTTCGTCAACGCACTGTTCGGCGAAAGCAAGTAACCCTCGATGAAAAAAATTAACGTCATAACGCTCGGCTGCTCGAAGAACACGGTCGACAGCGAGCACCTGATGGCACGGCTTTCGGCGGCCGGATACGAAGTGCTGTACGACAGCGACCGCACCGATGCCAAGGTCGTGGTGATCAACACCTGCGGATTTATCGGCGACGCAAAACAGGAATCGATCGACATGATCCTCCGGGCCGCGGCGGCCAAAAGCGCCGAAAAGATCGAAAAGCTCTTCGTCGTGGGCTGTCTTTCGGAACGTTACGCCGACTGCCTGCGGACCGAAATCCCCGAGGTGGACGACTATTTCGGAGCCCGCACCTGGGACGGCATCGTCCGCGCCCTGGGGGCCGCCGAGGACCCGGCGCTGGCTACCGAACGCTGCCTGACGACCCCGAAGCACTACGCCTACCTGAAGATTTCGGAGGGCTGCAACTGGAAATGCGGCTACTGCGCCATTCCGCTCATCCGCGGCCAGCACATTTCAGTTCCGATGGAGGAGCTGGAGGAGGAGGCCCGCAAGCTGGCCGGACGGGGCGTCCGGGAGTTGATGGTCATCGCGCAGGACACGACCTACTACGGCATCGACCTCTACGGCAGGCGGATGCTCGCCGAGTTGCTGCGCCGCCTCTGCCGCATCGACGGCATCGAATGGATACGGCTCCACTACGCCTACCCGGCGGCTTTTCCCGACGAGGTGATCGAAGTCATGGCTTCGGAACCGAAAATCTGCAAATACCTCGATATTCCGTTCCAGCATATCTCCGACGCACAACTCGCGTCCATGCACCGCCGCCATACCAAGGCCGAAGCGATGGAGCTGATCCGCCGCCTGCGCGGGGCGATTCCCGACCTGGCGCTGCGCACGACACTGCTGGTGGGTTATCCGGGCGAAACGGAGGCCGATTTCGAGGAGTTGCTGGCATTCGTGCGCGAGGTGCGCTTCGAACGGCTGGGCGTCTTCCCCTACTCGGAGGAAGAGGGAACGTGGTCGGCCGAAAAGCTCCGGGACAACGTGCCCGAAGCGGTCAAGCAGGAGCGTGTGGAGCGCATCATGGCCCTGCAAAATGAAATTTCGCTCGAAAACAACCGCAGCCGCGTAGGACGCACCGAACGGGTGATCGTCGATTCGCGCCAGGGCGATTTCTACGTAGGGCGCACGCAGTACGACTCACCCGAAGTGGACCAGGAAATCCTGATTCCGGCATCGGGACGACGGTTGCTGCGCGGGCATTTCTACGACGTAACGATCACCTCGGCCGCCGACTACGACCTTTACGGAGAAGCGGTAAATGCGAGGCCGTAACCAGAAAGCCCCCGCCAAGGCGGGGATTTAGGGGTGGGTTAAATCTGTAAACGCAGCCGGAGGCTGCGAGTGCGTCTGCGCGGATTGTAAAGCGGCGGAGTCGCCCCTCTTGAAATATTATTTGTAATTTACCGTTCTTTTTCGTACCTTTGAAAGGTAAACCGGAATTATACCCGAAGGCCATGGCCGACAAAAGCGTGATAACGAACATCGAAGCCCGCGTGCGGCAGTTGATCGACGACCATAAACGGCTGTCGGATCTTTGCGCCGAACTGACTGCGCAGCGCGACACGCTCCGCTCCGAGAAGCGCACGCTCGAAGAACGCGTCAGGGAACTGGATGCCGAAGTAGCGCGCATGCAGTTGACCGAGGGACTTGCAGGCGAAAGCCGCAACCGGGAAAAAGCGCGGGCACGCGTCAACCGTCTTATGCGGGAGGTGGACAAATGCATCGCACTGCTGGGCCAGCCGCTGGCGGCCCCGGCGGAACAACAGGCCGAATAGAGGCCAAGACGAGGAAAACGGCCGGGAGGCCCCAACGAAGAGGAAAGCATAATAAACGAACCGAAAAATGGCAAAACAGGCGATAACCCTCAAAATAGCAGGCAAGAGCTATCCGTTCAATATCGAGAGCGGGAAAGAGGAGGTATACCGGCTTGCCGAACGGGAGGTGAACAGCTACCTCGCACTGATAAAACAACAGAATATCAAGAACTGGACCGACCAAGACTATCTGTCGATGGCCGCACTGAAATTCGCTATCGCGAACGTCGGAATGCGGCAGAGCCGGGAGGTGGACAACGAAGATCTCCGGCAGCTTGAAAAAATCGGCACGGAAATAGATGCGTATCTGAACGACCCGAAGAAGTAACCTCCGGGGAAGTCTGCAAAAAGGGGCGGCGCAACGAAGCGAAGCCCGGCGGCGGACAATATGCATGTTACGAAAAACGTTCTTTTACATATAAGAATCTACCCGCATAGATTCCTTAAAGCTTTGCGAAACTGAACACTTTTTAAATTGGGGCAACTCAAGGCGCTTCAAAATCAGGCCTTACTACCCTCACGGGGAGTACGTTACGGCGTACCGTTGGAAGATTGCGATTGCCGGAGCCCCCACACATGACTGATCGGCAGATTCGTCAAACGAGACTAAGGAATCCTATGCGGTTTTTTTATGGCTACACAATAAGAAACCCTAATAATAATTAAAAACAAGTAAAGACCAATGTATAGTATCATTTTGGCTGCCTCAATCTCTGCCGTGGTCGCCGTCGCAGTCTACGCGGTCGTAACGAACCTCGTGGCCAAGACCTCGATCCGCAAGCGCCGCGAAGCCGCCCTCAAGGAGGCCGAGGCCGAGGGAGAGATGATCAAGAAGGAGCGTATCCTTCAGGCAAAAGAGAAATTCATACAGCTCAAGAGCGAATACGACCGCCAGGTCAACGAGCGGAACCAGAAGATCGCACAGAGCGAGCAGCGCGCCAAGCAGATCGAGCAGAACCTGCAAAACCAGCAGCGCGAACTGGAGAATAAACTCCGCGAAAACGACCGGCTGAAAGAGCAGATGCAGAATCAGTTGCAGATCCTCGAGCACAAAAAGGAGGAGGTCGACCAGATGCAGCGTGAACAGAACACGCGCCTGGAGCAGATTTCGGGCATGAGTTCGGAAGACGCCAAAAATATTCTCATCGAAAACATGAAGGCCGAGGCCAAGACCGAAGCCGCTTCCTATATCAACGAAACCGTCGAAGAGGCCAAGCTGACGGCTACGAAAGAGGCCAAGCGCATCATCGTAGCGTCGATCCAGCGTGTAGCGACCGAGACGGCCATCGAAAACGCCGTGACGGTGTTCAACATCGAGAGCGACGAGGTCAAGGGCCGCATCATCGGCCGCGAGGGCCGCAACATCCGCGCCCTGGAGGCTGCGACGGGCATCGAGATCATCGTCGACGATACGCCCGAGGCCATCATCCTCTCGGGATTCGACCCCGTACGCCGCGAGATCGCGCGTCTGGCCCTGCACCAACTGGTAACCGACGGCCGTATCCACCCCGCACGTATCGAGGAGGTAGTCGCCAAAGTCCAGAAACAGATCGAAGAAGAGATCGTCGAAGTCGGCAAACGCACGACGATCGACCTCGGAATCCACGGACTGCATCCCGAGTTGATCCGCATGATCGGCAAGATGAAATACCGTTCGTCCTACGGCCAGAACCTGTTGCAGCACGCCCGTGAAACGGCGAACCTCGCAGGCATCATGGCGTCGGAACTGGGCCTCAACCCCAAAACCGCCCGCCGCGCAGGCCTTCTGCACGACATCGGCAAAGTGCCCGACGACGAACCGGAACTGCCGCACGCAATTATCGGCATGAAACTCGCCGAGAAATACAAGGAGAAACCCGAGATCTGCAATGCCATCGGCGCCCACCACGACGAAGTGGAGATGACCTCGATCATCTCCCCGATCATCCAGGTTTGCGACGCCATTTCGGGCGCACGTCCCGGTGCACGCCGCGAGGTGGTCGAGAGCTACATCAAGCGCCTGAAGGAGATGGAAGACATCGCCCTTTCGTATCCCGGCGTGATGAAGACCTATGCCATCCAGGCCGGCCGCGAACTGCGTGTGATCGTCGGAGCGGACAAACTCACCGACCAGGAGTCGGAAGGACTGTCGCACGATATCGCCAAGAAGATCCAGGACGAAATGACCTACCCGGGTCAGGTGAAGATCACCGTCATCCGCGAAACCCGCGCCGTATCCTACGCGAAATAACCAATCCCGCCCGGATACGCCATCCGGAACTTCGGCATCCAGTTGAATCCCTCCTTTGCAGGAGGGATTCTTTTATACATGCCATACGCCCCTCAGCCCGGAACAGCGAGAGCGAATACGCCCATAACACGATCCGTTAATCCGGGACTTTTTTATACCTTTACACCATGAACCAGGAACTCGAACAATACATCGAACGGGAGATCATCCCCCGCTATGCACATTTCGACGCAGCACACCGCACGGACCACGTACGGACAGTCATCGCACAAAGCCTCGGCCTGGCCGCGCATTACGACGTGGACGCCGACATGGTTTATACCATCGCCGCCTACCACGACACGGGCCTCGTGAACGGGCGCGAACAGCACCACATCGACGCAGGGCGCATCCTCGCGGCGGATGCGGAGTTACGCCGTTGGTTCACGGAGGAGCAGATCGCCGTGATGCGCGACGCCGTGGAGGACCACCGGGCCTCGTCGGACCACGAGCCCCGCACGATCTACGGACGCATCGTGGCCGAGGCCGACCGGGTAATCGACCCCGCGACGATCATCCGCCGCACCGTGCAGTACGGACTGGCACACTATCCGGAGCTGGACCGCGAAGCCCAGTACGACCGCTGCCTCGCACATTTGCACGAGAAATACGCCGAAGGCGGTTACCTGAAGCTCTGGATCGCAGAATCGGAAAACGCCCGGCGGCTCGAAGAACTGCGCAGCGTGATTCGCGATCCGCAGCGGCTGCGGACGATCTTCGACACGGCATTCGACGCGGAAACCACTGCGAAATAGGCCCGCTGCACAGGCCGGAATGACAGCCGCCAAAAGCCGGGCGCAAAACAGCCTACCGCAACCCGAAACCCCGCAAAAAATCCCGGAAACCGACAAACGGCATCCGGGATTTCTGGTTTCAGGCACGCGAATTTACTCCGTATCGTGCGGGAAATATTTCATGTATTGCACACGCTGGTAGAACTCGCCCTCCGAGGAGCCGTAGTCCATGCGTCCGCGAAACTCGCCGAGCGATTCGAAGCCCTGGCGGGCAGCCCATGCGTCGACGAAACGGTTCATCTCCCCGATCACCTCGTAACCGTATTTATGGATCGCCGTGCAGACCTGCACGGCAGCCGCGCCGCAAAGCAGCGACTTGACCACAGCGGCCCCGTCGTGGACACCCGTCGAAACAGCGATGTCCAACTGCGGAAGCGCATGGGCGCACAACGCCGTACTGCGCAGCACATTGCGCAGTTCGCTCGGCTGGCTGAAAGGATCGCTGTTCTCGAAGCACATCTTCTCGATGTCGATGTCCGGTTCGAAGAAACGGTTGTAAAGCACCAGTCCGCTGGCCCCGCGGCCCAGCAGCGCATCACCGACCGACAGCACGTTGGTCAGGCGCATCGGCAGTTTCACCGACACGGGGATCGTCACCGCTGCGGCGACCTTGCGCACGATGTCTGCATAATGCTGTTCGATCTGCTGCGCCCCGGCCAGCCGGTCGGTCGGCAGCAGGAAAATGTTCAGTTCCAGCGCCGAAGCCCCGGCCTGCTGCATGGCCGTAGCATATTCGATCCACACGTCGCCCGCACCGGCGCAGTTAATGCTGCCGATAACGGGAATACCCGTCTTGGCGGCGTCGGAGACCAGTTCCAGCAACTCGGCCTTATAGGCTTCGCCCAGATAGCGTTCGAGGTATTCCCCGGCATCGCCATACCCTTCCATACGGTCGAGCGAGGCGGCCTGGCGGTAAATCTGCTCTTCGAAGATCGACTTCAGGACTACGGCGCCCGCACCGTTGCGGACGCACTGTTCGACATTGCGGATCGTCGCCGTATAGGGCGAACTGCTGACTACGACGGGGCTCGAAAGGTCCAGCCCGAGATATTTCGTTTTCATAGTAAATCGGTTTACGGTTTATACGAACGGAATCTTCACTACTTCGGCTTTTACGGGCTTTTCGCGGATCACCACGGCGATTTCGGTCCCGGGTTTGGCAAAGGCCGACTCGACATAGCCCAGCGCGACGCCGACTTTCAGGCAGGGCGACATGGTTCCCGAGGTGACGCGGCCGATTTCGGTCCCGTCGGGCGCGGCGATCGGATAGCCGTGGCGCGGAATGCCGCGCTCGATCATCTTCAGGCCCACCAACCTGCGTGCCACGCCGTCGGCCTTGAGTTTCTCCATCGCGGCGCGGTCGATGAAATCCTTCCCTTCGGCGAACTTCGTGATCCATCCCAGCCCGGCTTCGAGCGGCGAGGTCGTGTCGTCGATGTCGTTGCCGTAGAGGCAGAAACCCTTCTCCAGGCGCAGCGTATCGCGCGCCCCGAGGCCGATATTTTTCAGACCGAACTCTTCGCCGGCCTCCCACAGCGCCTTCCAGAGTTTGTCGCCGTCTTCGTTGGCCACGTAAATTTCACAGCCCCCCGAACCGGTATAACCCGTAATCGAAAGAATGGCGTCGCACCCGGCGACGGACATCTTCTTAAAGGTGTAATACTCCATGTCTTCGACCGGCTCGGCGCACATCTTCTGCACGATCTTCATGGCCAGCGGACCCTGCACGGCCAACTGGCAAATCTCGTCCGAAGCGTTGTACAACTCCTTGCCGCGGCCCGCCTCCATGCCGAAGGCTTTACCCTCCGCGCAAATATGGTTCCAGTCCTTGTCGATATTGGCGGCATTGACGCAGAGCAGGTAGGTTTCGGCATCGACCCGGTAGACCAGGATGTCGTCGACGATACCTCCGCGGCCGTTGGGCATGCAGGTATACTGCACCTTGCCGTCGAAGAGTTTCGAAACGTCGTTGGTCGTGATACGTTGCAGCAGGTCGAGGGCTTTGGGACCCTTGACCCAGATTTCACCCATGTGGCTCACGTCGAAGACCCCTGCGCCGTTGCGCACGGCCATATGTTCGTCGGTGATGCCCGTGAACTCGATAGGCATGTTATAACCCGCAAACTCGGCCATTTTGGCCCCCGCGGCTATGTGATACTTGGTAAATGCGGTAGTTTTCATATTTCAGGCGGTTTTTATTCGGAACGACGTTTGACTCCCAGACGCGGACAGCGGTGGAACTCCTTCGTCCGGTCGAACAGGTAGCGGTAAGTGGTGTGCATCTTGTGACGCGTAGCGCAGACATAGCTCTCGATCATGCGGTTCATCACGGGGTTGAAGTCGCCGATCCATGCGAACTCGATCGTCTTGTAGCGGTTGCGGTCGGTGCGGATGTAATCTTCGAGAATGTAGCACATCATGCCCGACTCGACGCCCTTGCCGTGAAATTCCGGCGTGATGCCGAAGATGATGCCGAAGATGCGGTCGCTGGCCTTGCGCACCTTGAGGTCCCACATCAGGCGCAGTTTCTGCCACAGCCCGAACTTGCCCTTGAACTTGCCGATGATGCGGTTCAGGTCGGGGACCATGATGAAGAACCCGATAGGCTCGTCGTTGAAATAGGCGAAGAAGATGATGTTGGGGTCGATGATCGGTTTCATCGTCTGCATGATCTTCAGCGCCTCCTCCTGCGACATAGGCTTCACGCCCGAGAAGAGCGACCAGGCCTTGTTGTAGATGACGCGGAAACTCTCGGCGGCATCGTCCAGATTCTTGATATTGAGGTGTTCGAAACGGTAGCCCGGCGTGGCGAACAGGCGCTTGGCGCGGTCGTGTACCATGGCATTCACGTCATCGTCGTAAATCTTCCAGATGTAGGTGTTCTGGTTGAAATAGTTCTTGAAACCGTAGTTTTCGAACAGCTCCTTGTAATAGGGCGGGTTGTAGGGATTCTCGTACAGCGGCTGGAACTCGTAGCCCTGGACCAGGAGGCCCCACCACGCGTCGCGCTGGCCGAAGTTGACCGGGCCGTCCATCGCCTCCATGCCGCGGCTTGCCAGCCATATGCGCGAAGCTTCGAACATCATGTCGGCGACCTGCTGGTCGTCGATCGACTCGAAGAAGCCGCAGCCGCCCGTGGGCTGCTCCTCGATCAGGGCTTTTTCGCGGTTGTAGAACGCAGCGATGCGGCCCACGACCTCGCCCCGGCCGTCGCGTACCATCCAGCGGACAGCCTCGCCGTCGGCGAAGAGTTCGTTCTTCGAAGGGTCGAAAATCTTGCGGATATCGGGGTCCAGCGGACGGACCCAGTTGCGGTTTCCTTTGTAAATCTTTTCGGGAAAGTCGAGCCACTCGCGCTCCAGGGCGGGAGTGGTGACCTCTTGCAGGGTATATTTATCCTTACTCATCTTATCTGAGGTTATTTTCAGCGTTTCCGATTTCAAAGGTAACAAATTTTTCCTTATTTTTGTTGGAAGATCAAAAATCGCATCCGAATGAATAAAAGCCTTGAGCAATACATGCCCGACGGGAACAAACTCCCCTACCGCTTCATGAAATACCGTATCCACAAAATCCTGCTCGTATGCTGCAGCTACGACGGATACATACTCGAAGAGGACGGGCATATCGAGTCGCAGATCAACCAGGAATACACCGACCTCAACATGTCGAATCCGCCGTCGCTGACGCGCGTCAGTTCGACCGCCGAAGCACTGGAAGCGCTGGCCAGGGACGATTCGTTCGATTTCATCCTCACGATGTACAACGTCGGCGAACCCGACGTTTTTTCATTCGCCAAAATCGTCAAGGAGCGGCATCCCAATACCCCGGTAGCGCTGCTGACCTCCTTTTCGAAGGACATCTACCGCCGCATCGAGGAGCAGGACCGTTCGGGGCTGGACTACATCTTCTCGTGGCACGGCAACACGGAACTGATCATCGCCATCATCAAACTGATCGAGGACAAGATGAACGCCGACGAGGACATCCGCGAAGGGGGCGTGCAGGCCATCCTGCTGGTCGAGGACTCGATCCGCTTCTATTCCACCTATTTACCGGAGTTATATAAACTGATCCTGCTGCAAAATACCGAGTTCCTCAAGGACGCCTTCAACGAGCAGCAGCAGGTGCTGCGCAAACGCGCCCGTCCGAAAATCCTGCTGGCACGCTGTTACGAAGAGGCCGTGGAACTCTACGAACGGTATAAGAAAAACCTGCTGGGCGTGATCTCCGACGTGGGATTCGTGCTCCACCGCAACGACCCGCCCGAGAGCGAGAAACTCGACGCCGGCATCGACCTCTGCCGCCGTATCAAGCAGGACAACCCCCTGATGCCCGTGCTGCTGCAATCGTCGCAGGTGGCCTTCGGCAAGCAGGCCGCGGAACTGGGCGCGGGATTCATCGCCAAGAACTCCAAGACGCTGCTTTCGCAACTGCACGACTACATCGCCATCGAATTCGCCTTCGGGGACTTCGTCTTCAAAGACCCCGACACGGGCGCCGAGATCGGCCGCGCAAAAGACCTGACGCAGATGCAGCAGATGATCGCCACGATCCCCGACAAGGCGTTCGAGTACCACACCTCGCAGAACCACCTCTCCAAGTGGCTCTATTCGCGGGGACTGTTCCCGCTGGCGGCGTCGATCCGCCAATACAACAAAAGCCACTTCACCTCGGTCGAGGAGCACCGCCGCGTGCTGGTGGGCCTGATCCGCGACTACCGCACGCTGCTCGGACAGGGCGTCGTGGCGCGCTTCGACACGGAGACCTACTCCGACGCCGTGGCCTTCGCCCGCATCGGCGACGGCTCGCTCGGCGGCAAGGCCCGCGGCCTGGCGTTCATGAACTCGATGCTCATGAAGCACCGCCAGTACGACAAACACGAGAACGTGCGCATCATGATTCCGCGGTCGGTGGTGATCGCCACGGAGTTCTTCGACGATTTCATCCGCCACAACGGACTGAAATACATCATCTCGCAGGACTTTTCCGACGAGGAAATCCTGTCGGAATTCGTCAGTTCGGTGCTCCCGTTCCGGTTGCGCGAAGCCCTGAAAAGCTACATCCGCACGGTGCGCACGCCGCTGGCGATCCGCTCCTCATCGAAACTCGAAGACTCGCATTACCAACCTTTTGCGGGTATCTACTCGACCTACATGATTCCCTACGTCGACAACGAGGACCAGATGCTGCGCCTGCTGCTCAAGGCGGTCAAAAGCGTCTACGCCTCGGTTTACTTCGCAGCGTCGAGGGCCTACATCCAGTCGTCGCAGAACCTCATCTCGGAAGAGAAGATGGCCGTGATCGTCCAGGAGGTATGCGGCACGGAACAGGACGGGCTCTACTTCCCCACCTGCTCGGGCGTGGCCCGCTCGATCAACTACTACCCCATCGGCGACGAACAACCCGGCGACGGGGTCTGCAACGTGGCGATGGGACTGGGCAAGCTGGTCGTGGACGGCGGGCGGACACTGCGTTTTTCGCCCCGTTACCCGCAGAAGGTATTGCAGACCTCGACGCCCGAACTGGCATTGCGCGATACGCAGAACGAGGTACTGGCCCTGAGCCTCAAACCCGAGGAGTTCCGCACGTCGATCGACGACGCGGTGAACCTGCGCCGGCTGAGCCTTACGGAAATCGCCGACTTCCGCAACTCGAAATTCGTCTGCTCGATCTGGGACCGCGAGAACGAACGTATCTCGGATAGCCCCTTCGACCGGGGCCGCAAGGTAATAACGTTCAACAACATCCTAAAATACAACACCTTCCCACTGGCCGAAATCATCTCCGACATCCTCCAGATGGGCGCCGAGGAGATGCGCTGCCCCGTGGAGGTCGAATTCGCCGTCAACATGGACGTGCCGCCCGGACAACAGCAGATTTTCAACCTGCTGCAAATACGCCCGATCATCGACAACCAGGACAACCGGGCCATCGACTGGGACAAGGTCGACACCTCCCGGGCGCTGGTCTACGGCGAGCAGGCCCTCGGCATCGGACAGATGACCGACATCGCCGATATCATCTACATCAAGTCCGACGCCTTCGATTCGCTCTCGACCGAGAAGATCGCCGACGAACTGCTGATGCTCAACAACCGCATGCACGACGAAGGAAGGTCATACATCCTCGTGGGACCCGGCCGCTGGGGCTCCTCGGACCCGTTCCTCGGCGTACCGGTCAAGTGGAACCACATCTCCGAGGCCAAGGTGATCGTCGAATGCGGGATCGAGAAATTCGACGTGGAGCCCTCGCAGGGCACACACTTCTTCCAGAACGTCACCTCATTGGGCGTGGGCTACCTGACGATCAATCCCTTCCGCGGCGACGGCATCTTCCGCGAACAGGAACTCGACGCGCGGAAGGCCCTGTTCGACGGAACCTACCTGCGGCAGGTGCGTTTCGACCGCCCGCTGTGGGTCTGCATGGACGGGCGATCGAACAAAGGCATGGTACGTGAAGGAGAAAAGGAGGAAAAAGATTAGGAATTAAAATAAATTTCACGAAAACAGTTACAATCTATAAGAAATATTTTTATATTTGTAAAGAGATAAAACTCCAATCAGGCAAGCCAACCAACCAAAAACGATAGAGCTATGAACGTTAACAAAATTATGGCGGAACTCGAGCGCAAGCACCCCGGCGAAAGCGAATATTTGCAGGCCGTGCGCGAAGTTCTCATGACTGTGGAGGATGCTTACAACCAGCACCCGGAATTCGAAGCCAACCGCATCGCGGAGCGCATCGTGGAACCCGACCGCACCTTCACGTTCAAGGTGGTATGGGTAGACGACAAAGGCGACGTACAGGTTAACACGGGCTACCGCGTGCAGTTCAACAACGCGATCGGCCCCTATAAGGGCGGGCTTCGCTTCCACCCCTCGGTAAACCCCTCGATCCTCAAATTCCTCGGCTTCGAGCAGATTTTCAAAAACGCGCTGACGACCCTTCCGATGGGCGGCGCGAAGGGCGGTTCGGATTTCAACCCCAAGGGCAAGTCGGACCGCGAAGTGATGCGCTTCTGCCAGGCCTTCATGCTCGAACTCTGGCGTCACATCGGTCCCGAGACCGACGTTCCGGCCGGTGACATCGGCGTCGGCGGACGCGAAATCGGCTATCTCTACGGCATGTACCGCAAGCTGGCCCAGGAGAACACCGGCGTGCTGACGGGCAAAGGCATGACCTACGGCGGTTCGCTGATCCGTCCCGAGGCGACGGGCTTCGGAGCCGTCTACTTCCTGCGCCAGATGCTCGAAAAAGCCGGCATGGACATCAAGGGCAAGACGATCGCCATCTCGGGTTTCGGCAATGTGGCCTGGGGCGCAGCGACGAAAGCTACCGAACTGGGCGCCAAGGTGGTGACCATCTCGGGACCCGACGGTTACATCTACGATCCCGACGGCCTCGACACCGAAAAGATCGCCTACATGCTCGAACTCCGGGCGTCGAACAACGACGTGGTGGAGCCGTATGCCAAAAAATTCCCCAACTCGAAGTTCTTCGCGGGCAAAAAGCCGTGGGAGGTCAAAGTCGACATCGCCATGCCGTGCGCCACGCAGAACGAACTGGACGGCGAGGACGCCAAGCGGCTGCTGGCCAACGGCGTGAAACTCGTGGCCGAAGTGTCGAACATGGGATGCCGCCCGGAGGCCATCGACGCCTTCATCGCGGCGAAGATTCCCTATGGACCGGGCAAGGCCGTGAACGCCGGCGGCGTGGCTACGTCGGGCCTCGAAATGACGCAGAACTCGCAAAAACTCAACTGGACGGCCGAGGAGGTCGACGCCAAACTGCACCAGATCATGTCGTCGATCCACCACGCCTGCGTGGAGTACGGCACGGAAAAGGACGGCTACCTCAACTACATGAAGGGCGCGAACATCGCGGGCTTCATGAAGGTCGCCAAGTCGATGGTCGAGCAGGGGGTTCTGTAAACCGAAACCCTGTTCATACGAAAAAAGCGGAGCTTCAGCACGAAGTTCCGCTTTTTTTCGTATATTTCTCCTACCTAACTCTTAGCGTCATGCGTCACTACCTCCTGATCGCCAGCATCGCACTGTCGTCGTGCGCCGCCTCGCAATGCCCGCAGCTTTACATGAACCGGACGCGGGGGTCCTCCCCGTGTTATTTCACCGACGAGTACGGCCGCGTCGCCTTCAACAACGCCCATTACGAAGACGCCCGGCAGTTTATCGGCGACCGGGCCGCCGTACGGCGCGACGGCAAGTGGGGCTTTATCGCCCCCACGGGCGAAACGGTTATTCCGCTGCAATACGACTGGTGCAGCAGTTTCGGGGAATACGGGTTTGACAGAAGCGTCGCGATAGTCAAAAACGAAGTCGACAAATTCAAAGTTCCGATTCTCTCGGACTGCCCGACGGCCCTGATCGACCGCAGCGGGAAGCTCGTTACGCCGTTTTACGGATTCATCTTCCCGGTCATGGGTAAGCGGGCATTCGTGAACGACGGCCACACGGATTTCGCGGATACCCGGTTCCAGAACCTGGGCTTCGCCGATGGGAAATGGGGCTGCATCGATCGGAAAGGCCGCCCCGTCGTGCCGTGCGTCTACGAACTGGCCTACCTGCTCCAGCCTACCTGGGGATTTACAATCGTACGGCGCGACGGCAAGTGGGGCGTACTCGGCGACAACGGCCGACCGATAATTCCATGCGTCTACGACGCGGTCTATTACAAGGCAGGACATCTCGTCATCGACACGCTTGCCGACACGGCCGAAACAGGACAGGCTGCCTCCGCGCCGGACGGCGGGTTCCGGGAGAAGTTGATTTACATGCAGAAAGACGGCCGGACAGAAGTCTTCACCCCGAACGGGAAACGGGTACGCGGTGAATAAGCACCGCGGCCAATAAAAAAAGCCAATCCACGGAGGATTGGCTTTTTCGGTATCGGCTTTAGAAACCAGCCGGATGGAAGCGCAGAAACAGATCGAAAACACCCCTGTCGCCTCTAAATCCCGCCTCTTAGGCGGGTTATAAACGGGCCTTGATGGCTTTCGAAGCCTCTTCGTAGCCGGGTTTGTCCAGTAGGGCGAACATATTTTTCTTGTACGCCTCGACGCCCGGCTGGTCGAAGGGGTTCACGCCGAGCATGTAGCCGCTGATGCCGCACGCCTTCTCGAAGAAATAGAGCAGGCCGCCGATCACACCCGCCGAAATCTCGGGAATCTCGATGCGGATATTGGGAACGCCGCCGTCCACGTGGGCCAGTTGCACGCCCAGTTCGGCCATGCGGTTGACCTCGGAAATGCGCTTGCCGGCCAGGAAGTTCAGCCCGTCGAGGTTCTCCTTGTCGGCCTCGATCAGCACCTTCGCAGCGGGTTTGGCCACCGAGATGATCGTCTCGAAAAGCGTACGCTCGCCGTCCTGGATATACTGTCCCATCGAGTGCAGGTCAGCCGTCAGCGTGACGCTCGCCGGGAAGATGCCCTTGCCCTGCTTACCCTCGCTCTCGCCGTAGAGCTGCTTCCACCACTCGTTGATATACTGCAATTTGGGTTCATAGGAACCCAGAATTTCGATCTTCTTGCCATCGGCATAGAGCATGTTGCGCACGGCGGCATAAACGGCGGCCGGATTCTCCTTGAAAGGCACGCCTTCGGCCGTAGCCTTCTCCATTTCCTGCGCGCCGTGCACCAAAGCGGCGATATCCACGCCAGCGGCGGCCAGCGGTAGCAGCCCCACGGGGGTCAGCACCGAGAAGCGTCCGCCCACGTCGTCGGGAATGACGAACGTCGGATAGCCCTCCTGCGTGGCGAGCGTCTTGAGTGCGCCGCGCGCCTTGTCGGTGATGGCCACGATACGCTCGGAAGCCTCCTTCTTGCCGTAACGCTTCTCGATCTCGGCCTTGATCAGGCGGAACGCGATGGCGGGTTCGGTCGTCGTGCCCGATTTCGAAATCACGATAGCTGCGATCGAATGTTCCTTCACGGCTTCGAGCATTTCAGCGGTGTAGTCCTCCGAGATGTTCTGCCCGGCGAAGATGACCGTGGGGTCCTTCTGTTCCTTGTGCAGCAGTTTGAAGGGGTCGCTCATAGCTTCGAGTACGGCCTTGGCGCCGAGGTACGAGCCGCCGATGCCGATGCAAATGATCACATCGGCCTTCGAGCGCAGTTTCACTGCCTCCTTTTCGATGGCGGCGATCTCGGCGTCGGAAATCGACGAGGGGAGTTTCACCCAGCCCAGAAAATCGTTGCCGGCGCCTTTGCCCGAATGCAGCAGGGCGTTGGCTGCCTGCGCCTTGGCCTCGACATCGGCAGAAATCTCAATGCCCGTTTTGGCAATGTCCAATTTCACATTTTTCATCATATCGCTAAATTAATTTGGTAGTCAGTTCTTTCATGCACTTGCGCGGCGAGGCTCCCTCATAAAGCACCCGGTAGACCATGTCGGCGATGGGCATATCGACCCGGTGGCGGGAGTTGATATGGCGGATGCAGTCGGCGGCGAAATAGCCTTCGGCGACCATCGTCATCTCGTTCAGGGCGCTCTTGACCGTGCACCCGTGGCCGATCAGCAGCCCCAGCCGGCGGTTGCGGCTGTAAACCGAATAGCAGGTCACCAGCAGGTCGCCCAGGTAGGCCGAAACCTGCGTGTTACGCTCGTCGGGATAGCTCTCTTCGAGGAAACGCGTCATCTCGCCCGCCGAATTGGCGATCAGCACAGCGAGGAAATTGTCGCCGTAGCCCAGGCCGACGGCGATGCCGACCGAAAGAGCGTAGATATTCTTGAGAATAGCACCGTATTCGATACCGTAGAGGTCGGTCGAATAGCTGAGGCGGACGTTGTCGCCGGCGAACTTTTCGCCGATGCGCCGTGCGTTTTCGGGGTCCGTACAGACGACCGTGAGGTAGGAAAGCTTGCCGCGCGAAACCTCCTCGGCGTGCGAAGGTCCGGTCACCAGCCCGATCTGTTTGTACGACAACTCGTAACGGTCGTGGATATATTCCACGACGGTCTGGTAGTCGCCCGGGACGATGCCCTTGATGGCCGAGACGATGAATTTATCGCGCAACGGAACGCTCAGCGGGGAGAGGAAATCCTTGAGATAAGCCGAAGGGGTCGCCAGGATTACAATGTCGGCGCCGCGCACCACGGCATCGAGGTCGGAGGAGGGTGCGATGCAGTCGCGGTCGAATTCCAAATCGCTCAGGTAGCGCGGATTGCGCCCTTCTGCGAGCAATGATTCGAGGACCTCGGGATTGCGGACATACCACCCTACGCGCTGCCCGGCAGCCGCAAGCAGTCCGACGATAGCCGTCGCCCAGCTTCCATAGCCGATGACCGCACAGCGGGCTTCGGTTCCGATTTTATATTCCATGCGGAGATTCAGTTTTTCCAGCACAAATGTAATTAAAAAAAATTAGAATAAAATACAAAAATTTCCGGGGCTTTTTAGTACCTTTGTCCGGATATGTCATCCGCCGGGACCCGAAGCGGCGCTGCGGATAGGTATTCGATTGAAAATAAAGCATTTCACAAAATAGAACAGTTGGGTGTAGGAGTATGGGAATTTTTTCGCTGACACAGGAGCTGGCCATCGACCTCGGAACGGCCAATACGCTGATAATTTACAACGGCAAGGTTGTCGTCGACGAACCTTCGATCGTGGCTTTGGACGTGCACACAGGCAAACTCGTGGCCATCGGCCAGCAGGCCCGCCAGATGCACGAGAAAACCAATCCGAACATTAAAACGATCCGTCCGCTGAAGGACGGCGTGATCGCCGATTTCAACGCCACGGAGCTGATGCTGCGCGGCATGATCAAAAAAGTCAAGACCTCGGGCAGCCTCTTCGCCCCCTCGCTGCGCATGGTGATCTGCATTCCTTCGGGCTCGACGAACGTCGAAATACGTGCCGTACGCGACTCGGCCGAGCACGCCGGAGGCCGCGAGGTCTACATGATTTACGAACCGATGGCCGCAGCGCTCGGCGCAGGCCTCGATGTCGAGGCCCCCGAAGGCAACATGGTCATCGACATCGGCGGCGGCACGACGGAGATCGCCTGCATTTCGCTGGGCGGCATCGTCTGCTCGGAGTCGATCAACACCGCAGGCGATGTCTTCACCAACGACATCCAAAGCTACGTCCGCCAGCAGCACAACATCCGTATCGGCGAACGCACGGCCGAGGCGATCAAATGTTCGATCGGCGCCGCCGTTTCGGATTTGGAGCAGGAACCCGAAGATTTCGTCGTGACGGGCCCCAACATGCTCACGGCACTGCCGCAAACCGTATCGCTCTCGTACAGCGAAATCGCCTACGCACTGGAGAAATCGCTCACGAAGATCGACGCAGCGCTGATGAAGGTGCTGGAATCCATGCCGCCCGAGCTTTACGCCGACATCGTGAAGAACGGCATCTACCTCGCCGGCGGCGGTGCGCTGATCAAGGGCCTCGACCGGAGGCTGAACGAGAAGACCGGCATTCCGTTCCACATCGCCGAGGACCCGCTGCGGGCCATTGCACGCGGAACGGGCATCGCGCTGAAGAACATCAACCGCTTCTCCTTCCTGATGAAATAGTTTTCGGATTCAGGGAAGACCGATTGACGAATATTTTGAATAGAACGATTGCGGGCCCCGGTCCGCAATCTTAAATTAACAAGGGACTTTGCGCAAGCTGTTCGAGTTCATACGAAGCGTCTACGTCGTAGTGCTGTTCGTGGCGCTGGAGGTCGCGGCCATCAGCTACTACGCCCACTCCACGTACTATACCCAGGCGCGGCTGCTGGCCCGGTCGAACCAGGTGGCCGGCGGCATGCACGGACTCTTTGCAGGCGTGCGCCGTTATTTCACCCTGGGACGCGAAAACCGCCTGCTGCTGGGGCGCGTGGCGCAGCTCGAAGAGCGCCTCGCCCAATACGAAGAAGCCGGGACTAAAGCGCGGCTGGACAGCTACATGCAGGACATCGGCGAATCGAAATACCATTTTGCGACGGCGTCGGTCGTGGCCAACACGATCAACCGGACGCAGAACCTCATCACGCTCAACCGCGGCCGCAAGGACGGCGTCATGGAAGAGATGGCCGTTCTCTCGTCCGACGGCGCGATGGCCGGCTATATCGTCGATTGCACGGAGCGTTATTCGGTGGCCATGTCGGTGCTGAACACTTCGTTCCGCGCCAGCGGCAAAATCGCCGACACCGAGTATTACGGCTCGATCTACTGGGACGGGCTCGACCAGGATATCGTTATTCTCGGCGAACTGTCGAAATATGCCGATCCGCAGCCCGGACAGGAGGTCGTGACCACCGGATTCTCGCAGTATTTCCCCGCCGACGTGTTGATCGGCTGGGTCGAGAGCGCCTCGCTCAACGAAACCCGCACGGCCTACACGGTGCGCGTACGGCTCGCGGCAGAAATGTCGCGGCTGGGCGAAGTCGTACTGGTCGGCAACCGCGACCTCTATGAAATCCGCAACCTGCAACAAAGCGAACAAATCGAACAACACACCCGGCCCGAATAAATGCATCGCACACTACCATACCTCGGACTTTTTGCGGCGGCAGTGCTGCTTCAGGTTTTCCTGTTCGACAACCTGACGATCAGCATTTACCTCAACCCGCTCATATACATCGTCTTCATCGCCCTGCTGCCGCTCGACACGCCGCCCGTAGCGGTGCTGGGAGCCGGGCTGGCGCTGGGCGTCACGATGGACTTCGCCATGGGGGCCGCCGGAATCAACACGATCGCAACGCTGCTGATCGCCTTCCTGCGCCCGACCCTCGCCGGGATGATCTGCGGCCGTGACAACGTCCGCGAAGGAGGCATTCCCTCCCCGGCACGCCTGGGCCAGCGCAAATTCATCACCTACCTCGTGGTGCTGACGCTCGTGCACCACATCGTCTTCTTCTGGCTGGAGACCCTCTCGCTGGCCCACGTACTCCACATGCTGCTGCGCATCGTCGTCAGCACGGCGGTATCGGCGGCCTTCATCTGGATCATCGCCCGCATCTTCACCGCGAAAATTCCCGTGCGCATATGAGCAGTTCCGAGAGTTTCATGCGGATGCGGACCCTCCAGGTCGTCGTCCTGCTGATCTTCGCGCTGATCGTCGGCCGGCTGGCTTACATCCAGCTCTTCGATTCGCGCTACAACGAACTGGCCCGCGCAAACGTACTGCGCCACGTGGTGCAATACCCGCCGCGCGGCGAGGTCTTCGACCGCAACGGGGAATACCTGGTACAGAGCCGCGAGTGCTACGACCTGATGGTCATATCGAGCGAAATCGGCAAACAGGGATTCGACACGACCCGCATGTGCGAAGTGCTGGGACTTTCGCGCGCCAAACTCGAACGCGAACTGGCCAACGCCCGGATGCGGCCGCGGGCGGCGCGTCTGGTGACAAGCTACATCTCCAAAGAGGACAAGCTGCGCTTCGACGAATGCAACTTCCGGGGCTTCTACACCGTCTACCGCACCGTGCGCCAATACCCGCGCGAAGTGGGCGGCAACCTGCTGGGCTACGTGAGCGAAGTGAACCCCGACTACCTGAAACGCAATCCGGAGTACAAAACGGGCGACTACGTGGGCATGAGCGGCGTGGAATCGGCCTACGAGCCGCAGCTCAGGGGGCGCAAAGGGGTCAAGATACAGGAGATCGACACCCACGGAGCGATCAAAGGCTCCTACATGAACGGACGTTACGACTCGGTCCCCGAACCGGGACGTTACCTGATAAGCACCATCGATGCCCGGCTCCAGTTGCTGGGCGAGGAACTCATGCGCGGCAAAGTCGGCGCTGCGGTGGCCATCGAACCGGCGACGGGCGAAATCCTGATGATGGTCTCCTCGCCGACGTACGACCCCGACGAACTGGTGGGCCGCGAGCGGGGCAACAACTACATGAAGATGCTCTACAACAAGCGCAAGCCGCTGTTCAACCGCGCCGTGAAAGCCAAATATCCCCCGGGATCGACGTTCAAGCTCGTGCAGGGACTGATCGGCCTGCAGGAAGGGGTGCTCCGGCCTTCGGACATGCACTCCTGCCACATGGGCTACCAGGCAGGCCGCCTGAAGATGGCCTGTCACGCCCACGCCTCGCCGCTCGACCTGCGTTTTGCCGTGGCGACCTCGTGCAACGCCTACTTCTGCTACGTTTTCCGCGACATCCTCGACAACCCCAAATACGGAAGCGTGAAAGAGGGTTACGATGTCTGGAAAGAATATGTCGAGAGTTTCGGATTCGGCCGCAAGCTGGGTTCGGACTTCCTCGACGAAGGCAACGGCTACGTGCCCGACCGGGCCTACTACGACCGCCAGTACCGGGGTTCGTGGAATTCGCTGACGGTGCTGTCGCTCTCGATCGGGCAGGATGCGCTGGGATGCACTCCGCTGCAGCTGGCCAACCTCGCGTGTATCGTCGCCAACAGGGGCTATTACTACATCCCGCACATCGTGAAGAAGATCGAAGGCCGGGATTCGCTCGACGCCCGTTTCTACGAACGCCACTACACGAAGGTCGACGCCAAACACTTCGAACCGATCGTCGAAGGCATGTGGCGCGGCGTGAACGTCGGGGGAACCTCGACCCGCGCCCGGCTCGACGGATGGGATGTCTGCGGCAAAACCGGAACGGCCGAGAACCCGCGCGGACGCGACCACTCGACATTCCTCTCGTTCGCTCCGAAGGACAACCCGAAGATCGCCATCTCGGTCTACGTCGAGAACGGCGGGTTCGGCGCTTCGTCGGCCCTGCCGATCGCCAGCCTGCTGGAAGAGTACTACCTGACCGACACGATCCGCCGGCCCGAACTGGTGGAATACATCAAGAACGCACCCATTTATTACCCCGCCTATGACAAGTAACCGACATAGCGGCATCTTTTACGGGGTGGACCTCTGGACCGTCCTGCTCTACGTGCTGATCGTCGTGGCGGGATGGATCTCGATCACCTCGGCATCGTACGACGACAGCACGGCCGACCTGTTCTCCTTCTCGCACTTCTACATGAAGCAGTTGATGTGGATCGGCGTGGCGTGGGTCACGGCCCTCATCGTGCTGCTGCTCGACGAACGCTTCTACCACATGTTCGCCTACCCGGCCTACCTGGGCGGCATCGCACTGCTCGCCGCTGCGCTGCTGTTCGGCCGCGAAGTCAACGGCGCAAAGGCGTGGTTCGAGTTCGGTTCGTTCCGCGTGCAGCCCGTCGAATTCGCCAAGATCGCCACGGCACTGGCCCTGGCCCGCGTGATGAGTGAATACTCCTTCTCGATCAACCGCGCCAACGACCTTTTCAAGGTCGCCGTCGTGATCTGCATCCCGCTCTTTATCATCGTCCTGCAAAACGACACCGGTTCGGGCATCGTGCTGGGGTCGTTCCTCTTCGTGCTCTACCGCGAAGGACTGAACAAATGGCTCTGCATCCCGGTGCTGCTGATCGCCGGACTGTTCATCGTTTCGTTCCTGCTCTCGCCGATGACGCTGCTCGTGACACTGATCCTGGTCTGCACGCTCTCGGAGGCGATGATGAACGGACAATGGCGCTCGCGCCTCGTGTTCCTGGCCGCGCTGATGCTGTCGAGCATCCTGCTGTGCCTGGCGATGGCATTCATCGCCCCGGGGACACTCGACCTCTACCACAGCCTGCTCACGATGACCCTGCTGGGGGTGGTTTTCGTCGCGGCCTACGCCTATCGTTCGAACCTTGCGAATATCTTCATCACGCTGGGGCTGTTCGTCGGCTCGCTGATCTTCCTGCCCACCACCGACTACATCTTCAACTCGATCCTCAAACAGCACCAGCGCGACCGTATCTTGAGTTTCCTGGGCATCATCAGCGATCCGCTCGGAACCGACTACAACGTCAACCAGGCCAAAATCGCCATCGGATCGGGCAACTTCTGGGGCAAAGGCTTCCTCGAAGGAACCCAGATCAAATACGGATTCGTCCCCGAAAAACACACCGACTTCATCTTCTGCACCGTGGGCGAAGAGTGGGGTTTCGCGGGTTCGGTCGTGGTGCTGACGCTGCTGTGCCTGCTGATCCTGCGCCTGATGCGCATGGGCGAGCGGCAGCAGGAGCCCTTCGGGCGCATCTACTGTTACTGCGTGGCGGCAATCCTGCTGTTCCACGTGCTGGTCAACGTGGGCATGACCATCGGCCTGATGCCCGTGATGGGCATTCCGCTCCCGTTCATGAGCTACGGCGGTTCGTCGCTGATCGCCTTTACCATCCTGCTGTTCATCGCCGTAAGGCTCGACGCCTCGACACGGCAGTTTTCCGTGCAGAAAATCTAACCCTCACACATGATACACTACAATCCCAAGGGCCTGACCTCTCAGGAAGTCGACGAAAGCCGCCAGCGTCACGGCGACAACGTCATCACCCCGCCGAAGGACGATTCGGTCTGGCGTCTGCTGCTTGAAAAGTTCCGCGACCCGATCATCCGCATCCTGCTGCTGGCCGCCGTGCTGTCGCTGGCCATCGGATTCATCCACAAAGACTTTACCGAGTCCGTAGGCATCATCTGCGCCATCATCCTCGCCACATGCGTCGGATTCTGGTTCGAATGGGACGCCCAGCGGCGTTTCCGGCGGCTCAACCAGGTCAACGACGATATTCCCGTAAAGGTGATGCGCGAAGGTTCGATCCGCGAAATCCCGCGCCACGAAGTGGTTACGGGTGATGTGGTCTATATCGAAAGCGGCGAGACGATTCCGGCCGACGGCGAACTGGTCGAGGCGGTGTCGCTGAAGATCAACGAATCGACGCTCACGGGCGAACTCGAAGTGGACAAAACCGTCGACGAAGCCCATTTCGACGCCGAGGCGACCTATCCGTCGAACACCGTACTGCGGGGCACGACCGTGGCCGACGGCTACGGCGTAGCGGTCATAACGGCCGTGGGCGACTCGACCGAAGCCGGACGCGTCACGGAGCAGTCGACCGTACAGAGCGACGAACAGACGCCCCTCGACCGGCAACTGACGCGCCTTTCGCGCCTGATCGGCCGGCTGGGCATCATCCTTTCAGCGCTGATTTTCTGCGTGATGCTGGGCAAGGCGGTCTTCGTGGGCGGACTGCTCGACAGCGACTGGCTGACCATTTCGCAGCAGGTGCTCAACATCTTCATGGTCTCGGTAGCCATCATCGTCATGGCCGTGCCCGAAGGACTGCCGATGTCGATCACGCTGTCGCTGGCAATGTCCATGCGGCGGATGCTCAAGACCAATAACCTCGTACGAAAGATGCACGCCTGCGAAACGATGGGCGCCGTGACGGTCATCTGCACCGACAAGACCGGAACGCTCACCCAGAACCGCATGCACGTACAGGAGCTCATCCGCTACGACGCGCTTCCCGAACGGGAATTCGCCGAAGTCGTGGCGCTGAACACCACGGCGTTCCTCGACGCCGAGGGACACATTATCGGCAACCCCACGGAAGGGGCCCTGCTCGAATGGCTCCGTACCCAGGGCGAAGATTACGAACCGCTGCGCGCCGAAGCGAAGATCGTCGACCGGCTGACCTTCTCGACCGAACGCAAATACATGGCGACGATCGTCGAAAGCGGCATTTCGGGCCGCCGCATCCTCTGTGTAAAGGGCGCCCCGGAGATCGTACGCACGATGTGCGCCCCGGACGGAAAGGACACCCAGGTTGCCGAGCAACTCCTCGGCTTCCAAAGCCGCGCCATGCGTACGCTGGCCGTAGCATGGGCTGAAACCACGTCGGACGACTGCCTCGAAGCGGTCAAGGCGGGCGGATTGCATTTTGCTGCCGTGGCGGCCATTTCGGACCCGGTCCGCGAAGACGTTCCGGCCGCCGTGGGACGTTGCCTGCAAGCAGGAATCGGCGTAAAAATCGTCACGGGCGACACCCCGGCGACAGCGCGTGAGATCGCCCGCCAGATCGGGCTGTGGGACGACGCCGTGGACGGCGACCGCAACCACATCACCGGTACGGAGTTCGCCGCAATGAGCGACGAAGAGTTGCTCGAACGGGTGCAGGAGATCAAAATCATGTCCCGGGCCCGCCCGCTGGACAAACAACGCCTCGTACAATTGTTGCAGCAGCGGGGCGAGGTGGTGGCCGTGACGGGCGACGGCACGAACGACGCCCCGGCGCTCAATTTCGCCAACGTGGGGCTCTCGATGGGTTCGGGAACCTCCGTAGCGAAGGACGCTTCGGACATCACGCTGCTCGACGACTCGTTCGCCTCGATTGCAACGGCCGTCATGTGGGGACGTTCACTCTACCGCAACATCCAGCGGTTCGTGCTGTTCCAACTGACGATCAATTTCGCGGCCATCACCATCTGCTTCATCGGCGCGGTGTTCGGAACCGAAATGCCGCTGACCGTGGTGCAGATTCTCTGGGTAAACATCATCATGGACACCTTTGCGGCGATGGCAATGGCTTCGCTGCCGCCCAATCCCGAGGTAATGCGCGACAAACCCCGCCGGCGCGACGAATTCATCATCACCCCGGGCATGGCCCGCACGCTCTTCACGTGCGGCATGGTGATGGTGGTCGTACTGCTGGGTATGCTCTTCCGGTGGACGATCACACAGGGCGGACTCACGATCGGCCAGTTGACCGTATTCTTCTCGACATTCGTCTTCCTGCAATTCTGGAACATGTTCAACGCCAAAGGATTCGAGACACGCCATTCGGTCTTCACATGCCTCGGCGGCTGCCGCGAATTTTTCCTCATCCTCGCGGCCATCGGCGTAGGGCAGGTGCTGATCGTGGAGTTCGGAGGCGAGGTATTCCGCACCGAACCGCTCTCATGGACGCAATGGGCCGAAGTAATCGGTTTCACCTCGCTGCTGGCCATCGGTGGCGAAATCATCCGTGCAATCCGTAGAAAAAGGTAGTTCATTACATACATGCTCAAACGTCTTACCGCCGTCTGTCTGCTCTCGTTCGTGGGCCTGGGAGCGTGGGCGCAGCTGCCCGACAGCACGGACATGAGCGCCGGCGGTGCATTCCGCCAGCGCATCGACCGTCACACTTCGACCAAAGCCTACCGCATGCTCTTCATCGGCACACCGCTGATCGTGGGCGGCGTGGTGATGCAGGCTTACGACGCCGATTTCCGGCGCCTGCGCAACGGTTACAGCCGTTCGTTCCGCCAGAACTACGACGACTGGCTCCAGTACGCCCCGGCAGGGGCGATGGTCGCCTTGAAGGCCTGCGGGGTCAAGAGCCGCAGTTCGTGGGGCCGCATGCTGGTCTCCGACGCTTTTTCGGCAGGACTGATGACCATCGGGGTCAACTCGCTCAAATACTCCTGCCGCGTGATGCGCCCCGACGGGTCGTCGCGCAACTCTTTTCCCTCGGGACATACAGCCACAGCCTTCATGACCGCCACGATGCTCCACAAGGAGTACGGCCACCGCAGCCCGTGGTACAGCATCGGCGGCTACACCGTGGCAACCGTCACGGGCGTCACCCGCCAGCTCAACAACCGCCACTGGATGAGCGACATCATGGTCGGCGCGGGCATCGGCATCCTTGCCACGGAGTTGGGGTATTACCTTGCAGACCTGATTTTCAAGGAAAAAGGCCTCAACGTCACGGAAACCTATTCCATTTACGACCGTTACCGCCGCCCGTCGTTCCTCGGGTTCAGCCTCGGGTTCTCGACCGTTCCTGGAAGCTACACGCCCTATCCCGACATGCACATGCAGTTTCTTTCGGGTCCGGCCGTCTCGGTACAGGGAGCCTGGTTCGGATCGCCCTACTGGGGTGTCGGCGGGCGCATGTCGTGCACCAACCTGCGCATGAAGGTCAACGGCATAGCCCAGAACGACAACCTGGAGTGTGCGTCGATGTACGCCGGACCTTATTTCTCCTACCCCTTCTCGATGCGGTGGCTCGTGGGCGGCAAACTGCTCGGCGGATGCGAGATTTACAAACCGGCCCGCACGGACCTCCGAAGATTGGAAGGCCGGGCCGGATTCTCATTCGGAACAGGAGTGTCAACGACCTACCTCGCCACGCAGAATCTCGGCGTACGGTTTACGACCGATTACGACGTAGCGCCGCCCGTGGTGACATCGTCGCGCCAACGGCTCCACAAGCTCACCTTCAGTATGGAGGTCTGCGCCGTCTTTTAACCGAAAAAGGGCGGACCCGCGGGTCCGCCCTTCCTATTTATCCCGGTTCGTTTACAGGAACGCTTTCGTCTCCACAGCCATACGCAAGCTTTTGCCCGTAATGCCGTCCTTCACCAAAGCGGGAATCGTCACCCCGGAATAGACCGAAACGATACCGTCCTTCTGCGCACGGAGCCTCAGCTCCTTCTTCGTCATTTTTTCGACCACATAAGTGTTGTCCAACGGTGTTCCGTCGGTATACGTTCCCGAAAGCACCTGTCCGGCCTCCGGCACGGCGCTGATGGTGTAGGTCCCGGTATATTTAGCGTAGCCGAACGTCTTGATGCTCTGGTAGAGGGTGAACGTCCCGTCCTCGCCGAGCTGCAGGTAGACCGTGCCGGCCAAGGCATCGCCGCCTTTCCACTCTGTCAGCACCCAGCCGTCGTAGTTCGACTCGTCCTCACCGCCTTTATCGCTACTGCCGCAACCGCCGGCCAGCAGGGCCACAACGACGGCAGTTAAAATTTTCAGTCCAATTTTCATAGATACGGCCGCCCTGTTCCTGGTTTTCCGCAGGGACGGATTTACAAATATAGGAATTGGAATCCGAAAACCAAAGCCGGGCCGCAAAAATTCCCCGGCGGCATAAAACCAGCGATCCGTTGGCATAAAAAATGCACGTTCCGAACTACGGCTTTTCCCCGGATTAAAATTATGAAACTGCGTCTCGGCCTGATACTTTCGCTCTTCGTAGCATCGGCAGTCATCCTCGTCTGGCTGTACTACGCGGCGACGCGCGAACCCCGGACACCGAAAAGTTCGCCGTGGACCGAAACGCTCGCAGACCTCGACGCCTGCTGCCGCCGCAAACACGTCAAATCGGCACAGTACGACCATTTTGCAAACATTGCCGCCGACGAGGAGCGCCGCGAAGCCGAACGGCTGTTCCGGGCCATGGCCTTCTCCCAGCGCCTGCAGGAAAACAACTGTGCAACAGCGATCGTACATCTCGGAGGACACTACGCACCTCCGGGCAAAGTCGTCATCTTCGGGGGTGCGACCGACGGCAACCTCGACCGGAGTATCGATTACGAGCTCAAAAGCTACGGCGAGCGCCGCGGGGCGGACATCCGCCGTGCGATGGAGCGCGGCAACCGTTACGTGGCGCGGGTGCTGACCTGGGCATCGGCCGGCGACCGGCACAACATCGTCCTGCTGGAACGCTGCCGCCAACATGCCGCCAACCATTCGGACACATGCCGGTTCGCCGTCTGCCCGCTCTGCGGCAACCTCTATTCGTCGGAGTACGTCGACTACTACTGTCCCCACTGCCTGACGGACGACGGAAGGTTCGTTTGGTTCGAATAACTCCTTTTATCCCGCAAAACAACATTCACTACGACACAGGCCACAGAGCAGTTCGCAAGCCTGTTTTTGAATTCAGGCAAAGGAGTTTCGAGCATCGTAAAGAACGGGGCGGATGGATAGTACATGAGGTACACTCCATTCGCCCCGTTCAAGGGATGTGCGGAAATCTCCGCCTGCAATCGGGAACTACTCTTCGTCGGGCTCCTTCATCGTGTGGTAAACATTCACCACATCGTCGTCCTCTTCGAGTTTCTCGACCAGTTTCTCGACCGATTCGCGGCCTTCGGCGTCGAGTTCCTTCACGTCGGTCGGGATGCGTACCGATTCACCCGATACGATCTCGAAACCTTTGTCGTCGAGCCACTTCTGGATGGCGCCGAACGACTCGTAAGGAGCATAGACTGTGATGCCGTCCTCCTCGGGATAGAACTCGTCGACACCCAGGTCGATCATCTCCAACTCCAGTTCTTCGGGATCGACATCAGCCGCAGACTTGAACTTGAAGACGCATTTGTGGTCGAACATGAAGCCTACCGAACCGCTGTTGCCCAGCGTACCGCCGCACTTGTTGAAGTACATACGTACGTTGGCTACGGTACGGTTGGTGTTATCGGTAGCGGTTTCGACCAGGAACGCGATGCCGTTGGGACCGTATCCTTCGTAGATCACCTCCTTATAATCGGCGGCATCCTTCTCGGTGGCACGCTTGATGGCGCGCTCGACGTTCTCCTTCGGCATGTTCTCGGCCTTGGCATTCTGGATCAGAATACGCAGGCGGGTGTTGGCCGAAGCATCGGGACCTCCGGCCTTGACGGCGATTTCGATCTCTTTTCCCAGTTTGGTGAAGACACGGGCCATGTGACCCCAGCGTTTCATTTTTCGCGCTTTGCGATACTCAAAGGCTCTTCCCATACAATTATCGTTTTTTCGGTTTTTTCTTTCAGTGGTGCAAAGGTATAAAACAATTCAGAATTCATAATTAAGAATTCGCATTTTTTTGCCTATTTTTGTGCGAAACAAAAACAAGCGATCATGGAAATCAAAAGTCGTTTCGACCATTTCAACATCAATGTAACGGACCTCGAACGCAGCATCGCCTTTTACGACAAGGCACTCGGACTGAAGGAAGTGGGCCGCAAGCAGGCCTCCGACGGCTCGTTCACACTCATCTACCTGGGCGACGGGCAAACCCCGTTCCGACTGGAACTCACCTGGCTGCGCGACCACACCGAAGCCTACGAGCTGGGCGAGAACGAGAGCCACCTCTGCATGCGCGTGGCGGGCGACTACGACGACGTACGCGAATATCACCGCGCAATGGGCTGTATCTGCTACGAGAATCCCGACATGGGACTTTATTTCATCAACGACCCGGATGACTACTGGATCGAAATCTTACCTATAAATTAATCCGGTCATGCAGAAAGAAACCGAAATGCAGAAAGAGGCCGACGAAGCCGTGCGCGTAATGCGGGCGGGCGGGATCATCCTCTACCCCACCGACACGGTCTGGGGATTGGGATGCGACGCGACGAACGCCGCCGCCGTGGAGCGAATCTACCGCCTCAAGCGGAGCGAGAACAAAAAATCGATGCTCGTGCTGTGCGCTTCGGCCGACATGACCGTGCGCTACGTCAACAAAGCCCCGGGCATCGCCTTCGAGGTGATGGAAATGGCGACGAGTCCCCTGACTGCCATCCTGCCCGGAGCCGCAGGCGTCGCCGAAAACCTAATTCCCGACGAAGGGACGCTCGGCGTGCGCATCCCCGACCACGAATTCTGCCGCCGGATGCTCAAGGGACTCGGGAAACCGATCGTCTCGACCTCGGCCAACATCTCGGGCGAAGCGACGCCCGTGGGGTTGCAGGACGTGGACAAAGAGGTCGTCGACGGCGTGGATTTCGTCGTCAACCCCCGTTTCGAAGGCAAACCGACCCGCAAAGCCTCGTCGATCATCGCATTCGGCGAAGGCGGCGAGGTGAAAATCATCCGCGAATAAGATGGCGCGGACCCTCGAAACCCCCATCCAGAAACGCTTCTCGGATGTCGACCCCTTCCAGCATGTGAACAACGTTTCACAGCAGATGTATTTCGACGTAGGCAAGATGGAGTACTACGAAAAGGTGCTGGGCGCGGAGGTGCTGCTGGGCGACCTGCGGATTCTCACCGTTTCGACTTCGACCTCCTACCAGGGGCAGGTGCGGATGCACGACCCCGTGCGGGTGACGACCACCTGCGAAAAGGTGGGCACGAAGAGCCTGACGCTGTTTCAGCAGTTGCTGGTCGGCGGCGAGGTACGCAGCGAAAGCCGTTCGGTGATGGTCGTCTTCGACTTTGCCCGGCAGCAGAGCGAACCGGTTCCCGGCGCCTGGCGCGAACGGCTGCTGGCCGACTAGTGTTCCAGCCGCCCGTCGCTGCGCAGTTTCGGCAGCCCGTGGCGGACATAATATTTATAACCGACGACCACCAGGATAACGCCCGCAAAGATAAAGATCATCGCGGTGACGTTCGCCGCATCGAAATGCGCCTGCCCGCGCGTAATGGCCAGGATGCCCGCGATCACGGGCTGGATGTAGCGGTAAAGCGCCGTATGGACGGAGGTCAGCTTCTCCGTACCGCGGTAAAGCAGATACATCGGCAGGACCGTTCCCAGGATGATGATATAGGCCAGTTCGGCCTGCGCCTGCAACGGAAGCCGCAGGAACTGCACATGGTCGATGTATTTCCAGAAGAAGGGCGCCGTAACGGCCAGTCCGATGATGTAGTACCATCCCATGACGACCAGTGTGCCCAGTTTCTCCAATTGAGGCTTGATAATCACCGTATTGATGGCGATGGCCACCACGGCCACCAGCACGAACAGGTTCCCCTGCGCACGGCTGCCGTGGGTGAGCGAGAATCCGTCGCTGAAAATCAGGATTCCCGCACCGATAAGCGCGCAGACCACCCCCACGATACGCGCCTTGATGTATTTGCGCGGATGCATCAGGTGGTCCATGATCAGCGTCACGGCGGGGCCTAACGTGGCGATGACCGACGCATCGATGGGCGAAGTGTAGGACGATCCCCACAGCAGCATGTACATCCAGCCGTAGACGATCAGCAGCGTGACGATCAGAATATTGCCCGCATCGCGCCACGTGATGCGGTAGGAATAGCGCGAGAAGAGCGCAAAGGGAATGAAGAAAACCGCCGCCGAAAGCACTTGCAGCATGAAAATCTGCTGAAAGTCGAGGTAATTGCGCGTAAGCGAGACGTAGAACGAGAAATTCGCCCCGAAAAAGACGTTGGCAAAGACCAGATCGAGATTATAGCGCGTTTTACTCACAAAAGGCCTACGAGGCAATTATTGCACCAAATTTTACCGCCCGCCTAAGAGGCGGGTTTTAAGGGCAACGGCAGGAATCGCGGGTCAAGACCTGATAAGTGCTGCGATTCCGTTAAATGCAAAATAAAAATGGATAAGGGAAAACTGAAAGGACATGCGGCCCTGCTGGCCGCCAACATCGTCTGGGGACTCAACGCCCCGATCGGCAAGAGCGTGCTCTGGTCCGAGGCCAACCCCGGAGGGGTCAGCCCCTTTGCGCTGAGCGTCTACCGCATGGTGGGCGCCGCACTGCTCTTCTGGACAGTCTCGCTCTTCCTGCCCCGCGAACGTGTAGCACCGCGTGACATCGTATTGCTGCTGTTCGCCTCAGTGTTCGGCATCCAGCTCAACCAGATGCTTTTTCTGTGGGGACTGTCGCTCACCTCGCCCATCGACACGTCGATTATCGCCACGATAGTCCCTGTACTGACGATGGTGCTGGCGACGCTGTTCCTGCGCGAACCGATCACATGGCTCAAGGCCGGAGGCGTCTTTCTGGGATGCGCCGGGGCGCTGATCCTGATCCTCGTAAGCCAGCACGGGGCGGGCCACACGTCGAGCATCAAGGGCGACCTGCTGTGCATCGTCAGCGCTATCAGTTTCGCTACCTATCTCACGGCATTCCGCAACGTGATCGTCCGCTACTCGCCCGTGACGACGATGAAATGGATGTTCCTTTTTGCCGCCGTGGTCGCCGTGGCGATCTACTACCGCCCGCTGACCGAGGTCGACTATGCCGGACTGGCGGCCAAAACGTGGGCCGGAATCGGCTACGTCGTGGTCGGCGCGACCTTCTTCTCCTACCTGATGGTCCCCGTCGCCCAGCGTTACCTGCGGCCGACGGTCGTGTCGATGTACAACTACGTACAGCCCATCGTGGCCGTACTGTTCACGGTGGCCATCGGCCTCGACACGTTCGGGTTCACCAAAGCGGCCGCCGCGCTGTGCGTCTTTGTCGGGGTATGGCTCGTCACCAAGTCGAAATCGCGGGCCCAACTGGAGGCCGAGAAACTTAAAATGCCGGATTCCAAAGAAACCGGCAGGTCGTAGCGCCGCGAAACGGGAACCGCGCCCCGTTACCGCGTCACCCGGGTCAGGCCCCGCTCGGCCGCCAGCCGCTCCATCAGGGCGTAGGCCGCATCGTAGTCGTTGGGGATTTCGCCGTCGAGAATGGCGTTCTTGAGAATCTCCTTGATATCGCCGATCACACGGCCCGGCCCGACGCCGTAGGTCTCCATGATCAGCTCGCCCGAGATCGGGGGCTGGAAATTGCGGACACGGTCGCGCTCCTCCAAATCCTTCATTTTACGGCGCACCAGTTCGAAATTCGCCAGATAGCGTTTCACCTTGGCGTCGATACCCGAGGTGATGTCCGCTTCGCACAAGGTCATCAGCGCCTCCACGTCGTCGCCCGCTTCGAACAGCAGCCGCCTGACGGCCGAGTCGGTCACGAGGTCTTCGGAGAGGATAATGGGCCGCAGATGAAGGAAAACCAACTTCTGCACGAATTTCATGTGCTCGTTCAGGGGCAGCTTCAACTGGCGGAAAACAGCCGGAACCATTTTCGAGCCCAACACTTCGTGGCCATGGAAGGTCCAGCCCACCTTGGGGTCGTAGGCCTTCGTCTGCGGCTTGGCGATGTCGTGCAGCACGGCGGCCCAACGCAGCCACAGGTCGTCGGAGCGGCGCGCCACGTTGTCCAGGACCTTGAGCGTATGGATAAAATTGTCCTTATGGGCATGCTTGCCCCGTTTCTCCACCCCTTTGAGGTTGTGCATCTCGGGGAAAATAAGTTTCAGAAGCCCGGTCAGTTCGAGCAGTTCGAAACCCATCGAGGGAACCGGCGAAAGGACGATCTTGTTGAGTTCGGTGGCGATGCGTTCGCGCGAAACGATTTTGATGCGCTGCGCATTGCGGCAGATGGCCTCGAAAGTCTCCTCCTCGATGGTGAAACCCAACTGCGACGCGAAGCGCACGGCGCGCATCATACGCAGGGGATCGTCCGAAAAAGTGACATCGGGATCGCACGGGGTACGGATGATGCACTCTTCGAGGTCGGACATTCCGTCGAAAGGGTCGACCAGTTCGCCGAACGTAGCGCCGTTGAGCGACCACGCCATGGCATTGATCGTGAAGTCGCGCCGCCGCTGGTCGTCTTCGAGCGTTCCGGGTTCGACCTCGGGCTTGCGCGAATCGTGCGTATAGGACTCTTTGCGGGCTCCCACAAATTCGACCTCAATACCCTTGGCGCGGACCATCGCCGTCCCGAAAGTCTTGAACACCGATACTTTGGCTTTCAGTTCACGCGCGAGCGCTTCGGCAAGCGCAATGCCGCTGCCCACGACCACCACGTCGATGTCGGTCGAAGGACGCCGCAGGTAGTAGTCGCGCACGTAGCCTCCGACGACGAAGGCCCTCACACCCTCGGCGTCGGCAAGACGCGAAATCCGCCGGAATATGGGATTCGACAACGGCACGCGGCTACCTCACGTGTTGCTTGATGGCATCCCGCCACACCACATAGCCTTCGCCCATCAGGTGCAGGCCGTCGTTGGTGTAACGCTTGTCCAGCCGTCCGTCGTGGTCGGCCAGCGCACCCCACACGTCAAGGTAGGTGACGCCCTTCTCGTCGCACAGGGCTTCGAGCAGTTTGTTCGTCGGCACGATCAGGTGGCTGTGCGCGTAGTGCCCCTTGTATTTCGAGAAAGCCTCGCCGTTAACGGGCAGGATGCTCTGCACGTAGATTTTGGTCCAGCGCGACTCGGCCTGGAAACGGTCAATCAGCCGGGCCACGTCGGCCACGATCTGTTCTGGCGAAGCGCCGCCGGCCAGGTCGTTGGTTCCGATCATCAGAAAGAGTTTCTTGGGATGTCCCGCGATAATCGGGTCGAGGCGGTCGAGCAGCCAGCCCGAGCGGTCGGCGCTGATGCCGCGGTTCTTGACGTGGCGGTTGTTGAACAACTCGGCCCACTCGCAGCCGTCGGTGATCGAATTTCCCAGGAACACGATGTCGCTCGAAAGCACCGGAAGGACTTCGAAAAGGCTGCGCCGCTGGAGGTTGTATTCACTCTGTGCAAAGGCCGCACCTGCGGCAAGCAATGCGGCGGCAAGAATCAGGATGCGTTTCATAATCGTCAGATTTTAAGTTCGCGTCGGTAGAGCTGCACGGTGTTTTCCAATCCGTAATAGAGGGCGTCGCAGATCAACGCATGGCCGATCGACACCTCGTCGGTCCACGGAATGCGGCCGACGAACCAGCGCAGGTTCTCCAGCGAGAGATCGTGACCGGCATTCAGCCCCAACCCCTGCCGGCGGGCCTCCTCGGCGGCGGCGGCATACGGAGCCACGGCCTGTTCCGGGCCGTCGGAATACTCGCGCGCATAGGCTTCGGTATAGAGCTCCACGCGGTCGGCGCCGCATGCCTTCGCCCCGGCCACCATCTCCGGGACAGGGTCCACGAAGATCGAGACCCGGATGCCCTTTTCATGGAAACGCTCCGTGACGCCCGTCAGGAAATCACGGTTGGCGACGGTGTCCCATCCGGCGTTCGAGGTGATGGCGTCGTGCGCGTCGGGCACGAGGGTCACCTGCGCGGGAACCACCTCCAGCACAAGGTCGATGAACCCCGGAATGGGATTGCCCTCGATGTTGAGTTCGGTCGCAAGCACCCGTTTGAGGTTGCGCACGTCGTCATAGCGGATGTGGCGCGCATCGGGGCGCGGGTGAACCGTGATGCCGTCGGCGCCGAACCGTTCGATGTCCAGAGCTGTCCGGACCACGTCGGGCAGATTGCCGCCGCGCGAATTGCGCACCACGGCAATCTTATTGATATTAACACTTAACTTTGTCATAAATTTCGCTATATTTGCTGGCGATATGCCAAACCTCGGCGCATTGCCGGGCCGCAAAGGCCCCGGAGTCGCTCCGGCGTGGTAAAGTTACTTATTTTTTCGAAACTCCGCCGATGAAAATCATACTTTTTTCCCGTTCGCAGATCGCCCACACCCCCGAGGAGATCCGTCAACTGATCGAGGCGATCGGGATGTTCGGCTTCGATTACGCCGTCAACGAGGAGTTCGCACCCCTGGTCGAGCAGGCCACGGGTACGAAACTTCCGCCGGAAAAAGTCTACGGACGATACATAGGCAAACAGCCTGCCGAAACTGTCATGGTCTGCTACGGAGGCGACGGAACACTGCTCGAAGGGGTTCACCGCCTCTGCGGCGCACCGATTCCCGTCATGGGCATCAACGCCGGCCACCTGGGTTTTCTCACCAGCGCCCCGAGCGACGGGCTGAACCTCATTTTCCGGGAAATCGCCGACGGAAACATTTCGACCGAGCCGCGCTCGATGCTGCGCGTCACGGGCGAATTCGCCCGCCAGCCCGAATCGCAGCTGGCGCTCAACGAATTCACCGTCCAGCGCCACGGCGCAGGCATGATCTCGGTGGAGACCTATGTAGACCACCAGATGGTAGCCACCTACCACGGCGACGGGGTGATCGTTTCGACCCCCACCGGATCGACCGCCTACTCGCTCAGCGCCGGAGGCCCCGTCGTAGCCCCTACGTGTCAGTGCCTCATCATTTCGCCCCTCGCGCCCCACAACCTCACGATGCGCCCGGTAGTGGTTCCCGACACGAGTATCATCACGCTCAACGTACATGCCCGCCGGTCGGATGCGTTCGTTACGCTGGACAACCGGACCTACCCGATTTCGCACGGCGCAACGTTCACCGTGGAACGCGCCGAACAGACGATTTTTTTGGCCGTACCGCACAATATATCATTTTACGACACGTTACGGAATAAGATGATGTGGGGAATCGACATCCGCAGTTAATCATTTATTGTATTTTTCCATAGTTAACAGAATTTTTCCCTATATTTGTGCCCTAATATGAGCGATCAGAAACGCATACCGCAACACGTCGCCATCATCATGGACGGCAACGGCCGCTGGGCCGAGTTGCGCGGCAAAGAGCGTTACGAAGGCCATGCGGCGGGTGTAGAACCCGTGCGGGCATCGTTGCGCGCTGCTGCGCGGTGGGGTGTGAAATACCTGACGCTTTATGCTTTTTCGACCGAAAACTGGGGCCGGCCCGCCGAAGAAGTCGACTCCCTGATGGAACTTTTCTGCCAAAGCGTCATCAACGAAACGCCCGAACTGATCCGCCAGGGCGTCGAGGTACGCATGATCGGCGACCGGAGCCGCTTTTCGGAAAAGGTGCAGAACTACCTGGCCCAGGCCGAGGAACGCACCGCGGGAGGGCGGACGCTGACGCTGATCCTGGCGCTCAACTACTCGTCGCGCAGCGAAATAACGCACGCCGTGCAGCAAATCGCGCGCCGCGTGGAGGCCGGAGAGATCGCCCCATCGGAGATTTCCGAGGGCACGATCAGCAGCGCACTCGATACGGCCCCCTACCCGAACCCCGACCTGATCGTCCGCACCAGCGGCGAGCAGCGGCTGAGCAACTTCCTGCTGTGGCAGGCGTCCTATGCCGAACTTTGGTTTCCCGAAGTACTGTGGCCCGATTTCACGGAAGAGGAATTCGACCGCGCAATGGAGGAATACGCACGACGCGAACGCCGCTTCGGGCTGGTAAAATAAATGACCTTAGATTAGATTTAAATAGATGAATTATTCCGGTAAGATATTCACGGCAGCAGCGGCCCTTGTGCTATGCTGCTCGAATATATTCGCCCAGGAGCAGAATCCGCAGGATACGACGGCGGCTCCGAAGCCTGCGATTTCAGAAGATGCCCCGATGTTCAAGAACGAGGGTGCACCCAAGCTCTACTACATCCGCAACGTCGGTGTCCACGGCGTGCAATACCTCAACCCCGACATTCTCAAGTCGTCGGCCGGACTGATCGAAGGCGATTCGGTCTACCTGCCGAGCAACTTCATCTCCAACGCCATTTCGCGGCTCTGGAGCCAGCGGTTCTTTTCGGACGTGAAGATCGGCGCCGAGATCGAGGGCGACAGCCTCGACCTGGAGGTATTCCTCAAGGAGCGTCCCCGCGTCTACAACTGGGAGTTCGAGGGCATCTCGAAGGGCAAGAAGAAAGACCTGCTGGAGAAACTCAAGCTCAAGCGGGGCAGCGAACTTTCGGACTATGTCATCGACAAGAACAAAAAACTCATCCATAACTACTGGGCAGAAAAGGGCTTCCGCAACACGGAGGTGGACGTGCGCATCGACAACGATACGCTGCGTCCGGGACAGGCCGTAACGGTTACCTTCCTGATCGACCGCAAGGACAAGGTGAAGATCGGCAAGATCAACTTTATCGGCAACGAGCAGTTCAAGGACAAGCGGCTGCGCCGCACGTTCAAAAAGACCCACCAGAAGTCGATCAACTTCTTCAAGGGTACGAAACTCAACGAGAACGACTACGAAACCGACAAGGAGTTGCTGATCGACTTCTACAACTCGCGCGGTTACCGTAACGCCACGATCGTGCGCGACTCGATCTACCCGATCAACGAAAAACGCCTGGGGATCGACCTCGAAGTGTCGGAAGGCAACAAATACTACATCCGCAACGTGTCGTGGGTAGGCAACTCGGTCTACCAGACCGAGGACCTGCAACGAATGTTCGGCGTCAGCAAAGGCGACATCTACGATAAAAAGACGATGCATAAACAGTTGGGTATCGGCAAGGAGACCGACCCCGAGGCTTCGTCCGTGTCGTCGCTCTACCAGAACGAAGGCTACCTGATGTCGCAGATCGAACCCGCGGAGACGATCATCGCCCCCGACTCGATCGACATCGAAGTCAAAGTCTTCGAGGGTAAACAGTTCACCATCAACGAAGTCGGCATCACGGGCAACCAGCGCGTCGACGACGAAGTGATCCGCCGCGAGCTGGATACCCGCCCGGGCGAACTCTACAACCGTGCACTGCTGATGCGTACCATCCGCCTGCTGGGTTCGATGGGACACTTCAACCCCGAGGCAATCATGCCCGACATCAAACCCGTTTCGAACGAACTGGTAAACGTCAACTGGCCCCTCGAGGAGCAGGCTTCCGACCAGTTCAACATCGCCGGCGGCTGGGGCTCGGGAACCTTCGTGGGTTCGGTGGGCATCACGCTGAACAACCTTTCGATCAAGAACACCTTCAAAAAGGGCGCATGGCGCCCCTACCCGATGGGCCAGAACCAGCGGCTCTCACTCTCGGCGCAGACCAACGGTACTTACTACAAGGCCTTCGCCTTCAGTTTCACCGACCCCTGGATGGGCGGTAAGAAACCCAACTCGTTCACCCTCTCGGCGCACTTCTCGGAGCAGAACAACGCCTACTACGTATGGCAGACCTCAACGCAGTATTTCCGGACCTACGGCGTCGCAGCCGGCCTGGGCAAGCGTCTGAACTGGCCCGACCCCTACTTCACATTCTACGCCGAAGCCAGCTACGAACGCTACGCACTGAAAAACTGGTCGTCGTTCGTGATGACGAACGGTGCAGCCAACCTGGCATCGCTCAAACTGGTGTTCGCCCGTAGTTCGGTCGACCAGCCGATCTACCCGCGCCGCGGTTCGGAATTCAGCGCCTCGGTGCAGGCCACGCTCCCCTACTCGCTCTGGGACGGCAAGGATTACAAGAAACTGGAGCAGATCGCCAACAGTTCCAATTCGACGACCGCCGAGGCCGACCGGGCCAACCAGGAGCGTTACCGCTGGGTCGAATTCCATAAATGGGCGTTCAAGGCACAATGGTTTCAGTCCTTCCTGAGGAACTCGAACCTCGTGCTGATGCTCAAGGCTGAAATGGGCTACCTGGGCGCCTACAACAAGTATAAGGTTTCGCCTTTCGAGCGTTACGAAGTCGGCGGCGACGGTATGTCGGGATATAATATTTACGGTATCGACATCATCTCGATGCGCGGTTACGAGGACGGAGCGCTCGATCCTTCGAACAACTACTCGCGCGGCTATAACAAATACACCGCCGAGCTGCGTTACCCGATCATCCTCAAACCCTCGTCGCAGATTTACGTGCTCGGATTCCTCGAAGGCGGTAATGCGTTCGACTCGTGGAAAAAGTTCTCGCCCTTCAAGATCAAGCGTTCGGCCGGCTTCGGCGTCCGCCTCTATCTTCCCGTGGTGGGTATGCTCGGCATCGACTGGGGTTACGGATTCGACGCTCCGGCCAACTCCTCGACCAAGAGCGGCAGCCAGTTCCACTTTGTGCTCGGACAACAATTCTAAGCCAAACCCCGGATTGCACGTCACCAGCGACAGCCCGGTTGGAATTCCCTTCGCCTGATGGAACGTAAATTAAGGCGGTGATGGCAATATATTTGAAAGAAAAGAGTTATATTTATAGCAAAAATCCGGGAAACCGGAAGGAATATTAACTTTAAAACAAAGGATTATGAAACGGCTGATTTTAATTGCGGCATTCGTTCTGACGGCAGGAACCCTCGCAGCACAGAACTACATAATCGTCAACAGCGAGAAAGTTTTCAAATCGATCGACGCCTACAATACGGCGATTTCCGACCTGGACAAACTCGCCAAGCAGTACCAGGATCAGGTAGACGCCAAGTTTGCCGAAGTCGAAGCACTCTACAACAATTACGTAAACCAGAAAACCACGCTTTCGTCGGCAGCGCGCCAGGTGCGTGAGAATGCCATCCTGACCAAGGAAAAAGAGGCTCAAGAGTATCAGGAAAGCCTGTTCGGACAGGACGGAACCCTGATGAAAAAACGGATCGAGATGATCAGCCCGATCCAGAAGAAGGTCTTCGCCGCCATCGAGGCCTATGCCAAGCAGGCGGGAGCCGACCTGGTTCTCGACTCGGCGAACAACCCCACGCTGCTCTACACCAATCCTTCGGTGGAGCGGACGCAGCAGGTGATCGACGCACTCAAGAAATAAGCGACATCAAAACATTAACTGATAAAACTGTATGAAAAAAGCAATTAAACTAACCCTTGCGGTTGTGCTGGTGATGGGCTCCACGTCGCTCTTCGCTCAGAAATTCGGACGCATCAATACCCAGGAGATCATCATGGCGATGCCCGAGACCAAAACGATGCAGGAGAACATGGACACCTTCGCCAAGGAGTTGTCGGACAACATCGAGACGATGAACGTCGAGTTCAACACCAAACTGCAGGATTTCCAAAAGAACTTCAACACTTACAGCGACGCAATCAAGGAGATGAAGCAGAAGGAACTGGAGGATATGCAGAACCGCACCCGTGAGTTCCAGGAGCGTGCACAGCAGGACTACCAGAAGAAGCAGAACGAACTGCTCGCCCCGATCATCGACAAAGCAAA
Organism: Alistipes montrealensis; assembly: GCF_018362775.1. Classification (GTDB taxonomy): domain Bacteria; phylum Bacteroidota; class Bacteroidia; order Bacteroidales; family Rikenellaceae; genus Alistipes; species Alistipes montrealensis. The sequence continues at coordinate 82,797 of NZ_JAGYXY010000008.1, forward strand.
AGGCGCAATCGACAAAGTATCGGCAGCCGGTGGATTCACCGTTGTATTCGACACTTCGACGGGTTCGCTGGCGTACTTCGACGAAGCTACGCTGACCGACGTTGCACCCGCTGTGAAGAAGGAGCTGGGCATCACCGACGCTCCCGCAGCAGCACCTGCCGCCAAATAATCAAGCCATCTCGCGGAATCTTTCCGCAGAGCGATAAAAACGCCGACTCTTTGCAGAGTCGGCGTTTTTATTTAGAGGTGTTCCAGGTCGAAATGGAGGTTGTACTATTCAAAAAGTCGTATAATCGAACTTATTGAATATTTCATTACAGATTATTATTACATTTGTCCAAATTCAAGAATAAAATGAACAAGACACCCCAGGAAATGCCCATATCCAACTTCACCCTGAACGAACTGGTCACGATGGCCGGAGGCGAAAGTCGCCCGGGGGTAATGGGCGAATGTATCGCAGCCAACAGCGAATCGGAAATGCAGGCCTTCCGGTTCCCGAGCCGTATCGACGCCTTTGTCATCGGCGTGGGTACGCAGGGCGAAAACACCGGAACACTCAATCTCCAGGAATACCGCCTCAAAAAGGATTCGCTGTTTCTCTTCGGGCCCAAAAACATCCTGCAGATACAATCCAACAACCAGTTTCGGGCCCACGTCATCGTGATCTCACCGGAGTTGCTGGGGCGTATAAATATCGACACCAAACGCATGATGCCGCTCTTCCTGCAATTCGCAATGCATCCCTGCCTGGAACTCACCCCGACGGAAAGCCACGCACTCCGCAGTTTCATCGCGATGGTCGAGCAGGAACTCCGGAATCCGGAGACGGATTTTTCGCAGGATATTATCGGCGGACTGATTGCCGCGACAATCTACAAAGTAGGCGACATCCTGAACCATTACCTTGCCGAACACCCCGAGGTGGACAACCCGGTGCACAATCGTGCGGAGGAGTATTTCAAGCAGTTCACCCAGTTACTCGGCGAACACTATATCCACGAGCGCAGCGTGGGATTCTATGCCCGGCAGTTGTGCATCACGCCCAAATACCTCACCACGCTGATCAAACGCATCAGCGGCAAATCGGTGTCGGAATGGATCGACAGCTACGTTATTCTCGAAGCCAAGACACTGCTCAAATATTCGAACATGAGCGTACAGGAGATCGCCTATTACCTGAATTTTCCCAACCAATCGTTCTTCGGGAGCTACTTCAAGCGCAATACCGGCATGTCGCCGTCGCAGTACAAGGCAAAGCAATAGATGTATTTCCCGTTCGTGGTAAAAGAAGAAAGCCCGAAACGGGCCCTGAAAAATTAAAACGGGTAGCCGACGCCGAAATTGAGGGCCGTATTCTTCCACCTGAAATCGTGAATCCACCGTTCGCCCACAGGATTGTTGGGGTTGTGCAACTGAATACCCCAGTCGAGGCGCAGCACGGCGAATTTGATATCGAAGCGCAAGCCGAGACCCGTATTGAATCCCAACTGTTTGTAGAAACTGTCGAAATGGAAAACCGAATCTTCGGACTCCCCCGAATAGCGCCGGATATACCAGATATTGCCCAGGTCGAAGAAGGTCGCACCGTGAATCATGCCCCAGATCGGAAAACGCAGTTCGAGGTTGGCTTCCAGTTTCATGTCGCCCGTCTGGACCGGGAAGTCGTTGTGGGGATTGGCCACCGACCCCTGTCCCAAGGTTCGGGGCGTCCAGCCGCGCATGCCGTTGCTGCCGCCGCAGTAGAACTGACGGTCGAAAGGCACGGACGTTGAGTTTCCGTAAGCCATCGCCACACCGCCGTAGAGCCGTCCCACCAGCGCCGAGACATCGCCGAGCATGATTTTACGGCTCAGGCTGAGGTCGGTACGGAAATACTGCGAATACTGGATGCCGAAAATCGTATAGTAATCCTTATTGCGGGCCGGAGAGAAAAACAGATGTTCGACGGCATCGATCAGGTTGCCCGCAGTCTCGGCGTTGAAGCGGATGTTCGTGGCGTTCCCGCCGAGGTTCTTGCGCTGGTTGTTGTAACCGTAACCGAACGAAAGGCCGCCGATGAACTGGGTTTTAAAACTGTTTATCAGGTACTTGTTGGAGGTCTCGCCCAAAAACTCCGGATCGACCGGCCGCGTCATGTCGATCACATTGATGTCGACCGGTCGCAGCGAGAACGTCGAATAGCGGTTGTTGGTCCACATGTAGGTGATGCCGGCACTCGAAAGCGTACGGGCGTAATAAGGCCTATCCTGGAAATTGACGGACAGTTCGATTTTCGTTTTCGGCTGGTTCACCGTACGGAACCGCCCCGTACGCCAGGGCACGAGGAAACGCGGGAAGGTCAGTCCGGTCGTGACGCCGAACTCCGTGGCCCGCTTGCGTTTGGCGTCGGGCGCTTTCATGAACTCGTAACCCGCCGTGAAGGAGACATCGAACGATTCGGCGCCGCGGAAGATGTTGCGGTTCTGGTAGCCGACGGTGGCCTTCAGCCCGTAGAAACTCGACGTAGTGCTTCCTTCGAGGTCGACCTTGACGCTCTGTTTGAGCGTCGGGGTACAGAGGATATTGCATGTCAGGTAGCCTTCTCGGGTATAGAGCGTCTGTGTCGAATCGGCCGAAGCGCCGATGAAGGAGACGATATTGGTGACATCGGCCGTCTGGGGTTGCTCCTCGAAGGCGATTTTGGCGCTCTTGAAATAGCCCAGCGCCATCAGGTCGGAGTAAGCGCGGTTGACCTGCGCCGAGTTGTAGACGTAGTTGGGATAGAGCGGCACGGCCTGCCGGAGCACCGAGGGGCGCAGGTTAGGCCGTTTTTCGTAGATGATGTTCAGACCGCGGTAGTAGACCGTATCGAGCCGTGAAAGCAGCGTCGTATCGGTCCGGGCGACCGTAGGGTCGTAATTGGCGAAGATATTGATCCGGTCGATACGGTAGACCATGTTGTTATCCATGACGGCCTGTCCGCGTTCGTTGTAGCCCGTAAGATATTGTTTGACGACCAGCCGCAGATCGATCAGCCGCTCCTGCTCGAACATCCGGGCGCTGTAATAGATGTTGTTGACCGAGAAGTTGTAGTATCCCCGCTCCTTGAGGTAAGCGGTGATACGTTCCCGCTCGGCATCGAGCACCGACACATCGTAAATATCGCCCGTGTGCAGCAGCGTATGTACGGTATCGGGCAGCACGATCTGTTCGAGGAACTTGTCCTGGAATTCGTAGGAAATCGAGTCGATGCGGTAGGGTTCGCCCTGTTGCGTCCGGAACGTGACCGTCGCCCGCTTGCGGCGCGAAGTGGTGTCGACCTGATAGGTCGCCTGCGAGGAGAAGAATCCCTTCGAGTCCATGTAGACCTTCAGGTTTTCGGCGCTCTTCTCGGTCAGCCCCATGTCCAGCGTCACGGGCGCCTGCCCGATCTTGCGCTTCCAGTTGTTCCAGCGGTTATCCTTTGCAGGGTTGGCCTGCTCGTAGAGCCAGACATAGAAATTCGTCCCGAGGAAACGTTTGTTGGGCGTTTGCCGCACGTACTTCTCCATGTCGTAAGCCGTGATGCGCTCCTTGCGGGGCGTGGACTTGTCGTCCTCGATCTTTACCTTTTGCAGGAAATATTGCCCTTCGGGGATGTGGCGCGTGACGCTGCAAGCCGAGCAGAGGAGGCCCAGCAGCACGGCGGTGAATATGCGATACCATCCCTGCACCCCGTCAGTTGTTGAAGAATCCCTTCTCTTTCAGCAGCGCAAAATACGACTGCGAAATAGCGAGGTTGTCCTTACGCACGTAACGGCGCTCGGTGAAGACCTTCGCCAGGTTCGGCAGGTCGTTCTCGGCAAGCAGGCGCTTGGTGAGTTCCGACTCTTCGCGCTCAGCCCAAAGTTCGTCGATTTCGGCAGCCGTATAATCGGTGTATTTCTCGTAGTGGACCACAGCCTCCAGCGGCAGGCGGTCGGTCAGCTCGGGCGACTCGTCGGGGTAACCCATGACGACGGTGGTGAGCGGAATAACACCTTTCGGAAGTTCCAGTATCCGCGAAATGTCGCCCGCTGTGTAGATCGTCGTTCCCAGGATGCAGATACCCAGTCCGTGCATTTCGGCCTCGACGCAGAGGTTCTGCGCCGCCAGCAGGGCGTCGGCCGAAGCGTTGAGGAACCACGCGAAATTGTCGTAGGCCGGATCGGCATCGCGCTGCTCGCACCACATCGTAAAGCGGTGCACGTCGGCGCAGACAGTCACCACGCAGGGAGCCTGGCGGACCATCGGCTGGTTGAAATGGCATGGCGAGAGTTTCTCGCGCAACGCCTCATCGCGGGTCACCACCAGCGAATAGAGCTGCATGTTGCCGCACGTCGAGGCGCGTGAGGCAGCTTCGAGGCATTCATGCAACACCTCTTCGGGAATGGGCGTCGGGCGGAATTTACGTATCGAACGATGCTTGAAAAGCACACTTTTCATAAGGGAATATTTTTGAATCCTGTTGTACAAATAACACAACCGCCTGCCGTTGCGTGTCTTGGCGGATATTTTGTCACAAAATTAGCAAAACTTTTAGAAGTTTTACTATTTTTGCCGATACATAACCATTCAAAAAGTGCAGACGGCATTTGCAAAATACGAGGGTGCAGGCAACGACTTCATCCTGATCGACAACCGCGAAGGCGGCTTCACACCCCGTGCGGAACTGATCGCAGCCCTGTGCGACCGTCATTTCGGCATCGGGGCCGACGGACTGATGACCCTTGCGCGCAGCGCGGAGATCGACTGCTCAATGCGTTACTACAACGCCGACGGATCGGAAGGCGAGATGTGCGGCAACGGGGCGCGTTGTTTCGCGCTGTTCGCCGCACACCGGGGCATCGGCGGAGAGACCAAGTTCTTCGACGCCGCAGACGGGCTTCACACGGCCCGTATCCGCCGCGTTAAAGGCATGTCGGGCGAGATCGAGCTGGGCATGATCGCCGTACGGGAAATCCGCACGGGCGACGGCTGGTGGTTTCTCAACACGGGCGTTCCGCATTATGTGGAATTTGTCGACGACCTCGAAGCGACCGACGTAATCGGCCGCGGGCGGGCCATCCGCCACGATACGGCACGCTTCCCGCAGGGTACGAACGTCAATTTCGTACAGGTTGCGGGCGACGGCGCGATCCGCATGCGCACCTACGAACGCGGTGTGGAGAACGAGACCCTTGCCTGCGGCACGGGAGCCACAGCGGCAGCCATCGTAACTGCCTTCGCTCACCAGCCGCTGACGACCGATTTCCGGATTACCGTACCCGGAGGAGCGCTTACGGTACGGTTTTCGCATGAACAGGGAACACAAACCTATACGGACATACGCCTGACAGGACCGGCACGCCGCGTTTTCGAAGGGGTGTTCGACAGCGAAAATTTCTAAAATCAACCTTTTATTTCCCCATGAAAACACAAAAGGGAATTCGCGAACACGACGCGGACGAACTTCGGAAAGCCAAACGCCTCGACCCGATCCGCAAAAGCGGCAAGGAGCGCCACTCGCTGTACAGCAGCATCGACGAGGAGGACGAAGAGGAACCGATATTCCCCCTCAAACGCGAATCCGTTCTCGATTACCTCGACGAGGAGGAGGAATAAATTCAGTTTCAATGATCGAAAAATTTATCATGGCGGGCCCCACCGCCCTGCACATCTGTGACTCCCAGAAAGGGGACAAGTGCGTAGTGCTCCTGCACGGATACCTCGAATCGATGCTCGTCTGGGAGGATTTCGTACCCTATCTCTACAAAGAGGTCCGCGTGGTAACGCTCGACCTGCCCGGTCACGGCATTTCGGTCGTGGAGGGCGAGGAGCATTCGATGGAGTTCCTGGCCGACACGGTGGCCGACGCCCTGCGGGCACTGGGAATCGCACGCTGCACGCTCGTGGGACACTCGATGGGCGGTTATGTGGCTCTGGCTTTCTGCGAACGCCATCCCGAAATGCTCGACGGCGTGGTGCTGCTCAGTTCGACACCCAATGCCGACACCCCGGAAAAGGCCGAAAACCGCCGCCGCGAAATCGCGCTCGTGAAGGCGGGGAAGAAAGATACGCTGGCTCGTGTGGCTCCCGAAGCAGGATTTGCCGAGGACAACCGTGCCCGCATGAAAGATTACATCGAAGACCTCGTCGAACAGGTTGCCGTCACCGAAGACGAAGGCATCGTAGCCCTGCTCAACGGCATGATCGCCCGCAAGGACCGGAACGAGATGCTGCGCGCCTCGAAGGTTCCCCAACTCTTCATCCTCGGACGCAAGGACGGCTATATCCCGGTCGAGGCGGCCGAGAAGATGGTAAAAGAGCACCCGCAGGCCCGAGTCGTATGGCTCGAACATGCGGGGCACATGGGATTTCTGGAGGAGCCGGAAACGACCGCCCGGGCAATCCTCGGTTTCGTGAACGGCGAATAACGCAATCCGCTATTCGATATAGACGTTGAAGTTCTTCGGACGTTTCATTGTTTCGGTATACACCCTGCCGAAACGGTCCGTTACGGTGATATGGAGCGTCGACGACGGGTCCGATGCCTGTACGCTGAACAGGTGTCCCATCTTGTTGGCCGTGAACGAGGGCCTGCTGCCCTTGTTCAGGCGCGGAATCACATACGTGATCAGGTGCAGGGGATCGTATTCCCAGAGCCGCGTCACGGCAAGGCTGCCGCGCCCCTCTTCTACCACCTCGATCTTCCACTCCGGATCCCAGTTCCAGCAATTGATATACACGCAGTTATCACTGCGCAGCCTGTTGAAAGACTGCCCATAGGCCTGCTGCGAAAACCAGTCGCGGATCGTAACGGGAGTGCCGTCGACCGTGATGGTCCGGTCGTCCAGATAGGTTTCGGGATCGAGCCAAAGCTTATTCATGTCGTAGGTGCGGAACTGCACGTCCCGGCTGATTCCCGTCCCCTTGTAATACCACGTCAGGTCACGGTCCTCCAACTCGTAGACCGCATATCCGCCCGGCGTACCGTCTTTGCAGATATGACGGCCCGAATAGCCATCCGACCACCACCAGCAGGCGCAGACAGCACCCGTATTGTGGTCCATGACAGCATCCGTAAGCTGGCAGTTACGGTTGTCGTGGCTGTGTCCCGTGAGCACGTGAACCTCCGAAAACCCTTCGAAACAGGCCAGCAGCTCCCGCGCATGCGCTTCGTCGTAAAATGTATTGCCGAACGAGGCGTTGGGATAAGCCAGCGGCGCGTGCATCATGATGAACAGCGGAGCGGCCTTGTCTTCGACGAGCGCGAGGTCCTTTTTCAGCCACGCGATCTGGTCCTCGGAGACGTAATTATGATAGCTCTTGTCCCCGATCGTTCCCACGGCCCCGCCGTTGTTGACGTAGACGATATCGTCGAGGCAGACGAAATGGGACTTTCCGATGTTGAACGAATAATAGGCCGGCATCACCAGGTCGCGCCATTGCCGCGTGGCGGCCAGGTCTTCGGTGTAATAGGGATCGTGGTCGTGGTTGCCGATGCAATGGAAGGCGACCGTATTGAAATCCTTCATCTCGGTGATGAAATCGCTGAGCGTAAAGTAATTCTTATACCAGTACTCGTCCCACGCCAGATCGCCCATCGTCAATACATAGACCGGACGCTGTTCGGTCAGGATGAAGCGGTTGACATCGTTGACAAAATCGCGGAACTGTTCCAGGTCGTTGTTGCGGCGCGCCAGGTGGTAGTCGGTGGAGGCGATCAGTACGCAGCGGTCGTTATTCACGGGCCGAAGCGTGAAATCGAACTGCTCGACCGAAAGGTTCGTCGCCATGAACCGGCGCGAAATCTGCGGAATGTTCATCACCGTTTCGGGCATATACCCCGAAGGCAGCGAAATGAACACCCTGCCCAGCGATTTGTCCGAATAGAAATAGTAACGCCCCTCTTCGTCGGTGGTCACGACTTCGACGCCGTCGGAAACCGCCACGCCGGGCAGCGGATTCCCGTTCTTGTCACGCACAACACCTTTCACATTCATTCCGGCAATGTCAGGCAGTTCCTCCAGCACGTCCACATTGCGAATACGGACACTCAACTGTCCGAGCCGCTGTTCCTGCTCGGCCCGCCGCACGACGGCGGCATAGGTTCCGTCGGGCAGGCCCTGCGGGATTGTCACCACGGCTTTGTCGGCAGCAGCCTCCATCGGCAGGAAATAGGCTTTCTTCGTACTGCCGCCTTCGACGACCAGTTGAAAAACATCCTTATCGCCGAAGCCCTGCCCACGGACTTCGAAAGTCTCGCCCACGGCTGCCACGACCTCGTCGGCGGGCAACTGGACGCCTGTAATCCAAACGGTTTCGGCCGCAGGAGGCCGGATTTCGCGGGTATTGTCCCGCTCACAGGCGACACTGGCCAGCAAAACGGACAGGATCGCAAAGAGGGTTATTTTCCGGGAAAAGAACGAACTGAAATTTTCGACGCGTTTCATAATGTGCATTTTTCGTTGAAATTACTCCATGAGCGATACCGAAGGCTGGCGTTCCGTTCCGTCGCCGTCGACATTGACAATACGCATGCCCGTATTCTGGGGTTTGCTCGCCGCGGCTCCCTGCGTCATGATTCCCGACATGCAGCGCATGCGGAAACGTGCCACGCCGTCCGGCGCCGGGGCAGAGAGCGCAACGTCCTGGGAAACGACGCTGTACGCGTCCTGTACGAAAGCCATATTGTAGGAGAGTTCCGAACCGTCCTCGACCACAGCGGTTTCGACGCTCTGGGCGGGTTTCCAGGCGCCGCCGTCCTCGTATTCGAGCATCCAGTATTTGGGACACTTGTTCCCGAAGATCATGACGAAGTCGAGCTTCACGCGCACCCCGGCCGTGAGGCCGTCGAGCGGCGCTTCGAAGAGCCAGTAATCGCCGATCCAAGCATAGGTGACATTGGGACACGACACGGGCGCCTTACCGGTTAACGTCCATTTCGGACTGGTCTCCGAGACGCCGCCCGCGACATAGGAGAGACGAGCGGAAGAGCCCCCGCGCTCGGCGGCGACATGATGCTCCGACACCCAGGTCGATTCGTAGTCGGAGAGGTAATCGGCCCCCAGCCACCACTGAACCCGGGTAACCGACTGACCGTGCACGGCCTGCACCACCTCGGCTTCGGAAGAAAGCCCCTCGGCGGCATTGAAGAACCGAACATGACCCACACGCTTTTCACCCGTGGTGTTTTCCGAAGCCCGGAATTTATAGGTAACACGCTGTCCCGACCCGAAGGCGACGGAAGTTGCAGAGAGTTGCGAAACCCACGACGGCATCTCCACCGAAACCTCCGTATTGCAGTTCACGTCTATCTCGAACGTACCGTCGGAAGCTGCCGCGGCACTTCGGGTCACGCAAATAATCTGTCGCGTCGGTTCCATGACGATGCCCGGCACGGCATCGCTGCGCAGGGAGGTGACCCGTACGTCGTCCAGATACCAGCAGCAGTCGGTCTCGCTCTCCGAACGGATGTGCAGGCGGCAGCCGCGCGTGGCGCCCGTAATGTTCAGCGTTACGTCGTACCAGTCCTGAAACGGATCTTCGGCCCACTTGCGGCCCACGGGGACCCGTTTGAAATCCATCGCATCGTACGTTCCCTGGTCACAATAGACTTCCAGCACAGCCTCGTAATCGCGCATGGTCAGCGCCCGGAAAGTTACCGTCAGGTCCATTTTCGTCTCGATTTCGGCGAATACAGGGGTCGTGAAGCGACCCAGCGAATTCGCCGTGCCGAATTTCAGGCATCCGCCGCGCGTGTATCCCCGCATGATCTCGCAACCCGTACCGAGCGGGTCGGTTATCACGCTCGACACCGGAGGATAGAGGTTGGTGAGGAGTATTCCGGCGCCCTGATCCATCGCAGCGACGTTGAACATCGCATCCGTAGGCGTCGTCGCCCACGCGAAATCATCTTCGAAAAGCACCCAGCCGCAGCCCGCCGCAGGAGCCTGCACGACGGACAACGTCTCGGTGGCAGCGCCTTCTATCCCGACGGCGGTGATCGAGAAACGCCCCTTGCGCGAATCACCCGTATTGGATCCGGGTTTCACCTCGACGGTCACCGTCTCGCCCGCCGCACCCCCATCGGGTGTGATCGCAATCCAGTCGGGGCTACCCGTACGGTCGACGGTCCAGGCATAGTTGGATTTCACGCGGAAACGGACCGGAGCGTCTCCGGCAGTAAGGCGCACGTAATTATCGGCCAATCCGTCGATAGCGATAACAGGGCTCTGCGGTTTGTGCTGCTGGCTGACGGGGATGTGCCGTTCGGCGGCGGCGGCTTTGATGATCAGCGTGCCGCTCCGTTCCGGGCCGTCATTCTCTTCGGGAGTGACTACGACGCGCACGGTCGTACCGCCGCTGCCTTTCGAAGGTGCGACGGTAAGCCAGTCGAGATTCTCCGTCACGGCTTCCCAGGCTACATTGGCGTTGACCCGAAAACTCTGAGGCATACCCTCGGCATCGTAGACGATGCTCCCGTCGGTCAGTCCTTCGATGACGATCGAAGGGCTGTCGGACGAGGGCTGCTGATGAATCGTAATGGTGTGCTCCTGCGATCCGGCTCGGACGGCGATCGTGCCCGTACGCAGGTCGCCGATATTGGAATAAGGAGTAATCTTCACCTGCACCGGAATGCCTGCTGCTCCGCTGGCAGGGCTGACTTCAGCCCATTCCAGACCGGACTTCACGAGTTCCCACGCCCGGTTGCTTTCGACCGTGAAGGAGATTTGCGCCACATCCGAAGCTGCAATGGTGAACTCCTGTTCGACTCCCGAAACACGCAGTTCGTCGGCTTCGGGCGCAATCCCGTCGTCTCCGGAACAGGCCCCGAAGAGGATCGGTGCAAAAACCGGAAACAAAGCGGTGAAAAGGTTAAATTTGAAGGGGTTCATAATGCGTTGAATTGTAGAATTTAGGTTGTTGTTCCGAGCAAAAATAAAATTAAAATGCGGCATCGGCAAGCCTGCGCAAGGGGCCCGGAAAGCCGCCCGCGATCCCCTTCGGGACTACCGAAATGGCCACATGCGTACGCCTTTATCGGGGGTACAACGCCGTCCGGAGCCGGTTTTTCACTCATACCGCGGACATACACCCCGGCGCCGCGGCCGACTGCGCCTGAACGGAAAGACAAAATTTTGACACGGGCAGACAAAAATAAACCCCGGGGAATACCTTTCTTTGTACGAAGCTCCAAACTGCCGGAATCGCGGCGCTCCCCGGTTTTACGACACACGGTCTGACATCGGAAAATAACAACTTCAGTATACCATTTATACCCGAAAAAGTCCCTACATTTGTTATAGCCCTTCCCAAGCTACTGGCCCCATGAACCGACACCTATCCGACAAGATACCTGCCCCGACCAGCGGACGCCTGCTCCTGCTGGCGCTGCTTCTCTGCATTTGCGGGGGCGTCTCCGCAGACCCGCAGGCTGTACAACACCTGCCGAACCTGACGATTCGCAATTTTGCGCAGGACAAGGTCGGCTACATCTGGATCGCAACCGACAACGGACTTTGCCGCTACAACGGACAGACCTATTATTACTACCAGAGCGAGCCGGACGATCCGGCATCGCTCCCCGCCAACCGGGTCCACGACATCCGCACCGACGACGACGGCACGCTCTGGATCGCCACAGCAGGCGGCATCTGCATCTACAACCCGCTGTACGACAACTTCGAGCGCCTGCTGACGGAACGCGGACTGCACCACATCACCCGCAGCGGTCCGCAGATCGTCTGTTCGGGACCTGCGGGCATGGTGCTCTTCGACGCCGCCAGCCGCACGATACTGGCCCGGAAGGATTCGCCTTACCACCGTCCCCTGGTGCTGGAAGCCGACCTGCAGGGTTATTTCTGGGGCGGAAGCGCCGATGGACAGAACGTCTTCAAATACGACCGGAAACTGGGCCTCTGCGACTCGGTGGTCCTCGCACGCCCGGCAAAGTTCCGTTGCGGATGCTGCGACCGACAAGGCCGTATCTGGTTCGGCACGGAACAGGGCATCGTAGTCCTCGACCCCGCGACAGGACGCCCCACGACCGACCCCCGGCTGCTGCGGTGTCTGTCCCATGCAGCGGAATTCAACGTCACGATGCTGGCCCCGGCGGACGACGCCACCATTTACATCGGCACACAGGGCGACAACCTCCATGCAATCGACCTTTCGAACCACGTCTTCGACCACAACGTCGTAAACCGGTTCTACAAACTCAACTATACGAGCGATTTCAGTTGCGGGTTCTGCGACCGCGAAGGAAACGTCTGGGTCGGTACGGCCGACCGCGGATATTCGGTGCGCTTTGCCTACAAAAAGAACTTCTCGCAGATGGCGCGCCTCGGCAAGCAGACGCTGGGCAAATACATCAACGCCATCACGATCGGGGAAAACGGGACACTCTGGATCGGCAGCCACTACAAAGGCCTGCTGGGCTACAACAACCGGGAATACGCAACACGGTGGCATACGACGGAGAACAGCCCGCTCATGCAGCAACTCGGAAGCAACGGCATCACGGCGCTCCATTACGACTCATCCGGGCGGCTGTGGGCCAACATCGACGACCGGATCGCGGTGTGCACCACGGAACTCGTAAACATCCGCAGCCACACGCTGCTGCCCGACCGGGTCCTTGTCAACCGATTCTGCGAAGACGCCCGCCGGAGGGTATGGGCCGCCACGCGTTCGGGACTCGTCTTTTGGGAAGGAACCCGGCTGCAGGAAGCCGGGTTCAAAGAGTGCGACGTGCAGGATGTCGTGCGGCTCGACGACTCCACGATGCTGGCCGCCGTGTCCGGACAGGGTATCTACACCGTCGATACCCGGCAATTCGACGCCCGGCCCTGCATCGAAACGGCCGACAGCATGATCGCCACAGCCCTGCGCCGCCCCACCTGCCTCTATTGCGGCAAAGACGGTTCGCTCTGGATCGGTACGCGCTCGGGAGGACTGCTGCGCTACCACCCGCAGCAGGGATTCCGAAGCTACACGCTCCGGGACGGATTCGCGAGCAACGAGATCGCCGGCATTACACAGGACCCCCAGGGCAACACCTGGGTCGCCACCTCCTACGGACTTTCGCTCATCACGGCCTCGACGGAGCGGGTCACCACCTACTTCCAGTCCGACAGGCTCCAGACCCAGCAGTTCTACCCCCACTGTTCGCTCAACACGTCGGCGATGATCTACTTCGGCGGCAACACCGGACTGGCGCAGTTCGCGCCGGGCCGCGTCATCCCCAAAATCACCAAGTCGCCCGTGCCGTTGGTGCTGACCGAAATCAGGATCAACAGCATCGTCCAGCATCCCTCGGAAGGCAAAGTCCTCACCAAACCGCTGAACGACACCAAACGCATCGTCCTCAACCACAAGCAGCGCAACATCGACATCAACTACGAAGCCGTGACGTTCCTTTCGCCGGAGAAGGTCAGCTACGCCTACCGGCTCTACGGCGGCGAGATCGACGAGGAGTGGAATTATGTCGAAAACCGCCGCAGCGCCAACTACGCACACCTGCCCGCCGGGCACTACACCTTCGAACTGAAGGCCCAGAACCCCGACGGATTCTGGAACGAAGAGCCGCAGCGGCTGGAAATCGTCATCAAGCCTTCACCGTGGCTGACGTGGTACGCCTTCCTGTTCTACATCGCCGCGGCAGGCGGAGCCGCCTGGTTTGCCAACCGGCTTTACCTGCGCCGCCGGCTGCAAAAAATGGAGCTCGAACTGGCCCGCACGGAGCTGGAACGCGAAAAGGCACTCACCAACATGAAGATCGACTTCTTCACCAACATATCCCACGAACTGCGCACGCCGCTCTCGCTGATCTACGGTCCGGTAAACATGCTGCCGGGCATCACCGATGAAAAACGCTCGCGCGAACTGGTCAACCTGATCAACTACAACATCCAGCAGTTGCTCAAACTGATCGACCAGACCCTCAGCCTGAGCCGCATCGAAAACGACACCCTCCCGCTGTCGGTCTGCCGGCAGGATATCATACCCTACGTCAACCGACTGACGGACGGCTTCGCCTGCCTCGCCCGGGAAAAGAACATCGACCTGCAAACGACGAGCGTACCGCCGGGACGGATGGTCATCGCCGTCGATGCCGACAAATTCAGCAAAATCCTTTCGAACCTCGTCTCCAACGCCCTGAAATATACACCCGAACACGGTCACGTCGACGTTGCGCTGGCACTCACGGACTCGCTCCCCGAAAAACTCGCGGGAGCGGCCGCATCGTCCCGCTACCTCGTCGTCAGCGTCACCGACGACGGTATCGGTATGAGCCAGGAGGACGTAGGGCGTATTTTCGAACGTTACAAACGCCTGACCCAGAGTGAACGCAACACAACCGGAACCGGCATCGGCCTGCATTATGTCAAACAACTGCTGCTTGTACACAAAGGCAGCATCGCAGCCGAAGTGCGGCCCGAAGGCGGCATGTGTTTCACCTTCGCGATCCCGGTCGACGAAACGCTGTACGACCTCGTCGGCGAGCCCACCGTTTCCGCCGAATTCATCGACGGCATGACGGCGGCCGCTGCCCGGGAAATATTCTCCGGCGACGAACTGCCCGGAAGGCTGGGGGGGGGTCATTCGGAATCGCGGCCGAAAATCGTCCTCGTCGAAGACAATCCGCAACTGCAACTCTACTGCCGCTCGATCTTTGCCCCGCGGTTCGATGTTTTCGTTGCCGACAACGGCGTCGACGGGTTCGACCTGATCAACGCCGAAATGCCCGACGTGGTAATCACCGATGTCCTGATGTCGAAGATGGACGGATACGAACTCTGCCGCAAGGTCAAGAACGACGTAGTGCTGAGCCATATTCCCGTCGTGATCCTCACGGCGAAAGTCACCGACCAGGACAAAATCGTCGGTTACCAGGAGGGCGCAGACGTGTATATGACCAAGCCGTTCAACCCCGAATTGCTGCAAACCGTGGTCGACAACCTGCTGACTACGCGCAGCAAACTGCGCGACATGATTCTTTCCGAATCGGGGAAAACGTCCGACGGGGCAGAAACCGAGGAGGTGAAACTCTCGGCCGCCGACCGGGCCTTCGTGGACAAACTGCGCCAACTGATCGACAACAACATTTCGGACAGCACACTCAACATCAATGCCCTCAGCAGTGAGATGTGCATGAGCCGCGCCAGCTTCTTCCGCAAGATCAAGTCGCTGACGGGTGTCACACCGAACAATTTCATCCTGATCTACCGCCTCAACCGGGCGGCCGAAATGATCCGCAGCCGGGACTACCGCCTCAACGAAGTGGCCGACCTGCTGGGATTCAGTTCGCAGTCGCATTTCTCGCGCTGCTTCAAACAGCATTTCGGTATTACGCCGAAAGATTACGCGACGCGGGGGGGGTCTGACCCCTCCCGGAGGGCCGATTGAGATTCTCGGACATATTTTTAAGACTGCCGTACCGAAGGTTTAAACGCCGCCGGAATACCTTTGCATTGACAAAACCAACCCCCAAAAACATGAAACAAACGCTTCGACTCGTACTGACCTTTTGCCTGCTCGCATTCATCGCAGGAGATGCCGCAGCGCAGCGCATCGTCCGCAAATCCTTCGCTCGCGCCGAACGGCAGACCGCCCTGCTGGACTCGCTGCTCACCTCGCCCGACCTGTTCCCGGCTTCGTGGAATACGGACGGAACGATCAAGACCAATTCGGCGAGGGGCTGGATCAGCGGATTCTTCCCGGCAAATATCTGGTTCCTTTATGAATATACCCGCGACCCGAAATGGCTCGACATGGCCCGCCGCCGAACGGCGCCCCTCGACACGCTGCGCCGCTACACCAAAACCCACGACCTGGGGTTCATGGTGGGCTGTCCCTGCGCCGCAGCCTACCGGCTGACGGGAGAGAAGGCGTACAGGCAACTGCTGATCGACGCTTCCGACGCCCTGCTCACCCGCTTCAGCCCGGCCGTCGGGCTGATCCGTTCGTGGGACAACAAAAACGGCGACCCGAATCCCTACCGGGTCATCATCGACAACATGATGAACCTCGAAATGCTGTTCACGGTCTCGAAACTCACCGGCGACAAGCGCTACTACGACATCGCCGTTTGCCATGCCGACAACACGCTCAAAAACCACTTCCGCCCGGACAACAGTTGTTTCCACATCGTCTGTTACGACGCCGGAACGGGACGTGTCACCGGACAGCGCGGCGGACAGGGTTATTCGGCCGCGTCGGCCTGGTCGCGCGGTCAGAGCTGGGCGCTCTACGGCTTTACGATGTGTTACCGCGAAACGGGCGATCCGCGCTACCTGGACCGCGCGGTGAAATGCGCCGAATATTTCATCAACCATCCCCGCCTGCCCGAAGACCTCGTGCCTTACTGGGACTACGACGCCCCCGGGATTCCCGACGAACCGCGCGACGCTTCGGCAGCAGCCATCACCGCTTCGGCCCTGCTCGAACTGGCCAAATACGTCCCCGGAAAGGAAAAATCCTATTACGGGACCGCCCGGAAAATCCTCACGTCGCTCGCTTCGGACCGTTACCTGATTCCCGCCGGGAAGAAGTGCGGCTTTCTGATCGACCACAGCGTAGGGTCGAAACCTTCGGGTTCGCAGGTCGACGTGCCGATCATCTACGGCGACTATTATTTCCTCGAAGCTTTGCTCCGGCTTAAAAACTACAAAACACAGAAATAACCATGAAAAAGATTTTAGCGTCACTGGCACTCGTTCTCACGGTATGGGCCGCGGGAGCGCAGGAACACACATCAATGGACAATCAAACCGCCGACGGATACCGCGGCATCTGGTTCACGATCGGACAGGCCCGTTCGGCCTACGGAGCCAAATATTCGGGCGGACTGGGAACCTACACGATGAAACACATCCCGATGGCGGTCTATGCACCCCTGGTCGACAAGACCTTCTTCGTCTACGGCGGCACACCCTCCGAGGAGCAGAAATACCTGCTCTGCATGGCGGGCTGCTACGACCATAAGACCGGAATGCTGCGCCGTCCGGTCGTGGTCTTCGACAAAGGGGTGGACGGCGTTTGCGACCCCCACGACGATCCCACGATCCAGATCGACCGGGAAGGATACATCTGGGTATTCGTCGCCGGCCGGGCCAACAAGCGCCCCGGCATCCGCTATCGCAGCAAAAAGCCCTATGACATCTCCGAATTCGAGTATGTCAACGAAAGCATCATGACTTACCCGCAGGTGCATTACCACCCCGAAAAGGGATTCTTCCTCTTCTTCACCCGTTACGACGGCGTGCGGCAGTTGTTCTACCAGACAAGCCCCGACGGCCGCAAATGGTCCGACTACCGGCAGATCGCCTCGATCATCGACGAGGGCGAGACCAAATCGGGACACTACCAGTTCTCGAACCTCTGCGGCGACAAGTTGATGTGCTGCTTCAACCGCCACATCAACGGCAGTGTCGACACCCGCACCAATATCTATTATATCCAGTCGGAGGATTGGGGCCGGAGTTGGACGACGATCGACGGGAAACCGGTGGAACTGCCGATCACGCGGTCGAAAAACAATGCACTCGTACACGACTACCAGTCGGAACAGCGCAACTGCTACATCAAGGACATCAATTTCGGAACGGACGGACAGCCCGTGATCCTCTACCTGACGAGCGACAACCACCTGACGGGCCCCGACGGCGGAATCCGCCAATGGCACACCGTCCACTGGAACGGCCGCGAATGGGTTTACAGCAAGATCACCACCTCGACGCACTGCTACGACAGCGGCAGCCTCTGGATCGACCGCAACGACGTATGGACCGTCGTCGCACCGACCGACGCAGGCCCCCAGTACTGGGGCACGGGCGGCGAGATGGTCATGTGGCGCAGCCGCGACAAGGGCCAAACGTGGGAACGCGTCCGTACGCTGACCCACGACAGCCCGCGCAACCACGGCTATGCCCGCCGGCCGCTCAACGCCGACCGGAAATTCTATGCGTTCTGGGCCGACGGCAATCCCGACAGCCTGAGCATCTCGTACCTCTATTTCTGCAACGACAAAGGCGATGTTTTCCGCATGCCTTACACCATGAAGGCCGAGTGGCAGAAACCCGAGCCCGTTCCCGGCGGCAAACCCCGCAATTAGACAACCCATTCCAATACGACACACCATGTATAAACGACTTATCACGTTCCTGCTGCTCACGGCGGCAATCCTCGGCGCCCCGGCCAGCGCCGAAGCCGGGAAACGCGACACGCAGATCGCCAACCGCGTAGCGCAATGGCAGATCGACAACTTCGGCCGTTACCTTTCGAAAGGCGACCGGCGCAGCGACCAGCACTGGGCCAACGGCGCCCTCTACCGCGGAATGGTCGTCTGGGCCGAAACGTCGGGTTACAAACCCTGCGAAGAGTTCGTACTCGGCATCGGCCGCCGCAACGGCTGGTGTATGGGACGGCGGCAGTACCACGCCGACGACATCTGCGTCGGGCAGGCTTACCTGATGCTCTACCAGCGCTACGGCGACACGGCAATGCTCCGTCCCGTCCTCCAGCGGGCCGATTCGGTCATTGCGTTCCCGGCGAAGACCAAACTGCACATCAAAGCCAAGAACGGGTCGAAACGCTGGAGCTGGTGCGACGCGCTGTTCATGGCCCCGCCGGTTTATGCCCTGCTGACCCGAATCACGGGCGACCCGAAGTACCTGCAATTCATGAACAGCGAATTCTATGCTTCGACGGCAGCGCTCTACGACCCCGCCGAGCGGCTCTACTACCGCGACGCCCGGTTCATCCCCAAGCGGGAAAAGAACGGCGAGAAGGTCTTCTGGAGCCGCGGCAACGGCTGGTGCTACGCAGCGCTGGCAATCCTGCTCGAAACCGTCCCCGAAACCGATCCGATGTACGGGTACTACCGGCGGCTTTTCGTCGAAATGTCCGAATCGGTCGTGGCCTGCCAGGACCGGAAAGGGTCGTGGCATCCCAGCATGCTCGATCCCGAAACCTATCCGATGCCTGAAAACAGCGCCTCGGGATTCTTCACCTACGGACTGGCATGGGGCGTGAACCGCGGCATCCTGACCGGAAGCACCTACCGGAAAGCCGCACGCAAAGGCTGGAAAGCGCTCTGCTCCCACGTGCGCAGCGACGGACGCCTCGAATACGTGCAGCCGATCGGCGGATCGCCCGCTTCGGCGACACGCGACATGACCGAAGTTTACGGCGTCGGAGCCTTCCTGATGGCGGCTTCGGAGATCGTGAAGATGTAATTCCGCACTGCATGCCCTGCGCAAAGCCGGATGCGACTTTGCGACAAAAAACAAAGACACTCGTGAAAAACGAATCGGATGCTTTGAGATACTTTTGACCACCGAACCTAAACAACCATCAGAATGACGACCTTAAAAATTGCATGCGCGGCGATGCTCCTGCTGTCGGGAGTCGTTGCGGCGTCCTGCTCCTCGGACCCCGCCACCGAAGCCGCCGACCGGGTGGAGGTCAGCGGACTGGACGACGGGGTGAGATTCACCTGCGACGCCGAGGAGAACATCACATTCACCATCGTATCGAACAAAACGTGGTCGATCGCCAAAAGCGGCCTCGACTGGCTCACCGTATCGCAGATGAACGGCGGCTCGAAACTCCCGGCGACGATCCGTCTCTCGGCCGAAGCGAACGACGACCTGGAACGCAGCGGGGAACTGACCATCTACGCCGGAGCCTGCGTGCAAACGGTGACCGTAACGCAGGACGCCTATCCCATCACGCCGGCCATCACCCTGAGCGGACTCACGGACAACACGCTGGCGTTCGAATTCACCGACATCCAGCCCGTCACCTTCAAGCTGTACAGCAACGTCGACTGGACGGCCGACAAACAGGACCTCGGCTGGGCCGAAGTCGCCCCGCTGTCCGGCTCGCGCAAACAGGAAGCCACGATCACCGTGACCCCGACAGCCAACGGCGGCGACGCCCGCGAAGGTTCCGTTTCATTCCGCGCCGCGGGCATGGAACCGGTCGTCGTAACGGTCCGCCAGACGGCCTACCGCGACGAGCCGATGCTCGTGGTCACGGGAGCCGAAGAGAACGAACTCGCCTTCGCCAATGCACCGGAAACTCCCACGACCCTGCACATCCAGAGCAACCGCAACTGGACCGTCACCAAAACGGACCTCGACTGGCTCACCGTATCGCCCGCCGAGGGCGCAGCATCCGCGGCCCCGGCAGAAGTGACGCTTACGGCAGAACCGAACGGCGGCGCGGCGCGCAACGGCACGCTGACCATCCATGCCGACGACCCGGCGCTGGAAGATGTCGTGATCGCTGTTTCACAGGAGGCGAAAGGCAACCTCCTGCTGGCCTGGTGGACGCTCACCGACGAAACGCTGAAAACCGTCAACGCCGACTGGCCGGCAAGCGGAAAAATCCTTCCGGACCAACCTGTCGGAACGACGGCTTACGGACAGTGGAACCACGTCGCCGAAACACCCGACTATACGACCTCGTTCATCATCAGCAGCGACGGCAAAGGTCATTACGCCATCAAGCAGATCTGGACCGGAGACAATATGGAGTTCGTCATCCCGGTCAAGGACTTCGCGGCCGGAACGTCGGTCAATTTCCGCTGCGGTCTGAGCGGAACGGGAACAGCGCCCAAATACTGGTCGATCGATTATTTCGACGAAGGGGAATGGAAAGCCTCCCGCACGCAGGAATTCATCTTCCCGGTCGACAATACGACGGTGACGGCGGGCTTCGAACTCGTGAAGGCCGACGAAGTGATCGACATCAATGAGACCATCACCTTCGCCCAGCCCATCGCCGACGGCAATGTCCGCATACGCCTCCGCTGCGCCGCAGGAGCCTGCCGCACGGACGGTAAGGCGCTGCTGGCCAAACCGGGCAGCGCTGGAACGATCCGCCTGCGCCAATGGTCGACGGGCGAACTCGACGCCATCGCCTTCTACCGGATCGACCCCTGAAAAACCAGGCCGCAGGGACTGCCGGCCGGCCTTCGTACCGGCCGGCGGTCCGCAGCCACATCCCCGAACCTAAATAAACTTCATACATGGAAAAAATCTACCTCAACCCGTTTTCAATAACGTCCGCCAGGCTTCGCTGCCTGGGCGCGACGCTGTTGATGCTGCTGTTCGCAGTCGCGGCAGGACCGGTTGCCGCCAGGGAACAGGCTGCCGAGGCGCAGCAACCGACGATCCAGGCCAAAGGGCGTGTCGTCGACACCAACGGCGCAGCGATCGCAGGCGCAGCGGTCACGATAAAAGGAGGAACCGCCGGCGGCACGATCACCGACGGACAGGGAGCATTCTCGCTCCGCGTCCGCAAAGGCGCCGTACTCCATATTTCGTTCCTGGGCTACCAGGCGCGGGAAATAGCCGTCGTCGACACCTCGCCCCTGAAGGTGACGCTCGCCGAAGAGGCCCACAAGGTCGAAGACGTAGTCATCGTGGGCTACGGCGTGCAGAAGAAGGAGAGCGTGCTGGGCGCCATCTCCCAGGTGAACAACGAACAGCTCGTCAATTCCGGCACGACCAACATCACCAACGCCATTACGGGTAAACTCTCGGGCGTGACGACCATCCAGGCGAGCGGCCAGCCGGGCAACAACGACGCCGACATCTTCGTCCGCGGCGTTTCGAGCTGGAACGGCTCCAAACCACTGGTACTGGTCGACGGCGTGGAACGCAGTTTCACGGACCTCGACCCCAACGAGGTGGCGTCGATCTCGGTGCTGAAAGACGCTTCGGCGACTGCCGTATTCGGCGCCAAAGGAGCCAACGGCGTCATCATCGTGACCTCCCGTACGGGAAAGACGGGCAAGCCGCGCATGAACGTATCGCTCTCCTACGGTCTCGACTTTCCGACGAAAATTCCCGACCACATCAGTTCGGCGCAGACGGCCTCGCTGCTCAACGTGGCGCTGAAAAACGCCCAGAGCTACGGCTCGCTGATCCCCCAGTCGCAGATCGACGAATACGCCCGGCCTTCGTCGCGGCTCAACACGATCCGTTATCCCGACAACGACTGGTTCGACATCGTCATGCGCAACTGCGCCCAGACGATCAATGCCAACTACAACGTCTCGGGAGGCTCCGAGCGCGTCAAATACTTCCTCTCGCTGGGATACACCCACGAGGGTTCGATCTTCAAGGATTTCTCCGAATGGAGCAACGCCAACTTCCGTTACGACCGCATCAACTACCGTTCGAACCTTGATTTCGACGTGACGAAAACGACCAAACTGTCGGTCAAGGTGGGCGGCGTGCTGGGCATCCGCGATAAACCCACGGGAGCGAGCGTCTCGGGACTTTTCAACATGATGTATTCCGCCTCTCCGATGATGTACCCGGACTACTTCCCGGCCTGGGTGCTGGACGAGATTCCCGACACGGACTATCCCGACGCCACGGGAGGCCGCATTTCGAGCCACCGCACGGCTTACTTCAAGAACGCCCGAACGACGCTCTCGACGGGCGAGTTCGACCAGATTACGGATAACAAACTCTACACCGACCTCAATTTCGAACAGAAACTCGACTTCATCACCAAGGGACTCTCGCTGAAAGCCAACGTTTCGCTGAGCACCTACTATTCGCGCATCTCGCAGACGGCCGCCAACAGCAATCCCACGTTCTACATCGACTGGGACCGGTACGACTCGGGGGTAGGCAATCCGTGGATTTACTCCGCGGCCAGCGAGGTCGTTTACGAACAGACTCCCTATTCCGTGACGCGGGGTTCGATGGAGAACACCTACTACGCGACCTTCTACTGGGAGGGAGCGGTGGATTACAACCGCACGTTCGGCGATCACACCGTCACGGCGCTCGCCCTGTTCAACCAGCGCGAAAACATCAAAACCACGAACTTCCCCTACCGCACGCAGGGACTCGTGGGCCGCGTAACGTACGATTACAAGCACAAATACCTGTTCGAATGCAACCTCGGATACACGGGATCGGAGCAGTTCTCGCCCGAGAACCGGTACGGATTCTTCCCCGCCGTAGCCGTGGGATGGGTTCCGTCGCAAGAGGGATGGTGGAAACGCGCCATGCCCTGGTGGTCGAAGTTGAAAATCCGCTATTCGGACGGCCTTGTCGGCAGCGACAGCTCTGACTCGCGCTGGCTCTATTTCAGCAGTTATTCGAGCGGCAGCGACGGCTACATCTACGAAAGCGCGGCGGCCAATCTCGTCGCACAGTGGGAAGAGGCCCGCAAGCGCGACCTGGGTATCGAAATGGGGTGGCTGAACAACCGGCTGACGCTGAACCTCGACCTTTTCGACGAAAAACGTACCAACATGCTCGTTTCGCCCAACGTTACGATGCTGGTGGGAACCTCCTACAAAGAGGTAAACCGCGGCAGCATGAAGAAACACGGCATCGACATCGAACTGGGCTGGGCCGACAAAACCGCTTCGGGATTCGGCTACAACCTCTCGGCAATGGTCTCGCTCAACGAAAACCGCATCACCAACTACGAGGATGCGCCCTATGCGCCCGACTACCAGAAAACCGCCGGAAAACCCTACAAGGGACAAACCAGCGGCGTAGACATCGTCGACTCGGGTTACTACGAATCCATCGACGACATCCACAACTACCCCGCCTACACGACCGACTGGAACTTCGTCAACATCGGCGCCTACAAATACCTCGACTACTCGGCCGACGGACAACTCTCGGACAAGGACCTGCACGCCATCGCCGGCAGCCAGTACCCGCTGGCCATCTGCTCGTTCAACGCCGGGTTCAACTACAAGGGATTCGAATTCAGCATGCTGTGGTACGCCAACTTCGGCAAGTGGGTCGAATACAACAAGAGCTGGGAAATCGAATTCAACAAGGGCGATTACCGCATCACCAAATCGCAGCTCGACTACTGGCGTCCGGACAACCGGGACGCCAACCACGCCACACTGGTTTACGGCGGCACGTCGGGCCACCCGATGTATATGTGGGCGGGCGGCAGCGGCGACGCCGGGGTCAACATGATGCTTGCGGGCCGCACATGGCGCAAGGCCGACTATGTGACCCTGAAAGAGGTCTACTTCGCCTATACGTTCAACGCCAAGCGTCTCCGCCAGCGTGTGGGTTTCCGCAGCCTGAGCCTCTACCTCACGGCGACCAACCTGTTCTCCTTCTCCAGCCTGGTCGAAGGCGATCCCCAGAGCACGACCTTCACCTCGGGATTCTATCCGCAGATGACCAGCGTCAAACTGGGTGTCAAAATCGGATTCTAAAAACGGAAAGCATATGAAAAAACTGATACTATCCCTCCTGCTGGCCTGCACGCTCTCCGCTCCGGGCTGCCATTACCTCGACATGGATCCCGAAACCGGACTCGACGAGAACCAGGTCTTCTCGACCTGGGACAACTTCAAGGCCTATTTCAACAACGTCTACGAAGGACGTACGGGACAGAAGGACAGCGGCGACAACATCAACATCAAATTAGGTTATCCGCTCTACATCGACTTCAACACCCGTCGCTTTACGTGGTACGCACTGACCGACATGAGCGACGGCGGACGCTGGCTGCGCGCTCAGCAGATCAAGGCCGGAGCGTTGGGCGCCAACGTCACGGAGTGGACAACCAGCACTTCGCTCCGTCCGATCTCCTACTCGATGTTCCGCATTATCCGCGTCGCGAACAAGTGTATCGAAAATATCGACATGGTGCAGAACGCCAAGCAGATCGACAAAGACGACCTCATCGGGCAGGCTTATTTCGTCAGGGCCTTCGCCCACTTCACGCTCTGCCGCGTCTTCGGCGGCATGCCCTACCTCGATAAAGCGCTCGAAGCCGACGACAGTTGGGACATGACACGCCTCTCGGCCTGGGAAACCTACGCCCGCTGCGCCGAGGACCTCGACCGCGCCTACGACTACTTCGTGGCCGCCGGAAAAGTGCGCCGCGACGCCCTGCCCGGTTCGGAAGGACACCTCACGAGCAGCGACATGGCTTATCCCAACGGCGTGGCGGCCAAGGCCCTCAAGGCCCGCTGCCTGGTTTACGCCGCCAGCGAACTGAACAACCTTCACGGCCAGAGCGACTGGCAGAACGCCGCCGAAGCCTGCGCCGAAGCCATCCGCCTGGCCGGGCAATACGGATACGACCTGGTTCCCTTTGCGGAATGGAACAGCAATTTCTACGGCACGAAATACACCAACGAACACATCTGGGCCTGGAACTACGGCAGCAGCAAGATCAACACCTCCACGTGGTCGGCCAGCTTCGGCTACCCCGTTTCGAACTACACGAATGCCAGCGGCGACTGCCCGACGCAGAATTTCGTCGACCGCTTCGAAACCCTCGACGGCGATCCGCTCCTGACCGAAACCGACCGCATTGCAGCCGCAGCCGCGGGCCACTACAACGAACAAGACCCCTACACCAACCGCGACCCGCGCCTGGACAAGACGATTCTCCACGACGGCAGCGTCGTGGCGGGATGCCCGTCGGGCGTCAACATCCACTACGACCCCGCCACGGGAACCTATCCCACCTCGTCGCTCAACAACAACGCCCGCACGTTCGGCATCGCCTGGGGTTCGAACGACCAGAAAGGCTACTCCAACACGGGCTATTACGTCAACAAACTGTGGAACGGTGCGCTGGGAACCTCGGCCGCCCACCAGCACACCGACCCGCTGATCCGCATGGCCGAGCTCTACCTGAACTACGCCGAAGCGGTCAACGAAGCCTATGGCCCGAACGGTACGGCAGGAGGCCTGGCCCTCACGGCCACGGAGGCTGTCAACAAAATCCGGTCGCGGGCCGGAATGCCGGACGTACTCGCCAAATTCACGGGCGACGCCCTGTCGATGCGCGAGCGCATCCGCAATGAGCGCTGCGTGGAACTGGCCTTCGAAGGACATCACTACTACCACGACATCCGGCGCTGGAAGATCGCCCCGCAGACGATGACTCAGCCCCTGATGGGCATGTACATCGAGAAAACAGCCGTCTCGGCCGAATACCCCCGGGGACGCCGCTACATCCGCCGGGTCATCCCCTCGAACCGCCAGGCCAACTGGAAGAACGCCATGTATTACCTGCCGTTCCCCGCCGAAGAGGCCAACAAGATGCAAAACTTCGTCAACAATGAACTTTGGTAGCCCCCGACCGACTATGAAAAACAGCTACAAATACCTGATGGGCACGGCGTTGCTGCTCTTTGCAGCGACGGCCTACGGCGCAGCGCGCCACGCCGGACCGGATTCCAGCGAGGCCATAACGACCGCGGAAGCACTCCGGACCGACTCGATCGTCAAGGCCGACCGGGCAATGCGCATCTACCAGAAACTCGACATGCCCTATGGCCGTACGACCCGCAAGGCGGTCGCGACCGGCAACGCCACGACCTACTACGAGCAGGACATCGACAAATACCCGACCAACGATTTCCGCAACTCGCTCACGGGCGTCATCGCCGGACTCGCCGTCCGCGAACAAGCCGGTATTCCCGGCGTAACCTATGCCGGAGGAACGGCACGCACGGTCCTCTACACGCGCAGTTTCTCCCCGGTATACGTCGTCGACGGTATGCCGGTCTACATGACCCAGTTGCAGCTCGATCCCGAGGAGATCGAAAGCATGACGCTCATCCGCGACGTGGCCGACAAGGCGCTGTTCGGATCACGGGCGGCAAACGGCATCCTGAACATCACCACCAAGCGAGGGCTGACCCACGGCCGGAGCATCAAATTCGGGTTCGAAAGCGGCGTCAGCGTCGTCGACCGGTTTCCCGAATGGGTCGACGGCGTCGAATACGCCCGGCTCAACAACCAGGCGCGCATCAACAGCGGCTATACCCCGCTCTACTCCGACGAAGCGATCGCGGCCTATGCCCGCAAGGACCCCAACGACCTGCAATATCCGAACGTCGACTACCGCAGCATGATGTTTTCGGACACGAGGCCCTATTACAAGGCCAACGTATCCATCGACGGAGGCACGCAGAAGCTCCAGTACAGCAGTTACATCGGCTATACGGGCGAGGGCGACATCTACAAGGTCGGGAGCAAAGCCGATTTCAACCGCATCAACGTCCGCACCTACCTCAAAGCCGCCATCACGAAAGACCTCGACATCGACTTCGGGTTTGCCGGAGGGCTTACCTTCCGCCGCCAGCCCCGCTACGGCTACGGCAGTTCCGCGACGATCGAGTTCGAAAACGCCATCAGCGAAGTCCTCACGGTTCCGGCGCTGGCCTTCCCGCTGGTCGTTTCGCGCGACGAGGAGACGGGCAACACCATTTACGGTGTCAGTTCGACCTACCCGAACAACCCCTACGCCTCGCTGACCGAAAACGGATTCTCGACCGACCGCGGGCGTTCGGGCGTAGTCAACGCCACGCTCACCTACGACCTCGGGTCGCTGGTCAAGGGGCTGAAATTCCAGTCCTACGTAGGTCTGAACCTCTTCAACATGACCCGCATCGGTAAAAATCCCGACTACACGGCCGTAATCTACGACCCGGCTACGGGCGAGAGCGTCAAGACCTCGCACGAAGGCACGCAGGTATCGGGCAAGTCGAACATGGGGAAATGGACCCACCAGGGACTCTACCTCCATGAGAAACTGAGCTACGAATACCGCAACGACAACCACCGCGTCGGCGCGTCGGCGACCTACTACCTCGAATCGGTGGACCGCTCGGGCAACAGTTTCCGCGAACGCCAGCAGACGCTCATCGGGACGTTCGACTACGCCTTCCGCGACAAATACCTGTTCCAGGCCGTAGTCAACTACGCCGGATCGTCGATGTTCCAGCGCGGCAAGCGCTACGGGACCTTCCCGTCGTTCGGAGTGGGTTGGGTGATCTCCGAGGAGGGTTTCATGCAGGACGTAAAATGGGTTAACTACCTGAAACTACGCGGCCAGGCCGGAATCATCGGCCACGACACCTTCGGGTCGCAGGAGCTCTACGAGGATTACTACGTCAAGAGCAAAGGCATCAACTTCGGCCCCTATACCACCGGCTACCAGTGGATCGGCTCGACGAACAGTTACCAGTCCTACGTCAACACCATCTCGCGGCTGGGCAACCCCGACCTCACGTGGGAGAAACGCAAGGAGGTCACCGTGGGCATCGACGCCATGCTGTTCGGCAACCGCCTTTCGGTCGAGGCCAGCTATTACAACGCCCTGCGCGACGGCATCATCACCGACATGAGCGGCACGCTGCCCGCCCTCTACGGCATGGACGGCATCAACACCTACGAGAACTACAACCGCATCCGCTACCAGGGCTGGGAGGCGGCGCTCTATTGGTCGGACCGGATCGGCGACGTGCATTACACCATCGGCGGAAGCCTTACGACCACGAAGGGCAAGTACCTGCGTTACAACGAAAACGTTGTCTACGACTACCAGCGGGTAACCGGCACGATGACCGGAGCCTACCGCGGATATGTCTGCCTGGGCAAATTCACCTCCCGGGAAGAGATCGAGACCTCGCCCCGGCAGCTTTTCGACGACAATGTCGAAGTAGGCGACCTGAAATACGCCGACCTGAACGGCGACAACCTGATCGACAGCAACGACACGCGCGTGATCGGCAACACCTCGCCGAAGGTGGACTACTCGCTGAGCATCAACGTGCGCTACCGCAATTTCGATTTCACCGTCGTCGGGACCGGACGTGCCGGCTACGTTACGGCTATGACCAACCGCTATTTCTGGAACGGCTGGAGCACCGGCAGCATCTCGAATTTCGTCCGCGACAACATCGGCGGCGACTACCCGCGCCTGACCTACATCAAGGCCACGAACAACTTCCAGGGTTCGGACTTCTGGCTGCGCGACGGCGGATTTTTCAAAATCCAGAACATCGAACTGGGCTATAACGTGCGCTTCCGCAGCCAATCCGCCGTCAAGGGGCTGCGCATTTTCCTGCGCGGCGCAAACCTCTGCACGATCAGCGGCATCAAGGATGTCGACCCCGAGAATATCAATGCAGGCGTCTCGACCTACCCGCTCTACCGGACCTTTACCGCCGGATTCAAATTCACCTTTTAACCGAACATGACCATGAAAAGATTCCTGATCGTCCTGTTTGCCGCACTGCTGTTCGCGGGCTGTTCCGATTTCCTCGACCCGCTGCCGAACGGCCACTATACCGACCAGAACCTGCTCGACTACCCCTCGATGATCCGGGGATTCGTCGAAAAGAGCTACGCCCTGCTGCCCACGTCCTATTCGGGCGGCGAATACGTCTACCTCGACGGGGCGACCGACGATGTGGTCATCACCGCCCAGACCAACGCCATGCGGCGTTTCGCCGTCGGTTCGGGCACTCCGGCGAGCGACCCCTTCAAAACCTACTGGATACGCGACTACAAAGGCATCATGTACGCCAACAAGTTCCTCGACAAGTTCCTGGGGCTCAACACCCGCTACATGATCGACAACGAACAGAACCTCCGCGTACAACGCTCCCTGCAGGGCGATGCTTATGCGCTCCGGGCATGGTATCAACTGGACCTGCTCCGCAAATGGGGCGGCAGGGGCACGGACGGGCGCCTGCTCGGATTCCCGATCGTCACCGAACCGATCGACGTTTTCGATGCCGATGCCGGAGATTTCACGCGCGCCTCCTACGACGAATGCGTCGAGCAGATCCTGCGCGACTGCGACTCGGCGCTCTACTACCTCCCGGCGGCCAACCGCGACTGGCTGGCCGGGGACATTGCCGTCGAGGGAGCCGTGCGCTGGCTCCGGTTCGACGGCCTGGCAGTCAAAGCCATGAAAGCCATGACCTACCTGCAATGGGCGTCTCCGGCCTTCAACCCTTCGAACGACGAAGAGCGCTGGAAACAGGCCGCCCGCTATGCTGCCGAAGTGATGGATTTCAAACTCACCCAGGACGGTGCGCATGGATTCAACCCGGCGGCATCGTTCTCGTGGACCGACCCGAACAGCCCCGAGATCATCTGGTCGTCGGACTATTCGAAAAGCAGCACGATGGAAAACCTGTTCTATCCCGACGGGTTCCTCGGCTCGGGCGGCGTGGGTCCGACACAAAACCTCGTCGACGCCTTTCCCGCCGCCAACGGCTATCCGGTGGGCCATCCGTCGGCCGACAACGACCCGCAGAACCCCTACATCGGCCGGGACCCGCGGTTTTACAGCACCATTTTCTACAACGGGGCCCAAGTCCGGCGCATCACGAACAACGAAGTGATGTACACCTTCGATACAAAGGTCGGCGGACGCGACGAAGCGGGCGGCGTCAACAACACGATGACCAACTACTACATCCGCAAATTCGTCTACCTAGGCTGGAACAAAGCCGACGACAAGATCCAGACGATGCCCAAGTCGATCTTTTTCCTCCGCTGGACACAGATGTGCCTGACCTTCGCCGAGGCCGCCAACCGGGTTTCAGGCCCCACGACACCCCTTTACGGCTACACGCCCAAACAGGCGATCGCCTACCTACGCAGCCGCCCCACGAACGACGGAACGCCGGGCGTCGGAGCTACGGCGGACCCCTATCTCGACGAATGCGCAGCGGCCGGCAAAGAGGCTTTCGAGACTCTCGTACGCAACGAACGCCGCATCGAACTCTGTTTCGAAGGACATCGTTTCTACGACCTGCGACGCTGGGCGTCGAACGTCGCGGAACTGAACGAGACGATCCGCAAACCCGTCATCACGGGCTCGGGCACGTCGTTCGCCGAAGTCGAGAAGC
Organism: Alistipes montrealensis; assembly: GCF_018362775.1. Classification (GTDB taxonomy): domain Bacteria; phylum Bacteroidota; class Bacteroidia; order Bacteroidales; family Rikenellaceae; genus Alistipes; species Alistipes montrealensis. The sequence goes on from NZ_JAGYXY010000008.1 coordinate 113,470, forward strand.
GGAATTACACCTCGCTGTACGTTCCCATTCCCTACTCGGAGATGATCCGCATGAAAGGCCTCGTCCAGAACGAAGGATGGTCCAACTGGGAATAAATCCGAAAAACATGTTGTCTATGAAAAAGATATTTGCTGCATTACTGGCCAGCGCAGTCCTCACGGGCTGCTACGAAAAATACGTCAAGGATTACGATTACAGCGGCGTATACATCGCCTACCAATACGACCTGCGCACGTTCGTGGTCGGGGAAGGCATGAAATTCCAGATCGGTTCGGTGCTGGCCGGGGTCCTGTCGAACGACCGCGACCGTTCGGTCTATTACCTGCTGGACGATGAACTGGTGACCGGAAACCTCGCGCATTACAACGGCCTGGACGAACTGGGGCAACCCTCCGAGCCGTTCACCGCCTTCGAGGTGATGAGCGGCGCATCGACATCGGGAAACGTCAGCCAAAGCTACGTCACCGAAGCGATCAAGTCCAGCGGAATCCGGGAACTGACACCCCTGCCGCGCGAATATTTCCGGGTGAGCCAGGAGGAAAAAATGACCGTTTCACGAGGCCGTCATACGGGAACAATCACCGTCAAGGCCGATTCGGCGGCATTCCTCGCCGACGCGCAGGCAAGCAACAAACCCTACTACGCCTTCGGATTCCGCATCACGAGCGCCGACGCCGACACGATCCTGCTCTCCAAATCGTTCGAAGTAATCGCCGTACGCTACGAAAACATGCTCTTCGGCAACTATTACCACGGCGGCACAACCTCCGTCGTAGATGCCGCAGGCACGGTGCTTTCGTCCGAGGTATATCCCACGAAGATTCCCAGCGACGAAGGTACGCACGGCGTTTACACGCTCACGACCGTAGCGCCCGACGCCCTCACGACGAATTTCAAAGGGACGCAGGAAGGGTCGCTGCGGCTGACGCTCGACGGAGCCAACGTCTCGGTCGCCACGACCGACGCCGCACAGCCCATCGAGGACCTCGGCAGCAGTTTCAACCGGGCAAGGCTGCTCCAGAACCGGAAAATATTCCTCCACTACCGGTACGCCAACGGCGATAACACCTACACGGTCGTCAAGGATACGCTGACTTTTCGCAACCGCATACGCGACGGCGTAAACGAATGGCAGGACGAAAATCCGAAAAATTACAACTGATCTCGAATTTTCCGGACAGAACGACCTTCGGCAGGATACCCCTCCCGGAGGTCGTTTTTTGTATCGCCGAAAACAAATTCAGGCCCCGGACAGTTCCGGAGTCCCGGAATTGGTTATCTTTGTAACGGAGCCGCCTTCCGGCGGGCTGCACAAAAACAACCGATCCCGGCAATAACGGTCTGCCGCGGATACAAAACAAAAGCCTATGAAGATGGATGAGATGATTTTTTGCCAGTGTTGCGGGATGCCGCTGCAGGCGGCAGCCGATTTCGGCACGGAAGCCGACGGAACGGCAAGCGCCGATTACTGCGTCTACTGCTACAAGGACGGAGCCTTCACGCAGGATTGCACGATGGAGGAGATGATCCAGCATTGCGCACAGTTCTACGAAGAGTTCAAGCACGAGGACGGCAGCAGCTACACCCGTGAAGAAGCGGTTGCAGGCATGCAGCAGTTTTTTCCGAGCCTCAAACGATGGCGGAAATAATGAGAACCCGGGCTTAGGTCCGGAGTTTTTAAGGGAAGTGTTCACCCACAGAACCGGAAAGACAGCAGTCCGACAGGAAAGCTTTCGGTTTCGGATCCCCGCCCTCTTCTTCATTTGTGAAATCGGCTCCAAGCAGGCAAATCAACGCGGCATTCCAGGCAATTTTCCGAGGATCAATCGCGTCATAAACCTCACGAAAAAAGAGCATTACACGACAATTTCGGAAACAGATTCACAATTCGGACAAGATCGTTTACAAATCGGCCGAAAATATTCGGCCGATTCATTTTTTACGCCGGTTTTTTCCTATATTTGCGAGGACACTCATCAAACTCACTCTATGATAACCCGTCATCCATTGGGACGCCAGGATCTCCGCATCAAGCGCAGGGATAAGGTACTCGAAATCGGTCCCGGACACGATCCGATGTTTCGTTCCGATGTGATAGCCGACAAATTTCCACACGACAACACCCACCGTTGCGGCAAGGTCCTGATTTACCCCCACCAGCAATTCATCGAGGCCGACGGCGAACAACTCCCGTTCAAAAAAGATGCGTTCGACTATGTGGTCTGCAACCAGGTCCTCGAGCACGCCGACAATCCGGCCCGATTCATCGAGGAGATAGTCCGGGTCGGCAAACGCGGATATATCGAGACCCCGAGCATGCTCGGCGAGTTGATGTTCCCCAAAGAATCGCACCGCTGGGTAATCCTGCTTATCGACAACAAACTCGTATTCTACGAAAAGGAGAAGATGCCGGGCAACTACCGTAACAACTACGGCGAGGTTTTTCTCAACTACCTGCCTTACCAGTCGTTACCATACAAAATGCTCTATGTCTCCGAGCCCAACCTGATGCTCAATCGCATCGAATGGGAAGGATCGATCGAATACCTCATAAATCCCGAAGACGGCTATTACAGCAGCTTCTTCACCCGGAAATGGGACCGGGAAATGACCATGAAGATTTTCCCGCCACGCGGAGGAATCGTCGAAATAAACCGCACGCTTCGCGCCAGCTACTACCTCGTCCGGGAAAAACTCGTGCAGAAAATCCACAAACGGCCAGCGCCCATCACACTCGACGAATATTTAGCCAACCGGGATAAATAGCACTAAAAAACTCAAAAACCTCCTTCCCGGGAGGTTTTTCCACAAATAACAGATCAGGCAGCAGAATCCAGAGGAATCGACAGATTCAAGGCAGCTTCTTCGAAACTATCTTATCTAGCTCCAGAGACGTTAGGCGGCTCTTGCCGCGGCATCGGGAAACAAAGTAGCGACAGA
>NZ_JAGYXY010000009.1 GCF_018362775.1 Alistipes montrealensis
CGGCCCAAGCAAACGCTCCCGCGATCCAATTCCCGAAGCAATACGAAAACTTCGAGATGATTCTCGACTGGAAAACTCCTGGAGAAGCCGGTATCGCGGTAAGGGCCATTCCGCAGATTCGTTTAGGCGGTGTGTCCGGTACGGGTATGCTGGCGGACGATAAAGGTGTTGCGGATGCCGATAACCGGCCGGGTAATTGGAATACACTCTATGTAAAGGTCGTGGACGACCGTATCACCGTCTTCGAAAACGATGTGAAAATAGTCGAGAACGCCGTGATGACCAATCCGGATATGCCGGGTGAACCCGTCAGTATCTGCGGTTGCATCGAACTGATTGCCGGCACGGCTCCCGTCGAATTCCGCAATGTATATGTAAACGAGCTGCCTTCGACGCCTGTTTTCGAACTTTCGGCGGAAGAGGCTGCTGAAGGATTCGAGGTGCTTTTCGACGGTCGGTCGCTCCACAAATGGACCGGCAATACGACCAATTACGTGCCGCTGAACGGTACGATCGATGTGACGGCGCAATACGGCGGCTCGGGCAACCTCTACACCAAGAAAGAGTACAGCGACTTCGTGCTGCGTTTCGAGTTCCGTTTCATTCGGGAGGGCGTCAACAACGGTATCGGCATCCGCACGCCGATGGGCGTCGACGCTGCGTTCGAGGGGATGGAGATTCAGATTCTCGACCACGACGCACCGATTTACAAGGATATCAAAAACTACCAGCAGCATGGTTCGGTTTACGGTGTAATTGCAGCCAAACGTGTGAAATTCCCGCCGCTCGGTGATTGGAACGTGGAGGAAATCCGCGCCGTGGGCGATCGTATCACCGTGACGGTCAACGGCGAGGTGATTCTCGACGGCAACATCCGCGAAGCCTGCCAGGGCCATTGCGTAGGCGACCCGGGCGAGAAGGGGAACCACTATATGATCGACCATCGGAATCATCCGGGACTGTTCAACAAGAGCGGTCACCTTGGTCTGCTGGGGCATGGCGCAGGTATTCAGTTCCGCAATCTGCGGGTGTTGGACCTGAGTGCTTCAGGGCGTAAATAGGCCGAAAATCGTTGCCCGTCCGGATTTCTCCGGACGGGCGGCGGCTTTCACCCCGTCCGCTTTTGACCGCCGCTGTCCGGAAGTGCGAATAACCGGGTTTGTCGAGCCCGGTTCCGTACGTTGCGGCTGTATCCGGAATATGTATGACTGTTCGAACATCTGTGAAGACCTGATGAAAATTAAACCGGTCGTGTCCCGTCCTGTGAAGATCGCCGTGATCGGAGCCGGGAACCGGGCCGACAAATACCTCGAATATGCCCGTCGTTATCCCGACCGGCTGCAACTCGTGGCCGTCGTCGAACTGAACGAGTTGCGCCGTCGTGCGATGGCCGACCGGTTCGGACTGCCGGAGGATCGCCGCTATGTGAATTACGACGATTTCTTTGCCGATCGTGTCGAGGCCGATATGGTGCTGGTTTCGACGCCGGAGAATGCCCATTTCGACCCGGCCGTCAAGGCGATCGACGCCGGATACCACCTTCTGCTCGAAAAGCCGATTGCGCAGCGCCTGGACGAATGCCGTGAGATTGCGCGGCGCGCCCGGGAACGCGGAGTCCGGGTCGGAGTGTGCCATGTGCTGCGCTATCATCCTTATTTTGCCAAAATCCGGGAACTGGTCGCTTCCGGCGAGTTCGGACGGATCGTCTCCGTCAATCACATTGCATCGGTCGGATTGGACCGGGCTACGCACAGCTATGTGCGTGGGATTTTCCGCCGGGTGCGCGAAGCGAATCCCATCCTGCTGGCCAAATGCTGTCACGACATCGACTTCCTGTTGTGGCTGACCCGTTCGCGTTGTTCGAAACTCTCGTCGTTCGGATCGCTGCAATGGTTTCGGGCCGAGAATATTCCCGAAGGAGCCGGAGAACGGTGTCTCGACTGTAAAATCGAGCCCCAATGCCCCTTTTCGGCGCGCGATCTCTATTATGTCCGCCGGGACTGGGTGGCCAGTTTCGACGTTCCCGAAGGGATGACCCTCGACGATGCCATTCTGGAAGAACTGCGTACGGGACTTTTCGGCCGCTGCGTCTACCGTTGCGATAACGATGTGGTGGATAGACAGTTGCTGTCGATGGAGATGGATGACGCGGTCGTCGTGAGCCTGTCGATGGAGATGTTCTCCAACGATGATTTCCGGCGGACGCATATCTGGATGACCGGCGGAGAGATCGACGGTGACGAGCGGACGCTTCGGGTCCGGAAGTTCCGCGGCGGTTATGAGCGGACATACGACTTTTCGGACATTGCCGGACAGCCTTTCCATGCCGGGGCCGACCTCTATCTGATCGACGATTTTATTCAGGCGCTCTACGACCCCGACCATGTTTTCCTGACTTCGATCGAGGATTCGATCGAGAGCCACCGCATCTGTTACGAGGCCGAACGCAGCCGCCGGACGGGCGAAACGATTCGCATGGACGAATACCGTTTCCGATAACTTACATTGCATAGACCGGGCAGAGCCGGTCGTAGCCGGAAGATTCGTTTTTCCGGCTGTTTTGTTTCCGGAGGTGTTGTTTTGTGCGGATCGGTTGCAGCCGGTTTTCGGAAAGATTGGTTGGAACGAAAAAGAAAAATCCTTGTAACAAGCTTGTTACAAGGATTATGCAATTGATTTTCTGTTGAATGACACCCGCCTTCCGAAGGTTGTGTGTCGTCTTCTGAGCTGACACCGGGACTTGAACCCGGGACCTCTTCCTTACCAAGGAAGTGCTCTACCACTGAGCTATGTCAGCAACATTTCTCTTTCGAGTGGTGCAAAAGTACACAAGAAAAATGAAAAGACCAAAAAATTGTACACTTTTCATAATTATTTTCTACCTTTACTACCAATTCATAATAGAAATCAGATGAAACGCATCTTAATAGTAGGCGCAGGCGGCCAGATCGGTTCCGAGCTGACAGTTTATTTGCGCAGTATTTACGGCGGCGGGAATGTCGTCGCAACCGATATGCGCGAGTGCAGGACGTTGGCCGAGGACGGTCCGTTCGAGGTGTTGAACGCCCTCGACGCGACGGCTATGGCCTCGGTCGTGGCCCGTTACCGCATCGATACGATTTTCAACCTCGTGGCCCTGCTGTCCGCCGTGGGCGAGCGCAATCCCCAGATGGCGTGGAACGTCAACATGGGGGCGCTCAACAACTCGCTCGAAGTGGCCCGCCAGCACCATTGCGCGCTGTTCACCCCGTCGTCGATCGGCGCTTTCGGACCCTCGTCGCCCAAGGATTCGACGCCGCAGGATACGATCATGCAGCCGACGACGATCTACGGTATCTGCAAGGTCACAGGCGAACTGCTGGGCAACTATTACCACCATAAATACGGCGTCGACACCCGTTCGGTGCGTTTCCCGGGCATTATTTCGAGCGTCACGCTGCCCGGCGGCGGCACGACGGACTATGCGGTCGAAATTTACTACGAGGCGATTCGCAGCGGCCGGTTCACGTGTCCCGTTCCGTCAGACGTGTATATGGATATGATCTACATGCCCGACGCCCTGCGCGCCTGCGTCGAGTTGATGGAGGCCGACCCGGCGACGCTCATCCACCGCAACAGCTTCAACCTCGCGTCGATGAGTTTTACGCCCGAGATCATCTGCGCCGAGATCAAAAAACGCCTGCCTGCATTCACGATGGACTACAACGTCGATCCCGTGAAAAAGGAGATTGCCGAAAGCTGGCCCAATTCGCTGGACGACACCTGTGCCCGCGAGGAGTGGGGCTGGAAACCCGAATGGGACCTTTCGCGCATGACCGACGACATGCTGGAGCATATCCGTATGAAACTGGCTGCGGAGTGAGTGATGTCGGGATAATTCCCCTCATCGCTGCCTCCGAAAACCGGGTCGGCGAGACCCTCCCGGCCTATCCTGCGGGAACGCTGCGGGTGACGAGGCCGCCGAAGTCATTATGTTTTACGCCGGGGCAGGGAATTTGCCTTTGTCCGAACCGATCGAATAACCGAAAATCGCAGCTATGAAACGAATCGTCCGGAGCGTTGTTGTCCTTTTGGTGCTGTTGGCGGCAGCCATTGCCGGCGGCAGCCTTTACATGCTGTCCTATTCGCTCCGGCCCGATGCGACGATGCAGGCCAAGAATGCGTCGTCGTATGAATATATGTACGGCGAATATCCCTTCCTGCGGCCGTGGGTCGACAGCCTCGAATGTGCCGGGGCCCTGCGGGATACGGTGATCGCCGGGAGCGGAGGCGAGCGGCTGCATGCGCTCTATGCGGCGGCGCCCCGCCCGACGGACCGTACGGCGGTGATCGTTCACGGCTATACGGACAATGCCGTGCGGATGCTGATGATCGGTTACCTCTATAACCACGACCTGGGTTACAACATCCTGCTGCCGGACCTCAGTTATCATGGCCAGAGCGAAGGCCGGGCCATCCAGATGGGATGGAAGGACCGTCTCGACGTGCTGCGGTGGATGGACGTTGCCAACGAAATCTTCGGCGGCCGTACCCGTATGGTGGTCCACGGAATTTCGATGGGCGCTGCGACGACGATGATGGTTGCGGGCGAAGCGCAGAAACCCTATGTGAAATGTTTTGTCGAGGACTGCGGTTACACGAGCGTCCGGGATCAGTTTGCCAAGGAGCTGAAAGAGCAGTTCGGGCTTCCTGCGTTTCCGCTGCTCGACGTGGCCGGGTGGATGTGCGGCCTGAAATACGGTTGGACTTTTCGCGAGGCTTCGTCGCTGGAGCAGGTGCGAAAGAGCCGGCTTCCGATGCTGTTCATCCACGGCGATGCCGACGATTATGTGCCGACATCGATGGTTTACCCGCTCTACGAAGCCAAGCCCGGTGAAAAGGAGTTGTGGGTGGTTCCGGGAGCTTCGCACGCGAACTCGTACCGCGATAACCGGGAGGAATATACGCGCCGTGTCGGGGAGTTCGTGGGGAAATATATCGGTGACAAACCGGAGTGAATTGAATAAAGACCGCGATTATATATTTTCATGTATCACCGTCCGAAGAGTACGTCATCTCCCTCCCTGAGGGAGGGTTGGGGAGGGGTCGGATTTGTATGCGACGCCGTAGGCGGCGACAACGGGCGTCGACAGCGGGATTGGTCCAATGAAATACATAATTGCCAATGAATTATAATATGGATAATTATAACTTGCAGCAGGCACAAGCCTTTTACCGGATTCTGGAGGAGGCTATCGGGAAACTTCCCGCCGACGTGCGTGCGAAACTTTACCGGCCGTGTGCCGTCAATTGTGTGAAAGATGTCGTTCTGGCGGAGCTTCGCCGGCAGTTCGAGGAGTGCGGCTGCGACCTGGACAAGCAGTATGCGAAATACAACCGCTCGGAATATTTTTTTGCCGACATCGTCGAGCCGGGACGGGTTTATGAGATCGGGTATCCCCGGTGTCTCTGTCCGCAGGTCGATGCCGGGTTCGTCGCGGCTCCGACCCATTGCGAATGTTCCCGCCAGAGCATCCTGTTTGTCTATGAGGAATTGATCCCGGATAAAACCGTCCGGGTGGAAACGCTGGGAACCGTTCTGGAGGGAGCTTCCGAGTGCCGCTTCCGGGTTGTGATTGAATAAAAACCGGTAAAACCGGTTGCGCGATGCGGCAAGTCCCCTCCTGAGGTGGGGATTTAGGAGTGGGTAAGATCTATAAACGCGGCCGTTGGCCGCGAGTGCGAGACTGCGAGACAGGCGGAACTGTCCGGCGATGCGGAAACGCAATGCAAAACAAAAAGAGTTCAGACCAAAGCCTGAACTCTTTTTGATTATGAACCGATCCTTGGACTATGCCTTGCCGGCCGAACCGAGGACGTTCTCGCACTTGTGCTTGTAGAGCTTCTTCAGCTCGTCGCGTGCCGGACCCAGGTATTTGCGGGGGTCGAACTCGGCGGGCTGGTCTACGAAGATCTGACGGATGGCGGCGGTCATAGCCAGACGGCCGTCCGAGTCGATGTTGATCTTGCAAACGGCGCTCTTGGCAGCCTCACGCAGCTGCTCCTCGGGAATACCTACGGCATCCTTCAGCGCACCGCCGTGGGTGTTGATGATCTTCACGTACTCCTGGGGAACCGACGACGATCCGTGCAGTACGATGGGGAAACCCGGGATCTGCTTCTCGATCTCCTTGAGGATGTCGAAACGCAAGGGGGGCGGAACCAGGATGCCCTCGGCGTTGCGGGTGCACTGCTCGGGCTTGAACTTGTTGGCGCCGTGCGACGTGCCGATCGAGATGGCCAGCGAATCCACGCCGGTCTTCGATACGAAGTCTACGACCTCCTCGGGGCGCGTGTAGGTGTGGTGCTCGGCCGAAACCTCGTCTTCCACGCCGGCCAGTACGCCCAGCTCGCCCTCGACCGTTACGTCGAACTTGTGGGCATATTCAACGACCTGCTTGGTGAGGGCTACGTTCTCCTCGTAGGGCAGGTGCGAACCGTCGATCATCACCGACGAGAAGCCCATGTCGATGCAGCTCTTGCACAGTTCGAACGAGTTGCCGTGGTCGAGGTGCAGTACGATGGGGATGTTCTTGCCGAGCTCCTTGGCATACTCGACCGCGCCCTGGGCCATGTAGCGCAGCAGCGTCTGGTTGGCATACTTGCGTGCGCCGGACGAAACCTGCAGGATTACGGGCGACGAAGCCTCGACGCAAGCCGCAACGATAGCCTGCATCTGCTCCATGTTGTTGAAGTTGAATGCCGGGATGGCATAACCGCCTTTGATGGCCTTGGCGAACATGTCGCGCGTGTTCACAAGACCCAGATCTTTGTACGATACCATAGTATTTGAATTATTAGTGAATTTATTGCACTCAAAAAACCGCACAAATTTACTAAAAATTCTAAATAACAGCCGTTTTTTGTGAAAAAAATAACAGCCCGGGCAGGAAATAGTTATGCAATCCGGATTGTTTTTTGTAAATTTGCGGGGACTTTCCGGTGACGGGCAGAAACATTGCAGCAGGTTTTTGGCGGCATATCCGCCCCTGTTCCGGGTGGGATGCCGGTCTGAGGCGACAACACAAAACAAATAACATACATATTACGCTATGGCAGACTTTATTTATCAGGAGCCGTTCCCCGTGGGGGAAGACAAAACCAAGTACCGTCTTTTGACGAAGGAGTACGTGAAGGTCGTCGAGTGCGACGGACGCAAAATCCTCAAGGTCGACCCCAAGGGCCTCGAACTGCTTTCGAAAGAGGCTTATGCCGACGTGTCGTTCTACCTGCGCTCCGCGCACCTCGAAAAGCTGCGCAACATCCTCGAGGACCCCGAAGCCACCGACAACGACAAGTTCGTGGCCTACACGATGCTGCTGAACCAGGTCGTTTCGGCCGAAGGCGAACTGCCGACCTGCCAGGATACCGGCACGGCTATCTGCATCGGCCATAAGGGCGAGGACGTTTACACGGGGGCCGACGATGCCGAGTGTATCGCCAAAGGCGTTTACGAGACTTATAAGGGCCGTAACCTGCGTTATTCGCAGGTCGTTCCGCAGACGATGACCGAAGAGAAAAACTCGGGTACGAACCTTCCCGCCCAGATCGACATCTACGGCGGCAAGCCCGGCATGGAATACGAATTCCTGTTCATCACCAAGGGCGGCGGTTCGGCCAACAAGACGTTCCTTTACCAGCAGACCAAGGCGCTCCTGAACGAGGAGTCGCTCACGAAATTCATCAAACAGCATATCTTCGACCTCGGTACGTCGGCCTGTCCGCCTTACCACCTGGCGATCTGTATCGGCGGTACGTCGGCCGAGATGTGCCTCTCGACGGTGAAGAAGGCTTCGGCCGGTTACCTCGACGAACTGCCCACCTCGGGCAACGAGGGCGGCCGCTGCTTCCGCGACCTGGAGTGGGAGGAGAAGGTGTTGAAAATCTGCCAGCAGAGCGGCGTCGGCGCCCAGTTCGGCGGCAAATACCTCGTGCACGACGTGCGCGTGATCCGTGCCCCGCGCCATGCGGCTTCGTGTCCCGTGGCCATCGGCGTGAGCTGCTCGGCCGACCGTAACATCAAGGCCAAGATCACCCCGTCGGGCATCTTCCTCGAAGAACTCGAAAAGAATCCCGCACGCTTCCTGCCGGCCGAGGCTCCCGCCATGTCGCCCGCTGTGGACATCGACCTCGACGAGGGCATGGACAAGGTGCGCGCGATCCTTACGAAATACCCGATCAAGACGCGCCTGAACCTCCGCGGTACGCTGATCGTGGCCCGCGACATCGCCCATGCCCGCATCAAGCAGATGCTCGACGAAGGCAAGCCGATGCCCGAGTATTTCAAGAAGCACCCGGTTTACTATGCCGGCCCGGCCAAGACGCCCGAGGGTATGGCTTCGGGCTCGTTCGGTCCCACGACGGCCGGACGTATGGACCCCTATGTGGATTTGTTCCAGTCGCAGGGCGGTTCGCTGGTAATGGTGGCCAAGGGCAACCGCACGCAGCAGGTTACCGATGCCTGCAAGAAATACGGCGGTTTCTACCTCGGTTCGATCGGCGGTCCGGCTGCGATCCTTGCCAAGAACTCCATCAAATCGGTCGAGGTCGTGGACTTCCCCGAACTGGGCATGGAGGCTGTGCGTAAGATCTATGTCGAGAACTTCCCGGCGTTCATCATCGTCGATGACAAAGGGAACGACTTTTTCGCCGACTTCAAGCACTAGAACGGATCGACGATTCTGATTTGTGCCTTTTTTAGGATCGGGACACCGTGATTGCCGCCTGTGGCGCCGTGTGAAAATCCGACCCGCCCCAACCCCTGCCCGAGGCAGGGGCTTAGGGGCCCGGGCGGCAGGATCGGCGTTTTGAACGGTCGTCGTTAATTAGTCGCATGAAAAAATACTAAAGGGCAAAACTTTACGTTGTAAAATCGGATAAACGATTTTATTGCAGGCTCAATGAGAGATTTTGTTGCAAAAATATCCCTGACGGCACTCTTCGTGCTGGCGATCTTCTCGGCATCCGCTGCCGAGAAGGTCACTTTTGAGGCCAGTTCGCCGCTGATGGTCGCCGTCGGCGAGGCTTTCCGCGTGGAGTTCACGCTGAACGCCGAACCTGACGCCAACACGTTCAAGGCCCCTTCGTTCGAAGGCTTCGACGTGATTGCCGGGCCGAGCGTCTCGACCGGTTCGTCGGTGCAATATGTAAACGGGTCGATTACCAAAAGTTTCAGTTACGGCATCACCTACGTGCTCCTGCCTCAGGCAGCGGGCAATGTAACGGTCGGTGCCGCGGAGGCCAAGGTGGGCGGCACGACTTACCGGACCAAACCGCTGCCGATCGAGATCGTGAATGAGAGCGAAGGCGGAGGCTCCGGGGCCCGGCAACAGCAGCAGGGCGGCACAAACCGTCCCGGCAATGCCCAGGCGGATGTCCAGGGCCAGGTCGCCAAGGACGATATCCTGCTCCGGGCGGTGGTTTCGCGGTCGTCCGTGTATAAAAACGAGCCGCTGCATGTGGCTTTCAAACTCTATACGCGGGTTCCTTACGTCAACATCGTTCCCGAATCGGCCCCGTCTTTCAACGGATTCTGGTCGCAGGACCTCAGTGATCCCAATTCGGCCCGTGTAGGACGCGAGACCTACAACGGCAAGGTCTACGAGACGCGTGTACTGTACGATTACCTGCTCTATCCGCAGCAGGTCGGCTCGCTCACGATCGACCCCGTGGATATGACCGTTGTGGCGCAGGTGGTGGTGCAGAGCCGGAATGCCGATCCCTTCTTCGGGGGCGGCCGCGAGGTGTTCAATGTGCCGCGCAAGGTGCAGAGCCAGCGTACGACGGTGACCGTCAAGCCGCTTCCTTCGGGAGCTCCCTCCAGTTTCAGCGGAGCCGTGGGGCGTTTTACGATGGATACGCAGCCGCCTGCGGAGCGCATTGCGGCCAATTCGGGCGCAACCTTCACGGTCAAGATTTCCGGTACGGGCAACCTTACCTTCGTGCAGGCCCCGAAACTGTTGCTGCCGACTTCGTTCGAGCAGTATAACGTCAAAACCACCGAGTCGATCAACACGGCGTCGACCGGTATCTCCGGTTACCGCCAGTTCGAATATCCCTTCATTGCGCGAGCCGAGGGCACTTACGACATCGAACCGATCGAGTTTACCTACTTCGACCCCCAGCGTGTACAGTACGTGACGCTCCGCTCGAAGCCGCTGACGCTCGATGTTACGCCCGATGTGCACGGCAGCGGCGATGCGGTGGTGATGCAGGGCCGCGGCATGTCGAAGGAAGAGGTAAAGATGCTGGGACAGGACATCCGCTTCATCAAGCTGGGCGGTGCGCAGCTGCGTTCCGAGCGTGTCCCGTTCATTTTCAGCGCCGCTTACTGGATTCTTCTGTTGGGTATCTTGGTAATCTTTACGATGATCTATGTGGCCCTGCGCAAGCAGATACGCGAGTCGCAGAACGTCGCCCTCGTACGCGGCAAGCGGGCGAATAAAGTCGCCGTACAGCGTTTCCGCGCCGCCAAAGGCTATATGGAGGAACAGAACCGCCACGCCTTTTACGAAGAGATGCTCCGCGCGCTGTGGGGCTATATGAGCGATAAGTTCAACATCCCGGTCGCCAACCTCACAAAAGAAAATGTCCGCGAGGAGTTGCATAAACGGGGCGTTTCGTCCGAAGATTCGCAGCGTTTCACGGCCATCATCACCCAGTGCGACGAGGCGCAGTATTCACCCGTGGAGTCGGCGCGCATGAACGATGTCTATTCGGAGGGCGTGAATCTGATTTCGCGTATCGAATCGGTGATAAAACGATAGTGTTATGAAGCGATTGATCTTATTCCTTATATTGCTGTCGGGCATTCTCTGCGCCAGGGCGCAGGAGAGTGCCGACTCGCTGGCGCAGCCCGCCGTTTTGACGGCTCCGGAACAGTTGGCCGAGGCGTCGCCCGACCAGTTGTGGGACCGCGCCAACACGGCCTACATCAACGGCGACTACCACGTTGCCGCGGAGTTCTACGACCAGATCCTCGCCCGCGGGCTGAGTTCCATGAAACTCTACTACAACCTGGCCAACGCCTATTTCAAAGAGGGGCAGTTGGGCCGGTCGATACTTTTCTACCACCGGGCTCTGCGGTTGGCTCCCGGCAACGACGACATTCGCTATAACCTGAGCGTCGCCGAGGCCCGTACGAAGGACAACATCGAGCAGATACCCGAATTTTTCTTTACCGAATGGATGCGCGACGTGCGCCGCCTGATGAGTTGTACGGCGTGGAGCCTCTTTTCGCTGGGGGCGTTGGTGTTTGCCCTGGCGCTGTTCCTGGTCTACCTGTTGGCACAGCGTTTGTCGTTGCGCAAGACGGGATTTTACGGGACCCTCGTTGCGGTGGCGGTCTTCATGCTGACGAGCTGGTTCGCCATGGGCGAACGGCGCGAGATGCTCGACCGGACGCAGGCCGTCGTGATGGCAGCCTCGACCGCCGTGAAGAGCTCCCCCGACAAGTCGGCGACAGACCTCTTCGTACTGCACGAAGGGACGCTCGTCGAAATTGCCAACCGCCTCGACAACTGGTGTGAAATCACCATTGCCGACGGCAAGAAAGGGTGGCTCGAATCCAGAATGATCGAAACGATTTAAATGTCGAAACTTTTACAGGATGTCGTCGGCGAGCTTTCGAAACTCCCGGGCGTAGGCCGCCGCACGGCGTTGCGCCTGGCTATTCACATCCTGCGTATGGAGCGGGATTCGGTGGCCGACATGACGTGCAGCATCGACCGCTTCCGCAATGAAATACGCTACTGCTCGCAGTGTAACAACCTCTCCGACGAGGAGGTCTGCCCGATCTGCGCCGACCGCGAACGGGACCACGCTACGATCTGCGTCGTGGAACAGGTTGCCGACGTGCTGTCGGTCGAGAATACGCGGCAGTACCGGGGCATGTACCATGTGCTGGGAGGCGTCATCTCGCCCATGCAGGGTATTTCGCCCTCGGACCTGAAGATTGACCTGCTGTGCGAACGTATCGCCCGGGGCGGTGTGAAAGAGGTGATCCTCGCCATCTCGACCTCGGTCGAAGGCGAAACGACGCTCTTTTACCTGATGAACCGCCTGCGGCAGTTCCCGGAGTTGAAGGTTACGTCGATCGCCCGCGGTATCGGCTTCGGCGACGAGTTGGAGTATGTCGACGAACTGACGATCACCCACGCGCTGATGAACCGGCGCGAGATCGAGTAGCCCGCCGGAAGGTGCGGCTCACGGGGGGGCGTCGTCTGTGTAAGATAGAATCGGTTTTCTTAAAATTGGAATACTATGGATTTTGTAACGAACGAGAAACTCACCATCGTGGGTGCAGCCGGCATGATCGGCTCGAACATGGCTCAGACGGCGCTGATGATGCGCCTGACGCCCAACATTTGCCTTTACGATCCCTACGGACCGGCGCTGGAGGGCGTGGCTGAGGAACTTTTCCACTGCGCCTTCGAGGGGGTGAACATCACGTGGACGACCGACATCCGGGAGGCGTTGACCGATGCGGCTTACGTCGTATCGTCGGGCGGTGCGGCCCGCAAGGCCGGCATGACGCGCGAGGACCTGCTGAAAGGCAATGCCGAGATCGCCGCGCAGTTCGGCAAAGACCTCAAGGCTTATTGCCCGGACGTGAAGCACGTCGTTGTGGTCTTCAATCCCGCCGACATCACGGGTCTCATCACGCTGATCTATGCAGGACTGAAGCCTTCGCAGGTTTCGACCCTCGCGGCATTGGACTCCACGCGTCTGCGTTCGGAACTGGCCAAATACTTCAAGATTTCGCCCGATGAAATCCGTAACTGCCGTACCTACGGCGGCCACGGTGAGCAGATGGCAGTCTTCGCTTCGACGACGCTCGTCGCCGGAAAACCCCTTTCGTCGCTGATCGGTAAGGAAATGCCCGAAGGCGACTGGGCCGACCTGCAGCAGCGGGTGATTCAGGGCGGCAAGCACATTATCGACCTCCGGGGCCGTTCGTCGTTCCAGAGCCCGGCCTACCTTTCGATCTGCATGATCGCAGCGGCCATGGGCGGCAAACCGTTCGAATACCCGGCCGGCGTATTCGTTCATAACGACGAGTTCAAACATATCCTGATGGCGATGGAGACCTCCATTACCAAGGAGGGCGTTTCGTATAAGAACGTGCAGGGCACTGCCGAAGAGCATAAGAAACTCACCGAAAGCTACGAGCACCTTTCGAAACTGCGCGACGAGGTGATCTCGATGGGCATCCTGCCGCCCGTCGGAGAGTGGGGCCGCCTGAATCCGCACCTGAAATAACAGGAAATACAAAACTGAAAAGGACCGGATGTATCCGGTCCTTTTTTAATTGGATGTGCAGAAGTCCACGGGAAGCACTATTTTCACGGGAACCTTTCGCCCGTTCAGCTCTCCCGGCTTCCATTGCGGGGAACTTTCGAGCGCCCGGACCGCTTCGGCGGACAGGCTGCGGTCGGGCGTTTGCAGGACGCGGATATCGGTCAGACGCCCCGTCGTGTCGATCACGAACGAAACCACTACGCGGGGTGGAATAGGAGGGCATCCGATGACGACCCGGACATTCCTGACCCGTTCGTTCACCCATTTACGGAATGTTCGGATGTCGTCTTTCCGGAACAGGGGCGGCGTGTCGCAGTGTATCAGGCGGAGCGAATCGCGGAAAATGGAGACCTGGGCCTGCTGTTGTTCTGTCGTAGCATTCTCCAGCCCGAAGGCCGTCCACGCGGATGTAATCAGCAGGAGCGCGCAGCCGATTTTCGCGGGTGTCGTCACGGTTTGGCCTGGAACACGGCGCGCAGTTCGCCGTCGCTGAGCAGCAACAGCATCGGGCCGTCCATGTCGTAATGGGTCACGGATTCGAGCGCCTTGGTGAAAGCGTCCTCCTGCTCCATGCCCGGGCAGGCCATCATCGTCGAGGCGAGGGGGCCGATCTTCAGCGTGCGCTTTTCGTCGGTCTTGTAGGTTCCCATCAGGCGGTTGCACGCACCTACGCCCGCCATGCGGTTGTTCTCGGCGAGCAGCGTGATCGTGAACTTACCCTCTTCGGGCTTGATTGCCTTGCCGCCGAGCTGAATCAGTTGCCACTCGGTTCCCACCAGCGGACGGCGGGTCTTTTTCTGGTAGGAACGGCAATTGCAGCATCCGGCCATAAGGGCCGCAGCGACAGCGACTATCGCGATTTTGAGTAAAATCTTCATTGTTTTTCCATTTATATCATACCACAAATATAGGGAATAAATCGTACCTTTGGTGTCGTAACGATATTTTTATGGGCCGGGAGGCGTTGCGGGACAGTGCGCCCGGTTTTTGTTCCTGTCGGGCTCTTTCAACTGTTTTAATATAAAAACCGTATATCTATGAAAACGATCATCGCATCACCCCGTGCGCCTAAAGCCGTGGGTCCCTATTCGCAGGCTGTCGAGGCCGGCGGCGCGCTTTATGTCTCGGGACAGCTCCCGATCGACGCTGCGACGGGCGCAATGGCCGACGGCGTCGAGGCTCAGACACGCCAGTCGCTTACGAACCTCGGGCACATCCTCCGCGAAGCCGGGTATGACTATTCCGACGTGGTGAAAACCACGGTCCTGCTGAAGTCGATCGGCGATTTTGCCGCCATGAATGCCGTCTACGCCAGTTTTTTTACAGGCGGAATGCCGGCGCGCGTGTGCTATGAGGTCGCAGCGCTTCCGATGGGGGCGTTGGTCGAAATCGATGCTGTCGCGGCAAAGTAAACGCCGCCGTCCGGCCGAAAGCGCGCTCCGGATGCCTGAGGCGCGCTTTTGCTTTTTTTGTAGATAATTTGTGAATAAGTTTGACCCTCCGGACTGGTTTTTTAGCCGGAAAAGAGTCAATTTTGTAGAACCGGGTTTTACCCGCTGTGACGCCAAAATCTAAAATAGAAAAACAATATAGAAAATAGTTATGTCAAAAGCCACCAAAGCCGACACGCCGCAGAAAGTCAATTACAACGATGCGGTTGCCGAGTCGAAGAAGTATTTCGAGGGGGACGACCTCGCCGCCACGGTGTGGGTCAGCAAGTATGCCCTCAAGGACTCTTTCGGGAACATTTACGAGAAATCGCCGTGCGAGATGCACGAGCGTATCGCTTCCGAAATCGAACGGATCGAGAAAAAATATCCGAATCCCCTCTCCAAGGAGGATGCTTTCGCATTGCTCGATCATTTCCGGTACGTCATTCCGCAGGGCGGACCGATGACCGGCATCGGCAATAATTTCCAGGTGGCGTCGCTGTCCAACTGTTTCGTTATCGGCCATAAACATCCCGCCGACTCCTACGGCGGCATCTTCCGCATGGACGAGGAGCAGGTGCAGTTGATGAAACGCCGCGGCGGCGTGGGGCACGACCTCTCGCACATCCGCCCCACGGGCAGCCCGGTGCTGAACTCGGCCCTTACGTCGACGGGTATCGTGCCCTTCATGGAGCGTTATTCGAACTCGACGCGCGAGGTGGCGCAGGACGGACGGCGCGGCGCGCTGATGCTGTCGCTGTCGATCAAGCACCCCGATGCCGAGCGGTTCATCGACGCCAAGGTAGATACGGGCAAGGTGACGGGCGCCAACGTCTCGATCAAGATCGACGACGAATTCATGCGTGCGGCCCTCGCCGGCAAGAAGTACCACCAGCAGTTTCCGATCAAGTCGGACAATCCCAAATACGAACAGGACATCGACGCTAAGAAACTCTGGGAGAAGATCATTCACAACGCCTGGAAATCGGCTGAACCGGGTGTGCTGTTCTGGGATACGATCATCCGCGAAAGCATTCCCGACTGCTATGCCGACGATGGTTTCGTAACAGTCTCGACCAATCCCTGCGGCGAGATTCCGCTTTGTCCCTACGACTCGTGCCGCCTGCTGGCGATGAATCTGCTGAGCTATGTGGACAACCCCTTCAAGGCCGACGCGAAATTCAATTTCGACAAGTTCCGCGACCACGTGTACAAGGCGATGCACATGATGGACGACATTATCGACCTCGAACTGGAGAAGGTCGAGTTGATCATCCGCAAGATCGAGGACGACCCGGAGGATATGGACGTGCGCCGCGTGGAACTGGAACTGTGGAAGAAAATCCGCGAGATGGCGCAGAAGGGCCGCCGTACCGGCCTGGGCATTACGGCCGAGGGCGACATGCTCGCCGCACTGGGCCTGCGCTACGGTACGCAGGAGGCGACCGACTTCGCTGTCGAGGTGCAGAAGACCCTCGCCCTTGCCGCTTACGGGGCTTCGGTGAAGATGGCTGCCGAGCGCGGCGCCTTCCCGGTTTACGATGCCGCGAAGGAGGTCGATAATCCGATGATCGCCCGCATCCGCGAGGCCGATCCTGCACTCTACGAAGAGATGGTCCGCGTAGGCCGCCGCAACATCGCCATGCTGACCATCGCACCCACGGGAACAACGTCGCTCATGTCGCAAACTACGTCGGGCATCGAGCCGGTGTTCCGCACCGTTTACAAGCGCCGCCGCAAGATCAATCCTTCGGATGTCGACACCCATGTCGATTACGAGGATGAAACGGGAGAAAAGTTCCAGGAGTATAACGTCTACCACCATAATTTCGTCAAGTGGCTGGAGGCCAACGGATACGACACGTCGAAACTCGCCACGATCTCCGACGCTGAACTGGACAAGTGGGTCGCCGCATCGCCCTACCATGGTGCTACGGCCAACGACATCGACTGGGTGGCCAAGGTCAAGATGCAGGGCGCTATCCAGAAGTGGGTGGACCACTCGATTTCGGTGACGGTGAACCTGCCGAACAACGTCTCTGAGGCGCTGGTGGCCGATGTTTACCGCACAGCCTGGGAGTGCGGCTGTAAGGGTGTCACGGTCTACCGCGACGGCTGCCGCGACGGCGTGCTGCTGGAGAAGAACTCCAAGAACAAGAAAAAGTGCGAGGAGCATCCCGGCGAGGTGCAGAAGCGTCCCAAGTCGATCCCGGCCGACATCGTGCGTTTCAAAAACGGCACGGAGGACTGGATCGCCTTCGTGGGCCTTCAGGACGGCCGTCCCTACGAGGTCTTCACGGGTAAGATCGAAGAGGACGCGATGTTCATTCCCCCGAAGATCAAGAAGGGCTTCATCATCAAGGTCCGCGAGGAGGACGGCACGAAACGCTACGATTTCCAATATACCGACCGCTACGGTTATACGAACACCATCGGCGGCATCTCGCGCCTGTTCAACGAGGAGTTCTGGAACTACGCAAAACTCATCTCGGGCGTGCTGCGCCACGGAATGCCGATCGAGAAGACCGTGTCGCTGATCGAATCCCTGCACCTGGACAGCGAGTCGATCAATACCTGGAAGACGGGCGTATGCCGCGCGCTGAAACAATATATCGTCGACGGCACGAAGTCCAAGGGCAAATGCCCGAGCTGCGGACAGGAGAATATGGCCTACCAAAACGGCTGTCTGACCTGCATGGCATGCGGTTATTCCAAGTGCGGATAATGGTCTAAACAACCTGATTCGTGTTCTAAAAGGCTCCGGTGTTTAGGCATCCGGGGCTTTTTTAGCCTCAAAAGTTTGTTTTTCCTGTTTTTTTGACCGGAATTGAATGGTTTTTGTGAAAAAATGCTTACTTTTACAGCAAGTATGTAGACGTATTAAAGTATTAAAGATGTAACATTTATGAGAAAATTATTCTTGACTTTCTTGCTCGTGGCTTTCGCCTCTGCCGCATTCGCTGAAGGAACGCCTAAAAAGCCGAGCGTTGCCGGATTCGTTTCGAACGGATTCTGGGATAACTGGGAAATTTCGGCCGGTTTCGGAACCGGGACTGCCTTCTCCAACGGCAGCAATCGTGGCCCCCGCAGCGACCGCTTCGGGTTCGAGGGCAACCTGTCGCTGACGAAATGGGTGCACCCGATCGCGGGTATCCGCGCTCAGTTGCAGGGCGGATGGTTCAACAACTTCGATCCCCAGATCGGCAAGATGACGTGGCCGTACATGTTCGGACACGTGGATTTCATGCTTAATGCATCGAACTGGATCGGCGGTTACCGTGCCGACCGTGCGTGGTATGCCGTGCCGTTCGCCGGTTTCGGTTACATGGCTTCGAACTTCACCGACCGCAGCCAGCGTGAGAATGTATCCGGCTCGCGCCAGAACTTCGCGTTCACGGCAGGTCTGCTTAACAAGTTCCGCCTCTCGCCGGCGTTCGATTTCAACATCGAGCTCAAGGGCCTGCTCACCAAGTCGACGATCTGCCCCGCCCGTATGGACGGTTCCTACCTGGCCGGTCTCACCGCTACGGCAGGTATCACCTATCGCTTCAACCAGCGTGGTTGGGAGCGCGGTGTCCCGGGCTATACGGCCGATGACATTCGTGCTTTCCAGAATGCAGTGGCTGCCGGTAATACCGCTCTCGAAGCCGCTCAGGCCGAGAATGCAAACCTGAATAACAAGCTGAAGGCTGCGCAGGCCGAGGCCGCTGCCGCCAAGGCTGCTGCCGACGCTGCTGCCAAGGCTGCCGCAGAAGCCGCTGCCAGGAAGGTGAATACCCTGAACCCGACTTCGATTATCTTCTACGATTACAGCATGTCGAAACTGACGGCGAAGGAGAAGACCCGCCTCGAACTGATGGCCGACCTGATCAAGAACGGTCCGAAAGACAAGGTGTACAGCATCGAAGGCCACGCTGACCAGCAGACGGGTACTGCTGCCGGCAACAAGAAGGTTGCTGAGAACCGCGCCAAGAGCGTTTACGACTTCCTCGTAAAATGCGGTGTGAATCCCAAGCAGCTGACCTACGAAGGCAAGGGTAACGCAGCCAACATTTACGAGAACAACCAAAAGGCCAACCGCGCTGTGATTATCAAATAATCCGGCCGGGCCGTACAGGGGGGGGGCTGTAAATAGAACCTTCCCGCCATAACGAAAAAAAAGAGGCTTCCGCGTGAAGCCTCTTTTTTGTCTATATATTATAAGGTATGTTTCGGAATTTATCGGACGATAACGGCGTTGACCAGCCGGACGCCCGAACGACGGTTGATCTCCTCCTTGAGCGCCTCGCGCTGGTAGAAAAGTTCCGAACGCAGAACGCTCGACTGAATGCGTACGTAGAGAATGTGCTTTTCGAGTTTGAGCTCGGTGGTGACCTCTGCGGCCCGGTCGCCGACGATTTCGCGCCATGTGTCCGGCAGTTTGCCTTCGGCGACTTTTGCGGCGATGTAGGGGCGTTTGAAAAACTCCTCCAACAGGTCGCCCATCAACATGGTTTTGGTCCGTCTCATGACTGTTCGTTAGTTGATTCCGTTTGCGCGGCGTGTTCCGGATCGGTTGTTTCTGCTGTTTCTGCGGCGGCTTTTTCCTGCGTCACGGCCCCTTCGGCGACCGAGAAAAGGGTGTAGTCTCCGCCTGCCTTGTCCAGGATCCGCTTCAGCCGCGTCGGATTGCAGTCGGTGATGAGTATCTGTCCGAACGTATCGTTCGAAACCAGCCGGATCAGTTGTTCGACGCGCCCGGCGTCGAGCTTGTCGAACAAATCGTCCAGCAGCAGAATGGGCCGCTCGCCCTTCGCTTCGGCGACAACGGCGTATTGTGCCAGTTTGAGGGCGATCAGAAACGATTTCTGCTGCCCCTGCGAACCGTATTTGCGCAAGGGATAACCCCCGATTTTCAGTACCAGGTCGTCGCGGTGAATACCCGCTGTCGTAAATTCGTTGACAATGTCTTTCTGCCGCGCTTCGAGCAGGATCTCTTCGAACGGGCGTTCGTTCAGTTCCGATTTGTAGTGCAGTTCGACCTGCTCCCGATCGTCCGAGAGGATGCGGTAATAGGCTGCGACTTCGGGTTGCAGCCGCTCGGCGAACTCCTGCCGCCGGGCGTGAATGGCCTTGCCGTGCTCGCACAACTGCATGTCGTAAATCTGAAGCATCGTTTCGTCGGGCCGGGTTTTCAGGAGGCGGTTACGTTCGGCCAGTACGGCGTTGTAACGCATCACCGAGCCGAGGTAGGCGCGGTCCAACTGCGAAATGAAGGCGTTGAGATAGCGGCGGCGTTCGTCGGCGGCGTCGCTGATCAGTGCACTGTCGGCCGGCGATACGATCACTGCGGGGATCAGCCCCACGTGGTCCGACAGCCGTTCGTACTCCTTGCCGTTTCGCTTGAGCACCTTGCCGCCCTTGCGCGAGAAACTGCACACGACGGTTTCGTTTTTCCCCGCATCGGTCGCGTAGGCCCCTTCGACGAGGAAGAAGTCGGCTCCGTGGCGGATGCTCTGCCCGTCGGTCATCTGCAGCGACGATTTGCACATCGACAGGTAGTAGACCGCATCCACGACGTTGGTTTTGCCCGCGCCGTTGTCGCCTACCAGACAGTTGATGCCGGGGCACAGCACGAGTTCCTCCTGGGAGATGTTTTTGAAATTCAGCAGTGCGATTTTCTTCAGATACATAGGACAAAAATACAAAAAATCCGGACACGACATTGCACATTGTGAATAGTTTTGTATCTTTGCAAACTATCGTACGAATTATAAACTAATAACACAATACGTAATATGGCAAAGCAGAACGTCGCCGAACAGGAAACCCTCGGCGAAGCAATGAACAGAACGGAGCTCTTTTTCGAGAAGAACGGCCGGCTGATGTCTTACATCTTTCTCGGCCTGCTCGTTGCCGCAGCTCTCGTTTTCGGCTACCGCTCGCTGATTCTCCAGCCCCGTGCTACGAAGGCTGCCGAGATGATCGCCGAGGCACAGTCGCGTTTTGAAGCTGAAAACCCTGATTTCGAACTGGCGCTGTTGGGCGACGACAACGCCGCAGGTTTCCTCGACGTGATCGCAAAGTACGGTTCGACGCCTTCGGGCAACCTCGCCAAGCACTATGCAGGTATCTGCTACCTGCGTACGGGCGACCTGGAGAATGCCGGCAAGTACCTGGCCAAGTTCTCGCATCTGAAGGGTATTCCCGGAGAGTTGATCAACGCCCAGAACTACGGTTTGCAGGGCGACATCGCCGTCGAGCAGCAGGACTACGCCAAGGCGGTGAAGTTCTACGAGAAGGCCGTGAAGGCCGCCGACAACAACCTGACGGCTCCGATGTATCTGCGCAAGGCCGGTCTTGCGGAGCAGGCTATGGGCAATCAGCAGAAAGCCGTTGCTTACTATGAGGAGATCATGACTTCGTATCCCGCCTCGATGGAGGCCCGCGATGCGGAAAAACTGCTCGGCAGCGTAAAATAACGAAGGACGATGGCGACCAAGAATCACAACCTTTCCAAATTCGACTCACCCCTGCCTTCGGCCGCTGATATGCGGTTCGGTATCGTCGTGGCCGAGTGGAACCGCGAGGTCACCGAGGCCCTGTTGGAGGGCGCCGTGCGTACGCTGCGTGCTGCCGGATGCCCCGATATGAACATCCAGGTCAAGTATGTCCCGGGTACGTTCGAGCTTTCGCTCGGTGCGCAGTTCTTCGCGGAGTATACCGACGTGGACGCGGTAATCGCCCTCGGATGCGTTATCCAGGGTGACACGCGGCACTTCGATTTCATCTGCCAGGGCGTGACGCAGGGTATTACGCAACTGCAAATCCAGTGGAACATGCCCATTGCCTTCGGTGTGCTGACGGTCAACGACATGCAGCAGGCCCTCGACCGCTGCGGCGGCCGCCACGGCAACAAGGGCGACGAGGCCGCAGCTACGGCTGTCAACATGGTCAAGTTGCAGATCGACATGGAGGCAGCTTCTCCCGACCATGAGCCCGACCGCCGCAACATCAACTAAACTTCGGTTTTACCTTCGATAAAAAAAGCCATCCGGTAAGGATGGCTTTTTTATTGGGGTTCGGTGTATTATTCTTTAGTCTGCTTCAGGGCGATGCGCTCCGAATAGCGGCGTCCGAAACGGTCGGTGGCGACCACTTCGACAACCTGTGCCGAGGCCGAAGGACGGGCCTTGAAGAAGAAATCCGAGATGCGCAGAGACTGCGACTTGGCGATCTTCTGTCCCGCGGTTTTCAGCGAGTCGAGGTAGGCCGCGTAGTCCGGGTCGCCGATCCGGATGCGCTGCATCGAGCCGCGGTAACGGCCGTCCTCATACCAGACGACGGTCCAGTAAGGGTCCCAGTTCCAGACTTTGACGACGATGCTTCCGGGATACTCCTTTACCGTTCCGGGTTTCCAGGTCCGCAGTTGCCACGCCGAAGGAGCGTCGAGACTCTGGTATTCCCACGAGAAATCCCCGCCGCATTCGCGGAAAAGCTGGTAGCCCTTGGGCGTGCCGTCCTTGTTGATCGGATCATACCACAGGTTGCCGCAGATTTGGGCGACGTTGTGTTCCATGACTCCTTCGCGAATGTCGAAGTTCGAATTGATGTGTGTGTGTCCCGAGATGAAATGGAGCTCCTGGCCGGCAAAGGCGTCGATCAGTTTCTCGGCCGACGCCATGACCGGTTTTTCTTTCCAGTATTTGAAGATCGGGGCGTGCACGGCTATGCAGACGCGCGATCCGGCAGGCAGGCGTTCGGCATAAGTTGCCGCCCAGCGCAGTTGCAGGGAGTCGATCTGTTCTTCGTACTTCTTTTCACCGTGGTAGATAATGTCGTCGAGCACGATATAGTGGGTCCGGCCCATGTCGAACGCATAATAGGTAGGACCGAAGAACGACCGGTAGTTCTCGGTGGCTTCCCGGTCGGTATATTTCTTCAGGTTATGGTCGTGGTTGCCGATGACGCCGTAAACGGGAATTCCGAGCGATGCGAACTGCTCCTTTACGCGGGCAAACAGCTCGGGAGAATCCCAGACGATGTCGCCCAGCAGGATGGCGGCCTGCTGCACTCCCTGTGCTTTCTTGGCGGCGGTTTCGGCCTGCAGGACGGGAATGATCTCCGTACAGAGCCGCTCGAAATGCTTCTCGGTCTTGGGCTGCGGGTCGGCGATGGCCAGCAGTTCGTAAGCCTCTCCGGTCGCCGTCCACGGCCGCAGTTCAAAGTCGTAACGTTTCGTCGAAGGGGCGTAGGGCAGGTAAAACTGCGGCACACCCTGCTTCGTCGGCGCAATGTAGCCCGACGGGGTTACGAGGCTGATGAACAGCGCTTCGTCGTTGGCGTCGAGCGTAAACACGCCTTCGGCGTTGCTTTCCGTGAAGGCGTAGCCGTCCGTAACGGTGACGCCCGCCATGGGTTTCCCGTCGCATTTCACCGTGCCCTTGATCGGGCGGGCGGAAGCTGCGGCAACGAGTCCGCAGAACAGTAATAGAAGTGTAAGTCGTTTCATAAAGGTAGTTTGGGTATACGTGGCGGGCGTCAGAAGAGACCCAGGTTATCCAGGAAAATGAGCAGCAGCACCGCGGGGCAGATGTAGCGCAGCAGGAAGATGAACACCCCGTAAATACGGAACTTCAGCGTGCCGTCGTTGCTGATCTGCGCTTTGAGTATTTTCTGGTCGAGGCGCCATCCGACGAAGATGCAGGTGAAGAACCCGCCTGCGGGCAGCAGGATGTTGGCCGTGAGGAAGTCGAGCGAGTCGAAGATATTGAGCCCGAAGATGCTCCATCCGCTCAGTACGCCCAGCGACAGCGACGCTACGGCAGCCAGCGCCATGCAGGCCCCGGTCGTGGCCCATGCGGCGGCTTTGCGGCTCAGATGCCATTCTTCGTGCAGGTAGGCCGTGATGACCTCATGTAAAGAAATGGTAGAGGTGAGCGCCGCGACGACCAGCAGCAGAAAGAATACCGACGACCAGACCATGCTCAGCGGCATTGAATTGAAGATACCCGGCAGGGTGATGAAGACCAGCGACGGGCCCGACGAGGGTTCGATGCCCACGCTGAAAACCGCCGGGAAAATCACTACGCCGGCCAGTATGGCGACCAGTGTGTCGAGGATCGTGACGTTCAGCGCCGTATGGCGCAGGTTGGTGTCGGGCTTGAAGTAGGAGGCGTAGGTGACCATCGTACCGATGCCGATCGAGAGCGAGAAGAATGCCTGCCCCAGCGCCACGAGCACGGTCGAGGGACCTACCTTCGAGAAGTCGGGTTTGAAAAGGAACCGGAGTCCTTCGCCGCCGCCGGGCATCAGCAGCGAGTGGATCGACAGTGCGATGAGGATGATGAACAGCAACGGCATCAGCACTTTGGCCGAGCGTTCGATGCCTTTCTGTACCCCCATTGCGATTACGAAATGCGTGGCCAGCACGAAGAGCGAGGTGTAGACTACGGGCCGCCACGGATTCTGGATGAAGGTCTCGAAAACGCCTTTGTATTCGTCGGGGGTGGTGAGTTTCGCCAGGCTGCCCGTTACGGAGTGAACCATATATTCGGCGGTCCATCCCGAGACTACGAAGTAGAAACCCAGGATCAGGAACGCCGCGATCACGCCGTTGTAGCCCAGGAAGCTCCATTTGGGGTCGAGTGCCCGGTAGGCGCCTACCGCGTTGCGGTGCGAGGCACGCCCGACCGAAAATTCGGCCACCATGATCGGGAGTCCCAGCAGCAGGACGCAGAGGATGTAAATTACCAGGAAGGCTCCGCCGCCGTTGTCGCCGGCGACATAGGGGAACCGCCAGATGTTTCCCAGTCCCACGGAACTTCCCGCCGCGACGAGCACGGCGCTCAATTTGCCGCCCAGGGTAGCGCGGCCGTGTGAATGATGCATATCGGTCCTATTTGAAAAACACACGCGCACGCATCGCGTGCGCGTGTGTTTTATTTTTCCAGTACAACGCTCACCTTCTCCAGCTTGCCGCCGAGCGGAGGCGCCAGTTTCGAGACGGTGCATTTTACGTGCCGGACTTGCCCGAAGGAGGCGTAAACCGCTTCGATGATGTTCATTGCCACGCGTTCGATCGTGCGTTGGGTAATGCGCATCTGGAGCGAAACGACTTCGTAGACCGTAAGGTAATTGACCGCCTGTTCGACACTGTCTTCGGCAGCCACATTGCCCAATTCGGCCGTGATCTCCAGATCGACCGTAAAGCGGTTGCCGACCTTCCGTTCGAGTTCGTAACAGCCGTGCAGCGCCCGGAACTCCATGCGTTGAAGAACGATGCGGTATTCCATCCTACTCGGCGATCACGAGGTAGTAGTTCTTCTTACCTTTCTGCACGAGCAGGTATTTGCCCGCGATTAGGTCCTCTTCGCCCACCGGACGCATCGCGTCGGCGATTTTCTCCTTGTTGAGCGACACGCCGCCGCCCTGTACCATCTTGCGGCATTCGCCTTTCGAAGGGAAGATGTCGCTCTTCTCGGCGCACAGGTCGATGAACGGCAGGCCCAGTTCGGCTCGGGCGATGCGGTATTGCGGTACGCCCTCGAATACTTGCAGCAGCGTCTGCTCGTCGAGACGGTGCAAAGCCTCCGATGTAGCGCCGCCGAAGAGGATCGCCGAGGCTTCGACGGCCTTTTCATACTCCTCTTTGGAGTGAATCATCGTGGTGATCTCCTGTGCCAGCCGCTTTTGCAGCACGCGCAGGTGGGGAGCCGCTTCGTGTTCGGCGATGAGTGCGTCGATGGTCTCGCGGTCCAGCAGCGTGAAGATCTTGATGTAACGCTGGGCGTCTTCGTCGCTGACGTTGAGCCAGAACTGATAGAATTTGTAGGGCGAGGTATACCGCGGGTCGAGCCATACGTTGCCGCCTTCGGTCTTGCCGAACTTCGTGCCGTCGGCTTTGGTAATCAGCGTACAGGTGATACCGAAGGCTTCGGCTTCGGAACCCAGCTTGCGGCGGATCAGCTCCGTACCGGTGGTGATGTTGCCCCACTGGTCGGCGCCTCCCAGCTGGATTTTGCAGTTTTTCGTCTCGTAGAGGTGCAGGAAGTCATAGCCCTGGACCAACTGATAGGTAAACTCGGTGAACGACATGCCGTCGCCCTCGCCGTTGAAGCGTTTCTTTACCGAGTCCTTGGCCATCATGTAGTTGACGGTGATGCATTTGCCGATGTCGCGGATGAAATCGAGGAACGTGAATTCCTTCATCCAGTCGTAGTTGTTCACCATCTGTGCGGCGTTCGGGGCGTCCGACTCGAAGTCGAGCAGTTTCGCCAACTGGCGTTTGATCGCTTCCTGATTGTGGCGCAGGGTTTTCTCGTCGAGCAGGTTGCGCTCCTGCGACTTGCCCGAAGGGTCGCCGATCATGCCTGTTGCGCCGCCGATGAGGGCCAGCGGACGATGGCCGCACATCTGGAAGTGCTTGAGGATCATTACGCCTACCAGGTGTCCGATATGCAGCGAGTCGGCTGTGGGGTCGATGCCCAGGTAAGCCGTCGTCAGTTCTTTTTCGAGTTGTTCCTTCGCGCCGGGCATGATCGTGTGAATCATGCCGCGCCATTCGAGTTCTTCGATGAAATTCTTTGTTGCCATGTTATTTTTTCTGTTCTTTCAATTTTTTCCTTTCGGGCGCAGATCGGGGTTTTACCCCATGCGACTGTTCCGCCGCCCGTAAATTCCGCTTCTTAAGCGGGTTATTCCACTTCTAAATCCAACGCCTGGCGGAGTTCCACGATCAGCGGGTTTTTCTCCGTCATGTGTTTCACCCGGTCTTCGAGCTTGATCGGGCGGGCGGCCCGTATCTGCTCGTTGACGACGACCTCCAGTTCGATGGCTCCCGTGATGTCCGCCAGTTCGGCGATGCGCATCAGCATACCCGTCTTGCTGCGGAGAATCTCCTCGCGCAGTTCGCTCGTCGGTACGCTCAGCGAAATCGTGTTGTCCCGCACGGTCATCAGTTCGAAGGCCGGGACGAACCGCGGACGCCGCTCCTTCATGAGGTTCAGGATCTTATCCCGGGCGTGCACCAGTTTCCGTTCGCACTCAGGGTCGATCGCCACGGCTTCCGGCTCGGACAATTCGTCCTCGGAGGACTCTTCGTCCGCATCACCGCCCGCCGAGGCGAGCAGTTCCGAAAGGGAGGTTCCCGAGATCAGCGGTCGCCGGGCAGGCTGGGGCGCAGGTTTCGGCGCCGCGGGCTGTGCCGGCGCCGTTTCCACCCGGGGCTCTGCCACAGGGGGCGGGGTAGCGGGTGCGGGAACCGGTTGCACGACAGGCTCGGGCTCAACCGCCGCAGGTTGCTGCGGTACGGCCGGAGCAGGCGCTGCTACTGCGACGGGTTCGACTGCCGGGGCTGTCTGCGGTTGTGCCGTGGGCACGGGGGCCGCAGGTGCTGCCGGAGCGGTCGCTGCCGCCGTACGGGGTGTCAGGCTGGGAAGCGGATACTCCCCGGGGGATGTCAGGGTGTCATTTTTTTTTTGGCCGAGCCCCGCGATTTTCATCAGGCCCAGCTCGACAAGCAACCGCTGGTTCGACGATTGCCGGATCTTCCCGTCGAGCTCCGTCAGTACGGAGATGGCTCCGAACAGGAACTCGACACTGCAGGCGCCCGCCTGCGTCCGGTATCGTTCGAGCAGTGTTCCGGTCATTTCGATCAGCCGCAGCGTTTCGGGACGCTTGGCCATCAGAAGGTCCCTCATGTGGCGGTTCATGCCCGCCATGAAGGTCTGGCCCGAGAATCCCTTCGACAATACGGTGTCGAAGGTAACGAGTACGTCGACGTAGTTGCCCGCGAGGAGCATCTCCGTGACGCCGAAATAAGTGTCGTAGTCCAGGACGTTCAGCGTCTGGGCTACATTGCGGTAGTCGAGCGCCATGCCGCAGAACGATACGGCTTTGTCGAACATCGACAAAGCGTCGCGCATACCGCCGTCGGCTTTCTGGGCAATCAGGTTCAACGACTCTTCATCGGCCGTGATGCCCTCCTGCGAGGCGATGTATTTGAGGTATTCGACGGAATCCTCGACGCGGATGCGGTTGAAGTCGTAAATCTGGCAGCGCGAGAGGATGGTCGGGATAATCTTGTGTTTTTCGGTGGTCGCCAGGATGAAAATGGCGTGTGCGGGAGGCTCTTCGAGCGTCTTGAGGAAGGCGTTGAAGGCCGCCGCCGAGAGCATGTGGACCTCGTCGATGATGAATACCGAGTAACGGCCCACCTGCGGAATGATGCGCACCTGTTCGATCAGCGTGCGGATATCTTCCACCGAGTTGTTCGACGCGGCGTCCAGTTCGTGGATGTTGAGCGACCGTCCTTCGTTGAACGAGCGGCACGATTCGCACTCGTTGCATGCTTCGGCGCCGTTGGGCGCAAGGCAGTTGATAGCTTTGGCGAAGATGCGGGCGCAGGTGGTTTTGCCTACGCCGCGGGGACCGCAGAAGAGGTAGGCGTGGGCCAACTGGCCGCGCTCGATGGCGTTCTGGAGCGTCGAGGTGATATGTTTCTGCCCGACGACCGATCGAAAGGTCGCGGGGCGGTATTTGCGTGCGCTGACGATGAAATCACTCATAGTAGCGCAAAGATACGAAAATTAAGAATAATTTGAGCCGGCGGGGACGAAAAAAGCGGAAACCGAAACCGGTTCCCGCTTTTTACAATTCGATGCCGGAGTCTTACTCGTCCATTTCGACCGTACCGTCGGCGAAAGCCTTGAAATCTACCTGGTAGTACTGGAGCGACTTTTTGCCGGCGCTTTCGACGTACTCCTTGCCCGGTTCGATGACGTTGATCTCGAATTCGCAACTGATCTCGCCGAGTTTTTTGTCCCGGTCGAGGAACGAGCTGCCCGAAGTGACCGCTTCGGCGATCGTATAGGAGCCGATGCTGCGGAATTCGTACTCCTCGGGAATCGAGGCCTTGGCTGCGTCGTACTGTTTCTGGATAGTCTCGGCGTTGATCATCTCGGGGGTAATACCCTTGATCTCGTCGAACTTCCGGTCTTTGACACCGCTGCCGGAGGCGTCGCGCAGGTCGGTGACCGTTCCGGCGGTCTGTCCGCCGAGGATCAGGCTTTGCGTGAAGCAGCCATTGGATTTGTTGATCATCTCCAGGTGGACGGAGAACAGATCGTTTTCGAGGCTTTCACCCTCCATCCAATAGATTTTGTAAATTTTCCACTCTTTGAAGTCGATGTTCTTCTTGATGGCGTCGGCAACTTTGGTCGTTGCTTCGATGGTGTCCATCTTGGTGGGAGTGAATGCTGATTTGAGCGAATCACACGAGGTGGCGGCTAACGCAACTGCCGCGATCAGCAGGGAAAAACGAGTTTTTTTCATGGTTTTATGGGTTTTGAATGATTTGGCGACAATGAATCGTACGAAGCGGCATAGAGCCTGTTTTTATGTTAGTATTGACTGCTGTTTGCCTAAAAGACGCTTATCGGCTGCGAAGGTAGAAAAATTTGGCTGTCGTAGATGCGCGCAGGACGTTCTTGTCCCCCTGTTGTATGCCCTGTATGGCCTTTTGGACGGTATTTGATAGGTAGAATGTCCCCCTCCCGAATTCCCGGAATCCGGTTGTGCGGCTGACAGTTTGGCGGAATCTGGCGGTCAATATGTGACAAAAGATGACACAATGGCTGAAAATGCAGACTGGCAGGGGTTTTGCGGAAGTTGGGTATACAACAAGAAAATTCTAAAAACACATACTTATGAACATTAACACGTTAACCATTAAAGCGCAGGAGGCGCTGCAAGCAGCGCTCAACCTGGCGCGGGAGCGGGGACAGCAGGCTGTCGAACCGCTTCACCTGCTCGCGGTGCTGATCCGCGAGGACGATTCGCTTTCGACGTTCCTTCTGGGGCGTGTGGGCGTGAATGTACGCGGGCTGCGCGACGAAGCCGAGCGGGCCGTGGGTTCGCTGCCGCGCGTCGAAGGAAGCGGCGAGCAGTTCTTTGCGCAGGATACCTCGAAGGTAATCCAGCGTGCCGTCGATTTTACGAAGAACTTCGGTGACAAATACGCTTCGGTCGAACACCTGCTGCTGGGCCTTGTGGCCGAGCGCGGACAGTCCGCCGATATCCTCAAGCGCAACGGTGCGACGGAGAAGGAACTGATCGAGGCCATCCGTACCTTCCGCAAGGGAGCGACGGTCGATTCGCAGACTTCCGAGCAGCAGTTCGATGCCCTGGGCAAGTATGCCATCAATTTGAACGAGCAGGCCCGGAGCGGCAAACTCGATCCGGTTATCGGCCGTGACGAAGAGATTCGCCGCGTGCTGCAAATCCTTTCGCGGCGTACGAAGAACAACCCGATCCTCGTGGGCGAGGCCGGTGTCGGCAAGACCGCCATCGCCGAGGGTATCGCCCGCCGTATCATCGACGGCGACGTGCCGGAGAACCTGAAATCGAAGGTCATCTACTCGCTGGACATGGGAGCCCTTATCGCCGGCGCCAAATACCAGGGCGAATTCGAGGAGCGTCTGAAGGCGGTCGTGCAGGAGGTCGTGTCGAGCGAGGGTGAAATACTGCTCTTCATCGACGAAATCCACACGCTGGTCGGAGCCGGCAAGTCGTCGGGTGCGATGGATGCCGCAAACATCCTCAAACCGGCCCTTGCGCGCGGTGAACTGCGGACGATCGGCGCCACGACGCTCGACGAGTTTCAGAAATATTTCGAGCAGGACAAGGCCCTCGAACGCCGTTTCCAGAAGGTGATGGTCGACGAACCTTCGCAGGAGGATGCTATTTCGATTCTCCGCGGCCTGAAAGAGCGTTACGAGAACCACCACCAGGTGCGGATCAAGGACGAGGCTATCGTGGCGGCCGTCGAACTGTCGACGCGTTACATCACGTCGCGTTTTTTGCCCGACAAGGCTATCGACCTGGTGGACGAAGCCGCTTCGCGGCTCCGGTTGGAGATGAACTCCGTGCCCGAGGAGATCGACACCCTCGACCGCCGGGTACGCCAGCTCGAAATCGAGCGCGAAGCCATCCGCCGCGAGAAGGACAAGGAGCGTGTGGCGCACCTGACCAAGGAGATCGAAGAGTTGAAGGCGCGCGACGCCGAGATGCGCGCCAAGTGGCAGGGGCAGCGCGATCTGCTCAAAAAAATCCAGGCGAATAAAGACAAAATCGAAAGCCTGAAAATCGAAGCCCAGCAGGCTGAACGCCAAGGCGACTACGGCAAGGTGGCCGAAATCCGCTACGGCAAGATTCAGGAGGCCGAGAAGGAGATCGCAGCGTTTCAGGAGGAGTACCGCCTCGCTTCGGCCAGCGGGTCGATGATCAAGGAGGAGGTTGATGCGCAGGATGTCGCCGAGGTGGTATCGCGCTGGACGGGGATTCCCGTGACGCGCATGCTGGCTTCGGAGCGTGAGAAACTGCTGCATATGGAGGACGAACTCCACAGGCGCGTCATCGGACAGGAGCAGGCCATCGCGGCTATTTCCGATGCCGTGCGCCGCTCGCGTGCCGGGCTGAACGATCCCCGCAAGCCGATCGGTTCGTTCATTTTCCTCGGTACGACGGGCGTCGGCAAGACCGAACTGGCGAAAGCCCTTGCGGAGTTCCTGTTCAACGACGACCAGATGATGACGCGTATCGACATGAGCGAATACCAGGAGCGGCATGCCGTGTCGCGGCTCGTCGGAGCGCCTCCGGGATATGTCGGTTACGACGAGGGCGGCCAGCTCACCGAGGCCGTGCGCCGCAAACCCTATTCGGTCGTGTTGCTCGACGAGATCGAGAAGGCGCATCCCGATGTCTTCAACATCCTGCTGCAGGTGTTGGACGACGGCCGCCTGACCGACAATAAGGGCCGTACGGTCGATTTCCGCAACACGATTATCATCATGACCTCGAACATGGGATCGCACGTAATACAGGAGAATTTCGCCGAGGCCTTCAACGGCAAGAAACTGCCCGAGGAGGTGGTCGAGCGAACCCGCCTGGCGGTGATCGACCTGCTGAAGCAGCAGCTCAAGCCCGAATTCCTGAACCGTATCGACGAGATCGTGATGTTCGAACCGCTGACGCACAAGGACATCGAACGCATTGTCGACATCCAGTTGGGCATCGTGCGCAAGATGCTTTCGGAGAACGGCATCCGCCTGGAATACAGCGACAAGGCACGCGAATGGATCGCCGCGGCGGGTTACGACCCGCTTTACGGAGCGCGTCCCGTGAAACGGGTCATCCAGCGTTATGTCGTGAACGACCTCTCGAAGCGGATTCTTGCGGGCGAAGTCGATCGCTCGAAGCCGATCTCGATCGACGCCGGAAAGGACGGGCTTTCGTTCTCGAACTGACGCCGTTCTGTAAAATGAAAAGGGTTCCGAATCGTTCGGAACCCTTCTTATTTACCGGATGTATTTGCTGAAGAACTTCCACAACTCCTCGCCCGTGTCGATGTCGCGGTCGAAAAACCACGAATGCTTGCCGCCGATCACTTCGTAGAGCCACACTTCGCAGCCGTCCGTGCCGCCCGTGAACCGGTGTGCGACGACGCGGTGTCCGGTTTCGGGATTGCCGACCGGAAGCGTGTCGCATTCGATGCGGTTGCAGCGGTCTTTCGAGGCCCAGTGGTGCACGGCCAGCGGCACGGGGAGGTAGGAGCCCCAGCCGCCCTTGTTCTCGGGGTCGCCTTCCCAGGCGGAGGTTTTGTCGGCCGTGCCGTGTATCTCGAACAGCGGTACGGGAACCGTCGAGTCGTCGGCCCGGTAGAGCCATTCGAGCATCAGCCCCGAGACGGGGGCCACGGCGGCGAACAGCCGGGGCCGCTGTACGGCCAGTTGGTAGCACATCTCGCCACCGTTCGACATCCCGGTGCAGAAGACGTTATGCCCGCTCAGATGGTGCTTTTGCTGCAGGTGCGCCACCAGTTCGGTGATGAACTGCACGTCGTCGATGGCCATGCCGGCCTGGAACGGATAGCCCGCATTCCAGCAGGTCTTGCCGCGCCCGTCCTTTTCGCCCTGCGGGTAGCAGACGGCGAAGCCGTGGCGGTCGGCGACCTCGTTCATTCCGTAACTTTCGGGCCGGGCCTGACCCCCGTAGCCGTGGAGGACGACGACCAGCGGTGCACCGTCGGGCAGCCCTTCCGGAAGGTGGAGTTTGTACGTGCGTTCGATGCCGCCCGAGCGGAGCGTATGGTCGGGCGTTTGCCGGGCATAACTCGTGAAGACAGCCAGGAGCAGCAGGGTTTGCAGGAGGTATTTCATGGTCTTGGGTTTAGAGTCCTTTGCGGGCGAGGCGCCAGGCCAGCGCGTTGTAGAACCGGATCACCGGGCCGCGCCAACCGGCGGGCAGGGCGTTCAGCAAGCGGACCTTGCGCAGCGTGCGGCGATAGGTTTTCGTGTAGGCGAAGAACCGGGCGGCGCGGGCGGCCTCCTTCGTGCCGCCTTTGGCGCTTATGACGAGGGCTTTCCCCAGCGCGGCGCGGGCCACGAATTCCCGGTCCTCCTCCGGTGCATTGGGGTCGTAGAGTTCTTCGAACGAATAGACGGTCTGTTCGGGGGTGTAACTCGTCGCCGATCGGTTCGATGCGACCCGCGAGTAGCGGACCAGCCGTTCGGGCGAGAAGCAGACCGGATAACGGCGGGCAATCCGGATCCACATGTAGAGGTCCTCGGCGATCTTCATGCCGTCGGGGAACAGTCCCACATTGTCGAAAACGCGCCGCGGGATGCAGCAGGCCGACGGAATGGCGATATACTGGTGGGCCGAGTCGCGGAAAAAATTCCCGACGATGCCGCGCTGCGAGGGCGTCGGTGCGGGGTAGAGCCCGTCGTCGCTGACAATGTTGAAGGCTGTGCAGTACATGCCGCAGCCGGGAAATTGGTCGATCATTGCGGTGATTTCGGCGAGAAATCCCGGCTCCCATGCGTCGTCGGCGTCCAGGAGGGCGATGTATTCGCCCGTCGACTCTTCGATGCCGTGGTTACGCGCGGCGCATACCCCGGCATTGGGCTGCGGGACGAGCCGTACCAGCGGTGATCCGATCGAGCGTACGATCTCCGCACTGCCGTCGGTCGACCCGTCGTCCACGACGATGATTTCCCGGGGGAGGAGGGTTTGCGCCAGCACCGAACGCACCGCTTCGCCGATCTCGCGTTGTTTGTTGTAGAGGGGTATGACGACCGAAATAGGGTGTTCTGACATCTGTTCTGCCGGGTTTTGTTGCGAAGATATTGATCTTTTGCTACTTTTGCAAATAAAACCAGTCCGATGACCGCATCCGAGAAAATCATCGCATTCATTCGCAACAGCTTCGACACGGCGCTGTACTTCGCCGTGATGGCCGTGAAGGAGAACTTCCGCAACTACATCCGCCGCGCCGGGACGGTCGGGGAGCCGAAGCCTTCGGTCCTGATCCTCGGCAACGGGCCTTCGCTGGCCGAAGACCTGCCGCGGCTGATCGAGCGGGGCGAACACACGGCGAAGGATGTTATGGCGGTCAACTATTTTGCACTGGACGAGCGTTTTACGACGGTACGGCCGGCTTATTACGTGCTTTCCGACCCGATGTTTTTCCGTGACAGCGTCTACCGCGACCGCGTTGCGGAACTTTACCGGGTTCTCAATGAGCGGGTGACGTGGCCGATGAACCTCTACGTGCAGTATTACAACCCTGAGCGGTTCGACTACCGTGCGGCGCTGCCCAATGCGAATATCCGCATCGTAAAGTTTCATACGCAGGTTTATTCGGGATTCCGGAGCGTGGAGTTCTGGCTCTTCCGCCGCGGCCTGGGAAGCGCCAATTTCGGGACCGTGGTGCAGGTGTGCGAGTACATCGCCCTGCTGCTGGGGTATAAGAGGCTGGAACTTTGCGGCGTGGACCATACGTTGCTCGACGGCTTGTCGGTCGACGGCGAAAACCGCCTTTGCCGGTCCGACGGCCATTATTACGACGACGCCCCGGCAGCTCCGAAGCCGATTTTCCAGAAGGTTCCCCGCCGGCCCTATACGATGGCCGTTTACCTGGCGGAGGTCGCCGAGTTGTTTCGCGGTCACGAGGTGTTGCGCGACTATGCCCGCTCGCTCGGGGCGCGGATCATAAACCGGACGAAGGGGTCGATGATCGATGCCTACGAGCGGGGCGCAGAATAAAAAAGGGCGGTTGTAAAACCGCCCTTTTTTTCTATCTCGGCAAATTCTGGCTTGCCGCGATGATCTCCGCCATCGCGAAATCCTCGGGGTAGTCGATATCCAGTCCTTCGATACGGTCCACGACGGCCATGTAAGGCCTCTCGCCGATGCGGCGGCCCCGGCTGCGCCACAGTTCGCGCGAAAAGATGAAAAAGGCGCTGGTTTCGATATAAACCGGCTCGATGGTCTGCGTGCGGGGAATGTTGTCGAGGGCGTAGTTGAGCGGTTTGCCGCCGAACCACGCGAAGGTCCGGATCTCCTCGGCGCTGAATGCCGAGTCGAACTCGCCCGAGCGGACTTTTCCGAGCGCATCGGCGATCGTCGCCGCGCGGATGAAGGGCGAAGTGGCGTGTGCGAGCAGGTAGAGGTCCGCCTCGACTTTTTCCGTGAAACTGTCGTAAATCTCTTTGCCGAGCGTTGTGTCGCTGTCGAGCGACGGGTCGCGGCGCAGCAGCCGAACCCCTTCGGGCAGCAGTTCGCGAATCCTCTCGTCGCTGCAGAAGACGTAAACTTCGTCGATGCCCTCTACCGAAGTCAGGGTTTTGAGGATGTGGCACATCAGCGGCGAGCCGCCCAATGGCCGGAGGTTTTTGCCTGCGACGCGCTGGCTGTTGAGCCGGATGGGAACGAATGCGACGGTTTTCATGGAGTTTGATAATTTGTAAAGGGGGTCGTAGCGACACTTTGCCGCTTGCGGCATCCAAGTCCCCGCCCGGGGCGGGGATTTAGGGGTGGGGCGGATTTGCAAACACGGCGGAACGCCGTGAGAACGGCATTCGGAGCTGCGGTATATTTCTGATATTTCAACCGGTATTTCATTGTACTAAAAGGTTGCAACCCCGGATGTCCGAATGGTCGATGCGGCCTTCGACGACGAACGACCCGTCGGCTCCGACGCGGCCCACGTCCTGCGTCTGGATAAAGGCGCAGGACCACCAGTTTGCAAGGTCCGCGATGTTCAGCCCGCCGCGGGTTCGGGCCGGGAGCAGGTCGAACGGATCGTTGACATCGCGTGCCGTGACGCGCATCCAGCCCGGACAGCGGAACACGTTGCCGCCCGCCGAATAGGCCTGTGAAGTCAGTTCGGCCATGCCGTATTCCGAATGGATTTCCCCGACGCCGAAAGCGTTGCAGAGGATTTTGTGGAACTCCTCCTTCGGGATCTCTTCACGGTAGCCCTTCATGCCGCCCGTCTCCATCACGATCGTGCCGGGGAGTTTCGGGGCGTAACGCTCCGCAAGGTCCCACAGCGCATAGCTTACGCCCAGCAGGATTTTTGGCTTCGGGTCCCGCTCTATGGCGGCCAGCAGGGCTTCGTAGTCGTCGAGGTAAAACCCGCCCGAACCGCAGTCGGCGATCAGCCGGTCGGCCATGTAGACCAGTGACGAGCCTTTGCGCCGCAGGTAATTGGGCAGCAGGGCATAGAGGCTCAGCTCGGCGGGATTGCCGTAGAAGGCCCGGAATGCCGTGCGGAACGCCTGTTCGTAGAGTGCCAGCGAACGCATCGGGTGGCGCGAGGGAGTCATGCCCGTCGTGGCCGAGGAGGTGAAAACGACCTCGGGCGGCGCCTCCCCGCAGTAAATGTCGTGGGTTTTGAATAATCCGATGGGCAGATACGGAATCTTTTCCGGCGTGTCCACGCACTCCGCCCGGACGCTGATCCGGGCGAGGTATTCGCGGTAGGGGGCGCAATCGCGGGCCTGGCGGCGGAATACCTCCAGCGCCGCGGCGTCGAAGGTTGTCCTGTCCGCGATACGGAATATGTCGTCCGGGGTAATCATTGCCACAAAGGTAACAAAAAACAAAATTATTTTTCTGTCTTTGTCGCTGTAATCTCAAAGGGGATTTGCTGCCGCGGGCTTTGCGTGCGGGTACGAATTAAGGACCGGGATATTTAAAACGATCCGAACCCGATCTGGCCGCCGTTGCTGAGATTTGCCTTTTTCATCTGGGCTTCGACTTTTTTCAGACATTCGTCGTATTTCTGCTTCGAAAGCCAGGGTTTCATCATTTCGTTCAATTTCTCCAGTTTTTCGACTTGAGGACCCAGGATTTCCTGTTTCTGCGCATAGGTTTCGGCCTTCATGAGTTCTCTCAGCAGGGGCATGGGCTGCACGGCGCGCTGCAAGTCGTCTTTCATCTCTTTGGGCAGGCTCCGGGCTTTGTCTTTGGGCAGGCTTGCGTACATGAGGAGCCCCAGGCTGGCCTCCCGCGCAAATTTGTTATACACCTTCTGAAATTGTTCGCTCCGAGCGTTGATGGCAAACGCCATGTCGTCCAACTGTTTTTCGATCTGCGCCAACTTCTGTTCGGCAGCGGAGTAGCTGCTGAACATTTTTTCTTTTTCGGCCTCCACCGATTTCTCCACCTTGGCAAACGAATCCTGCAACGCACGGAATTCCTCCGGCATTTCGGCTCCGGCGCCGTTCTCTTCATAATCGGCGATGGTCTCTTTCAACGAATCGATCTGTTCCTGCGGCACTTGTCCGCAGGCCGTCAAAGCGAGCAGACATCCGGATAATAACCATTTTTTCATCTTCTTTTTCAGTTTGATTGTTAACGCCCCCCCCCGATTCTGAGAACGTTTTGTTTATCAGTCATTTCCATGCCGAAGCAAATGTCGGGTATAATTTCAGGCATTCGGCTGTCCGAACCGCTCGGAAATTCGCCCGGCCGGGATTTCTCTTTTATCGGGCGTAAAGGTATGAAATTAATCGGACTTTCTTTTGCATTACGCTCCAGCCGGGCATATTTCAGCAAAGAGGGCCTGCGTGCCGGAGCCGAGCAGCACGATCCGGGGCCTCTTCCTGTAAACGCAAAAACAACAACCAGCGGTCCGGAAAAATCCGACCGCGGTCGTTGTTTTTGTATCTGCTCCAAGCCCTTTCCGGGCTGCGCTCCCTTTGCTATTTCTTGACTTTGGGCGCGAGCATCATGTTCATCTTCTTGCCGTCGAGCTTCGGCATCATCTCCACTTTGGCGAACTCTTCGAGGTCGGTGGCAAAGCGCAGCAGCAGGATTTCACCCTGCTCCTTGAAGACGATCGAGCGGCCGCGGAAGAAAACGTAAGCCTTGACTTTGGCCCCTTCCTTAAGGAAGTTCTGCGCGTGCTTGAGCTTGAAGTTGTAGTCGTGGTCGTCGGTCTGGGGGCCGAATCGGATCTCCTTCACGACGACTTTCGTCTGGTTTGCCTTCAGTTCCTTGGCCTTCTTTTTCTGCTGGTAGAGGAACTTCTGGTAATCGGCGATACGGCATACGGGCGGCTCGGCCTTGGGCGAGATTTCGATCAGGTCGAGTTCCATCTCTTCCGCCAGACGCAGTGCGTCGCGGATCGGAAGCACCAATGGCTGCTCGACGTTGTCGCCCACCAGACGCACTTCGGGAACCGTAATCTGTTCGTTGATGCGGTGGGGATTCTCCTTTTCGGGCGGCCTGCGTCCGAAGCGGGGATTGTTGCCTGTTGCCGGTTTTGGTCTGTTATTCCCGGGGGTAAACGGCCTCGGCGGGAATGGTTTCGGTGCTGCGATAATCTTTAAGTATTAAAATGGTTAAATAAATTTGGTGCGTTGCTGTTATGGGACCGGTCGTCGGTCGTTACTTCTTCTCCAGTTTGTTGGCCTCGATTTCCTCCTTGACCAGTCCGGCGATGAAGTCGCGGAATGCCTCCAGCGACATCTGTCCCTTGTCTCCTTCGCCCTGCGCGCGGACGGAAACCAACCCTTCGGCCTCCTCCTTCTCGCCGACGATCAGCAGGTAGGGGATGCGCTTGAGTTCGTTGTCGCGAATCTTGCGGCCGATCTTTTCGTTGCGGTCGTCGACCTCGGTGCGGACATCGCTGCGGTTGAGGTACTCCGCCACCTTCATGGCGTAGTCGTTGAACTTCTCCGAGATCGGAAGCACCACGACCTGCTGGGGCGAGAGCCACAACGGGAATTTACCGCCCGTATGCTCCAACAATACTGCCACAAAACGCTCCATCGAGCCGAACGGGGCGCGGTGGATCATGATCGGGCGGTGGAGCCGGTCGTCGGCGCCTTTGTACGTGAGGTCGAAACGCTCCGGCAGGTTATAGTCCACCTGGATCGTTCCCAACTGCCACTTGCGGCCGATGGCGTCCTTGACCATGAAGTCGAGCTTCGGACCGTAGAAGGCGGCTTCGCCCAGCTCCACGACCGTCGTGAGGCCCTTTTCCTTGGCGGCCTGCATGATGGCCGACTCGGCTTTTTCCCAGTTTTCGTCCGAACCGATGTACTTCTCCTTGTTATTGGGGTCGCGCAGCGAAATCTGGGCGGTATAGTTGTCGAATTTCAGCGTTTTGAAGATATAGAGCACGATGTCGATCACGCGTTCGAACTCTTCGAGAAGCTGGTCGGGGCGTACGAACAGGTGGGCGTCGTCCTGCGTAAATCCGCGTACGCGCGTCAGTCCGTGCAGTTCGCCCGACTGTTCGTAGCGGTATACCGTTCCGAATTCGGCCAGGCGCACAGGCAGTTCCTTGTACGAACGGGGTTTCGAGCGGTAAATCTCGCAGTGGTGCGGGCAGTTCATCGGTTTGAGGAGGTATTCCTCGCCCTCGATCGGGGTGTGGATCGGCTGGAACGAGTCCTTGCCGTATTTGGCATAGTGGCCCGAGGTGACGTAGAGCTCCTTGTTGCCGATGTGCGGGGTGATCACCTGCTGGTAACCGTACTCCTTCTGCACGCCCCGCAGGAACTGTTCCAGGCGGTCACGCAGTGCAGCACCCTTCGGCAGCCACAACGGCAGGCCCTGGCCTACGCGCTGCGAGAAGCAGAACAGTTCGAGGTCCTTGCCCAGTTTGCGGTGGTCGCGCTTCTTGGCTTCCTCCATCATCACCAGGTACTCGTCGAGCATCGACTTCTTGGGGAACGTGATGCCGTAGATACGGGTCAGCATCTTGTTCTTCTCGTTGCCGCGCCAGTAAGCCCCGGCTACGGAGGTGAGTTTTACGGCCTTGATATATCCCGTGTTGGGGATGTGGGGGCCGCGGCAAAGGTCCGTGAAGGCGCCGTTACTATAAAAAGAGATGGTTCCGTCCTGAAGGTCGGTGATCAGTTCGACCTTGTACTGGTCGCCCTTCTCCGTGAAGGTTTTCAGCGCTTCGGCTTTGGGAACCTCGCGGCGGATGAGCGCTTCCTTGTTGCGGGAAAGCTCCACCATCTTGTTTTCGATCGTTTGCAGGTCGGCCTCGGTGATGGGCGTCGGGGAGTCGACATCGTAGTAGAAGCCGCTTTCAATGGCCGGGCCGATGCCGAACTTGATACCCGGGTAGAGCGCCTCGAGGGCCTCGGCCAGCAGGTGCGACGAGGTGTGCCAGAAGGCATGTTTGCCCTCGTCGTCGTCCCATTTGTAAAATTTGACCGAAGCGTCTTCTTCGATCGGGCGCG
Organism: Alistipes montrealensis; assembly: GCF_018362775.1. Lineage (GTDB taxonomy): Bacteria > Bacteroidota > Bacteroidia > Bacteroidales > Rikenellaceae > Alistipes > Alistipes montrealensis. The sequence continues at coordinate 40,298 of NZ_JAGYXY010000009.1, forward strand.
TCATGTCTACCGTCGCGCCGTTTACCGCGGCCGCGAGCGAGTCAGCAGCTAAACGAGGGCTGATGCTCTCTGCGATCTGATACGCAGTAGTCCCTTTGGCATACTCCCTTACGGAGCCGTCGGGAAAAGTGATTTTAATCATTTGTTGTCTATAAATTAAGTTTTCGGAGCCTTCGGCGCTTCCACAATTACGAGACGGAATACGCTTCCGGGTTGTCCGGTGTTTTGTCTATTCGTGTTTTGCCTCCCTGGCGGCCCGGCGCATCGTTGCAATCGCTCCGGCTGCACCCAGCAGGCAGGTGATGGTCCCCATCAGCAGTTGTTTCCCGGTCGTGTCCCCGAAGAGGTAAAGGTATATCCAGCCGCCTTCGAGTACGGCCCATACCCAGAGCAGGCCGACCGCCATTTTACGCTGGTTCCTGTTTCCCATCTTTTTACGCCTCCTTTTCAGCCTGCTGCCTGTCCGGCCAGAATACCAGGATAAGGATTCCGGCTAGGTAGACGATCGTCGTGGCGACGCCGCCTTCAAGCCCGAATTTGCCGCCGCTCAGCATGTCGGGGGCATCTGTGGCTCCGAAATGCATGAGCCGGTCCTGAATGGCGCGGCCGCTCACCTCGACCCCCAGCACGCTCCCCTGGGTGAAGTTCCATGCCGTGTGCAGCGCCGCGATACCCCATACGTTGTCCGTGCGCAGGAAATAGAACGAGGCGAAGACGCCGTAGAGAACCAGGTTCGCAAAAGAAAAGAACGTTACGCCGCTGTTCGCGAGGTGCATGGCCGCGAAAATCAGCGAATTGAGCGCTACGGCTATCCACAGCGGCGCCCTGTTGGCCGCCGAAACCATCAGAAAACTGCGGCAGACCACCTCTTCCGACATCCCCTGGAAGAGGAATCCGACGAAGAGCAGCAACAGCATTCCCCACGGGATTTGTCCGGTGAAACCTTCGAAACGCATCCCGCCCAGCGCCCAGGCGATGCCCAGCGCTGCGATACACATCGCAAAACCCCAGCCCAGTCCCTGTAAATAACGTTTGGCGGTTCCGCCGCGCGTGAACCCCATCGAGAGATAGGAACGGCGTTCGATCCGCTTCATGTAGAAGATGAATACCGCCGTTACGGGTATCGTCGCAAAGAGCGAAACCCACAGCTTCGGTCCGTTGAGCGCCTGGTCGATCGCTTCCGGCCCGTGTTGCAGGACATCCGGCAACACGGCGGGCACTGCGACGATCAGCGATGTCAGCTGTGCGACCAGGAATACGAGCAGGAAGATCGGTACAAGCAGCCACACCGACGGCTTGAAAGCTGCCTGTCGGGCCTCGGCAAGTGTCGCCGATCGTTGTTTCCACGCTGTCAGGAATCGGTTCATATGCGTCGGATCGGTATGCTGGTTTTGTTAGTCCTCCTTTTCGGTTTGCGGCAGGTCGCGGACCGAAACGTCGCGGCCTCCGCGTTCGCGTTCGGCGCGTTGCAGCGGATTGCGCGTCCATTCGGCCCAGGCGATGCGGTGTTCCACGATGTCGATGGCTGTGTAGATCGCATTGCGCATCGACTGTTCGTCGGCTTTGTCCTGCCCGGCGATGTCGAAGGCAGTGCCGTGGTCAGGCGAGGTGCGCACGGCGGAAAGCCCTGCCGTGAAGTTCACCCCGTCGGGCGACAAGGTCTTGAACGGCGCCAGCCCCTGGTCGTGGTACATGGCCAGGATGCCGTCGTATTTGGCATATCCGCCCCCGGCGAAAAGTCCGTCGGCTGCAAACGGCCCGAAGGCCAGCACGCCCTGGCCGAACGCTTCGACGATGGCCGGTTTGATGATCTCCTGCTCCTCGCGGCCCAGCAGCCCGCCGTCGCCGGCGTGGGGGTTGAGGGCCATGACGGCGATGCGCGGTTCGACGATGCCGAAGTCCCCGACGAGCGAGCGGCGCAGCGTGTGGAGGTCTTTGACGATTTTTTCCCGCTTGATGTTCGCGGCGATCTCCGACACGGGGATGTGCTTGGTGACCAGCCCCACGCGCAGCACGTCGCTGCACATGATCATCATCGACTCGCCCTGCAGTTCGGCGCTCAGGTATTCGGTGTGCCCCGTGTAGCGGAAATCGTCCGCCTGTACGGTTTCTTTGTCGAAAGGAGCGGTTACGAGCGCGTCGAGATGCTCTGCTTTCAGGTCGCGCATGGCGGTTTGCAGCGCCTCCACGGCCGCACGGCCTGCTTCGGGCGTCGGCTTGCCCGGCGCGATGTCGGCCGTCTCCCCGCATGCTACGAGGTTGACCTTTCCGCGGCGGGCCTCGGCGGCCGACGCCACGGGGTTGAAGGAGAACTGCTCGATCTCCGCGATGGTATTTCGGTAATAGGCCGCGGCCTTGGGCGAACCGTAAACGACGGGCGTGAAAAGCTCCGTCATGCGCGGGTCGGCGAGCGCTTTGAGGATGACCTCCCAGCCGATGCCGTTCGTGTCGCCCTGCGTGATGCCTATTTTGAATTTGTTTTCCGGCATAATCAATTTTATTTCAACTTACAAAGTTATAAAATATTCAGAATACACAATGCTTCCGGTTCGATTAAAATGAATTTTTGCCGCGCTTTGCGGCAGGAGTGCAATTTTTTATTATCTTTGTTATGGCAGTCTGTGGGGATTGTCGACATTTTACGGATAAAAAGCGCATCGGCTTTTCTCTTACCGTCGGAAATTGGACACTTTCGGGTAACGTAAGGAATAAAGGTTGATGCTCTCGCTGTTTTTCAGCGTGGGCATTTGCCGCATTCTACGTTACGGGTCGTCCAATACCCCGGCGGTGGAGCAGCAAGTCTGCCCGCGCTTTTTTCCGGACCGACAAGTTTGGAAAGATGAGAAGAAGTGAGCGGAAAATGCTAAAATGCAATGCTGAGTTCGTAGATGTTCTGTTCCGTCTGATGTTCGAGACGTTTTGGGTGGCCCCTTATGATCAACGGCGGGATTATCCGGTGCTGGTCAATTTCGAACGCTGTGCACGCCGTGCGTCGGTGCTGTTGGGGAAAGTCGATTTGGCGACGGCTTCCCCGGCGCAGTTGGGCGAAGTGGAACAGGCGGTCGCCTCCCTCGGACAGGCTGTCCGGCAGGTTGCCGAGTCGCGGCTGTTTTCACCCGCGGAGTGCGCCGAGGCGCTGGAACAGGTCCGGCGGATACAGAGGGCACTGCCTGTTGGATGTGCTGTCGGAGTTGCGCCGACAGCTTCACACGACCCAGAATAGACCCGGAATGCCGGCTCTGCCCGGCTTCGGCGACCTTTGGTCGCCGGAATTACGTCGCACCCCTTGCCTCCGCTCGGGATACCTCGTAATTCTTTGGTATTGTTCCCGGAATTACGTCGCGATGCTCCGTTTTTCCTGTGGCGGCTCGGCAAAGCCGCGAAAAATCGAGAACGATAGAAAATGCACCGCACCCCGGTCTGGAAATGTATTCCCTGCCGGGGTGCGATCCATTTTCAGTCCTTCGGACTTTACTTCCCGGCTTTTGCACTCGCCTGTCGGCGGAATTCAGCGCAGATGATACCCGTCGCCATGGCGACGTTCAGCGATTCCGAACCCCGGCGGTCGGCCGGCCAGGGCGGGATGAAGAGTTTCTGCGTGACGGCCTGCGCTGCGGCGTCCGTGATGCCGCGGCCCTCGTTGCCCATCACGACGATGCCTGCCGGGGCGAGTTGCGCGTCGTAGATATTTTTGCCTTCGAGGAACGTCCCGTAAACCGGAAGCCCTTGTGCGGCGGCCTCCGTGAGCAGTTTCGCCAGGTCAGTGTAGTGTACGCGTACCCGCACGACAGCCCCCATCGTGGCCTGCACGACTTTGGGGTTGAAACAGTCGGCCGAGGTTTCGGAGCAGACGATGTCCGTAATTCCGAACCAGTCGGCCAGCCGGATGATCGTGCCCAGGTTGCCGGGGTTCTGTACGTCGTCGAGCGCCAGCGTCAACCGCCCTTTCAGTTGCGTCGGCCGCAGGTCGTAATGCGGCGTTTCGACCAATGCCAGCGAGTTGTTGGCGGTTTTCAGCAACGAGAGCCGTTCCATTTCGCGCGGGGCGACGATTTCCACTTCCGGGCCTTCGAAAACCCCTTCCAATGCAAATATTTTGCGTACGCGCAGGTGCGATGTCCGCAGTTCGCCGATGAGTTTTTCCCCTTCGGCGACAAAAAGTCCGTGCTCCGTGCGGCCGCGTTTGTCGGCCAGTGCGCGGACGAGTTGTATTTCGGCTTTTGTCATCGTTGTTTTTCGATGGTGTAGGTGGTTCCTTCGGTTGCCGGATAGCTCTCCGGGAAGAGCGCCCGCGCTTCTTCGACCAGCGGCGCATCGTCCTTGTAACGCGACGAGTAGTGACCGATCACGAGCCGCTTGGCGCCCGCTTTCAGGGCCGCTTTTGCGGCGTCCGCGGTGGTCGAATGTCCCCGGTCTTTGGCGCTCCGCTGTTCGGCGGCGGCGTAGGTCGCCTCGTGGTACATCAGGTCGACTCCCTTGCACAGTCCTGCGGCCTTGGCCGAGAAATTCGTGTCCGAGAGATAGGCGTATGAGCGCGGCGCATAAGGACGGTAGGTCAGTGCGGCGTTGGGAATCACTTCGCCTGTGGCCAGTTGCAGGTCCTCGCCCCGTTTGGCGGCGGTGATCTGCGCGACCGAAAGCCCGTATTTCGCGATCTTGAACTTTTCGATATTCAGCGGCGGCTCCTTTTCGCGGAAAAGGAATCCGGCGCACGGTACGCGGTGGCGCAGCGGGATGCTCCATACTTCGAGCGTGCGGTTCTCCAGCAGCAGCGTGTGGCGGGTCGTGTCGACCTCGGTCCACGACACGGTGTAGGGCAGTTCGCTGTCGAAGTATTTGAGGTGGCAGGCCAGAATCTCGCCGAAGGGGGCCGGAGCAAAGACCTTCAGCGGGGTTTTACGTCCGTAGAGTGCCAGCGTCGAGATGAGCGGGAACAACCCGAAAACGTGGTCGCCGTGGAGGTGCGAGATGAACACGGCGCGGATTTTCAGCGGGTTGACCCCGTAGCGGATCAACTGTTGCTGCACACCCTCGCCCGCATCCACGAGGTAGTATTGTTCATGGATGTTGACCGCCTGCGCCGACGGATGCCGGCTCGACGTGGGTTTCGCCGAGGACGAGCCTAATATGGTAACGCTGAAACTCAACCTGTCTATTTTTTATACTTTATGAATGTCGCCAAAAGTCGGTTGGTCGTGAAGACGCTCTGGGATGTGGTGGCCGTTCGGGTCTTGCTGCCGTCGTCGTTTTTCTCGATCTTTTCGGTCGTCGTGTAGGTCGGGGCGGAGGTTTCGCTCACGATGCCTTCGAAGACGATGGCGTCGGCCCCTTTCTCCCGGCCAGTCCGTTCGATGAGGGCCTGCGCCTCCTCCAGCGTCTTGCCGAAGGGTGTCGCCTCGATGCTGCCCATCGTTTCGTAGTCCGAGGGAACGTCCTTCCAGTCGAAATAAAGTTCCGGCGCGGTTCCGGTTGTCGGATAGGCTTTGCCAATATAAGTGGTGCGGATTTCGGCGCACGATGCGATGCAGCACGTTGCTGCCAACAGCAGGAGGTATCTCTTCATTGTATGTTTTTTATTGTTGCATCAGCAGGAAGCGTTCGCAGTCCAACGCTGCGACGCATCCCGAGCCGGCGGCCGTAACGGCCTGGCGGTAATGGGGGTCCTTCACGTCGCCCGCGGCAAAGACGCCTTCGACGCTTGTGCGCGAACTGATGCCTTCGACCTTGATGTAGCCGTCGGCGTCGAGTTTCAACTGGTCGCAGAAAAGTTCCGTGTTGGGGTGGTGTCCGATCGCCAGGAAGAATCCCGCAATGTCGATCGTCTTCTCCGTGCCGTCGTTTTTGCGCAGCAGCGCACCCGTCACCCCCGACTCGTCGCCCAGCACCTCGGCGGTGTTGTGCTCGAAGAGGATTTCGATGTTCGGCGTGTTGAACACCCGTTGCTGCATCGCCTTCGAGGCGCGCAGGTGGGGCTTGCGCACGATCATGTAGACCTTGCGGCAGAGCGATGCGAGGTAGGTGGCTTCCTCGCAGGCGGTGTCGCCGCCGCCTACCACGGCTACGTCTTTCTTGCGGTAGAAGAAACCGTCGCACGTGGCGCAGGCGCTCACGCCCATCCCGCGGAACTTGGTTTCGGAGGGGAGACCGAGATACTTGGCCGAGGCTCCCGTGGCGATGATCAGCGTTTCGGCCTTAATCTCCTTTTCGCCGTCGACTACGACGTGAAAGGGCCGCGACGAGAGGTCTACGCGCGTGACGTTGCCTGTGCGGATGTCGGCGCCGAACCGCTCGGCCTGCTTGCGCATCAGTCCCATCAGGTCGGGACCGCTCACGCTGTCGGGATGTCCCGGGAAATTCTCCACGTCGGTGGTCGTCGTAAGCTGTCCGCCCGGCTCGATGCCTTCGTAAAGCACCGGGGCGAGGTTGGCGCGCGAGGTATAGATTGCGGCGGTGTACCCTGCGGGGCCGCTGCCGATGATCAGGACTTTTACTTGTTCTTCCATATTGTCAGTTGTTTTAGCATGTTCTATTCATTATTCGTTCCAAATTCCGTCAGGCGGCGTCCCAGGTAATCGAATTCCGCCCAACGGCCGCCTTTGCGCACGCGGACGACGCTTTCCGAAGGCGCATAGTCGACGATCTCGTATTCGGGAGGAATGACATAGCGCCCTTTCCGGTCGATCAGTCCCATCCCCGACGGTGTTTCGACCTCGGCGCGTCCTTCGCGGAAATCGCCTGCCCAGAGATATTGCGCCGGGATCACGGGGTTGTTGTTCGTGTCTACGAACCCGAATCCGCTTTCGTCCTCGACGCATACCAGCCCTTCGAAGACATGGCTTGTCCAGCGGTGGCCCGTCAGGCGGCGCTGCGGAGTATATGCGGCCTCCACATCGCTGACCTGCATCGGACCGGCGTTTTGCCGGACCTGCTCCCGCAGAGCCTCGAAAGCCGCATCGTCCCCCGGGGAGCCGAAATGGCCGTCGTGGTAACGCAGCGGGACAAACCGTCCGTTTACCCAGCGCAGGTTGTCGGCCCGGAGGTTGTTGTGCGAAAAGTCCAGTTCCCGCAGGGCCGCCTGCAGGGCGTCGAGCGCCGCGAGCAACCGGTCGGCGGGCTGCGTATGCAGCGCTTCGGCAACCGATTTGCCTGCGGGCAGGTGTTGGAGTACCAGGTCGAAACGCCGTTCACTGCCGGCCGGGTCGGTCCACTGCAATTCGCCCCGCAGGATACGGTATTCCGTGAGCCATTCGGTGTTGAGGCGTCCGAGTTGCGATGCCGTGCGCTCGATCGAGGTCAGCGCGATGGGCGAAAGCGGCATCGAGAGCAGCCATTGCCGGCCGCCCCAGGTGATCTCGGCTTCGGCGAAACGTGTCGTGCGCATCAGCCGCGGCAGGCCGTCCGTGCCGGTTGCGGCCCGGGCGTCGGTGAGCGTCTCGAACGAAAGGTTGGGCGTCAGCAGTGCCCGGGTGAAGATTTGCAGCGTCGGTGTCATGGCTATTCGGTTTTTACGCTGATGGACCCGATGTTGAGCATGGTGATCAGTTCCTCGGCCGAGGCGTTGAAACTCATGCCGCGAAACGGCGGCAGGGCGCCGGGGCCTTTGGCCTCGCGGATCGCTTCGTTGAAGACCTCGGGCATGGGGCTCGAGCAGTCGTAGAGTACCGCCGCGTAGCGGTTGGGGTAGGAGGCCTCCTCCGCCGAAGGGAAGAAGACCATGTGCGGGGTGTCGCCCGCGGCGATGTGTATGTTTACCAGCAGCACGTTGCCGTCGGTCGTGCCGAGCGATTTGATCTGTTTGGCCACGGCGCGCAGTTCCGCGTCGTCGCAGTCGGTGGCTTCGCCGTCGGTGATGTTGAAGACCATCGGCGGAAAACTGTCGGCATGGGCCGGGTCGGCGCACCACTCCGCGGCGATGTCGCGCACGCGTCGCAGAGCCTCGCACATCGGGGTCTGCCCCGCGGCTTCGGGCTCCACCCATACCGGGGAGGGAATCTCGCGCAGGGCCACGCTCCCGTCCGGCAGGCGGTATTCGATCACCTCTTTCTTTATGGGCGGTTCTCCGGCCGCCAGTTCCGCCACGGAAATCAGCTCTTTGCCGCCCGGCAGCAGGGAGTAAACCTCGTCGTCGCCCGAGTAGCCGATGACGGCGATGTCGTAGTAATCCCGGACTCCGTCGCTGCGGCGGGCTCGTTCGATCAGCTCGAACAGCATGCCGTTAGTGACGGAAGCCACGGCCTGGGCTTTGGTCATCTGCCGTCCCCGGAAGAGGATTTGTTCGGCCATCGAGCCCGAGCCGTCGATGGCGAGGATAAAGGCTGTGCGGTGGGTGCGTGTGATGCTTTGTGTATACATGTTGCGTCGTATGTTCGTCTATTTCAGGCCGCGGACCGAATAGTAGTCTTCGCGGCGCTCCTCCTCGCTCGTACAGTCGAGGCCGTAGCTGACGGCCATGTCGAGCGAACAGTCGCGGTCGCGGTCGGCGTCGGTCGTGCGGCGCATCGAGGCGTGGGCATTGCGGCCTGCCGAGACGGCCTGTTCGATCTCGTCGACGGTCGGCGTATGGCCCAGTATCGAAGCATAAACCTGCTTGGCCCAACTGTGGGCGTAGTCGTCGTAGTGTACGGCGAAGACCCGGAACCGATTGTCCACGGCGTCGGTCGTCGTCAACTCGCCGCGGTCCACGGCAGCGAGGATCGCTTCGACCTCGCTGCGTGCGATGTACTGCCCGGCCAGGTCGAGCCATTGCCCGTCGCCGTCATAGCGCGGATTCGATGTCCCTTTGGCCAGCATCGCGCCCAACGCCGCCACGATGGCCTTGTTGTAGAGCTTGAGTCCCCGTTGCAGGGCTGCCGAGCGAATCAGGGTTTTGTTGTAGGTGAACACCGGGGCGTCGGGGTCCTGCTCCTGGAGCGAGTGGAGGATGTCCACGGCCTGGAGCATGGCGCCCGTGATATAGGGGTTGTACTCTTCGAAACTGATCACGTCGCGCTTTACCGAGCGGCGGTCGCGGGCGGGCCACTTCTCGATGTCGCGCACGGCTCCGAAACTGGTGAAGTTGGCGCCCGGCATCAGGTGTGTGCGGCCCTCCTTCTCGATCAGGTAGGAGTAGGGAAAAGCCGAGGTGTCGTGGTGGTAGGAGTGGTGTCCCATGACCATCGTAAAGGCCCCTTCGAGCGCCGGCGACATGATGTAGGCGCTGCTGGCGAACTTGCAGCCGCGCAGGTGCACCGACTGGTGTACGGCGCCGCTCTTGAAGAGGTGGTTGCTTTGGTTCGAGCCGCTGCCGGCGTTGAAAAACGAGAACATGCCGGCGATCAGCAGCGACGATTTGTGGTGCGAAACGGTGTAAGGCCCGGCAAAGATCGCTGCAGCCTCGCCGTTTTCGCAGTGCGAGTTGGCGAAGAAGAGCGACTCGGCGGCCGTGAAGCCTTTGTCCAGGCGGCAGCTTTCGCCGATGAAACAGCGCTCGACGATCGACCCGTTGCTGATGACCGAACCTTCGGCGGCGATGAAGTCGTAGGCTTTGACATCCACACCGATGTGCGCGCCGTCGCAGAGGGTGGCGTTTTCGAGGATCGAAGCGCCGTCGATCTCCACGTCGTCACCGATGCGGACCTCGCGGATGAAGCGGGCCCCGACGATGCGGCAGCGGCTGCCCACTTCGCCCATCTCCGACGAACGCCCTTCGGTATATGCGCCGACCATTTTTTCAAATGCGGCGATGGTTTGCGGCCGGTGGCGGTAAACGGCCATGATGTAGGCTGTCTGCGCCGACATCCGGTCGAAAATCTTTACCGTGCGGCCTCCGCATTCGTTCATTGTAGCTACGCCGACGCCGTTGCCGAACGAGGAGCGGCGGCGGCATTCGAGGGCGGTGACGCCTTCGACGAGCGAACCGGGCCCGATGCGGTAATTCGCGACGCGCGAGCGGATGATGCGGGCCCCGGCTGCGAGTTCGATATTTCCTTCCAGATGGCTCTGGAGCAACTGGAAGGGTTGGAAGTCCTCTGCGACCAGTACCTTCGACCAATCTTCGGCCGAATTGCCGAGTGCTTCGAGGGAGGCGGTTTCCGAGGAGGTTAATTTTCTGAGTGGAGTCATTTGCTGTGGAGTTATTCAGATGCAAATATAACAAATTGCATTTAAATAACGCGAACACGGTCCGATAACTCGACTTTCTTCCGACTGTGGCTCTGCGGTCGTAAGGGCTGTGCAACGGGTTCCGCTGCGCAGACGGAACCGTTTTCCGGCAATGGAGCCGTACTGTGTTTTGCTTGAAAGCCATTTTCGTCCCGTGTTTTTTGTTTCGGCCGTTGCAGGAAAGCCCGGAAATTTCTACCTTTGTCTCCGAACGAAATCCGGCGACCTGCACTTCCGTCACTCCGTCACCCTCTTATGCAGGGTCTTCGCATCCGTTCTCCGAATACCGTCGACTCGTTGGCCTGCGAGTCGCGGAGTTTTAACATTGAATAATCCCCAATAAAACATGCTAAACAGAATGAAAACTGACAAAATTCTGAAATTATGCCTTGCGGCTTCGATGCTGTGCTTCGGCGTTTCCTTGCGGGCGTCCGCTGCCCAGCTTATCGTCTCGGATGCGACACGCGTTTCTGCCGTAGTTCCCGACTACACTCAAACTAAGCGTCCGTCGGCATCGGAGCGGTTGTTCCAATCGTCGGCCGTCGAATCTGAGATCGCGCGGATCAAAGGCGTCCTTACGAACCGGAAACTGGCTTGGATGTTCGAGAACTGCTTTCCCAATACGCTGGATACGACCGTTCGCTACCGTACGGACGATAACGGCAAGGACGATACGGTGGTCTATACGGGCGACATCCATGCGATGTGGCTCCGGGACTCCGGGGCTCAGGTGTGGCCCTACCTGCAACTGGCCCATAAGGACGAACACCTTCGTCGGATGCTCGCCGGTGTGATCCGTCGGCAGATGAAGTGCATCGAACTGGACCCTTACGCGAACGCGTTCCTGGACCCCTACGATCCGAACCCGGACCACCAGTGGATGAAGGACAAGACGCAGATGCGCCCTGAACTCCACGAACGCAAATGGGAGATCGACTCGCTGTGCTACCCGCTTCGCCTAGCCTACGAGTACTGGAAGATCACGGGCGACGCTTCGGTCTTCGACGAACACTGGCTTGCCGCGGTAAAGAATATCCTCCGTACGTTCCGCGAACAACAGCGCAAGGATGGTGTGGGTCCCTATACGTTCCAGCGTCGCACGGAACGCCAGTTGGATACGGTCTGCAACGACGGCAAGGGCAACCCTGTCAACCCGGTGGGCCTTATCGCCTCGGTGTTCCGTCCCTCGGACGACGCCACGACGTTCCTGTTCCTGGTTCCCTCGAACTTCTTCGCCGTTACGTCGCTTCGCAAAGCTTCTGAAATCCTGACGAAGGTGAACAAGGAGAAGCAGCTGGCTTCGGAGTGCCGTGCTTTGGCCGACGAGGTGGAGACGGCTCTCCGGAAATACGCGACCTGCGATCACCCGGAATTCGGGAAGATCTACGCCTTCGAGGTCGACGGCTACGGGAACCGCTTTTTGATGGACGACGCAAACGTTCCGAGCCTTCTTGCTATGCCCTACCTGGGTGATATGGATGTGAAGGACCCTGTTTACCGGAATACGCGCCGTTTCGTCTGGAGCGAATCGAACCCTTACTTTTTCAAAGGCTCGGCGGGCGAAGGTATCGGAGGTCCCCATATCGGTTACGACATGATCTGGCCGATGAGCATCATGATGAAGGCCTTCACGTCTACGGACGACGCCGAGATCAAACGCTGCATTGAGATGCTGCTGACGACCGATGCGGGTACGGGTTTCATGCACGAATCTTTCCACAAGGACGATCCTGCGAAGTTTACGCGTTCGTGGTTCGCGTGGCAGAACACGCTGTTCGGGGAGCTGATCCTGAAGCTGGTGAATGAGGGCAAGACGGACCTGCTGAACAGCATCACGGTTCAGTAAAGGCCGAAACTCGGAAAATAAATGCCGGAGTCCCAGACTCCGGCATTTATTGTTGGGGCTTGTCGTTATAGGTTCCGGAACGGATAGGGGTATTCGGCCCCGAACGTCTTCTTGTATTCGAGGACGAAGGCTTGGTAACGGCTGCGGGCTTCCTCGTTGCGTTTCAGCCGGTTGAGCGACCGGACCAGGTAGGCTAAGGCCTGGTCGTTGAGCGGATCGATGCAGAATACGGCCTCGGCCAGTGCAAGCGTCGTTCCGTAGTCCTCCTCCGCAAAGCATTTCTCCATTTCGATTTGCAGGACGGGTTCCAACGTACGTTCCACCTCCTCCTTGAACGAGTCGAAAAGCGGCTGGTCGTCGTGTTTGAGGAATTTTCCGCGTGAAAGCAGTTGCACCAGTTCCCCGCGGTTCTCTCCGATCTGCTCTGCCGAGATAATCTCCATGCAGCGCGTATAGTCGCAGTAAAAGGCCGGTCCCTGTACGAGCCGGAAACAGCCCTTGCTGTAAACCAGTTCCACGTCGTCCAGTTCGCTGAGCGTCTTGCGCAGGTGGTTGATCGTCACGCCGCGCGAGTTTTTCACTTTGTCCTCCGGCTTGTCCGGCCACAGCAGCGTGCTGAGCCGTTGCGAAGAGATGCCGTCTTCGAAGCTGTTTTGCAGCACGAGGCAGAAAATCTGTCGCTGCCGCGTGGTGAACAGGTAGGTTATATCGCGGTTGTGGCGGTTGCGGACCATGAAATCACCGAACAGGCAGATCGAATTGGGCCGGGCCGACATCTCTGCGGCTTCTGTTTCGTCCGGCGCTTCGCCCGGCGTTTTACCTGCGGACTTCCGGCGCCACACAATCCCCCCCCCGATTGCCGTCGCACCTAATACTATGATTAGCACCAGCATCCAGGATGTATCGCTCCTCCGGGGTTTGGCGTGTCCGGCCAGTTCTTCGGCCGAAATGGGCGGGAATGCCAGCCGATAGACTTTCATCCGCGACTGGATGTCATCGTCGAACTCCTGTACGGTGGCGAACAGGTCGTCCTGTTGTGCGTCGTAGTAGAGGTTGGCGTTGGTCGTTATTTTGTCGGACCGAATCGGAATCGAGTCGCTCAGTATTTCGTAGCTGCCGTCCGCGATCGAGAAGCGGTAGAGGTGCAGGTAGGAGTTCGAGACGCTCTCGGGGTAGCAGAGTGTGTAAAAACACGAATCGTTGAGGATCACCATGTTGCGTACGGGGACCGAATTGGTCTTCCGCCACGGTATTTCCCAGAGTTTCGAGATGCGGCCCGTCGTGAGGTCGAGGCGGTGCAGGTCGTAGAAATAGTAACGCCCGACGGACTGGTCGCCCGATTCGTTGCCCATGCCGCCGAAGATGTAAATCGAGTTGTTCTCCTTCAGGTAGCCCATCGAGGAGAAATAGCGCGGGAAGAGCGGGTCGCCGCTGAATTCGCCCAGCGGCTCCCAGTGTTTCGCCTGCAGGTCGTAGGTGTGGAACTCGCGGCTGTAACTCATGTTGCCGAACCCTCCGAAAATCGTGTAACGGCCCTGTTCGGGGTCGAAATAACACCCGTGGTGATGCAGCTGCGTCGGCATGTGTTCCCGGCACTCGGTGCTCCAGCGATAGGTGTCCAGGTCGAGGCAGGCCATGGCGGGGCAGTCTGCGGGCGAGGTCTCGTCGTAAACCTCGTAGGCGTAGAGTTTGTTGTGCGCCGGGTCGATGAAGTTCATGCCGAGAACCAGTTTCAGCGGACAACGTTCGGCGAAACGGTGCATTTCGGTCTGCTCGGTGCGGACGTTGTATATGAATAGCGTGTCCCGGTTGAAATAGTAAACCTCCTTGCGTAAGGGGTTGTAATTTGTCCCGGCAACGCTCTGCGATGCGAATGCTGCCCGGTAGCGCCAGTGATAGGCGTCGTTGATCAGCCATTCGGGATTCTGGACCCGGCCCTGCGGGCGCCCTTTGGTGTCGTAGACCGTGTTTCCCTCGTTCTGGCTGAGTTCGAACGTGTAATTCTTGCTGTTGCCGACCGTGAGGTTCTGGATGGCGAACGAGGGAACGTCGATGATGTGGTCGCTCTTGCCGAAAATGATGATCGGGCTGTAAGTGTCCGGCAGGTTTGCCTGCGTCGCCGTAAAGGTGCGGTTGTGGATGGTCAGCGTGATCGAGTCGCCTTTGAGGTCGAAGGCGAGTTTCATGCGGAACCAATGGGCGTCGAGCAACTCCTCCCGGTCGATTTTCGCCGTTATCAGGTTGCATTTCCCCTCTTCGTTGAGTTTGAAGAAGTCGTCGCCCTGCCCGTCGTAGAACAGGTTGTAGATTTTGTCGCTCTTCTGGTTCTTGATGCGCAGGATGTAACCGATTTCGGTGACCGGATAGAGCCGGATGTCGAATTCGATGTCGAACCGGTCCGCGAACGACGGAACGCGTTCGTCGAAGACATTGTACGAGGTCCGCTTGTCGATCGGCAATTCGGCGCTGTTGAATTTCAGGCCCTGCGCGGACGCGGTTTGGATCGCAGTCAGTGCAATGAGGAGGAGTGTATGGTAGTATCTGCCCATGATACGTTTGGAGGTTCGGTCTTACAAAGATAATAATTTATTGGAAATATGAAAATTTTTTACCGGCCGGCCGCTCCTTGATTCGGATCCGATTGCTAATTTCGCGCCTCGTTCGGCTCCCGGAAAAGCCTTTCCGGAGGGTTAAAAAATCGGGGATTAATGATTTTTTCTGCCGATTAACCGGATTTTAACCCTGTAATTAACCTATCGCACCTCAAATTTATCAAAAAAATACAGGCGGCGGGAGATTGAGGCCAAAGTCGAGCGAACGCCTTTCGATTTCTTAAAATTTTTATTAAAACTTACTAACAACTTAAAACTATGAGATTAAACAGACTATTGCGAACATTCGCGTTTACGGCGCTCCTCGGAGGGCTGGCTGTTTCGGTGAGCTCGTGTAAGGACGACGACACGAAGGGTGAGACGGAAAAGACGATCGGAGAGGTCTCGGGCGTTGTGACGGACGACGAGGGCAATGTGCTCGGCGGGGTCGAGGTGTCGATCGCCGATATCGTAGATTTGACGGAGACGAGTGTGACGGCTACGACTACTACCGAGGCCGACGGCCGCTATACCCTGACCGACGTGCTCGTGGGTTCGCACATGATTACCTGCAAGAAGGCGACTTACCAGACTACGAGCGTGACGCTCAAACCGCAGAAGTTCAACGCCGAGGCGATGGCTACGGTCAACATCGAGATGCGTTACGCCGCGGCGAAGATCACGGGTACGGTTCTCGACGCCCGCAACGACGGCGCTCCGCTGGCCGGGGTCAAGGTGACCATCAGCGAGACCCAGACGGGCATGACCGATGCGAACGGCAAGTACGAGATCGCCAACCTGCCGCTCGACGCCTACGAGCTGACCTTCTCGCTGAAGGATTACGCGACCGTTACCAAAAAAATGGGCCGCGACGCTTTCGAGAATAACACCGCCGTCCTCGACGTAGTCATGGGCAGCCCCGAGGTGCTCCGCGGCAAGACGGCATTCGACCTGCGTGATGCCGACAAGTGGTATTACAGCGAATACCGCGGCGGCGGAAACGATACGAGCTACCCGCACTGGGATTGGTCGACCGACTATATGGCCGCACTCGATTTCGTGGGTGCATGGCAGGAGCAGAACGAAGGTACGACGCTCCAGATTCGCAACGACGGGGCCAACCAGAAGAATCCCGTCGACCTCGATGTCTTCGACTCCTATGTATATGGCAGCAAACTGATCACCGAGGACAACAAGGTGATGACCCTGCAGGTGCGCACGCACAATGCCGACTCCGAGAATCCCGCGGTCTTCGGCGTCCAGGTAATCGACCTTTCCGCCGCTGAGCCCGCAGCCGTGAAGATCGGCGGCAACGAAAGCTATGGTTCGGATTCGTACAAGTCCTTCGGCTTCGACCTGAGCGACTACATCGGCAAGGAGGTCGTGATCGCCGTGGGTATCTACCGCGCCAAGACGGGCGACTACTGGAAGCAGCTGGTGCTGCGCCGTATCGCTTTCTCGACCGCGAAAATCGACGGCTGGAACTATATCACGGGTACGGCTGTCAACGACGACCTCAAGGATTGGAAGCTGACCATGGAGATGGTTCGTTCGACGATGCCGCACACCAAGAAGAAGTTCAGCGGCGTTACCGTCTGCGAAGGCGATAAGAACAAGGACAACCGCCAGGTTGCTTACCACTCGTGGCGCGACAACGCCCATATTGCCGCCGAATGGTCGTTCGTTCCCCGCGTCAAGGACCCGGAGCCGTTTGCCGGCGAGGGTTATATCATCAAGACGCGCGGCGGCGGCACGGCGGTTAACACGATTGAGCCGGAAGCCTACCTCTATGCGAAGTTCTCGATTGCCGAGGGCAGCAACAACCTGACGCTGCGGATCCGCAACTTCGCCGGAGAAGCTACGTTCTTCAAGATCACCGCCATCAAAAACGACGGCACGGTAGAACACATCGTTCCGGCATCGAATACGGCCGCATCTTCCTCGGCAGCCCCCAACGGATGCTGGAAATTTGTCCACCAGAACGGCGGTCCCGGCAACCCGGATGCTTATGCCAAGTTCGTCTACGACCTTTCGAAGTTCAACGGCGAAGACGTGGTGCTGGTCCTCGGTGTCTACAAGGGCGAGGAAAACGGCACTGAGAGCAAGGTCTGCATTTACGACGTTGAGATGAACTAATCTGAAAAAATCCTGCGCTTCTGCGGGTATCCTTCCTCCGGACAGGCCTTCGGGCCGCCATGGACGGGAGGATGCTCCGGGGAGCCGGGACCGATAACCCTGACTTATGAAAAAAATCATTTCTTTTGCGCTCAGTTCGCTGATGCTGACCACCGTTGCATGCAGCAAGACGAACGAGCCCGACAATACGGTCCGTATTCCGGAGACACCGTCCGAACAGTCCGTGCAGAACATGACACGGGCCATGGCGCTGGTCGACCGGGCGATAGAATGCTATTTCGAAGGCTCCGGCATGACCATGTCGCGCTACTACAATCCTTTCACGGGGACCAGTCCCGATGAAAAAGCCAGTGTCTGGATGTACGGTTCGTCGATCGAGGCCGTCAACGCCATCCTCCGCGGCCTGAAGACCCAGCAGCGCGAGGGTATTCCGGAACTCTACGACCAGCATTTCCAGCGTTACGTTGACCTGCTGGCCCAGCTCTACGAAAATGCCGATTACTACCTGGGAACCTATACCCTGACTTCGTTCACGCAGACCCGGAAATGGACCGTCTACGGCGTGAACCGCGGCAGCGACAAGGGTTCGGCGCAGGTCGACGGCGTCCTGAACGTTTACGACGACCAGCAGTGGCTGATCCGCGAGTTCATCGAGGCGTATAAACTGACCGGCGACAAAACCTACCTCGAAAAGGCCGAGTACCTGACCGAGTATGTGCTCGACGGCTGGGACTGCACGCTCAACGTCGACGGCGACGAAAACGGCGGCATTCCCTGGGGCCCCGGTTACACGACCAAGCACTCGTGCAGCAACGGCCCGATGGTCAGCCCGCTGGTGTGGCTCTACGAGATTTACAAAGGCAAGGACGACCAGACCACGCACCGCTTCATCGACATCGACAAGAAGCGCAAGAGCGAGACGGTCAAGAAGAGCCGCTACTACCTCGACTTCGCCAAGAAGGTCTACGACTGGCAGAAATCGACGCTGCTCCGCAGCGACGGCGTTTACCACGACATGCGCGGCGGATGCGTTCCCAACTGCGACGTGGCTTACGAATGGGTCGGCGGCGTGCGCTACCGCGCCAACACCCAGTTGACGCGCAGCGAAGGCGAAGCGCTCTCCTACAACTGCGGCACGATGCTTTCGGGCGCTGCCGACCTCTACCGCGTAACCCGCCTGGGCGAGTACCTGGAGGATTTCCAGCAGCTTTCCGATGCCAGCTTCAACTACTTCGGCAAACTCAACCAGAACGTCCCGGGCTACTATACGTACAGCGTCCTGGGCTTCAACGACTGGTTCAACGGCGTGATGATGCGCGGCTGGGTCGACGGACACAAGTTCTACCCGTCGGTTTCGGCGCCCCTGGCGAGCTTCCAGGCCAATCTCGACTACGCCTGGTCGCACTTCCTGCGCAACGGCCTGTTGCCTACCAACCTGCTCGTAGGCTGGAACCAGGACCGCGGCAAGAACAATGTCGACGGACAGTTCATCTTTGCCTTTGCCGCAGAGTATGCCGGGCTGGCCCGCTACGAATTAGAAAAGTAACCCAACTTAAAACCGAATGATTATGGAGAATATTTCACATCCGCGGCGGGGCTTCTTCGGCCTGCTGATGAGTCTCCTCCTTGTTTTTGCAACCTCCTCGGCGTGGGCGCAGAACGCAACGGTGACCGGAGTCGTGACCGACAGCAGCAATGAACCGGTCGTCGGCGCCACCGTCGTCGCCAAAAATACGAATATCGGTGCTGTGACCGACGGCGAAGGCCGCTATACGATCACCGTTCCGGCCAATGCGACGCTTTCGTTCTCGTTCGTGGGCCTCACGGGCAAGGAAGAGAAGGTCAACGGCCGTACGACGATCAACGTCGTGCTGAGCAGCGACCAAACGCTGATCAACGACGTTGTGGTCGTGGGTTACGGCGTCCAGAAACGCGGTTCGATTACGGGAGCCGTGGCTGCGGTCCGGGGTTCGGAGATGATCCACACCAAGAGCGAGAACCCGCAGAACATGCTCACGGGCCGCGTGGCCGGTGTTCGTGTCTGGCAGAAGAGCTCCGAGCCGGGAACTTATAACGCCAATTTCGACATCCGCGGTCTGGGAAGCCCGCTGGTGATCATCGACGGCATTCCCCGTTCGGTGGAGGATTTCCAGCGCATGAATCCCAGCGACATCGACGATGTTTCGGTGCTGAAGGATGCCGCAGCGGCCATCTACGGCCTGCGCGCCGCCAACGGCGTTGTGCTCGTCACCACCAAGAAAGGTCAGCAGGGCAAGGCGAAAGTGAGCTACAACGGCTCCTATACGTTCCAGGTCCCCTCGAAGATGCCCAAGCTGGCCGACGCTTTCGGGACCATGACGCTCTACAACGAAATGGCGATGAACAAGGTCAGCGGCGGCGCTCCCGTCTACCTGGAGAAGGATTTCGAGGACTACCGTACCGGCGCACGCCGCACGACCGACTGGAACAGCCTGATTTTTGCCGATTTCGCCCCGCAGACGCAGCACGATGTCAGCATTTCGGGCGGCAGCGAGAAGACGCAGTATTTCGTCAGCCTGGGCTATTTCTACCAGGAAGGCTTCTTCCGCTCGGGCGACCTCAATTACGATAAATTCAACCTGCGCTCGAACCTGACGACCGAGATTTTCAAAGGCCTGACTTTCGACCTGAAGATCAACGGCATGGCCGACGAGCGTAACAATCCCTATTCGACTTCGACGGACATCATCCGCAACTACTGGCGTCAGGGCGTGCTCTTCCCCGCCTATGCCGACCCCGAGAATACGATGCTCAACTACGAAGGTCTCGACCTCGACGAGAATACCGTTGCCAAGATGACCTCCGACGTTTCGGGCTACCGCAAATACAAGCAGAAATCCTTCCAGTCGTCGGCGTCGCTGACCTATGACCTCGGAACGCTGACGCACGCTTTGCAGGGTCTTTCGGTCAAGGGAATGCTCAGCTACGACTACCGCATGGACAACAACGAAATCTTCCAGCGGGAGTATTCGCTCTATGCCCCCGATCCCACTACGGGAAGCTACCTGCAAAAACTTTACAACAATAGTTCGCCCAACCGGCTCAAGCGCGAGTTCTACGACCGCCAGCAGACCCTGGGCCAGATCACGATCAACTACGACCGCACGTTCAACGGCGTTCACAAGGTCGGCGCGCTGGTCGGCTGGGAGGTCCAGAAGATCAAGGGCGACAACTTCTACGCCCAGCGCGAACTGGCCTTTGCGACCCCCTACCTGTTCAACGGTACGGATTCGAACAAGGACAGCGGCGCCAATTCCGGCAGCATCTACGAAAAGGCCTACGGCGCACTGATCGGCCGTCTCAACTATGCCTACGACGACCGCTACCTGCTCGAAGCGCAGTTCCGCTACGACGGTTCGTCGCAGTTCGCCAAGGGTCACCGCTGGGGCTTCTTCCCTTCGATTTCCGCCGGATGGCGCATCTCGGAGGAGCCGTTCTTCAAATCCTGTTCGGCCCTCTCGTTCATCAACCAATTCAAACTGCGTGCGAGCTACGGCGAAATGGGTGACGATACGGGCGCCGAATACGACTGGGTGATGGGGTATACCTATCCGTCGACGAACAGCAACGGCGAAAACGGTTATTATAACCAGTACGCCCCGGGATATATCTTCGGCGGCAATGTGATCATGGGCGTCGACCCGAAAGCCATTCCGAACATCGGCATTTCGTGGTTTACGGCCCGTACGTTCAACGTCGGCGTCGACTTCGAGGCCTGGAACGGCCTGCTGGGCATTTCGTTCGATTACTTCGACCGCCACATGTCGGGCCTGTACGCTCGTCCCGAGGGCGATTTCCAGACGGTTATCGGCGCCACGGCCCCGCGTCTGAATGCCAACAGCAGCCGCAACATGGGTCTCGAACTCCAGATCACCCACCGCAACAAGGTCGGCGAATTTTCCTACGACCTCCGGGGTATCGCCACCATCACGCGCAACAAGTACCTCAAAGCGGTTCAGAACGGCGGCTACGGCAACTCCTACGACCGCTGGCGCCACGACAACCTGAACAACCGTTTCCAGGGCGTGCAGTTCGGCTACGAGTCGGCCGGGCGTTACCAGGACTGGAACGACATCTGGAACTATCCGATCTACAAGGATAACAACCTCCTGCCGGGCGATTATAAATACGTCGACTGGAACGGCGACGGCGAGATCAACTCGCTCGACGAGCATCCTTTCGCCTTCGACCAGACGCCGTGGCTCAACTTCAGCCTCAACTTCTCCTGCTCGTGGAAAGGCCTCGACCTGAGCATGCTTTTCCAGGGCTCGGCACTGGGCTCGATGCAATATCAGGAGCCGCTTTACGCCATCTGGGGCAAGGACGGCGGCGGTGCGCTGGAGCAGTTCCTCGACCGCTGGCATCCCGTCGACCCGACGGCCGACCCCTATGCGCCCTCTACGAAGTGGACCGGCGGGCACTACGCCTACACGGGCCATTCGCCGATCGCAAACTCGGAGTTCAACCGCGTGAGCACCGCTTACCTGCGCCTGAAGAGCCTCGAACTGGGTTACACCATTCCGCGGATCAGCAAATTCTCGTCGGTGAGCCTGCGTGTGTACGCCAACGCCTATAACCTCTTCACGATCACCGGGGTGAAATTCGTCGATCCCGAGCATCCCGACGACGAGCAGGGCCGCCTTTACCCGCTGAACAAGACCTACACGCTGGGACTCGCACTCTCGTTCTAACAGATCAAAACGTTGCGAATTACAAATCTGACACTTATGAAAAAGACACTGATAGCTTCTTTGTGCACACTGTTGCTGGCCACCTCCTGCGTGGACCTGGACCTTGCGCCGAAGAATATTGTGACTGCCGACGACCTGCTGTCGAACGAGGCCGGTATGGAGATTTACCTGGCCCGCATGTACAGTCACATGCCTTTCGAGGATTTCAAGTACATGGCCCAGTGGGGTTATGAGTACAACGGCTGGCTGTCCGCCATGGGTATCGAAGGCACGGGCGAGGCCGTCAACCGCGACGGCATCTGTGCGGCGTTCACCGGCGAGCGCACGGCCTACTGGGGCGATGCGTTCAAACTGCTGCGCGACGCCAACTACCTGCTCGAAACGCTGCCCAAATACCGGGGATCGTTCGGCGAGGTGACCTATAACCACTACCTCGGCGAAGCCTACTACGTGCGCGCCACGGTATTCTACGCCATGGCCCGCCGTTTCGGCGGCGTGCCCCTGGTGACGCATGTGATCGACTACCCGGCTTCGGCCAGCGAACTCGAAGTTCCCCGTGCCTCCGAGGAGGAGACGTGGAACCAGGTGCTTTCGGACTACGACAATGCCATTGCGCTGCTGATGCCCAAACTCGAAGCCTCCAAGACGGGTTATGCGAACCGCTATATCGCCTTGGCGTTCAAGTCGGAAGCGATGCTCTATGCCGGCAGCGTGGCCAAGTACAACGAGACCGTGACGGGCCGCCTGACGGGCCTGGGCCGCAAGACGGGCGTTCGTGTCATGGGCTTCGACTCGAAGACCTGGGAGGCCGCCTCGAAAAAGTACTTCACCGAAGCCTACAAGGCTGCCCGCGAGGTGATGGCCAACGGCGGTTATTCGCTCTACAAGAAGAAATGGTCGGCAACCAACCGCGAGGCGCAGTACCAGAACATGGTCGACATGTTCAGCGACCTTTCGAGCCCCGAGAACATCTATGTCAAGGAGTATGTCTATCCGACGCTGACCCACGGCTACGACGCTTACAGCTCGACGTTCTATTTCCGCGGTCCGCTGTCAGCCGGAACCTGCCCGACGCTCGATTTCATCGAACTCTTCGACGGCTTCGACCGCTACCGCGACGGTACGCTCAAAGTTACCGACGGTGTTTCGAATACCTCGGGCAACTACCTGATGTTCGACAAACCGATGGACTTGTTCGCCAATGCGGAACCGCGTCTGCGCGCCTACGTCATTTTCCCGGGCGACATGTTCAAGAACCGCGAGAACGAAACCCGCGCCGGCATCTATACGGGTTCGACGCCTGTTAAGCCGTTCTTCAGCGACTATTCGTACAGCGCCGCCGAAACGACTTACCAGAAACTGGATATCTATACCAGCGCCAAGACGCTCCGCATGAGTGCGAAGAGTACCGGCCAGGACTCGCTCGTCGTCAAGGGTGTCAAAATGTCGGTCGCCGGGGAGAACGGTCCGTTCTACGAGGACGGCGAGGCTAACCTGACGGGCTTCTATGGCCGCAAGTGGCTCAACCCCGATCCTTCGTTCGTCGCCAAGGAGGGCAACTCGGCCCAGCCGTTCATCCTGATGCGTTATGCCGAGGTGCTGCTCAACGCCGCCGAAGCCGCCGTCGAACTGGCGATGGCCGGCGTGGCTTCGCCCGACGGCGCCGACCTGACGAAGGTGGCTACCGATGCGGTGAACGACATCCGCGAGCGCGCCGGGGCCGAACTGCTCAAGACCAATATCGCACCGACCAGCACGGGCCGCGACATCGTCCGCAAGGAGCGCCGCAAGGAACTCGCGCTGGAGCACAAGATCAAATGGGACCTGCGCCGCTGGCGCGTATGGCACTACGAGGGCCGCGACGGATTCTGGGGCGAAACCCGCAACAAGGATCTTTACAGCAACAACTCGAACTACCGTTTCCGCGGTCTCTATCCGTTCTATTCGACCCAGGCCGACAAGTACTTCTTCGACGCCCATTTCCAGTGGGTCAGCCTGAAGACCTTCAACTATTCGGTTCTCGACTACTATTTTGCCATCCCGGGCGGCGAGGTTTCGAAGAGTCCCGTGATCGACCAGCAGCCGAACCGTTAACCTTAAGATACGCAGATTATGAAAAAGATAGCATTATACAGTTTATTGTGCGCTTCGCTCGCTTTCACTTCGTGCGAGATTTTCAAGGTCGACAACTACGACGAGCCCGCCGAAACGCTGCGCGGCGAAGTGGTCGACGTGGCCACGGGCAAACCCGTGCTGACCGACCAGGGCAGCGAGGGCATCCGCGTGCGCCTGCTGGAACTGAGCTGGGGTGAAAACGTCCAGCCCAATCCCGACTTTTTCTGCATGCCCGACGGAACGTTCCAGAACACGAAGGTCTTCAAGGGGGAATACAACGTCCGCGTCGACGGTCCGTTCATTCCGCTGGTCCGCGAGGACGAGCGCGGCGTGCCTCTGGCCGACGAGACACAGACGCTGCAAATCAGCGGCGTGAAGAACGTCCGCTTCGAGGTCGAGCCTTTCCTCAACGTCGAGTTCGTGGACTATCCGATGGTCAGCGACGGTAAGATTTCGGCCAAGGTCCGCGTGACGCGCGGCGTTTCCGACGCGATCTTCCGCGAGAAGATCGAGCCGATGGGCGGCTGGAAGGACGAGTTCCTCAACGTGACCGACATCCAGTTGTTCGTCAGCTATTCGTCGAGCGTGGGTTACCGCGCCCGCGACGAACGCTGGTCGAGCAAGCTCGAATACACGGGTTCCGCTTTCAACGAGTTCCTGGGCCAGCCCGTGGTCATCCGCTCGCAGGGTTATGTTCCCTCGGGCCGCAAGGTCTTCGTCCGTGCCGCCGCGCGCATCAACTACGACACGCCGGCCGGCAGCGGTACGCGCCGCTGGAATTACAGCGAACCGATGGAAGTGATTATTCCGTAAAACCTGTTGCATACGAGTTTAAGGTTTAAAGTTATCTTCGCTAAGAACCTGACTTTAAACCTTAAACTTTTTTTCACACCGACTGTTATAACGATCAGCCATGAAGAAATTTTGGATTTTTTGCCTGCTGGCCGCCGGCTTCGCTTATCCGGCCGGAGCGCGGCAGCCCGACGATGTAAAGACGACTTTCCAGTCCTCCCGCGAGTGGAGACCCACGATCGACAACCGTGCCGACGCCGTGATGGTCTACGGCGTGGGCGGCAACCCTTCGGACCGCTCGAAACGCATCTCGTTCGAAGACCGCGTCGCCTCGTGGCGCGAACGGGGTTATACAACCCATTTCATGACCGGAATCGCCTGGGGCGAATACCAGGACTATTTCACCGGCAAGTGGGACGGTGAGTGGCATCTCGACGAAGGTCAGGTGCAGCGCAGCGGCGATACGATCTGGCACGGACACCTCGTGCCCTATATCGTTCCGTCGGAGAACTACCTCCGTTACCTCAAGGAGCGGCATGTGAAACGTGTGATCGACGCGGGCATCGACGCCATCTTCATGGAGGAACCCGAGTTTTGGGCCCGGGCCGGTTACAGCGAGGCGTTCAAACGCGAATGGAAAGCCTTCTACGGTTTCGACTGGCGCCCGCAGCACGAGTCGCCTGAGAACACCTACCTGGCGAACAAACTCAAGTACCACCTCTACTATCGCGCCCTGAACGAGGTCTTCACCTACGCCAAGGAGTATGGCCGGAGCAAGGGCATGGACGTGAAATGCTATGTCCCGACCCACTCGCTGGTGAACTATTCGCAGTGGCAGATCGTCAGCCCCGAAGCGAGCCTCGCCTCGCTGCCCTCGGTCGACGGCTATATCGCACAGGTCTGGACCGGCACGTCGCGCGAACCGAACTACTTCGACGGCACGCTTCGCGAGCGCGTCTTCGAAACCGCCTACCTCGAATACGGCTCGATGGAGTCGATGACCGCCCCCACGGGCCGCAAGATGTTCTTCCTGACCGACCCGATCGAAGACCGGGCGCGCGACTGGGCCGACTATAAAAAGAATTACGAAGCTACCTTCACCGCGCAGCTGCTCTATCCCCAGATTGCCGATTACGAGGTGATGCCGTGGCCCGAACGCATCTACGAAGGGCTCTACAAAACCAGCCGCGACAGCGAAGTAAAGGCGCGTATCCCGCGCCACTATTCGACGCAGATGCAGGTGATGATCAACGCTTTGAACTCGATGCCCGCCACCGATAACCGCCTGACCGGTTCCGCCGGAATCAGCGTCCTGATGGCCAATTCGCTGATGTTCCAGCGTTTTCCGACCCATGCCGGCTACGAAGATCCCCAGTTGGCCAACTTCTACGGTCTGACGCTTCCGCTGCTCAAGCGCGGCGTACCCGTGAAGACCGTGCATATCGAAAACCTGGGTTATCGGGAAGCGCTGGCCGCAACGAAGGTGCTGCTGATGACCTATTCGAACCTCAAACCCCTCGCGCCCGAGGCACACACCCAACTGGCCGAGTGGGTAAAGAAAGGCGGCGTGCTGGTCTATTGCGGCCGTGACGACGATCCGTTCCAGACGGTGAGCGAGTGGTGGAACAGCGGCGGCAACGCCTATGCCGCGCCCGCCGACCACCTCTTCGCGCAGATGGACATTCCCGCCGCCGCACCCCAGGGCGAGTATGCCTGCGGCAAAGGCACGGTCTGCATCCTGCGCGCCGATCCCAAGGAGTTCGTGCTCGCGAAGGGCGGCGACGAGCCGCTGATCAGGGCCGTCAAATCGCTCTACGAAGGACGAGCGAAGGGCGGGGAACTGACATTCAAAAATAATTTCTACCTCCAGCGCGGCGTCTACGACCTGGTGGCCGTGCTCGACGAAAGCGTCGGCGACGCGCCTTACACGCTGCGCGGTACGCTCGTCGACCTCTACGATCCGGAACTTCCCGTCTGCACGGAACGCACGATCCGTCCGGGCGAACAGGGCCTTTTCGTCAACGTCGGCCGTGTCGCGCAGAAGCGGCGTCCGCAGGTGTTGGCCGCAGCCTGCCGGGCCTACGACGAGAAAGTAACCGGGCACAGCTACGCCTTTGTGGCCAAAAGTCCTGCCGAAACCATCTGTGTGGCCCGCGTTCTGCTTCCGAAGCAGCCCCGGAGCGTGAAGGTCGGTGGCAGGGAGGTTTTTGCCCCCGCCGAATGGGACGCCGCGAGCCGGACCTACCGGCTGCGCTTCGAGAACGATCCGGACGGCGTGGCCGTCGAGATCGGCTGGTAAACCGAGAACTACTAATTTCTAACTTTCATACATGAAAAATCCCTTTTTATTCCTGATTCCCCTCGCTGCCGCCGCCTGTGCCGGGCAGGGAGCGACGACGGGCGAAGTTATCAAGAGCGAACTGCGGGCCCCGGCCTATCCGCTCGTTACGATCGACCCCTACACCAGCGCCTGGTCGATGACCGACAATCTCTACGACGGTTCGGTCAAACACTGGACCGGCAAGGACTTCCCGCTGATCGGCGCCCTGAAGGTCGACGGCGTAGCCTACCGTTTCATGGGCACTGAGGACCTCGAGCTGCTGCCTGTCGTTCCGACCTCGGAGCAGGGCGAATGGGTTGGCCGCTGGACGACCGTGAAGCCCGCCGGCGACTGGAAGGCGCCCTCCTACGACGACGCTTCGTGGAAGAGCGACCGCGGGGCCTTCGGCACGAAGATCAACGAACCTACGGCCAAGACCGACTGGACGACCGAAAACATCTGGGTGCGCCGCACGGTGACGCTCGACGAGGATATGGCCGGGAAGCAAATCTTCCTGGAATTTTCCAACGACGACGATGCCGTCTTCTACGTGAACGGCGTCGAAGTGCATAATACCGGTTCGACCTGCAACAAGAACGCGATGGTGAAACTCCCCGAAGCCGTCGTTGCGACGCTCCGCAAGGGCGAAAACCTGATCGCCGCCGAGTGCCGCAATCCGGTGGGCAACGGTTTGCTGGACTTCGGCCTGCTGACCCCGAAAGAGACGCAGACGGCGCTCGAAAAGACCGCCGTGCAGACCTCCGTCGACGTGCAGGCCACGCAGACGCACTATGCCTTCACGTGCGGGGATGTCAACCTGGAACTGACCTTCTCGGCGCCGTTGTTCCTCGACGACCTTGCGCTGATCAGCCGCCCGGTCAACTACCTGACCTACCGCGTCACCTCCGCCGACGGCAAGCCCCACGAACTGGAACTCTACGTCGAGGCGTCGCCCCGCTGGGCGCTCGACCAGCCTTACCAGGAGTCGCAGAGCGAATGCTTCGAGAAGGACGGACTCGTCTGCCTCAAGTCGGGCAGCAAGGAGCAGAACATCCTGGCCAAGCGCGGCGACCACGTGCGCATCGACTGGGGCTATTTCTACCTCGCGGCCGAAAAGGAGAACACCCGGGGCATGGTCGGCAACAGCGACCGCCTGCGTTCGGCCTTTATCGCCGGGACCACCGATCCTTCTGCCGTTTCGGGCGAGAACAGTTCGGCCCGCATGGCGCTCGTGCGCGACCTGGGCGATGCCAGGGACGCTGCGGGTAAAATCATGATCGCCTACGACGATATCTGGTCGATTCAGTATTTCGGCGAAAACCTGCGGCCCTACTGGAACGCTGACGGTACGCGCACGATCTTCGACGAGCTGAACGCCGCCGACAAGGAATACGCTTCGCTGCTCAAACGCTGCTACGCATTCGACAAAGAACTGATGGAGGCTGCTGCTGCGGTCGGAGGCCGCCGCTACGCCGAACTCTGCGCGCTGGCTTACCGCCAGTCGATCGCCGCGCACAAGTTGGTCAAGGCCCCCAACGGCGACCTGCTCTGGCTTTCGAAGGAGAACGACAGCAACGGTTCGATCGGTACGGTCGACATCACCTATCCCTCTTCGCCGCTCTTCCTGTATTACAATACCGAGTTGGCCAAAGGATTGATGAACCATATTTACTATTACAGCGAGAGCGGCCGCTGGACCAAACCCTTCCCTTCGCACGACGTGGGAACCTATCCGCAGGCAAACGGCCAGACCTATGGCGGCGACATGCCCGTCGAGGAGGCCGGCAACATGCTGGCGCTGACTGCTGCCGTCTGCACGATGGAGGGCTCCGCTGCCTATGCCGAAAAGCATTGGGACGTGCTGACCACGTGGACCGACTATCTTGTCGAGAAGGGACTCGATCCCGAGAACCAGCTTTGCACCGACGATTTCGCGGGCCACTTCGCCCACAACGCCAATCTTTCGATTAAGGCGATCGTCGGCATCGCCTGCTACGGCCGCATGGCCGAGATGCTGGGCAGGCACGACGTTGCCGGGAAGTACACCGCCAAAGCACGCGAACTGGCGAAGGAGTGGGTGAAAATGGCCGACGACGGCGACCACTACCGCCTGACGTTCGACAAGCCCGGCACGTGGAGCCAGAAATACAATCTCGTGTGGGACAAGCTGCTGAAACTTAACGTTTTTCCCAAGGAGGTCGCTCCGAAGGAACTGGCCTACTACCTGACAAAGCAGAACCGCTACGGCCTGCCGCTGGACAACCGTGAGACCTATACCAAGGCCGACTGGATCGTCTGGACCGCGACGATGGCCGACGACAGGGCCACGTTCGAGCGTTTCATCGACCCGATGTACGACTTCATGAACCAGACCGTCGACCGCGTGCCGATGTCCGACTGGTTCTTCACCGACAAACCCAACCGCCGCGGTTTCATGGCGCGTGCCGTCGTCGGAGGTTACTGGATCAAGATGCTGGAACCGAAAATCAAAAAATAGATGAAACGCACCCTTGCATTCCTTTTGGGAATCGTCCTGTCGGCCGGCTGCTGCCCGAAGCCTGCCGCACCCGCCGCCGATCCGGTGGATTATGTTTCGACGCTGGTCGGTACGCAGTCGAAATACGAACTTTCGACCGGTAACACCTACCCGGCCATCGCGCGCCCGTGGGGTATGAACTTCTGGACGCCCCAGACCGGCCGGATGGGCAACGGCTGGACCTATACCTACACCGACGACAAAATCCGCGGGTTCAAGCAGACCCACCAGCCCTCGCCGTGGATCAACGACTACGGCCAGTTTGCCCTGATGCCCGTCACCTCGGGCCCGGTGTTCGACGAGGACGCCCGCGCCAGTTGGTTCTCGCATAAGGCCGAGGTGGCGAAGCCCTATTATTACAGCGCCTACCTCGCCGATCACGACGTGACGGTGGAGATCACGCCCACCGAGCGTGCCGCGATGTTCCGCCTGACCTATCCCGAGGCCGAACGCTCCTATCTGGTCGTCGACGCCTTCGATTCCGGTTCCGAGGTCCGTGTGCTGCCCGATATGCGGCATATCGTGGGCTATACGACCAAGAACTCGGGCGGTGTGCCTGCGAATTTCCGCAACTGGTTCGTCATCGAATCCGACACGCCGTTCCAGTATGTGGCCGCCGTCGCCGACGGCCTCCTTGCGGAAGGGACGGCCGAGGCTTCGGCCGACCACGCCGGGGCTGTCGTAGGGTTCCGCACCAGGCAGGGCCAGCAGGTGCAGTTGCGCGTCGCTTCGTCGTTCATCAGCGCGGAGCAGGCCGAACTGAACCTCCGCGAATTGGGCGGCGACTCGTTCGATGCCGTCGTTGCCGCAGGCCGCGACCGCTGGAACGAGGTTCTGGGCCGTATCGAGATCGAGGACGACAATGTCGACAACCTCCGCACGTTCTATTCGTGCCTTTACCGCTCGGTGCTCTTCCCGCGCGACCTCTCGGAGATCGACGCTGCGGGCAACCGCGTGCATTACAGCCCCTTCGACGGTACGGTCCGCCCGGGCTACCTATTCACCGACACGGGTTTCTGGGATACGTTCCGTTCGTTGTTTCCGCTGCTGAACCTGGTTTATCCCGAGATGAATGCCCGGATGCAGGAGGGCCTCGTGAACACCTACCTCGAAAGTGGCTTCCTGCCCGAATGGGCCTCGCCGGGCCACCGCGGCTGCATGGTCGGCAACAATTCGGCTTCGGTCGTGGCCGACGCATGGATCAAGGGTGCGAACAAGTACGGCGATTACGATGTCGAAACGCTCTGGGAGGCTGTCAAGCACGGCGCCGAAAGCGTGCATCCGACGGTTTCGTCGACCGGGCGCCTCGGCTGGGAGTACTACAACAAGCTGGGTTACGTGCCTTACGATGTCGGCATCCGCGAGAATGCCGCCCGTACGCTCGAATACGCCTACGACGACTGGTGTATCTACACACTGGGCCGTGCGCTGGGCAAGCCCGAGTGTGAAATCGCCCCTTACAAGGAGCGCGCGATGAACTACCGCAATCTCTACGACGCCGGTTCGTCGCTCATGCGGGGCCGCAACGAGGACGGTACGTTCCAGTCGCCGTTCAGCCCCCTGAAGTGGGGCGACGCTTTCACCGAGGGCAACAGCCTCCACTACACGTGGTCGGTGTTCCACGACCCGGCGGGCCTCGTCGAACTGATGGGCGGTCCCGGGCGCTTCACCGCGAACCTGAACGAGGTCTTCACCATTCCGCCGCATTTCGACGACAGCTACTACGGCCGTCCGATCCACGAAATCCGCGAGATGCAGGTGATGAACATGGGCAACTACGCCCACGGCAACCAGCCCATCCAGCACATGATCTACCTCTACAACTGGGCCGACGAACCGTGGCGGGCGCAGTACTGGGTCCGCGAGGTGATGGATAAGCTCTATACGGCGGCTCCCGACGGCTATTGCGGCGACGAGGACAACGGCCAGACTTCGGCGTGGTATGTCTTCTCCTCGCTGGGATTCTATCCCGTGTGCCCCGGCTCGGACGAGTATATCCTGGGTTCGCCGCTCTTCAAAAAGGCGACCGTGCACCTCGCCAACGGTAAGACGCTGGAGATTACCGCCGGGAACAACTCCCGGACCGCGCGTTACGTCGAAGAGTTGAAAGTCGACGGTAAGACCAGTACGAAGAACTACCTGACGCACGAGACGCTCAGCAACGGTGCGAAGATCGACTTCCGCATGTCTGCGGAGCCCAACCGGAAGCGGGGTGTCGATCCGCAGGACCGTCCCTATTCCTTCTCTGCGGAGCAGTAACGGGGAATTCCGAACAAAACAGGCGCACGATGCAGATCGTGCGCCTGTTTTGTCGTTGCCCGCTCCGGTGTCAACCTTCCTGGTACTGGCGTGCTTTCAGCGGATGGGCGATCTCCTGCCGTTCCCCGTTGCGCACGACCTGCGCCCTTCCGCCGCGAAACGGTTTGACGGCGGTGCAGTCCGGACAACTCAGACGTGTGCGGCCCGCCGTGTCGATGTAGTGCCACGTGCTGCCGAGCTGAACCGCTGCGAGTCCTTCGGTGAAGTCGAAGCCGCTGTCGTAAAGCGGTGCTATAACGACGCATTCCGGAGTCCGGTAACCCCAGCGCCCGCTCTCGACGAAGAGTTCGGGCTCCTCGTCCGATGCCGCCGCTGCGGGTTTTTCGCGGATTGCCTCGGCGAGCAGTCCCGCGAGACCGAAGAGCCGCAGGGAGGGGGCGCGCAGCAGTTGTGCGATGCGGTATTGAACGGCCATGCCGCGCTGTTCGAACAGCGCGAGCGTCTCCCGGTAGGCGGCGTCGGCGGCAATCCGCTGGGGACAGTACAGCAGTCCGTCGGTGCTTCCGTAGCGGTCCCAGAGCGTCGGGTCGGCAGCCAGTGCGTGCAATGCCGTCGAGATCAGCGCCGCGGGGTAGTCATCGATCCGTTCGTCGAAGTCCGCAGCAGTCCGTGCCGGGTGCTGGTAGGCAGCCGTGCCCAGTTCGGGGCTCGTCTCCCCGGCGAAGGCAGGCAGGTATGAGGCGTCGAAGTCGATCGGATGAAGCGTTCCGTCGTCGCTGACGATGATGTTTTCGGGCTTCAGGTCGCCGTGGGCGCAGTCGTCGGTAACCAGCGCGAAGGCCAGCCTGTCGAACAGCCGGGCGAGGATTTGCAGGCATTCCCTGTCGCGGAGCGCAGCGGCCTGTGCAGCCGCCTCGTGCAGGGTGAGGCCCTCGATCCAGTCGCCGAGGACGACATCGACCCAGACCCCGGTTTGGGCCGAGGTGTGCAGGTAGAGCTCTTTTTCGAGCAGCCGATCGCCGTAAATCTCCTTCAGGTGGCGCATCGGGCGCAGGTAACAGCGCAGCGAGCGGATGCGCCCGCCGAGGCGGATGCGGAAAACCGCCGCCGAATTACCGGCGCTGAAACCAGGACGGCCCCGTTCGTCGTGGCACACGTCGACTTCTCCCAGCGTGCGCGTCAGGCCGCGGGAGTCGAACAGGGTCAGGAGGTATTGGCGAAGGGTATACACCGTCTTGAACTGGGGAGTAAGCACCCTAATTTACGGATTATTTTTGGATTCGCCGCATTTTCCGGTTTCGGGAAGGCGGGCCCGGTCTAAAGAACAGGGCAAAAAAAAAGCCTCCGAAGAGGCCTTCTCGGTTAATGGCAGTTGCAGTGGCCGTCGTGGTCCTCGCAGCCGCAGTCTTCGTTGCAGCCGTCGCCGCACGAGCATCCGCCCTGCAGGTCCTCGGGCGTCACGTCGCGCACCGAAACCACCTCCACCTCGAAGTTGAGCGTTTTGCCCGCCATCGGGTGGTTGAAGTCCATTTTCACGGTTGCGTCGCCTACCTCCTTGACGATACCCATCATGCGGTTGCCCTGGGCGTCGCTCATCGGAACCTGGCTGCCCTCGAAGAGGATGTCCTCGGCGAGTTTGCCGTCTACCATGAATATATCTTTCGGCAGGTCGACGATGGCGTCTGCAATCACTTCGCCGTAGCCGTCTTTGGCCTCAAGCGTAAACGCGACCGATTCGCCGATCTCCTTGCCCAGGATCGCCTCCTCGAATTTCGGAAGCAGCATGCCCGTTCCGAAGATGAATTCGAGCGGCTGGCCCGGACGCGACTGGTCTGCGATCTGTCCGTCGACGGTGAGCTTGTAGTCTACGCCGACCATTTTGTTCTGTTCTACTTTCATTGTATTTGATAATTAGGTGAATCTTGCTTTTACTGTGAGTTGACAAAGGTAGAAATTAAGTTTATATTTTGCAACGAGTTGCGTAAATGTCGTTTTTTTTCTATATTTGATAGAGCTAATCCATTGCTAAAATCATGCAGAAAAAAATATTCCTGACGGTTATTGCATTGTTTGCAGTGACGGCCGTTTTCTCTCAGGTCCGCTATCAGGGGCATTTGGCCGCCGGATACGGCATTCAGATCGGATGGGCGGACGCAAACCCGGTCAATGTGGAAACGACGCACGGCGTGCGGATAAATCCGCATCTGTTTACCGGAGCCGGCATCGGACTTAACTATCGGAGCTCGCTCGGAACATTGGATTATCATGTCTACGGCAATGTGCGGGGCTATTTGCTCGCCGAAGGGGCGACGCCTTTTCTCTCGGTCGATGCAGGCTACGGGTTTCTGGAAAATGACGAAGGGTTCTATGCTTCCCCGGCGTTGGGTATGAGCTGGCCCCTCGGGAATCGTTGTGCGCTGGCTTTTAATATCGGTTTCCAGATGCAGGATGTTGCAGAGCGGTTAGGGGGCCGAAGGTATGAGAAAAACGTGATTTTCAGGGTCGAATTTATGTTTTAACCCGGTGAAAAATAAAAAACGGATGAGTTTTCGCTCATCCGTTTTTTTGTCGGTCGGAAATCCGGGTCTACTCGCAGTTGCGGCAGCAGAGGTTGCGATCGCCGTAGCCCGCGTCGATTTTCGAAACGTAGGGGAAGAACTTCGCCTCGCCGACCCACGGGAGCGGGAAGGCCGCCTGTTCGCGCGAATAGGGGTGTTCCCAGTTCCCGGCCAGTTCCCGGGCGGTGTGGGGCGCATTCGCCACGACGTTGTCCTGCTGTCCGGCGGCCGCCTCGCATTCGCGCTTGATGCTTATCAATGCCTCGATGAAACGGTCCATCTCCTCCTTGGGCTCCGATTCCGTCGGCTCGACCATCAGCGTCTCGTGTACGGGGAACGAGAGCGTCGGGGCGTGGAATCCGTAGTCCATCAGCCGGTGCGCGATGTCGCCGCAGTCGATGTTGTAATCCTTCTTGAAAGAGGTCAGGTCGAGGATCATTTCGTGGCCTACGCGGCCCGTTTCGCCCGAATAGTAGGTGCGGTATTCCGGGGCCAGCGCCGCCGACATGTAGTTGGCGTTGACGATGGCCATCTCGGTCGCTTTACGCAGCCCTTCGGCTCCCAGCATCTTGATATAGCCGTAGGTGATCGGGAAGAGCAGCGCCGAACCCCACGGGGCCGAAGCGACGGCCGTGATTCCCTCGTCGCCGCCCGTGGCTACGACCGGATGCGACGGCAGGAACGCCCTCAGGTGCTCTGCGACGCAGATCGGGCCTACGCCCGGGCCGCCGCCGCCGTGGGGCATGGCGAAGGTCTTGTGGAGGTTCAGGTGGCAGACATCGGCCCCGATATAGCCGGGGTTCGTGAGGCCCACCTGTGCGTTCATGTTGGCGCCGTCCATGTAGACCTGTCCGCCCGCGTCGTGAACGGCGTCCACGATCTCGCGGATGCGGCTCTCGAATACGCCGTGCGTCGAGGGGTAGGTGACCATCAGGCCGCACAACTCCGAGGAGTACTCTTTGGCCTTGGCTTCGAGGTCCTCCACGTCGATGTTGCCGTTGGCGTCGCACGCTACGGTGACGATCTTCATGCCCGCCATGGCTGCCGATGCGGGGTTCGTGCCGTGGGCCGACGCCGGGATCAGCACTACGTTGCGGTAGCCCTGTCCGCGGCTCTGGTGGTAGGCACGGATCACCATCAATCCGGCATATTCGCCCGCCGCGCCCGAATTGGGCTGGAGCGAGCAGGCCGCGAAGCCGGTGATCGTCGCCAGGTCCTGTTCCAGCCCGGCGATCAGGTCCATATAGCCCTTGGCCTGGTCGGCCGGGGCGAAGGGATGTATGTTCTGGAAGCCGGCCAGCGACAACGGCTGCATGAGCGCCGCGGCGTTGAGCTTCATGGTGCACGAACCTAAAGAGATCATTGAGTTGGCCAGCGATATGTCCCTCAGTTCGAGTTTCTTGATGTAGCGCATCAGGGCGCTTTCGGAGCGGTAGGCGCTGAAAACAGGCTCCTGCAGGTAGGGTGACTTACGGCGCAGGGCAGTTGGAACGTTGCTTTCGGTGACGGCCTTTACCGCCTTGGCTTTCTTGCCTTTGGCTGCGGCGAAAATGCCTGCTACGGCTTCGATCTCCGCAGGAGTGGTCACCTCGTCGAACGACATGCGCACGCGGCCTTCGGAGGGATAGTAGAAGTTGATGCCGTTTTCGAGCGCCAGCGATTGTACGACGGCGGCTTCGGCTTCGACTTCGAGCGTGTCGAAGAACTCCTTCGATGTTAATTTATAATCCATCGCCTCCAGCGCACGGGCAACGGTGGCGGCGGCCAGGTGGGCGGTTTCGGCGGCACGTTTCAGCCCTTCGGGGCCGTTGTAGACACAGTAGAAGCCCGTCATGGAGGCCATCAGGGCCGAGGCGGTGCAGATGTTCGAGGTGGCTTTTTCGCGTTTGATGTGCTGTTCGCGCATCTGGAGCGCCATGCGCAGGGCCCGGTTGCCCAGCCGGTCGACCGAGACGCCGATGATGCGGCCCGGCATGTTGCGTTTGAACGCCTCGCGCGTGGTCAGGTAACCGGCGGCGGGACCTCCGAAGCCCATCGGATTTCCGAGGCGCTGTGCCGAACCGACGGCGATGTCGGCGCCCCATTCGCCGGGGGCTTTCATGAGGGCCAGCGACAGCAGGTCGGCGGCGACGGTCACCAGGGCGTCCTTGGCATGCGCCGCGGCCGTGAAATCCGAGTAGTCGCGCACGGAGCCGTCGGCGGCGGGGTATTGCACGATCGCGCCGAACTCCCTGCCTGTAAATTCGTACTGGTCGTATTCGTCGATGATGAGTTCGATACCGAACGGTTCGCTGCGCGTGAGCAGCAGGTCAAGCGTCTGTGGGAAGATGTTGCGGTCGACGAAGAGCTGGTTGCGGCCCTCCTTGACGGCCTCGCGCGAGCGCAGCGAGAACATCATCGCCATCGCCTCGGCGGCGGCGGTTCCCTCGTCGAGCAGCGAGCAGTTGCCGATCTCCATGCCCGTGAGCGAGATCACGGCGGTCTGGAAGTTCAGTAGCGCTTCGAGGCGGCCCTGTGATATTTCGGCCTGGTAAGGCGTATAGGAGGTGTACCATGCGGGATTCTCGAAGACGTTGCGCACGACGACGGCCGGGACGGCCGAAGGGTAGTAGCCCATGCCGATGAACGAGCGGTAGGGCTGGTTGCGGTCGGCCAGGTCGCGGATGTGCGCCGCGAATTCGTATTCGCTCATCCCCTCGGGCAGTGCGAGCGGCTTTTTGAGCCGGATGGACTGGGGAATGACCTGCGCGATGAGTTCGTCGGTCGATTTTACGCCGATCACATCGAGCATGGCTTTGAGGTCTTTTTCGTTGCAGACGCCGATGTGGCGTTCGGAAAACTTGTCGAACATATGATGAATTTAATAGTAGCAGTCTCTCGGAAACACGAGCATACAAAGGTAAATAATTGGCGCGGACGCGCAAAAATTTCGGGCAGATTATTTCGGGCCGGGCCGCCGGATCGGGATAATCGGCAGCGGGCACGGGGAAAAGTATAGGATATTACGAATTTTTTATCCAATTGTATACTTTAATCCACTAAATTCTGGTTTTACTTAGAAATGCATTAGGATATTTAAAACATTAACTCCCTTGAAGTTTTGAAGCCATATAAGCAATATACACTCGATTCAATCTTGTCATAAGGCGATTAAACCGATTGAAAGCATTAGTTAATTGCAATGTTTCCATAGCAACTTTGCTTTCATTTATTTCTTCGTGCCTTGATTCATACAGTTTGGCAATATCAATATGCACTTCGACATTCCTTTCTTCTTTCCACCAGGGCTTTTTTGAAATTTGTTTTAAATCCGACAAGATAGCGTTAAACTCATCTTTAAAGGCAGGAAACATTAATATGATTTTTTCCAGCTTTGCGCAATACGAGTCTTTATATCCCTTATCGGTAAACCCATATAGCTTTTTAAAACTTTCATTGAGTTGAACTTTTAGCTTACCTCGAAGAAAACTTTTTTCATAAGGATTTGTCGCTCTTACAAATAATTTTGTCAATACAATGCAGTCACAAAAAGAGAAATTTATAAAAGTACTTATACTGATTGTAGTGTCGGTTATCTCATTAAATGCAGAATTACCAGTCGATGAGACTTCCATCGCAATCTGATACATTCCGTCGATAGATTCGGCGAAATCATTTATAAGTCCATCTGCGAATTTGCAAAATTCATCTCTTTCTTGAGTTGAGAGTATTT
The DNA here is from genome assembly GCF_018362775.1 of Alistipes montrealensis. Classification (GTDB taxonomy): domain Bacteria; phylum Bacteroidota; class Bacteroidia; order Bacteroidales; family Rikenellaceae; genus Alistipes; species Alistipes montrealensis. The sequence goes on from NZ_JAGYXY010000009.1 coordinate 78,033, forward strand.
TGTTATTGTAATTTAATTCCGGAATCATAGATAAGTCAATGAATACCAGCGATAATATTTCTATTGAAAAAACATATTTTAGATGCAGGGCATTTCCGCCCGTTATCTTTCTAATACTGGAACGAACTGCCGCCGATGAACTCGCGCAGGATCGAAGTGGGCGGGATTTCGTCGGGCGGGATGGGTGTGAAGTTGTCGAGGAACTTGAGCATGCGCCGCGCTTCATCGTATTCGGGAACCGTGTCGGGGACTTCGCGGAGGATTTTTTCGGCGAAGGGACGCAGCACCGAAATCTCGTACAGCAGCGACGAGTTGAGCATCACGTCGGCATTCTCCTGGTAGGGAAAGATGTGCTTCTCCTCGCCGCGGCGCACCGAGGCCCAGCGCGAGAGCGTGGAGAGGGCGTCGGCTCCGCGCTGGCGGTAGTCGCGCGTGAGGCGGCGGAGCAGGCGGTTGTCGGTGGTGGCGATGCGCGAGAGGTTGTCCATTGCCACGGACGTGAAGCACGAGATGTAGATGCGGAACTTCTGCGCGTCGGGGATCGAGGGCGTGAGGCGCGGATTCAGTCCGTGGATGCCTTCGATGATGAGGATCGAGCGTTCGTCGAGCGTCAGCGGCGTGTTGTGCCAGGTGCGGCGGCCCGTGATAAAGTCGTAGCGCGGGATGTCGACGCTCTCGCCCCGGATCAGGCGGCCGAGGTGGTCGTTGAACAGGGCGAGGTCGATGGCTTCGAGCGCTTCGTAGTCGTAGTCGCCGTTGGCGTCCTTCGGGGTCTTTTCGCGGTCGACGAAGTAGTCGTCGAGCGAGATCAGCACGGGATTCAGCCCCAGCACGCCCAACTGGATGCCCAGCCGTTTGGCCGAGGTGGTCTTGCCGCTCGACGAGGGGCCCGAGATCAGCACCATGCGTGTGCCGCGCGTGAGGTTGGCTTCGTAGATGGTGTCGGCCACCCAGGCGAACTTGCGTTCGTGGAATGCCTCGGCGAGCTTGATCAAAGCGCCGCCGTCGCCCGCGAGCACCTTCGAATTGACATCGCCGATGGTGGGGACGCCCATGATCCGGACCCATGACTGGTACTCCTGGAAAATGCCGAACATCTTCTCCTGGTGGACGTTCTTGTGGAGAGCGTCGGGGTCTGTGCGCAGGGGCAGGGCCAGGTAGAAGCCGTTGTAGTAGGGCTCGATGTCGAACAGCGTGACGTAGCCCGTCGAGGGGGCCAGCGAGCCGTAGAAATAACCCACCGTGTCGTCGAGCGTATAGAGTTGGCTGTAAAGCCGCGGGCGGGAGTCCAGCAGGGCGATTTTGTCGGTGAGGCCCTCCTCGGCGTAGCGGGCGCGGACCTCGGTGGTGAGCATGCGCGTCCGCGTGATGGGCAGGTCGCGTACGGCGAGTTCCCGCATGCGGCTGTGGAGTTTCGCGGCGTCGTCGGGGGTGAATTCGTCGATGCCGTCGATCTCGCAGTAGAAGCCGCTCTGGCCCATCGAATGGCGGATGTGGAGCGTCTGCCCGGGGTAGAGGTCCTTGACGGCCTTTTGCAGCAGGAACCATGCGGTGCGCTGGTAGACGCGGATGCCGGCGAACGTGGTGATGTCGACGAACCGGATCGTCACGGGGGCATATATTTTGTAACTCAACTCTTTGATGCGGTTGTTGACGAAGGCCGCGAGGAAAGGATGCAGGCCGGGCGTCAGGCGTTCGGCAACCTCCAGCAGCGGGGTTCCCATCGGGACTTCGAGCTCTCCGCAGAGGTTCTCGCAGACGACTTTTATCAGATCGTTCATCGGGAAATTTTTACAATGTTTGATTCGTAAAGATAGGAATTATTTGTACTTTTGACAAATTATAATCCAAGTTGAAAAATAATGCCGACTAATATGAAAAGAATGTTTCGTGGGCTCCTGATCCTCTTCGCGGCGGTCGCCGTGGCTTGTGCTCCCCGGGAGCGGACGCTCGTGGTGCTGTCGACGAACGACATGCACGCGAAGATTCAGAACTTCCCCCGCCTGGCTGCCGCTGTCGAGGCGTGCCGCGATACGGCGCAGCTGGTGGTGCTGGTCGACGCCGGGGACCGCTGGACCGGAAATGCCTATGTGGATATGGCGCCGACGCCCGGGATGCCGGTGATCGCACTGATGAACCGGCTGGGCTTCGATGTGGCGACGCTCGGGAACCACGAGTTCGACCACGGGCAGGCTTTCCTGGGGCGCATGATCGACAGCATGGATTTCGAGGTGGTGTGTGCCAACGTGGTGAGCGACACCTGCACGTTCCCGCAGTTGCCGCCTTATACGGTGCTGGACGAGGACGGCATCCGTATCGGATTCGTCGGCGTGGTGACTAACTACGAAGGTCCGGGGCATCCCGCGGGCAACGCTTCGAGTTTCGCGGGGCTGGAGTTTCCCGATCCGCAGGCGATGGCGATGAAATATGCAGCCGAACTGCGGCCCGAAGTCGACGTGCTGGTGCTCGTGTCGCATATGGGCGACGACCGTGACGAGGAACTGCTCGGCAAGGAGACGCAGTTCGACCTGGTGATCGGCGGACATACCCACGAGCAGATCAACAAACGGGTGAACGGCACGCTGCTGACGCAGACCGGGAAGAATTTGCAGAACGTGGGTGTGACGGTGGTCAGGCTCCGCGGCAAAAAGATAGAGAGCGTCGATTACCGCCTCGTGCCGCTGGCCGATTATGCGCCCGACGCGTCGTATCAGGCCGAAGTGGACCGCTACTATGCCGAACCGGAACTGAACAAGCCCGTGGGGGCATTCTCCGAGACGATCGACAAGTGGGGCCTCGCCAATTGGATGGCCGGGTCGGTGGCTGACGAGACCGACGCCGATGTCGGGTTTTACCATATCGGCGGGGTGCGCCTCGATTCGATTCCGGCGGGCGGCGTGAGTACGGCGAAGGTTTACGACCTGGAGCCGTTCGGGACGGAGATCGCCCTGATGCGGATGACTCCGGCCGACATGCGGCGGATGATCGTTTCGAAGTACAACGACACGGAGAACCGCAAGGAGGCGCACCGCATCGACCTGATCTCGACGACGCCCTATGTCATCGTGACCGACGCTGAGGACAACGCCCTCGACGTGCGGTTCCCGAAGCTGCGCGAAGGCAAAGTCTACGAGGTGGCCGTGAGCGACTATGTCTACAAGAATTACAACGACCTGAATTACACCGACGGGAAGTTCACCGGCATAACGGTGGCCGGCGTGCTGCTCGAAGAGTTGCACGACGACAGCCCGCTGACCCCGGACAACAGGCCGAGGCAGGAGGTGCGCAGGAAATAGCCGCGATTCCGGCTATTTCCGGAGTCTGCGGCATCGTGCCGCGATCGTCGGTCCGATTCATTCCAAGGCCCCTGCTTCGGCAGGGGCTTTTGCTGTTGGAACAGGACGCCGCAAATAAAACGCTGATATTTTGTATTTTCGCTGAAAAGCGTTACCTTTGTAGCCCTCGCGTACGCGCACGACGTGCCGGTCGTGGGGTATGATATTCAATATTAACCAATTAACGAGCGATTGAATCGCACAAAATTTCCACAATGGAAGAAGTAAAGAATGTAGTCGCAAACGAAAATTTCGACTGGAATGCTTTTGAGAACGACCTGGGTGTTTACGACCAGGACAAAGGCCAGATCACCGAGGCTTACGACAAGACGCTTTCGAACGTCAACGTCGGCGAAGTGGTCGAGGGAACCGTAACGGGTATCAACAAGCGCGAAATTATCGTCAATGTAGGCTATAAGAGCGAGGGTATCATCACCATCTCGGAGTTCCGCTACAATCCCGACCTGAAGGTAGGCGACAAGATCGAAGTCTACGTGGAGTCGGTCGAGGACAAGAACGGCCAGCTGGCCCTCTCGCACAAGAAAGCCCGTCAGCTCAAGAGCTGGGATCGTGTCAACGAGGCGCTGGAGAAAGACGAAATTATCAAGGGTTACATCAAGTGCCGCACGAAGGGCGGTATGATCGTCGACGTATTCGGCATCGAGGCGTTCCTGCCCGGTTCACAGATCGACGTGAAACCCATCCGCGACTACGACGTATACGTAGACAAGACCATGGAGTTCAAGGTTGTCAAGATCAACCAGGAGTTCCGCAACGTGGTCGTTTCGCACAAAGCACTCATCGAGGCTGAACTCGAAGCCCAGAAGCAGGTCATCATGTCCAAGCTGGAGAAGGGTCAGATCCTCGAAGGAACCGTCAAGAACATCACCTCGTACGGCGTATTCGTCGATCTGGGCGGCGTAGACGGTCTGATTCATATCACGGACCTTTCGTGGGGCCGTGTAAACCACCCCGAGGAGATCGTGGCGCTCGATCAGAAGATCAACGTCGTGATCCTCGACTTCGACGAGGCCAAGAAGCGCATCGCGCTGGGTCTGAAGCAGCTTACGGCCCATCCGTGGGAGGCACTCGACCAGAACCTCAAGGTCGGAGACAAAGTCAAGGGCCGTGTGGTCGTTATGGCCGATTACGGTGCATTCGTAGAGATCGCTCCCGGTGTGGAAGGTCTGATCCACGTGTCGGAGATGTCGTGGAGCCAGCACCTGCGTTCGGCTCAGGAGTTCATGAAGGTCGGCGACGAAGTCGAGGCCGTTATCCTGACCCTCGACCGCGAAGAGCGCAAGATGTCGCTCGGCATCAAGCAGCTTACCCCCGATCCCTGGGAGAATATCGAAACCAAGTATCCCGTAGGCACGAAGACCACGGCGAAGGTGCGTAACTTCACGAACTTCGGCGTATTCGTCGAGATCGAGGAGGGCATCGACGGCCTGATCCACATTTCGGACCTGAGCTGGACCAAGAAGGTGAAGCATCCCGGCGAATTCACGTCGGTAGGCGCTGATATCGAGGTCGTGGTTCTGGAGATCGACAAGGAGAACCGCCGCCTGAGCCTGGGTCACAAGCAGTTGGAGGAGAACCCCTGGAACGAGTTCGAGAACCAGTATGCAGTGGACAGCATCCACGAGGGTACGATTACCGAGATGACCGACAAGGGTGCCGTGGTTGCCCTGGGCGAGAACATCGAAGGCTTCTGCCCCGCACGCCAGCTCGCAAAAGAGGACGGCACGACCCCGAAGGTGGGCGACAAGCTCGACTTCAAGGTGCTTGAGTTCTCGAAGGCTACCAAGCGTATCACCCTTTCGCACCTGCGTACGTACGAGGAGGCCAAGCGTGCCGAAGTCGCTGCCGAAAAGGCTGAGAAGCGCGCTGCTGCCGATGCTACGAAGTCGACCGTGAAGAAGATCAACGCTTCGGTCGAGAAGACGACGCTCGGCGACATCGCCGGCCTGGCTGCCCTGAAGAGCGCCATGGAGGCTGCCGAGGCTAAGTCGGCCAAGAAGGCTGCCAAGAAAGAGGACGAGGAGTAATTTCCGTATCCGATAACCGGACGCCCGCGCAGAGACCTGCGCGGGCGTTTTTTTGTGCGGAGCGGTAGGGGCGGCGGCTGTTGGTTCCGGGCGGCGGGGCGGTCCGAAGCGGAGGTGTTCGGGCCGTGCGGTCGGGCCGTCTGACGGAGCGCAGGGGGCGGACTGTGAAGTGTGGGGCCGTTGAGGCTGTTTGCGTTCCGGGCCGGCCAAGAGCGGAACCCTGTTTGGGCGCCGGGCCGAAATGGCGGAGATTTGCACCCGGGAAGAGTCCGTGCACTTGATTTATGGGGCGGAGCGGGCGTTTTTTTGCGGTTTCGTCGTAAAATTTACCGGGGATTCCTTGCTCCGCGGACAATAACCCGGTATATTTGAGGTTAGATAATAAAGCAAACCGAAATCGCATGAAAAAACCGATTTTATACCTGTTAGCCGTGTTGGTCGTCCTTTCGGGCGGTCTGTTGTGGAACGGACGCGCATGTGCTGCCGAGACCCGGGCTGTGCAGCCCCGACACGAAGAACGGCGCGGCGGATATTCGAAAGACAGTTGGACGGTCTTTTACCGGGGCCGGAAGGTGGAAGGGGCCGCGGCCTCCTCATTCACCGATCTGGGCGGCGGTTACGGCAAAGACAGTTGGAAGGTGTTTTACGAGGGGCGGGAGATGAAAGACGCCTCGGCTTCGTCGTTCGAATACGTCGGCCGGGGCTATGCCAAAGATGCGTGGAACTCCTTTTTCCAGGGCCGGAAACAGTCGGGACTGAACAGTCCTTCGCTGGAAGCTCTCGGCGACGGATACTCCAGGGACAGCTGGGCGGTCTATTACCGGGGACGCAAGATCGAAGGGGCTGCGGCCTCCTCGTTTCAGAGTCTCGGCGGCGGTTACGGCAAGGATAGTTGGAAGGTGTTCTACGAAGGCTGCGAGGTGAAAGGAGCTTCGGCAATGTCGTTCGAGAGCCTCGGCAGGGGGTATGGCAAAGATGCCTGGCATACCTACTTGTGCGGGGAGGAACAGCGTGACCGCACGGTGTCGGAGGAGGCCCTGGGCGGCGGATACAGCAAGGACAGTTGGACGGTCTGGTATCGGGACCGGAAGGTGGAGGGCGTTTCCGCTTCGTCGTTCGAAAACCTCGGGGGCGGCTACGGCAAGGACCCGTGGAAAGTGGTTTTCGAGGGGCGTGAGGTGACGGGCGCCGCCTCGTCCTCGTTCGAAAACCTCGGATGGGGATATGGAAAAGACGCATGGACGGTCTTTTACCGGGGCAAGGCGGTTCCGGGGGCTTCTCCGTCCACGTTCCGGATACCGGAGCGGCGATAGCAGACGGGTTTTGTTATACATCGGGCTTTCCCTGCGGGGAAGGCCTTTTTTTCTGCGGCGGAACGGGTTGGGATTCGGGCATTGTTTTTGTTTTTCTGCGGGGTAAACGACGAAACGGATGAACAAACTGAAACCCCACCTGGCCCTGTTGGTGTGCAATATCCTTTGGGCGATGGATTACCCTTTTTACAACATCGTCCTGCCCCGCTACCTGCACCCGATGGCGCTGGTTTCGGCGTCGCTGATCGTTACGGCGCTCTTTTCGCTCGTGCCGCTGCTGTGGCAGAAAGCCGAGAAGGTCGAGCGCGGAGATATTCGCAAACTGATCGGCGCTGCGCTGCTGATCGGCGTGCTGCGCAAGGTTTTCATCATGTTCGGATTGTCGATGACCTCGCCGATCGACGGTTCGATTATCGACACCATCGTGCCGTTGCTGGTGCTGGTGCTCTCGGTGCTGCTGGGGATGGACCGCTTCACGAAACTCAAAATCACAGGCCTTGTGCTCGGCATGGCGGGGGCTGTGGCGGTGGTGCTCGCAGGGGCTTCGTCGAGCCACGCCCATTCGCACCTCTGGGGCAATGTGATGATTTTCCTGTGTGCCTGCGCTACTTCCGTCTATATGGTGTGGTTCAAGCGGCTGATTGCCAAATACCGCATTACGACGGTCCTGCGATGGGTTTACTGTGCGGCGGCCGTCATGGCGCTGCCGTTCGGTATCGGACCGATCGTACACACCGATTTCACGGCCATTGCCCATCACGCCCTGTTCCCGGCGCTTTTCGTGCTGATGGTTCCGACCTATGTTCCGAACCTGATGCTCAATTATGCACTCAAGACCGTGCAACCCACCGTGTCGAGTATTTACACCTATTTGCAGCCCGTGCTGGCGATCGCTATTTCCGTCGCGATGGGACTGGATAAGCTGCATGCCGATACGGTGATTTTTGCGTTGGTGATCTTCGCGGGGGTGGGGTTGGTGCTCCGGTCTTATCTGGTGAAGCCCCGGCAGGTCGATCCGCCTGCGGCGAGTCCGCATTAATTGCGGTCGGCGACTACCGGTTTCCAGTCCCTGGTCGGGGTGGACATACAGGGCTTCGGAGCGTATCGCCATCAACTGAAAAGAGCCTCCCTTTTGGGGAAGCTCTTTTCGTAATAAGTGTATCTTCGCGTTACTCGGCAGCGGAAACCGAGAACTTGATCGTAGCCTTCACGTCCTTGTGCAGGCGGGCCGTAGCTTCGAACTCGCCGACGGTCTTGATAGCCTCGACGCTGATCTGCTTGCGGTCTACGGTGATGCCCTTGGCGGCGAGCGCCTCGGCAAGGTCCGTAGCGGTAACCGTACCGAAGAGTTTACCCTCTTCGGCCTTCACGGCCAGCGACAGCGGCAGGTTGGCGATGGTCTCGGCCAGTGCCTGAGCGTCGGCCAGGATCTTGGCGTCCTTGTGAGCACGCTGCTTCAGGTTCTCGGCGAGAATCTTCTTGGCAGAGGCGGTAGCCGACTTGGCGTAGCCCTGGGGGATCAGGTAGTTGTTGGCGTAGCCGGGCTTCACGTTGACGATGTCGTTGGCGTAGCCCAGGTTTTCGATATCTTTGATCAGAATTACTTCCATGGTCTTGTCCTCCTTTTAATTATTTCATGCAATCGGTTACGAAGGGCAGGATGGCCAGGTGGCGCGCACGCTTCACGGCCTGAGCGACCTTCTTCTGGAACTTCTGCGAAGTACCCGTCAGGCGGCGGGGAAGGATCTTGCCCTGCTCGTTGAGGAACTTCTTGAGGAACTCTCCGTCCTTATAGTCTACGTACTTGATGCCGAGTTTCTTGAAACGGCAGTACTTTTTCTTCTTAACGTCTACCGATACGGGATTCAGGTAACGGATTTCCGACTGTGCTTTGTTGTCCTGTGCCATGGTTTACTCCTCCTGCTTGTTAGAAAGTTTAGCACGACGCTTCTCCGAGTATTCTACGGCGTATTTGTCCTGCTTGAAAGTTAAGAAACGGATCACGCGCTCGTCGCGGCGGTACTGCGTCTCGAGCGTGTTGATGATCGGGCCTTCGCCCGTGAACTCTACCAGGAAGTAGAAACCGGTGGTCTTCTTCTGAATAGGATAAGCGAGCTTGCGAAGGCCCCACGACTCCTTGTTCACGATCTGACCGCCGTTCTCGGTGATAACACCCTGGAATTTGTCAGCAACCTCCTGTACCTGTGCATCGGACAGAACCGGCGTGACAATGAAAACGGTTTCGTAATTGTTCATAATGCTTTTAATTAGTTAATTAAATCCCCAAAGGGACCGCAAAGATACGCATTAAAATTAAAAATGAAAAATTAGGGATCAAAAATTTCTCATTTTCGGCGATTTATCGCGAATGACTACCCGGGAGGCATAACGGCCGGGCGCATGAATCCCGCTTTTTAAACGGACTCCGGGAATCCCTGGGCCTTGAGTTTTATCTCTGCGCCGTCGGGCGTGATGAGGTAGGCGCCGGTGGACTGGGGGGTGATGTGGCCGATAACGTCCACCAGTCCCAGCCGCATGATCTGTTCCTGCATGGCGAGCGGCACGGTGAACAGCAGTTCGTAGTCCTCGCCTCCGTTCAGCGCCGCGACGACCGGGTCGGCGTGCATCTCTTCGGCCAGCGCCGAGGTCTGTTTGGCGATCGGTATGCGTTCGAGGTAGATGCGCGCGCCGCAGGCGGACGATTTGCAGATTTGCATCAGGTCGCTCGCGAGTCCGTCCGTAAGGTCGATCATCGACGTGGGGCGGATTTTTTCCTCGGCCAGCGCCCGGACGATGTCGGTGCGGGGGCGCGGTTTGAGGTATTTTTCAAGCAGGTATTCGTAGCCTTTGAACTGCGGTTCGGGGTTTTTCAGGCCTGCCAGCACGCGTTTCTCGCGTTCCAGCAGGTGCAGGCCCATGTAGGCTGCGCCGAGGTTGCCCGTGATGCAGATGAGGTCGTTCTGCTGCGCGCCGCTGCGGTAGGCGACCGCGTCTTTTTTGGCGTGGCCCAGCGTCGTGACGGTGATGACCAGACCGGTCAGCGAAGCGCGCGTGTCGCCGCCTACGAGGTCGATCTGCTGCTCCTTGCAGGCGAAGGCGATCCCTTCGTAGAGGTCGCGGAGGGCTTCGACGGGCAGTTTCGAGGAGACGCCGAGCGATACGGTGATCTGTGCCGGGAGGGCGTTCATGGCCAGGATGTCGCTTACGCCGGCGGTCACAACCTTGTAGCCCAGGTGTTTGAGCGGGAAATAGGTGAGGTCGAAGTCGACGCCTTCGTAGAACGAATCGGTCGTGCAGAGCACCGCTTCGCCGCGCGCCGGGGCGATCACGGCGGCGTCGTCCCCGACGCCTTTGAGCGTCGAAGCGTTTTTCGGGAAGAACTCGCTGGTCAGCAGGTCAATGAGTCCGAATTGTCCGAGCGAAGCGATCTCGGTGCGTTTTTTCTGATCCATGAATCTAAAATTTTTTACAAAATTAAGGAAATACTCTTGTTTCCCCAAAAAATAACGTAATTTTGCCCGGTCCAATTACAAAAAGGGTTAGTTATGGTAAATATCGTCTTATTCGGCGCTCCGGGTTGCGGCAAAGGCACGCAGGCTCAGCGCTTAAAGGAACACTACGGAATCGATCACGTTTCCACGGGCGAGGTGATCCGCGACGAGATTCGCCGGGGTACGGAACTGGGACAGAGCATGGAGGCCTACATCAAGTCGGGCCGGCTGGCTCCCGACGAGATCGTAATCGGCATGATCGAGCATTATGTCACCGAGCACATGAATGCCGCCGGCTGTATTTTCGACGGTTTCCCCCGCACCACGGTACAGGCGGAGGAGTTCGACAAAATCCTGGCCAAACACGGTCTCCAGGTCGATGTAATGGTCGACATTCACGTTCCCGAGGAGGAACTGATTCGCCGCATCCTGCTGCGCGGCAAGGATTCGGGCCGTGCCGACGACGCTTCGGAAGAGGTGATTCGCGGGCGTCTGGACGTGTATCGTGCGCAGACGGCCATCGTGTCGGATTACTACGCTGCGCAGGGGAAATACGCCTCGGTCAACGGCACAGGGACGATGGACGAGGTTTTCGATCGCATCGCTACGGTGATCGACGGATTGAAATAGGCGGTCGCGGCAGGGGAGAGCCGATTCTCCTTCGGCGGGGCGGACGATCCTGAGGGTCGTTGCCGGTCCGGTTGGCTGTCGTATCTTGCAAGGGCGGAACGTTTGCACCCGATTCCTGCGGCCGGTAAAAAAAGTAAGCGCCGAACCTTCAAGAGGTTCGGCGCTTACTTTTTTTCGGTCAGCGGCTAAAGCGCGTTCACGTGCAGTTGCAGCGAGCTCTTCAGGTTGCCGGCCTTGTTCTTGTGCACGATGTTGTGCTTGGCCAGTTTGTCGAGCATAGCGGTTACCTTCGGAAGAAGTGCTTCGGCGGCGCTCTTCTCGGTAGTCGTGCGCAGAGCCTTCACGGCGTTGCGGGCCGTCTTGTGGAACAGACGGTTGTGAGCACGCTTCGTCAGGGTCTGACGAATTCTCTTTTTCGATGACTTATGGTTTGCCATAATTCGTTAATTTTTATTTTTACTTTTTTCAGTTGCTTGGCTTGAAACGGCCTTGGCCGCCTTCGGATAGACCCGCAGGTCCGCTCCTCGAAAAGTTTTTCACCCGTAGGGGTCGTTGCCGGCGATTTCCGATGTTTCGGGGGCTATGTGTGCCTTCCCGTTGCCGCTGCCTTTCCGGCCCCTTCGTTTGTAGCCCATAGGAGAGTCGAACTCCTCTTTCAAGAATGAAAATCTTGCGTCCTAACCGATAGACGAATGGGCCCTTACCACTATCGCATACCCCGAATGGGGTTACTTTAGCGGTGCAAAGGTAAGCAAAAAAGTGACTTGTGCAAAAAAAAATGAGAAAAAAGAGTCCGAACGAAAAAAATCCTGTCTGCGCCTGCCGGAATTCATTGCTGTATTTCGTTGCGGCCATGCAGATCGGCTGGGCATAAACGGCTGTTTGCCAGCCGTTCGGTAAGGAGTGCGGGATACGGGCGGCCTGTATCGGCTCAGTCGTGCGAGATGCGGATGTGCCGGGTTGCGGCGTCGAACGTGACGTTCGATTCGGAGAAGAGCCGTTCGATCAATCCGCTGCGGGCCATTTCGTCGGCCGGGAGGTGGTGCAGCGCCGGGGTGTCGATCAGTGCCACCGAGTCGCAGAGCGAGAGCGCCACGTCGAGGTCGTGCGTCGAAAAGAGGATGCACTTCTGCTCGTCGTGGGCCAACTGCCGGAGCAGCATCGCCAGGGAGTAGCGGTTGGGGAGGTCGAGAAAGGCGGTGGGTTCGTCGAGCAGGATGACGGGGGTGTCCTGCGCCAGCACGCGGGCGATCATCACCCGCTGGCACTCGCCGTCGGACATGCGGTCCATCGTCTTGCGGGCGAAGCCGGACATCCCGACCAGGCGCAGCGACCGTTCGACGACGGCGCGGTCGGTCTCCTGCATGCGTCCGATCCAGTTGGTATAGGGGGCGCGTCCCAGCGCCACGACATCCTCGCACGCCAGGTTGGCGATGCGGACCTTGTCGGTGGTGACGAATCCCACGGTTGTGGCCCGCTGCAACGGCGTAAGCGCGGCTAACGGGCGGCCGCAGAGTTCCACCTCGCCGGCGGCGGTTTCGCCCAGTCCGGCGACGGCCCGCAGCAGGGTGCTTTTACCAGTGCCGTTACGGCCGATCAGTGCGGTCAGCGAGCCCTGTTCGAAGGAGGCCGTGACGTTTTCGAGCAGCGTGCGGCTGCCGTAGGAGAGTGTGATATGGCGCAGGGTGATGCTCATGCTCAGAAAATATTGCGGTTGCGAACGACGACGAAGATGACGACCGGAATGCCCATCAGGGCCGTGATGGTGTTGATCGGCAGGGCGAGGCTCTTGGCGACGAGGTCGCAGACCAGCAGCAGGGCGGCGCCCGCGAGCATCGATCCCGGCATCAGGATGCGGTGGTCGGCCGAGGCGAAAAGCATGCGTGCGAGGTGCGGCACGGCCAGTCCGATAAAGCCTACCGGACCGCAGAAGGCAGTGACCGTACCGGCGAGCAGGACGGTCGAAAGAAAAATCAGCGTGCGTGTGCGTTGGACGTTGAGGCCCATCGTGCGGGCGTAGTTCTCGCCCAGCAATAAAAGGTTGAGGGGCTTGATGACGGCGACGGCCAGTACGAGGCCTGCCGTGACGACGGGAAGCAGCAGCGCAAGCTGGCTGCCCGTAACGTCGCCGAGCGACCCCATGGTCCAGATGACGAACGATTTGAGCGCGGCTTCGCTCGACAGGTATTGGAGAATTTCGACCACCGAACTGATGCCCGAGCCGAACATCATGCCGAGGATCAGGATGACCATGATGTCCTTGATGCGGCGGCTGACGGCCATGACGACGGCCAGCACGAGGGCCGAGCCCAGCCATGCCGCTCCGGCGACGCCCAGCGACTGGATGAACGAGTGTCCTGCGACGCCCAGCAGGGGTGCACCCAGCAGGAACAGCGCGACGCCGAGTCCGGCGCCCGAACTGACGCCCAATACGTAGGGCCCGGCCAGCGGGTTGCGGAAAAGGGTTTGCATTTCCAGACCGCTGGCGGCAAGAGCCGCGCCGGCGAAGAGTGCGGTGACGGCTTTCAACAGGCGGATTTTAAGGATGATGTCGCTGGTGGCAGGATCGCAGGCGCCGCCCGTGAGAGCCGCCCAGACATCGCCCGGCGGTACGGCGACGGACCCTACGGCGAGGTCGGCGATGAAGAGCGCCGCAGTGAGCAGGCTGAGTGCGGTGAAGAGGATGGCGGTCCTGCGGGTTTTCATTTAGCGGAATCTGAAATTGAACGTCAGTTCATAGCGGACGGCTACGGGTTGGCCGTCGACGGTTCCCGGTATCCACCGGGGCGATTTCTTGAGCAGTTCTACGGTTTTCTTCCGGCAGACCTCGTTGTGGAAGCTGAGGATTTCGATGTCGCGCACCGAGCCCTTCGTGTCGACGGTGAATGCGGCCCGGACACGGCCCGATGCGGCGCGCTGGTATTCGTTCGAGTTCCGGAACCGGAGGTTGCCGAAAAACCAGCCGTAGAAATTGTAGGCGTAGCCGTTCCGGAAGAGCGGGTAAACGAGGTTGCCGCCCATATACCGGCCCTCGGCGTCGATCGGACGGCATTTCAGCGGACGGAAATGGCCGAATTCGATCGGCAGCAGGTAACGGATTTCAACCGGCTTGCCGTCCACCTCCCCCGGCGTCCATGCGGGTGAATCCATGATGATTTCATGAACTTTCCAGAAAATGGATTCCGGACTGTCGTCGGCCTTTTCGCAGTCCGTGATGCGGCCGTCCTTGCCGATGGTGATGACGACGTTGGCCGTTTGGTTGCGCAATTGCGCGTATTCGTCGCTCGATGTGAACGGGAAGCGGCGCCAGACCCAATAGACGAAGCCCTCGAACTCCTGGCCCCGGAATTTGGGGATTCGGACCTTCCGGTCGAGGCGGTTGCCCAGGGTGTCGATGGCGAAGACCTCGAAATTGTGGCGGACCATGGCGATGCCGTCGTTGAAGTTGTAGGCTTTCTGGTACTGGCACGGTATGACTTCCACGCCGTTGCGGTCGATGAATCCGTAAAGCGAGTCGCGCTTGGCGACAGCCCGCCCGTCGGAATAGTAGTGGAACCACGCGTCGGATTCCTTGGGCTGAGCCGCGGCCTGAAGGGCGAAAAGCGAAAGGAGGATTGCGATGACGGCTTTCATGTTATTCGAGGCGTTTGTAATAGTAGGTCGCATCGCTGCCGCCGGAAAGGATTGTCCGCAGGTCGCGCAGCACGAGGTCGGGGCGCACGACGCCCGATTCCCAGAAGTCGGAGCCTCCGGAAGGCGTTTGGCGGCGGTTGTTGTTGTAGACCTTACGGTCGCGTACGACCGGGATATTGGCGAATTTCGGGTTTTGGGCCGTCAGTTCCGCCAGTGTGTTGCAGGGACCGACGTTGAGCCAGAAATCCGCTGCGTTGGCCAGCAGGTAGGCTTCCTCCAGGTCGACCGCCACCGACGCATTCGAATCGTTCTTCGTATAGACGTATTCTCCGCCGGCATCCTCGACGAGGCGGATCATGTAGCTGTGGGTCGGGGGCAGGAACCAGGTATCGCGGTAGGGGGTGTTCAGCATTACCTTCGGACGGGGCGCATCCGGTGCAGGCTGTGCCTTCAGGGCATGGTAGTCGCGAGCGATGCGTTGCAGGGTGTCTGCGCCGGCGGTACGCAGGTCGCAGAGCTCGGCGGCAAGGACCAGCCATTCGGCCTTGCCCAGCGGGGACTCCTCCACATAGTCGCCGATATATATATAAGGAATATTCAGTTCGCGGAGTTTGCCTGTGACGACCGTATTTTCACCCGTCACGCCGTAGAGCAGCAGGATGTCGGGGCGCATGGCGGCAAGCAGTTCGAAATTGAGGTTCGTATCGTAGCCCACGTCGCGGACCTCGCCGCAGAGACGGTGTTCCTGAACGTAGGGATTCGAGATGTAGTCGATGCCCGAAACACCGGAGATGCGTTTCACCTGTCCGATGGCGTCGAACATCGCCACATGGCTCGACGACATGCAGACCACGTGGCGGACGGGGACTTTTACGGCCTGTCCGTCGAAGTTCGCGGGGGCTTTTGCGCCGTCGCGCAGGATCAGCAGGTGTTGCTCTACATTGCTGCCTCCCTGCCATGGATTGTGGACCGTGATGAGCGTCGAGGCGTCCTTGCCGGTTCCGCGGATGTCGAATCCCGATGCATAGAACGGGGTATAGACTTCGGTCGTAAAGTCGCTCAGGGCGTGTCCCGAGGGGCCTCCGCAGGCTATTGCGAGGCACGCGGCAGCGGAGAGTAAAAAATGTGAAAATCGTTTCATTTCCGCAAAAATAGAAAAAAATCCTGCGGAAATGTGTTTGTTTTTGAAAAATATACTATATTTGCAGTCCCAAAGCGAAGGGAAATCCTCCGCGGCAGGAATCGGGGCGTAGCTCAGTCCGGTTAGAGTACACGTCTGGGGGGCGTGTGGTCGCTGGTTCGAATCCAGTCACCCCGACTGATGGAAAATCCTTGATATTCAATCGAATATCGAGGATTTTTCTTTTGTGGTATATGGCCGGAAAAATGACGGTGGTACACAAGTGGTACATAAATGGTCGCTATTCGAAAATTAGATTTGTTCTAATATGGGGTTCAATAGATCAATTGATTTTATAATGTGACCCCAACCTGCGTCAGAATAGAACCTATAACAGCCAATGATTGCATTGGCTAACTTTTCATTATCTACATATTCAATTGTAAAGGTCAATTTCGGTTTACTTGAATCTACATTATCATCTGTTAATTGCAAAGGTTGTGGTGTTCTCAAAAAACTTTGAGCAAAACAATAGAATAACTCAGCCAAACCCCATAGTGAAGCTGTATGAGAGAGTGAGGATTTGTTGTTAAATATGTTGACAGGAAATATAGTAGGAATAAAATTGACTAATTCGTCAAGGGTTAATTGTTGGTTTATAATCTTTTGATAATATTGAGGATTAATTGTTCTGATACATATCAACATAAACGTTAATGAAGGGAATACATAGTGGCGACTACTACAAGAACATAACACTAAACGAGTGTGAACAAATAATTTTTCTATTTGTCGCAACGAATAGTTTTGGGCCTTTATGATTTCGGTAGCGCATCTTAAAAGATTATTTTTATCGCCGCTTAATCCATTTCGATACCTTTCGTCGCTCTCAAGAAATTCTTTGAAATTAAAGTATTCATATAGGTATTTGCAATATGATTCAATGTCGGGTTTCGGCAATAAATATTCAACATCAATAAATCTGCGTAAATACTCTTCCGCATTGATGCGGTCACTGCCATAATGTCCTCGTATAGAATTACTCAACTGTTCTTTATCGATAGATAAGACAAAAACAATCCCTTTTATTGAGAAAAAATGTTTAATCTTTTCCAGAACTTCGACGGCATAGTCCGGGCGACATCTATCTAATTCATCTACGATGAAAATAAGCGGTTTGTTAGGAACAGATTTTTCAATAAAACTGGATAGTTCTTCTTTGAAAGTTACAAGTTTATTCTTTTTATTCTCATATTCAATAACCTCGGTTTTGAATATCTCTGCTCCAGCCTTGAGGGCGTCTTTTGCGGCTTCTGCTAATTCATTACCGCAATAATGTTTCACAATGCCTTTGGTTAATGTTGGAATAGCTTTGATAGCGATTTTACTCCCAATGTCCAATATTGAATTTAATGTCTTGGCTGTTTTGGAAGTCTTTAATTGCTGTAGTTCTCCCAATAACGCAATCATTGGGTCAGAGATAAAGTCATTCTCCCATGCATTGAAATAAATCGATGTTATCTCTTGTTGTTTTAAGTATGCTGCCCACATTTTCATAAACGTGGTTTTCCCAGTTCCCCATTCTCCGTTAATAGACAAGACGAAGCTATCAGAGTAATTTTGGACTATTTGTGTTAATATAATAGCATTAGGCTGACGATTGAGTTTACAATTTTTGAAAGGGTCTTCACGGGGAATTTCAATGTCTGAATGTTTGAATTTCATTTTATTATAGAGTTTATTCTCAAAGATACAAAAAATCATATTACCTTATACAGTCGTTCCAAACAGGCAGATAATGAATTTATCGGGTTCGTGGTTATATGAGCTGTAATCGCGTCGCAGTATCTTCTGTCGGGATTTAACAAAGCGACCTGCCGGGTTGCGGCAGGTCGGGACAACTAAGAATGGTCGGGATGAAGATTCGGAAAGGATGTGGATAACAACTTATAACTATGTGCTTTATCCTCGACCGGAATTATATACGAGAAATTAATTTTATTCCCAATTGCCAATATCATTATCGGCTTCATTTGTCGAGCCGAATTTGATGCCGGGATAACGGTTGAAATTATTTACCTCGTCATCAATTAGGTCGATGATTTCCCGTCTATATTTGATCGTATCGAGGAAGAGTTTGTAAGGGGCGCGAACTTCTATGAAAGGGGCGGTACGATTAGAGGATGTCTTGGTAAATCCGGTTTCCATGATAAACTCGTTGTCGGAATTAGGTATGTAACGGAGTTGCTCGATGTCGCATCTTAATTCGGTTGGATTTGCATGAAGAAATCTCTCCAATTCGTCGAAATCCTCAGCATAACGCTGATATTCGGCTCTGAACGCACGCTGGGCGGTGCGGACATCCTTGATGCGTTCGATGGCCTGTGTTTTGCGTTCTTTTAATTCGTTTTCAAAACGGATAGGTGTTGATATTTGTGGGCTTACTATTATTGCAGTAAATAGAAACAGAATTATCGGCAATAGAGAGATGATTAATCCTGCTATTGCTTTCCCTTTGGGTTGTGAGCGCAGTCCGCCGATGGGAAATATCAGTCCGAGTAGCCATACATTTAGTATTAAGACCATCGATAAATAGGAAAACACCGAGTCTGTCATATGGATTCCGGCGTTTGCAATCGCCTCGGCTACTATTGCATATAGAATAAACAGTATGGTATATCCGATGGAAAGGGCAAAACCTGCTGTACCCATTCGATTGGGAGTTATGTCTCTGGGGGCTGAAAAGTCGGTATTGGTCATAAGTCTCATGTTTTTAGTATCGCAGTGCATCTTGTTGCTCGGTATATCGTTGCAGTTCTTGAGCGTATTGTCGCTGCTGTCTGTTGCTCAAATACATGCAAAAGACAAGAATTAACAGTAATAGCATCGTAACTGTTGAAATTATTATTCCGGCAGTCGTCCGTTTTGTACGGCGATAGGAGGCTCCGATACATGATAAAAGGAGGCTGGTCGGTGCTATGAGGCATAAGGGGATTGAAATAAGGGATAATATGAATCCTAATTTACCGATATTGACTGTTGGCTTTTCCAAACATTGCTCTGTGGGTTGCGGTGTATTGTCCATGTTGTGATTCATAGTTAAAGGTTCTTTATATCAGAAGAAAAATGGGGCTATGATGGCGGCAAGGGTTCCGACCAGTGCAACTAAAATAATCAGGTCGATTATCGAAATGATAAAGCCCGTAATCGCTAAGCCTCGCGGGCTTTTGAATATGCCGATGAAAGACAGCAGGAATCCCAGAAACCAAACCACCCAGCCTACTCCCGGGAGCCATGACAGAATCAGGGCGATAAGAGATAAAACGAATCCGGCGGTTCCTGTCCCGTTAGATTGACGAACGGGAGTTTGAACGATTATCGTCTGGTTATGATCCGACGACGCAGCTCTTGGATTTGAGGTCGGGCAGATTGGATGCCCGCATTTCAGGCATGATGGGGCGTAGCGGGATATTTCCGTCCCGCAGGCCGGGCAATGAATCAATAGCGGTTCTGGTTGTGAGGTTTCAACAGCGGGCATTTCATCCGGCGCCTGCGGAACTTGGGACGGAGCAGTGGGCGAAATAGGTTTTTTACGCAAGTATCGAAACGTGAAAACGAATAAAAGAATGATGATGATTGTAAATACAATGCCGCTCACTCCGCCGAGGTATTCCTGCCATACAGGCGAGTAAAATTCTTCCATAGTTTTATTATTAGATAGTTAAAGGTAGTGTTACATGGCTGTTTTTCTCCAAAGCGAAGTCGGTGTTTCTTCTCCGTTCATGTTTATAGACGTAACTTCTCCGATCTTTTCAATCTGCAAGGCCCTGCTGTTGTGACCGAGATAGATTCCTATACGGTTTGCAATAATAGCATTCCGATTCCGGATGTCGCCTTCGTCCGCATGTGCGATCAGCATACGTTCGTAACAGTCTTGGAAATCTTGCGGAAAATAATTAGTAATTCGGTGCGAGTCAAAGGTGAGTTCGGCGATGTTCTCGTAAATGTACTTGTACAACGCATCGTTACCTAATTCTTTGAGAATCGAGTAGGCTGTAATTTCCTCCATGACGGTAAGTGTTTGCGCCACCCAGCCCCGACTTGGCATGATTACAAAAAGAAAGTGTGGAGCTGCCCGTTTTATTCGAATAGAGGTTCTGGAATACCTTTGCTGAAATAAACTGACACAAGACCCCACACCTGTATAGTATGGGGATTATATCTCGCATACCAATACAAGTGATGAGTGCCGTCGTTTACCCTCAGCAAATTGAATTTTCCAGATTCCTATTCGAGGTTAAATCGAAACACTTTCACCAATATACGCCGCTTGCGCGACAAGACAAAGGTAAAAAATATTTCGCAATTGACGACACCCATCGGGGCCTTGTTGTGCAAATTTCGCCAAACATGCTTTCGGGTACTATCTACGCAGGGATGCAGATATAATAAAAAGAAGCCGGAACCCTTCGACAAGGTTCCGGCTCCGCGTGCGGGACGGTGGGCTACTTGAACGTCACCCCGTGTTTCTTGCAAATCCATAGGAAGGTCTCGATCCCGATTTTTCGGCTTCGCAGACATTTGGCGAACTGCTCGTCGCATTCGGTCGGGTAATACTTCTTGGAGTGCATGCTGACCAGATGAAATAACCGAAGCCCCTCCTCCTTGCCGTATTCGTGCGCCAAGGCGCATCCGATGCAATACCAGTCGTGATAGTCGTTGGTGATATCCTTCTTCTCTTCACGGATTTTCTTGATTAATTTATAGACCTTTTCATCGAGCAGCTCCTTTTCCCGGGCTGTCCGGACTTTGGCCCTTGCCGTTCTTTCTTTCAGCACGCCCCGATAAGGCTTTGCGTGCGGATTGATGTATGGGTAGGCATCGTAACTGGCTCCCCGCAAGCGGCAGACATCGCAACACCCTTGGTCGGCGACGAGCCCCGTTTTCTCGTAGATCTCCCGAACCAGAGCGTCGAACTGTGCCAGGTGCATGTCCGGGTGAGCAATGCGGAAAATCAGGCACAGGCCATTCCCGCTGATCGACATACTTGCACAGAACAAGCTGTCGAAGGTCTTGGCGACGAGTTTCTTCTTCTCGAACCACTCCGGCCCGAATACGCCGTTGTCCTTGTGGTCGATGTCAATACATATGAACCCGCTGTGCTGAACCAGCCCGTCACGGCTCCGAGTATTGAATATCCCGCTGGGAGTGATGCACGGCAGGTTGCGTTTAATCCGTTGGCGGACCTTCTCGTTGGAGGTCGTGCGGAAAGCGATGACCTGCTCCTTGAATCGGGCTGTCTTGAACCACTTTATCAGGTCAACACAGTCGAGGGGTTCTGTCGCGTAATAGTTCTCGAATACGGAGACTTTGATCAGAGGGAGTTTTGAGGGATTCGAACCGACTGTTTGCCTTTCCGTGTGTCCATTGTCATATTCGTTTTCTTTCATGTTAGAATTATCTTTTAGGAGCGACCTATTCATATTGTATATCGTTGAGTATTGGTAAATTGTCATTTTCTTCGTCTTCAGTTTTTGTGAAAAATTCGTTGGATTTTTTATTCTTTTTGATTGCCTTCTCCTTGTACTTTGCTTGCCGTTTCCGTTCGTTGGCATCCAACTGGGGGCGGATTATTATGAAAATTCGCATCTGCTCCCCGTTGAGATCCGTCGGTTCCTCGCCATAGAGGGCGTATCTCATAATCACATCATAGAGATGTAATCTTGCCCTGTTCTTCATCGAGGCCAGCGCTTCGTAAAAAGTACGGTAGAAGATGAACCCTTCACGGGGCGGAACCTCCGGGTCGAATACTGACTTGCTCATTGTTGTTTCAGTTTTCATGGTTAATGCTTTTTTAATTGGTTTATTCTCTGGATGTTTTCCTGTTCGATCGTCGGGTGTGATTCGCTCTGCAACCAGTCGAGAACCTCCTCACGGTTAAAGTAAAGCTTACGGCCTTTATGCTCCGGCTTGCGAAACGGAATCTTTCGGTCGCTCGTAAATTTGTAAATCGTCGCCTTGCTGTATCCGGTCAGGCGCACGACCTCCTCGATGGTCATTACTTGCTCGGTCGGAGCTTGATTCGCAGTAAGATTACCCAAGATTCGGTCGATGCCGAGAATCTTTTTCAGTTGTCCCACGGTCAGCATTGCGATCGGGGTTTCATCGGTGAATTTGTTCATGTTTCTATTGAATTATATGGGTTTTCGTCTGTTTTTATCATAATGTATACTTAGTTGGACTACATATGAAAAAATCCCCTGAAATCCGAGGATTTCAGGGGAGTGTCATTGAAAATATCCCTATAAGTACAAAAAACAGGTCTATTTTAATATTCTGTGAAGCGATGCGAATAAATTGTCTCTGTCGGAAGCATCTATCTCATCGAACCAGTGTGCCAGTTTGCGGTTGATGCGACACAGTGATTTGTAGGTGGTTCCCTGCATGTCCCGCTGTAAGGCTGCTATGTTGAGGCGATCGATTATCATATCTGTTTGCATTCGGTAATGCAGATACCCGATGTAGAGCCAAAATCTGAAGTCTGTCTCCTTTCGAACGAAAATCGTATCTTTCAATATCGAGAATTCCTTATGGCATTTTTTGCAGTAGGCCATGTAGGGCTTGACATCTCGTAAATAAGAAAACCGTTTATCTCCACATGAGGGACAATAGATTCCACAGTACGTTTGATAAAATTGAAACGCATCTGCTTCTGTCGAGAATTTTTGTAGGAAATCATCGTATTTAATAGGCGGGGAATACATGACAAACGTAGCTTTATGAACCGAAAAAGAACGTTTTCAATTTCTTCAATCCATCCTCGTGCTTCTTTTGGTCGTGAGACTTTAATTTCTGTATATTAAGCAGTTTCCATTGAACCGACGGATAATGCTGGAAATCCCGGTATTCCGATGCGTCCCAATCCGGCGTCCCGTCTTCGAATCCGAGTAAAAATGCTTTGTCGGTCGGTGTCAGATGGTCGTTGATATACTCGACCAGTCGGCGGCGGGTCGCTTCGTACTGCTCGTAGGTGAACGGCGTTGAGGACATGCCCTCAAATTGGTTGGTCAGGGCGTCGCGCTGGTCGTTGAAATTAGGATTAAGGGACTCCAAGATCGGGCGGTCGCTTCCCAGCAGGCAGAAGATGAAACCGCGCTTAATCTGGTCAAAGTCTTTGATATAATCGAGCATCAGACTTACATCGAACAGGTCGCGCGGGTGCTGGCGGTCGAGTGCCGCCGTGATCTTGCCGCCATAGAGTTGCGACAGCGGCACGATGCGGGCTTTGCAGAATACGCCGAAATCTTCTTGGGCAAGGTCGCATAAGGGTAATTCGATGGGCGGTGCAATGATGCCGCGCTTCACGTCGTTTACCTCCACTTTGACGAAATGCCCGTTATGGGTGCAGATCAGTTTGTTGGGAACTTCGCGTACTGCAATGCCCGGTATCGCAGTCTCGATCTTTGCCTTTACCGCTTTCAGCCGTTCTTTGATATGGGCGAGGCTTGCTTCCCGCGGCTTGACGGGAATGTAGGTCAGGTCGATGTCTACTGAATATCGCGGCAGATTTTGCACGAACAGATTGATTGCCGTGCCGCCGTGAACGGCAAAACATTCTTCCGTCGAAATAATCGGGATGATGCGGAGCAACAGCCGCACGCGCTCTTTGTACTCTTGATTAATCATTTTTCAGTTCTGCCGGAATCGTGATTTGGTATTTCTTATCGTAAACGCCTCCTTTGGCGATTACCCGCTTGCCGCTGCCGAGGTCTATCCGGTCGAGGTCAAGGGCCTCGAACCACGCATGACGGGCCTTTTCGGCCATAAAGAGGAACAGCCGCTTCACTTTGACGGAACGGCACTCCTCCAACAGTCGTTGTACATTCTTCGGCGGGAGTATCGACAGCATTTCCATCACATAATAGAGGTCGGTAATGTCGTAATATTGCGGAGCGAGGTGCAGACACTCCATAAACGCCCGTTCCGGGGTAGAGATCGGCAACTCGAAAACCCCTTGTCGGGTGGTGGTGATTCCGGTGTCGGAATTGAATATTTCGGTGGTAAACAGCCGGAGTGTAACGCCCCAGTCGTATTTTCTGAACCAAAGCGGTAAATACTCCTTTTGTGGCGCAGACAGCGAAACGGTCGGTCTGCCCATCGGAAGGTAGTGCGAATATCCGTGTATCTCCAATGCCGACATGGCTCCTATTGTCAGATGTTTGTCAGCCTGTGTATTGAGGCTGTATATGGCTCCGTATAACGTCGGCGTATCGCCCGTGCGGATCATTGCACCTGTCCCTATGGGGGTCAGCCAAGCGGATTCGACGTATCTGTGTTGGGTGGAGTGCGGTATATTATTTTGCTTCATCCACGAGGTCAGATACACGGCTCCAGTCGGAACCCCTTGTAGTAACTGGTTTATTTTCGACTTGTTTTTTACGCTCATAGCGCAAATATACAAAAAATATTAAACCATTATTAGTCTATTACAAAACTTTTGCCGCCTCGTTGATTACCTTGTTGTCGAAGCTGTCGAGGTAGGTGTTGGTCGTTTCGAGGTCGGCATGACCGAGCATCTGCGAAATGATTTCGCGCGGGATTTTATTGTATTGCAAGGTCATTGCCATTGTATGACGGCTTACATAGCTGGTCAAATGATAATCGATACCGAGTTCTTCGGCCAACGATTTCAAATATTTTTGATATTTGGCGTAACGGCTTCGGATGTGGTTGTATAGCTTCTCGCCCGTATAGCCGGAACAGGTAATAATCGGTAACAAATAGTTATCGACGGTTGGCGAGGCAGATTTCAGCCGTTCGATCAATCCTTGAATCTCCGGCGTGATATGGATTCGGATGGCAGTTACGTTCTTTTGGTGCTTAATCTTGTTGCGTTTGTAGACGATATAATTTCCGTCGGCCAGCCGTTGAATATGATCGGTCGTAAGGTAGGCCATATCGACGAACGACATTCCGTAGCAGTAGTAAGAAAAAAGAAAGAGTTGCCGGGCGTATTCGTTCTGGGGATTCTGTGCGGGCGTATCTTTGAGTTTTTGCAAGTCTTGAGGCGGAAGGTAACGCTTCTCCGTCGCTTCTTCCAGCTTGGCGATCTCGAAGCCGCCTTTTCCGAAAGGATAGGCTGCCTCCGAGCCGATACCCTCCCGGTTCGCTTGATTCAATATAGTTCGCAATGCCTTGAAATAATATTTGCGGGTATTGCCCTTACAACCTCGCTTTTGCAGGAACGTATCGAAATTGCGCACGTAACGCAGGTCGATGTCGGAGAATAGCCGTTGATTCAGTTTGCCGTCGTAATATTTGAGCAGCCGAAGTGTTTCGAAATAGCATTTGGCGTTGCCCGTGTGGCCGGTATCCCGCAGTGTTTGAATATGGCTTTCGAGGTATGCGCAGAATTTGCCCTGCTTGGAGGGGCTCAAAAATGTTTCCTCAAATTGATTCAGCGTCCAGTCGATGCCGTCTATCTCGAACTTCTCGATAATCTCGCGGGCGCGGGCCTTGACCTTGTCCAGAAAGGCATTGTCCTGAATGCGTTTCTTATTGGCCTCCCGCTGTTTTTCACCTTTCAAATTCCGTTCGATGATAAGTCGTTCGGCCGAATTGTCCCAATAGGCCGGATCGACGTATAATTTCAGACTGATGCGCTTGCGACTGCTGTTTTTAGTGACGCATAATTGGAGAATGTGATACCCCATTGAATTGGGTTTGTATTTCCGTAAAACGATGCGAACCGAATAGGCCATTTCCCGATGCAAAATAATTGGTGGTACAAAAGTGGTACAAGAAAAATCGCAATAGATGACAATAAGTCAAAATCGCAATTATCTGTACGTGATGTAAATATACTAAAATAAAGTTAATTACTTTTATCGGAAAAAATAAATTTCTCCTCTGGGGGGCGTGTGGTCGCTGGTTCGAATCCAGTCACCCCCCCCCGACTGATGGAAAGGCTTGGTAATCTGATGATTGCCGAGCCTTTTTTCGTTTGTTGGCGGTTGATTGATTCGTGGCCTCTGACCCCGTTTTTACGTTGGTTTACACGGTCTGTGAAACCGTGGTGTAAACCGCCAAAAGGCTATGGACGCCACTATTTCAGTTGTTTGTTTCAAAAGCAAAACCCTCGCCAACGGGGAGCATCCGCTCATGTTGCGCATTACGAAAGACCGTAAACGGACGATGAAAAGTTTGGGTGTTTCCGTGCATCCGTCTAACTGGGATTTCGACCGCAACGAGCCTAAACCCAAGTGTCCCGACCGCAAGTACATCCAGCAAATCATTCTGAAAGTCAAATCCGAGTATCAAACCAAATTATTGGAGAAAGCCGCCCGCGATGAAGACTATACGGCTGAAACGCTCGTAAAGGAACAGACCCGTGAGCAAATCCAGTCCGAGACGGTAGAGAGTTTTTATTTGCGGACGGTGGAACAACTCAAGCGGGAGGGAGCGGTTGGTAATGCTTATGCCTATCTGAACTCCTACAACGTGCTCAAATCCTTTAACGCTGACAAACCGCTGTCCTATACGTTCGGTCAGATAGACGAAGCGTTTTTGAGTGCTTTCGAGGGATGGATGCGGTCGAAAGGCAATAAGGAAACGACATTGAGTTTCCAGATGCGGACTTTACGGGCGATGTTCAACCGAGCAATTAAGGCAAAGATTGTCAGCAGGGAGAAAAACCCATTCAACGAGTACAAGATTAGCAAATTCAACACCCGTACACCGAAACGAGCGTTGAGCAAGACAGACATGATGAAGATTATCGACGCTGATTGTTCACAGGGGAGGGGGCAGAACGGATCGAGTAGATTTCCGGTAATTTTGAACCCTGTTTAATGCGGCCTTCGGGTCGCATTTTTTATGGGTTTTATCGCGTTCGGATTGCCGAATAGAACAAAACGGGTGTTTTGTTGTCTATTTGGACGCATGTGATAATTATTTGTTGTGTAAAATATTGATATATAGGCAATTGTTTAATTGCTGAAACTTTTGGATCGAAAAGATTGAAATGAAATGTTTGGTTATTCAGCCAATAATTCATACTTTTGTGTAGTAAAAATTGCCTCTTCTTCGGAGGTTGCATTTTTTACAGGGGTTTCGGTGTTGTTCCTGGGTCAGGAACGGTTGCATCAGGTGTCGGATTACAAGCGGCCAACCCCCGATTGCCTCGCTGAAAAACTGCCTTGCACGGGCTGGTTTCTTATCTGCGGGGGATTGTAAAGTATGCCCTTTAGCAAGCTATGTTCGACAAGAGTGACGAAGAGCACTGGTATGCACTGAAAGTTTTTTACAACCGGGTGTTCGATGTCGAAAGGCTTCTCGCACAGGACGGTGTAAAAACCTATATCCCGTTACGTTCCATAGAAACAACCGTCGGTGGCAGGACGATCTGCCGCCGAGAACCGGCTGTCTCTTCACTGATGTTCGTCCGGCAGGCCGAACGCTCGGTGCTTGAACTGATGCAGCGGGTAAGGCCGACTACTCCGCTGATGGTCTATTTCGACCGGGATACCAAAAAGCCGGCCGTCATTCCCGATCAGGAGATGAATGCCTTTATGCTGGTTACATCGATCGACGACCCCGGATTGGAATACCTCGGTGAAGTGCCGGCGGAGTTCCGCCAGGGCGACCGGGTGCGCGTTACGGAGGGTGTTTTCAAGGGGGCCGAGGGGTATATCAGACGCATCAAGGGCAACCGGCGGCTGATCGTCTCGATCGAAGGGGTCGTAGCTGTGGCGACGACTTACATTCCCGGCAGTTTTCTCGAAAAAATCACGACGGATTAATCGGTCTATTCTGCCGAACCTGTACGTATTCCGTCCGCAGATCTCTCTGCAGGCGGGAATTTCGATAATTTTTATTTTAGGTCACCGATAATCGGCTTATCCCTGTTCCGGCAGGGATCGATTCATATTGCATTCCGGCTATCCTGTCGGTCAGGTTTCCGGTAATTTTTCGCCTCACTCCATGCTTTATCATTTATTGTCAGGTTTAGGAATCGAGAAGTACGTTTCGTCACGTTACTTTTCGTCGTGGCTTATCCTAGCCATCGATACCGTCGTCTCTGTTTTCTCGACGTTCGTCGCGTACCTGCTGGTGCGTGGACTCTTCCCGCACCCGG